>NZ_CP026230.1:0-77569 GCF_002934285.1 Aeromonas sp. ASNIH1 | reverse complement strand
TGCCATATTTCGGGTTGATGTGACCGGTACTCTCGGCCTTGCTCCCGGTTCGGAAGTTCTGGCCGTCCGACGATGACGTGCTGCCGTCGCCCCAGTGTTCGGCGAAGGGATGCCGGAATTGGGCGTTCACCAACTCGGCCAGCGCTGTCGAATAGGTTTCGTCGCGGGTATGCCAGGCTTGTAGCCAGGCGAGCTTGGCGTAGGTCGTGCCGGGGCAGGACTCGGCCATCTTGGTCAGGCCCAGGTTGATCGCGTCGGCCAGGATGGTGGTCAACAGCAGATTTTTGTCCTTGGCCAGATCGCCCGATTTCAGGTGCGTGAAGTGGCGGGTGAAGCCCGTCCACTCATCGACTTCGAGCAGCAGTTCGGTGATCTTGACGTGTGGCAGGATCATGGCTGTCTGGTCGATCAGCGCCTGCGCGGTGTCGGGTACCGCCGCATCCAGCGGCGTGATCTTCAGGCCCGACTCGGTGATGATCGCATTCGGCAGGTCGTTGGCCGCTGCCATGCGGTTGACCGTGGCAAGCTGCGCTTCAAGCAGCGTCAGGCGGTCGTGCAGGTATTGGTCGCAGTCGGTGGCCACGGCCAGCGGCAATGCGCTGGACTGCTTGAGGCTGGCGAACTTCGCGGGCGGCACCAGGTAGTCCTCGAAGTCCTTGAACTGGCGCGATCCCTGCACCCAGATGTCGCCCGAGCGCAGCGAGTTCTTCAGCTCGGACAGCGCGCACAGCTCGTAGTAGCGCCGGTCGATACCCGCGTCAGTCATCACCAGCTTCTGCCAGCGCGGCTTGATGAAGTCGGTCGGGGCATCGGCAGGCACTTTGCGGGCGTTGTCGGTGTTCATGCCACGCAGTACCTCGATGGCATCGAGCACGTTCTTGGCGGCGGGTGCGGCCCGCAGCTTGAGCACGGCAAGGAATTCCGGCGCGTAGCGGCGCAAGGTGGCGTAACTTTCGCCGATGCGGTGCAGGAAATCGAAGTCATCGGGCTGAGCGAGCTTCTGCGCCTCGGTGACGCTTTCGGCGAAGGCATCCCAGGACATGACGGCCTCGATGGCGGCGAACGGATCGCGGCCAGCTTGCTTGGCCTCGATCAGCGCCTGGCCGATGCGCCCGAACAGCCGCACCTTGGCGTTGATCGCCTTGCCGGATGCCTGAAACTGCTGCTGATGCTTGTTCTTGGCGGCGTTGAACAGCTTGCCCAGGATGCGGTCGTGCAAGTCGATGATTTCGTCGGTGACCGTGGCCATGCCCTCGATGGCCAGCGCCACGAGGGTGGCGTAGCGCCGTTGCGGCTCGAACTTGGCTAAGTCGGCGGGCGTCATCTGGCCACCCTCACGGGCGATCTTGAGCAGGCGGTTCTGGTGCACCGACCGCTCGATACCGGAAGGCAGATCGAGCGCCTGCCACGCCTTGAGGCGTTCGATGTGTTCCAGCATGTGCCGCGAGTTCGGTTTAACCGGCGACTGGCGCAGCCAGGCCAGCCAGGTCGTCTTGCCGTTGTCCCGGCGCCTGAGCAGATCGTCGAGGCGGCGGCGATGCGTGTCCGACAGTGGTTCGGCCAAGGCGTCATAGATGCGCCGGTTGGCGCGAGTGATGGCCTCGGCGCTAGCGCGCTCGATGGCGTTGAGCGCGGGCAGGATGATCGACTGTCGCCGCAGATGCTCAACCAAGGTGCTAGCCAGCACGATGCCTTTGTCGGTTTGCATGGCCAGGTCGGTCAGCGTGTGCACGGCCTGCCGGTAGTGGCTCATGGTGAACGGCTGGAAGCCAAACACCGTTTGCAGCTCGACCAGGTGCTCGCGCCGGGTCTGCTCCCGCTGCCCGTAGTCGTCCCAGCTTTCGACGCCGACCTTGAGCTGGTCGGCGACCAGTTTCAGTAGGGGCAAAGACGGCGCCTGATCGACACCAAGGAAGATTCCGGGAAAGCGCAGGTAGCAGAGCTGCACGGCAAAGCCCAAGCGATTCGCAGGCCCGCGCCGCTGGCGGATGATGGAGAGATCGGTATCGCTGAACGTGTAATGTCGAATTAGGTCGTCCTTGGTGTCCGGCAACGCCAACAGGCTTTCCCGCTCGGCGGCGGACAGTATGGAACGACGAGGCATATTTATTGATCCAATTTCAAGTATTGATACAGGGTCTCCCGGCTGACACCAAATTCACGGGCCAGCTTCGCTTTTTGCTCGCCCGCCGTGACGCGCCGTTTCAGTTCAGCAATCTGTTCACCGCTCAGAGACTTCTTTCGGCCTCGGTAGGCTCCGCGTTGCTTAGCGAGCGCGATGCCTTCGCGCTGCCGCTCACGGATCAAGGCCCGCTCGAATTCGGCGAATGCCCCCATGACCGACAGCATCAGGTTCGCCATCGGTGAATCCTCGCCGGTGAAGGTCAGGCTTTCCTTGACGAACTCGATGCGCACGCCGCGCTTGGTCAGCTTTTGTACGAGGCGGCGCAAGTCATCGAGGTTGCGCGCCAAGCGATCCATGCTGTGAACCACCACGGTGTCGCCTTCGCGCACGAAGGCCAGCAGCGAATCAAGCTCGGGCCGCTGGGTGTCCTTGCCCGACGCCTTGTCGGTGAACACCCTGCCGACTTCGACATGCTCCAGTTGCCGCTCCGGGTTCTGGTCGAAGCTGCTGACCCGGACGTAGCCGATGCGTTGACCCTGCAAGATACCTCCAAATACGAAAGTGTCAGGAAGAAATCTATGACCTTTCGCCGCAGGTGTCAAGAAACACAAAAGTTAACTCTATTCTGACGTTGCTGGGTGGCTTCTCCTGACATCAGGATAGGGTATAGCCTAGATTGACATGCGCGATGCAACCCTTAACTTGCTTGCACCTATCGTTTCCATGCTAGCTTTATCGTAACGCTCAAGAAATTGGGCTTAATGCCGAAAACAATAAAATAAAACAGCCAACCCTTGAGGTTCTTATGCGCCAGAATTTACCAGTGACGGGTCGAAACTTAGAACTCCCAAAAGATGCCAATATTCTTTCGACTACCTCCCCTCAAAGCCATATCACGTACGTTAATCCTGACTTCATTAAAATCAGTGGTTTCACTGAGGAAGAACTATTAGGCCAGCCTCACAACATCGTAAGACACCCAGATATGCCGCCTGCTGCATTTGAGCATATGTGGAGTACATTAAAATCTGGCCGCTCATGGATGGGGCTAGTAAAAAATCGCTGTAAAAATGGCGACCACTATTGGGTAAGTGCTTATGTAACGCCAATAGCTAAGAATGGTTCGATTGTTGAATACCAGTCTGTAAGGACCAAGCCTGAACCTGAGCAGGTTTTGGCTGCGGAAAAATTATATGCTCAATTGAGAAGCGGGAAGGCCGCGAGGCCGAAATTGGCTGCTAGCTTTTCCGTGAAAATACTCTTGCTCATATGGGGTAGTATTATATCAAGCGCAATGGCTGCCGGCATGCTTACTGATACATCAATAAGCAGCTTATTGTTAGCCACTTTAATGTCAGGAAGCTTAAGCTCTGTTAGTGTTTTGGCTATTCTCTCTCCTCTTGGAAGACTGGTTGAAAGAGCCAGGAATATTTCCAATAACCCATTAAGTCAATCCCTCTACACTGGGCGCACCGATGAGTTTGGCCAAATAGAGTTTGCTTTACGAATGATGCAAGCTGAAACAGGCGCCATAGTAGGTCGCATAGGTGATGCATCAAATCGGCTTAGCGAACACACCCGAGGCCTACTAAAGGATATTGAGTCAAGCAATGTACTTACAGTTGAGCAGCAGGCAGAGACAGATCAAATAGCAACGGCAGTAAACCAAATGGTGGCAAGCATTCAAGAGGTTGCGAGCAATGCACAGCATGCTGCAGATGCGGCCGGAAGAGCAGACACTGAGACGGCATCTGGCCAGCGTCTGGTAGCCTACACAAGCCAGTCAATCACTGCCCTTGAAGGTGAAATTAGGCAAGCCGCTCAGGTTATTCATGAGCTTGAAGGTCAAAGTAACGAGATATCAAAAGTTCTTGACGTTATACGAGGGATCGCCGAGCAAACGAATTTGTTGGCACTCAACGCAGCAATTGAGGCCGCACGTGCTGGTGAGCAGGGGCGTGGTTTTGCTGTTGTCGCCGATGAGGTTCGCAGTCTTGCTGCTCGCACACAGCAATCGACAACGGATATTCAAAGCATGATCAGCGCTCTACAAGAGCGAGCGCAATCCGCTGTTACAGTCATGGAGCAAAGTAGTCGGCAAGCGCACACGAGTGTAGCTCACGCAGAGGAAGCAGCTACAGCTCTTGATGGAATTGGCCAACGCGTTAACGAAATTACCGACATGAACGCGCAAATAGCGACTGCGGTCGAGCAGCAGGGAGCAGTAAGTGAAGACATAAACCGCAGTATTATCAATATACGCGATGCTGCTGATACCAATGTACAGACCGGGCAGAATAATTTGCAAAGTGCGAAATCTGTCGCTCAGTTAACTAGCGCTCTGAGCGAACTGGCAAAACAGTTTTGGGAAAAACGAGGATAACGCTTTTCAGTATCTCGACAGGGATAACTTACTTTACCATCGGTTATCCCTTTTAGCCGCACAAATTTTAGCCATGGCTTTTCAGGAAGTCAGGGCTATCAGAATGGCCTTAGAAAGCCTAAATAGCTGTTCCGAATAGTAGATCACCGGAGGAAGGGAACTCAGTCCAGTTTGTGCGATCTGATTAGTCGCTAAACAAAACAAGCCACACCCAAAGGACTGAGTTGATGCCTATCCTACCACCTCTGCCACGACCACAACGGCGCCGCATTCACAAAATCATCCATGCCACCCGTGATAAAGGACATGCTCGTCGCTTGATGGCCATCTTGCTGTTACATGAAGGACGCACGATCACCGATGTTCATCACCTTACCGGCGCTGCGCGCTCGACCATCGGTCGTTGGCTTCGGTGGTATCGAGATGAAGGCATAGATGCGCTAGAAGCCTTACCGGCTGGCCGTGCCCCAGTCTTACCTATCGCCAAGATTGTCACCCTACTGGTGCTGCTCATGCAGTTTTCTCCGCAAGATTTTGGTTATCAGCGCAGCCGTTGGTGTACTGAACTATTGGCTATAAAAATCAATCGGTTAACAGGGCTCAATGTGGCAGCCTCCACGCTCCGCCGATGGTTACCTCGTATGGGCATTGTCTGGCGCAGGCCCGTGCCGACCTTGCGGATAAAAGACCCAGCCTATCAGGAAAAAATGGCGAATATCGACGCCGCGCTGGCCCGCTGTGATGCCGATAATCCGGTGTTTTATGAGGATGAAGTCGATATAGACCTCAATCCCAAATTAGGAGCCGACTGGATGTTCAGAGCGCAGCAAAAGCGGGTTGTCACACCGGGGCAGAATGCCAAGCATTATCTGGCAGGCGTTCTCCACGCAGGCAACGGAAGGGTACTTTACGTCAGCGGGATCAAGAAAAACTCATCGCTGTTTATTGCCATGCTGGAAAAGCTGCGCCACCACTACCGACGAGCCAAAACCATCACGTTGATCCTCGATAACTACATCATTCACAAAAGCAAACAGACCGAGCGATGGTTGAAGAAGAATCCCAAGTTCTGCCTGGTGTTCCAGCCAGTTTACAGCCCTTGGGTTAATCACATAGAACGGCTATGGCACAAGTTACATGAAACCATCACGCGCAATCATCAATGCAGAGGGATGGCAAACCTGCTGGCCCGAGTGAAACACTTCATGGATACCGTGTCTCCTTTCCCGGGGAATGGCTATGGCACAGCGAAGGTGTAGCACTATTGGGATCAGTTATTTAGTCAAAGAGCTGTCACGAGAACACCGTTAGCTTAGCGTACGATTTTTTCCGAATTCTGCGGTTCCCCCTACAAACGCGAGTTTGGTGTGCCGGATGACCGTGATCAGGAAAGCTTCACCGATCCGGACAGCCGGATCATGAAACACGCCGGTGGTGGCTCCGAGCAGAGCTACAACGGGTACACAGCGGTCGATGCCGAGCACCAGATCATCGTGGCGGCGGAGTTGACCAACTGCGCCGCGGACAGTCAGGCGCTGCTGGGCATGCTGGCAGCAGTTCAGGCCAACACCGGAGAAATGCCGGCCCAGACGCTGGCGGATGCGGGATTCCGTAGTGAGGCTGTTCTGGCAAAGGTCGCCGATCACCACGGCGATGTCATCGTTGCCCTCGGCCGCGAGGGACGTGAAGATGCCAAGGTCAATGCCAAGACCCATCCGCATACGGCGGCGATTGCGGCGAAATTGAAAACGGAGCAAGGCGATGCAGCTTACCGCCGGCGCAAGTCGATCGTGGAGGCTCCGAATGGTTGGATCAAGGCGGTGATGGGATTGCGTCAGTTCAGCATGAGGGGCCTGGACAAGGTGCAAGCCGAGTGGAAGCTCGTCTGCATGGCGCTAAATCTGAGGCGAATGGCGTATCTGTGAGGGCGAAGGTTAAATGGGGCGGCTCAAATGCACCCCAGTCGTCATAACACGCCGCGCGCCGCAAGATTGGTATCCTTGGCGCCGACGCCTTGCCAATTGCAGAGAGCGCCGCCGCCATCGTCAGTGCTCTACAGAAAACCGGTCACACGGCTCTGCCGCGCAGACTCCTAGCCTAAATGTGACAGTGGTTGGTAATCCATGCCGCCCGCAAGGGCGGCGGTGGTGGGCCAATAGATGATTTTCAGAGCCTTACTGCCCGTTGACGCCCAATCCCTCGAGCGCGAGTCTAGCCGCAGCGGCGATGACGGCCTCGCTGTGCTTGTCATCCTTGTTAGGCGCCCGGGTGTAGACGGCCAACACAATAGGTGCGCGCCCAGTGGGCCAGACGACGGCATAGTCATTTGCCGTGCCATACACTCCGCAGGTTCCGGTTTTGTCTCCGACTGCCCAGTCTGCCGGCACCGCCGCGCGGATGCGGTGGTTGCCGGTCGTGTTTCCCTTTAGCCAATCAACAAACTGCTGCCGCTGCGGCGCAGCCAGTGCAGAGCCCAGTGTCAGTTTTTGTAAGCTTTCCGTCACGGCGCGCGGCGATGAGGTATCGCGCGCATCGCCTGGGATGGCGGAGTTCAGCTCCAGCTCCCAGCGGTCCAGACGGAACGTGGTATCGCCGATAGAGCGCATGAAGGCCGTCAGCCCGGCCGGGCCGCCCAACTCCTTCAGCAACAAATTGGCGGCGGCGTTATCACTGTATTGCACGGCGGCCGCGGACAGCTCCGCCACCGTCATGCCTGTTGTCAGATATTTTTCCGAGATGGGTGACCACGGAACCAGCGCATTTTTGCCGTAACGGATGGGTGTGTCCAGCAAGCCGGCCTGCTGCTGGCTGCGAGCCAGCACAGCGGCAGCAAGAAAGCCCTTGAATGAGCTGCACAGTGGGAAGCGCTCCTCAGCGCGGTAACTTACAGTTGCGCCTGAGCCGGTATCCATCGCGTACACACCGATGGAGCCGCCAAAGTCCTGTTCGAGTTTAGCGAATGGTTCCGCGACGAGGTTGGTCAGCGCGGTGGCAGAAAAGCCAGCCAGCGGCCATGAGAGACAAGACAGCAGAACTAGACGGCGATACAGTGACATCAACGATATTCCTTGTTTGAAGGTGGAGCTAGGTGTAGCGGCCGGATGTAATCAGGCCGCTACAGCTGGGATTATCACCGAGCGGCAAGCCGCTCCCTCTCCAGAGGCTGTAACGGCTGTAACTGCCCCGGATGGGCACACATCGGGTTGGTAAGTCCCTGGCACCACAACGTCCAGCGCTATTGAAAAACGAATCAGGTCGGCGTTCATGGGTCGGCCACCTCGCCTGACCTCGGCATCCACGTTACGGACGGCCTCAGGAAGTCCTGGCCAAGCCCCGACTATTGGGGCGCGAAGATAGCACCGAGGGTACGCCGGTGTCAACACCAACTGAAAACTGACCCACTTTACCCCTGAATCACCAAAGTAATACTGACCCACCTGGATCATTCGGGTTTGGAATTTTTCCTGACCACTCCCGCCTTCCTCTTGTCCTTCAAGCGGTAGCTTTCGCCGCTCAGGGTCAGGATATGGGCATGGTGCAGCAGCCGATCCAGCATCGCGGCTGTCAGGGTGGTATCGCCGGCAAACGCGTCGGCCCACTGGCTGAACGGCAGGTTCGAGGTCAGGATCATCGCCCCTTTCTCATAGCGCTTCGCCACCACCTGAAAGAACAGGTTCGCTTCCTCGCGTCCGAAAGGCAGGTAGCCGATCTCATCGATCACCAGCAGCCGTGGACCGAGGATGGCGCGGTTGAAGTATTCCTTCAGCCGCCCTTGTCGCTGCGCCGTGCTCAGTTGCAGCATCAGGTCGGCTGCCGTGATGAAGCGTGTCTTGACCCCGGCTTGCGCGGCCTTGTAACCCAAGGCGATGGCGAGGTGGGTCTTGCCGATGCCAGAGGGTCCGATCAGCACCACGTTCTCGGCCCGTTCGACAAACGCCAGACTGCCCAGCTCCTGCACCAGTGCCTTGGGCACGCCGGGGTTGAAGCTGAAGTCATAGTCCTCCAGGGTCTTGATGCCCGGGAAGCAAGCCATCCGCGTCAGCAGTTCGCGGCTGCGCTGCTGGCGACACCCCGCTTCATGCCGCAACAGGTGTTCCAGGAAGTCGGTGAAGCTGAAGTCCTCGCGCACCGCCTGCTGCGCCAGGACGGGGTAATGCGTTGCCACCCGTTCGAGTTTGAGTTGCTGGCACAGGGCGTCGATCCGCTCATGCTGGAGGTTCATCGGCAGGCCTCCCCAATTGCGTCATAGACAGACAGTGGGTGCTGGAGAGATTCCAGTGGTACCGGGCGGAGACTGTTATCCAGCAGGGGGGCCTCGTCGCGCCGCACACGGGATGGCAAGGGTTGCAGGTGTTCCCGCTCCTGCCGCCAACGGTCGATGGGGCGCTCGTTCAGGGTGGCGTGGACCCGCACATTCGCCTCGTCTGCCAACCAGTCACGGACGCGTCGGTTGGCAGCAGCACAATCGAGCAGCAGCCCCGTGCCCTTCATCCGGGTCAGCAACGGGTTGTAGAAGCTCTCGCGGAAGTAGCGATTGAAGCGCTCGACCTTGCCTTTGGTCTGGGCCCGATACGGGCGACACAGCCGGATCCGGAACCCCAGGTCATCGGCCAGTTGAAGCAAGCCGGGGTGAAAACGGTGCTTGCCGTCACCGTAGGCATCGCGTTCCAGCACCACGGTCTTCATGTTGTCGAACAACACCTCGCGGGGCACACCGCCCAGATAGTCAAAAGCCAGCAACAGGGAGTCCCGCACGGACTCGAAGGATTCGTCCGGTACGAAGGTGACAAACGTCATGCGGCTGTATCCCAGCGTGGCGACGAAGGCCGACATGGGGGATCTGGCCCGGCGCAAGACCACGAAATCAGCCTGCAACTGCCGTCCGGGCTCGGTCTCGAAACGGACGGCCGGACCTGCTTCGCGGCGGGCGGGCTTGAGCGTGGCGAGGAAGGCGCGCAATAACGAGAGACCGCCGCCATACCCTTGAGCGCGGATTTCCCGATTCAGGACGGTGGCAGGCAGCCAGATGGGGTGGGCCTGCTCGACCCGTTGCCGCAGATAAGATTCAAATGGCCCCAGTTTGGTGGGGCGTGGTTCACGGGGCTGGTATCGCGCTACCGACGGATCGCGGAGGTAGCGGCGCACGGTATTGCGCGAGACCCCCAACGTGCGGGCGATGTGCCGGATGGAGTGGCCCTGTCGGGCAAGAACTCTGATTTCCACGGTTTGCTCCTGGGTCAACATCGACGGCCTCGAAAAGGCCGCCAAACTAGCCCAAGTGGATCAGTTTTACTTCGCTGGGGTGGGTCAGTTTTACACTGCTGCTAACACGGAACCGCTGAAAATTCCGTCACTCCAGTTCCAGGCCTGCGACGATCGCATCGAGATCGATCGTCTTGCCGCTGCTTTGAAAGGTGTAGTGCCCGTTGAGCAGGATGTGCCGCCATGCCGCAGGCGAAATTTTTGTGATGAGTGCCAGCGCCTTGCTGTTGCCGGCCGCCTCGTACTTGGTCACCAGCCGCGACAAGATTGCCGAGTTGTAGAAAATGATCGTGTTGGCGATCAGCCGTGCGCACTGGTTGCTGATCTCGATTTCAATGTCGGTGCGACCGGTCAGTTCCTTCTTACCGCCGACCTGGGCAATGGCCGAGCGTAGCTGATGGTAGGACTCGAGGCGATTTTGCGAGCGGTGCACGTTGCGTTCCAGTTGCGGATCGCGCAGGTAGCGAAGCGTGTAGATGCTGCGGATGAGCTTGTCGAACTCGAAGATCGCGCGCCGCGTCGGGTTCGTCGTGGTGTAGGTGCACAGCTTGCGGATCAGCGTGCCCTGCGTCATTTCCTTCAGCCCGAGTGTGGCGACGATCCGGTCGATGTTCGGCTTCTCGCGATGGATGAGATCGCAGTCGATTTTCCCGACTGGCCGAATCAGGCACGCCTGATACTGTGCTGGATCGTCAGCGCAGTAGAGTTCTTTCAATTGCGCGTTGAGGTCGGTGAAGCGCGGCTCGAACCGCCGGCCAAACCAATGCAGGATGGCGAAGTTGGCCTTGTTGACGCTGTGCATGTCGCCGGTGATCGCGGTCGGCATGATGTCCGACGTGTTGCGATACCAGATGTCGAACACGTGGTGGGCCTCGTAGTCGTGCGCGCCGATCAGGTAGCCGTTGAGCGGGATGTGGTTGCACAGCAGCGTGTAGGCGACCACGCCCTTGCCGCGCCCGAAGTACTTGCGCGAATAGCGCGCCTTCACGGTCGGCCGTTCGACGCTGAATTTCTGCCCGTCGACGGCACCGTACAGCGTTTCGAGGTCGAACGAGTAGTATGGGAAGATCGGTAGCGTGGCGATGGCGTTGCTGATGCAGTCGTTGGCCGCGTGCAGCGTTGCCTGGCGCAGGTACTGCTGGTAGCCGCTATCCAGCACGTGGTACGGGATGTCGCTGGTGCGCGCCATGACGTGGTTGCCGTGGTTCATCGCTTGCGCGATGATGACCGCCATCAGGCTGTCAGCGTCGGCGACCTTCTTCGCGTAGCGCGGCTGCATGGGCGTGAACGCCGACAGAAACTTGCACTCGTCGTTGACGAAGCGAAACACGTCGGCCACGTCGCAGAACGGAAGCTTCTCGTAGAATGCCTTTTCGCGCGCTTTCTCATTCTCGCTCTTGGGCTTGCGCCAGGTCAGTTTCTGCGTGTCCTTGTTGTATTCGAGGTGCGTCAGCTTGCCCTGTTTCAGCTCGCGGTTGAACGCCAGCCACTGCGTGCGCAGTTCGGCAGTCAGCGCATCGAGTTGGGCATGGACGGGTTGCTGCAGGAAGGGGATCTCCATTTTTGCGAGCACATCGATCTTCCTGTCCATCTCAACCAGTTCATCTGAGAAGTGCCGGTGTTGCAGGCTGTCGTCGAGGTAGAGTTCACCCGATTGGAGACGCTTCCTGATCTGGCGGTACAGCCAGAACTCGTAGCGGTCAGCGTGCAGGCCGGTTGGTTTACCGTCGGCGTCGAAGGTCAGCAGGTACGGCCGCAAGCGTTTCGGAAGTGTCGCCGCGGGCCACTCGTCGAGTGGCCGTTGCGACAGCCGCTGCTGCTTGGCAAAAACACCTTTGGCCCAGGCCAGCGCGGCAAGCCATGGACTGTCTGGATTGGAGCCGGAGAGGTCGAGCGCAACGTACAGTGGACGAAGATGGCGGCGCATGCGGTCGGCCAGCCCGTCCACCGCCTGCCACTGCAAGGCCAGCTTGCTCGCCGGCTTCACGCTCATACGCTGCGCCGTGGTTTGCAGCGTATCGCGAGGCATGATCTTGTAGGCGCGCTGCCGCACCTCGCCGAAGGGCGTGGGATCGGCCACGCTATCATCAACGTAGAGTGACAGCAGGCGGCCTACCCGCGGCGTTTCCTGCTGACGGCGCACCTGCTCGTCGGCAAAGGATTGTTTGGCACCAGCGCTGCTTTCGTCCTCCAACTGCTTCATGTGGTACGCCATCGCATCGACCAGGTTGTCGGAGAGCTGCCGGTAGCGTACCCAGGCATAGCACAGCAGGTAGAGTTGGGTCTGATCGGCCTTCAGATTGCGCAGGTCGTGGACGGTGTAGAAGTTTGCCAGGCTCGCGTAGTACAGCAGGTTCTGCTGCGAGACGTCGAGTTTAGGCAGCAGTGTCTTGGCGATTGCGTGCAGCGGCTCCAGCGTGGCGCGCTTTTCGCGCTCGCGGACCATCTGGCGCCAGCCGAAATTCTTGGCGTCCTGCTTGAGCGCCGCCAGTTGCGACAGGGTGTCATCACGGACCAGAAGCTGGCTCAGCGCGGCCTTGGCAGATTCGTCCAACGCTTGCTCCAGCAGATTGCCCAGGCGCCGGCGCTCGGCGGATAGCGTTTCGCTGACCAACTCTTGCAAGGTCGTATAGCCGGGCCGGATAATCTTGTGCTCATTGAGCCAGACGATCAGCTCGGCGGCGACGAACCCCGGCGTTACGTCACGCCGCACGGTCCGTGCGGCCTGCTGCTCGAGCTGCGGCAGGAAGGCGGCCGACCACGGCCAGTAGCCGAATAGTTTGGCGATCTGCTCGCGCTGGGTGTAGCGTTCATGCTTGGTGATCGCCTTGGGTTCGAACACCTCGCCGTGGAAATAGCGGCTCAGCACGAAAGCGCAATCGTCCTCGACTTCGTCCCAGTCGAAACTGAAGAAGGCATGCTTGGCCTTGAAGTAGCCGATCTGCAAGAGGCAATAGACCTTGGCATGAAGACTGGGCCGGCTGTTGGCAAGCGCCAACTCGGTTTCTGTCACAGCCAGATATTCCAGCTGCTGCGCATCATCGAACTCCGGCAGGCCATACAAGGCCTCCTGTTCGGCGTCGGATAGGACGCTGAGTAGCTTGTTCTTCTTGCTCATGGCCCGTTCTTGCTATCTTGAGGTTTCGTAGAAACATGGGGCATTTTCGATTCTACTGAAATAATCGTTATTATCGCGTTACTCGCTTTTCGAATCGCAACCTGTCCATATGAAAACGGGCCAGACTACGGCTTCGAGTTCTACCCCAGTCGGCTTTCCCGATGCGGATTCGCTGGCTGCCTTGCGCGGCTGGTACGCGGGACTCAGCTCTCGCGCGGCCGTTGAACACTACCTGGCGGCACGCAAGGCCGCCGGTCAATCAGCGCGAGGGATGCTGGGGCATATCCGCCGCCAGCTCATCGTTTTCGCCAACAGCCGCCACCGGCCGGATCTGGCCGACGTGTTCCAGCACGCCCCCGAAGAGCGACAGGGGCGCGCGGGTGCCGTCGAACGCGCGATCCGGCTCTTGCCCACGCTGCCGGCGCCGAAGCCCCAGATCAGCGACAGCATCGACCAGTGGCTGTCTCCGAGGACCGTCAGGGCACTGCAGGCGTACGGTATCCACACCCTCTCGGCGCTGACCGTGCGCATTCCCCGCCGGCGTGGCTGGTGGAAAGCCATCGAGGGACTCGGCATGACAGGCGCCCGGCAGGTCGAGGCTTTCTTTGCCGCACATCCGCAGCTCACCGAGCGCGCCCGGGCCCTGATCCCGATTATTCAGCCCAGCGGCATCGTGCCGTGGGAGCAGTTGCGTCTGCCGAACGAAGTCGACGGCTCGCAGGGCAATTTCCGGGCCCCGCGCAACGCTTGCACGCTGAATGCGACCAACGACTACGAGGCCGTGCAGGCCTGGCTGGCGCTGCACGAGACTGTCGCCACACAGCGCGCCTATCGCAAGGAGGCTGCGCGGCTAATCCTGTGGGCCATCGTCGAACGCGGACGGGCGCTATCATCCCTGACCACGGACGATGCAATCGCGTACCGGGCCTTTGTCCGGCACCCGACCCCGCGCGAGCGTTGGGTGGGGCCACCTCGACCACGCGATTCGGTGGAATGGCGCCCCTTCTCGGGCGGCTTGTCCGCACGCTCGGCAGCGTATGCGCTGACGGTGCTCTCGGCGCTGTTCCGGTGGCTCATCGAGCAGCGCTATGTGCTGGCCAACCCTTTCGCCGGCGTCAAGGTACGCGGTCACGCCTTGCGGCCCGCACTGGATACGGCGCGAGGCTTTACCGAGGGAGAATGGCTACTGCTGCGCGCCATTGCAGACGGCCTGGAATGGTCCTACGGCTGGTCCGAGCCGGCAGCACAACGCCTGCGCTTCATGCTCGACTTCGGCTATGCCACGGGCCTGCGCGCTAGCGAACTGGTCGGCGCCGTCCTGGGTAATGTCCGCCTCGACGAGCACGGTGACCACTGGCTGCATTTGGTTGGCAAAGGTGGCAAACCAGGTAAGGTGGCCTTGCCGCCGCTCGCGTATACGGCGCTGGACCAATACTTGGCACAGCGTCAACTGCCAGTCAGCCGGGAACGGTGGAATCCGAAAACGCCCCTGGTGGGCAGTCTTGGGGAAGACGGTAATGCCGGCATCACCGGCCCTCACCTTTGGTGCGTGTTGCGAAGATTCTTTACGCAAGCCGCTGAGGCCATTGAGGCCGATCATCCGGTCGCCGCCGAAAAGCTGCGCCGTGCCACGCCTCATTGGATGCGTCACAGTCATGCCAGCCATGCGTTGGCCCGGGGAGCTCAGCTCACCGCGGTGCGCGACAACCTACGCCATGCGTCGATCGCCACGACGTCGATGTATTTGCATGGCGATGAGCTCGAGCGCGCCAGGCAGATGCGGCAGGCTTTTGGCGCTCGTCACGTCAAGCGAGGAGTCGACTGAATTTTCATCATACGGAATGACGGAATTTTCTGGGATTCCCGCTTAGAACCCCGAGTACCGCGCACCAGCTCGCGCACGTCGAGCTGCAGCATCGTCACTTCCGGCGAGGCTGGCCACGTCCTGGCCACGGTCGACCATCGCCGCATCCAACGATGCACCGAGGGCCCCATCGCCACATCCGACGATGACGGCCGCCGGCGCTGGATCTCGCATCGCCACATCCGACGATGAGATCCACTCTTTGACATTTGAGAGGCCGAGCTGCGGGGGATTCTCCCGGCCTGCGGCCGCGCGAACCGGCTATGTCGTGCTGCGCATCGAGCCAAGCGGCCAAGGCCGCCCGTCTCGCCCCTGGCGGGCTTCCAGCGCCTTCCCGACGCTCACCGGGCCGATGGCCCTCGCCGCTGGGCTACGAGGCCCTGGCGGGCCTTCCTGGCCCCTTCTCGGGGCCGTGGCGGGCCTGCGCCGCCTGGCCGGGCTTGTGGATCGTTTGGGGACAAAACGCCGGCCGGTGACAGTTGAGGGGCGTTTCTTGACACTTGGGGGGCAGCGCACCCCGGCGCGATGCTGACAGATGAGGGGCTGGCCTCGAAATCGGCCGCCCGGAGCTGCGCCGGCGGCCGTCGAGGCGGCCTATGCGCTTGATCCGACAGGCTTTATCCACAGAAGTTGTGGATAAGCCTGTTGGCAAGGCCCCTACCGTGCTGACACTTGAGGGGCGGGGGTGCTGACAGATGAGGGGCGCGAACCTTGACACTTGGCGGGCAGACTATTGACCCTTGAGGGGCTTATCCATTGACACTTGAGGGGCGGCCCTTCTAGCCTTTTCCTTGGCGTATCAACGGGTTGCGCGCGTTTTCCGGTCAAGCTAACCGGCTTTTAACCCTTCATAACCGTTATCTTAAACCTGGTAGTTATAACCGGGTGTCGAAAAAAGCGGCAAACCGGCCCAAGGTGCCGCGCAGAATGACCGGCCGCCGAAGGGGGGTGCCCCCCCTTCTCGATCCCACCCGGCCGCTAAAGCGGCCTCCCATCCCCCCAGGGGCGTTGCCCCTCGGCCTGCGGCCTTCACCCCAAGAATGGAGCGCCTACGGCGCTACGGCTGACCATAGCCAGGCGCAAGCGCCTGGCAGAAGTTCGTGCTCTTCCAAAGGGGGCCAAGGCCCCCTCTGGACTCCCCAACTGTCAAGGCCGCGGTGACTTCAGCGTCGTGGCCCTGACGGACGACAGCGCCGGCTCGAAGGCCGCAAGGTTGAACGCCAAGGAAGGGGGTCGGCCTGGCAGGCCAGGGGCGTGAATGCGCCCCTCAAGTGTCAAGAAGCCAGGAAATTCAGTCGTCCCAAGGGGGCGAAGTCCAGTTTAGCCGCTAAAGTTTAGCTAAAGTGCTTGACAGGTTAGGACATTTTGTCCTAATATACGTCTTGAAGGCCGGGCATGTCGCCCAGGTCAACTACCGGAGAGTTCCGATGAACACCCAAGACCAACCCGTCACCGCTTCCCTGGTCGCCGAGGCCCAGCGCCTCGACTTCCTGCCCACCTACTTCGGCCCGCGCCTGATGATGCGCGGCGAGGCCCTGGTGTATGCCTGGCTGCGCCGGCTCTGCGAACGCTACAACGGCGCGTATTGGCACTACTACACCCTGTCGGACGGCGGTTTCTACCTGGCCCCCGACCTGGCCGAGCGCCTGGAGATCGAGGTAGACGGCAACGGCTTCCGGGGCGAACTGTCGGCCGACGCCGCCGGCATTGTCGCAACCCTGTTCGCGCTCGGCCAGCTCGCGGCCGAGATCGCCGGCACGGACGCGGCCGACGCCCTGATCGACCGCTATCACTTCCTGCGCGGCTTCGCGGCCGGCCACCCCGAGGCCGCTGCGATCTACCGGGCTATTGACTGATGAGGGGCGGCCCCGGCTTCGGCCGGGGCTGCACCAGGAGCACGTCAAGCGATGGCGAAGCGAACGAAGCAACCGGCCCAGGCGGGCCAGGACTGGAGCGCGCCGGCGGCCGAGCTGCTGGCCGAGCTGCCGGCAGACCGTGACGGTCTGCTGGCTGCGGCCGTGGCGGCCGTGGTGGAGATCGACGCCGCTGTCATGCGCGGCGACGGCGCGGCGGCCGAGCTGGCCGGCGAACGATACGAGGCGATCATCTGGAAGCTGAACGGCGGCACGAACTTCGGGTGCATGGCCGACGACGAGGCCGCCGGCCGCGTCATCGAGCGGCATTGCGCGGCGGTGCCGGGCGAGGTGCCCTTGTGGGGCCAACGCGGCCAGTTCCTGGCCGTGACGGGCGACATGCGCGCCCTGGTGGAGTACGAGGCCGGCTATGGCGGGCCGCTCAACGCGCACTTCCAGTTCCACGCGGTTGACCTGGACGGGCCGTTTATCTCGGCGACGGGCTATCGCTCGCACTTCGATACCGCGCGGGGCTGCATGACCGTGGACGAGGTTGCGCGCGGCATCCTGGCGGCCATGCTGGCCGAGAAGAAGCGGCCGGTGCTGATCGAGGCGAGCTACCGCGACCGCCTGGCCGACGCTCCCCTGCCCGACTGGCTGGCCGGCCTGGTGCCGCCGGCGCGGCGCGAGCCGGCGACCGTGACGATCCCGCCGGGCTTCGTCCTGGTCGATGTGGTGCTGCCCGCGCACAAGGCGTTCATCGCGCGGCGCTGGGCGGCCGACGCTGCGGGCAAGGTCAAGGCGGCCAGGGCCGCCAGGTTGAACGCCAAGGGAAAGGCCGGGGGCCGCGAGCGAGATCCCGCATCGACGGAAACGGCGATGCGCTGCAGCACCGCCAAAGCTGACGATGGCGAGCAGGCCGAGGGCGGGCCTGTATCGCCAGAAGCGACGATGCCGGGCGCTGGCGAAGCATCCTGCAGCACCGCCAGGAATGGCGATGCAGGCCCGGCCGACCTGGTGGAGTTCACGCCCGCACCGGGCCAACGGTGCGAGATCGTGAGCGTCCACCATCCGGTGTTCGCCAAGGAGATCGGCAAGCGCGTCATCATCGTGAAGGTGCATCCAGACACCCGCCAGGTGTGGGCGCACGATGACCGGCCGGTGACATACAAGACCAACCGCGCGGGCCGTCGCGTGGTGGATTCAGACCCGAGCTGCATCCAGTCGATCTACGGCTTCGACCAACTGCGGCTCATCACATGACCAGGAGAAAGAACGAATGACGAACGACACCAATATCCGGCTGGAGTGCTTGAAGCCGGCCGAGCGGTGGGCGCAGCCGACCGGCGAAGAGGTGCGCGAGGTGCTGCGCCTGGCCGGCCTCACCGGCGGAAAGGCCGCGAAGGTGCTGGGCCTCGGCCCGAAGGGCGACCGGACGATCCGGCGCTGGGTGGGTGAGGACACCCCGATCCCCTATGCGGCTTGGGCGCTGCTGTGCGACTACGCCGGCCTCGGGCTGATCTGGAAAGAGGATTGACGCCAGGAGAAGAGGTTTTAGCGGCTAAAGTGTCCGCATCGGGCTACGGTAAAGCGAAAATAGTTTAGCTAAAGTGCTTGACAGGATAGGACATTTTGTCCTAATATAGCACTTGAAGGCCGGGCATTCCGCCCAGGTCGATTACCGGAGAGTTCCGATGAGCAAGAACAAGATCATGCCTTGGGTTGACGCCCTGCCGAACGTGCAAGCCACCGACTTCCAAGCTCGCCGCGACCAGATCGAGGCCACGATGGCCGAGGCTGCCGAGCTGGTGAAGCAGGCGGAAGAGCTGCGCGGCAAAGCCTATTTCGCCGCCTTGAGCCTGGAGGCCAGTGCCAAGGGTGAATGGTCGAGCCAAGTGGTCGAGCAGGCCAAGCGTAGCGTCGGCTGGTAAGGGAAGGCGGCCCGGCTTCGGCCGGGTCATCCACGGAACGCCAAGAGGAAACAGTCCCATGAGCAAAGGCAAGATCGAGATCATCGAGACGTGCTGCCGGCGCTGCGGCAAGAGCATCCGCACCTTGAGCCACAGCATCATCGGCGCCGATGATGCCCGCGAGAAGTTCGGCAGCATCTGCGGCGGCTGCATCACGCCGGAGGAAGATAACGAGCTGACGGAAATGCTGCTGGCGGCGGCCGTGCGACGCATGAGCGGAGCGACGCTGCAATGACGGCATTCCACACGTTCGACGGCCCCAGGTGGAGGAACGCCCCGGAGTGATCCGGGGCGCTTGGCCTGGTGCTGGCACACCGTAACCATGCTTCCGAGTGGGAGCATCCAGCATTCAACACGTAACCGCGTGGAGGGTCAAGCCATGTCCAACATCGTCAAGTTCCCCAGGGCCAGCAAGCCGCCGGCTCCCGAGCCGGTGCAGTCTGCCGCGCCCGCTGCTGCGCCTGCCGCATCCAAGGCCGAAGGCCGGGGCCTGGTGGCCGGCCTGGTTAAGTTCGTATGGGTGGCGACCGTGCTGGTCTGGCCGGTGCTCAAGTGGGTGCTGGCGATCATCACCTTCTTCCAGTTCGTGCGGATGCTCTACCACTGGAACACGCCCGGCGTGTATGCCGGCTGGTCGTTCCTGGCGTACTTCGCGGCACTGACCGCGATCACCTACTTCGTTTCGATCTACAAACCGAAAGGGCTTTGACATGGCAAAGCAGACCCTCCCCTACCCGCCTGGCTTCGTGGAGCCGACCACTGGCCGCGTGGCTGTCCTGGTGCGCGAGTACGCGGACAGCGACTTGAACGGCGACGCGCCGGCCTACTGGTACAGCGCGCAATCCGAAGAATGGGGCCTTGACCCCTGGCGTCTCGTGGAGGGCGTCGATCCGCACGTGGGCGGCGGTTCCTTCGACGTGTGCTTTGCCAGCGGCGGCACGCGAACCGTAGGCCCGCTGATGACGTTCTTCCTCAGTGCCGCCCATGCGGCACAGCTCACTGACGCCAAGGGGGAAGAGTTGGCCTTGCGGCGCGCCACCCTGGCGGTCATCGCGGCCGGGCTGGGGTTGCCTGTCGAGGCGCTGCGCATCGAGGCGAAGGTGGAGGGCCGGCCGGCCGTGTTCTACGAACAGGACGGGGCCACGCTTTGCGCGTGCGCGGTGGATTCCGACCACTGGCGGCAGGCGCGGGCGACGGCCGCGACGGCAGCGGCCATCGACAAGGCGCGGACAAATTTTTAGCCGCTAAAACGCTTGACGGCTTCGCATGGTTTAGCTAAACTTCTGCACATGGTCGGCGGCTGGCACCGCCATTTGTTCAACAAACCGGGTGTGGAGTGTTATGGGTGCAATCCATGAAGAAACGGCTAACCGAAGCCCAATTCCAGACGGCCATCAAGGGGCTGGAGATCGGGCAGCAGACCATCGACATAGCGCGCGGCGTGCTGGTCGATGGCCGGCCCCAAGCGGAGTTTGTCACTTCGCTGGGGCTGACCAAGGGGGCAGTGTCGCAGGCGGTCAGTCGCGTTTGGGCGGCAGCGGGGGGGCAGCTCCCCGAGGGCTTCGAGCGAGTGACGGCGGTACTGCCGGAGCATCAAGCGTTCATCGTCAAGAAGTGGGAAGCAGACGCCAAGAGGAAACAGGAACCCAAGTCATGAAAACACTGGTCACGGCAATTCAGAAGGGCGGTCAGGGCAAGACGTTCGCCACCTGCCACCTGGCATTCGACTTCCTGGAGCGCGGCCTTCGCGTGGCCGTGATCGACCTGGACACCCAGGGCAACGCATCGTTCACGCTGTCGGCGTACCAATCGGGCTACCTCGCCAGCCAGTTGTTCACCGGAAACACCGACGACCTTCGGTATTGGTTCGGCAAACGCGAGGGCGAGAGCCTGGCGCTGATCGCGGCAGACGCCAACCTGGCGAACCTGGACAAGATGGAGCTGTCCCAGGCGGCCGCCGCGCTGCGGGCCAGCGTGGCCGCGCTGGGCGAGTTCTTCGACGTGTGCCTGATCGACACGGCCCCCTCCCTTGGCGTCGCCATGACGGCGGCCGTGCTGACGGCCGACTACATGCTGTCGCCCATCGAAATGGAGGCGTACAGCTTGCAGGGCATGAAGAAGATGGTCGCGGTCATCAGCAACCTGCGCAAGCAGAACCCCAAGCTGCGTTTCCTCGGCATGGTGCCGAACAAGGTGGACGCGCGGAAGCCGCGCCACGTCAACAACCTGGCGACGTTGCAGCAGGCATACCCGCAGCTCATCTTGCCGTTCAGCATCGGCGCGCGTGACAGCATCGCCGAGGCGCTGGGCGAGCAAATGCCGGTGTGGAAGATCAAGAAGACCGCCGCGCGGAAGGCCACCCAGGAGGTGCGTGCGCTGGCGGATTACGTGTTCACGAAGATGGAGATCGCGCAATGAGCGCCAAGACCAACGCCAAGAAGAAGGAACAGGACAAGCCGCAATCGTCCGGGCTGGGCCTGGACGGGCTGGGCGACCTGGCCGGCCTGCTGAACGAGCAGCCGGCGGCCAACGCCGGCGGCGCAGGCCCGCAGGAGCTGCCGCTTGACCTGATCGACGAAGACCCGCACCAGCCGCGCACGGCCGACAACCCCGGCTTCTCGCCGGAGAGCATTGCGGAGATCGGCGAGACGATCAAAGCGCGCGGCGTGAAGTCGCCCATCAGCGTGCGCGAGAACCCGGACGCACCGGGGCGCTACCTCATCAACCACGGCGCGCGGCGCTATCGCGGCTCGAAGTGGGCGCACAAGACCACGATCCCGGCCTTCATCGACAACGACTACAACGAGGCCGACCAGGTTATCGAGAACCTGCAACGCAACGAGCTGACGGCGCGCGAGATCGCCGACTTCATCGGCCGCGAGCTGGCGAAGGGCAAGAAGAAGGGCGAGATCGCCAAGGAGATTGGCAAGTCGCCGGCCTTCGTCACGCAGCACGTCACGCTGCTGGACTTGCCCGAACCCATTGCCGAGGCGTTCAACAGCGGCCGGGGCAAGGACGTGACTGTCATCAACGAGCTGGTGACGGCCTACAAGAAGAACCCCGACGAGGTGGCCGCCTGGCTGGCCGACGACAGCCAGGAACTGACGCGCGGCTCGGTGAAGCTGCTGCGCGAGTTCCTGGAGGACAAGCGCAGTCACGAGGACGGCGACCGCGATCCGAACACCGTTGATGCGCTGACCGGCAAGACCGACGCCGAAGCCGGCGACGGCGAGCAGGGGCCGCAGGATGATGACGCCAAGGGGAAGAAGGAGCCGAAGGAGGCCGACCCCGACAAGCTCAAGAAGGCCATCATCCAGGTCAAGCACGACGACCGGCCGGCACGGCTGATCCTCAACCGCCGGCCCCCGGCCGAGGGCTGGGCCTGGCTCAAGTACGAGGATGACGGGCAGGAGTTCGAGGCCGACCTTGGCACCGTGCAGCTTGTCGCGCTGCTGGAGGGCTGACGCGCCCAGCGCCGGGCATCGCCGACCACCGACCCCACCCATCGCCCCGCCATCGAGCGGGGCTTTTTTTCGCCCGCGTTTTAGCCGCTAAAAAAAGTTCAGCTAGGGGTTTGGGGAGCAATGGAACCAAAAACCAACGTAAGCTCTGAATCCCACCGTAAAGGGGCTTTCCGATCTCCAGCTCACCCGCCAGGCATTACTCTCTGATCAGTGCCTCGATGATCGGGCAGATCGTTCCGCCGTCTCCCGCATCACATTGCTGCACCAGTTCGCCTAACAGTTGCTGCATGACGACCAAGTCGGCCATCTTCTGCTCGATCAACGCGAGCTTGCGTGCAGCCCGTGCTCGCGTTTCGGCACAGGCGCACGACTCATCCAGCGTCAGCAGTCCACCGACTTCCGAGAGCGTGAAACCCAGCGCCTGAGCCCGCTTGATGAAACGCAGTCGCTTCACCATGTCCACCGGATAGCGCCGATGGCCACCCAAGGGTTTGGCTGGTTCATCCAGCAGCCCGCGTCGCTGGTAGTAGCGGATCGTCTCGACGTTCACCCCGGCGGCGTCTGCCAGCTTGCCAATGGTCAGCTCTGTGGCCATCACTTTCTCCTTGATTCCGTACTTTGGTACGGAGTTTAGAATAGCACCTAGGCAATCAGGCTCAGGAGATGGGAATGGGGATGCAACTCACCGGGAAAGGCTCGCTGGTCGCGAGTTCGCTGACCGCCATCGGTGCGTCGGTGTGCTGTGTCGGGCCACTGGTGCTGTTGGCACTCGGTGTCGGCGGTACGTGGGTGGGCGCTCTGACCATGATGGAGCCACTACGCCCCCTCTTCATCGGGTTGACTCTACTGTTCCTGGGATTGGCATTCCGCAAGCTCTACCTGGTGCCACAGGTTTGTACGCCAGGTACACCCTGCGCCGATCCGCGCACGCTCGTGCGACAGCGACTCGTGTTCTGGATCGTCAGCGTGCTGCTGCTCGGCCTATTGGCCGTGCCGTGGCTCGCCCCGCTGTTCTACTGAAGGAGATTAACCATGCGCAAACTGCTGATCGCCGTGCTTTTCGCCTTGCCCTTCGTGGCGCTGGCGGCTCCCCCGAAAACCGTCACGCTCGACGTGCAGAACATGACGTGCGGACTCTGTCCGATCACGGTCAAGAAGTCGCTGGAGAAGGTGTCCGGCGTGAGTGACGTCCAGGTCAATTTCGACCAGAAGACGGCGACCGTCACCTACGATCCCGATAAGGCCCAGCCCGAGGCACTGACTGAGGCGACCGCGAACGCGGGATACCCCTCCACAGTGCAGAAGTGAGGTCACGATGAGCGCCATTGTCCTTGAGTCCGTGCTGACTTGCCCGCGCTGCGGCTTCGCCAAGCCGGAAACCATGCCCACGGACGCCTGCCAGTTCTATTACGAGTGCAGCAACTGCAAGGCGCTGCTGCGCCCCAACCCAGGGGATTGCTGCGTTTTCTGTTCGTTCGGCTCGGTGAAGTGCCCGCCGATCCAGCAGCAGCTTGGGTGTTGCTCATAGCGTTTAGGGGGATCACAGGTCGTCGTCTGGATTACGCAGTGGCCGCAGCTCGCCGCGCGCAACTTCTTCCGGTACCGCAAAGGAATACCGCCCGAGCATGTTGATGTGCTCGTAGATCAGCGGCGATAGCCGGGCCAAATCCTCTTCCAGCACTGGATAGCCGTGCTGCTTGAGCCGTTCCACGGCCGCCGTCATGTAGAGGGTGTTCCACAGCACGATGATGTTCACCACCAGGCCCAGAGCACCGAGCTGGTCTTCCTGGCCTTCGCGGTAGCGCTGGCGGAGCTCGCCGCGTTTGCCGTGGAACACGGCGCGGGCCAGGCTGTGCCGGCCTTCGCCTCGGTTCAACTGGGTCAGGGTGGCGCGGCGCTTGGACTCGTCGTCGATATAGGTCAACGTGTGCAGAGTCTTTTCGATCCGCCCGAATTCGGCCAGCGCCTGGGCCAGCCGGGTGGGTCTATCTCCCGTTTGCAGCGTGCGCATGATGCCAGTCGCCGGCACCCGGCCGAGTTTGAGCGAGCCGGCCAGGCGCAGCAGGTCGTCCCAGTGCTCGGCGATCAGGTCGAGTTTGACCGACTGGCGGGCCAGCCCGTTGAGCTTGCCGTAGTCCGCGTCCGGGCGCGTGCGCCAGAAGCGGGTACCGCCGACATCGGCCAGCCGCGGACTGAAGTGGTAGCCAAGTAGGCGGAAGAGCCCGAACACCACATCGCTGTAGGCCCCGGTGTCGGTCATGATTTGCGTCGGCTGCAACTCGGTCTGCTGTTCCAGCACGACCGCCAGCAACACCAGGCTGTCGCGCAGCGTGCCGGGCACGGTGATGGCGTTGAGGCCGGAGAATTGGTCGGAAATCAGGTTGTACCAGGTGACACCCCGGCCGGTGCCGAAATACTTCGGATTGGGGCCGGCATGCACGGTGCGCACCGGTACGACGAAGCGCATGCCATCGGCGGAGGCGACCTCGCCGCCACCCCAGACTTGGGCCAGTTCCAGTTGGCTTTGCGCTCCGACCAGGATGGCGTTAGCCGCTGACAGGGTGTCGTCGCGGATATAATTCTGGCTGACCCAGGACAGCCGGTCACGGCGCAGCGCCGGGTTGTCGGTGCGGATCAAGGGCTCCAGGCCGGTGTTGCAGGCCCCGCCCAACAGCACCGCGCAGAGGCTGGTGACCAGGTTGTCGGCGCGTGCATTGCGTTCGGAGACATGGGTGAAGGCCTCGGAAAAGCCAGTGCGGGCGGCGATTTCCAAGAGGATTTCCGGCAGATCGACACGCGGCATCAGGTCAGACACGGCCGCCCGCAGTTGCAGCAACGAGCAGGGCTCGTCCAGCTTGTCCAGCGCCCCGAGCGACAGTTCGGTCTTGCCCTCGGTGTTCTCGCTCAGTTGAATCGCCGGGTTGTCGGGCAGGCGCGCGGCTACTGCCAGCCAGGTTGCATCCAGCTCGACGGACAAGGCGTCCAGGGTGGTTTTGGCGTCGATGGTCAGGCCCAGTGACCGGCAGATGATCGGTCGCGCCGCCAGCCATTCGGCACCGTCGAGCAGGCCAAGGCGCGGGTCGGCATAGCGCCAACTGGGCGAGACGAAGACATCGCGGCGGCGCAGGGCCGTGCGCAGCGCATCGAGCGTGCAGAACACATAGGCACCCATGTCGAGGGAGCCATCTTCGCGGGTGATGTGCTTCTGCCAAGCCTTGGCCACGATCTCCTGCGGCGCGTCATCCTCTGGCTTCCGGCGCGGCAGGTTCAGTTGCAGCCACTCCAGACTAGCCGCCACGCCCTTGCCGGCCGGGCTGAAGCCGAAGCGGATGTGCTTGAGCAGGTCGGGCAGGAAGCGGCGCACGCTGCGGTAGCGCGCTTCCAATGCAAGAAAATAGACGTCATCTACCGGGCGGATCAGCGCGTTGACCTCTTCCAGGGCCTTTTCCAGGGTGGTCCTCGGCAGGTCGTTGAACAGCCGGGCGCGCACGTTGTCATCGCTGATCGAGCTGTCCAGCACGACCTTGCACGCGGCGGCGAGCGTCGCGGCCGACCGATCCAGGTCTTTCAGGCTGCGCATGCGGGCTTTCTTGTCGGCCTTCTCCGCGTTGCTGAACAGGTCGCGCAGCAAGGCCTCCAGGACTTCCAGTGCGTCGTCGTGCGCAGTCGCCTCCAGGCAGAGTGCGAAGGCCACCAGTGTCGCCATCCGCCGCGACGCCGGCAGCCGATTAATCGCGGTGACCTTGGCCGTGTTGGCGAAGCGGGCCAGGGCGGCGATACGGCTGGGAGGGATGTGCGCCGCCGCCGGCAAGGTGATGCCGATGCCGCGCACGTCATCGAGCCGGCGCAGTGCCCGAATCAACGCGGGGCCACTGACCATGACCGGGCCGGAGCGCAATTGATCCAGCCGGGAGCTGCGGTTGCCTTCGGCCACCGTCAGCAAGTCTTGCAGTTGCAATCGCTGTTCCTCAGTCACGCTGCGGCCCAGCGTAAACCAGAGGCGTTCTTCGACCCGACTGCGCAACTGGGCGATAAAGCGCTCTAGTTGAGACACACCAGGCAGGAGGACTTTCTGTGTGAACAGCCACGAGGTGGCTCGCTCAAACAGCACTCCCGGCCGGTCGGTGCCCGTCCAGCAGAGGGCATACAGCCAGCGGCTCAAGCGAAAGCCGATGCCCGGATCGGTGAAATGACGATAGCCAAAGCGGTTCTGAATATCGGTGGCATGTATCCAGCGGCGATGATCGCTATAGCGCTGGAGGCAGTCGGGGTCTGGAATCGCCAGTTGTCGGCAAAGCACCTGCAGGACTTCCACCGGCACGGCGGCGGGCTTGTCCGGCAGAACGCCAACGAAGCGGACGGTGGTCAGCAGAACGGCATAACCCAGACGGTTATGGTTACCCCGCAGCACCTGGATGGCTTCACGGTCTTCATCGCTCAGGTGGAAGTAACGTTCCAGCTCTTCACGGCTGGGCGAATCAACATAGCGGCCAAAACCGTCGCGTTGCTCTTGAGTCAGAAAACCGACCGGCATTGATCACAGCACCTCGACGCAGAACACGGCGGGCGTGACGATCCGCGTGCGTTCGATGTGCCCGCGTTGCAGCAGGCCGGCGCGGCGATCACCGGTTACCAGGTAGTCCGCATCGCCCGCCAAGGCCATGGCCAGCAAAAACGAGTCATCCGGATCATCGGCTTCGACCTCGATGGTCAGGCGCTCCAGTACCACAGCCCGTTGCAGGTTATTGATCATGGCGCCCACCTTGGCGGGCTGTAGGATGGCCTGAAGCTTGGGATAGCGGCTGGCTCGACGAATTTCATCGAGTTGCATCCGCGAGGTCACCACCTCGAAACGCGCCGCCCGCCAGGCACGGTAGATCGCATCGGGCGCGCCATGTGGCGAGATCAGGGCGCTGAACAGGATGTTGGTATCCAACACGACCCGCATCAGCGCTTACGTGCCCAGTCGAGCGCTTCGTCAACCGCGTTGGTCAATTCTGCCTCACTCAGATGGGCGTTAGCGGCCTTGGCCTGCTCAGCGCTCAGCTCCAGGATGTGTGCCCGTACCGCTTCTTCGATGAAGCGCGACAGGTCGCCCTTACGGCCGCCGCCCTGGCTGGCCAGAAACATCCGAAGCGACTGGTCGGTGTCGGCCGAGACGGCGACATTCCAGCGAATGGTATTCATAGCGTTCTCCGCTAATAGGTGTTTGTGTGTTTATACGCCAATCACAAAGGGCGATGCAATGGTTCGACAAAACGAAGGTTTTGCCGAACTCTATCGAGGAATGGCTCGGTTCGTTAAGCTCCCCGCGCTACGGTTCAAATAACTGGTACGCTTAATCAAAGTTCAACTATTACTAACGTAGTCGAGTAAACAGTACTTTTGATGAAGATCGGTTATGCGCGAGTGAGCACTCGGGATCAGAAAGCCGACCTACAAGTCGATGCCCTGAAACAGGCCGGGTGCGAACGCATCTACCAAGACATCGCCAGCGGCGCGAAAAGCGCCCGGCCGGAGTTGGACAAACTGCTGGCCAACGTGCGGCCGGGTGATGCCGTGGTGATCTGGAAGCTGGATCGCCTTGGGCGTTCCCTCAAGCACCTGGTCGAGTTGGTCGGCGAGCTGGCAGAGCGCAAGGTCGGCTTACAGAGCCTGAATGACCCCATCGACACCACCCACGCCCAAGGCCGCCTGGTGTTCAACCTGTTCGCCTCGCTGGCGGAGTTCGAGCGCGAGCTGATCCGCGAGCGGACTCAGGCGGGTCTGTCGGCCGCACGGGCGCGTGGCCGGATCGGTGGCCGTCCCAAGGGCCTGCCAGCCAAGGCTGAGGCCACCGCCATGGCGGCCGAAACCCTCTACCGCGAAGGTCGCCTGAGCGTCAGCGCGATCGGCGAGAAGCTGCACATCTCCAAGAGCACGCTGTACAGCTACCTGCGCCACCGTGGTGTCGAGATCGGCGCGTACCAGAAGAGCGCCAGGTCACGCGACCAGCAGCCTTCGGCCGCGTCGCCGGCAGAGCCGCCCGCCGCCGAGCGGGTGGCCACCGTCACCCTGCGCCTCGCGGTGGTGAATAACAGCAAGTTCGTGCGCGGCCGGAAGCGGGCCACGGAGAACATTGAGCGCTACTGCCTGGAGCCCTATGGCATGAAGCGGCTGGATGCCGGCCACTATGAGTTGACCATTCCGTATCGGAGCGACGATGAGCTGGACAAGAGCGTGCATGACCTGCTGACCGAGATCAGCCAGGAGGCCGACATGCGCAACTGTTTTGTCGAGATGGGCGCCTGGGAAGAAGACACCGAAAAGCGTTGGTAGGGCTTACGTTGGTTTTTGGTTCCATTGCTCCCCAAACCCCTGTTTCCACGCCTTCAGCCACCACATCCATGCCCAGCCCGTGCGCAAGCTGAATCACGGTGTGCACGATGGTTTGGTCGCGGCGGTCGTTGGCGAGCCCGGCGACAAACGATTGGTCGATCTTGAGCGTGCTGATTGGGCAGCACTTCAGATGTTGCAGACAGGAATACCCCGTCCCGAAGTCATCGGCGGCGAAGCGCACACCGATCTGCCGCAAGGCGTCCAGGGCGGGGAAGATCGCCGGATCACCAAACGCGACCGATTCGGTCAGCTCGATTTCGAGATACTCGGCGGGCAACTCGGCATCAGCCAGCACGCCCTTTACCCACCCGTCGAAGTCCGGTCCCACTTGGCTCGCCGAAACATTGACGGCCAGCCGGAACGGTCGCCATGCCAGCATTCGCCAGTCACGCATCTGGCGGCAGGCTTCGCCCAGCACCCAAGCGCCGATTTCAGGCATCAGGCCGGACGATTCGACCACGGGCAGGAACTGGCCCGGTGGCAATAGTCCAAGCGTCGGATGACGCCAGCGCAACAGGGCTTCCGCGCCGACAATCCCACCACTGCGCAGATCGACGACGGGCTGGTAGTGCAGTTCAAGCTGCCCGCGCTCGACCGCTTGGGCCAGTTCCGGCGTCGTCCATCCATCCGGCCGGAAAGCGCTCATTCTCTTTCCCTGAATGCCCGCAACGCCCGCGACAGGGACAGAAGGAACAGGCCGGTCAAACCGAGCGCCGCGATGACCCAATGCTCGCCGAGGAAAGCACCGGCGGTTGTGCCGGCCAGCACGACAGCGAGGATGGGCAGGTGGCAGGGGCAAGTCAGCACAGCCAGTCCGCCCCACAGGTAGCCGGTGATCGGTTTGTGCGTCTCGGACGGCAAGCGCTCGGGGTTGTTCATGGCAGACTCTCCGCGTGCTGTGCCGGCTCGGTCGGCAGGGTGGCCAACTGCACTTCCAGATCGGCCAACGCTTCGCGCCGACGCTCGACGAACTGACGCAGCAGGGCAAGCTGCGCGGCCGCTTCGTCGCCGTCCGCCGCATCCAGCGCCCGGCACAGCCGCGCCAGCGCGTCGAGGCCGATGCCCGCCTCGAAGGCCGCCCGCACGAAGCACAGCCGTTGCAAGGCGGCGTCATCGAACAAGCCGTAGCCGCCTGGTGTGCACGCCACCGGGCGCAGCAATCCGCGCAGCAGGTAGTCGCGCACGATATGCACGCTCACCCCGGCATCAAGAGCCAGCCGGGACACCGTGTAGGCGTTCATTGAACACCTCCTTTTTCTCACCCGGCGCAGCAGGAAAGCTGCTTCACATCCTTGTTGAAGGTCTGCGCCGCGAGCTTCAACCCCTCGACCATCGTCAGGTAGGGGAACAACTGGTCGGCCAGTTCCTGCACCGTCATGCGGTTGCGAATGGCCAGAGCCGCCGTCTGGATCAGTTCACCCGCTTCCGGCGCGACCGCCTGTACGCCGATCAGCCGATGGCTGCCTTCCTCGATAACCAACTTGATGAAGCCGCGTGTGTCGAAGTTGGCGAGCGCACGCGGCACGTTGTCCAAGGTCAAGGTGCGGCTGTCGGTCTCGATCCCGTCGTGGTGGGCTTCCGCCTCGCTGTAGCCCACGGTCGCCACTTGCGGATCGGTGAACACCACGGCCGGCATTGCGGTCAGGTCGAGCGCCGCATCGCCGCCGGTCATGTTGATCGCGGCACGGGTGCCGGCCGCTGCCGCCACATAGACGAACTGCGGCTGGTCGGTGCAGTCGCCGGCCGCGTAGATGTTCGGGTTGCTCGTGCGCATGCCTTGGTCGATGACGATGGCACCTTGCGCATTGACAGTGACCCCCGCTGCGTCCAGCGCGAGGCTGCGCGTGTTCGGTGTCCGACCGGTGGCAACCAGCAGTTTGTCGGCGCGCAATTCACCGTGCGTGGTGGTCAGCACGAATTCACCGTCCATATGGGCGACCTGGCTGGCTTGCGTGTGCTCCAGCACCTCGATGCCCTCGGCACGGAAAGCGGCTGTCACCGCCTCGCCGATGGCCGGGTCTTCACGGAAGAACAAGGTATTGCGCGCCAGGACCGTGACCTTGCTGCCCAGCCGGGCAAAGGCTTGCGCCAGCTCCAGCGCCACCACCGACGAGCCGATTACGGCAAGGCGTTCGGGAATGGTGTCGCTCGCCAGGGCCTCGGTGGAAGTCCAGTAGGGTGACTCTTTCAAGCCCGGAATCGGCGGGACCGCCGGGCTGGCACCCGTGGCGACCAGGCAGCGGTCGAACATCACGACGCGCTCGCCACCCTCGTTCAAACGGACGGTAAGGCTCTGGTCGTCCTTGAAGCGCGCCTCACCGTGCACAACGGTGATGGCCGGATTACCGCCCAGGATGCCTTCGTACTTGGCGTGCCGCAGTTCGTCGACGCGGGCCTGCTGCTGGGCCAGCAGCTTACTGCGGTCAATCGTAGGCACAGTTGCCGCAATACCGCCATCGAACGGGCTTTCCCGGCGCAGATGGGCGATGTGGGCGGCGCGGATCATGATCTTGGACGGCACACAGCCGACATTGACGCAGGTGCCGCCGATGGTGCCGCGCTCGATCAGCGTGACCTGCGCGCCTTGCTCGACGGCCTTCAGCGCCGCCGCCATCGCGGCTCCACCGCTGCCAATGACCGCTACCTGCACCGGGGGCTCGTTGCCACTGTGCTTATCGGCGGCGGCCATCCATCCCCGCACCTTGTCGAGCAGTCCGACGCGGTTGTCCGCCAGTGGCGCATCGGCTAGCGTTGCCTTGTAGCCCAGTCCGGCCACGGCGGCAGTCAGCGCGTCCGGCGATGTGCCCGGCACGATGGCGAGTTGCGCTGTGCCCTTCGGATAGGACACCAGCGCCGACTGCACGCCTGGCACTTTTTCCAGCGCTTCCTTGACGTGCGCCGCGCACGAGTCGCAAGTCATGCCGGTGATTTTTAGATGGGTCATGCAACAGATCCTTTATCGTTTGTGGCGCCAGACAATGACGTCCGTTGTGCTGCGGTGCCGTTTTCAGTGACTCACTGCTTGACGCTGGACGGATAGCCCGCGTCTGCGGTTGCCTTGGTCAGCTTCTGCACGCTGGTCTTGGCATCGTCGAAGGTGACGACCGCTTGGCGTGTCTCGAAAGTCACGTCAACTTTGCTGACGCCTTCGACCTTGGAAATCGCCTTCTTGACAGTGATCGGGCAGGCGGAGCAGGTCATGCCCGGTACGGACAGCGTGACGGTCTGGGTGGCGGCCCAGACGGGGGCAACAACGGCGGCGAGGGCGAGGGAGGCAAACAGTTTCTTCATGGTGAACTCCGATCAGTAGAAAAATGGCATGACGTAGGGAAATCCGAGCGCGACCAGAACCAGCGCGGCCACGATCCAGAAAATGAGCTTGTAAGTAGCTCGCACTTGGGGAATCGCGCAGACCTCACCCGGTTTGCAGGCCGCTGCCTGCCGGTAGATGCGCCGCCAGGCGAAGAACAACGCCACCAGCGCCACGCCGATAAAGATGGGGCGATAGGGTTCCAACACCGCCAAGTTGCCGATCCAAGCGCCGCTGAACCCCAAGGCGATCAGAACCAACGGCCCGAGGCAGCAAGCCGAGGCGAGGATGGCGGCAAGCCCTCCAGTGAAGAGCGCGCCGCGCCCGGTTTTTGGTTCAGACATGCGCTTGTCCTTTCGAATTGAAATTGGATAGCGTAACCTTACTTCCGTACTCATGTACGGAGTCAAGCGATATGGAAAACAATTTGGAGAACCTGACCATTGGCGTTTTCGCCAAGGCGGCCGGGGTCAATGTGGAGACCATCCGTTTCTATCAGCGCAAGGGCTTGTTGCTGGAGCCTGACAAGCCCTATGGCAGCATCCGCCGCTATGGCGAGGCGGATGTAACGCGGGTGCGCTTCGTGAAATCAGCCCAGCGGCTGGGCTTCAGCCTGGATGAGATCGCCGAGCTGCTGCGGCTGGAGGATGGCACCCATTGCGAGGAAGCCAGCAGTCTGGCCGAGCACAAGCTCAAGGACGTGCGCGAGAAAATGGCTGACCTGGCGCGCATGGAGGCCGTGCTGTCTGAGTTGGTGTGCGCCTGCCATGCGCGAAGGGGGAACGTTTCCTGCCCGCTGATCGCGTCACTACAGGGTGGAGCAAGCTTGGCAGGTTCGGCTATGCCTTAGCGTGCTTTATTTTCCGTTTTCTGAGACGACCCCGGGTCAAGGGGTTGGTGCGGCCCGCAGCGCAGCGAGGACACGGCCCCTTGACGCGGATGCTGTTGAATAGCCTCTACGTGTGGGTAGGTTCAAGGGCGTAGCCCACCGAGCCTGCCCACGCGGCCAGTCCGGCAAGATCGGACGCGGGAAGCCCGAAACCGGCAAGGTTTCGCGGTCGCCGAAGGCTTGAAATCCACCACTCAAACGCTGGAAACACGCGAGGACGACAACCGCTTAACCGCCGCAACGAAGTCGAGCCGCAAGAGGTGCATAGCCAGATCAATCGCACCGCCACCACCTTTGTCTGCACGGGTATCGAAAAACTTGGCACCAGTCACCAGCAGCTCGAAAACCTGGCCACCAACTGCAACATGCAACCGGATCGTGGCCGCATCCTTCACCGGCTGAAAATCCGGATCGAGCTTCCAGTGCAGCCCGAGGGCATCAAGAGCTTTTGTCACAACCATCGACCGAAGCGACTCCAGCAGCTCGGGGCTAAATGATCTCTTTGCCATCACCAACAAACCTCCATCCATCACCCCGAGGGGGAAGCCGCCCGATGGGCGGCAGGGCTACTACTTCGCGCCTTCGGCGCTGCGCGTCGGCCCGTGGATAACTCTGGCGAGTTACCCACCGCCCTCCTTACGGCTACTCGCATTTAAAAAATGCTGGGGCTACTCAAAAGCGAAAGCCCCCCAGACAGCACTACGAAGAATCGAGAGGCTCCAAATCCAACCCCTTGGCAATCAAATCAACCAACGAGGCACGGGGGGCAGATACCTGATGTACACCATGCTTAACATCCGATCTGGGTGCTGCGACCACCTCCAATACGGCGACAACTGCTGGCTTGAGCACTTCGGTCAGGACATGCTTATAGGCCGCGACGGTCTGTCGAGAGAGGCCCGCCAGACGCGCAATAGCGACTTGAGTGAGAGCTTCGCCCTTCTGCTGGAGCTGACGGCACGCAGCCCGAACCTTGGACTCCGTGGCCTTCTGCCTGACCTCGTGCGTGCGTGCGGCTGCAAGTCGCTGCCGCTCAACCAGCGGCAAGTCCTTATCGAGCTGCATCACGCCTCGATGGCAGCGGCTATCGCCTCTGTAGCGATCCCATGTCCAGCGGGCGACCGATTTCACCGTGGCCCGCAGCGAGGACAGGGGCAGGTCGCCGGAAAAGCCGAGCTTCTGGAAACTGTTGCGGTTATGTGCGTAGGCTTCCAGCAAGCGGGTGAAGGACGAGAATGACCCCTTTTCGCGCTCGCGGTTGACAATGGAATAGGCGTAGTAGCGCAGGTGCTCGAACAAGATGCAGTGCCGCGAATGGCTGACCTCATCGAGCTGCGGCCCTTTACCCCACGGCGAGGACACGGCCAGCTCCACATAGTCGGCCAGCTCGCCCAGCTCATACGTGTGGCTGTGTATCTCCCATGTCAGCCACCACGGATGGCCGGGAGTTTTGGCGACCGGCCCGCTGTGGAAGTCTGTGTCAGCGTCCAGACGGGCGGCGAACGCCTCGTAGATCGCCTTCATGTAGGCGATGGGTTTGGAGCGGGCGCTTTCTGTCGTGCAAACGGGGGGGATGGCGTAGTACAGGTGGCTATGGCCACTCTTGCGGTTGCGCACGATCAGGTTGGGGGCTGGCAAGCCCGCATCCTCCCAGATGAGCGCGTTTGCGTGATCGAGGTCGAAGATCAGCCAGCTCACCATGCCCGGTCGATTGACCTGCATGTAGGGATAGCGAATCGCGTACTCACGAGGACGGATGCGCGTAGCGGTCTTATCGTCGGAGCACCGGGGCAGGTACGGAGCTTCAAGCAGCACGCGATTCAGGGCGGTGCCGCCCTGAAAAAAACGCTGTGTCGGTGCTTCGTCGCGTGCTGCGACAGTGGATTGTCGAGCCATACCCCTCCGCTGCCCGCGCAAAAACGCGGGCAAAAACTTGCCTACCGGGGGGTTGGGACGTAGAATGAGGGCCTGTGATGGTTCCCTCGGGTGAGACACCGACCGCCAAGTCGATTGCCCCTCCGGCTTTGTTTCTCTACGTCTCCAAGCCCCCCGAAACTTTGCACAAAGCCCCGCGCCAACGGGGCTTTTGCTTTTTCGGTGCCTTGTCTCTGGTGCTACTCGATAGCTCTAACTCCTCAAACGCCCAGCTTGCCTTGAGCACTGCGCCCAAATCCACGCCGAGCTGATGCCTTCTTGCCGCGAGAAACGAACCCTCTCGCATCCAGCTTGAACTCATTGATACCGCAGTCCTGCATTGCGGAAACCAAACCATCAATACTGGTGAAATAACGAGGCTCAGTCCCCCTCGCCGTACCCAGAATCCGCTCACCATCACCGACGAGCGCAACCCCAACCAGTAAGCCTTGGCCGTCATCATCGAGTCGGATCACCGCACCTGTAACAGCACCGGTATCGACCAACTCGCGCAATGTCATTGGGCTAACGACGCCCTTTGGTTCTCTCATGGCCATCTTTATACCGCCTCCACGCCATACGTGCAAGTTATTCCATCGAGTATGGACTAGAGTCCACGTTCTCTGCCAGATAAGGAATTAGATAGCTAGCTAGCTTGATAGCTAGCTATCTTTCACTCAATACCGAAATGCTGTTTGAGCAACCGCTCAACGATCTCGGTTTCCGTCACTCGATGGCCCGGTACTGACTCCGCATTTGCGGCGTCCTTGAGGGCTTTGGCGATGTCCCACCGCATCCGAAAAAGCTTCTGGACGGTCGGCACGGGCGGCTCATCTGCGGCAGGTGCCGCAGATTTGGAAGCATCCCGATGCGCCTTGTCGGCAACATCTCCCGCTCCACCTTCCAGAAAAGCGGTCGGGTCTTTCAGTGGGGTGGCAATGCCTGTGAGGTCAGGTTTTCCGCGCATCTTCTTCACGCCGTCACCTCCTTGAAGAAGGCTTCCATTTCCGCAATCGCAGCCTGATCCTTGCCCAGCTCCTGCACGATCGCACCTTCGCCGATGGCGCGACGGAAGGCCACGCGCTCGCAAACCTTGGTCGGCAGCACAGTCAGCTCCTGCTCAGCCAGAAACTCCAGCATCTCAGCGGCGTCCTTGGTGCGCGGATCGACGCGGGTCAGCAACACGCGCACATCGAGGTCGGGGTTGTAGTCACGGGCCAGCTCGACCACTGTCAGCAGATCGGTCATGGCTGCGGCATCGAGGTTGGAGGCACCAATCGGAATAACTGCGCGTTGGGCGAGCAACAGAGCGGAACGCAACCCCACCGAGTCGCGGCCACCGGCATCCACCACGACATGCGAGAAGCCGCTGGCAAGCTGCTTGCCTTCGGCCAGGATCGCTTTGCCCGCGAGGCATGTCGTCGTCGGGCTGGGCGTGTAGCCCTCGTTCTCTCGCCGCCACGCGGCCCAGCTCGCGGCACTCGCCTGCGGGTCGCCGTCAATCAGCAAGGTCTTGCCCTGCCGGGCCAGCATCGTGGCGAGATGGACGGCGGTCGTGGTCTTTCCCACGCCGCCTTTGGTATTGACCACAGCAAAGATCGTCACGTCATCATCCTCCAGAGTTGAGCTAGATAGCTAGCTATCACAAGACACAACGAGATTATAGAGATAGCTAGCTAGCTATCACAAGAAGGAAACGAAAAATAAATATTTTTATGGTCTATAGTCCATCTACAAAACCATAAAACCCTTTATTTATGCGGGCTTCAGCGGTGTTTTATGTCCATGATTTAGATTTTGCATACCGTTGCAGCGATACGCGACAACACCTAGAATGACGGCATCTTGACCAATTTTGGGAGCTGGCAGCGATGGCACAGATGCCGTTTTCTCCGTGCGATGACGCAACGAATTGCACCGATCACAGCGTCGATATGCTGCGCAGCATCTTCGGCCCGGTGATTGACGCGCTGGTCACGGGAGCCGACCCGGATACCGTCAGCGCCGCGAGCAACGTCATCGCGACCATGATGGGCTTCTTTAATAGCGGCATCCTGATCGTGGGCACGCTCATCGTCAGCTACGTCGCAGTCATGGGAACGCTGAACACAGCCAACGATGGCGAAGTGATGGGACGCAATTGGTCATCGCTGTGGACACCCGTGCGGATCGTGGCCGGGGGCGCGGTGCTGCTCCCCACGGCTAGCGGTTTCAGCTTCATCCAGCTTGTCGTGCTGATGTTTGCGCTGTGGGGGGTAGGCTTTGCCAACGGCACTTACAAGACCGGGATGGCGATTGGCGTGCTGAATCCTGATGGAGTCGTGCAAGGAGTCAATGATCCGGGGAGCTTCTACGGGCTGCGCGACTTCGGTAAGCAGTACCTCGCCGCATCCTATTGCGCCCGCGCAGCAAACCAGATTTATCCCGGCGCGCAGGTTAGTGCAGCCCCCAGTGCCGACAAAACCAGTACGAATGGCGGGCGCACCGAATACCTCTTCCATATCAAGGATCGAAACGCCACGACGAACTTGGGGGGTGGAGAACCGCTGTGCGGCACTGTCAGCATCAGCCAGTACACCGCCCAGCCCGCAAAAGACACAACCGGGATTGAAGCAGCTCTGGAGCAGCTCCGAGTGGCGGCGCAGAACGCCAAGATTCAGGCCGCTACCAAACTCATGGGCGATCTGGAGGCATGGGTAAACACATGGCCGAATGACATCTCGGGTGATTGGTCAAACGTGGATTCAGCAACGTTCAACGAACTGGTGAATGCCGCGGAAACTCAAGTAGCAGCGGCCCTCATGGCTGCACTGAGTGACACAACTGGTGTGAAATCAGGATTCCAATCGCTCGCCACGTCACTGACGGATGAAGGCTGGGCGATGTCTGGAGGCTGGTATCAGCGCGTCGGAGAAGTACGTGGGCGCATCACAGCCATCACATCAGAGTCGGTTGGCTCTGTCTCTGCCCCGTCGCTGTCCGCACTGCCCGCTGATGCAGCGGCCAGCCGACTTATCGGATCGGTGACAACGGTAACTGAGGCCATCAGCAAAAAGTCGGAAGCGAAGGGAAATTACAAGGCTCCGACCAGCGGCCCCGGCGACCTCACCAGCGTAATCCCCAAGGACGCTCAGTCCGACATCAACATCGGCTCGATTAACGCCGATTTCGACGCCAAGGTGAGCCTCTGGATCAACAGCTTGATGGAAAGCATGGTCGAGATGGCGACCGGCGCGAACACCTCTGGCACCACACCTCTCTGCGGCACCGCTGGCCAGATGGGAGGCTCTCTCAACCGCATGAAGTGCGTCGGTGACTACCTCACGGTTGCCCGCGCCGGGATCGGCGCGGCAGATGTGGCGATCAAGACGGGAGCGACCGCGTTGCGCGTCGTCGCTGGCACGCTCTCATCCGTCAAAGGCGTCGGCACCGGCCTCGATCTCGACAAGGTTGTGACGCCGATCTGGGATTGGGTGATCGAGGTGCCCGTCAAGCAGCTTGCCATGATGGCCTCGTACATCGAACCGATGGCCTTCTACTTTGGCGTTTTTCTGCCCAGCCTGCCCTACGTAATTTTCATGACAGTGGTGGTCGGCTGGATTCTGGCGGTGCTCCAGTCGATCATTGCAGCGCCCCTGTGGGCGGTCATGCACATGACACCTGACCGCACTTTTGTCGGCAGCCAATCGCAAGGCTACCTGCTGCTGCTGTCGCTGTTCGCCCGCCCGGCGCTGGCCGTAGTCGGCCTGTTCGCCGCCATGCTCGTCAGCGATCCGATCATCGACTTCATTGCCAAGGGCTTCTTTGCCATGCGCGGTGCAGTGGTGACATCGACTGGGACGGTCGGCGCAATCGCGTCATTCCTGAGCTTTGCTTGGTGGTTCATGGTGTTCGGGCTGACCCTCCTGCCCGTGCTTTACATGACCTTCGGCCTGCCGCAAATCCTGCCGGATCATGTGCTGCGTTGGATCGGCGCTGGTGTGAGCGACCTCGGCGAAACGCAAGCAGTTGGACAGATGCGCAGTGGTATGGCCCATGCGGCATCCAGCGGCGCTCTACCAAGCGGGGGAGGAAGTCCGTCGCGACGTATTGGTGGCCACGGTGGAGGCGAGTTGCTCCCCGGCAATGGCAGTGGTGATACGCCGCCCACTGGCAATGGCGGAGGCGTTCGCGGTAGCACGACGCCAAAACGGGCACTGCTGAGTGCAGGCGACCAAGGCGTTGCCCCGCCAGCACCGGATGCTTCTGTACCGCCACCTCAATCGGATAACCGCTCCGGTAGGCAAAAAGTCAGCGATGCTGCTGGAGTCGGGCTGGGCCGCGCCATCACCGGCACCGTAGGTGCGAGCGCCCGGAGTGTAGCTCGTGCCACTGATGCAGCGATCTCGACCGGCAGTGCCGGAGTCGCAGCATTCCGAGATGCAGCCAATAGCGGCGCAAGCCTTGGGCAACGTGTCCGAGCAGGTCTGGTTGGTGCAGGCGCAGCCGCCGTTACTGGATTTGGCGGTGCCGCGACCGCCTCCGCCAATGATTACGCCGCATCAGGCCGCACGGCCCTTGCCGAAGGTAAAGCAGCCTACTCCGAAGGAGCCGACGCACGCATCGCAGCCTACAAGGAGTCGCTGCACGGCGAAACCGTCAGCACAGGCAGCGAAGGCGTCATTGGCGACTCAGGGAGCATTGACCAGTCCTATGACAGCCGCTACTCGGCTCCCCCGACCGATACCGATAGCGGCGAAACCTCGCCGGACAAGGAGTGATGACTATGTACAAAACCGATGAGGCATACACAGCCGAAAGTCACGGATTGGTTGTAGGCAAAGCCTACGGTGTTCGACAAGGTTACGACTCTGGATGGAACGATGCCATCGCTCATGTGCAGCTTCAATTCGACGCAGCACTCCGCGAGCAGCGCGAGCTGGCCTATGCACTCAATGCCCTTTCGGTCATCGCGTATTCCGCGCTGGCGGCATTGAAAGCAGCTCCTGAGCAGCATCGCCTCATGGCGACGGACATCTACGCGAAGGAGATCAACCGGCTTATGAAGGCTGGCCCCAAAGCCCCCGGCGCGATTCGCGCCGTACCGCACACCGACCCAGCATTGCTTGCTCGTGAAAGCGACATTGCTCACCTCATGCAGCAGTGGTTCGAGCACTCACTGGCGCTGGCGAAACAGCAGCAGCGCCACCACGAAGACGACTCTCCCAGCCCGTAAGGAGGCCACTGAACATGATCGACACCACCGTTCCAACCGCAGTGCTGGCCATCCTTCTGGCTGTCGCTGACACCGTACTTGCCCAGCGAAAACGGCGCAAAAACTACCGGAGGGCACACGCATGAGCATCCTGAGTGGAGCAAAGAAAGCCGCGAAGTTCACTTTCGTTTCAATGCCGCTATCCATTTTGGGCTGGGGACAGCTCAAACAGAATCACGGTTTCATCCGTGACCTTTGGCATACCCTGCGGAATCCTCGATGCCCTGAATGTGGGCGTGGAGTCATGCACCGACCAACCAACGCGCAGGCTGACGACACCGCGCTTTACCCGTGGGAGTGCTCCGCACGTTGCGGATTTGGCGTACTAGCCCCAGAAGACCCTGCCGAAATCCGCCGCATTGTCGATGCACGCATGGAGGTTCGAGGCAAGCAACGACTGGCCTTCCTTGAGGATCAGGAGCGCAGCAAACTGATTCGTAGCCATCTGCTCAAATCAAGAGGCTATTGGATCGTTGTCGCGCTTGTCTTCTTGATGGCTGTTTGGCAACTGGCCGTGGGCGCATCGCTGATGGTCGTATTGAGCGTCCTGTCCATGTGCCTGCCGTTCTCCATCCATGCAATCCGCTGGAGTTATCGGGCGTGGCAAGTGCGCTCCGGCACGCTGTTCGTGGAAGGCGCTTTCGGGCGCTACGTCCGCGACATGCTCTGGGTTCGGGGGATTCAGTGATGGCCCAGATGATTCAATCCATCCTACTTCGCCTTGGCCGCGAGCGTGTTACCAACATCTGCTGCGTGCTCGGGACATGTCTCGCCTTGTTCGTCGAGCGCGATGCGCTGATGAATGGCCCGCCTGCTGCCCAGCTCGGAACCATCGCCCTCGCCATCGTTGTCCCGATCTTGTACCTGACGCCGCTGGTCTGGCTCGTTTACCGCTACCTCGTGAGGCCCGCCCATGAAAACCGCTGACAGCTATCTCGTACTGCGCGTCTCGTGGCTGCGCGAGCACGATCAGGTTATTGCTGAGCTGGCCGAGCTGTGGCTCGACCGGCAGGCCAAGCAGCAGCCTGACCCCAAGCCCATCAAGCCCATGCGCATCAGGGCACAGCACAACAGCGACATCAGGAGCCATGCCCATGCGTAGCAAGCACTTCATCACAATTGCTGCGGTGGCGTTTTCCAGCATCGTCTGCGCCCAGATGCCCGTCCCGCTGCTCGACAACGAGCCAGCCGCACCCAACGCAACACTCTGGGCCGTGGCTGGCCCGATGTTGCAGGCCGCGCTGGAGTGCCGCGAAGACCTGCCCGACCATCCAGCCACCCGCGCCCTGCTGCCACGCAAACCAGCAGGCGAGGAACAGCACTACCGGCTGACACCGCCCAGCGGGTTCAAGGTATTCGGTCTGCCGGTGGCCGAGATTGAGGTCTGGGTCGATGACGGCAGCGGCGAACTGGGCCACGGCTACACCTCGCACATCCGTGGCAGGACGCTGGCCGAAGTTGCCAAGGCGGCCAAGCTGAACAAGGGCAAGAGCTTCCCCAACCGCAAAACGTCGATGGGCAGCCTGATGGCCGATCAGCCATTTGGCCCGGAGTCGGTGCAACTGACCTGCACCATTGACGGCAGCTACGCCGCCCACGAAAACGAGTACCGGGAGCCATGACCATGCACAAGCTGCTTGCTCTGGCCGCACTGGTGGCCGTGACTCCGGCACTGGCCGATACCTGCATGGTGTCGCCAACCGAGAAACAGACCGTCTCCGGGCGCTTCGGCAAATTCCGGGGCGGCGGTGCAGGGAACTTCGGTAGCGCCAACCAGAAGCCGCACATGCACGATGGTCTGGACTTCTCGACCAGTGGCGCGTCGCAGCCTCTGTACGCCACAACGGACGGCAAGATCACCTTCATCGGCAACCGGCGCTCGGCAGGCAACGCGATCCTCATCGAGCGCAGCAATGGCGACGTGGTGGCGTACTACCACATGAGCGGCTTTGCCACCGGCTTGAAACAGGGCATGGAGGTCAAAGCCGGGCAGTACATCGGCCTGTCCGGCAACACACCCAGCGACGCGATGGTGAAGCACCTGCACTTCACCTACGGCACCGCGCAGAAAGATGAGGCCCGCGCCAAGGCTTTCACTCAGAGCGCATCGAAAGGCACCTTCAACCCCGGCCAACTCCCGTCCGCCTTCAACCAGCAACAGGGGATCGGCTGGAAGACCGACCCAGCCCCGTATTTCTGCGCGACTTTCCCGATCCAAGACGGCAACCCGCAGCACTACCCGATTCTGGGCAAGGACACCAAGGAACAGCACGCGATCCTGTTTGGTAGCGTCCCTCCGGGCGGCGTGGCCCCGAACGTCAAGTTCGAGCCAGCACAAGTCGCGGCGGCGAATGCGGACGCGGCGCTGGCCGCTGCCGAGGGCAAGTCTCCCGCCGAGTGGCTGTCTGACAAGGACGGCTACGGCTCGCTACCGACCGCGCCGATTGGTGGTTACGACACGATGTCCACTCACGAAATGCTACTGACAGAGGCGGGGCGTCGGTTCAGCGACGCCGAATGGAACAACAACATCACCAAGGTATCTAGCCGGGCGCTCTGGGTAGATTTCAACCGCGCAGTAGGCGTCAGCAACTACATGGCCGAAGCGATCTATCGGAAAAAGGAGCGGGTCGAAGCCCTGCTGGCTATCTACACGTCACAGAAGACCGAGCGGCTGCGCAAGCAGACTGCCGCAGCACATGATCGGGCGCAACGCGGTGACGTTTCGCGCAGCATCAACTGAGGTCGAAGAGATGGACTACTTGCCTCCCAGCATCACCTCCCCCGGCATCGCCGCCGTAGTGCATCGACAGCTCAATGAGCTGTACTTCGCACACCTGCTGGAAACCCTCCACTCTGCGGCTTCCGGCATCGGTGCGTCTTTTACTACCAGCCCGGAAAAAGAGGACTCGATCTCGAATGAAATTCTTGAGTACCTGGCCTTCTGCGTCGCCGTCTCGAGAGAGGGCTACCTGTGGCCGAAAAAAGACCCAAGCCAACAGTTTCTGGACGCAACTGATCGTATCCACGACGGATACGCCATCAAGCTCGTGCAAGACATTCTCGCAGTGCTGAAAACACTGGGCTATCACTGGGAGATCAACCCTGACGGGTACAACTGGGCAGCCTTTGCCAAGGAGCAGACTGCCCGCAAGGAGTTGGCAGAAGAGGCCGACGCCTACCTCAAAGGGAGGCAACAGACTTCCGTCGTCATCGAGGAACTGGGCGAATGGCCTCAATCTGGCGACTGAACGAGGATCGTGTCGAGTTCGAGCGGGTAACGTCCGCTGTACTCGATGCCGATCCTGATGGCACCTACGTCATCCAGCAACCGGACAACACATTCCGGCTGCGCATCGGCAACGCCCCCACTCTCGCAGTCGGCGAGCGGTTCACCGTGGCGGGCATCGAGTTCGACACCGCCGAGATCGAGTGTCTGCATTTCGCAGATTGCGTATAGTCACAGCTATCAGCCAATCAAGAGCACCAAACAATGCAATTCAAAGTCACGCTCTACGTGAATAAGTCGTTGGGCGGGATCACAGTCGAAGGGAACACCGTCCAATGCCTCCGGCGGACAGACGAGCGCACAGCCACAGGACGCCGACGCCAGCGAGTCATCTGCACCATCGACCGCTGGGCATCGGAGCTTTCCGCCGAAGCCCGCGAACTGCTCACCGAAGAAGAGCAAGCGGAATGGGCCGCATGGAAGGTTAAACACGATGCGGAGTACCGCAAAAAGCAGCTTGGTATCGCCCTAGATGCAGTCACCAAGACGATGGAAGCGGCCACCACGGCGCTACGCGAGTGCGTGGCTAAACCTGCTGACCCCGCTGCAATGTGGGCCGCCATCGAGGCGCTATCTGCCGAACTGGAGAAGGCTGGCCACGAGAAACCTAAGCGGCCACGAGGCCGCCCACGGACGAATGATGACGACGACGATCAACTCATCGAGCACTGGCCGATGGGCACTCAGCCGCCTCTGCCGAATTTCGCCCCACCGGGCACAGAGGCACACCGCCAGTACCAGAGCCTGCTCGACAACTTTGAGGCATATCGCCGGGCAAATGAAGATAGCTAGCTATATAGCTATCTAAAATGGAATGCTCTCATCCCACGGAAACCGTGCAGCCTGCTGCTCTGCCACCTTGGCCTGAGCCTTGATCTTCGTTTCCAACGCCTTGATGAAGCGGATGGATGCCGCGACGTGGTTGAAGATCAGCAGGCTTTCCTCGTAGTTCAGGATCGGGTTGTCGTGTGCAAGGCTCTTGTTGTTGCGCACATCATTGAAGGCTTCCAGCACTGAGATACTGGACTTCAAAATGCGCTCGGTCATGGCCGACTCAAGGTGGCCACCTTCCCGGAGCGCCTTGACGTACTCGCCGAAGACACTGTGCAGCGGCTTGTCACGAGTGATCGTGATGCCGTGCGGCTCGCACGTCACACGGATGAACTTGTTGACGAAGGTATGTAGTCGATCCAGCCCGCCCTCGGGCTGGTTCTTCTCGATGGCTTCGCGGACATGCTCTGCCACCACCTCGAAATCCCGCTCATCTGCGATGGCGGTCAGCGCATCCAGCTCGGCCACCGGCTGGTCACTGAGAAGACGCTGGGCAATCTTTCGGCAGTCGTCGATCAGCAGCGGATTGCTGTCGCCAAAGCACTGCTCATCGGTCGCATACTCGATCAGCCCGCCAATGACCCGCCCCACGACATGATTGCCATCCACATCCCAGAAGGTACGCATCCGATTGGCCTTGGACGTACCCCGCGCCTTGTACCGTTCGGCATCAATCTCGACCCGGTACTCATCGAAGAAGTCACCGAAGGTGCGGTCAGAGAAGTTCAGGACATAGCCGCCACCCATACCAAGCAGCTTTTCCAGCTTGCGACGCTCACTTCCGCTCAGATCGGACATAGCTCCCCTACGCCATCTTGATCCACGCCATACCGACAAGGGCCGTCAGGACAAGCCCGGCAAGCACGGTGCTGGCATAGTGGATATACAACCGCCGCAACGCCCAGCGCACAGGCCGGGCTTCTGCCCGTCTCTGCTCGGCAATGAGTTGGGCACAGGCTCGATCACGGGCCTGCAACTCCGATGTGGCACGTTCCTCGGCGTAAAGAACTGCGGCCAGATAGTCGAGCATCCGGTGCTCGGTGATGTTCTGCTTCCACGTCTCGACTTTGACTAACGCTCCGGCCAGCATGGGTCTGGATCGGCCTTCGCGATGCTCGGGGTCGGTGTAGTCGAAGACCAGACCGAACTGCTCATAAAACCAGTTGCGCCGTGCCTTGTTGTCACCATGCCCCTGTCCGGCCAGCAGCTCGATACCATTGACGGTCGCCTCGGGCCACTGCTGCACCCACTGGACGATCTCATTCATCAGATAGGTGCCGATACGCTGACCATCCAGCCCCGGCAAATCAAGGAATACAGCCCCTTTCGACATCGAGGTCGAAGTCAGCGACACAGCGTTGAAGTTGCGCGAGTAGCTGCCATCAAACCGCCCTTTTCCACCATCCCGGTGCGAAAACTTGGCTGTGATGCGCTGGTAGGAAAGCCGAATGGACGCCTCGTAGATCGTCCCATCCCGAGGATCGCGCCGATAGGTTTCCTCCCGCTCGACAAGCACCCAGCCCAATGCCTTGTCATCCGGGCGATCTTTGTCTTTGATCTCCAGCACGAGGATGCGCGGCTTTACGCTCTGGCCCTCGCGCCAAGAGTTGTCGAAAGAAGGCAGCGCCATCGTCTAAGCGGTCTGCTTGATCTCGTCGGCCACTTGGCGGCAGACGGCCCGGACATCGAGCGAACCAGATGCGATGGCCTCAAGGGTGCCGTCATCGAGCGACTGCACAATTCGGGTAGCCCGGCGCTCCAGCTCCTGACGAGCTATGCGCTCCCAGTCGCTGACCTCCAGCAGTGATGCCAATGCCGTTTCATCAGCGCGTCCATACCCGCGCAAAACCTCTGAAAGCGCCTCAGTTGTGGTTGTCATCATCGTCCGGCCTCCAAGCCCGAATGAACGAGAACGGGCAATCAGCCCAGTCGTGCCGCCTCGGCGGCGATGTGCCCAGCCAAAGCCGACACGAATGTCTTGAGGCTGGTCATCGACGACAGCTCCGTGAAGTTGCCGGTATCCACCGCACTGCGTTCTGCTGCGATGACGGCAGCAGTCGTATAGAGCTGCTCCTGCACCAATCGCTGACACAGCAAGTCATACCGCGTGAGATACGACGCCCCCTTGAACTCCTCGAAGACCGGGAAGTGCGGCGACGAGTCCCGAACGGGACGGCGGGACTCCGGCGCATCTTCGACCATCATCAGCCAGCCGACGAAGGGGCGTGGCTGCTTGCCGAACGCCTCTTCACGAAAGGCCGTCCAAAGATCATGGGCCGTCCCGATAGCTTCCTCGGTACGGTTGTTGAAATTGTTGCTGAACGATGGCCCGACGTGGCTTTTCAGCTCGATGGCAGCAATCAGCTCCCCCTTGTAGATCACCAACAAATCCCACAGCTTCGTCGGGCGGAAGTAGCCTGGCAGGGTCAGCATCGCCCGGTTCTGGTAAATCTCGGCGTGGGCCAGACCATTGGCCTTGATGACATCGAGCACCAAGGCCAAGAATCCGTCCATGTTCTTGCCGCCTGTGACGCCAGCGCGTTCACCTTGGTCGGCCTTGCCTGACTCAATCTGCTTTTGCCGTGCAGCTTCGCGGTTGCCCCAAAACGCCTTTACGGCGTCGCGGGCCTTCTGTTCGTAATCGACAAGATCAAGTGCCATTTATTCTCCATTGCCTCCAAGGGCAGATCGTTCTTCGTGGCTCAGCCCGTAGAGCCTGAACACAGCCCGGTTGCAGGCTTGCACGTCCCGCTTTATGGCTGCCTCAGCCAGCTCGCGGCGTAGCGGTTCAGGCACATCGGCCCAGCGTGGGATACGGATGCGGCGCAGGTATTGCGCTTGGAAGCGCAAGAAGCCACCTCGCATTTTCGTTGAGTACGTGGCCACGAACAGGCGCGAGACAGCGGACAGCAGCACAGCTTGCAAGGCCCGCAAATCCCAATCGTCCGAGGTGACGTAGTAGAGGTTGTGGCTTGGATACAGCTCGCCGCCCTCGAAAACAATGTGCGACTCACCCTTGATGTCAGGGATCAACAGCTTGGGTCTCGCAGCCAGCGCCGGGGTAATACGGTCAATCGTGCGATACCAGTTGGCAGGAGCCTTCTTCGCGCAATGCCGACCGGCAATCACATCCCGGCGAGCCTCAAGGTAGCGGCGCAGACGCGGATACTCGCCAAGATCGACTAGCCCTCCAGACTCGGCGAAGGGGTTGATGACCCCCTGACCACGCCACTGCACTTCGCCGGTCATGATGTCTTTGGTTGTCACCAGCGGCAGCTTCCGATCAGGTTCGACATCCAGCGACTCGAAGTCGCCGATGAATGCCTTGTCAGCGCCGGTCGCAACACCAATGCCAACCTTGCACCCAGCCTCCTCGAGCAGTGGGAACGCGCCCTCCAGACGGCGAATAAGCGCCATCTGGTCAGAAGACTCCAGCAGCCACGGCTCCGCACCATTGGTCACACGGGCGAGTTCCCGCACCGGGCCAGCATCCTTCGGAAGAGTCGGTGCCGACAGCAGACCAGCCAGCGTGGTCAGCGTGGCCCGGTCTATGGACGGGCGGTGTGCGATGCGCGTCGCCCCGACCCCCTCACGGCTGATGATGGTGATAGCCGGATAGGCGATTACATCGGAATGGAAGGCCGGTGTATCCACCATATCGACATAGACTTTCAGGTGGAACCGTTCGGCAACAAGGCTACGCAGTGGCCCACCGTAGCGGTTCTTCATCCAGCGATCCGCGCAGATAAAGCCCAGATTGCCGCCAGCAGACAATGCCGTCAGCGACCGCTCGATGAAGGGAATGTAGATGTCCGCCCGGTCATACATCGTCTGATAGCGGCTGCGGTACTCGGCCAGCAACGGGGCCGGAATCAGCTCAGGTCGAACGTAGGGAGGATTGCCCACCACGAAATCGAACTGACCCTCCAGCGGAGCCAGCAGGAAGTCACCCTGCGACAGCCAGCGGCCAGCCAAGGCCGTCGCAGCATTCGCGGACAGCCCCTCACACTTGAGCAGCGCGACAACGGCAGCGTAGGTGCTGCGGAAGGTGTCGTGGTGCAACTCCACTGCCCGGATGGCATCGCCCAAATCATCGACCGCAGTACCAATGGGCCTTGCTGCTCGCCATGCACTCAGCAGCCGCTGAATGATCGGCAGCAAGAAGTCCCCACCACCGAACGACGGTTCCAAAAGCCGCTTTTCGTGCAGCGGTTGATCCTCGGTATAGCCAGCCAGGTCGAGGATGAAATCGACCACCTCAGAGCGCGTGAAAATAGCCCCTCGAGCCTCGAGCCCCCCTTCTGTCGCCAAAGCCTCGGTCGCGGCCATGACAGGGCATACAGCAGCGGCAACAGGCTTATGAGCAACACTTGGCGCAAATGCCATGAATGACGACCTCACTAAATCATCGGTGATGCACCACGCTCTGGGCGCACCGCACCAACGTGCTTGTAAATGGTGGCGCGTGAAACACCATAGCGTTTCGCCACGTCGGCTACCTGAATATCAGGATCACGCAAAAGCGCCTTGATCTCACGGACTTGCTTGGCGTCAAGCGCGGGCTTTCGCCCGCCCTTGCGACCACGGGCACGAGCCGCAGCCAAGCCTGCTTGCGTCCGCTCCCGGATCAGATTCCGCTCGAACTCCGCCAAAGCGGAGAACAAGTGGAAAGTCAGCTTCCCGGTCGCACTGCCAGTTTCGATGGCACTGTTGCAAAGTTAGCGATGAGGCAGCCTTTTGTCTTATTCAAAGGCCTTACATTTCAAAAACTCTGCTTACCAGGCGCATTTCGCCCAGGGGATCACCATAATAAAATGCTGAGGCCTGGCCTTTGCGTAGTGCACGCATCACCTCAATACCTTTGATGGTGGCGTAAGCCGTCTTCATGGATTTAAATCCCAGCGTGGCGCCGATTATCCGTTTCAGTTTGCCATGATCGCATTCAATCACGTTGTTCCGGTACTTAATCTGTCGGTGTTCAACGTCAGACGGGCACCGGCCTTCGCGTTTGAGCAGAGCAAGCGCGCGACCATAGGCGGGCGCTTTATCCGTGTTGATGAATCGCGGGATCTGCCACTTCTTCACGTTGTTGAGGATTTTACCCAGAAACCGGTATGCAGCTTTGCTGTTACGACGGGAGGAGAGATAAAAATCGACAGTGCGGCCCCGGCTGTCGACGGCCCGGTACAGATACGCCCAGCGGCCATTGACCTTCACGTAGGTTTCATCCATGTGCCACGGGCAAAGATCGGAAGGGTTACGCCAGTACCAGCGCAGCCGTTTTTCCATTTCAGGCGCATAACGCTGAACCCAGCGGTAAATCGTGGAGTGATCGACATTCACTCCGCGTTCAGCCAGCATCTCCTGCAGCTCACGGTAACTGATGCCGTATTTGCAGTACCAGCGTACGGCCCACAGAATGATGTCACGCTGAAAATGCCGGCCTTTGAATGGGTTCATGTGCAGCTCCATCAGCAAAAGGGGATGATAAGTTTATCACCACCGACTATTTGCAACAGTGCCGGAAATCCTTGGATATCGTTCAGGTAGCCCACGCCGCGCTTGAGCGCATAGCGCTGGGTTTCCGGTTGGAAGCTGTCGATTGAAACACGGTGCATCTGATCGGACAGGGCGTCTAAGAGCGGCGCAATACGTCTGATCTCATCGGCCGGCGATACAGGCCTCGCGTCCGGATGGCTGGCGGCCGGTCCGACATCCACGACGTCTGATCCGACTCGCAGCATTTCGATCGCCGCGGTGACAGCGCCGGCGGGGTCTAGCCGCCGGCTCTCATCGAAGAAGGAGTCCTCGGTGAGATTCAGAATGCCGAACACCGTCACCATGGCGTCGGCCTCCGCAGCGACTTCCACGATGGGGATCGGGCGAGCAAAAAGGCAGCAATTATGAGCCCCATACCTACAAAGCCCCACGCATCAAGCTTTTGCCCATGAAGCAACCAGGCAATGGCTGTAATTATGACGACGCCGAGTCCCGACCAGACTGCATAAGCAACACCGACAGGGATGGATTTCAGAACCAGAGAAAGAAAATAAAATGCGATGCCATAACCGATTATGACAACGGCGGAAGGGGCAAGCTTAGTAAAGCCCTCGCTAGATTTTAATGCGGATGTTGCGATTACTTCGCCAACTATTGCGATAACAAGAAAAAGCCAGCCTTTCATGATATATCTCCCAATTTGTGTAGGGCTTATTATGCACGCTTAAAAATAATAAAAGCAGACTTGACCTGATAGTTTGGCTGTGAGCAATTATGTGCTTAGTGCATCTAACGTTGAAGTAACCGGCGCTGCGCGGTTTTATCGCGCAGCGTCCGAGTTGACTGCCGGGTTGGGCGGTAACGCTTCAATAGAGCGAAGGATTGCCCGCACGATTGCCTCCCTCTTGAAAAGATCATCCATTCTGTTTGGCGTATCAATATTCAGTGCGAAGAATACGGAGCCAGTCGGCCACTCAACCCATCCTACCCACCAACCCATACGGCCTTCCCAGCCCGTCTTTGCACGCAGTATCCAGTTGCGACCGGCTTCCACAATCATGAGATCCTTGACCAAGCGCTGATGTTCTACCCGAAAGGGCAGCTCGTTACGATAGAGCTTCCTGAGAAATGCAATTTGCTCCTGCGCCGAGATTGCAAGGCTGCCTTCTATCCAGTAATCGCCATTACTTGTCGAAGGATCGGCGTTGCCATAGTCGATTTTCTTCAAATAGCGCCGAGCTTTGTCATCACCAATTTCCTTTGCAAATAGCTCATACACCCAAACAGTAGAATTCCGCATTGCTGATCGCAAATCTTGGTCTTGATTGTGGCCTGCAAAGCCCCTGTTAACGCCGTCCCATCGAAAAATCTGGAACTCATCACGAACAGCGCCTGCATCAAGTGCAAAAAGTGTATGAGGTATCTTGAATGTCGATGCAGGCGAGTAGCGTTTCTTCGATCGCACAGGATCAAAAACCAACATGGCACGATCCGCTTGGCGTTCGTCTGCCACAACTATCGTGCCTTTGGCTTGAAATTCGCTGAAAAACTTCCTCCAGTCAGAACGTTCTAGCGTGCCTTCTTGCGCATGCGCGAAAGTGGCAAGAGAAAAAATGGAGAAAAGTATCGCGAAGATTCGGATTGCCATTAACTTTTCCTTAATGCCCAACTTTGTTTTAGGGCGACTGCCCTGCTGCGTAACATCGTTGCTGCTCCATAACATCAAACATCGACCCACGGCGTAACGCGCTTGCTGCTTGGATGCCCGAGGCATAGACTGTACAAAAAAACAGGGCGGTTGCAGAAGCTGAGTGCAACACGGTTACTGGATTGAAGCAGGTGCATCATGCTGCAACGCCACTACCTCTGTCATGACCTCAATCGGGCATTTCCAATTGAAGCGCTTGCGCGGTCGGATGTTCAGTTCGTAGGCAATGGCATCCAACTGCTCCTGGCTGTACACCGACAAGTCCGTGCCCTTGGGCAGGTACTGGCGGATCAGGCCGTTGATGTTCTCGTTGCTGCCGCGCTGCCAGGGGCTGTGTGGGTCGCAGAAGTAGATCGCCACACCGGTCTTCTGGGTGATTTCCGCGTGCCGCGCCATCTCTCGCCCCTGGTCGTAGGTCATGCTCTTGCGTACAGCCAGCGGCATGCGGTTCAGCGCCGCGCTGAAGCCCTCCACCGCCGAGGTCGCCGTCGCATCGTTCATCTTCGCCAGGATCAGGTAGCCGCTGGTACGCTCGACCAGGGTGGCTACCGCCGAGGCGTTGGCCTTGCCCTTGATCAGATCGCCCTCCCAGTGACCGGGCATCAGGCGGTCTTCGATCTCCGGTGGGCGTACGTGGATGCTGACCATGTCGGGGATCTGGCCACGTCGATCCACCCCGCCGGAGCGCGGCCGGCGGGTAGTCTTGCCCTGCCGCAGACAGATGATCAGCTCCTTGCGCAGCTCGCCGACCGGCAGGGCATAGATCGCGTTGTAGATTGTCTCGCGGCAGACGTAGGCGTCTTCGAAGCTTGGGGATTTCATGGTTCGCAGCTTGCCGGCAATCTGCTCGGGAGAAAAGCGCTGTCGCAGCAGGTGGGCGACCAGCTCGAACAACTCGTTGCCGGGCACCAGCCGTTTTGCGGGTCGACAGACCACGCGGCGTGTATGCATCAAGCGCTGGGCATCGTCTGCAACGTACTCGCCTTGAGCATTCCGGTTGCGCCGGATCTCACGGCTGACCGTCGAGGGGCTGCGGTTCATCAGCCGGGCAAGCCTGCGCTGGCTGAAGCCATTGCACAGGCCGATCTGGATCGTGACGCGCTCTGTGGCGCTGAGTTCGTGATAGGACATGGGGCAACACCTTACCGAAATGGTCGGGTGTTGCACTCAGTTTTTGCGGCCGCCCAGTCATAACAAGCCATGAAAACCGCCACTGCGCCGTTACCACCGCTGCGTTCGGTCAAGGTTCTGGACCAGTTGCGTGAGCGCATACGCTACTTGCATTACAGTTTACGAACCGAACAGGCTTATGTCCACTGGGTTCGTGCCTTCATCCGTTTCCACGGTGTGCGTCACCCGGCAACCTTGGGCAGCAGCGAAGTCGAGGCATTTCTGTCCTGGCTGGCGAACGAGCGCAAGGTTTCGGTCTCCACGCATCGTCAGGCATTGGCGGCCTTGCTGTTCTTCTACGGCAAGGTGCTGTGCACGGATCTGCCCTGGCTTCAGGAGATCGGAAGACCTCGGCCGTCGCGGCGCTTGCCGGTGGTGCTGACCCCGGATGAAGTGGTTCGCATCCTCGGTTTTCTGGAAGGCGAGCATCGTTTGTTCGCCCAGCTTCTGTATGGAACGGGCATGCGGATCAGTGAGGGTTTGCAACTGCGGGTCAAGGATCTGGATTTCGATCACGGCACGATCATCGTGCGGGAGGGCAAGGGCTCCAAGGATCGGGCCTTGATGTTACCCGAGAGCTTGGCACCCAGCCTGCGCGAGCAGCTGTCGCGTGCACGGGCATGGTGGCTGAAGGACCAGGCCGAGGGCCGCAGCGGCGTTGCGCTTCCCGACGCCCTTGAGCGGAAGTATCCGCGCGCCGGGCATTCCTGGCCGTGGTTCTGGGTTTTTGCGCAGCACACGCATTCGACCGATCCACGGAGCGGTGTCGTGCGTCGCCATCACATGTATGACCAGACCTTTCAGCGCGCCTTCAAACGTGCCGTAGAACAAGCAGGCATCACGAAGCCCGCCACACCGCACACCCTCCGCCACTCGTTCGCGACGGCCTTGCTCCGCAGCGGTTACGACATTCGAACCGTGCAGGATCTGCTCGGCCATTCCGACGTCTCTACGACGATGATTTACACGCATGTGCTGAAAGTTGGCGGTGCCGGAGTGCGCTCACCGCTTGATGCGCTGCCGCCCCTCACTAGTGAGAGGTAGGGCAGCGCAAGTCAATCCTGGCGGATTCACTACCCCTGCGCGAAGGCCATCGGTGCCGCATCGAACGGCCGGTTGCGGAAAGTCCTCCCTGCGTCCGCTGATGGCCGGCAGCAGCCCGTCGTTGCCTGATGGATCCAACCCCTCCGCTGCTATAGTGCAGTCGGCTTCTGACGTTCAGTGCAGCCGTCTTCTGAAAACGACAGAAAGCCCGTGTGGAATCGGCCTTTATGTGTAAAAATATCCGTCTGTTTATCTACGCTTGGTAAAGGTATGGGAAAGCGTCTTGGTTACGCCCGCGTTTCGACGGATGACCAGCGGCTCGACCTACAACGGGATGCTTTGACCCGTGCCGGGTGTGCCGACATCTACGAAGAGAAGGTCAGCGGGAAATCTGCTGATCGGCCTGCTCTGGATTACTGTCTTCGCGCCCTGAGTGCGGGAGACACGTTGGTGGTCTGGCGTCTGGATCGGTTAGGCCGTTCGCTCCCCGATCTGGTTCGCATCGTGGGGGAGTTGGAGCAGCGCGGTGTTGGCTTCGAGAGCGTCACGGAACGGATCGAAACGGCACTGTTGCAAATAGTCGGTGGTGATAAACTTATCATCCCCTTTTGCTGATGGAGCTGCACATGAACCCATTCAAAGGCCGGCATTTTCAGCGTGACATCATTCTGTGGGCCGTACGCTGGTACTGCAAATACGGCATCAGTTACCGTGAGCTGCAGGAGATGCTGGCTGAACGCGGAGTGAATGTCGATCACTCCACGATTTACCGCTGGGTTCAGCGTTATGCGCCTGAAATGGAAAAACGGCTGCGCTGGTACTGGCGTAACCCTTCCGATCTTTGCCCGTGGCACATGGATGAAACCTACGTGAAGGTCAATGGCCGCTGGGCGTATCTGTACCGGGCCGTCGACAGCCGGGGCCGCACTGTCGATTTTTATCTCTCCTCCCGTCGTAACAGCAAAGCTGCATACCGGTTTCTGGGTAAAATCCTCAACAACGTGAAGAAGTGGCAGATCCCGCGATTCATCAACACGGATAAAGCGCCCGCCTATGGTCGCGCGCTTGCTCTGCTCAAACGCGAAGGCCGGTGCCCGTCTGACGTTGAACACCGACAGATTAAGTACCGGAACAACGTGATTGAATGCGATCATGGCAAACTGAAACGGATAATCGGCGCCACGCTGGGATTTAAATCCATGAAGACGGCTTACGCCACCATCAAAGGTATTGAGGTGATGCGTGCACTACGCAAAGGCCAGGCCTCAGCATTTTATTATGGTGATCCCCTGGGCGAAATGCGCCTGGTAAGCAGAGTTTTTGAAATGTAAGGCCTTTGAATAAGACAAAAGGCTGCCTCATCGCTAACTTTGCAACAGTGCCTAAAATAAGCCTTATATCCAAGCATAAAACAAGGTTGTCTAGACTTCTTTTAACAGTAAAGTTATCATAAAACTGAATTTTATTTTTTAGGTAAGTTTATGCATTCTATCCGCATTCGTTAAGACACAACTATTTGCATAGTGACACTATTTTATAATGGTGGGCTTTTGTTGTGTCTTTAAGAATATATGCGGATATATAAAGTAAAAGTATGCTTAATTTATAAGTATGCTTTTAGTGCATAGTTTCCAGTTATAACTTAATTGACTAGCTATTTGTCCACCCTGTGGATGAATAGCTTTTTTTTTGGGAGGACACTGTGATGCTAGCTTTTGTTTTCACCTAAATCCTGTTTGCTGCATAAAAAATTTCAAGAGCTAAACAGGAGTAAATAAAAATGAGTTTAATTATTAAAGCGAGAAACATACGCTTGGATTATGCTGGGCGTGATGTTTTGGATATTGATGAATTGGAAATTCACTCTTATGACCGTATTGGTCTTGTGGGTGATAACGGAGCAGGAAAGAGTAGTTTACTCAAAGTACTTAATGGCGAAATTGTTTTAGCCGAAGCGACATTACAGCGTTTTGGTGATTTTGCACATATCAGCCAACTGGGCGGAATCGAAATAGAAACGGTCGAAGACCGGGCAATGTTATCTCGCCTTGGTGTTTCCAATGTACAAAACGACACAATGAGTGGCGGAGAGGAAACTCGTGCAAAAATTGCTGCCGCATTTTCCCAACAAGTACATGGCATTCTAGCGGATGAACCAACCAGCCACCTTGATCTCAATGGAATAGATCTACTTATTGGTCAACTTAAAGCATTTGATGGAGCATTACTTGTTATCAGTCATGACCGATATTTTCTTGATATGGTTGTAGACAAGATATGGGAGTTAAAAGACGGTAAAATTACGGAATATTGGGGTGGTTACTCGGATTACTTGCGTCAAAAAGAAGAAGAGCGACAACACCAAGCCGTAGAATATGAGCTGATGATGAAGGAACGGGAGCGATTAGAATCTGCTGTGCAAGAAAAACGCCAGCAAGCTAATCGATTAGACAATAAGAAAAAAGGAGAAAAATCCAAAAACTCTACCGAAAGTGCTGGACGACTTGGGCATGCAAAAATGACTGGCACCAAGCAAAGAAAACTGTATCAGGCAGCTAAGAGTATGGAAAAGCGTTTGGCTGCATTAGAAGATATTCAAGCACCAGAGCATTTGCGTTCTATTCGTTTTCGTCAAAGTTCAGCCCTAGAACTGCACAATAAGTTCCCGATTACGGCAGATGGTCTGAGCTTAAAATTTGGTAGCCGTACTATCTTTGATGACGCTAACTTTATAATACCGCTTGGCGCTAAAGTCGCTATAACTGGATCGAATGGAACAGGGAAAACGTCCTTGTTAAAAATGATATCAGAACGTGCTGATGGATTAACCATATCTCCAAAAGCTGAAATTGGCTACTTTACACAAACAGGATATAAATTTAACACGCATAAATCTGTGCTCTCCTTTATGCAGGAAGAGTGCGAGTACACAGTTGCGGAAATTCGTGCAGTATTGGCTTCAATGGGGATCGGAGCGAATGATATTCAAAAAAACTTATCCGACTTATCGGGAGGTGAAATCATCAAACTGCTTTTATCCAAAATGCTTTTAGGAAAATATAATATTTTGCTTATGGATGAACCAGGAAACTATCTTGACCTAAAAAGTATTGCCGCATTAGAAACAATGATGAAGTCCTATGCAGGAACTATTATCTTCGTATCTCATGACAAGCAATTGGTCGATAATATTGCTGACATTATCTACGAGATCAAAGACCACAAAATCATCAAGACTTTTGAGAGAGATTGTTAATGATAGCCAATCTAATCCGAACATTAATTATTGAACTCTTTAAAGGAAATTAAAGGCGGTTGCAGAAGCTGAGTGCAACACGGTTACTGGATTGAAGCAGGTGCATCATGCTGCAACGCCACTACCTCTGTCATGACCTCAATCGGGCATTTCCAATTGAAGCGCTTGCGCGGTCGGATGTTCAGTTCGTAGGCAATGGCATCCAACTGCTCCTGGCTGTACACCGACAAGTCCGTGCCCTTGGGCAGGTACTGGCGGATCAGGCCGTTGATGTTCTCGTTGCTGCCGCGCTGCCAGGGGCTGTGTGGGTCGCAGAAGTAGATCGCCACACCGGTCTTCTGGGTGATTTCCGCGTGCCGCGCCATCTCTCGCCCCTGGTCGTAGGTCATGCTCTTGCGTACAGCCAGCGGCATGCGGTTCAGCGCCGCGCTGAAGCCCTCCACCGCCGAGGTCGCCGTCGCATCGTTCATCTTCGCCAGGATCAGGTAGCCGCTGGTACGCTCGACCAGGGTGGCTACCGCCGAGGCGTTGGCCTTGCCCTTGATCAGATCGCCCTCCCAGTGACCGGGCATCAGGCGGTCTTCGATCTCCGGTGGGCGTACGTGGATGCTGACCATGTCGGGGATCTGGCCACGTCGATCCACCCCGCCGGAGCGCGGCCGGCGGGTAGTCTTGCCCTGCCGCAGACAGATGATCAGCTCCTTGCGCAGCTCGCCGACCGGCAGGGCATAGATCGCGTTGTAGATTGTCTCGCGGCAGACGTAGGCGTCTTCGAAGCTTGGGGATTTCATGGTTCGCAGCTTGCCGGCAATCTGCTCGGGAGAAAAGCGCTGTCGCAGCAGGTGGGCGACCAGCTCGAACAACTCGTTGCCGGGCACCAGCCGTTTTGCGGGTCGACAGACCACGCGGCGTGTATGCATCAAGCGCTGGGCATCGTCTGCAACGTACTCGCCTTGAGCATTCCGGTTGCGCCGGATCTCACGGCTGACCGTCGAGGGGCTGCGGTTCATCAGCCGGGCAAGCCTGCGCTGGCTGAAGCCATTGCACAGGCCGATCTGGATCGTGACGCGCTCTGTGGCGCTGAGTTCGTGATAGGACATGGGGCAACACCTTACCGAAATGGTCGGGTGTTGCACTCAGTTTTTGCGGCCGCCAAAAATGACAATTCAAGATATTCAATCACTTGCTGAAGCACACGGCTTGTTGCTTACGGACAAAATGAATTTCAATGAAATGGGCATTGATTTTAAGGTCGTTTTTGCTCTTGATACAAAGGGGCAACAATGGTTGCTGCGTATTCCTCGTCGTGATGGCATGAGGGAACAAATCAAGAAAGAAAAACGCATTTTAGAATTGGTAAAAAAACATCTTTCTGTAGAGGTTCCTGATTGGAGAATTTCATCTACAGAATTAGTGGCTTATCCCATACTTAAAGATAATCCTGTTTTAAATTTGGATGCTGAAACCTATGAAATAATTTGGAATATGGACAAAGATAGCCCGAAATACATAACATCTTTGGCAAAAACCTTATTTGAAATCCATAGTATTCCTGAAAAAGAAGTTCGGGAAAATGATTTGAAAATTATGAAACCTTCAGATTTAAGACCTGAAATAGCAAACAATTTGCAGTTAGTAAAATCTGAAATTGGTATAAGTGAGCAATTGGAAACCCGCTACAGAAAATGGTTGGATAATGATGTTCTATGGGCAGATTTCACCCAATTTATACATGGCGATTTATATGCTGGGCATGTACTAGCTTCAAAGGATGGAGCTGTTTCAGGCGTTATTGATTGGTCAACAGCCCATATAGATGACCCAGCGATTGATTTTGCTGGGCATGTAACTTTGTTTGGAGAAGAAAGCCTCAAAACTCTAATCATCGAGTATGAAAAACTAGGGGGTAAAGTTTGGAATAAACTATATGAACAGACTTTAGAAAGAGCAGCGGCCTCTCCTTTGATGTATGGTTTATTTGCCTTAGAAACTCAAAATGAAAGCCTTATCGTTGGAGCAAAAGCTCAGTTGGGAGTTATATAATTTAAAAATATGATTGCTGAGGCACTGTTGCAAATAGTCGGTGGTGATAAACTTATCATCCGGCGGTTGCAGAAGCTGAGTGCAACACGGTTACTGGATTGAAGCAGGTGCATCATGCTGCAACGCCACTACCTCTGTCATGACCTCAATCGGGCATTTCCAATTGAAGCGCTTGCGCGGTCGGATGTTCAGTTCGTAGGCAATGGCATCCAACTGCTCCTGGCTGTACACCGACAAGTCCGTGCCCTTGGGCAGGTACTGGCGGATCAGGCCGTTGATGTTCTCGTTGCTGCCGCGCTGCCAGGGGCTGTGTGGGTCGCAGAAGTAGATCGCCACACCGGTCTTCTGGGTGATTTCCGCGTGCCGCGCCATCTCTCGCCCCTGGTCGTAGGTCATGCTCTTGCGTACAGCCAGCGGCATGCGGTTCAGCGCCGCGCTGAAGCCCTCCACCGCCGAGGTCGCCGTCGCATCGTTCATCTTCGCCAGGATCAGGTAGCCGCTGGTACGCTCGACCAGGGTGGCTACCGCCGAGGCGTTGGCCTTGCCCTTGATCAGATCGCCCTCCCAGTGACCGGGCATCAGGCGGTCTTCGATCTCCGGTGGGCGTACGTGGATGCTGACCATGTCGGGGATCTGGCCACGTCGATCCACCCCGCCGGAGCGCGGCCGGCGGGTAGTCTTGCCCTGCCGCAGACAGATGATCAGCTCCTTGCGCAGCTCGCCGACCGGCAGGGCATAGATCGCGTTGTAGATTGTCTCGCGGCAGACGTAGGCGTCTTCGAAGCTTGGGGATTTCATGGTTCGCAGCTTGCCGGCAATCTGCTCGGGAGAAAAGCGCTGTCGCAGCAGGTGGGCGACCAGCTCGAACAACTCGTTGCCGGGCACCAGCCGTTTTGCGGGTCGACAGACCACGCGGCGTGTATGCATCAAGCGCTGGGCATCGTCTGCAACGTACTCGCCTTGAGCATTCCGGTTGCGCCGGATCTCACGGCTGACCGTCGAGGGGCTGCGGTTCATCAGCCGGGCAAGCCTGCGCTGGCTGAAGCCATTGCACAGGCCGATCTGGATCGTGACGCGCTCTGTGGCGCTGAGTTCGTGATAGGACATGGGGCAACACCTTACCGAAATGGTCGGGTGTTGCACTCAGTTTTTGCGGCCGCCTCCCCTTTTGCTGATGGAGCTGCACATGAACCCATTCAAAGGCCGGCATTTTCAGCGTGACATCATTCTGTGGGCCGTACGCTGGTACTGCAAATACGGCATCAGTTACCGTGAGCTGCAGGAGATGCTGGCTGAACGCGGAGTGAATGTCGATCACTCCACGATTTACCGCTGGGTTCAGCGTTATGCGCCTGAAATGGAAAAACGGCTGCGCTGGTACTGGCGTAACCCTTCCGATCTTTGCCCGTGGCACATGGATGAAACCTACGTGAAGGTCAATGGCCGCTGGGCGTATCTGTACCGGGCCGTCGACAGCCGGGGCCGCACTGTCGATTTTTATCTCTCCTCCCGTCGTAACAGCAAAGCTGCATACCGGTTTCTGGGTAAAATCCTCAACAACGTGAAGAAGTGGCAGATCCCGCGATTCATCAACACGGATAAAGCGCCCGCCTATGGTCGCGCGCTTGCTCTGCTCAAACGCGAAGGCCGGTGCCCGTCTGACGTTGAACACCGACAGATTAAGTACCGGAACAACGTGATTGAATGCGATCATGGCAAACTGAAACGGATAATCGGCGCCACGCTGGGATTTAAATCCATGAAGACGGCTTACGCCACCATCAAAGGTATTGAGGTGATGCGTGCACTACGCAAAGGCCAGGCCTCAGCATTTTATTATGGTGATCCCCTGGGCGAAATGCGCCTGGTAAGCAGAGTTTTTGAAATGTAAGGCCTTTGAATAAGACAAAAGGCTGCCTCATCGCTAACTTTGCAACAGTGCCCTCGGGTAACATCAAGGCCCGATCCTTGGAGCCCTTGCCCTCCCGCACGATGATCGTGCCGTGATCGAAATCCAGATCCTTGACCCGCAGTTGCAAACCCTCACTGATCCGCATGCCCGTTCCATACAGAAGCTGGGCGAACAAACGATGCTCGCCTTCCAGAAAACCGAGGATGCGAACCACTTCATCCGGGGTCAGCACCACCGGCAAGCGCCGCGACGGCCGAGGTCTTCCGATCTCCTGAAGCCAGGGCAGATCCGTGCACAGCACCTTGCCGTAGAAGAACAGCAAGGCCGCCAATGCCTGACGATGCGTGGAGACCGAAACCTTGCGCTCGTTCGCCAGCCAGGACAGAAATGCCTCGACTTCGCTGCTGCCCAAGGTTGCCGGGTGACGCACACCGTGGAAACGGATGAAGGCACGAACCCAGTGGACATAAGCCTGTTCGGTTCGTAAACTGTAATGCAAGTAGCGTATGCGCTCACGCAACTGGTCCAGAACCTTGACCGAACGCAGCGGTGGTAACGGCGCAGTGGCGGTTTTCATGGCTTGTTATGACTGGGCGGCGGCAAAAACTGAGTGCAACACCTGACCTTTCCGGTACGGTGCTGCCCTATGTCTTATTCCGAACTCAGCGTTGAAGAGCGTGCCACCATTCAAGTTAGTCATGCCCAAGGCCTCAGCTTGCGCAGGATTGCCTGCTTGATCAACCGATCCCCTTCGACGGTCAGCCGAGAGATGCGCCGCAATCGAGATGCAGCTGGCAGCTACTCGGCCCGCGTGGCTCAGCAGCGGATGAAGGTCCGCCGCCAGGCTTGTCGGCCCATGCGAAAGCTGCTGCCAGGTAGTGAGCGCTTTGAACTGGTGATCCATATGCTGCGCCAGCGTTTGTCTCCCGAGCAGATTGCCGGCAAGCTGCGCAGTATGAACATACCCAGTCTTAGAGATGCCTACGTCTGTCGCGAGACGATCTACAACGCGATCTATGCCCTGCCCGCCGGTGAGCTGCGCAAGGAGTTGATCCTTTGTTTGCGCCAAGGCAAGACGACACGTAGACCACGCCTTGGCGGTGTGGATCGGCGCGGGCAGATTCCAGAGATGGTCAGCATTCACTTGCGCCCGCCGGAAGTTGAAGACCGACTGATGCCGGGGCATTGGGAAGGCGACCTTATTAAGGGTAAGGCTAACGCCTCGTCTGTAGGTACGCTGGTGGAGCGCACTAGTGGCTACCTGATGCTGGTGAAGATGAACGACGCGACGGCGACCTCGGCAATGGAGGGCTTCAGCGCCGCCCTCAATAACATGCCGCTGGCGATGCGCAAGAGCATGACCTACGACCAGGGCAGGGAAATGGCACAGCACGCCGAGATCACCCAGAGAACCGGTGTGGCGATCTACTTCTGTGACCCGCACAGCCCTTGGCAGCGCGGCAGCAACGAAAACATTAATGGCCTGATCCGCCAGTACCTGCCCAAGGGCACTGACTTGTCGGTACATAGCCAAGAAGAACTGGATGCCATTGCGTTTCAACTGAACATGCGTCCACGTAAGCGCTTCGATTTCAAATGTCCTATCGAAGTCATGAGCGAAGTGATGCAGAAAGCCTTGGCTATGCAATATGATGCTCCTGCCTCAATTCAATAACCGTGTTGCACTCAGCTCCTGCAACCGCCCTGTTTTTTTGTACAGTCTATGCCTCGGGCATCCAAGCAGCAAGCGCGTTACGCCGTGGGTCGATGTTTGATGTTATGGAGCAGCAACGATGTTACGCAGCAGGGCAGTCGCCCTAAAACAAAGTTGGGCATTAAGGAAAAGTTAATGGCAATCCGAATCTTCGCGATACTTTTCTCCATTTTTTCTCTTGCCACTTTCGCGCATGCGCAAGAAGGCACGCTAGAACGTTCTGACTGGAGGAAGTTTTTCAGCGAATTTCAAGCCAAAGGCACGATAGTTGTGGCAGACGAACGCCAAGCGGATCGTGCCATGTTGGTTTTTGATCCTGTGCGATCGAAGAAACGCTACTCGCCTGCATCGACATTCAAGATACCTCATACACTTTTTGCACTTGATGCAGGCGCTGTTCGTGATGAGTTCCAGATTTTTCGATGGGACGGCGTTAACAGGGGCTTTGCAGGCCACAATCAAGACCAAGATTTGCGATCAGCAATGCGGAATTCTACTGTTTGGGTGTATGAGCTATTTGCAAAGGAAATTGGTGATGACAAAGCTCGGCGCTATTTGAAGAAAATCGACTATGGCAACGCCGATCCTTCGACAAGTAATGGCGATTACTGGATAGAAGGCAGCATTGCAATCTCGGCGCAGGAGCAAATTGCATTTCTCAGGAAGCTCTATCGTAACGAGCTGCCCTTTCGGGTAGAACATCAGCGCTTGGTCAAGGATCTCATGATTGTGGAAGCCGGTCGCAACTGGATACTGCGTGCAAAGACGGGCTGGGAAGGCCGTATGGGTTGGTGGGTAGGATGGGTTGAGTGGCCGACTGGCTCCGTATTCTTCGCACTGAATATTGATACGCCAAACAGAATGGATGATCTTTTCAAGAGGGAGGCAATCGTGCGGGCAATCCTTCGCTCTATTGAAGCGTTACCGCCCAACCCGGCAGTCAACTCGGACGCTGCGCGATAAAACCGCGCAGCGCCGGTTACTTCAACGTTAGGCATCACAAAGTACAGCATCGTGACCAACAGCAACGATTCCGTCACACTGCGCCTCATGACTGAGCATGACCTTGCGATGCTCTATGAGTGGCTAAATCGATCTCATATCGTCGAGTGGTGGGGCGGAGAAGAAGCACGCCCGACACTTGCTGACGTACAGGAACAGTACTTGCCAAGCGTTTTAGCGCAAGAGTCCGTCACTCCATACATTGCAATGCTGAATGGAGAGCCGATTGGGTATGCCCAGTCGTACGTTGCTCTTGGAAGCGGGGACGGATGGTGGGAAGAAGAAACCGATCCAGGAGTACGCGGAATAGACCAGTTACTGGCGAATGCATCACAACTGGGCAAAGGCTTGGGAACCAAGCTGGTTCGAGCTCTGGTTGAGTTGCTGTTCAATGATCCCGAGGTCACCAAGATCCAAACGGACCCGTCGCCGAGCAACTTGCGAGCGATCCGATGCTACGAGAAAGCGGGGTTTGAGAGGCAAGGTACCGTAACCACCCCAGATGGTCCAGCCGTGTACATGGTTCAAACACGCCAGGCATTCGAGCGAACACGCAGTGATGCCTAACCCTTCCATCGAGGGGGACGTCCAAGGGCTGGCGCCCTTGGCCGCCCCTCATGTCAAACGTTAGTACCACTGAAACCCTCCTTTATTTCGCCCATGTTTATTCAAACGGCATTCAGTTTCTCAAACGCTGTGCAGCGCTGGGTTTGCCGTTTCTCTGGGCTTCGCCTGGTGGCGTTACGCTGGTTTGTGGTCTTTTTGGCCTCTGGCCCTTGTGTAGCAAGCGCGAGCAGCTATTTTTTTCGTAGTGCTGTGCCGCCTCGGTGGCACCGTGCCTTTTCGCAGTTAGCGCCCGTCGCCAAGTTACGGTTATCCGTTTTGGCTTCTGGCTCTAACATTTCGGTCAAGCCGACCCGCATTCTGCGGTCGGCTTAACTCGCCCGTTAGATGCACTAAGCACATAATTGCTCACAGCCAAACTATCAGGTCAAGTCTGCTTTTATTATTTTTAAGCGTGCATAATAAGCCCTACACAAATTGGGAGATATATCATGAAAGGCTGGCTTTTTCTTGTTATCGCAATAGTTGGCGAAGTAATCGCAACATCCGCATTAAAATCTAGCGAGGGCTTTACTAAGCTTGCCCCTTCCGCCGTTGTCATAATCGGTTATGGCATCGCATTTTATTTTCTTTCTCTGGTTCTGAAATCCATCCCTGTCGGTGTTGCTTATGCAGTCTGGTCGGGACTCGGCGTCGTCATAATTACAGCCATTGCCTGGTTGCTTCATGGGCAAAAGCTTGATGCGTGGGGCTTTGTAGGTATGGGGCTCATAATTGCTGCCTTTTTGCTCGCCCGATCCCCATCGTGGAAGTCGCTGCGGAGGCCGACGCCATGGTGACGGTGTTCGGCATTCTGAATCTCACCGAGGACTCCTTCTTCGATGAGAGCCGGCGGCTAGACCCCGCCGGCGCTGTCACCGCGGCGATCGAAATGCTGCGAGTCGGATCAGACGTCGTGGATGTCGGACCGGCCGCCAGCCATCCGGACGCGAGGCCTGTATCGCCGGCCGATGAGATCAGACGTATTGCGCCGCTCTTAGACGCCCTGTCCGATCAGATGCACCGTGTTTCAATCGACAGCTTCCAACCGGAAACCCAGCGCTATGCGCTCAAGCGCGGCGTGGGCTACCTGAACGATATCCAAGGATTTCCTGACCCTGCGCTCTATCCCGATATTGCTGAGGCGGACTGCAGGCTGGTGGTTATGCACTCAGCGCAGCGGGATGGCATCGCCACCCGCACCGGTCACCTTCGACCCGAAGACGCGCTCGACGAGATTGTGCGGTTCTTCGAGGCGCGGGTTTCCGCCTTGCGACGGAGCGGGGTCGCTGCCGACCGGCTCATCCTCGATCCGGGGATGGGATTTTTCTTGAGCCCCGCACCGGAAACATCGCTGCACGTGCTGTCGAACCTTCAAAAGCTGAAGTCGGCGTTGGGGCTTCCGCTATTGGTCTCGGTGTCGCGGAAATCCTTCTTGGGCGCCACCGTTGGCCTTCCTGTAAAGGATCTGGGTCCAGCGAGCCTTGCGGCGGAACTTCACGCGATCGGCAATGGCGCTGACTACGTCCGCACCCACGCGCCTGGAGATCTGCGAAGCGCAATCACCTTCTCGGAAACCCTCGCGAAATTTCGCAGTCGCGACGCCAGAGACCGAGGGTTAGATCATGCCTAGCATTCACCTTCCGGCCGCCCGCTAGCGGACCCTGGTCAGGTTCCGCGAAGGTGGGCGCAGACATGCTGGGCTCGTCAGGATCAAACTGCACTATGAGGCGGCGGTTCATACCGCGCCAGGGGAGCGAATGGACAGCGAGGAGCCTCCGAACGTTCGGGTCGCCTGCTCGGGTGATATCGACGAGGTTGTGCGGCTGATGCACGACGCTGCGGCGTGGATGTCCGCCAAGGGAACGCCCGCCTGGGACGTCGCGCGGATCGACCGGACATTCGCGGAGACCTTCGTCCTGAGATCCGAGCTCCTAGTCGCGAGTTGCAGCGACGGCATCGTCGGCTGTTGCACCTTGTCGGCCGAGGATCCCGAGTTCTGGCCCGACGCCCTCAAGGGGGAGGCCGCATATCTGCACAAGCTCGCGGTGCGACGGACACATGCGGGCCGGGGTGTCAGCTCCGCGCTGATCGAGGCTTGCCGCCATGCCGCGCGAACGCAGGGGTGCGCCAAGCTGCGGCTCGACTGCCACCCGAACCTGCGTGGCCTATACGAGCGGCTCGGATTCACCCACGTCGACACTTTCAATCCCGGCTGGGATCCAACCTTCATCGCAGAACGCCTAGAACTCGAAATCTAACGTCCGTTCGGGCATCGAGGTCCATGTCGGGGTGGGACGGGCCCGTGGCTTCAAGATCACTTGCAGTCCGACCGCGATGTCTTGGTTGCGCGAGAGGTTGTCGACAGGCCATGCTGAGTGTGCGATGGTTGATCGCTTCCTCGCCGCTCTCCACGGCGACGATGGCCGCCGCCATCAGCAAGTGCGCCAGTTCCCCTATGGTGCCCTCGCTGCGTGTGAGCAGGTAGCGAGCCATGTCCAGCGTGGCAATTGGGGAAGGCCGGCGCAGCGGGAGCGAAGCGGCGAAGCTGGCCAGCAGTGAGCAGCAATCGTCGTTGGCCTCCCATACCGGCAGCATCATCGGCTCGAAGCGATTTTCCAACTGGTCATCGGAGCGGATGGCTAGGTAGGCGTCGCGCGTGCCTACCCCAACCAACGGGATGCGCAGTTCGTTGCCGAGGAAGCGCAGCAGGTTGAGGAATTCCCGGCGGTTGACGCTGTTGCCGGCCAGCACGTTGTGCAGCTCGTCGATCACCAGCATGCGCACGCCGACCTTGCGCAGCAGTGCCAGAGCCAGTTGCTCCATTTCCGGCAACCGTGGGCGTGGGCGCAGCGGCGCGCCCATCGCGGCGAGCAGCGCGACGTAGAAGCGGATCACGGACGGCTCGGACGGCATCTGCACGACCAACACCGGGATGTGCTCCTGGTCGGCGTCGGAGCTGGCCGGGTGGGTGCGGCGGAACTTCTCGACGATCATCGACTTGCCATTGTTGGTCGGGCCAACCAGCAGCAGGTTGGGCATGCGTTGCTTGTTTGGCCACGCATAAAGGGCTTCCAGCCGGTTCAGCGCCTCGACTGCGCGCGGATAGCCGATCCAGCGGTCGGCGCGAAGGCGCTGGATGCGCTCGTCCGCCGGAAGACGGGCCAAGCCCTGGGCCGCCGGCAGCAGGTGGGACAGGTCGATGATGGGATATTCGTCCACGGCTACCACTCCTCAATCTGGTCGAACGGTTTGGCGGGTGGCAAGTTGTCTGCCTGCGGGTCGGCAATATCCGTATCCGGCGGAACGGGCTTGTCCGGCCGAGCTGATGTCTTGAGGTGCTGGCGGCGATCCGCGTCACGCCGCGCCTTGCGTGTGGCCTTCTGCGCGCTGGTCACAATCTCACGCATCTGGCCGATCATGCGGAACAGCGCCGACTCATCCACCTGTTCGCGCCCTTGCTGCCGCAGTTTCGCCAGCGCCTGCCGTTGTTCCCAGAGGGTGACAGCCGGATGCGACAAGGTACGGTAGGGAATTTCCAGGTAATGCTGTCCCTCCGGTTCCAGGACCCAGATACGGCTGATGTCGCGCGGATCGCGCCGGATCAGAAAGGACGGCCAGCGTTCACGCCGCGCAATCCACGGCTTGAGCGCATCGGCGTAGTAGTGGATGTGGTCGATGACAAAGCCGGTGCGGGTCAGCGTGCGCCGGAGGATCGGCAGAAAATCGACCAGGAACGAAGTAGCGCGTGTGACGACGGCCGGTACGCCGACACGCGCCACGGCCTCGGCCCAGCGCGCGGCCGGCGGTTGGAGCAGGCCGTTGTGCACCGAACCGTGGTAGGTGCCGACCGCCAATGTGAGCCAGCGCTCTAGCTCGCGCAGCGTCAGGGCGGCCTTGTTTTCGGAATCGTAGTCGCCGCGCTGGTCAGGGTTGGAGAAGGTCGTTCCCGGCAGTTCGTCGTGAATCATCTGCATCGCCGTGCCGATGATCCGTTCCACGATGCCGCCATAGTGCGGCTGTCCCAGCGGGCGATAGTCCAGCCGGATGCCATGCTGCTCGCAACCCCGGCGCAGGGCCTCGCTCTTGAACTCGGCCGCGTTGTCTAGGTAGAGCAGCAAGGGCTTGCCGCTCATCTGCCAATCCATTTCCACGTTCAGTCCTTCCAGCCAAGGGCGCTTGTCGCAGGCGACATGCACGAGGCACAGGCCAACCGAAACGGCAGACGGCGCTTCCAGCGTGACGACCATGCCGAGCACGCAGCGGGTGAACACGTCGATGGCGAGGGTCAGGTACGGGCGGCCAATAGGTTGCCGGTCGCGGTCATCGACCACGATCAGGTCGATGACCGTATGGTCTATCTGCACCTGCTCCAGCGGCGCGGTCACGGCAGGAGGCTCGCCGCCCACACCTTGTAGGTCACGAGCGGCATCCTGGCCTTCCCGCCGGCGGATGACCTTGCGCGGGTCAAGGCTAGCGATCCGTAAGGCCACGGTATTGCGCGCCGGCACTCGCAGTTTTTGAGCCTTGCACACCTGAGTGACTTCGCGGTGAAAGGCCGCTAGGCTGCGCTTCTGCTTGGTCAGGAACCGCTTTTGCAGTAGCTCGTGGATGACGCGCTCGACCGGTTCCGGCAAGCGCCCCTTACCTTTACCTCCACCGGACTGGCCGGGCACCAGATCCGTCACGAGGCCGCTGCCTTGCCGGGCACGCCGGATCAGAACGTATACCTGGCGCCGAGACAAGCCCAGCGCCTGAGCCGCCATATCGGCCGCTTCGTGCCCGACCGTCTCCGACTGCGCCAACGGACTGATGATCTCCGCACGACGGCGCGCACGCTCCCAAGCCTCATCAGGCAGAGTGGCCACGCCTTGTTCTGGAATCCGTGGGGTGTCCGTCGCCATGCTCACCTCGCTTTGGTGCACACGAGTATTGAGCATAGTCGAGATTGGTGCAGATCACTTCTGATATTGAACTGTCAGGAGCTGGCTGCACAACAGCCATTACGCCCAATCAACTGGTGCAGTCGTCTTCTGAAAATGACACTTTCTGGCCGCTGTTCGGATGCCTGAAAAACCACCGTTTTTCGAACACTGATAGATAGCTATATAGCTATCAACCGCGACCCACCCCGCCCATGTGCTGCTATACTTGGTTCGCAGCCCTAGGCTCAGTCCTCTCCCAGCCACCATACTGGTGATGACACTAGGTTCGTTCTGGCCCTGTTATGCAGGGCCACCCCAATTCCTCGACAAACCCGCCTACTGGCGGGTTTGTCGTTTCTGGCCCATCCCCAGCAAAGCTAGCTAGCTAGCTATCACAGCAACGCCGTTAGGTAAGGCAGCGCCTGCGCCGCAAGTACGCCACCTGCACCGTTTTCCAGCACGGCTTTGATGCTTCCTGCGGTCGCCTTGATGATCGCCCACTTGGGCTTCGGCGATGCAGCCTGAGCCTGCAATGTCGCCAGCTCTGCCTGCAATTCATCGCGTACCTCGGCTTCGATGCGTCCCTGCTGGATGGCATCGCGCAGCAGCTCAATCAAGGCTGACAGCGCAGTCATGTCACCGCCTGTTTGAGTCTGGGTCTGGTTAGAGCTATTCGATCCGATCTGGATTTGGGAGCCGCTTACGTCTCCGAAGTGGTAATGCTGCTGCTGCACAGTCTGCTTCTCCTGCTGAGTGAACGTCATGCCTTCCCCGAGCACGCCTTTAGCCTCCAGATCAAGCGCCCATTCGAGCACCCGGCTCCGCACCTTCTCGATGACACCTTGCACCTGTACGGTGGAAAACCTGAGCGCCGGGCGCATCGTCACACCGTTCGCCTCGCGCATCATTTGCATCAGCGTGTGCTCGATATTGGCCGGAAAGTGGCTGTAAATGCCGGTTGTGCTTTGAGCAAGCTGCATCAGCTCCGGCACCGACTGTCGCACCTCGAAGTCCGACAGCAGCTCGGCCATGTCTGGCGGCGCAAAAAACGGGATCGGGCCATGAATCGGGTTCTCGGCCATCAACTGCCCCTGTACCCGACGATAGTCCGGCACTTCTCCTGAGTAGTAGCCGTTCAGTTCGCTGCTGATCCAATCGACCAACTCAGGCACAGCCAGACGCCGCGCAACAACCAGCGCTCGGCGTAACAAATCGCCGGGCGACACCGAGGCATCAATTGCCGCATTCACCAGTTCCGGGACAAGAGCAGGCATCCTTCCTCCAAATTCTTGATAGCTAGCTAGCTATATATCTATCTCGTTATCATCCGTCATTTCGGGAGTGGTCGCACCGTTTTTGCACCCATCCCCCCTGATAGCTATCTAGCTAGCTATCAAACTATGTGGCGGCATTGTGGTAACAAGGTGGAAGGCAACACCAAGCCACCACCATAGCGCCACCATCCCGCCACGCTGTCACCACACAGGCAGCACCATCTGACCACCTTGTCACCACCTTCTAACCACCAAGCGCACACCATCCCAACACACTCTCACCACCATATTTAGATAGCTAGCTAGCTATCTCAGAAGATATATAGCTATCTCAAGGTATGGGCGTATATGGAGCAGAGTCCACGCTGAATCGCCCCCCCTCACCAACCCGGCCCCTCTGGCTCGTCGGGGTGCATGTCAGGACGCGCCTGCTCTCGTTCAGCCGCGTCAAGCTGCCGCTGGAATGCCTCGGCCTCGGCTCGCGCTGCTGCGGTGGCCAGCTCGCGGGCCACGTCATCAACCGATCTGCCAGACCGCTCCGCAGCATCAAGACGCTCAGTCACCGTGCCCTTGGCAATCTCAAGCTGCCCCATCAGCACCACAGCCGACACGCCCAGCTCGAACTGCCCGATCTGGAGCATGGCCCGCTCAAATTGAGGCCAACGCGGATCGCGCTCGCCAGTCGTTCGAGCAGGGGAGGGCACCCCACCCGAAGCCACTGACCGATACCGTGACCAGTCGGGCTTTGCCGTTGGCTCAGGGACGGGCCTGCGACGCTCGATCTCCACATTCAGCCGCTCTTGCAGCTCGGGGTTTGCAATCTGCACCCCCATCTCCGCAGCCAGCTCCAGCATCATCTGCTGATACTCAGGTGGCCCGCTGACCGTAACCCGTCCCCACTTCGCCTTCGCCAATTGCAGCGCCGCCCGTGCCGCATCACGATCATTCGAGGCAGTCACGTCGATCCGCCGACCACAATCAACAAATGCAGGGCCAGCATCATCCGGTCGCCGGAATACAACCTGACGCCCACGCACCTCGGCCACGAACGACCGGATGTCTCGCGGGGGTAGGGCAGGTGTGTCCGCATCGCCGACCAGCAGCGCCTGATCGCTATTTCGATGTCGCCAAAGTTCGGCCAGTCCTGGCTCGTCCAGACGCCGATACCAGTCCTCGACGCCGGGAAAAACCGGCAACCGTTTCCGCAGCCGGTGGCGCTCGCCGCTCTGCCGCTGGATCAACTCATCCCGTTCGGCCAGCCACTCAGCGCGTGCAACAGCGCCCAAGGCATACCGATTCCTGCCCGCATGGCCAGCCAGCAGCGCATCGCGCCGCGCTTCGTAGCGTGACCACGCGGCCTCTTGCTCCAACCGATGACGCTCGCGCAGTGCTGCCGTTTCCTGTTTGCGCTCGCGCTCGTATTGCCGCCGCTCGCGCATGTAGTCGCTCATGCGAGGCGCATCCGGCTTGAGTGGCTCCAACTCCCGCTCTGCAATCACCATCCCTTCGGGAGCAGGTTCATACGCACCGAGACGCTTCTCCAACTTCGGCAAGGATGACTTTCGGCAGGCTTGGCTGGCCTTGACGGGCGTGTCCCCAACCCAGATCAACGCACCGCTCCCTTCGCGCTCGAAGCGGCACCCCACGGCGGCCAGCTCCGCGTGCAACTGCGCCCAACTTGATGCCGACCGTAAGATCGGCCCGGCAACCTCTTTGGCGGTACGCTCGGCACTCTGCACGCCCGTGCGCGTTTCGATGTCAATGGCTCGCTGGCTGATCGCAACATTTTCACGCGCCCGAGAGGCGGGGAGGGCGCTACGCAATGCCACGCGCTCCGCCTTCTGCTGCGTTTTCTGCGCCATTTGCTCGGCAAGCTGGCGTGTTCTCAGCTCATCGAGCGCATCCTGCCGCTGCGCCTTCGTAGCTTCGACAGCCTCCAACTCTCGCCGCTCACGCTCATGCCGCCGCCGTAGCTCCTTACGATCATCGGTTTGCCGCCGCCTGAGTGCCAAATCAGCCGACCAGCCCGCATCCGGGACAGCCTCACCGTTTTCGGCTAGGTAGGCCAGCGTGCCGTCTGGAAGCACCGTGTATCGAGCATTCTTTTCGGACTTCCAGCCTTGCGCGTGCTCGATCAATGCAATCGCCCGATGCTCCGCTTCCTTCGAGAAGCCACCGTTGATCTTGATGCACTCCAGTCGCTCAGGGTGCATCCGGTTGACTGCTATGTGCAGGTGGTAGTTATCAGTGTCCTCGTGCAGACCATAGATAATCTGACAATCGCTCAACCCAAGCTCCCTGAGCCAGATCGTTATCATCTCCTCGACCTGCTCAGGTGTCGGCTTCTCGCCCTCCCGCAAGCTCAGAACAAAATGCTCCACAGTGTTCTTGCTTCGCGTGGCATCTTCCGAAAGTGCGATCATCTCGCCAAGCTGCATCGACCGTTCAGCAGTGATGAACCCGCGTGCGCCGTGATAGACGCATTTTTCCGTCGCATTCTCAGTTTGTGGATTGAGGATGTACTCGACCAGCTTGATAATGCGGCGGTGCTTCGCAGCCTTCGCATCTGGGTTACGAATGTGCTTTGAGATCATGCCCCAGCCTCTTGAATAGAGCCGCCAGTACACTCCGCGTCGTGTAAATCTCTGGGTACTCAAGACTGCGCTGCTCTGCGAGGAAATGTTGCAACATCGCCATCAGCGACCGGATACGCCTTTGCATCACGCGATTGATGTTTGCAGACACCGGACGCCCGAATATCCGGCGTCGCACAAGTGCGCCGGGTGTAATACCCGCCATCTCCGCATCCATCGCAAGTCGTTCTTTCTCTGCGGGCAGAAGACGCAACGTCACAATAGCTTCCAGTGCCACGCCATCTGACTTTCCAACGAACTCGACAACATCAGCAGCGCGATCATGTCGGGCGCGGCTCGGCTTGATCTTTCCGGCCAGCGTCCGAGCGAACTTTTGCAGATCAACAATGGCCTCAGCGAGAGGTGGAAAGTAGGGTGACTGGCTTGCAGCGGCAGCATCCCACTCGGAGCGGACTACAGCACCAAGCCGAATCAACTCTGCAACCAGATCACGGTTCACGTCACTGACAACGGCAGCGCCGAAGTAAAGATCACGGACAAGGGCGCTCATACTGACATCGCGTGCATCCGCTTCGGCACGCAGCGCATCGCGCTCATCTGGCTGCAACCGCAGCGCGAGCTTTCCTGTAAGCGGCTCATCGCCAATGCAAACGAACGGCACCCTTGCGACCCCCTTGAAAACTGCTTGATAGCAAGCTGCAAACGCCACCCCCCGGCGCGAGGGGGCAGGACGAAAGAGCCATCTTGTGAGAAGCGCAGCGCCGAACAAGTGGCGTCCATTGAATGATACAGGTCGGGGCGCGAAGCGTTCCGGCATGTGTCATACAATGGCCGTCCTGCATGTCTGCTTACAGCCATGATTCGGCTATCATAGCGCGTTGCCTCTGAACACGCAAAAGCGTATGATGTCAAGCGAGTTTTGTTGATTACAGGAATGGAGCAAGCACATGACTACACTCACCGTTGAGCAGGTCGAGCAGATCAGCGCAAAGCTGAAAGAACTGCCTGCCGTTGAGAACAAGAAACGCCCAGTCAGCAAGCAAGAGGCCATCAAACTGCTTGCAAAGGACATCAAAGCAATGCAGGCCCGTGGCTATACGCTGGAGCAGGTCAGCGAGCAGCTAAAGCAGCTTGGCGTATCTCTGGCAACACCAACGCTGCGCAGCTACCTGAAAAGAGCCGGAAGCGGAACGGCAACACGCAAGAAAGGCAGCGAAGCGAGTAGTGCAACGACTATCGAAGATCAGCAACAGCCTGCTCAGCCATCGGCGTAGGCGCGACTAGAGGGTAGAGACGTGGCAACAAGTGAGAGAACAGAAACAGAGGGGAAAGCAATCAAGGAAGCAATCACCTTGCCTCTTGAGCTGCCTATATGGGTGACGAAACACCCTCTCACCGAGCCAGCTAAAAAGAAGCCGATGACATTCGTCGAACGGCTGAAACGATGGATGCAGCAATGAACATGGCCGACGACTGGGCGCGATCAGTATTTTTTCCAGCACGAGGGCCGAGACGTCATCACACGGGAAGGCTGGGAGGCGTTTGTGCGCTGGGTCTGCCGAGCGATGGATCGACAGCTAGGGGCAGAGGGCGAGGCAACCGGCACCATCGACGGCTTTATCCATACCCTCGACGGCAAGCCTCAGCCGGGGGAACCCATGTCGATTGAGGACATGAGAAAGATAGCGGCGGCAGGCTGGGCTGGGGCTATGGAGTCAGTCCGGCTTTCCGGCAATCCGCTGGGATCACTCGCAGGCATCGACGAGATCATCAACCGTGGCGACCACGAGGCATTTTCCGGGCTGCTGCACGCCATCATTGAGCAGCCGGGCGGCCCCGTCGCTGATCGTGTGCGCGTGCTCTATGAGCGTGTCCAGCATCGCGCAGCCGATCCAGAGTTTGCGGCGTGGCCGCAGTATCAGGCGGCCTACTGGCTGGTCGTGGCAATGGGCCAGTTTCGCACCACTCGAGAGGACAAGGCGTGAGTCGGCCAACTGCATTTGTTTGCGTTTCATCGCAATCATCCTGACCGCGCACGCTCAATGATGTCGGCGACGATCTGATCGACCTCAGCAGCCTGCGCCTCACGCGCCCACCATGCAGGTTTTGCTGCACATGCGTTAAGCACATTGACGATCATCATCAGGATTTCAGGATCGCCGTCATGGGCCACCTGAACGAGCATCGCACCAGCACGGCGGATTTCATCTGAGAGTTGCTGTAGTTCATCAGGTGTCGGCATTGTCGTCATCCTCAAGCGCGGCTTGAACCGTGGCAATCCTTGCCGCTCGACGACGAGCCAGCTCTTCACGCGCCCACTCGCCATCACGTTGCATTTCATCGCGCAGAGCATCCAGCTCTGCCGGGGTCAGCAGCCTCACATCACCCGGCGCACATCCTTGACTCATTTGCCACCCGAACCGCGATCAGACCTCTGCTGGACAGCAGCAAGTAGAGTGGCATTCTGAGCCTGTACAGCCTCCAACTGACCCGCCAGCTTTGCAGCAGATTCACGGGCTTCTGCCGCATCATGCCGGGCAACCTCCTGAGCCTCTTTTGCCTGCCCCAGCAGCTCGGTAATCCGCGCTGCATCCTGCTCCGCTCTCGTCCGGTAATCGGCGTGCGCCTGTGCATCAGCAGCGGCCTTGGCCTTTTGCTCGGCCAACTCACCTCGCAGCGCCTCAATCTTCTCTGCCGCCTCACGACGAGCCACATCAAGCTCGGCCCGTACCGTCTTCGTTTCAGAGTGCGCCTGCTCCAGCTCGCGAGCGTGAGTTTCCGCTGCAACCTTGGCCGCTTGTTCAGACGCCGCCAATCGCTCACGCAACTGAGCCAGCTCATCCCGCAGCGCCTCGATCTTCACGCCTGCGTCGCGACGGGCAGCATCCAGCTCCGAGCGCACGGCCTCGTGGGCATCAGCAGTGGCCCGTGCAGCTTGCTCAGTGGCAACCAGACGCTCACGCAACTGGGCCAGCTCGACAGCCTGCGCCTGCCCATGAGACTGAGCCTCACTGAGCCGCCTTTCCAGCGATTCAACTTCCGCCTGCGACTCGTCCAACCGTGTCTCCAGCTCGTCAACCGTCTGTGCGGCATCGACCAGCTCCCGCTCCGCCTGCTCACGCTGCTCACCAGCAGTGCGCAACACTTCGGCGACCCGGCGCTCAGCAGCCTTGACCGCCTTGTCGTTCAGCTCGACGGCCAACGTCGCAAGTCGCTCTGTCAGCGACTTGGTGACAGCAGCGACCTCCTCAGCCACCTCGACCGGCAGCTCCGCCACAGGCTCAGCCTCCGTCGTGTTCTTCGCAGCCAAATGCTCGTCCCACACTTGCTTGAGGCGATTGGGGTTGCCGCCACCGACCTTCTGGCGCAGGGCAAAGCCGGTCACATTGCGACCAGCGGCCACAAGGGCTTCACCAGCCGCGACGATCTCTTCCGGGGAAAACTCAGCAGGGCGCATAACCGATCCTCCATCACATGATGGCCTCATTATAACACAACAAACAAAGAAACAAACAAATAAACTAACAAACTAAAAAGGTCGCCTGTCCTCCCGGATGTCGAGCACGAGCTGCCGCCTCGCCTACGGCGCGTTGGCTGGCCAGCCGCCGACGCCGGAAAGACTGCGCTATTCCGTCGCCGTCGCCCGGCTCCGCAGAGGGCATTGGTGAAGATACGGACAGACCGCTTCGCGCTGGCAGACCTCAGCCAGCAGGACAGGCTCAACAAGATCGTCACCGATGCCGCACGCGGCCTCGAAGACACGTTCGACGTGAACGAACGCTCGAACACGAGCACAGGGAAATCGACGGATGGTGACTTGCATGACTTGGGCCTCCGATGGGCAAGTGAAAACACATCACCACCTTGGCGTCACGACACCACCGGCAGGAAGCAGCAAGCTGCTTTTCAAGTAGCTCCGGTCATTTTTTAAATGACGAGTAGCCGTAAGGAGGGCGGTGGGTAACTCGCCAGAGTTATCCACGGGCCGACGCGCAGCGCCGAAGGCGCGAAAGAACCGGGTCGGGGTCGCCTCAGAAAACGGAAAATAAAGCACGCTAAGCCGGTTGCAACGGTCGTAGCGGCCTGAACTTGCCCGCGCCGATCTTGGCGCTGCTGCGCCAGAGGTAATCGCCGGTCAGGTTGATGTGTTCCCAGCCGAGCGGCGACAGGTATTGCAATAGCGCGTCATCGACAGCATGCCCGTTGCCACGCAACGCATGTGCTGCGCGCTCCAGATAGACCGTGTTCCACAACACGACGGCCGCCGTCACCAGGTTGAGGCCGCTGGCCCGGTAGCGCTGCTGCTCGAAGCTGCGGTCGCGGATTTCGCCCAGACGGTTGAAGAATACGGCGCGGGCCAGCGCGTTGCGCGCTTCGCCCTTGTTCAGTCCAGCGTGGACGCGGCGGCGCAGCTCCACGCTTTGCAACCAGTCCAGGATGAACAGCGTGCGTTCGATGCACCCCAGCTCGCGCAGGGCGATGGCTAAGCCGTTCTGGCGCGGATAGCTGCCGAGTTTCCGAAGCATCAGCGAGGCTGTCACCGTGCCCTGCTTGATCGAGGTCGCCAGCCGCAGAATTTCATCCCAGTGGGCACGAATAGCCTTGATGTTCAGCCTGTCGCTGCTAATCATCGGTTTGAGCGCGTCATAGGCGGTATCCCCCTTGGGGATGAACAGCTTGGTGTCGCCCAGGTCACGGATGCGCGGCGCAAAGCGGAAGCCCAGGAGATGCATCAGGGCAAAGACGTGATCGGTGAAGCCTGCCGTGTCGGTGTAGTGTTCCTCGATGCGCAGGTCGGACTCGTGGTACAGCAGGCCGTCAAGTACATAGGTCGAGTCGCGCACGCCGACATTGACCACCTTGGTGTGGAACGGCGCGTACTGGTCGGATATATGGGTGTAGAAGGTTCGCCCAGGGCTGC
>NZ_CP026229.1:0-17473 GCF_002934285.1 Aeromonas sp. ASNIH1 | reverse complement strand
CGAGACGAAGGCCACGGCCAAGAGCATCGCCCGTTGGGTATGGCGACATTTCACCCCGTCCGAGTTCCGCGCCATTCAGGCAACCAGAGGGGCCAAGGGGGGCAAGGTTTCCAAGGGGGGCGGGAGGCCCATGGGAACAAGCCGGACTAACTGGGAGTTGTGGGAAGCCATTCAGAGCATGAAGGCTGCCGGATACCCGCATAGCACCATCGCCGACGATCTCAATATTTCCGCCAGTACGGTAAGCAAGTACGCCAAAATTTCAAAATAGCGATCGCGAAAACAAGCCATATCAGATAACAGCGCCCGTAGGGCGGCCCCTTCTCGAAAGTCATTTAAGAGAGAGAGGCTCGTTGCGAGGGGGGTAAGGCCGATCCCGAAGGGCTGTCCATCAGGCCATGTGTTTGGCCTGTGGGCAGTAGGTCTTATCCCCGGAGCTGTTTGTTCTCTGCCGTTCGCAGTGCCCGCAGAATCTCCCCGGCCTGCTCCGGGGTCAGTACCACCGCCGACCCTCCATCCCGGATAGCCTGCATCTGGGCATCCAGCCCCTCTACCAATGCCCGATTTATCGTCACAGTAACGTTATTGTCCTGCTGCTTTGCACGGTAGGCTGCTTGTCGTTCTGCCCCTGTTTTGGCTGATCCGGTTTTTGGCCTACCCCGTCCGCGCTTGATGCCAAACATGTCCCCAGTCCCCTGATCCTTGGTGTCCTTCATGGTGTTATTTCCTGTCACTGTAACGGTAATTGATTATGTGTCACTGTGACGATAATTGGCAAGTTGCCGACCCCCTGTTTTTTTGCTGTACTGGCATTAAGCCAGCGTACCCGTATTACTTTTCGCCCGCTTCGCGGCCTCCAGTAATACGGGGCTGGTGAGGGGCCTAGCCCCTTCAATCCCCCACACAAAACAGCCGGAGGCACCGTGTCCAGAGTCCCGAAAACGACCACCATCAGCCTACGGATCGACAAGCCCACTGCCGCCGAATGGCGGGAGCGAGCAGCAGCCTCTGGGCTCAGCGTGTCGGACTGGATCAGGGGGGCGGTGGATGCTGGCCAGCAGACGAACTTGCCGACGCCACAGCGCCGCCCCGTCCGTGTCCGTGACACCAGCAACGATGCCGATCCGGCGCTGATGCGCCAGCTGGCCGCGTTGGGATCGAACCTCAACCAGATCGCCCGTAGCCTGAATGAGTGCCGGCTAGTCGGTGCACCGGTCCGACTGGTGGAGGTGCTGGCCCTGCTGCGCAGCATCGAGGCGGAGGCGGCCCACCTGCTGCCCCAGTTGCCTCCGCCCCCCAAGCCGACCACCAAGGAGAGCAGCAGCGATGCACGTTAAATTCCTAGCCCACGGTACGGGCAGCGGCGCCCGCGCCTCGGCCTACCTGCTTGGGGCGCACGACCACACAGGAGCGGAGCGGGCCGGGGTGACGGTACTGCGGGGGGATCCGGCGCTGTTCGCGGCGGTGGCCGACTCACTGCCGTTCCAGCAGCGGTACTCCAGCGCGGTGATTTCGTGGGCCGCTGAGGAGGCACCGACCACTGCCGAGATCGACGAGGTGCTGGCCGATTTCGAGGCGCTGGCATTTGCCGGACTGGAGCCGGAGGACTACCACATGACCGTCGTCCAGCACGACGAACCGGATGGCGGGGCGCATGTGCACATCCTGATCCCCCGTGTTCACCTGGGCAGCGGAAAATCGTTCAACCCGGCCCCACCAGGTCAACGCGACGACTTCTATGCGGTCAGGGATAAACACAATCATGCCAAGGGCTGGGCGCGGCCAGACGACCCGCTCCGGGCACGGCTGCTGCGGCCGGATTTCGAGGCATACAAGGGCGACCACCCGGCCATCAAAAAACAAATCACCGACCACCTAATCGGGGCCACCGCGCAGGGGGTGATCACAAACGCCGCCGAGCTGCGGGCCTACCTGCAAGAATCGCTCGGGTGCGAAATCACGCGAACGGGCATGGATTACATCAGCATCAAGCCGGAGGGCTACCCCAAAGCCGTCCGGTTAAGGGGAGAGTTATATGGAGCATCTTGGACCGCAAAAGGCGCAATTGAGCGAGAGGCTCAAGTTGCAGCACGAGCAGGCATTGGGCGAGGTGGAGAAGTTAGCGAAAGCGGTGCTCGACGAGCTCAAGAAAGACTTAAAAAAGCGTGTGAACGACGAGCTGAATACAACTGTGGGCGCTATCCGGGACGGGATCGAGGGATTGCCCCAACAGATCACCGACTCGGCCGACCCATTGAGGGAGGTCTTGGAGCAGGCACGGAGCGAGGCCAACACCCTCAAGCTGATCTCCAGCGTCTGGCTCAAAGCCTTGCTGGTCGGGGTATGCACCTCCGTGGGGATCGGGCTGGGGAGCTGGGGGGTGTTGAGCTGGATGGGCAGCGAGGTTCAGCGGTTGAACAGCGAGATCAGCAGCGCGAAAGCCACGTTGGCGGAGCTTCCGACCGGAGTGACCTTCGTCCATCAGGGGGGCAAGAGCTACATCCTCGCCCCCAGCATGGGGGAACCGTTCGAAACGAAGAGCGGCAAAATGGCCGTGGAGGTGAACTGAATGACCGAACTGGAGCGGATATTGATCGACAGGTTGGAGCGGATGGAAGCGGCGCACCAACGGCAGACGGCGGCTTTGGAGCAGCGATTGCAGCAGCAGGCGCTCTCTTTGAACGAGTTGCAGACCGCTTGCACCAGCGCGCTGGTGAGCTGCGGGACGTTATGCAGCGAGCTACAGCGTTCGTTCGAGGCGTTGCAGAGCGGGGTAGAACGGTCGAACAGAGCGACCACGACAGCGTTTGGCAGCTTGAACAACAGTGTCAACGAGTTGAGCAAGGCGCTGGACGCCTTACACAAGGCGCAGAGCTGATCGCCAACAGGGCTAAAGCGCTGCGTGAAGAGCAGAGCCAGAGTAGCGGGTTGAGTATGTGATATTTTGTCACTGTGACGATAAATATAGGGAGCGGGGCAATGGAATTCGATAAGCACGATCTTGAGATTGATGGTGATCGGGTATGGCTATTGGACGCAGACGGTCAGCGGCTGTGCGACCTGAACGACATGCGGTTGCTCGATTTTGAATGGCGGATCAGCGTGGAAGGCGGCTTGCTCAACTTCGATTTGGAGGCCAGCGAGTGGCGGCAGCGGCTCCTCGATGCGGGCCTTCAGTTGGATTGAAGGGAGGTGGTGCCGATGTGGTTGAGCGATAGATTTCCGGGGTTGATGTTGTGGCATACGGTGGCGGTACTGGCCGCCGTGTTCGCGGCGAAAGCCCTGCTGTACTGGGCTGCGGACTGGTTGGTGCTGGGGCCACTTTACAGCGTCTTAGCCGGGCCTTCGTGGGATGTGGCGGCATGGATTGCGGCGCTGGCCCTGCTGCTGCGCTGGATGCGGGTCTAACTGCCTGCCGCGCTGCGCTTGGCGACTCCCGAAGGGGGCGCGACAGACTGCGCTAGTCGTCCCCGTTCGGGAGTGTGGCCAGATCCAGAAACACCCTGCAGGATCCGGCCCTAAAACCGCCTCAGAAGCGTTGCAAACTTTCAGGCAGCAAATGCACTGCCTTGGGTGTTGCAATGAACCAAAACGCGATACAGGAGGCTGGTTTTGACTGGAGTTGCCGTTTTGGTATGCGAAATCGGCTATTGAACATAAAAGGCGTTAGGCGCACCTCGTTTACTCCTCAAACGGGATCTTTTGCGGTTAAAAATTATCTACTTTATTGTGTCGTCACCAATTGCATTATAGTGACGGAGCGATTATTCTTTGAATCAAGATGACACGCAGTACAAAAGAGAGCATGGAATGGAAGAGATGAAAAAGCGCGGCCGCCCCAGTACAGGGATCGCCAAAACCTCCGCAGAGCGCTCCGCCGACTATCGTGCTCGCAAGGCAGCCGAATTGGCCGAGCGTGAAGCTAAATGGCGTGAATTGGAGGCAGAGCGAGAAGCTCTTGATAAGGCGTGGTGTGCTGAACGAGGTATGGATTGGAATGAGTTTCAAGAGGTCAGACGCGAGGCCAGCCGCAACGCAGCGCAGTACGCTCGTGACTTAATGAATAAGCTTCTGGAAAGGGAAGCGGATGAGGAACGAGAACAGGAGGCGTTTTGCGTTCGGGAAGGCATTGATTGGAGGGAAGTTAAAAAGTATCTGAACAGGCAGAAGGGGGACATCAAGAAACTAACTAAGGAGATTGAGGCAATGAGTGCTGACTATCACCGTATGGAAGCGTTGAAAAAACGTGAGGCTGTAGTGATGGATCGCGAAGCGGTGTTGGCTAAACGCGAAGCCTTAGTGGCCGAACGGGAGAGTGCATTGGCAATTCGAGAGCAACTTCCAGTTACGAAATAACAGTAACTAGAGGGTTGGTCAAAAATGGTGAGAGTGTATTACTGGAGGGTTAGAACATGGAATGTACGCATCACTTCAAGCAGCGAATGACACAACGTGGAATCAGTAAGCGCATGGTTGATCTGGCCCTAGACTACGGAAAATTAGAAAGCAATGACAAATATGTTCTTCGGCAAAAGGATGCAGTTAAGCTTTTGTCTGAGTTACAGGATTCATTACGCCATCTTAAAAAAATCATCGACAAGGGTGGAGTGACCGTGGTGGTAAATGGTGAGTCATTAATCACAACATATAATTGTGATAACCAAAATTAATTGATCTATGTTTTAGTGGAACCTTATATCTAATGCTGCTCTGCACTATTCCTTGTGTCTGAGCATACCCCATGTAAACCATCACTCTGTTCCACTCTAGTGCAACTGGTAATGATCGGCGCCGCCTGGTGGTCGCCATAGGCTCTTGAACACAAATAGCGTAACTCAAACTATCGTTTTAGAACGCATTTTTCATATCTTGTCACATATGGCATGAGTTCATTTTTCTCTTGATGTTCTGCTTGTGATATGTTGCATCCGTTGTAGTCATGGAGGTTTTATGAAAAAGGAACTCAGTAATTATGGTATGGCAGCTAAGCTTAAGTTATCTATGGATAAAGATGATCCTGATGATTTGGAATTGACTACTGAATGTATTAAGGAGCAATTGCTGAAGCGCTCCCATAATCACTCACTTAGTGATATGGATTATAGATTTTATATAAAAATTTTGTGGTTTGGTTTTATCGATGAAGGATATGGGTTTGGTAGTATTGTTGCCTTCGATAGAACAACTCGTTCAGATCAAAAAGATAAGTATGTAGAATTATTTCATTTCGAGAGAAATGAAATAATTTTGTATGATAAAAGTATCGTTAGACCTAGGCTTCGTCGTTTAACTCATCAAGAAAAAACAAGATTGCCAGAAGTCATTTCAGTATTCATTCAGGTAAATGCCTTGCTAGAAATTGAACGCCTCGCCAAGGAATATAGTTGGAGTGAGAATGAATTAAGCTCTGATGAATTTAAGGCCAGGGAGGAGGTGAGAAAGGAAATTTTTGATGAGGCGAGTGATTATTCTGAAAGTTGTTTCCGTAGTGAAAACGAGGGTTGGTTTTACAGCGATACAGATGATGAATATTAAACATATGGATGAAGGGAATTATCTTTATTATTGAATTGTCGCCCCCAAAAAATTGCGCATAAGGGGCGTTCATGTACAGAACCTTAAGCGGCAAGCGAATTAATAATACCGTCTAACGTGTTGTTTTGCTTGGATTTTCTCTGCCTACTCTTTTTGCCGTTTTTGGATAAATACACCATTGCCCACTCCAACTTCTCTGTTATTTCCTGCCACGCACCATGGATGATGCTCGCCAATATCGGCATTAACCAAAGCGCGCTGTTTTTGGCAATCTTCAGCATCGATAACTCCGCGCTGCCAATCAGCGTCAGCGCCAGCCGACGTTTGACCAGCAAGGCCAGCAAACTAGCCCAGATCAAGCCTTCCGCTATCGCTTTTTGTCGTGTCGCGAACGCCTTCAACCGGTTATGTGATTTCAGCTCTTTGAACAACAGTTCGATCTGCCAACGGCAACGATACAATGCCATCACCTTCTCGGCTGGCCATCGCTCACGCGGAAGATTGGTCATCCATATACAGAACCGTTTTTCCTCTGCAAACCAACGTCTTATGAGTCGATATTTATACTTTCCCGAACTCACATCCAGATCCAGAACCTCGGCTCTGCAGCTTCTCCGATCGATATCCTTGAGCTTTTTTCCGAGTAACTTGGGCATTTCCCTGCCGTCCTGTCGGTAAGCTGCCTGTACTTTGGGATTGAGATTTTGACTCCCTCTGACCAGATAGCTTCCTTTGGCTTTGGTCACATCAGCAAAGTACTCGCGGCTGATGTAACCGGCATCCGCCAATAACAGTTTGTTATTTAACGAATTTTCGGCCGGAAGATGCTTGCGCTCCGATTCGGTATCCGCCGTGATACTCATCGATATCGGCGACTGGTCCAGCAAGGACATGGTCATATGACACTCTACCGCAGCGGGGCTGTGCTTATTGAATCGGCCCGGGAAATGTTCTGCCAATTGCGGATGTAACGCGAATGACGACCCGTCCTGCAGCAGTACCTGCTCAAAGCCTGCCAGTCCGTGGGCGTCCGGTAGACACTCCTTGAGGCGTAAGGCGATGGCTCGTTCAACCAGTGCGCGCATGAACAAGGGAAAACCCTGCTTGCGTAACTGGTTGTGAAAGGGTTTATACGCTATTTGGTCAGTATCATGGAGCTGCAACGCATTGAAATGGCGATGCAAACCAGCAATACCATCCACCTTGTCGCAACCAAGCCCTGAGAGCAGAGCCGGGAGTAGTCTCGCAGGCTGGATATCCCGGAGTCGCTGACAAAAACCGGTAAATTTACCGATCCGGTTGAGTTCAGAAGAGCTAAGAAGTTGCTTGAGGTACTGGGTTGCATTGATAATAGTCATGGCTTCGGGCGTGTCGGTTTTTTTTTGCGATTAAATCAGATCACAAACGAAGCCTTTTTTCTATCTATTTCAATTGGTTGTAGCTAAAGATCCTGTACATGACAGGTCACTGCAGCGGCCAAACTGTTGCCACATCTCAGTTCAGGAGGAAACGCAATGACTCAGGAAAGGATCCAGACCCGCTACCCACTCGGCGGCCCCTTCGCCACCCAGGCTGAGCTGGAGCAGGCCATCACCCAGGCCATAACGACCCACAGACAAGATTTCTTCCCTCTGCTGGAACGGCTGGTGGACGTGGGGGACACCCGGGTCAACCTCAGTCAGGAGAACCCGCTGCGGGTGCTCAGCATCGAACTCGCTGACGGCCGTGAAGGAGTGGCCCATATCAACTACGAGTCCAACTTCGCCGAGAGCTGCCTGATTATCAACGAATACGACCAGCACCAGACCAGCCTGGCCTTTCGCCTCGACGGGGATGCACTTATCTTCGACGTCGAACTGCCGATCGCGTGGAATTTCAATAACTGAAGATTCAGCGGTGTAATGCCGCCTGGTTGCTACACCCGGTCAGCCAGCTCCCCTCACCCTAACCCTCTCCCAAAGGGAGAGGGGATCAGCCCGTGCCAACCTCCAGCCGTGGTAGTCACTCCATACTCTGCTGTTATTTCAGGCGCCTGTAATCTTCCCCATATGGCTGTCATCTGAATAGCAATATCCAGCATATAGCCACCATAACCCTCACTCATGTACAGGATCTTTAGCGGCAACCAATTGAAATAGATATAAAAAAGGCTTCGTTTGTGATCTGATTTTATCGCCAAACAAAATCAACACGCGCGAAGCCTATGACTATTATCAACGCTAATTACTATCTGGAGCAACTCTTGGCTCCCGCCGCACTCGAGCGCATTGCTCGGCTCTGCAAGTTTTGTCTGCGTCAGCGTGCCATTACCCCAGCCATGCTCGTACCTGCACTGCTGCGGGCCATGGGAGGCGACCAGGTCAATGACATTGCCGGTTTACACCGCCATTTCAATGCCTTGCAACTGGTAAACACCCATCAGGTTTCTTACAAACCGTTTCACAATCAGCTGCGCAAAGAGAGCTTTGCCCTGTTTATGAAAGCCCTGGTCGAGCGGGCCATCGCCTTGCGTATCGACCATCAACTCAAAGCAGCCTCCCTCGGCGCGTTCAAGCAGGTGTTACTGCACGATGGCACCTCCTTTGCGGTGCATCGGCGCCTTGCTGCTGATTTTCCCGGCCGGTTCAAGACCATCAGTCCGGCAGCTATCGAGTGCCATATGACCATGTCACTGTCGGAGCAGAGCCCGTTGTGCATGAGTGTGTCTGCCGATACCGCAGGGGAACGGCAATTTCTGCCTGAAGCCCACACGCTGACCAACTGCCTGCTGCTGGCTGACGCAGGTTACATTGACAGGGCTTGGTTTGAGCAGGTGAACGACGCTGGCGGATTTTATCTGGTGCGCGGCACGAAAAGCCTGAACCCCAAGATAATCCAAGCCTGGCGCGGTGATGGACGGGAAGTACCCAAGCTGGCGGGACTATCTCTGAGAGAGGCCGGACGGCGACGCTGTCGGGCCGAGGTACTGGATATGGTGGTGAAGTCCGGCCAGGTCGAGTACCGGTTGATCCGGCGCTGGTTTGCTGAGGAAAAGCGGTTCTGTCTGTGGATGACGAACCTACCGCGAGCAGCATGGTCAGCAGAGCAGGTGATGAGCCTGTATCGCTGCCGTTGGCAGGTGGAGTTGTTATTTAAAGAGTGGAAATCGCACAACCGGCTCAAGGGGTTTGTGACGGGCGAGAAAGCGATTGCCGAGGGGTTGGTGTGGACGAGCCTGCTGTCGCTGGTGATGAAGAGACGGGTCGCGCAGAGTGTGATGAGTGGGGCGCTATCGATGCTGAAAGCGTCGAAGAACAGTGCGACGTGGTGGCTACCGCTATTGGAAGCAGTGGCCCATAGGGCGCTGACAGAAATAAGGGAAAGATTGGAATGGGCTGCCGATTATTTGGCCAAGAACGCCTGCCGAACCAAGCAGAGAAAGTCGATACAGAACAGGACCTTGGAAGGCGTTTTAAATGGACTCGCCGCTTAAGGTCCTGTACATGAAGGGGCGTTACGGTAAATCCGCCGCCCCTTTTTGGGGACCCCGCAGAATTCGGAGAAAAACGTACGCTAAGGAAACTCTGAAGAAGACTTCCTGATTTTGGCAAAATACCCGGATTCCACCCGCCGAGTTTTCCGATGAAGCAGATGACCTTCGCCTACGCCGAGTATGCCGGCAAGCGCAAGCAGGCCCGCAAAGAGTTGTTCCTGATCGAGATGGATCAGGTGGTGCCGTGGAAGGGTTTGATCGCCTTGATCGAGCCGCACTACCCGAAGGGTGAAGGCGGCAGTCCAGCCTATCCGCTGATGGCGATGTTGTGCGTGCATTTGATGCAGAACTGGTTCGGCTACAGCGACCCGGCGATGGAGGAGGCGCTGTACGAGACTACAATCCTGCGTCAGTTTGCCTAAAGACGGAACATATGCACCAGACGCTGAAGTTGGGTTGCCAGAGCAGATAGTTGCTTACTGGTGGCAACATTCTGACGGGAAGCCTCGCTAGTTTCCTCGGCAATCTGGCTGACACTAGTAACGTTACGATTGATCTCCTCCGCGACAGAGCTTTGCTCCTCAGCGGCAGATGCAATCATGGCATTCATGTCATTAATAATCGCAACAGCGTTACTGATCTGATCCAGCATATGACCTGCGCTGGCAACCTGTTGTTTACCAGCTTGTGCTTTGGTGCAACTACTTTGCATGACCGCAACAGCACGATTTGCCCCGCCCTGCAGTTTTTCAATCATGGTCTGAATTTCGCTGGTTGACTGTTGCGTGCGCGAAGCAAGCGAGCGCACCTCATCCGCCACCACAGCAAAGCCTCGCCCTTGCTCACCAGCTCTTGCAGCTTCAATAGCCGCATTAAGGGCAAGTAAATTGGTTTGATCGGCGATGCTGCGAATGACATCCACCACAGAGCTAATACCAGCACTGTCTGCTTCAAGCTCATGGATAACGGTGGCCGCGTGCTCAACTTCACTGGCTAGGCTGTCGATAGAAGAGATTGTTTGATGAACAACAAGCTTTCCACTTTCCGACTGCTGATCTGCTTCCTGTGCTGCTCTTGCTGCACTGGCCGCGTTCCCAGCCACATCCTGCACAGTAGCTGACATTTCGTTCATCGCAGTAGCAACCTGATCTGTCTCCAACTGCTGGCGGCGGATGCCGTCACTGGTTTCAGTGCTGATCTGAGCAGTCTGCTCAGCTGCGGCTGCCAGTTGCTCCACAGCCCCCGCCAACTCTTGAATGGTGTGGTGAAAACGCGAAGCCATTGCATTGAATGAGCTAGAGATTTCGCCCAGCTCATCACGCCCCTGATAGGTAACTCGATAGCCCAAATTGCCATCAGCTAGCTGCTGACCGCCGACTTGAAGCTCGCGAACAGCTTTTGTGATGCCAGATACAGTAGCCAAAGCCACGACTGTGGCCAGAAACAGAGCAACCACTAGCGTGAGACCGATTATCACAACCAGACGATCGAAGCTCTCTTTAGCGCGCTGGTAGCTTGCATTGGCGCTCTCCTGCTCCGACTCAACCAGATTACGCACGCTGGCATAGGTCGTCATAAATGCAGGTTGCAAGCGATTCAGCAGGATTGCATTCCCTCCCGCATAGTCACCTTGGCGCATTGCATTGAGCGTCGGTTGAACACCATTATCCAGATAATCAGACAGCTTGTTTTGCAGTTCAGTGGCCAAGCGCTGATGCTCTTTGCTCATTGGCATACGCTGATAGTCAGCAAGGCGCTCACGCATGCTGCCTACGCTTCTATCCACAGCATCGAAATGCATGCTCGCGGGGTGGTCATGTGCCTTTTCGAACGCACTACCAGGCTGATGTTGCAGAGCAAGCAAAAGCTGAGTGCGTGCATGGTGCATGTGATTGGTGAGGTCGCCAAGCTTATCGAGCGGTAGCAGAACGTTGTTGTACATCTGGTTAATATCGGCATTGCTGCTGCGCATGCCGTTAAGCCCCTCCATTGTCAGGCCGGCAGCCGTAGCAGCTAGCAGAATGAGCAAACTGATGAGACGGGTTTTAATTGAAAAACGGGTTAGCCAATCACTCACTACTTCACCTCATTATTAGGCATATCAATGTGCCTTCATTGTATCGGCTGGTTCATTTGAAATCTTGAGTCAGGCTCCCCCTCAAGGCTTCTCGCCGTATGGTCTGGGGCAATTTAGTACTTAAATCAAAAACAAGCCATGAAGGCTGTCCGGCTAGGCTATACCCTAACTGGATGTCAGGCAAGGCCGCGCCGCTTCGTCAGAATAGAGTCATCTTTCGCATTTTTTTGACACATGCCCGCGAAGGTTATAGATTTCAGCCTGACAGAAACGGGGTTTGGGCGCAACGGAACAGAAAGTGCACATAAGCCGCCTTCAACCAAGGAGACATCGTGCAGGGGCACCGCATCGGCTACGTCCGGGTCAGCAGCTTCGACCAGAACCCGGAACGCCAACTGGAACAGACCCAGGTGAGCAAGGTGTTCACCGACAAGGCATCCGGCAAGGACACCCAGCGCCCCCAGCTCGAAGCGCTGCTGAGCTTCGTCCGCGAGGGCGACACGGTGGTGGTGCACAGCATGGATCGCCTGGCCCGCAACCTCGACGACCTGCGCCGCCTGGTGCAGAAGCTGACCCAGCGCGGCGTACGCATCGAGTTCTTGAAGGAGGGGCTGGTATTCACCGGCGAGGACTCGCCGATGGCCAACCTGATGCTGTCGGTAATGGGGGCCTTCGCTGAGTTCGAGCGCGCTCTGATCCGTGAGCGGCAGCGCGAGGGTATCGCCCTGGCCAAGCAGCGCGGCGCGTACCGGGGCCGCAAGAAGGCCCTGTCCGACGAGCAGACTGTTACCCTGCGGCAGCGGGCGGCGGCAGGTGAGCCCAAGGCGCAGCTCGCCCGCGAGTTCAACATCAGCCGCGAAACTCTCTACCAGTACCTCCGCACGGACGACTGACACATGCCGCGTCGCTTGATCCTCTCGGCCACGGAGCGGGACACCCTGCTTGCGCTGCCGGAAAGCCAGGATGACCTGATCCGCTACTACACCTTCAACGATTCCGACCTGTCACTGATCCGCCAGCGGCGCGGCGACGCCAACCGTCTGGGCTTTGCGGTGCAACTCTGCCTGCTGCGCTACCCCGGCTATGCGTTGGGCACTGACAGCGAGCTGCCCGAACCGGTCATCCTGTGGGTGGCCAAGCAAGTCCAGACCGATCCGGCGAGTTGGACGAAGTACGGCGAGCGCGATGTGACCCGTCGCGAGCACGCCCAGGAACTGCGCACCTACCTTCAACTGGCCCCGTTCGGCCAGTCCGACTTCCGCGCCCTGGTGCGCGAGCTGACCGAACTGGCCCAGCAGACCGACAAGGGCTTGCTGCTGGCCGGCCAGGCGCTGGAGAGCCTGCGGCAGAAGCGACGCATCCTGCCGGCGTTGAGCGTGATCGACCGGGCTTGCTCGGAGGCCATTGCACGGGCCAATCGGCGGGTCTACCGCGCCCTGGTCGAACCTCTCACCGACTCGCATCGGGCCAAGCTGGACGAGTTGCTTAAGCTCAAGGCCGGCAGCAGCATCACCTGGTTGACCTGGCTGCGGCAGGCACCGCTGAAACCCAACTCTCGGCACATGCTTGAGCACATCGAACGGCTGAAGACATTTCAGCTGGTGGACTTGCCCGAAGGCCTTGGCCGGCACATCCACCAGAACCGCCTGCTCAAGCTGGCCCGCGAGGGTGGGCAGATGACGCCCAAAGACCTCGGCAAGTTCGAGCCGCAGCGGCGCTATGCGACCCTGGCCGCCGTGGTGCTGGAGAGCACTGCAACCGTGATTGATGAGCTGGTGGATCTGCACGACCGCATCCTAGTCAAGCTGTTCAGCGGCGCGAAGCACAAGCATCAGCAGCAGTTCCAGAAGCAGGGCAAGGCGATCAACGACAAGGTGCGCCTGTACTCCAAGATCGGCCAGGCGCTGCTGGAGGCCAAGGAAGCCGGCAGCGACCCCTATGCCGCCATCGAGGCGGTGATTCCCTGGGACGAGTTCACCGAGAGCGTCAGCGAAGCCGAGCTGCTGGCCCGGCCGGAGGGTTTCGACCACCTGCACTTGGTCGGCGAGAACTTCGCTTCCCTGCGCCGTTACACGCCGGCCTTGCTGGATGTGTTGGAACTGCGCGCCGCTCCGGCCGCGCAAGGTGTACTGGCAGCCGTGCAGACCCTGCGCCAGATGAACGCCGACAACCTGCGCAAGGTGCCGGCCGATGCCCCCACTGCTTTCATCAAGCCTCGCTGGAAGCCGCTGGTGATCACCCCGGAAGGCCTCGACCGGCGCTTCTACGAAATCTGCGCGCTGTCCGAGCTAAAGAACGCCCTGCGCTCCGGCGACATCTGGGTCAAGGGCTCGCGGCAGTTCCGCGACTTCGACGACTACCTGCTGCCGGCAGAGAAGTTCACCGCGCTCAAGCGGGATCAGGCCTTGCCCCTGGCGATCAACCCGAGCAGCGACCAGTACCTGGAAGAGCGTTTGCAGCTGCTGGACGAGCAGTTGGCCACCGTCACCCGCTTGGCCAAGGACAACGAGCTGCCCGATGCCATCCTCACCGAGTCCGGGTTGAAGATCACACCGCTGGATGCGGCGGTGCCGGATCGGGCGCAGGCGCTGATCGACCAGACCAGCCAGTTACTGCCGCGCATCAAGATCACCGAACTGCTGATGGACGTGGACGACTGGACGGGCTTCAGCCGCCACTTCACCCACCTGAAGGACGGGGCTGAGGCCAAAGACAGGACGTTGCTGCTGTCCGCGATCCTCGGTGACGCAATCAACCTCGGACTGACCAAGATGGCCGAGTCGAGCCCCGGCCTGACCTACGCCAAGCTGTCCTGGCTACAAGCCTGGCATATCCGCGATGAAACCTATTCGGCGGCCTTGGCCGAGCTGGTCAATCACCAGTACCGCCATGCCTTCGCTGCCCATTGGGGCGACGGCACCACCTCATCCTCCGATGGCCAGCGCTTCCGCGCTGGCGGCCGGGGTGAGAGCACCGGGCACGTCAACCCGAAGTACGGCAGCGAGCCAGGACGGCTGTTCTACACCCACATCTCCGACCAATACGCGCCGTTCAGCACACGCGTGGTGAATGTCGGCGTCCGAGATTCCACCTATGTGCTCGACGGCCTGCTGTATCACGAGTCCGATCTGCGGATCGAGGAGCACTACACCGACACGGCCGGTTTCACCGATCACGTCTTCGCCCTGATGCACCTGCTGGGCTTCCGCTTCGCGCCACGCATCCGCGACCTCGGCGAAACCAAACTGTACGTGCCGCAGGGCGTGCAGGCCTACCCGACGCTGCGCCCGCTGATCGGTGGCACCCTGAACATCAAGCACGTGCGCGCTCATTGGGACGACATCCTGCGCCTGGCCAGCTCGATCAAGCAGGGCACCGTTACCGCCTCGCTGATGCTGCGCAAGCTCGGCAGCTATCCGCGTCAGAACGGCCTGGCTGTCGCCCTGCGCGAACTGGGCCGGATCGAACGCACGCTGTTCATCCTGGACTGGCTGCAAAGTGTTGAACTGCGCCGCCGCGTGCATGCCGGCCTGAACAAAGGTGAGGCGCGCAACTCGCTGGCCAGGGCGGTGTTCTTCAACCGCCTTGGGGAAATCAGGGATCGGAGCTTCGAGCAGCAGCGCTACCGGGCCAGCGGCCTCAACCTGGTGACGGCGGCTATCGTGCTGTGGAACACGGTGTACCTGGAGCGCGCCACCCAGGGGTTGGTCGAGGCCGGCAAGCCGGTGGACGGCGAGCTGCTGCAATTCCTGTCGCCGCTGGGCTGGGAGCACATCAACCTAACCGGCGATTACGTCTGGCGGCAGAGCCGCAGACTGGAAGACGGGAAGTTTCGGCCCCTACGGATGCCCGGAAAACCTTAGCGTACGATTTTTTCCGAATTCTGCGGGCTCCCCTTTTTGCTGCCTATCAAAATCGCAATTACAGATTTCCGTATTTCTTCAAAAGCAGTTCGCGCACCTCGTCCGCGATCTTGGCTCCGCGCGATGCACATTGCATCTTGATTGCGCGGTGCAGGCTTTCGGGGATGTCGATGGTGAGCCGCTTCATCGGCTCAGGTGCATTGCCGGTGCTGCGGTTCTCTACCCACTCATCGGCGGAGGCCTGCGCACTCTTGCTGGTCGGCTTGGCGCCGATGGTGACCTTCTTGCTCATCGTGCAATCTCCATCAATTCTGCCATGACGGCATCGATCTCTGCGGCGGCTGGACCGGTCTCATCAGTTTCATGAACAGCGCGGCCTTGGGCTGCGGCCTCTGCGAACACTACGCGCTGGGTGATACTGGCGGTTAGGACAGGTATGGGGTAGGCGGCCAGAGCTGCACCAACATCCCGCCCTATGGCTGTATTTGCGATTTTACGATTAACCACAAAAGCGGCTTTCAGTCCTTCCTTGTAGATGCGAGCCTCTTCAATCAGCTTCACCACCTCGTCTGCTGCCCAGATGTCGTAGGGGCTGGGTTGTACCGGGATCAGCACCACATCAGCGGCCATGATCGCGGAGCGAGCGAGGTCGGTTACCCGTGGTGGTCCGTCGATGACAATGTGGTCATAGCCCTGGCCGAGTTGTCCGATCTCCTTATGCACGGTGGCTCTGGGGAGGCCGACGACCGAGAACAGGGGCTCGCCATCACGAGCTGCGGCCCAGTCCAGGGCGGAGCCTTGTGGATCGGCATCGATCAGAAGAACCCGAAAGCCGCGGCGGGCCAAGCTAGCCGCCAGGTTCACGCTGAGGGTGGTCTTGCCAACGCCGCCCTTCTGGTTGAGCAGTCCGATGATCATGGTTGAATTCTCATTATTTGTGGTTTTGTAAAAATACAGAAAAGCACATGCAATGAGCAATCAAAATAAGTTCCAGACTCCATGAGTTCGTCCGGCCTGCACTCCCTAGTTCTGGTTGTGCAACGGTATTGCCAGTATTACAATGTAATGGCGTTTGAAATTACAAAGTGAGGCGGTTATGGGCACGATTAACCTGCGCATTGATGATGAACTGAAGGCACGTTCATTTGCGGTGCTGGACAAATTGGGGGTGACCCCCTCGGATATTATCCGGCAAACCCTGGAGTATGTGGCCTCTCAGGGGCGGAGCCCGTTTCGCACTACCGTGGTGACGGAGGACGAAGAGGCACTGTTAGCCATCGTGCGAGAGCGCTTGGCCAGCCCGCAGAAAGGCATCAAGGTATCGCTGGATGACCTTTGAACTCGAGTTTGATCCGCGAGCGTGGAAAGAGTGGAAAAAGTTGGGCGATACCGTTCGCCAGCAGTTCAAAAAGAAACTTTCAGAGGTGATCGAGCGCCCCAGGATTGAGGCAAACAGGCTGAATGGGATGTCTGATTGCTACAAGATCAAATTGCGTGGCGCGGGGTATCGGTTGGTTTACCAGGTACAGGATGATCGGGTGGTGGTATTCGTGGTCGCAGTGGGGAGGCGCGAACGGGAAGAGGTATATCTGGATGCCATGTCACGTCTTGATTAGCGGACGTTGTAAGGTGTGACCGCCTGCGGTAACGTACTGGCCAGAAAAGACAAACCCCGAATCTCTTATCTTCATCTTGGCGGAGTCGGTAAGAGAGTTCGGGGTCGTTCACTAAGAACAGGAAAATAATAACACATGGATCACGCTAAACAACCCTGCCCCGCCAATAAGCGCGGGCATCATTGACGAAAACAGCCTCTCGCGCCTCGTTTGTCGAACGTCTGCCTCATCGCCCCTACTGTACTGATGACCCGTCACAGGGCCTGTTGATCCGCCCGAAGGCTACCGCGCTGGCCTATCGCCACATCCAGCACAACCCGCCGCCGCACGTCGCCTGCCTGGTATTCGATATCGACCGACCAGATGGATACGCCGCATGGGAGTCCGCTGGACTGCCAGCTCCACACTGGATCGCCATCAACCTGGATGAAGGGCTGGACGAGAACGGGGTCTGTCATCGAGGCCGTGCCCACATCGGTTACATGCTGGCTACCCCTGTGGCCCGCACCAGCGCAGCCAAGGCGAAACCATTGCGCTATCTGGCCGCCATAGAACACGTTATGGCGCATCGGTTAGGGGCTGACATGCGGTTCACAGGCCTCATCACCAAGAACCCCACACACAGCGATTGGTGGACGGTCTGGCACCCCATTGAGCCCTATTCTCTCGACTATCTGGCCGAGTTCTGCCCGGATAAAGATCTCGCCGCCTACAGTCGCCGCAGCCGCAAGGAGGCGAGCGGGCTAGGGCGTAACGTCACCCTGTTCGACAACGTGCGGGAGTGGGCTTACAGCGCCGTCAGAGAGTATTGGCGACCCAATGGGTACGACGCATGGGCTGAGGCTGTCAGAGCTGCCTGTGACAGTGCCAATGCGTTTGGGCTGGAGCAGGGCGGTCCGTTGCCCGTGTC
>NZ_CP026228.1:2352500-4984360 GCF_002934285.1 Aeromonas sp. ASNIH1 | reverse complement strand
GGTCACCTGGATGCAGGTGGTGAGCAGCCGATCCTCATCCTCCGCCAGCAGGGATTGCAGGCTCTCGGCGTACTCGAACTCCCCGAGCTGATAGAGGGCGAGTATGGTCTCGCCAAGGAGGGCCGGAGGCATGGTGGCGGGCTCGTCCAGCCAGTTCTGGTTGGCGCGATAGAGCATCTTTTTGCCCTTTAGCAGCTCTCCCAGGGCGATGCGCACCCGGGCCTGGCAGATCTGCTCGAACACCGGGTAGTTGAACTCCGACATCATCAGGGAGTCGCGGATGCGCGACAGGGCGGAGTTCACCTGCTTTTGCAGGTTGGCGATGTGGTAGCCGTCGTTGCTGTTGAGGGCGTAGAGAGTGAGGGTCTGGATATAGGCCCCTAGATAATGCGGCGTGCGGTGGATCGAGTTGCGCGACAAGTCGATGAGGGCGAGCAGCACGTCCTTGGCCTGGGCGTAGTCGTGCCGTTGCAGGCACACCTCCGCCAGACGGCGGGAGAGCTGCACCGACTGGGGAGAGATGTCCACCGCCCGGCGCAGCTCCTGCTGGGCCTGCTCGTCATTGCCCAGCGCCAGCAGGGACTCCGCGAGCCAGAGGTAGGCCTCCACCATCAGGGGGGTGTGTTTCAGGGTGGCTTGCAGGTGGCTCACCGCCTCCTCGTGCAGACCCAGGGTATGGCACGCCTTGCCCAGGGTGAGGCGAGCCCAGCTGTTCTCCTGCCCCGCCAGCAGCTGGCGCATCAGGCTGCGGGCCTCCTTGGCCTGGCCCAGCTTGAGCTGGGTGTCGGCCTGCAGGCAGCGGCAGAAGTTGGCAAAGCGGGGCACGGCGTCCGCCTGTTTGGCACAGGCCTCCACCAGGGCGGGCAGATCGTCCCGGGTGAGGGCGCTGAAGACGCTCTCCAGCGCCTGGCGCCGGGCGAGGGCGCGTTTGAGGCGAAACGAGAACTGCTCCTGGGAGAAGGGCTTCATCAGGTATTCGTCGGGCTCGGCTTCCAGCGCGCTCAGCACCATGGCGCGGGAGCCGTCGCTGCTGACCATGATCACCACGCTCTGGGGCGGAATGAGTTGCTGATCCCGCAGGCTTTCCAGCAACTGGCGGCCGTTCTCGCCCGCCCCCAGCTCATAGTCGAGCAGATAGATGTCGAAGCTCTCTTTCTGGCAGCGGCGGCGCGCCTCGTCGGCGGAGTTGGTGTAGGTGATGCGGTTGATGCCGATGTTGATCAGCATCGCCTTCATCATCATCTGGAAGGAACGCTGTTCGTTGACCAGCAGGATGCGCTTGGGCTTGGGCTGGGGTTTCTTCTCGGGTACGGAGTCCGGTGTCTGCATCTGTCTGGCATCAAGGCGCTACGGGCTGGTGGGAGAAGTGTGCCACCAAAGTCCGCAGGCAGGCAATTGCACATGGGGAGGGGCCCCGGTTTTTCCCGCAGACCTTGGGTGAAAAAAAGGGTGTCTTGCCTTTGATCCCGGTCAAGGGAAGGCGAGTTGGCACTGGCAGGCGCTGTCCCGGTTTTTAGACTTGAAGAGCGTCAGCATGCGGGAGGCAGCAGAGGGCAGAGTGCCCGTCTGCTCCCTTGCCCGCTCACAAGGAGGGATCAGATGAGTTTGCTACCGAGTCGCACCAGCCTGTTTGATGACCTGTTCCACGACATGGCCTCCGGCTTCTACATCCGCCCCCTGCACGGGGACCCGTTGCCCAGCCAGATCAAGCTGGATCTGCGGGAGAGCGGGGATGACTACCTGCTGCATGCGGAATTGCCCGGGGTGGCGAAGGAGGACATCCACGTGGACGTGCACGGCAAGCTGGTGACCCTGAAGGCGGAGATCCGCCAGTTTGACAGCCAGAACAAGGATGAACGGGCCCTGCGCAGCGAGCGCTACTATGGCAGCGTGTCGCGCAGCGTCGAGCTGCCGGTGGAGGTGTCGCCAGAGCAGGTGAGCGCCCGCTTTGACAACGGCATCCTCACCCTGCGCCTGCCCAAGCAGGCGGCCAGCCCCGCGCCCCACCGCATCCCCATCGAATAGGCGGTCAGTGAACGAGGCCCCGCACTGCGGGGCCTCGTCATTCAGGGCTGCTTGCGCACCAGATAGGGGGCAAACTCGGGGGTGTGGCTGGCGGCAAAGCCCGTGGCGGTCTTCTCGATGAGATAGACCGCCAGCTTGTGCTCCCTGGCAAAGGCCATCGCCCGCTCGGGGCCCATCACCATGAGGGCGGTGTCGAGGGCATCGGCCTCCAGGGCCGTGGGGGTGATGACGGTGGCGGAGACCAGCTTGTGGGTCACGGGCTCGCCGGTGGCAGGATCGATGATGTGGGAGTAGCGCTTGCCGTCGAGCTCGTAATAGTTGCGATAGCTGCCGGCGGTGCTCACCGCCATGCCGCTCGGGGTCACCACGTCCTCGATGGCGCCCGGTCTGTCAGAGGGCTCGACGATGGCCACCCGCCAGGGATTGCCCTTGTCGTTGTGCCCCTTGCTGCGCACCGCCCCCGCCACCTCGATGAGGTAGTTGTGGACCCCTTTTTGCTCCAGCAGCCCGGCTATCTCGTCGGAGGCTGCCCCCTCGCCCAGGGTGGAGAGATCCAGATAGAGGTCTGGGATGGCCTTGCCGAGCAGGAAGTGATCCCCCTCGGGGGTCAGGGTGAGCTTGTCGATGCCGACCCGCTCCCGCGCCTTGGCGATCTGCTCTGCGCCGGGCCGCCTGACCGGGCGCTTGTCCGGCCCGAATCCCCACAGATTGACCAGGGGGCCCACGGTGACATCGAGAACCCCCCGGGTGAGGTGCCCGGCGTCAATCCCCTGTTGCACAATCTTCGCCATGGTGGCCGGGATGACCTGGGGGGGCTGCCCCGTTCCCTGATTGAAGCGGGAGATGAGGGAGCCCGGATCATAGGTGGAGATCTCCTTGTTCAGGCGTGCCAGCAGCGCCTCCACCTCCTGTTGCAGTGCCTCCTGTCCGCCGGGGAAGGGGTCGCTCAGGGTCACCGCATAATAGGTGCCCATGGTGTTTCCCTGGATGCGGGTCTGGGTCGGGGCCGGCTGGCAGGCGCCAAGCAGCAGGATCAGGGAGAGCAGCAGGGTGCGCGCCAGCGCAGGCGCAAAGGGGAACTTCATCTCTCATTCTCGCGGGAGTCATCGACGGGGGAGCAGCTTAGCCAACGGCTGTGGTGTTGGCGAGTGGCCGTGGGCGGGAAGGCCGCAAATAATTAAGCCGGAGGGGAATTTGATCAACCCGCTTTGGGCCCGGGGTCGGGAGAAAAGAAGTGACCGGGCTCGCAGGCTGGCCCAAAAGCGGTCGTCCTTCGGTGACATTTGAATACAATGAAGATCGATCCTGACAGCATCTTTGCGGGTCGCGCCCACGGGGGCGAGATGCCTGTGCTGTCATCCTTCGTCAATCAAAGGAGAACGTGATGAAAAAGGTGTTAACCCTGCTGCTTCTTGGCTCCCTCGCCACCCCGGTCCTGGCCGACGAGTGCGCACTGGTGATCGAAGGCAATGACGCCATGCAGTTCAACCAGACGGGGATGAGCGTGCCGGCCACCTGCAAGGAGGTGACGGTGACCCTCAATCACACGGGCAAGCTGCCGGTGGCCAACATGGGCCACAACTGGGTGCTGGCCAACACCGCCGACTATCAGGCCATCGCCACCGCCGGCATGAGCGCCGGGGTCGATCACGACTACCTGCCCAAGGATGACCCCAGGATCCTGGCCCACACCAAGCTGGTGGGGGGCGGCGAGAGCACCAGCGTCACCTTCAAGACCGACGGCCTGGCGGGCAAGGATCTCACCTTCTTCTGCTCCTTCCCGGGCCACTTCGCCCTGATGAAGGGCAGCTTCAAGGTGGGGTAGTGCCAAGGGTCGTGTCGCCGCCAGCACAAGCAAAAGCCGGGAGGGGCCCGGCTTTTTTGTCTTCGCTTGCGCTGCGTCGCGGTGCTTTCATGATCTGGTCTGGGGTGGCAAGGAGATGAGCGGCGTAGAATAGGCCGCAAATGGGCCAGTGGCCCGCCTACGCCCCTTCGGAAAAGAGAGCATGAACGCAGTGAAATGGATGCTTGGCTGTTGCCTGATGCTGCTGTGTGCCATCGCGCTGGCCGCCGAGCCCCCGGTGAAGAAGAGCCGGAGCGGCATCTGTCACCCCAAGGGCGGCACCTACTACAGCCGCACCAGGCACTATACCCCCTATGACACCATGCAGGCCTGCCTCGACAGCGGGGGCCGTGCCCCTCGGCGTTAAACGGCGGCCTGCTTGGGCTGCAGGGTAAAGAAGGCGAGGGTGGTCTTCTTGCCGCACTCGAAGCGGATGCTCTCCTCCCCTTGCACCACCAGGGTCTCTCCCGGTGCGACCTGTTGCCCCTGCACGGTGAGCTGGCCCTCCAGCAGGTGGCAGAGGTAGCACTTGTCCGTCTCCAGGGTGAGGCTGAGGGGGAAGGGCAGGTTCAGCACCCGCACGTTGGCGCTGATGCGCGCCGGGTGGTAGATGAGCCCGAGATCCGTCACCTCTTTTTTCAGCAGCTCGCAGCGGGTCTCGTCATCCCCGCTGAAGTGGGCTGCCTCGAAGGTGGCGTAGGGGTGGCCGTTGAGCACGAAACCGGCACCGCTGACGGGCAGCAGGATGCGCTGGTAGCCGGGAAAGCGGGAGAAACTCCCTGCTTCCTTGATGGGGGCCGAGCTCAGCCGGTAGTCAAAGTCGAGCTTGTCCAGGGTCGAACCAGGGGGGGAGATCAGGATCTGGGCCGTGGTGCCCTGCCTGTTCTTCCAGGGCATTTTCAACTGGTCGGACTCTTTAATCAGGGTGATCACGATGGCGCCTCGGCGGGAAGGGGAGAGTGGGGCCAGTGATACCATCTCCGGGAGTGGCTCACAAGACGCCGCCAGCGCAGGCCGCGCTGGTTGGCCACAAATCAGGCAGCGGCCCCCCTGACGCTGACCCTAATCGGTCGACTCAAGCCCTTTTTCTATCTTGTCCAGCAGTTGCTGCAACTGCGCTATCTCCGCCAGCGTCAGCAGGGAACACAGCCGTTCGTCGAGCCGTGCGGCCTCCTGCTCCCCCTGGTTGACCCGCTCGCAGGCCAGCGGGGTCAAGGCCAGGCAGATGCTGCGTCTGTCAGTGGGATGGGGCCGCTTCTCGATGAGCCCCTGTTTCTCCATCTCCTGCAGCAGGCGCGTCACCTGCGCCTTGTCGCGGCCCGACCGCTGCGCGATGAGCTGCGGCGTGGCGGGATCCAGCGCATGGATCAGTTGCAGCACCTTGTAATGGAGGGGGCTAAGGGCGATCTGCTGTGCCCGGAAATGCTGCGTCATGGCGATTTTGTACTGATCGAGGATCCGGAAGAGGCGGTTTGACAACTTCATGGTTGATAAAGTCAACTTAAAAGGGTTTAATTGATTTTATCAACCATATGGGCAAAAGCCCAGCCCGAGAGGAGATGAAAGATGCCACACACTTATCGTGTACAGGTCCAGGCGCTGGACCGCGAGGTGCCCCCGTTGCAGTTCGACTGCCAGAATCACGACGACATCTTTGCCATCCTGGCGCTCAGCAAGGGGAAGCTGCCCATGTCGGAGCAGGAACATAAGGCGTTTATCGTCGGGTTGAAGCTGTTTGGCGAAGTCATGATGCAGCATCGCAAAGAGGAGCTGTTCAAGGGGTTTCTCCCCCATTTCAAGCAATTCATGGGGCAACTGAAACGCACCGCCAGGGGAGAGGAGGCCGTGGTCGCCCCTTCCGAGTGACCCTGCCCTGACCCCAAGGGCGAGCGCTCCCGCCATCATGCCTGATGCAAAGGAAACCCCGAGGTTGTGATCCCGGAGCTGTCAAAGCGGCGGCGGCCCGCTACACTGGCAGCTCGTTTCACGGAGGACCCATGACCCACAAGATCATTCTGGATACCGATCCCGGCATCGACGATGCCATGGCCATTCTGTTTGCCGAGGCGCACCCTGCCATCGAATTGCTCGCCATCACCACGGTGTTTGGCAATGCCACCATCGAAAATGGCACCCGCAACGCCCTCTGGCTCAAGCAAAAATATGGCATGAAGGCGGACGTGGCCCGGGGCGCCGCCGCGCCGCTGCTGCGCGAGCCCGTGGGGCCGACGACGGTGGTGCACGGCCCGAGCGGCTTTGGCGACGTCCAGGCGGGGGAGGTGACCCTCATCCCGGATCCCCGCCCGGCCTGGCAATACATCGTCGAGACGGTGAAGGCCCATCCCGGCGAGATCACCCTAGTGACCATCGGTCCCCTCACCAACCTGGCGCTGGCGCTCGAGGCGGCCCCCGAGGTAGCCGCCCTGGTGAAAGAAGTGGTCGTGATGGGCGGTGCCTTTGGCGTCAACGGCCATCGCGGCAACGTGACCCCCTATGCCGAGGCCAATATCCACGACGATCCCGATGCGGCGGACCGGGTCTTCACCGCCCCCTGGCCCCTGGTGATCATCGGGCTCGACGTCACCCAGCAGAGCATCTTCACCGCCGACTATCTGGATGCCCTGCGGGACGATGCGGGGGAGCCGGGCCGCTTCCTGTGGGATGTCAGCCGCTTCTACCTGCGCTTCTATTCCGAGCGCATCGGCATGGCGGGGTGCCATGTGCACGATCCCTCCGCCATCGCCTATGTGATCGATCCTGCGCTGTTCACCCTGCGCAAGGGGCCGGTGCGGGTCATCACCGAGGGGCCCGCCATCGGCCATACCCTGCAAAAATTTGACGACACCCGCCATCCCCATGACGAGTGGGCCGACTGCCCGGCCCAGCAGGTCGGGGTCGCGGTGCGGGATCAGGCCTTGCTCGCCCTCTATCGGGATACCCTGGTGGCCTGGGGCAAGGGGCGCCGATAAGGCCCGGCAGTGAGTGAAAGCGTGATGGCGGCCGGGTCATGGTGAGGCGCCCCCGGTTATACTGGCGAATATCGGGTTGACGGGAGGAAGACGCAATGGCCTGGTTGTCTCTGTTGGTGGCGATAGCCCTGATCGGGTGGTTGATGACGCTGGGGCGCGGCGCCCTTTTCGAGGTCCGGCTCGCGCCGGGCAAGGTGGTGGTGAAGCGGGGCTCGGTGCCGCCGCGCTTTGTGACCCAGGCGACCCAGATCCTGCACCATGAGCCGGTGCGCGGGCGCATCCTGGGCCTGCGGGACGGCAACGGGGTGAGGCTGGTCTTCTCCCGCTCCATCCCCGAGCCCGTGGCCCAGCGCCTGCGCAACATCTTCCCCTACGGGGATTACCGGGGGCTCTCACCAAGCCCTGACGGGCGAAAATCACGCTGAGCGGTCGCCGTGGCGACCCTCATTTCCAGACGCCGGGCCCTGTGCCCGGCGTCTGCGTTTTCAGCGTTTCGCCAGGAGGCCCTGTTGAGGTCAGCGCGGCCCTTGCAGGGGCCTGATCGCCTCGACCAGAAAGTCGATGAAGGCGCGGGTCTGGGGTTTGAGGAAGCGGCCGCCACGAAACACCGCGTGGATCTCGTCCTGGCGATCCTCGTAGGGGGAGGCGAGCCACTCTGGCAGCAGCGGCAGCAGGGTGCCCTCGTCGATGCTTTGCTGCACCATCCAGCTCGACAGCAGCAGCACGCCGCACCCCGCGAGGGCGGCGCAGAGCAGGGGCGTGCCCCCGACCGAGGCAAGGTTGCCCTGCACCGCCACCTTCTCGCGCTCCGTGCCTTGCTGGAAGTACCAGTGCTGGCGCTGGCGCCCATGGCCGCGAATGAGGCAGTTGTGGTGGGCCAGCTCGGCGGGATGGGCGGGTTCGCCATGGCGGGCCAGATAGGCGGGGGAGGCGACCAGCAGCGAGCGGTTGGTGAGCAGATGGCGAGTGTGCAGGCTGCTGTCGGCGGGCTTGCCGATGCGCACCGCCACGTCCACGTTCTCGGCATCGAGATCCACCATGCGGTTGTCCAGCGCAACCTCCAGGCGCACCCCGGGGTAGCGGGCGAGGAAGTCGGGCAGGCGGGGAGAGAGCCAGGACGCGCCGAAGCTCTCGAACACCGAGACCCGCAGCGGCCCTTCTGGCGCCACCGAGAGGGGTTGCAGGGATTGCACCAGCTGATCCGCCTCCTCCAGCAGGGGCAGGGAGCGGGCGAGAAAATAGGCGCCCTGCTCGGTCAGCACCAGTTGGCGGGTGCTGCGCTTGAAGAGCGGGATCCCGAGCTGCTGCTCCAGGGCGTCGATGGCACGGGTCACGGAGGAGGGGGCCTGGTTGAGGGCGCGGGCGGCACGGGAGAAACTGCCCGATTCCACCACCTGGGCCAGGATGCGGATGCGATCCAGCATGGATTCACCTTTGCTATAAACGCAAAACTGTTGCAGGTTATGACGATATTCTAATCAACAATGAAAAAGTGAACAATCAGCTCACCGCCCCATCCGGGGTCCATCACCGGAGTCTTGCCATGTCACACCGTATCCAGCTCGCCAACCAGGTGCCCGCCGCCGTCTCGGCCATGATGGGCCTTGAGTCCTACCTCGGGAGCACCGACATTCCCCTGTCGCTCAAGGAGCTCATCAAGTTGCGCGCCTCCATGATCAACGGCTGCGCCTACTGCATCGAGATGCACGCCGACGTGGCGATGAAGCACGGGGAGAGCGCCCAGCGTCTGCTGGCGCTGGCCGCCTAGCAGGAGTCGCCGCTGTTCGACGCCCGGGAGCGGGCGGTGCTGGCCCTGACCGACGAGGTGACCCTGATCGCCGACAAGGGGCTCACGACGCAGACCTATGAGGCAGCGCTGGCCCAACTGGGGGAAACCCTGCTGGCCCAGTGTCTGGTGCAGGTGGTCACCATCAACGCCTGGAACCGGATCGCCGTGGCGACCCGGATGGAACACGATCACTCCTGACTCCGACTCCGAGTGAGTGAGAGAAAACGAGTGTCAACGGGCCCGCACAAGGGCCCGTTTTGTTACGAAGTGTGCCTTCTGGCGCCAGGGGTTGCGACCGTTGTCGGGGGGAGGGAAGTTAATCATACATTCGTTTGATTAATTATTTTTTTAATCTTCCCCGAAAAATACCCATCCAGATCAAGGTGTGGAAAAATGACCTGTGAGTCGAAAAGGGGCTGTATGGCTCTTTTTTGATCGCAATGGCGGGTTAAAAACAGACCAGATGGATCTTTTTGGTTAATTGGTGGTCACTTTTGGTGGCGCGAGAGATTAACGGAAGATGAATTGCCGCGGTGTAACTTGAATAAATTGGTCATTGTCAAGGGATTAACATCTGATGCCGCTTTCCATCACCTTTTGAACATTTTTGGGATTAATTTTTCATGTTGTTCACATGCCGGTCTGATGCAATAAAATGCTGCATTTTTTTATACCAATAAGCCTTCAAAAGATGAGGACATTGCATGAGACTCTTTGATGTGAAGAGGGGCTTGGGCGCTTTGCTGCTGCTCGCGACCGCCAGCTTGCTGAGTGGCTGCGACATGGCACTGATGAGCCCCAAGGGGCAGGTCGGTATGGAGCAGAAGTCACTGATACTCACCGCACTCGGCTTGATGCTGATCGTGGTGGTGCCCGTGATTGTCATGGCGGTGGCGTTCGCCTACAAATACCGGGCGTCCAACACCAGTGCCACCTATGCGCCGGACTGGGCCCACTCCAACAAGATTGAGGCAGTCGTCTGGACTGTACCCGTCATCATCATCGTCATCCTGGCGGTGATCACCTGGAAAACTTCCCATTCCCTCGACCCCTACAAGCCGCTGGAATCGGACGTCAAACCGGTTCAGGTGGATGTTATTTCCCTGGACTGGAAGTGGTTGTTCGTCTATCCGGAGCTGGGCATTGCGTCGGTCAACGAGCTGGCCTTCCCGGTCAACACCCCGGTCAACTTCCGGGTGACCTCCGACACCGTGATGAACTCCTTCTTCATCCCGCAACTGGGCGGCCAGATCTACGCCATGGCCGGCATGCAGACCAAGCTGCACCTGATTGCCAACGAGGCGGGCGAGTACAAGGGCATCTCCGGCGGTTACAGCGGTGCCGGTTTCTCCGGCATGAAGTTCAAGGCCATCGCGACCCAGGACCAAGCCGGTTTCGACGCCTGGGTAGCCAAGGTGAAGGCCTCTTCCAAGGCCCTGAGCACCATGGATGAGTTCAATTCCCTGGCCAAGAAGAGCGAAAACCACCCGGTGGAGTACTTCGCCAGCGCCGATCCCAAGCTGTTCGTCAACATCATCAACAAGTTCATGGGCGGCATGTCCCATGGTGGTCACGCCACCCCGGCTGCGGGCTCCGCGGATCACGAGGGCATGAACCACGAGGCCATGAACCATGACGCCGCCCCGAAAGCGGGTGCCATGGACCACGAAGGGATGAACCATGAGGCCTCGCAAGAGGACGCCATGGAGAACCAGGCCATGAACCATGACGCCCATGCCGGACACATGGCCATGTCGGCCGACAAGAGTGTGAAAGCAGGATCCGAGGAATAATCGATGTTTGGAAAATTGACACTCGAGGCTATTCCGTACCATGAACCCATCATCATGGTCACGATAGCCGGTATCATTCTGGGGGGCCTGGCCATCGCCGGTCTCATCACTTACTACGGCAAGTGGCAATATCTGTGGAAAGAGTGGCTGACCTCGGTCGACCACAAACGCCTCGGTATCATGTATCTCATTCTGGGCATGGTCATGCTGCTGCGTGGCTTTGCCGACGCCGTGCTGATGCGTGGCCAGCAGGTCATCGCCTCCGGGGGTGGCGAAGGCTACCTGAATGCGCACCACTACGACCAGATTTTCACCGCCCACGGCGTCATCATGATCTTCTTCGTGGCCATGCCGCTGGTGATCGGTCTGATGAACATCGTGGTGCCGCTGCAAATCGGTGCCCGTGATGTGGCCTTCCCCTTCCTGAACAACCTAAGCTTCTGGTTCACTGCCGCGGCCGTGGTGCTGATCAACGTCTCCCTCGGGGTCGGTGAATTCGCCCAGACCGGCTGGCTGGCCTATCCGCCCTTGTCGGGGCTGGAGTTCAGTCCCGGGGTCGGGGTCGATTACTGGATATGGAGTCTGCAGATTTCGGGTCTGGGGACCCTGCTGACCGGCGTGAACTTCTTCGCCACCATCATCCGCATGCGTGCCCCTGGCATGACCATGATGCGCCTGCCGGTCTTCACCTGGACCGCCCTGTGTGCCAACATCCTGATCATCGCCTCCTTCCCGATCCTGACCGTCACCATCGCCCTGCTCACCGCAGACCGCTACCTGGGTACCCATTTCTTTACCAATGACATGGGTGGCAACATGATGATGTACATCAACCTGATCTGGGCCTGGGGTCACCCCGAGGTGTACATCCTGGTGCTGCCGGTGTTCGGGATCTTCTCCGAAGTGGTGGCGACCTTCTGCAAGAAGAAGCTGTTCGGTTACACCTCCCTGGTGTGGGCGACCGTGGCGATCACCGTGCTGTCGTTCATCGTCTGGCTGCACCACTTCTTCACCATGGGGTCCGGCGCCAACGTGAATGCCTTCTTCGGCATCACCACCATGATCATCTCCATCCCGACCGGGGTGAAGATCTTCAACTGGCTGTTCACCATGTACCGCGGTCGCATCGAGTTCACCTCGCCCATGCTGTGGACCGTCGGCTTCATCATCACCTTCACCGTGGGTGGCATGACCGGGGTACTGCTCTCCGTGCCGGCCGCCAACTTCGTGCTGCACAACAGCCTGTTCCTCATCGCCCACTTCCACAACGTCATCATCGGCGGCGTGGTGTTCGGCTGCTTCGCCGGTATCACCTACTGGTTCCCGAAAGCGTTCGGCTTCAAGCTGGATGACGTCTGGGGCAAGCGTGCCTTCTGGTGCTGGATCACCGGCTTCTTCGTGGCCTTCATGCCGCTCTACGTGCTGGGCTTCATGGGCATGACCCGTCGTGTCAGCCAGAACATCGATCCCGAGTTCCACGGCTGGCTGGTGGTCGCCGCCTGCGGCGCCGGTCTGATTGCCCTGGGCGTGCTGTGCCAGGTCATCCAGATCGTGGTCAGCATCCGCGACCGCGAGAAGAACCGCGACCTGACCGGCGATCCCTGGGGTGGCCGTACCCTGGAGTGGTCCACTTCCTCGCCGCCCCCCTTCTACAACTTCGCCATCGAGCCGAAGATCAAAGGGCTGGATGCGTTCTGGGAAGCCAAGCAGGACGGTTCTGCCTATCAGCAGCCCAAGCACTATGACCCGATCCACATGCCGAAAAACTCCGGTGCCGGCGTCATCATCGCTGCCTTCAGCACCCTGTTCGGCTTTGCCATGATCTGGCACATCTGGTGGATGGCCATCGCCGGCTTCATCGGCATGATCGCCACCTGGATCATCCACAGCTTCAACGACGATGTGGACTACTACGTACAGGTTGACGAGATCGAGCGCATCGAAGGTCAGCATTTCGACAACATCAACAAGGTGGCTTAATTCCATGGCGACTGACGTACTACATCACTCTCACGGTGCCCATGAGGATGGGCACCACGATGCCGGTGCCACCAAGGTATTCGGTTTCTGGATCTACCTGATGAGTGACTGCATCCTGTTCGCGACCCTGTTCGCGACCTATGCGGTCCTGGTCAACGGCACTGCCGGCGGCCCCACCGGCAAGGACATCTTCGAATTGCCGTTCGTGTTCGCCGAAACCATGCTGCTGCTGCTGAGCTCCATCACCTTCGGGTTCGGCATGCTGGCCATGAACAAGAACAAGGTCGCGGCGGTCAACACCTGGCTGTTCGTCACCTTCCTGCTGGGTGCCGGCTTCATCGCGATGGAAATCTACGAGTTCCATCACCTGATCGTGCACGAGGCGGGCCCGGATCGCAGCGGCTTCCTCTCTGCCTTCTTCACCCTGGTGGGGACCCACGGTATCCACGTGACCAGCGGCCTGGTCTGGATCATCGTGATGATGGTGTCGATCACCAAGAAGGGGCTGACCGAGCGCAACCGCACTCGCCTGATGTGCCTGAGCCTGTTCTGGCACTTCCTCGACGTGGTATGGATCTGCGTCTTCACCGTGGTCTATCTGATGGGGGTCATGTAAATGAGTCATTCCGTTGACAATCACGGCGCCAGCCACGGCAGCGTCAAGTCCTACATGATCGGTTTCGTGCTGTCACTCATCCTGACCGCCGTGCCGTTCTGGATGGTGATGGACGGCTCCGCCTCCCACGCCGTGGTGCTCGGCACCGTGGTGGCCATGGCGGTGGTGCAGATCTTCGTACACCTGGTCTACTTCCTGCACATGAACACCTCCTCCGAGGAGCGCTGGAACCTGGTGGCACTGGTCTTTACCGTGCTCATCATCGCCATCGTGGTCGTGGGTTCCCTGTGGATCATGTACAACCTCAACATCAACATGATGGTTCACTGAGCGGGTTGATGATGATGAAGCAATACCTGCAAGTGACCAAGCCGGGCATCATCTTCGGCAACCTCATCTCGGTTATCGGGGGATTCCTGCTGGCCTCGAAGGGGAGCCTGGATGTGCCCCTGTTCATCCTGACCATGGTGGGGGTGTCACTGGTGGTGGCCTCCGGTTGCGTGTTCAACAACTACATCGACCGGGACATCGACTGCATCATGGAGCGCACCAAGAACCGCGCCCTGGTGCGGGGGCTCATCGCCCCCGGTGTCTCCCTCTGGTATGCGACGGCGCTGGGCGTTGCGGGCATTGCACTGCTCTACTTTGCGGCCAATCCGTTGGCCGCCTTGCTGGCGGTGCTGGGCTTCCTGGTTTATGTGGGGGTCTACAGCCTCTACATGAAGCGCCACTCGGTCTATGGCACCCTGGTCGGCAGCCTCTCCGGCGCCGCGCCGCCGGTCATCGGCTACTGCGCGGTGAGCGGGCAGTTCGACTCGGGGGCCCTGATCCTGCTGGCGATCTTCAGCCTGTGGCAGATGCCGCACTCCTATGCGATCGCCATCTTCCGCTTCAAGGACTACCAAGCCGCCAACATCCCGGTGCTGCCGGTGGTGAAGGGGATCCCGGTGGCCAAGCTCCACATCACCCTCTACATCCTGGCGTTCATGGTGCCGACCCTGATGCTGTTCCTCGGCGGCTACGCCGGGTACAAGTATCTGGTGGTGGCCACCGCGGTGAGCGTCTGGTGGCTGGGGATGGCGCTGTCGGGCTACAAGGCGGCGGTGGACGACTCCCTCTGGGCGCGCAAGCTGTTCATGTTCTCCATCGTCACCATTACTTGCCTGAGCGTAATGATGTCGGTGGACTTCCAGCCGGACGCAGCGCCTGTATTGGTGAGCATGCTGCCCTGATAGTGTGAACTGCACCCCTGAAATGCATGAAATCCAGAGCCGGGAATCTTCCCGGCTCTGCTATTATGGGCGCCGCCCTGCGAGGGGCATCGCCGATTTTTCGGGGGCGGCCGGGCGCCTGTCACCCCTTTCTTTCTCTCTTCTTTTTGACTCATCGAGGCCCTCATGAATGATTTCACCATGACGAGGGGCGAGCGACGCGCGACCTGGGCGCTCGGCTCCGTCTTCTCGCTGCGCATGCTCGGCATGTTTATGGTGCTGCCGGTGCTGACCACCTACGGCATGTCCCTGGCGGGCGCCTCCGAGGCGCTCATCGGGCTTGCCATCGGCATCTACGGCATGACCCAGGCCCTGTTCCAGATCCCCTTCGGCCTGCTCTCCGACAAGGTGGGGCGCAAGCCCCTCATCGTCGGCGGCCTGCTGATGTTTGCTCTTGGCAGCGTCATCGCCGCCCTGAGCGACGCCATCTGGGGGGTCATCGTCGGGCGCGCCCTGCAAGGGAGCGGCGCCATCTCCGCCGCCGTCATGGCGCTCCTGTCGGATCTCACCCGGGAGCAGAATCGCACCAAGGCCATGGCCTTCATCGGGGTGAGCTTTGGCATCACCTTCGCCATCGCCATGGTGACCGGCCCCCTCATCACCCATGCCCTGGGCTTGTCCGGCCTCTTCTGGCTCATCGCCCTGCTGGCCCTGGCCGCCATCGCCATGGTGCTCTGGGTGGTGCCGACCCCGGCGGCCCACCTGCAAAATCGCGAGTCCGCCATGGTGCGAGGCAGCTTTCGTACCGTGCTCACCAACCCTCGCCTGCTCAAGCTCAACCTCGGCATCCTCTGCGTCCACACCCTGCTGATGTCGAGCTTCGTGGCCCTGCCGCCCCTGCTGGAGCGTGCCGGCCTGCCCCGTGACAGCCAGTGGCAGGCCTATCTGGTCACCATGCTGATCGCCTTCGTGAGCGTGGTGCCCTTCATCATCTATGCCGAGAAGCACCGCCGGATGAAGCGGGTCTTCATCGGGTGCGTGGTGGTGATGCTGGCCGCCGAGCTGGTGTTCTGGCAGAGCGGCCAGCAGCTGTGGGGTCTGCTCGCCGGGTTGCAGCTCTTCTTCATCGGCTTCAACGTGATGGAGGCGCTGCTGCCGTCTCTCATCAGCAAGGAGTCCCCGCCGGGCTACAAGGGCACCGCCATGGGGGTCTACTCCACCAGTCAGTTCCTCGGGGTCGCCATCGGCGGCAGTCTCGGCGGCCTGCTCTACAGCCTGGGGGGCGGCCCCCTGGTGTTTGGCGGTTGTGCCGCGCTGGCCCTTGCCTGGCTCGGGGTGAGCCTCACCATGGCCGAGCCCCCCTATGTGAGCAGCCTGCGCATCGTGCTGCCGGAAGGGGTCGATGCCACCCCGGCCCTGGAGCAGCGGATCCGCGCCTGCGAGGGGGTAAGCGACGTGCTGCTGGTGCGCGAGGAGCACTCCCTCTACGTGAAGGTGGACAGCAAGCGCCTGACCCGCAGCGATCTGGAGCGGCTGGTCTCTTTGTGATGGCTGGCGGCGCGGGGCGGCGCAGAGCGCGGGCTGATGGGCGGCTGCTATGCTGAGATCCTCACTCACAGGAGGAACCTCTGATGTCATACGTGGACGGATTCGTGCTCGCCGTGCCGACGGCCAACAAGCAGGCCCTGATCGATCATGCGGAGCAGTTTGACCCCATCTTCCTCGAATACGGCGCCACCCGGGTGCTGGAGTGCTGGGGGGACGACGTGCCCCACGGCAAGCAGACCGACTTTTACCGGGCGGTGGCGGCCAGGGAGGATGAAACCGTGGTCTTCTCCTGGGTGGAGTGGCCGAGCAAGGCGGTGCGGGACGACGCCATGGGCAAGATGATGCAGGACCCCAGGATGGACCCCGCCAATCCCCTGCACCAGACCATGCCGTTTGACGGCGCCCGCATGATCTTCGGAGGCTTCACCACGATGCTGGAGCTCAAGGGCTGAGACCTGCCATCGGGTCACCCAGGTGGCCGGAGCGCAAGGGCCGATAGCAACACCCAGGCCCGTCAGATGATGAAAAAGCCCGCCAGCCGGCGCAATGCTGATCAGTTAAGGATCCATTGACCGATCCTTCTGCTGTAGGACAATCCGGAACCAATCACTGGTTCCGGATTTTTTTATGTCTATTGCAAACGATCTGAACGATGTTGTTGAGGCATCTGGCGACATGCTGGCTCGGCTGGCCATTTTTGCCGACCATATTCCCGACGAATGGATTACTGCCGCTGCCGCCTTGTCTGAAAAGGCCACTATCCGCCGACGCCGCTTACCTTCTGATATGGTCTTGTGGCTCGTCGTGGGGATGGCCTTTTTCCGCAATGAGCCCATCTCCGAGGTCGCTCGGCGCCTCAACATCTGTGCAGAAGGGTTGGCCAATGATGCCTTGCTCGCGGACAGTGCCCTGTCTCAGGCCCGTCAGCGACTCGGCAAACAGCCGCTCGAGTGGCTGTTCAAACAGTGCGCCGATGTGTGGGGGCGGGAACGTTATCCTGAAGACCATTGGCACGGTTTACAGGTCTTTGCCATCGATGGGGCCCTGTTCCGAACCCAGGATATGCCTGAACTCAGAGCACATTTCGGCTCGGGTAACACCTCAACCAACCGGCAGACACCCTACCCGATGCTGCGGTTGGTCACGCTCATGAATGTCCGCTCGCATGTCATTGCCAACGCGGCCATCAGCCCGTACCGCAAAGGGGAAATCCCCCTGGCCAGCGAGTTCATTCACTCATTGCCGGACAAGTCAGTGACCCTGCTGGATAAAGGCTTCTTCGGTGCCGACCTGTTGCTGCGTATTCAGGCCGAAGACACCGACCGTCACTGGCTCATCCCGGAACGCAAGGGGCTGGTATACACGGAACTTGAGCGCTATGGCGACGGTGACCGTCTGTTGCAAATGACGGTCTCGCCTCAGGCTCGCAAGAAAAACCCGGCGTTGCCGACACACTGGCAAGTTCGCGCAGTGACCTATGAGGTGGCAGGCAAGGAGAAAACGGTCTTTACCTCCCTGCCCGTGGCGCGATTCAGTGCAGCTCAGGTGGCGACCCTGTACCACGAGCGCTGGGAAATCGAGCTGGGATACCGGGATATCAAAAGCGCGATGCAGCACAACGCCATCACGCTGAGAAGCAAGAAAGTGGACTTGGTCTATCAGGAGCTGTGGGGATTGCTGCTTGGATACAATCTGGTCAGGCGGGAGGCCAGCCAGGCCGCCGTAGCCCATCAGCGAGCGCCCAATGAGGTGAGCTTTAAGTTTGCCTGTCAGCTCATCGCGAACCAGATGGCAGTGATGGCGGGCGCGTTATCGCCAGCCCATACGCCACGGAGGTTGGCGGAGTTGCGGGGCTGCATAGGCGTCATGTTCATAGAAAAACGCCCCAGGCCATCGAGACCCAGGGCGGTGAAGATATCAAAGACCCGTTTTCCGGTAAATCGCAATGCGGCTCCGCTTAAGTGAACAGCATTGCGCCAGCCGGCGGGCTTTTTGCTGGGCGTTATCTCATGGTCGCTCTCCATGGGGGACGTTCAGCCCGGGCGCCAGAAGGGCTTGTCCCCGAGAATGGTGGCCCTGTGCATCACTCGGCGGGCCGGCAGGTAGTCGGCATTGGCATAGTGCTGGGTCACCCTGTTGTCCCAGATGGCGATGTCGTTCTCCTGCCAGCGCCAGCGCACCTGGAACTCGGGGCGGGTGATGTGCTCGAACAGAAAGCCGAGCAGGGCCTCGCTCTCTTTGGGGGGCAGCCCGGGCAGCCGGGTGGTGAACCCCTCGTTGACGAACAGGGCCTGACGGCCGCTCACCGGATGGGTGCGGATCACCGGGTGGCGCAGGGGCGGGTGACGGGCCACGGCCGCCTGCCAGCGCTGGCGCGCCTCTTCGCTGTCATCATGGCGATGGGCCGGGAAGGACTTGGTGAAGTCGTGCTCGGCTTCCAGCCCTGCCAGCAGGGTTTGCAGGGGCGGGGAGAGGGCCGCCAGCGCCGCGATGCCGCTGGCCCAGAGGGTGTCCCCCCCGGTGGGGGGCAACTGCTTGGCGGCCAGAATGGCCAGTGCCGGGGGCGTCTCGATAAAGGTCACGTCGGTGTGCCAGTTGTCGTTGTCCGGCGGATTGTCGTCGTGGGTATCGAGCACGATGATCTCCTCGGCCTCCTCCGTGTGGGGGTAGACGGGGTGGATGTGCAGATCCCCGAAGCGGTTCGCCAGCGCCCGCTGGGCTCGCGGGGTGATGGGCTGGTTGCGAAAGAACAGCACCTGGTATTTGAGCAGGGCGCGATGGAGCTGCTCGAACTGCTCCTGGCTCAGGGGCTCGGCCAGATTGACGCCGGCGATGACGGCGCCGATGTGGGGGCCGAGGGGGGTAATGGTCAACTTGTCGGTCATGGTTTTGCTCCATGTCTGGGGGCGTGAAGGCCCGATACCAATAGGAAAGGGGGGCGAAGGAAAGAGGTCAGCCTGTGGCTCATTGTCCTTCTCCATGCCAGGGGGTGAGCCTGCGCTGCAAGGCGCGCAGGCCCAGTTCCAGTACGAAGGCGATCAGGGCGATCACCAGGATGCCCGCCAGCACCACGTCGGTGGCGAGAAACTCGCCGGCGGATTGCACCATGAAGCCCACCCCCCGGGTGGCGGCGATAAGCTCGGCCGCCACCAGGGTGGACCAGCCCACCCCGAGCCCGATGCGCAGCCCGGTCAGGATGTCCGGCAGGGCCCCTGGCAGGATCACGTGCCAGAGCACCTGGGACCGGGATGCGCCCAGCGCCTGGGCTGCCCGCACTCGCACCGCATTGGCGCTCTGCACCCCCGCCAGGGTCGCCAGGGCCACGGGCGCGAAGATGGCCAGATAGATGAGCAGCACCTTCGATGTTTCACCGATGCCAAACCAGATCACCATGAGTGGCAGGTAGGCGAGCGGCGGCACCGGGCGGTAGAGCTCGATGAGGGGATCCAGCACGCCGCGCACCGTGGGGGAGAGCCCCATGGCGATGCCCACCGTGATGCCAAAGAACGCCGCGGCAGCGAGCGCCACCAGGATGCGCCCCAGGCTGGCCCCCAGGTGTTGCCACAGGGTGGCATCCATAAAGCCCGTTGGGCCTGCGATGGTGATGAGCTGTGCCAGCACCCGCTGTGGGGGCGGCAGGAACAGGGGATCGACCCAGCCGAAGTGGGCCACCAGCCACCACAGGGCCAGCAGCACGAGCAGGGTGGCGAGGCTCAGGGTCAGACGGCGGGACAGGGGCCAGCCCGCTGCCCGTGCGTGGGTGAGATCCCGTTGCCGGGCGAGGGCGAGGGTCATGCGAAGGCCTCCCGCTCTGCGAACACCCGTTCCAGCACGTATTCACGGCGCTCGATGAAGGCCGGATCGGACTTGATACTGCGGCAGGGCTCCCCGGCGGCGAAGCGGCGACCGAAATCCAGGGTCAGCCGCTCCGTCACCCGCCCGGGGGAGGGGGAGAGCAGCACCAGATCGGTGGCCATGAAGATGGCCTCCTCGATATCGTGGGTGATGAGCAGCACCTGACGCCGGTGCTCGTGCCACAGGCGCAGCAGCAGAGTCTGCATCTGCTCCCGGGTGAAGGCGTCCAGGGCGCCGAAGGGCTCGTCCAGCAGGAGCAGGCGGGGCTGGGTGGCGAGGGCCCGGGCGATGCCGACCCGCAGGCGTTGGCCGCCGGAGAGCTGCCAGATGGCGCGATCGCCGGCCCCCTCCAGCCCCACCTGACGCAGCAGTGCCTGGGCCTGTTCGGTGCGCTCGGCACTGGGCACGCCCGCCAGCTGCAGGCCGAGGGCCACGTTGTCTCGCACGTTGCGCCAGGGCAGCAGCCCCTCGCTCTGGAACACCACGCCGCGCTCGGCGCCGGGGCCGGTGACCGGCTTGCCCTCAAGGCTTATCTGGCCGTGGTGGCAAGGCTCGAAGCCCGCCACCAGGTTGAGGAGGGTCGTCTTGCCCGAGCCCGAGGGCCCCAGCACCACCATCAGCTCCCCCTCGGACAGGGAGAGGTTGATGTTGTCGAGCACCCGCCTGCCGGCGTACTCGGCGGACACATGAGAGAGCTGCAGCATGGTCGTCTCCTTGGATTTACTGGGCCACGGCTTTCACGAAGCGATCGGTCACGAACTGGCGGTAGTCCGAGGCGGCGTTCGCGACCTTGCCCTGGCTCTCGAGGAAGCGGGCGGTGTCGATGATGGTCTGGTTGACGAGGCGCCCGAGCTCGGCGCTCTGGGCCTTCGCATCGAGGTAGGTGTTGCCCTTCACCAGAGCGGGAACGTCCGCCTCGGGAACGCCGCTCAGCTTGGCCAGCTTGGCGAGGTTGTCCGGCTTGGTGAGCCAGCCGTCAGGGTTGGCCAGGTAGTCGCGCTGGGCGGCCAGGGTGCTGTTCACGAAGGCCTGCACCACTTCGGGGTGGGCCTTGGCAAAGTCCTTGCGCACTACCCAGACGTCCAGGGTTGGGGCTCCCCAGTCACCCACCTGGGCGGAGTCGGTCAGCACCTTGCCCTCCTTGGTGAGCTGGTTGAGGGCGGGGGCCCAGACATAGGCGCCGTCGATGTCGCCCCGCTGCCAGGCGGCGATGATGGCCGGTGGTTGCAGGTTGACGATCTGCAGCGTCGCGGGGTCGACGTTCCAGTGCTTGAGGGCCGCCAGCAGGCTGTAGTGAGTGGTGGAGGTATAGGGCACGGCGATGCGCTTGCCCGCGAGATCCTCGGGTTTTGCGAGCCCCTGCTTCACCACCAGGGCCTCGGACTCCCCGAGCTTGGAGGCGAGCAGGAACACCTCGATGGGCAGATTCTGGCTCGCCGCCACCGCCAGGGGGCTGGAGCCGATGTTGCCTATCTGCACGTCGCCGGAGGCGAGCGCCCGTACCACGCTGGCGCCGCTGTCAAACTTGCGCCAATCCACGGTGGCGCCGCTCTCCCTAGCGAAGCTGTTGTCGGCCTGGGCCACCTTGGCGGGTTCGGCGGAGGTCTGGTAGGCCACGGTGACGTCGAGAGCCTGGGCGGACTGGCCGAGCAGCATGGAGGCTGCGAGCCACAGAGAGATGCCTTTTGCTGTCATGATGCACTTCCTTGTTGGGGGTGTTGGAAGCCACATCTTTATCTGAACATCCCCGGGGGCGAAGGAACGAGAAGGGTGCTCTCATGCCGTTTGGTTCTTAGAAAAAGAACGGTAAATCAATGATCTGATTGAGATATGCCAGAAAGTGGATAGCTTGCTCACCCGCCGTCTATCGGGTGGCTGGCGCAAGGGGCCAAGGGCCAGCCCCCAGGGGCCGGCAGGTGCGTGCAGGGGCTGGCCAACAGGGAGGGCAGTGACTGGCAGGGGGAAGAGAGGAAAAGGCCCCGCCAGGGTGGCGGGGCCGGGGGATCAGCGCTCCACCAGCGGGGCCGAGCGGTAGCTCCACAGGCCATAGGTGCGCAGGGCGTCCCGGTAGATGCCAAGCAGCTCCTCCGGGCTTGCCTTGGCCAGGGCCGAGAGGGGCTTGTCCGGGTAGGCGACGCTGTCGATGCGGATGTTCGCCGGGCCGCTCTGCCAACAGGCGATTTCCAGCAGGGTCTGGCCCCGGCGCACATGGCTCGCCGAGCTCACCAGGGTGGCGAACTCAATCTCGTGGCGGGCGAGGGCATAGCCGCTGTAGAGGGCGTTCTCCACCGTGCTGGTGGCGTAGTTCTCCTCGATGATACGGGAGCGGTCGATGCCCTTTTTCGCCAGCCAGTCCGCCATCAGCTTGCCCTCGGTCTGGCGGTTCTGGGGCACTCCGCCGGTGAGGATGACGAGGGCCGCCGGATCGGCCTGGGCCAGGGCGCGGGTGGTCTCGAGGCGTCCCAGCAGGATGTCGTGCATGGAGCCATCGGGATTGAGGGCATAGCCTAGGGTGACGATGGCGCGGCGCCCCTTCTTCTCGCCCCGTCCCTGACGCTCCTTGAGGGGGGTGGCGACCACTCTGTCCACGGTGGCGAACAGCCGCTGCAAGTCGGCGGCGCGACCGGCATTGAGCTCGCCGACCCGCTTGAGGTAGCCATCGGATTTGGCCTGGTTGCCCTTGAAGCGCTGCCAGGTGGCCAGATAGGTGTTGATGTCCAGATCGTCCGGGGCGGCGGTGAGGGCCTGCTCGAACAGGGCGATGGCCCTGTCCACGTTGCCGTTGTAGATCTGGGCGTTGGCCGCCGAGATGAGCAGATCGGTGCGATAGGGCTCGAGCTGGTGGGCCTCCAGCAGCAGGGTGGTCACCTGCTCCATGTTGCTCGGCATCTTGGCGGTGAAGCCCGCATCGGAGACCCGGGCGGGGGAGTGGAAGATGCGGGCGGCGTCTGCCAGCAGCTGATCCACCACCTGGCGCTTGCTGATGAACTGCTCGTAATTCTGCTCCTTTTGCAGGGAGCGCACCGGGGCGGCCCAGGCATCGGATGAGACAAAGAGCGGCAGCGTCAGCAGGCTGGTGAGGGTCAGGGCAATCGCGGTTTTCTTCATCATGGGGCTCCCTCTGGGGTGCGGGGCGCGATGCCGTGGCTCGTCCCCTGAATGCTTTTCCAATAAAAACAGATGCTTGGTTTGCTGCTTACTCTACTCCCTTCCCGATGAAAAAAACGTGAACCGTTCCGGTTATCCCGATGCCCCCCTCAGCGCAGCCCCAGACGCTCCTGCAGGAAGGCCAGCCAGGCCTCCACCTTGGCGGGCAGGTGGCGGCGCTTGGGATAGACGCACCAGATGCCGTGCTCGGGCAGGGCATGGTCTGGCAGGACGGGCACCAGCCGCCCGATGGCGAGATCCCGCGCCACGATGAAGTCCGGCATGTTGCCGATGCCAAGCCCCGCCAGCAGCGCGGTGTGGATGGCATCGCTGTTGTTGACCTCGAAATTGCCCCTGGGGGTGATGGCCACCTCTCCTTCGGGCCCGTGCAGCCGCCACTGGGTGCCGCCGCGAAACAGGGAGTAGAAGAGGCAGTTGTGGCGCTCGAGATCCGCCGGGGTGCGGGGCGTGCCGGCCTGCGCCAGGTAGGCGGGGGCGGCGCACAGGGTGCTGAGACAGGGGGCGAGGCGGCGGGCGACCAGGCTCGAATCCTCCAGCTCGCCGATGCGCACCGCCACGTCGAACCCCTCGGCCACCAGATCCTGCCGGGCGTCGCTCATCTCCAGCTGCAACTGCACCTCGGGGTGAAGGGCGAGAAACTCGGGGACAAGGGGGGCGATGTGGCGCCGGCCATAGACCATGGGCACCGTCACCCGCAGCAGGCCGCGGGGGGCCGATTGCAGGGCGCCGATGGCATCTTCCCCGTCGCTGGCCAGGCGCACTGCATGGCGCACCGTCTCGAAGTCGCGCTCCCCCGCCTCGGTGAGGGTGAGGGAGCGGGTGGTGCGATAGAGGAGCTGGCAGCCGAGGGCCTGCTCGAGCTGGCTCACCTTCTTGCTCAGCACCGACTTGCTGAGGCCGAGCTGACGGGCGGCGCCGGAGAAGGTGCCCGACTCCACCACGGCGACGAAGGCCGGGAGCAGGGCGAAGGCGTCCTGGTTCATGTTGTTCTCGATATGGAAACAATGTTGTTCCAGGAGGGTAGATTATCCCCAAATCAAAAACAATTTACCCTGCTCGTCAGTTCAACCAAGGAGCAACCCCATGATCCCCCCGCTTGTTGACGGCGGCCCCGGCCGCCCCGCCCTCGGCCAGACACTTGGCCAGACCCTGGGTGCCCTGGCCGCCTTCGCCGCCGGCCTGCTGCTGGCGCTGATGATCGCCCAGAACGGCGCCCTGTCCCGCGCCACCGACCCCTGGCTCGCGAGCTGGCTGGCCCACGGGGTCGGCACCCTGGTGGCCGGGCTCCTGTGGTGGCTCTCCCCAAGGCCCCCGACGCCGGAGGCTGCCCCGCCCTGGGCCTGGCTCGGCGGTCTGCCGGGGGCGCTCACCGTGGTGCTGGCAGCCCTGTGCCTCAACTCGCCCCTGGGCATGGCGGGCACCCTGGCCCTGCTGCTGCTCGGCCAGCTGCTGTTTGGTGCCCTGTGCGATGGCCTCGGCTGGCTCGGACTGGCTCGCCGCCGCCCCTCGGGAAAGGACGCGCTCGCCACCCTGCTGGTGATGGCCGGCGCCCTGCTTATCGTGCTGCATTAGGAGAGACACCATGACCTTATTGATCCTGATGGGACTGCTCACCGCCTTGCTGGTGATGGCCAGCGCCCTGTTTATCGTGCTCGGCTAGGAGAAACACCATGACCCTTCTGATCCTGTTGGGACTGCTGAACGGCGTGGCGGTGAGCCTGTCGCGCACCCTCAACGGCCGCCTCGCCAGCGCCCGGGGCGCCATGACGGCGTCCCTTGCCAACCACCTGCTCGGCTTCGGGCTGCTCGGCGCCCTGCTCATCCTCAAAGGGGCACCCTGGGAGCGGCTCGCCGGGCTCGATCCCTGGCTGCTGCTCGGCGGGGTGCTGGGGGCGCTGTTTGTCGCCATCAGCAGTTGGGCCATCGGCCGGATCGGTGCCCTGGCCTGCGCCCTGCTCATCGTCACGGGCCAGCTGGCGGGGGGCGCCCTGCTCGATGCCCTGGCCGGACGGCTGGCCGCGAGCGATCTGCTCGGCATCCTGCTGGTGCTGGCGGGGGCTGCGCTGCAACGCTGGCAGGGCGGTAAGTCGCGCTCCCGAGGGTGAGTGGGGCGGTGATGGCCTGGGTAAACCGGCAGGGATGACAAGAGCGTCGCCCTGCCTGGATGCCAAAGGCGGCTCGCCTGCCGGATCAGGGCCCAGATGAAAAGGAAAAGGCGAAAGCAAGGGAGGGAAAGGAAGAAACAGGAAGGCAACAGAGAGCAAAGAAAGAGAGGTGCCTGTCACCCTGGGCCGCCCTTAACAGCAGAACACCGGCGCAAGGCCGGTGTTCTGAACAGCATGGCGGCGGGCCCGGCGGGGCGCGCGGTCAGGGCCGCTTAGGCGTAGAAAGCCTCGACGGTGCCCTTGACGGTGATCAGCATGGGGTTGCCGTAGCGATCCTTGGCCTTGGGGGAGGGGATCTTCACCCAACCTTCGCTGATGCAGTACTCCTCGACATTGGTGCGCTCCTTGCCGTTCACGCGAATGCCGATCTCGTGCTCGAAGCACTCCGCCACATGGTGCGGGCTGCGCGGGTTGGCCGCCAGACGGTCGGGCAGTGCAGGTTTGTTGTCGCTCATTTTATAGACCTGAGAGTGATAAAAAGTGGGTCATTGTAGGCAATGCCTGCCGTGGGCTCAAGGCTGGCGACCCGCAACTTCACCTTCACTTCACCGAGCGGGGATAAGGTAGGCCAACGTTTTCAGTTGGAGCTTTACGATATGCCCACCATAGTCACTCACGCCGCCGTACTCCTCTGCCTTGGGCAGAGGCTTGTTCAATAAGGTGGCGGGCCTATTTTTCTATTGATCAGTATGAAGCTCAACAATTGAATGAAAAATGCAAAGTATTGGGAGTCACTCTTAAATGTTGTGTTATGTCTATGCCACATTAGCCCATGAGCATATTTCGTCCGCTAAGCCACTAATAGATGTATGTCCACCAACTGAAATACCCTGTTTATTCATATGCCAATTAAATTTATCAAGTGCATTCTCAATTGAGATCACTTGCTCATTATTTAAGCTCTCGACTTCGTCACCGGGCATTAATATAAATATTGAAGCTTTATTTCCTATGCCTAATTTAACTGCCGCCTCTACATCTCTAGCCGCTTTTAATAGATTGAGCTCTATTCTTTGGACATTGGAGTAAACGGTTGAAGCAAGCCCGCCGACAAGGTTTTTATTATCTCGGAACGGTACAAATAACTCGTGAGAGCCTAAGGAAGGTGCGAATAAGCGGGGAAATTCTTCTCGGCTGACTCAGTCATTTCATTTTTTCAGTTTGAGCCGATCTTTTCTCCCGTAAATGCCTTGAATCAGCCTATTTAGACCGTTTCTTCGCCATTTAAGGCGTTATTCCCAGTTTTTAGTGAGATCTCTCCCACTGACGTATCATTTGGTCCGCCCGAAACAGGTTGGCCAGCGTGAATAACATCGCCAGTTGGTTATCGTTTTTCAGCAACCCCTTGTATCTGGCTTTCACGAAGCCGAACTGTCGCTTGATGATGCGAAATGGGTGCTCCACCTTGGCCCGGATGCTGGCTTTCATGTATTCGATGTTGATGGCCGTTTTGTTCTTGCGTGGATGCTGTTTCAAGGTTCTTACCTTGCCGGGGCGCTCGGCGATCAGCCAGTCCACATCCACCTCGGCCAGCTCCTCGCGCTGTGGCGCCCCTTGGTAGCCGGCATCGGCTGAGACAAATTGCTCCTCTCCATGCAGCAGATTACCCAGCTGATTGAGGTCATGCTCGTTGGCCGCGGTGGTGACTAGGCTGTGGGTCAGGCCACTCTTGGCATCGACACCAATGTGGGCCTTCATGCCAAAGTGCCACTGATTGCCTTTCTTGGTCTGATGCATCTGCGGATCGCGTTGCTGCTCTTTGTTCTTGGTCGAGCTGGGTGCCTCAATGATGGTGGCATCGACCAAGGTGCCTTGAGTCATCATGACGCCTGCTTCGGCCAGCCAGCGATTGATGGTCTTGAACAATTGGCGGGCCAGTTGATGCTGCTCCAGCAGGTGGCGGAAGTTCATGATGGTGGTGCGGTCCGGCAAGGCGCTATCCAGGGATAACCGGGCAAACAGACGCATGGAGGCGATTTCGTACAGAGCATCTTCCATCGCGCCATCGCTCAGGTTGTACCAATGCTGCATGCAGTGAATGCGTAGCATGGTTTCCAGCGGATAAGGTCGCCGGCCATTACCAGCCTTGGGGTAAAACGGCTCGATGACTTCCACCATGTTTTGCCATGGCAGAATCTGCTCCATGCGGGACAAGAAAATCTCTTTTCTGGTCTGACGGCGCTTACTGCTGAATTCACTGTCGGCGAAGGTAAGTTGATGACTCATGATGAACCCTGTTCCATGGCTCCAGATGACAAACATGATCTCATATCAGGGACTTGTTCGCACCTTCCCTAGAGCTTTAGAAACCTTCGGGGTTGCATAGACAGCAATTTCTTGATCCCCAACCGGAATGATATTTTTCACATTTCGTGGTTTTCCTTTAGCCTTTCCTGCTATTTCTTTTTCATCTGCCATTTCAAGTTTCCTTTATTGGGCCTGTAGTGAGTTTTCAGGGGTAACGGTGATTAGATGGAAGGCGGAACTAAATGATGATTAAGGCTTTTCATATAATGCTGTTCTGCGCTGATCGTCACCATGAAAAAATTAAAATATAATCATGGTATTACCAGTCTGCCTCTGATGCCTGAAAGTATTCGCTTATCTTCCTCTGTTTCAATTGTAAAAAACACAGATAGAGAGTTGGATATTGAAAGCGACGGATACGCTACCGCCCCTGAGTTTCAGCTCCCAATTCGCTGTTCGTCACCTGCGCTATGTCAACAATCGCTTCCATGGCGTTTCCCGAGAGATGGATTGCCGTTTGGCTATCTTAATGGCTCTGATCGAGGCATGGGAAGGGGTGGTTGATAGAAATCTGAGCTGGTTCAACCAATTAGTGAGCAACTGTCGTTCTAGTTGGCTGTTGGGTGAGCAGAATAGTGGGAAATCCCCTCACCCCAACCCTCTCCCGGAGGGAGAGGGGGCTTGCTTGCGGTTAGGCGGGAGCTTAGGGCTGGCGCGGTTTTGATCCCCCTCTTATTCGCTGAGGCAAGCCCTCTTGTCCAGGCCGCGAGGCAGGATGCCGAGCGAGCGGCGCTGGGCCATGGACGGCCCATCGGCGCGTGCCGTTGGACAATAGGGTGAGCCGAAGGTACCCGACTTCAGTCGGGCGAATAAGCGGGGGAGAAGACCTTTGGTGACTTTGGGTCTTTCCAAAGTCACTCGCCCCAGCCCGAAGGGCGGGCGAAACCCCGTCGAGGGCAGAGCCCTCGCGTCCTGCGTGGCGAAGCCGCGCCATCACATCAACGTCGCGAACGTCTGATTACGCTTCGCTAATCAGACCTACAGAGAAGCGAATCGCTGACGCCGGATAACAAAAGGGAGCCTATCAGGCTCCCTTTTCTCAGACATGGTCAATGGCATTTGACCAATGCCGCCCCTTATCGATTGGTCGCGGCCTTCATCCCTTCCACAAACTCTTTCAGACGAGTGAGCATATGTTCCGGGTTCTGGTGGTGGGTCTCGATGATCTTCACCACGGCGGAGCCTGAAATGGCACCGGCGGCGCCAGCGGCGATGGCCTCACGCACCTGAGCCGGTTCGCTGATGCCAAAGCCGAGCAGGGCGGGGGGGGCATTGAACTCGCGCAGGGTGTTGATGAGACCCTCCACCGGCATACCGGCCTTGGTCTCGGCACCGGTCACGCCGGCGCGGCTCACCAGATAGGTGTAACCGGAGCCGAGCTCGGCAACAGCCTTGAGCGTCTCGGCATCGCCGTTGGGCGGGGCGATAAAGATGCTGTCGATGCCGAACTTGTCGGCGGCCGCCTTGTAGGGTTCGCACATCTGCACCGGCACGTCCGCCACCAGCACCGAGTCCACCCCTGCCTGCTGGCACTTCTCGTAGAAGCCGTCGATGTGGCGCACATAGACCAGGTTCGCGTAGACCAGGAGGCCAATGGGCAGTTCCGGGTACTTGGCGCGGATGCGGGCGAGCAGGCCGAAGCAGTCGTCCGGGGTGGTGTGGCTGGCAAAGGCACGCAGGGCTGCGCCCTGAATGGTGGGGCCGTCTGCCACCGGATCGGAGAAGGGAATGCCGAGTTCGAGGGCGTCGGCGCCCCCTTCGACCAGGGCATCGACGATGGCCAGGGACAATTCGGGGGTGGGGTCACCCAGCATCACGAACGGCACAAAGGCGCCCTGATTGGCTTCGTCCAGACGGGAGAAGAGTTGTGCGTAACGGTTCATGACAAGGTTCCTTCTTTTTCAAAGATGTCGGCAACGGTGAAGATGTCTTTGTCGCCACGGCCGGAGAGGTTGACGATGAGCACCTGCTCTTTTTCCGGTTCACTGCGGGCCATCTTGAGGGCATGAGCCAGGGCGTGGGAGGACTCCAGCGCCGGTATGATGCCTTCGGATTTGGCCAGCTCCTGAAAGGCGTCCAGCGCCTCCTTGTCGGTCACCGAGGGGTACTCGGCGCGGCCGATGGCGGCCAGGTGGGCGTGCTGGGGGCCGACGGAGGGGAAGTCCAGCCCCGCCGAGACGGAGTAGGACTCCTGGATCTGGCCCTGGTTGTCCTGCATCAGGAAGGAGTGCATGCCAAAGAAGACCCCCTTGCTGCCGTGACCCAGCGGCGCACCGTGCTCGCCACTCTCGATGCCGTGACCACCCGGCTCGACCCCGATAAGGCGAACGGAAGGCTCATCGATAAAGTCCGCGAACATGCCGATGGCATTCGAGCCGCCGCCGACGCAGGCGATCACCGCATCCGGCAGGCGCTCTTCTTTTTCGAAGCACTGGGCCTTGGCCTCTTCCCCGATCATCTTCTGGAACTCCCGCACGATAGTGGGGAAGGGGTGGGGGCCAGCGGCGGTGCCGAGCAGGTAGTGGGCGGTTTCATAGTTGGCAGCCCAGTCCCGCAGCGCCTCGTTGCAGGCATCTTTCAGGGTGCTGGAGCCGGAGTGCACCGGGATCACGGTGGCACCCATCAGCTTCATACGAAACACATTCGGCTTCTGGCGCTCGCAATCCTTGGCCCCCATGTAGACACGGCACTTGAGGCCGAGCAGGGCGCAGGCCAGCGCCGTCGCCACACCGTGCTGACCGGCGCCGGTCTCGGCGATGATCTCGTGCTTGCCCATGCGCTTGGCAAGCAGGGCCTGGCCCAGTACCTGGTTGGTCTTGTGGGCGCCGCCGTGCAGCAGATCTTCACGCTTGAGGTAGAGGCGGGTCTTGGTGCCCTTGGTCAAATTGCGGGTGAGGGTGAGCGGTGTCGGGCGACCGGCGTACTCGGTCAGGAGCGCCTGAAACTCGGCGACGAAAGCCGGATCATCCTTGGCATCGACAAAAGCCTTCTCCAGCTGGAGCAGGGCGGGGATGAGGATCTGGGGCACATACATACCGCCAAATTCACCAAAAAACGGATTGAGCAGGGTCATGGTTATCTTCCTTTACATTCTGCAATTGAGATCAGGTATGAGCCTTGGCGGGCTGAGGCGTATGGCTGGGGCACATACATGTCATCGACGAAATTCACCGAAAAACGGATTGAGCAGGGTCATACATTATTCCTTGTGCTTATGGGCAAACGCAGTTCATTAATTCGTTGAATGAGTCACGGAGGCGCTCACAGTTGGCGCAGGGCCCCAAAGGCAGCCGCCAGCTTGTGAGCATCCTTCCTGCCCGGGGCACTCTCCACCCCGGAGTTGAAATCAAGGCCGAGGCAGCCCACTTGCGCGGCCTCGAGGGCGTTGTCGGGGTTGAGGCCCCCCGCCAGCATCAGTTTGCTCTTGTCGAGCCCGGCCAGCAGGGTCCAGTCGAACGCCTGGCCGGTGCCGCCGCTCTGGCTGCCGACTTTGGTATCAAGCAGCAGGCGATCCGCCGGGTAGTCGAGGGTGGGCAGGGGCTCGCCACTTGTGACTCCGACGGCCTTCCAGATCTGGCAGCCCGCCGGCAGCAGGGGGCGCAGGGTCTCGATATAGGCGGCGTCTTCGTCCCCGTGCAGTTGCACGGCGGCGAGCCCCAGCGCATCCACCGTCTTGGCGATGGTGGCGGGCTGGGCATTGCGAAACACCCCGACGTAAGAGAGCGGCGCGCCCGCCATCACGGCGCGGGCGGCGGGAATGTCCACGTAGCGCGGGCTTTTCGCCACAAAGATGAGGCCGCCGAACACGGCGCCCGCCTGATGGGCGGCGGCGGCGTCCTCGGGACGGGTCAGGCCGCACACCTTGTTCTGGCCGAGCACGAGCTTGCGCACCGCGGCCTCCAGATCCGGCTCCGCCATGAGGGAAGATCCCACCAGGAAGCCCTTGGCGTGGTGGCGCAGGGCCGCCACCTGGGCGCGGTGGTTGATGCCGGATTCGCTGATCACCACCCGATCCCCCGGGATCCTGGCCGCCAGTTGCCGGGTGCGGGCAAGATCGACGCTCAAATCCCGCAGATCCCGGTTGTTGATGCCAATCACCGGGGCGCCGAGGTCGATGGCGCGGGTCAGCTCCTCCTCGTTGCTCACCTCGGTGAGCACCCCCAGGCCCAACTCTTTCGCCACGTTGAACAGGGCGCGATACCCCTCGTCGGTGAGCACGGAGAGCATCAGGAGGATGGCGTCCGCTTGATAGTGGCGGGCCAGATAGACCTGATAGGGGTCAATCATGAAGTCCTTGCAGAGCACCGGCTGCTGGACGCGGCCCCGTACCCGGGGCAGGAAGGCGAAATCCCCCTGGAAGAACTTCTCGTCCGTCAGCACCGAGATGGCGGTGGCGTAGTGGCCATAGATGTCGGCGATGGCCTCCGGGCTGAAGTCGTTGCGGATCAAGCCCTTGGAGGGGGAGGCCTTCTTGCACTCCAGAATGAAGCGGGTGGAGCCTTTGCGCAGGTCCCCCTCGAAGTCCCGATCGCTTGGGGTCAGCGCGTCCTGGAAGCTCGCCAGGGGCTGGCTCTCCTTGCGGGCGGCGACCCACTCCTGCTTGGCCGCCACGATCTTGCCGAGAATGGTCTGGCTGATGGAGGCCATGTTCAGAAAGGCGTGGGGAGCAATGACATCTGACATCTCGTTATCCTTGCGAAGCTGGCTGTTGCCCGTCGGGCGTTCTGGGTGAGTGCCCCTGGGGCACGCTGTGGTGGTGGCTGACATCATGCCTCCTGATGGCTCAGGGTGGCGAGATCCCGGGCGAGGAGAGCGGCCTGGCCGCTTGCCAGCACCGCCAGCACCCGGGCGGCGGCCTGCCTAAAGTCCGGGGCCTCGCCCGCCATCACCAGGAGCGGCGCCACGTTGGCGGCGATGGCGGCGTTGTGGGCCGGGCTGCCGCGCCCTTCCAGGATGGCGGCGGTGATGGCGCGGTTCTCCTCGGGCTCACCGCCCTGGATGGCGCTGACCGGGTAGGTGTCGAGGCCAAAGTCCGCCGGGGTGAGCAAGTACTCGCGAATTTCGCCGTCGCGGATCTCCGCCACCTGGGTCGGGCCGTGGATGGCAATCTCGTCGAGGCCGGCGCCGTGCACCACCATACCGGTTTTCAGGCCGAGTGCCAGCAGGGTTTCGGCGATGGGGCGCACCAGCTCGGGGGCATAGACCCCCATCAGCTGGAAGCTGGGGCGAGCGGGGTTGATGAGCGGCCCCAGCACGTTGAACAGGGTGCGGGTCTTGAGGGCCTGGCGCACCGGCATGGCGTGGCGCACCCCGGCGTGGTACTGGGGGGCGAACAGGAAGCAGACCCCGAGCTCGTCCAGGCAGCGGCGGGCCTGGGCCGGGCTCATGTCGAGCTTGATGCCCATCTTATCGAGCAGGTCGCTCGACCCCGACTTGCTCGAGACCGAGCGGTTGCCGTGCTTGGCCACTTTCAGGCCGCAGGCGGCGGCCACCAGGGCCGAGGTGGTGGAGACGTTGATGGTGTTGAGGCCGTCCCCTCCGGTGCCGACGATGTCGCAGAAGGCATAGTCCGGGCGCGGGAAGTCGCGGGCTTCGGCCAAGAGCGCCTCGGCGGCGCCGGCGATCTCCTCCGGGGTCTCCCCCTTGATCTTGAGGGCGGTCAGAAGGCTCGCGAGCACGATGGGATCCACTTCACCACGAACCACCTGGCCGAAGGCGTCGCGGGCGGCGTCGCGGGTGAGAGACTGACCCTGATAGAGGGTGTTGAGATGTTGATGCATGGTCTCTTCCTTACCGCACGTGGCTTTCTGGACGGGTGACATGGGCGAGGGCCTGGGTGAGCAGGCGGGCCCCTTCGCTGGTCATGATGGATTCCGGGTGGAACTGGAAGCCCAGCACCCGCTCGTCACGCTGCTCGATGGCCATGGGCATGCCCTGATAGTGGGCAATCACCTGCAACTCTTGTGGCACATAGGTGGCCACCAGGGAGTGGTAGCGGGCCACCGGCAAGGGGCTCGGCAGCCCCGCGAAGGCGCCATGGCCGTTGTGCTCGATGAGGGAGCGCTTGCCGTGGACGATTTCCCCCGCCGCCCCGACGGTGCCGCCGTAGGCTTCGCACAGGGCCTGATGACCGAGACAGATGCCGAGGATGGGCACCCGGCCCCGGGCCAGCTTGATGAGGTCGATGAGGCAGCCCGCCTCATGGGGGGCGCCCGGCCCCGGGGAGAGCACCAGCACGGCGTCCCCTTCGCAGGCGTCGATCTCCTGCATGATGCGGCTCGCAGGCAGGCTGTTGCGGTAGATGCGCACCGGGTAGCCCAGGGTGCGGAACTGGTCGACGAGGTTGTAGGTAAACGAGTCGAAGTTGTCGAGCAGGAAGATGTTAGTCATGGATCACGTCCTTGTGTTGTTCCTGCTGGGCGCTGAGGGCCTGCAGGGAGGTGCCATGGCTGGCAGCGATGGCGGCCAGCACGGCCGCCGCCTTGGCGCGGGTCTCGTCTGCCTCGGCCTGGGGTTTGGAGTCATAGACCACCCCGGCGCCGGCCTGGACATGGGCGACCCCCTCTTTCACGAAGGCGGAGCGGATGACGATGCAGGTGTCCATTTCCCCTGCGCCGTTCAGGTAACCCACGGCGCCGCCGTAGCTGCCACGACGCTTGCCTTCCACCATGCGGATGAGCTCGCTGGCGCGCAGCTTGGGGGCACCGGTCAGGGTGCCCATGTTCATGCAGGCCTGGTAGGCGTGCAGGGCGTCAAGGTCGGCGCGAAGGGTGCCCACCACCCGGGAGACCAGGTGCATGACGTGGCTGTAGCGATCCACTTTGAGCAGATCCTTGACGTAGCGGGTGCCGGGGGCGGAGATGCGGGCAATGTCGTTGCGGCCCAGATCCACCAGCATCAGGTGCTCGGCCACCTCTTTCTCGTCCTGGCGCAGCTCCAGCTCGATGCGGCCGTCCAGATCCAGGTTGATGCTGCCGTCCGGGTTGAGGCCGCGGCGGCGGGTGCCGGCGATGGGGTACATCTCCACCTGGCGGCTGTTGGCGCAGAACTTGACCGCGCTCTCGGGGGAGGCGCCAAACAGGGTGAAGCCCTCGTCCTGCACGTAAAACATGTAGGGGCTGGGGTTGGTCTGCTTGAGGCGGCGATAGGCGGCGACGGGATCCGGGCAGGGGAGGGAGAAGCTGCGGGACGGCACCACCTGGAAGATGTCACCACGGCGGATGAAGCCCTTGAGCTTCTCGACCTCGGCGCAGAACTGCTTGTCCCCCTTGTCGACGGCCAGGGCGCCGGTCAGCGGCGCCGTGCCCTGTGGCGCAGGCAGCGGCTGCTGACAGGCCTGTTTGAAGGACTCGAGGCGAGCGGTCAGGCGGGCGTAGCGCGCGTCCAGCTGCTCATCCTCTTCGCCGCCGAACAGGCAGGCCACCAACTGGGTGCTCTGCTTGATGTGGTCGATGGTGATCAGGGTCTCGGCCACATAGAAGCAGTAGTCAGGGCAGTCGTTGCTCCCCTCTGGCACCTCGGGCAAGTCTTCAAAGGAGGCGATGAGGTCGTAGGCGAAGCTGCCCGCCATGAAGAGGGCCTCTTTGCCCTGCTGGCATTGCAGCTCCCGCTGCAGGGTACGCAGCACGTCCAGCACGCTGCTGCCCTTGAGGCGGCTGTCTTCGTCAAGCTCCCGATCGGACGCCGGGAAGTCGAGGTGCAGCTCGTCCGCCACCCGGGTCTGGGTGATGACGGTGGGCAGGCGCTGCTCCAGCAGGCGCAGCAGGGCGGCGCCGTTGTCGCCGAGGGGGCGCACCTGCACGGCGCGGCCGCGGCACTCGATGCGCAGGCAGGCATCCACCAGCAGCAGGCTCTGGGTACCGGCCTTGGAGTCGATCTCCACCGATTCGAGCAGCAGGTTGTTGGGTCTGTCCTGGCAGAGTCGGGTATAGAGTGCCAGGGGGTCTGTCACATAGGGGGCATTGAGCCGGATGGTATCGAATTCGCCCAGGGGCAAACGGGTCTTGTTGCCTGTCATAATGCCTTCCCTTGCATGTGTTGTGTGTCACCGATGGTCATGGCGCTGTCTCTCTTGAAAATGGGTCGGGTTCGGGTCACGTCAGCGAGTTCGCCATCGCCATCGCCATGTCAGTGTGCTTCTCTGAATTGTCGGTTTCATCACAGGTCCATTTGCCGGATAATAAAAAAGCCCGCTGGGGTCAGCGGGCTTTTTCTTTGGGTTCTTAACTTGCTGTCAGATTACAGGTACAGCAACGACCACACGCCCGCATGTCAGGGAGTGTGCCACCACCAGATGGTCAGAATGGAAGTCGCTTGCATGAGATTGAGTCCTGTAAAAAGATGTTTGCAATGAAGTGCCTACAGAAAACGATAAAGCCGCGGCCAAGTCAAGTCGCTTTTTTGCCGGCCTTTTCCAGGCAGGTCCCAAACAAGAGCGAAACACGCCGATGATATTCGATCTTCATTGCCACACCACCGCCTCGGACGGGGTGCTGAGCCCCGCCGACCTGGTGCGCCGCGCCGCCGAAAAAGGGGTGGAGGTGTTAGCGGTCACTGACCACGATACCCTCGACGGGCTTGAAGAAGTGCGCCAGACCATCTCGGCTGACCAGCTGCCACTGCGCCTGGTGAGCGGGGTGGAGATCTCCACCGGGTGGGAGCATCACGAGATCCACATCGTGGCCCTCGGGGTGGACGAGAAAAATCCCCAGTTGCTCGCCTTTCTGGCAGGGCAGCGGGCTCGCCGGGAGGCGCGCGCCGAGGAGATCGGGCGTCGTCTGGAGAAGTGCCTCATCCCGGGCACCTATGAAGAGGCCAAGCAGCTTGCCGGTGACGCCGCCGTGACCCGGGCCCACTTTGCCCGGGTGCTGGTGGCGCGCGGGGTGGCCGACAATATGCAGAAGGTGTTCAAGAAGTACCTGAGCCGGGGCAACAAGGGCTATGTGCCCGCCGAGTGGCCCGGGATGGGAGAGGCTATCGAGGCCATCCACGCCGCAGGCGGGCTGGCGGTGCTGGCTCACCCGAGCCGCTACAATCTCACCGCCAAGTGGATCAAGCGGCTGCTGGTGGCCTTCAAGGCCGTCGGGGGGGATGCCATGGAGGTTTCCCTGCCCCAGCAGAGCCCCCAGGAGCGGGCGAATCTCGGCCAGTGGGCCAGGGAGCACGATCTCTATATTTCGGTGGGGTCCGATTTTCACTTCCCCTCCAACTGGACCGAGCTTGGCCGCCACCTCTGGCTGCCCAAGGAGGGCATGCCGCTCTGGCTCGGCCACCCCGGCCATTTCGGGCTGACCCCGGAGGAGCATGCGGGCCTGCTGGCCAGCCGCTGAGGGTTGCCACCGGCGGGAGAGCGTCTTTGATGCGGGCGAGTCTGCGTCAAACAGGTTAAGGTAGTGTCATGGGCCAGGTGGCCCTTGACCATGAAGCGGGCAACGAGCGTGCCCCAATCGCGAGAAGAACATATGAGCCAGCATTTTTACGTACACCCGGACAATCCCCAGGCTCGCCTCATCAGCCAGGCGGTGCAGATCCTGCAAAGTGGCGGCGTTATCGTCTATCCCACCGACTCCGGTTACGCCCTGGGTTGCCAGATGGGCAACAAGGACGCGCTGGAGCGCATCTGCCGCATCCGCCGCATCGAACCGAACCATGACTTCACCCTGGTGTGCCGTGATCTCTCTGAGATCTCCACCTACGCCAAGGTGGACAACAGCGCGTTTCGTCTGATCAAGAACAACACCCCCGGCCCCTACACCTTCATCTTCAAGGCCACCAAGGAGGTGCCGCGTCGCCTCATGAACGAGAAGAAGAAGACCATCGGTATCCGGGTGCCTGCCAACAACATAGCGCTCGCATTGCTCGAGGCGCTCGGCGAGCCGCTGCTCTCTACCACGCTGATCCTGCCGGGTTCCGAGATGGCGGAGTTCGACCCCGAGGAGATCGCCGACAAGCTCGGCAAGCAGCTGGATCTGGTGGTCAACGGCGGGTATCTCGGCGAGCAGCCCACCACTGTGGTGGACTTCTCCGACGACGAGCCCGTGCTGCGCCGTCGCGGTGCCGGGGATCCGACGCCGTTTGAGTGATCTTGCCGACCCCGTGCCCGAGGCGCTGAGCGCACCGGGCACGGCTGGGGAAAGCTCCCTTCCCCCGCCCATCGCGACTGTGCTGGGGCAGCCCTACCACGAGCTGCCCCAGGATTTGTTCATCCCCCCCGATGCGCTGGAGGTGTTTCTCGACACCTTCGAGGGGCCGCTGGATCTGCTGCTCTACCTCATCCGGCGCCAGCAGCTCGACATCCTGAACCTGCCGATCCTGCAGATCACCGCCCAGTACATGGAGTACGTGGAGCTGATGCAGGGGCTCAACCTCGAGCTCGCGGCGGAGTACCTGCTGATGGCGGCCTGGCTGGCGGAGATCAAATCCCGCCTGCTGCTGCCCAAGGCCCCGGAGCTGGAGGACGAGGAGGAGGGGGAAGACCCTCGCGTCACCCTCATTCGCCGCCTGCAGGAGTACGAGCGCTACAAGCTGGGGGCGGAGCGGGTCAATGCCCTGCCGAGGGTGGAACGGGAGATCTTCGTCGCCGCGGCCCTGCCGCCGGATTTTGGTGCCCTGAAGCCGCTGGCCCCCGATGTTTCACTGGTTGAGCTCGCCCTTTACATGCAAAGTGTGGTAAAACGCGCGACTCATTTTGAGCATCACCAGATCCGCCGGGAGCAGATCCCGACCCGGGTGCGGATGGCGGAGATCCTCGCCATGCTCTCCCTGGGCCAGACCCTGCGCCTGGAGCAGGTGCTGCGGGCCGAGGAGGGGCGCATGGGGGTACTGGTGACCTTCCTGGCCCTGCTGGAGCTGTGCAAGGAGCAGCTTATCTGGATCCTGCAGGCAGAGCCCCTGGGGCCCATCCACTTTGCCCTGGCAAGTCAGGAGACGGCGCATGAGCATGTACACTGAGCGGCCGCTCACGGCCATGGGCATAGCCCAGGAGGCCTGTCGTGGCGCTGCCCGCTGAACGGCTGAAGACCCTGATCGAGGCGGCCCTGTTCGTCGCCGGGCGCCCGCTCAACGTCAGCGAGCTCAAGGGCAGCGTGCTGGCGGATTACCCGGTCACCGGCCGCTACGTCCAGCTGCTGCTGGCGGAGCTCAAGAAAGACTATGAGACGCGGGGGGTCGAGCTCAAGGAGGTCGCCTCCGGCTGGCGTTTCCAGGCCCGCCAGGAGTATGCCGAGGAGCTCTCTCGCCTGTGGAGCGAGCGGGCGCCCCGTTATTCCCGCGCCGTGTTGGAAACCCTGACCCTGATTGCCTATCGTCAGCCCATCACCCGGGCAGAGATAGAAGCCATCCGCGGGGTGGCGGTCTCGAGCCAGATCGTCAACACCTTGAAAGAGCGCGGCTGGGTGCGCAGCATAGGACACAAGGAGGTGGCGGGTCGTCCCGAGCTGCTCGCCACCACCCGCGAATTTCTGGACTATTTCAATCTGCAGAGTCTGGAGCAGCTCCCCGAGCTGGATCCCGAACTGCCCCATCCCTTGTCGCTCATGCCGGACGAGGGAGGCGATGGGCGGCCCGCCGCGGGCCGTCTTGCGCATGAACATGGTGAGGATGCCCGCGAGGCGGCCTCACAGACATCCATGCTGTCCGCGATGTCGGCGGGCAGCGATCAACAATCAGGTAACCCCGATGAGTGAAAAACTGCAAAAAGTATTGGCCCGCGCGGGTCAAGGCTCCCGTCGTGAGATGGAGGCCCTGATCACCGCAGGTCGGGTCAGCGTGGATGGCAAGGTCGCCACGCTGGGGGATCGCGTCGAAGTGAACGCCGTGATCCGGGTGGATGGCCACCAGGTCAAGACCCGCGCCGCAGAGGAAGTGATCTGCCGCGTGCTGGCCTACCACAAGCCCGAAGGGGAGATGTGCACCCGCCACGATCCGGAAGGACGTCCCACCGTGTTTGATCGTCTGCCCAAGATGGATGGCGCCCGCTGGATTGCGGTGGGTCGTCTGGACGTCAACACCTCCGGTCTCTTGCTGTTCACCACCGACGGCGAGCTGGCGAACCGGCTGATGCACCCGAGCCACGAAGTGGAGCGGGAATACGCGGTGCGCGTCTTTGGCGAGATCACCGAAGCCATGCTGCAGCGCCTGCGCAAGGGCGTGCAGCTGGAAGACGGCATGGCCAAGTTCAACAAGATCAAGCCGGCCGGCGGTGAAGGGCTGAACCAGTGGTTCAACGTCACCCTGACCGAGGGCCGCAACCGGGAAGTGCGCCGCCTGTGGGAATCCCAGGAAGTGCAGGTGAGCCGCCTGATGCGTATCCGCTACGGCGACGTCACCCTGGATCGCGGCATCCCCCGCGGCGGCTGGCAGGAGCTGAAGTTGCCCGAAGTGAACTACCTGCGCGGCCTGGTCAACCTGCCCAACGAGACCGAATCCAAGGTCGATCTGCAGCAGGATGGCAAGAGCACCCGCCACAAGCAGGCCGCCCAGATCCGTCGCGCCGTGAAGCGCCACAAGGAGATGCAGGGCAAGGAGCCGCGCGCCCGTGCCACCACCGCCCGTCGCAAGCCGACCTCCTCCACCCGCAATTCCGGCACCGGCAGCAAGTAAGCCGCCACCACGGGCCGCTCGCCCCGGACACGCCACAAGCCCGCACCCCAAGGTGCGGGCTTTTTTGTTTTCTGCTCCTGCCGGGCTCCTTGAGACTGAATCGCACAGGGGAGAGAAAGGGCCAGACAAGCTCCTCCCCCTTTTGAAGGGGGAGGCTGGGAGGGGGTGAGTAGTTGTTATGCTGACAAGGGTCATAGTCGGAGGAATACTGTCATGAACGAGAAGCCAGTTCGTGTTTTCAACCGCGAGGCCACGCTGGATAAACGGCGTGAACAACGAAACAATCCAACAGAGCCTGAACGGCGATTGTGGCAGGCGCTTCGGGCTGGGCAACTCGGAGTCAAGTTTCGCCGTCAGCAAGGTATAGGCCCATACATTGCGGATTTTTACTGCCCCGGGCGGTTGTTGGTCATTGAGGTTGATGGCAACAGCCATTTCGACATGCGGGGTCTGCGTCATGACAAGCGACGGGATGCCTACATGGCGGCCCTGTCGCTGACGGTACTGAGATTTAGCAACAGGGAGGTGATGGAAAATCTACCCGGGGTGGTTGTCTCTATTCGGGCATGGCTTGATCGCGTCTGACCCCACCCCAGCCCTCCCCTTGCCAGGGGAGGGGGCCAGAGTGCCCTCTGTACGGGCTGGAAAGCGTCATACACTTCCCTTTTTTGAAGGGGAGGTGGTTGCAGACGGGGATGTGCATCAGGATGGTTGCCCTGTCGGGACGGGCTTGTTAGCCTTTCGCGCACAAAGACAGGAGAAACCAATGAGCAAGGTACTGGATGAGCTGCTGGCGTTGCTGGCGCTCGAAAAGATCGAGGAGGGCCTGTTTCGGGGCCAGAGCCAGGATCTCGGGTTGCGATCCGTGTTTGGCGGACAGGTGATGGGGCAGGCCTTGTCAGCCGCCAAGCAGACGGTGGCAAGCGACCGCCAGGTCCACAGTTTCCACTCCTACTTCCTGCGCCCCGGGGATGCCAACAAGCCCATCGTCTACGACGTGGAGAACATCCGCGACGGCCAGACCGTCTCCACCCGCCGGGTCAAGGCCATCCAGAATGGCAAGCCCATCTTCTACCTCAACGCCTCCTTCCAGGTGGAAGCCGAGGGCTTCGAGCACCAGGCGAAGATGCCGGCCAGCATCACGCCCCCGGAGCAGCTCAAGAGCGAGCTGGAGCTGGTGCGTCCCTACGAGCAGATGATCCCGGCGGCCCTGCGGGACAAGATCCTGTGCGAGAAGCCCATCGAAATTCGCCCCGTGACCCTGGTGGACCCCATTCGCCCGGATGTCCACGAGCCCCTTCGCTACACCTGGTTCAAGGCCAATGGCCCGGTGCCGGACGATCAGCGGGTCCACAACTACCTGCTGGCCTATGCCTCCGACTTCCACTTCCTGTTCGCCGCCCTGCAGCCCCACGGGGTCTCCTACTGGGAGCCGGACATGCAGGTGGCCACCATCGATCACTCCATGTGGTTCCACCGGGAGTTCCGGCTGGACGACTGGCTGCTCTACGTGGTGGACAGCCCGAGCGCCAGCGGCGGTCGGGGTCTGGTGCGCGGCCAGTTCTTCACCCGGGATGGGGTATTGGTGGCGAGCACCATGCAGGAAGGGGTGATCCGTCGCCGGGGCTGAGACGCCCCCTTGCGCCAACGAAAAACGGGAGCCGATGGCTCCCGTTTTTTATTGTCTGCGCTATCAGGCTGCGTCCTGCTCGGTGCTGAGTGCTGGCTCGCCACTTTGGGCGAAACGATCGGCCCACAGGGCGATGACGCCGTCACCGGTGACGTTGCAGGCGGTGCCGAAGCTGTCCTGGGCCAGGTAGAGGGCGATCATCAGGGCGATGGAGGCCTCACCGAAGCCGAGCATGGAAGTGAGCAGGCCGAGCGCGGACATGACACCGCCACCCGGTGCGCCCGGCGCGGCAATCATGATGACGCCCAGCATCATGATGAAGGGCACCATGGTGCCGTAGCCCGGAATGGCCAGGTGCTCGGAGAGGAACATCACCGCCGTGGCGCAGGTCACCAGGGTGATGGTGGAGCCGCACAGGTGGATGGTGGCGCACAGGGGCACGGTGAAGTTGGCGATGCCGTCGCTCACGCCGTTGCGCTTGCTGGCTTGCAGGGCCACCGGAATGGTGGCGGCGCTGGACATGGTGCCAAGGGCGGTGAAGTAGGCGGGCAGCATGTTCTTGATGAGCATGACGGGGGAGCGCCCCTGGGCGAGGCCGGTGCCGACGAACAGGACGCAGAGCCAGATCCAGTGCATGACGATGGCCATCACCAGCACTACCCCGAAGGTCTTGAGGGTGGCGAAGACGGTGCCTTCCACCGTCATCTCGACGAAGACGCCGGCGATGTAGAAGGGCAGCAGGGGAATGATCACGCGTGCCAGCAGGCGGTCGATGATGTCACGGCCCTGATCGGCGACCCGGCGCAGGTCGGTGGCCTGGGTGGCGCTGATGCCGATGCCGAACACGAAGGCGGCGGCCAGGGCCGACATCACCCCGAACAGGGGCGGGATCTCGAGGTTGATATAGGAAGCGAGCTTGGTGGCTGCCTCGGCGGTGGGCTCGGCGGCCGTGGTCAGGTGCGGGATCAGGTGGCTCGCCACGGTGAAGGCGAACAGGCCCGCCAGTATGGTGGAGCAGTAGGAGAGCCCCACCGTCTTGCCCAGCAGCTTGCCGGAGTTCTTCGGCAGGCTGGCGATGCCGCTCATGATGAAGAAGAGGATGATGAGCGGGATGGTGAAGGTGATGAGCTGGCCGATCACCGTCTTGGCGGTGAACAGCACGCGGGCGACCCATTCGGGGGCATAGAGACCGAGCAGCAGGCCGGCGAGGATACCGGCAACCAGATTGAGAACGAGTTTCATGGGGGAATCCAGGTGTTGGTGTCTGATTTGTTATTTAATTTTGATTTTAATGCCGCTTTTTAACACAAACACCGCATCTTGTCTGCTTTATGGTGGTTAACTCAGGGTTAAATATTGTTAATGGGCTGAATGCCGTGAGGTGTCACTGCCCTCGGGGGGGTCGCGGATCAGCGCCGCACCAGCAAGGCGTGCAGCCAGGGGCCGTTCACCTCATCTTCCCCCACCCAGCCATGGTGCAGGGTGAAGGGGAGGGGAGCGATCAGGCGTCGCAGCCCCGCCTCGTCGAGCCGGGTCTGCAGGGGATATTCCCCCGACCGTGGCAGCGGTTCGCCTTTCCCGTGGGGGAAGGAGGCGTAGAGGGGGCCCCCGGCCTTGAGCAGGGTGGCCAGATGACCGAGCGCCGGGACTATCTCGTGTTCGGGCTGACAGGGGAGGGAGCCGCTGGCCCAGATGCCGTCATAGGGAACGACGCTTTGCATCTGCTCAAAGCGGCAGACTCGCACCGGCTGGCCGCACAGGCGCGAGGCGGCGGCGGCCTGCGCCCGGCTCGCATCGAAGGCGGTCACGGTGAGGCCTTGCTGGCGAAAGAGGCGCAGATCCTCTCCTGCCCCGCAACCGGCCTCCAGCAGATGACGGCCGCTGCCCAGCAGGGCCAGGAAGAGGGCATGGGCGCCTGCCACGAGGGCGGGGCGAGGGGCGGCGTCGTGCGCCGGCGCGGGGGCGTGTGGCAAGGGTGTCGGGCTCATCGTGGTGGGGGGGCGTTACTCTAGCAGGTTTGCCCCCGGCTGTTGAGCATGGGCGGGGGCGGCGCGTCTTGCAGACTCAGGGGTGGCGGCGAAGGGTGGGGCTCGCGATGAGGGTGAACAGGGTATCGAGGAGAAAGTCCGACTCCTCAATCAGATCGATGCGATCCGGGAAGTGCAGCCAGTTGATGATGTAGCCGTCCAGGGTGCAGTGGAGCAGGGTGGCGGCGCGGCGCAGATCCAGCCCCTCGGGCAGTTGGCCGCGACGCACGGCATTGGCCAGGGTGATCTCCAGATCCCGGAAGAAATTCATGGATTGCAGGTGCATGTGCTCGCGCATGACGGCGGCCTCTCCCTCCATGGATTCCAGATTGAACATGATGGTGAACATCTGCTGGTGGGCGGGCTCGGTGCTGATCTTGAGCATCACCTCTTTGAGAAAGCTGCGCAGCTTGCCCAGGGGATCCGGCTCCGCCTCGTCGACGCAGGCATCGAGCTGGTGGGAGAGGGGGGCACACAGCTCCTCCCACAGGGTGACGAACAGCTCTTCTTTATTCTTGAAGTGCCAGTAGATGGCGCCCCGGGTGAGGTCCGTCGCCTTGGCGATATCGGTCAGGCTGGTGCGTGCCAGCCCCTGTTGGCAGAAGAGATCCAGGGCCGTGCTCATGATGTTGCAGCGGGTTTGCTGCGCCTCTTCTTTGGTGCGTCTGGCCATTGACTCCGGTCCTGTTTAAAAGTGAAAAAAGTTTCTTACATACATTCATGAATGTATGTATATTGCCTCATCTTCGCCGTTTTACCAACAGGGGCCTTATAAACCCTGTGGTTTTGTCACTTCTTTTTGATTGAAACTGAGGTTCAGAGACTTGATGCATAAACATATTCTCGCACGTTCGGTCGGCCTTGCCTTGCTGGCAAGCAGCCTGCTGGCTGGCTGTGGTGACAAGGACGGGGCCCAGCAGGCCATGGGGGAGATGCCTCCCGCCGCCGTGGACGTGGTCACCCTCCATACGGCCCCCCTGCAACTGTTGTCCGAGCTCACCGGCCGCACCGCCCCCCTGCGGGTGGCCGAGGTGCGTCCCCAGGTGAACGGCATCATCCTCAAGCGCCTGTTCACCGAGGGGAGCGACGTCAAGGCCGGTCAGCTGCTCTATCAGATTGATCCCGCCGTCTATCAGGCCGAAGTGGCTTCCGCCAAGGCCAACCTCGCCAAGGCCGAGGCCAACGAGCGCAGCGCCCGCCTCAAGGCCCAGCGCTACGCCGAGCTGGTGAAGGTGAAAGCCATCAGCAGCCAGGAGTATGACGACGCCGACGCGGCCTGGAAACAGCAGCTGGCCGAGATCGGGGCCGCCAAGGCCGCATTGCAGACCGCCAACATCAACCTGGCCTACACCCGCATCACGGCCCCCATCAGCGGCCGCATCGGCAAGTCGGCGGTGACCGAGGGTGCCCTGGTCACCGCCCAGCAGGCGGACAGCCTCACCTCCATCTCCCAGCTCGATCCCATGTACGTGGACGTGCGCCAGTCCACCGCCGACCTGCTGCGCCTCAAGCGCCTGGTGGCCGAGGGCAAGCTGACCCAGGGGGAGAAGGACGGGGCCGGTGTCAGCTTCCAGCTGGAAGATGGCAGCCAGTATGGCGAGAAAGGAGCCCTCCAGTTCTCCGACGTGACCGTGGACGAGGCGACCGGCATGGTGACCCTGCGGGTGATCGTGCCCAACCCGGATCAACTGCTGCTGCCCGGCATGTTCATGCGCGCCACCTTGCAGGAGGGCGAGCGCCCGCAAGGCCTGCTGGTGCCCCAGACTGCCGTGACCCGTACCCCCAAGGGCGGTGCCACCGTCATGGTGGTGACGGCGGACAACAAGGTGGAACTGCGTGAAGTGCAGGTCGGCCGCATGTCCGGCGACAGCTGGGTGGTGGAGTCCGGTCTCAAGGCTGGCGAGAAGGTGATCGTCGCCGGTCTGCAGAAAGTCAAACCCGGGGTCGTGGTGGCGCCCACTGAACGTGCCGGTAACAGCGCACAACAGACCCCGGCAACCAAGCAGTAGGATGGAGTAGTCGCCTCATGGCACGTTTTTTCATAGATAGACCCATTTTCGCCTGGGTGATCGCCTTGGTGATCATGCTGGCCGGGGCCATGGCCATCATCGGCCTGCCGGTGGCCCAGTACCCGACCATCGCCCCGCCGGCGGTTGGCATCTCCGCCAGCTACCCGGGGGCCTCCGCCAAGACGGTGGAAGACTCGGTGACCCAGATCATCGAGCAGAACATGACCGGGCTGGATCACCTGCTCTACATGTCGGCGCAATCCGACTCGTCAGGGAACGTCAGCGTGACCCTCACCTTCAAGCCGGGCACGGATCCCGACATCGCCCAGGTGCAGGTGCAAAACAAGCTGCAACAGGCCATGTCGCTCCTGCCCCAAGAGGTGCAGCAACAGGGCGTGCGGGTCCAGAAGACCTCCAGCAGCTTCCTGATGGTGGCCGCCTTCATCTCCACCGATGGCGCCATGACCAACGATGACCTGGCGGACTATGTGGTAGCCAACATCAAGGAGCCCCTGAGCCGTCTGGATGGGGTCGGTGACATCACCTTGTTCGGCAGCCAGTACTCCATGCGCGTCTGGCTCGATCCCCACAAGCTCAACCGGGTGCAGATGACCCCGGCCGACATTCAGGCCGCCATCAAGGCCCAGAACGCCCAGGTTGCCTTCGGCAAGCTGGGGGGGACCCCTGCGGTGAGCGATCAGCAATTTACCGCCACCATCATGGGCCAGACCCGGCTCTCCACCGTGGAGGAGTTCAACAACATCCTGCTGCGGGTGAACCAGGACGGATCCAAGGTCCAGCTCAAGGACGTGGCCCGGGTCGAACTTGCCGGTGAAAACTACGACGCGACCGCGCTCTACAACGGCCAGGCCACCGCCGCCGTCGCCATCAAGCTGGCGACCGGTGCCAACGCCCTGGACACCGCCGAGCACGTGCGGACCAAGCTGGGTGAACTCTCCGAGTACTTCCCGGCCAACATGGAGATCGTCTATCCCTACGACACCACGCCGTTCGTGAAGATCTCCATCGAGGAGGTGGTGCAGACCCTGATCGAGGCGATCTTCCTGGTCTTCTGCGTCATGTATCTGTTCTTGCAGAACTTCCGGGCAACCCTGATTCCGACCATCGCGGTGCCCGTGGTCCTGCTCGGCACCTTCGGGGTGATGGCGGCCTTCGGCTTCTCCATCAACACCCTGACCATGTTCGGTCTGGTGCTCGCCATTGGCCTCTTGGTGGATGACGCCATCGTGGTGGTGGAGAACGTGGAGCGTCTGATGAGCGAGGAGGATCTCTCCCCCCTCGAGGCGACCCGCAAGTCCATGACCCAGATCACCGGCGCCCTGGTGGGCATCGCTCTGGTGCTGTCGGCGGTGTTCGTGCCCATGGCTTTCTTCGGTGGCTCTACCGGTGCCATCTATCGCCAGTTCTCCCTCACCATCGTCTCGGCCATGGTGCTCTCGGTGCTGGTGGCCCTGATCCTGACCCCGGCCCTGTGCGCCACCCTGCTCAAACCCATGAAGCACGGTGAATTCGGCGCCCAGCGCGGTTTCTTCGGCTGGTTCAACCGCTTCTTCGACACCAACGCCAACCGTTACCAGAACGGCGTGCGCAAGGTGATCAAGCAGGGCACCCGCTACGGCATCATCTATCTGGCCATGCTGGCGGTGCTGGCGGTGCTCTTCATGCGCATGCCCACCTCCTTCCTGCCGGAAGAGGATCAGGGGGTCATCATGTCCATGGTGCAGCTCCCGGTGGGGGCGACCAAGGAGCGGACCGAGGTGGTGCTCGGGGAGATGCGCGACTACTTCCTCGAGAACGAGAAGGAGAACGTGGACTCCGTGCTGACGGTGGCGGGCTTCAGCTTCGCCGGTAGCGGTCAGAACAGCGGCATGGCCTTCATCAAGCTCAAGGACTGGAGCGAGCGCAAGGGAGAAGATCGCAGCGCCAATGCCATCATCGGCCGCGCCATGGGGTTCCTGTTCAGCATCAAGGAAGCCCAGGTCTTCGCCTTCAACCTGCCCCCCATTCCGGAACTCGGCACGGCCACCGGCTTCGACTTCTTCCTGCAAGACCGCGGCGGTCTGGGTCACGAGAAGCTGATGCAGGCGCGCAACCAGTTGCTCGGCATGGCGGCGCAGGATCCCAACCTGGTGCGGGTACGCCCGAACGGGATGGAAGACACGCCCCAGCTCGACATCAAGATCGATTACGAGAAGGCGCTGGCCCAGGGGCTCTCCATCACCGACATCAACAACACCCTGTCGGCTGCCTGGGGCTCCTCCTATGTGAACGACTTCGTCGACAGAGGCCGGGTCAAGAAGGTCTATCTGCAGGCAGATGCCCCTTTCCGGATGAACCCGGAAGATCTGAAGCTGTGGTACGTGCGCAATAGCGCGGGCCAGATGGTGCCCTTCTCCGCCTTTGCCAGCACGGAGTGGAGCTTCGGCTCGCCCCGTCTTGAGCGCTACAACGGTGTCTCCGCCATGGAGATCGTCGGTGAGGCGGCCCCGGGCAAGAGTACGGGTGATGCCATGGCGGCCATCGAGGAGATGGTGAAACAGTTGCCGGAAGGGATCGGCATCGAGTGGACCGGCCTCTCCTTCCAGGAGCGTCAGGCAGGCTCCCAGGCGCCGGCCCTGTACGCCATCTCGCTCCTGGTGGTCTTCCTCTGTCTGGCGGCCCTCTACGAGAGCTGGAGCATTCCGTTCTCGGTCATGCTGGTGGTGCCGCTCGGGGTGCTGGGGGCCATTTTGGCCGCGACCCTGCGCGGGCTTGAGAATGACGTCTACTTCCAGGTAGGCCTGCTCACCACGATCGGGCTGTCGGCCAAGAACGCCATCCTCATCGTCGAGTTCGCCAAGGAGCTGCACGACAAGGGGATGAGGCTCGGGGATGCGGTGGTGGAGGCCTCGCGTCAGCGCCTGCGCCCCATCCTGATGACCTCGCTCGCCTTCATCCTGGGGGTACTGCCCCTGGTGATCAGCACCGGGGCGGGCGCCAGCAGCCGAAACGCCATCGGGACCGGCGTTATGGGGGGGATGATCAGTGCCACCGTGCTCGCCATCTTCTTCGTGCCGCTGTTCTTTGTGCTGGTGATGCGCTATTTCACCGAACGCAAGCATGCCGGGGAAGAGAGTGTCCACACCAAGGAGATCAACCATGACTAAGACCCTGATCGCCCTGGGCGTGACCCTGATGATGGGGGGCTGCTCCATGGCCCCCGACTACCAGCGCCCCGAGCTGCCCCAAGGCGCCTCCTGGCAAGCTGACCTGGCCGCCAAGGGGGAACTTGCCCCCTGGCGCCAGCAGTTCCAGGACCCGGCCCTTCAGACGCTGATCGGCACCGCTCTTGAGAGCAACCGGGATCTGCGCCTGGCAGCCCTCAACGTCGAGGCCTACGAGGCGAAATACCGTATCCAGCGGGCGGCCCAGTTGCCGACCCTGGCCGCCAGTGGCAGCGGTACCCGCCAGCAGGGATCCGATGATCTCAGTAGTACGGGGCAGGGCACCATCAGCAGCCAGTACGGCGCCAACATCGGCATCACCGCCTATGAGCTGGATCTGTTTGGCCGGATCCAGAGCCTGAAAGATCAGGCCCTTGAGACCTATCTGGCGCAAATCGACACCCAGCGCAGCACCCAGATTGCGCTGGTGGCCTCGGTGGCCAATGCCTACTTCACCCTGCTGGCGGATCAGGAGTTGCTGGCCCTGAGCCAGGCGACCCTCGCCACCGAGCAGGAGAGCTATGCCCTGACCGAGCACAAATACCGCCTGGGCGCCGCCTCCGAGATGGAGCTGGCCCAGGGGCGCACGGCACTGGAAAACGCCAAGGTCAGCCAGGCGCAATACCAGCGTCTGGTGAAGCAGGACAGAAATGGTCTGGCCCTGCTGCTTGGCACCGATATTCCGGTGCTGGCGGCACAACCGGCCACCCTGGCCGAGGTGAAACTGGCGCCGATCCCGGTGGGGGCTCCCTCCAGCCTGTTGCAGCAACGCCCGGACATCCTGGCGGCGGAGCACAACCTGAAGGCGGCCAACGCCAATATCGGAGCGGCCCGCGCAGCCTTCTTCCCGACCATCTCGCTCACCGCGACGGCGGGCACCGCCAGCAACCAGTTGAGCGGTCTGTTTGACGGCGGCACCGGCACCTGGACCTTCATGCCCCAGATCAATCTGCCCATCTTCGATGGCGGCAAGCGCGTTGCGGATCTGGACGTGGCCGAGGTGGGGACCAGGCAGGCGGTGGCCAGCTACGAGAAGAGCATCCAGACCGCCTTCAAGGAGGTCGCGGACACCCTCGGTGCCCAGGCGGACTACGCGCAGCAACTGCAGGCGCAACAGGCGCTGGTGGATGCCAATCAGACCTACTTCAGGCTGGCGGAGGTGCGTTACGAGCAAGGGGTGGACAGCTACCTGACCCGCCTCGATGCCCAGCGCTCCCTGTTCAGCGCCAAGCAGGGGCTCATCAGCACCCGGCTCGCCCAGCTGAGTAACCAGGTCGCCCTCTACAAGGCCGTCGGTGGCGGCTGGCAGGCGCCGAAGGACGCAGAGCCGGCATCAGACAAACAGGGTTGACCCCTCGGGGTTGACGTAAAAAGCATCAGGGGCGAACCATTAGGTTCGCCCCGTTTTTTATCTGTCATGTCGAGAAGCCAAATTGAGGCAGGTGACAACGGCGCTCCCTGTCCGGGGCAGGGAGCGGGCAGAAGGAGCCCCACGTTCATGGGCGCCGCCCTCGGCAACCATCATGACCCGCCTGGAGGTGACCACCTCATCGCCGTCATCCGTTGCGACGGACCCAGGCGATGCCATTTATCGCATAAGCTGTGCCGTAATTATTCTTTCAAAGAATAAATGGTCGACTCTTATAGTCAGTCACTCGCCCCTCATTCCAAGGATGTGAAATGAAACGACTCGTGCCCGCCACCCTGCTTGTTGCAGGACTGGCTCTCGCCCCGCTGGCCCAGGCGGCCACCCTGCTCAACGCCTCCTATGACGTGATGCGCGATTTTTACAAGGAGTACAACGGAGCCTTCCTGAAGCACTGGCAGGCAGAAGGCGGGGAGCCACTGCAGATCAACATGTCCCACGGCGGATCGAGCAAGCAGGCGCGCGCCGTCATCGACGGCCTGCCCGCCGATGTCATCACCATGAACATGGCCACCGACATCAACGCCCTCGCCGAGCATGGGGGCCTGGTGCCCAAGGGGTGGGCGGATCGCCTGCCGGATCACAGCGCCCCCTTCACCTCGGCCACCGTGTTCATCGTGCGAAAGGGCAACCCCAAGGGGTTGAAGGATTGGCCTGATCTGCTCAAGGAGGGGGTACAGGTCATCGTGCCCAACCCCAAGACCTCGGGGAACGGCCGCTACACCTACCTGTCTGCCTGGGGGTATGTGCTGGAGCAGGGGGGCGATGAAGATGCGGCCAGGGCATTTGTCGGGAAGCTGTTCAAGCAGGTTCCCGTGCTCGACACCGGCGGCCGCGCCGCCACCACCACCTTCATCCAGAACCGGATAGGCGACGTGCTGGTCACCTTCGAGAACGAAGCCGAGATGATTGCCCGGGAGTTCGGTCGTGGCAGCTTCGAGGTGGTCTATCCGAGCGTCACTGCCGTGGCCGAACTGCCGGTGTCAGTGGTGGACAAGGTGGTCGACAAGCAGGGTACCCGCAAGGAGGCCGAAGCCTATCTGGCCTATCTCTGGTCCGACGAAGGCCAACGCATTGCTGCCAGCAACTATCTACGCCCGCGCAACCCGGCGATCCTCGCCGAGTTTGCAGACCGTTTCCCGAACGCCACCTTCCTCGACGTGGTGAAGACCTTCGGCGAGTGGCCTGTGATCCAGCGCACTCACTTCAAGGAGGGCGGGGTGTTCGACCAGATCTATGCCCAGCGCTGAGGGGCCCCGGGATAACGATGCTCACCCAGGTGCAGCCGGGGCGTGGCTGCCTGGCTGCCCTCTCTGATGGTGGGGCCAGGTTGGTGCGTCAGGCTCTGAAAGATGAACAGGACCGTCGCGGATGGTGGTGTCCTGGAAGGGGAGGGTGTTCTGGCGCAGTTACACCGGCGTCTTGGCCCGAGACCCGGGACAAAAGGCACGAAGGGTTGGCCTCGCACTGAGGCCAACCCTTCGTCTGTCTGGTGCCGGTAATAGGAGTCGAACCTACGACCTTCGCATTACGAAGCCCATAATTTGGCGTCCAACACTGTCGAATTAAGTCCAGAGTTGTTTATTAAGCGTTTGATATTATGTGTTTTTATTGGTTTGCTGTATCCAGCGTTGTCCAATGGTGTCTACCTCTATACAATGCTTTTTAAGTACGCGAGCAAGTACGCGAGAATGGCATGATCAAGACTGATAGAGAGTGTAGTGCCCTGACCCCTCCCGAAGGAAAGCTCAGGGTGGTGATGACGGTCTCCAGTGGTGGCAATAAGGGGCTCAGTTTGGAGGCGAGAGCCGGAGCTGCGTCAAAAAGCTGGTTGTATCGCTTCTACATTGCACAGAAACAGCACAAGATGACGCTCGGCAGTTACCCGTCAATGGGATTAGCGCAAGCCAGAGAGGCACACGCTCAAGCTTCACTTCTGGTCAAACAGGGCATCGACCCTCGCCAAGTAGTGGCAGACGCCAAAAAGAAGAACGAGCAAATGCTCACGTTGGATGAGTTGTTCAAACAATGGCTAACCCACAAATCCACGGTCAAACGCCGCAATGGCGTCCAGACCGAGATCAGTCCAAGAACGGCATCCGATTATCGTCGTATCTACCAAGCTCATTTGGAAAAAGATCTTGGTAAGCAGCGTGTCTGCGATATCTCCATGGCGGTCTTACATCGTCATTACCAGAAACTCCAGAGAGTGAGTCTCGAAGGTTTGCGTAAAGCGATGGGGATCATGAACCAAGTGATGGAGGAGGCCATGCGGCGGCAGTTGGTGGAGATAAGCCCAACGCTGGCGCTTAAGCCTAAAATTTATAATGCAACCCCTAATCCACCGAGAGAGCGCTGGCTGCCAGTTGGAGAGTTACGAGCCTTGTGGTTGGCCCTGGAGGAGGGCGTGACAGGCGGTGGTGCTCTGGCGAGCGGAGGGCGCGGTATTGCCGCCAGTACGGTGCTTTCTGGTAGTGTTGCCAATGCTATCAAGATGATTATCCTGACTGCTGTTAGGCGCGGTGAAGTGATATCGATGCAATGGGCGCATCTGGATGGCGATCGCTGGACGATCCCCGAAACCAAGAGCGGGCGTCCCCATGTTGTCACGTTGTCACCATTGGCTCAGACCATCATTGAAGAGCAAAGAATGGTTTGTTCGCTAGTCAGCCCCTATGTCTTCGAATCGAACACAAAGCTCGGTCACTCCATCACTGGCGATGCGTTGATGCGTGCGCTTGATCGGTTACAAAAGCGCAAGATGGGTGAATTTGAATCCTTCAGTGTGCATGACCTTCGCCGCAGCGTTGCTAACTGCTGTGGTATCGAGCTGGGTGCTGGGCCGCTAGAGATCGAGCACATGCTCAACCATCAAATCAGCGACAAGCTGTTACGTACCTATCAGGCTGGGGCGCTGCGTAATCCAGAGAAGTTACGAGCGCTGTTTTTGCGTTGGGGGGAGTATGTTCACCAACATATCGTGCGGCCAGAGTCGGTCGTTCAAACCGAAGTCGTGGGTAACGTGATTCAAGGTAACTTTGGTAAACGGCAATAGTTCATCAAATGAATCTCATTGTGCTTGCTGCCTATGAGGCAATTTCTGATTGGGATCCGGCTTCAGTGGAAGATTTACTTGGTGCTCATTGACTCCTGATGCGTGGACTCTGTGATGATGCAGGTCACTGGCGTAGCGGTGGTGTAGGTATCTATCGAGGCGAGCAGTTAGTGCATATGCCCCCCCTGCGAACCAGGGCCCTCGTCTGATGGAACACCTTTTGACCTGGCTGGCTGAGACCGAGGCTCATCCGCTGATCGCTTCCTGTGCCTTGCATTATGAGTTGGAGTTTATTCATCCTTTTGCGGATGGAAATGGTCGGATGGACGTTTATGGCAGATGGTGATATTGAGTCGCTGGCAGCCTGTCATGGCCTTCTTACCAGTGGAGACGGTGATCAACGCTCGGCAAGATCACTACTATCAGCAGCTAAGTCAGGCTGACAGTCGCAGTGATTGTACCGAGTTCATCCTCTTTTTATTGGAAGCGCTGCGCGATGCGCTGGCCCAGGCGATTGCGGTTCAACCAGCAGCAGTATCACCTCATCAGAAGAAAATGCGGGTAGAAATGAGGGTGGAAACGCAGGTAGAAAAGCGGGTCAAAACACCCCAGGCCATCTTGGCGGAACTGGCGGCTGAGCCGACCATAACTCTCAAGCAAGTTGCAGAGCGGATTGGCAAGTCGACCAGTACAGTGGAGAGAGCTGTGGCCTTGCTTGTCAAAGACGGGCGATTGCGCTTTGTTGGGCCGCGTAAGAGCGGACATTGGGAGGTATTGGATCCTGACGCGTCAACCATCTAGCCCCGCAACTAACAGACTCAGGACTACCTCGCCACCGGCAGGTCCTCCCAGCGGGTGGTGTAACAGGGGCTCAGGTGCGCTTGTCGCATCATCCACTCAGGCGACCCAGTGCCCTGGCTGGCAAAGCCTACGCGCCCCAATCCCTTGGCTTTGATCTGGTCCATCACGGCCATCAGCGCATCCGATTGAGCGGAGGACGGGGCAAACAGATCGGCCTGTTGCTGCCCCTTGGGGGTGAACTCACTCAGCATGACGCCCCCCTTCTGATAGCGGTAACCGTCGCGCCAAATCTGCGGTAGCAGCACGTTCACTTGCTGCAGCAGCAACCGGGTATCATCGCTAGGGCAGACCAGCCGGACGCCAGCCTGCTCACTGTAGTAAGGGGCTCGTTCGTCAAAGGGGCTGGTTCGCACGAACAGGTGCACCCGCTGGCAACACATCCCCTCGGCCCGCAGCTTCTCGGCTGCGCGAGCCATAAAGCCTGACAACGCTTGGGCCATTTCTCCACGGTCAGTCACGCGCTCACCAAAAGAACGGCTCGAGAGGATCTGCTGCTTCGCCACCGGTTCAACGGTCAGCTCTGCGCAAGGCAAGCCACGCAGCTCCTGTACGATCCGCTCGACCACCACGCCGTATTGGGCGCGTAACCCTTTGGCATCGCTAGCCACCAGGTCAGCCACGGTGTTGATGCCTTGTGCCACCAACTTAGCCCCCAAGCGCCGCCCTATGCCCCACACCTCATCCACAGGAGTGATGGCCATCAGCCGGGCACGGCGCAGCTCGTCACGCAAGTCCACGACGCCGCCAGTGGCAGGCCATTTCTTGGCTGCATAGTTGGCCAGCTTGGCGAGGGTCTTGGTGGGGCCGATCCCTACCCCTACCGTTAGGCCGGTCCACTGCCACACTCGCTGCCGGATCTGTTGCCCATAGGCTGTCAGGTCACCGGCAAACGACTCCGACAGTGACAGGAATGCTTCATCGATGGAGTAGACCTCCAGCTCGGGGGCCATGGTCTCCAACGTGCTCATGACCCGGCCAGACATATCGCCATAGAGCGCGTAGTTGGAGCTGAATGCCACACCGCCATGCGCCTCGAACTGCTCGCGGATCTTGAAGTAGGGCCCGGCCATCTTGATACCCATCGCCTTGGCTTCGGGGCTGCGCGACACCACGCATCCATCGTTGTTGGAGAGCACAACGATCGGGCGGCCACGCAGCTCAGGGCGAAACAGCCGCTCACAGCTGGCGTAGAAGTTGTTTACATCAACGAGCGCTATAGCCATCACGCTGTCTCAGATTGCCAATCACATGGGTGACCACTCCGAACAACTCCAGGGAGAGGCTCATACAAGGGTCGATAGGCGCGAACGCCGGATTGGCTGGCAGCAGCCGCAACCTCGGCTTGAGCTGCAAGGTCTTTACCGTGAAGCCGCCATCGAGTAGTGCAATCACCACATCACCATGGCGAGGGGTGAGGCTCTTATCGACCACCAGCAAGTCACCGGGAAAGATGCCGACCCCGGTCATGCTCTCCCCCTCGGCACGCAGATAGAAGGTTGCTGCAGGGTGCGACACGCAGTGGGTGTTGAGGTCCAACTTCCCTTCCAGATAGTCGCTGGCTGGGCTGGGAAAGCCGCAAGAGGCGCGGTGCAAGAACAGCGGGATGGTCACCTCGGCGGGTGATGGGTCTGGGGTTAACAGCTTCATGGTAATAACGCCTGTGTTTATATACAGGCATTATAGCGCGCCACCTTTGAACCAGCGCAAGTCCCGCATGCCACTGATGGCGTACCATGGCGCCAACAAATAACAAAGAGGTCAGTATGAGTCACAATCTGTGTGCCCTACCGAAAGAGCAGCAAGAACGGGTCGAGGTCGAGAAGGCTGCCGCATATGCCGTATGGAAAGAGCGCAACGGTCACTTGGCCAGCGCAGAAAGCGAAGCAAGCCAGCATAAGGGTGAGCTGGGCAGCTACTTTCTTGAGCAAGTGGGTAAATACCAACGAGGTTAATTCTCTCAAGCTGGACTGAACGCGCCTCAGTGGACGTCTTGCCATCACGCATCCGCCTGAAAACACGACATGTTAAAAACCTCAGTATCGAGGCTGAGCGGCTGGCCCGGTATAGTCAATCGAGTTCACGTCAGAGGAGAGATGCAATGAGTCACCAACCCGGCTTTTGGTTAGCGACACGCCAGTGGTCGCTGGCCGCACTGCTGCTGAGCCTAACGCCGCAAGTCGTGTTTGCAGCCGACTGCACCTATCGAAAAGATGCATTGGGCCATACCCGCTATCAATGTGACGATGGCAAGCAGGGCACCTTACGTGAGGATGCGCTTGGCAACATCAAAGACTCGGGAACCGGAACGACCTGGCGTAAGGACGCGCTCGGCAATCTTAAGAGGAGCGATGGCACTACCTATCGGCAAGACGCGCTGGGCAATATTCGCGGCAGCAATGCCAAAACCGGTGAACGGGTGACATGGCGTGAAGATGCACTTGGTCAGTTGCGTGCATCTGATGGCACCGTCTGTCGAACCAACGCGCTGGGGCAACTCAAATGCCGTGGCGAGAGCACACCGCCGGCCTTGCTGGAAGGCAAATGATGGCTTTTGCAGCAAACGATCTGCCTATCCGTCACTGATGTGATATCCACCATGGTTGCCACGGGGTCAAGTGGGTAAACTCGTTGGCAATCTCTGGCGTGCTCACCCGTATGGGTGCAAACAATCGCCTCTTTTCGTTTTCCATGCGCCCTTGGCGCAAACTGACTCTTATTGGAACCCTTTCCATGGCTATCAAGAAAAACGAACTCTACTCCTCCCTGTGGGCCAGTTGCGATGAACTGCGCGGTGGCATGGACGCCTCCCAGTACAAGGACTATGTGCTGACCCTGCTGTTTGTGAAGTACGTTTCCGACAAGGCCAAGGGCAACCCCTACGCCATGATTGAGGTGCCGCAAGGGGCCAGCTTTGACGACATGGTGGCGCGCAAGGGCGACAAGAATATCGGCGAGGCGATCAACCTCACCATCTCGGCGCTGGCCGAAGCCAATGATCTCAAGGGCGTGATCGACATCGCCGATTTCAATGATGAAGACAAGCTGGGCAAGGGCAAGGAGATGATCGACCGCCTGACCAAGCTGATCGGCATCTTTGAGGGGCTGGATCTCTCCGCCAACCGCACCGAGGGTGATGATCTGCTAGGTGATGCCTACGAATACCTGATGCGCCACTTTGCCACCGAGTCGGGTAAGTCCAAGGGGCAGTTCTATACCCCGGCCGAGGTGTCGCGCATTCTAGCCAAGGTGATCGGCATCAGCCGCCAGACACCGCAAAATGCCACCGTCTACGACCCCACCTGTGGCTCCGGCTCTTTGCTGCTCAAGGCCAGTGACGAGGCTGGCCCCAAGGGGCTCACCATCTACGGTCAGGAGATGGATAACGCCACCAGCGCCCTGGCGCGCATGAACATGATCCTGCACGACAATCCGACCGCCAAGATCTGGAAGGGCAATACCCTGGCCGCGCCCCAGTGGAAGGAGGGCAACAACCAGCTCAAGAGCTTCGACTTTGCCGTGGCCAACCCGCCGTTTTCCAACAAGAACTGGACCAGCGGTCTGGATGCCGAGCACGATGAGTTTGGCCGCTTTGTCTGGGGCATACCGCCGGAGAAAAATGGCGATTACGCCTTCTTGCTGCACATCATCAAGAGCCTCAACAGCCGTGGCAAGGGGGCGGTGATCCTGCCCCACGGCGTGCTGTTTCGCGGCAATGCCGAGGCGCGCATCCGCGAGAATCTGCTCAAACAAGGCTTTATCAAGGGCATTATCGGCCTGCCTGCCAACCTCTTCTACGGCACCGGCATTCCGGCCTGCATCATCGTCATCGACAAGGAGACGGCGCACCAGCGCGCCATCCAGGCCAACGGCTATACCAGTCAGAGCCTGTTTATGATCGATGCCAGTAAAGGCTTTATCAAAGATGGCAACAAGAACCGGCTGCGCGAGCAGGACATCCACAAGATCGTCGATACCTTTACCCGTGAGCAGGTAATTCCCCGTTACAGCCGCGCCGTGCCGCTCTCCGAGATCGCCGCCAACGACTACAACCTGAATATTCCGCGCTATATCGATGCCAGCGAGGCCGAAGATCTGCACGATCTGGCCGCCCACCTTAAAGGCGGCATTCCCAATCGGGATATCGACGCCCTGGGCGCTTACTGGCAGGTGTTCCCGACCCTGCGGGCCGATCTGTTTGCTCCGGCCCATGCCGGTTATAGCCATGGGTTGGTGGATGCCGCCAAGGTCAAGGGCACCATACTGGCGCACCCCGAGTTTGTCCGTTTTGCATCTGCTTCACTCGAACCCTTCTCGCGCTGGTTTACCGAGTGCCACCTGCCGGAGATAAAGCCGGGCGAATCGCCCAAGGCATTGATTGAGGAGATCAGCGAATCGCTGCTCGCCGCCTATGCGCCGCTGCCGCTGCTGGATAACTACGATATCTACCAGCTGCTGCTGGACTACTGGCACGCCGTGATGCAGGACGATGTCTATGTGCTCTGCCAGGATGGCTGGGCGGCGGGCAAGGTGCTGCGCGAGCTTAAAGTCGACAAGGGCGAAAAGCTTAAAGAGACGCCGGATCTGGTGCTGGGCAAGAGCAAATACAAGGCCGAGCTGCTGCCGCCAGCCTTGCTGGTGGCCCGCTTCTTTAGCGATGAGCAGGCTGACATCGACGCCCTGCAGGCCGCCGCGGATGAGGCAAGCCAAGCCTTGGAAAGCTATCTGGAAGAGCAGGGCGGCGAGGAGGGGCTGCTGAGTGACGCCGCCAACGACGCAGGCAAGATCAACGCCGCCAGCCTGAAGGCGCGGCTCAAGCAGGCCAGCGATGCCGATGAAAAATCGGCGCTAAAAACCGCCATCAAGCTGTTCGAAGCCGAAAGCAGTGCTAAAAAGGCGGTAAAAGAAGCACAAGAGGCGCTGGATCGGACGGTGGTTGCCCGTTACCCCAAGCTGACAGAGAGTGAGATCAAGCAACTGCTGGTGGAGGATAAGTGGCGCGCCAGCTTGCAAGCGGCCATCGAGGCGGAGATTGAGCGCATCACCCAGCAACTGGCCAACCGCGTCAAAGAGTTGGAGGAGCGCTACAGCGCCACCCTGCCACAACTGACCCAGCAGGTCGCCGCTCTGGAGGCCAAGGTGGCCGCCCATTTGAAGAGCATGGGGTTGGAGTGGGCATAATGGCAGAGCAGATGATGCAGGAGACAGCAGGCAAGGCGATCCCGGCGGGCTATAAGCAGACCGAGGTGGGGGTTATTCCCGAGGATTGGAGTTTTTATCGGCTTGGTGACCTTGAACCATATATTACAAGTGGTTCCAGAGGGTGGGCTAAATTTTACTCAAAGCATGGTGATGTTTTCGTCAGGATCACGAACATGTCTAGAGAGTCTATATATTTAGACTTGAAAGATATTTGTTATGTAATGATTGATGCTGCTTCATCAGAAGGAAAACGTACATCTCTCGAAGAAGGAGATGTTCTTGTTTCAATCACAGCAGATATAGGGATTTGCTCCTATATAGATTCATCTTTAGATAAGCCTGCCTTTATTAACCAACATATTGCATTGATTCGTTTTAATCATGCCAAGATTAATTCGAAGTTTATAGCCTATTATTTATCATCTCATCAAATACAAAAATTATTCAAAGGTTCAACTGATCAAGGGGCAAAAGCAGGAATGAACCTTGATGCTGTCAGAATGATTAAGACTGCTTTGCCAACGTTACAAGAACAAACCGCCATTGCCAATGTGCTGTCGGATAGCGATGCGCTGATCGATGCGCTGGAGCAGCTGATCGCCAAGAAGCAGGCCATCAAGAGCGCCACCATGCAGCAACTGCTGACCGGCCGCACCCGCCTACCCGCCTTCGCCCTGCGCCCCGATGGCACCCCCAAAGGCTATAAACCCAGCGAACTGGGAGAAATCCCGGAGGATTGGGAGGTTGTGTCACTTGGAGATGCGAGCCAATTTATTAATGGTCGAGCTTACGCTTTACACGAATGGGAATCGTCCGGAGTACCCGTCATTAGATTGCAAAATCTGACTGGGAGGGGAGATGAATATTATTATTCAAATTTGCAACTTCCAGAAAGGCAGTATTGCGATTTTGGAGACCTTCTATTTATGTGGTCGGCAACATTTGGACCCGTAATATGGAAAGGAAGCAAGGCTATTTATCATTATCACATTTGGAAAATTGAATGTAAGAGTGGCAATAATAAAGCATTCTTGTTCTATTTGCTGGGTGATATGACTGAGAGGTTAAAGAATAGTTCTTCGAGTGGCGGCACAATGTTGCATGTCACAAAGGAGAAAATGGAGTCAACAAAATCCATTTTCCCATCGATTGAAGAACAAACCGCCATCGCCACTATTTTATCCGATATGGATAACGAGCTGCAGGCGTTAACCCAAAAGCTGGAGAAGGCCCGCGCCCTGAAGCAAGGCATGATGCAGCAACTGCTGACCGGCAAAATTCGCCTGCCGCTGGCGGTGGGGGCATAGACGGGGGCATGAGTGCAGCCCAACCAGATGACCACCTCTGCCGCTGTCTCTTATACACCTCTCTGGTCGATTGGTGAGATAAATGCCGAAAAGCTTCGAACAGCTCCTCCCCCTGCAAAGGGGGAGGTTGGGAGGGGGTGGCTTTTGATGTTTCACAAGCTAAAAAGCAAACCCCACCCCAACCCTCCCCTTGAAAAAAGGGGAGGGAGCCTCAGCTTCCCTAGATATCTCATTAAAGGGATGGGAGTTGTGTATAAGAGTTAGCCTCTGCCGCGAGTCTGGCCACCGAGCCCACCCGGCCGCAGATTTGCTTGAGCGTTGCTTGACCGTTGTTTGACTGGGGTGGTTGTTAATTGGCGCGATAGATGTTTATCTATCTGAAAATAAAGAGATACTTTTATTGTGAGTTGTTTGATGGCGTGCACAGCGGCCACCCGATTTTTGTATGCGGATGGGGTCATTCGCCCATGCTCAGCAATATTCACTCAGGGCGCGGTGTTCCCTGGCGTGACAATGATGAAATCCTGATCCTGGTTTCCAGCCTGCATCGCATGGCTGAACTGGGGCTACCGTTTGTGTTTACCGATAGCCATGCCTATTACCAGTGGGCCAATTTCTATGCCGATCTTGGCGATCTGGGGCGGATTGACTGGCCACTGTTGCAGTGCCGTGATTTCAAGCGTGATGCGGACGATTTGAGCAAGCTGGAACGCTATCAGGCCGAGGCCTTGCTCCATCAACATTGCCCCATCGAGGCGTTGCTGGGTGTGGTGTGTTACAACGAAGAGATAAAGAACCGCGTGGAACAATGCATGAATCGTGTGGGGGTCGCGCGCCCCGTCTATGTCCGTGATGGGTGGTATTTCAGATGATTCGATATACAACAGGCAATCTGCTGGATGCTCCGGTGGAAGCGCTGGTGAATACCGTCAACACCGTCGGTGTCATGGGCAAGGGGATCGCCTTGATGTTCAAGGAGCGGTTCCCGGCCAATATGCGCGCCTATGCCGAGGCGTGCAAACAGGGTGATGTCGTCACCGGCAAGATGTTTATTACCCAGACGGGTGAGCTGCTGGGGCCGCGCTGGATCGTCAACTTTCCGACCAAGCAGCACTGGCGCAATCCGGCACAGATGGCGTGGATCCAGGAGGGTTTGCAGGATCTGCGGGCCTGGTTACAGGCGCAGCAGGTCTCTTCGATTGCCATTCCGCCGCTGGGGGCTGGCAACGGTGGTCTGCCTTGGCCTGAGGTCAAACAGGCGATCGAAACGGCACTGGGCGATCTGGATATCGATATCCTGCTCTATGAGCCCAGTCGCCAATACCAAAATGTGGCCAAGCGCGGCGGGGTGGCGGAGCTGACTCCGGCTCGGGCCCTGATTGCTGAACTGGTACGTCGCTACTGGTTTTTAGGGATGGAGTGCAGCTTGCTGGAGATCCAGAAACTAGCCTGGTTTCTGGCGCGGGTCATTGGCCGCAACCCGCTGGGGGATCCGTTGCAGTTGCAGTTTAAGGCCCATCGTTATGGCCCTTATGCCAACAATCTGACCCATCTGCTCAATGCGATGGACGGCAGTTATCTGCAGTCCGACAAGCGCATCCCGGATAGCAAGCCGTTTGATGTCATCTGGTTTAATGAGGCGAAAAAACAAGAGCTTGCCGTTTATCTCCAGACCGAGGCCAAAGCATTTTTACCGATACTGGAGCAGACGACCGCGTTAATCGATGGTTTTGAGTCGCCCTATGGCATGGAGTTATTGGCCACGGTCGATTGGTTGATAGCCGAAGAGGGCTGTGCGCCGACGCTGAGCGCGCTGCGAGAGGGGTTGCATCGCTGGCCAGCGGGAACCCCGTGGGGTGAGCGCAAGGCGCGGCTGTTTGATGATCGCAGTCTGCAGATCGCCTTGACCCGTTTGCAGCAGGGATTGGTGTAACGAAGTGGGTATAACGAATAGCAGCGGCTGCGCGGTTGTCGCGGCGGCTTGAGAGAATAACAGGGATAGAGAGCATGATTTCAGTCGGCCAACGGGAGCGGGCAACCCAGAACCGCGTCATCAAGTTATTTCAAGCGGAGCTGGGCTATCGCTATCTGGGGGATTGGCATACACGGGAGAACAACCGCAATGTCGAGCCGGAGCTGCTGACCGCTTGGCTGGTGGGGCGTGGAGTGGACGCGGCGCTGATCCCTAAGGTTCTCAGGCAACTGGATCGGGCGGCGAGCCTGGGCGAAGGGCGCCTCCTCTATGATGCCAACAAGGAGGTCTATCGCCTGCTTCGTTATGGCGTGAAAGAAAAAGTCGGGGCAGGCGAGCAGAACCAGACTGTCTGGTTGATCGACTGGGCCAATCCGCAGGCCAACGACTTTGCCATAGCCGAAGAGGTGACGGTCAAAGGCGAGCATAAGAAACGGCCGGATCTGGTGCTCTATGTCAACGGCATTGCCCTTGGCGTCATTGAACTCAAGCGATCCACTGTCTCTGTCTCTGAAGGTATCCACCAGAACCTGGATAACCAGAAGAAGGATTTTATCCGTAACTTCTTCACCACCATGCAGTTGGTGATGGCGGGCAACGACACCCAAGGGGTGCGCTACGGCACTATCGAAACCCACGAGAAATACTATCTGGAGTGGAAAGAGCCAGCCGATCCAATCCATTCCGACCATGTCGATCTGCCGGGTGCCAATCTGCTGGACCAGCATCTGACGCAGTTGTGCAGTAAGGCGCGCTTTCTGGAGCTGATCCACGACTTTATCGTGTTTGATGCGGGCACCAAGAAAACCTGCCGCCATAACCAGTATTTCGGCATCCGTGCCGCCAAGGCTTATATCCGCCGCCGGGATGGCGGCATCATCTGGCACACCCAAGGCAGCGGCAAGAGCCTGACCATGGTCTGGCTGGCCAAGTGGATCCGCGAAAATGTGACCGACAGCCGTGTGCTTATCATCACCGACCGCACTGAACTCGATGAGCAGATCGAGAAGGTATTCAGTGGGGTGGAAGAGGAGATCCTGCGCACCAAAAGCGGTGCCGATCTGGTGACCCGTCTGCATGCCCATAACCCTTGGCTTATCTGCTCGCTGGTACACAAGTTCGGTCGCACGCCTGAAGGCGAGTCGGATGACGAAGATGATGGCAGCTCGGATGACTTTATTGCTGATATGCGCCGCAGTTTGCCCTCGGACTTCAGCCCCAAGGGGCAGCTGTTTGTGTTTGTCGATGAGTGTCACCGCACCCAGTCTGGCAAGTTGCATGGGGCTATGAAGAGCCTGTTGCCGGAGGCGCTGTTTATCGGTTTTACCGGCACGCCGCTGATGAAGTTGGACAAGAAAAAATCCATCGAAATATTCGGCCCTTACATTCACACCTACAAGTTCAACGAGGCGGTGAGTGATGGCGTGGTGCTGGATCTGCGCTACGAGGCGCGGGATATCGATCAGCGGGTCAAATCTCAGAAAAAAGTGGATGAGTGGTTCGATACCAAGACCAAGGATCTCTCGCGGCTGGGCAAGCAGCAGCTTAAACAGAAGTGGGCCTCAATGCAGAAGCTGCTCTCCAGTCGTTCGCGGCTGGAGCAGATAGTGGCCGATATTCTGCTCGACTTCGAGCGCAAGCCCCGGCTGGCCGATGGTCGTGGCAATGCCATGCTGGTCTGCGCCAGCGTCTATCAAGCGTGCAAAAGTTACGAGATGTTCAGCCAGGCCGGTTTTGCTGGCAAGTGCGCCATCGTCACCAGTTACCAACCCAATGCCAGCGAGATCAAGGGCGAGGAGACGGGCGAGGGGCTGACGGAGAAGCTGGCCAAGTACAACATCTATCGCAAGATGCTGGCCGACTATTTCGAGCAGCCGGAGGATGAGGCGGCTAAGCGGGTCGAAGAGTTTGAAAAACTGGTCAAGCAGCGTTTTATCAAAGAGCCGGGCCAGATGCGGCTGCTCATTGTCGTGGATAAGCTGCTGACCGGTTTTGATGCCCCCTCTGCCACCTACCTCTATATCGACAAGAAGATGGCTGATCACAACCTGTTCCAAGCCATCTGTCGGGTGAATCGGCTGGATGGTGACGACAAGGAGTACGGCTACATCATCGATTACAAAGACCTGTTCAAGTCGCTGGAGAAGACGGTCAACGACTATACGGCCGAGGCCTTCGCGGGTTATGACAAAGAGGATGTGGCCGGGCTGCTCAAGGATCGACTGGCCCAGGCCAAAGAGGATCTGGATAACGCTCTGGAAGCCGTCCGTGCCTTGTGTGAGCCGGTGAAGGCGCCCAAGTCGCAACTCGATTATCAGCATTATTTCTGTTGTGAGCCGGGAGCCGATGAAGAGACGTTGAGCGAGAAAGAGGCATTGCGGCTGACCCTCTATCAGTTGGTGGCCAAGTTGATCCGCGCCTTTACCAATCTGGCGGGTGAGCTGGAGGAGGCGGGTTACAGCGCCTCGCAGGCCGCCTCGATCAAGCAGGAGGTCGAACACTTCGCCAAGGTCCGGGATGAGATCAAGCTGGCCAGTGGTGATCTGGTGGATATGAAGCAGTTCGAGCCGGGCATGCGCCAGATGCTGGATCTGTGGGTGGATGCCGACCCCAGCGAGACGCTGATGGACTTTGAGGAGCTGGGGCTGCTGGAGCTCATTATCCAGCGCGGCCCCGAGGCGCTGGATGGGTTGCCCAAGGAGATGCGCGACAATCAGAAGTCGATGGCCGAGGCGATTGAAAACAACGTGCGCCGGACCATCGTCGATGAGAACCCGGTCAACCCCAAATACTACGAGAGGATGTCGATGCTGCTCGATGAGCTGATCGATCTGCGCCGCCAGCAGGCCATCTCCTATCAGGAGTATCTGGAAAAGGTCCGCGAGCTGGCCAAGCAGGTGAAATATCCACAGAGCCATAGCCAGAGCGCCTACCCAGAGAGCATAGACACGGCAGCCAAACGGGCACTCTATGACAATCTGGGCAAGGATGAGCTGCTGGTGGCCAGGATTGATACCGCCGTGCGTTATACCAAGAAGGCCGATTGGTATGGCGATCGCTTCAAGGAGCGGGAGATCGCGTTTGCCATTGCCGAAGAAACCAAGGGATACGATGTGACCGTTGCCGAGGTGATGGAGCTGGTGAAAGCGCAGCAGGAGTACCACTGATGCCCCTGATCACCATTGGTGAGCTCACGCTGGAGTTGCAGCATAAGGGGATCAAGAACCTGCACATCAATGTGCTGCCCCCTGATGGTCGCGTGCGCGTCTCGGCCCCGGCGTCGCTGTCACAGACGGCCATCAGAATGGCCGTGGTCAGACGCTTGCCGTGGATCCGGCAGCAACAGGCCCACTTTCAGGCGCAGCCACGTCAGAGCGAGCGCCAGATGTGCAGCGGCGAGACGCACTACCTTTGGGGACGGGGCTATCGATTGGAGGTGATCCCGGTTGAGGGAGCGCACAGCGTCAAGCTACAAGGGGGGTGGATCCGGATGCGGGTTCCCGCTCATTATGACGCCGCGAAGCGAGAAGCCTTGTTACTGGGCTGGTATCGCCAATTGCTGCGCCACCGGTTGCCGATATTGATTGCCAAGTGGCAGGCCTTGCTCAACGTCACCCCTTCGTTTGTCGGTATCAAACGGATGAAGACCATGTGGGGGAGCTGCAAAACGGATACGGCCCGCATCTGGATTAACCTCGAACTAGTCAAGAAGCCCCCTGAATGCCTGGAATTTATTGTGGTTCATGAACTGGTGCATCTGTTAGAACGCAAACATAACCAGCGATTTATCACACTGATGGATACCCATCTGCCCAACTGGCGCGAGCATCGCGAGAAGCTCAACAAGATGCCGCTGGCATTTAACCGGTGGGGGTATTAGGGAAAAGTAGTTAGGTAAGTTTGTGGTATGGTGCCGGCAAAACCAGATTGACGCGGCTCATCTGTTGAGCGGATTACTTTGTTTTTGTTCATTCGTTATCTCGACCTGGTCAAAACACTAGGTTAAAGACTGCCGGTTTTTTTCAAGAATCAGTTGAACATTTGGGATTAGACATGTGGGATTTACTTAAACACCTATGGCCTGACTTTAGCCAGATGCTGAATGGCACTACCAATGGGATCAGTGCGTGGTTCTGGTCATTCACATGCTTCATCTTTTTACTATCCCTGTTTTTTTTGATTAAGCACTACCTCAATTTCATTGAAAGAAACAAAGCATTGAGATCTTTGTTGGATGGGCAAAGTAGAGAAACATTGGCTTACTCTCGCCGTGAAATACTTCAGAGGGCTCAAAAGCTGAATGCCAACAATATTGGTCATCTCTGGCAGGAATTTGATGAAAGCCTTGTCTTATCTTCTGACAAGAAACAACTTTTCAACAGCATTGACGCGGAGCATTTTTTCAATGCAAAAACCTTGGCAACGGGCCTAACCGCCAGCCGTTTACTAGCAGCGACCCCCAGCTTTTTAGTGGCGATCGGGGTGCTCGGAACCTTTGTTGGATTAACCATTGGTCTAGAGGGGCTAGTGGGCAATACGGCAGAAATCGAGACCCTCAAGAGTGGTATCAATAAGCTCATCTCTGGCGCAGCAGTTGCATTTATGACCTCGGTCTGGGGGGTTGCTTTCAGTCTCCTGCTCAATCTGTGTGAAAAGCTGTTTGAACGCAAAGCGCTGAACGATATCCAAGACCTGCAAAACAGGATTGATTTCCTCTATCCAAGACTCCCTGCGGAACAATCTCTGGTGCATATCGCCGAGTACAGCAAAGAAAGTAAAGAAGCACTGCAGGAGCTGCACGAGCGGATCGGAGACCGACTGCAAGAAAGCATCAATGGCATGAGCGAAGCTATGCAAAATGCCCTCACTGACACACTTAATAATATCATGGGGCCGGCCATCCAAACCCTAGTTCATTCCACTAATCAACAATCAAGCCAGGTGATGGAAAACCTGGTAAGCAGCTTTATGGAGGGTATGAGCTCGGCAGGCAGAGTACAGGGTGAACAGCTCGAAAAAGTGGCCGCGGATGTCAATATCGCCGTCAGCAGCATGGGCGAACGTCTTGAACAGCTTTTTAGTAAATTAAGCTCTCAACAGACTAGCAGCCTGGATGCTCAGGATGAGCAGTCCAAACGTTTCCAGGAGCAGTTGCAACAACTGGCCAATTCGGCAGACGAACGACAAGGCCAGTTGGAGAGTCGATTTGGTAAGATGATGGGTGACTTGGCCCAGCAACATGAGCAACAGCAAACCACGTTACTGGAGCAGCAACAAAAAATGCTGGGCAGTCTGGGCACCGCGAGCCAACAGCAAATCGAGGCTATGACCTCGGCCGTACAGCAACAACAGAACACATTGCAGGATGCCGTTGGCAAACTGCTGGATAACGTAAGTCAACAAGGTGCTCAGGCGGATGTTCGCGAACAGATTCGTCAGGATAAATTCCAACAGCAGCTGACTGACGTAACACAACAGCAGCAAGCGTTGTTGACCGCCTTAGCCGACTCAGTGCAAGCCGGTCAACAACAAAGCCGCCAAATGGCGGAACAGCACCAGCAATTGCTGACTCGCTTGCAGCAAGTGACCGATTCCGCAGCCCAGAGCAGCAAGCATATGGACAGCAGTGCCAATCAGCTAGGCCTGCTCTCCACCAATGTCCGTTCTGCCGCCGATCTACTGGGGCAGCGCTTGGAACAAGTGACACAACAAATCGAGCAAGCCGGTAGCCAAAATGCTGCACTTACTGATCAACTCAAGCAACAAGCCGAAATGCTGGCCAGATTGCAAGATGGCCTGCTGCAGGGAGCGGAGCGGTTCGAACAGGCTGCCAGTGAGGCTCGCCATGGCTTTGTTGAGATGAAGCAAACGCAGCAACAATTCCTGACAGGGGTGAGAACCGAATTCAATGCCTTAGGCGAGACGTTGCGTTCCCAAGTTGAAGCCATCGAAAAACAGGCTGAACAGTGGCTGCAAAAATACGCCAGCGAAGTCAGCGCCCAGGTTCATGAGCGTATGGATCAGTGGAACAAGGTTTCTCTGGAATATGCCACCAAGATGTATCACACGGCCGAAGCCATGAGCAGTGTGCTGGATGAGCTGGAGCAACGCTGATGCAATTTCGTAAAGCTCAAACCACCAACGTTGACGAAGAAAACCCCTACTGGATGTCCTTTTCCGACATCATGTCCGCCCTGCTCGTCATCTTTATTATGGCCTCGGTGATCCTGATCCTGCAGCTGATGGAGATCCAAAAAGAACTGGAGCATAAACAAGCCAAGTTTGAAGAAGAGATTGTCGCGCTAAAACAAGCCGAGCAAGTACGCCGCACAATTCTTGACGAAGCAGTAGAGACCCTGCGCAAGCGCGGCATCAAGGTAGAGGTCAGCCAGAATCACACCGTCTTGAGCATTCCCAACGAACTGCTCGGCTTTGAAACTGGCGCCTTTGATATAAGTCCGACCTATCAATCTCGGGCCAGGGAAATAGGCGAAGTGCTTAACATGGTAATCTCTCGTGACAATCGAGTGGAGTTCCTAGATACCATCTTCATCGAAGGACATACCGACAACCGTCCCCTGCAGGGCTTTATGGGCAAGGGTAACTGGGGGCTGTCAACCTTCCGCGCCATTTCCCTCTGGCAGTTTTGGGAAAAATCACTCATCGGTGATGAACAACTATCCCGGCTGAAAAATAGAGATGGCCATCCCCTCTTTTCGGTCAGTGGCTATGGAGAAACACGGCCAGCGGTGTCTAATCAAGTGACGGAGACAGATTTTAAGCGTAATCGTCGCATCGACATTCGTTTTACCATCCGCAGACCAGACAGCGCACAGTACGAACAAGTGAAGGAACGGCTGCAGGAGGAACTTCAGCAATGAAGTTGCCCGAGGCCAAATCCATGGAAACCTCTTGGGGCCTACCCACGGTAAACGCCTGGGCCGAACTCCAGACGAAGGCTTCCAAGATGGAGGGGGCTGCAGGGCACAACGACGCCTTCAGCCAGATGCTCACCTCACTGCGCAACATGGCCATCTCAGGCCGGTTTGAGGCATTACCTGGACTACTGAAGCGCCGACTCACTGCACGAGCCCTTAGCTGGTTTTGGCTTAGTGGCGACCGGTATGCCGAGCGACTGCTCAGCCCCCAACTCCTCTCCGCGCTGTTGCATGCCCAACAACCCAGGCTGACCCGCATCACACTCCAGCAGTTGGTGCAGCTCTACTTTCGTCAATTCGACCTGTTAGACCAACATGATGGATTTCGTGCCATGCTGGAGCTGGCACTGCTGTCACAACTGGAGCAACTGCCAGAACCTCGTATTGCCACCCTGCGGCCGAACCCGCTCATCAGCCTAAAACAAGAAGGACACAAACTTCTTGGATTGGACGGCCCTCGTCAACTTGCAGAGCAGACGCTACAAGCAGGACGCGAGCTTGGTGTGACATTTAGCGAACTGGGCCTGCAAGGCCTGGATGATGGCCGTTACGGCGATATCTGTCGTGCTCACTTCTATCTCGAGACCTTGCGCACTTTGTCACTGGACGAATGGTCACCTGTGATGGATGAGCTACTTAAACCCTCGGTCAGCAAGGCTCCCTTTGAGGGGGACCGCTGTATCGGCCATGCCGCGCTGGAGATCCTGATCGACCGTACAGGCCAGGAGCCCAGCGATGTCTGGCAAACCTTCATCCTCAACCTGGCAGGCGATCCCCGCATATCCAGCGCCGCCACAAATTACCGTCAATGGTGGCAACCACTGGGCGAGGCACGGATTCAAAAGGTCAGAGGCTGGCTATCCAAAGAGGATCTTCGCCTCTTTTTGCAGGCCGTTGAGCAATATGGGATCCAGAGTCATAACGACGAATTACAGCGGATGTTTCCCGCCAGAAAGCTGTTTCTGGAGGGCTTGTTCAAACTCAAACTGATCCGTAATACCCGTCTGCTACTCGGTAACCGGGCCCAGCAAATCGTTAAAGGGATTTTGGGTAAGGAAGTAAAAACCAGCTTCGCTCCCATGGATGGGGCTATGAGCGATAAAGCGGTGATCTATCTGGACTGTGGCGATTTCTACCTGATTGAAGGTTCCCACAGTTTCAAAATTTGGGTCTATTTGGCGCCCCCAAGTGACATACTGACCACTTATGAGAAACGGATATTCAGCCACGCCGCACTGACATCCACCATTCCTGCTGGCTACCAAAAACGATATGGCAATCTTCCTCTCGCCAGCATCGTCCACACACCACACACTTGGCAGCACAAGGTCTTCACCTTCTTGGCAGACAACGGCATCGGTCTGGATATGGAGCAACTACTGAGCCGCCAGGACTACCAATACCAGCTTCGCCGCTTTGGCATCCCTGCAGTCAATCCCAAACGGACACCGGTGCCAACTCCCAGCCAGCCGACAGCCAAGTCATTTGTCGACACGATAACTCACCAGTCAGCTCTAACTAGTCTCAGTCCATCACCAGTAGATCAAGTCAGGGAGGCATCCCATCAGGCCAAGCTTTATGAAGAACCCCAGCAGCTCCCAGCGAATGCGTCACGTGCAGTGAACAAGTTATCAGCTGAGCAGCTTTCAAAGCTGAATGGCAGGTTCAAATACAAGAACAAACCCACTCCAGCAACACCCCATTCGGATGAAATAACCAGCGCTAACACTGTTGCGGAGCCTTCGCTCTCCGAACTCTGCCCCCGGGTTAGCCAGCTCAAACCGCTAGAGCTTAAGGTACTGCAATATTTTGCCAGCAATGCCGGTGACAGAGCTCGTCATGGCGCCAACGTCTTGGGCATGACAGTTCAAGAGATCAATCAACAGCTTTATGGGCCCCTTGGTACGCTCTGCTGGCAAAACAGCCAATATGGCTGGCACCTCACATCCGTAGCAGCCGCGGAATTAACCGCTTATGAAGAGCATCATAAAGGCCACTAAATGCGCTTAGTCGAATTCTTGCGATCCTTTATTGGCGACACGGACAACGCCATCAACAACCAGTTAGGTTTTCACAGCCAACCTGACTCCAGCGGGTTGAATTTTTTCCTGCCAGCAAGTGAGCTCAAATCACTGCAAGTAGGACAGGGGAACACCCGGCAAAAGGTGCAACTCATCTGCCTCAACATGTTGGCCGAGCAGGGTGTGGCCGAGACCACTGCTAATGGTTTTCATATTGAGGCAGAAGACATCACTGGTATGGATGGCGAACAAGCCGAGATCCTGGACCTGCCGCCCCGCTTCCCCGGGCAATTTGTCTCCACGATTCACGGCCGAACCGGTAACAGCGGCTTTCGGGTAGCCATTACCGCCAGTATGCCTGAAGGGGAAACCCCCTTTACCCGCAAAGGGCCCTTTCTGTACTTGGGTAGCCAAGAATGCTATTGGCTGACGCCAGCAGAATTAATGGGACTGATGGCTTGGGAGCAACACGAGACCCTGACAGCCGAGCTGCGAGGCGAAACCGCTAACCTGCGACTGATGGCCGAGCTGCAAACGGCGGCACGAAGTGGTATGCGCATCGACCTTAGTCATTTTGAGCGCCTTGACGTAGTGGTGCCGGACAACATAGGTATCATAGCCACCCGCATGCCGGATGGTAGCCTGCAGCTTTGCCCCTGTCTGGGAGAGGGATCCACGCCAGATCAATTGCAGAAGCGATGGGCGCAGATAGATATGAGCGCTAATGGCGGCGTGTTGCGAATAGATAATCGCGTAGTACTGCTGGACGAACCCCGGTTGGCCGGGATCCGCAACGTACTGGCCAATACACGCATTCCTGCCGACAAGGTCAATGAGTTTATTGCCACCCCTACCGCTTTTTTGGATGCCGCCTTGGTTAATCTCGAGGTTGGTTTCTCCATTAGGGTCGCAGGTGTAGGCCGACTACAGTACATGGACTTTGGCGGGCTGGATACCAACCAAAACAATTGGTTTGCTCTTGACTCCCGTCCATCACCCCCGGAGGTACTCAGCGGACTTATTCAGTCGCCTGAGGAATTGCAACGTTTTGAAGATCTATTGCAAGCGGCACGAGCCCAAGGCGCCAGCACTCTGACTTTTGGTGAACAGACGATCGACATCACCAACGTCGATGTAGTGGAAAAACAAGTTACCGCCATCAAGCAACGTCTTGCCGGCCATTCTGGCCTCGACGATGAACCAGCAGATGAATCAGTCACACTTGAGACACCAGTAGACGAAGAAAAAGTCAAAGAGCGCGTTGCCGTCATTCTCAAGGAGGCGGATGCCATCCATACCACCTTGTTGAACAAGACCAATTTCGCCACCCTGCCAGCCTCACCTGACTGGTCACGCTATGCGCGCACGCCCTTCTCTCACCAGCAAGAAGGCATCGAATGGATGCTAAAACTGCTGAATGTGGCCTTGCATGAAGATCCCGAGGATCTCTACCGACTGCAAGGCGGCCTGCTGGCCGATGACATGGGGTTGGGCAAAACCTATATGACCTTGGTGACCATCGGTGAATACCTGCATCGTCAACGCAGCCTGGGCCAGGCAGAAAAGCCCATTCTGGTGGTGGCGCCACTGAGTCTGCTGGAGAACTGGGAAGATGAGGTCGCCAAGACCTATAACAGCGTGCCGTTTCGCGACCAGGTGGTGTTGCAAGCAGGTCGTGATCTAGGGAGGTTTCGGATCCGAGGTGCAGAAAGAGAGTCGGTACAGTTGGCCTCGCTGGCAGATGAAAGCGGCATGCTAGATGAACAAAGCATCCGCTATGCCCTGGCCATAGGCCCAGAGGCCGGGATCCATCGGCTGGACATGGACAGACGGCTAGTACTCACCACTTATCAAACCTTGCGGGACTACCAGTTTTCACTCTGCCGCATCGACTGGGGTATGGTGATCTTCGATGAAGCGCAAAACATCAAGAACCCCAATGCCTTACAGACCCGTGCAGCCAAAGGCCTCAAGGCTGACTTCAAGCTGCTGGCAACCGGAACCCCAGTGGAGAACAGCCTGGGAGATTTTTGGTGTTTGCTGGATACCGCCCAACCCGGGCTGCTCGGTAGCTGGCAACACTACCGGGACAGCTGGATAAAACCCATTCTGAATGCCGAAGAGCAAGAACGCGACCTGATCCGTATCCAAATCGGCGAGCAATTACGCCGCACCGTAGGTACCTTCATGTTACGCCGAGTCAAAGAGGAGCAGCTCAAGGGACTACCCAGCAAGACCATATGTAGTGGCGTACAGCAAGCAGATAGCCAGCTGCAACGCTATCACCCCGAATTGAGCCGCGTCATGAGCGGCTTACAGTTGCAGGCCTATGATGCCGTACTCGATGAGTATCGCAGTCGCCGGGCTAGTGACGAAAACATGCAAGGAGCGGCCCTGGCTGCACTCTCCCGGCTCAGAAGCATCTCATTGCATCCAAGGCTGGATGACGAAGCTGCGCTCTACAGTCAGGATGCCAAGCAGGCCCGTCAGTACATGCAGGAATCCGGCAAGCTCACCATTGTTCTGCAGCTACTGGAGCAGATCCGTAGCCAGAACGAAAAAGTCATTCTGTTTATGATGACCAAGCGGTTGCAGCGAGTACTCAAGCTCTGGCTGGATCAGATCTACGGCCTGGATATCGCCATCATCAATGGCGACACCAAGGCGGTGGCCAGTAAAGTCGAGGATCTGACGCGCAAGAAGCTGATCAGCCAGTTCGAGGCTCAAGCCGGTTTCAATGTGATAATCATGTCCCCTGTGGCTGCAGGGGTCGGTCTGACCGTGGTCAGTGCCAACCATGTGATCCACTTGGAGCGTCACTGGAACCCAGCCAAAGAGGCCCAGGCCTCAGACCGGGTCTACCGCATCGGCCAGCAAAAACCAGTGTTTATCCACTTGCCGACCCTGACTCACCCGCGATTTGATGCGTTCGATGTCCATCTGGATCGCCTGTTGCGCGGCAAGCTGATGCTGAAAGATGCAGTGGTCACCCCCGAAGCCGTCAGCGAAAGAGAAATGACAAGTGCCATGGGTCTGTAGTAATGGAGTGGGCCATCGCCATAGACGCCGCAGCGATCCAAAAATAGGGAGACCCTGTTTCGTTCGACAATTGCACGTGCGCCAAAACGTGGTTGAACTTGGGTGTGTAATCCCCAACTCCCTATGGTTCCCATTTTCTGTGTACTCCTAATGATGGTAAGTCGTAGTAGAGCTCACTGCTGACCATGCCTTCCTCCATGTGCTCCCTGACCGGCGTGGTAGTTACAAATTCCCTCGTTCTGCCAGCGACACCACACCCTCAGTACCGACGACCAGATGATCCAAAATCCGGATATCCACCAGTGCCAGGGCATTCTGTAGGCGCAGGGTGATCTCGATATCTGCCCGGCTGGGTTCCGGGTATCCCGACGGGTGGTTATGCACCAATATCAGGGCGGCAGCATTGTAGTGCAGTGCCCGCTTGACCACATCGCGGGCTCAGAGATCCCCTCATTGTTAGAGACTCAAATAATTCCAAGTGTGCGGGTATATAAGCGGTGTTGCTTCAGGTAGTAGATAAATTTATCCATCAACAAGACCGCATTGGCTTCTTTCATTTTAGGGAAGGTGCTAATAAGCGGGGAAATTCTTCTCGGCTGACTCAGTCATTTCATTTCTTCATGTTTGAGCCGATTTTTTCTCCCGTAAATGCCTTGAATCAGCCTATTTAGACCGTTTCTTCGCCATTTAAGGCGTTATTCCCAGTTTTTAGTGAGATCTCTCCCACTGACGTATCATCTGGTCCACCCGAAACAGGTTGGCCAGGGTGAATAACATCGCCAGTTGGTTATCGTTTTTCAGCAACCCCTTGTATCTGGCTTTCACGAAGCCGAACTGTCGCTTGATGATGCGAAACGGGTGCTCCACCTTGGCCCGGATGCTGGCTTTCATGTATTCGATGTTGATGGCCGTTTTGTTCTTGCGTGGATGCTGTTTCAAGGTTCTTACCTTGCCGGGGCGCTCGGCGATCAGCCAGTCCACATCCACCTCGGCCAGCTCCTCGCGCTGTGGCGCCCCTTGGTAGCCAGCATCGGCTGAGACAAATTGCTCCTCTCCATGCAGCAGATTACCCAGCTGATTGAGGTCATGCTCGTTGGCCGCGGTGGTGACTAGGCTGTGGGTCAGGCCACTCTTGGCATCGACACCAATGTGGGCCTTCATGCCAAAGTGCCACTGATTGCCTTTCTTGGTCTGATGCATCTGCGGATCGCGTTGCTGCTCTTTGTTCTTGGTCGAGCTGGGAGCCTCAATGATGGTGGCATCGACCAAGGTGCCTTGAGTCATCATGACGCCTGCTTCGGCCAGCCAGCGATTGATGGTCTTGAACAATTGGCGGGCCAGTTGATGCTGCTCCAGCAGGTGGCGGAAATTCATGATGGTGGTGCGGTCCGGCAAGGCGCTATCCAGGGATAACCGGGCAAACAGACGGATGGAGGCGATTTCGTACAGAGCATCTTCCATCGCGCCATCGCTCAGGTTGTACCAATGCTGCATGCAGTGAATGCGTAGCATGGTTTCCAGCGGATAGGGCCGTCGGCCATTGCCCGCCTTGGGATAAAACGGCTCGATGACAGCGGTCATATTCTGCCATGGCAGGATCTGCTCCATGCGGGAGAGGAAAATCTCTTTTCGGGTCTGACGGCGCTTAGTGCTGAAATCACTATCGGCGAAGGTGAGTTGATGGCTCATGATGTCCCTCTGGGATGCGCTCCGGATGAACATGATGATCTCATATCAGGAACTTGTTCGCACCTTCCCTGTCTATCGCACATTTTTGCAAATCCCGTCGATTATTTATTTCCATATGAAACTGAAATCCGTAGCATAGTTTGACGAAAAGAACAGGCCATCAGGATGAAAATGGCCCGGGTAACAAGCCACCACCTGAAACGGATGTCAGCCTCTAGGAGCTGTAACCTAAGGGCGGTAGCGTGCCTGCGTCAGGCCACTCGTTCTGAAAAACCGAGCGTCCCGCCCCCCAACCATTACAGATCAGACAAAGGGCTACGTACCCCATTGGCGCCGTTTTGCAGCACATGGGTATAAATTTGTGTGGTTCGAACATCAGAATGGCCCAGTTGCTCCTGCACGGTTCGAATATCCGCCCCCCGCGCCAGCAAATGGGTGGCAAAGGAATGGCGCAAGGTATGACAGGTGACCGGTTTTCCCAGCTGCAACTGACGCGCCGTGGCACGAACCGCTTTTTGCAGGGTGGTTGGATCCAGATGATGTCGACGCAAGGCCCCATCGACAGGATCGCGACTCAGATGGGATGCCGGAAACAGGTAGTGCCAACCCAGCTCTTTGCTGGCGGCCGGATACTTGCGCGCCAATGCCGTCGGCAAGGCCACCCCGGCATACGCGTCGTTTAAGCAGTCCGTCATATAAAAGCGCTGGACGTAGGCAATTTGCTCCCGCAGGGCCGGAATGAGTTCCGAGGCCAGAGTCACACGCCTGTGCTTGCCCCCTTTGCCATTCCAGACCATCAGGCAGAGGTAGTTGAAGTCGATATCCTGCACCCGCAGGCGCATCACCTCCATCAGCCTGAGTCCGCTGCCATACATCAGTTGCGCCAAGAGACGAAGATGAACTGGCATAGCCAGCAACAAGGCTCGGACTTCACTTTGCGTCAAAACAGTTGGCAGTTTGGGAGGGCGCTGGCTGCGCGTAAATTTCATCTCGAGCTGCAGAGGCCGTAACAAGACAGTGCGATACAAGAAGACCAGCGCATTCAACGCCTGGGCCTGAGTCTTGACAGCCACATGGCGCTCGGTGACCAGATAGGACAAAAATTGCTGAACCTCCGCCTCACCCAGCTCGACCGGATGCTTCATCCGGGAAAAACGGATAAATGCCTTGATCCAGTGCAGATAGGCTTCAACGGTTGCCATCGCGTAACGCAGCATCAACATCTGCTCATAGATGCTTGCCAAAAACGGCGAATGAGGCTTGCGCATGAGTCACCTCCACATGTATATATAAACAGTATATACACGAGCAAGTCCCATTGCTGACTATGAAGAAACTTTCCGCATTTTTGCATAATCTATGCGGTACAAAAACATTGCCAAAGCGGGCTTTATCCGAGATTTTCAAGCTTCCGGTACATAGTCTCACACCAGACTATGACGACCCGATCCACCCCAAAATCACGGATAGATTCCGTACAATAAATTGTTAGCTGTAGAAAAACAACGGAGAACTGGTCTGAATGTTTAAAGATCGAGTCATTGAAAGAATTACCAAAGAATTTGGCGCCCCTTCTCGCACCACGGTTAAAGTTAAAGCATGGGATGTTACGGACAACTTAGGGGTGGTAGTTCAAACAGACCAGCCCAATAGGGAAGATAATGCATTTGTCTGGCTTCCATACCCACCAGAAAACGAAGAAGTTCCTGAAATAGCACTTGAGTATGCAGGCGAGTCAGGACGTCACAGCAATACATATGCATCGCCTGGTCTAAAAAAAGGCAACCCTGCCTTAAAGCTCATAGTTACAAGCGACCAAGAACTTGATGATCTTGTAGCCTACATAAATGCATTTAAAGCATTTGCACCTTTACCTCAACTTAAAGCCAGCCCAACGCCAGAGGAACACGAGCCTGTAACCGCAGAAGGTTTAATTCCCGTTGATGTCTCAAAAATGCCAAAAGCTAAACCCGTTAAGCCTCGTAGAGAGGCTATCCCTAGGGCGGTTCAGCGGGAAGTCTGGCAGCGTGATGGGGGCAAATGCGTCGAGTGTGGCTCAAAGGCTAAGTTGTGTTTTGATCATATTGTTCCTTTTTCAAAAGGGGGCAGTAATAGCGTTCGTAACCTTCAATTGCTGTGTGAAAGCTGCAATCTATCCAAAGGCAACCGAATATGAAAACAGCTAACAATCACATCAAATTCGCTCCCTTCGGTCGCCGGACGCTCGTACCTCGCGCCGTTTATGTGGGGCGTTATGTTGCTATGAGAGTCCTAGGGAAGGTGCGAATAAGTCATATGGCACGAGAGCATTTACTGGTAACCCATTGATATTAAATGACTAAAATTTTCATTTTTTGTTCGTGGGATACTTGTTCGCACTTTCCCTAACTCGACTGTTCAGATTGGGTCAACTCACTTCTCCTCTTTCTCATCGATTCTCCCTTCAGTGACAGCCGGTGAGCGTTGTGCATCAGCCGGTCCAGGATCGCATCTGCCAGGGTGTTGTCCCCCAAGCTCGCGTACCACTCTTCCGTTGGCAACTGACTGACCACGACCGTCGAGTATTTCCCATACCGATCATCCATGATCTCCAGCAGTGCGTTGCGTTGCTCGGCATTCACCGCTTCCAGTCCCCAGTCATCGAGGACCAGTAGCTCTATCCTTGCCAGTTGACCCAGCAGTCTGGCGTAACTGCCATCTACCTTGGCCTGGCTCAGTTCAAGCAGCAGACGTGGCAGCCGGTAGTAACGAGTGCTATGCCCTTGCTGACAGGCTTGGTAGCCCAGCGCACAAGCCAGGTAGGTTTTTCCACAGCCACAGGGGCCGGTAATGAGCAGGTTCTGGCCTCGGCGCAGCCACTCTCCTTGGGCCAGGTTTGCAACCTGTGACCGCTCCAGGTTGCGTGCAGACTGGTAGTCCACCTCTTGCACCGTGGCTTGGAGTTTGAGCCGCGCCTGCTTGACTAGCCGAGCTTGTTTACGTTGCTCCCGGCTCAGTTGTTCGTGTTCGACCAGCAGGCTTAGACGCTCGATGAAGGGCAGCCCTTCGTAGGTACTGGCCTGTTCCAGTTGTTGTTGCACTGCATCCGCCATGCCGGTCAGTTTCAGGTTTCTCAGGCGGGTCAGGGTTTGTTGGGTCATGGGGCGTATCCTCTTTAGTGGAAGCTCTGGGGGCCACGGATGTTCTCGTGCTCTTGCGATAACTCTGGGTAGCTCAGCGGGCTTGCGGGCAGTTTGTCGCGGCCACTGCTCAGCACCGACTTGAGCTGTTTGAGTCGCACCAGTCCTTCCCGATTAGCCAACTGGCAGCAGGCCTCGACCCGTGATGGCGGATACTCCCGGCTAAGACTCAGTAGCCCCAGGCAGAGTCGGTATGCCTGCTCGGCATGGGCTTTCTCTTCCAGCCGTTCGCTAACCCAGCACAAGGTGCCCGGTCCGATGTCAGCAGCCCATTGCTTGAGACGGCCTGGCGTCCAGCGTTGCTGTTTGCTGTGGCGTTCCGGCATATGTTCCGGGAGCGTGCTCATCCCCGGGATGGTTTTACGCGGATGGCTCGCGACCAGATGTTGCTGGTGATAGACCTGAAGCAAAGTGTCGCCAGCATGGAGCTCCAGTTGCTGGCCCACATACTGGTGTGGCACCGAGTAGTGGTGCTGCTCATAGCTGACGTGATAGTCGATGTTGACCTTGACCGTTTTGATGGCGACATAGCGATAGGGATGCACCGGCAGTGGTCCCAGCGCCGGGCGGTCCAACTGCTCAAACGCCTCGCGCCGGTTACCGGGCAGTTGCTTGAACGGGCGCTCGTTGAGTTCGTCCAGCAAGGCCCGGATGCACTGGTTGAGCTCGGCCAGCGAGAAAAAGGTCTGGTGGCGCAAGCGGGCGAGGATCCAGCGCTCGACGATCTGCACACCCACCTCAGCCTTGGCTTTATCCTTGGGCTTGTAAGGGCGAGCTGGCATCACTGCCACCTGATAGTGCTCGGCCAACTGCTGGTAGCTGGGGTTGAGCTCGGGATCGTATCGGCAAGCCTTGCTGACACCGCTTTTGAGGTTGTCGGGGATCAGCAGTGCCGGTGTACCGCCGAAAAACTCAAAGGCACGGACATGGCTTTGCAACCAGTCCGGCAGTGACTGTGACCAGGTAGCCTCGGCAAAGGTGTAGTTGGACGCACCAAGCACGGCGACAAAGATCTGGGCCTGACGGACCTCCCCCGTGGAGGGCGAGGCGATGGGCACCGTGGGCCCGCAGTAGTCGATAAAGAGCTTTTCCCCCGCCTTGTGGATCTGGCGCATGGAGCGCTTTTGCAACTGACACCAGGATTTGTAACGGTCGCAGAACTGGGAGTAGCTGTAACAGCTGTTGGGATAGCGCTGGGTGTACTCCTCCCAGAGCAGTTGTTTGGAGACCCCCTTACGCTTGAGCTCCTGATGGACAGAGGGCCAATCCGGTACAACATGGCGGGCCGAGATGGTGGTATCGGCCTGCGGATAGAACAGGGCCGCCAGTTGGCCATCATCAAGCTGGCTAGGTAAGGGCCAGGTCAGGCCGAGCGTCTGGGCACTTTTGAGGAGTTTCTGGATGGAGCCAACGCTGACCTTGGTGCAGCAACTTATCTGGCGAACAGAGAGGTCAGCTTCCAGCCGCAGTCGCAGCACTTCACGAATTTTACGCATTGCAATCCTCTTGGCAGACATAGGCTCTTCCCTGGCAAAAGGGAGAGCGTATCAAAGGTTGTTAAATCAATGCGTTAAGGATGATTCCGGTGAATGTGAACAGTGATTCCGGGATGTTGAACACTGTTTCCGGAAAGGAGGAGCAAAGTGTTCAGGTTGAGCCGGAATGAGCGTTCACATTGGTCCGGAAATGGTGTTCACGTTGAACCGGAATCGGTGTTCATGATCGGCCGGAATATGCACTTGGCCATATTTGGCTTTTGCTTTCATGACTATTCCTTGTTGACGGCATAAATGGCTACGCCCGGATTGGCTTGCGCCAGTCCGGGTGAGGTCGTTATGCGGTTTGAATGGGGAAACGGAATTACTGCAGCAGGGTGAGAGCTTGATTCAAGGCTTGGGATTTGAGTTGGGCGCCCTGACCAAACCAGGCGGAATCGAGCCGGTGATCTTGGCTACGAGCACGGCGGTGGTGATCCACGTATTCGGTGACTGCATTAACCAGCCCCCAGGCGGTATTGCGGGAACTGGCAAGCTCTGAACCCATGCCTGCGCCCATATACAGCTCGTGCAGTTTTTGAGCGGGACGACTGAGAATAATATTCTCATCATCGCCAGCCGGATCATTGAGTAGCTCACCGAAGAAATTAAGGGCTTCTACTGGGGATATTGGACGATTGCTCAACGCCGCCATCTCTTGCTGGAAACGATCCCAATTTGCCATGCCAAGGCCCAATGCTTCTTTGACGGCAGCAGCATTAAATTGGGTTGAGTGGGCAACCTTGATCGCCCCAGTATTATCCCGCAATGCTATTTGCAATGTGTTATTACAGACAACTCGTAGCGAGGTAAATTGTGCTGTAGTGCACAGCGTACCATCACAACTGGTGGCAAGCAGTAGGTATGATTTTACCCTGTCGCCACCTTTCAGCTTCATATCTTGACCTGTTTTAGCCAGCGCCCATAATTTGCGGCCGCCCTTGAGCGAACCTGCAGTTTCCAACTCAAAGCCGCCTACTTCTACCAAGTCTTGATAAAAGTGCAGCACCTCATGAGGCTGGACCACATTATATCTCCGTGAAACAACCGACAGAGGTTCCAGATTATCAGAGCGGTACAAAACCTTGCTGTCTGAATAAGGACGAATATGGAGTGCATCGGAGGCGACGTTAAACATTACGTCACTCTGCTCAATAGTCCAATTCATCCCGGCTGCCTGCAGCCAGATATCGAGAGATTGTTTCGGGGGCAATATATTGCCGAGGCCATGCCAGGGGGTTTGGCCGGTGTAGGCTATGGTGTCGATCAGATGTGCCATGTGTAAAATCCCATTCATTGGTTAATTCAAGATGGGAATATAGGTTTAAAATTATTTTGAGTTTCTTTTTGTTAAAATCAAAAAACAAGAAGGGGTTTCGAAGGGGGCCTATTTGGGGTGCTTTTTTTTGCTATTGTAGCGGGAGTAGCAGAAGCGCACTTCGCTGGAGGTGTATTGTTGGAACTGATTGTTATTTTTTTAATCGTTTTTTTATTTCGTTGGAAAATATTTCAAATGCATAATGGTTATACAGTTCCTCTTCAAGAGGAAAAGGAACATACTCTTGTAAAACACGCTGGCCATCACTCTTTAAAGTTAACTCGGCATAATTGAGCACATCATGATTTTTATGAAAATCTATTTTGTATCGATAAGGATCAATTGAATGAAGAATTTTTCCTTTTAAGTAAATAGATTCGCGACTGAATCGTTGAACATTAACGGATTGTTCCATTATCCAAGATGGCCAAAAATCAATGAGTGAATTTATCTCGCATAGACAGTTGTAAAGTGTAGATTTTGGTATGTAGGGAATGCAATTACTTTTCATGAATGGCGTCAATAATACTCTGATTTTATCTAATGGCGCAGCATGCAAGTCAGGATATGAGCTATAAAGTGTATTCAGAGCCCTTTCTAGCTTATTTGGAAATGGGATCATCATTGCTGTTTTTTCTTCCATTGAAAGTGTCTCAATACACTCCAAAACATCTGCATAGGTTTGAATGGAAGAGAATGCATAAAGGATTGATGGTGTAGAAAACACACTTTCATTGACTTCTTTAAATGGATCTTGAGGGCTTTTCTCTAACGAAAAGCCTGTACCTCCATGTAAAAATGCTACTTTCGCAATATTCTCATATTCGCGGTGTTTTATACTGGAAACATACAGCTTTATCTTTAATGCTAACATTAAACGGATTAAAATACTGTGGAGTCGCCCGGCTGAAAAGTTATTTTCGCTATTTAGAATTGATAGCGAACGCTCGTGAGAATTTATTAGCTCACCATTGGCAATAAACGAGATTACAGCATTGAAGTCGTAACAGAATTGGATAATAGGCTTTATTATTTTTCCTCGTGGTGGGAGGATATTATATTTTGAACTATCTGATATGGTATTAAATATCACGTTAAGTTCGTCACTTGTTAGCGAGGATTTAGCTATTTTCGTACTGACTTTGTCGAAAAATGCCATCAGTGTATCTGAGTGCAGGTATGGAGAGTCAGATTTTAATAAGTCTGTGAATAAAGATAGACAGTTGTCCTTCAGCTCTTCAAGTGCATACATAGGACTAATTGAAAAATCAATATGTCTAGAGAAAAATATTGCAATTCTAAATAACTGATCCCAATAGTGCTACACCTTCGCTGTGCCATAGCCATTCCCCGGGAAAGGAGACACGGTATCCATGAAGTGTTTCACTCGGGCCAGCAGGTTTGCCATCCCTCTGCATTGATGATTGCGCGTGATGGTTTCATGTAACTTGTGCCATAGCCGTTCTATGTGATTAACCCAAGGGCTGTAAACTGGCTGGAACACCAGGCAGAACTTGGGATTCTTCTTCAACCATCGCTCGGTCTGTTTGCTTTTGTGAATGATGTAGTTATCGAGGATCAACGTGATGGTTTTGGCTCGTCGGTAGTGGTGGCGCAGCTTTTCCAGCATGGCAATAAACAGCGATGAGTTTTTCTTGATCCCGCTGACGTAAAGTACCCTTCCGTTGCCTGCGTGGAGAACGCCTGCCAGATAATGCTTGGCATTCTGCCCCGGTGTGACAACCCGCTTTTGCTGCGCTCTGAACATCCAGTCGGCTCCTAATTTGGGATTGAGGTCTATATCGACTTCATCCTCATAAAACACCGGATTATCGGCATCACAGCGGGCCAGCGCGGCGTCGATATTCGCCATTTTTTCCTGATAGGCTGGGTCTTTTATCCGCAAGGTCGGCACGGGCCTGCGCCAGACAATGCCCATACGAGGTAACCATCGGCGGAGCGTGGAGGCTGCCACATTGAGCCCTGTTAACCGATTGATTTTTATAGCCAATAGTTCAGTACACCAACGGCTGCGCTGATAACCAAAATCTTGCGGAGAAAACTGCATGAGCAGCACCAGTAGGGTGACAATCTTGGCGATAGGTAAGACTGGGGCACGGCCAGCCGGTAAGGCTTCTAGCGCATCTATGCCTTCATCTCGATACCACCGAAGCCAACGACCGATGGTCGAGCGCGCAGCGCCGGTAAGGTGATGAACATCGGTGATCGTGCGTCCTTCATGTAACAGCAAGATGGCCATCAAGCGACGAGCATGTCCTTTATCACGGGTGGCATGGATGATTTTGTGAATGCGGCGCCGTTGTGGTCGTGGCAGAGGTGGTAGGATAGGCATCAACTCAGTCCTTTGGGTGTGGCTTGTTTTGTTTAGCGACTAATCAGATCGCACAAACTGGACTGAGTTCCCTTCCTCCGGTGATCTACTATTCGGAACAGCTATTTAGCCCCATACCAAAATGATTTCAGCTCATTCATTGAGGGAAATTCCTTAGAGGAAACAGAGACGTTATCCTCATGTAATTCCTGACAGAGCTTGTCGATAGTGTGCAGACTGATTATAGATGTTTTTCCTTTATACCCCCGAAGAGCCTTTTTAAAAGTTGTTCCAACACCATGGCTGAGAAATTTTTTTTGTCTACACATCCATGCATTAACGTTTACTTCTGCGTGTTGCAGATATTCAGGAGTCAGCATGTACAACAGGTGAGTCATCAAGTTATCTGCACGAAACTCATTTCTATCCAATGGTGAGTGGAAAATAGGTTCGTCTTGATTGGTGATAAGTGCAATTGCTTGTCTCATGAAAGGCAATTGCACATCACGTAGAAAAAGTACATACAGTTGAGATCTTGATAAATCAGAAAATATTTCAGTTCTATTGAAATGCAGTAACATCTGGTTCATGAAGTCAAACATGACCATGAGCTGATCTGACAGCATGAGCACATTGGTGCTTTTTTCATTATTGCTCACAAGATGTTTAGCAAGGCCCATGGTCATTTTTTTGACCATATCTAAAAGGGCATCAATACTCTTTAATTCTTGAAGCTGATGTTGGCGACCATCCCTCAATCCAAAAGCGTCATACATAAATGTAACGAACTCATCGAGGCTATGGCCATTTGGTCTTAGCTTATCGGTTGTTGGTTGTGACACCTTGTTTAAACCTCTGCATATGTACTGTGTTTGTAATTTTTTTCCGCTTCTTTACTTTCGTCCAGTCTGCAAAGAGAAAAGCAAGCCGCGCTACGGGTCAACCATACCATGGCCTGTTCCTATACAGAATTTCTTGTCGAGGAGTTTGAAAGGCTCTCCAGCTTTTAGCCATATCTCTGCACATTTTCGGCGTTTTCATTTTTCAGGAGGAGTTAGTCTGCCCTCAGTCCAAACCAAAGCGGAGATGAATCATGAACTTGCAAGAAGATGGTCACTACTGGGACCGTGAGACGTTACATCGAGTTGTGCGCATCAAGGAGCTAGCTCGCATCCTGGGGCTTTCACGTTCGACCATCTACAACAAACTTAACCCCAAATCCAAGTCCTATGACCCCGACTTTCCCAAGCCGTTGCGCTTGGGAAGTAGTTCAGTGGGGTGGTTGCTGTCATCAGTACATCAGTGGCTTACCTCACGCATCCAGTAGTTTCCCCCTGTATTAACGAAGGAGATCTTAAAATGTACGCAACCCCCATCAAGCTCAATCTGATTGGAGAATTTCCTGTTCATGTACTCGATGAACAGCTGCAAGACGTCATGCGTCAGATCCAACAGCAGACTCAAGCGCCCCTTGGTTTGATTGCCTCATCCGTACTCAGTGCGATGGGACTGGCTTGCCAAGATCTGGTGGATGTCAGTCCTAAAGCAGACCTTATTCACCCAGTCTCCCTGTTTATTATTACCAAGGCTGACTCGGGCGAACGAAAAACAGCGGTTGACGAGCTGGTGATGAAGCCTTTTCGTAAACTGGAACTATTAGCAGAACAGCAATATCGTGATGCGTATGAACAATACACCATCGAGCTCAGTGTCTGGGAAGAAGAGCAAAAGGCATGTAAGAAGGCGTTGCATAAAGCCATTCTGGCGAAAGGAGATGCCTCGTCTGAAAAACAGGCATTACGAATGGTAGAGGCCGCCAAGCCTCCAGTTCCATCGAATAAGAAGTGGCTTCTGAATGATGTGACGAGTGCAGCCATCAAACATGCCATTAGCGCCTATGGTCACACCATTGGTGTCTTCTCGGATGAGTCCGCACATCTTTTTGCCAGTGATTTCATGCGCGAGACCTCTGTACTGAACTCTTTGTGGGGGGCAAAACCAATTTCGGCTATGCGAGTATCGACTCAGGGAGCGACAACGATCGGTGATTACCGATTTAGCCTTTCCCTGATGGTTCAGGGGCCGCTCTTTGAACGGTTTCTTGATCGTCAAGGCGAGCAGGCTCGCGAGTCTGGGTTTTTCGCTCGCTGTTTGTTGTCTGAGCCCCACTCAACCCAGGGATCACGATTTTTCTGTGATGAGTTGTCGCCAGGAGATGTCAATGCCACCTCTTTGAACGACTTCTACCACACGGTAGAAAAACTGCTTAAGGCATCTCAGATGCGCCGTGAATTGGGTAAGCCCAGAATGTGCTTAACACTGTCGCCAGAAGCCCGTGCGCGCTGGTTCGAAGCATCAAATTACGTTGAGAACAACATTGGTCCCTTCGGAGAATGGCGTGAGTACCGGGACTTTGCTTCTAAATTCATGGAGCATGCTTCAAGAATTGCCGCAGTCTTGCACTGCTTTACTAAACGTAGTCCAGTCATCTCTGACGTGAGCATGCATGCAGCAATAGTTATTGTTAACTGGTACTTCCAGCATTTCATCCAACAATTTAAAGAACGTACAGTTCCGAACGATATTCGCGAGGCGAATGAACTAGAACGTTGGCTGGAAATCAATCTGCATCGCAGCCAGAATGGTGCATTCAAGAAGAATGATATCCGCAAATTTGGTCCGAATTGCATCCGGAATAAAGTAAAATTGGAGCGAGCACTGAATGCACTTGTTAATCGCATGGCAGTGACCCAGCACCAATTTAATGGCACGAGTTATGTCAACTATTACCTGCCAGGGCAAAGACGGGCACTTGTGTAACTGCAGGTGCTTTAATACGTAGCATCTGACACATTTCATGTGTAGCTATAAAGGCGCTTATATAGCAATAAGCATATTTATAGCCAACGGAGATAATGTTAAGCGTCTACATAGCTAACAGTGACTCACAAAACCCACTCTTGGTTAGATGATAGCGTGAGTGCAGAGAAGGGGGGTAATAGACACTAACTATACAAATAAAAAATAACTCTTACAGAGCATTTGCACTGGTTAAACTAAGATGTGTTCGAACCTTTTCCTCAAAAATATTTCGTGCCATCGAGTCATTAATATTGGTTTTTAATGTTATTTATAGTTCATCTAACTCAGTATTTAACAGAATAATAAATAACCACCTAACTGGTTATCCAATCATTCAGACTCACAGTCGACAATGATGGATCAGAGTACAGGCGTAATCAACAAGATGAAGCCTGTAACCAGATGTACGAGTAGGACATGACCACATGTCCTTACACGCTACTAACACCAAGGATTAAATGAAAGGGAAGGTATGTCTAAGTATGTTCATAATAGTATCGACATTGATGCTATCCCTATACAGAAAGAACCAAGCAAAGCATTGCGTATGAATAATGCAATTCCAATAACAAGAGCGTTGCGTGAAATGCTTGTTCAATCTATTCATTATCAGGCGCTATTCAAATTCATCGACAAACTGGAACAGATGGATGCCCACCCTGCTCTATTTTCAGCTGAAATTCTGGGGTGGATTTACCCTCTAACTAAGGAGGGGAGAGAACTATCAGATATAGTCACGCTTGCTATGCAGGTATACAAGCATCAGGAATTTTTTAATTTGCATCCCAAGTTGGCTTGCTTGTGCAATTTCGTCGTCAAGCATCAACTTCATGAGATGATCATGGATGGTGGCGTCAGCAAAGATGCGCAGGTCAATCTGAAGTTCAGGTATCAACAGTTGATATCGGAATTGAAGTCTGAAACTATGCAGGGAAAGTGCCATACCTTCATGAAGGGAGCTAAGAAGAATACAGCATCACTGCATCGCTACGTGAATCGGCTGTTTGGGCGCTATGCTCGTCTTCTGGTGCTGCGGGTCGATTTGTACTACAAAACGGAGTTCTTGGACGCGCTTTCTATTGAGGAGATCATCAAGCACAAAAAAGCGCTGTTTAAAACCCGTCGTAAGGGGGCATTAGCTGCCAATTGGGTCGGGTATGCTTGTCGTTTGGAATTTGCACCTCTAACAGGCTTTCATTTTCACCTGGCAGTTTTTATGAACGGTGCTCATGTCCAGCGTGATGTTTACTATGCAGATGCCATCATTAAGGAATGGTTGCGTATCACGGGCAATCGAGGCAGAGGGCATAATTGCAATCAGAAAAAGGCTGAATACCGGGAGTGCGGGATTGGCATGGTGGGGCATGCCGACAAGACGAAACGGTGCTATTTACAAAAAGCGCTTGCTTATCTGACCAAATCAGAGTCAGCCGCTAGGCTGAAACTCAAAAAGCACCGTACCTTTTTCAAAGGCAACTTGCCCAAGCACGACACTGCACGAGGCAGACCGCGTGTGAAGGTGTGAATTAAGGCCTCGTCTGGTGGCAAGTTTAGGGGGAGGAAGTAGGCAATGCCAAAAGCTATGGTTGGTTCTACAAGTACGCGAGCAAGTACGAAATAGCAAAAATGCACAAAGGGTTAGCCCCACGAAGAAGCTAACCCTTTGTTTTATCTGGTGCCGGTAATAGGAGTTGAACCTACGACCTTCGCATTACGAATGCGCTGCTCTACCAACTGAGCTATACCGGCGGCTTGATGTTCAGAGTCGTGAAAAAAGCCGGACAAGTCAATTGAGCCAACTCGATTTTATGAGTTGGCTCATGATGTTAAGGCATATCAGAGGTCAACGAACTCCGGGATGTGGGCACGGCCACGGCTCTCGAGAAAATCGAGCAGTGCGCGGGGGGAGCGGGCCAGGATCCGCTCATGTGGGAAGTTGGCTTCGGTGACCAGCCGATGGCAGTGATCAAAGTCGCCGAGGCTGAATGCCACGTGGGAGTCGGAGCCGAAAGTGAGGTAGGCACCCAGATCGCGCGCTGCCTCGACGATGGCGCGGCAGTTGCTTTCACTACCTGCACGGGAGTGACTGAACGAGGAGTTGTTGACCTCCAGCGCCACTCGATACTCAGCCGCTGCCTTGACCACCGCCTGGATATCGATAGGGAAGGCGGGGTTGCCGGGGTGGCTTATCATGTCGACCCGACCACTTCGAATGGCGTTGATCATGGCCTGGGTATGGGTCGCCTGATCGCAGGGGGGAAACACCGGTTCGTGAAAGCCCGCCATGATCATGTCGAGCCGCGATTCGTAGCGCTCGGGGAAGTCTATTTCACCGTCGATGTTCTTGATGTTGGCTTCGATGCCGCGCAGGATGCCGACCCCGTCCACGACCCTGGGCAACACGTGCAGATTGACGAAATGCCAGTAATGCGGAGCATCTGCCATGTCCGGGCCATGGTCCGTGGTGGCGAACAGCTTGATCCCCTTGGCTTTGGCGATGGGCAGGTAATCGTGAATGGTGCTGTAGGCGTGGGTGCTGGCGACGGTGTGCGTGTGGGTATCGACCGTATACTTCATCTTCTCTCCCCTCTGGCATGAGGCGACAGCATAGCAAGATTGGCGAAGCCGGGCCATGTGGCTGGTTGCCATACTTTGTCACAATTTGGGTCTGTGCTGACAAAGTCTGATGACGTTTCACTGCGAGGATGGCGACATCGATGCAAGCCTGAACACCCATCGATGGGTCGACACTGGATGGTCAGACCCGTTTTCCCCGCCGTCGCCCCTGCGACGGTTTTTTTTTGGGTTCTCTGTCGGCGCATCGGGTGACGGCAGGGCAAAAAAATGCCCAACTAGCATGGCGCAGGTTGGGCGAGACTTAATGTTTAATTGCAGTGGCATAGATATAGAGTGCCGTCTCGCCGCGAAGTTCCCGCCATCTTCCCTCTTTTTTGATTAAAAACATTTAGCCAACACTTGTTCACATTCTCTTGACATGAGTGGGCGTGAAACGTACTTTTTAAACATTCGTTTAAGTGAGGTGTCCAGTGAGTAAAATCGATACCAAGAACCGTATTCTCGACGCCGCCGAGGTGCTGTTTGCCGAGCGGGGGTTCGCCGATACCTCGTTGCGTCTGATCACCAGCGAGGCCGATGTGAACCTGGCTTCGGTCAATTATCACTTCGGCTCCAAGAAGGAGCTTATCCAGGCGGTGCTCGACCGTTATCTGAGCCTCTTCATGCCGGCACTGGACGGGCGGTTGCAGACGTTGATGGCGCAGGATCAGCTGACCCTGTTGCAGGTGTTCGAGAGCTTTGTCGAACCCCTGATGAAACTGTCGGCCGTCAGGGCGAATGGTCCGGCGCTCTTCATGCAGTTGCTGGGGCGCGGCTATATCGACAGTCAGGGCCACCTGCGCCGCTTTATTACCACCCATTATGGGGCGACCCTGCACGGGATCACCCAGGCCATCTCCAAGGCCAATCCGGATTTGTCGCCAGCGGATCTCTTCTGGCGCCTGCACTTCACCCTGGGCACCGTCGTCTTCACCATGGCCTCTGCGGATGCCCTGCGTGACATCGCCCAGGCCGATTTTGGCCAGCAGCTCGATGTGGAAGGGCTGGTGCGCAACGTCATTCCTTATCTGGCGTCCGGTGTCGGGGCGCCCGTGGAGTCGACCAGGCTCTCCCTGGCCGTGTAACACCTAACAATAATCAACGGAAACAGTGAAATAGAAGGAACTTCGGTATGATCACATTGCTTGTCCTGCTGGTGCTGGCGATAGCCGTGGTGCTCGGTGTCCCCGCCATCCGTAAAAAGGTGGTGACCCGCCCCGTGTTCGGCATCTTCAAGAAGATACTGCCGCCCCTGTCGGCCACCGAGCGGGAGGCCATGGAGGCCGGCTCCGTCTGGTGGGACGGGGAGCTGTTTCGCGGCAACCCGGACTGGAAGAAACTGCACGGCTACGGCAAGGCCGAGCTGAGCGCAGAAGAGCAGGCCTTTATCGACAACCAGGTCGAAACCCTGCTCGCCATGGTGGACGACTTCAAGATCGTCAACGAGACCAAGGACCTGCCGGAGCCGGTGTGGGACTATCTGAAGAAAGAAGGCTTCTTCTCCCTGATCATCCCGAAATCCTACGGCGGCCGCGAGTTCTCGGCGATTGCCAACTCCACCATCGTCACCCGTATCGCCACCAAGAGCCTGAGTGTCGCGGTCACCGTCATGGTGCCCAACTCCCTCGGCCCGGGCGAGCTGCTGATGCACTACGGCACCCAGGCCCAGAAAGATTTCTGGCTGCCGGGGCTGGCCAACGGCAAGGAGGTACCCTGCTTCGCCCTGACCGGGCCGGAAGCGGGCTCCGATGCGGGCGCCATCCCGGACAAGGGGATCGTCTGCAAGGGGATGCACAAGGGTGAAGAGGTGCTGGGCATTCGTCTGAACTGGAACAAGCGCTACATCACCCTGGCGCCGCGTGCCACCGTGCTGGGGCTGGCGTTCAAGCTCTATGACCCGGAAAAACTGCTGGGTGACAAGGAAGAGATCGGCATCACCTGTGCGCTGATCCCGACCAGTCACCCAGGCGTGCGCGTCGGCGATCGCCACTACCCCATGGGGTTGGCGTTCCTGAACGGCCCGACCTTCGGCAAGGATGTGTTCATTCCGCTCGACTGGATCATCGGTGGCCCGGATTACGCCGGCCGTGGCTGGCGCATGCTGGTGGAGTGCCTCTCCGCCGGTCGCGGCATCTCGCTGCCTGCTCTGGGTACCGCCTGTGGTCACATGGCGAGCCGCACCGTGGGCGCCTACTCCTACGTGCGCAAGCAGTTCGGCATGTCCATCGGCAAGTTTGAAGGGGTGCAGGAAGCGCTGGCCCGCATTGGCGGCCTCACCTATCAGCTCGAAGGCGCTCGTCGCATGACCGCAGGTTCCCTGGATTTGGGTCAGGCACCGGCCATCGTCACCGCGATTTCCAAGTACCACATGACCGAGATGGCCCGCCAGGTGATGGATGACTCCATGGACATCCATGCCGGTCGCGCCATCCAGCTGGGCCCGAAAAACTACACCGGCTACGCCTACATGGGCATTCCGGTGGCCATCACGGTGGAAGGGGCCAACATCCTGACCCGCAACCTGATGATCTTCGGGCAAGGGGCCACCCGCTGCCATCCGTATGTGTTTGCCGAGCTGGAAGCGGCGGCCGACACCGATGTGGAGCGCGGTCTCGAGAAGTTTGACGCCCTGCTGATGAAGCACATCGCCTTCGGTACCGGCAACTTCTTCGGTGCCCTGTTCCAGGGGCTGACCCTGGGCCAGTTCAACAGCGCCCCGGTGGCTGGCGAAACCGCCCGCTACTACAAGCAACTCTCCCGCATGAGCAAGGGGCTGGCCCTGTGCGCCGACGTCTCCATGCTGATGCTGGGTGGCGATCTCAAGCGCAAGGAGATGATCTCCGCCCGTCTGGGTGACGTGCTGAGCCACCTCTACCTGGCCTCCGCCACCCTCAAGCATTACGAGGATCAGGGCCGCATGGTCTCTGACCTGCCGTTCGTGCAGTATGCGGTGGAGCGCAACCTCTATCTGATTGGCAAGGCGTTCGAGGGCTTCTTCCAGAACTTCCCGAACAAGGTGGTGGGTGCCGTACTCAAGCGGGTGGTGTTCCCGTTCGGCGTCGGTTACAAGATGCCGGCGGATGATCGCTGCCATGCCATCTGCCTGGCCATGATGACGCCGGGCGAGTTCCGGGATCGTCTGACCGCGCTCTGTTATGTAGGCAAGGACGAGGCGGATCCGGTGGGGCTGATGGAGCGTGCCTTCCAGGCCATGGTCTCGGTGCAGCCCATCGAGAAGAAGCTGGTGCAGGCCCAGAAAGAGGGCAGACTGCCCCGCAAGCTGGCGCTGCCTGAGCTGGTGGCTGCGGCCCTGTCCCAGTCGATCCTCGGCAAGGAGGAGGCGGACAAGTTGCTGGCCGCCGATGCCCTGCGCTACGAGGCTATCCAGGTGGACAACTTCGCTCCTGGCGAGCTGGAAGGATTGTCTCAACCGAACCCGGTCGAGCATGCAGCCTGACCCCGCGCGTAAACCGACAACCGGCCCTAGTGGCCGGTTTTTTGTTGTTTAACCAGGCATTTACAACCTGGATTAATTCCAGTTTAATGCAATGGCCCCCACCCTTGGGGCAGGAAGCAAGGCCATCGGAATGGCCGATAACAACAACTCAGGAAGAGTGAATGAACCTCGCCAAAACGGCGATCGAACGCCCCATCTGGGTGGCGGTCTCGGTCGTGCTGATTTTTTTGCTGGGCCTGCTCAGCATCCGGGGACTGCCCGTCCAGCTGTTTCCCGACATAGACCGTCCTCACCTCAACATCACGGTGGACTGGCGTTCGGCCTCGCCCCAGGAGATGGAGTCGGAGATAACCGATCCCATCGAGCAGGAGATGCAGGGGGTACAGGGGCTCAAGAGCCTCAGCAGCAACAGCTACCCCGGCTTCACCGAAATAGACATGGAGTTTGCCCTCGGCACCGACATGCAGCGGGCCCAGCTTGATGTCATCTCCCGCCTGAACCGGGTCTCGGGACTGCCGGACAACATCGGTGGCCCTTACGTCAACAACTACAGCAGCAACGACACCCTGACCTTCTTCTTCATCCAGCAACTGCCCGGCGCCAAGGGGGAGATAGACGATCACCAGGCGCTGATCGAGGCGAGGGTCAAGCCCGAGCTGGAGCGGATCCCCGGGGTGTCCACGGTCGACATCGAGGGGATCAACGAGCGCCAGATCCAGATCCGTTTCGACCCTTACCGCGCCGCCGAGCTGGGGGTGGAGATCCCGGTGCTCGCCAGCCGGGCAACGACGGGCTGGGATGTGTCGGCCGGCACCCTCGACATCGGACGCTGGGAGTACAAGCTGCGCTTTGCCGGTCGCTATGACGTGGCGGCCCTGGGGGACAAGGTGGTGGACTGGCGTGACGGCCTACCTATCTATCTGCGGGACGTTGCCGAGATCAGAGTGGCCCGGGAGGAGAACCCGGTGCTGCGCATCCAGAACGGCAACACCGCCATCGCGGCGCAGATCTTCAAGGAGAGCGGTGCCAATGCCCTGGCGGCGCTCGAGGGGATCAAGGCCAATGTCGGGGAGCTCAACCGGGAGGTGCTGGAGCCGGTCGGCCTGCACATGGAGCAGTCGTTTGACGCTTCCCTCTACATCAACCGGGCGGTGAGCATGGTGACCGCCAACCTGGGGCTCGGGGTGCTGCTCTCCTGCGCCATCCTCTGGCTCTTTCTGCGCCAGCTCAAGGCGACCCTGATGATCGCGATCGCCATTCCCATCAGCATCATGCTCACCTTCTGCCTGCTCAAGGTGATGGGGCGGACCCTCAATATCATCTCCCTGGCGGGCATTGCGTTTGCGGTAGGCATGGTGCTCGACGCCGCCATCGTGGTGCTGGAGAGCATCTACCGGCGCCATGAGCGGGGTGACATCAGCAAGGGAGAGGCGGCGCTGGAGGGCACCCGCCGGGTGTGGACCGCTCTGGTGGCGTCCACCCTGACCACGGTCGCCATCTTCCTGCCGGTGCTCCTGCTCAACGACGTGGAAGGGCAGTTGTTTGCCGATCTTGCGCTCACCATCGCCTGCGCGGTGACCGTCTCCATGGTGGTGGCGGTCACGGTGTTGCCTGCGGTGGCGGCGCGCTGGATGGGGCACGAACGGCTGATTGATCCCTTTGAGCGCCTGTGGTGCCGCGCCACCCGCCATGTGATCCGCTGGACTGCCACCGCCCCCAGGCGCTGGGCCATCATCGTCCTGATGATGACGGGGCCTGTGCTGGTGAGCTGGTTGATGTTGCCCAAGATGAACTACCTGCCGGATGTGAAGCGGGACGCCATCGACGTCTGGATGAGTTTCACCCCCGGGGTCAATCTCCAGGCCCAGCGGGAGGAGGTGATCGATACCCTGATTGCCCGCCTCGACCCCTATATGAAAGGGGAGAAGGAGCCTGTCCTCAAGAACTACTACATCCTGCGCTACCCGGGCGGTGCCCAGATCGGGGTGCGACCAAAGGAGGATAACCAGATCAAGGTGCTGGAGCAGCTCTTGATGAAGCAATTGCTGGTGGGCATTCCCGACACCCGGGTGTTTGGCGGTCAGGGGTCCCTGTTTGGCGGTTTTGACAGTGAAAACAGCATCTCCCTGCTGATCCAGGGGGGTGGGCTACCCGAACTCTATCAGGCGGCCAGGGAGAGCATGACCATAGTGCAGCGGGACTTGCCCGGCGCCCAGGTCAGGCCAGAGCCCGGACTCGATTTCACCGCTCCCGAGCTTCGGCTGGTGCCCCAGGACAGGCGCCTGGCCGAGGTGGGCTGGGATCGCTCCCCCATGCCCGCCATCATCCAGACCTTTGGCGATGGTCTGCGGGTCGGCGAATATTTCGACGGGGATGAGCGGCTCGACATCCTGCTGATGGGGCAGGCCTCCGCCAACCCGGACGAGCTCAAGGCGGTGCCGCTTGCTACCCCGTCCGGGCGTATCGTTCCCCTTGGGGAACTGCTGCGGGTGGAGCCGCAACTCGGGCCTGAGAGCATCTTCCGATCCGATGGGCGGCGCAGCATCAGCCTGCAGATTTCGCCCCCTGCGGGGATGAGCATGGAGCAGGTGCTCGACACCCTGCAGCACAAGAGCTTTGCCGCCATCCGGCCGTTGCTGCCGGCCGGGGGGGAGCTGCGGGTCGCCGGCAATGCCGACAGCCTGCAACAGGCGCTCGGCAACCTCGGCAGCATCTTCCTGTTCGCCGTGATGATACTGCTGATTCTGCTGTGGGGGGTCTTCGCCTCCCTCAAGGATGCCGTGCTGGTATTGCTCACCTTGCCGCTCGCCACTGTCGGCGGCGTGCTGGCGCTGCACCTGAGCGGTCTGGTGGCGCCGCTGCCGATGGACTTGCTCACTATCATCGGCTTCGTCATCCTGCTCGGGTTGGTGGTCAACAACGCCATTTTGCTGGTGCACCAGACCAGGATGGCCGAGCGGGAGGGGATGAGCCGACAGTCGGCAGTCACCGATGCCCTGCAAAGCCGGGTGCGTCCCATCGCCATGACCAGCCTCACCAGCATCTTCGGCATGCTGCCCCTGATGCTGAGTCCGAGCGAGGGGAGCGAAATCTACCGGGGGCTGGCCACCGTCATCGTCGGCGGCATGAGCTGCAGCACCCTCTTCACCCTGATCCTGTTGCCCGCCTTCCTGCGGTTGGGGGAGCAGACCGACATACCGCACGCCCTTCGGCAGCGTGCCTGAGCAAGGAGCTCATCGATGACACAAGGTTTCACAAGGATAGTGGTGGGGGCTCTGCTGCTGGCTGGCGGGCTGCCTGCGCTTGCACAAAGCAAGATGGTGACGCTGGCGGAGGTGGCCCAGGGAGAGGCGGGGGCCAGCATCTGGGTCAGCGGCACGGTGGCGAGCCGCCAGCAGGCGGCGCTCAGCGCCGAAGTGAGCGGCCGGGTGGAGTGGATAGCCGAGTTTGGCAGCCGGGTGAAAGCGGGGGACGAGTTGCTGCGCCTGGACAGCGCGACTCTGCGCCTCTCGCTGGAGCAGGCGAGGGCGGAACAAGCAAGAGAGGGGAGCAATCTGCGTTACGCTCGCGCCGAGTTCCAGCGCCTGGATCGTTTGCACCAGCAAAAGAGTGCCTCCCAGAGCCAGTATGACAAGGCGCGCTATGACGTGGAGCAGGCTGAGCTGGCCGAGCAGCTGGCGCGGGTGCAGGTGCGCCAGATTGAGGAGCAGCTGCGCAGAAGCCGCATCTTTGCCCCGTTTGACGGAGTGGTGAATGAACACTTCATCCAGCCGGGGGAGCATGTGGATGCGGGCGAACAGGCGCTTGAGCTGGTCAATCCGGACCAGCCGGATATCCGGTTGCGTGCGCCTATCGCCTGGGCCCGGCAACTGGCCACCCAGGCCCGGTTGCGGGTGGAAGGGGAGCAGCTCAGCAGCCACGCCATCTATGACCAGCGGGCGGCGAGCGCCGATCCCAAGTCCCGGCTCATCGAGCTGCGCCTCAAGCCGGAAGCGGGCACGTTCATCATCGGCTCGCCGGTGCGGGTGGCGCTGCCGATGGGAGAGCAGCACACCATGCTGCTGCCACGGGATGCCCTGGTGCTCGGCACCGAGGGAAGCGTGGTCTATCAGGTGGAGCAGCGCGGCGAGGCGCTCACGGTGAATCGGGTGCCGGTCACCGTGCTCTTTGGGGACAGCCGGGAGGTGGCGGTGAGTGGCGCCCTCAAGCAGGGAGACAAGGTGGTGGTGCGCGGCGCCGGCAGCCTGCAGGATGGGGACAAGGTGGAGCTGTTTCGCGGTTGAACCTGGGCAGGTCCCATAAAAATAACGGCTCCCGCGGGAGCCGTTTTTGTTGCAGGGAGGAGGGGCGATTACTCGACCATCATCACCTTGCAGGTGTTGGTGCTGCCGACGGTTTCCATCTTGTCGCCGTGGGTGAGCAATACCATGTCGCCGCTTTGCAGCAGTCCCTTGGCCTTGAGCACGTCCAGCGCGTCGCGGCACACCTCGTAGACCGGCTTGGTCTCGTCGCCATCAAACAGCACGGGGGTGACGCCGCGGTAGAGGTTGGCCCAGGCCAGGGTCTTGTTGTGAGGAGACATGGCGAAGATGGGCAGGCCGGAGCTGATGCGGGACATCAGCAGCGGGGTGGTGCCCGACTCGGTCAGCGCCACGATCGCCTTGACCCCTTCTAGGTGGTTGGCCGCATACATGGTGGACATGGCCACCGCTTCTTCCACCGAGGTGAAGGTGTAGCTCATGCGGTGGTTGGAGACGTTCAGGCTCGGGTGCTTCTCGGCGCCCACACAGACGCTGGCCATGGAGGTCACGGTCTCGATGGGGAACTGGCCGGCGGCGGTCTCGGCGGAGAGCATCACCGCATCGGTACCGTCCAGCACGGCGTTGGCCACGTCCATGACTTCGGCACGGGTCGGGAGCGGCGCGTTGATCATGGACTCCATCATCTGGGTCGCGGTGATGACCACGCGATTCAGGCGACGGGAGTGGCGAATGAGCTTCTTCTGCACACCCACCAGTTCGGGGTCGCCGATTTCGACACCGAGATCGCCACGGGCCACCATGACGGCATCGGAGCCAAGGATGATGTCTTCCATCGCCTCGTCGCTGGCGACGGTCTCGGCGCGCTCGACCTTGGCCACGATCTTGGCGTTGGAGCCAGCTTCGCGGGCCAGTTCGCGGGCGTAGCGCAGATCATCGCCGCTGCGGGGGAAGGAGACCGCCAGGTAGTCCACGTTCATGCGGGCGGCGGTCTTGATGTCTTCCTTGTCCTTCTCGGTCAAGGCCGGGGCGGAGAGGCCGCCACCTTTCTTGTTGATGCCCTTGTTGTTGGAGAGCGGGCCGGCCACGGTCACCGTGGTGTGGATGCGGGTGCCTTCGACCTGTTCGACCTTCAGTTGCACACGGCCATCGTCCAGCAGCAGGATGTCACCGGATACCACGTCCTGTGGCAGGCTCTTGTAGTCGATGCCGACCTGCTCCTGGCAGCCTTCTCCCTTGCCGAGGGCGGCATCGAGAATGAACTTGTCACCGATGGCGAGGTAGATCTTGCCATCCTTGAAGGTGGAGACGCGGATCTTGGGGCCTTGCAGATCGCCCATGATGGCCACGTGGCGGCCCAGCTTGGCGGCGATGTCACGCACCTGGTTGGCGCGCTGGATATGATCTTCAGGAGTGCCGTGGGAGAAGTTCATCCGCACCATGTCGGCACCGGCGCGAATGATCCCCTCGAGAATGCCGTCGCGATCGGTCGCCGGACCGAGTGTGGTAACAATCTTTGTACGTCTTGGCATGAAAGACTCCAATGTGAAGTTGATATGACTTGAAATACTGCCCCGTCAAGCATGTGGCATGGTGCCAACTGGCAGGCCATCTGGGTGGCCTTGTTTGATTGAATTTCGATACTACACCAAGCCCGTTGGCATAGACAGTCGGGGGCGGACCCCCGAATGATCAGGAGGAGTGCGGGGTATCAAAGCGGGATTCGCGCAAACCTTCTTTGACTTTCTTCAGGTTTTCGCGAAATTTCATGCCACGGCGCAGGGTGAAACCGGTGGCCAGCACGTCCACCAGGGCGAGCTGGGCGATGCGCGAGGCCATGGGCATGTAGACGTCGGTGTCTTCCGGCACGTCCATGGAGAGCACCAGGTTGCATTCGCGGGCCAGGGGAGAGTCCTTGGCGGTCATGCCGATCACGGTGGCATCGTTTTCCCGGGCCAGCGCGGCAATTTCCACCAGGGCCTTGGTGCGGCCGGTGTGGGAGATGAGGACCACCACGTCCCCTTCGCTGCTGTTGATGCAGCTCATGCGCATCATGACGATGTCATCGAAGCTCACCACGGGGATATTGAAGCGGAAGAACTTGTTCTGGGCATCCCGGGCGACGGCGGAGGAGGCGCCCAGACCAAAGAAGCTGATCTTCTTGGACTGGGTCAGAATATCGACGCAGCGGTTGATGGCCGAGATGTCCAGGCTGTTCTTGGCGGCATCGAGGCAGGCCATGGTGGATTCGAAGATCTTGGCGGTATAGGTATCCGGGCCGTCTTCCGCTTCCACGTGGCGGTTCACATAAGGGGTGCCGTTGGCCAGGCTCTGGGCCAGGTGCAGCTTGAAATCGGGAAAACCCTTGGTATCGAGGCGACGGCAGAAACGGTTGACGGTCGGTTCGCTCACATCGGCCAGCTTGGCCAGGGTGGCGATGCTGGAGTGAATGGCGGTCTGGGGTGAGGCCAGGATCACTTCAGCCACCTTACGCTCTGATTTACTGAAACTTTCCAGATTGTTCGTAATTTTATCGAGGGTATTCATCATTACCACCAGGCATTTTTGTAATTTAACTTCAGTGTCTGTGCACTAAATTCACAGCTCAAGCAGGTTTCCAGTCTCCGCGATGACTATACAAGACAAGCGCTTATCGGAACTAATCTCGGCCCTGCAAAGTATGACTCGTGTCTAATTATTTCGTGTTTTTAGTTGCAAACTTCCATTTGTGTCTTGAAAACGCTTACAAATGTTGCAAAGCAACAACACTGTGAGCGGGCGCACACTTGTCTGCATAAATCGCACAGCCCGGCTGCGGGCTCGAGTAGTATTGCAGCCAAATAATAATGTCGGGACGGTAAGGGCCGCCCCGAGTCGGTAACGAAGGAGTTTGTTATGCAGCATACCCATGCGCTGGTGGGCGACGTTGGCGGTACCAATGCCCGGCTGGCCCTCTGCGAACTGGCGACGGGCGCCATTTCCCAGGCAAAAACCTATTCGGGGCTGGCCCATCCCAGCCTGGAGACCGTGGTGCGCCTCTATCTCGAAGAGCACGATGCCACCGTGGGCGAGGCGTGCATCGCCATCGCCTGTCCCATCAACGGTGACTGGGTCGCCATGACCAACCACAGCTGGGAGTTCTCCATCCGCGAGATGCAGGCCAACCTCGGCCTTGCGCGCCTGCAGGTGATCAACGATTTCACTGCCGTCTCCATGGCGGTGCCCGTGCTCGGCGAGAGCGATCGCATCCAGCTCGGGGGCGCGGCTCCGGTAGCCGGCAAGCCCATCGCCATCTATGGCGCAGGGACCGGCCTTGGCGTTGCCCACCTGGTGCAGGCCGGTGAGACGTGGCTGAGCCTGCCGGGTGAGGGCGGCCACGTGGACTTCGCCGCCAACACGGAAGAGGAAGATGCGGTGCTGCAGGTGATGCGCGGCGAGCTGGGCCATGTGTCGGCGGAGCGTTTCCTCTCGGGCCCCGGGCTCGTCAATCTCTATCGCGGCCTGGTCAAATCCGATTGCCGCGAGCCCGAACCCTTTGCCCCCAAGGACATCACCGAGCGTGCGCTGGCGGGGGATTGCCTCGATTGCCGCCGCACCTTGAGCCTGTTCTGCGTGCTCATGGGCCGCTTTGCCGGCAACCTGGCACTCAACATGGGCACCTTCGGCGGTGTCTACATCGCCGGTGGCATAGTGCCGCGCTTCCAGGAGTTCTTCATTGGATCGGGCTTTCGGGTCGCCTTCGAGGACAAGGGGCGCTTCAAGCCTTATCTCAAAGACATTCCGGTCTTCCTCATCACCCATGAAGGGCCGGGGCTGCTCGGGGCGGGAGCCTATCTGCGCCAGTCGCTCGGGATCCGTCTCTGAGCCTTGCCAGGGTGAACATGGTTCAGTCCCGATTCAGTGACCGGGGCGTAAAGTGAACCTACGTACTCAAGAGGACGGGGCTTCATAGGGAATTGAAACCGGTCTTCATCCGCTGGGTGCGCATTGTCACCTGACAAGCCTGAACTGTTTTACCGGCCCTCGCGGCCGGTTTTTTTATGCCTGTCGTTTCTGTGCGAGCATGGGGCTGAGGGGAGCGGCAGGTCAGCTTCTGATGGGGGTGCAAGCTCGTCAGCCTCGCTGCCATGTGCTTGGCCTGGTCGAAGCATAAGGAGTGAGGCGTGAGACAGGGCAAGCACCGGGATGGCAATGCCCGAATGCGGCAGGGGCCAGTACTTGGCCCCTGCGCTGTCAGGGGAGGGTGATGTGGAATCTCGCGCCGCCGAGCGGGGAGTCATCCACCCGGATCTCGCCGCCGTGGCTGTGCACGATTTCGGTCACCACGGCGAGGCCAATCCCCTGGCCGGGGGAGCTGTCAGCCCGCACGCCGCGCTGGAAGATCTGCTGCGATTTGCCGGGATCGATGCCGGGACCGTCGTCTTCCACCACGATGAGCAGGCCGCGCTCCCGGTGGCGGACATGAACCCGGATCTCGCTGATGGCGAATTTGCAGGCGTTGTCCAGCAGGTTGCCCATCAGCTCCATCAGATCGCCCTGCTCGCCGTGAAAGAAGACATCGTCGTCAAACTGGAAGCCGGTCTGCAGCTTCTTGTGGCGATAGACCTTGGCGAGGCTGGCCAGCAGCTTCTCGATGAGGGGAACCGGTTCGGTGCCCTTGCTCGCGAGGCGCTTTCGCCCGGTGACGGCGCGGCGCAACTGGTACTGGATGATCTGATCCATGGTGGTGATCTGTTCATTGATGTTGTCATGGATGTCGTGGCCGAGCTTGAGCTCCTGGGCGGTGATCTGGATGAGCGCCAGCCGGGTTTTCAGGCTGTGGGCGAGATCGTTGAGGGCGTGCTGGTAGCGCTGGGTCTGCTGGCGTTCGTTCTCCAGCAACTGGTTGACCGAGCTTGTCAGGGGGGTCAGCTCGCGCTCGTAGTCGTTTGACAGCGCCTCTCGCGTACCGGCGCGGATCTCGTCAATCTGGCGCGCCATGGTGCGCAGGGAGGAGAGGCTCCAGAAACTGGTGAGCAGCAACAGAGCGCCCAGCAGACAGTAGGCGAGCAGCGCCTGGCGAATGCAGCGGTAGAGGTAATCGCGGGTCTGGGCCTGATAGCGCCGGGCGGAATCGACCATCACCACGTAGTAGGTGGTGGGGCCGGCGCCATGATTGCGCAGGAAACGCAGGCTGTAGATGAAGTAGCTCTCGCCGTTCTTGATGGTATGCAGCTTGAAGAAATAGTCCTGATCCAGTCCCCCCAGGTATCTCATCAGATCCCGGCAGATGGTCTCCTTGATGGAGACCACCTCCGGCATGTGCAGGCTGGACCAGCTCAGCACTCCGTCGGCGCGGCAGATCAGGGTATCGAGATTGGGATCGATGGCATCCGGGGTGAGCTTGCCTAGATCCGTCATGGCGTGGGGCTCCGGCTGCTTGGACGAGAACAGCTTGGAGAGGTTCTCCTGCATGCGGACACTGGCTTTCTGGGCCTGCTCCTCGGCATGGCCGAGGTAGAGGATGTAGACGGAGAAGGCCATGATGAGCGCGATGACCAGCATGGCACTCAGCATCAGCTTGAGGTGCAGGGAGCGGCGGATCAGGGTCAGGGGATGCAACATGGCAAGGCGCATCAGCTGCAGGCGAGGTTGAAGATGTAGCCCTGGCGGCGGATGGTGGAGATGGGCTGGATGCTCCCTTCCGGATCCAGTTTTTTGCGAAGCCGGCTCACCATCACCTCGATGGTGTTGGGATCCCCTTCACCATCCCCATAGAGCTGATCCAGCAACTGCTGTTTGGAGACCACCTGACGGGCATTTCGCATCAGGTATTCCAGGATCAGATATTCGAAACTGGTCAGCACGGTGACCTCGCCGGCGATGGTCAGCTCCTTGCGGGAGAGATCCAGCTCGTAGTCACCCGCCTTCACTCTGGGGGAGATGAAGCCGGCGCTGCGGCGTACCAGCGCATTGAGACGGGCCAGCAGTTCGTCCTTCTGGAAGGGTTTGACCAGGTAGTCGTCCGCCCCGGCCTCCAGTCCTTCCACCTTGTCCTGCCAGTTGCCTCTGGCCGTCAGCACAATGATGGGAAAGGGGATCTGCTGCTCGCGCAGGCGGGTGATGAGCTGAAGGCCATCCATGTCAGGCAGGCCCAGATCGATGATGGCGACATCGATGGGGTAGTCTGCTGCGTAGTGCAGCGCCACCTGGGCATTGTCCGTGCTGTAAACCTGGTTCTGGGCCTCGGTCAACAGGGTGGAGAGGTGGTGATTGAGCAGCTTGTCGTCTTCAACCAGTAGGATTTTCATAAGATGCATGATGATGAGGGTCCAGGCTGTCAATTAGAGGGTCAACAAGAGGGAGAGTCAATCCGGATCCTACCTGACCCCGCTGTATCGGGACTGAATCATCCCTGTCTTCTTTCCTCATGCATTTCCCATGATGCAACGCTGTGTCATCAGCCTCGTGTTCAGGCTCGCTATCCGTGCCTGCCGGTTTCTGGGTGTTGAGGGTCAGAGCCGGTGCAGGGGCTGGTCGCGACCATTCTTATCGCACAAGCGGCTTGCCGCTTTCAGCCTGCCGATACACAGGGGCAGGGGGCCTTGCTGGCATCAGGCCATTCCCGAGTGCCTGCAAGCGCTTGAGGTATGAATTTAATTGTTTGAAATTAAACATGTTTACATGCCCTGGCCTGGATGTTGGAACAAAGCAGGGCAATCCCCGGCAACGGCTGAGTGGATTCACGGAGGGCAGTATCACATGAATGGTTTTTTTTGAATCCTGATTTCAATAGGCGCTTTCCTATTGTTTTGACTGTTCATCTTTGGGTTAAACAAGATAGAATCTGACCCCGAATCGGGTTTGGGGCGCAGATAGCCCAAGATGTGAGCAATGCAGGCTGTGGACTGCCTGGGTGTGCAATGTAATGCGACAACATTGTTAAACATCAATCAAAACAAGAAGCTGGAGGATGTGATGGCCAACAGCACGGACAATCAGGTTAAAAGCAGCATGTTGGGAGCTGTAACCCAAGGGCGGTAGCTAACACAGTTGCCAGCTTCTGGCTGTCGTGGTTTTCTCAGGCAATATTGACCTCGAATACTGGTCATACAAGTATGGCCTTGCCTGCCTCAGCTATTCACTGACCATGCATGAACACCCACTGATATGAAAATTCTTGTTACCGGTGGTGCCGGCTTTATCGGTTCTGCCGTTGTCCGCCATATCATCCGGTATACCCGGGACTCAGTTGTCAATCTGGACAAGCTGACCTATGCGGCGGATCCGGCATCTCTGGCGTCTGTATCTACGAGCGATCGTTATGTGTTCGAGCAGGTCGACATCTGCAATCGCGTTGAAGTGGACAGGGTCTTTACAACCCATCAACCCGATGCCGTAATGCACCTGGCCGCCGAGAGCCACGTTGATCGCTCCATCACCGGTCCTGCCGATTTTATCCAGACCAATATCGTCGGCACCTATATGTTGCTGGAAGCGGCACGCGCCTATTGGAACGATCTGGACGAGGTACGCAAGGCTGCATTTCGCTTCCATCATGTCTCCACCGACGAGGTATACGGCGATTTGCTCCATCCGGATGAGTTGACTTCCGGAGCCGCGCTGCCGTTTTTCACCGAAACTAGCTCGTATGCGCCGAGCAGCCCCTATTCTGCCGCCAAGGCATCGAGCGATCATCTGGTGCGCGCCTGGCACCGAACGTACGGGCTGCCCGTGCTGGTGACCAACTGCTCGAACAATTACGGGCCCTGGCAACATGCGGAAAAACTGATTCCACAAACGATCGCCCACGCCCTGGCTGGCAAGCCCATCCCGCTTTATGGCCGGGGAGATCAGATCCGCGACTGGCTCTATGTGGAGGATCATGTCAGAGCACTGTTGCTGGTGCTGACCAAAGGGCGAGTGGGAGAGACCTACAACATCGGGGGCCACAATGAGAAGCGCAATCTGGAAGTGGTGCAAACCATCTGCGATCTGCTCGACGAACTGGTCCCCTTGTCCCCATCTCCTCTTGAGGGAGAAAAGCCCGGGGAAAAGGTGAAAAGCTATCGGGATCAAATCACCCATGTGGCCGACAGGCCCGGCCATGACCGACGTTACGCCATTGATGCCGGCAAAATAGCCACTGAATTGAAATGGCTGCCGCAGGAGAGTTTTGAGTCAGGATTGTCCAAGACGATTACCTGGCATCTCTCGCAAATGCGCGACATTGATTGAATTCATCATTGATATATTGCACGTCCTGCGTGGACTGAACTTGAGATTGGTATCTTTTATATGAAGAGTAATATTTTGAGTCTCATTGGTCGTAATAAAGACCTGTTCGTTGATGACATCGGCAAAAATGAGCAACAGCTGTCTGATATCGTCAGCCAGTCCCGTTTTCTTGTGCTTGGTGGCGCCGGTTCTATTGGCCAGGCGGTAACCAAAGAGATCTTCAAGAGAAATCCACGTAAATTGCATGTGGTCGATATCAGCGAGAACAACATGGTCGAGCTGGTGCGCGATATCCGCAGCTCGTTCGGGTATATCGATGGTGATTTCCAGACGTTCGCCCTGGATATCGGCTCCATTGAATATGACGCCTTTATCAAAGCTGACGGCGCCTATGATTACGTGCTCAATCTTTCTGCGCTCAAACATGTACGCAGCGAGAAAGATCCTTTCACGTTGATGCGCATGATCGATGTCAACGTCTTCAACACGGACAAAACCATCCAGCACTCCATCGACATGGGAGTGAAAAAGTATTTCTGTGTTTCGACGGACAAGGCGGCCAATCCGGTCAACATGATGGGGGCGTCCAAGCGCATCATGGAGATGTTCCTGATGCGCCGCAGCGAACAGATTGCCATTTCAACCGCGCGCTTTGCCAACGTGGCCTTCTCCGATGGCTCCTTGCTGCATGGCTTCAACCAGCGCTTGCAAAAGCGTCAGCCCATCGTCGCCCCCAACGACATCAAACGCTACTTCGTGACTCCCCAGGAGTCCGGTGAGCTGTGCCTGATGTCCTGCATCTTCGGTGAGAACAGGGATATCTTCTTCCCCAAGCTCAGCGAATCCCTGCACCTGATTACCTTCGCCGAAATCGCCGTGAAGTATCTGGAGCAGCATGGTTACAAGCCGCATCTGTGCAAGGACGAGGATGAAGCCAGAGCCTTGATGGCGAGCCTGCCCGAGCAGGGGATGTGGCCCTGCCTGTTTACCGAGAGTGACACCACGGGTGAAAAAGACTTCGAAGAGTTCTTCACGGAGAAGGAAGTGCTGGATATGGCCCGGTTCGAGAACCTGGGCATCATCAAGAATGAACCCTCATATCAGAATGATCTGCTCAACCATTTCGAGCAGACCATTGCAGCCATGAAAACAAAACGCGCCTGGGACAAGAAAGAGATCGTCGAGTTGTTCTTCGCCATGATCCCGGATTTTGGTCACAAAGAAACGGGCAAATATCTCGACGGCAAGATGTAAGGAATCGGTATGCATACTCAATTGATACGTTTTATTCGTGATACCTACAAAACCGATGACTTCATCCCTCTTCACGCCCCGACCTTTGCCGGCAATGAACGTCAATATGTGCTCGATACCCTCGAAAGCACCTTCGTTTCCAGTGTCGGTGCCTATGTTGAGCAGTTCGAGCAGCAAATAGCCACCTTTACCGGTTCAGCCCGTGCCGTTGCCACCATGAATGGCACGGCGGCGCTGCATATCGCGCTCTATATGGCAGGTGTGCAGGCAAGGGATCTGGTGATCACCCAGCCCCTGACCTTTGTGGCGACCTGCAATGCCTTGTATCACATGGGCGCAGAACCCGTGTTTGTCGATGTATCACGCCAGAGCCTGGGTCTGTGTCCCGTTGCCCTGGCCAACTGGCTGGAAGAGCATGCGTCTCGCACCGAGACAGGTGCCATCCACAAGGCAAGCGGACGCCGCCTCAAAGCCGTCGTGCCCATGCACACCTTTGGTCATCCGGTTGAACTCGATGAGCTTCAGGCCGTGTGCGAGGCCTGGGGTATCGCCCTGGTAGAAGATGCTGCCGAGAGCCTGGGTTCCTACTACAAAGGCAAACACACGGGGACGCTGAGTGCGTTTTCCGCCCTGAGTTTCAATGGCAACAAGATCATCACCACGGGTGGTGGTGGCATGGTGCTCTGCCAGAATGCCGAACAGGGGGCGCGCACCAAGCACATTACCACCACCGCCAAGGTACCCCATCCGTTCGAGTTCTATCATGATGAACCCGGTTTTAACTACCGGATGCCCAATCTGAATGCGGCCCTCGGATGTGCCCAGATGGAAGCCCTGCCGCAATTCCTGGCGCAAAAGCGGGCGCTTGCCATGCACTATGCCGAGTTCTTCAAGGGACAGTCATGCCAGTTTGTGACCGAGCCTTCTTATGGACGCTCCAACTACTGGCTCAATGCGATTGTCTGTGAAGATCAGATCCAGCGGGATACGTTGCTGACTGAGCTGAACAAGGCTGGTGTCATGACCCGGCCTGTATGGAAGCTGATGCATCGCTTGCCCATGTTCTCTCATGCCTTGCGTGGGGAGCTTAACAATGCCGAATGGTTGGAAGCCCATCTGATCAACCTGCCCAGCTCGCCTGTCGAGGTCTGAACATGGCCAACACCATTGCCGTCTTTACCGGTACTCGCGCCGAATACGGGCTGCTCTATTGGTTGATGAAAGACATTGCCGCGGATCCCGACCTGGAGCTCAAGCTGATCGTCTCGGGTACGCACTTGTCCCCCGAGTTCGGCCTGACCTATCAGCAGATAGAGCAGGATGGCTTCAAGATCGATGAGCGCATCGAGATGCTGCTCTCCTCCGATACCTCTGTGGGGGTGGTCAAAAGCATGGGCGTGGCCTTGCTCGGGCTGGCAGATGCATTGGCCCGCTTGCAACCGGATGTGCTGGTGATCCTGGGGGATCGCTTTGAAGCGCTGGCGGCAGCCCAGGCGGCCATGTTGCAGCGCATACCGGTAGCACACCTCCATGGTGGCGAGATCACCGAGGGGGCTTATGACGACGCCATTCGCCATGCCATTACCAAGTTGAGCTACCTGCACTTCACGGCCGCCGAGCCCTATCGACAGCGAGTCATTCAGTTGGGGGAGGCGCCTGAACGGGTGTTCAACGTGGGTGCCGTCGGTCTGGACCACATCATCAAGACACCGCTGCTGTCCATGGACGAGCTGCAATCCTCTCTTGGGTTTACGTTGGACTCACCGTTCTTCGTGGTGACCTATCACCCCGTGACTCTGGCCGATGAACCGGCCAGGGAGAGTTTCAGTGCCTTGCTGGCGGCGTTGGATAACTATCCCGACCATCAGGTTATCCTGACGTACCCGAATGCAGATGACGGTGGTCGAGCCATCATTCCACTGCTTGAGCAGTATGCGACAGCCAATCCTGCACGCGTGCTGGCCATCCCGTCTTTGGGTTACAGACGTTACCTGAGCGCGGTGAAACACTGTGCCGCCGTGATCGGCAACTCGTCGAGCGGCATCATCGAAGTGCCTTCTCTGGGTGTCCCGACCATCAATATCGGCCAACGCCAACAAGGGCGCCTGGCAGCGAAGAGTGTGCTTCATTGCGACGCGAAGGCAGAGGCCATTACGCAATGCATTGCCAAGGCCTTGCAGCCTATGGGCCCGGATGCTTATGTCAATCCTTATGGTGCAGGGGACGCCAGCGGCCAAATCGTGGCACGCCTGAAGCATTTTGCCATCCCCACCATCAAACAGTTCCATGATCTCGACAGGAGTCCGTCGCCATGATCCGCATCATCGCCGAAGCCGGCGTCAACCATAATGGCGACGAAGCACTCGCCGTGGCACTGATCGATGCTGCCCACCGGGCAGGCGTCGATGTCGTCAAGTTTCAGACTTTCAAGGCGGCCAATCTGGTGACCCGCCAGGCCAAGCAGGCTGCTTATCAAACCGCCAACACCGGCAAGGAAGAGAGCCAGTTTGCCATGCTCTCCCGCCTTGAGCTTTCGTTCGATGCCCATCTTCGTCTGATCGCCCATTGCGAGTCTCTCGGTATCGCGTTTCTGTCTACCGCCTTCGATACCGAGAGCCTGGACTTTCTGGTGAACCGGTTGAAGTTGCAGACCCTCAAGATCCCGTCCGGGGAACTGACCAATGCGCCTTTCGTACTGGCCCATGCTCGCACCGGTTGCGAGTTGATCGTCTCGACCGGTATGGCCACGTTGGCAGAAGTGGAGGCGGCCCTGGGGGTGATAGCCTTCGGATTGACCGCGCCGCAGGATGCGCAGCCCGGTGAGGCCGCCTTCATGGCTGCCTATGCCAGCGAGGCAGGTCAGGCCGCTCTTGCCAACAAGGTGACCCTGCTGCATTGCACGACCGAGTATCCGGCGCCCATGGTGGATATCAACCTCAAAGCCATGGATACCCTGTCGCACGCCTTCCGGTTGCCGGTTGGTTATTCGGATCACAGCCAGGGCATCACCATCCCGGTGGCGGCAGTCGCCCGTGGAGCCTGCCTCATCGAGAAGCACTTCACGCTGGATCGCAACATGGAAGGGCCTGATCACAAGGCTTCTCTTGAACCCGATGAACTGGCCGCCATGGTGAAAGGGATCCGCGATGTGGAACTGGCACTGGGAGACGGCATCAAAGGGCCTCGCCCGAGCGAGATCAAGAACAAGGAGATCGCACGCAAGAGCCTGGTCGCTGCCTGCGACATTGAGGAGGGCACCATCCTCTGTGCCGACAACCTCGCCATCAAGCGCCCTGGCGATGGAATGAGCCCCTATGCCTACTGGCAGCTCCTGGGGCAACCGGCCAAACGTGCCTATCAGGCGGGTGAGCCTATCCGTGAATAAACCGGTCATCGTCCTCGGGGCAGGGGGGCACGCCTCGGTGCTGGTCGACATGCTGCGCAGCCAGGGAGTGGTTCCCATCGCCCTGGTTGCGCCCGCCGCAGGTACAGCGCGCGCCGCACTGGCTGATATTCCCCTCTGGCATGACGAGGAAATACTGACCCACCATCCGGATGAGGTGGTGTTGGTCAATGGCATCGGCTCCTTGCCGGGCAACCCGCTGCGCGCCACGCTGTTTTCCCGTTATCGCGCCCTTGGTTACCGCTTTGCAAGCGTCGTCAGCGCACAGGCCATGGTCTCTGACTACGCCGTGCTGGAAGAGGGGGCCCAGGTCATGGCGGGGGCCATCATTCAGGCGGGTACCCGGATAGGTGCCAACAGCATCATCAACAGTGGTGCCATCGTGGATCACGACTGCCATCTGGGAGGCGACAATCACGTCGCACCGGGCGCCGTGTTATCCGGCGGTGTGGTAACGGGTGAGAGAGTCCATATCGGTACGGGAGCTGCCGTGATCCAGGGCATATCAATTGGCTCTGATGCCGTGGTCGGGGCCGGCGCCACGCTGACGCGCCCTCTTGGAGAAAAGCAGATTGCATACGTTGCCCGGGGCAGCGTAATGCCTATCAAGCAGTAAAGGATGGATTGGATGAGCAAAAATTGGGAAAAAGTGGTGTTGTCGCCGGCACACTCGGTGCGTGATGCCCTGGCCGTGATCAATGAAGAGGCACTGCGGGTTTGCCTGGTCGTGGATGACGCGCGGCACTTGCTGGGCGTCGTGACCGATGGCGATGTTCGCCGCGCCATCCTGAACAATGTCTCCCTGACGCAAAGCGTCACGGCCGTGATGAATCCCACCCCCATCACTGTCTCGGCCAAACTGACCCGTGCGCAGTTGCTGGAAACCATGCGAGCGCGAAGCGTTCTTTCCCTGCCGGTGGTCGACGATGCAGGCAAGCTGATTGGGCTGGAAACCTGGGAGCAGGCGGCAAAAACGCCGAACTATGACAATCCCGTGTTCATCATGGCGGGGGGATTTGGTACCCGGCTACGCCCGCTGACCGACAGTTGCCCCAAGCCCATGCTCAAGGTGGGTGACAGGCCGATACTGGAGACCCTGCTCAGCCAGTTCCTCAAGGCAGGCTTCAAGAACATCTACATCTCCACCCACTATATGCCCGAGCAGATCACCGATTATTTTGGCGATGGCTCAGCCTGGGGGGCCAATATTCGTTACGTCTATGAAGAGACCCCGCTGGGAACCGGCGGCGCCCTGGGTCTGCTGCCCGCCGACATGCCGGCCCTGCCGCTTATCATGATCAATGGCGACGTGCTGACCACAGTGGATTTCAATCGTCTGCTCGATTTTCATGTGGAAAACGGTGCTGATGCCACCATGTGTGTGCGTGAATATGATTACCAAATTCCTTACGGCGTCATCACGGGTGAGGGAAACAAGATCACCAGCATGATTGAAAAGCCGGTCCATCATTTCTTTGTCAATGCCGGTATTTATGTCGTTGGCCCCCATATCGTCCAATCGGTGCAGAAAGGCGAGCGTGTCGATATGCCGACACTGCTTGAACGACACATGCAGGCAGACAAGCAAGTATTGATGTTCCCTATCCATGAATACTGGTTGGATATCGGTCGCATGGAAGACTTCCATCGCGCTCAATCGGATATCTCTTCACTGGGGCTGCACTCATAATGGAACGTATTGCTGTCGTTGGCCTCGGTAATATCTCGGTTCGCCACAGAAGAAACTTAAAGCACCTTTATCCATCCGCTTCCATCTACGCCATGTCAGCCAGTGGTCAGGCTGCCGCAGCGGATATCAGTGATTGTGATGTACTCGTCTCTTCAGTAGAGGAACTTATCCAGCATCGCATTGATTTTGCGATCATCGCGTCCCCAGCGACCTTGCATGCTGCCCATGCCATCCCTCTGATAAAAGCGGGCATTCCCGTTCTGATTGAAAAACCCCTGGCGGCATCGCTTGCCGATTGTGAGGCCATTCAGGCGGCCAGCCATGAGCACAATACTCCGGTGGCTGTCGGATATTGCCTGCGTTATTTACCGTCGGCCATGCTCATGAAAGATCTGTTGACTGAGCAGAAAGTGGGCCGCTGCTACCATGTCCAGGTTGAAACCGGGCAATACCTGCCTGATTGGCGCCCCAGCAAAGATTTTCGGCACAGCGTTTCTGCTCGTGCCGAGTTGGGGGGAGGAGTGTTGCTGGAGCTCAGTCACGAGTTCGATTATATCCAGTGGCTGCTTGGACCACTTCAAGTCAAATACGCAAGCCTGTCTTCTTCCGAAGAGCTTGGCCTGTCGGTTGAGGACATGGCCGATATCATGCTTGGCGACAAAACGGGCGCCATTGCCACGGTTCATCTGGATTTTCTCCAACGAAAAGCACATCGCAAATGCCGCGTGATTGGCAGTGAAGGTACGTTGGAATGGGACCTGATTCAAAATTCGGTCTCCTTGAGCTCGGCCAACGGTATTGAGGTCATTCATTGTGAGCCCGCCTGGGATAAAAACCAGATGTACCTCGGCATGATTGCCGATTTTGTCAATCTTATTCAGGGTGCCAAGCATCACAGCATCTCTATCGATGACGCCACACGAACGGTTGCATTGATCGAAGCAATCAAAGCGTTCTCTCATCATCGATAACACCTAACCGGATCTCGAATCAGATGAAAAATTTTGCGTTCATTTTCGCCCGGGGCGGCTCAAAAGGGTTGCCAGGAAAGAACATTCGTCCATTGGCGGGAAAACCGTTGTTGCAATATTCCATCGATACGGCGCTGGCATCACCATCGATTAGCCAGGTGTTTGTTTCTACGGATGATGCTGCCATTGCCAGCGTTGCAATCTCATCCGGCGCGGTGGTTATAGAGCGCCCATCCGAATTGGCGACAGACACCAGCCCGGAGTGGCTGTCCTGGCGACATGCCATTGAATGGGCGATCGCGCATTATGGGGCATTCGATGGTTTCATCAGCTTGCCGGCAACCAGCCCGCTGCGCAGTGTGAGTGATGTTGAAGCGGCCATTGCCAAACGTCGTGAGCAAAATGCCGATATCTGTATCTCCGTTACGCCAGCCAACCGCAGCCCCTATTTCAACATGGTAAAGGAAACGGTGGATGGCTGGGTCGAGTTGGTCAATAAACCGGCGGGCGATGTTGCTCGGCGTCAGGATGCGCCTCCGGTTTTTGATATCACGACAGTGGTATATGCGACGACACCTGCCTTTGTGCTTGAACATTACGGGCTGTTCTCGGGGAAAGTCACCAGTATTGAGGTGCCGAAAGAACGAGCGGTCGATATTGACGATATTTACGACTTCAAACTGGCAGAAGCTATCGTAGGAGAGCAGAAATAATGGAACAGCTGTTGAACGAAAAACGCATTCTGGTGGCCGGTGCCGGCGGCTTGCTGGGCTCTCGTCTGGTGCCTGCCATTCTTGCCCAGGGCGGCAAAGTTATCGCGGCAGATATCAATGTCGATGCCATGGCCCAGCGTCTTTCCACTCAGGGTGTGGATACGGCAGACGACAATCTGACGTTGATACAGCTGGATGTGACCAGTGAGGAAAGCCTCAAGGCATTTTTTGCGCAACAAGAACATATGGATGGGGCTGTCAACACGACCTATCCGAGAAACAAAACCTATGGCGCGCATTTTTTTGATGTGTCCCTTGCCAGTTTCAATGAAAATCTTTCACTCCATCTTGGTAGTGCTTTCCTGTTTACCCAGCAATGTGCGTCTTATTTCAAAGCACATGAAACAGCCTTTTCATTAGTCAATATTTCATCCATATATGGTGTTGTTGCACCTAAGTTTGATATTTACAACAATACCAAAATGACCATGCCGGTCGAGTATGCGGCGATCAAATCCGCGATACAGCATTTGAGCAAGTATGCGGTAGCATATGTCAATGACAGCCGTTTCAGGGTAAACAATGTGAGCCCGGGTGGCATATTTGATCATCAGCCAGATGCATTTTGTCAGGCATACAAGAGCCACACCCATGGTGCAGGCATGCTGGATGTGTCGGAGATCATCGGCAGCATCATGTTCCTGTTGTCAGATCAGGCCAAATATGTGACTGGGCAAAATATCATAGTGGATGATGGTTTTTCGCTATGAGAAGAATAATAGATAGATTGAAATTTCTTTGGTCGGCCCCTCGGTTGGGGCCTGACATGCCCCTGACTTACTTCCTCTGTTTTTCGAGGAGACTGGCCCATAAAATCTGCATGCGCAAATTTTCATATTTTGGGGAGGGTGCTGATTTTCGTCTTGGTGCTTATGCGATTGAAACCGGCAGGATTTCCTTGGGGAAAAATGTCGTCATAAGACCAGGTTCAATGCTATTTGCATCCCCTCAATCAGACTTTTCTATCCAGATCTCAATCGAAGAGAATGCAATGCTGGGGTCCGGGGTGCATATCTATGTATCCAATCATGCCTTTAATGACGTGACCAGGCCTATTATTCAGCAGGGGCATCAGGATGTTAAACCAGTCTGTATTGGTAAAGGCGCCTGGATTGGCGCAAACGCTATTATTCTTCCTGGTGTAAGTATTGGCGAAAACAGTGTCGTTGGGGCGGGCAGCGTGGTTACTCGCTCTATTCCCCCACGTGTCGTTGCCTGCGGTAACCCGGCGAAAATCGTGAAGCGGCTGGATGACGAGGCATGTTGAAACTGACCGGGATGCTGAGAAACTCAACGATTTACTTGGCTTCGAATATATTAAATGCCTTAGTCCCGTTCCTGTTGCTGCCCATATTGACGCGCTATCTGACACCTGATGAATACGGTCAGATAGCCATGTTTCAGACACTGATCACGGGGCTGGCCGCACTGACGGGGCTAAACGCAGTAGGGGCTGCCAACCGCAAATTCTATGACAAGCACGATGCTTCTGCCCTTGCCTTGTTCAATGGCACCTGCCTGCATATCCTGCTGCTCAGCTCACTGACCCTCGGGGTTGTCTGCTTCTTTTTGTCGGCGGAGCTCAGTCAATGGCTGAATATACCCACCTCATGGGTGTATTTTGCGCTTGTTATTTCCAGTGCCAATTTCATTATTCAGTTCAGATTGGGACAGTGGCAAATCAGAGAGCGGGCAGTTTCTTTCGGCGTCATGCAAGTCAGCCAAAGTGTCCTTGTACTGATATTGTCATTGGCGTTGATTATCGGGTTTCAGCAGGGCGCCGCCGGACGTGTTGATGCGCTGATGGCAACCAGTGTCGTGTATGCCGTATTAGGACTGCTGTTGCTTTATCGGGATCGCTTGCTGGTTTTATTGCCCCTGAAGAAGGCATTTTTCAAAGAGGCGCTTTCTTTTGGGGTCCCTCTGGTACCACATGTGGTTGGGATATTCTTGTTGAGCTCGATAGACAGGTTCTTTATCAACCGGCAGTTGGGGGTGGCAGAGGCGGGTATCTATATGCTTGGCGTACAACTCAGTCTTGGGATGGCTGTCGTATTTGATGCCATCAACAAGGCGCTGGTACCCTGGCTGTTCAGAACCCTGTCGGACAATAACCCTCATCAGTTGCAACGACTGGTCAAGTTCACTTATCTGTTCTTTGTCATTGTTTCCGGTCTGGGAGCCCTTTCATTCATCGTCGGCCCCTGGGTGGTCACATGGGTAGCAGGCGCCGAGTATCAAAGGGCAACGACGGTCATCGGATGGCTATGCCTTGGGCAAGCCTTTGGTGGAATGTATCTGATGGTGGCCAATTATATCTTCTATGCCAGAAGAACCGGTGCCTTGTCTGCCGTCACTATCTCCACCGGATTGTTGAACATTGCGCTGCTTGTCTACCTGATCGAGCATATGGGCATAGTGGGCGTTGCAATGGCTTTCGCTATCTCGATGTGCATTCGATTTTTTGCCACATGGTGGCTGGCATCACGGGTCAGTGCTGTTTCCTGGCGTATCACCTATAAAAAATAATATTGCAATAAACTCAGCGGATCTCCAACAATGAATCTTTTTGTCTGTTACACGCATCTCCAGTTGGTTATTGCATCACGCATTATTGCACACCGGAATCTTCTTCCTGACGATGTGGAACTATTTTATATCAGTAAAATAGATAATGATGTCACAAAAAACACACTGCAGGACATGAGAGAAATTTGCGGTAAAGTGACGTTTATTCATATGAAGTTGAAATATCCGCTCTACTTCCCGGCTATTTTCAGACATTTCTTTAAGCGACGCTATGATGCTGTATTTGTTTCCTCTATCGACAATATATTAATTCATTTTATTTTATCGAGAGTTGGCTTCGAACATTTATATACATTTGATGATGGCTCGGCCAATATCATCCCTGGTAGTATTTACTATCAGGACCCAGACGTGAGACTTTTTATAAGAATATATAGATGTATCTTGATGATTCATTATGACATCTTAAATGTAAAACAGCGTAGCCAATGTCATTATACAATTTACCCACAGCATAAAAACATAATCTCCAATACGATCCCTATTAACTTTACATCAATTTCTACAGGAGATGAAGGTAATGTGGAAAGCGCGGGGTTAAAAAAATCTTCATGTAATGTAATGATTGGTGCTGTATATGCATCTCTATTTGGTTCGGAAAAAAACATTAGGTCAAATTTAAATAGGTGCTGGTCAATATTAAAGTCAGAAGATAGAGACACATTCTATTTGCCTCATCCTAGAGAGCGAACAGACTACACACCTAATTATATAAATAAAATCAATGCGAAATATATTGCAGAGCAAGAAATTATAATGCTTTTAAAAGAGTATGAATATGTATATTTATATGGCTTTTTAAGTTCATGCCAAATAAATCTTGCGTATCATCCAAAAATTGTAAATAGAATTTTTTATTCGACAGCATTAAGCCCTGCCTTTAACAATGCAATTAAGTCACAAAGCTACAACTCATTTGAGATTATTGACATAAACGAGGCAGAGAAATAATTACATGTATGCATTCAACATAGCATTAGTTTTTCTATCTGTATTATGTTTTCTTCTAAAAATATCTACCGGTGGAAGTGTATTCGCGTTCGTTGGTGGCGTGATTTCTATTTTACTATTTTTTGCTACATCAAGAAAACTTGCTCCAGTTGCCTTGATCGTGTGTGCGGCAGTTGGTTTTTATATATTCTTATTTGGCTTTATCAATAATAGTATAGAGGGAAGAAACTACTTCTTATATTACTTCTATTTTCTCTCATCTTTATCTCTTGCCATCTCTATACGTCGATTAAGAATAGACTATGCGGTATCTCAAACTTTATTGATTGTGTCGCTATTATGGTTCATATATCAGGTGGCCCATCTCGGATATAATCCTGATGCATATAATGATTTGATAGATGGGAGTAGAAATTTCATAAGTGGATACATGATAATTTTCATGGTTTACTACTTATATGCATGTAAGCTATATGAAAAAAATATATTCATTTTCTATCCAATACTAATAACCCTATCATGTTTCATTCTTTATGGTCGGAGTGGTATTGCCTTATCACTTGTTGTTTTGTGTCTATCCATACTCACTAAATATGGTAAGGCATATGTTTTATTAATATTGACTGTCGCTGTAGTTATAGGCATTTCATATGCAATCGAAATATCAACATTAATACAGAGCAGTAATTTTGCTCATGGTGTCGAGTCAGAGCGAAGCCTAATGCTGGCACAGTATTTAGATTCAATAAACAGCCCGTATGATGTTCTATTTGGCGTAGATTTTTTTAAATGCTGTGATTTGATTGCTAGATTTGATGGGAATCCACATAATACATTTATAATGTTGCACGCTCGATTTGGTATCTTTCCATTTTTACTGTTTATAGCGTTCTATATATATCAATTCATTAGTGGGTTCATAATTAAATATTGGTATTTTAATGTTCTTGCTATTATAGTCATCATTCGATATGCATTAGACCAATTTGGACTTTTTGGACCAGCTGACTTTATTCTATTTTCTATTCTAATAAGTACAGTGCAGGGTCAAAAAATTACCTCAAAAGAAAAGTTAAACTTGATAGGTAAATCGTAATGAATGTTGTGGTTTTCATTGATGATATAACAATGTCCGGTGGCACTGAGAGGGTCGCAACATTTATCGCGAATAGCCTCGCCAATCATCAATATAATGTCAGCATTGTTTCCTTGATGGGCAAGAATACAACTCCCTATTATTCATTGTCGACTGATGTAAGTTATGACATATTGGATGGGGCTTCACCGATAAATCTGGCGCGTGCATTGTATCAGCATAAAAACGATACCATTATATCCGTCTCTATGGGCAGATTGTCGTTCAAGCTGTCACTGCTACATTCACTGTTGAGATTAAAAGGGAAGCTAATCTTAAGTGAACATATTGCCTATGAGACCTCCCCCTGGTGGATTCGTGCTTTAAAACGCTTAAGCTATCATCTTGCGGATGAGTTGGTGTTATTGACACAACATGATCAATCCATTCTCGATGGAAAGGTCAAAGCCAATGTGAGTGTTATTTCCAACGCCAGTGCATTTCCGGTGCAAGGTGCAGATAGCCTGGCACAAAAGAAAAAAGTCGTCCTGGCGGTTGGTCGTCTCACCTATCAAAAAGCATTTGATCGTTTATTGCATATCTGGGCTGCTATCGACGATAAAAAGGGGTGGGAGCTGCGTATCATCGGAGATGGAGAGGATCGCGACAAGTTGCAAAAGATTGTCGATGATCATGCGCTTGCTGACACAGTTTCCTTGCTCCCCGCGGCCAAGAACATTGACATTGAGTATGCCAATGCGAGCATTCTGGCGATGACCTCCCATTATGAAGGCCTTCCTCTGGTATTGATAGAATCGAAGTCTTTTGGATTGCCGGCGGTTGCATTTGATTGCAAGACCGGGCCAAGAGAAATTATCAGCGAAGGTGTTGATGGATTCCTGGTATTGGATGGTGACATGGAGGCATACAAGGACAAGTTGGTCTATTTAATGAACTCGGATGATGCACGAAGAAATATGCAGCTCGCAGCCTTGTCTGCAGCAGAACGCTATTCACCCGAGATCATTGTCAAACAGTGGATGAGGTTGATATAAATGCCATTTGAATCAGTGTCTATTATCATGCCCGCTTATAATGCGGCAAGATATATAAGGCATAGTGTTGAATCTGTATTGTCCCAATCATTTGGCGATTGGCGCCTCTATATTGTTGATGATGCATCAACAGATGACACAGCGAATGTTGTGGCAGATATCCATGATGATAGAATCGAATATATCCTGCTCAAGGATAATGGTGGTGTAGCCAATGCCCGCAATGTCGGCATTCAATCAGCCAAGGGCAAGTATATTGCTTTTCTGGATAGTGATGATCTCTGGGAATCAAACAAACTGGAAAAACAGATATCTTTGCTGGAGCAAGGGTATGCTGTGGTGTGTGGCAATTACTCTACTTTTCTCTCTGATGACATTGATCGCACCGTGGCAGTGCGAACCAGTCCGATGGAATTCAGCTACAAGGATATGCTGAACAGCAACCGGATCGGAAATCTGACGGGAATATATAACCGCGAACTGCTTGGCACATTTTACCAAGAGCGCTGTGGGCATGAAGATTACCTGATGTGGCTTGCAATAATGAAGGTTGCAAAAAAGGCTGCCTGCGTTCAAGACATCGTTGCTCGTTATAGATTGAGTTCAAACTCATTATCTGCAAATAAATTGACCGCAGCAAAATGGCAGTGGCATATCTATCGGCACAAGTTGTTGTTAAGTTTGCCAGATAGTTTGTATCATTGGCTCAGCTATGTCGTCATCGCGTTGAAAAAACGAATTCGCGAGTAGAATTAGAAAGTTATGTATTTATTTGACCTTTATTTCGATCTCTGGGGGTAACTTTGTCCTTTCAACGCCGTCACTCACGCTGGTATGAACGTGTGTTATTCAGCCCTCCTGCCTTGTTCATCTTCGGGGCCTTGCTTGCGGTTTGCCTGCCTGCCATTGAGCGATGGGGCCTGGAATTTTGGCATCACCTCGATGCCGTCCGGATCAATACCCTGAGCGGTGCCTTTGTGGCGTTTCTGCTGACCGGGATTGTGCTGCATCGCTTCCTGCGCTATCCGGGCGCAAGTCCCGTGGCCTATATGATCCCCACGGTGACCACCCTCTATGGTGCCCTGGTCGGCATTCTCTTCTTCCTGCGGCTGCCTTACAGCCGCCAGGTATTGTTCGAGTCGTATCTGGTTGCCTTGCTTTGCTGCTGGCTCGCCTACTTCATCGGCCGCCGTTACCGGACCCCCAAATACGCCTTGCTACCCTTTGGGGACTATCAGGCCCTGACCCGGCACGAGTGTGTGCAGTGGCGTCTGCTGGACAAACCCGATCTCGGGGCCGTGCGTTATGACGCCGTGGTGGCAGATCTTCGGGATGAGAAGCTGGCGGGTGAGTGGGAGCGTTTCCTGGCGCGCTGCGCCCTGTCTCACATTCCCGTCTATCACATCAAGCAGATCAGCGAGACCCTGACCGGGCGCGTGAAGATCGATCATCTGCACGAGAACCAGCTTGGTTCCCTTTTGCCGTCCCCCGTCTATGCCTTCATCAAACGTGGAATGGACATTCTGGCCGCGTTGATCGCGATTCCGCTGTTCTCCCCCCTGATGCTGGTGACGGCGATCCTCATCAAGCTGGAGAGTCCGGGCCCCGTGATGTTCCTGCAAAACCGGGTAGGAAAGGGGAACAAGGATTTTCGCATCTACAAGTTCCGCAGCATGTGCAAGGATTCGGAAAAAGCCGGCGCCCAGTTTGCCCAGGACGGCGACATGCGCGTCACCCGGGTGGGCAAGGTGATCCGCAAGCTGCGCATCGACGAGCTGCCGCAGTTCTTCAACGTCCTTAAAGGGGACATGAGCCTGATTGGGCCAAGACCGGAGCAGCGCACGTTCGTCGATCAGTTCGAACGGGAGATCCCCTTCTACATGTACCGTCATATCGTGCGGCCCGGGATCAGTGGCTGGGCGCAGGTGGTCCACGGTTATGCCGCCGATGCCGATGATACCCGCATCAAGATCGAGCACGATTTTTACTACATCAAGCACTTCTCCCTCTGGCTGGATGTGCTCATCGTGTTCAAGACCATCCGCACCATCCTGACCGGTTTTGGCGCGCGGTAATCCCGATGCGGATCTTGTTGCTGGGGGCTCGTGGCCAGTTGGGACGAGCCCTTTTTTCTGCCCTTTGCCGGGATTATCCCCATTGGCAGGTGACGGCCCTTGGCAGGGATGCGTGTGATATCACCGACCCCGGTGCGCTGATCTGCGCCCTGAACCGCCATCAGCCTGATGTCATCCTCAACGGTGCGGCCTATACGGCAGTCGATCTCGCACAGAGCCAGCCCGAGCTGGCAGAGCGTATCAATCATCAGGCCGTCGCACTGCTTGCCCGGGAAGCCGGTGCCAGGGGGGCGCTGCTGGTACATTTTTCCACCGACTATGTGTTCGATGGCTCCGGCAGCGCTCCCTGGCGCGAGGTGGATGTGCCTGCCCCGCTCAATGTCTACGGTGCCAGCAAGCTGGCCGGAGAGCAGGCCATTCAGGGGCTGTGTCCCCATCATCTGATCGTGCGCACCAGCTGGGTTTATGGTGGGGAAGAGGCACACTTCGCCCGAGCCATCTTGCGCCGTGCCAACGAGGGCCAGCCCCTTGAGGTGGTGGCGGATCAGTGGGGGGCGCCGACCCAGGTGGACTGGCTGGCAACGTCCGTTCTCCTGGCGCTGACACAGGTCGTAAAGGCGCCAGACAAGGGCGGCCTCTATCATCTCTGCCCCGCAGGCGAGACGAGCTGGCATGGCTTTGCATCGGCCCTGGTTGAGGAAGGTTGTCGGCTTGGTCTGCTGGCACAGCCCGTTCCGATAAAACCCATTCCATCTGCAAACTGGCCTCAGGCAGCCCGTCGGCCATCCAACTCCAGGCTCGATTGTCGACGGTTTGCCACTGTGTTCGGGATCCAGATCCCGGCCTGGGAAGGGCTGATGAGCCGCTGGCTTGCCAGTCAGTGTGAAGGTGAATGACGTGACGCGTGTCTTGATGGCTCTCTGTTCTTTTCTGGAGGTGTTCCATGCACCAGCGTAAAGGCATCATCCTGGCCGGGGGATCCGCCACCCGTCTCTATCCGGCGACGCTGGCCATCAGCAAGCAACTGCTGCCGGTCTATGACAAGCCCATGATCTATTACCCCCTCTCAACCCTGATGCAGGCGGGTATCCGTGAGATTCTCATCATCAGCACGCCGCTGGATCTGTCCCGCTTCGAGCTGCTGTTGGGGGATGGCAGCCAGTGGGGGATGCAATTTTGCTACGCGGTGCAGGAAGAGCCTGCCGGGCTGGCCCAGGCGTTGCTCATTGCGGAGCCCTTTCTGGCCGGCAACCCCTGCTGCCTGATTCTGGGGGACAACATCTTCTATGGCACCGAGCTGCCCCGCCAGTTGCAGCGCGCGAGCGCCAAGACGCAAGGCGCCACCCTGTTTGCCTATCATGTACAGGATCCCGAACGTTACGGTGTGCTGGGGTTCGACGGTGAGGGGCGGGTCGAGTCGATCGTCGAGAAGCCGGCATCTCCTGCCAGTCAATACGCAGTGACGGGCATCTATTTCTACGATGCCACGGCAAGCGAGATTGCCCGGGGCCTGCGCCCTTCGTCACGGGGAGAGCTCGAGATCACCGATGTCAATCTCCATTATCTGGCACAGCAAAGTCTGGAGGTCTGTTTCATGGGGCGTGGTGCTGCCTGGCTGGATACCGGGACCCATGACAGCCTGCAGGAGGCGAGCAGCTTCATCCAGACCCTGGAGAAACGCCAGGGGCTCAAGGTGGCCGCTCCGGAGGAGATCGCCTGGCGCCAGGGCTGGATCTCTGACGAGGCGCTGGCGTCACTGGCACAGCCACTGGCAAAAAGCGGGTATGGCGCCTATCTGTTGCGTCTGTTGCAAGAGCCCTTTGGCAAAATGCACCCCGATTGGGATTGATAAGGCACTCCATTGGGTGATATATCCTTGCCCATTATTCCAAAGAAAACACCTATGCACTTTATTTCATTGAAGATTCCGGATGTTATCCAGATCCGCCACCAGCGTCATCCAGATGAGCGGGGCGACTTCATGGAGCTGTTTCGCCACGATCTCTTCACCCGCAGATGCGGTGATTTTTGCTTCGTTCAGGACAATCTGAGTCGTTCCCGACAAGGGACACTACGGGGGCTGCATTATCAGCGCCAGCGGCCCCAGGGCAAGCTGATACAGGTGCTGGCAGGCACCATCTTCGACGTGGCCGTCGACGTGCGCGCCGGGAGCCCGACCCTGGGCCAGTGGGTGGGGGTGTCGCTCTCGGCCGAGGAGGGAACCTCCCTCTGGATCCCGCCAGGTTTTGCCCACGGTTTTTATGTTCAGAGCGAATGGGCCCAGGTGCTCTACAAATGCACCGATTATTACGCTCCCGAGCTGGAAGCCTCCCTTCACTGGTCGGATCCGACACTGGCTATTGAGTGGCCCCTCATGGACAATGTGCCATTACGCTTGTCAGAGAAAGACCGTCACGCCCCTCTCTGGCAATCACCTCATCTTCAGAGCCCGATATGAACAAACAAGTATTCGATAATTCAGACAGTCAGTTGCCCCAGGGTTGGCAAGCCTCTTCCGGTGATGAAATCGATCTGCGTGAGCTGATCCTGGTCCTGTGGCGCCAGAAAATACTGATCCTGCTGGTCGCAGGCGTCTTTGCCGCAGCAGGTATCGCCTATGCCCTGCTGGCCCCCCAGGTCTGGGTCAGCCAGGCCGAGATCAAGTCGCCCACCCTCAAGGAGGTGGAGTCCCTCGAGCTCAACATCAACCAGCTGGTCAATGCTCAGGTACCGGTGGCGGCTTTTACTGCCTTTGACAAGAAGGCGCTCTATGGCGACTTCGTCAACAACTTCAACAGCTTCAACAACAAACGCCAGTTCCTGCTGGAAAGAGGCTATCTGGATGCCGAGGCCGCGCAGGCCGACGTCACAGATCCCAAAGGCAAGCGGCTGCTGCTCAAGAAGATGGCCGAGGGGATCAGCGCCAAGGCGCCGGACAAGTTGCGTGAAGAGGTGACGCTCTCCTTTGCCGCGGCCACGGCGGGGGAGGCCAAATCCCGGCTGGAGCAGTACATCGCCTTTATCCAGCATCAGGAGTCGGCGGCCAAGGGCAAGGAGCTGTATACCATCTGGCAGAACCGCATCAAGACGCTGCAAACCCAGTTCGAGAGTGCCAAGGCCGATACCCTCAAGCAGTTGCAAGACGATATTCTGCGTACCGAATATGGTCTGCGCATTACACAGGCGGCCGGGCTGGAGGCGCCGGTGCAGAATCTGCAGGAGCAGGGGAGCCTTCCCATCGATCTGGGGGCGCGCGCCCTCGCCGAGAAGCTCAAGATCCTCAAGGAGATCAAGAACCCCGAGTTCCTCAACCCGGCGCTGAGCGACCTGCGCCTGCAGTTGGGCAGCCTTCAGGCCATCAAGCTTGAAGCACAGCCCTTCCAGTCGTTCGCCTATCTGGCTTCGCCGAGTGAGCCCCTGAGCCGCGAACAGCCCAAGCGCCCTCTGGTGGTGGTGCTGGCTACCCTGCTCGGCGGCATGCTGGGGGTGGGCATCGTGCTGGTGCGCCATGCGTTTCGCCGACCGGAATCGGCACAAGGATGATTGAAGTGAACAAGGGGGGCTCTGCCCCCCTTCATGTATGGCGTGTCGGAAGAAAACGAGCATGAGCATGACACAACAGGGAGCAGTGACGGTGACGTCGACGACTGGGATATTGGGGGTTGTCAGCCTCCTTTACTGGTTGCTTGGCATGCATTTTTTCATGCACAACCCGGGCGGGGCAGGGCTCTATCTGCCGTTCAATGCCTGGGGCTGGATCTTCGCCAGCCTGGTGATGGCCCTGGGGCTGTGGCATGTGACCCTCAGCCAGCGGCTGGTGGTCTCGCCGCTGCTGACGGCCCAGTGGCTGGGGGGCCTCTTGTTGTTGCTGCCCATGGCCTATCCGGGAGCCGAGCTCAAGGACTATGCCATTCCCCGGCTGCTGGGGCTGTTTGCCGGCCTGCTGTTTCTGGCAAGCCTCTATCAGTGGCGATTCGGCCGCGAGGGGCGAGACAGGCTGCTCTATCTGCTGCTGGGGGCCGTTGCCATCGAGGCGCTGCTCGGCCTGGTGCAGTATTACCTGCTGGTGCCGGGCAACTGGATTGGGTACGACACCCAGACCAACCGCCCCTATGGCATCTTCCAGCAACCCAACGTGATGGCGAGCTTCATGGCGACCGGCCTGTCACTGGCCATCTGGCTGGAGCTGCGCGGTGATGCCAACCCCTGGCTCAAGGGGCTGCGCTATGGGGTGATCCTGGCCACTTCTCTGCTGCTGGTCATCTTGCAATCGCGGGTCGGGCAACTGGGCGGCATGATGGCTCTCTTGCTGCTGTCTGCCCAGCTGGGTCGTGAGCGGCGGCTGGGCCGGATGCTCGCGCTGGTAGCGCTGGGCATCTTGATCGGGCTGGTTTCGCAATACCTGATGGCCGGAGCCAGACGAGGGCTGGAGATCTACCAGTCCGGCGGCATGCGCTCCATCTACTGGCCCTACGCCGCCAAGCTGATTGCCCAGATGCCCTGGACCGGTTGGGGCTATGGCAGCTTCGAGTCGGTGTTTCTCCATCACTACATGGCCGACAAGGCGCTGAACCCGGCCATGGTGCAGATCGAGTACAACCTGGATCACCCCCACAACGAGTTTCTCTACTGGGCGGTGGAAGGGGGTCTGGCCCCCATGCTGGGCATGGTGCTGATGGGCGGGGCCCTGCTGTGGCGTCTGAGCCGGGCGGGCTGGGTCAAGGGCGCCGCCTTGCTTGCGCTGGTGACCCCCATCTTGCTGCACACCCAGACCGAGTACCCCTTCTACCACGCCATCGCCCTGTGGTGGGTGCTGCTGCTGCTCCTGTATGCGATGGATGCGGAGGTGGAGGAGCAAGACCACGGCAACTGGCGCGACCATCTGTGCCGCCCCTGGTTGCTGCTGCGCTTCATGGCCATCGCCATTCCCCTGATCGTCATCCCCTTCATGCTGACCGCCATGCATACCGCCTGGGTGGTGACCAAGTATGAGCGGGGCGGTTACAAGCAGCCTGCGCTCCTGCTCGACATCGTCAACCCCATGGCCTGGCTGACCCGGGTGGAGTTCGACGTGAACGCGGTGCGCCTCATGGTCGGTCTGCAGGCCAACAACAAGGCGGAGCTTGAAGCCTACCTTGACTGGGGGCAGGCCTTCGTGCGGCATACCCCGAGGGCCAACATCTACGCCAACATGGTGATCGCCCTCAATGCCCTGGGGCGCACGGCGGAGGCGGACAACCTGCGGGCAAGCGCCCTGATGCTCTATCCGGGTGAGCCTTTGCTCACCGTGTCGGCCGCAAGAAAGGTGGCCGCGACCCTGGAGCGCAAGCCCTCTTCGTGAGGGCCGTTTCAATCTGTCAACCATCACGGCCGCCTTTGCGGCCGTGATGGTTTTTGTGCCCGCCTCGTTGAAGGGGGAGGGGGCTGGTTGCCAAAGAGGTTCCCGGCCATCCGTTCACCTCGCCCGCGCACCGCAGCCGTTTTGCTGTACAAGGTTGCAGCAAGGGTTTCATCGGCTCGCAAAAATGGGGTTATCTGCTGGACGGCGCAAGCGCCTTGGCTAAGATAACCGTCTTAACGTCTTGTTTGGCAAGGGAGTATGACATGGAGATAGTACTAGGCCCATTAGAGGCCCGCGTGATCGGCTGCCTGATTGAGAAAGAGATCTGCACGCCGGATCAGTACCCTCTCTCGCTCAATGCACTGGTCAATGCCTGCAACCAGAAGAGCAACCGGGAACCCGTGCTGGAGCTCGCCGAGCTGGATATCCGCGCCGTGATCGACGAGCTGATCCGCCGCCGTCTGGTGGTCAATACCGCCGGTTTCAACGCCAGGGTGCCCCGCTATCAGCATCGTTTCTGCAATACCGAGTTCGGCGAGCTGAAGTTCTCGGCCCAGGAGCTCGGCATCATCTGCGAACTCTTGCTGCGTGGCCCGCAGACCCCGGGTGAGCTGCGTTCGCGCACCAACCGGTTGTGCAGCTTTGACGATGTGACCGAAGTGGATGCCGTGCTGGCCACTCTCATCGAGCGGGGGCCCTATGTGGTGAAGCTGCCCCGTGAGCCGGGCAAGCGGGAATCCCGCTACGCGCACCTGTTCAGTGGCGAGGTGGATCTGCAGGCGCTGGCCGACGCGGCGCCCGCTGGCAACCTTGTGTCACCGGCGGCAGACAGACTGGCAGCGCTCGAAGAAGAGGTCGAGCTCCTCAAGGGGCAGTTGCAGGGGCTGGAAGCCCGTCTGGCCCGGCTGGAAGGCTGAGCCAACAATCTGTTTCCAGAAGGCGCTGCGGCGCCTTTTTTGATGACAGCGCCCCTCCTGCGGCCCGTTGCCCGGTGGCAGGGGCGAGTGCCCTGTCAGCCCTGTCGCTCGCGTACCCATCAAAGGCGCCAGCTTTTTTGCACTATTTCGCGCTTAAGGGTCGAGCCGCCGCCGCTTTCCCGTTAAAATTCCGCCTTTGCACTTGCCCGTGAGTTCTGATGTCAGCCTTCACCCTCTCTTCAGATTGCCATGCCCTGCTGTGCGAGCTGCAATTGCAGCGCGCCGCCAGCACTCGTTACCTGCAAGACACCCTCTATGCCCCGGGCGCACCCGGGCGTGCGCTGCTCGACACCCTCGATCAGTTGCAGCAGTGGGGGCTTGTCCGTCAACGAACGGAGCAGCAGTGGAGTCTGACGGCAGAGGGAACCCTGACCCTGATCCTGGCGGTGCGTGCGGGGGAGTGCCCCATGCCGCAGTGGTCCCGCATCCCCTCGGTCACGGGCCTGGAGCGGGCACAGGAGGTGGTGCGTGAGCTCTGTCTGGGAGATGCGGGGCAGATCCCGGCCTATTACCAGAGTGCCGAACTCCTGAGCCTCCTGGATCTCCCCGATGCTCCCCGCCTGCTGGCAGGCTCCAGCCCCGCCTGGCAGGCCCTGCTGCTCGAGCACTTCGCCCTGCAGGCCCTGCTTGACGCAGAGCCTGACGAGGGCTGGCCGCTGGCAACGCTGGTCGCCTCCTGCTCCCCGGCGCTCTCTGGCCTGATCCAGGCTCGCGCCCGAGAATGGGAGTGGCTCTGCGGTTCCTTTGAGGGCGAGGTAACCACTCACTGGCCTGCACTGCAACAACTGGCGCAGCAGGGGGATGAGCAACCCCTGGCCGAGCGGCTGCTGGGGGCGCTTGGCCAGTGGCAGGGGCAAGAGGCGTCGCCCTGGCCCCGGATGTTCAGCGCCCTGCTCTGGCTCGGCTGGTTGCAACAGGCAGATCCGGTGCAGGGGAGCGAGCAGCGCAAGAAGTGGCAGCGCAGTCTGGGCAATCACTCCCCCCTGCTGGCCGATCTGCTGGGGCAGTGGGCCGGAGATCGCCACGGCCAGGCGGTCGGCCTGTTCGATACCCTGCAACTGCCGCTGGAGGAGCTCCACTGGGGTTACCTCTGGCTCGATCTCTGCGCCCTGGCGCGCCACGGCGAGCAGAGCCCCCAGGTGACCATCTTGCACAAGTGGGACCTCTCCCACGTGCTGGACGCCGAGCCTCGGCATCGACTGATGGCCTTCTGCCAGGATCTGCTGCGACTCCTGCTTGGCCGGGAAGCCGCCCATTGGCCCCTGCGCGCGTTGCGCCCTGCTCAAGGGGAGGAAGAGGATGCCACCGAGGAGGAAGGCAAGGCCCCCGCCTCGGCAAGCTGGCTCAACTGGCTGCAGGGGTTGGGACGCTCGAGCGGGGTGCGCAAGCCCCAGGAGCGGCTGGTCTGGCTGCTCCACGCGGAGGGGCCTGAGCTTGAGTGCAAGATCCAGAAGCAGAGCACCAAGGGGGAGTGGACCGCCGGGCGAAGGGTCGATCCGGCCCTGCTTTCCACCCAGTACGCCAGCCTGCTGGACGAGGCTGACTGGGCACTGGTGCGCACCCTGCCGCGCAACATGGGCAAGTTGCCCCGGGATGCCTGGGTGCCCCTGGCAAACCATCCTCGCCTCTTCAATGCCAAGGGGCAGAAGCTGCAACTGGCCGTCAGCGCCCCCCTGCTGCAACTGGTACAGAGCGGGGAGGGCATGAGCGCCAGACTACATCCTGCTCCCGCCACCCGCGGTGCGCACATCGTCCCCCTGGCTCAGGATTTGTGGCAGCTTATTCTGACACCGCAGGCACTGCTGGACAGATTACCGGCCCTGGAGGCCATTCCGGCATTGCCGCCAGCCGGGCTCGAGGAGCTGCAACGCACGCTGGATGCGATCCCCGATCTCCCCTGGCACAGCCAGGTGGCGGGGCTCAGAGGCAATGCCGAGCTGGCCCCCTGGCCCGGCGTTCCCTCCGTCCTGCTCGACTGGCAGGAGGGGCAGCTCGTGGTCCAGCTGGTGACCCGGGAGGGGGACCTGCCGCCCTTGCCTCTGGGCAAGGGGGAGGCCATCGTGCGCCAGGGTATCCGGGAGTATCACTACTGGCAGCGGGATCTGGCTGCCGAGAAAGAGGATGCCCAGCGCCTTCGCAACCAGTTGCCCATCGGCCTGCCCGGCAACGAGTGGAAGCTGGACGGGGAGCAGGCGCTCACCCTGGTCAACGCCCTGCCCGAGCTGGTGGACGCCGGTGTGGTGGTGCACTGGCACCAGGACAGCGCCCGCCTCAAGAGCCTCGATGAAGCGGCCCTGAGCCTGCGCATCGAGCGGCGTCAGGACTGGTTCCAGGTGGAGGGGGCGCTCTCGCTGGACGAGCACCAGATCCTCGATCTTCGCCTCATCCTGCGCCAGCTGACTCCGGGCCAGCGCACGGTGCAGCTCGACGAGAAGACCAGCCTGATGCTGAGCGACAAGCTGGTGGAACGCCTCACCGTGCTCGGCGCCATGCTGGACAACGAGCAGCGCATCAACAACAAGCTGGCCTATCCGCTGGCCCGCCTGCTCTCCGTCATCACCACCGAGGGGGATGCCGCCTGGCAGAACCTTCAGCAGGAGTGGCAGCAGGAGGTGAGCTGTCCCCCCGAGCTGCTGACGGCGCTGCGGGACTATCAGAAGGAGGGGGTACGCTGGATGGCGACCCTGGCCCATCACGGCTTTGGCGCCTGTCTGGCCGATGACATGGGTCTGGGCAAGACCTTGCAGGCCCTCATCGTGCTGCGCATGCGCCAGCACCTGGGCCCGGCGCTGGTGGTGGTGCCCAAGTCAGTGGTCACCAACTGGCAGGAGGAGGTGGCCCGCTTTGCCCCCGAGCTCGAGGTGGTGGTGTTCGACCATCCCGCCGAGCGGGAGACCCTGATCCAGGGGGCCAGGGCCGGACAGATCGTCCTGGTCAACTACGGCATGCTCGGCAGTCTCTCCCAGGCGCTCAAGTCCCGCCGCTGGTCGAGCATGGTGCTGGACGAGGCACAGCAGATCAAGAATGCCGGTACCCAGCGCGCCAAGCTGCTGTTCCAGCTCGACGGGGATTTTCGCCTCGCCCTCTCCGGCACCCCCATCGAGAACCATCTGGGGGAGCTGTGGAGCCTGTTCAGCTTCATCAACCCCGGCCTGCTCGGGAGCCTCGGGGAGTTCAAGCGCCGCTTTGGCAAGGCGGTCAAGGATCCCCAGCACATGGCGATGCTGCGGGCGGTGATCAGCCCCTTCATCCTGCGCCGCCTCAAGCAACAGGTGCTGACGGAGCTGCCGGACAAGACCGAGATCATCCATCACATCAGCCTCTCCCCCGAGGAGCGTCAACTCTACGAGGCGACCCGGCGCGAGGTGGTGCAGCAGGTGCAAAGTGCCGATGGCCGTGCCCTGATGCATGTGCTGAGCGGCCTGACCCGGCTGCGCCGACTCTGCTGCTCCCCCCAGCTGGTGATGCCGGAGTGGTCCCAGACCAGCAGCAAGCTGGACGAGGCGATGGCGCTGCTGGACGAAGCCATCGATGGTGGCCACCGGGTGCTGGTGTTCAGCCAGTTTGTCGATCTGCTGAGCCTGCTGCGCAGCCGTATCGAACAGCGGCAGTGGGACTACTGCTATCTGGATGGGGGCTGCTCGGCCAAGTCCCGTCAGGAGTCCATCCTGCGTTTTCGCCACGAAGCGGTGCCGCTCTTCCTCATCAGTCTCAAGGCGGGGGGCACGGGCCTCAACCTGACCCAGGCCGACACCGTGCTGCACCTCGATCCCTGGTGGAACCCGGCGGTGGAGGATCAGGCGAGCGATCGGGCGCACCGCATGGGCCAGACCCAGCCGGTGACCGTCTATCGCCTGGTGTGCGAGCAGACGGTGGAGGAGAAGATAGTGGCGCTGCACGACGAGAAGCGGGCACTGGCCGACGGCCTCCTGAGCGGCCAGTCCGAGGTGAAGGGGCTGGATGTGGAGAGCCTGCGGGCACTGCTGATGAGCTGACGGCGATGGGCTGTCGCCCGATGTGACAAGGGGAGCATCCGTGATGCTCCCCTTGTCGTTTGTGGCGGTGCCGAGCCTGCACTACCCCTGATAGAGGTAGAGGTGCAGCCGCTCTATGATGGGGTCACCGCCAATCTTGCGATCCCGGCGTGCCTGGCGCAACTTGGGCGGGTAGTGGCCCAGATGGGTGACGGCCGGCTGGGTATCGGAGCAGAGCAGCAGGGGAAGGCTCGCCTTGATCTGCTGCTTGCGGGGCTCCCGGTCCTGCCAGAGCAGGTTGATCATGGGGTGGGTCTTGACCGGCCTGCGGATCCGCAGGGCGGCATCCGCCGGCAGGCGGCGAATGTCGTATACCTCCTGATCCACCATCTTGCTCCACTCTTCGTTGTCAAAGAGCGCCGGTACATACCGGCGGCTGCGCTCCAGCATCTCCAGCACCTGCTCCCGGCTGAGGCGGCTGATGCTCTGCTTGTCGGCCCAGGTGAAACCCAGCGAATGGAGATCCCCCTGAAGCCAGGTCAGCTTGCGATAGACCTGCAGGGTGATGACGCCGGGCAGGGCGCCGTGCACCAGCTCGAACTTCTCGTCCCGCCCGCCCGCCGCCTGCACCATGGCCTTGAAGGCGAGCTTGTGCGCGTTGATCTCCTCGATGACGGGGGCCAGCTCCCTGGCACAGGCGGCAGGAAAGCGCAGCCAGCCGGGCAGACGGTGGGTCGCCTTGGTGGAGCAGCCGGGGCGGGCGCTGTGGTCCTGAAAGGCGGCGAGAGTGGCGGCCAGGGCCGCCTCGCCCGAGAGATAGCCTACCTCGATGGCCTCGATGGGCTCATGCTCTTCCCCCTGGGCCACGGCCGGGAGGGGATAGACATGAGCCTCCAGCAGGTCGAGCTGGCCCAGTTGCCGGGCAAGGCGTGCCAGCGACGCCTCCAGCAGGGCCATCTGTTGACGCAGGGCGGCGGTGGGGGTAAAGGTGTCCATCGGCAGATCCTGTGTGTGTGCCGCTCCCCTGTTCAGCATGATATTGGGGCAGTGTGGGGAGGCAGCATGATAAACCACTGTATAAATAACCATACCAGTATGACGGCAGGGTGCCAAGTGTCCGGTGCCACCCTGAGGATGGGGGTGACATGGGGGCATCCGGTTCAGGTTGCCTGTTCGTATCTTTTTGTTAAATAACGATCTTGTTGCGATCTATTTGTTAACAAACTCTGGTGGCCGAGAGTTTGCACCCTGCTGACTCGGTGTCGTGCCGTGCATAGCTAGCGTGGGAAAGTGCATAGTTAGAAGTGGGTGGCGCAGGAGAAAATGCTGCCAGACTGACAGGGGGAAAGTTTAAACGTTATTTCATTTTAAAATCATATGGTTATGGTTATTGCCCTGGCGATATCAACCATTACTTTTACTAATGTCATGTATCAAAATTCGTCAATTGAGGCACCTCCCCGCCCTGACTAAGCTTTGCGCATCAAATCCGAGCCTTGCGCAGAACGAGAGAGAGGAGCCATATCATGGCCAACATGACTTATACCGAAGCCGGTTACCAGCATTCCAGCGAATCGAATCTGGTTGCTCGCGTCAAGATGACCGTCCTGACCTGGCTGGAACGCAGCCGCAGCCGCCGCCAGCTCTCCGAGCTGCCCGCCTACCTGCTCAAGGACATCGGTCTGAACGAAGCCGACCGCTATCAAGAGACCACCAAGCCGTTCTGGCGTGGTTGATCAGCCGGGCATGGATGCCTTGTTTTTCTGCTGATCCCAGGGGCATGATGCCCACCTGTCTGCCGAAGGCATGCTGTCTTCACCTGCCGATACCCGTTCACCGCTTTCCCTCTTCCGTGTTTCCCCCGCTTGATCCTGTTGCATGAGTTGTCACTCATTCTCGCCACTTTTTTATCCTTACTGTTTGAATTTGTTTAAAAACTGATTTTAAGCCCGGTTGCCTTGCGTATAATCCGGCCATGGCATTCCAGACTAAAGGGTGAGACGGATGATTCCCCAGCATGACTTTTTGGCCCTGACGCGCCGCCATGAGTGGCAGCTCGAGCCTTTCGCCTTCAATCTGACCGACGGTACCCGGGTGAGCGTGTGGGATACCGGCGTGATCTGCCTGGAACCCGCTTCCGAGGCGGGGCAACCCGGGCACAAGGACATCGTCCTCTCCTGCGGCATCCACGGCAACGAGACAGCCCCCATCGAGATCTGCAACCAGTTGCTGACCCGGTTGCTCGCAGAGGAGCTCAAGGTTCGTCACCGGGTGCTCTTCCTCTTTGGCAACCCTGCCGCCATGAACCAGGGGGTGAGGGAGGTGGAAGAGAACATGAACCGCCTCTTCTCGGGCGCCCACAGCAAGGGGGAGGGGCTGTGCAACCGGGAGCGCATCCGCGCCATGCGTCTGGAGCAGTATGTGAGTCGCTTCTTTGCCGACTCGGCCAGGCCCCGTTACCACTACGATCTCCATACCGCCATTCGCGGCTCGCGCCACGAGAAGTTTGCCGTCTATCCCTTTCCCCACGAACGCCCCCACTGCAAGGAGCAGGTACGTTTCCTCGGTGCCTGCGGCGTGCGCACCATACTGCTCTCGAGCGGCCCGACCACCACCTTCAGCTATTACAGCTCGCACCAGCACGGCGCCCATGCCTTTACGGTGGAGCTGGGCAAGGTGCGGCCCTTCGGTGAAAACGACATGACCCGCTTCATCGAGGTGCGCCAGACATTGCAGGAGCTGGTGACCCGGGATGAGGTGGCCCTCGAGCCCTGGCGAGCCGATGACTTCACCCTTTTTGCCATAGATCGGGTGATCAACAAGCAGTCGGAGCAGTTCCGCTTCCTGTTTGCCAGCGATGTGGACAACTTCACCGAATTTCCCCAGGGTTTTGTGCTGGCAGAAGATGGGGATCGGCAATACAGGGTAGAGAAACCGCGGGAAGCGGTGGTCTTCCCCAACGCCAACGTGGCCATCGGACAGCGCACCATACTGCTGGTGGTACCCACCCGTTTGTGGGAGTGAATTGACGCCTTTTTGTCATGCTGATCCTGCGCCATGGGCAGTGGCAAGCAGCATGGCGGTGATGGGCGTGATCCCGAACTCGATATGACAGGGAGCCTGAACAGGCTCCCTTCTTTGTTTCTGCTCGCCGAAAATTCCGATTACCTTCGAAAATAAAAGAAGTTTCTACTGGTCTTACCTGGATGAATCTCGTTGCCCTTTGGTTAACATGTTGTTTACATTTTAAATGTCACCTCATGGTGGTGACGCTGACAACGGCAAGGAGCCAGTTATGACCCATGTCGACATCCCCTTCCTTCGTTACCTCGATGAGGAGGGGCGCCCGGTCGCGACACTGCCGACCTGGCTGGACAAGGCGCTGCTGCACACCTTCTACCGCAACATGGTGATGGTGCGCAGTTACGACAAGAAAGCGATAGCACTGCAGCGAACCGGCAAACTCGGCACCTTTCCCTCCCATCTCGGGGCGGAAGCGGTGGGGATCGGGGTCGGGCTCGCCATGCAGCCAGAGGATGTCTATGTGCCCTACTACCGGGACATGCCCACTCTCTACGTGAGGGGCGTGCCCATGGAGCAGAACCTGCAGTATTGGGGCGGCGATGAACGGGGCAGTGTCTTCTACAAGGCCGATGGCGAGTTGTCGGAAGACTTGCCCATCTGCGTTCCCATCGCCACCCAGATCACCCATGCTGCCGGCATCGCGGCCGCCTTCAAGCTGCGCAACCAGCCCAGGGTCGCCGTGGTGACCATCGGCGATGGCGGCACCTCCAAGGGAGACTTTCTCGAGGGGCTCAACTGTGCCGGTGTCTGGCATCTCCCCATGGTGATGATCATCAACAACAACCAGTGGGCCATCTCGGTGCCGCGCAAGTTGCAGTCGAGCGCGCCCACCCTGGCCCAGAAGGGCATAGGGGCCGGGGTGCGCAGCCTCCAAGTGGACGGCAATGACGTGGTGGCGGTCTATGAGGCGACCCGCGCCGCCGTCGAGCGGGCTCGCAGCGGCAAGGGGCCGACGCTCATCGAAGCCGTCAGCTACCGGCTCGGGGATCACACCACCGCCGATGATGCGACTCGCTATCGTGACGGCGCCGAGGTGGAAGCGGCCTGGGCCAGGGAACCGGTCAAGCGGCTGCGCCAGTTCATGTTTGAACGGGGCTGGTGGGACGAGCAGCAGGAACAGGCGCTGCTGGCAGAGGCGGGCCGGGAAGTGGAACGCGCCGTTGCCGCCTATGAGGCCATCACGCCCCAGGCGCCGGAGACCCTGCTCGATTACCAGTTTGCCGAGCTGCCGAAGGCCTATCTTGCCCAGCGCCAGCGCATCATCGCCAAGGGCATGCAGCAGAGCGGGGAGGGACTATGAGCGATATCACGCTGCTCGAAGCGATCAATCTGGCGTTGCACCACGAGATGGCACGCGATCCTGATGTGGTGGTACTGGGGGAGGATGTGGGGGTCAACGGCGGTGTGTTTCGCGCCACTGTGGGGCTTCGCGATAAATTCGGGTTCAAGCGGGTCATCGATACGCCGCTGGCCGAAGGACTCATCGCCGGGGTGGCGGTGGGCATGGCGACCCAGGGGCTCAAACCCGTGGCCGAATTCCAGTTCCAGGGCTTCATCTTCCCGGGCATGGAGCAGATCATCTGCCAGGCGGCACGGATGCGAAACCGGACCCGTGGCCGCATCACCTGTCCCATCGTTTACCGCTCCCCCTACGGCGCCGGCATCCATTCACCCGAGCACCACAGCGAGAGCGTCGAGGCTCTGTTTGCCCATATCCCCGGGCTGCGGGTCGTGATCCCTTCGAGCCCGAAGCGGGCTTACGGCCTGCTGCTGTCGGCCATTCGGGATCCGGATCCCGTGATGTTCTTCGAGCCGGATCGCATCTATCGCTCCATGAAGTCGGATGTGGTGGATGACGGCGTCGGCCTGCCGCTGGATGTCTGCTTCACCCTGCGTCCCGGCCGGGACATCACTGTGGTGGCCTGGGGAGCCTGCATCCAGGAAGTCATGCGGGCGGCGAATCTGCTGGCGGAGCAGGACATCCAGTGCGAGGTGCTGGATCTTGCCACCATCAAACCCCTGGACATGGAGAGCATCCTGACCTCGGTACGCAAGACCGGGAGGCTGCTGGTAGTACACGAAGCCTGTGGCAGTTTCGGGGTGGGTGCCGAAATCGTGTCCCAGGTGACCGAAGAGGCGATGACTGCCCTCAAGGCGCCGCCAAGACGCCTCACCGGCGTGGACGCCGCCGTCCCCTACTATCGCAACGAGGAGTATTACCTCATCACCGAGCAGGAGATCGCGCAGGCGGCTCGGCAACTGATGGAGAACCAGTGGCTATGACGCACGACAGGTACGGATGCGCAAGTGCCAGGGCCACAGGGCTCCATGGTGTCTGTCAATGTTTGGTGATGTCCCAGCAGAGGGAGAGCAGGTCATGAAATTTTTCAAATTGCCGGATCTGGGCGAAGGACTGGCCGAGGCCGAGATCGTCGAGTGGAAGGTGAGCGTCGGTGATACGGTGCAGGTAGATCAGGTACTGCTGTCGGTGGAGACAGCCAAGGCGCTGGTGGATGTGCCCTCACCGGTGGCCGGGGTCATCGCCAGATTGTGCGGGCAGGAGGGGGACATCCTCCACATCGGGGCACCGCTGGTGGAGTTTGAAGGGGGCGAGGATGACGGCACCGTCGTTGGCAAGGTCAGCGCCCATCAGCAGCATATCGAGGATCACTTCGTGGTGGGGGCCATGGCGCCAGGCGGCACGCTGGTGCAAGCCATGCCAGCGGTCCGTCTGCTGGCGCAAAAACTGGGGCTGGACATCGACAAGGTCAAGGGAACCGGCAGCGCTGGCATGGTGACCGAGCAGGATGTGCAACAGGCTTTCGAGGTCCAGCAGGAGAGCGGCAACGAATTCCTGAAAGGCTCGCGCCGGGCCATGGCCAAGGCGATGGAGCTCTCGCACCGGACTGTGGTGCCGGTGAGCATCACCGACGAAGTGGACTTGCGCCACTGGCGCCCGGATGAAGATGTGACGGTGCGCCTCATCAAGGCGATCGGCGTGGCGTGTCGGGCTGAACCCTCCATGAATGCGTGGTTTGACGGAGAGACCCTGTCGCGGCGTCTATTCAGGGAGGTCAATGTGGCCATCGCAGTCGACTCCAAGCATGGGCTCTATGTGCCCGTGATGGAGAACGTGGCAGAGCGGGACCAGGCTGACATACGGCAGGGGCTGGATCGGATGATCGCCGATGTGAAGGCCCGTGCCGTGCCGCGGGAAATGCTGCAGGGGGCAACCATCACCCTCACCAACTTTGGCGCCATCGCAGGCCGTTACGCCAGCCCCATCGTCACACCACCCCAGGTGGCCATCATAGGAGCGGGCAAGTTGTTCGAGAAGGTGGTGTTCATCCACGGCGAGGCGCGCCCGGTGCGTGCACTTCCCCTGTCGATGACGTTTGACCACAGAGCCTGCACCGGTGGAGAGGCGGCTCGCTTCCTCAAAGCCCTGGTTCAGGCACTGGAGTCGGCACAGGTCTAAACCGCTGTACCCCGCCGCTGGCGGGGTACAAATTTGTTTGCGTAATCGACAAAGGCACGTATAATCTCAACCAGCTTGAAAGGGCGATAGTTATGTCAATGAATATGATGTTTTACATCTTTTCCTGTTGTTCATAAGTAATCCCGTTTTTTGAGCTTTACCCGCTGAAAAGCATAAGTAATTATTTTGAATACAGGTTTAAAGATATGTCTAACATGATCACCGGTACCGTTAAGTTTTTCAACGAAACCAAAGGTTTTGGCTTCATCCAGCAAGAAAACGGCCCGGACGTTTTCGTTCACTTCAGCGCCATCCAAGGTAACGGCTTCCGTACCCTGGCTGAAGGTCAGCGCGTACAGTTCTCTGTGACCCAAGGTCAAAAAGGCCCGCAGGCTGAGAACGTGACTGCTCTGTAATTCTTGCAGAATTTAAGAAAGCCGTGGTACCTCTGGTGCCACGGCTTTTTGTTTTCATGGCTTCATCAATACGCGTCATGACCCTGATCTCCTCCCTCTTGCTGACCGTGGCGTTGACCGGTCAGGCCAGCCCGCCAACGCCGGATCCTGCGGTGAATGATGCCGTGTCCGTGTGTCAACAGTTTGTACATGTTCGTCTGGGAAACGCGGTGAAACCCGATGAGATCAGGGTACAGCCGGTGCCAAAACGGGCGGGAGAGTGGCTGGTCGATGGCAAGATAAAAGGACCCGAAGGTCCTTTGCTGTTTGCTTGTCTACTGCGACAAGGAGAGCGCTGGGAGTTGCTCAACTTCTCGCTCTGGGCACCACAACCGCTCAATTCGGCTTGAGTGCGACCAGCAGGTGTTGGAGATGCTCCAGCATGGTCATGCCGAAAGGGGTCAGATAGCCGCCATCTGCTGCGGTGATCAGGCCCTGGCTGTGCAGGCGCGCTGCCGCCTGGCAAAGCGCTTCCGACATGTCGCTGCGCAGCTTGATCCCCAGGCTCATGTTGGCCGGATCAAAACACGCCAGTATTTTCAGCTCATTCACAAAATCGTCAGAAACCTGGTTGATCCCACTCATGGATGCACTCCTTACGCTAAAGATGTATGCAACCTAGCATCCCCGGTGCCTCTTTAGTGGGCGCTGGCTCAAACAATTGGCCTTTATCGGGGCCGCTCTGGTTCAAACGCTGCTTTTTTGGACGCTATCTATCACCGGCCCGGCTGGACGCAAACGCCCCCAGCAAGGCAAACATGCTAGAATGGCACCCTCGTTCACCCTCATGACCAGGCGTGATGCCAGGTCATCTTGTTCAAGGCGCGTCTCATGATCACTGTTACTCTGGTCTCTCTGCTGCACTCTCTGGGTCCCCGTTTTCCTGTTTATGCTCCCTCCTTGCTGCTCCCTCTCCTGGCGCAACATCAAGGAGATCTCTGGCTGCCGGCCATTCGTGGGGAAGACGTGACAACCCTTCGCCAGCATGGCAAGGATGCCCAGAGTCTGGCTACCTTGTCGGCAGGCTGGTGTGAATTCGCGGCCCAGAGCAAAGAGACGCCGGAGCTCGATGCGCTGGCAAGTTACGATGAGGAGATGCTGGACAACCTGCAGATGTACTGGCGCCACCCGAGCAAGATAAACAGCCCGATCACCGATAACCTGTTCGAGCTGCGCCGTGAGGTGGTGGACGAGGCCCATGGCGGCAAGCTGGTTGCTGCCTGGAGTGCCGCCCAGCAAGCACGGCTTGAGCAGATCATGGTGGGGGTCGCTGCGGGGCGGGATCAGCTCTGCTTTGTGGAAGTGGAGTCCGCCTATTGGCTGAGGGAGCGACTGGGTGAGACCGCGGGACTCCGGCTGTTGACCCCCGAGCTGGGGTGAGGCGATGGAAAGACGGATGACCCATTACTCCTGCTGGACAAGGGGTCGGCAAGATGTGAACATGTCGCCTTTTATTGAACGAGAGACTTGACCGATGAGCTATGAACTTAGCGACACCGAGCGCAATGCCGCGCTGCAACTGAACGCCGATTACCGCTTTGATCACTTCATCAGCAAGCTGGTCGAGCACGAAGAGCTGTTTGTCCTGACCGACGAACACGGCGTCATGATGCTGACGACCGAAGAGGAAGATTGCATCCCGGTATGGCCGCATCCCGACTACGCCAAGGCCTGGGCCGAAGGGGAGTGGGCCGAGTGCAAGCCGCAATCCATCACCCTCAAGGTGTGGCTGGATCGCTGGGTGGACGGCATGGAGCAGGATGATCTCTGCGTGGCCGTGTTCCCGACGCCGGATCAGGAAGGCATTGTGCTGGACCCGGCCGACGTCGCTGACGCCATTGCTCAAAAGCAGGCCAAACGCGGCTGAGTGCCCTCTGCCTGGTGCCATCCCGGTTGTAACAAAGACCCCGCCAATGTGCGGGGTCTTCTGTTTTGGGGCCGACGGTGCCAGCTGCCCTATTTTTGCTGGTAGGTGGTATCCGTGATGGTCACCGGCGGGAAGGTCTGCCCCTCTTTGATGGCGGCCCGGGTCTGCGCCTTTGCTGCTTCGTCAATCCAGAGCAGGCCGCCGAAGCTGTAACCCGAGTTGGAGCCGTCGAGGGGCCAGTAGAGCAAGTCGCTCTGGGGGGTTGCCGGCACCTTGGGCAGGCGTACCCAGCGCCAGGCGCCGGCCCGGGTATAGGGCACCTGATAGGCGGGGACGAAGCTGGCGAGCTCATAGAGTCGCTGCTGGATCTGGCGGGAGAGGTCGGCCTTCTTGCCGAAATCGAACGCCTTGTCGTATTGCTCCACCAGGGCCGAGATCCTGTCGTCATCGATGTTCATGATGTTGTTGGTCTGGGGCTTGTTGGCATTGACCCTGTGGAAGTGTTCCCAATAGGCGGGATAGCGACCGCCGCTCCAGGCCATCCAGGCACTCTGGTGTTTTTTCTCCAGCATGGATTTGAAGCCGGCAGACGCATCCATCAGATTGAGCTCGAGGTTGAGCCCCGCCTTTTTCGCCTCTTCCCGCAGCAGGGTGAGGCGCTGGGCATGTTCCGCCGTGGTGTAGGTGATGCTGAGGGAGAGGGGCTGGCCCTTGTCGTTTCGCAAGATGCCATCCGGTCCGGTCTTGGTAAAGCCGGCCTTGGCAAAGAATTCGCGAGCAAGGGCGGGATCGAAGGGGCGCGCCTTGAGGTCGGTATTGGTGAAATCTCCCTGGCCCGAGCCATAGGTGTTGAGACGCTGGTAGTCCCCCCGCAGCAGGGTCGCGATCATCTTGTCCAGGGCGAGGGCGTGCTGGATGCCGAGTCTGACGTCGAGATTGCTCAGCAAGGGATCGGCGGTGTTGAGATAGAGCCCCATGGGGGGCTGAGGCGTCTGGTTGTAGAACCAGAGCCGCTCGATATAGCCCTTCTCGAATTCGGCGGTCTTGCTCTTGTCGTGCCACCAGTTGGGCATCACGAGGGGGAAGGTATCGAGCTCACCGCGCAGGAAGTGCTGCCAGGCGATGTTCTGATCCCTGAGCACCTTGATCTCGATGCGATCCGGATTGAAGCGGTGCTGGAAGTAGCGCTCGTCGTTCCCCCACCAATCCTTGACCCGGTCGAAGGTAACCGACTTGCCCTTCTTGAGCTCGCCAATCTGGTAGGGGCCGGTGACCGGCAGCACCTTCCAGTTGTACTCCTTGACCCAGTTGGCGGTCAGCTTGATGGCGTGGCTGGGCTCCGGGGTGAAGGGGAGGGCTTCGAGCAGATCTTCCCGGCTCTTCTCGGTGCCGCTAGTGATGGCGAGGGTGTGATCGTCAAACTTGGTCACTTCGCTTATCTGGGTGCTGTAGTAGTTGTTGTACCAGGGGTCGTTGATCTCCTTGCTGCGCATCATCTTGAGGGTGAAGACCCAGTCGTCCGCAGTGACGGGCTGGCCGTCCGACCAGCGGGCCTTGGGGTTGATACGAAAATAGAGCGTCTTGTTATCCGCGCCGAAAGCCCACTGATTGGCCAGCATGGGGATGGGGTTGCGCGTCACGGGATGGGTGCTCAGGAGCGGCAGGTTGGTCTCGCGCACGTAGGCTGCAAAGCCGCCGTTGGAATCCGGCCCGTATTTGCGCAAGGTGAGCGGAAAGCTCGACATGAAATCCCGGAAGGTGCCGCCTCGCTTGGCCTCGGGGTCTGCATAGACGGGATCGGTGTCGTTGCTCTCCCATTTGAGGTCTGCCGGCAGGGTGGCACTCCAGACGAATGGGCTCCAGCAGAAGGGGAGCAGCATGGCCGTGACCCGCATGATGCCTGGTAAAGAGGGGATGATCGAAAATGACGGATGACGCATGTCCTTGCTCTCCTGATGATGGCGTCCTGCCGAAATAACGGGGTGGGCCCAAGAGGGCCTGACCCATGATGGGAAGTTTCCCGGGCGAGGTCAATCCTCGGTTTGGGTCTTCAAGAAGCGCATCTTGCCCCCCAGCAGATGCACCACGAAGCCGAGCAGCACCAGACCCGAGCCCAGCCATTGCAGGGGAGTGGGGTGTTCATCAAGCAACAGGGCGGCGGCCACCATGCCGACACAGGGAACCAGCAGGGAGAGGGGGGCAACCTGGGCCACCGGATAGCGCATCAGCAGCCTCCCCCACAGGCCATAACCGAGCCAGGTGGCGATAAACGAGAGATAGAGCACGCACAAGACGCCCTGCCAACGGATGTTGAGCAGGCTGCTTGCGATGAGTTCGGGCCCCTCGAACAACCAGGAGAGCGCGAAGAAGGGCAGGATGGGCACCAGCCCGCCCCAGGCGACCAGGCTCGGCAGAGAGGTGCGATAGCGCAGACCTATCTGGCGATTGATGACGTTGCCGAGGCCCCAGCAGGCGGCTGCGCACAGCGTCAGCACAAACCCGATGAGGGTGAGGTTGCCCTCCCCATGGGTGGCAATGAGATAAAGACCTGCTCCCGCCAGCGGCAGTGCTACCCAGTGGTGGGGCTGCCAGCGCTCTCCCAGCCAGATCATGGCGAACAGCAGGGTGAAGACCACCTGGGATTGCAGCACCAGGGAGGCCATGCCGGCGGGCATGCCGAATTTCATGGCGCAGAACAGGAAGGCAAACTGGCCCAGGCTGATCGCACCGCCATAGGCCAGCAGCCAGCGCCAGGGCATGGCAGGCCTGGGGACCAGCAGAATGGCGGGGAAGACGACGCCGACGAAACGCAGTGCTCCCAGCAGCAGTGGGGGGATGCCTTCCAGCCCCCACTTGATGGCAACGAAGTTGAGTCCCCAGCAGAGAATGACCAGGGCGGCCAGACACTTGTCCTTGGTTTGCATGCGGCATCCTTGTTTGAGCGGCGCCCGCACGGCAGGGCGCCGAAGGGGTCGAGCATACCTGCTACAGGGTGGGCACCGTCAAGGGCGCAGGTGTCTACCTGCACACCGGGCGAGCGCGGGCGGGCTAAGCTAAAAGTGAGCGCCCCGATTGACGGGCTGGCGTCGATGGCTGACCGGAGGTATTCCATGAGCGACCATACCCTGCTGCCCCATGGTGAAGACTTGCGCCGCGCGGTGCGCTGGCTCAGCGAACACCATCAACACGACATCCGGGCCATCGAAGAGGCCTGCCTGCGCTTCGATCTCTCCCCGCTGGATGAGGAGTTCCTGATTCGCCATTGCCGCGAGCAGCCGTCAACAAGCCGGACAGGTTAGACGAAGTTGGCCAGGTTGATGCCAAACTCCTTGGGGTCCACCGTGCTCTCTATGGTCTCTTGAACCCCTTTCTTAGCGAGATCCAGCCACTGCACATCGAGATAGTGTCGACGACCGGCGTGATAGATCACCTTGACCACGGGCTTGAGCGGTTGTTGTTCATTGCGTTGCATTACGACAGCCAAACGTTGGTTGGAGAGCTGCACCAGGGTGCCCACCGGATAGACCCCCATGCACTTGATGAATTTGGTCACCAGGTCGGCATCAAAATGCAGATCAACCCCCTTGAGCAAAATGCGAAACGCCTGGGTAGGCTGCATGCCTTGTTTGTAGACCCTGTCTGCCGTCACCGCATCGTAGACATCGACGATGCCACTCATGCGGGTGTAGAGGGAGAGCTGATCCCCCTTGAGGCGCCGCGGGTAGCCGGTGCCATCGATCCGTTCGTGATGATTGGAAGCGACTTCCAGCATGATGGGGGTGATGCCGGCGGTGGCGGCCAGGATGTCGTGGCTGTGGATGACGTGCTCGCGCATCACCTCCAGCTCCTCATCGGTGAGCTTGCCCGGTTTGTTGAGCACCTCGTCCGGGGTCATGATCTTGCCCACGTCGTGGAGCAGGCCACCGAGGGTCAGCTCCTTGAGCACGCTGCGATCCAGCCCCAGGTAGCGGCCGAAGTTCGCCAGGAGGATGGCGACATTCATGGAGTGCTCCATCAGGTAGGCATCCTTGGCACGGATCCGCGCCAAACAGAGCATGGCATCGCCGTGGGTGAACATGGTATCGACCATCTCTTCGGCCACGGCGGCAAGGGGCGTGATGTCGATGGGCTCACCGGCCTTGAGATGGCGAATGAACTTGCCCTGGAGTTCGCGCGCTTCCTGATAGAGCCGACGGATCTTGAGCTCGCGCCCTTCACCACTGCCGATCTGACGAGAGGAGCCCGCCCCGTTTGTCACCACATCCGCCGGGCTTGCCGTGCCCCCTCCCGGCAGCTTGCTGCGGGCAAGATCCACCCGCACCGTCAGCACGCCGCGCCGGATCAGCGCCTCCACCTGTTGAGGGTTGGTCACCATGCCCGTCTGGGCAATTTCCATGGCGCCGGTCTGGCTGGCAATGGCAATGACATACATGCCAGGTTTCAACTGGCTGACGGGGATGACGGGGTGAGACTTCGTCGGCTTCATGGGTACATCCTGGGCTTATTATTATGTGTGATGTCGGTCTGCTGACGGCAGTCTATCACTGGCACATCATGGCGTCAGGCACCATCTTGAGTCCCTGTCGCTTAGTACTGGTGTTGTCGGGTCTGACCGATATAATGTCGCCCCCAATCATGATGGATTCCGAGGTTTTTGCATGCGGCTCGACAAATTTCTTTGCGATTGCTCCGATTTGACCCGTTCCCAGGCGGGCAAGCTGATCCGTCAGGGGGAAGTGCTGGTAGACGGCGTGCTGGTCAAGCAGCCCGCCTTTCACATCAATGAGCAACACCAGATCGAGTTTGACGGTGTCACCTTGACCCTGAACCTGCAGAATCGCTACTTCATGCTGCACAAGCCGGAAGGATATGTCTGCTCCAACGAGGACCCGGATCACGCCACCGTGTTCCACCTGCTCGACGAGCCGGCCATGGGCAAACTGCACGTGGTGGGACGCCTCGATCTCGATACCACCGGGCTGGTGCTGATCACCGATGACGGCCAGTGGTCCCATCGCATCACGTCGCCCCGGCACGAGTGTGCGAAGACCTACCATGTCTGGCTGGCTGATCCCGTGAGTGAAGAGGCTATCTCGCTCTTTGCCGACGGTATCTACCTGCGCAACGAGAACGACAAGACCCGCCCTGCGGAGCTGGAAATCCTGGACGAGCGGGAAGCACGCCTGACCATCCACGAGGGCAAGTATCACCAGGTGAAGCGGATGTTCGCCGCCATCGGCAACAAGGTGGTCGGGCTGCATCGGGAACGCATTGGCGATCTGGCTCTGGACGATGAGCTGGTACCGGGGGAATACCGGGAGCTGACCGAAGAGGAAGTGGCTCTGTTCTAGGGGCGCGATCGCCTCTCTCCCTGTCCGGCACGGGGGAGTATCGGCGGCTCAGTGCCGCCGATGGGCGTGTTGGTCCTTCCAGCAGGATAGACGGGGCTCAGTTCCCCATTCCCAGCACCAGGGCCGTGCCCAGGGTGGCCAGCAGGGCTCCGGCCCAGGCGGGGAGCGAGGGACGCATCCCCGAGTGCCACCACAGCAAGGGCAGCAGAATGACCGGCGTGGTGGAAGACAAGATGGCCACCATGCCCACATCTCCCTGACGCAGGGCCACCAGGATCAGGGTCATTCCCAGCGTCATCGCCAGAAATCCGTTGATGCCTATCATGCCGAGCACCTGCCGGTTGATGGGGTTGTGCGGCATGGCGAGCGGCAGGCGCAGCGCCCGCAAGACGCAGTGTGCCAAGAGGGCGCTGCCCATGCGCACGCCGGAAGCGCTCACCGCGTCCACGGTGCCGCTCATCATCACCGGCTTGGCGATGATGGCTCCCAGGCTCTGGCACAGGGCTGCGGTGAGGCCAAGGGCTATGCCGACTACGAGGCGGCCGCGCACCTGCTCCCATTCGTTCTGCTGGTTGTCGCCACGACGACCAAACAGGATGGCGAGCATGACCCCGGCCAGGACCAGCAAGGCGCCTGGCAGGCGCCAACCATCGAGCCGCTCGCCAAAGAGCCAGAGCCCAAGCAGGGCGGAGAAGAGGGCGTGGCAGGAGAAGAGCAGACCGCTGCGCCTGGGGCCGAGTCGGTTCATGCAGGCAAAGAGGGCAGTATCGCCGACGAAGATGCCGATGAGGCCGGAGAGGGCCAGCAGGGGAAGGGCGCTCTCGGTGAGGGTCTGCCAGCCTCCCGTCACCAGACTTGCGCTGGCCAGCATCAGGCTGACCAGGAACATCCGCCAGCGGCTGTAGGCAAAGGCCCCCAGATGGCGAGCCGGTTTGACGGAGATGAGGGCGGCGATCGCCCATAAACTGGCGGCAGCCAGCGCCAGCCATTCGTAACCCATAAAGACCCCTGAAACGGTAGACGACAACCGGACTTGCAGGCGACACATCGCCCCGGGGCGATTGCCAAGGGGGCAGGGGAGTGCGCCTTCTGGCGATTGCGCCCACCCGTGGCGGCCGTGTCGTCATAAAACCTTGAAAAAAATAGCCCGAAAGACTCCCTCTATCGGGCAGGCCCGATACAATACGGGTCGTCTTCGGGGATAACAAGCGCGGCATGATGCATTCGGTTCCAGGCGCGCCGCCGGCCTTCCCCCCATTGCAGTCAAAAGAATTGAACGAGGTTGATGTCATGTTTTACCGTTTCGCCGCCAGGCCAGCCCGCCGCTGGCTCTCTCCCTTGCTGTTCGGGTTGATGGCGGTGCCGCCGCTTCAGGCCACTACCGTGGTGCAGCAGCCCGTGCTGTCGGACAGGCAGACCCTGGTCAAGGGCAATGGCGCCGAACCCGAGTCCCTCGATCCGGCCCTGATCCGCTCCGGTTTCCCGGGGGAGGTGGTGCTGGTGGACCTGTTCGAGGGGCTGGTGAGCGAGGATGGTCAGGGCAAGATAGTGCCCGCCCAGGCCCAGCGCTGGGAGACCAGCGAGGATGGGCTGGTGTGGCGCTTCTTCCTGCGCCCCCAGCTCAAATGGTCCAACGGCGAGCCCCTCACCGCCCGGGATTTCGTCTACGCCTGGCGGCGGCTGCTGAACCCGGCGCAGGCTTCCCCCTCCGCCGGCCTGCTGCTGGCGACCGGCATCAACAATGCCCAGTCCATCTATGCCGGGGCGCTCGACCTCGATGCCCTGGGGGTGGAGGCAGAAAGCGACCAGATCCTGAAAGTGACCCTGGAGCGCCCCGTTCCCTATTTCCTGCAACTGGTCAGCCAGCGCCCCTTCGTGCCGGTCAACGAGCGGGTCATCGCCCAGTTTGGCAAGCAGTGGACCCAGCCAGGCAAGATGGTGAGCAATGGCCCCTACAAGCTGGCGAGCTGGGTGGTGAACGAGCGCATCGAAGCCGAACGCAACCCCCAGTACTGGGATGACGCCCATACCCGGATCCAGCGGGTGACCTACCTGCCGCTCGCTTCCCAGCATGGGGAGCGGCTGCGTTACGAAGCGGGGGAGATCCAGCTCACCAACAAGGTGGCGCTGGAGTACTACCAGAAGACCATGCAGGAGGCACCGGAGCGGATCTGGGGTCTGCCGCTGCTTGGCACCTATCTTTACACCTTCAATCTCAATCGCCCCGAGTTGCAGGATGTGCGGGTGCGCCAGGCGCTCTCCATGGCCATCGATCGCCACCTGCTGACCGAGAAGGTGAGCGGCCAGGGGGAGCGCTCTGCCTGGTCACTGCTGCCCGCCATGCCGGGTTATGACGAGCTGGATATCCCCCTCTCCCGGGAAGACCAGCCGACCCGGTTGGCCCGGGCCGCCGCACTGTTGGCCCAGGCGGGCTACAACAGCGCCCATCCCCTCAGGCTGACGCTGACCTACAACACGTCGGAGAACCACAAGAAGCTGGCCCTGGCGGTGGCGGCCATGTGGAAACCGCTGGGGGTCGAGGTCTCCCTCAACAACATGGAGTGGAATGCCTATCAGGTGGCCAAGGACAGTGGAGATTTCATGCTGGCTCGTTCATTTTTGTTTGGTGATTATGTCGAGCCGTCGTCCATGCTTGGCAGTTTCCGCTGCCAGGATCCCCAGAACGAGAGCGGCTACTGCAACCCCGCCTTCGATGGTCTGCTGCAGCAGGCCGCCGAGACCCTGGATGCCAACGCCCGGTCCGGGATCTATCATCAGGCCGAGCAACTGCTGATGGAGGAGGTGCCCGTCATCCCCGTCTATCACTACAACCAGATGCGACTGGTGGACCCGGCACTGCGCGGCTTGCCGAGCCGCAACCTCAAGGGCGCCATCGCCACCAAGGATCTCTATTTCAGCCAGCCATGAGGAGTGTGGAATGAAGATTGCCATTGTCTCGGATCTGCACGGCAGTCTGACTGCCCTCGAGCAGGTGCTGGCGCAACTCGCTCCCTGGCAGCCTGATCACTATCTGCTGCTCGGGGATCTGCTCAATCACGGGCCGCGCAATCCGGTGCCGGCGGGGTATGATCCTGCCGCCGTGGCGGCAAGGCTCAACGAGCTGGCCCCCCGCATCATGGCGGTGCGTGGCAATTGCGATTCGGAGGTGGACCAGATGCTGCTCCACTTCCCCATCACGGCGCCCTACAACCAGCTGCTGGTGGATGGGCGGCGCTGGTTTGTCAGCCACGGTCATCTCTATGAGCCCGGCAACGTGCCCCTGCCAGCAGGGAGCCTGTTCATCAGCGGTCATACCCATGTGCCTGTGCTGCGCCAGGAGGGAGAGATTTTCCTGATGAACCCGGGGTCTATCTGTTTTCCAAGGGGCGAGTGGGTGGCCAGTTATGGGCGCTATGACGACGGCTGCATGAGCATCCATGCCTGCAAGGATGGAGAAACCCTGATGCAGCTGGTGCTCTGATGAGGGGCTGGCAAGGAGAGGAAATCAGAAGGGGGAGAGGAGATCAGGCCTTGATCCCGAAAGAGCGGGTGCCCGAGCGGGTATTACCTTTGGCGTCATAGGTCAGGGAGCTGCTGTCTCTGAGCTTGCTGAGGAAGCTGGCGAGACGGCGATTGGAGACAATGCTGAGTTCGAGCAGACGTCCGTTGAGGTTGTTCTGCTCCTGACAGGCTTCCAGCTTGGCTTGAAGGGCCTGCAATTGGGTCGGGAAGGCGCGCAGCTGTTGCTGCAGGTCGGGTAGCTTCGCCAGAGTCTTGTCCAGCGTCTCGATGGCCACCAGCAGTTGCTGCTTGCGATCGGCGAGTGCCGGCAAGGCAAGGGCCCGGTGAGCCTTGAGGAGGTCGAACTCCTCTGCCAGCAAGCCTTGCATCTGGGAGAGGTTGTCGTCCTGAGCGCGCAGCAGCGAAGGGAGGTCCATCATCCCAACCGTTTATCCAGATCGGCTTCGAAGCTGAACATCTTTCTGGCCACGGCTTCGCTGTTGACCTTGTACTCCCCACTGGCCACGGCCTTCTTCAGGCTCTCGACGCGGCTCTCGTTACCGGTGGAGGCGGTGTTGAGGGTCTTCTGCATCTGTTGCAATTGCTGCGCCTCACTGGTCAAGGAGACAGAGTCGCTCTTGACGGTCGTCGCACGGCTGCTCTCGCTGGAGGTCGCCGACTTGGTGGCCACACCTTGGCTGCTGCCGCTGTTTTGCAGGCGGTTGTTAGCCAAGTTGTTGATATTGTTGATAGCCATAAGGTTTACCTTCGTCTGCTTTGCTGTCCGCTTACCTGTGTATCGGTGACGGCGGTCAGAACTTTAGAAAAAAATTGCGCAGTGCATTCATGTGTCAGAATGTCACGACCACGGAGCCCACTGCACTGACCTGGCCTTGCACCGTTCTGCCCGAGCGCGTGTTGACAAGCCGGATCATGTCTCCGAAGCTGCCATCTTGCAAGGCGCGGGCCATGGTTTTGATCTGCATGCTGCTGTTTTCGGCGCTCAGGGTGACCTGGTCCCCCTTGCAGACCACGCATACCTGGGTGAGCCTGATTGGCTGACCCGGTTTGAGCTCACGCTTGCTGCGTACCCCGATGAGGGCGGTCGGGTCGGTAAGGTAGTCTCCACGGATCAGGGTCTGGTCCTGGTATGCCAGGGTCAGCATGGGTTCACTCAGAATGTCTCCCTTGGCAACCGGGACGGCGACGGTGACATAGGGTTTCTGGATGCTGACCCGGACCGGTAGATAGAGATCCCAGGATTTCTCTCCCTCGCACTTGAGGTAGACGGTGGTGTTGCGACGGATCTCCATCCTGGCGGGGAGGGAAATGGTGAGGGCATCTTCGCAGCGCGTGAGGGGGAGGCGCTCGTCAATGGTACCGGCCTTGACGTCGGCCTGTGCATCGAGGGGAATATCGAGCTGGTCGAGCACGAACGCCTGTGCCTGTTCTTGCAGATAGTCGGTGACCTCGGACGCCATGGCGTGAGACAGACTGCAAAACGGCAGTAAGATAAGGAAAAGTCTACTAATCATTTTTGCTTACCGGTCGATAAGTTATTCACGTATACCACCGTAGTTAACTATGCTTGCTCCAGAATTATTCGGTTGTTGAAACAACGATGATCTGATGCAAGCCAATGTGCATGCATAATGACATGCACGATCAGTGCCAAGCATTTTTAGGGAGTGTTTATGGCGAGTATTCTGGACTCGGTCAACCAGCGAACCCAGCTAGTGGGACAAAACAGGCTGGAGCTGCTGTTGTTTCGTCTCAATGGACGTCAAAGATTTGGCATCAACGTATTCAAGGTACGCGAGGTGCTGCAGTGTCCCCCTCTGACCGTCATGCCCAAGCTCAACTCCTGCATTCGCGGCGTGGCACATATCCGTGGCCAGACCATCTCGGTGATCGATCTCAGCATGGCGATGGGCAAGCGCCCCATCCAGGACCTCTCCAAGTGCTTCATCATCATCTCCGAGTACAACCGCTCCATTCAGGGGTTCCTGGTCCACTCGGTCGAGCGCATCATCAACATGAACTGGGAGTCCATCCTGCCGCCACCCAAAGGGGCCGGTCGCATCAACTACATGACGGCGGTGACCGAGGTAGATGGTGAGCTGGTGGAGATCCTGGACGTGGAGCGCATTCTCAACGAGATCTCGCCGGTCTCCACCGAGGTGTCCACCGAACTGGTGGAAGCAAGCGTGGAGCGCAATCCTCACGGGCGTCCCGTGCTGGTTGCGGACGACTCTTCGGTGGCGCGCAAGCAGGTTCAACGGGCACTGGAGGCTATCGGGGTGCAGTGCGTGCTGGCCAAGGATGGACGGGAAGCGCTCAACATGTTGCTGGAGATGTCCAAGAACGGTCCCATCAAGGATCAGATAGCCCTGGTCATTTCGGACATCGAGATGCCGGAGATGGACGGTTATACCTTCACCGCCGAGATCCGCAACAATCCCAACCTCAAGGATTTGCATGTTATCCTGCACACTTCCCTCAGTGGGGTGTTCAATCAGGCCATGGTGCAGAAAGTCGGAGCGAACAATTTCATTGCCAAATTCCAGCCGGATGAATTGGCCAAGGCCGTACAAGGCGCTCTCTAATCAAGAAGAACAACTGCATGAAGACACTTTCGGACGACTTATACAGGCAATTCAGCAATTTTCTGGCGCAACAGAGCGGCATAGTGCTGGGTGACAACAAACAGTATCTGGTCAAGAGCCGCCTGTCGCCCTTGATGACTCAGTTTGGTATCGAGAGTCTGTCTGATCTGGTCACCCGGGCGATGAGCGTGCGCGAGCGGGAGCTCAAGATGGCGGTGGTCGATGCCATGACCACCAACGAGACCCTGTGGTTTCGCGATACCTATCCGTTCCAGCTGCTGAGCGACAAGATTTTCCCGGAGCTTGGTAAGAGCGGTCGTCCCATCAAGATATGGTCTGCCGCCTCTTCATCCGGGCAGGAACCCTACTCCATCGCCATGACGGCGCTGGAGCAGCAAGTCAAGCGGCCGGGTACCTTGCCGGGCGGGGTGCAGATAGTGGGGACCGATATCTCCAGCACCATGCTCAACCAGTGCAAGGAGGGGGTCTACGACAGCCTGGCGCTGGCTCGCGGGCTCTCCCCCGAGCGCAAGCGACTCTTTTTCGAACCCTGTGGCGACAACAAGATGCGGGTGGTGGAGCGTGTCAGAAAATTGACCAGCTTCCGTCCCCTCAACCTGCTGGAGAGCTACAGCCTGCTCGGCAAGTTTGACATCATCTTCTGCCGCAACGTGCTCATCTACTTTGCGCCCGAAGTGAAATCCAAGATCCTCAACCAGTTCGCCAGCAGCCTCAATCCTGGCGGCTACCTGATGCTGGGGGCCTCCGAGTCTCTGGCCGGCCTCACCGACAAGTTCGAGATGATCCGCTGCAACCCCGGCATCGTCTACAAGGTCAAATAACCCCGCTCAATACCCTCTTGGCACACCTCTTGCTAAATATTCATGAAGCAGGAGGTGTGCTATGGCAATTTCATTCGACAAGGCATTCGGTGTTCATCAGTACACGCTGAGCGTGCGCGCCAAGCGTGCCGAGGTGTTGTCCAGCAACATCGCCAATGCGGACACGCCGGGCTTCAAGGCCCGTGACATCGACTTCTCACAGGCGTTGCAGGATGCCCAGGGCCAGCAAGGGTTCGGGCTCAGCACCACCAGCGAGAAGCACTTCGCCTTGCAGATGGATACCCCGGGCACGACCCAGTACCGCAATCCCCTGCAACCGGATACCGGTGACGGTAACACGGTGGACGTGCAGCAGGAGCGCAGCGAGTTCCTGCGCAACAGCCTCGAATACCAGGCCTCCCTTGAATTCATGAACAGCAAGATAAGCGGCCTGCTCAAGGCACTGAAAGGAGAGCAAGGATGAGTTTGTTCAAGGTCTTTGACATTGCAGGCTCTGCCATGAGCGCGCAGTCCGTTCGCCTCAACACGGTGGCGAGCAACATGGCCAACGCTGACAGTGTCAGCTCCAGCGTGGAAAAAACTTACCACGCCAGGCGGCCAGTCTTTGCCGCCCAGCTGGATCAGGCCATGTCCGACAAGCAGGCCTCGGTCGGGGTGGATGTGAAGGGCATCGTCGAGAGTGATGCGCCCCTGCTCAAGGAGTACAACCCGAATCACCCCATGGCGGACAAGGATGGCTTCATCTTCAAGCCGAACGTCAACATGGTGGAAGAGATGGCGGACATGATAGCGGCGTCGCGCAGCTACCAGACCAACGTCCAGGTGGCCGACGCGGCCAAGAAAATGTTGCAGCAGACCCTGGGTCTGGGCAAGTCCTGACAGAGGTGAACCCGGATGAGAGTGACCCGTGATCGCCTGCCAGGCGGCAACAATCGGCCCAATGGGCACGCCCTAGAGGGGGGAGCATAAGTGGCAGATACCTATGACAGCCTGCTGGGTGTCAACCGGACGACGTCGGCCCAGACCAGTACGGCCAACACCAGTACCCAGAAAAAGGAGCTGGATCAGGAGTCCTTCCTGAAGCTGCTGACCATGCAGCTCTCCTATCAGGATCCGTTCAAACCGGTGGACAACGCCCAGATGCTTTCCCAGATGACCTCGATGTCGACGTCTCAGGGGATCAGCAGTCTCTCCACCCAGATGGAGAGCCTCAACAGCCTGATGACCTCCAGCCAGGCGCTGCAGGCCTCCGCGCTGGTGGGGCAGAACGTGCTGATCCCGTCCAACACGGGTTACGTGGAGAAGGGGGGCACCCTCACGGGGGTCATCGCCACCGGCGATGGCGGCAGCAACATCAAGGTGACGGTGAAGGACGAGAGCGGCCAGGTCATCCGAGAGTTCGCCATCGAAGGGAGCCACAAGGGGAACGTGGCCTTCGAATGGGATGGCAAGGACAAGTCCGGCAACGAGGCCAAGAGCGGCAAGTATTCGATAGAGGCGCATGCCACCGTCGACGGCAAGTCGGAGAGCGTCCCCGCCCTGACTTACGCCAAGGTGGAGAGCGTCACCCTGGGAACGAGCACCAACCCCAGCACCCTCAAACTCAAGGGACTGGGTGGCATCTACCTGACCGATGTATTGGAAATTGGCGCGACGACCGGCAAGACCACCACCCAGTCGGCTTCGTCCTCTAACGCAGTGATCTAAGGAGAAAGACATGTCATTCAACAATGCCCTCAGCGGCATCAATGCGGCTCAAAAAGACCTGAACGTCACCGCGAACAACATTGCCAACGTCAATACCACCGGCTTCAAGGAGTCCCGTGCCGAGTTTGCCGACGTCTATGCCAACTCCATCTTCGTCAACGCCAAGACCCAGGTCGGCAACGGGGTGGCGACTGGCGCTGTGGCTCAGCAGTTCCACCAGGGCGCGCTGCAATTCACCAACAACGCGCTGGATCTCGCCATCCAGGGCAACGGCTTCTTCGTGACCTCGGACGGCCTGACCAACCTGGATCGCACCTACACCCGTGCGGGCGCCTTCAAGCTCAATGAAAGCAGCTACATGGTCAGCAACTCCGGCGGTTATCTGCAAGGGTACGAGATCAACTCTGATGGCACCCCCAAGGCGGTGAGCATCAACGCTACCAAGCCCATCCAGATCCCGGACAAGGCCGGTGAGCCGGTGCAGACCACGACGGTCGAGGCTGGTTTCAACCTGCCTTCCAGCACGAAAACGCTGATGGATGTCAATGCCTCCAAATTCGATCCCACGGACTCGACCACCTACTCCTCCTCTACTTCCGTGGTGGTCTATGACTCCCTGGGCGAGCCACACACCATCACCCAGTACTTCACCAAGGAAGCGGATCCGGCCGATCCTACCCAAGCGGCGGTGCCGACTGCCTGGCGTATGTACCTCTATGAAGGGGACAAGCCCATCGACATCGTAGGCGGTACGGCCACCACCATGGCGACCGGTCTGAGCCAGGCTCCCCTGAGCGCCCGGGTGACCTTCGATGCCTCCGGCAAGATGGTCACACCCACCACCCCGGCGGTCATCAAGACGGAACCCCTGGGGGCGACAGGGGCTGGTATCATCACCAATGGCGCCGATGGCACCCAGGAGATTGAGTTCAAGCTTGGTACCGTGACCCAGTACGCCTCCCCCTTTGAAGTGAGCAAGCTGACCCAGGACGGCTCCACCGTCGGTCGCCTGACCAAGGTGGAGATCGGGGCGGATGGCATAGTCTCCGCCACTTACAGCAACGCCACCACCGTCAAGGTGGCCATGGTGGCCATGGCGAAGTTTGCCAATGCCCAGGGGCTCACCCAGGTCGGCGACACCTCCTGGCGCCAGTCCCTGCTCTCTGGCGATGCCTTGCCCGGCACCCCGAACTCCGGCACGTTCGGCTCCATCAAGTCGTCGGCGCTGGAGCAGTCCAACGTGGACCTCACTACCGAGCTAGTCGATCTCATCACTGCCCAGCGCAACTTCCAGGCGAACTCCCGTTCCCTGGAAGTGAACAGCTCCCTGCAGCAGAACATACTGCAGATCCGCTAAGACGGCGGGTAGTTGGCAGGGGCGCTTCGGCGCCCCTTGTCATTTCCGTCCCGCCTCATTTCCTCCTTTCATTCCGTCTTCGTCATCTCTCTTGGCATTCAACTTGCAGTTGAGCTGTGAGAGTCATCTGTTTGACGGAGGATCCCATGGATCACCTGCTTTACATCGCCATGTCCGGGGCCAAGGAGAACATGAACAGCCTGGCTGTTCGTGGCAACAACCTTGCCAACGCCAACACCATTGGCTTCAAGTCTGACTTCGAGCAGGCGCGCAGCATGCAGGCGTTTGGCGAAGGGCTGCCCACGCGGGTGTTCGCCATGACCGAGCGGCCGGGCCAGAACCTGCAGCACGGCATGCTGATGACCACGGGTCGGGATCTTGACGTTGCCGTCGATGGGCCGGGCTGGATTGCGGTGCAGGATCCCAACGGTGCGGAAGCCTATACCCGCATGGGCAACCTGCAGCTCAATGCCACCGGCAATCTGCAGACCTCCACCGGTCTGAACGTGGTGGATGATGCCGGTCAGCCCATCGTGCTGCCCCTGCCCATGGAGAAGATCGAGATCAATCGTGACGGTACCATCAGCGGCCGTCCCGAGGGGGCAGCCGCCAACCTGCCGGAAGATTTCCAGCGTATCAAGCTGGTCAACCCGGCGGCAGATGCGGTGGAGAAAGGCCAGGACGGCCTGTTTCGCCGCAAGGATGGCCAGAATGAGGCCGCGTCTGCGGATGTGGGCCTGATCGCCGGCTCCCTCGAGGGGAGCAACGTCAACGTGGTCGACGAGATGACCAACCTTATTCGCTTGCAACGTCAGTTTGAAACTCAGGTCAAGATCATGAAGACCGCCGAGGAGAACGACGAGGCACAAACCCAGCTGCTGCGTATCAGCTAATCAAGGAGCACCCCATGAATCCTGCACTCTGGATCAGCAAGACCGGCCTCGATGCCCAGCAGACCAACATCTCGGTCACCTCGAACAACCTGGCGAACGCCAGCACAGTGGGCTACAAGAAGGCGCGGGCCATCTTCGAGGATCTGCTTTATCAGAACATCAACCAGCCTGGCGGTCGTTCCTCGGCAGACACCGAGCTCCCTTCCGGCCTGATGCTGGGGGCGGGGGCCAAGGTGGTCGCCACCCAGAAAAACCACAGTCAGGGCAACGTCCAGACCACGGACAACTCCCTTGACCTGATGATCAGCGGTCGCGGCTACTTCGAAATCCAGCTGCCCGATGGCAGCGCCGCCTATACCCGTAACGGCCAGTTCACCCTGAACGACGAGGGGACCATCGTCACCCCGGGCAACGGTTACCCGCTGCAACCGGAGATCCAGATCCCCGAGAACGCCCAGAGCGTCACCGTGGGGGAGGATGGCCAGGTCTCCGTCCAGCTCAAGGGGGATGGCCAATCCCAGGTGGTGGGCCAGATCAACACCACGGACTTCGTCAACCCCACCGGCCTGCAGCCCATGGGGGAGAACCTCTTCCTCGAGACCCAGTCCAGCGGCGCCCCCATTCAGGGGACAGCCGGTGCGGACGGGCTGGGGGTGATCAAGCAGGGGATGCTGGAGACCTCCAACGTCAACGTGACCGAGGAGCTGGTGAATCTCATCCAGGCTCAGCGGGTCTACGAGATGAACTCCAAGGTCATCTCCGCCGTCGACTCCATGATGTCCTTCCTGACCCAGCGGACCTGATGAAAGGAGTGCCATGATGAAAGCCATATGGATGCTGGGGCTGCTGACGCTGGCGGGTTGCACCAGTACCCCCAATACCGCCAAACCGGATGACCCGGATTTCGCCCCCGTCTACGGGGAGTCGGAGCCGGTGTCGGTGCGCCCGACCGGCGCCATCTTCCAGCCCGAGCAGGTCAACGGCATCTACTCGGACATCAAGGCGCACCGGGTGGGTGACATCATCACCATCCAGTTGGCGGAGTCGACCTCGGCGTCGAAAAAGGCCAACACCCAGAGCGGCAAGGACAACAAGCTGGCGCTCGACCCCGTCACCCTGGGTGGTGTGCCGGTCACGGCGGGGCCCTACGATCTGTCGGCCTCCATCGGCCAGAACAGTGCCTTCAAGGGGCAGGCCAAGGCGGATCAGAGCAACAGCCTGCAGGGCAACATCTCGGTCAGCGTGGTCAAGGTACTGCCAAACGGCAACCTGCTGGTGCGCGGCGAGAAGTGGATCATGCTCAACAATGGCAACGAATATATCCGTATCACCGGTCTGGTGCGCCCGGAGGACGTGAGCTCGGAAAATAGCGTCTCCTCCCAGCGGGTGGCCAATGCGCGTATCTATTACGGCGGTACCGGGGATCTGGCGAACACCCAGGAACAGGGCTGGCTCACCAGCTTCTTCAACGGCCCCTGGTGGCCCATTTAAGACTCAAGAGTCCGGGGCGTTCACGGGTCCCGGATCAGGAAGGTTTTGTTAGGAGATGTCATGAACCGATTCCGTCTGCTTGCCCTGCTGTGCTGCCTGCTGCCCTTCGGGCTGGCGCACGCATCTCGCATCAAGGACCTCGCCTCGGTGGAAGGGGTGCGCAGCAACCAGCTGATCGGTTACGGTCTGGTGGTGGGCCTGCCCGGCACGGGGGAGAAGAACAACGCCTTCACCGAGCAGACCTTCAGGACCATGCTCAACAACTTCGGCATCAAGGTGCCTGACAACATCAAGCCCAAGATCAAGGACGTGGCGCCGGTGGCCATCCACGCGGATCTGCCCCCCTTCTCCAAGCCTGGTCAGACCATAGATGTCACCGTCTCCGCCATCGGCGAGGCGAAGAGCCTGCGTGGCGGCACCCTGCTCCAGACCTTCCTGAAAGGGCTGGATGGCCGCGTCTATGCGGTGGCCCAGGGCAGCCTGGTGGTCGGTGGCCTCGGGGCCGAAGGGGCGGACGGCTCCAAGGTAGTGGTGAACACGCCCACAGTGGGGCGCATCGCCAACGGGGCGACCGTGGAGCGGGAGGTTCCCAACTCCTTCAGCCAGGGCGACACCATCACCTTCAACCTGAACCGGCCGGACTTCACCACCGCCCGCCGTCTGGCGGACGTGGTCAACGATCTGGTGGGTCCGAACACCGCCCAGGCGATGGACGCTACCTCCATCAAGGTATTCGCGCCGAGGGATCCGGCCCAGCGGGTCTCCTACCTCTCCACCATCGAGAACCTGGAAGTGGACCCGGCGAGCGAGTCCGCCAAGATCATCGTGAATTCGCGCACCGGGACCATCGTCATCGGCAGCGAGGTCAAGTTGCGCCCGGCGGCCATCAGCCACGGTGGGCTGACGGTCACCATCGCCGAGAACCAGCAGGTCTCCCAACCCAATCCGCTCGCTGGCGGGCAGACGGCGGTCACCAACAACTCCACCATCAACGTGCAGCAGGATCCCGGTCGGATGTTCAAGCTCGATACCGGCGCGACCCTGGACGACCTGGTGCGGGCGGTGAACCAGGTGGGGGTCGCCCCCGGGGATCTGATGGCGATCCTAGAGGCGCTGCAGCAGGCGGGCGCGATCCAGGGCCAACTGGTCATTCTGTAATTTCGTGAGCGGCAAGCGGTTGCCACGGGCGGCAAAGAGGTAGGTTATGGCAGAGTTCGACACCCAGAGCGGTATCAATATTGGCATGGTGCAGGATGTCCAGAACCTGGACAAACTGCGCCAGATGAGCCTGAGCAAGGAGGGGAAGCAAGGGGCCCTGATGGCGGCCGCCCGCCAGTTCGAATCCATCTTCACCCAGACCCTGTTCAAGGGGATGCGCCAGGCCAACTCGGTGCTCACCGAGGGCAACCCGATGAACAGCAGCTACACCCAGTTCTATGAAGGGATGCTGGACGAGCAGCGGGTTGCCGACATGTCGAGCAAGGGGGGGCTGGGCATTGCCGAGATGGTGGCCAGGCAGCTCTCACCCGAGCAGACCTTCACCCATCAGGATGGCCGGGTACTCAAGCTGCCCCAGCGTACCGAGCGGGTCTACAAGCCCTATCAACCCCCCAGTGCCTCCAACGATCTGATTGCTGCTTCCAAAGTTGGCAAAGATTTTGCTGATAACGAAATGAAGGGTGAGCTGAATGGGGCCGAGCGTACGCTGGCCATGCCAAGACGCCCCCACCGCACCGTGCCGCCCATGGGCAGCAGCCAGAGGCCTTCGGCCCTGGATGGCAGCGCCAAGGTGTTTGACAGCCCGGAAGAGTTCGTCGACAGGCTGATGCCGCTGGCCAAGAAGGCGGCGGACAAGCTGGGGTTGAGCCCGGCGGTGCTGGTGGCCCAGGCCGCCCTTGAGAGTGGCTGGGGTAAGCGGGTGATCAAGGATGCAGACGGAAACGTGACGCACAACCTGTTCGGCATCAAGGCCGATCCGCGTTGGGAAGGCCCCAAGGCGGTGGTGAGCACCCTGGAATACGAGCAAGGGGTGGCCTCGCGCCAGAAGGCGGCGTTTCGCTCCTACGAGTCGTTCGAAGAGAGCTTCAACGACTACGTGGATTTCCTGACCTCTGGGAGTCGCTACAAGGGGGCGCTGGCCAAGGTGGACAGCCCGGATCGTTACTTCGAGGCGTTGCAGCAGGCCGGTTATGCCACCGATCCCCAGTACGCCAGGAAACTTAAACAAGTGTTGCGCAGTGATGCCATCGCCGGTTATTCGACGCCCGGTAACATTGCAGACAGGAACACAGAGATGGAGCTGTAAGCTATGGCAAGCGATCTGCTTGGAATTGGGACCTCGGGTGTGTTGGCCCAGCAGCGGCTGCTGCAGACCACCAGCAACAACATAGTGAACGTCAATAGCCAGGGCTATGTACGTGAACGCACCCTGATCTACACCAATTCCGTCGGATTGGGGACGGGCGACATGGTGAGTGATCGCATCATCAACGCCTATGCCCAGGCCGAGGTTCGCCGTGATACGTCCGCTTATAACGCCGCCAACACCCGCTACGATCAACTGTTCCAGCTCGACAGCCTGCTCGGTGATGCCAGCAACAGTGTGGGGTCCACCATCACCTCCTACTTCAAGGCTTTCCACACCGCCAACGAGTCACCGTCCGAGATCGGAGGGCGCCAGACGACCCTGAGTGAACTGAGCGGCATGGTGGACAGATTCCACACCCTCTCCGCCCAGCTCGACAAGCAGTCCGATACCATTAACGCCACCATAGGGGACGAGACGGACAGGGTGAACAGCCTGCTGAACAGCATCAACGATCTGAACCAGTCCATCGTCCGCACCCAGGGCTCCCCTGAAGAGAACCTGATGCTGTTCGATCAGCGTGATGAGGCCATTCGCCAGCTCTCCGAGAAGATGGAGATCCGCACCGTGACCCAGCCCAACGGCAGCATGCTGGTCAACATGAGCACAGGGCACTCCCTGGTGCTCGATGGCGGCGTGGCCCAGTTCAAGGTGGTGCCGGGGGACCCGGATTCCCGTGAGCCTTCCCTGCAGCTGACCCTGGGCAAGAACCAGGCCAGCATCAACGACCAGGATATTGGCGGTGCCATCGGTGGCCTCTTCACCGCGCGTCGGGATCTGGAGCCCGCCAAGCGGGAGCTGGGGCAGCTGGCCGTCGCCTTGGGGGATGCCATGAACCAGCAGAACCGGTTGGGGATGGATCTCGACAACGAGCTTGGGGGGGATCTCTTCACCCTCAAAGGAAGCCAGGGGTTGCCCTACGCCAGCAACCAGGGCAACGGGGCGGCCAGCGTCAACTTCGTTCCCGGCAAGGGGAGCGAGGTCACCACCTTCGACTACGAGGTGCGGTTCAACAGCGCCACCGGTTACGAGGTGTTCGCCATCGACGGCAGCGGGCAGCGTACCTCGCTCGCCACGGGGACCACGCCGCCAGCCACCTTCGAAGTGACGGGCCACGGCATCGAAATCGATCTCTCCGGCACACCGGCTGCAGGTGACAAGATCTTGTTGCAACCCACCCGGAATGCGGCTGCCAACCTGGAGCAGGCGATCACCCGTCCTGAGGATATCGCGCTGGCATCCCCCCTGAAGGCGGACAAGGGAGCCCAGAACCTGGGCTCGGGCGAGATAACGCTGGGCGGTGTCTACAACACCGGCACGGGCTCGGGTTTTGGCACCAACACTCTGGACCCGAGTGCACCCCAGGTCATCAAGATCGACGGCAGCGGCAACTACGAGGTCTATGACAAGAACAACAACCTGCTCGGTGTGGCCCCCGCCTCCAGCAAGGGAAAGAACCTGATGGCCGCCCTCGAGAGCCCCCTGGGGGGGGCCAAGGTCTACGCCGATCCGACCCAGAGCCCGGGCTATGAGTTCAGCATCACCGGCAAGGTGGAGGCCAGCGACAGCTTCACGCTCAGCTACAACAAGGACGGCTTCGCGGACAACGCCAACGGCCTGGCGCTGGCGGAGCTGCAGAACAAGGAGCTGGTGCGCAAGAACAACAACGCCGCCACCAGCAACGACAAGATGACCTTCAACGATGCCTACTCGGGTCTGGTGAGCGGCATTGGCAACAAGACCAGCCAGGCCAAGACCCTGTTGCAGGCCAACGAGGCGAAGCTGACCCAGAGTACCGCCATCTTCGAGAGTGTCTCCGGCGTCAATCTGGAGGAGGAGGCGGCCAACCTCATCCGCTTCCAGCAGTCCTATGCGGCCTCGGCCCAGATAGTGAACACCGCCAAGACCATCTTCGACACCCTGCTCTCCTCCGTGAGGTAAGTCATGCGCATCACCACCAACATGATCTATGACCGCAACCTTGCCTCCATGAGCAAGGTGAGCGAGCGCCAGAACACCGCCTACAACCAGTTGATGACGGGGGATAAATTCTCCCGCTCCGGGGAGGACCCGGCCGGCATGAGCCAGAAGATGGCGCTGACCAAGGAGATCGATCTCTTCAAGCAGTACGGCGTCAACGGCAGCCTGCTGGAGAACAGCCTGGGCCACGAGGAGACGGTGCTCACCTCCCTCAACAACGCCATGCTGAGTGCCCAGACCCTGATCCAGAAGGCGAACAACTCCGCCATGGGCTCCGAGGAGCGCAACGCCATCGCGAGCGAACTGGAGGGGCTGCAAAAGCAGATGTTCGACCTGATGAACAGCAAGAACTCCCAGGGGGAGTACATCTTCGGCGGCAATCAGAGCAAGACCCAGCCCTTCGTCAAGGATGCCAGCGGCAACTATGTGTTCCAGGGGGACACGGGGCAGCGCAACATCCAGGTCTCTCCCACGGTGCAGATCCCGGCCAACGACTCCGGTTTCGATCTGTTCGAGATGGTGGCGACCCGGCGCACCGCCAGCGCTGCCAGTGGCAACATCCAGGTGTCGGTGGCGGATCAGGGGAACTTCGAGAGCTTCTATCGCAACAACTATGATGCTTCCCTGCCGAGCAACCAGTATGCGGTCAGCACCCTGGCCGGGCCGCCGGACACCTACGAGATCCGTGACAGCGGTGGCACCCTGCTGCAAAGCGGCGACTATGTGGCGGGCAACAAGATCCCCTTCAACGGCCTGGCGCTCACCCTCGACCTCCCTGCGGGGTCGGCGACCCAGAACTTCGTGCTGGATACCCCGAAAAACGACAACATCCTCAATGGCATGTCCGATTTCATCTCCGCCATGCGCGATCCGACCCTGTCCGAGAGCGATTTCCAGCTGGCGGTCTCCGATGCCACCACCCACATGAGCAACGCCAGAACCAAGATAGACCGGGGACTGGGGGAGCTGGGGGGAAGGATGAACAGCCTGGAGCAGGTGATGAGCTCCAACGACGGACTCAGCACCCTGAACCAGCAGGCGCGGGCCAAGGTGTCCGAGGCGGACATGTACGAGGTGATCGCGGCCCTCTCCAAGGAGGATGCAGCCATGAGCGCCTCCCAGCTCGCCTTCAGCAAGATAAGCAAGCTGACCCTCTTCGACTATATCCGCTGACGTTCATCCGTTGACCGCAGGCTCCCCCGTGCCACGCACGGGGGAGCCTCGTTTCATGAAGGGCCCGCCGTCCGGCCAATTTGTAACAACCCGTTGCCAGGGGCCCGTTTGCCTTGACTCGACCTGCGCCTGAGCAGATGATGCCGCCCGCACGGTAGCGCCGTGCAATCAATGTTCGCAGCATCTCGTTAGGCGAGGCTCCTGCATAAACACAGGCCACTGATCTCACGACGTCCAGAGACGCCCAAGATCAGGACAGTTTTCATCGGATTAAGGTGTCAACCCAAGTGGCTTCCGGCATGCCGGATACGTTATGCAGTGCTAAAGCTGGTACGTGGGGATGAAAACACGCCGGACGGCGTCATTTCCTGCCTGTTACTCGTCAATCAAATTGCTGTTTTCTTGCCGTTGCATCCGGCCAGGTGCCGGAGGCGTTCAGGTTCGCCTGAAATCACATGAGGACATCTGTGATGAAGAAAACACACACCCTGCTCAATCGTCATCAACTGCTCGACCCGGTTGCCCTGCGCAACTGGCTGGCGCACAACCTGGATCCGGTGGCCCGTGCCGATCAGCTTCTGACCCTGCGCCCGGAAGAGCTCAACTGCATCTTCGATACCCTCTCCATGCCGGAAGGGGCGTCCTTGCTCGCCTCCCTCCCGGCGGAGTGTGCCGGCCATCTGCTGCTCAGGCTGCATGGCAGCATCGTGGGGATACTGCAGGGCACCCTGGCCCGCCGGGACCTGCTGGCCATCCTGCGCAGGCTCGACGAGCACGATCGCAAGACCCTGCTCGCCCGGCTGCCGGACCCCACCCGCAAAGCCTTCCAGTCCCTGCTGGCCTGGCCGAACGAGTCGGTGGGGGCCAACATGCGCCACGAATACTTGGCAGTGGAGGCCGATGCAACAGTTGAAAGCGCCAAGCAGCTGATCCACGGCGCCTGGGATCAGGCCAGGCTGTTCGGTCATCTCTATGTGGTTGACGGCGAGCAGCGCCTGCTTGGCAGCGTCTCCCTCAAGTCGTTGCTGATCGCCGATCCCCTGTTGCCGGTAGGGGACCTGATGGAGGGGGAGGCGGTGCGCATCAACGCCCGGGCGGATCAGGAGCTGGCGGCCCGCCTGCTCATTGATCGCGACCTCTCGCTCCTGCCGGTGGAAGATCAGGGTCGTCTGGTGGGGGTCTTCCACGTGGACGATGCCGCCGACATCCTGGAGCTGGAGTCCACCGAGGATGCGGAGCTGCAAGGGGGCTCCTCGCCGCTGGATACCCCCTATCTGCAGGCCACCCCCTGGCAGTTGTGGCGCAAGCGGGTGGGCTGGTTGCTGATCCTGTTCGTGGCGGAAGCCTACACAGGCACCGTGCTGCGAGCCTTTGAAGAGCAGCTGGAGGCGGCCATCGCCCTGGCCTTCTTCATCCCGCTCCTCATCGGCACCGGTGGCAACAGCGGCACCCAGATCACCACCACCATAGTGCGTGCCATGGCGGTGGGGGAGGTGAGCCTGAAAAACCTCGGTACCGTGCTGAAGAAGGAGATCTCCACCGGTCTGCTCATCTCGGCCGCCATCGCACTGGCGGCCTGGGTGCGGGCCTGGAGCCTGGGGGTGGGGCCCGAGATCGGCATGGTGGTGACCCTGACCATCGTCGCCATCGTGCTCTGGAGCGCCACCGTCGCCTCGGTGATCCCCATGGTGCTGCGTCGCTTTCGCATCGACCCGGCGGTGGTTTCGGCCCCCTTCATCGCCACCCTGGTGGACGGTACCGGCCTCATCATCTACTTCGAGATAGCCAAGCTGATCCTGCCGGATCTGCAGTAGGAAAGCACAAGAGACAAAAAAGGCAGCCATTGGCTGCCTTTTTGCACAGAGGGGCGGGTTACCCGAGCTGGAACAGCAGGGGCCAGCCCTGCTCGTGGCAGTAGCGGTGCTCCTTTTCCAGGTTCTGCATCAGCAACTTGTTCTCGTCGCACCAGTCGAGCGGCAGGGTGACCACCAGCTGATCCCCGGCGGCCTGCACGTTCCACTCGGGCAGCAGGTTGTCCTGACGCCTGTGGTGGGCCGCCACCGCGAGGCGGAGGATGCGGATGCAGCGCAGCACCGTCTGCTCGTCGTGGTTGGGCAGGGCCGGCAGCTCGGAGAGCTTGAGCCCCTTGCGATGAAAGCGCACCAGGGCCGCCAGCAGGGCCTGATCGTCCTGGTTGAAGCCGGGCAGGTCGGTGTTTTGCAAGATGTAGGCGGAGTGTTTGTGGATGCCGCTGTAGTTGATGGCAAGGCCGATCTCGTGCAGCCGCGCCGCCCAGCCGAGGATGGCGCGATAGGGCTCTTCCGGCATCTCCCAGGGGCCGCTCAGGGCGTCGAACAGGGAGAGGACGCTGCTCTCTACCCGGGTGGCCTGGCGCTTGTCGATGCGATAGTGGGTGCTGAGGGCAAGCGCGGTACGTTCGCGAATGTCGTGATGCTGCAGGCGCTCCTCAAACTCGTAGAGCAACCCTTCGCGCAGGGCGCCGTCGGAGTACTCCATCCGCTCGATGGGCAGGGAAGTGAAGAGCCCGAGCAGGATGGCCACCGCGGCGGCGAACACCCCCTGACGCTCCTCGGTGAGGCCCGCCAGTTTGAGCTGGTCGACCCGCTTGTGCTTGAGCATCTCTTCCTTCAGCCGCTCGAGTCCCGCCAGGGTGATGGCACCATCGGTCCACTCTTCTCCCTGCAACACGTCGCGCACGGTGCGGATGGAGCCCGAGCTGCCGAGGCAGCTCTGCCAGCCCAGCTTGCGGTACTGGTTGATGATGGGGGCGAGCTGGTGCTGGGCTTCCAGCACGGCGGCGTTGAAGGCCTTCTCGCCGAGCTTGCCGTTGCCAAAGAAGCTCTGGGTGAAGCTCACGCAGCCCATCTTGCGGCTGGTGAGCGCCTTGTGCTCAAACCCTTCGCCGATGATGAGTTCGGTGCTGCCGCCGCCGATGTCCACCACCAGTACCTGGCCCTCGATGTGCTGGGTATGGGCGACCCCCTGATAGATGAGGCGGGCCTCTTCCTGGCCGCTGATGATCTCGATGGGGTGGTTGAGCACCTTGGCCGCCTCGCGCACGAAGTCGCGGGCGTTGCTGGCGCGGCGCAATGTGTAGGTGCCGGCGAGGCGGATCTGATCCGGCTTGATGTTGGTGAGCCGCTCGGCGAACAGGGCGAGGCAGTCCAGCCCGCGGGCCATGGCCTCCGGGGACATGCGGCGCTGCTCATCCATCCCTTCGGCGAGGCGCACTCGTTCCTTGATGCGATCGATGATCTGCATCCGCCCCTCGGTGAGGCGGGCAATGACCATGTGGAAGCTGTTCGAGCCCAGATCGACAGCGGCGTACAGACTATTGTCCATGGTTTGACTCTATGCGTTTGAGGTAGTCGTAAATCGCCACCTGGGAACGGACCTTGCGGCGGTTGCCCCGCTTCACGTACTCGTTCTTCTGGTCGGCATCGATCACCCGCGCCTTGCAGGTATCACTCAGTTGTAGCTCGAGAATATCGAGGATGCGCTGCTTGAGCCGCTCGTCATAGATGGGGGTGCCCACCTCGATGCGACCGTCGATGTTGCGGCTCATCCAGTCGGCACTGGAGATATAGAGCTGGGGATTGCCCTTGTTGTGGAACACCATCACCCGGGGATGTTCGAGGAAACGGTCGATGATGCTGATGACCCGGATGTTGTCGCTCAGACCCGGCACCCCCGGGCGCAGGGCGCACATGCCCCGGATGATCATCTGGATGGGCACCCCGGCCTGGCCGGCGGCATAGAGCCGGTTGATGAGGTCTCTGTCCACCAGGTTGTTGATCTTGAGGGTGATACCGCTGGGTTGCCCCGCCTTGGCGTTGGTCAGCTCGTTGTCGATGAGGCGATAGAGCTGGCGGCGGCTGTTGATGGGGGAGACCAGCAGGTGGTTGAACTTGTAGCGCCGGTACGGGTACTCGATGTACTCGAACACGCTTTCCACCTCGGCGGTGATGTCCGGATGGCGGGTCAGCAGAGAGAAGTCGGTGTAGATCTTGGCGGTCTTCTCGTTGAAGTTGCCGGTCCCGATATGGGCGTAGCGCACCGCCTCGCCGTTCTCGTGGCGGGTGATGAGGCAGAGCTTGGAGTGGATCTTGAGGCTGGGCACCCCGAACACCACCTTGACGCCTGCGTCGGTCAGGATGTTGGCCCAGTCGATGTTGGCTGCCTCGTCGAAGCGGGCGCGCAGCTCCACCACCACGGTCACCTTCTTGCCGTTGTTGGCGGCGTCGATGAGGGAGTGGATGATCCGCGACTTCTTGGCCACCCGGTAGATGTTGATGCGAATGGCGCTGACCGCCGGGTCGAAGGCCGCCTGGCGCACCAGCTCGGTGAAGTGGTGGAACTTGTGGTACGGGTAGTAGAGCAGGATGTCCTGCTTGGCGATGGCGTCGAAGGCGTTGACGAAGCCGTCAAAGTCGCGGCAGTCCAGGGCCGGCAGCTTGGGGTTTTCCAGATAATCCCGGCCCACATTGGGGAAGCCGATGAAATCCTTGAAGTTGTGATAGCGCCCACCGGGCATGATGGCGTCGTAGGAGCTGATCTGCAGCTTGAGCTTCAAGAAGCTTATCATGGCCGCCGGCATCTCCCGCTCGTAGACGAAGCGCACTGGCATGGCGGTGAGGCGCTGTTTCAAGCCGTCACTCATCTTGTCCACCAGGCTCAAGTCCAGCTGGTCGGAGAGGTCATATTCGGCATCCCGGGTCAGCTTGACCGCGTAGGCGGCAATCTCGTCGTAGTCGAAGAAGCCCTTGAAGATCTCGTCCAGACAGAAGCGGATAACGTTGTCCAGGATGATGATCTGCTTCTTGCGACGGGTGCCCTCCGGCGGTAGCTGGAAGAAGCGGGGCAGATCGTCGGTGGGCACTTCCACCAGGGCGTACTGGATCACCTGGCCGTTCTTCTTCATCTCGATGGCGAGATAGGTGTGCTCGTCTTTCAGGAACTTGACCGGGTTGACCTCCTTGTTGAGGAGGATGGGGATGATGTGGCGCAGCACCTTTTCCCGGAAGAAGATCCGCAGCCACTGCTGGATGGACTCGGAGAGCTGGCTTTCGTTCACCAGGAAGATGTTGTGGCGGGCCAGCGCGATCAGCAGCTCCTTGTAGGTGTTGTCGAACGCCTCGCCGAGCGCCATCACCTTCTGCTGGATGGCGCGCAGCAGCACCTTGGCCTCGTCGTCGCCGCCGTGGACTTCGTTGATGAGGATGCGGCGCTTGACGTCCGACACCCGTACCTTGAAGAACTCGTCCTGATTGGAGGAGAAAATCCCGAGGAAGCGGACCCGCTCGATGAGGGGTACCGTCTTGTCCATCGCCTCTTGCAACACCCGTTCATTGAATGAGAGCCAGCTAAGCTCTTTCTCTTCATACTGCTTGTCGGTGCTCATCTGGTGCCTCTTTGCTCTGGTTGCGTCTGCGCGGAAGTTATGGCGTCAAACCATGACAAATTTATGACAGGCGACACTATTCGCTCAGATCCTGATCGATGTCGACGACGAGGTCGTCGGAGAGGGACTCCAGGGCCGTGACGAGATCGTCCAGTTCGAGCTGCGGCGGGAGGGCCACCAGGGCGTGGGCATAGAAGAGGGGGGCGCCTGAGTGGGGCGCAGGTTCGCAACCTGTGGTGAGGTCGGCGACGTTGATGTTGAGCTGGCGCAGGATGCTGGCCACTTCGTGGACGATGCCCGGTCTGTCGTTGCCGGTGACGCTCAGCATCACCTGATGGGCCGGTTGCGGGCTGAGCTGCCCTTCGGCGAAGCTCACGGTGAGGCCAGGCAGCATCACCAGGGCCTCGCACAGGCTGCGGTAATGCTCGTCAGGCACGGCGACGTGCAAAATGCCGGCAAATTGCCCCGCCAGCTCGCTCATGGAGCTGGCCAGCCAGTTGCCCTGCTGCCGGGTGATGGTATCGGCCAGGCTCTCGACGATCCCGGGTTTGTCTGCGCCGATCACGGTGACGACCAATTGCTTTTGCATCCTGCTCTCCTTGAATGGGGCTGCGTGGGGTCCGTTGACGCCTGGCGGTGACGGGGAGTGCGCCAGAACGTCCATGGGCTCTAGCATTGTGCCTGCTGTGACAGGCCATATGAAGCCCGCCTTGCGCAAATTCAGTGAAAAAACGTGAATGCCGGGACGGGCTTGATTTCTGCGCTGCCTGAGTCGCTTTCCCCGTGGTAGAGTGTGCCCCTTCCTCTGGTGTGAACTGAATTTGTCTTGTAAACGGGATGTGCGTGTATGAATAGCCTTGTCGTATCGGGAGCCGTGTTGCTGGGGTTGCTCCTGCTGGTGATCGTCTGGCGCAGGGAGAAAGGGGGCAAAGCCGAGCCCTATGATCTGCAGGAAACCTTGATGAGCCCAGCGGAGCGCACCTTCTTCGGGGTGCTGGATCAGGCGGTGGGGGACAAGGCCCGTGTCTTTGCCAAGGTACGAGCCTCCTATGTACTGACGCCCGAGGCGCACCTTGGCAAGGGCAAGCGCCAGCAGGCGCTCGGCAAGATAGGGGAGAAGCACTTCGATTTTCTGCTCTGCCACCCGGCGGATCTCTCTTTCCTGTGTGCCGTGGAGCTGGATGACGAGGGGCACCGCCACCAGAAGCGCAAGGTGCGGGATCTCTTCCTGAAGGCGGCCTGCGATGGCGCCGGCCTGCCGCTGTTGCAGATCCCGGCCAGCAGCCACTACCAGGTCGACGAGTTGCGGGAGCAACTGCTGCCCCTGCTGGCGAGAACGACGGCGCCGGTGGATGACCTGCTGCCCGGCGAGCGCCGCGAACCGACCTTCAGCCCGCTGCTGCTCGATGGTGTCGATCTGGGTACGTCACACCCGGGGGCTGCCAGGGAGCCCCAGGTGCCGCCCCCCCAGGTCGAAGAGGCAATGCCGGTGTTGATGGAGGAGAATCCCTTCCTCGATCCGGATGAGGAGGAGCCCCGGAAGACGACCCCTCATTGCCCCCGCTGTGCCGCGCCCCTGGTGGCACGGGAAGCACGAAAGGGTCCCCATGCCGGTCGCCTGTTCCTCGCCTGCAGCCGGTTTCCCGAGTGCCGCTATGCCGCTCCCCAGGAGAGCGTGAAACACTGATCCCTCCTCTGACGCCGCACCCTGTCGGCGTCATTCTTTCCCCTTCGCAGGTTTTCATCCGATACTCAATCTGGCTGGAAGCATGATCCCCGTCCCGCCAGGGTCCGGGAGGATGCGACAAGTTTTGACAATCCGCCAGAATTTTGGCACTTTGTCCCCCTTATGACACAGTGCGAAATTGGTTTTAATAAGCACTTAAAAAATAATAACTTGGCGTCAGGTGTGAAAATATGGATAGGATGGCTATGGGTGTGCTGCTTGTTGATGCCGATGATGTGCGGCGCCAGCAACTGGGGACTGTGCTCTCCTTCATGGGGATCCCCTGGCAGGAGGTGGTAGAGAGCGATCTCGATGTGGCCATCGAGACTGCCGGGCCCTTGCAGGGGATTCTGGCCGGGGAACTGCGCGAGCGCGCCCTGAGTGAGCTGCTTGCCGCCCATCCTCGTCTGCCCTTCCTCTCCCTGATGCCGGCGAGCCATGGTTGCAGCAACTTCATCGGGGTGGCCGAGGCGCCCTTTACCTATGAGTCCCTCACCCGTCACCTGCACTTCTGCCAGGCCTTCATCTCCCTGCATCCCCGTCATCAGACCCACGACAAGGGTCAGACCCTGCTGCGCCTGCTGGTGGGCAAGGGGAGGGGCATCCAGGAGGTGCGCCGTCTCATCGGCCAGGTGGCCGAGACCGACGCCAACGTACTGATCCTCGGTGAGTCCGGGACCGGCAAGGAGGTGGTGGCTCGCGCCATCCACGAGCTGTCCGCCCGAAGCGCGGGCCCCTTCGTGCCCATCAACTGCGGCGCCATTCCGGCTGAACTGCTCGAGAGCGAGCTGTTCGGTCACGAGAAGGGGGCCTTCACCGGTGCCATTGCCGCCCGGCGCGGCCGCTTCGAACTGGCCCAGGGGGGCACCCTCTTCCTCGACGAAATCGGCGACATGCCGCTGCCGATGCAGGTCAAGTTGCTGCGGGTGCTGCAGGAGCGCCAGTTCGACCGGGTCGGGGGCGGCAAGGCCGTCCAGGCAGATGTGAGGGTGATCGCGGCGACCCACCGGGATCTGGAAGCCATGATCCGCACCCAGGCATTTCGCGAAGATCTCTACTACCGCCTCAACGTGTTCCCCATCGAGACGCCCCCCCTGCGGGATCGGGCCGACGACATCCCGCTGCTGCTGCAGGAGCTGCTCAATCGCCATGCCGAACAGCACAAGGGGATCATCCGTCTGACCCAGCGCGCCATGGAGTCCCTGATGCAGTACGCCTGGCCCGGCAACGTGCGCGAGCTGTCCAACCTCATCGAGCGCCTGCTCATCCTCTATCCGAACCAGATCGTCGATGTGGCGGATCTGCCCGGCCGCTATCGCCTGCTGCCCTGCGAGCCACGAGATGAACGGCTCACCGAGATGGACGAGCGGGACGCCCTGGCTGCCGTGTTTCAGTCCCCACCAGAGCTGGATCCCGGCATCGCCATGCCCCTGCCCATGCAGTTGCCCCAGGAAGGAGTCAACCTCAAGGAGATGCTGGCCGACCTCGAGGTGGAGCTGATCCGCCAGGCCCTGGAGTCCCAGGACGGGGTGGTGGCACGCGCCGCCGACCTGCTCAGCATGCGCCGCACCACCCTGGTGGAGAAGATGAAGAAGTACGGCATGAGCAAGGACAATTGAGGTCAATGCTTTGACGCATTGACCCAATACATTGATAAATAACGTCTATTTTTCTGGCATGGAAATTGAATAAGCTGACTCAATCGCCAGTTTGAGGTCAGCTTTATGACAATCTTGCAGCAGGATGCCCCCCTCCAGTCACATGTAGTAAGTCAGCTTTACGCCATCTTCACGGCGCTGCCGACCGGCGTGCTGCTGCTCGATGGCGAGGGGCTGATCACCCGCGCAAACCCTGCCGCCCTGGCGCTGCTGGGAGAGCCACTGGAAGGCCTTTCCTGGCGCCAGATCATCGCCCGCTGCTTCGAACCCCGTGAGGATGACGGTCACGAGATCTCCTTGCGCGACGGCCGCCGGGTCCAGCTGTCGACCCAGCCGCTGCCGGATCAGCCCGGCCAACTGGTGTTCATTACCGACTTGACCGAGACCCGCCAGTTGCAGGACAGGGTCAACCACATGAAGCGCCTCTCCGCCCTTGGCAACATGGCGGCTTCCCTGGCGCACCAGATCCGCACCCCGCTCTCCGCCGCCATGCTCTATGCGGCCAACCTGGCCAACCGCACCCTCAAGCCTGAATCCCGCAGCCAGTTCCAGCAAAAATTGATGGCCAGGTTGCAAGACCTGGAAAAACAGATCAACGACATCCTGCTGTTTGCCCGCAATGGCGACAACCAGGTGGTGGCGCCCCTCTCGGTGCAGGGCCTGCTGGCGGAAGTGCAGGCGGGGGCCGAAGCCTTCTGCCAGCAGCAGGGGTGCGCCTTGCATCTGGAGGCCCCTGAGCCCGATCTCTGTCTGCTTGCCAACAGCAGTGCCCTGGCGGGGGCCATCAACAACCTCATCGCCAATGCCCGGCAGGCTGGCGCCGATTCGCTCCTGGTGAGCGCTGTGCGCAGCGGCAACCGGGTGGAGATGCGGGTCATCGACAACGGCAAGGGGATGGCCCCCTCCCTGCTCAACCAGATCTTCGAACCCTTCTTTACCACCCGATCTCAGGGCACGGGCCTCGGTCTTGCGGTGGTGCAGTCGGTGGTACGAGCCCATCAGGGGGAGGTAAGCGTGGCCTCGGTCCCTGGCGAGGGCACCTGTTTTACCCTGTCCTTCCCCCTGCATCAGCAACAGGTTCAGTTGGGGGGCGTGGCATGAGGCGCGCAAAAGCCGGAGCGCCGGTGAAGATGATTCTCGACAAGGCCATGTTGGTTGTAGGAGGTGTGGCATGACCCAGGCTCGCATTCTGGTGGTGGAAGATGACAACGGCCTGCGCGAGGCGCTGGTGGATACCCTGCTGCTCGGTGGCTATGAGTGCCGCGAGGTGGACAGCGGCGAGCGGGCCCTGCTTGCCCTGTCCCGTCAGCGCTTTGACATGGTGATCTCCGACATCCAGATGGGGGGCATGGATGGTCTGACCCTGCTCGCCAACATCCGCCAGCAATATCCCCAGGTGCCTGTGCTCCTGATGACTGCCTACGCCAACATCGACGGGGCGGTGCGCGCCATGCGCGAGGGGGCGATCGACTATCTGGCCAAGCCCTTCTCCCCCGAGGTGCTGCTCAACCAGGTCAGCCGTTATGTGCCGGCCCAGAAGGTGGAGAAGCGTGCCGTGGTGTACGGGGACCCCAGGACTGCGGAGCTGTTCCAGCTGGCGACCCGGGTGGCGAGAAGCGAAGCCACCGTCATGGTGACCGGACCGAGCGGGACGGGCAAGGAGGTGTTGGCTCGCTATATTCACGACCACTCCAGCCGGGCAGAGCAGGCCTTCGTCGCCATCAACTGCGCCGCCATTCCGGAGAACATGCTGGAAGCGACCCTGTTTGGCTATGAGAAGGGCGCCTTCACCGGTGCGGTGCAGGGGTGCCCTGGCAAGTTCGAGCAGGCTCAGGGAGGAACCCTGCTGCTCGACGAGATCACCGAGATGGATCTGGGGCTGCAGGCCAAGCTGCTGCGGGTCTTGCAGGAGAAAGAGGTGGAGCGGCTCGGCAGTCGCAAGATGATCCCCCTCGATGTGCGGGTCATTGCCACCAGCAACCGGGATCTGAAAAAAGCGGTGCAGGACGGGCTGTTCCGCGAGGATCTCTACTACCGCCTCAACGTCTTTCCCCTGCGCTGGACGGCGCTCTGGGAGCGCCCGGGGGACATTCTTCCCCTGGCGGAGCATCTGCTGGCGCTGCATGCCAGCCAGATGGGGCTGCCGACGCCGCAGCTCGCAGAGGACGCCCGAGAGCGTCTGATGGCTCACCCCTGGCCCGGCAACGTGCGCGAGCTCGACAACGTGGTGCAGCGGGCCCTGATCCTCTGCCCAGACGGCCTCATCGACTGTGAGCACCTGATCCTGGAAGAGACGGACGAGACCCTGGTGCGGCCGCTCGAGCGGCTGTCAGGGGAGGGGCTCGGCGGCGAACTCAAGCAGCAGGAGCACCAGATCATTCTGGACACCCTGCAGGAGTGCAACGGCAGTCGCAAAGCGGTGGCCGACAAGCTCGGCATCAGCCCGCGCACCCTGCGCTACAAGCTGGCCCAGATGCGTGACGCCGGCATCGAGCTGCCCGCCTAGGCCTGACAGGCGCATGGCCTTGCCGGTCCGGCTCGATTATCATGGGCTCTGACGATCGGAATCCGGCTCCCCGCACAGTGCGTGGGGAGCCCAGCTAGGAGACCCCCATGATCTCTCATCGTAAACTGGAAAGCCTGCTCAACCACCTGCTCGAACCCCATGCCATCAAGGATTACTGCCCCAACGGCCTGCAGGTGGAGGGGCGTGAGCGCATTCGCAAGGTGGTGACCGGCGTCACCGCCAGCCAGGCCCTCATCGATGCCGCCGTGGCCGCCGGGGCCGATGCCATCCTGGTTCATCACGGCTACTTCTGGAGCGGCGAGCCGGCCCAGATCACCGGCATGAAACAGCGTCGTCTCAAGACCCTCTTGACCCACGACATCAACCTGTTTGCCTATCACCTGCCGCTGGACGTGCACCCCGAGGTGGGCAACAATGCCCAGCTTGCCAAGCTGCTCGGCATCAAGGTGCGTCGCGGGCTCGAACCTTGGAACAGCAAGAGCGTCGCCATGGTGGGCAAGCTGGAGGAGCCCATGAGCGGCAGCGATTTTGCCAAGCTGATTGCCGAGCGTCTCGGTCGCGAGCCGCTTCATTGTGGTGACAGTGGTCCCGAGCTCATCCGCTCCGTGGCCTGGTGCACCGGCGGTGGTCAGAGCTACATCAGCCAGGCGGCGGAGCAGGGCATCGATGCCTTCATCTCCGGCGAAGCCTCCGAGCAGACCATCCACACCGCCCGCGAGATGGGCATGCACTTCTACGCCGCAGGCCACCACGCCACCGAACGTTACGGCGTCAAGGCGCTGGGAGAGTGGCTCGCCACCGTACACGGGTTGGAGGTGACCTTTATAGATATCGACAATCCGGTGTAGGGCCGATTAGCCGCGCAGCGGCGTCATCGGACGTGATGACAACCATTGCGCTGGTCGATGGAAATGACAAGGGAGGCCTAAGCCTCCCTTGTTGTGTCTTACTGCTGCTAGCGGTTACTCGCTGGCATAGCCTGCCAGGCCAAGCTGCTTGCCATCGAGGAAGGCAGACCCTTCTCGCATCTGCAAGCGCCCTTCACAGAACCACTGCACTACCAGGGGGTAGATGCTGTGCTCCTGCACCTGGACCCGGGCGGCGACCTCGTCGGCACTGTCCCCTTCGAAGATGGGGACCCGTGCCTGGAGGATCACCGGGCCGCCGTCAAGCTCTTCGGTGACGAAGTGGACGCTGGCGCCGTGCTCGTCATCACCGGCCTCGATGGCGCGCTGGTGGGTGTGCAGACCCTGGTATTTCGGCAGCAACGAGGGGTGGATGTTGATCATCCTCCCCGCGAAGTGACGCACGAGGTCGGCGCTCAGGATCCGCATAAAGCCAGCCAGCACCACCAGATCCGGCTGATAATCCGCCATCAGGGCCAGCAGGGCGGCATCATACTCCTCCCGGCTGGCGAACTGCTGCTGAGCCAGGATGGCGGTTGCCACCCCGGCTTCCCTGGCCCGCACCAGGCCATAGGCATCAGCCTTGTTGCTGATGACGCCGACCACCTGACCGGCAATCTTGCCGCCGGCACAGCCATCGAGGATGGCCTGCAGATTGCTGCCGCTGCCTGAGATGAGGACGAGGATGCGTTTCATGGAGGTCATCTGGCCGTTGATCCGATCATTCATTGAATGATGACCTGCTCCTCACCATCGGCCGCCTTGGCGATGTGGCCGATGTGCCAGGCGTTTTCGCCTTCGGCCTTGAGCAGGGCCAGGGCCTTGTCCAGCTGATCCGCCGGCAGGGCGATGATCATGCCGACGCCGCAGTTGAAAGTGCGATACATCTCGTGGCGGGTGACGTTGCCTGCCTGTTGCAGCCAGCTGAACACCGCCGGCCACTGCCAGCTCTGCTCGTCGATGACCGCCTTGGTGTTGGCGGGCAGCACGCGCGGGATGTTCTCCCAGAAGCCGCCGCCGGTGATGTGGGACAGGGCGTGGATCTCGCACTCCTTGATGAGCTTGAGCACGGGCTTCACGTAGATGCGGGTCGGCTCCAGCAGGGCGTTGGCCAGGGTGGTATCACCCAGCGGCTGCTGCACGTCGGCCTTGGAGACTTCCAGGATCTTGCGAATGAGGGAGAAGCCGTTGGAGTGGGGACCGCTGGCGGCCAGGGCGATCAGGGCATCCCCTTCGCCAACCTTGCTGCCGTCGATGATCTCGCTCTTTTCCACCACGCCGACGCAGAAACCGGCGATGTCGTAATCTTCCCCTTCATACATGCCAGGCATTTCGGCAGTTTCACCGCCAACCAGGGCACAGCCGGACTGTTCGCAGCCGGCGCCGATGCCGGTGACCACGGCAGCGGCAGTGTCCACGTCCAGTTTGCCGGTGGCATAGTAGTCGAGGAAGAAGAGGGGCTCGGCGCCCTGCACGATGAGGTCATTGACGCACATGGCGACCAAGTCGATCCCCACGGTGTCGTGCTTCTTCAGGTCGATGGCCAGACGCAGCTTGGTGCCCACCCCGTCGGTACCGGAGACCAGTACCGGTTCCTTGTAGCCAGCAGGGATTTGACACAGGGCCCCAAAGCCGCCAAGACCACCAAGGACTTCAGGACGACGAGTGCGTTTTGACACGCCCTTGATACGTTCAACCAGTGCATTGCCGGCATCGATATCTACGCCAGCATCCTTGTAGCTCAGTGAGGTTTTGTCAGTCACGCGTATTCCCCGTCATATAAAGAAGTGGAGGGTAAAATTCGGGGCGTATTCTACCAGCGGGCACGAAAAACCAGAAAGAAAATCGTTTGCGCGTTTTTGAATCGAAAAGCTCTACAAGCCGTGGCTTTTGTTGTATGATTCCGCGATTTTTTTGGCGCCGGTTAGAGGAGATAATAATGAAAGTCGTTGAAGTCAAACACCCCCTGGTCAAGCACAAGATCGGCCTGATGCGCGAAGGCGACATCAGCACCAAGCGTTTCCGTGAACTGGCCAAGGAAGTGGGCAGTTTGTTGACCTACGAAGCGACCTCTGACTTCGAAACCGAAAAAGTGACCATCGATGGCTGGAACGGCCCTGTGGAAGTCGACCAGATCAAGGGCAAGAAGGTCACCGTGGTGCCCATCCTGCGCGCCGGTCTTGGCATGATGGACGGGGTGCTGGAGCACATGCCGAGCGCCCGCGTCAGCGTGGTCGGTATCTATCGCGATGAAGAGACCCTGCAGCCTGTCCCCTACTTCGAGAAGATCGTCAGCAACATCGAAGAGCGTCTGGCCCTGGTCATCGACCCCATGCTGGCCACCGGCGGCTCCATGATCGCCACCATCGATCTGCTCAAGAAGAAAGGTTGCCAGTCCATCAAGGTGCTGGTGCTGGTTGCCGCGCCGGAAGGCATCAAGGCCCTGGAAGCCGCTCACCCGGACGTGGAGCTGTTCTGTGCCTCCATCGACCAGGGGCTGAACGAGAAGGGCTATATCGTCCCGGGTCTGGGGGATGCCGGCGACAAGATCTTCGGCACCAAGTAAGCATCACCCCATCGCCGCGCCCAAGGCGCGCAAACGGAGCCGGCACCCTGCCGGCTCCGCTGTTTCTCCCCCCTTTGCTTGCTGCCATGCGCGCCTTGCCGCTACCATAAGCACCATCCCCCATTTCGAGAATCTTCTTTATGCTGAAACGCTTAGCGACTCTCCTCTGCTGCTGTCTGCCACTCGTGGTATCGGCCGCCCAGGTAACCGACCTCTATCAGGGCAAGGCTCCCACCAGTGGCGACATGACGGCCGCCCAGTCCCAGGCGCTGGGGGATGTGCTCGTCAAGGTGACGGGCAAGCGCGATATCCTCACCCAGCCGGATGTGGTGAAGGCCCTGGCGGCGCCGGCGGATTATGTGCAGCAATACAGCTATCAGGACATCGGCTCGGTCAAGTTTCTCAAGGCGGATTTCAATGTGGCCAAGGTGAACGCCCTGGTCGGCCAGAGCAAGTTTGCCCTGCTTGGCCCGGTGCGGCCGCAGGTCGCCATCTGGCTGGTGGTCGGCGAAGGGGAGCGGCGCATTCTGCCGGATCAGTCCGGCGATGGCTGGTCCGAGGCGCTGCGTGCCCAGACTCAGGCCATGGGGCTGCCGGTCAGTCTCCCGCTGATGGACTTGGATGACAACATGGCGGTCAATGCCACCGATGTCTGGGGCCGCTTTGCCGATCCCGTGCTCAAGGCGAGCCAGCGTTACGGCGCCGAAATGGTGGTGCTCGGCAAACTGAGCCCGGAGGGGGAGGCCTGGAGCATCGACTGGGGTCTTTATGGTACCAAGCCGGGGGCGCAGGCAGGAGAGCTGACCGAGCTGACCAATGGCTCGGGTTCAGGTACCCAGGCCGAGGTGGCAAAGGGCTTTGCCGATGCCCTGGCCGGTTGGCTGGTGCAGCAGTACGGTACCCGTCTCTCCGGTGTCGCCTCCAGCCAGACCCTGGTGGTGGAGGGGCTGTCCGATATCGATGGCATGATCCAGATCCAGAAGCTGCTGCAGGGGATGGCCAGTGTCACCAAGGTGGCCATCGGCAAGCTGGAAGGGGACAAGGTGACCTTCAACCTCTCGCTGCAGGGGGACAAGGCCGAGCTGGTGAGGGGGTTGCAACTGGAGAGCCGCCTGCATCAGGTGGAAGACAACGAGAGCGGCCTGCGCTATCAATGGTCGCAGCCCTGATCCCGGGGAAGGATCCTGACCGCCCGGCATGGTCCGGGCGGTTCTCTATCTGCCCCGCTGGTGATACACTTGCCCGCAAATATCACAGTCAAAGCCCAACGAGTGAAGCAACCGGCCCAACTGTCTTTAGCCGTACAACTACCGGATGATGAAACCTTCGTCAGTTTTTATCCCGGCAACAACGCCCACCTGATCACCGCCCTCAAGAATGCGGCCATCGGTCAGGGCTCGCCCTTCCTCTATTTCTGGGGAGCCAAGGGGTCGGGCCGCTCCCATCTGCTCCATGCCACCTGTGCCGAGGTCAACGCCCGCGACGCGGCGGCGGCCTATCTCTCCCTCGATCAATTCGAGCAGCTTGACCCCAGCATGCTCGATGCTTTGGAGAGCCTGCCCCTGGTCTGTCTTGACAGCCTGGAGGCGATCGCCGGCAACGCCCTGTGGGAGCGGGCCCTGTTCGACTTCTACAATCGCTGGAAGGAGAAGGGGGAGGGGACGCTCATCGTTACCGGCTGCAGCGCGCCACGCAAGCTGGGGCTGCAACTGCCGGATCTCGCGTCCCGTCTCGACTGGGGAGTGAGCTTCCACCTCGACGAGCTGGACGACGAGGGCAAACTCAGCGCCCTGCAACTGCGCGCCGAGCTGCGGGGTTTCAAGCTGCCCATCGACGTGGGCCGTTTCCTGCTCAACCGCCTCTCCCGCGACATGCGCACCCTGCTTGCCACCCTCAATCGTCTCGACAACGCCTCCTTCCGTGCCAAGCGCAAGCTGACCATCCCTTTCGTCAAAGAGATCCTCGAGCTCTGAAAACCTATCCCATTAGGCTATCTTATTCGCCATTTTGAACCTGGGCAGTGCTCGAAATCCTCACGTACTACAGTACGCTCCGGTTTCTGCGCGCTGTCCGTGTTCAAACTGCCTTCAACGATTACGCCTACTGGGAGAGGTTCTAAGCCCCATAACGACAAACCCCGGGACTTGGCCGGGGTTTGTTTGCGAGCATTACACAGCTATCAGTGGAACTGATCTTCTTCGGTCGAGCCGGTCAGCGCGGTCACCGACGACTGGCCGCCCTGAATGACGGTGGTCACCTTGTCGAAGTAACCGGTACCCACTTCCTGCTGGTGTGCCACGAAGGTGTAGCCCCGCTCGGCGGCGGCGAATTCCGGCTGCTGCACCATCTCGACATAGTGCTTCATCCCCTCGCCACGGGCGTACTGGTAGGCCAGCTCGTACATGTGGAACCACATGTTGTGGATGCCCGCCAGGGTGATGAACTGGTACTTGTAGCCCATGTCGGAGAGCTCCTGCTGGAAGCGGGCGATGGTGGCATCGTCCAGGTTCTTCTTCCAGTTGAAGCTCGGGGAGCAGTTGTAGGCCAGGATCTTGTCCGGGTACTGGGCCTTGATGGCCTCGGCAAACTGGCGCGCCTCGTCCAAGTCCGGCTTGGCAGTTTCACACCACACCATGTCGGCGTAGGGAGCGTAGGCCAGGCCGCGGGAGATGGCCTGCTCGATACCGGCCTGCACCTTGTAGAAGCCCTCGCTGGTGCGCTCACCGGTCAGGAAGCCGGCATCGTAAGGGTCGGCATCCGTGGTCAGCAGATCCGCTGCGTTGGCGTCGGTGCGGGCGATAACCAGGGTGGTGGTGCCGCAGACATCTGCCGCGAGGCGCGCAGCAACCAGTTTCTGCACCGCTTCCTGGGTCGGCACCAGTACCTTGCCGCCCATGTGGCCGCATTTTTTCACGGAAGCCAGCTGATCTTCGAAGTGCACCCCGGCGGCGCCCGCTTCAATCATGCCCTTCATCAGCTCGAAGGCGTTCAGCACGCCGCCGAAACCGGCTTCCGCATCCGCTACTATGGGCAGGAAGTAGTCGATGAAGCCCTTGTCCTCTGGTCCAACCTTGTTGGCCCACTGGATCTGGTCGGCCCGGGCGAAGGAGTTGTTGATGCGCTCCACCACGGAGGGGACAGAGTTGGCCGGGTAGAGGGACTGATCCGGGTACATGGTGGAGGAGAGGTTGTTGTCCGCTGCCACCTGCCAGCCGGAGAGATAGATGGCTTCGATGCCGGCCTTGGCCTGCTGCACCGCCTGGCCGCCGGTCAGGGCGCCGAGGCAGTTTACATAGCCTTTTTTGGCGCCGCCGTGGATCAGCTCCCACAGTTTGTCGGCGCCGCGTTGGGCCAGAGTGTGTGCCGGCTGCAGGCTGCCACGCAGGTTCACCACGTCCTCGGCGCTGTAGCCGCGCTTGATCCCTTTCCAGCGGGGGTTTTCTGCCCAGTCTTTCTCGATAGCCTGGATCTGTTGCTCACGGGTCAGTGCCATATCAGTTCCCTCTTTCATTGATTTCACGTTTCCATTGACTTGTTATGGGGGCCGTTACCGGCCCGGGTCTCACAGCCGCTCGTAGCCGGGCAGCGTCAGAAAATCGATGAGTGTGTCGGCGCAGGTGATCTCGTCCATCAGGGCGCTAGCCTCGGAGAAACGGCCCGATTGCCAGCGGGCCTCGCCCACTTCGCCTCTGACCACCTCCTGCTCCTCGGCCAGCATCTGGCGGAACAGCGCCTTGGTCACCGCCTGACCGTTGGAGAGGGTCTTGCCGTGGCGGATCCACTGCCAGATGGAGGTGCGGGAGATCTCGGCGGTGGCGGCATCTTCCATCAGTCCGTAGATGGGCACGCAGCCATTGCCGTTGATCCAGGCTTCCAGGTATTGCAGGGCGACCCGGATATTGGTGCGCATGCCCGCCTCGGTGCGATCACCCTCACAGGGGGCCAGCAGGTCGGCCGCCGTGATGGGGGCATCCTGCTCGCGCAGCACGCCGATCTGGTTCTGGGCACCCGCCGGAATGGTGGCGTTGAACACCGCCATGGCGGTATCGGCCAGACCGGGGTGGGCGACCCAGGTGCCATCGTGGCCGTTGTCGGCCTCGCGCTGCTTGTCTGCGTGCACCTTGGCAAACACCTGTTCGTTGACTGCCGCGTCCTTGGCCGGAATAAAGGCGGCCATGCCCCCCATCGCCAGCGCGCCGCGTTTGTGGCAGGTCTTGATAAGGAGTCGCGAGTAGGCAGAGAGGAACGGCTTGTCCATGGTCACCACCTGACGATCCGGCAGGACGCGATCCGGGTGGTTCTTCAAGGTCTTGATATAGCTGAAGATGTAGTCCCAGCGACCGCAGTTGAGGGCGACGATGTGATCCTTCATCTGATAGAGCAGCTCGTCCATCTCGAATACTGCCGGCAGGGTCTCGATGAGCACGGTGGCCTTGATGGTACCGCGGGGCAGACCGAATTTGTCCTCGGTCCAGGCGAACACCTCGCTCCACCAGCGCCCTTCCAGATGGCTCTGCAGCTTGGGTACGTAGAAGTAGGGACCGGAGCCCTTGGCCAGCAACGCCTTGTGGTTGTGCAGGAAATAGAGGGCGAAGTCGAACAGGCCGCCGGGAATGGGGGCACCATCAAAGGTGACGTGCTTCTCCGGCAGATGCAGACCGCGCACCCGGCAGATGAGCACGGCCGGATTGGGATTCAGGGTATAGGCCTTCCCCTCCGGGCTCTGGTAGGCAATGGTGCCGTTGACCGCATCGCGCAGGTTGATCTGGCCCTCGATCACCTTGTTCCAGGCCGGGGCCAGTGAGTCCTCGAAGTCGGCCATGAAGACCTTGACGTTGGCGTTGAGGGCATTGATCACCATTTTGCGCTCGACCGGGCCGGTGATCTCCACACGGCGGTCCTGCAGATCGGCGGGGATGCCGCGCACCGTCCAGTCACCATCGCGAATATGGGCGGTCTCTGGCAGGAAGTCCGGCAACTCGCCGCCATCGATACGGGCCTGGCGTGCGACTCGCTGCTTCAGCAGCTCATTGCGTTGGGGAGCGAAACGTTCCACCAGTTCGGACACCAGGGCCACCGCATCCGGCGTCAGGATCTGCGCGTAATCGGGAAGCATCTCGCCTTGAATGCGCAGGCGGGTGCTGCTGATGGTCTGGGCCGGTGCCGACATAGTGGGTACTCCTCCAAAAGTTACATTTTGAATTTATTAACTACGACTAACGTCTACATCCCTTTCTTTCAAACTCCCCGTAACAGCGGGGTAACACGATTCATAAGGTGCAAAAGAATGGCGGGTTCGTCAACTTGATTTTTAAAACAGGTGTTTTTTGATGATAGTTAAGATGCTGTTTTAAATGGATTTATGTGATTAGTGCAAAAGCTCTTTGCAGATGGTTATGCTCTTGGGTTGCCGGGGCGGCAGGGGGGAGGATTTCGGTAGAGGGGATGGGTTAAAAATGTAATTAATTACGTAATAAAATTACAAATGCAAAAACAAATCCCGACATTACTCCAAGCTTTGCAAAAACAGCTGTATGAAATGCCTTCGTTCAATCCAGCCTGCATGGGGGCTATGAAGTAACCGGGTAGTGAACTGGCGTTTAAAACTAAAATGTCAAATTGAGTCAAAATGGCGAAGGCGAACAGGAGAGAGGGAAATGACGAGCAATAACGTAGGTTTGTATCAAGGCGTGTCCATGAAGGAGAGGGAGGTTGGAACGCAGCAGATGGTCAATTAAACTGATTTTTGAATAAAAACTAGCATTTTGTCGTTATTTGCGGTGGCGGTCTGTTGGCCTGGGTCAAGGGCGGTGCCGGACAGCAAAACCGGCGTCTTGAACCGCACTATGGCACGGGCTCGTCTCAGTAATCTTCATCCGGGGCGGCGAGATCGATCACATCGAGGTGCACTGAACTGCCAAACCCGTGCTCTGCGGAATCGAGCTCGGAAGGCGTGGGGGAGATCAGGGGCTGAACGGGCTGGGAGTCAACAGCTTGGGTCATGGATGCTTGCCTCATTGATTGCAAGCCGGTCGGTGATTCCATCACCCTAGTGTCCACCTCCCTGTTTTTATGGCCGGCGGAAAAGTTGCGTATCCTAGCGGCACTTTATGAAAGCTTCAAGTGGTTCTGTATAAAATTCATGCCAATAAAAAGCGGCGACCCGATGAACGGGGGAGGCGAGAGGAAAAAGAGGCAAGCGTCGGGCGTGCAGGCAAAAAAATAGCCCAGTCGTTTGACTGGGCTATTCTCGGGGAATTTGGTCGGTGTGAGAGGATTCGAACCTCCGACCCTCTACACCCCATGCAGATGCGCTACCTGGCTGCGCTACACACCGACGGAGTCAGCTCGGCTGACGGGGAGGAAGTCTAATCGGATGATTTGGCGGGCGCAACTCCTTTTTTATCAGGGAGATGCCGACTGCTTCTTTATTGTTCAGCCAAGATGCAACTTGGGCCCTGGCCGGAGTTTTGGCATAATCGCCGCCCCCTTAGGCGGGCACAGGGTGGCGAACACCCAACTCGGGGTGTTCCGATGTCGCCGGGGCCTTTGGCCTCTCTTTCATTGACAGCATCTTCTGCCGTGGGCTACCGGCTACCGGCTAGCGCGAGGGGGAAGGGGCCCGGTGTGCCCAGGGCCGGGACGCAGCAATCCGGGAGTACGCGGCCGATGCCGTGCAGGGGCCAGGCAAGCCGACATCATATCGACGAGAGGATCAGGGCGTGAAACCATCTGAAGTTGCAGCACAGATCAGCCAGCGCGAGGAGGACGAACGCTGGATGCGCCATGCCATGGCCCTGGCAGCCAGGGCAGAGGGGATAGGCGAGATCCCGGTGGGCGCCGTGCTAGTGCTGGGGGACAAGATAGTGGCAGAGGGGTGGAATCGCTCCATCAGCGAGCACGACGCCTGCGCCCATGCCGAGGTGATGGCGCTTCGGGAAGCGGGCAAGCAGCTTGAAAACTATCGCCTGCTCGACACCACCCTCTATGTGACGCTGGAGCCCTGCTGTATGTGTGCCGGCGCCCTCATCCACAGCCGGGTCAAGCGGGTGGTCTATGGTGCCCGGGATTTGAAGACGGGGGCGGCAGGCTCTGTGTTCGACATCCTGCTGGATCCCCGCCACAACCACCAGGTGGTACTGACGGGGGAGGTGCTCGCCGACGCCTGCTCGGCCCAGCTGTCGGATTTCTTCAAACGGCGCCGCGCCGAGAAGAAGGCGGCCAGACTCGCCGCGAAAGAGGCGCTTCCTCACGATGACACCGGGGCCTGATGGCCCCGTTTGCTTTTATTTCACTGCCAGACCGGCGGCCTGCTTCCTACCAACTGCCACCCCTGCGATGAAGCCCGCGCTCTTTGCCGCTGTTGATGTAACAAAACTGTCATGCATCCGCCATATAATGCCGCCAAGCCTAGCTCACATTGAGGTCTTGCATGTCATCGGAATCGTTAAATCTGGTCATGGCGGGCAGTCGAAAACGCCGGATCAAGGATAAATTGGCCAAATATGGCGTCACCACAGGGGGAGCCCTGGTGCTGGTGGCGCTGTTGCTTATCTTCTTCTACCTGCTTTATGTGGTGAAGCCCATCTTCAATGGCGCCAGCATGGAGAGCACCGCTTCCTTCACCCTGCCCATCAAGGGCAAGACCGCCTGGCTCGGGGTCGAGGAGCAAAACGAGATAGGTTACCGCTTCAGTGACCTGGGGAAGGTCAAGTTCTTTGCCGTGCAACCGGATGGCAAGATCAAGACCGGACAGGTGATTGGCGAGGCGCAGGTGAACGGCGAGATCACGGCGGTTGCGCCGCCTGCGCCGGGCCAGAAACTCATCGCCTATGGGTTTGCCGACGGCAAGGCCCAGGTGGTGCAACCCTATTTCAAGATCTCCTATCCCAATGACGTGCGCGTCATCGAGCCCAGCCTGCAATATCCCTTCGGCGAGACCCCCGTGGTGATCGATCCCCAGGGCAAGGCGCTGACGCGCATGGTCTTCGAGGCGACCAAGGACAAGATGGCGACCGCGGCCGTGACCGAAGATGGTCGTGGTGTGCTGATGGTGATGAGCGGCGAGGAGAATTTCCTCTCCGGCGAAATCGAGTGGAGCAACCAGACCTACACCATTCCGTCCCTGCCACGCCATGTTGACCAGATGCTGCTGACCCCGAACCTGCGCCTGTTGTTCGTGCGCGAGGGCAACCGCCTGTCGGTCTATGACATCCACAACCTGAGCGACATTTCCCTGCGCAATGTCATGGAGATCAACGCCCCCAATGCCAGCGTGACCCAGGTGGCCCTGCTCTCCGGTGCGTCCTCCCTGCTGGTGGGCAACGACAACGGCGTCATCTCCCAGTGGTTCGAGGTGGCAAAGGATGGCAAGCGCCAGTTCACCCAGATCCGTGACTTCAAGAGTGACGCGCCGGTCGCCCTGCTGACCCCCGAGCACTTTCGCAAGGGCTTCATCAGCGCAGGCAGCGACGGCACCATCAACTTCTTCCATGCCACCGGCGAAGCCAAGCTGCTTGGCGAGAAGGTTGACGGGGGCAACCTGGCTGCCGTTGCCATCTCTCCTCGCCACAACCTGCTGTTGACCCAGCAGGGGGATGACTTCAAGGTCTTTGACGTCGAGAACGATCACCCCGAGGTAACCTGGTCTGCCCTCTGGCAACAGGTGTGGTATGAAGGCTATCCCGAGCCCCAGTACGTGTGGCAGTCCACCTCCGCCAGCAACGACTTCGAAGCCAAGCTGAGCCTGGTGCCCCTGGTGTTCGGTACCTTGAAAGCCTCCTTCTATGCCATGGTGTTCGCGGTGCCCCTGGGTGTCGCCGGCGCCATCTATACCGCCTACTTCATGTCGGCGGGGCTGCGCAAATACGTCAAGCCGACGGTGGAGATCATGGCGGCGCTGCCGACCGTCATCCTCGGCTTCCTGGCGGGTCTGTGGCTCGCTCCCATCATCGAAGGGGCCCTGCCCGGGGTGATCCTGCTGCTGATCCTGCTGCCCATGGGCATGCTGCTCACCGCCCTGGTGTGGAACTATCTGCCGGAGCGCGGCCGCACCTGGCTGCCGGAAGGCTGGCACGCCATTCTGCTTATCCCTGTGCTGCTGTTCATCGGATGGGGCGCCTTCGCCTTGAGTCCCATCATCGAGAACGCCTTTATGCACGGTGATTCGCGCATCTGGCTGACCCACGACATGGGCATCAAGTTTGACCAGCGCAACTCACTGGTGGTCGGTATCGCCATGGGCTTTGCGGTCATCCCCACCATCTTCTCCATCGCCGAAGACGCGGTCTTCTCGGTGCCCAAGCACCTGACCCAGGGCTCGCTTGCGCTGGGGGCGACCCCGTGGCAGACCCTGAGCCGGGTGGTGATCCTCACCGCGAGCCCAGGCATCTTCTCGGCGGTGATGATGGGCCTTGGCCGCGCCGTGGGCGAGACCATGATCGTGCTGATGGCCACCGGCAACACCCCCATCATGGACTTTTCCATGTTCCAGGGGCTGCGGACCCTGGCGGCGAACATCGCGGTGGAGATGCCGGAATCGGAAGTGGGCAGCTCCCACTACCGGGTGCTCTTCCTCGCCGCCTTCGTGCTGTTTGTGTTCACCTTCTTGTTCAATACCCTGGCTGAATTCGTCCGCCAGCGGTTGCGTGAAAAGTACAGCTCTCTGTAAGGACTAAGGAATCGACAATGGGTAAGTGGTTTAAATCGGGGGCCCCCTGGATCTGGATGACGGGGGGCGCCGTCAGCCTGAGTCTGGTGGCCGTACTGGGTCTGTTGTTGCTGATCGGCTGGCGTGGTCTGGTCTATTTCTGGCCCCATCCCATCTATGAGTGGCAACTTGAAGATGCAAGCGGCAACAAGAGCGTCCTGATTGGCGAGATCAACGACCGGGAGCTGGTGCCGGTGGAGCGCCTGCGCGCCGCAGGCCAGGCGCTGGAAGGGGAGGATCGCGAAGAGATTACCCGTTATCTGGTCAAGACCGGCAACCGGGAGTTCGTGGACCTCGATTTTCGCTGGGTGCTGGAGACCGATATCAAATCGCGCACCCAGCCGGCGGAGCTCGCCATGGTGGAACGCGCCACCAACGGCAACTTCTATGGTTACATCACCTCGGTGAAGGAAGATGGCCAGGAGCTGACCACGGATCTGCATCCCGCCTTGCAGCGGGTGTTGGCCCGTGCCAACGGCCTCTCAAGCCAAGCCAACGACCTGCAAAAAGGGGCCATCGGCAGCATCAACTATCAGCTGGAGCGCCTGCGCCTGAAAGAGCGCAAGGCCGAGCTGGATGACAAGCTGACCGATCAGCTTAAAGCCGAGCTGGCGAGCGAGCGTCAGGCGCTCAACGACCGTTACCAGGTGCTGGAGAAAGAGCTCTTCTCCCTGCGCACCCAGGCGGACAGAGACAGCATCACCGTCAAGGACATGCGCGGCGAGCTGGTGACCATGCCCATGTCCCGGGTGCTGGATGTGGTCTGGCCCAACGACATGAGCCTGATGGCCAAGGTGGGTCACTGGTTCCACCAGATTGGCAAGTTCGTCTCCGATGACCCCCGGGAGGCGAACACCGAGGGCGGCGTCTTCCCGGCCATCTTCGGCACCGTCTTCATGGTGATCCTGATGGCCATCATCGTGACCCCGCTCGGGGTGGTGGCGGCGGTCTACCTGCACGAGTACGCGGGCAAGAACAGCCTGACCAAGATCATCCGCATCGCGGTGATCAACCTGGCGGGGGTGCCCTCCATCGTCTACGGCGTGTTTGGCCTGGGTTTCTTCGTCTACACCCTGGGGGGCAGCATCGACAGCCTCTTCTACCCGGAAGCGCTGCCGAGCCCGACCTTCGGCTCCCCTGGTGTCATCTGGTCAGCCCTGACCCTGGCCATCCTGACCCTGCCGGTGGTGATCGTCTCCACCGAAGAGGGGCTGGCCCGGATCCCGAGCACCATTCGCCAGGGTTCGCTGGCGCTAGGTGCCACCCAGGCCGAGACCCTGTGGCGCATCGTGCTGCCCATGGCCAGCCCGGCCATCATGACCGGCCTTATCCTGGCCATCGCCCGTGCGGCGGGCGAGGTGGCGCCGCTGATGCTGGTGGGGGTGGTGAAGCTTGCTCCCACGTTGCCGATGGATGGCAACTTCCCGTACCTGCACGTGGAGCGCAAGTTCATGCACCTGGGCTTCCACATCTATGACGTGGGCTTCCAGAGCCCGAACGTCGAGGCGGCGCGTCCTCTGGTCTACGCCACCTCCTTCCTGCTGGTGACGGTGATCGTCGGCCTCAACCTGACGGCGATCGGTATTCGTAACCACCTGCGCGAGAAATTCCGGTCGCTGGAACATTAATCCAGCCATTACAGAGACGGGCAGGGACCTTCCCTGCCAACCAGATATTCCGGCAGCGGGCAAGACGTTTACCCGCTGCCACCAAGAGAATTTGAGGTAAACAGATGATCAACGTAACACCGAGTTCGGCCCCGCACACCGCCACCGACCTGCTCAACCTGACCCCGGAGCAGACTGCGCTGGAGGTGAAGGATCTCAACCTGTACTACGGCAACAAGCAGGCGCTGTTCAACGTCAACATGAAGATCCCCAAGGGTCAGGTCACCGCCTTCATCGGCCCGTCCGGTTGCGGCAAGTCCACTTTGCTGCGCTGCATCAACCGGATGAACGATCTGGTGGAGATCTGCCGCATCGAGGGGGAGATCCAGCTGCACGGCCACAACATCTATGACAAGAGCGTGGATGTCTCCGCCCTGCGCCGTCAGGTGGGCATGGTGTTCCAGCGCCCCAACCCCTTCCCCAAGTCCATCTACGAGAACGTGGTCTACGGCCTGCGCCTGCAGGGCATCAATGACCGCCGTACTCTGGACGAGGCCGCCGAGCGTTCCCTGCGCGGTGCCGCCCTGTGGGAGGAAGTGAAGGATCGTCTGCACGACAACGCCTTTGGTCTCTCCGGCGGTCAGCAGCAGCGTCTGGTGATTGCCCGTGCCATCGCCATCGAGCCGGAAGTGCTGCTGCTCGATGAACCGACCTCGGCGCTGGACCCCATCTCCACCCTCACCATCGAGGAGCTCATCAACGAGCTCAAGAGCCAGTTCACCGTGGTGATCGTGACCCACAACATGCAGCAGGCGGCGCGGGTCTCGGATCAGACCGCGTTCATGTACATGGGGGAACTCATCGAGTACTCGAATACCAACACCATCTTCACCACCCCGGCCAAGAAGAAGACCGAAGACTACATTACCGGTCGTTACGGCTAAGGGATGCCGCTGATTGAGATGAGCAAGATGAGCAAGATGAGCATCAACAAACAGATTGGCAGTCAGTTCAACGGCTAAGGCATAATCGGAGCAACAAGGATTACTGGTATGGACAATATGAACCTCAACAAACACATCTCCGGTCAGTTCAATGCCGAGCTTGAGAGCGTGCGCAATCAGGTACTGGTGATGGGGGGGCTGGTGGAGAAGCAACTCACCGACGCCATCGCCGCCATCCATGGCCAGGATCTGGATGCGGCGCGCAAGATCGTGGCCAACGACCACAAGGTCAACGCCATGGAAGTGGCGATCGACGAGGAGTGCACCCGCATCATCGCCAAGCGTCAGCCCACTGCGTCCGACCTGCGGCTGGTGATGGCCATCATCAAGACCATCACGGATCTGGAGCGGATTGGCGACGTGGCGGACAAGATTGCCCGCATGCTGACCGACAACGCCAACAAGCCCCAGCCACCGCTGGTGTCGCTGGAGAACATGGGGCGTCGCACCATCAAGATGCTCCACGACGTGCTGGACGCTTTCGCCCGCATGGATCTGGATGCCGCCCTGGCGGTCTACAAGGAAGATGACAAGGTGGATCGGGAGTACGAGTCCATCATCCGCGAGCTGATGACCTACATGATGGAAGATCCGCGCACCATCCCCCAGGTGCTCAACGTGCTCTGGGCGGCACGGGCCATCGAGCGGGTCGGTGATCGCTGCCAGCACATCTGCGAGTACATCGTCTACTACGTCAAGGGCAAGGATGTGCGCCACACCAAGGCCGATGACCTGAGCGATCTGCTGGGCAAGGGCTGATGGGGCGCCTTGGGTGGAGCTCCCGTCGCGGCTGCAGGACGGGAATCCAACCCTGATTGAATAAAAAGGCGCTTTGAGCGCCTTTTTCATTGCATGGCACGGCAGTTCAAGATAACGCCACCCGGCGGGCGCTTTTCTGCTAGAATATGGCCCCTGTGTGAGTCCCGGATGGAGTCACGGTCCGGTTTCCCGGGCCCAGTTTGCCGTCTTGTGCTAAGGCGGCTGTCGCAATAGGTTAATCATGAGTTTTGCCGATAGTTTGTTCTTTCTGATGCTGCTGGTCGCCGGCAGCGTGTTCTTCTCACTCTCCGAGATCTCCCTTGCCGCCTCCCGCAAGATCAAGTTGCAGGTGATGGCCGACGAGGGCAACCGCCACGCCGAGAAGGTGCTGGCATTGCAGGCCCAGCCGGGCAACTTCTTTACCGTGGTGCAGATAGGCCTCAATACCGTCGCCATCCTCGGCGGTATCCTGGGGGAATCCGCCCTCAATCCCGCCATCAGGGAGCTGATTGCCGGCTTCTACCAGGGGCCCTGGCTCGGCCAGATTAGCTCTGCGGCCTCGTTCGTCTTCGTCACCGGCATGTTCATCCTGATAGCGGACCTGATGCCCAAGCGCCTTGCCATGACCATGCCCGAGCGGATCGCCGTGGTGGTGGTGCGTCCCATGATGCTGTGCGTCACCTTGCTGATGCCACTGGTGTGGCTGTTCAACGGCATGGCCAACGGCCTGTTCCGGCTGATGCGCATCTCCATGGTGCGCAACGACGAGATCACCTCCGACGATATTTATGCGGTGATGGATGCAGGTGCCGAAGCCGGTGTCATTCAGCGCGAGGAGCACCAGCTCATCGAGAACGTGTTCGAGCTCCAGTCTCTGGGTGTCACTTCCGCCATGACGGCGCGGGAGAGCCTCATCTACTTCACCCTGCAAGAGGGGGAGGAGAGCATCAAGGCGAAGATCGCCGAGCACCCCCACAACAAGTTCCTGGTGTGCGACCACAACCTCGACAGCATCAAGGGGTTCGTGGATGCCAAGGAGCTGCTGATCCGCGTCATCAGCGGCCAGAGCATCGATCTCAACAGCGGCTCCCTGGTGCAGAACGTCATCATCATTCCCGACACCCTCAACCTCTACGAGGCGATGGAGTACTTCAAGAACCATCGCGGCGACTTTGCGGTGGTGATGAACGAATACGCCCTGGTGGTGGGCATCGTCACCATGAACGACCTGATGAGCACCGTCATGGGGGAGTGGGCCACCCACGTGGTGGAAGAGCAGATCGTCCAGCGGGACGAGAACTCCTGGCTGGTGGACGGGGTGACCCCCATCTCCGACGTGATGCGCGCCTTCGACATCGAGGAGTTCCCGGAAAACCAGAACTACGAGACCATCGCCGGTTTCATCATGTACATGCTGCGCAAGATCCCCAAGCGCACCGACTCGGTCAAATATGCCGGTTACAAGTTCGAAGTGGTGGACATCGACAGTTACAAGATTGACCAGTTGCTGGTCACCCGGGTAGAACCTGCGAGCAATGAGAAGCCCGCTCAGGAATCCTAAAGGAGTTCGTTAGCAATCATGAAGATGAAGACTCATTCCCGTGCGCTGGCCTGTGTGGCGCTCGCCCTGGCACTGGGTGCCTGCAGCCAGAGCGCACCGCGCAAGCCAGTGACGCCTGCCAAACCCGTTACCCCCGAGCCTGCCGTGGTGGTCCCGCAGCAGGATCCCGATGCGGTGGTGCAAAGCGCCGTGGCAGAGCCCAGCCCGGTGTTCGACGAGGAGTATCACGGCCCGGATCAAGGGTCGCTTGAATCGGTCACCGCCCTGTTTGCCCGGGGTTACATCGAATCCGCCATGCGCGAGACCATGCTGGCGGCGGTGCACAGCGACTATCCGCTGCTCGGCATGCGGGACGTGCGTCTCACCGACCCTGTTGCCAAGTTCCTCACCTCGGCCCAGGCACGCACCACGGCCCACGACTACCTCTATGCCGGGGTGCAGCGTCGGCTGGGCCGCCCCCTCAGCCCCGCCCAGTGGGAGCAGATCTGGCAGGGCTATCCCCAGCAGGGCCGGGTCTCCGACTGGGTCAAGCAGACCAAGCGGGTGCTGGCCGGGCGCTGAGCCCCTGGTTATCGGCGGCTGTGCCCGCCTTGATCCCCTGTTTCACAAGAGGCCACCCCCCGGGGTGGCCTCTTGTCGTTTCAGTGCCTGCCCAGGTGATGCCTGTGCCGGGGAGATCTCCCTTTGCCGCCATCATCCTGAGCTTGCCCGGATTTGTTCGTAGCCCCCGATTGCCTCTTGTTCTACTTTGGGTCATGATATTTGGGATTTCTAGCCGTCTAGATGTTTTGATGGCTTAATGTGGTTTCACACAATAAACACCCGTCATGGCGGGGAGACGCAGAGAGACAGAGATGGACAAGCAGGATTTGTGGGTACTCGATGGCGGTATGGGCCGTGAACTGGCGCGGCGTGGTGCGCCGTTCCGTCAACCGGAGTGGTCGGCGCTGGCGTTGATGGAAGCGCCCGAGACGGTGCGCGAGGTACACCAGGCCTATGCGACGAGCGGTGCCCGGGTGATCACTACCAACAGCTATGCCCTGGTGCCCTTCCACATCGGCGAGGCGCGCTTTGCCGCCCAAGGGGAGGCACTTGCAGCTCTGGCCGGGCAACTGGCCCGAGACGTGGCCGACGAGCAGGGGGGAGCCGTCAAGGTGGCCGGCTCCTTGCCGCCGCTCTTTGGCTCCTATCGTGCGGACCTCTATCAGGCCGAGCGGGTGAGCGAGCTGGCGACACCGCTTATCCGGGCCCTGTCACCCCATGTGGATCTCTGGCTGGCGGAGACCATGAGCCTCATCGCCGAACCCCTGGCCCTCAAGGCCCTGCTGCCCGAGGACGGCAAGCCGTTCTGGGTCTCCTTTACTCTGGAAGACGAGGCGCCGGGCAGCGAGCCCACCCTGCGCTCCGGCGAGCGGGTGGCGGATGCCGTGGCCGCGTTGGCGTCGGCCGGGGTGGATGCCATCCTGTTCAACTGCTGCCAGCCCGAGGTGATTGAAGGGGCGCTCAAGGTGGCCGTCGCCGCGTTACAGGTTCAGGGGCGCACCGACGTTCGCCTAGGCGCCTATGCCAACGCCTTCCCGCCCCAGCCCAAGGAGGCGACTGCCAATGACGGTCTGGACGAGATCCGCGGCGATCTGGGGCCGCTGGATTACCTCGGCTGGGCCGAGCGCTGGCGCAGAGCCGGGGCAAACCTCATCGGTGGCTGCTGCGGCATCGGCCCGGAACACATCGAGGCGCTGGCCAGCCGGCTGCGTTAAGGAGCGCCCATGAAAGAGAGCAAGATCGGGCTCTGGTCCCTCACTGCGCTGGTGTTCAGCTCCATGGTGGGGGCCGGCATCTTCAGCCTGCCCCAGAACATGGCCGATGTGGCGGGCGCCCGCGCCGTGCTGATCGGCTGGGCCGTCACCGGGGTCGGCATACTGGCGCTGGCCATGAGCTTCCTCTACCTGTCGCGGCTCAAACCCGAGCTCGACGGCGGCATCTACAGCTATGCCCGGGCCGGCTTTGGCGAGCTGGTGGGGTTCTTCTCCGCCTGGGGATACTGGCTATGTGCCACCATCGGCGTGGTGGGTTATCTGGTGATCGCCTTCGCGGCGCTGGGCAGCTTCGTCGATACGCCGGAGCGGGTCTGGTTTGGCGAGGGCAACACATTGGCAGCTTTTGTCGGCGAGTCCTGCATCCTCTGGGCGGTGCACCTGCTGGTGGCCCGCGGCGTGCAGCAGGCGGCCCTGTTCAATCTGGTAGCGACCCTGGCCAAGAGCCTGCCGCTGCTGCTGTTCATCCTGTTCGCCTGCTACTGGTTCGATCCGGTCACCTTTGCGGCAGATCAGGAGGGCAGCACCCTGGCGGTACCGGTCTCCGAGCAGGTGCGCAACACCATGCTCATCACCCTCTGGGTCTTCACCGGCATCGAAGGGGCAGCGGTGCTCTCGGCCCGGGCGAGAAACAAGCGGGATGTGGGCACCGCCACCGTGCTCGGCGTGGTGCTGGCGCTGCTGCTCTATGTGCTCATCTCGGTGCTGGCGCTCGGAATATTGAGCCGCCCGGAGCTTGCGGCCCTGCCCAACCCCTCCATGGCGGGACTGATGGCCCAGATGACGGGTTCCTGGGGCAAGCTGCTCATCAGCGCCGGCCTCATCGTGTCGGTGCTCGCCTCCTACGTGAGCTGGACCCTCTTCTCGGCCGAGGTGCCGTTCAGCGCGGCGCGTCACGGGGCCTTCCCGGCCATCTTCCGGCGCGAGAACCGCAACGGCACCCCCATCGCCTCGCTCTGGCTCACCAGCCTGACCGTGCAGGGCTGCTTGCTGCTGGTGTGGCTGCTTGGCAAGGGGTACACCAACCTGCTGCTCATCTCCACCTCCATGATCCTGGTGCCCTACCTGCTCATCGGCCTCTTCCTGCTCAAGCTGGTCTTCAGTGGCAAGGGTGGGCAGGGCCGCGGCCTGATGCGGGTGGTGGCGCTGGTGTCGAGTGGTTATGGTTTCTGGCTGCTCTACGCCGCCGGGGTGGAGTACCTGCTGCTGTCGCTTCTGCTCTACGGGCCGGGTCTGCTGCTGTTTCTCTACAGCCGTCGCCAGCTCGGCGCCGAACAGCGGCTCAGCGGGCGCGAACGGCTGCTGGCCGGGGTGACGCTGCTGAGCCTGATCCCCGCCGTCTGGTCCTTCGTTCACGTCTGACCCGGGGGTTGTCCCTGTCATGAAAAAGAGCGCCCCTGGGCGCTCTTTTTTTATTCTGGTCGGTGGGTCAACCGCTGGTGGGGCCCGCCGGTTTGCCAAACAGCACGGCGAGCTTTTGCCGCCATGGGAGGCCCCGGGCCTCTTGCAGCATGTCGCGCCACTCGTGGAAGGTGAGGGTGAGGGGGTTGAAGCTGTGAATTGGCTTGGTGATGCCGAAACGGCACGGCTCGCCCAAGTCTTCTTCCACGAAGGTGCCAAACAGCCGGTCCCAGATGATGAGCACGCCGGCGAAGTTGCGATCGATGTATCTGGCATTGCTGGCGTGGTGCACCCTGTGGTGGGACGGGGTGTTGAAGATCCATTCAAGTTTGCCCAGCTTGCCCACCACCTGGGTGTGGACGAAGAACTGAAAACCCAGGCTCAAGAGCACGGTGGCCACCACCGCCTCGGGGGGGAAGCCGATGAGGATCATGGGGATCCAGAACAGCCACATGCCGGAGACCGGGTACATCAGGCTCTGGCGAAAGGCGGTGGAGAGGTTGAGCCGCTCCGAGCTGTGGTGCACCACGTGGGAGGCCCAGAGCCAGCGCACATGGTGGCTCGCGAAGTGGAACAGCCAGTAGCAGAGATCCTGCAACAGAAAGAGCAGCAAGAGGCTCCAGAGGTTCAGCTCGATATCGAATAATCGCCAGCCCCAGAGGGTGTCATAGAGATAGGCGATGGCAATGGCGGCCAGGGCATCGCCCCCCTGATGCATCAGTGCCAGGGTGGCATTGGCGAAGAGATCCTTCCACTGGTAGCCCGCCGTGGGATAGGCGGCGCCGTGTTTTCGCAGGTAGAGCATCTCCCAGCCGATGAAAACCAGAAAGAGGGGCGAGAGGTAGAGCAAGAGCAGTTGCACATCCATGTGAGCCATCCGGTTGGACCAGTTGGATGTCAGCATACCGGATGAATTTAAAATTTCATTAACATCCTTGCTCGTTGGCGTGGTGACAACCCGATGGCAAAAGGCTGCGGCAAGCAATGCGCCAGGGAGATGATCTGGGGGGAAGGCAAGCATAGAAGAGGGAGCCATGGGCTCCCTCTTCGTGTTGGTGCATCGCGGGTTATAGCACCTGGCTCAGGAACTGGCGCAGGCGCGGGGAGGGTGGATTGTCGAAGAAGTCGGCGGGTTTCTCGTCCACCAGCAGCTCGCCGCTCTCCATGAAGAGCACCCTGTCCGCCACTTCCCGGGCAAAGCCCATCTCGTGAGTCACCACCACCATGGTCATCCCTTCGCGGGCCAACCCCTTCATGACGTCCAGCACCTCTCCCACCATTTCGGGGTCGAGGGCGCTGGTGGGCTCGTCAAACAGCATGATGCGCGGCTGCATGGCGAGCGCCCGGGCGATGGCCACCCGCTGCTGCTGGCCGCCGGAGAGCTGGGAGGGGTAGCTCTGGGCCTTGTTGGAGAGACCGACCTTGAGCAGCAGGGCCTTGGCTCGCTCCTCTGCCTCCTGGCGAGAGAGCCCTCTCACCTTCTGAGGGGCCAGGGTGATGTTGTCCAGCACCGTCAGGTGAGGGAAGAGGTTGAAGGACTGGAACACCATGCCCACCTCTTCCCGCAGCTTGTTGACATCCCCGGGTTCGGTGAGGCTGATGCCGTCGACCACGATATTGCCATCGTTGATGGTCTCCAGCTGGTTGAGGGTGCGCAGGAAGGTGGACTTGCCCGAGCCGCTCGGCCCCACGATCACCACCACTTCCCCTTCGGCCACCTGGGTGCTGACGTTTTTCAGGGCGTGCACCTCAGTGCCGTAGAACTTCTCTACACCGGTCGCCTTGATGATGGGATCAGTTGCAGCGCGCATAGTTCACCTCCAGACGACGCACCGGGAAGGGACAGGGAGTGCCGGTGATGGCAGAACGTTTCGACACCGATGGCGCCTTGATAACGGGATCAGTTGCTGCGCGCATATTTCACCTCCAGACGACGCACCAGGAAGGAGAGAGTGCCGGTCAGCACCAGATAGAGCAGGGCCACGGTGAACCACACCTCGAACGGGCTGAAGGTGGAGCTGACCACTTCGCGCCCCGCCTTGGTGAGATCGGTGATGGAGATGACGGAGACCAGAGAGGAGTCCTTGATGAGGTTGATGAACTGACCCGCGAGCGGTGGCAGCACCCGTTTGAAGGCCTGGGGCAGGATGACGTAGCGCATGGTCTGGGCCGAGGTCATGCCAAGGCTTCTGCCCGCTTCCATCTGCCCCTTGTGAATGGAGCTGATGCCGGCGCGCACGATCTCCGCCACGTAGGCGCCGGTGAAGACCGCGAGCGCCGCCACACCAGCGGTGAATCGGTCGAGGTTCAGCACGGTGCCGATAAAGAAATAGACGATGAAGATCTGCACCAGCAACGGGGTGCCACGGATGAGCTCCACATAGGTCACGGCCAGGTTGCGCAGGGCCGGATTGGGGGAGAGGCGGGCGAGCCCGGCCAGGGTGCCAAGCAGGATGGCGAAGATGCCTGCCACCAGGGAGAGCTTGACCGTGACCCAGACGCCCCAGGCAATGGGGCCAGCGGTCCAGCTCAGTTGCACATCCAGGGTATCGCCGAGGAAGACGGTATCCCCTTCAGCCAGCTGGGAGCCCTTGGGAGCGATGGCCTGACGGCGGCTGGGGTCGAGATCGTCTTGCAGGAAGAGCTGTCCCTTGTCCGCGACCACGGTGCCGTCAAACTCGGCATAGTGTTTCTGTTCTGCCTGATAGGCGATGTACTGGGGAATGCGTTCCCATCGCCAGGTGTAATCCACTGCCTGCACGGCCTTGTAGATGCCGAAAATGGCGGCCAGCACCAGCAGCAGGAAGATCCCGTGCCAGAGCAGCTGATTGGGCTGTTTTTCCATCTGTCTTGTGAGTTTGGGGTTGATCACTGTCACAACCTCTTTTGTCGTTATCGTGTGGGGAGTCTGCGTGAAGGGGCGGCATGCCGCCCCTTTGAGAGGTTATTTGAGCTGGTTCAGCCAGGCGGTGGATTCAAACCACTTCTTGTAGAGACGGTCGTAGCTGCCGTCGCCCTTGATCTGGCGCAGGTAGTTGTTGAACCAGTTGAGGGTGTCCTGATCCCCCTTGCGGATGGCCCAGGCCAGCGGCTCGAAGGTGAACGGCTTGTCGAGGTGCACCACGGCGCCCTGGTTCTGGGACGCGAAGATGGCGTTGTAGGGCAGGTCGTAGACGAAGGCATCCACCTTGCCGTTGATCACTTCCAGCTTGGCGTCATCCTGGGTTTCAAACTGCAGCAGGGTGGCCTTGGGGATCATGCGCTTGACCGCTTGCTCGCCGGTGGTGCCGAGTTTGACCGCGATCTTGTATTTGGGATCGTTGAGGTCCTGGAAGGATTTGATTTCGCCCGCCTTGTCCTTGCGAAGCACGATGGTCTGGCCGACGACGATGTAGGGATCGGCAAAGTTCACGCGCAGGTTGCGCTGGGGAGTGACGGTCATGCCGCCCATGATGACGTCGAACTTGTCGGTCAAGAGCGCGGGGATGATGCCGTCCCAGGCGGTGTTGACGAACTCCACCTTCACGCCCATCTCCTTGGCGACCATCTTGGCGAGATCCACGTCAAAGCCGATGTACTGGCCCTGCTTGTTGGTCATCTCGAAGGGTTGATAGCCGGCATCGAAGCCGACCCGCAGCACACCGCGCTCCAGTACGGCATCCAGGGTGGAAGTGGGCGCGGCGTTGGCCAACCCGCACAGCAGCAGGGTAGAAAGAATGAGTTTTTTGATCATAAATGACGTCTCTGTCGTAAATGTGGTCGGCCTTGAACCTGCTCCCGTGCGACTCCATGGCACAAGAGACTGCTGCATCCGGCAGCAGGCAAGACAGGATTATTGTCTTGGTCGGGGCAAAAGCCCCATATGAGATTCTATGAATGGTTCGTTGGATGAAAAATGTACCAAAACCTGTTTGTGCCAGAAGACTCAATAAGTTATGGAGACTTTTATCCCTCGTGGTGACTCATAAAACCACATGAAAACAACATATCTATCTAATGGCGCCGGTTCAAGTGCAAAATATCCGGCGGCCGTCTCGGTGGAAAATCCGGGCACAGACAGGGCGTTGTCCGGCACGCTTCACGGGGAATGGGGCGTGCGAGTCGGGCAAATATTTTTGCCCGGCCCATAGGCTCCCTCTGTGTCTTGTCATGGGCTTCCCATATACTCAGCCATCCCCATTGGAAGGTTCGGGAATGGACGCCTCAATTCTGCTCAATCTGGGCGTATTTACCCTGATGTTGATGGCCCTCGGGGGCTACAGCCTGGGATTCATCACCCTCTCCATCATCTGGTCGACCCATAGGGAAATACCCGGTCTCGGGCTCTGGTGGTGGTCCAGCCTCTGTGCCCTGGCGGCGCAATCGCTCTTCTTCATGCAGGCATTTTCCCCCCATATCGCGGGGATCTGGCTGGCCAACCTGCTCATCACCTTCTGCCTCGCCCTGATGCCACTCGCCATCCAGCGCTTCTTCGGGGAGCCGCCAAACTGGCGGGCATTCACCCTCTTCATGCTGGTCTATCTGCTGATCCTCTGCTGGAGCGTCATCTTCAACGACAAGATGGCCCCCCGGGTGCTGCTGGCCTGCCTGAGCTACATGATGGTGGGGGCGGTGATTGTCTGGCTCATCTGGCGCCATGGCTACCCTGACTATCTGCCTGCGGTGCTGGTGTTCACCGTGGTCAACATCCTGCTCTACGGTTTCAATCTGGTGCGCATGGAGGCCCTGCTCGGCGGCGAGGTGCGGGTCCTGATGGATCAGCATGCGGTCAATGTGCTCCCCTTCCTCTCCATGCTGATGGGCAACTATCTGTCGACCTTCGGGGTGCTGCTGCTCTGTACCCAGTACCGGGCCCTGGCCCTGCGTCGACAGGCCAGCCAGGATCCCCTGACCGGCCTCCTGAACCGGCGCGGCTTCATGGATCACTGCGTGACGATGGCAAGGCTGGGGGCGCTGGTGGTGCTGGATCTCGACGACTTCAAGCAGATCAACGATCGCCACGGTCACGAGACCGGGGACAGGGTGCTGGAGGCGGTGGGTCGCTATCTTGCCGGCCAGCGGGATCTGGTGGCCAGCCGCTTCGGCGGGGAAGAGTTTGTGCTGCTGTTGCCCGAGCGCGACCCCCTGGCCCAGCAGGCGCGCTGCGAGCAGATCCGCCAGGGGATAGAAACGCTGGGGCTGAAGGGGGTCCGGGTGACGGCCAGCCTGGGGTGGGCGCCCAGCGCCCGTGAATGGCACTTTGACACCCTGTTCAGCCAGGCAGATCGCGCTCTCTATCAGGCCAAGCGGGAGGGCAAGAACCGGATCTGTCAGGGGGCCTGATCCCCCGTCAGGTCATGCCCGGCCGGTGGCCCTTGGCTCCGACCAGACAAAGGCATACCGAGTCAGCCACCTGGTCGCATCAGATCTGAATGGCAGCCTGGCAGCCTGTCAGCGGTGCAACTCCCCCGCGCGTTCCGGCTGATAGACCACTTCCAGGATCTCCACCTGGATGGTACGACCGGCCGGCCCCGGCCAGGCGATGCTGTCACCCACCTTGAGCCCCAGCAGGGCGCTGCCCACTGGCGCCAGCACGGAGATCTTCGATTCGTCCCCCTGCACATCCTTCGGATAGACCAGCGTCAGGCAGAAGTCGTTGCCGCTGTTTTGCATCTTGAAGCGCACCGTGCTGTTCATGGTCACCACGTCCGGCGGCATGTCGGCGGGTTCGCGGATCTCGGCGCGATCCAGCTCCTCTTGCAGGGCAAGGTGCTGGGGGTGGTTGCCAAGCAGCTGTTCGATGCGATCCAGATCCAGGCTGGAGATGACGAGATGAGGCTGTTTCATAGGGTATTTCCTTATCAATGACTGAAGGGACCAGGATGACGGGCAGACTGGTCGACAAAAAACGGTGCAAGGGTAAAAAGCAGACAGCAAAAGCGATGCCCCCGAGCGACTCGCGCAGCGGGGCGAGGGCGGGGGCTCAGCGGGGTGTGAGCGTACTGGAAAAAATCATGATTGCTTTCATGGAGATACCATAACCATTCTGGGGTGGTTTGGCAATTGGACTGACTGTCTCATCAGGGAGCCTGGTAATCGTACTGGTGCAGGATGCGCGCGAGACTGCCATCCTCCCTCATTTCCTGAATGACCCGGCGCCAGCGCAGCGCCTCGCTGCGGGAGAAGCGGGGACTGGCGGCCAGGTATAGGGTGCTCTGCTGCAAGGTCTCGCCCCGCACCAGATCCGGGAGCGGCAGACCCGCCCGCTGCTGGTTGTAACGGGCGGTGTTCCAGGCCACCGCCCAGGCCTGGATGCGGCCGCGCGCCAGCTTGCTGGCGTTGCTGACCTCCTCGGTGACCAGCTCCCGGGTCACCCCTGTCAGCGGCTGGATCAGGCTCTGGCTATGGGAGCCACGCATTACGCCAACGGTGAGGCCTGGCAGCGTCTTCATGGAGAGCGGCGCTGGATGGTGACGGCGATGACTGACCAGCACGAAGGCCTCCTCCAGCAGGGGGGCAATCCAGAGAAACAGTGGTTCGCGCTGGGGGTTTCGGGCCGGGGGCAACAACAGGACATCCGGGCGGTGGCTGGCCTGGCTGAGGGCGCGAGCCAGCGGCATCAACTCGATCTCGAGCGGTTCCCCGAGGCGGCGGGCAGCCTCCTCCAGCACCTCGATGGCCATGCCGCTCGGCGCACCCTGCTGGGCGCGGATCACATAGGGGGGAATGTCTGCGGCCACGACGACCACGGCACGGGCCGAAAAGGCGCAGACGATCAGAGGGGAGAGCAGCAGAAGCAGAGTAACAAGGCGCATGGATGTTCGGGTCCGGGATGAGTACAGAGAGTGTAACATCCCGTTACGCCATGTCAGCCAGGCGATTGCCGCCTGGGGGGATCAGTCGAAGAAATCCCGCAGATCCAGGGTCTGGTACCCTGCCAGTTGCTGCCAGGGGAGGGTCTTTGGCAGCGTCTTGAGCGTCACCTCCATCCGGTAGCTGCGATAACCGTCGAGGCTTGCCGACTCCACCACCAGGGGCAACTGCCAGCGGCTCGACCAGAGGATGCGGGTACGCTGGCGACCTTCGCGGGTCTCATACCAGTTCGCCTGGTCGGGGGCGGCCTCATCCAGCGGTGTCATTCCCTCTAACAGGGAAGGGTTGATGAGGTGGCGGATCCGCGCCCACTCCGGTTTGAAGGCCACCTGGCCGTACTCCTCCTGCGGCACCTCCACCAGCTGGTTGTGCCAGGCATCGGCGTAGCGCAACTGGAGTGCGTCTCCCTCGCTGCGGGTGACCCAGCGTGCCGCCATCTGGTGAGTGAAGTGTTTGTGGCCGGGGCGGGCATCATGGGTGGCGTGATAGGCACGGGCCAGGGGAACGGGAATGAGCCGCTGGCTCCACACCTGGTCACCGACCCGCAGCCACTTCTCCTGCCACTGGCTCTCCCGGGTGATGCCGTCGCTGCCGGTCACCCTGTCCACGTAGCGGATGCGGGCGGCCAGATCGGGCACCTCGTCGGCCAGGAGGGGGAAGGAGAGGGCGCTGCCCAGCAGCCATAAAGAAAGCAGATATTTCATCATCGTCTCTCGCTCGACGGAAAAGGTGCCCGGCGCAGTGCCGGGCCCCTTTATCACAGGCCGAGGGCCTCCCTGAGCTTGCCGAACACCCGGGTGTTGTCGAGGGTGCCCTTGAACTGGCTGCTGCCTGCTCCGCCCGCGAACAGCATCACATCGCCGCCGCCGTGAGTCTCGGAGCCGAGCTTGACCCCGGTCTCCTGCAGGTAGTCATCCGCCATCACCTCATCGCTGGTGAGGGTGGGACGCTGGTCCTGGCGGTTGGGGCCGTTGCCGAATACCAGAGTAGTGAACGGCTTGCCGTCCGCGTCGTTCTGGGTCGAGCCATCGGCGTTCTTGACCAGATCCAGCACCTTGTTGCCCTTGGCGGAATAGCCGTTGATGGTCATGGTGTGGTCGTGGTCGGCGGTGACCACGATCAGGGTATCGCTCAAATCCACTTTGCCGAGGGCCGTCTTGACCGCCTCGTCCAGCGCCACCGCATCGGTCAGGGATCGCTTGGCGTTGGTGGCATGCAGGGCGTGGTCGATACGTCCCCCCTCCACCATCAGGAAGTAGCCCTGGCTGTTCTGGCTGAGCAGATCGATCGCCTTGGCGGTCATCTCGGAGAGGGACGGCTGGGTACTGGCCGCCCCCTTGGCGACGCGGTCCAGTTCGTAGTCGAGGTGGGATTTGGTGCTGAACAGCCCCAGCACCTTGCCCGAGTTGACAGCAGAGAGCTCATCCTTGGTGGTGACATAGCGGTAGCCCCGGGCGGTCAGCTCGGCGGTGAGATCCCGGCCGTCGGCCCGGCCGCCCTTGTTGCTGGCGCTGTAGGGCGTCCAGTGGTTGGCGCCGCCCCCCATCAGCACATCGACCCCATCCCCCAGCGCCTGGTTGAAGCCGGCGCCGCCCGGTACCGCCTGCTCGGCGATGGCGTAGGCCGCATCCCGGTGGCAGATATGGGAATAGGTCGCCGCCGGGGTGGCATGGGTGAGCTCCGTGGTCGTGACGGCTCCCACCGACTTGCCGGCTGCCTTGGCCAGCTCGAGAATGGTGGGCACCGGGCTTCCGTTGTCGCTGGTGCAGTTGTTGATGCCCTTGTTGCCGTTGGCATCCTTGGACGGTGCCACGGCCCTGGTGTCGCTGCTCATGGCGATCACCTCGTTGTTCATCTTGACGCCGGTGGTGTAGGCCGCCATGGAGGGGGCGGAGTCCGTGGTCTGGGCATCGTGGGAGAAGGTCTTGATGCGCGCGCTCTGGGGCAGTTTCATCATCTCGAGATCCCCCTCTTCCCCCACCTTGAACAGGCGGGTGGCGGTGAGCACGGTGGGACCCATGCCGTCACCGATAAAGAGGATGACGTTCTTGGCATCGGCGGCGTGCGCCTGGGAGAGGCCGCCAAGCGTGCCGAGCAGGGCGGTGCAGACCAGCGTCTTTTTCATGGTGATGTTCATCCTGATAATCCCTTACAGCTTGGCCGCAGCCTTGATCTTGCCGAACACGGCGGTGTTGTCGAGAGAGCCGTGGAAGCGCTCCGCCCCCTGGCCGATGGCGCCGAGGAAGACATCGGTACCGCCGTGGGTCTCGTTGCCTATCTCGCCCACCTTGACCACCACCTCCTGGTGATAGTCGTCGGCGGAGGTGGTGGCGTCGTCGAGGGCCGCCACGCTGCTGCGCGGGCCATCCACTCGGTTGTAGCCGTTGCCAAAGCCGATGATGGTGTAGGGCATGCCATCGCTATCCTTGCTCGGCTCGCCGGTCTCGTAGTTCTTCACCAGCCCGAGCACGCCCGCATTGCCTGCCGTGGTCTTGCCGGTGCGCTTGGCGTACCCGTTGAGCACAAGCGTGTGGTCATGGTCGGCGGTGACCACGATCAGGGTGTTTTTCAGCTCGGGATCGGTTTTCTTCACTTCATTGATGGCGGCCAGGATGGCGTTGTCGAAGGCGAGGGTATCCTGCAGGGCGCGCTTGGCGTTGGTGTCGTGCAGGGCGTGGTCGATACGCCCCCCTTCCACCATCAGGAAGTAGCCCTTCTCTTTGCCCTTGAGCTGCTTGATGGCAGCCAGGGTCATCTGGGCCAGTGACGGCTCGCTGGCGGGCCGGTCCAGGTCATATTTCATGTGGCTTGAGCCAAACAGGCCCAGCAGCGGCTTGCTCGCATCGGCCTGGTTCAGCTCGTCCAGGGTGGCGGCAAACTGATAGCCCTTCGCCTTCATCTCGTCGATGAGGTTGCGGCCATCGGTCCGCTTGCCCTTGTCGGCACTGGGCAGGAAGAAGCTGCTGCCGCCCCCGAGCACCACATCCAGCCCCTCCTTCAGGGCGCTGTTGTAACCGCTGCCCCCCGGCACCATCTGGACGGCGATATCAGCCTCCAGATCCCGGTTGCAGATATGGGCATAGGTGGCGGCCGGGGTGGCGTGGGTGACCCGGGTGGTGGTGACCACGCCGGTGCCGCGGCCATCGGCCTTGGCCAGCTCCAGCAAGGTGGTCACCGCTTTGCCGCCGCTCTGGCTGCAATCGCTCTCCTGGGTGGCGTCGCTGTCCATGCTGATGACGCCGTTGTTGCTCTTGACCCCGGTCATGTAGGCCGCCATGGAGGGGGCCGAGTCGGTCACCTGGGCATCGTGGGAGAAGGTCTTGATGAAGGCCGTTTCCGGCAGGGTGTCGATGGTGAGGCTGCCCTCTTCGCCGACGCCATAGATCCGGGAGGCGGTGAGGGTGTTGAGACCCATGCCGTCGCCGAGGAAGAAGATCACGTTCTTGGCGCTGGGTTCCGGGGTGTTGCTGTCGTTGTTGGAGTTGCAGCCGGCGGCCAGGGCGGCGCCTATCATCACTGCAAGTCCTGCCATCTTTCTCATTGGGGTTCGCTCCTTGTGAAACCTGAGCGCAGCCTAGAGGGGGCAGATGACACTTTTAGTGAAGAGAGATGACAATACGGTGAAAGCGTCTTGCAAATGTTATCTTATATCAATGGGTTATGTTGATTGTGTTCTGCCACTCACCTCCCGGTGGCGTGGCGGGCATCCGGCCACCCGGGTGACAACACCCGGCCAGAATGGCCTGTCAAATCGGGGCCGCAGCAGGTAAAATGCGCCCCCTTGCGATGAGTGCCAGCAGTTTGGCGCATCACCACGCGCCCGCAGCCCCGAGCGCCCGCAGCCCCGAGAGGGGCCCGCATTCCAATGAGAGAGTAACGGATATGTCCATCAACTGGTTCCCCGGCCACATGCACAAGGCCCGCAAAGAGATTGCAGAGGTCATGCCCCAGGTCGATGTCATCATCGAGATGCTCGACGCCCGCATTCCCTTCTCCAGCGAGAACCCCCTGGTGCCGGAGCTGCGCGGCGAGACGCCGGTGATCAAGGTGCTCAACAAGGCAGACCTCGCCGACCCCGAGATCACCGAGCTGTGGGTGGCCCACATGGAGCAGGAGAAGGGGATCAAGGCACTGCCCCTGACCCAGCAGGAGCCTACGATGATCAAGCAACTGCTGACCCTGTGCCACGAGATGCTGCCGGAGCGCAACTTCGAGCTGCGCGGGGTGCGCGCCATGATCATGGGCATCCCCAACGTGGGCAAGTCCACCCTGATCAACACCCTGGCGGGTCGCATCATCGCCAAGACCGGCAACGAGGCGGGGGTGACCAAGTCCCAGCAGCGGATCAAGCTGGACAACCACGTCATCCTGACGGACACCCCGGGCTTCCTCTGGCCCAAGCTCAACCCGCCCTCCTGTGGCTACCGCCTGGCGATCACCGCGGCCATCAAGGATACCGTCTTCGACTACGCCGACATCGCCATGTTTGCCGCCGACTACTTCATCAAGGCCTATCCGGAGCGCATCAAGGCACGCTACCAGTTGAGCGAGCTGCCCGAAACCGAGATCGAGCTGCTGGATCTCATCGCCCGCCAGCGCGGTTTCATGCGCAAGGGGGGCCTGGCGGATCTGCACAAGGCGTCCGAGATCCTGGTCAACGAGTTCCGCTCCGGCATGCTGGGCCGCATCTCCCTGGAGACCCCGGAGATGGTGAGGGTCGAGATCGTGGAGGCCGAGGCCGAGGCCGAGCAGAAGGCCAAGGAGAAGGCCGAGCGGGAAGAGGAGCGCCAGGCCCGGGCCCGTCGCAAGTACGCCAAGAAGCGCCAGCGCTGACCGGCGTTGTGCACGATAGGTTGTGCTTGATAGAAAGAAGAGGCGGCCCAAGGGTCGCCTCTTCTTGTTTGGGCCTTCAGGATTGTGGAGAGGCCACAAGGTCGATGCTCAACCGGCCCATGATCGTCATCATGGCCAAAGCGCTGGTTAATCAAGAGGATAGGGTTAGCGCTTAGCGGTGCCGTGGTGCTCGGCAAGAGCTGCGTGCCGCCACACCTTGCGATCCCTACTCAGCGCCGATTGACAATGGCATTGGCGGTGGCATGATGCGCTCGCATTTTGCCTCTCCCCACGGTTTTATCCATGACCACATATTCCCGCCCGGTGCTGCTTCTGCTCTGTGGCCTGCTGTTGCTGACCCTGGCCATCGCGGTATTGAACACCCTGGTGCCGCTCTGGCTCGCCCACGACAATCTGCCGACCTGGCAGGTGGGCATGGTCGGTTCCTCCTATTTCACCGGCAACCTGCTGGGCACCCTGCTGGCGGGGTCGCTGATCAAGCGCCTCGGGTTCAACCGCAGCTACTACCTGGCGTCTGCCATCTTTGCCGCAGGCTGCGTCGGCCTGGGGGTCACCCAGGGGTTCTGGAGCTGGCTGACATGGCGCTTCATCGCCGGTGTGGGCTGCGCCATCATCTGGGTGGTGGTGGAGAGCGCCCTCATGTGCAGCGGCAATGCGCGCAACCGGGGCCGTCTGCTGGCGGCCTACATGATGGTCTATTACCTGGGCACAGTGCTCGGGCAACTGCTGGTCAGCAAGGTATCGACGGGGCTGATGGATGTCCTCCCCTGGGTGAGCGCCCTGGTACTGGCAGCCGTCTTGCCGCTGCTGTTTGCCCGCATCGTCAACGCGCGCAGCGAACAGGAGACGAGTGCCCTGGTGTGGCCCATGCTGCGCCTTCGCCAGGCCCGGCTGGGGGTCAACGGCTGCATCATCTCCGGCATGGTGCTGGGATCTCTCTATGGCCTGATGCCTCTTTATCTGAACCGTCAGGGGGTGAGCGACGCCGGCATCGGCTTCTGGATGGCGGTGATGGTCAGCGCCGGCATTCTGGGGCAGTGGCCCATCGGCCGTCTGGCGGAGCGCTTCGGGCGCTTGCCTGTGCTGCGGGTGCAGGTGTTTGCCGTGATCCTGGGGTGCATGGCGATGCTCGGCGGTGCCGTCATGGGACCGGCGCTGTTCATGCTGGGGGCTGCGTGTTTTACGCTCTACCCCGTGGCCATGGCCTGGGCCTGCGAAAAGGTGGCGCACCATCAGCTGGTGGCCATGAACCAGGCGCTGCTGTTGAGCTACACCATCGGCAGCCTGCTCGGCCCGACCCTGACGGCACTCCTGATGCAGCGCTACTCGGACAACCTGCTGTTCATCGTGATCGCCTGTGTGTCGTTTATCTATCTGCTGATGCTGCTGCGCAAAATGGGAGAACACCCGACGCCGGTGGCCCATGCCTGAGGACTGTCGGGCTTCTCTGACGCCTTCATGGGGGCGATCTCTGACGGGCCTTTCCGGGGAGCTCGGCTGGGGGAGAAGGGGAGGGCTGGCGTTGTTGTGCTTTATATAAAGAAGAGGTGGCCCAGGTGCCGCCTTTTTTGTGGCCGGGAGGGGGTAAGCGGCGCCATGTGCTAGCCGTAGCGGCGTCTGGCCTCCTCGAACAGGGACATGTGCAAGGGGATCAACCGCTGCCAGTCGCGCCGGTAGCCGCCACCGGGCACGGCGGCAATGGGCAGCCCGTGGCGAAGCGCAGAGTCAAAGACCATGGCATCGCGCTGGCGCACGCCGGAGTCGCTCAGGGAGAGGTAGCCCAGCTCGTCGTCCCGGTGCACATCCACCCCGGCCTGATAGAGGATGAAGTCAGGGGCGTAGAGGCGATGAGCCAGGGCGAGGGCCTGGTCCAGGGTCTCGAGATAGGCGTCGTCCTCCATGCCGCTTGGCAGGGGAAAGTCCAGATGGGAGGCTGGCTTGTGGCGGGGGAAGTTGTGTTCCCCGTGCAGGGAGAGGGTGATGATGTCACGGCTGCCCGTGCACAGGGCGGCGCTGCCATCTCCCTGATGGACATCGAGATCCACGATCAGTACCCGCTCGCAGAGTCCCTCGTCCAGGCAGGTTCGCGCTGCGATCACAAGATCGTTGAAGAGGCAGAAGCCGCTGCCAAATCCCCGGTGTGCGTGGTGGTAGCCGCCGGAGATCTGCAGTCCGCAGCCCTGCGCAAGGGCGTGGCGGCTGGCGGCCAGGGTGGCGCCGACCGAGTGCAGGGTACGTTCTATCAGCAGGGGAGACCAGGGAAAGCCGAGCCGGCGAATGGCCCCTTCATCGAGGGTGCCGGCGAGGGCGGCCTGTACATAGGCCGCATCGTGCACCTTCTCTATCTGCTCACGGCTGGCAGGGGTGGCCTGTGCCAGCGGATAGTCGAGGGCGACGAGGCGTTCAAACAGCGCCTGGTACTTGGCCAGGGGGAAGCGGTGACGCTCGGGCAGCCTCAGGGCGGAGTAGTGGGGGTGATAGAAGATGCGCAGTGACATGAAGCATCGGCCATGAACGGGTATGAAAAAGGGGAGCCAGGCTCCCCTCGATGCAGGCGTGCGATGCGCCTTACTGCTGCTGGATCACCCAGATCTGGAAGGCTTTGCGGGTCTCCGCATCGGCCTTGTTGTACCAGCTCTGCAGCTGGGTCAGGGCTTCCGGGTTGCTCATGGCCTTGCTCGGGGCCACTTCCACCGGTGCGCTGGCGGCAGCCATCACGGCGGCGGTGGAGACGGACACAGTCTTGGGCTGGTTGAAGGCCTTGCCCATCTTCAGCAGCTCCTGCTGATAGTCACGGGTCAGCTGGAAGCCACCCACGGTCGGCATGACGAACTGCTCGGATTTCAGAACCTGGCCGGTGGATTTGTCTTTCAGAACGACGTTCTGTTCCTTGACGAAACGCTTGGCTTCTTCTTCCTTGCGGGGCTTCTTGAAGTCGAGGAAGAGTTGCTGGTTGTCGGCGGCGGTGAAGTTGATCACCAGGGGCTCGGCGGTGACCAGCTTGGTTTCACTGCGGCTGGAGTAGTTGCCCTCGAAGGCGACCACGACCTGGTGCCTGCCGGGCTCCAGGGAGAAGACGGTGGCTTTGTCGAGCAGCTGGGGGTTGACGGGTTCGCCATCGAGCAGCTGGATGACATAGGGATTCGTAATTTCCAGTTGGCTAGCGGCCAGGGCGCTACCTGCCCACAACAGACCAGCCAGGGCCGGTACCAGAACAGTCAGTTTCATTTCATCTCCTTGAACAGTCAGGCAATTGCCCACTGAAAAATAGGGGGTCATTTTTACAGGTTTGCCCCACAGCGGCAATAGCCGTTTATGGCGCCTTCCGGTGTGCGGGGTGTGGATCCCGCTGCCCCGAGTCCTGCGGGCAGCGTGCTCTTCTATCTTCCTGCCACCTCCTGACATGAGGGTCAGGGGAGCGCATGGCGGGCGTCAGCCGTGTCACTCGATGCGTCGGGTGAAGGGGGGGAGGGCGTCCAGCAGGCCCTTGCCGTAGCGCTTGGTCAGCAGGCGCCGGTCCAGGATGGTGACCCGCCCCCGATCAGCCTCTTTTCGGATGAGGCGACCACAGGCCTGGATGAGCTTGCGTGACGCCTCCGGCACCGTCAGTTGCAGGAAGGGGTTGCCGCCGCGCTGCTCTATCCACTCGGCGGTCGCCTCTTCCACGGGGGAGTTGGGCACCGCGAAGGGGAGCTTGGTGATCACCAGGTTGGTGAGGTAGTGGCCGGGCAGATCCAGCCCTTCCGAGAAGCTGCCGGTGCCAAAGAGGATGCTGGCCTGGCCGCCGTCGCACTTCTGTTTGTGCAGGAGGAGCAGGGCGCTGCGGGACGCTTCCCCCTGTACCAGGAGCGACATCCCCTTGGCCCGCAGCCCCACCGCCACCTCGTTCATCTGGCGATAGGAGGAGAAGAGCACCAGGCTGGCCTCCTTGCCTGCCAGCAGGCGGGGCAGGGTATCGATCAACTCCTGGGTGAAGGCGGGGGCACTGGGTTCATGGGCCATCTTGGGCAGATAGAGTTCGGCCTTGTGGTAGTCGAAGGGGGAGCGCAGCCGCAGATAGCGGGTGCCGTCATGCTCCTTGAGCCCCACCTGGTGGCGAAAATAACTGAAGGAGGAGAGGGCGGTGAGGGTCGCCGACACCAGCACGGCCCCGAGACAGCGGGACCAGAGCCACTCCTCCAGCAGATACCCCACCTCGATGGGGGAGGCGTGCAACCAGATGTCCCCGTCCTCGCTTCTGGCCATCCAGCGGGCAAGGGGGGTCTTGCCGGTGGGAACATGGCGGCTCAGCATCTCCCAGAGGGCGCAGAAGCTCTCGAGCCGTTGCAGGTGAAAACCGCTCTCCGCCAGCAGAGGCTCGGCCTCCTTGCGACGGATTTCGCCATCCTTGAGCGCCTCGCCGATGGCCCCCTGCATTCTGTCCAGCGCCCTCAGTGCCTTCTTGCTCGCCTCCTTGAGGTTTTCCGCCAGCATGGGCAGGGGATCCGGCAGCACCCCATCGGCGAATCTGTGGTGGGGCTCGCCGCCAAAGAGGTGGTCATTGCTGGTGAGCCACTGCTCGAGGGCCTTGAGATCCGGCTGGAGAGAGGCCAGGGCATCCTGCAGTTTGAGCTGGGGATCGAGGAGGCTCTCCTTGTTCAGCGTCCTTGCCAGTTTGCCAGCGCTTTGCACCAGCTTTTCCAGCCAGCGGCGGGATCCCTTGATGCTGGCGCTGGCGGCGCCGTGATCCCGGGCGATGGTGGGCAGGTGATGGGCTTCGTCCAGCACATAGATGCACTCGTCCGGTGGCGGCAATATGATGCCGCCCCCCATGGTGAGGTCGGAGAGCAGCAGGGCGTGGTTGACCACCAGCACGTCTGCTGCGTCCATGTCGTTGCGGGCGCGGTGGAAGGGGCAGTGCTGATGGTGGCTCAGGGCCTTGTTGCAGGTGTGGCGGTCGGCGGCGATGCGATCCCAGCAAGGGTCCGTAATGGGTTTGGGCCAGTTGTCCCGATCCCCGTCCCACTTGCCTTCGGTGTAGGCCTGCCACAGCCCCTGGTAGCACGCTTTGTCAGCATCCGATGGCTTGTGTTTGCTCAATGCGCCGAAGTCGAGTTCGAAATTGGCCATCTCGCTGCCGTTTGCCGCCTGCTCCAGCAGGTGCTCGCAGCAGTAGCGCTGGCGCCCCTTGACCAGCATGAAACGAAACGGCAGCTCGCTGTGACGGTGATAAAAGGGGAGATCCTTGTGGATGAGCTGCTCCTGCAGGGCCACGGTGGCGGTGGAGATCACCAGCTTCTTCTGGGTCAGCCGTGCCACTGGTATGGCCCCCTGGGCATAGGAGAGGGACTTGCCGATGCCGGTGCCTGCCTCGGCCACCAGGATGCGGCGACTCCTGTCATATTCTCCCGTCAGGGTCTTGGCGATTTCGGCAACCAGGAAATTCTGCTCCTTGCGCGGCACAAAACCGGGTAAACCATCGGCAATCTGGCGATAGGTATTGCGGATGGTGGCTTTGAGGCGAGTCGATAGCATAAAGAAGGTGTGGCCGTGTCGGTGTGGATGGCAACAGGATACCCGCAACAGGCGGCCCGGGTCGAGGCAGGGGAGAAGCAGTCGAGTCAGCCCCGGCTTTGCACATATGTTATGAGGGAACAGGGGGTTGCAATAAACCACCAAAAAAGAGGGATTCAGGCAGAGAGTATCGCTGTAAACGTTTTCCCTGATGGGGCAAACATTGTGAGATTCAGCTCACAAATTTTTCCCTGTGACTATGGTTTTCATAAAAAGTTCCAAGTTTTTTCATTGCGGATTCGAAAACCCGGTGATAGTCTCGGCGCCATAGTGATGCAAAGAACATCGCTAACACAGGGAATAACAAGGACTTAGTGTTTAATTACAGTAGGCATTGGAAACTATGAAAAAGACAATTCTGGCTATTGCTATCCCGGCTCTGTTCGCATCCGCAGCCAACGCTGCTGTCGTTTACGACAAAGACGGCACCTCCTTTGACATCTACGGCCGTGTACAAGCCAACATGTACGCAGACCACGACGACACCGACGCTGAACTGGTTGGTTCCTCCCGTCTGGGCTGGTCCGGCAAAGTCGGCCTGAACAACACCTGGTCCGGTATCGCCAAGACCGAGTGGCAAGTATCCGCCGAAAACTCTGACAACAAGTTCAACTCCCGTCACATCTATGTCGGCCTGGACGGTACCCAGTACGGCAAGATCATCTTCGGCCAGACCGACACCGCGTTCTACGACGTGCTGGAGCCGACCGATATCTTCAACGAATGGGGTGACGTAGGTAACTTCTACGACGGTCGTCAAGAAGGCCAGATCATCTACTCCAACACCTTCGGTGGCTTCAAGGGCAAAGTGTCCTACCAGACCAACGATGACGTAGCCGTCAAGGTTACTGACATCGGTCAAGGCATCAAGGAAACCGACGTCTACGGTCCGAACGTCAAGCGCAACTACGGCTACGCCGCTGCTGCTGGCTACGACTTCGACTTCGGTCTGGGCCTGAACGCCGGTTACGCTTACTCCGACCTGGAAAGCACCGTCAGCACCGCTTCTGGCGACAAGAAAGAGTGGGCCCTGGGCGTAATGCCGATCAGTTAAGGATCCATTGACCGATCCTCAGGCTGTGTAAGAATCCGAAACTCCTTGTTGGGTTTCGGATTTTTTTATGCGTATCGACCAAGCTCTCGACTTCATTCACGCCTGTCCTCCCGGAAAGTTTGAGTCCCTGTCTGACCTGCTGTCACCTGAACTGGTGCAGGCTTGCTTGGCCGAGACGGGCTCCGTCTCCTTGCGCCGACGGCGCATGCCCATGGAGCGGGTGCTATGGGCCATTATCGGGATGTCCTTGTTTCGTCATGTCCCTATGGCCCAGCTGGCCAACCAGCTCGATATCCTGTTACCCGGCGACCGGCCGTTTGTCGTCCCCAGCGCCTTCATCCAGGCGCGCCAAAAACTGGCTGACCAAGCCGTTCGACAGGTGTTCCAGCAGACCGCCACACTCTGGCATCAGCTGTGTCAGCACCCCACCTGGGCCGGCTTGCAGCTGCTGGCCGTGGACGGGGTGGTCTGGCGCACGCCCGATACTCCGGACAATGCCGGCGCCTTTGCCAAGTCGAAAACCGTCCAGGGGGAGACGCAATATCCCCAGGTCCGCATGTTGTGTCAGATGGAGCTGACCAGTCATCTGCTGACCCAGACAGTGATGGACTCCTGTGCGGTAAACGAGATGGTGTTGGCAGAGCAACTGATTGAAAAAACACCCGATAATAGCCTGACCCTGTTCGATAAGGGCTTCTACTCACTGGGGTTACTCCATGCCTGGCAACGCCAGGGCGTAGCGCGTCACTGGCTTATTCCGCTGAAAAAGGGGGCTCAATACGAGGTCATCCGCAAGCTGGGGCGGCAGGATGTGCTGGTACGCCTCAGAGCCAGTCCGCAGGCCAAGAAGAAGTGGAGCGAGTTGCCGGAGCAGTTCGAAGCCCGGCTGCTGACCCGGACGGTAAACGGCAAGGAGCGGCAGGTGCTGACCTCGCTCACCGACCCGCTGCGCTTCCCGGCCAGCGAGTTGATGGAGCTATACCAGAATCGCTGGGAAATCGAGCTGGGCTATCGGGAGATGAAACATAGCCTGCAACAGCACCGGCTGACGCTGCGCAGCAAGAAACCCGATGGAGTAAGGCAGGAGCTATGGGGCTTGGTATTGGCCTATAACCTACTGAGATATCAGATGGTTAGGATGGCGGCGAGCTTAAAGGGCTATACGGCCAGCCAGTTGAGCTTTCACATGGCATCGGTGTATCTGCTGCATGAACTCAGTTGCCTGCCGTTTGTGTCACCGGGCATGGTTCCAGGGCGTGTCGCTGAGTTGGACAAACAGGCAGAGCAGTTCAAGTTACCCGCCCGCCGAGAACGAAGTTACCCAAGGTGCATCAAAGCCAAACCACAGAAGTATGCGACGAGAAAACCTAGTAAAAACAATGCCAGTCAGGCTTAACTGACTGGCATTAGGGCCCTGGGCGCACACTACGCCATCAACGGTTTCTACTTCGCCGGTATGTACACCCAGGGTGACCTGAGCTACGACAACACCACCCAAGGCAACAACAAGGACAAGGGCCGTGGCTACGAGCTGGCTGCTTCCTACAACGTTGACGCCTGGACCTTCCTGGCCGGTTACAACTTCGCCGAAGGCAAGGTACTGTCCAACTCCGCCGGTTCTTCTTACGAAGACATCGTCGACGAAACCCTGCTGGGCGTGCAGTACAACTTCACTTCCAAGTTCAAGGCGTACACCGAGTACAAAATCCAGGGTATCAACGACAAGGACGACGAGTTCACTGTTGCCCTGCAATACAACTTCTAATCTAGCCTCTGCGCTGATTTAGTTGATGAACGGCCAAGCTCGCTTGGCCGTTCTGTTTTTTGGCCCCTTCACCACTTTTCGTCCTCTGGCCCTGCGCCATATCACGTTGTCTTCCTTGCCCCCTTGGTTCTCCTCTGGTAAATCGCTAGATTATTCAATTTGTTGAAGCAGATTGGCCGACAGGGAAGGATGCCTTTGATCGATTTCACCCACCCCGAGTGGCGCGCGCTGGCACAGCAGTTGCTGAGCGGCGGCTCCCAGGCTGTTCGCGGTCGTCAATGGCAGCCGCTCATCGGCATGCTTCGGGACAACCAGTTGCTGCTGGCCCTTGGCAATCATCACTATGAGCTCACCCCTGCCGGGCACCGCTATCTGACCCGGGAGCTGATGCTGGTGAAGATGGCCAGTGCCCCGCCGGAACCCGAGGAGTGGCTGCAATCCCACGGCTGGCAACTGGGGGAGAGGGTCAACGAGCGGGTGCTGGCGGCCCTGTATCGCAAGGGGGAGGGTCATTTCAGCCCCATCGAGCAGATTGACTTCGAAGACAAGGGGATCCGGCTTTGCACTGATCTGCCCCTTCGTCTGCGGGCCGCACGGCCGTTCAGCCTGTTTCTCAGCGGCGGCACCCTGCTGGATGCCGCCCCCTGGCTCCAGACCCTGGGGGAGGTGGCGCTGCCAGCCCGCACCCTGGCGCAGCTTGGCAAGATCCTCTGGGGAGAGGGGGAGATACAGCGGGTGATCACGACCGATGCCGTCGGCGCCTTCGCCGAGTTGCCACTGCCCGCCGACGCCCTGCTGGTCTGGTATCCTGCCGAGGATCCCGGCACGCTGGAGCCCCTGATCGCCGCCTTGCCGCCCCAGACCCTCTGGAGCCACCTCACTGCCCTGGATCCGGCCGGGGTCGACAGGGTACTGGCATTGGCCCAGCGGTTGGGGAGACCGGCGAGCTGGTGGCTGCCCCGGGATCTGGTGCCCATCAAGGCGGCTTACGGGGCTCCCCTGGGGGATGGCCGGCCCTGGGAGCCGAGCCGTATCCCCCGTGCGCTGCTGGCGCAGTGCAATGATCTGGTGGAGTCGAATCGGGGTCTGTCGGTCGAGGTGTGTGCCCTGGCACCGGATTGGCACGGGATTGGTTGAGGCGGCGCCGAGAAAGCGGTTTTCCCCTATGGAAGGCAGTGGTATAAAGAGCTGACGAAGCGCTCCCTGGACGGGCGCTTTTGTTTGCCAACCTACTTTGCCAGCCAACGAACTCAACGGACTACAGGGAATACCATGTTTGAAAAGGTTGTTGCCGCCCCAGCGGATCCGATCCTGGGCCTGACCGAAGCCTTCCGTGCCGACACTCGCAGCCACAAGATCAATCTGGGGGTCGGTATCTACAAGGATGAGACCGGTGCCACTCCTATCCTTCACTGCGTCAAGCAAGCCGAGCAGAAGCTCTTGACCGACGAGAAGACCAAGAACTACCTCGGTATCGAAGGCAATATCGAATACGGCCGCATCGTGCAGCAACTGCTGTTCGGCCGTGATGCCGCCCTGGTGACCAGCGGCCGCGCCAAGACGGCGCAGGCGCCGGGCGGTACCGGTGCCCTGCGCATCGCCGCCGAGTTCGTGGTACGCAACAATCTCGCCAAGACCATCTGGATCTCCGATCCCACCTGGGCGAACCACGTCAGCGTGTTCCAGGCGGCCGGTTTGACCGTCAAGTGGTACAAGTACTACGACGCCGCCACCAAGGGGCTCGACTTCGCCGCCATGCAGGCCTCCCTGTCTGACGCGCAGGCGGGGGATCTGGTGCTGCTGCACGGCTGCTGCCACAACCCGACCGGTATCGACCCCACCACCGAGCAGTGGCGCGCCCTGGCCAGGCAGAGTGCCGCCGCCGGCTGGCTGCCGCTCTTTGACTTCGCCTATCAGGGCTTCGCCCGGGGTATCGAAGAGGATGCCGAAGGCCTTCGCATCTTCGCCGAGTGCCACGACGAGCTGCTGGTGGCAAGCTCCTTCTCCAAGAACTTCGGCCTCTACAACGAGCGGGTCGGCGCCTTCACCCTGGTCTGCGCGACCAAGGCGGTGGCCGACGTCGCCTTCACCCAGGTGAAGACCGTCATTCGTGCCAACTACTCCAACCCGCCGTCACACGGCGCCGCCGTTGTCACCACCGTGGTGAGCGACCCGGCCCTCTATGCGGAGTGGGTGGAAGAAGTGGCCGCCATGCGGGTGCGCATTCGCGAGATGCGTGAGCTGCTGGTGGAGAAGCTGGCCGAGCGGGGGGTGAACCAGGATTTCAGTTTCATCCGCGAACAGAACGGCATGTTCTCCTTCTCCGGTCTCTCCAAGGATCAGGTGGAGCGCCTCAAGAGCGAATTCGCCATCTACATCGTCGGCTCCGGCCGGATCAGCGTGGCAGGCATCACCCGCGCCAACATTGATCCCCTCTGCGACGCCATCGCCAAGGTGTTGTAAGAGAGAAGCATCTGCGCCAAGCGCCTTGCTTCAGCCATAAAAAGCCCGCCGTGTCGGCGGGCTTTTTCATTTTCCGGCATCAGCGGCGCCGCTTGCTGCTCCCCAGCAGGGAGCCGAGCACCCCGCGCATCAGCTGGCGTCCCACCTCGTTGCCGAGGGTGCGGGCCACGCTCTTGGCGGCGGTCTGCACCACCCCGTCATGCTGGCCACCACGGGGGCCGGTGCGACCGAACAGGATGCCATTCAAGGCATCCAGCAGACCGCCGCCCTGGTCGGTCTGTGGGGAAGCGGTCTCGTCACCGGCGGCGGGCGATGCCTCCTGAAGCCGCTCGAACGCGGACTCCCTGTCCTCCTGGGTGTCGTATCTGCCGTAGAGCAATGAGCCCTGAATAAGCGCCTGGCGCTCGGCCGCGCTCAGGGGGCCGATGCGGCTGGCCGGGGGCGCGATGAAGGCGCGCTCCACCACGCTGGGCCGTCCCTTCTCGTCGAGCAGGGAGATGAGCGCTTCCCCGACCCCCAGTTCAGTGATGGCTCCGGCGGCGTCGAAGGCCGGGTTGGCCCGCAGGGTGTTGGCGGCGATGCGTACCGCCTTCTGATCGCTCGGGGTGAAGGCGCGCAGGGCGTGCTGCACCCGGTTGCCAAGCTGCCCCAGCACGCTGTCGGGGATATCGGCCGGGCTCTGGGTCACGAAATAGACGCCCACCCCCTTGGAGCGGATGAGGCGCACCACCAGCTCAATTTTCTCCAGCAGTGCCCTGGGCGCATCCTTGAACAGCAGGTGAGCCTCGTCGAAGAAGAACACCAGCACGGGCTTTTCCGGATCCCCCACCTCGGGCAACTGTTCGAACAGCTCGGAGAGCAGCCAGAGCAGGAAGCAGGCATAGAGGCGGCTGGACTGGGTGAGCTTGCCGGCGGCCAGCACATTGATATGGCCGTGGCCCGCCTCGTCGGTCTGCATCAGATCCTGGATGTCCAGCATGGGCTCGCCGAAGAAGTGATCGCCGCCCGCGCTCTTCAGGGTGAGGAGGTTGCGCAGGATGGCGCCGATGGAGGCGGTCGACACATTGCCGTAGCGGGTGGTGAGGGTCTTGGCGTGCTCCCCCGCAAACTGCACCATGGCCCGCAGGTCTTTCAGATCGAGCAGCAGCAACCCCTCGTCGTCCGCCACCTTGAACACCAGCTCCAGCACCCCGCTCTGGGTGTCGTTGAGGCCGAGCAGGCGTGCAAGCAGCAGAGGCCCCATGTCGGAGACGGTGGCCCGCACCGGGTGGCCCTCTTCGGCAAAGAGATCCCAGAACAGGGTGGGGCTGGCAGCAAAGTCGGGTGCCTGAAGGCCGAGCTGGGCCAGACGGGCATCCAGCTTGGCAGAGGGGGTACCGGCGGCGCCCAGGCCGCTCAGATCCCCCTTCACGTCGGCCAGAAAGACCGGCACGCCGAGGCGGGAAAACCCCTCCGCCAGCACCTGCAGGGTGACTGTCTTGCCGGTGCCGGTGGCCCCGGTGATGAGGCCGTGGCGATTGGCCATGGCGGGTAGCAGGGAGAGGGGGTGGCCATTGGCATGGGCCAGCGTGAGCGGTTCGGCCATGGTGGGCTCCTTGTTTCGAATGGGGGTCGAAAAACAACGGGTTACAAGGAGTGTGGTGGCAGAGGCAGACGATGGCAAGGCACGCCACCCGAGACAAGGACGGCGTGCTGGCAACCTAGCGGGGGCGGGTCAGCTTGCCCAGTTGTAACAGCAGCAGGGTGAGCAAGGCGCCGGCGGTGGCGCTCAGCACCGCCAGCAGCAGGCTGCCGAGCAGGAAGGGGGGCACCAGGGTGGCTGCCTCCTGCTCCAGCCAGTGCAGGGACCAGGTGAGATGGAAGGGGGCTGGCGTCTCGTTCAGCACCAGGCAACCGGTACGATAGGCGTAGAGGTACATGAAGGGGAGCGTCAGCGGGTTGTTGAACCAGACCGCCAAGAGGGCCAGCGGCAGGTTGAAGCTGAACGCCAGCACCAAGGCGACGGCCACCAGGGAGTGCATGGGCATGGGGATCCAGCTGGCGAACAGCCCGGCCGCCACGGCGCCACAGAGGGCCCGCGTTCCCCCTTGCCAGAGGGCGGGGGTCAGCAGTCGCTCGCCAAAGAGGGCGAACCACTTCTGTTGGCGCAGGGTATCGGGGTCAATCTTGAAGCGGGCCAACCAGCGATTCAGCATGGGCGCGCCACCTTGCGTTTTTGCCACTGGCGCACCGTGCTCAGGCGCCAGCCCGCGCGAACCAGGAGATAGCCGACGAGGGCGCTCAGCAGAGCAAGCACCAGGGAGCCCAGCAAGAGCGGCGGGGCCACCGTCTCGAACACCGACACCAGCCAGGCCCAGGTGAAGGTGATCTCGATGTGCTGGGAGGGTTGCCCCAGCAACTGGCAGCCCACCAGATAGGCGCCATAAAACAGCGGTGGCATGGTCAGGGGGTTGGAGAGCCAGACCAGGGCCACCGAGAGGGGCAGGTTGACCCGGCAGGCGATGGCGCCGCCAGCGGCCAGCAGCATCTGGCAGGGGAGGGGCACCCAGGCCATGAAGAGGCCGACCGCACAGGCACCGGCGGCGGAGCGCCGGTTGAGATGCCAGAGATTGGCATCCAGCAGCAGCTTGCCAAAGAGTCGCAAGTGTTTGTGTTCCTTGAGGGTCGCCGGGTCGGGTAGCCAGCGCTGTATGATTCGTTTGGGCATGTTCTGAACCTTGCTAAATACTTGCTCCATGGATCTGCGTCTGTTGTCGTTTGCCCTGGGGGCAAGCTCCTCACTGCTGTGGCCATGGCTGCCTTCATGGGAATGGGGTGGCCTGATGCTGCTGCTCGCGCTCCCCCTCGCCGGTGGTCGTTGCTGGCGGCTGCTGTTTCTGCTGCTCGGCATCCTCTGGATGCAGGTGAATTTGCACTACCGGCTTGCCTGGCTGGATCAGCTTGGCAAAAAAACGAGCCACATCATAACCGCACACGTGCAAAGTGCGGAGTCTTCGGGAGAGAAAGAGGGGGATAAATTTGCGCGCCTGCTGCTGCGCCTCGACACCCTGGACGATCGCCCCCTCATCGTGCCACCCCTGGTGCGGGTCAATGCCTATCAGGTGTTGCCGCCGTTGCCTGCCGGCAGCCGCGTCACCCTGGTGACCTCTCTCAAGCCGGCCCATGGCCTGGCCAACGAAGCGGGGATGGATGGGCGGCGCCTGCTCCTTGGCAAGGGGATCACCGCCACCGGCAACCTGCGCCGGGTCATCGCCCTGGATGCCGTGCCCCCGGGTGTGCGCGATCGCTGGCTGGCGGCGGCGAGTCGCTCCTGGGAGGGGATGGCGCAGGCCCCCCTGCTGGCGGCCCTCACCTTCGGGGAACAGGGGGGGATCACGGATGCCCAGTGGGAACTCTTTCGCGGCAGCGGCCTGACCCACATCATCGCCATCTCGGGCCAGCATATCGCTCTGGTAGCGGTGCTCGGCTGGTGGCTCGGGCGGCTGTTCGGGCTGCGCGGGGCTATCTGCGTGTCACTCCTGTTCGCGGCCACCTACAGCTGGCTGGCGGGGTTTGCGGTGGCCACCGAGCGTGCCCTCATCATGGTGCTGGTGTGGAGCCTGCTGCGCTGGCTAAAGCGGGACTGGCCGAGCCACCGGATCTGGCTGTGGGCCTTTGTGGTGCTGACATTGTGGGACCCTTTCGCCCTCTATTCTGCAGGGTTCTGGCTCTCTTTTCTGGCGGTGGCCCTGCTGTTGCTGGCGAGCCTGCTGCACGATCGCCCCGGCCTGGTGCGGCTGCAACTTCTGCTGCTGCTCGGATTGCTGCCCCTGCAACTGCTGCTGTTCGAGGGGATGGCGCCCCTGGCGTTTCTGCTCAATCTGCTGGCACTGCCGCTGTTCTGCCTTGTCATCATTCCCCTGGCGCTTATCGGCGTACTGGTGGCGCCCCTCTCCACGTTGCTGGCCCACGGCCTGCTCTGGGTCTCCGCCTTCGGCCTGGAGTGGGTGCTGTGGGGGCTCACGCAGCTGGCGGATTGCCTGCAGCTCTGGTGGCCGGTGCCCGGCTGGCTGATGCCCGCCAGCGCCCTGCTGATCCTGCTGTGGACGGGATGGCATCTGCCGGGAGGGCGCGCCCTGGGGGGGCCGGTGGCGGCGGCCCTGCTGCTCGCCCTCTGGCCTGCTCCCGCTTCCTGGCAGGTGCGGGTGCTGGACGTGGGGCAGGGGCTCTCGGTGCTCGTCACCCGGGGGGATCGGGCCATCCTGTTTGATACCGGGGATCGCTACCCCGGGGGCTACAACATGGCGGATGCAGCCATCCTGCCCCTGCTCAACCGGCTCGGCATCCGGGTGATCGACACCCTGATCATCAGCCACAGAGACAGGGATCACGCGGGCAACCGGCAGGCTCTGCTGCAGAGTATGGCGGTGCGCCGGGAGCTCTCCTCCTTCCCCTTTGCACCGGCTACCCAGGCCTGCCGCCGAGGTCAGCAGTGGCATTGGCAGGGACTGGATGTGCGGGTGCTCTGGCCCCTGGCAGCCGGGGCGGGGCGCAACAACGACAGTTGCGTGGTGCAGCTGGATGACGGGCGTCATCGGTTGCTGCTGAGCGGCGACATCGAGCAGCAGGCGGAGCGCCGCCTGCTGGCACTGGCGCTGGAGGAGGTGGAGGGCGCGGGGCTGGCCAGCACCCTGCTGGTGAGCCCGCATCATGGCAGTCGCACCTCCTCCACGGCCCCCTTCGTGGCTGCGGTGAAACCTGCCTTCGTGGTGCACAGCGCAGGCTTCATGAACCAGTGGGGCTTTCCCCGCCCCGAGGTGGTGGCGCGATACCAGGGGGCGCGGCAGTGGGTCACGGGGCAGGATGGCGCCATCCTGATCGAGCCGGGGGGCGCGGGGCTCAGGATCCGGGCCGAGCGGGAGCAGGGGCCCTGGTACAGGCGTGGCGGCCCCTGGTGGCAGCCGCAGGTATGGGAAAGGGAGTGAGGAGCCGGTGAGCCAGCCCGGCAAGGGGCGGCCTTCATTTGTGACCCGGGTTGTAGCCATCGCGCCAGCGGCGCTTGGTGTAGCTCCAAGGTTTGGCTAGAATAGCCCGTCATTTCCCTTATTAACGGCTATTCATGCAACAAGAAACCTCACAAGAGAGCTGGACCGTCTTCAAGCGCCTGCTCGGTTATGTCCGGGATCGCAAGCTGGGTCTGGTGGGCGGCATCATTGGCATGCTGGGTTACGCGGCCGTGGATACCACTTTCGTCTACTCCATCAAACCGCTCATCGACCAGGGGCTCAACGGCAACGACAGCAGCGTGCTCAAGTGGATGCCCTTCTTCGTCCTCGGCATCGTGGCTCTGCGCGGCTGCGCCGCCTTCCTCTCCAACTACTGCATGGCCTGGGTCGGCAACCACGTGGTGATGCGCCTGCAGCAGCAGGTGTTCAGCCACCTGATGGCCATGCCCATGAGCTTCTTCGACCGCCAGAACACCGGCAACCTGCTCTCCAAGGTGACCTATGACGCCGGTCAGGTGTCGTCCGCCGCGAGCTCGACCCTGGTCTCCCTGGTGCGGGAAGGGGCCACCGTCATCGGCCTGCTGGGCCTGATGTTCTGGCACTCCTGGCAGTTGTCGGTGATCTTCCTGGTGGTGGGGCCCCTGGTCGGGATCCTCATCAGCATCATCAGCCGACGTTTTCGCAAGATAAGCCGCCACATCCAGCAGGCGGTGGGTGACATCACCACCTCCACCGAGCAGATGCTCAAGGGGCACAAAGAGGTGCTGATGTTTGGGGGCCAGGAGGTGGAGGACAAGCGCTTCTACCAGGTGAGCAACCGGATGCGCCAGCAGACCATGAAGATGGTCGCCGCCGACGCCATCGGCAGCCCCATCGTCCAGATGGTGGCCTCCGTGGCCCTTGCGGTCTTCCTCTATGTCGCCACCATCGACAGCGTCAAGGCGACCCTGACCGCGGGCACCTTCACCGTCATGGTCACTTCCATGATGATGCTGCTCAAGCCGCTGAAAAGCCTGACCGACGTGAACAACCAGTTCCAGCGCGGCATCACCGCCTGCCAGAGCCTGTTCGGTCTGCTGGACTCCACCCCGGAGCAGGACACCGGCACCCGCACCCTGGAACGTGCCCGAGGTGAAATCGAGTTTCGCAACGTCACCTTCACCTACCCGACCAAGGAGACACCGGCGCTGCGCAACATCAGCTTCAAGGTGGAGGCGGGCAAATCGGTGGCCCTGGTGGGTCGTTCCGGCTCCGGCAAGAGCACCATCGCGAGCCTCCTGACCCGCTTCTATGACATCGAAGAGGGGGAAATTCTGCTGGATGGCGTCAACATCCGCGAATACCGCCTGAGCGAGCTGCGCAAGCAGTACGCCCTCGTCTCCCAGCACGTGCACCTCTTCAACGACTCCGTGGCCAACAACATCGCCTACGCGGCGGAAGAGAAGTACAGCCGCGACGAGATCCAGCAGGCGGCCCGCATCGCCCATGCGGACGACTTCGTCAGCAAGATGCCGGAAGGCTATGACACCGTCATCGGCGAGAACGGCGCCTCCCTCTCCGGCGGCCAGCGCCAGCGCATCGCCATCGCCCGCGCCCTGCTGCGGGACTCCCCGGTGCTGCTGCTGGACGAGGCCACCTCGGCCCTGGACACCGAGTCCGAGCGCCACATCCAGGCGGCCATCGACGAGCTGTGCAAGGCGCGCACTTCCCTCGTGATCGCCCACCGTCTCTCCACCATCGAGAAGGCGGACGAGATCCTGGTGATCGACGAGGGACACATCGTCGAGCGCGGCAACCACCAAACCCTGATGGACATGCATGGTACTTATGCCCAGCTGCGGGCCATTCAGTTTGGTAATACAGCCACGGGTAACAAGGGCTGATGCTGGCCAGACTCTGGTACGGGAACAGCCTCTGGCGCTGGGGGCTGGCCCCCTTCGCCCTGCTGTTTGCCCTGATTAGCGGCGTCCGCCGTCTGGGGTATCGCCGAGGCTGGTTCAGCGCCTATCGGGCCACCCTGCCGGTGGTGGTGGTGGGCAATCTCTCGGTGGGGGGCAACGGCAAGACCCCGGTGGTGGTCTGGCTGGTGGAACAACTCCAGGCCCGGGGCTGGCGCCCGGGCGTGGTCAGCCGCGGCTATGGCGGCAAGGCGCCCCATTACCCCTATCGACTGGATGAGAGCAGCACCCCGGCCGAGGCCGGGGATGAGCCCGTGCTCATCGCAAGGCGCTGCGGCTGCCCCGTGGCGGTGGCCCCCAGACGGGCTGATGCTGTGCGGTTGCTGGAGCAAAGCGGTGAGGTGGACATCATCGTGACCGACGACGGCCTGCAGCACTATGCCCTGGCCCGTGACATCGAACTGGTGGTGGTGGACGGGGCGCGCCGCTTTGGCAATGGCTGTCTGCTGCCCATGGGGCCGCTGCGCGAGCCCACGACCCGCCTCAAGCGGGTGGACGCCATCATCTGCAACGGCGGCGAACCCGCCCGTGGCGAGTACGCCATGCGCCTGGTGCCGGATACCCTGCGCCGGGTGTGCGACGATGCGCCTCTCACGGCCCCTTTCTCGGGGCCGGTGGATGCCCTGGCAGGCATCGGCCATCCCCCCCGTTTCTTCGCCACCCTGACCGCCCTTGGTTACGAGCTGGTGCAGAGCGTCGGCTACGGGGATCACCAGGCGTTCGACGCCGCCGAGCTGCTGGCCCGCTTCGGCCAGCGCCCCTTGCTGATGACCGAGAAGGATGCGGTCAAGTGCCGCCCCTTCGCCCCGGACAACTGGTGGTATCTGCCGGTCAGCGCCGAGCTGCCCGATGCCCTGGGAGAGGCGCTGCTGCGCACCCTGGGCCCGCAGCCCGGAAGAAGGAACGGGCACCAGGCGCCCTGACGGGCGCCACCGGATTGGAACAGACGGCCAGCGCCCGGACTCGGGGGCTGGCCCTGCACATTGACATGCCAGGCAAGATCGCCTGTGGGAAATCGTTAAAGGAGTTTCGTTGTGGCACTGGATATTAAACTGCTCGACATCATCGCCTGCCCGGTCTGCAAGGGGAAACTGCACTATCAAGCGCACGCTGAGGGCCCTCAGGAGCTCATCTGCCGCTTCGACAGACTGGCCTATCCCCTGGAGGAGGGGATCCCGGTGCTGCTGGAGAACCGGGCCCGTCACCTGGCGCTGGAAGAGCTGAAGCCATGAGTTTCGTCGTCGTCATTCCTGCCCGTTACGCCTCCACCCGGCTGCCGGGCAAGCCGCTGGCCGACATTCACGGCAAGCCCATGGTGCAGCACGTGGTGGAGAAGGCCCTGCAATCGGGCGCCGATCGGGTGATCGTCGCCACCGATGACGAGCGGGTGCAGCAGGCTCTGGCTCCCTTTGCCGCCGCTGCCGGGTTCGAGGTGTGCATGACCTCACCGGATCACCAGTCCGGCACCGAGCGTCTGGCCGAGGTGTGCCGTCACTACGGCTTTGCCGCCGATACCATCATCGTCAACGTGCAGGGGGACGAGCCCCTCATTCCCCCCGTCATCATCCGCCAGGTGGCGGACAACCTGGCCGCGGCCAGCGCGCCCATGGCGACGCTGTCGGTGCCGATCAGGGATGCCGAAGAGGCGTTCAATCCCAATGCCGTCAAGGTGGTGACCGACCGGGAGGGGTATGCCCTCTATTTCAGTCGCGCCAGCATCCCCTGGGATCGGGACCGCTTTGCGGCCAGCGATCGCGTTGCGGGGAGCCGCGAGCAGATTGGCGATCACTACCAACGCCACATCGGCATCTACGCCTATCGCGCCGGCTTCATCCAGCGTTACGTGGACTGGGCACCGAGCGTGCTCGAGCAGGTCGAAGCCCTGGAGCAGCTGCGGGTGCTCTGGTACGGGGAGAAGATCCACGTGGCCCAGGCGCTGCAAGCCCCGCCGGTGGGGGTGGACACCCAGGCCGATCTCGACAAGGTACGTGCGCTGCTGGCCGGTTGAGACTGGCGGAACGGCTTTGATGCAATACGGCGCCCCAGGGCGCCGTTTTTTAATTGATTCTTTGTATAATAATTTGATTTAAAACGGATTTTACGAGCAATTTCAAACTTTTCCCGCCCATGGTTTGCCAAATCATCGAGTTTGGTTATGATGCAAGACGCCGTGTTAACCCTAACTGGCATATAACGAGATAAAAAAACGGGGTGTTTGGGTGATTAATGTATTCCTGGTCGATGATCATGAGTTGGTGCGTACAGGGATAAGACGCATTTTGGAAGACGTCCGCGGGATCAAGGTGGTGGGCGAGGCGCAGAGCGGGGAAACCGCGGTGGCCTTCTGTCGGCAACATCACCCCGATGTGATCCTGATGGACATGAACATGCCGGGCATCGGCGGTCTGGAAGCGACCCGCAAGATCCTGCGGATCCGCCCCGATGTACGCATCATAGTGCTGACCATTCATTCAGAAAATCCGTTCCCTACCAAGGTGATGCAGGCGGGCGCCGCCGGGTACCTCACCAAGGGGGCCGCGCCGGACGAGATGATCCACGCCATTCGCCTGGTTCACTCCGGTCAGCGCTACATCTCCCCGGAGATCGCCCAGCAGATGGCCCTGAGCCAGTTCGCCTCCGCCGACGAGAACCCCTTCAAGTCCCTCTCCGAGCGGGAGCTGCAGATCATGATGATGATCACCAAGGGGCAGAAGGTGACCGACATCTCCGAGCAGCTCAACCTGAGCCCGAAGACGGTCAACAGCTACCGCTACCGCCTGTTCAGCAAGCTGGGGATCAACGGCGACGTGGAGCTGACCCATCTGGCCATTCGTTATGGCATGCTGGATGCCGATACCCTGTAACGGGGGCATGTGGACACCAAAGGCGGCACCGGCCGCCTTTTGCTTTTTTCTGGCTGTGGGCAGTATGCTCTCCCCGTCTTTTTGCATTCATCCGTTGAGTCGAGTTGCCGATGACCCTCTCTCCCGAGCCCCATTTTGACAGCAAGGCGTTTCTGAGCGCCGTCACCCACCAGAGTGGTGTCTACCGCATGTACGACAGCGGCGGCACCGTCATCTACGTGGGCAAGGCCAAGGATCTCAAGAAACGGCTCGCCTCCTACTTTCGAGCCAATGTCGACAGCATCAAGACCCGCACCCTGGTGCGCCAGATTGCCGATGTGCAGGTAACGGTCACTCACACCGAGACCGAGGCGCTGATCCTCGAGCACAACCTCATCAAGCAGTACCAGCCCCGCTACAACGTGCTGCTGCGGGATGACAAGTCCTACCCCTGGATCATCATCACCGACCATCGGCACCCGCGCATCGGCGTCCATCGCGGCGCCCGCAAGGTGAAGGGGGAGTATTTCGGCCCTTACCCCTCCGGTGGCGCGGTACGCGAGAGCCTGCACCTGATGCAGAAGATCTTCCCGGTGCGCCAGTGCGAGGATGCCGTCTATGCCAACCGTACCCGCCCCTGCTTGCTCTACCAGCTCAAGCGCTGCGCCGGCCCCTGCGTGGCGGGGCTGGTGAGCGAGGCCGAGTATGCTCAGCAGGTGGCGCTGGCCAAGCTGTTCCTCGCGGGCAAGAACCAGCAGGTGATCGGCGAGCTGGTGGGCAAGATGGAGTCCGCCAGCGGCGATCTGCGCTTCGAGGAGGCGGCCCGCTACCGGGATCAGATCCAGGCCCTGCGCCGGGTCACCGAGCAGCAGTCGGTGAGCGGCAACGTGCTGGACGAGCTCGACGTGGTGGGGGTGGCCTTCGAGCAGGGGACCGCCTGCATCCACGTGCTCTTCATCCGCCAGGGCAAGGTGCTGGGATCGCGCAGCTACTTCCCGAAAGTGCCGGCCGATACCCCGCTTGACGAGGTGGTGCAATCCTTCCTGCTGCAGTTCTATCTGTCGGGGCAGGGGGGACGGCAGATCCCGAGCGAGGTGCTGCTGGACGTGGCGCTGGAGGATGAGAGCGTCATCGCCGACACCCTGAGCCAGACCGCCGGCTACAAGGTGCGGGTGGTGAGCCGGACGCGCAGCGAACGGGCCCGCTTCATCAAGCTTGCCTCCATCAACGCCCAGACTGCGCTGCGCTCGCGCCTCGCCCACAAGAGCACCATCAGCGCCCGTTACGATCAGCTGGAGGAGCTGCTGGAGCTCGAGACCCCCATCGCCCGCATGGAGTGTTTCGATATCTCCCACACCATGGGGGAGCGCACCGTGGCCTCCTGCGTGGTGTTCAACCGGGAGGGGCCGCTCTCCTCGGAATACCGCCGCTTCAACATCGACGGTATCACCGGCGGGGATGACTACGCCGCCATGGAGCAGGCGCTGGAGCGCCGCTTTGGCAAGCAGCAGGAGCCGGACAAGGTGCCGGATGTGCTGTTCATCGACGGCGGTCTCGGCCAGTTGCGCCGCGCGGAGGAGATCCTGGCGCGCCAGTTGGAGTTTCTCGGCGGCAAATACCCGCTGCTGGTGGGCATCGCCAAGGGGGTGACCCGCAAGGCGGGGTTGGAGACCCTGATCCTGGGGGACAGCCACGAAGAGCTGCACCTGCCGGCAGACATGCCCGCTTTGCACCTCATCCAGCACATTCGCGATGAATCCCATCGCTTTGCCATCACGGGCCACCGGGCCAGGCGGGCAAAGGCCCGCACCACCAGTACCCTGGAAGAGATTCCCGGGGTGGGGCCGAAACGGCGGCAGGCGCTGCTCAAATACCTGGGGGGTTTGCAGGAGGTGAAAAAAGCCGGGGTGGACGAGCTCGCCAAGGTGCCCGGCATCAGCCAGGAGCTGGCCCAGTCCATCCACGACGCATTGCACTCGCTCTAGCGCTGCCTTTGGTGTGAAGGAGGTCACGCCAGGGGGCATCAGGGCGTGCCGCCTGCGCACAAGAGCCGTGACGCAGGGGGCTCCCAAATGCCATAATGACCGGCATCCTGAGGTTATTGATGGATTAATGGACCAAGGCGGGCGCCAGTTCGGTTGCATCCGCGATCGGCTTGGGGCTACCATGTAGCGGCATACAAGAAGTGGCTGAAAATAATGACAAATATTCCTAACCTGCTGACGTTCTTTCGGATTTTGCTCATCCCCGTCTTCGTCATCCTGTTTTACCTTCCCTATCAGTGGTCCTACATGGCGGCGGCCATCGTCTTCATCCTGGCGGCCGCAACCGACTGGTTTGACGGCTATCTTGCCCGCAAGCTGAACCAGTCCACCGCCTTTGGCGCCTTCCTCGATCCGGTAGCCGACAAGATCATGGTGGCGGCGGCCCTGGTGGTCATCGTCGAGCACTACAACACCGTCTGGGTCACCATCCCCGCCATGACCATGATTGGCCGGGAGATCATCATCTCCGCCCTGCGTGAATGGATGGCCGAGCTTGGCAAGCGCTCCTCGGTGGCGGTCAGCTGGATTGGCAAATGGAAGACCATGATCCAGATGGTGTCGCTCACCGGCCTCATCTGGCAATACGACATCTGGATGGTGTGGCTCGCCTATGTGCTGCTCTACGTGGCCACCGTGCTCACCTTCTGGTCCATGTTCCAGTACATGAAGGCAGCCTGGGGCGATCTCAGCTACCACTCCCGGTTCTAGTCCCGACGGGAAGATGGCCGTTTCTCTGCCACTGGCGCCGAGAAACGGCCATGAGCGCCAAAAGTGTGGGACAAGGGTAAAAAACACCCGAACGATCAGCGTATTAAATGTTTTTGGTTGACTGGGCGGGGAACATCGCTAGAATGCGTTATCACAGTCAGGCAGTCAGCCAGACCGATGCGGGAATAGCTCAGTTGGTAGAGCACGACCTTGCCAAGGTCGGGGTCGCGAGTTCGAGTCTCGTTTCCCGCTCCAAATTCAGACAATAGAGAGTTTCTCTCTTTTGCATGGCGCGTTAGCAAAGCGGTTATGCAGCGGATTGCAAATCCGTTTAGTCCGGTTCGACTCCGGAACGTGCCTCCATATTGACAAGCCCGCCCGCGGACTTGATACCGATTGCGGTGCCTGAGTGGTGAAATCGGTAGACACAAGGGATTTAAAATCCCTCGACGTTCGCGTCGTGCCGGTTCGATTCCGGCCTCAGGCACCATTAAAATTGAAGAAAAAGCCTTACAGATTAAACAGATACGACGCTTCATTGCGTCGTTTTTGTTTTTGCTCCCCAGCGTTTTCCCTCTCTCACTTTTCCTTTCTTGTCCATTTCTTGTCTAAGCGACTTACTACTTCCTGCAATTCGTTGCGAACAACCTGCTCAGTCTTCCAACATAGCCAAGGACGTTTGGTAGGCTACTGCTCCGGACTTTTCCGGGGTCTGTCTCTGGTACTAAGGCAAGCGTGGCGTGCTGTTACGTCTTGGCCGCGCACTTCCCAAACCCGCATTGAACCCCCTTTGAAACAGATATTAATCCCATGATCCAACCTATCATCGGAGGTATCTATGCAGACCAAATTTCGCTTTACCAATGCAGCCATCAAGGCTTTGCCCGCACAACAACGAGACGCAGGCGCTACTGAACTGGAGTTCTCCGATACAGAGGTCATCGGCTTAAAACTCTTGTCAGGAAAAAGCCAGGGCAGTAAGCGTTTCCTACTGCGCTATACCCTCCAGGGTAAGAAACGCAGCATCGCCCTGGGGCGATTCGGCGATATCGATGTGAGCCAAGCCAGGACCATTGCCCGCAAGTACAAGGCGATGTTGGCAGAAGGCATCGACCCGGTAGCAGAGCGGGATAGCTACAAAACTGAGCCCACCCTTTCGGAGTTCTTCTGGCAGACCTTTTTGCCGCACCTCAAGACCATCGGCAAGCGGTCGATCAACAGCGATATTCAGCGGTTCAAACACAACATAGAACCACGCTTTGGGGCCATACGTTACCGACAGCTCAAGGCGATGGATGTCCTGCAGTTGCAATCGGAGATGGTTCACCCTAACAACCCTCAGCAGACGGCCTACGCACCGAGTACCGCCAACCGTGTGCTGGCCCAGTTAAAGACCATGGGTAGCTATGCGGTGCGCTGGGGCATTCTGGACACCAACGAGGCGGCCAAGATCAAGCTGTTGAAGGAGGACAATGCCAGGACACGCTTCCTATCGATTGAAGAGATGAAACGGGTCATTGAGGTGGCATTGCAGGATCGCAATCAAGCCGCAGGCAGCTTCATTGCGATGCTCTACCTGACGGGGGCAAGAAAATCAGAGGTGTTACTCGCTAAATGGGAACATGTGAACTGGGAGGATAAGACGTTGTTCGTACCCCTGACCAAGAATGGCAAGAGCCGGATCATTTACCTGAGCACATTGGCTATCGATATTCTGGAGAAGCTCCCCAGAATAGCCGGTAATCCCTATGTGTTCGCGAGCCAGCATATTCGCTGTCAGGGCAAGCCCATCGGTGAACCCAGATGTGCCTATGAACGGGTGTTGCAGAAGGCCGGTATCGAAGACCGCGATGAGGTCTGCTTCCATACAGCTCGCCACTCTGTCGCCAGTGCCTTGGTCTCTTCCGGTCAATACAGCCTGTATGACGTGAAGGCGCAACTGGCACACGCCAGCATTCAATCCTCCCAGCGGTATGCCAAGCTGACCTCTGAGCGTAGTCGCAATATCAGCGAAGGTCTCTCGTCTATGATCCAGGCGGAGTGACCGAAAAGGTATTGTTTATAAACAGATATTAATAACCAGACAGCGCTGTCACATCAGCTGTTGGTCCACATTTCACAGTTCCCAGGCCCTTAAGTTCATCTGAGCTTAAGGGCCTTTTTGTTGGAGAGAAACACGATGAAAACTTGTATGGAATGGCCGGAGGAGACATTGCTCGCGGCCTACCCGGACATTTATCCAATGGTCATGGAGCAAATTATCGAGCCCTTTTCATCAGTAGAGGAGGCGAGGGCATTCTGGGACGCGACCGGTTGCAGTCTGGTCATTATCGAGCAGGGTGATTCGGTCAGTGAGTTTCAGGTCTTACCGCAGCATATCCAGAATCAGGTGATGTTCGGTTTGCGTTACCCGGAGCAAGAGCTCGCCATATCCGAAGATTGGCGTCTGCTGCTGACTATCCTCAACGATGAGGGGGCGGGGATATACCTGTTGATCCACTCAGATGCACCGCTGCTTCCCACCCTGGAGGCGATGCACCATGAGTAACCCCAGCCATAGCGACATCATGCGCAAGTTAAAAGAGATCAAGGGGATTAAGGAGCTGCTGGAGAAGGCCGTGCTGTTGTATGTCCTGCTCACGGATGGCGATCTGCCGGTCTGGTGCTATGCGCTCATCATCGGTGCGCTGGCTTATCTGGTAAATCCGTTCGACGTAGTACCCGATCCCATTCCATTTGCCGGTTATCTGGATGATTTATCGGTCATCACCTCGGCATTAGCAGCATTACCGGTTAAGTCGCACCACCGCCAATCCGCGAAAGACCGAATGAGATCACTGTGACAGTGATGGAGTCGGTCCTGTCACGCTATCGCGTTTTCTATGACCCTTTATCTATGACCCATCTACCGATGATCTGGAGATCGCAATCTCCGGTTATCTAACGACGTTGTAAGGAAACTATCATGGCAAGACCCCGTAAACACCGCGTTGAAGAGACCCCTAAACCTGTCAGTAATACGGCAGCAGCATCAAACACCCCCGACACCGCGCCAACCACAGAGCCCCCACTCACCTCCGGAGCAAGCGGCTGCGCCGACCCCCTCTCGCCAGCCCTTGCGGCTGACGCCGACAAGGCCAGGCCTGGACCCGGCGACACCGCAGACTCCGTGCCCGGCGGCCCTGCCCCCATACACACCTTGCTCAACCATACCGCCGAGAAACTCAGTGCCCGATCAGAAGGGCTGATTTTCTATGCCATTGGTCGTCATGAAGAGAGTGGCGAGCTGTTCCTGAAAATTACCGGCAATCAGGGCGGGGGTCTGCATAGCAAGGAGTGGATTGCGTTGTCAGAGATTGACGGCATCTTGCGCTCCTTGCCCGCTGACAAGCCGTTTAAATCCAGCGTCATGAAGCGACTGTTTAAAGGTGGCAGCGCCAACAACGCCGGATTCTTATCAGCCATTCTGCGCTCGGACGGGCTGAAGTTGGTCCAGAAGGCTGACGGTAATCCGATGCTGCACGAACTGGTACCTGATTACCTTGAGCGCTGGGGGTCGCTAACCAATGAGCTCTGTACCGTAACTTCTACCATCGAATAACCCCTGCATAGTGCTCACCTGTCCAAGGGTGAGCCCCCCCAAACAACCAATCTGAGGTGATTATGACGATCCCATTTGCGGGCGATTTTGCCCTGCCTGTCAGTCAGGCATTGATGAGTATTCTGGATCTGGAACTGGTTAGATCTGGAATGGTGCTGAAGGGAAAATCCAGTCTGGTCTTCAACTTCCGAGACCCGGATTACGGCCCGGTTCGTGGCGGCTTTCATCCGGTAGAAATACGGCTGCTAAAGCGTAGAGACCAGTGGCAGTTCGATTACGTGACAGACTTTAGCTATCAGGGGCCGGATGATATGGCGGAGTTGGTCAAAGAGATCGACTTCAACTTTTTGAGCGAAGAATACTACCTGCTCCGGTAATCCCCCCATTTTTTGGAGCACTCAAAAGTAGAGGTCATGCGGCCTGTGCCAAGCGCTGTTTCGGCGTGTAGCCGCCCAGCGCCATATTGGGCCGCTCATGGTTATAAACCCACAGCCAGTTCGTGGCAAATTCCTGTAACTCATTCAGTGACTCAAACAGGTAATGGCCCAACCAGTCGTAACGCACAGTGCGGTTAAATCGCTCTATGTAGGCATTCTGCTGCGGGTTGCCTGGCTGGATATACCTCAGCGCAATCCTCTTCTGCTGCGCCCATTGCTTGAGCTCTTCGCTGATGTATTCCGGACCATTATCACAGCGGATTGCGGCTGGTTTGCCCCGCCACTCGATGACCTGCTCCAGCACCCGTTTGACTCGCGAGGCAGGCAAGGAAAAATCCACCTCGATGCACAGTGCTTCGCGATTGAAGTCATCGATCACATTAAACAACCGCACCGAACGACCATCGCTGAGCTGGTCATGCATAAAGTCCATCGACCAACAGTGATTCGGTTGGTCAGGGACTGCCAACGGCTCCGGCTTGGCGCGTACTAGCCGCTTCTTGGGTTTTATCCGCAGATTGAGCTCTAGCGCCCGATAGATCCGGTAGACCCGCTTGTGGTTCCAGCCAAAGCCTTTGACGTTACGCAGGTACAGGAAGCACAGTCCGAAACCCCAGTTGCGCTGGTTGGCGGTGAGGCGCAGTAGCCAGTCGGCAATCTCCTGGTTTTCATCAGCCAGCACGGGCTGATAACGGTAGCAACCCTCGCTCACCTTGAACACCTGGCAAGCCAGACGGATAGAAATGGCGTAATGAGCCACAGCCTTGGTCGCCATCTCCCTGCGGGCAGATGGCGTCACCACTTTTTTGCCATCGCCTCGGAGATGATCTCAGCCTTTAGGCGCTCCTCGGCATACATCTTCTTAAGGCGACGATTTTCCTCTTCCAGCTCTTTGAGGCGCGCCATGAGAGAGGCATCCATGCCACCGAATTTGGAGCGCCACTTGTAGAAGGTGGCGGAGCTGATGCCATGCTCACGGCAGAGCTCAGGGACGGGTGAACCAGACTCGGCCTGCTTGAGGATGGCGATGATCTGTGCATCGCTAAAGCGTGATGTTTTCATGTAGAACCTCCTGCGTTCAAGATACGAGAAAATTCTACTTATGAGCACCTCAGTTTTTCGGGGGGATTACCCTCCGTTACGGCCAGATGGGACCAGCGTCGGCCAGGGAGCTCTATACGATGTGGGAGTCGAACTTCGTCAGTTACTACCAGATGGGCGTGTTTACCGTCTCAGTGGCTGCGTAACCGTCGCACCGGACAGGAGAGGAACAGGAACCCGCGGCGGTTCGGCACTGGCAGTGGTGCTGTGGAGTTTACCTTTCCATGCAGGGCAAGGAGCCATGGACTAACCCAACTCAAAACCGGTCAGCGGCTCAGTAGGTTAGTCCATCCTTCGTCTGTTTCAGGTGTCCCTCTCACCTGATCCACAAAACAAGTATCCCCGGCCTGTGGCTGGGAGGCTTGTTTTTTTGTCATCAGCGAGGAGGGAGAAAAGACAGATATATGTGTATCCCTAATGGTGTTATTCCACCAAGCGCTGTTCGCTACGCCGCTCGGATCACTTCGATGCCATTTAGTTCAGCAGCGGCAATCACAGCATCCGGTGTAGCCCTGAAGAACTCTTTCCTGTTATTGACCAGATTGATCCTGACATCAGCAAACCGCTTATGGAGCGCCGATTCAAGCGCCGGTGCGTCCTCACAGTAAAACATCGCGTGTACGTCGAAAGTGTCCGGTACTGAGGCGTCACCCAACTCACGAACACGATCATACGGGTCTACTCGTCTGGTCATGCCAATTTTTACAATGTCAGTGCCAAAGGACAGTTCGTTCGAGATCACATATACATAACCAGCGCGGGTGATCTGTGCCATCGATACAGCCCTTTGCTCGCGTTGCTTAAGGATTTTCAATTCTTGTTGGTGCATTGCCAGCAATTCACGCTGTTCCTCAGTTGCGGAATCAAGCTTACTCAATTCATTTTGAATCAGCTTTTCCATCAACTCCCTATTTTTTGTTGCTTTTTCTGCCGCAGATTTTATCTTTGCCTCTTCACGCTCGGCCTCTTTTTGTAGCCTATTTTCCTCTCGTTCACTCTCCTTTATATCTGACGTCAATTTTATTACTTCATAGGAAAGCATTAGTTCCTCAAGCTTTAGCAAAAGGTAGGGAGTTTGGAGCTGAGTCTTTATTATTTTACCGCAATCATTGATCTCATCAAAACTGCGTCGGATACGGCTTATCAGGCGATTGATGTTGTTCCAGTCTGCCAATGAAATAGCTGCGTTCACCTCATTATCGAAGCATCTCAGACGCAATTTTATCTCACGATTAATCAGAGTTTTTGCTTTTGCCTTGCTGTTATTGACTACGAAGTTATCGCCTAACGTACAGATGCAAGCTTGCTTATTCTTTACCAGTAGCGTTGCTTCACTCTGGACTTTGGCGAGCCTCAGGTTTAGTGCATCTAAACTGGATGAATCCTTGGAGCACTTATACATTGCCTGATCTACAGTCCCTATGCCAATGTCATATTGGCTGATCAAATCTTCTCCTGATTACCCATGATTAGCAGTCAGTTACCACGAACTATACTGATCTTACGTACAGTTATCGAGGTGCGAGATCATGGCCAAAAGCAAAATCCAATTCCAGAAAGGCTACAGCCTGTTTGAGTTTCTCAAGGACTATGGCACTGAGGCTCAGTGCGAAAACGCGCTGTTCACTTGGCGTTTTCCTAACGGCTTTGTCTGCCCTGAATGTGCCAACAAGACCTGTTGTCGCCTGAGAAGGCGGCCACGTGTGTGGCAATGCAATCACTGCCGTCACCAGATGTCATTGACTGGAAACACGATTTTCGCAAACACCAAGCTCCCACTGACCAAGTGGTTTCTGGCAATGCACCTGTTGTCACAAACCAAAACAGGCTTGTCAGCGATGGAGCTAAAGCGCCAGTTGGGCGTCAAATATGACACCGCCTGGATGCTCAAGCACAAGCTGCTGCAAGCCATGAAAGAGTCCGATGACAAGCAGCCCATCAGCGGCATCATTCAGCTCGATGATGTCTACTGGGGTGGCGAGCGCCGTGGTGGTAAACGGGGTCGGGGCGCGGCAGGCAAGACGCCGTTTGTGGCAGCAGTGGCCCTGAACAAGGAAGGACATCCAATCAAGATGCGGATGACGGTGGTCGATGGTTTCAAAACCAAGTCCGTTGCTGATTGGGCAAAACGGCATATTGCCAGTGGTAGCGCGGTGATATCCGATGGATTGGCCTGTTTCAAAGCGGTCAAGGAGGCCAATTGTGAGCACCTGGGTGTTGTCACCGGGGGCAACCTGGACTGGCTGGATCATCCGGCATTCAACTGGGTAAACACGATGATAGGAAATGTGAAAAACTCGCTGCGGGGCAGTTGCCATACGCTCGGAGCGAAGCATTTACCAAGGCATCTTGCGGAATACTGCTTCCGGTTTAATCATCGTTTTGACCTCAAGAGCATGTTGGTTGAATTGGGGCATGCAGTCGTGGCAAGCCCTCCGATGCCATATCGGCTCTTGAAGCTGGCTGAGGGTCATGGGTAATCAGGAATCTTCTTGCAGCGTCAATGTAGCTCTACCACTTTGGTAGTTTTGCTGAAGTAACCTATACCTAACTTCGATCTCATCCAGCCTGGATTTCTCTCTTTCTACGGGCGCAAAGTGTCGATCCAGCTCATCATAAAGAGGTTTTAATTTATTGTGCTTTTGATAGCAATAAAAGGAAAATACCAGAGCCAGAATGATACTGATAATGCTTGTAATCAACATCGCGTTTCTCCTAGATGCTGGCAGGTAATATGGAAGACAGTGTCATGCTGCTTTTTTTAGCATTTAATGTAGTGCGGATCAGTTCACTCTCACGGAACTCTTTTGCTTCAGCTTCAAAGTACCAATCTGACTCGACTCCCATTTTTTCCATTGCTTCTTTAACTATTTTTGGATCAGTAAAGAAAAATTCTTTTCGAAAGTTATCCTTATTAACGCGATTCTCCGAAAACAGTTCGTGCAGCGCTCTTTCCACTTTTGGTGCATCTTCAACAAACGCTAAGGTATGGACATCAAACTTGTATGGGACACTGGCGTCTCCCAGCTCAATGATGCGATCCATGGGCTCCAAGCGTCGCGTCATGCCAATTTTCACCACATCCTCACCAAAGCTACCGTGATTGGAAATCACATATACATATCCGGCTCGGGTCAATTGGGCTTGTGAGATGGCGCGACTGTACTTCTCTTCCAGCCGACGCTTTTCTTCCTCAATCTCATCAATGCGCAACTGCATCCTAGCCCGCTCTTCGCCGACCAATTTTTCTGCCGCCCGCTTTGCTCTTCTTAATTGTGACTCCGTGACTCCGATTTCCTCATCCAGCTCATCCACATCATCACCGGACGACTTCTGTGCCCTGAGTTGGGCTTGTTGTTTTTTCTTTATCTGCTTCAACTCTTCAAGCCTAACCAGCTCTTGATGCCAAACGGTCAGTTCTTTAACTTTAAAATCAAGATATTGCGTTGTAATGTATGCACCGACGGTCTCTCCTAATTTTGTGAGTTGTTCATTCAATCTATACAATTTTTTCAAAGCGACTTCATAACTATTAAGGCGCATTTGTTTTCGTATTGTCTCAAACTCTGCATTAAAGGCTTTCAGCAATAATTTTCGGTAATCCCCTGCCATTTTTGCACCATCAGATTTACTGCCAAACCATGTCCAATCTGATATTACATAGGTAGCACTACCCCTAGCGATGCAATTATATTGCTCGTCCCTACATTTTTTAATGTTTTCCTTTAAGGATTCGCTATCCCATAATCTGAACGTAGGCGGCGGTAAGCCAATGTCGATATACTTGGAAACATTTTTGGTCTGTGCGATACATTCGTTCAGTGTCTTAAAGTCCTTTAGACCATGCTCTATATTAGTTTCAATCTCTTTATAGTGCTTTGCAAGTCCTTCTAGGGAAAGTGCGAACAAGTATCCCACGAACAAAAAATGAAAATTTTAGTCATTTAATATCAATGGGTTACCATTAAATGCTCTCGTGCCATATGACTTATTCGCACCTTCCCTAGCGATGCTCTGAAGTGTCTCTGCTTGTATCTACACCTGCAAGCCCCCTCACTAACGTAGGCTACTCAGTTTGCCGATTGGTGAAATCTCTGTCAGCAATACAGTCTTCTTAGCCAGCCTTGGCGACGTCCCGTACTTTTTGCTCTACCTGGTGCGCTATGGCCTGGATCTGGGCGAGTTCTAGTGAGCCTGCCCTAAATTGGGGGAGTTGCTTGGGGAGTGCAGCGGCACTGACGATGTAGGGGAAGGTGATCTTCTGGCGTAAATCCACAAACCAGCCAGGTAGAACCAGAACGCCACCTACCGGGACTTCGGTCCCAGTTGCACTGTTGAGCCAGTTACGCACAGTGGTGACGTTACGGCGGACCTGTTCGAGCGGCGCTTTTTCAACATGGTTTGGGAAGTGAAGCGCATCATTTTCGACCCGAACCTTGAACTGTTTTTCTCCATTGTTGATGGGTTTGGAGCGACCCTTAGTCTCGATGACAAAGACCCCGTTAGGGCAGATGATCAAATGGTCGATGTTGAATCCATCAAACGGGATATCGTGGTAAACCCGATAGGGGTGCTGTTGGGGCCTAACGATTTGGTCCAGCTCCTGACCCACTGCCAGTTCACAGGAGTAACCCAGCTTGAGGTGTTGAACCTTGTTGGCCATTTTGTAAGTTTTGGTTGTGCCATAGATAAAGAGACTCAGCATGACTACCCCAGAAGTCAGCATCACAGTCGTGCTCATAGCCTTCTTATCGATGTAGCTCTGTAACAAGAGGTAGAACCCGATCATCATCATGGTCAATGGTGTGAATAGCATTTGGGAAAAGAGGTCTATCTGCAGGTCCTGGATTTGCTGTTGCAGGGTGTGACCCGCTGGCCTGAGCAGGTCGGCGGTCAACGGGCTGACCCTATGTGAGCGAAGCCTTTTTCTTATTAACAAGATGATCCCGACAGATAAGAATATTGGGCACAAGAACAAGCCAGTAGTTGCCAGAACAGATACCGCGAGCGACGAGAATTCCATTTCATGCGTCTTTTTGGGGATGTGGTGAGGTCAGGTTAGCTGACCTATAGGAGTCTATCCATTGGGATGTGGGGCAAGTATCACAGTATCTGATTATCCCCAATGGAGATCTTACACCTTGTGGTGTTAGTGAGATAAAACAGAGAGTTACTGCGCCCCCCTTTGTGCGCAAATGGGGTTCGTTGCGCTTGGGTTTACTTGGCTGGTTGTATGTTTACTGATGCGACCCGGAAGCTGGGCGGCTGTAGCAACTCACTCGGTGGCCTTAGCAAGCAGTCCTATGACAACACTTCCCAATGCCCACCCTTGCGTGGACCAACAAAGCGTAATCGTCCCGCCTTAACCAACGCCGCCGCCGCTCGCTCCACCGTGCTGGTCGATCTGCCTATCCGCTCGGCTACTTGTTTAAGGGTCAAGGTCGGCTCAGCCACCAAGATAGCCAACACCGCATCCGGCGTTTTTACCCGCATTTCTACCGGCATTTCTACCGGCATTTCTACCCTCACTTTTTCTGGCGGGGTGGGCTGAGATGTCGGCTGTGCGGCAATCGCTTCGGCCAACGCATCTTGCAGCGCCTCTAGCAGAAACAGAATAAAATCGGTGCAGTCACTCAGCCTGTCGGCCTGACTTAATTGGTGGTAGTAGTGCTCTTGGCGCTCTTTGATGATCGCTTCCACCGGCAGGAAGGCCATCACTGGTTGCCAACGGCTCAAGATCACCGTTTGCCACAAGCGTCCCATACGACCATTTCCATCGGAAAAGGGGTGGATAAACTCCAACTCGTAGTGCAAGGCACAAGAGGCGATCAAGGGATGGGCCTCTGTTTCTGCCAACCATTGCACCAGTTGTTCCATCAGACGCGGAACCTGAGTCGGGGGGGGAGCCATATGCACTAATTGCTCACCCCGATAGATGCCGACCCCACTGCTACGCCATTGCCCTGCGTCATCGCATAACCCGTGCATCAAACGTCCATGGGCCCTGAGCAAATCCGCAGAAGAGGTAGGGGCCCAAGCCGACATTGCTTCATAAGCGGCAAACGCATTGCGCACCTCCTGGATCTCACGGGGCAATCCCAACACAGGTTTGCCGTCGATCACCGCCGTGACCTGCTCCAGGCTCAGGGTGTTGTGCTCGATGGCCAGGGAGGCCTGGATGGTGCGGATCCGGTTTTCCCGGCGCAGCATGGGCACTTGCGAGCTCTGCGTCGAGCGCCATTGCCCCACCAATTCGGCGATCTCCGCCACCCGGCTCAACATGGCGTGGGTCAGGGTGAAGGGAGGGGAATAGGCTGCCATGGGGGACTCCGACTGAAACGATTGCAAATGCGAAGGCTCAGAGATTATCAGATCGGGGGCAAGACCAACACGGCGGCGTATCTTTGTGAATTCTGTGATAAGCGGTATGCGATGACCTATGACATGGTGCCATTCGTTGTGAATTAGCGGTGTTACTCGCTCCATCTGCTTGCTATTTCATGCAATGAGGTGCAAACGAATCTCTTTGATTTAAAATCCCTCGACGTTCGCGTCGTGCCGGTTCGATTCCGGCCTCAGGCACCATTAAAATCAAAGACTTAATAAGGCCACTAGCAATAGTGGCCTTTTTGTTTCTAGTCAATTGACTGTCAGAATGGCCGCGACCTGAAGAGCCGGTTCATCTCTTGAATCTGCAAGTGCCAAGCTACGGCCCCTGGTGTGAACATCAAAGAGCCTGCTCGATGGCAGGCTCCGGAGTGCTTCCCAGATTTATCTAGAGTTCCGAGATGATGGTCGACACCTCTTCTGCTCCGTGTCTTATCTCCTCCATCACTTTTGCAACGTCATCGATCTGCTTTTGCCCGTGGATGGCGCCGTCTGCCGCGGACTGGATCTGCTCGCTGACCTGCCTGGTGAGCTGCTGATTCTGGCTGACGACATTGGCTACTTCGTTGGTCGATAGGGAGGTTCTTGCCGCCAGTTGACGAACTTCATCGGCCACGACGGCAAAGCCCCTGCCTTGTTCGCCGGCTCTCGCCGCTTCGATGGCGGCATTGAGCGCGAGCAGGTTGGTCTGGTCTGCAATGCTGCTGATGGTGGATACGATGGCGGTGATATTTTGGGATTGAGCGTGGAGCTTGCTCATCAAGGTGCTGGCATGTTCCATCTGCCTGACAATATTGTCCGAAGTGGAGACGACGGTGGTCAACATATCCTCTCCTTTGATGGCGGAGGATTTGGTTGTGACAGATGTTTCATTTGCCACCTTGGCCACATGTTGTACGGCCTGATCTTTGCTGATCTGCGGGGTGATATTGGAGGCAAACTTGATGACCTTGATCACCTTGCCATGGCTGCCCCGCACAGCGTTGTAGGTTGCCTCCAGCCAGACTTCATGGCCTTTTTGTATGGAGATGGTATTCACCTGACAGTTGCCCACAAAAGGGAGTGGTCATACGGCTTCAAACCGGATAACAAAACGGTACCCCTACCGTGTTATCCGGAGTCACCGTATGACCACCAACGAGAAAGTAGCACGTCGTAAACTCAGCCTGCTAGAGCTCGCCAAAGAGCTCAATAACGTCAGCAAAGCCTGCAAGCTCATCGGCTACAGCCGTCAGCAGTTCTACGAAATTCGCCGTAACTATCAGACCTATGGCGCCGAGGGCTTGCTCGACAAACTCCCCGGCTGTAAAGGCGCTCATCCCAACCGGGTCGCTCCCGAGATTGAACAGGCCATCCTCGATTACTCTCTCACCAGACCAACCCATGGCCCGCTGCGGGTCGCGCAAGAACTGGCTCTGCAAGGCATCAACGTCAGTGCGGGCGGTGTGCGTGGCGTATGGCAACGGCACGACTTGCTCTCCAAGCATGACCGCTTGTTGCGCCTCGAGAAAACCCACAGGGAACAGACGATTGAGCTCAATGACGAGCAGATCCGCCTGCTCGAGCGCTTCAGCCCCGAGTTTCGCGAACGCCAAATTGAGGTTCACTACACCGGGGAACTGGTGGCGGTCGACACCTTCTTCGTCGGCGCACTCAAGGGGGTGGGCAAGGTGTATCTGCAAACCGTACTGGACTGCTACAGCCGCCACGCCTGGGGACGGCTCTACACCAGCAAGCTGCCGGTGACCTCGGTCCATGTGCTCAACGAAACGGTCCTGCCGTTCTTCGAGGCTCACGAGGCGCGGGTCTATACCATCCTGTCGGACAACGGGCGCGAGTTCTGCGGGCGCCCTGACCATCACCCCTACGAGCTGTTCCTGCAACTGGAGGGGATTGCGCACCGGACCACTAAGGTACGCAGGCCGCAGAGCAACGGCTTTATCGAGCGGCTACATCGCACCCTGCTGGATGAACACTTCCGTATCAAGGGGAGGACGACCTGGTATGAATCAGTGGAGCAGATGCAGACAGACCTGGACAGCTATCTGGATCACTACAACACCCAGCGGCCACATCAGGGCAGGATGATGGAGGGTCAAACCCCCTACAGCATGTTCAAAAAGGGTCTGAAATTGATACCGAAGGAAGTGCGCACTAAAGTAGCGTAAACAAGACACCGGTTTGAGGCCGGTGTCAGGTGATAACTAGATCTGTACATCACCGCGAGGACCTTCATCATGGATACGCCAGCCTTCCAACACCTGTTGTCCCTCTTTCCATTACTTACTCTGCGTCAGCGCCGTGTCGCTCAGCATGAGCTCGCCGCTCCACACCCGATTACGTCCCTCCATGCCCAGTTACCCACATGCTGCGGCTGTCCCCACTGCCAGGCGTATGCCACCCAGCTGGCCCCCTGGGGCTGGAGCCGTGGGCTGCGTCGTTACCGTGGTAAGCAGTGTCGGCGAACCAGCTCCCTCCTCACCAAGACGCCTTTGGCCAGATTACGTAAGGCTGAGCATTGGGAGGACTACGCCCAGGCTCTCATCGACGGGCTCACTGTCCGCCAGGCCGCCGTCCGCTGCGGTGTTTGCAAGAACACCGCCTTCTTGTGGCGTCACCGCTTCCTGAAGGCGATGGCAAACCACCAGGCAACACGGGAAGAAGGCATTGTTGAAGTGGATGAAACCTTCTTCCTCGAATCGTTCAAGGGGCAGCGAGGGTTGCCTCGTCCGGCAAGACATCGTGGCGGGAAAGGGCGTACCCGGGGGACCGGGCGGGATTACATCCCGGTGATGGTGGTGCAGGACAGGGCGGGCCATCAAGCCGACTTTCAGCTGGAAAGGCTGGATGCGCAGACGGTGAAAGCGGTGTTGCAGCCACTCATCGCGCCCGATGCAGTGCTTTGCAGTGATGGTGCAGGGGTGTATGCCAGTTTCAGCCAAGCGCGGGGCATAACACATCAGGTGGTGTACAACCGTCGAGGTGAGCGAGTCATTGGGGCATACCACATCCAGCATGTGAACGGATATCACCGGCGGTTGAAGGAGTGGATGGAACGATTCCATGGAGTCGCAACCCACTACCTGAGGAATTATCTGGGCTGGCGCAGGATGCTGGAACGTTACGGCAGGGAGGTAAATACCAAGATGTGTTTGCATGAGGCGCTAGGGCACCCGATGCAACACGTAATTGGGACATAGCCTTTTTATATGCGGTGATAAATAAAACGTATTCCTATTCTGAATTATTTGTTCGATGCATCGATTGTTTAACGGGGGTCTGTCAGTGGGCAAGACAATGGTTCGCAGTCGTGGGCGAACAGGGCTTCATTTCGGCGAATACGGGTATCCAGGGCAGGGGCTTGTCGGTGAGGAGTGACGGTTGTCTGCATCGATGGGGGAGGGCGTGCAGCGGGAAGGTGCGGCATATAGAGGTGTTTCGGTCCCTCTGTCCGGGAAACCTGCACTTGAGTATTTGAACGCATCTGTTGTCCATTGTCATGGACGATGGGAAGGAGGGGTGACGTTCCGTGTAGCTGCGAAATGCCCTGGAGAGGCTCGCCTGACCTGGTCAGGCGAGCAGGCTCATATCGCGTCAGTCATCACCCCTGGACATTGACCAGGATCCGGCCGCGCACCTGGCCTGCCAGGAAGGCATCCCCCAGGGTCACGACTTGGGAGAGAGGCACTTCCCGGGTGAGGAGATGGAGGCGGGTCAGGTCGAGATCCTCGGCCAGTCGGGCCCAGGCCTGCTGACGCAGCGGGCGCGGTGCCATCACGCTGTCGATGCCATAGAGGGTAACGCCGCGCAGGATGAAGGGCATGACGGTGGAGGGGAAGTCCATCCCTCCCGCCAGACCGCAGGCGGCCACGGCGCCGCCGTAGCGGGTAGTGGCGCAGGCATTGGCCAGGGTGTGGCTGCCGACGGTGTCGATGACGCCGGCCCAGCGTTCCTTGCCCAGCGGGCGTCCCGGCGCGGCCAGTTCGGCGCGATCGATCACCTCGGCGACGCCGAGGGACGTCAGATAGTCGGCCTCGTGCAGCCGCCCGGTGGCGGCCACCACTCGATAGCCCAGCTTGGCCAGGAGGGTGATCGCCACGCTGCCAACACCGCCGTTGGCGCCCGTCACCAGAATGTCACCGTCACCGGGGGTGATGCCGTGCTTCTCCAATGCCATCACGCAGAGCATGGCGGTGTACCCTGCGGTGCCGATGGCCATGGCGTCCCGGGGCTGGAAGCGCTCAGGCAGGGCGACCAGCCAGTCGCCCCGGACCCGTGCCCGCTCTGCCAGCCCGCCACTGTGGGTCTCGCCCACGCCCCATCCGTTGAGCACCACCTTGTCGCCGGGGTGCCAGTCGGGATGCTGGCTCTCCAGCACGGTACCGGCAAAGTCGATGCCGGGGATCAGAGGGAAGCGGCGTACCACAGGGGAGGCGCCGGTGAGGGCCAGGCCATCCTTGTAGTTGAGGGAAGACCACTCTACCGCCACGGTCACATCCCCGGCAGGCAACATCTCCTCGGAGAGGCTCTGGTAGCTGGCGCGATAACCCGCCTCGTCTTTCTCGATCAGAATACCGTTGAACATCTTGTCTACTCCCATTAATTGGACTGACTGACTATTAATCTTCGTAAAAAAACCTATTTGGCCAAGGTCATGAAAAAGCGGAGAAAAGAGAGCATGGGCTCGGTATCGCCCACCAGGCGTGCGCGCAGTACGGCGCCTTCCCAGCCGATCCAGAACTGATGGGCGAGGGCAGGGCAGTCACAATCAGGGGGCAGCTCCCCCGCCGTCACGGCATCCCTCAGGCAGCGGGCGAGCAGCGCCTCCCAGTCGAGGAGGATCTGCTCGAGGCGCAGGCGCAGCTCGGGGGACAGTTGCACCACCTCCTGACCCAGGTTGCCCACAAGGCAGCCCCGCTGGAACGCATAACGGGTCATGCCCCGGCAGGCGCTGTCGACGAAGGCGACAAGGCGGGCCAGGGGAGGCAGGCTCTCATCCTCCAGATAGCGCGTCAGCTTGCGGCAGAAGTAATGGTGATAGGCATCCATGACCGCCAGAGTGAAGTCGTGCTTGGTGGCGAAGTAGTGATAGAAGGAGCCCTTGGGGATCCCGGTCGACTGCAATACCCGCTCGATGGAGGTGGCGGCGATGCCCTGTTCGGTCAGCAGCTCCATGCCCCGGCGGATCAACAGATCCCGGGTGTCGGCATAGGTGTGCCCGTGCTGGGCAGGGCGGCCGCGAGGGCGGCGGGGCAGAGCGTCGCTGGTTGGCATGGGGGGTTATTAGACGCCTCTACTAGAAATGATGCAAGCCCGGCGCCGGGCTAAGGTGCGGGGGATGAGATCGGGTGGTCGCAGCAAGCTGGCGCCAGCGGGGCAGAAAACAGCGAGGGCGCCATTGGCGCCCTCTCATCGATGGGTGGCTGGGTCTCAACTGCGCAGCTTGTTGTAGACAAACAGCACGATCAGGGCGCCAACGGTGGCGATGATGATGCTCGGCAGGTTGAAGCCGGTGACCGTTCCCATCCCAAGCAAGGTGCTGACATAGCCCCCCACCATGGCGCCGACCACCCCCAGGATCACCGTCATGAAGAAACCGCCGCCATCCTTGCCCGGCATGATCCATTTGGCCAGGATGCCGACGATCAGCCCCAGTACCACCCAAGTAAGAAATCCCATGGTCATCTCCTCATTGTGTGCAGAGAACCAGAGTATATGCAGGGATCCTGCTTGTATCCCGCCGCAGCACGGCGTGAGTCAGAAACGGTCATATGAGACTCGCTCATGACCATGGCAGGCAGAGGACTTCAGCCAAGCGCGCGGGTGTCGAGGCGCTGCCCGGCGGGGGAGCACACCAGCACCGACCCCTGCTCGAACCAGTCTCCCAGCACGATGCGCCGCGCCGCACGCCCATCCAGGGTGAAGTCGTGGATGGCGGGCCTGTGGGTGTGGCCGTGGATCATCAGGCGGCAACCGTGCTGGCGCAGCATCTCGTCTACCGCCTCCGGGGTCACGTCCATGATGATCTGGTTCTTCTGGGCATTCTCCATCTGGCTTTGGCCGCGCATCTTGTGGGCGATGGCCTGGCGGCGCGAGAGCGGCAGGCGCAGGAAGAGCCAGCGCAGCCATTTGAGTTGTGTGATGCGGCGAAACTTCTGGTAGCCCTCGTCCCGGGTGCAGAGCAGATCCCCGTGGCTCAGCAGCACCCGCTCGCCGTACAGCTCGATGACGCAGGGGTCGCCGAGCAGGGTCATGCCGGCCCGTTTGGCAAACTGGCGCCCCAAGAGGAAGTCGCGGTTGCCGTGAATGAAATAGAGGGGCACCCCTTGCTGGCTCAGGGCGAGAAAGGCATCGGCCACCTCGCGGTGGAGCGGGTTGGGGTCGTCGTCCCCAATCCAGAATTCGAACAGATCCCCCAGCACATAGAGGGCGTCGGCGCCGGGCGCGTCTTCGGCCAGAAAGCGCACCAGGGCCGCCGTCATGTCTGGCCTGCCTTGGCTGAGGTGAATGTCACTGATAAAGAGGGTGCTCATGAGTTCCTGGGCATCATGGTAAGAGAGTCCCGCCTGGGGGCGGACAAGGCCTGTGACCTTGCTCGTCGAGCGGGTGGGGGAGGGAAGGGCAGCAGAGCCCCGCAAGGTTGACGCCCTCCAGGGTCAGCAACGCCTCGTAAGGGTCGCCGGACAGACCCAGCAGGCGGCACATGGCCGCTTCCCCCTTGAGCCCTTCATCAACGCGCAGGCGCAGCACCTCCCGGTGGAAGGGGGCGCCAAAGCGCTCAAGCAGGGCGGCCATCAGGCTGAGGTGGCGCCAGCCGTTGAGGTGCTCGAGGGGATCTGGGGTGATATAGAGCTCAAGGGACCAGCACTGGCCATCGGGCCCGCGACGGCTCTGCTCGGCGATCCAGACCTGCTCGCCCTTGCTTCGTACCTGCCAGCCTTGGGTTGCCAGCGTCGCGGCAAGAGAGGCCGGGTCCGGGTGCTGGCAGAGGATGTCGAGATCGCTGCCGGGCCGGTCGAGCCCGATGGCGACCGTGCTCACCAGGGCCATATCGTCGCACAGGCGGCCAAGCTCATCCCACAGGCCGGCACTCAGCAGGGCATGGGCCGAGCGCTGGCGTGCGTTGCCACGGGCCAGATAGTCGAGGCGGCGCCAGTTGGGGGCGGCAGATGGAAAAACTGCGGCCGGGGCCGCAGTGGTATCAGAGCCTGGCCGGCAGGGATTACTCGGCAAGGGTCACCTTGGTGATCACCACGTCTTCGGTCGGGACGTCCTGGTGCATGCGGCCGTAGTTGCCGGTCTTCACGCCCTTGATCTTGTTGACCACGTCCATGCCGGCGGTCACTTCACCGAACACGCAGTAGCCGAAGCCCTGGGTGGTGGCGGACTTGAAGTCCAGGAAGTCGTTGTTGTTCACGTTGATGAAGAACTGGGCGCTGGCGGAGTGCGGCTCCATGGTGCGGGCCATGGCGATGGTGCCGACCTTGTTGGACAGGCCGTTGGCCGCCTCGTTCTTGATGGGGGCGCGGGTCTCTTTCTCTTCGAAGCCCGGGGCATAGCCGCCGCCCTGGATCATGAAGCCGTCGATGACGCGGTGGAAGATGGTGTTGTCGTAGTGGCCGTCACGGCAGTATTGCAGGAAGTTGGCCACGGTTTCCGGGGCTTTTTCCGCGTTCAGGGTGAGGGTGATGTCGCCGTGGTTGGTGTGTAGAGTGACCATGAGTTGTCCTTTCATTTTGACGCGAGCGGCAAGGTGCTCGCAGGTGTATGGCATAAAGTGGTGGCAATTCTAGCCCATCAGGGCCCTGCGGCATAGATGGCAGGGGGGAGAGTCGGCTTTTGCGCCTCGTTTTCTATACCGGATGCGGTTAGAATGGCAGGCCATTTTACTCACAGGCAGTGGTCATAAGATGCTGAAGATATACAACACACTCACTCGTCAAAAAGAAGAATTCAAACCTATCCACCCGGGCAAGGTGGGCATGTATGTGTGTGGCGTCACTATCTATGATCACTGTCATATCGGCCACGGTCGCACCTTCGTCGCCTTCGACGTCGTCGCTCGCTACCTGCGCTACAGCGGCTACGAGCTGAACTATGTGCGCAACGTCACCGACGTGGACGACAAGATCATCAAGCGCGCCGCCGAAACGCACGTGACCTGTGACGATCTCACCGAGCGCCTCATCGGCGACATGCACCAGGATTTCGACGCCCTCGGCATGGTGCGCCCTGACATCGAACCCCGCGCCACCCGGCACATCGGCGAGATCATCGCCCTGGTCGAAACCCTGCTGGAAAAAGGGCATGCCTACGTGGCGGACAACGGCGACGTGATGTTTATCGTCGACTCCTACGCCGACTACGGCAAGCTGTCCGGCCAGGATCTGGAGCAGCTGCAGGCCGGTGCCCGGGTCGACGTGGTGGATGCCAAGCGCAACCCGCTGGACTTCGTGCTGTGGAAGATGTCCAAGCCCGGCGAGCCGACCTGGGACAGCCCCTGGGGTCCGGGTCGCCCCGGCTGGCACATCGAGTGCTCCGCCATGAACTCCAAGCACCTTGGCAACCACTTCGACATCCACGGCGGCGGCTCCGATCTGCAGTTCCCCCACCACGAGAACGAGATCGCCCAGTCCTGCTGCGCCCACGGCGGCGACTACGTCAACACCTGGATGCACAGCGGCATGGTGATGGTGGACAAGGAGAAGATGTCCAAGTCCCTCGGCAACTTCTTCACCATCCGTGACGTCCTGGCCCACTACGACGCCGAAACCGTGCGCTACTTCCTGATGTCCGGCCACTACCGCAGCCAGCTCAACTACTCGGAAGACAACCTGAAGCAGGCCCGCGCCGCCCTGGAGCGCATGTACACCGCATTGCGGGATCTGCCGCTGGCCGCTGCTGCCGGTGGCGACGAGCAGGTGGCCCGCTTTGTTGATGCCATGGACGACGACTTCAACACCCCGGAAGCCTACTCCGCCCTGTTCGATCTGGTGCGCGAGATCAACCGCCAGAAGGGTGAAGACATGGCCGTTGCCGCCGCACTGGGCGCCCGTCTGCGGGAACTGGGCGCCGTGCTCGGCATCCTGCAACAGGATCCGGATGCTTTCCTCAAGGGTGACGAAGCGGACGAAGAGGTCGCCGAGATCGAGCGCCTGATCGCCGAGCGCAACCAGGCCCGCGCCGACAAGAACTGGGCTGCTGCCGATGCCGCTAGAGCCCGTCTCACCGAGATGGGCATAGTGCTGGAAGACAGCGCCGGCAAGACCAGCTGGCGCCGTGCCTAAGGCCGGTGGCCCTGTTGGCGCCTAGTGCCAACAGGTTGAGCCAATAAGAAAACCGCAGCCCTGGGGCTGCGGTTTTTGTTTGGGCGAGGGCCTTGCCCTCGAAGGTGTTTCGCCCGCCCTTCGGGCTGGGGCGAGTGACTTTGGAAAGACCCAAAGTCACCAAAGGTCTTCTCCCCCGGCAAACCGCCCGCTTCGCGGGTTCCCTCGTCTCGTCCAACGGGTCGGACGGAGCGCAGCAGACGGCACATCCCTGTGCCGACTGCGGCTGCGCCATCATCCCTGATGGCGCTCCTGACCCGCTGAACTCGACTCGGCGGATTGCAGGGGGAGCCAATACCGTGCCAGTCCGTGGCTTCATCTTGGGAAGGTGCGAATAAGCGGGGAAATTCTTCTCGGCTGACTCAGTCATTTCATTTTTTCAGTTTGAGCCGATCTTTTCTCCCGTAAATGCCTTGAATCAGCCTATTTAGACCGTTTCTTCGCCATTTAAGGCGTTATTCCCAGTTTTTAGTGAGATCTCTCCCACTGACGTATCATTTGGTCCGCCCGAAACAGGTTGGCCAGCGTGAATAACATCGCCAGTTGGTTATCGTTTTTCAGCAACCCCTTGTATCTGGCTTTCACGAAGCCGAACTGTCGCTTGATGATGCGAAACGGGTGCTCCACCTTGGCCCGGATGCTGGCTTTCATGTATTCGATGTTGATGGCCGTTTTGTTCTTGCGTGGATGCTGTTTCAAGGTTCTTACCTTGCCGGGGCGCTCGGCGATCAGCCAGTCCACATCCACCTCGGCCAGCTCCTCGCGCTGTGGCGCCCCTTGGTAGCCGGCATCGGCTGAGACAAATTGCTCCTCTCCATGCAGCAGATTACCCAGCTGATTGAGGTCATGCTCGTTGGCCGCGGTGGTGACTAGGCTGTGGGTCAGGCCACTCTTGGCATCGACACCAATGTGGGCCTTCATGCCAAAGTGCCACTGATTGCCTTTCTTGGTCTGATGCATCTGCGGATCGCGTTGCTGCTCTTTGTTCTTGGTCGAGCTGGGTGCCTCAATGATGGTGGCATCGACCAAGGTGCCTTGAGTCATCATGACGCCTGCTTCGGCCAGCCAGCGATTGATGGTCTTGAACAATTGGCGGGCCAGTTGATGCTGCTCCAGCAGGTGGCGGAAATTCATGATGGTGGTGCGGTCCGGCAAGGCGCTATCCAGGGATAACCGGGCAAACAGACGCATGGAGGCGATTTCGTACAGAGCATCTTCCATCGCGCCATCGCTCAGGTTGTACCAATGCTGCATGCAGTGAATGCGTAGCATGGTTTCCAGCGGATAAGGTCGCCGGCCATTACCAGCCTTGGGATAAAACGGCTCGATGACTTCCACCATGTTTTGCCATGGCAGAATCTGCTCCATGCGGGACAAGAAAATCTCTTTTCTGGTCTGACGGCGCTTACTGCTGAATTCACTGTCGGCGAAGGTGAGCTGATGACTCATGATGAACCCTTTTTCATGGCTCCAGATGACAAACATGATCTCATATCAGGGACTTGTTCGCACCTTCCCTAGCCCTCTCCCCCAAGGGGAGAGGGGACAAAGCCGAAACCCTGTCGAGGGCCGCGCCCTCGTGTCCTGCATGGCGAAGCCATGCCATTCACACGTGGGACGACATTGCACCAGGCAATGCCGTTACCGACCCCTCACCCTAGCCCTCTCCCGCAAGGGAAGAGGGGATCAAACCGAAGTCGCCGAGGTTGGCGGGTGGAACCCTGTCGAGGACGGAGTCCTCGCGTCCTGCGCGGCGAAGCCGTGCCATTGAGGTGTGGGGCGGCATTCGCCAGGCAATGACGTTACCGACCCCTCACCCTGACCCTCTCCCCCAAGGGGAGAGGGGATCAAACCGAAGTCGCCGAGGCTGGCGCGCGAAACCCCGTCGAGGACTCAGTCCTCGCGTCCTGCATGGCGAAGCCGTGCCATTGAGGCGTGGGGCGGCATTCGCCAGGCAATGAGGTTACCGCTCCCTCACCCTAACCCTCCCCCCAAGGGGAGAGGGGATGGTTACTGCGGACGATTACGCTTCGCTAATCGACCCTACCGACCCTACCGACCCTACCGACCCTACGGCGTAGCCATGCCAAATGACGGTGAATGACCCCACACCTTGACTCTCTCCCTCAAGGGGCGAGGGGATGATTACCGTGGACGAATACGTGGCGGGAATCGACCCGGCACCCAGGGGCGAGGGCAGAGTTGTGCCCCTGTGTTTCGCATGGCGACGCCGCTTGGGGTCCGGTTATGCCAAAATGTGAACAAATCGATCTTTCCCCCGGTCAATCGCGGTCTGCCACTTGTCGGGCCCGCCCCGAGTTGGCTAAGGTAGCCGCCCATCAGATGCACGCAGTAGTGGAGGTAGGCATGGATAAAATTTTGCTGGCGCTCTCGGAGCAGATGATAAACGCGCGGGATCTGGAGAGCCTGACCCGCCCCTTGCTGGAGATGCTGGCGTCGGTGACCGGGCTGGAGTCGACCTATCTCACCGAGATTGACCTCGGGCAAAGCAGCCAGCATGTTCTGTTTGCCCGCAATGCGGCCGGGCTGCAGATCCCCGAGGGGATGACGGTGGAGTGGAGCGATACCCTGTGTCGCCGTGCCATCGACGATGAGATTGGCTACACCGACGACGTCGCCGCTCTGTGGGGGGACTCCCAGGCGGCCAGCGAGCTCGGCATTCGCTCCTATCTGAGCAGCCCGGTGCGCACCTCTACCGGCTCCCTCTATGGCACCCTGTGCGGCGCCAGTACCGAACAAAAACCCGCGGTGGCGGGGGCGCAGCAGCTCATTGCCTTCTTCGCGCACCTGATTGCCGAACAGGTGGAGCGGGAGCAACTGCTGCGGCAATTGCAGCAGGCCAACGACGAGCTCTCGCGCCTGGCCCTCTCCGATCCCCTCACCGGGCTCCCCAATCGCCGCGCCCTGATGCTCGAACTCACCCGCCTCTTCTCGTTGTCGGAGCGGGCGGGGCATCCGGTGCTCATCGCCTTTGTGGATCTCGATGGCTTCAAGGCCATCAACGACGAGCATGGCCACGAGGCGGGGGACAGGCTGCTCACCGCCATGGCGCGGCAACTGAGCGAGACCCTGCGCGGCGGCGATCTGCTGGCCCGCTTTGGGGGGGACGAGTTCGTGGCCGTGGGCATGGGGCCTTTCCCGGGCGCCGACACGCTGGACGGGGCGGTGGCGGCGTTTCGCCAGCGCCTGTTCGAGCACAGCGTGCTGTCACTGCCGGTGGGGGACAAGGTGATCCATTATCCCGGTGCCAGCGTGGGGGCGGTGGCCGTGATGCCGGCCGAGGTCAGCGTCGAGGAGGCGCTGAACCGGGCCGATGCGAGCATGTATGCGGTCAAGCGCCAGCGCCGGGCCGCAGGGGAGGGCGGGAACCCGCCTCCTTCCAGTCAGGTGTCTGCCCCGCGATAGGAGCGGGGCGGGTTGAGAGGGCACAGGGTGGCGCGTCCACCCGGGTGCCAGTCTGTTTTCCCTTTTATCAGTTCGGAGCCCATACCATGGTTCATCTTCTTGCCCGCCGTGTGCGCGCCCTGGCCGGGCGGGCGGCCACCCTGGTGGCCGGACTCTGCGAGTTTCAGCAGCGCATCTGGGTGGTCAGCATCGTCAAGGAGTCCTACACAGATACCTTCGTGGTCAACGAAGGGGGCTTTGAGGAGCCCTTGCAATGGATGCGCCGCAAGGGCTACAGCGCCGAGATGCTGGCCAGGGTGGAGGCCATGGCCCGATCCCAGGTGCTCCAGCTCGAGTGCGCCGGGCAGCATCACCGTCTGATGCGGGTGAAATAGGGGCGAAGCCGCCCCCGGATGGCCTGGGCGGCACCGCCGCCCGGGCATTGACCACATATACTGCCGCCCTCTTCGTGTCAGACGGGGCAAATGGGTCGCCAGTTATGATTTTTCCGTGGTTCTCTCCGGTTTCAGACCGCCGGAGTAGACGCAAATCGCGGAGTTGTAGCTGTTGAAGGTGACCGCGTAGTTGAAATCGCAGAAATAGGCCGGGTGCTTGGTGGCGACAATGTCCCCCGTCTTGCATTTGTCCTGCATCCCCTCCACCAGGGTGTCGTTGTTTGACCCGAGACAGGCCTTGCCGGTGGTCTTGTCACCGCCGCAGGCCATCAGAAGGGCGCAGACCGAGAGACTCATCAACCATTTCGCTGTGTTGTGCATGTGTGTTCCCAAGAGATCGGAGAGATGGCGGGGAAGGGTGTGAGCGCGGTGCTGCCCGATAAAGGCGGCCAGCGGGCACGCTGCCGCCCCTGACTGTCGCTGCCACCGTGCGCCCTGCCCCTTGCCGTGAAAAAGGGGCCAACAGGCTCCTGCGCCCTATATTACGGACCCGAGGCGGTCTGCGTCACCCCTTGTCGTTGCAAGTGGCGAACATTAAACGGGTTTCGTGCGCTGGCTCAAAGGCGGGCCGGGGCCATGGCGGCCCCGGCGGGGGAAGGGGTCAGGGGGAGGGGAAGTATTTGTGCTGGAGCTGCTGGAAGTCGCTGCTGGCCAGCACCTGGGTCAGGCCGAGCTGGAACTCCCTGACCAGGGCATCGTCCACCGGGTGGCTGAAGGCGAAACAGTACTGCTCGGAACTCAACATCCAGCGCACCTCGAACTGGGCGGGGTCCAGCTGCTGGGTCTTGATGAGATCCAGCAGGGTGGACTTGTTGCTGGAGACCAGCTCGACGCGGCCCGAGGTGAGCATGCGCAGGGCCTGGGAGAGGCGGTTGGCGGTCATGATCTTCTGCTCGTCGAAGCCGGCGTTGAGCAGCAGTTGCTCCACCACATCGGATCGCACGGCGCCTATGGTGTAGCGCTGGGCATCTTCCAGCCTGGTCAGGGTCAGGGGGCGATTGGCGAGCCCCATCAGCACTATCTCGGCATAGCCGATGGGGCAGGCCCATTTGAACAGGGGATTGCGCGCCTCGGTGCGGGCGGTGGAGAAGAGCACCACATTGGGTTTCTGGGTCAGCAGGTAGTAACCCCTGGCCCAGGGGAGGATGCTGACGGGCTGGACAGGGGTGCCGGTCTTTTGCCACACCAGGTGCAGCAGGTCGATGGCAAAGCCGGTCGGGGCGCCATCCTCCCCGGTGAAGTTGTAGAGTTTGTGCTCTTCGGTGAGGTAGTGCAGGCTGGCGAGCGCCGGGCTGGCCTGGGTCGCGGGAGTGCCCCAGACCATGGCCGCGAGGGCGGCGCAAGCGACCAGTCTGCGAAGGGGGACTGCAATGTCTGTGTTCATCCTGACCGTCCTGCTGCCGAGTGCCCAGTTTCAAGTGTTGCCAAGTCACGGCGTTTCGCCACCCGGCGAAGACGTTATCCGCCGGGGGCCGTCATCATCTTGCCACTCACAACCGGGTCGGCGCCCCCTTTTTACCAGGCCGGGCGGGTGTGACCCAGGGGGGTGAACGCCTCATCCCTCAGCCCTACCAGCAGGGTGCTGCCATCCTCTTGCAGGCGAAACTCGCCGTAGCGGGCCGACTCATATTGATCTCCCGTGCCCTCTTCGAAGAAGAAGGCGTCTGGCCCGATAAACCACTGGCCGTCGCGCTGGCGCACCTTGAGCAGGCGCTCCTCCGGGCCCGGGGCCTCGGGCTTGCCCCCTTCCACCCAGTGCACCACCTGATGTTCATCCAGGCGAATGACCAGGGTGTGGGGGCCGGCGGCGGCCTGGCGGCCCGCCAGCTGGCGGGCGAGGGCGTAGTTCAGGCGCATGTAGTCCCCCTGCATCAGGGAGCGGGGGTCGACCGGTGCCAGCTCGATCAGCACCACCTCCCCCTGGCTCATGGCGTGCTCGAAGCGCCAGACGGCGGCGTTGATGCCGGCGAGCAGGGCAAGACCGGTCAGCAAAAAGGCGAGGCGTCTCATGAGGGGCTCCTGTGGTGAAGGTGCTTGAGCCACTGACGGGTACCGAGCAGCAGGGCCCCCGAGGCGAGCAGCAGCCAGGACTTGGTCATCAGGGTCAGCCCCAGATCGTAGTAATAGAGGGAGCCAAAGCCGAGCAGCAGCAGGCCTGCCAGGGTCATCAGGGCCAGGCTGCCGGCGTAGAAGCCGAGCACCAGCACCAGGGCGCCAGCCCCCATGCCGGGAATGATGGCGCTGATCACCACCAGCGGCAGCCCGTAGCGCAGCGGCAGCCTGAGGCGAACCATGACCGCGAGCAGCAGGGCGGCGCAGAGCAGGGGATTGAGCCAGAGGGGCAGGCGGGAGCTGCCGAGCTCATTGAGCACGCTGGTGCCTCCCTCCCACAGGGGGTGGTGCAGCCGTCCCAGCACCAGCAGGGAGAGTGCCAGCCCCAGGGTGAGGGATTCATAGAGCAGATGGCGGGCGGGATCGCGCTCCGCCTGCAGCCAGCACAGGGCGACGGCGCCCATCACCAGCGGCAGGGCCAGCAGGTGCAGGCCGAGGCAGGCGAGGGCGAGGGTGAGCAGGATGGCGGCGGCGAAGCTGTGGAACAGCCTGATCAGCCAGTGCTCGAACAGGGCGGCCACCCCGAGGGAGAAGGCGGTCAGACCGAACCAGAGCCACGCGACGTTCAGATCCAGCCTGTCCAGCAGGCCGTAGAGCAGCCAGGCATCTGCCGCCAGCGCCAGCGCCAGCACGAACTGATCCCAGAGATCGCTGCGGGTCGCCATGCGGTTGAGACCGAGGGCGGCGGCCATCAGCACCATCCCCATGGTGAGGGCGTTGTTGGGGTCGCGGGTCAGCTGCTCGAAGGCCATGAAGAGGAAGAAGAGCAGGAAGAGGGCGGCTATCCAGCCCACCATGCCGAGCAGAAAACGGCCCGACCAATGGGGCTGTTCATCCCGGGGGGCATCCCCTTCCACAAGTTGGGCAGCACGCAGGCGCTCCCAGGGGGTGAGATCAGACATGCTGCCTCCGTTGTTGTTGCAGCCAGCGGCTGGCCATCACCGACAGGCCGATGGCGATGAGGGCCAGCAGCAAAAAGCCGTTCATGTCCGGCTCCATCCACTTGCCAAGGGCCGCGAGGAGCACGGCGATGAGGCTCAGGCACCCCATGGCGAGCCCGGCGATGAACCTGTGGTGCCAGCGCAGGTAGGCGGCGCCGAGCCAGGCGAGCCAGGCAGGCCAGACCCAGGGAGAGGCGGCATCGAACAGGGCCAGCAGGGTGAGCAGGGTGATGCCGAGCCCCGCGGCCAGCCCCGCGAGCCAGGAGGGCATCAGGGCGTAGCGGGCGGGCACCAGGATGAGCAGACCCCAGAGGGCGGCGTTGAGCAGGGTCAGGCACCAGCCGAGGGCCTCCTCGTTGAAGGAGAAGAAGAGATCGAGAAGACCGAGCCGCCAGTAGAGCACCAGGGCGAGCTGACCGAGCAGCCAGGCCAGGGTCCAGAGCAGCGGGCTTCTGCCAAGGGCCGCCAGCGGCAGCAGCATCAGGGCCCAGGTGGCGAAGAGCTGCCAGGGGTCGGCGCCGGTCTGGTAAGTCTGACCCACCAGGGCGAGCAGGGCGCCGAGGTTGAGGGCCAGGGCCAGCAGCAGGGCCTGGCGCGGGGTGTCACTCATGGGTTTGCGCCAGAGCACCAGGAGTATGGCGAGCAACGGCAGCTCCAGCAGGGCGAGACGTGAGAGGCGCCCCAGGGCCTGCCAGTTGAAGGCGACGAAGAAGACGAGGCCGGCGCCAAGGCAGAGGCAGCCGAGCCAGAGCAGCAGCCTGTCGAACAGCCACTGCCAGCGGGCAGGGCCGGGGGGCAGATCGCACAGGGCCAGGGCGGCAGGCAGCGAGGCCCGTGGCAGGCGGCCGCGCCTGACCCAGTCGAGCAGGGTCTGTCTTGAGGTGAGATGCATGGGGGCTCCTGAAGCCGTGATGCCTGAAAGATAAGGCATTATGGCACGGCGACGCGTCTCGGGGCAGGGGCGCCGTCGGCGCTGCGACACAGGTCGCGGCACGGGGCCATGTCTTTGCACTAAAAAGGCCCCCGCCGTGAGGAGGGGGCCTGAAGGACGTCCGGGGCGGCGGTGGCGATCAGTGCTCACGCTGATCCCCGCCGGCTTCTTTGGAGGTCAGGCGAAGATCAGGGTGGAGATGCCAAGCCCCGCAAAGAGGATGGCGCAGGCAATACGGATCCCCTTGAGGGGGAGCTTGTCGGCCCCGAGCTTGCCGAGCAGCACCACGGGCACGTTGGCCAGCATCATGCCGAGGGTGGTCCCGGTGATCACCTGGATCAGGGAGTCGTACTTGGCTGCCAGCAGCACGGTGGCTATCTGGGTCTTGTCACCGATCTCGGCGATGAAGAAGAGCACGAAGGTGGCCATGAAGGGGCCGTACTTGTCCAGGGAACTCTCTTCATCGTCCATCTTGTCCGGCACCAGGATCCAGGCGGCCATGGCGATGAAGGCACCAGCGACCAGCCAGGTCATCACCTTGGGATCCATCCAGCGACTGATGAATTCCCCTATCCAGGCGGCACCTGCGTGGTTGAGCAGGGTGGCAGCCAGCATGCCGGCGATGATGGGCCAGGGTTTGCGAAAACGACAGATGAGCAACAGGGCCAGCAGCTGTGTCTTGTCGCCGATCTCGGCGATGGCAACGCTGATGGTGGAGGTTAACAAGGCTTCCATAAAAATGACCGGGGGACGGAATTGTTATAAACCAAAGACAAGCCTGCGCCATCCGTCCCCGGTTTTGGCACTGGCCCGTCAAAGGTCTTGTCAAATCCGGCATTGCCCGGATCACCCTGACCATGGTGAGTTGGCACCAAGTATGTTGATCAGGATCGCGCACGAAACGGGTCCGTGGCGAGACTACTCCCCCTCGATGGGAGCGGGCATTCTAGGGAAAAACCCCCGGTGAGGCAAGGCGCGGGATGGGGAATTATCCCCCCACCAGCTTGACCTGAAAGCCGGCCTTCTCCAGTTCGGCCTTGATAAGGTCCCGTTTGTCCCCCTGGATCTCGATGATCCCCTCCTTGAGACCGCCGCCGGTACCGCACTTCTTCTTGAGCAGGGTGGCGAGGGCCTTCTGCTGGTCGGCGGGAACGCCGTGGATGCTGATGACCCCGGCCCCCTTGCGTCCCTTGGTCTCGCGGCGGATGCGCACGACCCCGTCGGCGGGGAAGGGGGAGGCGTGCTGGGCAGGGGCGGATTCCTTGATCATGCCGCCGTCCGTGCTGTAGACCAGGCGGCTGTTGTTGTCGTGACTCATGGCAATACTTTGTCGGTTAGCTAAGCGGAGTTTGATTTTACGCAAATAAATGTTGAGGGCACAGCTTATAATCCCCCCATTAAAAGCGAATTATTCTTGTTTAACTTCAGGAGCCCGTCATGGTACTCACAGAGCTGTCGCCGGGACAGAGCGCTCGCATCACGCACATGAACCACCTTGGCCGCGCCTTGCGGCGCAAGCTGATGGTGATGGGGCTGCTGCCCCAGACCGAGATCCTCTATCTGCGGGCCGCCCCCCTGGGGGACCCGCTCCAGATCCAGTGCCAGGGCATCTGCCTCTCCATGCAGCGGAGTCTGGCCCAGCAAATCGAGGTGGAGCCGGTATGAGCTACAACCTGGTCACAGTGGGCAATCCCAATAGCGGCAAGACCTCCCTGTTCAACGCCCTGACCGGCTCCCGCCAGCAGGTGGGGAACTGGAGCGGGGTCACCGTCGACAAGAAGATGGGGGCCTTTGCTGCCCGCGGGCAGGAATACACCCTGGTGGACCTGCCCGGCATCTATGCCCTGGCCAACCAGGAGGCGAGCCTGGACGAGCAGATCGCCAGTCGCTTCGTCCAGCGCCAGCAGCCGGATCTGCTGCTCAACGTCATCGATGCCGCCAACCTGGAGCGCTCCCTCTACCTCACCCTGCAACTGCGGGAGCTGGGGCTGCCCATGGTGGTGGTGCTCAACAAGATGGATCTGCTGCAAAAGCGGCGCATCACCATCGACGAGGCCTTGCTCGCCAAGGCGCTGGGGTGCCCCGTGGTGTCGCTCTCGGCCCACAATCGCCAGCAGGTGGCGGCTTTCAAAGAGGGGATCCACCAGTTTATCGGTCAGTCCCAGCCCGCCCTGGTGCTCGACTACGGTCAGCCCCTCGAGGGGGACATCGCCGAGCTGGAGACCCTGCTCGCCCCCCATCATCTGCATCGCCGTGGCCGCGCCCTGCGCCTGCTGGAGGAAGACATCGCCATGCAGGAGACCCTGGCGGCGGGGCAGCAGGCGGCGGCCGACAACGTGGTGAGCCGCGCCCACCACGTCCAGGACATCGACCTGCAACTCGCTGATTTGCGCTACGGCCATATCCACCACTGGTGCCAGCAGGCGTGCCGCCATCAGGACAAGCTCACCGTCGCCCAGAGCGAACGGCTGGACAGGGTGCTGCTCAACCGCTGGGTGGGCATCCCCTTCTTCCTGCTGGTGATGTACCTGATGTTCATGTTCGCCATCAAGGTGGGTAGCGCCTTCATCGATTTCTTCGACATCCTCGGGGGGGCCCTCTTCGTGGACGGGGTGCACCACCTGCTGGGGCTGATGAATGCCCCCGACTGGCTGGGAGCCGTGCTCGCGGACGGCGTGGGTGCCGGTTTGCAGACGGTGGCGACCTTCATCCCCGTGGTGGGCTGTCTCTTTCTCTTCCTCGCGGTGCTGGAGAGCTCCGGCTATCTGGCCCGTGCCGCCTTCGTGGTGGATGCCCTGATGCGTCGCCTCGGCCTGCCCGGCAAGGCCTTCGTCCCCATGCTGATGGGCTTTGGCTGCACCGTGCCCGCGGTGATGGCAACCCGGACCCTGGGGTCGGAGCGCGAGCGGCTGATGACCTCGGCCATGGCGCCCTTCATGTCCTGCGGTGCCCGTCTGCCGGTCTACGCCCTGTTCGCGGTGGCCTTCTTCCCCGAGTCGGGGCAGAACCTGGTGTTCGGTCTCTATCTGTTCGGCATCCTGGTGGCGGTGCTCACCGGCCTCTTCCTGCGCAGCACCCTGCTGCCGGGCAAGAGCGACTCCATGGTGATGGAGATGCCCGATTACGAGTGGCCCCGTCCGGTGGACGTGGGGCTGCGCACCTGGCAGAAACTCAAGGGCTTCATCTTCGGCGCGGGCAAGACCATCGTCCTGATGGTGGCGGTGCTGAGCGTGCTCAACTCCCTCGGCACCGACGGCAGCTTCGGCAACCAGGATCAGGAGAACTCGGTGCTGAGCAAGCTGAGCCAGTCCATGACCCCGGTGCTGCATCCCATAGGCGTGCGGGACGACAACTGGCAGGCCACGGTGGGCATCCTCACCGGCATCTTTGCCAAGGAGGCGGTGGTCGCTACCCTCAACAGCCTCTACGCTGGCGGCGCCGGTGATGAGGAGGAGAGTGAATACTCCCTGCTGGGCAGCCTGAAAGCGGCGCTGGCCACCATTCCCGCCAACCTGGCGGACATCGACCCCGCCGATCCCATGGGGCTCAAGGTAGGGGATCTGGAGGACAAGCAGGCGGCAGCCGAGGCCCAGGAGGTGGATACCTCCACCTACGGCAATATGCAGACCCACTTCGACGGCGTGGCCGGGGCCTTTGCCTACCTGCTGTTCGTGCTGCTCTACATGCCCTGCGCTGCCGCCATGGGGGCCCTGGTACGAGAGACCGGTCGCCAGTGGGCCCTGTTCACCGCCGCCTGGTGCAACTACGTCGCCTTCCTGTGCGCCACCCTCTTCTATCAACTGGCGACCTTCGATGCCCACCCGGCGCAGAGCCTGGTCTGGAGCCTGAGCTATCTGCTCTCCCTGGTGCTGCTCTGGTGGCTGGGGCGTCGTCACGGCGACATCGTCGCCCGCAAGGTGGTGACCCTGTGAAGGGGCTCATGGTCAGGGGCGAGTGCGCCGAGAGGGGGGTATCCTGTGATCCTGCGTGAACTGGGGGACTATCTGGCCCTGCACAAGAAGGTGAGCCGGCGGGCGCTGGCCCGCCACTTCCACACCTCCGAGGATGCGGTAGAGGCCATGCTCGGAGTCTGGATGCGCAAGGGGCGCGTCGCCAAGCGGGAGAGCCGCCTGTGTGGCGGCTCCTGCTGCGGCAAGCACGAAGAGGTGACGTTCGAGTGGTGCGAGCCCGGCCAGATAGGGCTGGTCCAGAAGGGCTGACGCCTGCTCATATGCAAAAGGGAACCCGAGGGTTCCCTTTTTCGTGGCCGCCGGGCCCGGTCTTAGAAGAGGTCACCCTCGTCCTTGGTGGGCTCCAGGCTCCAGCCGCTCGCCGCCGCGCTGTTGCCAATCTGGCCCTTCTCCCGCCAGAGTTTGATCTTGAGGCGCAGGTTGTTCTGGGAGTCCGCGTTCTTCACTGCCTCCTCCTCGTCGATCACCCCCTCGACCACCAGATCGAACAGGGTACTGTCGAAGGTCACCATGCCAAGGGCCCTGGATTTTTCCATGATCTCCTTGAGGCCGCCAAACTCGCCGCGCTTGATGAGATCGCGCACCGTGTGGGTTCCGAGCATCACCTCCACCGCCGCCCGGCGTCCGCCGTCCGTGGTCTTCACCAGCCGCTGGGAGACAAAGGCCTTGAGGTTGTTGCCAAGGTCGTTGAGCAGCTGGGGTCTGCGCTCCTCCGGGAAGAAGTTGATGATGCGATCCAGCGCCTGGTTGGCGTTGTTGGCGTGCAGGGTGGAGATGGCCAGATGCCCGGTCTCCGAGAAGGCGAGGGCATGCTCCATGGTCTCCCGATCGCGGATTTCGCCGATGAGGATGACGTCCGGCGCCTGGCGCAGGGTGTTCTTCAGGGCCGCGTGGAAGCTGCGGGTATCCACCCCCACCTCCCGCTGGTTGATGATGCTCTTCTGGTGGCGATGGACGAACTCCACCGGATCCTCGATGGTGATGATGTGGCCGCCGCTGTTGCGGTTGCGATGATCGATGAGGGCCGCGAGCGACGTGGACTTGCCGGACCCCGTGCCGCCGACGAAGAGCACCAGACCCCGCTTCTCCATGATGGTGTCGAGGAGCACCGGAGGGAGTTTGAGATCCTCGAAGCGGGGGATCTCGGTCTTGATGTTGCGCGCCACCAGGGAGACTTCATTGCGCTGCTTGAAGATGTTGACCCGAAAACGGCCTATCTGGGGCAGGGAGATGGCGAGGTTCATCTCCAGCTCTTTCTCGAACTGCTGTTTCTGCTCGAGATCCATGATGTCGTAGGCGATGCGGGCCACCTCGCCCGGCCCCAGGGGCTCCTGGGTGAGGGGGCGCAGGGCGCCGTTGAACTTGGCACAGGGGGGGGCGCCGGTGGAGAGATAGAGATCGGAACCGTCCTGTTTGGCCAGGATCTGCAGCATGTCTCTCAATTCCATGAGGGGCCTCGTCGCTCAAAGGGCTGGGGGATGATGAATGGCTTGAGTGTACAGCCTCAGGCGCCGGTCAGTTTTTCGCGGAACACAAAAAAGACCGCGCCCAGGATGCACAGACCCGCCCAGAGGTAGTCCCACTTCAGGTCTTCTTTCAGATAGAAGATGGAGAAGGGAACGAACACGGTGAGGGTGATCACCTCCTGCAGGATCTTGAGTTGCCCGACGGAGAGCACGGTGTGGCCGATGCGGTTGGCGGGCACCTGCAACAGGTATTCGAACAGGGCTATCCCCCAGCTCACCAGGGCGGCGATGATCCAGGGTTTGTGATTCATGCTCTTGAGATGGGCGTACCAGGCAAACGTCATGAAGACGTTGCTGCAGATGAGCAGGCCGATACTGGTCATGATGGGGTTCATTAGGTTCTCCTTTTAAATCAATGCATTTTATCTCGACTCCATGGGTTTTCATAAGTGGTGCTTGAGGGTATTTTTAGCTCACAAGGATGTAACAAAAGAAGGCGAAAGCTGGATGGGCAAGACAAGCTGGGGTGCGCTTTGTCTGTTGTTTGCCTGCTGGGCGCAAGGTGCGCCGACCCTGACGGTGGCCACCGATGTCTGGCCGCCGTTTCGCATGCTGGCAGAGAACGACGACTTCCAGGGGCTGGATATCGACATTCTGCGCCAGTTGCAGGCACGCAGCGGCATTGTGCTCACCCTCAAACGGGTGCCCTGGGGACGGGCACTCAAACAGATGCAGACCGGTCAGGTGGATCTGATGATAGGGCTGGCTCACACCGAGGAGCGGGCCGCCTTCATCGACTACCTGCAGCCGTCCTATTACCAGTGCCGGCCTGCCTTCTATGGCAAGCCCGCCGCCGTGGCAGGTCTCAGGCGCTACGAGGATCTGCGAGGCCGCGAGATAGGCTATGTGCTCAACTCCGCCTACTTCCCCCCCTTCGATGGCGACACCCAGCTCGACAAGCACGGGGTCCCCACCGAAGACCAGTTGCAGCGCATGGTGGAGCGGGGCCACCTGCCCCTGATGATAGGGACCGACTGCCAGGTGGATTACGCCCTGAGCCAGCGCAACGACGCCGGCCTCGTCAAGGCGCCCTTCCAGCCCCCCAACCCGGTGATGCTCTACCTCGGGATGAGCAAGCACTCACCCCACCATGAGCTGGGCCCCAAGCTGGCGCAGGCGTTGCAAGCCATGGTGGAGAGCGGCGAGATAGCGGCGCTGGCCAAGCCCTACCAGCCTTGACCTTGGGTGGTAACGCGCTGTTATCATGCAGCTTTCCTGCCTGCCCCCCGGCGGGCCTCGCTTCTTGGGGATCCCGTGTATCTCGCTCTCATCCGTCGCCAGCAGCGCTGGCAGCGCCGCTGGCTGCTCCTGCTGTCGCTGCTGACCCTGGCCCTGTTCCTGCTCTCCCTCGCCCTCGGGGAGTTCGTGCTGCTGCCCTGGCAGCCGCTGGGAGATCTGGAGCTGCGCATCCTGCTGGAGCTGCGCCTGCCGCGCGCCCTGCTGGCTCTGCTGGCGGGGGCCTCCCTTGCCTGCGGTGGTGCCGTGCTCCAGGTGATGCTGCACAATCCGGTGGCGGAACCCGGCCTGCTCGGCGTCTCGAGCGGCGCTGGGCTGGCCGCCATGGTGGCGATGGCGGTGGCCAAGGGGCTCGGGCTCTATCTGCCGGGCTGGGGGCTGTCGCTGGCGGCCTTTGGCGGTGCCCTGGTGGTGACCATGCTGCTCATCCGTCTCGCACGCCGGGCATGGCTCGGCCATGGGCGGCTGCTGCTGTTCGGGGTCGCCATCGGCATCCTCACCAATGCGGCCATGACCTGGCTGATGTATTTCGCCGACGACGGCGCCTTGCGGGAATTCATGTTCTGGATGATGGGGAGCCTCGCCTACGGTAGCCAGCAGCTCGCCTGGTGGTGGCTGGTGCTGCCCCTCACCCTCGGCTGGCTCTGCTGGCAGGGGCGGGCACTGCAACAACTGCTGCTGGGAGAGACTCAGGCTCGCCTCATGGGGCTGAACGTGGACAGCATGCGGGTACGCCTGGTGCTGGCGGTCTGCCTGCTGACCGGGGTGGCGGTCTCCCTGTGCGGCGTCATCGGCTTCGTCGGCCTGGTAGTGCCTCACCTGCTGCGCCTGTGCGGTGGCAGCGATCAGCGCTTTCTGCTGCCCGCCTCGGCGCTGGGGGGCGGCGCCCTGCTGCTCGGGGCCGATCTGGTGGCCCGCTCGGCGCTGCACGCCGGTGAACTGCCCATCGGGGTCATCACCGCCTCGGTGGGCGCCCCGCTCTTTATCTATCTGCTGCTGAGGCAAGATGCCGATGTGTCCCGCTGATCCCGCCCCCTGGCGGCTGGAGGCCCGTGCCCTGGCCATCCCCCATCGCCTCGCCCCCCTGGATCTCGCCTGGCCCGGTGGTCAGCTGGTGGCCCTGCTCGGCCCCAATGGCAGTGGCAAGTCCTCCCTGCTCGGGGCCCTGGCGGGCCTGCTGCCCGCCGATGGCGCCGTCTTGCTGGGAGGAGAGGCCATCACGACCCTGAGCTGGCCCGAGCTTGCAACGCGGCGCGCCATGCTGCCCCAGCGCCAGCCCCAGCTGTTCCACATCCCGGTGTTCCAGGTGCTGAGCCTGGGGCTGGAGGAGGGGGCCCCCGATGCCCAGGCGCAGGCGGTGGCGGATGTGTGCGACGCCCTGGAACTGGCGCCCCTGCTTGCACGGGACTTCAGCCGATTGTCCGGGGGGGAGCAGCAGCGGGTGCTGATCGCCCGCACCCTGCTGCAACTGTGGCCAAGCCTCAATCCGACCGGGCGGGTGCTGCTGCTGGATGAACCCCTGGCGGGGCTGGATCTGCATCACCAGATGGCGCTGCTGCGGCTGCTCAAGCAACTGGCCGCGCAGGGATTGCTGGTGGTGGTGGCCATCCACGACATCAATCTGGCCATCGACTGGGCGGATCGCGTGCTCTGCCTGCAACAGGGCCGCGTGGTGGGGGAAGGGGACGTCGGGATCATCGACGAGGCGCTGCTGGAGCGGGTGTTCCAGATCCGCACCGATCGTATCGAGGCGGTCGGCCGCACCTGGTTTATGCCGAGTCTTTGAGAACGGGGCGCAGAGGAGAGATAGCGTTTGTAGGGTCGATTAGCGAAGCGTAATCGGCCGCCTGCAAGAATAAGGGGCCAGTATCAGGAATACTGGCCCCTTTGCTTTTATTCGCTGTTCAGCCCGGCTTGTCCAGACGTACCTTGGCCGCTTCGGCCAGCATGGCGAGCAGGGTCTCGGTGTCTTTCCATGACAGACAGGCATCCGTGATGCTCTGGCCGAAGGATGATGGCGCAGCCGTTAACCCTGGCGGGTTTTCTCCAGCCGCACCTGGGCGGCTTCTGCCAGCATGGCCAGCAGGGTTTCGGTGTCACTCCACGACAGACAGGCATCGGTGATGCTCTGGCCGAAGGTGGCGGCACAGCCGTTCTCCACGTCCTGACGCCCTTCCACTAGGAAGCTCTCGGCCATGATGCCGGCGATGCCGGTGCGGCCGCGGCGCAGCTGATCGCAGATATCCTGGGCCACCAGCAGTTGGCGGCGGTGATCCTTCATGCTGTTGCCGTGGCTGAAGTCCACCACCAGGCGCTCCGGCAGGCCCACCTGGGCCAGAGCCTCGCACGCCTCGTCGATGCTGGCGGTGTCGTAGTTGGGCCTGTGGCCGCCGCGCAGGATCACGTGGCCGTAGGGGTTGCCGGCGGTGCGGTAGATGGTCATCTTGCCGTCCTTGTCCGGGGAGTAGAAGATGTGGCTGTGACGGGCGGCGCGCACCGCATCGATGGCAATGCGGGTGTTGCCGTCGGTGCCGTTCTTGAACCCCACCGGGCAGGAGAGGGCGGAGGCCATCTCCCGGTGAACCTGGGACTCGGTGGTGCGCGCGCCGATGGCGCCCCAGGTGATGAGATCGCTGATGTACTGGCCGGTCACCATGTCGAGGAACTCGGTGGCGGTGGGCATGCCGGTCTCGTTGATGTCCACCAGCAGTTTGCGGGCCAGTTTGAGCCCTTCATTGACGTCGAAACTGCCGTCCAGGCGCGGATCATTGATAAGCCCCTTCCAGCCGACGATGGTGCGCGGCTTCTCGAAGTAGGTGCGCATCACGATGCACAGGCTCTCTTTGTACTCTTCCCGCAGGGTGTTCAGACGCAGGGCGTATTCGTGGGCGGCGGCGGGATCGTGGATGGAGCAGGGGCCGACGATGACCAGCAGGCGCTGATCTTCACCGGACAGAATGGCTTCCACTTGGCGGCGGGCATCCAGCAGGTTCTGGGCGATGGTGTCGGTTAACGGGAAGGCGTGCGCCAGCTCGCTGGGGGTGATCAGGGCCTCCAGGCGACGGGTGCGCAATTCATCGGTGTGAATGGACATACGACTCAATTCTCGAGTGGATAAGGTGGGCGGGATGCCAAAATGCAAGGGAATAAAATAAAGCAAAAGTCACCCGATGGAAACCTTGGGCGGCTCTGATAGGATGTGAACCCAAAAGCCATTTCAAATGAGGTAGTTATCGTGGCAAAGCCAGGCGCGACCGGGATCACCCGCATCATCAACGCAACCGGTTACAGCATGAAAGGTCTCAAATCGGCCTGGGTCAACGAGGCCGCCTTCCGTCAGGAGCTGCTGCTCATCCTGCTGCTGATGCCGCTGGCATTCTGGATAGGTGACTCCCTCAACGAGATCCTGCTGCTCGTCTGCATCAGCTGGCTGGTGGTGATCGTCGAGGTACTCAACTCCGCCGTGGAGGCGGTGGTGGATCGCATCGGCTCCGAGCATCACGAACTCTCGGGCCGCGCCAAGGATCTGGGCTCCGCCGCCGTCTTCATCGCTCTGGCCCTCAATGCCCTGGTGTGGGGCGCCCTGGTGGGCCGCAACCTGCTGGGCTGGTGGTAGGTTACGAGAGCAACCTTTCTCCTGACATAAAAAAGCCCGTCATCACGACGGGCTTTTTGCTGCGCAGATAAGGGCTTATCAGTGCAGGATCCGGGCACGGATGGTGCCATTGATCTCTTTGAGACGGGCCAGGGCCTTCTCGCTGTGCTCGGTTTCGACGTCGATGACCACGTAACCGATCTCGCTGCTGGTCTGCAGGTACTGACCGGCGATGTTGATCCCCTCGTCGGCGAAGATCTGGTTGATCTGGTTCATCACGCCGGGCTGGTTGCGGTGAATGTGCAGCAGGCGGCTGGAGCCCTTGTGGCCGGGCAGGGAGACTTCCGGGAAGTTGACCGCGGAGAGGGTGGAGCCGTTGTCGGAGTATTTGACCAGCTTGTTGGCCACTTCCAGACCGATGTTCTCCTGGGCTTCCTGGGTGGAGCCGCCGATGTGGGGGGTCAGGATCACGTTGTCCAGGCCGCGCAGGGGGGTGAGGAACTCCTCGTCGTTGGACTTGGGCTCCACCGGGAAGACGTCGATGGCGGCGCCGGAGAGGTGGCCGCTCTTGATGACGTCGGCCAGGGCGTCGATGTCCACCACGGTGCCGCGGGAGGCGTTGATGAAGATGGCGCCCGGTTTCATCATGCGCAGTTGCTCTGCACCGATGAGATCCTTGGTGGAGGCGGTTTCCGGTACGTGCAGGCTGATGACGTCAGACATGTTGAGCAGCTCCACCAGGTTCGGCACCTGGATGGCGTTGCCAAGGGAGAGCTTGTTCTCGATGTCGTAGTAGTAGACCTTCATGCCGATCATCTCGGCGATGATGCCAAGCTGGGTACCGATGTGGCCGTAGCCGATGATGCCGAGCTTCTTGCCGCGGGCTTCGACGCTGCGGTTGGCCAGCTTCTCCCAGACGCCGCGATGGCACTTGGCGTTCTTCTCGGGAATACCGCGCAGCAGCAGCAGGATCTCCCCCAGTACCAGTTCGGCCACGGAGCGGGTGTTGGAGAAGGGGGCGTTGAAGACGGGGATGCCGCGCACGTGGGCGGCGTCGAGGGAGACCTGGTTGGTGCCGATGCAGAAGCAGCCGATGGCCACCAGCTTGGTGGCGGCATCCAGCACCTTCTCGGTGATCTGGGTGCGTGAACGCAGGCCCACGAAATGCACGTCACGAATGCGCTCGATCAACTCCTCTTCCGACAGGGACGTCTTCAGATATTCCACATTGGTGTAGCCGGCTGCCCGAAAGGTCTCCACCGTATTGGGATGGACTCCCTCCAGCAGCAGTACCTTGATCTTATCCTTGTCCAGCGAAAACTTGGCTGTCATGACGTTCCCTCTATTGTTTTGAAAAATGCGTTCAGGCTTGCAGTGTGAAGAAAACCGTAAAGTAGCAAAAACGTTTGGGAGAGGGAATATTTGTGACGAAAGTCAAATTCTTTGAAGTTATCAACGATTGTTGCAGATGTGCTGCTACAAGCCATTGAGGGATAACCAGAAACGGCGCCATGAGGCGCCGTTGTCCATTTGGGGCAGTCAGATTGACTGACCGGGGCGGGGGCTTGCCCGGAGGGAGAGGTCCGGGGAGCAGGCCTTAGTTGGTGATCACACCCTCGGGGGTGCCGATCAGCACAACGTCGGCGCCACGGTGGGCGAACAGGCCGTTGGTGACCACGCCCACGATGCTGTTGAGGCGGGTTTCCAGAGCCTTGGCATCGGTGATGGCCATGCCCTTGACGTCCAGGATGATGTTGCCGTTGTCGGTCACCACCCCTTCACGCCACACCGGGTTGCCGCCAAGGGCGCGGATCTCGCGGGCCACGTATTCGCGGGCCATGGGGATCACTTCCACCGGCAGGGGGAAGGTGCCCAGCACGTCGACGGTCTTGGTGTTGTCGATGATGCAGATGAACTGGTCGGCCACGGCGGCGACGATCTTCTCGCGGGTCAGGGCGGCGCCGCCCCCCTTGATCATGTCGCGGCTGGCGTTGATCTCGTCGGCACCATCCACGTAGACGGAGAGGGCATCGATGTCGTTGAGGTCAAACACCGGGATGCCGAGACCCTTGAGGCGCTCGGTGGAGGCGATGGAGCTCGACACCGCGCCCTTGATCTGGTCTTTCATGGTCGCCAGTGCGTCGATGAAGTGATTGACGGTAGAGCCGGTGCCCACCCCGACGATGGTGCCGGGTACCACGTATTTGAGCGCAGCCCAACCGGCCGCCTTCTTCATTTCATCTTGAGTCATGATGGATCCTTATGGAAAAAGCGGGCGCATTATATCCAAGCATCCCCCCCAGAGCGACCATGGTGCTCACGTTCCGGCGCAAAAATCCCCAAGATGTAAATCGTTTGCCTGTTTATTGAACCGAAGGGGGCGCCCCGTCTGATCAGGCAAAGTGCCAGCTGCGGCTGGGGGTGATGATCTGGGGGAGCGGCACGTCCCACTGCTCCCGGGGGACGGCATCCACCTGCTGGCAATCGTGGGCGAGCCCCAGGGGTCTTGGGCCGAGCTGGTGCTCGTGCCAGCAGGCGAGGGTGCGATCGTAGTAGCCGCCCCCCATGCCGAGGCGGTTGCCAGCCTCATCGAAGGCCACCAGCGGGGTGCAGATGATGTCCAGCATGCTGTGGGGCAGCACCTGCTGCACGTCGAGCTCGGGCTCGGCGATGCCGTAGCGGTTGCGGGTCATGGGGGTGGTGGCGGTGTAGCGCAAGAAGAGCAGGTGACCCGGGGTGAAGGGGTGCAGCACCGGCAGGTAGACCTCCTTTTGCCGGGCCCACAGCCAGTGGATGGCGGGCAGGGGATCGAGCTCCCCGTCGTTGGCCAGATAGAGGGCGATGCGCCTGGCCGCGAGGATGCCGGGGTGTTCCTGGAAGCGCTCGACCAGCTGTTGGGCCGCCGCCTGCTGCTCGGCCTGGCTCAGGCTTTTTCTGCGCTGGCGAATGAGCTGGCGCAGGTTCTGGCGTTCGGGTTGGGTATCCGGCATGGGGACTCCTGGGCAAAGGTGGGCTGGCGCTACCTTAGCAAGGGGCCGATGGGATGAAAAGCCGATGGCGGGGCCGCCAGCCGGGCGGCCCCTGAGGTCGGGCGTCAGGAGCGGTGGGGGGCGGGAGCCACTGCGCCCATCTGGTGCTTGAGGAAGACGGCCACGATGGCGGCCAGTGCCAGCGCCATGGGGTAGAAGCTCATGCTCACGACCAGGATCGGCGAGAGGGCGAAGATGGAACCCAGCAGCAGCGCCTGGGCGCCCCAGGGGATGAGCCCCTGTACCACGCAGGAGAAGATGTCCAGCATGGAGGCGGCGCGGCGCGGGGTGACCCCGTGATGGTCCGCCAGATCCCTGGCCACCTTGCTCGCGACTATGATGGCCACGGTGTTGTTGGCGGTGCACAGGTTGGTGAGGCTCACCACACCGGCGATGCCGAGCTCGGCCGCCTTCTCGTTCTGCTCGCCATCGTGGTGGCGGGTGAAGCGGGCAATCAGGGCGGCGATGCGCTCACTTATCCATGCGAGCCCCCCCTGGCGTTCCATCAGGGCACCCAGACCGCCGATGAGCATGGAGAGCAGGAAGATCTCCTGCATGCTGGTAAAGCCCTGGTAAATGTCCTTGCTGAACTGGCCGAGGGAGTAGCTATCAAGCAGCCCCACGCCACCGGCCGCCAGGATGCCGAGCCCCAGTACCATGAAGACGTTCATGCCAGAGAGGGCAAGCACCAGGATCAGCAGATAGGGGGCGACCTTGAGCAAGTCCGCCTCGGCGGTGGGGGCCGGCGCTTCACCGGTGGAGCCCAGCACCAGATAGAACAGGATCACCAGCACGGCGGCGGGGGCGGCAATCTTGATGTTCTCGCGAAACTTGTCCTTCATCTCGCAGCCCTGGCTGCGGGTGGCGGCGATGGTGGTGTCGGAGATGATGGAGAGGTTGTCCCCGAACATGGCGCCGGAGAGGATGGTCCCCGCCATCAGCATCGGATCGATGCCGGCGGCCTGGGCGACGCCCAGCGCCACCGGTGCCACGGCGCCGATGGTGCCCATGGAGGTACCCATGGCGGTGGCAATGAAGGCAGAGATGAGGAAGAGCCCCGGCAGCAGGCACCAGCCCGGAATGAGGGATAGGCCGAGGGCGACCGTGGCATCCACCCCGCCGGTGGCCTTGGCCACGGTGGCGAAGGCGCCCGCCAGCAAATAGATGAGGCACATGGCCATGATGTTGCTCTCGCCCACCCCCTTGAAGAAGGTCTCGAGGTTCTTGTTGAACCCCTCGCGTCCCATCAGCAGGGCCAGCATGACGGCAGGCAGGGCGGCAACGGGGGCTGGGAGCTGGTAGAAGGCGAACTCGACCCCCTGCAGGGTCAGCCAGGTACCGGTACCGATGAAGAGGGCAAGAAAGACCAGAAGGGGCAGCAGGGCTCTGGCACGGGGTTGGGTCTGGATCATGTGTTCCTCGAAACTTGAACAATGACCTCCTGTCGTTGCCTGTGGCGCCTCCAGGGCGGGCACAGGGCGGGCATCCTGCCACCATGGGGGGCCAACAGTAGTGAGTCGGCCCGCCCAGGTCAAGATAGCCGTCCAGATGGATAGGGCTTTTTGCTTCGTGATTCTGACTTGTCTGGTTATTCCGTTATTTATTCTGTTTTTAATGAATTTATCGTTTAAATGTCGGGGTGGTTTGGCGGGCCAGATCGGGCTTTTCAAAGGGGACGCGGGCTGGTAAAACGGTCTCTTTCCATAATAAAGAGATGAGAGGGTGGAGATGGACAATCCGATCCGTGTGGCCGTGATGGGCTGTAATGGTCGTATGGGCAAGGTGCTGCTGGAGGCTATCGCCAACGCCGAGGGCGTGGTGGTGGGAGCGGCGCTGGAGCGACCGGGCTCTGCCGTGATAGGTCTGGATGCGGGTGAACTCAACGGCCTGGGGCGCCTTGGCGTCATCATCAGCGACAGTCTGGAGAAGGTGAAGGACGAGTTCGATCTCATCATCGACTTCACCCGCCCCGAGGTGACCCTGGCGAACCTCGCCTTTGCACTGGCGCATGGCAAGCAGATGGTGATCGGCACCACCGGCTTTGACGAGGCGGGCAAGGCGGCCCTGCACGAGGCGGGCAAGCAGATCGGCATCGTCTTCGCCTCCAACTACTCGGTCGGGGTCAACCTGGTGTTCAAGCTGTTGGAGCAGGCGGCCAGGGTGATGGGGGAGTACACCGACATCGAGATCATCGAGGGGCACCACAGACACAAGGTGGATGCTCCGTCCGGCACTGCGCTCTCCATGGGGGAAGTGGTGGCGAAAACCCTGGGCCGGGATCTCAAAGAGTGCGCTGTCTATGGCCGTGAGGGGATCACCGGTGAGCGGGATCGCAACACCATCGGCTTTGCCACCATCCGCGCCGGAGATCTGGTAGGGGAGCACACCGTCATGTTCGCCGACATCGGCGAGCGGGTCGAGATCAGCCACAAGGCTTCCAGCCGTCTGACCTTCGCCAACGGTGCAGTGCGGGCGGGCAAGTGGCTCGGCCAGCAAGGGGCCGGTCTCTATGATATGCAGGATGTGCTCGGTCTGAAATAAACCGTCTTCAGGGGGAGTGCAGACTCCCGTACTGGTTGCCAAACCCCGGTCCGCCGGGGTTTTTTGTCACTTTTTTGTAGAAATGAGCCTTAATCATCACTTTTTGAGTGAACCTCGCTAAATCCTGCCATTCTTACAAGCCTGCCACCCTCTTGCGACAAAAATGTCATCAAGGGGTAACGGGTTTGGGTCTCAATATTCCCCTGCGGGGGGCATTTCGCCTTGATGTGAAATAGACTAAAAATGCAATCCAAGAAAAACGTTTTCTATTCTTGGTGTTCACTTTTCTGGCTTTAAATGGTGTTTTTGCTGTTGTGTAGTTTATTTTTTAATTTTCTATCTTGCTGTTTATTAAGTGGTAAATTTGGTTTTTTGTACGTTGCATGGCATCGGGCGCCGCTTTGTTGTCTGTGTTTGGCTTTTCTTTTTGAAGAGGGGGTTGCAAAGCGAGTGAGTGCATAGATAATGGGTAATGTTGCTTGTTTATTGAATTTAGATGCATTTCAAACGAGAAAAGACGTTGAAATGAGATCGTTTTTAAGTAGAATGCGCCCAATTTGCCAGAAATCTGCCGGGTTCGAGTCCTGTCAAAGACCGGAACCGAGCCCGCAACACCCAGGTAAATTGCTGAATTTAAAGCTAAATAACTGGAGGTTGTCTTGAATCACACTGCATTGCTAGTGCTGGAAGATGGAACTGTGTTCAAAGGCGTGTCGATAGGCGCCGAGGGATGTTCCGTTGGTGAAGTGGTTTTCAACACGTCGATGACGGGTTATCAGGAAATCCTCACAGATCCCTCCTATTCCCGTCAGATCGTTACCCTCACTTACCCCCATATAGGCAACACCGGCACCAACAGCGAAGATGAAGAGTCCAGTCAGGTCCATGCTCAGGGCCTCATCATCCGGGACCTTCCGATACTGGCCTCCAACTTCCGCAATCAGCAATCCCTCTCCGATTACCTCAAGTCCCACAACATCGTTGGCATCGCCGACATCGACACCCGCAAGCTGACCCGCATCCTGCGTGAAAAAGGCGCCCAGGCTGGTTGCATCCTGGCCGGCAAGCAGCTCGATGAAGCCCATGCCCTCGAACAGGCCCGCGCCTTCCCCGGTTTGAAGGGGATGGACCTGGCCAAGGAAGTGACCGTGAGCGAATCCTACAGCTGGACTGAAGGCAGCTGGCAGCTCGGCAAGGGTCACGTCATCCCGGCGGCCGATGAGCTGAAATACCACGTGGTGGCCTACGACTTCGGCGTGAAGCGCAACATCCTGCGCATGCTGGTGGACCGTGGCTGCCGCCTGACCGTGGTGCCGGCCAAGACCCCGGCCGCCGAGGTACTGGCGATGAACCCGGATGGCATCTTCCTCTCCAACGGCCCCGGCGACCCCGAGCCGTGCGACTACGCCATCGAAGCTATCAAGGCTTTCCTTGATACCAGCACCCCGGTGTTTGGTATCTGCCTGGGCCACCAGTTGCTGGGCCTGGCCTCCGGCGCCAAGACCATCAAGATGAAGTTCGGCCACCACGGTGCCAACCACCCGGTGAAGAGTCTGGACGACAACACCGTGATGATCACCGCCCAGAACCACGGCTTTGCGGTGGACGAGCAGACCCTGCCCGAGAGCCTGCGTGCCACCCACGTCTCCCTGTTCGATGGGTCGCTCCAGGGCATCCATCGCACCGACCGTCCGGCCTTCAGCTTCCAGGGTCACCCCGAAGCGAGCCCGGGCCCGCACGATTGTGCCGGTCTGTTCGACCACTTTATTGAATTGATTAAGCAGTATCGCGCCTAAGAGGATAAAGAGAGCCATGCCAAAACGTAACGACCTACAGAGCATCCTGATCCTCGGCGCCGGCCCCATCGTCATCGGTCAGGCCTGCGAATTCGACTACTCCGGCGCCCAGGCGTGCAAGGCCCTGAAAGAAGAGGGCTACCGCGTCATCTTGGTGAACTCCAACCCGGCCACCATCATGACCGACCCGGAGATGGCCGACGCCACCTACATCGAGCCCATCACCTGGGAAGTGGTGCGCGAGATCATCAAGAAAGAGCGCCCGGACGCCATCCTGCCCACCATGGGTGGTCAGACTGCGCTGAACTGCGCCCTGGCGCTGGAGCAGCATGGCGTGCTCAAGGAGTTCGGTGTCGAGATGATCGGCGCCACCGCCGACGCCATCGACAAGGCCGAGGATCGCTCCCGCTTTGACAAGGCCATGCGCAGCATCGGTCTCGAGTGCCCCCGTGCCGGCATCGCCCACAACATGGAAGAGGCCTGGGGCGTGCAGCAGATGGTCGGCTTCCCCTGCATCATCCGTCCCTCCTTTACCATGGGTGGCTCGGGCGGCGGCATCGCCTACAACACCGAAGAGTTCGTGGAGATCTGCGAGCGCGGTCTGGATCTCTCCCCGACCAAGGAGCTGCTCATCGACGAGTCGCTCATCGGCTGGAAAGAGTACGAGATGGAAGTGGTGCGGGATCGCAACGACAACTGCATCATCGTCTGCGCCATCGAGAACTTCGACCCCATGGGCATCCACACCGGTGACTCCATCACGGTCGCGCCAGCCCAGACGCTGACCGACAAGGAGTACCAGATCATGCGCAACGCCTCCATGGCGGTGCTGCGCGAGATCGGTGTCGAGACCGGCGGCTCCAACGTCCAGTTCGGCATCAACCCCAAAGACGGCCGCATGGTCATCATCGAGATGAACCCGCGGGTGTCGCGCTCCTCTGCGCTGGCCTCCAAGGCGACCGGTTTCCCCATCGCCAAGATCGCCGCCAAGCTCGCCATCGGTTACACCCTGGACGAGCTGATGAACGACATCACCGGTGGTCGTACCCCGGCCTCCTTCGAGCCGGCCATCGACTACGTGGTGACCAAGGTGCCGCGCTTCAACTTCGAGAAGTTCGCCGGTGCCAACGACCGTCTGACCACCCAGATGAAGTCCGTGGGTGAAGTGATGGCCATCGGCCGCAACTTCCAGGAGTCCCTGCACAAGGCCCTGCGTGGTCTCGAGACCGGCAAGACCGGCTTCGACCCCATGGTTGACCTGAACGCCCCCGACTCCCTGACCCGCATCCGTCACGAGCTGCAGGATGCTGGTGCCGAGCGCATCTTCTACATCGCCGACGCCTTCCGCGCCGGCCTCTCCATGGACGGCGTGTTCAAGCTGACCAAGATTGACCCCTGGTTCCTGGTGCAGATTGAAGAGCTGGTCAAGCTCGAAGAGCAGGTGAAAGAGCGCGGCATGGCCGGTCTTGACGCCGACTTCCTGCGCGCCCTCAAGCGCAAAGGCTTTGCCGACGCCCGTCTGGCCAAGATCCTCGGCGTGGCCGAAGGTGAAGTGCGTAAATTGCGTGCCCGCCACAACATCTTCCCGGTCTACAAGCGGGTCGATACCTGCGCGGCCGAGTTCGCCACCAACACCGCCTACATGTACTCCAGCTACGACGAGGAGTGCGAGGCCAACCCCACCAACCGCGACAAGATCATGGTCATCGGTGGCGGCCCGAACCGCATCGGTCAGGGCATCGAGTTCGACTACTGCTGTGTGCATGCGGCCCTGGCTCTGCGTGAAGACGGTTACGAGACCATCATGGTCAACTGCAACCCGGAAACCGTCTCCACCGACTACGACACCTCGGATCGTCTCTACTTCGAGCCGGTGACCCTGGAAGACGTGCTGGAAATCGTGCGGGTCGAGCAGCCCAAGGGCGTCATCGTCCAGTACGGCGGCCAGACTCCGCTGAAACTGGCGCGGGCATTGGAAGCCAACGGCGTGCCGGTCATCGGGACCAGCCCGGATGCCATCGACCGCGCGGAAGATCGCGAGCGCTTCCAGTCCGCCGTCGAGCGCCTGGGGCTCAAGCAGCCGGAAAACGGCACCGTCACCGCCCTGGAGCAGGCCGTGCAACTGGCCACGCGCATCACCTACCCGCTGGTGGTTCGCCCCTCCTACGTGCTGGGTGGCCGCGCCATGGAAATCGTCTATGACGAGCAGGACCTGCGCCGCTACTTCGCCGAGGCAGTGAGCGTCTCCAACGAGTCGCCTGTGCTGCTGGACCGCTTCCTGGACGACGCCACCGAGGTGGACGTGGACGCCATCTGCGACGGCGTTGACGTGGTCATCGGTGGCATCATGGAGCACATCGAACAGGCCGGCATTCACTCCGGTGACTCCGCCTGCTCCCTGCCGCCCTACACCCTGTCCAAGGCGATTCAGGACGAGATGCGCGAGCAGGTGCGCAAACTGGCGCTGGAACTTGGCGTAGTCGGTCTGATGAACGTGCAGTTCGCGGTGAAAGACAACGAGATTTACCTCATCGAGGTGAACCCCCGTGCCGCCCGTACCGTGCCGTTTGTCTCCAAGGCCACCGGCGCACCGCTGGCGAAGATCGCCGCCCGCGTCATGGCCGGTCAGAGCCTGAAAGAACAGGGCTTTACCACCGAGATCATCCCGCCCTACTACTCGGTGAAGGAAGTGGTACTGCCGTTCGCCAAGTTCCCGGGTGTGGACCCGCTGCTGGGTCCGGAAATGCGCTCCACCGGTGAAGTCATGGGGGTGGGCAGCAGCTTCGCCGAGGCCTATGCCAAGGCGCAGCTGGGTGCCGGTCACCAGGTTCCGAGCGAAGGTCGCGCCCTCTTGTCCGTTCGCCACGGCGACAAGGAGCGGGTGGTCAACCTGGCCGCCAAGCTGCTGGAGCTGGGTTATGACCTCGACGCCACCCACGGCACCGCCGTGACCTTGGGCGAGGCGAGCATCAACCCGCGTCTGGTGAACAAGGTGCACGAGGGGCGTCCGCACATTCTGGATCGCATCAAGAATGGCGAGTACACCTATATCGTCAACACCGCCGAGGGTCGTCAGGCCATCGAGGACTCCAAGCAGCTGCGCCGTGGCGCCCTGCAGCACAAGGTGGCCTACACCACCACGCTGCACGCGGCCTTCGCCACCTGCATGGCCATCAGTGTCGATGCCACCGCCAATGTGAACTCGGTGCAGGAGCTGCACGAGAAGGTGAACAACCGCTAAGAGCACCGGCAGCACGCTGCCCGCTCGATGCACGCAAACCCCGCCAGCGATGGCGCAATGCTGTTCACTTAAGCGGAGCCGCATTGCGATTTACCGGAAAACGGGTCTTTGATATCTTCACCGCCCTGGGTCTCGATGGCCTGGGGCGTTTTTCTATGAACATGACGCCTATGCAGCCCCGCAACTCCGCCAACCTCCGTGGCGTATGGGCTGGCGATAACGCGCCCGCCATCACTGCCATCTGGTTCGCGATGAGCTGACAGGCAAACTTAAAGCTCACCTCATTGGGCGCTCGCTGATGGGCTACGGCGGCCTGGCTGGCCTCCCGCCTGACCAGATTGTATCCAAGCAGCAATCCCCACAGCTCCTGATAGACCAAGTCCACTTTCTTGCTTCTCAGCGTGATGGCGTTGTGCTGCATCGCGCTTTTGATATCCCGGTATCCCAGCTCGATTTCCCAGCGCTCGTGGTACAGGGTCGCCACCTGAGCTGCACTGAATCGCGCCACGGGCAGGGAGGTAAAGACCGTTTTCTCCTTGCCTGCCACCTCATAGGTCACTGCGCGAACTTGCCAGTGTGTCGGCAACGCCGGGTTTTTCTTGCGAGCCTGAGGCGAGACCGTCATTTGCAACAGACGGTCACCGTCGCCATAGCGCTCAAGTTCCGTGTATACCAGCCCCTTGCGTTCCGGGATGAGCCAGTGACGGTCGGTGTCTTCGGCCTGAATACGCAGCAACAGGTCGGCACCGAAGAAGCCTTTATCCAGCAGGGTCACTGACTTGTCCGGCAATGAGTGAATGAACTCGCTGGCCAGGGGGATTTCCCCTTTGCGGTACGGGCTGATGGCCGCGTTGGCAATGACATGCGAGCGGACATTCATGAGCGTGACCAACCGCAGCATCGGGTAGGGTGTCTGCCGGTTGGTTGAGGTGTTACCCGAGCCGAAATGTGCTCTGAGTTCAGGCATATCCTGGGTTCGGAACAGGGCCCCATCGATGGCAAAGACCTGTAAACCGTGCCAATGGTCTTCAGGATAACGTTCCCGCCCCCACACATCGGCGCACTGTTTGAACAGCCACTCGAGCGGCTGTTTGCCGAGTCGCTGACGGGCCTGAGACAGGGCACTGTCCGCGAGCAAGGCATCATTGGCCAACCCTTCTGCACAGATGTTGAGGCGCCGAGCGACCTCGGAGATGGGCTCATTGCGGAAAAAGGCCATCCCCACGACGAGCCACAAGACCATATCAGAAGGTAAGCGGCGTCGGCGGATAGTGGCCTTTTCAGACAAGGCGGCAGCGGCAGTAATCCATTCGTCGGGAATATGGTCGGCAAAAATGGCCAGCCGAGCCAGCATGTCGCCAGATGCCTCAACAACATCGTTCAGATCGTTTGCAATAGACATAAAAAAATCCGGAACCAGTGATTGGTTCCGGATTGTCCTACAGCAGAAGGATCGGTCAATGGATCCTTAACTGATCAGCATTGCCAGCGATGGCGGGGTTTTTTATTTCACCATGACTCCAGCACCGAAATTCGCTGGACTACGCTACAGCCCGATACAGCAGGTTTATCAATGACTTAAGCGAGTTCAACATATGCCGGTGCTTTCCGAAACCTGACCTGACTTCCGACCGCCTGACTCCTATCCGGCCCTTGGAATCCAGGTCTTTCCAAGGAGTCATCATGGCTAAGATCAAACTCACTAAGTCCGCTGTCGATGCGGCGCAACCCCAGGCAGAGGCCGTCGAACTCCGGGACACGCTGGTCCCCGGCTTCCTGTGCAAGATTACCCCGGCGGGTCGCAAGGTGTTCATGCTCCAGTACCGGACGAACGCTGGCGAGCGCCGCAAGCCCTCGCTAGGACTGTACGGGGAGCTGACCGTCGAACAGGCGCGGTCGCTGGCGCAGGAATGGCTGGCCCAAGTCCGCCGAGGCGGAGATCCCGCCGCAGAGAAGGCGGAGGCGCGCCAGGCACCTACGGTCAAGGAGCTATGCACGAAGTTCATGGAGGACTACTCCAAGAAGCGCAACAAGCTCAGCACCCAAGCCGGCTATCAGGCTGTCATCAATCGCAACATTATTCCGCTGCTGGGACGCAAGAAAGTTCAGGACGTGAAGCGTCCTGAAATCGCCGGACTGATGGAAAAGCTTTCGTACAAGCAGACCGAGGCGAACAAGGTATTCAGCGTCTTGCGCAAGATGTTCAACATGGCCGAGGTATGGGGCTATCGGCCCGACGGTACCAACCCTTGCCGTCACGTCCCGATGTTCCCTGCCGGCAAATCGACTCACCTCATCAGCGACGAAGAAATGGGCAACCTGTTCCGACAGCTCGACAAGATCGAGTCGGAGGGGCTGGAGAACTACGTCATCCCTTTGGGAATCCGCCTGCAGTTCGAGTTCGCCGGCCGCCGCTCGGAAATCATCGCGCTGGAATGGAACTGGGTTGACTTGCAGAACCGGCGCGTCGTCTGGCCTGACAGCAAGACAGGCGGCATGTCTAAGCCCATGAGCGAGGAAGCCTATCGGCTACTCTCGACGGCACCCCGGCAGGAGGGTAGCCGCTATGTGCTGCCTTCTCCTAGCCACGCTGGCAAGCATCTAACCACGGGCGAGTATTACGGTGGCTGGAGCCGTGCGCTCAAGGCGGCTGGCGCTACGCACGTGGGCACGCACGGCATCCGCCACCGTTCGGCGACCGACATTGCCAATTCGGGCATCCCGGTCAAGGTCGGCATGGCGCTAACGGCGCACAAGACCGTCGTCATGTTCATGCGCTACGTCCACACCGAGGATAAGCCGGTGCGAGAGGCGGCCGAACTGGTGGCGAATCGGCGTAAGACGATCACCGGGATGCAGGGAGCCAAGGAGGTGGCCGCATGACCCGGCGCAAGGCATCCGTCTCAGCGCCAGCAGCGCCGCCCGCGCTGCTGGGCGACATCCGGGCACTGATCGAAGCGTCGCGCCAGCGCGTCGCCTCGGCGGTCAATGCCGAGCTGACATTGCTGTTCTGGCGCATTGGCCAGCGCATCCATACGGAAGTGCTTGCCGGGCAGCGGGCCGGGTACGGCGACGAAATCCTGCCGACCCTGGCGGCGCAGCTTGTCCGCGACTACGGACGTAGCTTCGCGGACAAGAACCTGCGCCGGATGGTGCAGTTCGCCGCCACCTTCTCGGACGAGCCAATTGTCGTGACGCTGTCACGACAATTGAGCTGGTCGCATTTCGTGGCGCTGCTGCCGCTAAAAGACCCGCTCCAGCGGGACTACTACGTGCAAATGGCCAGCGCCGAACGCTGGAGCGTGCGGACGCTACGCGAGCGCATCGACTCGATGCTATACGAGCGCACGGCGCTGTCCAAGAAGCCGGACGAGACGATCACGCAAGAGCTGGCGGCGATGCGCGATGCGCAGCGCATGTCGCCGGCGCTGGTCATGCGCGACCCGTACATCCTCGACTTCCTGGGCCTGCGCGATACCTGGCAGGAAGGCGACCTGGAAGCCGCGATCATCCGCGAAATGGAGTCTTTTTTGCTGGAGTTGGGCGCGGGCTTCTCTTTCCTAGCCCGGCAGAAACGCATCCAGATCGACGACGAGGATTTCCACCTGGACCTGCTGTTCTATAACCGCAAGCTGCGGCGGCTGGTGGCGGTGGAGTTGAAGATCGGCGAGTTCAAGGCAGCATACAAGGGGCAGATGGAGCTTTATTTGCGTTGGCTCGACAAGCACGAACGCGAACCGGAGGAAGCCTCGCCGCTGGGCATCATTCTTTGTACCGGCAAGAAGTCAGAGCAGATCGAGTTGCTGGAGCTGGACAAGTCGGGCATCCACGTAGCCGAATACCTGACGACCCTGCCGCCGCGTGCGGTGCTGGGGGAGCGGTTGCAGCAGGCGACCGAACGGGCGCGGTTGCAGATCGAGCAGCGGCAGCCTGGCGAGAAGTCCTGACAGCAGCATCTGTCCAACCGTACACCCAAACCACAGCACGAGCATGTGGCAACGGATCTCTTGCTCTATCGAGGCTCCATGCTAGTGTGGAATCGCCATAGGCCGATAAGGAACTGGCCTGCGGCTCAAGGATGCGCTGGGGCTAGTGGGCGCGAGCGCCCAATCACATGATTATCGCGGGCAGCAGCGCCATGTTCTATGCCGATCGCTGTTTTAATTAAATATCTCAAACTATAAAGTCAGTTAATTTTTTCAAAATATTCACGAATCAAGTCATCATTTTTTAAATACGAATCGAGAACCTGAAACAGAAAAAGATCCCCGCTAATATTTATATCAAACGGGATCATTGAGTTATCTATTTTGAATGTCTTTATTTTTCTATGCCCCTTGATGTTGGCATTGCTCAATCTTTCTTGATAGCTATCCAACGTATATACGATAAATTCGTGATCCAAGTGAGTTATAAAAAAATCATCGCCTTTTGAACTGTATTCAAGATGGATGACTTGCGTTACGACGTCGTCGCCTGCCACCTCAAAGTCCTCCATCAATTCTTCAAAAGTCAAACTTAGCTTCTCTGCGTCATGGTGAATCCATAGATTGTTCTCATATTTATCGGTGGAGTAGAACTTTGACAATCTAGGAAGGGAAGATATTTTCAATCGCAACGGAGCGCCAAACTCCATCTCCTCCATTGCAGGGACATAATCGGAGACGTAATCAATCCTGAATGCTATTTCGGACAGCATTCCTTTTTCAATGAGTTCCTCGATAGAGGTAAGCAGCTTCCTCGGAACTTTTATCCAGAAGTGTCGCCCTATGCGTTCATCGCGTATTGTCTGACTATCCTTGTCGTTGAATATCTGAATATTCTCGTTCAGGCTGACAAGACTATATTTAGAGAACTGAGCATCTTCCTTTCTTATGTCAATTCCAATTTTCTCGTACTCACGTTCAACTACCTTGGAATATTTTAGCTCCAGCATCTCAGCCCTCCCCATGATTGATTGGTGCTTGGAATAAAAAATGCAGCCAATGCGATAATTTGCGTAATTTTCTTTTATGTACGAAACACCATCTTCGTCATGGATATGCTTGTAGGAATTGTTGAGAATTTCTAGCGATCCCGGATACTCGTTGAGATAATTATTTAAGTAGTCCATTAAATGCTGGATTGTCTTTATAGCCAATCGCTTGTCCACTAGATCAAGCTGTGGCCCATAAAACTTGGCTGCGTTTGGATGGTCGCGTTTGGCTTCAAATTCTTTCAGAATGGCCGCCTTTTCATTCATGCAGCCCTCCGTATAAGCACGCATTACGTCTGCCTGAAAGCTCTCATTTGCCAGAGAGGTTTGGATGAGGGGAAGCAATTTCTTGACAAAGATCGGGTCTTTATTAAGAAAGACGTAGCAAAATTTCCCAAAGCTGAATAACGCGATTTTTTCCGAAGAAAATTCATTGATTTCTTCAAAGATATTTTTCATATTTTTTACTCAACTCGCCGTAGTCCAAATAGTAAGCGACGGAACCTTGAGCGTCTCCACTTTGTGGATCGCGCTGCTCCACGTTCGCTATTCGCTCATCCCTGACGGGACTGGCATTCGCCAGCCCTCCACGGCCCGACACTGTGATCCGGGCCTGCGCGCTCCGCTTGCATGTTGAGCTGGCGACAGCAGGGCATGCAGAGCGAGCCGCGCGCAGATGATTCAGCCAAACGCTAAACAAAGCTGTAGGGCATCCCATAGAGAGCGCGGTTGCGCTACTCGTGATTTCTATGGAATTTGATCGTATCCAAAACTGCATGAGGCAAGCTTGCGAGTTACTTGATACTCTTCGCCAGAATACTGGCGAACTCGACCTCGTTCCGAAACAAGGTGCAGGTTCTTCCTTGCCCGCGAACCAATGACATACAGCAATTTCATCGCGCTTTCTTGACCGTTCGGATCATTGAAATGCGGCACCATATCTTCTAATAATGCATAAGCGATCACTGCATCGAACTCGGCTCCCTTGACGCCGTGTATCGTCGAGATGGTGATTCCAGTCCTATGCTGAAATACCTTCCTGAATGTCTCAATATCGCCTATAAATTCGCTACCTTCACTCTTCAATCGATTTACCCGGGCTTGCGAACTATCGAAGAAGGCAACGTGATGCTCTTGAAGCAGCGTGAAAAGGCGAAAGTCGATTGCTAAGTTTGCAAACAGACGCTCGAAAAATGCGCTCAAGTAGGTAAGACCATCTGTTTCATCGATCTTAATTGCATTGCACTCCCTCAACAAGGACCTCCGCGTGAGCTTCGACACGCTAGCCCCGGCCGCCTCTAGGTCATTCAGAATCTCCCCGGCCCACCGCAGTCTGCGCACATACATTCCCGGCGATGCCTGAGTAAGTGCAATCTTAGAAAGCCTGTACCAGAAATTCTCTGTGTCCCGTGCAAAGGGAACCATACCGGGGCCATCGAATGAGTACTCCGGCATGCTGGCGACCAAACGACGTGTCATGCTTGCAAGATGCGTCCACTGTGGCGCGAGAATGCACACCTCGTGAGGTGAGATGCCCATAGTCTCAATGTTGAAACGGATGAGCCGGATGAGCTCAGCGTCCAGATCATTTTTGCTCACTGTGTCGTCGAATGAAATAAGGCTTGGGTACGCCTTGTCCTCGGATGCGGCTTCGATGCGTGTGTTGTGAACGTTGTAGTTTCCGAAGTACTCAATGATGCGCTCAGAAGAACGGTAGTTCCGCGACAGTTCGAGTTCGTCCAAATCGATATTGGCCATCGCCTTGAAATCCTCGAAGGCAATCGGATATCCGCCAAGCGATTGATAAATCGCCTGGTTAGGATCTCCGACAATAAAGGCCTTGGTCGCACCTTGACCAGCTTTCAGAATGGCGGTGATGATCGAATACTGAATTCGTTTGGTGTCCTGATACTCGTCGATCAGCACGAAAGAGAACAACTGTGCCAGAAGAGTGCTGATCGCAGGATGACGTGCGATCAGTTGGTACGCATAGTAAAGAATGAGCTCAAAGTCTAGCTGCCGACTTTCGTGCAGAATCTCAAAATACTTGCCCAATATGACGTGAAGACCCGAATGCTTCCAATCTTGTGGGCAGGAGAGCACATATCCAGTTTCGGTGTAATAAAACTCACAATCCCAGAATGTTATTTTTGGCTTCTGGTAAGGCTTGCACAATGCCTCCAGGATTTTCTCGCGCTCATGCTGATCGATCACACGGAAGCCTCGATCCAACGCTTCGTGATAGATGCCGTACGGTTTCAATATCCATTCAAGACAGAACGAATGTATCGTTCCTATCCATAATCGGGATGTATCCACCCCAAGGCTCTCAATGCGCTCGTGGATTTCGTCGGCGGCACGGTGCGTATAAGTGATGGCAACGACAAACTGCTTGTTCGATTTCAGCCTGGACAACTCATAGGCGATTTTGTAGGTGAGCGTGCGCGTTTTCCCGCTGCCCGGGCAAGCGATGAGAAAGACGCTCCCTGGCTTCAGAATGGCTGCTTCCTGCTCGGGATTCAGATCATCTTTGTTCCACATGAACATGATCAGAACACCGCGAGTACATCGTTGATGCGATCATCTGGGAACGTGGCAAGCATCTCGTTTCGGATGCCGACGAAGTCGATGTCTCCATTTCGGAAGGCCAGCAGCTTGGCCCTAAAGTCGTCGAATACGGCAGACGCAGTGAAGATATCTTCTGCATCGATGTAGTTCACGCGGTAGCTCAGCACGTTAAACCAGACTTCCTTAGTGACCACCGGATGCGCAAAAGCGATGGCGTCCAAGATGTACTTCGGAATGGCGGTCTGCGGATCGATCTTCTTTCCCAGCAAGATGGCAAACCATCCCTTGCCGTAGTTGTCCGCCATGGTCAATGCGCGCTGACCGAACAACGCGATGTCCGCTGATTCGAGCTCCGCCTTGGCCGTCGCGATGGTTGGTGCATCCTTGTAGACATCAGGAAGGATGCCGACCACCTTACGCGCATTGCCGGCGGCAATGAAGTCGACCTCGAAGGTATGGGGGGCAAAGAATGGAGAAACCCACCCGTTATCTTTGAAGGTGTCTTCCAATAACGCTTTCCTGGCGACCCCTTTTTCCTGGGATGCCTGATACTTGCCCTTGCGCCGGAGCAGCCCTTCGGAGTCTCCCGCCGCCGGCGTTGTGTCAATGATGGACTTGTCAAGGTCGGTGACGATGCTGCACCGCTTCCGGATTCGGGCATCATCGAAAAGAACCGCGACGTTCTGAAATCCAGTGCTGCGGATATTAATTAAACTGATGCCGAGTTCATCAAGGCTGACGCCTAGCACGTTCTTGATCAGGATCGGAACGAGAATTTCTTCTGCATCGCCCTCCACTAAGAGGACGCTCTTGGCAAACAACAAGTTGCTACGGACAGCATCCAGGTAGCGTTGAATGTTGCCGATCTCTTCTGGGTTTAGGCCAATTGCAGGCTGGTATGCCTCGCAACGATCACCTTCTCTGCCGAGGATGTTCACGTTCTGAACATTGCTGACCTCAGAGATGTGCGTCGAATGGGTCGAATAAATGATCTGTGTGTCGTCGTATTTGAGCTTGTCGAACAGTGTTTTCTGGATATGTGTGTGAATGTGAGCTTCCGGCTCTTCGATAAGCAGAAAGTTGGCGATCGACTGTTTAGCCTTTTGATACTTGAATTCAAGCAGTTTCAACGTGAGGAATATCAGGTTTGCTCCACCAAGGCTCAGCTCGTGGATCGGTCCTTCGTGGCTCTCCCCCGATTCGCCAACGAACAGCTTGAGCGACTGGAACAACTTGTCAGCTTCGTCTGGCAGATCCGACTTGATAGAAAGAGAAGACGGCGAATACGCCTCACCCGCCGCATCCTTGATGGTGTCTCTGATATCCGTCCGGACGACCTGCACGTCTGGCAACGCTTCGATGGAGTCATTCAATGCCTTTACCCCGTCGGTGATAGCCTGGAACGCCACGGGGTCGATATCGCCGCTCTTGCCCTTCAGAAGCGAAAAGAGCGGATTTGTCCGGTTGTTGTGAAATTCGGAGACGACGTCCCGTAGCGCCTGGACGAAAGTGAACGAAATTTCTTTGGAGACGGACAGCACGTTCGGAATCTTCGCGCCGATAACACGAAATTCAACCTCTTCATTGAATCGAACATTCGCGAAGTCGCCGACCACATCCTTATAGAAGGCCTCGTCGTTGAAGTCGGCTTCACTCCGACCTGTGAAAATCGTTTCATAGTCGTCGATGGTGACCGGGTTCAGGATAGCGTCGAGGCCTGCCTGATCACCATCGTTCAATTGAGAAAGTCGCAGCCTGATTTCCTTCTTCGGACGAAAGATCAGGTTGTAAGTGGCCTTGCCGTTCGCCTCTTCCTCAATTACGCCCGTCCCATGTCGGAAGAGCGCCTGCACTGATTCATCCGCAGAGATTTCCTCAAACTCAAGACTGATGATGATCCAATGTCCCTGCCAGCGCCCTAGGCCGCGATGAAAGTCGGTATGCTCCAGCCGGTAGGCAGAGCGAATCATGTTGTCATCAAGCAGCAATCTGATTGCGCGAAAGAGATTGGTTTTGCCAGATCCATTTTCGCCGATGACAGTGTTGATACCCTTCTGGAACAGCAGCTTCGTGTTGGGAAAGTTCCGGTAGTTGACCAGGCTGAGCTTGGATATATGCATTTGATTCAATCTTGTTGTTGAAATCCACATGCCGATCGGCCGATGGATTGGTTGAACACTGCAGCCATTGATCCCAACTACGGAATGGCCAACTGTCAGTTGGTTTTAGAACGGCACCGTGTCTAAGGTAGGAATCGGTTGGAGCGCATTTTTAATCTCGGTTAGCCTTGCAAGTAGTTCATCGAAAGTCACGATCACGATCTCTGCGAACGCATTTCGAACGAGCTCGAATGACTTTCTTTGCTGATGCTCTTGTGGCGTCATGCCAGCGACAACTATGCAGCGAACCGCATAGCTGTGGAGGTCGTATCGGTTCATGTTATTTTTTATGACGGGTAGTTCACTCTGCAATTTGAAACGCTGATCTAGAATTTGAGCAATCGCTCCACCCAATTCTGTCGATGGGCCAAAAACATCATCTCCACGATAGGGAGATTTTCCTAGCAGTTCGGTTTGCGGCTTTTTTATCTCAATGAGGCCAAGATTGCCCGTGGAAGCGGATGCGTATAGAAAATCTGAAAATTTTCCGCCGGACCCGTTAAGTCGCTTGCCACCTGCATAAGCTTGCCCCTGAACCAGCATGGCTGGAACGGCAAATGCAAGACTAAGTATGAAAGGATTTTCCAGAAAGAAGCTTTGCCACTTGCTTTCCGTCAGTCCTTTTCCAAGCATTTCCTGGTATCGCTCAATCAGTTGATTCAGTGTGATGAGCTCAATATCATTCTTTAATGCCAGCAGCGAGCGCGGCTCAGATTCCGCCAGTGCTTCTATATTGTCTTGAACCATGCGAACAGCGGCGCGCCGATCACGCTTGGAAAGCGTCACATGCTGCCGCCCACCATCGGTCATTTCCGTTAGTGCATCAGGTCTTACGCTCTTCTTTAGAGCGGGAAATTGTGCTGAATCGGCAGCATGTAATAAGGTCTGGTAGACATGAAATTGCTTGTCCTTGCGCGCGTCTCTCTGGTGGCGAGAGGCTATGCGATTTAATTCTTTTCTTAATTCATGAAATCTTCTTATTCCGAGAATAAAGAATGGCGAATCAATTTTCGCGTCATTTCCTTTGTGGACAATGAGTATGCTTACGTTTTCTAAGCTGGCGGCTGTTTCGCAAATTTGCCGATATTCCCACAGAAGCCCCAAACCGAATCGAAAATCTTTGGCAAACCCATCCGGCAACTGCTCAAGAAGCCCAACGACATCGTCAGTAGTCTCTGGCAGTATGTAGGGCTCGATAACAGGCCGAGCGACGACGATGCGTTCAAGGGTGCCGTATTTAGGTTGCAGGTAATCGTCGCGATCTTCTCGAATATTAAGAGGCCAAATGGTCAATCTGTCTGGACACACATTGAGCAGTCTCGCTATTGGCGAATCCGGCTTGCGCTCCGCTGCGGGAATATCAGTGAAGAAAACGTTAATGCCTTCCTCTTCCGGTTCGGCTGCTTCAATGACAAGGAAGGGGCCGCCGTCCAAACGCTCACGTTGATTGAATGCTGAAGGTCTGATAGATGCCATGAACTATTCTTGATCCCTACTGTTCAGAGAAACGATTTGCGGGCCTTGCCTCAGCGCAACCTTATGGTGCCTTCCGATCAGAATCGGACGACACACGATTGATGTCAAAGGGGAGTGCCTTATCTGCCGCGATTCGGGTCAGCAGCATCCGAATCGCATCCGAAATTGATAACCCCATTTCAGCCAGAACAACAGTTGCGGCTTCTTTAATCTGCCCGTCAATCCGGGCACGAACGACGTCGTTACTTGCCATTGTTGCGCTCACAATAGATGTAGCTACATTGTGGCTCATAAGTACTATTGCGTCACTTACATTTTGTTGTGAACAGTAGAGCATCCCGGCGTGCCGCCGTCGGGCTCGCGGGCGTTGCCCCGCGCCTCGTGCCGAGTCGCGGCCATGCGGCTTTGATCCCTGATGCCTCCGGCCGTCTCTTCGCTCCTGGCCTGCGCGCGGCGCTTGCCCTCCAGGGGATCGGCTGGACAGCCCATCCCCGCCGCGCCTTGCTTGGCGCCCCTCGCATGCACCGAACAGGTTGCACCTGATCGACCAACAGCCATCCAGCTAGGCGTGCCGCTGGCACGCAGGGGCGCTCGCCGCGCGGCGTTGGTTTCAGCGCACCCCCTGGCCCATTGGCCGCTGTTCGTCTTTCCCCAAGTTCATCGCTTTTTCCCGCGACCGTAGCCCGCGGTGCCTGGCCGTCAAGGCGCGCAGGGCCGAGTCCTCGCTGCGCTGCGGGCCGCACCAACCCTGCGCTTCTCCCTTGACGGCCAGTCCCTCGCTGGCCCGGTTTTTCGCGGGCGATGAACTCAGGAAAGACGGCGGCAAACAGGACCGGCCCAGGTCTCTGCGCCGAACCAACCGAAGCCACAACGGGCTCCGAATCTTGGAATCCGGTCAGCTTTGAAACCACAGCAACTCATTGGAGAAAACCATGCAACTCGCATCTCGATTCGCTTCCCATTCCCCGACGCTGCGCAGTGACTACCCGCTGTCCGACGACCAAATCCGCCGCGTAGCCCCGTCCATCTTCGCGGAGGCCCCGCACGATAGCCGCTCCGAACGGTACGCCTACATTCCCACCGCCGCCGTGCTGGCGGAACTGCGCAAGGAAGGGTTTGAACCCTTCATGGCAGCGCAAACCCGCGTGCGGCACGACGACCGCCGCGACTACACCAAACACATGATTCGCCTGCGCCATGCCAGTCAGATCAACGGCGCGGAAGCCAATGAAATCGTGCTGCTGAACTCGCACGACGGCACCAGCAGCTATCAGATGCTGGCCGGAATGTTCCGGTTCGTTTGCAGCAATGGCCTTGTGTGCGGCGATACCGTGGCCGATGTGCGCGTGCCGCACAAGGGCGACGTGGCCGGTTCTGTCATCGAAGGCGCTTTCGAGGTGTTGAGCGGCTTCGAACGCGTGAAGGAATCCCGCGACCTGATGCGCGCTATCACGCTGGACGAAGGCGAAGCCGAAGTGTTCGCCCGTTCCGCGCTGGCCCTCAAGTACGACCCCACCGATAACAAGCCCGCGCCCATCACGGAAAGCCAAATCCTGATGCCGCGCCGGTTCGACGACCGCCGCCCGGACTTGTGGAGCGTGTTCAACCGCACCCAAGAAAACCTGACCAAAGGCGGATTGCATGGCCGCAGCGCCAACGGACGCCGCCAGCAGACCCGCCCCGTGCAGGGCATTGATTCCGATGTGCGCCTCAATCGCGCCCTCTGGATGTTGGCCGATGGCCTGCGCCAGTTGAAGGCCTGATTCCCCACGCGGCAGGGGCAGGCAGCAGCCCTTGCCGCTTTCTTCGCTGCTGCATCCCTGAACCGATAGGAGTTATCACCATGAACGCCATTACCCAAACCGAAGCCCGCGCCCTCAACACCGCCGCCGCTATCCCGCTGGAAGCCGCCGACCCGACCAAGAACCTGATTTTGGTTCCGCTGTCGCGGCTGGTGTCGCGTCCTGCTGGCCGCAACGTGCGCAAGACCCCGCGCATGTCCATTCCCGAACTCGCCGCGAGCATTCAGCGTGTCGGCCTGCTGCAAAACCTCATCGTCATTGCCGCCGCCGATGGCGAGCATTACGAAGTCGTGGCCGGTGGCCGCAGGCTGGCCGCGTTGAAGCTGCTGGCGAAGAAGCGCCGCATCAGCAAGGAATGGGAAGTGCCTTGCCTGTTGGTGGCCGATGGCACCGCCCGCACGGCCAGCCTCACCGAGAACGTGCAGCGCGAAGCCATGCACCCCGCCGACCAGTTCGAGGCATTCGCCGCGCTGGTGGCCGAAGGCCGACCCATCGAGGACATAGCCGCCGATTTCAGCGTCACGCCGCTGGTGGTGCAGCGCCGCTTGAAGCTGGCGAACGTCTCGCCCCGGCTGCTGGCCGACTACCGCGCCGAAGCCGTGACGCTCGATCAGTTGATGGCCCTTGCCATCACCGACGACCACGCCGCGCAGGAAACCGCGTTCTACGACGCGCCGACGTGGCAGCGCAACCCTTCCCAATTGCGCGACCGCCTCACCGAGCGCGAGATTGACGCATACCGGCATCCGCTGGTGCGTTTCGTGGGGCTGGATACCTACGGAGCCGCAGGCGGTGGTGTGCGCCGTGACCTGTTCGCGGAAGGTGACGCGGGCGTGTATCTGACCGATGCCGCGCTGCTGGAACGGCTGGCGCAAGACAAGCTGGCAGGTATCGCCGCCGAGGTGAAGGACGAAGGCTGGGCGTGGGTGGATGCCACCCCCGCCGTGACCCATGCCGACCTGCACGCCTTCCAGCGTGCGCCGAGGGAGCGCCGCGAACCGAACAAGCGCGAAGCGCAGCGCATCGAGAAGCTGCAAACCAAGATGCACGAACTGGCCGCCGCCGTGGATGACGCGCTTGATACCGAGGACGAGGAAAAGGCCGATGCCTTGCAGGAAGAAGGCGAAGCCGTGGGCGAGCAGTTGCAGGCGCTGGAAGATGGCTTGCAGGACTACGGCACGACCGTGAAGGCCGCAGCCGGTGCCATCGTCACCATCGACCGCAACGGGCAGGCAGTGATTCATCGCGGGTTGATGCGCGAGGCCGAGGCCAAGGCGCTGCGCACACTGGAACGCCTGCGCCAAGGTTTCGGCAGCGAAAGCGAAGCCGGGAACGACGACGAAGGCGAGGACGACGAGCAGCCCAAGACCGCCGCCATGTCCGACAAGCTGGCGCAGCGGTTGAGCGCCCACCGCACCGCCGCGCTGCAAATCGAAGTCGCCCGGCATCCGCAAGTGGCGCTGGCCGCGCTGGTGCATGGCATGGTGCAGACCGTCTTGCAGGGCAGCCACTACGGCCACGACTTGCCGCTGGGCGTGAGCCTGAAAGCGCAAGACCGGCTGGAAGGCATCGCCCCGGATATACCGGATTCGCCCGCCGCCGTGGCGCTGCGCGAGTTGCAGCAGGTAGCAGGCGAAGGCTTGCCGGAGGACAGCGCCGAACTGTTCGCCGTGCTGCTAGCGAAGTCGCAAGATGAACTGGTGCGGCTGCTGGCGATATCCGTGGCCGTCACGGTGGACGTGGTGACACCCCGCGCCACGCCGCAGCAACCGGGCGCGGAACTGGCGCAGGCTGTCGGCTTGGACATGGCCGCATGGTGGAAGCCCACCAATGAGGGTTATTTCCGGCATGTGCCGAAGGCCGCGATTCTGGAAGCCGTGGAGCAGTACGCCCCGGCGCACGTCACCCGGCTGGCGAAGTTGAAGAAGGCCGACATTGCCAGCGAAGCCGAGCGGCTGGCCGATGGCACCGGCTGGATGCCTGCCATCTTCAAGGCCGAAGGCACCGACGACACCACGGCGCAGGATGCGCCGCAGGCGGTGACGAACGACGAGCCGGAAGCCATCGACAACGACGACGAGCAGCAGGCCCACGCACTCGCCGCCTGACCTTCACCACCACCGAGCGCCCCGGTTTCGGCCGGGGCGCTTCGCTGTTCCATCAGCATCGGCCCCAGGCCGTTCCGCCCTGGTGCCGATGGTCAAAAATCCGGGCGCGGCGGTGGCCGCGCCCGGTTTCCAAGCCCAAAGCCAGAACGCCCCTTCGCCGCCTTCGGGCGGACGGCGAAGGGGCGGCGCACAAGTGACCTTGTGCGCGGGAAACCCTCGAAGCCCATAAGTGCGTCGGCGCACAGCGCCGACGACATTCCGAACGCGCCCCACCGCAATGGACGGGCGTGTGGGGCTACGCCCCGGCTTGCTGCCGCAGGTTGCACGAAAGCGTGCCGTCCTCGACGCTGGCGGTTCGTCGCCTGTACGTCACGAAGGACGGTTCACCGACACGCCGCCCGGCCTTGCAATGGAGCTTCCACGCCACGCCTCACGCAAAGGGCCGCAAGCAGCGGTAGGAACGCTTTCACCTTGTCGCTGGGCATTGTCCTTGCCCGTGTCAGGGCGCAGGCCGGTGAAGCCGTCGCGCGGGGATGCCGAGTCGGCCATGCCTCCATTCGGGAGCGGGCGGCCAGTACGTCCTTGTGTTGTTGTGAATCCTGGCGGTGGCTGGGCTTCATGGCCGCAACCTTCCAGCGAAAACAATTCCCCCTGCGCTGCGCGCATTCCTCGCGGGACAAATTCTTTTCGCTTCCAGGTTCTCCACGGTGTTGCGACCGCTGCGCGGTGCGGCCAGCCCATCCCCCGCCGGACGGATCACAACAAGGACGCACTGGCGCGACCTTGTTCAACCCGAAAGGAGAAATCATCATGGCTAACATCGGCACCTTCACCGCAGAGAAAGACGGCTTCACCGGCCAGCTCCGCACCCTGACCCTCAACTTCAAGGTCAAGCTGGTTCCCAACGACAAGGGCGAGAACGAAAGCGCCCCGGACTTCCGCCTGCAAGCGGCCGGCCACGACTTCGGCGCGGCGTGGAAGAAAACCAGCGAGGCCGGGCGGGTTACCTGTCGGTGGCCATCGACGATCCTTCATTCCCGGCGACGGTCTATGCCCGCCTGATCGAAGGCGAGAATGACACGCACGACCTCATCTGGTCGCGCAGCAAGCCCAAGGCGGCCTGACGGCCGCCCACCGCGCCCCGCCCATTGCGGCGGGGCGCGGTGCTGCTGATCGCAGCATCGCACGCACAGGGTTTCGGCAGTTGCCCCATGTCCCGCATGTCCAAGGCCAGCATTGCATTGGTGATGGTCGAATGGCTCGAAGCCCGTGGCAGTAGGAACAGCATGGCGTGTCGGCGCATTGCGCCGCCGGGCTTTCGGGCTGCGCCCCATGCCGCCAATGGCGTCATGTCCATTCGGCTTCAATCCCTCACGCCTTCGCGCCTGGCGGCGCTGCGCGCTCCGCTTGCGGGCATTCAGACGCGCTAGGGCGCGTCGCGCTCTTTCAGCACGGCCTCGAACTCCTGGCGCACCCGCGCCAGCAGTTCGTCGGCCTTGTGCGTGTCGTCGCCGGCGTAGGCCAGCGTCAACAGCGTCAGCGGATGCACTTCCATGACCTCGCACAGCTCGGTCAGCTTGTGCAGGGTCGGACTTTTCAAGTCGCGCTCCAGCGTACTCATATAGGTGCGGCTGGACACGTCGGAGAACGCTTCCTGGCTCAAGCCTCGCGCCTTCCTGACTGTCCGTATTGCCGTTGCCAATGAGTGTTTCGCTGTCACTAACTTGGTTTCCCCATAAAAACCAAGATGACAGCCCATTGCGCCCTATAGGGCTACAATCTATAGTGTTCATTCATGGCTGAAAGGCCCGCTTTCGTGCTTTTACGGAAATCCGCAGATGCGGATTCCGACAGAACCGGGGAATCGCATCCGTGTCTTTCCGGCTTCCGACAATTCCGCTTCGGCGCTTCTGTTCTTCTACGGATGCGATGGCTTGCACATCGGTGCTTCCACACGAATGCACGGATGCGTTTCGGCAGTTCTGCGCTTCGGCACCAAAGCGCATTCGCGCATCGTCGGTTTCGTGGAGAAGCTGCCCATGACCCTGCCGCTTGTCACCGCTGATGAACGCGCCCGGCTGCTGGCCCACGGCGCGGCGCTCGCCGCTGGTCAGCGGCTCGACCCGCTGCCCGTGGTGCGCTTGTTCACCCCGGACGCGCATGTGACCTGGCTGCTGGTGTCGCTCGACCCGGCGGATGGCGACACGGCCTACGGCCTGATCGACCTCGGTATCGGTATGCCTGAGCTCGGGATGGTCAAGCTGTCCGACCTGGCGGGCATCGTCGGGCCGCGCAAGCTGCCGGTGCGGCGGGATCGGTATTTCCAGGCGGTGCGCCCGTTATCGGAGTACGTCCGGCTGGCGCAGGAGAACGGCGCGATCACGGACTGATGAAAACCAGCGCGGCCTAGCCAGCCGGGGCGCATCGTGACTATTTCAATCTTGATCAAGACCGTGCAGGTCTGAATCCGCATTCTTGCACCGAAGTGGTGCGATCCTGTTGAAAACAGTCCTGATCTTGGGCGCGGGCTGCGGCACGGTGTTCGGTGCTGCGCGTCATTTTCCTGAAGGCGTAGCCGTCGCATTCAGACGATTTCCGCAACACGCAGAGCCAAATGGTCTTGACACCGACAGTTACAGCCTAACCAATTTTGATGACGACCTGATGGCATTTCGATAGTTCCCGCATCGCGGAAATCGTGGCGACGCATCCCAAACAGAGGGAGGTTTCGCCATGACTGATCGCAGCGCCGAACACTGGTATCCGACAGCGGCCTATCTCTACGTTCTGCACCTTGACGGCCCTGCGCTGGCGTGGGAATACCTGCGCCGAAATCCCGACTACCGCCGCGACTGGCTGCGCCGCCGCCGCCGGCCGGACACGGCGCAGGCGTGGGGCCTGCGCCTGCTGGAAGACCCAGCCCTGGATGCGCGCGACGCGCATCCGGCCTGGTTTCCCGATCACGATGCCGTCGTGCAGGTTTACCCGGACGATGACCCGCCACCCGAAGCCCATGCCTTCGAGTTCTGGCGCGTCCCTGGCCGCAAGCAACTGATCCACGACGGCAAGCGCCTGGTGCTGGTGTCGCATTGGCCCGGCTGCTGCCTGCGGCTCGCGCTCGCGCCGGGCCTGGAAGACGGCATGGCCTACCTCTACGCCACCCGCGCCTGCGCCACGCCCTGCGCGCGCTATCGCACGCTCGCGTCCGAGCTGGACGCATTGGCCGTGGCCACGGTTGCCACGCCTGCGGCGGCGGCCCGTTCCAGGCCCACGACGGCCGCGGTGCTGGAACTGCACACCTTGCAGACGCTCGACGCGACCCTGGCGGGCGCGTCATTGCGCGAAGTGGCCGAAGGGCTGTTCGGCGCCGATGCCGTCGCCGCCGACTGGCACAAGGACAGCGCCTTACGTGCCCGCGTGCGGCGGCTGGTACGTCGTGGCGATGCGCTGATGCGTGGCGGCTATCGCCGCCTGGCACAGCTTCCGCCGCCGTTGCAGTAGGGGGGGACGTTTCGCGTCCCCCGTAGATCGTCCCTTAGCAAGCAGCCTCGCTTTCTTGAAAGTGCCTCTAACCGGCCGCGTGGTGTGGCCGGGCTTGATGGAGGTACATCCCATGCGACCCGCTCCCTTGCGGCCTGCCGCCGCTGCTGTCGCTGCGCCTGCGCAGCCCCAACGCTACCTGACCAACGACGAAGCCGCCGAGTACCTGCGCCTGTCGCCACGCACGCTGGAGAAACAGCGCGTGATCGGCGGCGGCCCGAAGTTCCGCAAGTTCGGCCGCCGCGTCATGTACGCGGTGTCCGACCTCGATGCCTGGGCCGACCAGCGCAGCTACGAGGCGACTTCCGACCCGGAATATGCCGAACGCCACGCGGGCGATTACCGTGATGGCCGCTGATCGCTGGCGCGTGGGTGGCCGTCGCCATGTCCAGCCCGCCAGGGCAAGCCTTGCAGCGCGAACAGCTCGACCTGTTCCGCGCGCTGCCGGGCGACATGGCACCCCGCGACAGCCAGGACTTGATGGCCTTTCCGTTCTTCTCGCTGGCGAAGTCGCGGCGTACCGCGCCGATCGACTTCCGCGCCGGCGGCATCACCATCCGCGTGGAGGGTACGCAGGAGCACGGCATCGCAACGATATGGGATGCCGACCTGCTGATTTGGGCCGCCTCGCAGATCGTGGAGGCGCGCGACGCGGGCTTGCGCCCGTCGCGCTGGATACGCGCCACTCCCTACGAGATCCTGCGCTTCATCGGGCGCGGCACGTCTCTCAACGACTACCTGCGCCTGAAAGCCGCGCTCGACCGGCTGCAATCGACCACGGTGGCCACGTCCATCCGCGAAACCACGGGAAGGCGATTGCATCGCTTCTCGTGGATCAACGAGTGGAAGGAACTGGCCGATGCCAGCGGCGTGCCGCTGGGCATCGAACTGATCCTGCCGGACTGGTTCTATGCGGGCGTGCTCGATGCCGCCTTGGTGCTGACCATCGACCCAGCCTATTTCCGCTTGAAGGGCGGGATCGAGCGCTGGCTGTACCGCCTGGTGCGCAAGCACGGCGGCAAGCAGCCGGGCGGCTGGCAATTCGACTTCCGGCACCTGCACCGCAAGTCGGGCAGCGCTGCGCGCTTCTCCGACTTCGCTTACGACCTGCGCGTCCTGGTGGCGCGGCAGTCGCTGCCCGGCTACGTCCTGGGCATCGAGCGAATGCCGGACGACGGACAAGAACTGCTGACCTTCCGGCCCGTGCTGCACACGGCACGGGGATAACTCGTGGAAAAGGTGTGGACGGCCTCGTGCTATCAGGAGTACCGGGTATCGTGCTATCGGGAGTACGCCTATCGTGCTATCAGGAGTACGAAAACGCCGGAAAGCCAATAACGGCGCGGGTTTGCGGCCCCTCTAACTTCCCTAACAAGAAATACATAACTTTTAGTAGAAGCGCGCCGTTTCGGTGGACAACCGAGAAACGGCACGGCGAACAGCGTTTTGCACGGCAGGTAAAGCCCGGCTTTCCAGCAGGGAGGGCCGCGCCATGATCCTCGCTCTGCTCAACCAGAAAGGCGGTGTCGGCAAGACCACGCTCGCCACGCACATCGCGGGCGAACTGGCGATGCGCGGCCAGCATGTCGTCCTGCTCGATGCCGACCCGCAGGGTTCATCCCTGGACTGGACGCAGCGCAGAAGCCAGCAAGGCTTGCCACGGCTGTTCAGCGCCGTGGGCCTCGCACGCGAAACGCTGCATCAGGAAGCGCCAGAACTCGCCAGGCGGGCCGATCACGTCATCATCGACGGGCCGCCGCGCATCGCCGCCTTGGCGCGCTCCGCGCTGCTGGCGGCCGAGCGCGTGCTGATCCCGGTGCAGCCCAGCCCCTACGACCTCTGGGCCAGCTCGGAAATGGTTTCGCTGATCCGCGAGGCGCAGGTGTTCCGGCCGCTGCTCCGCGCGGCCTTCGTCATCAACCGGCGCGTCAGCACCACCATCATCGGGCGCGAGGCGCGGCAATCGCTCGCCGAACAGCCGCTGCCCGCGCTGCGCTCGGAGGTGCATCAGCGCATCGTCTTCGCCGACAGCGTGGCCGCTGGCCGGCTCGCACGCGAGACAGCGCCCGACAGTGCCGCCGCCCGCGAAATCACCGCCCTGGTGGACGAACTGCTGCGGTGGCCGACATGACAGCGCAGCAGCCACCCAACAGCAAACGCACGGGCAAGCGCGTCGGCATCGGCGCACGTCCGCCCGCGAATCCGCACGCCGAGGCGTGGATTCGTCAGGGCGATGCCGACGCGCTGGGCAAAGGCGACCTCTACACGGCCCGCCTCACGCTCGACATCACGCCCGCCATGCGGGCGCGCATCAAGGTGTCGGCCTTCACGCAAGGCGTGACCGTGGCCGACCTGCTGCGCGGCCTGCTGGAGCGGGAGTTTCCGCCGGAGAACACACCATGAACGCATTCGCTTGGCCTGCCGCGAACGCGGCACCGGCTGCGCCGCTGCCTGCGCTTTCGGCACTCGCCGGACAGGCCGGCAATGTGCCGCTGACGCGCGTTTCGCTGGCCTACCTCGAACATCGCTTCAAGCTCTACCTGCGCTTCGGCGAACCGGCGCGCACGCTTCAGCTCGACCGCTGGCGGCGCTGCGCGGTGTTCCTGCCGGGCGCGATGCTCTGCCGCATCCGCTGGCAGGCCAACGACTACGGCACGATCCGCTGGCAACTCATGGTGATGCAGGCTTGCACACCGCTGGACGCGGCGCAGCGCATCCCCGGTGTTCAGCCGGGCGCGCGCTTGCTCCTACACACCGAAGGCGATGCCAACGTGCGCGCCGTGCTGGAGCGCATCGACGGCATCGAGGCGCTGGGCATCGCTGCCATCGACGTGTCGCCGGCGTACTGGCGCACGCTGGGCAACCGTCTTGCGGCTCGCCTTGCGCTGCCCGAATACACCACCGAGCGGCATACCGCCTGGCTGGCCGGGAAGGTGCTGCCATGACCGCCCCGACCACCACACCCAACGCGCCCGACGTGGCGCCGCGTCCTCGCTCACGCCTGCGCGCTCGCATCGTGCTGGCGACACTGGCCGCCATCGGCTTCGCTGCGCTGGCCTGGGCGGCTTTCGTGTCGCCGCTGCCGCGTCTGACCTACAACCCGTCCGACAGCGTGGCGGTCGGCTGGTATCGCATTGACCCGTTCGACCCGCGCACCGCCTCGCTGCCACGTCCGTTGTCCGTGGACAGCATCGTGCTGGTGCCGCTTCCGGCCACGGCTGCCGCGCTCGCTGCGCAGCGCGGCTACCTGCCGACGCGCGTTCCGCTGCTCAAACGTGTGGGCGCGGTCGCGCCGCAACACGTCTGCATCGTCGCCGGTCAGGTACGCATCGACGGCGTGCCTTCGGCCGCCGTACTGCCCGCCGACCGGCTGGGCCGGGCGCTGCCGTCCTTGCAGCTTTGCCGCCGCCTTGAACCGGGCGAACTGCTCCTGTTGAGCGTGACGAATCCAGCATCGTTCGACAGCCGCTATTTCGGCCCGGTCAGCGCATCCGCCGTGATCGGCGTTGCGCATCCGGTGTGGCCGGAGATACGCCCATGATGGCCGCCGATTCGCTGCGCTCTGACGTGCCATCGGGCATGTCGTTCTGCTGGCTGCTTCAGTGTCGCTGCGCCTGTCGTGCCGGTGCATTCGCACCGCACGTCGCGCAGCATCCGGCGCAGCCGTCCAACGTTCAGGCGTCTTGCCTCGAACGCGCCCGGCCTGCGGCCATTGGCGCTTTCGCCGGCGCGCTGTCTGTTCACGCAGCAGCGCCGCCGGGCCGCCGTTGCCTGGAGCGACAGCGAAGGGCAAAGGCGGAAGGCAAGACAAAAGGACGCGGCACCTGGCCGCGTCGAAAGCCAGTCAGCACATGGGGGGAACGCGGCACGGAGCGGCTTCGCCACCGTGCCGCGTTTGGCGCGAGGGTCGCGCCAATGCTGGCATGTCCGCGTGCTTCGCACGACAGGACACGCCCAAGCTTGCGGGGAGCGCAGCCATGACCGACAGCCGCGACGACGACTTTCGCGTGCGCCCCAGCGCCCCGAAGAACCGGGGCAAGGGCCAGGGGCAGAGCTTCGTTTCCAAGGTGCTCAAGCAGGCCGGCAAAGCCAGCAGCGGCAAGTCGGCAGTACGCCGTCCTGGCGCGGCTGGCACCGGCCAGCGGCCCGGCTCTCGGCTCGGACGTGGCCACACGGCGGCGCGCTTCGCCGGGGCGAAGCTAATGCCCATGTCGCGGCGCGTGACCATCAAGACCTTGCTGGTCAATCACCAGCGGGCCAGCCCGCAATCGCTCGCCAAGCACCTGCGCTACATCGAGCGCGACGGCGCGGGTCGCGATGGCGAACCGGGCCGGGGCTACGGGCCACAGGCCGACGAAGCCGATCTGGACGCCTTCAAGGAACGCTGCGCCGACGACCGGCACCATTTCCGCTTCATCGTCTCGCCCGAGGACGGGGCCGAGCTGGACGACCTGCGCACCTACACCCGGCATCTGGTGAGCCGCATGGAAGCCGACCTGGGCACGCGGCTGGATTGGGTGGCGGTGGATCACTGGAACACCGACAACCCGCACACCCACCTGATCGTGCGCGGGCGCGACGACACCGGCAAAGACCTCATCATCGCGGGTGACTACATCGCCCACGGCTTCCGCCATCGCGCCGCCGAGCTGGCGACCGAGTGGCTGGGGCCGCGCACCGAACTGGAGATTCAGCAGACCTTGAGGCGCGAGGTGGAACAGGAGCGGTGGACGAGCCTGGATCGCACCTTGCAGCGCGAGACCGGCGAGGATGGCCGGGTGCATGTCGAACGGCTCAACGAGCCGAGGTTGCAACGCCAGCGCCTGCTGCTGATCGGCCGCCTGCAACGCTTGCAGCGCCTGGGCCTAGCCGACGAGGTGCAGCCCGGCACCTGGGCCATTCATGCCGATGCCGAGAAGACCTTGCGTGCCCTGGGTGAGCGTGGCGACATCATCCGAACGATGCAGCGGGCCATGAGCGGCCAGCCGCGTGAGCTGGCGGTGTTCGAGCCGGGCGACGATGGTCGCAGCCTCATCGGCCGCGTGGCCGCGAAGGGGCTTGCCGATGAGTTGCACGACCGAGGCTATCTGATCATCGACGGCACGGACGGTAAGGCCCACTACGTTGCACTGAACGCCCGCGACGAACTGGCGAACTATCCCACGGGCGCTGTGGTAGAGGTGAAGGGTTCGACTGAGGTGCGCACGGCCGACAAGAACATCGCCTCGCTGGCGAGCGATGGCCTGTACCGCACCGATCATCACCTGGTAATCGAGCAGGGCCGGGCTACGCCCGGACGCGACCCGCAGGAAGTCGTCGCCGCTCATGTCCGGCGGCTGGAAGCCCTGCGCCGGGCTTGCATCGTGGAGCGCGTGGCCGAAGGGCTATGGAAGGTACCGGACGACCTGGCCGAGCGTGGCCGCCAATACGACGCGCAACGGCTGGGCGATGTAGCCGTAGAGCTGAAATCACACCTTCCTATTGAACGGCAGGCCCGCGTCATCGGCGCGACTTGGCTTGACCAGCAACTGATCGGCGGTGGCCGTGGGCTGGGCAACTTGGGCTTTGGCGGTGATACCAAGCAGGCCATACAGCAGCGAGCCGATTTCCTCGAAGAACAGGGGCTGGCACAGCGCCGCGGGCAGCGCGTCATCCTCGCGCGCAACCTGCTGGGCACGCTACGCAATCGGGAACTAGTGCAGGCCGCGAAAGACATTGCGGCGGAAACCGGCCTAGAGCATCGCCCGGTGGCCGACGGGCAGCGCGTAGCCGGTATCTACCGGCGTTCCATTATGCTCGCCAGCGGGCGCTACGCGATGCTCGATGACGGCATGGGGTTCAGCCTTGTGCCGTGGCGGCCGGTAATTGAGCCGCGACTGGGACAACAGCTTGCCGCAAAGGTTATCGGCGGAAGTGCCTCTTGGGAACTTGGACGAAAGCCCAGTATCGGTATCAGTTAGATATCAAGGGAAGCTGAGTACCAGGCGCAGTCTGCTTGGCTGCTGTGATTCTTCTTAGAGATTCAATCAATGCCATAAACTCCTTGGATTGCCTCAGTGCTTCGCCTCCCGCAGTTTGCAGGTCCAAGACATCCGTAGCCTCGATCGTGAAGGCTGTGGGCACGCGCAGCAGCGAATGCCGGATCTTGTCGTCCGGCACGTCGTTCAGACTTACGCTTACTACGTAGATTTCTGCGTCGGCCGCAAAGGGGCTGTCCGCTTGGCCACGGGTGCGGACAATCTCGGAACGCCAGTGTTGCAGGTCGTCGTTAAGCATGGCCAGCGTCACCTGGGTCTCGCGAGCGCCGGCACCGAAGATCAGCGACTCAAGTACTTGCGTCGTGCTGGGAACTCGGTCGCTACTGTCCACTCTCTCGCTCAGTCCTCGTTCGGAGTTCACCGTCACCAACACGAGTCGGCGCAAGCTTCCGGGCTTGACCTCCGAGAAATTGGCGCTCATTGAGCCCGAAGCTACTAGCCGGTCTAGCATCAGACGTACGCCGAGGTTGTCGGAGACACCACCGTCCACGAGGTGGATATAGGGCCGATCGTGCGCATTGAGGTAGCTGTCTATGCCGCTTTGCAGGATGCGTGATCTGTAATTTTGCCCTCTGACAGGCAAAGATCGGAGAGGCGGCGGACAGGTATTGGCGTTGTTTCGCACCGTTACGGGCGACAGCACCAGCGGTACTGCCGACGAGGCCGCCACCGCGAAAGACAGCGGCGTTGCATCGAGGTCGGAACAGATTAGCCGGAATTGCTCGGTGGTGAAATCGAAAGGGGCACCGGTCGTGAGGTCGGTTGCCGTGATCATCAGTTCGGGCGCGCCCGGTCGTCGGCGCACGTCACCAAAGGTGCGGCCTTCAAAAAGTTCGTCCAAGCGTTGAGCCAGGATCTGGCTGCGCCCAAACCAAGGTGAAGTTAGTCTATAAAGACGCTCAGGCCACAGAGCTTCACGTATGAGTCGCCCCTCAAAAGGCACAAGCAGAAAATCCGGCTCGAAACGAGTCAGCGTGGCATCGCCGAAGGCCGCGAAGTGCGCGGCAAGGATGCTGCCCCCCGACACTCCGCTGACCAGGAACACCTGATCCAACAGAGTGGTCTCCTGGCCCTCTAGCGCGAAGCGTGTGGCCTTGAGTTCGCGCAGCACGCCCAGGCCGAAGGCCGCCGCCCGAGCGCCCCCGCCTGACAGTGTCACCGCTACAACCACCGGTTGGTTGACCTCCGACGGCCTGATGCGTTGGTCGTTCTCGGCGAGAGACATTAAGGCGGCGTCGGAAAGTGTCGGGTTGATCCAAGGACGGTAAGTGGAACACCCTGTCAGAACTACCGTTGCCAGCACACCGGCCAAACTCCATCGTGTGAATTTACACACCTCCAGGCGCTTTACCTCTGCAAGCAGCACCACGCAGCGTTTCGAATAGACAAGAACGAGAAACGCCGGCAATTTTGCGACGAAGCAGAGCCACTCCAGAATGCTGCAGACGTTACAAGAACGGCACCCTACGAATCCCCTTGATGAGGCTCCTCGCGATCCGCGCGAAGTTATGGAATAGCAGCTATTCACGAGCCAGCACTTCTCCAAGCGCTATTGATCCGTTCAAGGCAGGTGGTGATTGCAGACTTTGCATGCCCGAGCAGTGTGTAGGAGCCTTTGAAATCCGCGAGAGCGTTGCCGTGCTCGAAGCAGCTAGCAGCAGCCACCCGACGATCTGTTTGTTCATCTACTGCCTCAAACTCCAAACTAGCTCCCCCAGTTGTCACTGGTCCAACAAGCAACGTCGTTAGGGTGTTGACTGCTCTATTGGGCGTCTCAATGGTCGTAATTGCCACACGCACACGTATGCGGCCTGACGATGCGGGAGCTTCGGACTTAGTTTGGAGATGTCGCAGTTCACTGTTGACGTGATCGAGAAGCTCTCGCACTTGCTCAGCTTCAAGCCCACCTATGCGTCCAGTTGCCGTCACTACCTGAGCATCCTCGACTAATATTTCCCGGTAACGACTGGGTTCAAAGCCTGGCGCCTTGAAGAGCAGAACATTTTCGTACTTCGTTTTTCCCAATACATCGTAATCACCAAGAAACCCTGATCGAGTCATTCCGTTTGAAGCACAGCCAGATAAGGTTGCCGTGAGGCCTGCCAGCAGCACAAAATGGATTAATGAAATAGGGCGTTTCATATATATTTTCATTTATCCCATTTTCAGACAGACGATGCCAGCAACAACCAGCGCAATTCCAACCCAACGTATCAAGGAGGCGGTATCGCCGAACACATACACGCCCACGAAAAACGCGCCCAGCGAACCGATGCCGGTCCAGACCGCATAAGCTGTTCCTATGGGGATCTGTTTAAGAGATAACCATAGGAAAAAGCCGCTGGCTGCCATACAGGCAACTGCAATCGCCGGCCCCACGTAGCGCATCGCTGCATTGGCCGCACCCATCTTGAGGCCTAGTGGCCAACCGATTTCGAACAGGCCGGCAATCAGTAGAACCAACCATGGATTCCATGACAACGGGTTCATATATTTCTCCAAATCTATTCAGTGAAAATTGATTATCAAAGCATCAAAGCATCAAAGAATAGGCAGTAGGCGGTCAATTCGCTCTGCTTCTGATTTCTTCTTAAACTCTCTGATGGCGAGAATCTGTCTCCCCGATCTCTCCGGCCACGAGAGAGATCGGGGGAAGCGTGTGGACAGTTACGCTGAGGGATCAGACCGGTTGCACTGGTTGTTGTACCGCCTCGTGACTCCGTTTGCTGCCCGGCCACTTCATTCCGAACAGCACCTCGTAGAGCAACGGAATCAGGCCAAGCGTCACGAGCGTGCCAAGTGCGAGACCACCGATCATGCCGATGGCCATGCCCTTCCACAGCGGCCCCGCAAACAACATCAGGGGCACGAGACCCGCGATACAGGTCACCTTGGTCATCACGATTGGACGCAGCCGCTGCATCGCAGCTCCCACCAGGGCTTCATGTCGGGCGAGACCTTCCGAGAGGCCGTGTTCAATTTGTTCGAGCAGAAGAACGGCGTTGTTGACGATGATTCCGAACAGCGCAAGCACCCCGAATGTCGCCATGAAGCTGAAAGGAGTGCCTGTTGCCTTCAGTGCAATCACGACCCCAATCAACGTGAAGGGAATCGTTGCGAGAATCACGATCAGCTTGCGGAAGGAGTTGAACTGCCAGATGAATAGCAGCAACATCGCCAGAAGAGCGAACGGCATGTAGTGCGTGAGCGATGCATTCGATTCAGCCGATTCCTCAATTTCTCCACCAAGCTCTATGGCATAGCCTGCAGGTAGTTCAATTGCGGCGATCCGAGGTGCGAGGTGATCCACGATCTCTTGCGCGGTGTATGCGGTGTTCTGCCCCTGAACTGTGACTGTACGAATGAGATTGCGGCGCTGGATCACAGACGGCTCGCTAGCGAGCGTGACATCGGCCACTTGCGCCAGGGAAACCGGCTGGCCACCCGACGCTGGATAGATGGTCGTCGAACCAACGTCCGCAGTGCTGCGCCGATCATTGGACGTCCCGCGCATCACGATTGGCACGCTGGTATCGCCATCTCGGATCACAGAGATCGACTGGCCGATGTAGCGGGTGCCAAGCCAGGCAGCTATGTCGTCGGTGGTGACGCCAGCACGTCGCGCACGATCTTGATCGACCCGAACATCGAGACGGCCGACACGGGTATCCCAGTTGTTCTTGATGTTGGCCGTACCTGGCAGCTCCCGTAGCGCGGACTCAATTTTCGCCGCCGCATTCATCAGCACCTCATGATCCGGCCCACTGACCCGGTAGACGGCTGTGCCGGCTTCGGTAGTGCCTAGCGAGAACCGCTGAGGCTCTGCGCGTACATCTCCATGATGCTGCGCGAAGTAAGCCCGAGTTCGGGCAATCACGACGTCAATGTTGGTGCCTGCCTTGACCGTCACGACAAAGTACGCGATGTTCGATGCTGGCAATGGGGGATTGAGCCCAAGGATGAAGCGCGGCCCACCGTCAGCGACGTAGCCAATGTGATCCGTGATTTCGGGGTTGATTTCTTGATCACCGAGCCAGCCGCTCACTTCCTTCACTTTGGCAAGAGTGAGCCGTGAATCCGTTCCAGGGGCGAGCTGCACCGGTATTTGGAATTGAACTCGGTCGGACTTCGGCAAGAAGTCGTATGGCAGTGTCGTGAATCCGTACAGAGCTACGGCCAATGCACCCGTCATCACACCAACGTAGATCGCCTTGTGGTCAAGCACCCACTCAAGCAACTTGCGATAGCCGCGATAGAAGCGTGTGTTGTAGGTTTGCGCGTCATTCGCCGGTTGATGATGCACTTTGGTGAAGTGGTAGCACAGCAGTGGAGTGACGGTCAGACACAACAGCCAAGATCCGAGTAACGTGAGCGCGAGGACAATGACGAGAGAGCGCAGATACTCACTCGTCGCACTCTGGCCGAAGAAGAACGGGGAGAAGGCGATGACGATAACCAATGAGGACGTCAGCAGCGGCAGTGCGAGGGTACGACCCGCTTCGAGACAAGCCTGTTTGCGGTCTTCACCGGCTGCCAAGCGCCGTTCAATGTCTTCGGCAATCACGATGCCGTTGTCTACCAAGAGCCCCAAAGCGATGATGATGGCTGCCATCGAAACACTTTGCAGCTCGATGTTCAGCGCGCGCATCACGATCAGTGCCCCCAGAATGGTAAGCGGCACGATCATCCCGACGATGAATCCTGTGCGCCATCCCAGGAAAAGGACGACGACGCCGAGCACGATGACAATCGTTTCGATCATCACCTGGTTCATCTTGCCCATTTCACGTTTGACGACGTCTGCCTGGAATGTCACATAGGAGAGCTCGAAACCTGCGGGCAGAAGTTTCTCAAGCTCGGCCACACGGGATTTGAGGGCTACGCCGAATTGCTCCACGTTCTGGCCCGAGGTCATGGACACTGCCATCACTACGGCAGGCTGGCCCTTATAGACTGCAGCAGACTCGGGAGGATCTGCAGGTTGTACCTGCACGCGCGCAAGCTCTCCCAGTGAGATTGAAGGAGCAGGCGAAGCACCGCGCGCACCCTGAGCTTGCGCCATCATGATCGGCAACGCGCGCAGCGAGGCGGCGTCGCGAACCTCTCCACTAACAGCCAGCGAAGCGTTGATGCCACCGATGGCGATTTGCCCGCCTGAAAGCACGACGTTTTGTTTAACGAGTTGATCGATCACCCCTTGTGGGGTCAATCCAAGCTGGGCTAGTTTTGGTCGATCAAATTCGAGATAGACGCGCTCTTCCTGCAAGCCGTAGAAGCTGATGCGATCAACGCCGGGAAGCGCGTATAGGCGATCGCGCATCTCTTTCAACGACACACGCATTTCGCCCATGGAGTAGCCCGGCGCGGTCACCGCAATGGAGGCCACGGCAACACGGCCGAAGTCGTCGTTGACAAATGGCCCCAACGTACCCTGTGGAAGCAGAGGCTGAGCATCGGCAACCTTCGCGCGAACGCGCTGCCATATGGGGGCTAGGTCGGTGTACCGCTCCCAGATCGTGACCTGTATGACGGCCCCGCCCGCGCGAACGGTTGTGGTTACACGCTTGACCTCGGCCAGCTCCCGCAAACGCTCCTCGATCGGACGCGCGATCAACTGCTCAACACGTTCGGCTGGCATGCCAGGGTTCAGAACGGCAACAACCGCATCTCGAATCGTGACCGATGGCTCTTCCTGCGAAGGGAAATTGAGAAACGTGGCAATGCCGGCAACAAGAATGATGACCGCGGCAAGGTAGGTGAGTCTGCTGGCGCGCAGCGCCATTTCTGTGATCTTCATAGCGAAGTCTTCCTGTAGCGGGTCAGCGTCCGGCCAATTGGGTCGTGGCCTTGAGTGGGGTGACTTGTTGCTCGTTCGTCAGCCAACTCGCGCCAGCCGCGACTACCATCTCGCCGCGCTTCAGGCCGCCCACAACGCGAACGTTGTCGCCGCCTGGCTCGCTCTGGAATTGCACTTCCCGGCGGTGCACCTTCTTTCCGGTCACGTCATATACAAACACTGCGGCTTGTCCTGCTTTCTCACTGAGCACCAGTGCCGAATAGGGAAGCATCAGACGATCTGGTGAGGCATCCTTCGCTTCCGGTGCCTTCAGCAATACTTGAACGGCAGACCCGGGTCGAAGACTGCGCGCAAGAGTAGCATCTTGAGGAACGAGCACGACAGGTAAAAGTGAGCCATTTTCAGCACGCAAGCCGATGCGTTGTACCGAAGCACGAACGGGACTTGCTGACTCGCTCAGGCGCAGTTCGGCGACCTGCCCAATTTTGATATTTGCCGCCTGGGTCGTCGATGCAGTCGCAAGGACTTCTACGCCGCTGCGTAGTCCATCCACTTGAAGCACCGGCGCTCCGGCTGCAATATCTGTGAACGGCAGAGCGAGTTTCTCCGCGACGACGCCGTCGAATGGCGCATGAATGGCGGCCCCCCTTCGCGCACGCTCGGCAAGGCCGAATGCGGCCTTTGCATTGCGCACCTGGCCTTCAGCTGCAACCAACTGTGCTTTCACACTCTCGAATGCAGCCGGGGAGATTACGTTGCCCTCAAGCAGCCCCCTTTGCTGCGTTGTCTGCACGATTCTGTCTGCCAATGCGGCTTCCGCAGCAGCGAGTGTCGCCCGAGCCTGTTCTAGGCGGAGTTGCTCGGGCTGAACATCCAACTCAGCCAGAAGCTGTCCGCGAGAGAAGCGATCTCCCACGTCCACATGAAGCTTGCTGATACGCCCGCCAGTCTCGAACCCCAAGGTACTCCGCTCACTGGAGCGAGCTAGACCACTCAATTCAATGCGATTGGCCACAGAACCTACATCCCCCACCGTGAGCAGCTTGACCGCTCGCGGTGGATCGGAAGCAGGCTCCTTCTGACTACCACAGCCGGCAAGCGATGCGAGCAGAACAAACGCGAGGCCGACTTTCTGCATTTGCCAGGACTGGGATTTAAAGGGAGTGCAAGACACGGGAAGGCCTTTCATCAGCGTTTATCAATAGGGGTGAGTTCCAGTTCGCCGCGGGCGAGCGCCTGGAGGGTGTGCATGAGTCGAGAAAGGTCTTCGGCAGCAAACGTCGGAAAACCCATCATTTCGGCGAGGAAGACTCCGTCCAAGGCAAATAGAACGATTCCGGCGATATCGGTGCCGCGTGGAGATTTGCTCGCGTTCTCGTACTGCCTGCGGTACCAGCCGCGCACAGGCTCAAGCAGCGTGGGGTCTTCAGCCACGGCCGCCAGCAATGCAGCGCTCATCTTTTGCATCCCGCCGTCAGGCATAGCCGAGACCTGGCTGGATAGCCAAGGGTCTGGATCGCCGACGAATGGCAGCTCTCGCTCTTCCTGCCCGCCATCAAACGCCGAGACCTGGTCATCAATCATCGTGAGGAGCAGATCGCGCTTGGTCTCGAAGTGGTACAGGAACGCACCTTTGCTCATTCCTGCCCGTGCAACGACCGCGTCAAGCGTTAGGTGCCCGGCACCTCCCTCCATGACTACGTCACGCGCAGCTTGAAGGATGCGCTCCCGTGTTTGTTGCGCTTTCTTAGAGATGGAGGGGGCTTCAGCGCCGTTGTCCGCCGAATGCGACTCCTCTGGGCTTGATTTCATACGAGTTGCCATGGTGAAACTCCAAAGATGCTTGATTTTTGAACCGTCTGGACGGTATAGTACACGCCATGAACTATGCCCGTCAAGACGGCCTCCTCAATTCACAACCTAGTGGCTCAACATGTCCGATCCCTACGCCCGCCGCGGCCTTACTGCTGTTGCATTCCTATCGATCACGCTTCTCGCCGCGTGCAGCCACTCGCCTCACAGGGTGGAGACATCACGCGTTGAGGTTCCGGCCAAATTCATGAACGAAGCGGGTCTGGCTGTGCAGCAGGTGCCAGCACAAGCACTCCCGGCCGAGTGGTGGACGGCGTACGGTGATCCGCTGATTGACGCGCTGGTGCGCAACGCGCTGGAGCACAACACCGATCTCGCTATTGCAAGAGCGCGGATTGATGAAGCTGTGGCGATCACCCGACGTACACGCGCTTCAATGTTCCCTAGCTTGGCGCTCACGCCCCAAGCAACGCGCGCGCGCGACTTTTCTTTGGCACCGACCATCAGCAGCGATGCCAGGCTTCCGCTGTCGGCTTCATGGGAAGTTGATCTAGCGGGCCGCCTCTCGCATGCCGCTGATGGCGCACGGATGGACGCAGTTGCTGTCGAACAGAACTGGTTCGCGACACGTTGGCAGATCGCCTTTGAGACAGTGTCCGCTGCACTGCAGCAGCGGCAGGCGGCAGAGCTGGAAGATCTGGCAAAAGAGCGACTTCAAGTCGCCGAGCGCCTTGAGCGTCTGACAGAGCAGAAGTTCAAGGCAGGTCAAGCTACGGGCTTTGACATTGAACGCACGCGTTCCGAGGTCATCGCCCTCCGGGTGGAGCAAGAGCAGTTGCGACGCGTACGCGGCGAAGCAACGCATGCCTTGGATGTGCTCGTTGGCCGGATTCCGGGGGCGCTTGGCAGCGGTCCTGCGCTTGCCTCTCTCACCATGCCCGATTGGACTCCCAGAAGCGTGCCAGGCGAATTGCTGCAGCAGCGCCCCGACGTCAGAGCCGCGCAGGCGCGTCTTGCAGCGGCGACGGCGCGATGGAACGCAGCAGAAGGCGAGCGGTTCCCCAAACTTGTGCTCGATTTGAGTGGTGGGCGCCAACGCTTCGAGAACAACGGAACACGTGTGGCAGGGAACATTTTCTCTCTGGGCTTGGGTGTGACGCTTCCGATCTTTGACGGTGGAGCAATACAAGCGGGAATCGACGAGGGCTCAGCACGCAGTCGCGGCGCACAGGCTGACCTGGAACGCACGGTTTTGCTTGCGCTTCAGGATGTGGAGAACGCTTATCTGGGCTGGCAGACCCAGCGGACTTCTCTGCAGCATCAGGTCGATGGTCTTGTCGTCGCTGATCGACTCCTTGACCGCAGTCGACGCCTCTTTGAGGCGGGACAGGTGGATGCGACCGTTGTTGCAGAAGCGGAGCGTGGCACCTTGTCCCAGCGAGCGGCTCTGGTCCGTGCTCGCGCCGACGCAGCCGTGCAATGGGGTGTTCTCGCTAAAGCGCTTTCTGGTTCGCCAGAGCATGTGAATCTGCAATCTTCACCCTGAGTCCTTGAGTTGGAAGAACGCAGCATGGCAGCGAGTTTTAAATACTGAATAGATCGACGATTAGTAGGGGACGCATGGAAATTCGACATCTACGTTGTTTTATGGCGCTCGCCGAGGAACTTCACTTCGCTCGCGCCGCTGCGAAACTGCATATTGAGCAGTCCCCACTGTCTCGCACGATCAAAGAACTCGAAGAGGAGTTAGGAGCACAGCTCTTTATTCGGAACACGAGAAGCACGCGTTTGACACGAGCTGGGTTGATGCTCATGGAGCACGCACCTCGGGTGTTCGCATCCTTGCAACAGGCGCGGGACTGCGTGAAGGCAGCAAAAAATGGCTTTCATGGACAACTCCGCGTCGCCTTGTCAGACGGCGCAACACTACTGTGCTTACCAGCCCTATTGGCGTTGTGTCGCGAGGAGGAGCCCGAGGTTGAGATTCGCTTTTTTGAGGTGCCACTATCCCAACAAATCAAAGGATTGCACGACGACCTGTATGACGTCGGCTTTGCACAGTCCGACGACGTAGGTGATGGAATCGTCGCACTTCCCGCGTGGACTGACACGCTTATGGTGGCGCTGCCAGCTCGGCATCCGTTGCTGGCTCTTAAGCGAATTCCATTGGATGAACTGCTGCGCTACCCGCTAGTGCTATCTGATCCTCAAGTGTGCGAGGGCCACGCCAAGCACATTGAGCGAGTACTTAGCCGGGCTGAAATGCAGCCTCTAGTTGCCGAGCGGGTTACCACTTTCGACCTGATGATGGCGTTGGTATCTGCCGGTTTTGCACTCGGACTTACAGGGGCTGCACACATTGCAGCCTCCCGAGAGCCAGGAGTCGTGGCGAGGCCGCTTTCGACACGCGTACCACCTTTGACGACCTATCTACTCAGACTTGAAGGCGATCCGTTTGACGAGCTTGCGCGCTTCATTCAGCGAGTACAGGCCATCGAATTGCCAGAGTTTCTCAGGTCAACAAAAAGCCGAAATCCCGATCTTCCGGAGGAATTGATGCCATGAGACTCGCCATCACGCTCGTCGCTGCAATGCTAGTCGCATGCGGTCAATCTGATAAACCGCACAAAGCCACTAGTGCAGAAAAGAAAACCCCGACAGTAGAAGAGCTGGTGGCAGACCCGGAACAGCTCAAGAAGTTGCGCCAGCAATGCAAGACGGATCGGCCTACTTTGGGCGAACTGCTTTGCAACCGGGTAGCGGAGGCAACACGTAAGCGGTTCTACGGTGACGGAAAAACGCCATACACACCGCCCAAAGAATCCCCCAAATTCTGAAATTCAGCAATTCAGCAATTCAGCAATTCAGCAATTCAGCAATTCAGCAATTCGCTAGTCTGCCTGAATCTTCTGTTCGGCACGCTGATATTCGCCGGCGCTTACGGAGTCACTCCCTGGCTAGACACAGCGCGAATTCATTCTTTCTTATCGACCTTTCTGCCCCAAACGGTCTTTGACCGGCACTAAGCCAGCACCGATCCTGACGCCTGCGGCACATTTCTAAGCCGCGTTTCCCAAGGGAATCAGCGTAGGAGAGATTGGAGGCGGGGCTATGCAAGGTACGAATGTGCTGTTCGGTCAGATAGCCGTGGTATTCGGCATCGTGATCGCGGGTGTGTGGGGCGCCACACAATGGACGGCAGCAGCCCTTGGCTATCAGGTACGCCTTGGCTCCCCCTGGTTTGATTTCCTCGGCACACCGATCTACCTCCCGTGGAAGCTGTTTGAGTGGTGGTTCTTCTTCGATGCCTACGCGCCACGCGTTTTCGACACGGGCGGTGCCATAGCGGGTGGCAGTGGCTTGCTGGCGGTGGTGGTCGCAGTCTGCATGTCGATCTGGCGCTCTCGTCAATCACGCCTAGTCACGACCTATGGCTCGGCACGCTGGGCAAGTACGGAGGACATTCGCAAAGCCGGCCTTACGCAGCCGATCGGCGTGTTCCTCGGTCAGCACGATGGCAAGTACCTTCGGCATGAAGGCCCGGAACACATCCTCACTTTCGCGCCCACGCGCTCAGGCAAAGGCGTCGGCCTTGTGGTGCCGACGCTGCTTTCTTGGCCTGCATCCGCCGTAGTCCACGACATCAAGGGCGAGAATTGGCAGATCACCGCAGGTTGGCGCTCACGCTACTCACACTGCCTGCTGTTCAATCCGACCGATGCGAAGTCGGCGGCCTACAACCCGCTGCTAGAAGTTCGGCGCGGCGCACATGAAGTGCGTGACGTACAGAACATAGCCGACATTCTGGTCGATCCAGAAGGCGCGCTTGAGAAGCGCAACCATTGGGAGAAGACTTCGCACGCGCTGCTGGTCGGGGCCATCCTGCATGTGCTCTACGCGGGCGAGGACAAGACGCTGCGCGGCGTCGCCAATTTCCTCTCCGATCCGGCCAGCCCCTTCGAGCTGACCTTGCACCGGATGATGACCACACAGCACCTCGTGAACGTGGAAGGTGGTGGCCCGCATCCAGTCGTCGCTTCGGCGGCGCGCGAAGTGCTCAACAAGTCGGACAACGAGCGTTCCGGCGTGTTGAGCACCGCCATGTCGTTCCTGGGCCTCTACCGCGACCCCACGGTGGCCGAAGTCACCTCGCGCTGCGACTGGCGTATCGCCGACCTGATCGCGTCCGAGCATCCGGTGTCGCTTTATCTGGTAGTGCCACCTTCGGATATTTCGCGGACGAAACCGCTCATTCGCCTGATCCTCAACCAGATCGGCCGACGGCTCACCGAATCGCTCGACGGCAGCGACGGCATCGAACGCCGCCACAAGCTGCTGCTGATGCTCGATGAGTTCCCGGCGCTGGGCCGCCTGGACTTCTTCGAGACGGCGCTTGCCTTCATGGCGGGCTACGGAATCCGCAGTTTTCTTATCGCCCAATCGCTCAACCAGATCGACAAAGCCTACGGCCAGAACCATTCGATTCTGGATAACTGCCATGTCCGCGTGACGTTCGCCACCAACGATGAACGCACTGCGAAACGGATCTCCGAAACGCTTGGCACCGCTACCGAACTGCGCGCGCAGCGCAACTATGCCGGGCACAGATTGGCACCGTGGCTGGGGCACCTCATGGTGTCGCGGCAGGAGACGGCCCGCCCGCTACTGACGCCCGGTGAAGTGATGCAGCTTCCGACTGAGGAAGCTGTGGTGATGGTGTCCAGCGTGGCACCGATCAAGGCCAAGAAGCTGCGCTACTACGCCGACGCGAATTTCAAGAACCGCGTTTTACCGCCGCCTGTGCTCGCGGCCGGGCAATACGCGGACGCGCCACCGGCCCGGCCCGACGACTGGAGCGGCCTATCGATCCCAGCCGTGTCAACGGTCCGGGCTGCGGGCCTGTCCGGCGATGGCACAGGCACCGCCGATGACGGCGGCCCACGCCGACAGCCGGAGCTATCCGAAGTCAGCGAATACAGCCCCGAACCGCTGCTCGCCGGCCATGACCTGACTCTGCTCGATGACGACGACGACCTGCCGCTGCCGCTTCCCGGCCAGCTCGACCCGGCCATGCAGCGCACGGCCCGGCTGGCTTCCCTCGACCCCAACGACGGAATCGACTTATGAGCCAATACCGCCTCAATCTGTTCATTCAGCCCGAGCACGCCAAGCGTCTCGAAGAACTGGCCGCCAAGAAAGGCGTGTCCAAGTCGTCCATTGTCGCGGCGGCGCTCGCGTCGTGGCTATCGCCCGATGCTGGCGACCAGCGCGAGGCGGCCATCGCCAAGCGGCTCGATCGCCTGTCGCGGCAGGCCGAGCGCATGGAGCGCGACCAGAACATCCAGATCGAAACACTGGCGCTGTTCATCCGCTACTTCCTGACCGTCAGCACCCCGATTCCCGAAGCCCATCAGGACGCAGCTCGCGCCCAAGGCAAAGCGCGTTTCGAGCAATTCGTGGAGCGGCTCGGCCGCCACCTGCTGCGTGGCCGCAGCCTGGTGCGCGACGTTGTGGAAGAACTGCACCCAGACCCGGCGCGAATGGATGACGCGGAGGCACTGGCTGAAGCGCAGGAGCGTGCCTCATGAGCGCCATTCCGCAAACCCCGCCCGAACTCTCATCCGCCGCAACCTCTCTGGATCGCCGTATCCAGATGCTGCGCACGGCAATGGGGCCAGTCATCGCCGCTGCGCTGGCCGACCCCGACGTGGTGGAAATCATGCTCAACCCCGACCGCACCCTATGGGTGGATCGGTTGTCATCGGGCCGCATGCCGCTGGGCGTGGAGCTGTCCCAAGACGATGGCGAACGCATCATCCGGCTGGTGGCTGCGCACGTCGGCGCAGAGGTGCATCGCGGGCGGCCGCTGCTGACCGCCGAGCTGCCCGAAACCGGCGAGCGGTTCGAGGGCATCTTGCCGCCCGCAGCGCCCGGCCCAGCCTTCGCGCTGCGCAAGCGCGCCGTGAGCATCATCGGGCTGGATCGCTATGTGGCCGACGGCATCTTGACCACAGGCCAGGCCGAGTTCCTGCGCCGCGCCGTGCGTGAGCGCCAGAACATCCTGATCGCCGGGGCGACGAGCAGCGGCAAAACCACACTCGCCAATGCCTTGCTTGCGGAGATCGCCGCCACGGGCGACCGCGTGCTTGTGCTCGAAGACACCATCGAGCTGCAATGCGCAGCCCGCGACCATGTGCCGCTGCGCACCCGCGCTGGCGTCGTGTCTATGACCGAGCTGGTGCGGGCCACGATGCGCCTGCGCCCCGACCGCGTGATCGTCGGCGAGGTACGCGGCGGCGAAGCCCTGGACTTGGTTAAGGTGTGGGGCACCGGCCACCCCGGCGGCATCGCCACCATCCACGCCGGTTCCGCGCTGGGCGCGCTGCTGCGCCTCGAACAGTTGATTCTTGAAGTGGCGGTGAACCCACCGCGTGCGCTGATCGCCGAGGCGGTCAACGTCGTGATCCACATCGCCGGGCGTGGCCGCAAGCGCCGCGTCGAAAGCATCGCCCGTGTCGTCGGTTTCGACGGCACCGGCTATCGCCTGGCGGACGCGCTGGAAACACCGTTTCCCGAGCTGATGCCGGTTCCTCTCGCAGCCGATGCCGCTGCGCCTTCCTCGTCCCTTGACCTACCTGGAGAACTGCCATGACGCAGATGCACGTTCACGCTTTCCGTAATTCCGTAAATCCGGTTTCAACCATCGCACGCCTGCGGCGGCTGGCCGGCCCCGCGCACCACGGCCTGCTGCTGGCCGCAGTCATGCTGATGACGGCGGGCACGGCGAAGGCATCCGGCTCCTCGATGCCATGGGAAGGCCCGCTGCAATCCATTCTGGAGTCGATTCAGGGGCCGGTGGCACGCATCGTCGCGGTCATCATCATCATCGCCACGGGCCTCGCGCTCGCCTTCGGCGACACGTCGGGCGGCTTTCGCAAGCTGATCCAGATCGTGTTCGGTTTGAGCATCGCGTTCGCCGCGTCCTCGTTCTTCCTGTCGTTCTTCAGCTTCTCCGGCGGGGCTGTCGTATGAGTGGCCCGGATAGCTTCGCGGCCGGCTTCGAGGTGCCGCTACATCGCTCGCTGACCGAGCCGCTCTTGATGGGCGGCGCACCGCGCACGGTGGCGATTGCCAACGGCACGCTAGCCGCTGCCGTCGGGCTGGGCCTGCAACTCTGGATTCCTGGCGTAGTGCTCTGGATCGTCGGTCACTCGCTGGCCGTGTGGGGCGCGAGGGTCGATCCGCAGTTCATGCAGGTCTTCGCCCGGCACATCAAGCACAAGCCGCTGCTGGACGTGTAGGAGACGCCGCCATGCTTAACCTTGCCGAATACCGCCAGCGGCCCGCCTTGCTGGCCGACTGGCTTCCCTGGGCTGGGCTGATCGCGCCGGGCGTGGTGCTGAACAAGGATGGCTCGTTTCAGCGCACGGCGCGCTTTCGCGGGCCTGATCTGGACAGCGCCACGCAGGGCGAATTGATCGCCACGACGGCACGGCTAAACAACGCGTTGCGCCGGCTGGGTTCGGGCTGGGCGCTGTTCGTGGAAGCCGAGCGCCAGTCGGCCGCGGACTATCCGCATTCCGACTTTCCCGAACCGCTGTCCTGGCTGGTGGACGAAGAACGCCGCGCTGCCTTTGAGGAATCGGGGAACCACTACGAAAGCAGCTATCACCTGACGCTAGCCTATCTGCCGCCGGAGGAATCCCGCGCTCGTGCAGCCAAGCTGCTCTACGAGCACGCGCCGGGCGATGGTGTGGACTGGCGCGGTCGGCTTGACGCCTTCCTGGCAGAAACGGATCGGGTTTTCGACCTGCTCGATGGCGTGATGCCAGAAATCGTCTGGTTGGACGATGCCGCGACGCTGACTTATCTTCACGCCACGGTGTCCACGCGGCGCTACCGGCTGGCCGTGCCCGAGGTGCCTTTCCACCTCGACGCACTGCTGGCCGATTCCGCCCTAGTCGGCGGCCTTGCGCCCATGCTGGGTGACCAGCATCTGCGCGTGGTGTCGGTGCGGGGCTTTCCGACCTCGACCTGGCCGGGCCTGCTGGACGACCTCAATCGCCTGGGCTTTGCCTATCGCTGGAGTACCCGGTTTCTCTGCCTCGATAAAGCCGAGGCGGAAAAGGAGCTGGGCCGCCTGCGTCGCCAGTGGTTTGCGAAACGGAAGAATGTCATTGCGCTACTGCGCGAAACCATCTTCCAGCAGGAATCGCCGCTGGTGGACACGGATGCCAGCAACAAGGCGGCCGACGCGGATGCCGCCTTGCAAGAGCTTGGCAGCGATCAAGTCGCCTTCGGCTACCTCACCGCCACGGTGACGGTGTTCGATGACGACCCTGCCGTAGCCGACGAAAAGCTGCGCATGGTGGAACGTGTCATCCAAGGACGTGGCTTCGTCACCATCCCCGAAACCTTAAATGCAGTCGATGCGTGGCTGTCGTCCATACCAGGCAATGCCTATGCCAACGTGCGCCAGCCCATCGTCTCGACGCTGAATCTGGCGCACATGATGCCGGTGTCCGCCGTGTGGGCTGGGCCGGAGAAAAACGCCCATCTCGACGGCCCGCCGCTGATCGTCACGCGCACGGATGGCGCGACGCCGTTCCGGCTGGTGACGCACATCGGCGACGTGGGGCATACGCTGGTCGCGGGGCCGACGGGCATGGGAAAATCTGTCCTGCTGGCGATGCTCGCCTTGCAGTTCCGCCGCTATGGCGGCTCGCGCATCTTCGCCTTCGACATGGGGCGATCCATGCGGGCGACGGTGCTGGGCCTGGGCGGCGAACACTACGACCTCGGCGCGGACGGCGCCATTGCCTTTCAGCCCTTGGCCCGTATCGACAGCGAAGGCTATCGCACCTGGGCCGCCGAGTGGATCGAAGGCCGCCTGCTGCATGAAGGCGTGACCGTCGGCCCCGACGAGAAAGCCGCCATTTGGTCGGCGCTCGGCAGCCTCGCTGGTGCGCCGGTGGAGCAGCGCACGATGACCGGGCTTTCGGTGCTGCTGCAATCGAACGCGCTGCGGCAGGCATTGTCGCCGTATGTGCTGGGCGGCGCGCACGGCAAGCTACTGGATGCCGACCGCGACCGGCTCGGCAGCGGCGACGTGCAGGGCTTTGAGATGGAAGAGCTAATGCACAGCCCCGCCGCCGTGCAAGCGGTGCTGCGCTACTTGTTCGCCCGCTTCGATGCACGTTTCGACGGTGCTCCCACGCTGCTGATTCTCGATGAAGCCTGGCTATTCCTTGATGAACCGTCCTTCGCGGCACGCATCCGGCAATGGTTGAAAACTCTGCGCAAGAAAAACGTGTCGGTGATCTTCGCCACGCAGTCGCTTGCCGACATCAAGGATTCGACCATCGCGCCCGCGATCATCGAAAGCTGCGCGAGCCGGATTTTCTTGCCCAACCCGCAGGCGACCGAGCCGCAGATTCGCACGGTCTACGAGGGCTTTGGCCTCAACAGTCGGCAAATCGAAATCGTCGCCACCGCGCAGCCCAAGCGCGACTACTACTACCAATCGCGCCTGGGCAATCGTCTGTTCGACCTCGACCTGGGGCCAGCCGCGCTCGCCTTCTCGGGCGCATCCACACCGCAAGACCAACGCGACATTGACCGAGTGCTGACGCAGGCCGGCGCTCCCGGCTTCGCCGGTGCGTGGCTACGCCATCGCGGCCTCGATTGGGCCGCCGACCTGCTGCCGTCCTCGCCGTCGGCGGCTTCTTTCCTCGCTACTCAACCCCTGGAGATTTCGCCATGAAGACCCGTGTACTTTCCGTTTCGCTCGCCGCCGCGCTGGCCGGCTCGCTGATGCTCGCTCAGCCAGCGGCGGCGCTCACTTTCGTTGATCCCGTCAACTTGGTGCAGAACACGCTGACTGCCATCCGCACGCTGGAGCAGATCAACAACCAGATCAACCAGCTCCAGAACGAAGCGCAGATGTTGATGAACCAGGCGCGCAACCTGGCGAATCTCGACTTCAACATCGTCAACCGGCTGCGCTCGACGCTCGCCACGACTGAACGCCTGATTGCCGAGGCGCAAGGGCTGGCCTACGACGTGCAGAGCATGGATGCCACGTTCTCGCGCCTGTACCCGGAGCAGTACGCCGCCACCATCAGCGGCGACCGCATGGCACAGGACGCACGCGAACGCTGGAAGAACACGCTCGACGGCCTGCACACCGCGATGCGGATGCAGGCGCAGGTGTCGCAGAACCTGACGCAAGACGAAAGCGCGCTGGCCGACCTCGTGAGCCAAAGCCAATCGGCCACGGGTGCGCTGCAAGCGATGCAGGCAACGAACCAGCTTCTCGCCTTGCAGGCCAAGCAGTCCATCCAGGCCCAGCAGCTCCAGATCACACAAGACAGGGCGGCCTCGCTGGAGCTGGCGCGGCAGGCAGCGGCCACCGAGCGCGCCCGCGAAGTGCGGCGGCGCTTCCTGGGCACCGGCACGCCGTACACACCGCAGTCCGTCAACTTCTACAACAACTGACGGGAGGCGGCCATGCGATGCGTTCCTGTCCTGCTGGCCGTGCTGCTGACCGCATGCGGCCAGCAGCCGGCTGAAGACCTGACCGCCACCTTGGCCGCCGATCCCGTGCGGCTCAAGGCGCTGCGCGCCCAATGCGCAGCCGACCGGCAAACCGCAGGCGAAGACACCTGTCGCGCCGCTGCCGAAGCCTTCCGGCGGCGCTTCTTCACCGGCCAGACTGGGCCGGACGAATACCGGACGCTGGCAGAACTGCCGCCGATTCCGGCGAGTTTCGACACGCCAACCGACGACGCGCCGGAAGGTGATGCGTCGCTCGCCGCTGCGGAGGACACGCCATGAACGACGTAACGATCATCGACAGATTCCTCGATACCTTCTCGCGCTACATCGACTCCGGTTTCGGTCTGCTGCAAGGCGAAGTCGCGTTCCTGACGGCCACTCTCATTGTCATCGACATGACCATTGCCGGTCTGTATTGGGCCATGAGCCATGCGACCGGCCAGGGCGAGGACGTGATCGCCAAGCTGCTGCGCAAGGTGCTTTACGTCGGTGCCTTCGCCTACATCATCGGTAACTTCAATTGGCTGTCGAGCATCGTGTTCCGCTCGTTCGCCGGGCTAGGCATCACCGCCACTGGCTCGGCCATAACGATGGAGAACTTCTTGCAGCCGGGTCGGCTTGCCAAGACCGGCATCGACGCCGCTGCGCCGATCCTCGACCAGATCGGTGACATGGCCGGCTTCCCCGAAGTGTTCGTGAACCTCGACCCCATCGTGGTGCTGTTCATCGCTTGGCTGGTGGTGATCCTCTGTTTCTTCGTGCTCGCGGTTCAGCTTTTCATCACGTTGATCGAGTTCAAGCTGACCACGCTTGCCGGCTTCGTCTTGATCCCGTTTGCGCTCTGGAACAAAACCTCGTTCCTCGCGGAAAAGGTGCTCGGCAATGTGGTTTCGTCAGGCATCAAGGTCTTGGTGCTGGCGGTAATCGTCGGCATCGGCTCGGGCCTGTTCGCGGAGTTCCAGGTTCATCCCGACGAGCCTTCCATCGACCATGCGCTTGTCGTGATGCTGGCTTCGCTTGCCTTGCTGGCGCTGGGCATCTTCGGCCCCGGCATCGCCACGGGCCTTGTGTCCGGTGCGCCGCAGCTCGGCGCGGGTGCGATGGCGGGCGCTGCCGTCGGCGCGGTAGGCACGGGTGTTGCCATCGGTGCCGCCGCGACCGGCGTGGGCGGTGCCGTCATGGCGGGCGCACGCATGGCCCCGGCCGCCGCAAAGCTGGCCGGGAGCGGCGCACGCGCCGCCACGTCGGCGGCCAGCAGCGCCAAGTCCGCATTCCAGGCCGGTTCCGCCGCTGCGGGCGGCGGGGCTAAAGGCGCGGCTGCGGGCCTCGGCAATGTCGCCAAGACCGGCGCGCAAGCGGCAGGCCGCCGAGCTGCATCGGGCGCTTCCGCTGCCGGTCAGAAGGTGGCCGACTCCTTCCGGGCAGGATGGAACGGTGCGGATGTCGGCGCTGCCGGTTCCGGCCAGGCCGCCGCAGGCGAAGGCGCAGCCAGCGCGCCGAAGCAAGAGCAACCCGCCTGGGCAAAGCGGATGCACCGCCGCCAGCAGATCACCCATGCCGCAACCACCGCAGCCCACACGCTGCGCAGTGGCGACGGCGGCGGCTCAGGGCAAGGCCCAAGCCTGCGCCCCGATGCGTGACCCGATACCTGACCACCAAGGAGAACCCTATGCGATTCAAACGCCCGCAGGTGCGCTATGCCGACACGCCGCAGCCTGCCACCCCGTACCAATCCGCCGCGCAGGTGTGGGACGAGCGCATCGGCTCGGCCCGCGTCCAGGCCAAGAACTGGCGTTTTATGGCCTTCGGCTGCCTCACGCTTGCGCTGCTGATGGCCGGTGGCCTGGTGTGGCGCTCGGCGCAGTCCATCGTCACCCCTTACGTCATCGAGGTCGATCAGTCGGGGCAGGTGCGCGCCGTCGGCGAAGCCGCCACGCCGTACCGGCCCGCCGATGCGCAGATCGCGCACCACCTGGCGCGCTTCGTGACGCTGGTGCGCTCGCTGTCTATCGATCCCATCGTGGTGCGGCAAAACTGGCTGGACGCCTACGACTACACCACCGACAAAGGCGCGGCGGTGCTCAACGACTACGCCAGCAAGAACGATCCTTTCGCCCGTGTTGGCCGCGAGTCGGTGACGGTGCAGATCACCAGCGTGGTACGCGCCAGCGATGCCTCGTTCAACGTCCGTTGGACGGAGCAACGGTTCATCAACGGTGCCCCCGCCGGGACCGAGCGATGGAACGCGGTGCTTTCCACCGTCCTGCAAACCCCGCGCACCGAACAGCGCCTGCGCAAGAACCCGCTGGGTATCTACGTCAACGGCCTGTCGTGGAGCCGCGAACTGGATTCTTCTGAAGGAGCCAAGCCATGAACCTGTCTTTCCGCTTATACGCTTTCGCGCTGACCGTGGTGGCCCTGTCGGGCTGCGCTTCGCAGGGCAAGCCGCCTCCGTCCATTTCGCTCGATGAGCCGGTGCAGGCACAGCCGCTGCCGGAGCCGCCTGCTCCAGTGGAAGTCGTCGCCATGCCCGAGCCGCTGGCGCTGCCAGCGCAGTTGAAGCCGCTGCACGAGTTGGACGCGGCCCCGGCTAAGCCGGAGCCGGCCGATGAGAAGGTGCGCGTTTCCCGTGCCAATGCCGAGGCGCGCATCGCGCCCACGCGCGAGGGCTACGTCAATGCGATTCAGGTGTGGCCCTTCACCGATGGTGCGCTCTACCAAGTCTATGCCGCGCCGGGACGCGTGACCGTGGTTTCCTTGCAGCCGGGCGAGGAACTAGTGACGGTCGCAGCCGGCGATACCGTGCGCTGGATCGTCGGTGACACGTCCAGCGGCAGCGGCGACGCGATGCGCATCAATGTGCTGGTCAAGCCCATCCGCTCAGGCCTCAAGACGAATTTGGTCATCACCACCAGTCGCAGAACATACCTGCTGGAACTGACCTCGACGGAAAAGGCATGGATGGCGTCGGTGTCCTGGGACTACCCAAAAGACCGGATGTTGGCCTTGCAGCGCCAGTCGCAGGCGGCTAGCGCCGCCGCACCGGTCGATACCGGACTGTCGCTGGAGAAGATCCGCTTCCGATATTCCGTCTCAGGCAGCAATCCGCCGTGGAAGCCGCTGCGCGCCTTCGACGATGGCGAGAAGGTCTATATCCAGTTCCCGCCGGGAATCGCCCAAGGCGAGCTGCCACCGCTGTTCGTCATCGGCGCGCAGGGCGACGGACAACTGGTGAATTACCGTTTTCGCTCGCCTTACTACATCGTGGATCGGCTGTTCGGCGCGGCCGAACTGCGCCTGGGCGGCGACAAGGGTGACGTGGTGCGTATCGAACGCACGGATGGCTTGGCGCGGAGGAACTGACCATGAGCCAGGACGACACTCCCGACCTCGCCACGCCGCATGCGGGCAAGGTGGCACCCGAGGCAGTTGCGCTGCGCGCCCAACCGCGCCCGGTCACGCGCCTGAACCGGCGCACGCTGGCCATCCTCGTCGGCGGTCTCTCGGTCGCTGTGCTCGGCGCGCTGATGTGGTCGCTGCAACCGCAGCGGCGCGGTGCAGGCGAGCAGACCGAGCTTTACAACGTCGATCGCGTCTCGAAGTCCGAAGGGTTGGACGCGCTGCCGGCGGACTACTCGAAGCTGCCGCCCCCCTTGGCGGCATCCGTGCCGGAGTTGGGGCCGCCGCTGCCAGGCGATCTTGGCCCGGCCATTGTGAAGTCGCAGCAGCCGGTGACGGCCGCCTACGCGGCCCCCGGCAACGACCCCAACGACGCGTTGCGCAAGGAAGCCGAAGCAGCAGCGGCATCGGCGGTGTTCTTCCGCTCTGGTTCGCAGAAGGCCGCGCCGGTGGCGCAGACACAGGTAGCCGCTGCGCCGGGCTTCACCGCCAATGCGGCCTTCGACCCGCTGGCGGCCGGGCCTGCGTCGACGGCGGCCCAGCCCGCCGACCCGACCGCCGTGCAGAACCGGCAAGACCAGAAAGAGGCATTCCAGAAAGCCGGAACCACGGAAGCCCGTGATTCCGGCAACCTGACGCTGCCGGCGTCGCCGTATCAGGTCATGGCCGGAACGGTGGTCGCCGGGGCGCTGGTGACGGGCATCAAGTCGGACTTGCCGGGCGATGTGATCGCCACAGTGACGGAGCCGGTCTATGACACGGCTACCGGCAAGTTCCTGCTGATCCCGCAGGGGTCACGCATCCTGGGCAAATACAACAGCCAGGTCAGCTACGGGCAGAGCCGCGTGCAAGTGGTGTGGAACCGGATCATCCTGCCCGACACGTCTTCGCTCAAGCTCGACAACTTGGCCGGCACCGATCCGGCCGGCTACGCCGGCTTGGAAGATGATGTGGATTGGCATTGGGATCGCGTCTTTGCCGGTGCGGCACTGACGACGCTACTGGGCATCGGTGCCGAACTGGCTGCGCCGGAGAACCGGCAGGACGGTGATCGCGTCATCATCGCCGGCCGCGATAGCGCCCAGGACAGCATCAATCAGGTCGGTCAGGAGATGACCCGGCGCAACCTCAACATCCAGCCCACCTTGACGGAGCGCCCCGGCTTGCCGGTTCGCATCATCGTCAACCGCGATCTGGTGCTGCGGCCGTACCAGCCACTTTTCTTCAACAGGGGGACTTCGCGATGACGACGCGCAAGCTACGGCTCGGGCCGCTGCCGAAAACGGAATCCACGAAGCTGACTTTTGCTTGCCCGGCCAGCCTGAAAGCCGACCTCGACCGCTACGCTACGCTGCACGCGCAGACCTACGGCGAGGCGGTCGATGCCACGGTGCTAATTCCGCACATGCTAGAAGCCTTCATGGTCGGAGATCGGGGATTCAGGAAGGGAGGCGCGGGCAAGGCCGCGCCGCCGAAGCCAAGCTGATGATGCCGGTTTCCGCTGGCGGCCATCCCTCAAACGCGCAGCCCAAGGCTGCGCGTTCTTCATTCTGGAGGACGGCGACCGATTGGGCTATGAAGACCAAACGCGGCTACCGCCTGCAGGCAACCGCCCCCGATGCAGCACGCTCGGGCTTTCTACCGCGAAGCTCCTATGTGGCTCCCAGCCCACAACGCCACAGCCCCGCAAGGCGGCCCGAAGTAGAGCCAAACCCGCACCCCATATAGACTTCCGGCCATCAGGCTGATTTCAACAATCGCTTGACTGCGGACATTTTTTATTGCCTGCGCCCTGCCACTTCCGGGGAAACGCCTTCAAGGAAGATGGGTGAGATGGCGAATAATTCATCATGGGTGGTGATACTCACCCCATGAATGAACTTTCACTGCATCAATATTGCTGAATTGGCATGATGGGGTGCAATCTTCGCAATCTCTCGCCCCCACGACCTCCCTATACTGGGTGCTCATACAAACAAGGTCGTCTGCGCCGACACACCGAAAGGTGGCGTGCGAGAGGATCAGCGCCCGCAGCCCGATCCGGCTGCCGTGGCCGGCCCCGGTGACCGACGGGGGCCGCAGGAAAACCGGTCGCGGGGTTACCGCCGCGCGACTCGTCAGGGACGGTGTTACCGCACCAACCCGCTTCCCCTCCTTGCCCCACCCGCCTGTCGGCCCGGTCGTCCGGCGCCTCGCCCATCCGTCAAGGGAATCTGAATATGAGCTTCGATCATCGCAAATACCGCCGTGCCCCCGTGATCAACCTGGCGGATCGCCAGTGGCCCAACCGGGTACTGGAGCGGGCACCGCTCTGGTGCGCCGTGGACCTGCGCGATGGCAACCAGGCGCTGGTCGAGCCCATGACGGTGGCCCAGAAGCTGCAAATGTGGGCGCTGATGACCCACATCGGTTTCAAGCACATCGAGGTGGGCTTCCCGGCGGCCTCCCAGCCCGACTTCGATTTTGTGCGCGAACTCATCGAGCGCAACCTCATCCCCGATGACGTCACCATCCAGGTGCTGGTGCAGGCGCGCGAAGATCTGATCGCCCGCACCTTCGAGGCCCTCAAGGGGGCGAAGCGGGCCATCGTTCACGTCTACAACTCGGTCAACCCGACCCAGCGCAACTATGTGTTCAACTCAGGCAAGGACGGGGTCAAGGCCATCGCCGTGCAGGGGGCGCGCTGGGTGCGGGAGTATGCGGCCCGCAATCCGGACACCGAGTGGAGTTTCCAGTATTCTCCGGAGAGCTTCAGCAGCACCGAGGTGGAGTTCGCCGTCGAGGTGTGTGACGCCGTCATCGACGAGTGGCGTGCCGCTGCCCGTCCCATGATCCTGAACCTCCCCGCCACGGTGGAGGTGAGCACCCCCAACGTGTTTGCGGATCAGGTGGAGTGGTTCTGCCGACACCTCAAGGCGCGACCCGAGGTGAGCATCTCCATCCACACCCACAACGACAGAGGCTGCGGGGTGGCCGCCGCCGAGCTGGCGGTGCTGGCGGGGGCGGATCGCATCGAGGGCACCCTGCTCGGCAACGGGGAGCGCACCGGCAACATGGACATCGTCACCATGGCCATGAACCTCTACAGCCAGGGGATTGACCCCGAGCTGGACCTGTCCGACATGGATGCCATCGTCGCCACCGTGGGGGCCTGCACCCAGATTGCCCTGCACCCGCGCCACCCCTATGCCGGCGAGCTGGTCTACACGGCGTTTTCCGGCAGCCACCAGGACGCCATCCGCAAGTCTCTCGCGGCAGAAAAACCGGATCACTACTGGGACGTGGCTTACCTGCCCATCGATCCTGCCGATCTCGGTCGCAGCTACGAGGCGGTGATCCGCATCAACAGCCAGTCCGGCAAGGGAGGGGTGACCTATCTGCTGGAGCGTGACCTCGGTCTGCAACTGCCGCGCTGGCTGCAAATCGACTTCAGCCGCCGGGTACAGGCCGAGGCTGAGGCGAGCAGCAGCGAAATCAGCCCGGAGCAGATCCGCGCCCTGTTCGAGCAGCACTATCTTGAGCCGGCCCACGGCTATCGCATCGGGCGCTTCCAGCTCGGTCATGACAGTCAGGAGAGCCTGCGCCTGGAGTTGCAGACCCCCCACGGCACCCTGCAACTGTGCGGTGAAGGGGAGGGAGCCATCACCGCCCTGGTCAACGGCTGGCAGCGTCAGACCGGCATGCACATCGATGTGCTGGATTACTCCGAGCATGCGCTCACCGCCGGCACCGAATCCCGCGCCGCCGCCTATGTGCTGCTGGGCGTCGAGGGCACCCGGATGTGTGGCGTTGCCGTCGGTCGCGACGTGGTCAACGCCTCCCTGCAGGCGGTGATCAACGGCGCCGCCCAGCATCAGGCCCTGCGCCAGAGCGCCTGAGACGGCACTGCCCGCTTGCCGTGAGGGCGAGCAGGGAAGGGCCGCCCGCCCGGATTCACGACAGATCGCGCCGTCCCCGTTGCAACAATCCCCTGACCCATATGGTGAGGGGATTGTTTTTTATGGAAAAATCGGCCCACAATATCAGTGATTTGCCACCAGGAATGCCGTTGGGGTTCGCTGGCGATGGCAGCCAACGGCTGCCATTCGGGATAGAAGACATGCGCGCTTGGAGCCCAAAACATGATGAAGACTCCCCTCAGGTTATCCGTTCACCCCGCCCGGTTCTTCTCGCTTCCTCCCTGCCGTCGTCTCGCGCTGGTGAGCCTGCCCTGTCTGCTGCTGCTGACGGGGATCCTGGCCGGGGTCAGCTTTGATCCCCTGGCAGAGCACAACCTCTATACCGTCGGGGCTCTGGCCGAAGCGCTCAACGTGTTGACCCTGATGTTCATGTTCTGGGTGGTGCAGTGTGCCCAGATCACCTTGAGAACCTATCTCTCCCTCACCGGCGGGCTGATCCTCTGGCTCGTTTCCGGCGTCATCGATCTGATGGATGAGGTCTATTTCCAGCCCTGGTGGCTCTCCACGGTGGAAGACAGCCTGCGCACGCTCGGCATGCTGGCCTCGGCCTGGGGTGTGCTGCTGATGGTGCAGCAGATGTATGGCACCCAGATGCGGCTCTCCTCTCTCGCCATGTCAGACGAGCTGACCGGGCTCTCCAATCGCCGGGCGTTTCGCGCCGTGCTGGAGGCGCACGGAGAGGAGGGGACGCCGCTCCTGCTGCTGGATCTCGATCACTTCAAGCTGATCAACGATCGCTATGGCCACGCGATTGGCGACAACGTACTGCGTGAATTCAGCACCCTGCTGCGCCAGCTCTGCCCATTGGATGGGGTGGTGGCACGCCTTGGGGGAGAGGAGTTTGCCATCTGGCTGCCCGGCATGACGGGCGACAAGGCCCGTGCGCTGGCGGAGCAGATAAGGTGCGCGACCGAAGAGCTGGTCTCAGGTGACGGGGTAAGATTCACCGTGAGCCTTGCCCTGGGTATCAGCCAGAGCGGGGAGGGGGTGGATGCCCTGCTCCAGCGCACCGATCTCGCCCTCTATCAGGCCAAGCACCTGGGACGCAACCGGGTGGAGCTGGCGTGATGGCGCCAGGGGATGCCGCAGCCAGCGGGCCAGCAGGTTCATCCGCCTTCATCTTGTCAGACTTGTTCCCTACAATGTCCGCCTCCATGCATTCGAGCCCTCTCATTCGCGATGAGGGGCAGGTCCCGCTCTTCAGGAAGCCTTCATGATCCCCTCTCACTCTTTGTTTCATGCCCATTGGCGCTGGCTGTCACTGCTTTCCCTTGCCCTGCTGTCGGGTTGTGCCAGCGAGCCTCCCGCCCCGACCAGCCCGGCGACGCCGGCGGGGCGCCCCACGCCTAAGGCGATGCAGCCGCAAAAACCGGCCGACATGAAGAGCCGTATCGTGCGCTTCTTGCCGCGCAGCGTGGTGGACAAGCCGGGCTGGGCCAATGACGTGGTGACGGCGCTCACCACCCAGGGGCTGACGGTGAGCGATCACAACGTCTGCAGCGTGCTGGCGGTGGCGGAGCAGGAGGCGACCTATCAGGCGGACCCCGTGGTGCCCAACCTCAACAAGATTGCCTGGAAGGAGATCAATGCCCGGGCCGGCAAGCTGCTCATCCCCGAGTTCATGGTGCGCACGGCCCTCTCCATCCAATCCCCCACTGGCAAGAGCTATGCCGAGCGCATCGACAAGCTTCGCACCGAGCGGGAGATGAGCGAGATCTTCGAAGACATGATAGGCAGCGTCCCCATGGGCAAGCAGCTCTTTGGCAACCTCAACCCGGTGCGCACCGGCGGCCCCATGCAGGTGAGCGTCGCCTTTGCCGAAGCCAACGCCCGTGGCTACCCCTATCCCGTGAAGGAGTCCATTCGCCACGAGGTGTTCACTCGTCGGGGCGGTATCTGGTTTGGCACCAAACACATCTTCGGCTATCCCGCCGACTACCCGGATACCCTCTATCGCTTCGCCGACTTCAATGCGGGCTGGTACGCGAGCCGCAATGCGGCCTTCCAGGCGGCGGTAAGCCGGGTGAGTGGCAAGCCCCTGGCCCTGGACGGGGATCTCATCCGTTACGACTCGGATTTGCCCGGCAAGACCGAACTCGCGGTCCACAGCATCGCCAGCCGCGTCAACATGAGCAAGCAGGCCATTCACCAAAGCCTGAAGCTGGGGGACAGCAACGACTTTGCCAAAAGCGATCTCTACCACAGGGTCTTCGCCCTAGCCGACAAACAGGCCGGGACACGGCAACCCCGCGCCATCCTGCCCGGCATCCAGCTAAAGAGCCCCAAGATCACCCGCAACCTCACCACCGCCTGGTTTGCCAAGCGGGTGGATGACAGGGAGCAATCCTGCGTACGGAAGATGGCGACAATTAAGTGATGAGGCGTTTGGTCAGTAAGAAATATAACAGCCGGTTGCCATGATTAATGACAACCGGCTGAAGTCATTAATAGGCTCTCCAGCGATACCCCTTGGCCTGCATACAATCGGTGACCTGATTACCCATGATTAGCAGTCAGTTACCACGAACTATACTGATCTTACGTACAGTTATCGAGGTGCGAGATCATGGCCAAAAGCAAAATCCAATTCCAGAAAGGCTACAGCCTGTTTGAGTTTCTCAAGGACTATGGCACTGAGGCTCAGTGCGAAAACGCGCTGTTCACTTGGCGTTTTCCTAACGGCTTTGTCTGCCCTGAATGTGCCAACAAGACCTGTTGTCGCCTGAGAAGGCGGCCACGTGTGTGGCAATGCAATCACTGCCGTCACCAGATGTCATTGACTGGAAACACGATTTTCGCAAACACCAAGCTCCCACTGACCAAGTGGTTTCTGGCAATGCACCTGTTGTCACAAACCAAAACAGGCTTGTCAGCGATGGAGCTAAAGCGCCAGTTGGGCGTCAAATATGACACCGCCTGGATGCTCAAGCACAAGCTGCTGCAAGCCATGAAAGAGTCCGATGACAAGCAGCCCATCAGCGGCATCATTCAGCTCGATGATGTCTACTGGGGTGGCGAGCGCCGTGGTGGTAAACGGGGTCGGGGCGCGGCAGGCAAGACGCCGTTTGTGGCAGCAGTGGCCCTGAACAAGGAAGGACATCCAATCAAGATGCGGATGACGGTGGTCGATGGTTTCAAAACCAAGTCCGTTGCTGATTGGGCAAAACGGCATATTGCCAGTGGTAGCGCGGTGATATCCGATGGATTGGCCTGTTTCAAAGCGGTCAAGGAGGCCAATTGTGAGCACCTGGGTGTTGTCACCGGGGGCAACCTGGACTGGCTGGATCATCCGGCATTCAACTGGGTAAACACGATGATAGGAAATGTGAAAAACTCGCTGCGGGGCAGTTGCCATACGCTCGGAGCGAAGCATTTACCAAGGCATCTTGCGGAATACTGCTTCCGGTTTAATCATCGTTTTGACCTCAAGAGCATGTTGGTTGAATTGGGGCATGCAGTCGTGGCAAGCCCTCCGATGCCATATCGGCTCTTGAAGCTGGCTGAGGGTCATGGGTAATCAGGATCGGTGATGACTTCGTTTTTTTCCTCATCAGAGATATTGTTCAGACGGATCTCATATTTGCATTGAGACAATGCAGTGAGAGTGTCATCGTGTGACACGCCCTCTTTTCTCCATGTTGGCTGCGGGTCAGATGCGCAGGATGTCAGCAATATACTCATGCTGGCGATCACCATTGTTACCGATATTTTTTTTATGCTCATTCATCAATTCCTTTGAATAGAGGTTATCTGGGTTTGTGATTATGGCCCCATGGTTGCCAGGTCTGTACCGCAGTTATTTTTCTAGCGTGTAATTTTGAATGATGTCATCCCCCTGCATTTTGGATATCCGCTGCATCCCCAAAACTGGGTGCCTTTATGCTCCCCTCGGCTGGCGGTACGCAATACCATAAGGTTGCCACATCGGGGGCATGCAGGACTCTGCTCTGTGGGCGCAGGCAGGATGCGAGAGGAGGCAGTCGTGTTGTCAGCCAGAAGGGTAGCAGAGGGTGATTTTCGTGAGGGCGCCAGGTGGCGCGCCTTTAGTTGTGCAACATGTTGTCTGTGGGTCTGCCAGTTGGGAGTCAATCGTGTTTGCTGGATGGTCTTGACCACCTGGATGATGTCTGCAGGGGTCAATACCTGTGTGGTCTTCTCCTTGATATATCGGATCAATCCACGGTTCATGACGTTGTCCGGCATTGGCGTCTTGAAAGTACAGTCGCCAATAAAGTAAATCACTGAGTGCAGTTGCTGATCCGCTAGGCCCAACAGGGCCTTCAGGGTCATGACGTGTAGATGATTTTGATGCAGCGGGTTTTGAAAACGATGCTTGCAGCGATATATCTGCTGAGTCCAGCTTTTATGGGCCGGATTGCCGAATATCCATCCTTTCATGTTTTTTGTTTCGATCACGAACAGGCCAAACCGCGAAACAATCACATGATCTATCTGGGTAGTGCCCTGAGAAATCGGCAGGGTCACATCCTTGAGCAGGTGATATTCCCGTTTGTCGAGAAAGAGCCCGAGGCAGAGATTGAGAAACCACTCCCCGACCATCCCTTTGAACCAGGGGCTTTTGACTATCGCGGCCAGCAACAGCAAGGGGAGCACAAACCAGAGTTTGGTCAGCAACGGTGCCAGCAGACTGGTCACATCCATCTCATTCCTCCTCGGCTGTCGAAGCCATATCCGGCGCTACTAGCCAGTCCTGTTGGCTGGCAATGAACATGGGGCCCACTGGTGCCAGATGGAGTTGAGTGGGCGACAAAGCATGACTGTAGTGAGTGGTGTGCAGGAACGAAGAACAATCTTTATCAACTGGGCGGTACATCACGCAATTTTGGCTCCAGAGGGGCATCCACCATGGCGTACAGGCAGAGAAGGCCAATGGCGTGAGAGGGCTAAAAACTCATCGCCAGTCCGATGGAGTAGCCGCTGGTACTGTTGCTGAACATATAGCGGACCACCAGCCGGGTGCGGGTGATGAAAATGTCGTACTTGCTGCTGTCGAGTTCGAGGCCAAGTCCCAGAGAGTTGAGGCTGTTGAAACCGAGCTGCCCCCGTTGCTGCCCCAGGTATTCGGTTCTGGCCCCTTCCAGCACGTAGCGAAGGGGCCTGTCCAGCAGGGTCCAGTCCCACAGGGGGGCGCGGCGGCGCAGGTAAAGCCCGAGGTTTTCCGCATCGGCCTGACCGCTGACGCTCTCGGCGGTGCCGGTGAAGCTTTGCAGATGCTGGTAGGAGTAGCGCAGTTCGGCATCGATGTCCTGGGCGGCGGAGAAGAGTTCATAGTCCAGCATCAATGAGCCGCCGAGGCCATAGACATTGAGGGTGCCGCCGTCGAGGAAGTCCAGATTCTGGCCGCTCCTGTGCTCGAGCAGGGCGGCCCCGATGCGAAGGTCGCTGGCCACCGTGCCCAGGGTGACATTGGCGATGGGCCGCAGCACCAGATTGCCACCAAAGCGATCCCGGTGGACCCCGACATCCCAGCCGATGCCGCCGGTGGCGCTCAGGCTGTTCCATTTGGTGGGAATGGTGCGGGTCTCGTTGCCATCGGTGAACACGAACTGGGGATCGTAGCGGCTGTAGCCCAGGGTGCCCTCCAGATAGAGGGGAACATCCTCGCTCAGGGTGGCGCCACCCCCGAGCTGGGTGATGGTGAGGGCGGAGGTGTCGTTGGTGCCGCTGCCGATATTCAGGTTGCTGGCGGTGATATCCGGCACCACAGCGTAGCTCATCAGGGAGACGACGGCGTTGGCGCGCTGTTGCACCAGGCTCTCGTCGCTGGCACGGGCCTTTGTCACAAGACCGGCAGAGACGCCGGCAAGCACCGCCAGCAAGGAAAGTGTGTGAGAAGAGAGCTGTCTTGCCATACCTGGCTCCATGAGTACCCCGTCCATTGGGGCATGTTCACACTGTAACGGGTTTCATCTGGCTTGGCAGCCTGGCAAGGGCCGACCCGTCCTGTTTTAGGGTGTGCGCATTGGCCTGATGGGCCAAGCTGCCCTCGCTTTGGCGGGGGCAGGGGGGGGGCGAGAAGGGTGAACCGCTGGGCAGAAATCACAGACATTAATTTATTGTTCAGTTCCCCGGGTGTATAAGAGGCCTCCCATACGAACATTGGGGTGGTAGCAGGGATGGATTACCAGACGGGGCCTTCGGGTCATCATGACGAATGCGCATTACGTTGATGGGAGTCACACCAGATGCAGGACATGCTGCTTGCCATATGGCATCAGGATTTTGATCAGCTTATACAAATGCAGGCAATCGGTCTGCTCGTCACCTGTCTGGTGGTGATCCTCTTCCTTGAATCGAGCTTCGTCTTTCTGCCCCTGCCCGGTGACAGCCTGGTGCTGCTGGCGGGCGGTCTGGTGGGCATGGGGGTGCTGGGGCCCGAGGTGACCTTGCTCTATCTGCCGCTCGCGGCCGGGATAGGGAGCGTGCTCGCCTACTGGCAGGGGCAGGCACTGCATGGCACCCGTTTCATGGGCCATGTGGAGCGAATGATCCCGGAAGGGAGCCTGCCCAGGGCCTCCCGACTGCTGGATCGTTACGGCTTCTGGGCCATGTTCGTGTCCCGTTTCATCCCCTTTGTGAGAGTGTTGACCCCCATGTTGATGGGAGTCTCCCGCCTGCACCTGCTGCGGGTGGCCGTGGCGAGTTTTGCCAGCGCCTTCCTCTGGTCCCTGGTATTGAGCATGGTGGGCAAGATGGTGATGGCGACCCCGGTCTTTGCCCATCATCAGGAGCTGCTGACCAAGTGCCTGCTTGTCACCTCTTTCGGGTTGTTCGTCATCGCGGTGGCGGCCATCGGTATGCGGCTGCTCAAGCGTCCGAGCAAGCGGGTGCGCTGATCTCACTGCCCGGGCTGCGCCTGCTGCCGCGTCTGGATAGCGCAGCCCCCGGAAAAATACAGGCCATTTGAGGCGGCATTCCTGCCGCCTATCTGTTACACTTCGCGCCCGCCATTTTCCGGCTCATCTTCTGATCTGATGTCAGACCCAGCCGTCCTTGGCTCCACGCCTCGCCGATGCCAGGCCACACGCCGGCCCAGGCCATCCACGCCAACTACAGCTCCGCTGGAACACAGGAACCCAACATGAGATTTGAATCGTTCGATTTTGCCCCCGAGATTTTGCGCGCCATCTCAGATTGCGGTTATCAGGAGATGACCCCTGTGCAGAGCCAGGCCATCCCGGCCATTCGCCGTGGCCGCGATGTGCTGGCCAGTGCCCAGACCGGTACCGGCAAGACAGCCGCCTTTGCGTTGCCCATCCTGCAACGCCTGGTAGACAACCCGGCGCCGGTGCAGCCTTCCAATGCCCGCGTGCTGATCCTGACCCCGACCCGCGAGCTGGCGGCCCAGGTGGCGAGCAATATCAACGATTTCGCCAAGTATCTTGATATTACTACCCTCACCATCGTGGGTGGCGGCAAACAGGATGTGCAGGCCAAGAAGCTCAAAGCGGGCGCACACATCATAGTGGCCACCCCTGGCCGTCTGCTCGAGCACCTCACCGCCTGCAACCTGAGCCTCTCCGGGGTCGAGACTCTGGTGCTGGACGAGGCGGATCGCATCCTCGACATGGGCTTTAGCGCCGATGTGCAGCAGATCCTGCAGGCGGTCAACAAGACCCGCCAGAACCTGCTCTTCTCCGCCACCTTCTCCGAGGCGGTAAAAAAGCTGGCCAACCTCATGCTGGACAAACCCCAGGTGGTGGCCGTCGACAAGCAGAACTCCACTGCCGACACCGTGAGCCACACCGTTTATCCGGTGGAACAGAAGCGCAAACGCGAGCTGCTCTCCGAGCTTATCGGCAAGCAGAACTGGCAGCAGGTGCTGGTGTTTGCCAGCACCCGCGAGAGCTGCGATGAACTGGTGGAGGAGCTCAACCTCGACGGCATCAAGTCTGCCGTGGTACACGGTGACAAGGCCCAGGGGAGCCGTCGCCGCGCCTTGCGTGAATTCACCGAAGGCAAGCTGCGGGTGCTGGTGGCCACCGAGGTGGCCGCCCGCGGCCTGGACATTCCGAGCCTGGAATACGTGGTCAACTATGATCTGCCGTTCCTCGCGGAAGATTACGTGCACCGTATCGGCCGAACCGGTCGCGCTGGCAAGAGCGGCATGGCCATCTCCTTCGTCAGTCGCGAGGAGGAGCGCACCCTGCTGGAGATCGAGGCCCTCATCGGCCAGAAGATCCGCCGCATCATGGTGCCGGGTTACGAGGTGAGCAGCCGTGACGACCTCATCAAGCAGTTGCAGGAGCGCCGCCGCTTCGGCAAGCGCCCGCAGCGTGAAGACAATGCCGCCGCCCAGGCCATGGCCGAGGCGAAACTGCAAGGCCAGCGTCTCAAGCGTCTGGCGGCGGCCAAGAAGCCCCGTCAGCCGAAATAAGGCAACGTCGCACCCTCCCGGTCGGGGAGGGGCGTTTACTCTCCAAAGGCGCCACTGGCGCCTTTGTGCTGTCGATGACGCGGCCCCTTGGCCGCCCCGTTTCAGAGGATCCGAGATGACCCTTCCTGCTTACAATCAGGCCCTGCTCGAGATGGCCCGCCAGAGCCTGGCGGAGCTGGAGCGCACCGCTGCCCAGAAGACGGGCAAACGCACCCCCGCCCAGGAGAGCCACTTTCTCTGTACCTGGATGGCGGATTCTCTCAAGGAGAAACGCTTCTCCCGGCTGGTGATGGAGGATCTCAAGGCCTGGGTGCAACTGGGGCGGACGCTGGGGGCGGGGGCCGATCTCAAGGGGCTGCTTGAGCGGGTGCAGCGCCAGTATGAGCGTGCCATGCATGAGCCGGTACAGCTGGGGGCGCGCCTGGCCGATCTGCTTTTGGCGCTGGAGGGGGCGGGCTGGCTGGTGTTCACCGACAGCGAACTGCACACCCGGCAGCGGCTGCTGAGCCAGGGGCAATCCAGCCTGATCATCTCGGCCAGCGAGTATCAGGGCCATATCGAGGGAGGTGAGCTGGTCAAGCCCCTCACCCTCTATGTGCGCGGGGACGAGCAGGTACTGGCCGAGGCGGCATTTGCCCGGGGACTGCTGCTGAGCCAGGGCAACAAGAAAACCACCCTGGTCAAGCACCACAAGGCCTATCGGCTGATGCCGGGCAACGCGCAGCCGGCCCTGGCGCTGCTGTCCTCCTGATCCCGCCTTCTCATCCCGTCACCCGGCCTTGCGCCGGGTTTTTTTATGGCAAATGCACCCCACGGGGTTGCCTGCACGCTCGGGCCGGGCGGGCAATCTTTGTCGCAGCCAAGGGGATCCCCCTCTGATGGGGGGCGTCCCCCATATGGAGGGATGGTGGGGTGGTGCTTCTGCTCTAGGGTGGATGGGCCCCAAAGAGGGCCTTAAAGGAAGCAGACCGCCTGACAAGGCGACACTCAATGAATGAGGAAACATGATGAAAGCGACTCCAATTGCCCTGTTGCTGGCCGGCGTGCTGGCGTCCCCGCTCTGCGCCGCCGGACTCGATGCCCGGCTCACCCTGGTGGAGGGCAGCACAGACGATGTGCGTGTCAACCTGACCCTGACCAACACCGGGGAGAAGCCGGTTCGTCTGCTCAAATGGCAACTGCCGGGCAGCGAGGATGCCCCCCTGTTCCAGGTGGAGCGTGACGGCCAGCCGGTGGATTACGAAGGGGCCCTGATCAAGCGGGCCGCCCCGAGTGACAAGGACTACCAACTGCTCAAGGCAGGCCAGAGCCTGACTGTGCAGGCGGAGGTCTCCGGTCTCTACGACATGAGCGCCCAGGGCCAGTACAGCATCCGTTACCTGCTGCCGACCGTGGCGCAGGAGGGGAAAGCGGCCAAGGCCAAACAGGCCCAGGCGAGCGAGTCCAATGCCGTGACCCTCTGGGTGGACGGGGTGAGCGACGATCGGGTGCTGGCCAAGGCGGCGGTGGCCGAGCCCCAGGCAGTGAGCGCCTCGGTCAGCTTCAGCGGCCGTTGCACCAACACCCAGAAGAGCGACATCCTGGCGGCGCTCGATGCTGCGAGTGGCATCGCCAACAACTCCAGCAGCTACCTCGCGGTGGACAAGCCGAATGGACAGCGCTACCGCAGCTGGTTTGGCGCCTATGACGCCACCCGCTGGAACCAGGCCGAGACCAACTTCAGCAAGATCAAGGATGCCATCGACAACAAGCCGCTCACCTTCGACTGCGGTTGCAAGCAGAGTTACTTTGCCTATGTCTATCCGGACCAGCCCTACAAGGTCTATCTGTGCAAGAGCTTCTGGACTGCGCCGGTCACCGGGACCGATTCCCGCGCCGGCACCATTGTCCACGAGCTGAGCCACTTCAACGTGGTGGCGGGCACCGACGATCTGGGATACGGTCAGGCCAATGCGCGCAATCTGGCGAGCACGGATCCCCAGAAGGCCCTGAACAATGCCGACAACCACGAATATTTCGCCGAGAATACCCCGAGCGAAAATTGAGTTGCAAACAGGGGCCGGATGGCCCCTTTTTTTGACGGAGGCACCATGATGACACTCTTGCTTACCACCCTGGCACTGGCGCCCTTGCAGTGCGAGCTGTCGGTCAGCGCAGAGAGCGGGGTGAACGAACCCCTGCCCCTGGTGATGACCCTGACCAACCGGGGGGAGACGCCCCTCGAGGTATTGACCTGGTTCACCCCCTTCGAGGGGTGGTTTGCCGATGCCATCGACCTGACCCGCGATGGGCAGCCGCTGGACTATCGAGGGCCGCTTGCCAAGCGAGGTACCCCCGGGGACGGCGACTTCCTGCACCTGGGGGCGGGGGAGCAGAGCCAGGCCGATGCGGATCTGGCGCAGGCCTACGATCTGTCCCAACCGGGCCGCTACCGGCTCAGCTATCGTGCCCAGCCCCTGACGCTCACCAAGGGCGTGGCGCCCAGCTGCCCCGCCATCGACTTTACCCGGGTGGCCCCCTAGGCGATCTGCGGCTTGCCCTTGGTATCCAGCTGCCCGACGGCGCGGGGGGCCACCGCCAGACCGCGTGACGATTGGCTTTCCCGCCAGCAGCAGTGCACCAGCGTAATCACATAGTGAGCCAGGGTGTTGTCTTTATCCGGATGACGCAGGGGATGGGCCACCGAGTGGGTCGATAGCAAAATGATGAACATGAGGGGCGGTCCAGCCATGCCATGCACCGGGCCGACTCGTTTACACAGTCAAGGAGGAGACATGGCACTGGAACAACTGAAACGGGAGCTGGAGCGCTTTGGCGAGCAGAATGACGGCGCGCAACACTCCCGTGGCAGCAAGATGCTCAACATTACCCGCGACACCGGCGAACTGCTGGCGGTGCTGGTGCAGACGAGGGGGGCGCAGGCTGTGCTGGAGATCGGCACCTCCAACGGTTACTCCACCCTCTGGCTGGCCGAGGCAGTGAAACGGCTGGGGGGCCGGGTCACCACCATCGAGCTGGACGAGGGCAAACGGACCATGGCGGCGACCAACTTTGAGCGGGCCGGGCTCACTCACTGGATTGAGCAGTTGGCGGGGGAGGCCGGCAGCCTGTTGCCCTGCCTGCCGACGGCGGGCTATCAGCTCATCTTCCTCGACTCCGAGCGCCGCCACTACCAGGCCTGGTGGCCCGAGATCCAGCGCCTGCTTGCCCCTCGTGGCCTGCTGGTGGTGGACAATGCCATCTCCCATGAAGACGAGATGAGGGAGTGGATGGCACAGGTGCGGCGTGACCCCGATTTCCTGACTTCCCTGGTGCCGGTGGGCAAGGGGGAGTGGCTGGTGGTGCGGTTGTAGGGGAACGGCATGGAAAACAAGACCATGGAACCAAAAGCAGTTGTGGAGGCCTACTGGCAGGCCATGCAAAGCAACGATTTCGTCAAGACCCCCAGGTGGCTGAGCGATGACTTTCTCTGTGACTGGCCAACGTCGGGGGGGCGGCGCGAGGGGCGGGTCAACTTCGTCGAGATCCATCGGCGCTACCCGGCGGCCGGGCCTTGGAATATCGACATCGTCCGCCTGCTGAAGCAGGGCGGGAGGTGGTGACCGAAGGGGTGATCACTGACGGTGACGTCAAGGCGCGCGCCATCGCGGCTTTACCTTCCACGTGGTGCGTGGCAATCCCATTTGCCATCAGACTGAATTTTGGCCCGATTGATACGTTGTGTCGTGATTGGGCCACTCTGCCATCCCGCGGGAGCTGCAACCCGCCTGATATGGTTTCCGCTGACGGAGCGCCGCCAGCGGGGCAATTCCTCGGCCAGCCCGGCCATTATTTATTCGTTATTCATTATTTCGCTAAATATCCCCGTATTTCATGGTTGGGTCATGCCATGAGCCACGTTATGTTTCATCCATACCGCCAGCAAGCACTATGAAGGTTATCTCTGCCGATAATTAATTTAAATTAAACATGATAACCGGCTGGTTTTATTTTGTGGTGGTTGGCAAGCGCTCTGGATGTTCATAAATATAACGAGGTGAATAATGAAAAAACGGCACTCCCTGTTTTTAATGGCGGCACTGCCGCTGGCACTGATGACATCGGTACAGGCACAGTCAAGCCTGGCCGATATCCAGCGGGCCGGAGTGATCAAGATCGGCACCGAAGGGACCTATCCTCCCTTCACCTACCACGACAAGAGCGGCAAGCTGGTGGGCTTTGACGTGGAGATCGGCGAGCTGATAGCAAGCGGTCTGGGCGTGAAGCCGCAGTTCGTCGAGGGCAAGTGGGACGGGCTTATCGCCGGGGTGGACGCCAAGCGCTACGACCTGGTGCTCAACGAAGTGGCCATCACCCCTGAACGGCTGAAAAAATATGATTTTTCAGACCCCTACATCACTTCCAAGGCGGTGATCGTGGTGCACAGCGACAACCAAAGCATCAAGAGTTTTGCCGATCTGAAGGGCAAGAAATCCTCCCAGTCCCTGACCAGCAACTTCGCCCACCTGGCGAAATCATCGGGTGCCGAGGTGGTGGCCACCGAGGGATTCAACCAGTCACTCGAACTGGTGCTGACCGGGCGGGTTGATGCCACCATCAACGACAGCCTCTCCTTCCTCGACTTCAAGAAACAGAAGCCAGACGCCAAATTGAAGGTGGCGGCCAGCGAGGCCAAGGGGGAGCAATCTGCCGCCCTGCTCGCCAAGGGGCAACCCGAGTTGCTGGCTGCCATCAATCAGGCGCTGCGCAATGCCAAGCAGGATGGCGAATATCAGAAAATATCGCAGAAATATTTCGGCACCGACGTCTCGCAATAATATCGCGGCAACATAATAACAACTGAGGATATTAACGTGCCGGCCTGGTTGCAGTTAATGATCGACTCTTTTTGGCCCCTGCTCAGTGCGGGGCTTATTTTTTCTGTGCCACTCACTCTGATTACCTTCGTGCTGGGAATCGTGCTCGGCTTGTCGGTGGCGCTGGCCAGATTATATGGTCCGGCCCCGCTGGTGATGCTGGTCCGCTTCTATGTCTGGCTTATTCGGGGCACGCCGCTGCTGGTGCAGCTGTTTCTGATTTTTTACGGTCTGCCGAGCGCCGGCATCGTGCTGGACGCCTTCACCGCCGCCGTCATCGGTTTCACCCTCAACATCGGTGCCTACAGCTCGGAGATCATTCGTGCCACCCTGGCGGCCATCCCCAAGGGGCAGTGGGAGGCGGCCTACTCCATCGGCATGAACTGGCCCCAGGTGATGTGGCGGGTGATCCTGCCGCAGGCGGCGCGCATCGCGGTGCCACCGCTCTCCAACACCTTCATCTCCCTGGTCAAAGACACGTCGCTGGCGGCGGCGGTGACCGTGCCCGAGCTGTTTCAGGCGGCCCAGCGCCTCGCCTCCGTCACCTATGAGCCGCTCATTCTCTATATCGAGACGGCCCTCATCTACCTGATGTTCAGCTCGGTGCTCTCCACCCTGCAAGACAGGCTGGAGCAGCGACTGGCTCACAAAGAGACCCGGGAGGTCGCCCTATGATCCGCTTGAGTGGCATCGAGAAACAGTTTGCGGGGCAGCGCGTGTTGAATGGGGTGGGGCTGGCGATGGCCGCGGGCAGCGTCACCGCCCTGATCGGTCCCTCCGGCAGCGGCAAGAGTACCTTGCTGCGCTGCGTGAACCTGCTGGAGCGACCCGATGCAGGCCAGCTGGTGCTGGGGGGCAGCGAGCTCGACTTTACCCGGCATCTGTCACGGCAAAGCGTGCTGGCCCTGCGCCAGCAGACCGGCATGGTGTTCCAGAATTTCCAGCTGTTCCCGCACATGACGGTGCTGGAGAACGTGATGGAAGGGTTGGTGACCGTGTTGAAGTGGCCCAGGGAGAGGGCAGTGGCGCGCGCCCTGCAACTGCTCGACAAGGTGGGGCTCAGGCACAAGGCCGAGGCGGTGCTTGCCACCCTCTCCGGCGGTCAGCAGCAGCGGGTTGCCATTGCCCGGGCGCTGGCGCCATCCCCCAAGGTGCTGCTCTGTGACGAGCCTACCTCGGCGCTGGATCCCGAGCTTGCCCAGGAGGTGGTGGCCGTGCTGCGCCAGCTGGCCAGTGAGGGGACCACCATGCTGATCGCCACCCATGACTTGCGCCTTGCAGCCCAGATTGCGCAGCAGGTGATCTTCCTGGAGGCCGGGGAGGTGGTGGAGGCGGGTAGTGCGCGCCAGATGTTCACCACCCCCAAGCGGGCACGTACCTTCGAATACATCTCCACCCTTACCGAACGGCTGCCGGAGAGCTGGAGTATCTAGCCGGTTCTGGCGGATTGAGAGCGAGATAAAAAACAGCCCCGCACGAGCGGGGCTGTTTGCATGACAGCGTGGTTGCGACGGCAGATCACACGGCCAGGTAGTCCATGATCCCTTCGGCCGCCTTGCGACCCTCATAGATGGCGGTCACCACCAGATCCGAGCCGCGCACCGCGTCACCACCGGCGAACACCTTGGGGTTGCTGGTCTGGAAGGCGTACTCGGCCTTCTCGGGCGCTTTGATGCGATCCCGGCCGTCGAGCTCGACGCCGTGCTCTGCCATCCAGGGCTGGGGGTTGGGCTGGAAGCCGAACGCCATCACCACCGCATCGGCGGGCAGCACCTGCTCGGAGCCTTCAATGACCACAGGATTGCGGCGGCCATTGGCATCGGGGGCGCCGAGCTCTGTGCTCACCACCTTGATGCCGCAGGTGCGGCCGTGGGCGTCCAGTTCGACCCCGACAGGTTGCAGGTTGAACATGAATTCCACCCCTTCCTCCTGGGCGTTTTTCACCTCCCGCTTGGAGCCCGGCATGTTCTCGGCATCCCGGCGGTAGGCACAGATCACCCGATCGGCCCCCTGGCGGATGGCGGTGCGCACGCAGTCCATGGCGGTGTCGCCGCCCCCCAGCACCACTACCTGCTTGCCGGCGAAGTCGATGTAATCGGCTTGCGCCTTCTCAAAGCCCAGCAAGCGATTGGCGTTGGAGATGAGGTAGGGCAGGGCGTCGTAGACCCCCGGCGCCTCTTCGTTGGCAAAGCCGCCCTTCATGTACTTGTAGGTGCCGACCCCGAGGAAGACCGCATCGAACTCGCCGAGCAGATCGGCGAAGGTGACGTCACGGCCCACTTCGGTCTCGAGACGAAACTCCACTCCCATCCCCTCGAAGATCTCGCGGCGGCGCTGCATCACCTCTTTCTCCAGCTTGAAGGAGGGGATACCGAAGGTGAGCAGGCCGCCTATCTCCGGGTACTTGTCGAACACCACAGGGGTGACGCCATTGCGTGCCAGCACGTCGGCACAGGCAAGGCCCGCGGGGCCCGCGCCAATGACGGCGACCCGCTTGTCGGTCTTGACCACCTTGGAGAGATCCGGGCGCCAGCCCATCTCGAACGCCTTGTCGGTGATGTATTTTTCGATGTTGCCGATGGTCACGGCGCCGAATCTGTCGTTGAGGGTGCAGGCACCCTCACACAGTCTGTCTTGCGGGCAAACGCGGCCACATACCTCCGGCAGGCTGTTGGTCTGGTGGGAGAGCTCCACCGCCTCCAGGATGCGTCCCTCGTTGGCCAGCTTCAGCCAGTTGGGGATGTAGTTGTGTACCGGGCACTTCCACTCGCAATAGGGGTTGCCGCAGTCGAGGCAGCGATCCGCCTGCATGCCGACCTGGGCCTGGTTGAAGGGCTCGTAGATCTCCACGAACTGGATTTTGCGGATCTTGAGCGGCTTCTTGGGCGGGTCGACCCGCTGGACATCGATAAACTGGAATACGTTCTGGCTCATAGGGTTCCCTCCTTATTGCGCCTGGATTCTGAGTTCTGCACTGGAACGGCTGGTGTGGCCAAGCAGCGATTTGACGTCGCTGGACTTGGGTTTGATCAGCCTGAACTTGGGCACATAGGAGTCGAAGTTGGCCAGGATCTCCTCGGCACGCGAGCTGCCTGTCTCGTTGAGGTGCGCCGTGATGATACCGCGCAGGTGCTCCTGGTGGATGGCCAGATCCGCCACCTCCAGCAGTTCGACCAGCTCGGGGTTGGTGCGCTTGGCAAAGTTGCCGCACTCGTCGAGCACGTAGGCGAAACCGCCTGTCATGCCCGCCGCGAAGTTGACACCGGTCTTGCCGAGCACGGTGACGATGCCGCCTGTCATGTATTCACAGCCGTTGTCGCCAATCCCCTCGACCACCGCCAAGGCCCCTGAGTTGCGCACCGCGAACCGCTCGCCTGCGGTCCCTGCGGCATAGAGCTTGCCGCCGGTGGCGCCATAGAGGCAGGTGTTGCCGATGATGGCCGCCTCGTGGGATTTGAACGCCACGCCGACGTGGGGTTTGATCACCAGCTTGCCGCCGGTCATCCCCTTGCCCACGTAGTCGTTGGCATCCCCGGTGAGGATCATCTCAAGGCCACCGGCGTTCCAGACGCCGAAGCTCTGGCCGGCGGTGCCGTTGAAGTGCACCTTGACCGGTTCGGCCGCCATGCCCTGGTTGCCGTGGCGCTTGACGATTTCGCCGGACAGACGCGCACCCACGGAGCGGTCGGTGTTGCGGATGTCGTAGCGGAACTCGCCGCCACTCATGTTTTCCACCGCGTCCAGCAGGTCTTCCACCATCTTGAGGTTCAAGGGCCCCTTGTCGAAGGTGGGGTTGTGCTGCTGGCTGAACAGACTGGAGCCTGCCGGTGCAACCGGGGCCGCCAGGATGCCGGACAAGTCCAGCTTGGCCTGACGGGCGGTGAGGCCGGGCAGGGCTTCCAGCAGGTCGGTACGACCGATGAGGTCGGTGAGCTGGGTGACGCCAAGCTCGGCCATCAGCTCGCGCGTCTCCTCGGCGATGAACTTGAAGTAGTTCATCACCATCTCCGGCAGGCCGGTGAAGTGTTCGCGGCGCAGCTTCTCATCCTGGGTGGCGACGCCGGTGGCGCAGTTGTTCAGGTGGCAGATACGCAGGTATTTGCAACCGAGTGCCACCATGGGGCCGGTACCGAAACCGAAGCTCTCGGCGCCGAGGATGGCCGCCTTGATGATGTCGAGACCGGTCTTGAGACCGCCATCCACCTGCAGGCGCACCTTGTGGCGCAGGCCGTTGGCCACCAGCGCCTGCTGGGTTTCGGCCAGGCCCAGCTCCCAGGGGGAGCCGGCGTATTTGACCGAGGTGAGCGGGCTGGCGCCGGTGCCGCCGTCGTAGCCGGAGACGGTGATGAAGTCCGCATAGGCCTTGGCCACGCCACAGGCGATGGTGCCGACGCCAGGTTCGGACACCAGTTTCACCGACACCAGGCAGTTCGGGTTGATCTGCTTGATGTCGAAGATGAGCTGGGCCAGATCCTCGATGGAGTAGATGTCGTGGTGCGGCGGCGGGGAGATCAGGGTCACGCCGGGCACGGAGTAGCGCAGCTGGGCGATTTGCGCGGTGACCTTGTCACCGGGCAGCTGGCCCCCTTCACCGGGCTTGGCACCCTGGGCGACCTTGATCTGCACCACGTCCGCGTTCATCAGGTAGTGCGGGGTGACGCCAAAGCGACCGGAAGCCACCTGTTTGATGCGAGAGTTCTTCTCGGTACCAAAACGCTTGGGATCTTCACCGCCTTCGCCGGAGTTGCTCTGACCGCCGAGGCGGTTCATGGCGATGGCCAGGGCCTCGTGGGCTTCAGGGCCGAGGGCGCCGATGGACATGGCCGCGGAGTCGAAGCGGGGGAACAGCCTGGCGGCTGGCTCCACCTGATCCAGCGCAACCGGGGTGGTGCCCTGTTTGAGCGACAGCAGATCCCGCAGGGTGGCGACCGGCCGCTCGTTCACCAGACGGGCATACTCCTTGTAATCGGCGTAGTTGCCGGAGCGCACCGCCACTTGCAGGGTCTGCACCACGTCCGGGTTGTAGGTGTGGTACTCGCCACCGTGGACGAATTTCAAGAGGCCGCCCTGGGTCAGCGGCTTGCGGCCGAGCCAGGCCAGACGGGACAGATTGATCTGATCCTGCTGGATGTCGGCAAAGTCGGCACCCTGGATGCGGCTCGATACGCCGCGGAAGCAGAGTTCGACCACAGCCTTGGAGAGGCCCACCGCCTCAAACAGCTGGGAGCAGCGGTAGCTTGCCACCGTGCTGATGCCCATCTTGGACATCACCTTGTAGAGGCCCTTGTTGATGCCGTTGCGGTAGTTGAGCATGGCCTGGCGCAGGCTCATCTTGAGCACGCCCTCTTCTACCTGCTTGGCGAGGGTCTCGTAGGCGAGATAGGGGTAGATGGCGGTGGCGCCAAAGCCCAGCAGCACGGCGAAGTGGTGCGGGTCGCGCACGCTCGCGGTCTCCACCAGGATATTGGCGTCGCAGCGCAGGTTGTTGTCCACCAGGGTACGCTGCACCGCACCCACCGCCATGGCGGCCGGGATGGGCAGGGTATCCGGGCTGATGTCCCGGTCTGACAATACCAGCAGCACCGCGCCGCTGCGGGCCGCTTCAGCTGCCTCGTGGCAGAGGCGCTCGAGGGCGGCTTGCAGCCCCTCTTCGGGCAGGTAGTTGAGGCTCAGCACCGCATGGCGGTAGTGCTCCCCTTCCAGGGCCAGCAACTGATGGAAGTCGGAGTAGAGCAGGATCGGCGACTGGAACAGCACCCGGTGGGCGTGACCGAAGGTCTCGTTGAACACGTTCTGTTCGCGGCCGATACAGGTGGCCAGGGACATGACGTGATTTTCCCGCAGGGGATCGATGGGCGGGTTGGTCACCTGGGCGAACATCTGGCGGAAGTAGTCGTACAGGGTACGCTGGCTGGAGGAGAGCACCGCCATCGGGGTGTCATCCCCCATGGAGCCCACTGCCTCCTGGCCATTCTCGCCGAGCACGCGGATCACCTGATCCAGCTCTTCAAAGGAGTAGCCGAACAGCTTCTGGTAAGTCTTGAGCCGGTCATCCGGGAATTCGCGCGACCCCGTGCTGGCATCGTCCATCTGCTCGAAGGGCACCAGGCGCTTGCAGTGCTTGTCCATCCACTGCTTGTAGGTGTGACGGCTCTTGAGATCGTCATCAATTTCGAAGCTGGTCCAGATCTTGCCGTTGCTGGTATCGACCACGAACAGCTCCCCCGGGCCGACACGGCCCTTCTCCAGCACTTCGTCCGGGGTGTAGTCCCAGGTGCCCACTTCGGAGGCCAGCGTGATGAACTTGTCCTTGGTGATGACGTAGCGGGCCGGACGCAGACCGTTTCTGTCGAGTGCGCAGGTAGCGTAGCGACCGTCGGTCATGACGATGCCGGCCGGGCCGTCCCAGGGCTCCATGTGCATGGAGTTGAAGTCGTAGAAGGCGCGCAGGTCGTCATCCATATTCGGGTGCTTCTGCCACGCAGGCGGGATCAGCAGGCGCATGGCTCGGAACAGGTCCATGCCGCCGGCCAGGAAGAGATCCAGCATGTTGTCGAGGCTGGAGGAATCCGACCCCGTGGTGTTGACGAAGGGGGCGGCCTCTTGCAGATCGGGGATCAGCGGGGTGGCGAACTTGTAGCTGCGCGCCTTGGCCCACTGGCGGTTGCCGGCAATGGTGTTGATCTCGCCGTTGTGGGCGAGGTAGCGGAACGGCTGCGCCAGCGGCCAGCGTGGGCTGGTGTTGGTGGAGAAACGCTGGTGGAACACGCAGATGGCGGCCTGCATGCGTATGTCGGCCAGATCCAGATAGAAGCGCGGCAAATCCACCGGCATACACAGTCCCTTGTAGACGGTGACCAAGTTGGAGAGGCTGACCACATAGAAGTAGTCGTCGCTGATGCGCTTCTCGATGCGGCGGCGCACGATATAGAGGCGCCGCTCGAGATCCTTGTCGACCCAGCCCGGAGGCGCGTTGACAAAGACCTGTTCAATACTGGGCAGGGACGCCTTGGCGATGGAACCGAGTACGTTGGTATCGATGGGCACCTTGCGCCAGCCGACCAGACTCAGGGTCTCTCTTTCCAGCTCCTCGTCGATGATGTCGCGCGTGGCCTGGGCCAGGATGGGATCGGGGTTGAGGAACAGCATACCGACCGCGTAGTTGCGGCCCAGGTGCCATCCCTTCTCTTCGGCGACCGCTCTAAAGAAGCTGTCGGGTTTTTGCAGCAACAGGCCGCAGCCGTCGCCGGTCTTGCCATCGGCGGAGATACCGCCGCGGTGCTGCATGCGAGCCAAGGCTGACATCGCGAGACGGACAAGCTTGTGGCTGGCTTCCCCTTCCATGTGGGCCAACAGGCCGAAGCCACAGTTATCCCTCTCCAGCTTTGGATCATATAGTGACATTGCATTTCTCCCTTGCTCGGCCTTCCATCGCACTGTCATCAACAGACTGCATAAATTGCGATTGGCTCTTGTGGTTCCGTCCGCCTGAGGTGGCGAATCTCCAAACTAATGGGATTTTCGGGCAAGGTCAATTGGACATCCCGCTTGTTTGCAATGTTACATCGCCATAACAAAATGTGGGTTTTTGAGACTCAATCAGCATTTTTGTGTATTTATGACTGCCTTTTGTTTGTGTGTTGGATTTATATTCTGGTTATGGACGATTTGGTGGTTGACTGCATGGTGGCGGGAAACTGTAGTAATTTTACAAAGTCATCTCTGGTGTGCTTGGCGGGGATCACATTTCAGGATCCTGCGTCTTGCATTTGTTCATAAGCAGACTAAACAGGATTTTTTCAGTAGTTACAGCCGGTTATGGGCGAGAGATTATGACACTTTTCTCCAGGTGGCAGGAGTGACAGGTTGTCAAAAGTGACCGTGAATGCTGACTGTTGGGTATTTATCGCATCTAACGTGAATATTTATATGATTTTTGGGTAGAGAGCGGGATTGATCCAGCGCAGCCTGCCCGCCGGGCTGCGTCGCTAGAATGACACCTCATTTCGGAGGTGTCATGCAGTTACACGAACTCATCAATACATTTGGCCAGGATCTCAAGCAGCGCCACGGCCAGAAGATCCACAAGCTCTCCATCCACGGGGCCTTTACCTGCCCCAACCGGGACGGCACCCTGGGCCGGGGTGGCTGCACTTTCTGCAATGTCTCCTCCTTTGCCGACGAGTCGGCCCAGCAACTCTCCGTGGTGCAGCAACTGCTGGCACGCCGGGACGAGGTGACCCGGGCCAGGCGCTATCTGGCCTACTTTCAGGCCTATACCAGTACTTATGCCGAAGTGGAGTACCTTCAGCGCATGTATGAAGAAGCCTTGTCGGTGAGCGACATGGTGGGGCTCTGCGTCGGAACTCGCCCTGATTGTGTACCCGATGCTGTGCTGGATCTGCTGGCAGGTTATCAGGCCAGAGGTTACGAGGTGTGGCTGGAGCTCGGGCTGCAAAGTGCCAATGACAAGACGTTGCAACGCATCAACCGGGGTCACGGCTATGCCGCTTATGCCGATGCCGTTGCCCGAGCCCATCTGCGAGGCATCAAGGTGTGTGCCCACCTCATCGTGGGCCTGCCCGGGGAGGTGCCGATGGACAGCCTGGAAACCCTCCACCGTGTCGTGGAGACCGGCGTCGAGGGGATCAAGCTTCACCCACTGCATGTGGTGGAGGGGAGCACTCTTGGCAAGGCGTGGCAGGCGGGACGGTTGGATGTGTTGACGATGGAGCAGTATGTGACGGCGGCGGTCGCCATGATCCAGTACACGCCTCCCGAGGTGGTCTATCACAGAGTCTCGGCGTCGGCGCGCCGCCCGACCCTGCTGGCCCCCGCCTGGTGCGAGAATCGCTGGAGCGCCATGACCGCCATTGCCGCGGCGCTGGCACGCTCAGGCCCTCAGGGGCACTGCCTGGGACGCCCTTTTTCTCTCCCTTCCACGGGCGAGCGCCAACTCTAATTTCGTCAAAAAAACAGTGGGTTATTAGATGAAATTCAGTCTTTGGAGTATAGTTTCGTTCAAGTCACCTTGATAAGATGGTCGGCTTGAAAAAAGATATAGTTATCAATAACTCTTTGCAGTTTGTATACCGGGCGGTGTCTCTTCGAACCGGGTGGCATATTTCTTGGCAACATCAGGTGCCCGGCATGTCCCCTCCGTTTCCGGCATGAAAATCTGTGAGGGAGGCGAGACATGCAGTGTCCCGGCTCTGTGCGCTAATCGGGTTGTGGGTCTGGGTGGCGAGGTCTGTTCTGTTTTTCCGGATCGCCGCCGGGCTTTGGATATTCGGCCCCGAGACAACCTTCTGAATCATGTTTGATGGGATGCTATGCAAGCAGAAACCAGCCATATAGATGAACTGTTGGAGTGCCTGGTCTTTTTGACCCGCTTTTACGGGGTGCCCAACAGTCAGGATGCTCTCACCACCGGCTTGCCACTGGTCTCCGGGCGTCTCAGCACGGCGCTCTTCAGTCGTGCCGCCGAGCGGGGCGGTCTCTCTGCCCGCGAAGTGATCCAGCCCCTTGAACAGATCTCCTCCCTGCTGCTGCCCTGCGTCTTGCAGACGCGCAATGGCGGCGCCTGCATCTTGCTTGAATGGAATGAAGAACGGACCCAGGCGAGGGTCATCTTTCCCCAGGCCGGAGACGCGGCCCAATGGGTCAGTCTTGCCCAGCTGGGTGACGAGTACAATGGTCGTCTGTTCTACGTCAAGCGGCAGTTCAAGTTTGATGAGCGCTCGCCCAAAGTGCTGGAGACCCGTGATGGTCACTGGTTCTGGAGCACCTTGTTCGAGTCCCGCGGTATCTATCGGGATGTGCTGGTAGCCTCGATCCTCATCAACCTGTTTGCCATCGCCAGCCCCCTGTTCACCATGAACGTCTATGACAAGATTGTGCCCAACCTGGCATTCGACTCCCTCTGGGTGCTGGCGGTTGGAGCCATGGTGGTGTTCACCTTCGACTTCGTGATGCGCCAGCTGCGCAGCTACTTCATCGATATTGCAGGCAAGAAATCCGACGTGCTGTTGTCGGCCAAAATCTTTGCCAAGGTGATGGGCATGAAGATGGAGTCCAGGCCTGCGTCGACCGGTGCCTTTGCCAAGCACTTGCAGGAGTTTGAATCGGTGCGCGAGTTTTTCACGTCGGCCACCGTCTCCACCCTGATCGATCTGCCGTTTGCCATCTTCTTCCTCTTCATCATCTGGATTTTCGCCGGTGTGATGGTGGTGGTGCCCATCATCGCCATCCTGATCCTGGTGGCCTACAGCTTCTACATTCAGGCACCGCTGAAGCAATCCATCGAGGAGGGCTCCCGGCTCGCCTCTCAGAAGAACGCCAATCTGATCGAAAGCATCTCGGGCCTTGAGACCGTGAAGATTTTCGGGGCCGAGAGCATGTTCCAGCACCGCTGGGAGCAGGCGGTGTCCCACATCTCGACCTGGGGCGTGCAGACCCGGCGCATCACCAACTCCATGTCTTCTCTGGCGAGCTACATCCAGCAGGTGGTGACAGTGGGACTGGTGATCGTCGGTGTTTACCAGATCTCGGAAGGATTGGTGACCATGGGGGGCATGATAGCGGCCGTGATGCTGTCGAGCCGGGCCATCGCCCCCATGGTGCAGCTCTCGGTGCTTTCCACCCGCTACAACCAGGCCAAGTCGGCGCTCGAGATCCTGGAGAAGATCATGATGACGCCGGGTGAGCAGGAGGAGGGCAGGCAGTACATCCACCATCCGGTCATCCAGGGGCGCATCGAGTTTGAAAATGTCTCCTTCAAGTATCCGGGCATGGAGAGCAGTACCCTGCACAACATCAACCTGCGCATCGAGCCGGGTGAGAAGGTGGCCATCATCGGACGCATCGGTGCAGGTAAAACCACGCTGGAGAAATTGCTGATGGGCCTCTATCGCCCGACTGACGGCCTGGTGCGTCTGGACGGCTTTGAGCTGGACCAACTGCCGCCGACCATCATTCGCCGCAACATCGGCTGTGTGCCGCAAGATGTGACCCTCTTCTTTGGTTCAGTTCGAGACAACATCATGCTGGGCAATCCCCTGGTGGACGATGCCCGTGTCTTGCGCGCCGCCAAGCGGGCCGGGGTCACCAACTTTACCAACCGGGATCCCAACGGTCTCGACAGACAGATTGGCGAAGGGGGACGTCAGCTCTCCGGTGGCCAGCGTCAGTCCATCCTGCTGGCTCGCGCCCTGCTCAACGATCCCCCCATTCTGGTGATGGACGAGCCGACCTCCAACATGGACAACCAGTCAGAGATGCACGTGAAGCAGGAGCTGGCGCGGCTCGGCCCCGAAACCACCCTTATCCTCATCACCCACAAGACCTCCATGCTGGATGTCGCTTCCCGGGTCATCGTCGTGGAGCAGGGGAAGATAGTGGCGGACGGTCCCAAAGAGGTGGTGTTGCAGCAATTGAAGGAAGGCAAGGTGCGGGTGCAGGAGACGGCGAATGGCTAACCACTGGTTCAAGAAAACGCCCTCAGATACGGTCTTGCCTGCCCCCGAGCATCTCGAGTACGTGGATGACGGCGCCGCCGCCGTGCTGCTGACGACACCCACCCGTGCCAGAGTCCTGCTGTGGGCCTGCTTCCTGTTTTTTGTCAGCGCCATCGTCTGGGCAGCCTGGGCAGAGCTGGATGAAGTGACAGTCGGCCAGGGCAAGGTGATACCGTCGCGCCAGTTGCAGGTGATCCAGAACCTGGAAGGGGGGATCGTCAAGGAGATCTTCGTCAAGGAGGGGGACATCGTCGAGAAGGGACAGCCACTGCTGCGCATCGACGATACCCGCTTCAAGTCGGATTTTCGCGAACGGGAGCAGGAGCTGGTCACCCTCAAGGGGGATATCGCCCGCCTGCGCGCCGAAATTCGCAGCGTGGTGGTCAAGAACGAGCCCAATCTGGGGTGGCGTGAACAGGTAGCCATCGACAAACAGGCCATCGAGTTCCCCGAAGGGTACGAGAATGTGTTTGCCGAATATGCCGCCCGTGAAAGATCGGTGCAGGAGGCGCGGTTAAACAACCTCAAGAACCAGCTCTACATTCTGGGACAGCAGATCGAGCAGAAAGAGCAGGAGACCATAGAGCTCAATGCCAAGATCCGGACCGTGGGCCGCAGCGTTGATCTGGCTCGTCAGGAGCTGAACATCAGCCGTCCTCTCGCAAAAGAGGGTATAGTTCCTCAAGTGGAGCTAATTAAACTGGAGCGGCAGGTCAACGAAATGCAAGGGGAGCTGGAGGCGAACCGCCTGCTGGTGCCCAAGCTCAACTCGGTACTGCGGGAGACCATCTCGAAGCGAAATGATATCGCCCTGAAATTCCGGGCGGACTCCCAGACCGAGCTGAACGAACGTCAAGGCAAGTTGAGCCAGTTGTCAGAGGGTCAGGTCGGCCTCAGGGACAGAGTCGATCGTACCAGTGTGATTGCGCCTCTCAAGGGGACCATCAAAAAGCTCAAGATTAATACGCTGGGTGGGGTCGTTCAGCCGGGCATGGACCTGATGGAGATAGTGCCGCTGGAAGACACCCTGCTGGTTGAAGCCAAGGTGTCGCCCAAGGACATCGCGTTCCTCAGACCCGGACTGGAGGCCGTGGTCAAGATAACTGCCTATGATTTCACTATTTATGGAGGTTTACATGGCAAGGTTGAACAGATAAGTGCCGACTCAATCCAGGATGAGGAGGGCAATTCCTTCTATCTGGTGCGAGTACGAACCGAGAAGAGTTATCTGGGCGATGAGCTTAACGCACTTCCCATCATCCCCGGTATGTTAGCCAGTGCAGATATTATTACTGGTAAAAAAAGTGTCCTAGACTACTTGCTGAAACCCATCTTGAGGGCTAAGCAGTCGGCACTGAGAGAACGATAAGCCAACAATCTAAAAACAACATGACTGGAGATACCATGAAGAAGACGATTGTTGCCATGCTGGTTAGTGGCACCATACTGTTCCCGGGCCTGAGCCAGGCACAGACGCTGGAACAGTCAGTGGCGCAGTCACTGGCTACCCATCCGAAAATCAAGGAAGCTTTTGATCTCTATCAGGCACGACTGTATCAGCATGATGGAGCCAAGGGCGGCTATTACCCCACCATTGATCTGCGTGGTGGCGTCGGTTACGAGAAGACTGACAGTCCCTCGACCCGTGCCGCAGGTCCCAATTCACAGACGATCGATGACTCCATGACGCGCAAGGAGGCCGGGATCAGCCTTCGCCAGATGCTGTTTGACGGCTTTGATGTCAGCAGCAACGTGGCACGGACCGATGCCGCCGCCCAGGCCCAGCGCCTGGCGATGATCTCCGAGGCGGAGAACACGGCCCTGCGCGTGGCCGAGGTCTACCTCAACATGCTGCGTCAGCAGGAGATCCTGGAGCTGTCCAAGCAGAACCTTGAAACCCACGAACAGATCCGCAGTGACATCCAGAAACGGACCGACTCCGGTCTGGGGTCGACCGCTGACCAGACCCAGATCGACGGTCGTGTGGCTCGGGCGTACTCCAACCAGGCGGCGGCGGAGAACAACTATCGGGATGCCGAGAGCGAGTTCATCCGTGTCGTCAATGAAGTGCCCAAGGATCTCGTTCAGCCAGTACCGAACACCCAACTCCTGCCCGCAACGCTGGAAGATGCGCTGAAGACGGCAACAGAGGTTCACCCGACCCTGCTGTCATCCCTGCAGGACATCGAAGAGGCGAAGTATCAGCATGAAGGCTCCAAGTCCGGGTTCTACCCGAACGTAGCCTTTGAAGTGGATCAGAACTGGAACGAGGACATCGATGCGGTCAAAGGCCGTAACGACGATCTCACCGCCATGGTCCGGATGCGTTACAACCTGTTCCGCGGTGGGTCCGATCTGGCAGAAAGCAAGGCAACCTCAGCCCTCTATTCCCAGGCCAAAGACATTCACATGAATGCCTTCCGTCAGGTGGAAGAGGGGACCCGCCTCGCCTGGAACGCCAAAGAGTCGCTGGCCAAGCAAAAAGTCTTCCTCAAAGAGCACGTGGACGCCAGCTATGACACCGTACAGGCCTACAAGAAGCAATTCGGCCTGGGCCAACGGACCTTGCTGGACGTGCTGAACACGGAGAACGAACTGTTCGAGGCTCGCCGCAGCTACATCACGGCCGAGTACGACTCCCTGTTGGCAGATTATCGTATCCTCAATGCCACCGGTGGTCTGCTCAATGCCCTGAATGTGCAGCAACCGGCTGAATGGCAGGCCAACAACAACTGATGGCCCTGCCACTGATGTCATATCAGGCAAGGGGAATGGCTGCAGCGTGCTGCAGTCATTCTTTTATGCGTCCGGTGGTCAGGGGATGATGGCGGCGTCATGACACAGAAAGAAGTGGCATCGACAGGCTGGAGCCGACGTGATGGGTATCGAGCTGTAGCAGGTGCACGTGCGCCCTGGCGGGTTCGCCTGCTATGGCTGGCCCTGCTGGCGATCCCCCTGCTGCTCAGCGCCAGCCAGCCTCTCTCACCGGAGGATATGAAACTGGTCAAGCGCGCGGAGGAGACCTATGGCCCCAGGGCCGGCAAACGGGTCACCAGCTGGCGCACTTTGGCAATGCAGAACAAGGCAGCGGGGCTGACGGATCGGCAGAAGCTGGAGAAGGTGAACCAGTTCTTCAACCAGATGCGTTTCATCGATGACATCAAGTTGTGGCACAAGAAGGATTATTGGGCGACACCGCTGGAATTTCTGGGCGCAGCAGGAGGAGATTGTGAAGACTTCAGCATTTCCAAGTATTTTACCTTGCTGGAACTTGGCATCCCTGATGAAAAAATGCGAATGGTATATGTCAAGGCATTGGATTATAACCAGTTTCATATGGTCGTTGCCTACTATGAGACGCCTGCGGCAGTACCCCTGATTCTGGACAATCTTGTCGGCTCAATTCGCCCGGCGACCCAACGGGCGGATTTGTTGCCAATTTACAGTTTTAACGGTAGTCACTTGTGGCTGATGAAAGCGCGTGGTCAAGGGGAACTGGCCGGGCAATCATCCCGCTTGGGATTATGGACAGACTTACGCAATCGCATGACATCGGGGCGATTGGCTCGGCCTGCGGTCAATTTGGATGATTAACCTATGACGCTCTACAGACAACTATTGGCAACCATGCTGCTGCTGTTCGGATTGCTGTTTGCCGCCACCTATTGGGTGCAATTCAATTCGACCCGCAACTACCTGGCGCAGCAGCAGGAGACCACCGTCATCAATACGTCCACCGCACTGGGTCTGGCGCTGACCCCCTATCTGGAGAACGGCGACAAGGTCAGTGCCGAATCCGTGATCAAGGCGGTGTTCGACGGGGGTTACTACAAGCTGGTCCGTCTCGATCTGCTGGCCTCCAAGGATGTCATCGAGCTGGAGAACAGCAGCCATATTGAAGGGGTCCCACAGTGGTTCATTGGGCTGGATCTGTTCCCTGAAGTGGCCAATGAATCGATTTTGACGTCGGGTTGGCTGCAACTGGGCAAGCTGAAGGTCGTCGGCCACCCTGGACAAGCCTACTACGAGCTTTGGAAAGGAATGAGCGAACTGGCCACCTGGTTCCTGGTCGGCTTTCTCGTCACTACTCTCTTGCTGATGCGGGCGCTCAATTATCTGCTCAAACCGCTCAAGCTGATTTGCGATCAGGCGGTTGAAATCGAGCTGCACCATTTCGGCCACGCCATTCCCGAGCCCAAGACCCGCGAGCTGCGGCAAGTGGTACAGGCCATCAATACCCTTTCCAGCAAGCTTGCCGTGCAGTTCAAAGAGCAGGCCGACGAGGCCGAGAACCTGCGATCCCGCGTCTATGTGGATGCCGTCTCCGGGCTTGGCAACCGCTCTTACTTCGTCGGGCAGGTCAATGCCTGGATTGCGGAGGCCGGGCAGGGCGGGGTCATGCTGGTGGCCGTCGACATGCTGGACGATCTCTATCGGGAAGAGGGCTTTGCTGCAAGGGACAACATGGTCAAGTCCATTGCACAGGTGCTCAGGGAACTGCTGGATGGTTGGGATGGCGCGGCACTGGCCCGGATCTCGGCGACCGAGTATGCCTTGCTCTGCCCCACCGATGATCTCTCTCAGCTCAAGGAGCTGGCGGAGCTCATCAACAGCCGTATCGCCGATCTGGTTGTCAATCCCATGGGAGAAAGCGGTGCGCTGTCCGTCGTCGGCATCGCCGGCCGTGATGGCAATGACGATCTCTCGGCCCTGCTGACGAAGGCGGATAACGCCCTTGGCAAAGCGCGCAATGAGCGGCGCGGTGCCGTCGTGATGGAAGGCGGCAATGAGCAGGGACTGATGGGACGCCTTGCCTGGCGAGACCTGGTGCAGGATGCCATTGCCAGACATCTCTGGCGCTTCAAGGCACAGCCTGCGTGCCGCTTCGATGATGGTACCCGCCTGCATGCCGAGTTGTTCGCGGCCATCTCGCGAGATGGAACGGATTACTTCGCAGGGCAGTTCTTGCCTGCGATCGAGCAGTTCAAGATGGGGGCCGAGTTTGACAAGGCGGTGCTAGAAGCCTGCGTCCCCTTGTTCAAGCAGCAACCGGAATTGGTGTTGGCAGTCAATATCACGGCGGGTTCTCTCTGTTCGGATGAGTTCCTGACATGGCTCAGAGGCTATCTGTCGCTGAACGTGGAGCTGAAGGAGCGACTGCTGTTCGAGATCCCGGAAGCGGCCATCATGAAACACAAAGAGTATGTGACTCATCTGGTTGAGCTGTTGCGAGAGCACGGCTTCTTGTGGGGGGTCGATCACTATGGCCGGCACTTCCAGTCCCTCGGCTATCTGGAAGAGCTGGCCCCCGCTTATGTCAAGGTGGACCACGGGTATACCAGCCAGGTCATGGAACCAGGCGCCGATACCTCCTTCCTGGCGGCTGTCTGTCGGGCTGCCCACAACGCGGGTGTCACGACCATCGCCACCCGGGTGGAAGATAAACGGCAGGTTGAATTGTTGTCCAGTTTGCATATCGATGGTTATCAGGGGTTCGTTCACCCAGCATTTCCACTGGCATAAGCGGTACAACTCGATAGAAAGGGGCCCATTAAGGGCCCTTTTTTATATCTGTTTAGAATATGTACATCATTTTTACGCGACATATAGGTAATATCACTAAAACTCGCGCTGTTACTTAATTGATTTTTATATGTAAAAAATATTCGTTCGATTCGCTGCATCGGATGAAGTCAAAGAGACTCAACCCTGTACATTTTTGCAACGGAAGCAGGACGGGGGCGTATCTAGAGTGTAGGCATCAAGATCTGTCACCCTGGAGCAATGGATATGCGCACCCAAATCATCGACAAAACCGTGGTCGTCTCTTCCGTAGAAGGCAACGTTCAGATCCTGCTTGCCGATGGCAGCAGTCGTCCTCTCCAGCCTGGCGAGATACTGCAGCCTGGCGCCAGACTCAATATCGCTGATGATGCCAAATTGATGCTGGCTCCCTACGATGACAAACCTGCAGCGGACAATGGTGTTCCGGCAGGGACAGAGATGCCTCCAGAGGGGCAATCTTCCTCATCGGTTGCCAATCATCAGCAAGGCTCGCCTGAAGTGTCGCCAGAAATTGCGGCGCTGCAACAATCCATCCTGCAAGGGGTTGACCCGACCAAGAACTTCGAAGCCTCTGCTGCCGGTGGGGCACCTGCCGCCGGTGGTGGTGGCGGTATCGGCGGGGTCGCTGGGGCCAGTGGCAATGGTGGTTTTGTTGTCATAGATCGCATCGGAGATGCGACCATAGCTGAGGCCGGATTCGATACCGGCTATGACACGTTGATCGATCAGAATGTGCTGCAGGAAGACGATCTTCTGCCCGAGAATCAGCTCGATGATCAGGATGAGTCTGCTGTTACCCAGGAAGATCAGGCCATCAGTGGCAATGTGCTCGACAACAGCAACAATCCGGATGGTCCCCTTGATACGTCTGTCATTTCCTATAGCTGGGGTAGCAATCAGGGAATTGCTGCCGGCGTTGAGAGCACGCTGGATGGGATTGGTACGCTGATCATCAATGCCGACGGCTCCTATACCTTTACCCCTGCGCTGAACTACACAGGCCCTGTACCTGCGGTCAATTACACCGTAACGGATGGGGATGATACCAACGACTCCACTCTGACCATCACCATCACCCCTGTAGATGAGCCTGTCTCGCTGAATGGATTGCAGGTCGAGGGTGGTGAGCTTGTCCTTGATGAAGCCGCATTGCCGGATGGCTCAGCCTCCGATGGCGCAGCCTTGACCAAGAGCAGTACCTTTACATTCAATGCGGCAGATGGAGTACAAAGCCTGACGCTGGGAGGTGTGACGCTGATCAGCAATGGCCAGGTCTTGACCACCTTCCCCCAGGGGATCCCCAGTCCTTTGGGAAATCAACTGCTGGTGACCGGCGTCAGCTACAACCCGGTGACAGGGGTTGGCAGCGTGACCTACAGCTACACCCTGAACGATAACGAAACACATAACAAACCTGCAAATGATGGGGCTCTGACGGAGAGCTTCAACGTTGTGTTGACGGACCTCGATGGCGACACGACCAGTGCAGGGCTGGATGTCGTGGTGCTGGACGACGTGCCGACGGCGGTGAGCGACGTCAACCTGACGGCGGCGAGCGAGAACAACCTGGTCCTCAATGGCAACGTCATCACCAACGACGTGCAGGGGGCGGATGGCGCGGCGGTGACCGCGGGCACCCTGAGCGGGACCTACGGCAGCCTGGTGCTCAATGCCAACGGCACCTACACCTACACCCTCAACCCGAACGACGGTGACTTCAAGGCGCTGACCGGGGGCGGGGTGGGCAGCGAAGTGTTCACCTACACCCTGACGGATGCGGACGGAGACGTGAGCACGGCGACCCTGACCCTGACCATCAAGAACGACGATGACGGGGTGACCATCACCAACCTGACGCCCAAGGGCGAGGGCGGGGATGCGAAGGTGTACGAAGACGACCTGCTGGCGACCCGCGGCGAGAATGAGTCGGCGGGGTCGGACAGCAGCAAGGAGTCGACCACGGTGACGGGGGACTTCACCATCAGCGCGCCGGACGGGGTGAAGACCCTGAGCGTGGGTGGCATCAACATCGTGGTGAACGGGGTGGTGGCGGGCTTCCCGCTGAGCGGGGTGACCACGCCGCTGGGCAACACCCTGACCATCACCGGGTACAACCCGGCGACCGGGCTGGTGAGCTACAGCTACACCCTGAACGACAACGAGGCGCACCCGACGGCGAACGGCAACAACAGCCTGTTCGAAGACTTCGCGGTGAGCCTGGTGGACAGCGACGGGGACTCGGCCTCGAACACCCTGAGCGTGCAGATTGTCGATGACGTGCCGACGGCGGTGAGCGACGTCAACCTGACGGCGGCGAGCGAGAACAACCTGGTCCTCAATGGCAACGTCATCACCAACGACGTGCAGGGGGCGGATGGCGCGGCGGTGACCGCGGGCACCCTGAGCGGGACCTACGGCAGCCTGGTGCTCAATGCCAACGGCACCTACACCTACACCCTCAACCCGAACGACGGTGACTTCAAGGCGCTGACCGGGGGCGGGGTGGGCAGCGAAGTGTTCACCTACACCCTGACGGATGCGGACGGAGACGTGAGCACGGCGACCCTGACCCTGACCATCAAGAACGACGATGACGGGGTGACCATCACCAACCTGACGCCCAAGGGCGAGGGCGGGGATGTGAAGGTGTACGAAGACGACCTGCTGGCGACCCGCGGCGAGAATGAGTCGGCGGGGTCGGACAGCAGCAAGGAGTCGACCACGGTGACGGGGGACTTCACCATCAGCGCGCCGGACGGGGTGAAGACCCTGAGCGTGGGTGGCATCAACATCGTGGTGAACGGGGTGGTGGCGGGCTTCCCGCTGAGCGGGGTGACCACGCCGCTGGGCAACACCCTGACCATCACCGGGTACAACCCGGCGACCGGGCTGGTGAGCTACAGCTACACCCTGAACGACAACGAGGCGCACCCGACGGCGAACGGCAACAACAGCCTGTTCGAAGACTTCGCGGTGAGCCTGGTGGACAGCGACGGGGACTCGGCCTCGAACACCCTGAGCGTGCAGATTGTCGATGACGTGCCGACGGCGGTGAGCGACGTCAACCTGACGGCGGCGAGCGAGAACAACCTGGTCCTCAATGGCAACGTCATCACCAACGACGTGCAGGGGGCGGATGGCGCGGCGGTGACCGCGGGCACCCTGAGCGGGACCTACGGCAGCCTGGTGCTCAATGCCAACGGCACCTACACCTACACCCTCAACCCGAACGACGGTGACTTCAAGGCGCTGACCGGGGGCGGGGTGGGCAGCGAAGTGTTCACCTACACCCTGACGGATGCGGACGGAGACGTGAGCACGGCGACCCTGACCCTGACCATCAAGAACGACGATGACGGGGTGACCATCACCAACCTGACGCCCAAGGGCGAGGGCGGGGATGCGAAGGTGTACGAAGACGACCTGCTGGCGACCCGCGGCGAGAATGAGTCGGCGGGGTCGGACAGCAGCAAGGAGTCGACCACGGTGACGGGGGACTTCACCATCAGCGCGCCGGACGGGGTGAAGACCCTGAGCGTGGGTGGCATCAACATCGTGGTGAACGGGGTGGTGGCGGGCTTCCCGCTGAGCGGGGTGACCACGCCGCTGGGCAACACCCTGACCATCACCGGGTACAACCCGGCGACCGGGCTGGTGAGCTACAGCTACACCCTGAACGACAACGAGGCGCACCCGACGGCGAACGGCAACAACAGCCTGTTCGAAGACTTCGCGGTGAGCCTGGTGGACAGCGACGGGGACTCGGCCTCGAACACCCTGAGCGTGCAGATTGTCGATGACGTGCCGACGGCGGTGAGCGACGTCAACCTGACGGCGGCGAGCGAGAACAACCTGGTCCTCAATGGCAACGTCATCACCAACGACGTGCAGGGGGCGGATGGCGCGGCGGTGACCGCGGGCACCCTGAGCGGGACCTACGGCAGCCTGGTGCTCAATGCCAACGGCACCTACACCTACACCCTCAACCCGAACGACGGTGACTTCAAGGCGCTGACCGGGGGCGGGGTGGGCAGCGAAGTGTTCACCTACACCCTGACGGATGCGGACGGAGACGTGAGCACGGCGACCCTGACCCTGACCATCAAGAACGACGATGACGGGGTGACCATCACCAACCTGACGCCCAAGGGCGAGGGCGGGGATGCGAAGGTGTACGAAGACGACCTGCTGGCGACCCGCGGCGAGAATGAGTCGGCGGGGTCGGACAGCAGCAAGGAGTCGACCACGGTGACGGGGGACTTCACCATCAGCGCGCCGGACGGGGTGAAGACCCTGAGCGTGGGTGGCATCAACATCGTGGTGAACGGGGTGGTGGCGGGCTTCCCGCTGAGCGGGGTGACCACGCCGCTGGGCAACACCCTGACCATCACCGGGTACAACCCGGCGACCGGGCTGGTGAGCTACAGCTACACCCTGAACGACAACGAGGCGCACCCGACGGCGAACGGCAACAACAGCCTGTTCGAAGACTTCGCGGTGAGCCTGGTGGACAGCGACGGGGACTCGGCCTCGAACACCCTGAGCGTGCAGATTGTCGATGACGTGCCGACGGCGGTGAGCGACGTCAACCTGACGGCGGCGAGCGAGAACAACCTGGTCCTCAATGGCAACGTCATCACCAACGACGTGCAGGGGGCGGATGGCGCGGCGGTGACCGCGGGCACCCTGAGCGGGACCTACGGCAGCCTGGTGCTCAATGCCAACGGCACCTACACCTACACCCTCAACCCGAACGACGGTGACTTCAAGGCGCTGACCGGGGGCGGGGTGGGCAGCGAAGTGTTCACCTACACCCTGACGGATGCGGACGGAGACGTGAGCACGGCGACCCTGACCCTGACCATCAAGAACGACGATGACGGGGTGACCATCACCAACCTGACGCCCAAGGGCGAGGGCGGGGATGCGAAGGTGTACGAAGACGACCTGCTGGCGACCCGCGGCGAGAATGAGTCGGCGGGGTCGGACAGCAGCAAGGAGTCGACCACGGTGACGGGGGACTTCACCATCAGCGCGCCGGACGGGGTGAAGACCCTGAGCGTGGGTGGCATCAACATCGTGGTGAACGGGGTGGTGGCGGGCTTCCCGCTGAGCGGGGTGACCACGCCGCTGGGCAACACCCTGACCATCACCGGGTACAACCCGGCGACCGGGCTGGTGAGCTACAGCTACACCCTGAACGACAACGAGGCGCACCCGACGGCGAACGGCAACAACAGCCTGTTCGAAGACTTCGCGGTGAGCCTGGTGGACAGCGACGGGGACTCGGCCTCGAACACCCTGAGCGTGCAGATTGTCGATGACGTGCCGACGGCGGTGAGCGACGTCAACCTGACGGCGGCGAGCGAGAACAACCTGGTCCTCAATGGCAACGTCATCACCAACGACGTGCAGGGGGCGGATGGCGCGGCGGTGACCGCGGGCACCCTGAGCGGGACCTACGGCAGCCTGGTGCTCAATGCCAACGGCACCTACACCTACACCCTCAACCCGAACGACGGTGACTTCAAGGCGCTGACCGGGGGCGGGGTGGGCAGCGAAGTGTTCACCTACACCCTGACGGATGCGGACGGAGACGTGAGCACGGCGACCCTGACCCTGACCATCAAGAACGACGATGACGGGGTGACCATCACCAACCTGACGCCCAAGGGCGAGGGCGGGGATGCGAAGGTGTACGAAGACGACCTGCTGGCGACCCGCGGCGAGAATGAGTCGGCGGGGTCGGACAGCAGCAAGGAGTCGACCACGGTGACGGGGGACTTCACCATCAGCGCGCCGGACGGGGTGAAGACCCTGAGCGTGGGTGGCATCAACATCGTGGTGAACGGGGTGGTGGCGGGCTTCCCGCTGAGCGGGGTGACCACGCCGCTGGGCAACACCCTGACCATCACCGGGTACAACCCGGCGACCGGGCTGGTGAGCTACAGCTACACCCTGAACGACAACGAGGCGCACCCGACGGCGAACGGCAACAACAGCCTGTTCGAAGACTTCGCGGTGAGCCTGGTGGACAGCGACGGGGACTCGGCCTCGAACACCCTGAGCGTGCAGATTGTCGATGACGTGCCGACGGCCCACGATGATGCTGACAGTGCCACCGAAGGTGTGTTCACTCCGGTGACGGGGAATGTCATTACCGGGGCGGGTACCATCGGCGGCACAGCCGGTGCCGGGGTGGACGTCATGGGGGCGGATGGTGCGGCAATCAGCCAGGTCGTGAGCTCGAACGGCAATTCAGACAGTAATCCTGCCGGTGGATTCACTGTGACCGGGCTGTATGGGACGCTGACCATGGGGCTGGATGGCGAATACAGTTATACGCTCACGGCGGCATCGGTTCCCGTGGGGGCCTCGGAGGTATTTACCTACACGCTCAAAGATGGTGATGGTGATACGGATCCGGCAACTCTGACCATCAATATTGCTCAGGATACCCGTGTCCCTGTATTGACCATCGGCAATGCGATGGTTGATGAGGAGGGACTGCCTGAGGGGACGGCTGCCAGTGGTAATTCGGAGATATTCAATGGCAGCTTCACCATCAACACCCAAGGTGAAAATCTGACTACCTTGACCATCGGTGGGCAGGCTTACAATTTGACCAGTGGCGGCAGTCAGACCTTGATCAACAATACGGAGGGAATGCTGACGGTAACCGGTGTCAGCGGCCCCACAGCCGGTGTCTACACGGTGAACTATACCTACACGCTCAAAGACAATGTGCTGACTCACAATGTTCAAGGCAACAGTGATACAGCGAATGGTCCGAGTTTCGTCGTGTCGGCTACGGATGCCAGTGGCGACAGTGGCACGGGTAACCTGCAGGTTGTGATCAGCGATGATGCCCCCATTGCCAATGCTGTTACCAATGCAGGCCAGGCGACTCAGGTGCAGAACACGAATCTGATGTTGATCCTCGATATCTCCGGTAGTATGGGTGATCCATCTGGATATCAAGGCATGACTCGGATGCAGGTGATGCAGAAGTCCGCGTTGGAGCTGCTGGACAAATACAGCGCCTACGGCAGCGTCATGGTCAATATCGTGACCTTCTCCACTTCAGCCGCCAATCCGACCGGGGTGTGGGTCTCGATCGATGTAGCCAAGGCGATCATCCTTGGCCTTACCCCCACTGACTCGACCAACTACGATGATGCACTGAACGAGGCAATCAAAGCCTTTGGCGATACAGGTAAACTCGCTAATGCGCAAAATGTCTCTTACTTCATGTCGGATGGTCTGCCAAATGCCAGCTCGTTGAGCGGTACCCCCGCCACAGTTCCTGATGGCAACAACTCGCTTGGCGGTGGAAACGGGATCGATGGTGACGGCACGACACTGAGCGGTGAAACCAAGGACTGGGCCGATTTCCTGACGGCGAACAACATCAATTCGTACGCGCTCGGTATGGGCTCGGGAGCGACCCAGTCTGCACTGGATCCCATTGCCTACAACGGGGTCAGTGGTGCCAGCCCGGCAAATACCACCGCAGTGGTGGTGACTGACTTCAGCCAACTGACCGCGACCCTTTTGAGCACCGTGGTAGCCCCGCCCTTGGCAGGACAACTTATCAACGGTGTAGCGGCGAGTGCCGGGGCCGATGGTGGCTGGCTCAATGCCATTACCGTGGGCGGGGTGACTTATACCTACAACCAGAAGACGGACTCCGCCGGCGTTTCGGGAGGGACATCAGCCGGGACCTTCAATACAACGACCAACGAATGGACCATTACACTTGCTGGCGGCATCCTCAAGGTGGACATGGACAACGGCGCCTACACCTATACTCCGCCGTCATCCATTCCGGTCGGGGGGATAAACCAGGTCGTGGGTTACAGTGTGATAGACAACGATGGGGATACTGCGTCCAGCACCTTGTCCATCGTTATCAACCCGGCGGTCGGTCCTACCGTGGTTCGTGATGACTTTATCATCACCAACCAGGACCCCGCGACCATTCCGGATTGGGCCCTGCTTGCCAATGACACCGGGCCTCTGGCTGCGACCCAGATGATCACGGGCATCTCGGGAGCTGTGGGAGGGACCGTCACAGACAATGCAGGCTCGGTAACATTTGACAATACTTCCGGCAATGCGACCCCCAGCTCTTACGAGGGTTCGTTCAACTACACCAATAGCACGACCACAGATACGGCCAAGGTGTATGTGGATGTGCAGAGCGGTTCGACACTCACCGGGAGCTATCTCGACGAGATCCTGATCGGGGGGTCTGGAAACGATAGGCTCAACGGGAATGCCGGGAACGACATCCTGCTTGGGGGGCTCGGCAACGACACCTTGAATGGCGGTGAAGGCAATGATCTCCTGATCGGTGGCGCTGGCAACGATACCCTGAACGGCGGCAACGGCAATGATACGGCCAGTTACTTCGACAGCGCTGCTGGGGTCACGGTCACAGTCAATGGTGCCAGTCAGAATACCGGAGGGGCAGGGACAGACAGCCTGAGCAACATGGAAAATCTGGTAGGGTCCATGTTCAACGACAGCCTGACCGGCGATGGTAATGCCAACGTCTTGAGCGGACTGGCAGGTAACGACATCTTGAGTGGTGGTGGTGGCGACGACCTGCTGATTGGGGGTTCCGGCAGTGATACCCTGACTGGTGGGGCTGGCAAGGATACCTTCAAATGGATGGCAGGTGATGCAGGAGGCACGGATACCATCAAAGACTTCACCACGGGGGCCAATGGAGATGTTCTGGACCTGAGTGAACTGCTCAGTGGTGAGCATGCCGATGCGAGCACACTGGATCACTATCTTACCTTTGCTCCTGGTCCGGGCAGTGGCAAGTCGACTCTGACCATTGATCTGGATGGAGCGGGAAGTGGCACCACGACTCATACCATCCTCTTTGACAATGTGGATCTGACGGCTGGCAAATCCAATCTGCAGATCATTCAGGATCTGCTGGATCAGGGCAACCTCAAGGTCGATCCGTAAGCAGGGTATGGGGGCCGGGTGTGCCCGGCCCCTGTTATTTGATGGAGTGGGCAGATAAGATAGCTGCAGTATCAGGAGAGGGTCACCATGCAGTCATTCAACTGGGTCGACATCGACGGCATTCGCTATAGCTGGAACGGGCAGGACAATATCGTCTGCACCGGCCGCTTTGGCTATCAGGCCACGATGACGGGTGACACGCTCAACGGTCTGGAGCTGGAGAGCGAAGATGGTGAGGTGGCGGGGTTGCTGAATGTGGACTTTGCCGCTTCTCGTATCAGCTTCACGCCAGCAGAGGATGCGCCCCTGCCCCACATGATGGTGCTGGTCGGCCATGAGTGGGGGCAGCAGGAGTATTCGTTGCAAAGTCTGAGCGATACCTCCTTGCAGGGGCTGCTCAGCCACGGTGAGGAGCTTGACTGGGGGGCGCTGGCCGTTGTGACGACGTCCGAGCCGAATCTGCCATCACAAGGTCATGTTCTGTCGTGGGATTCGTTCCACTTTGAGGATGAATCGCTGTTTGGCAGCCCGGCGCCTGCTCCCGTGATGACAAGCCATGGCAATTCAGGAGGAGGGGAGATCAGTATCAATATCGACATGACCAATCAGGTGCTGGACCAGATCCCGCCGACACACGATATATGAATCCCAATCGACGACATGCATAATGACCTCCATCTAAATGATGGAGGTTTTTTTATGTGGCGTCCCCTTCTTACCCTGTCCGCGCTGGTTGTCAGTGCTCCGTTGCTTGCCATCGAGGTTCCCCAGGCCCCCCATCTGGTCGTCAGTGGCTATGCGGAGCAGAAGGCCGAACCAGACATGCTGACGCTCAATGTCGCCGTCACGGCACTGGAGAAGCAGGGCATCAAGGCCAAACAGCAGGTAGATACCAAGGTTGCAGCCTTCTTTGGCCAGCTGGAGAGCCTGGGCATCAAGCGCAGCGACGTCGAGGCGGGCAACCTGGTGATCTCCCCCGAGTACCAGTACCCCCAGAACAAGCAGCCTGAAATGGTGGGTTACCGTGCCCAGCGCCAACTGGCCGTCAAACTCTATCAACTCGACAAACTCAGCCAGTTGATGGATACCGCCCTCAAGGCGGGTCTGGAGTCCGTGACCCAGATAGAGTACGGCCTGAAGTCACCACAGCTCATCAAGGAGCAGGCCCGGCTTGGTGCTGTCGCTGATGCCACGAGCAAGGCGGAGTCCCTGGCCAAGGCTTTCGGCATGAAGCTTGGCAAGGTGTATAGCGTTGAATACCGCAACAGTTCCCCCATGCCGGTCTATACCCGTGCCATGAAGGCCGCGGCAGCCCCTGCCGCCGACATGATGGAAAACAGCTATCAACAGCAGCAGATCAGCATCACTGACAATGTAGAAGCCGTCTTCCTGCTGGAATAACACAGCCCCTTTGTCCATCACTCAAACCCGAGGCAACCCCTCGGGTTTGTCATTGCAGGGGCTGGCAGGACAAGCGAGCCACGAACAGGATCTGGTGAAACGGGAATGGAATAAAAAAATGCCGGTCACTGACCGGCATTTTTGTTTGAGGAGGCTCGATGCCTAGCCCAGGTTGGTCGCCAGCTTGCGTTGGCTCTTCTGTTTGAGCAGATAGCCGATACCGAGTACCAGGACCCAGGCCGGGATCAGCTCGACCGAGATGCGGGTGCCGTCGTTCATGTACATGATCACCAGGATGGCGGCCATGAAGGCGAGGCAGAGGTAGTTGCCAAACGGGCTCCACAGTGCCTTGAACTTGGTGGTGACCCCTTCTGCGGCCTTCACCTTGCGGAACTTGAGGTGCGCCAGGCTGATCATGGCCCAGTTGATGACCAGTGCGGAGACCACCAGGGACATCAGCAGACCAAAGGCCTTGCCCGGGATCAGGTAGTTGATGAGCACACACAGCAGGGTGGCCGCGGCCGAGATGGTGATGGCGGTCAGGGGCACGCCGCTCTTGTTGGTCTTGAGCAGGGCCTTGGGGCCGTTGCCCTGCTTGGCCAGGCCAAACAGCATGCGGCTGTTGCAGTAGACGCAGCTGTTGTACACCGACAGCGCGGCGGTCAGCACCACCAGGTTAAGTACGTTGGCTACCAAGTTGCTGTCGAGCGCATGGAAGATCATCACGAACGGGCTGCCGCCTTCCACTACCTTGCCCCAGGGATAGAGGGAGAGCAGTACGGTCAGGGCGCCGATGTAGAAGATGAGGATGCGGTAGATCACCTGGTTGGTGGCCTTGGGGATGCTCTTCTCGGGATTGTCCGCTTCCGCTGCCGTGATGCCGACCAGCTCCAGACCGCCGAAGGAGAACATGATGAAGGCCATGGCCATCACCAGCCCGCCGACGCCGTTGGGGAAGAAGCCACCCTGGGCCCAGAGGTTGCTGACCGTGGCCTCGGGGCCGCCGCTGCCGGAGAACAGCATCCAGCCGCCGAATCCGATCATGCCGAGAATGGCGACCACCTTGATGATGGCGAACCAGAACTCCATCTCGCCGAACGCCTTGACGTTGGAGAGGTTGATGGCGTTGATCAGCACGAAGAAGAAGGCCGCCGACATCCAGGTCGGGATCTCGGGCCACCAGTACTGGACATAGATGCCGACTGCCGTCAGCTCGGCCATGCTCACCAGCACATAGAGCACCCAGTAGTTCCAGCCGGAGGCGAAGCCGGCGAAGTCACCCCAGTACTTGTAGGCAAAATGGCTGAATGAACCGGCAACCGGCTCTTCCACCACCATCTCGCCCAGCTGGCGCATGATGAGGAAGGCGATGAAGCCGCCGATGGCATAGCCCAGCAGCACCGCAGGGCCCGCCATCTTGATGGTGTCGGCAATGCCGAGGAACAGGCCTGTACCGATGGCACCGCCCAGTGCGATAAGCTGGATATGGCGGTTTTTCAGACCGCGCTTGAGCTCCTCGCCGTGTTGTTGAAGATCCATGCTTCCTTCCTTACGTCGCTGAAATCACTCGGCTCGCGTCCCGTCAGCCACAGCACGTCCTCTGCCTGGCGCGGCATCTTGTGCCGAAAACGTGACGAAATCCGTATTTATATCGTTACGGTTTGCCGCTGGCTGTTTTTTGTAGCGGCTACCAACCCGAGCAGAATAGTGATAATCGACCATTCATGCACCTATTTTCCTCATCATCGGCTGCTATTTTGTGCGACATGCAGGTTTTTCATGATCTGGAAAGGGGTTTTGAGAGTGATTGCTGATTTTGTGTACGGGTGGATTTGCGCCTGTTGACGCGAATTGGTTTTTATGATGCTTTTGCCCTTTGATAAAAAGGGACTCATATGATGGAGCGTATAGTCGGTGGCCTGGTGATGGCCGTGCTCTGGCTCGGGATCTGGCTCTCCCCCATGTTGCTGACGATGGCGATGAGCAGCCTTGTTGTCTGGGGCTGGTTGGGAGCGGATTACCTGGTGAACCACGTCGCCATGGTGCTCATCCTTGCTGCCGGGATGGGGTTGGTGCCAGCCTGCTGGCTGAGCGAGCGAGTCCGCAAGGGCAGGGGACTCATCCATTTTCACGGCATGTTGATGAACAACAAGGAGCTCAACAAGCCCTGAGCCTGCTTGCCCCGCGAGTGATGGGATGCCAGCGATGATGCTGGCATCATTTTTTCATCCTGTTTCTCTGTTTCGTTATCTTGCCACTCATCTATTTCATGGTGCGTTGTGCTGTCACAGCCTTGCAGGTTAGCAGAGCTGGCGGCGAAGGCCGGTCGCTTCCAGGATCTTGGCGCTGATCTCCTCGACCGAGTGGGAGCTGGTATCGAGGAAGCGGATCGCCTCCTGGCGGAACAGCCTCTCGACGCTGGCCAGCTCCTGTTTGCATTGATCAAGCGAGGAGTAGCGGCTGTTGGCGCGGCGCTGGTTGCGGATCTCGTGCAGCCGCTGCGGCATGATGGTGAGGCCGAACAATTTGTGGCGATTGGCCTTGAGGGCGGCGGGCAGCTCCAGCGATCCCATGTCCTGCTCGATAAAGGGATAGTTGGCGGCGCGAATGCCAAATTGCAGTGCCAGATAGAGGCTGGTCGGTGTCTTGCCGCAACGGGAGACCCCGATGAGGATGATGTCTGCCTCGTCATACTCCCTGGTGGTGATGCCATCGTCGTTGGCCAGCGCAAAGTTGACCGCTTCGATGCGATCGTCGTACAGCTTGCGGTTTTCCATGCCATGGGTGCGATGCAACCTGGGTTCGGCCTTGATACCGAGCTCCTGTTCGAGAGGGCTTACGAAGGTGTTGAGAAAATCGTGGCTGCTGGCCTGGGCCTTGAGCACCTCTTCACGCACCATGGGGTCGACGATGGTGTGAAACAGGATGGGGCGCACCCCGGTCTGGCGAAACTGCTCGTCAATGCGTGCCCGTACCTGGCGCGCTTTCTCCTGGGTCTCGACAAAGGGGATGGTGACCTGTTCGAAGGCCAGGGGAAACTGGCTCAACACGGCGTGGCCGAAGACTTCGGCGGTGATGGCGGTGCCGTCGGATACATAGAATACGGTGTGCACTGCGGACTCCTGTGGTGCGCTCCAGAGGGCGGCGAGAAATAAGTATCTCTCGAAACCATATCGTTTTTGTCAACAGATCTGCCATGCCCAAGTTGTGAACTCGGTTGCAAACCTGAGTCGTTACCTTTTTGTGTCGCTATTGTAGAATGCCTGTGTCAAACGACCATCCCCAACTCTTGCTCGGGGATTTTTTTTGACAATAAATAGAAAACGTTTTCATGGTCGTTGGCAACAGACACTAACAAAAACACACGACTTGGCACAGCAGGTGAATTGTCACCCTGGCCCCCCAACCTGGAGACATGCAAATGCAACAGTACGTACTCTGGTACGAACAGCTCGGTATGCAGGACGTTGAACGCGTCGGCGGCAAGAATGCATCCCTTGGCGAGATGATCAGCAACCTCTCGGGGGCCGGCGTGTCCGTACCGGGCGGGTTTGCGACCACGGCCTTTGCGTTTAACGAGTTTCTGGAGTTAAGCGGCCTCAACGGCAAGATCCATGACTTGCTCGACAGTCTGGATGTGGATGACATCGCCGCCCTCAACCGAGCCGGTCAGCAGATCCGCGACTGGGTGGTGGAAGCACCCTTCCAGCCCGCTCTGGAGCAGGCGGTGCGCGAGGCCTATGACAAGCTGAGCGCGGGGCTCGAGGCATCCTTTGCCGTGCGCTCCTCCGCCACTGCGGAAGACATGCCGGATGCGTCGTTTGCCGGTCAGCAGGAGACCTTCCTCAACGTGCGCGGCATCGATGCCGTCATGACTGCCATCAAGCATGTGTTTGCCTCTCTGTTCAACGATCGCGCCATCTCCTACCGGGTCCATCAGGGCTATGACCACAAGGGGGTCGCTCTCTCCGCCGGGGTACAGCGCATGGTTCGCTCGGATCTCGCCGCCTCCGGCGTCATGTTCACCCTGGATACCGAATCCGGCTTCAACGACGTGGTCTTCATCACCGGCGCCCAGGGCCTGGGCGAGATGGTGGTGCAGGGGGCCGTCAACCCGGACGAGTTCTATGTGCACAAGCCGACCCTCAAGGCCGGGCGCCCTGCTGTGGTGCGCAAGACGCTGGGCTCCAAGCTCATCAAGATGACCTACTCCGGGGATGCCGGTCATGGCCGTCAGGTGAAGGTGGTCGACACCACCGATGCCGAGCGCAACCGCTTCTGCATCACGGACGAGGAAGTGATGGCCCTGGCAAAGCAGGCCCTCATCATTGAGCAGCACTACGGTCGCCCGATGGACATCGAGTGGGCCAAGGATGGTCAGGATGGCAAGCTCTACATCGTTCAGGCCCGTCCGGAAACCGTGCGTAGCCGCCAGGAAGCCAATACCCTCGAGCGCTTTGCCCTCAAGCAAACCGGCAAGGTGCTGATCGAGGGGCGCGCCATCGGCCACAAGATTGGCGCGGGTCCGGCCCGTGTCATCTCCTCCATCAGCCAGATGGATGAAGTGCAGCCCGGCGATGTGCTGGTCACCGACATGACCGACCCGGACTGGGAGCCCATCATGAAGCGCGCTTCCGCCATCGTCACCAACCGGGGTGGACGCACCTGTCACGCCGCCATCATCGCCCGGGAGCTTGGCATTCCGGCAGTGGTGGGTTGCGGCAACGCCACCGACCACATCCAGGATGGTCAGCTCATCACCGTCTCCTGTGCGGAAGGGGATACCGGCTTCATTTATGACGGCGAGCTCGACTTTGACGTGGCGGTGACCGAGGTGGGCAACATGCCGCGCCTGCCCATCAAGATCATGATGAACGTCGGCAATCCGGACCGCGCCTTCGATTTTGCCCAGTTGCCGAATGCCGGCGTGGGCCTGGCCCGCCTCGAGTTCATCATCAACCGCATGATCGGGGTGCACCCCAAGGCGCTGCTGGAGTTCGATCAGCAGACCCCGGAACTCCAGGCCACCATCACCAGGATGATCGCGGGCTACGAGAGCCCACGTGAGTTCTACGTAGCCAAGCTGACGGAAGGGATCGCTACCCTGGCGGCCGCCTTCTGGCCTGAGCGGGTCATCGTGCGGATGTCGGACTTCAAGTCCAATGAGTACGCCAACCTGGTGGGGGGCCGTGGTTACGAACCCCATGAAGAGAACCCCATGATCGGTTTCCGTGGTGCGTCGCGCTACATCGCCGACAGCTTCCGCCCCTGCTTCGCCCTCGAGTGCGAGGCAATGAAACGGGTGCGGGATGTCATGGGGCTGACCAACGTCGAGGTGATGATCCCCTTCGTGCGTACCCTGGGTGAGGCGGAGCAGGTGGTGGAGATACTGGCTGAGAACGGCTTGCGCCGTGGCGAGCGCGGCCTGAAAGTCATCATGATGTGCGAGCTGCCCTCCAATGCGCTGCTGGCGGACAAATTCCTCGAGCACTTCGACGGCTTCTCCATCGGCTCCAATGACATGACCCAGTTGACCCTGGGGCTGGATCGGGACTCCGGGCTCATCGCCCACCTGTTCGACGAGCGCAACGAGGCGGTCAAGGCACTGCTGGCCATGGCCATCGCCGCCGCCCGCAAGGCGGGCAAGTACGTGGGGATCTGCGGCCAGGGGCCGTCCGATCACCCGGACTTCGCTGCCTGGCTGGTCGAGCAGGGGATCGATTCCGTGTCGCTCAACCCCGATACCGTGGTCGACACCTGGCTCTATCTGGCCGAGCAGCACAAGGCCGGCTAAACCCGTTCCCGCTTTTTGATGACACGGCGCCGCAATGGCGCCGTTTTTGTCTGCGCCCCCCTTTTTCTGTTACAAGGGGAAAGAGCAAGGTGCTCCGCACCCATCACAGGACGATCCTATGACCTCATTGCAGTGGCAATCCGCCACCCTGGCCCTGCGTGGCCACCACACCCTGGTTATTCCCGAACTCTGTCTCACCCCGCAGGCCTGCTGGGCCTTCGTCGGCAGCAACGGCAGCGGCAAGACGGCGCTGGCGTCGGCCCTGTGCGGCGAGCTGGTCGTGCGTGCCGGAGCGGTATCGGGTCGAGTCCGGGCCGAGCGACTCTCGTTCGAGTCGCAGCAACAGCTGGGGGAGCTGGACTGGCAGCGGCGCAATACCGACATGCTGGGGGAAGAGGAGGAGGCGGGGTATCGGGTATCGACCCTGATGCTGGAGGCGGGGGGCGAGGAGCATGAGGCACGCGCGCTGCTGGCCCGTTTTGGCATTGAATCCCTGTGGGAGCGCCCCTATCGCTACCTCTCGAGCGGGGAGGGGCGCAAGCTGCTGCTGGCCCGGGCCCTGCTGGGGCGACCCGAGCTGCTGGTGCTGGACGAACCCTTCGATGGCCTGGATCAGGGGGCCAGGGCTTCTTTGATGATGTTGCTGGCCGACCTGGTGTCAGAGGGGCTGCGCCTGGTGGTGATCGTCAATCGTTTTGATGAGATCCCCCCCTTTGCCACTCACCTCGGCCTGCTCGGCGAGTGTCGTCTGCTGCTGGCGGGGGAGCGCGAGGCGGTGCTCGGCAGCCAGGAGGTGGCCCAGCTGGCTCGCGCCGAAACCACGTCTCCCCGTTTGCCGCCACCGCTGACGACACCCGAGCCCTTGCCTCCCGGCCCTCGGGTCGTCATGAAAGCCATGCGTATCGCTTACGGGGATCAGGTGATCATCGACGGGCTCGACTGGACCATTGACGAGGGGGAGCACTGGCAACTGGTGGGACCAAACGGCGCTGGCAAGTCGACCCTGCTCTCCCTCATCACCGGAGATCACCCGCAAGGTTACAACAATGAGCTCCATCTGTTCGGACGGCGGCGGGGCAGCGGCGAGAGCATCTGGGAGATCAAGCGCCATATCGGGCTCGTGAGCCCGGCGCTGCATCTGGACTATCGTGTCAGCTGCCCGGTGCAGACAGTGATCCTCTCCGGTTTCTACGACTCCATCGGGCTTTATACCCGGCCGGGGGATCGTCAGCTGGCGCTGGCCAACCAGTGGCTGGCCCTGCTGGGGCTGGCCGATCAGGGGGCGCAGCCTTTCCACTCTCTCTCTTTCGGTCAGCAGCGACTGGTGCTGATCGCCCGTGCCCTGGTCAAACATCCGCCGCTGCTCATCCTGGACGAACCCCTGCAGGGACTGGATCCCCTCAACCGTCACCTGGTACGGGAGATGGTGGCGCGCCTCGTGGGCGAGGGAACCCAGCTGTTGTTCGTTTCCCATCATGCCGATGATGCGCCCCCTGGTCTGACCCACAGGCTGAGCTTTGTGCCAAGGGAGGAGGGGGGATACGACTATCTGCAGGAGCGTCTGATGGGCTGAGCCGTCCGGGCGGCATGGTCAGAGAGGGGCTGGTTCGGCAAGGAGCGGCGGCATCCCCAGCAGCGTCCACCACAGCCCGAAGAAGAGCATTATCCCCAGCCAGAGCCAGGCAAGATAGTGACGGGTGGCCGCCATCCCCGTCACCGTCACCATGAGTGCCGCCCCGAAGGCGATGAGGGCGAACAGAAAGGGCGCCATATTGTCCATCATGGCGGTCATTTCACCAGGGAGAGGATCTGGCGAAATGCCGGATGGCGGCAATCCCCCATCAGCTCATAGAGGCACATCTCCACCGAGGTGAGGGCGGCGCCCCGGGCCGCCAGCTGAGCGATGGCGAGATCCCGGTTGACACGGGTGCGGGACGACACCGCATCCACCACCAGCGAGACCCCGGCACCGCTGGCGAGAAGCCCCAGCACGCTCTGGTAGACGCAGATATGGGTCTCGATGCCACATACCAGCCAATGCTCGATCCCGCTCTCGGCCAACGCGGCCGCCACCGTCGGCTCACCCAGGGCGCCGAAGCTGTATTTGGGCAGCACAAGATCGCCTGCCTGTAGCGACTGCAATTCGGGCACGGTGGCACCGAGCTTGTCCGGGTTCTGCTCCAGCCAGACAACCGGCAGCCCCAGCACCCTGGCCCCTTGCACCAGCCTGGCGGTATTGGTAATCAGGGTGTCGCTCTCCTCGACCAGACGGGCCAGTTTGCCCTGGATATCGACGACCAGCAGGCCGGTGGTGTTTTGCTCAAGCATGAATGTCTCCTTGTCTGTGGCGGACTGCCTCGCCTGAAGGCTTTCGTTGGCTGACTGAGTGGCGCTGCTTCACTCGCTTGCCGTGCCTGGGCATTCAAGGTAGGTCATCGCCTCGATGTTGTTGCCATCGGGATCGCGCAGGAAGGCGGCGTAGTAATTGGGGGCATAGTGGGGACGCAGCCCCGGCAGCCCATTGCAGGCAAAACCTGCCTTGATCCCCGCGTGATGGAACGCATCCACCTGGGGCGCGTCGTCGGCCCTGAATGCGAGATGGCAGGAGGCGCCCTGCTGCCCCCGCTCAATCAGGAAGCCCACGTGATCGCGGCCCATCAGGCCAAAACCGGCAGCCGTCTCATCAGACCATTTGAGTTCTATCAAAAGAGGAGCCAGTACGGTGGCGTAGAAGTGCTGACAGGAGTCAAAACGCACCACCTTGATTTCAACATGATCGAACACGGTGACTCCTTGTGTTGTCTGGGTGTAGAGCAGCCCATCAGGCCCTCATAGGAACCCGTTGAAATGGGTATCGAATGACCACAATAAGTCAGTTTGACGCCAGGCAGGGAGAGGGCAAGGCGCATAACTGCGTGCTCCGTCAAAGATTTTTCATCCAGTTGCGGGATGCGCTTTACATCGTGCTGGCCAAGCTTGCCCGGTTTTGTTGCTTGGCGAAGGCTACGAGCTCTGTTATGGTATGCTCATTTAGCCGTTTGGATGGCTAGATGGTTGTGCGCTGACTGCATGTTCGCGCCCCCGACCGCTCACCGTTTTGATGATCATGTTGACAGGGAGTATTTATGCAACGTCGTTCCTTCTTCACCCTTTCCGCCCTGGCGTTGCTCGCCAGCAGCCTGCCGCTGTCTGCCTTTGCCATCGATGAGGCGAAGAAAGAGATCGTCATCGGCACCACGGTTGGCGACTTTGCCGACATGGTCACCGACTCTATCAAGCCGCAGCTCGAAGCCAAGGGCTACAAGGTCAAACTGGTGGAGTTCACCGATTACGTGACCCCCAACATCGCCCTGGCGGACGGGTCGCTTGACGTCAACTGCTTCCAGCACAAGCCCTATCTGGAGAGCTTCGCCAAAGACCGGGGTCTCTCTCTGGCGCCCATCACCCAGGTGCCGACCGGCCCCATGGGGCTCTACGCCGGCAAGCTGGGGGATCTGAAGGCGGTGAAAGAGGGAAGCACGGTCGCCATCCCGAACGATCCCACCAACCAGGCCCGGGCACTGCTGATGTTGCAGGATCTGGGCTGGCTGAGCCTCAAGGAGGGGATCAATCCCCTCAAGGCGAGCGAGTTCGACGTGGTGAAGAACCCCCACAACCTCAAGCTGGTGCTGCTGGAGGCGGCGCAGCTGCCGCGCTCCCGTGAGGATGTGGATTTCTCCGTCATCAACGGCAACTTTGCCGCCTCAAGCGGGATCCCGTTCAGCTCCGGCCTCTTCCTCGAGCGCAGCTATGACTTCATCAACTGGGTGGTGGTAAAGAGCGCCGATGCGGGCAAGCCGTTCGCCAAGAATGTGGCGGCCGCCTACAACTCCCCTGAATTCAAGGCTTATGCCGCCAAGCGCTTCGTCGGCTACAAGTATCCCGAGGGCTGGCAGCAGAAGGGGTGAGTGGCGTACAAGCGATAAAAACGGGCACCCAGGTGCCCGTTTTTTATTGGAGGTCAGTAGTGGCGCAACCACCAGCGGGCGGCCAGGAGGGCGGTGAGGCTGCCAAGCAGGGCGCTTGCCAGCACATCCAGGGGCCAGTGCATGCCGATAAGGGTGCGCGAGAGGCCGATCCCGATGGCCCAGAGTGGCAGCAGCCAGGCCCCGGCGGGAGCCCGGGCCAGCCAGATCAGGCCGAAGAACTGGGCGAGGCTCATGGCGGCGATGCTGTGACCGGAGGGAAAGGCGTAGTTGACCTCTGCCTGCCAGTGCTGACCGAGCCAGGCGGGCAGCGCCAGCAACTGGGTCGCGGCGTGGACCTGTTCGCTGCGAAGGGCCTGGCTTCCCCCATAGAACTGGCGGATGGCGGGGATCAGCTCCTGGCTCTCCAGCCAGATGAGGTAGGGCCTGGGCTCCTCGGTCAGCAGCTTGATGAGGCTCTTGATGACCCAGTCGCTCGCCAGCACGACAAAGAGGGCGCCAGCCAGCGCCAATAAGGCGCGACCGTCCAGCGTCAGCTTGTGTCTTGTGAGCAGCAGCAGGGCGGCGATGGTGAAGACCAGCCCCGGCAAGTCCACCATGCGGGTGAGGGCGTAGGGCCACCATAGCCAGCCCGATTGCAGGGCCTGGGTCATGAACGGCTGCCAGGGCAGGCAGACGAGCAGCAGCAGGGGAAGGAGCAGGAGGGCATTGAAATGAAGCACCTTGCGGCGTGGCAACGAAGAGGAGTGAGTCGGCATCAAGGGGTCCGGTTCGGTGGCGCGAGCGGCTAAAAAGAGGCGTCATTGTGCCAGTCAGGTTGCTCTGGTCAAGGCGAAGGGGGCGAGGGCAACAGGCTGTTACATATGATGCTGCCGGGCATCGTGCCCGCACCTGAGGCCAGAAGGCGGAAAGATGGCCACAGAGCGGTCTGCCAACAAGCCTCTGAAAATCCGCCGCGTTTGGGCTAGAATGGCGCGCCTGTGGCCCTTGTGGACGAGATGCGTGCCGATGAAGATCGTCGTTGATGAAAATATGCCCCATGCGGTGGAGCTGTTTGCGGAATTTGGTGAAGTGGTTCCCCTGCTGGGACGAGAAATAAAGGCCGCGGATCTGCAAGAGGCGGATGTGCTGCTGGTGCGCTCCGTGACCCGGGTCAACGAAGCGCTCCTGGCGAGTTGCCCCAGGCTGGGGTTTGTCGGCACGGCCACCATCGGCACGGATCACATCGATCAGGGGCTGCTGGCGGCGCGGGGCATCCCCTTCTTCAGCGCCCCCGGCTGCAACAAGGTGTCGGTGGGGGACTACGTGCTCTCCGCCTTGCTGGTTCTGGCGGAACGCCATGAGCTGATCTTGAGCGAGATGAGCCTCGCCGTCATCGGCGCCGGCAACACCGGCGAGAGCGTGGCCGGCAAGGCCGAGGCGCTCGGGATGAAGGTGCTGCGCTGCGACCCGCCCCTGGCCCGTAGCGGCGCCGCTGGCGACTTCGTGGATTACCGCACTGCCCTGGATGCCGACATCGTCAGCTTCCATGTCCCCTATCTTCGTGAAGGGGATGAGGCCACCTTCCACCTGCTGGGAGCTGAGGAGATCGCCGAGCGTCCGGCCGGGCAGATCCTCATCAACGCATCCCGCGGCGAGGTGTGGGACAACCGTGCCCTGCTTGTCCGCCAGCAGGGGCCCCATCCCCTGCGGCTGGTGATGGACGTGTGGGAAGGAGAGCCGGAGCCCCTCAAGGAACTGGTGCCCCATACCGAGCTGGCCACCCCGCACATCGCCGGTTACAGCCTGGAAGGCAAGGCCCGTGGCACCTGGATGCTCTATGAGGCGCTGTGCCGGCAACTGGGGCGCACCCCGCGCCAGGATCTGCAATCCCTGCTGCCTGCCCCCGAGGTGCGCGAGCTGACGCCGGGGCAGCCGGCGGATCAGGCGCTCATCAAGCAGCTTGTCCACCTTGTTTATGACGTGCGCCGGGACGACGCCCGTTTTCGCAACCGGATCGGGCTGCCCGGCAGCTTCGATGAGCAGCGCAAGCGCTACCCCGAGCGGCGCGAATTGGGCGCCCTGCAACTGAAAGGGCCCTTCGCCGACGACAGACTGGCCCGACTGGGCTTTGCCGTCTCGGAGCAATAAACCCGATTTCAACAAGGGGAGGGGCTTGCCCAGGCGGCGCCTCCCCCCGGCCCGGCATCATGGCGGGCCTGTCATCAAACCGATACACGTGCCAGCCGGGGCCCTCATGCCCGGCCCCGACGGGCAGCATCACAGGAGAGACAACAGTGAGTCAGCAATTCAACGTAGCGGTATTGGGCGCGAGCGGCGCCGTGGGTCAGGCCATGATCGAGCTCCTGGAGGAACGCGCCTTCCCGGTAGCGACCCTCTATCCGCTCGCCTCCAGTCGCAGCGCTGGGGACACGGTGCGCTTTGGCGGCAAGAACGTCGACATCCTTGACGTGGAGGCCTTTGACTGGAGCCAGGTGGAGATCGCACTCTTCTCCGCCGGTGCAGAGGTCTCGGCCAAATGGGCGCCCATCGCCGCCGAGCATGGCTGCATCGTCATCGACAACACCTCCTGCTTCCGCTACGACGAGGACATTCCCCTGGTCATTCCGGAAGTGAACCCGGACGCGCTGGCCGATTTTCGCAACCGCAACATCATCGCCAACCCCAACTGCTCCACCATCCAGATGCTGGTGGCCCTCAAGCCCCTGCACGATGAGGTAGGCATCAGTCGCATCAACGTGGCGACCTACCAATCCGTTTCCGGCTCCGGCAAGGAAGGGGTGAGCGAGCTGGCGGGCCAGACCGCCCACCTGCTCAACGGCCGCCCGGTGGAGCCGACCCTCTATCCGCAGCAGATCGCCTTCAACCTGATCCCGCAGATCGATGCTTTCACCGATAACGGCTACACCCGGGAAGAGATGAAGATGGTGTGGGAGACCCAGAAGATCCTGGGGGATGCCAGCATCGCCGTGAACCCTACCTGCGTGCGGGTACCGGTCTTCTATGGTCACGCCGAGGCGGTCCATGTGGAGCTGCACCAGCCGCTGGACGCCGAGCAGGTCAAGGATCTGTTGCGCAATGCCCCGGGCGTCACCCTGTTTGATGATGAAGGGGACTACCCGACCCCGGTGCGCGATGCCACCGGCCAGGATGATGTGATGGTCGGGCGGGTGCGCCAGGATATTTCTCATCCGAGTGGTATCAATATGTGGATCGTGGCCGATAACGTTCGTAAGGGCGCGGCGACCAACAGCGTGCAGATTGCCGAACTGCTGGTACGCGACTACCTCTGAGGCCGGATGTCGGCCCCGGGCGGGGAGGGAACCCCGCCTTGATGTGGGCGCCCTGGCCCCGGGATGTGACCGGGAACCCACTCTCCGGTTTTTGGAATACCGTGTGATATCAGTGGACTAGGTTTTTTTCTACACTCTGGTTCGCGTCTGGGGCTGCTTTCTGGTCGCCGCCGGGCGCGAAATATGTCGGATCGCTGGCTTGAGACCGGCGCCTGATTTATATTGAGCCGATTGTTTTGGGGTAACTATCCAGATTTTTCAATGTGATAGGGCCGTCATACGAAGGAACGAATATGGGACATTCCCGCATAACGCTGGCAACGCTACTCGCATTGGGGCTTCTGGGCACGGTTCAGGCCGAAGAGGGGGCGCGAGAACCCTTCTTTGTCGAACTCAAGGGACCGGATGGCTCACCGCCCCCCGCGGTGCAACCAGAGCCCCGGGCCCAGCCCGTGGCGCCCGTCACCCTGCCCAGAGCCGAGCCCATCGTGCGTCAGGTGCCTGCTGCGTCGGCTGGCAGTTATGGTCCCGTGCGTCCCACCGATACCCTCTGGAGTCTGGCGAGCAAGCATCGCCCGTCCAACCGGGTAAGCGTCTACCAGACCATGGTGGCCATCTATGACAAGAACCCCCGAAGCTTCGCAGACGGCAACATCAACCATATTCTGGTGGGTTCCCACATCCTGCTGCCCACCGCCGCAGAGGCGGGGCGCATCACGGATGCCGAAGCACGCCGTCGCTTCAACAGCGACAACGCGAGCTGGAAGGGGCTGAGCCCCAAATACCTGGCCAACAAGCAATCCCACGTCGCCCAGCCGGTGGTGAGCAAGCCTGCTCCGGCCAAGCCGGCTGTGGTGGCCAAGAATACACCGCCCAAGGCGGCGCCGATCCCGGCGGCACCCAAGGCGACGGCTCCTGCCCCCGAGGTGAAGGAGACCACCAAAGCGGTCGTCTCCACTCCCGTGGTGGTGAGCGGTGCTGCGAGCAGCGCCGCCAGCACGGCGCCGGCGCCCCTGCCCGCCACTGCGGTGGGCAAACCTTCCACCGAGATGGCGCTGGCCCTGGAAGATGCCAACGCCCAGCTCGGCCAGGTCACCGAGATGAACCACAGGCTCAAGCTGCGCTTGCAAGCCCTGACCGAAGAGGTGGAGACCCTCAAGGCCCAGTTGCAGGATCAGACCGCCCTACAAAAAGAGGTGGCGGAACTCAAGGCCAATCCGACGCCTCCCGTGGTGGCGCCTGTGCCCAAACAGAGCTGGCTGATGGAGCTGCTCTCTTCGCCGCTCAATCTCGCCATGATCATCCTGCTGCCGGTACTCCTGGTGCTTGCCCTGGTCACGCTCTGGCTGCGTGCTCGTGCTCGCCGCGAGCTGGAAGAGCAGGAGAAGAGCCTCTCCGAGTCGACCTCCATGGTCATGGGAGACGAGAACAGCGAGTTTGATCAGTTGATGACGGTGGGCATCGCGGATGACGAGCCCCTCCATGGCATGCCGGATCTCAACGAGCCGGAAGTGATCAGGAAGCAAGATGGCGCCAGTGCTGCCGCCGATGTCATCTTCCGGGATGACGAGACGGCGCTCTCCGCTTTTGATGTGGAGCCTGCGGTGACGACGGCGAACCGGGATCCGGATCTGGTGCCCGAGCTGGATCTGGCCCACGAGGGGGACTTCGATCTGCCCGTGGTGCCGGAACTCGATCTCTCCGACGAGCCCGCCTCCTCTGCCCGTGGTCATGACGAGATCATGACCGAAGAGGAGCTGCAGGCCGCCCTGTTTGCCGAGCTGGACGCGGATCTGGAAGCGGATCTGGCCCAGGCACAGGAGGAGAGTCGCAGCCAGCGTGACGAGACACTGGCCAACTTCGATCTGAGCGATCTAGAGACCGGGTTTGGCGAGCCGACCGACGATGAGCTTGCCGCCAAGGCGCCGCACATCGACGAGACGGGGTTTGGCAAGGACGATGTGGACGACATGCTGGCCGAGCTCGGGCTGGAGCCCACCAAGCCGGCGGCGTCCGAGTGGGATCCCAGCGAGCTGGCCCTGGCGGACTTCGAGGATGCCTTCGCCGAGGTGGAGTCCCATCAGGGGGAGGTGAAACCCCGCGAGCAGGTGCAAGACAGCGACTTCGTTGAAATCGACAAGCTGCTGGCCGATGCCGATGCCAGCAGCACGGAGCAGGAACCCTATCAGGGCTTCTCCCTGGATGTGGGGCTGGACGGTTTCCCCGAGGTGCTGCCGGAGTCCAACGGCTTTGATGTGGATGCCGATGACGGTGGGGTGGGGGCCAAGTTGGATCTGGCCCGGGCCTACCTCGAGATCGACGACAAGGAGAGCGCCCGTGAGCTGCTGGAAGAGGCGGTGGCCCAGGGCAGCGAGCACCAGCGCAGCGAGGCGCAGAAGCTGCTCAAGCGCCTGGGCTAGGCAGGCCCTTGTCATCCATGCACCAGAGAGGGCAGCCCGCGGGCTGCCCTCTCGCTTTGGGGGCCCCGCACCGCGGCCTCGCCCGGTCTGGGACTTTTGAGCCCGAGCGCGTATAATCCGCCCCGTTTCTTTCACTGCATCCTTTCATCAGAAGACACCGTTACCCATGCGAATTGCCCTTGGTATTGAATATGACGGCAGCCGGTACTTCGGCTGGCAGCGCCAGCGCGAAGTGATCAGCGTTCAGGAGGAGCTGGAAAAAGCCCTCAGCCGCATCGCCAACCACCCCGTCTCCATCCAGTGTGCCGGTCGCACCGATGCGGGGGTGCATGCCACCGGCCAGGTGATCCACTTCGATACCGAGTCGAACCGCGCAGAAGGCGCCTGGACCCTGGGGCTCAACTCCAACCTGCCCCCTGACATCGCCGTGCGCTGGGTCAGGGAGGTGGACGAGCATTTCCATGCCCGCTTCAGCGCCACCGCCCGTCGCTACCGCTACGTCATCTACAACCACAACTACCGGCCGGCCATCCTCGGCAGTGGCGTCAGTCACTACCACGAAACCATTGATGCGGATCTGATGCATAAGGCCGGCCAGAGCCTGCTGGGGGAGCATGACTTCAGCACCTTCCGGGCCGTCGCCTGCCAGTCCAACACTCCCTGGCGCAATGTGACCCACCTGTGTGTCAGCCGTTCCGGCCCCTACATCGTGCTCGACATCAAGGCCAACGCCTTCCTGCATCACATGGTGCGCAACATCACCGGCTCCCTGCTGCTGGTGGGGCAGGGGCTTCAACCGGTGGAGTGGATTGCCGAGGTGCTGGCGGCGAAGGATCGCAACCTGGCGGGCCCGACCGCCAAGGCGGGCGGCCTCTATCTGGTGGATGTCGATTACCCGGCCGAATTCGGGTTGCCCCGGCCGCCCCTCGGCCCGCTGTGGCTGCCGGACTCGGCACCGGGTACGACCAGTTTTTAGTAACTGGGCCCGAAAATTTGTGGTTTAATGATCCGTCGTTTATTGCCATCGAGCCGTTAAGTCATTGAACAATCAAGGCTCGATGTGTTTTGTCAGGCACAAATGCATTAAGGAATTCCATGAGCTGGCTTGAGAAGATCCTTCCCAAGAGCAAGATCACCACACCGCGTCGTCACAACATTCCGGAAGGGGTGTGGACCAAGTGTACTGCTTGCGAACAGGTGCTCTACCGGGCAGAGCTGGAGCGCAATCTCGAAGTGTGCCCCAAGTGTGACCATCATATGCGCATCAGCGCACGTGCCCGTCTCGAGAGCTTCCTCGACGCAGAGGGACGCAGCGAAGTCGCGGCCGAGCTGGAGCCGCAAGACATCCTGAAATTCAAGGATTCCAAGCGCTACAAGGATCGTTTGTCTGCCGCCCAGAAAGAGACGGGCGAGAAGGATGCGCTGGTGGTGATGAAGGGGACCCTCAAGGGGGTACCGGCCGTCGCCTGTTCATTCGAGTTCTCCTTCATCGGGGGCTCCATGTCCTCCGTGGTCGGTGCCCGCTTCGTGCGCGCCGTCGAGGAGAGCATCAAGGAGGGCCGCGGTCTGGTCTGCTTCTCCACCTCCGGTGGTGCGCGGATGCAGGAAGCCCTGTTCTCCCTGATGCAGATGGCCAAGACCAGTGCGGCCCTAGATCGCCTCACCAAGGCGGGCCTGCCCTTCATCTCCGTGCTGACCGACCCCACCATGGGTGGCGTCTCCGCGAGTCTGGCCATGCTGGGTGACATCAACGTAGGCGAACCCAAGGCGCTGATCGGCTTTGCCGGCCCCCGCGTCATCGAGCAGACCGTGCGCGAGAAACTGCCGGAAGGCTTCCAGCGCTCCGAGTTCCTGCTGGAGAAGGGCGCAATCGATCTCATCATCGACAGGCGCGAAATGCGCAACCGTCTGGCCGGTCTGCTGGCCAAGCTGATGAACACTCAGGTCATCGAAGACTGAAGATGAGTTCACACATGCAACAATCCCAAAGCCGGTCGCTGGTCGACTGGCTTTCTTATTTGGAGCAGATCCACCCGGCCAACATCGACATGGGGCTGGAGCGGGTCGGCACGGTTGCCCGCCGCATGGGCCTCACCGAACTGCCGTTCAAGGTGATCACGGTGGCGGGCACCAACGGCAAGGGCTCCTCTTGCGCCATGGCGGCCAGCATCCTGATGGCCGCCGGCTACCGGGTCGGTGTCTACTCCTCCCCCCATCTGCTGCGCTTTACCGAGCGGGTGCGCGTCAATGGCCAGGAGCTGGCCGATGGCGATCACTGCGCGGCCTTTGCCGAGGTGGAAGCCGCCCGGGGCGACATCGCCCTCACCTTCTTCGAGTTCGCCACCCTGGCGGGTCTGTGGCTGTTTCGACGCGCCGCGCCCGATGTGCTCTTGCTGGAAGTGGGGCTGGGGGGGCGGCTCGACGCCACCAATGTGGTGGAATCGGACGTCGCCCTGATCACCTCCATTGCCCTGGATCACTGCGACTGGCTCGGGGATACCCGGGAGGCGGTGGCGGTGGAGAAAGCTGGCGTCTATCGCAAAGGTAAACCCGCCATCAGCGGGGAGCCCAATCCGCCGTCGACCATCGCCAGCGAAGCGGCGCGCCTCGGCGCCTGCCTGCGTCAGGTCGGCATCGATTTTCGTGGTGACGAGCATGAAGGTGACTGGGATTATCACGGCCTGCACCACTGGTCGGGATTGCCCAAACCGGCCCTGCCGCTGATGAATGCGGTCACCGTGCTGGCGGCCCTGGAGTCCCTCGGTCTGCCATTGGCGGAGTCCGCCATCCGCGACGGCCTGGCCAATGCCCGCCTGGCTGGCCGGATGCAGCAGTTGCAAACCTCGCCGCTGGTCATCGTCGACGTGGCCCACAATCCCCACTCTGCGGCCTATCTCGCCAGCCAGCTGCGCCAGCGCCCCGGCAAGGGCAAGCGCCGCGCCGTGGTTGGCATGCTCAAGGACAAGGACATGGCGGGGTCGCTGGCCGAGCTTGACGGTCTGATTGACGAGTGGTTCCTGGCAAGCCTCCACGGCCCGCGCGCGGCCACGGCCGACCAGTTGGCGACGGCCTTTGGCAGCGGCCGGGGCGCGGCGCTCACCTTTGCCAGCGTGGGGGATGCCTACGGCGCCGCCTTGGCCACATCGAGTCCTGACGATATGGTCATTGTGTTCGGCTCGTTTTACACTGTCGCCGACGTGCTGGCTCTGGGCTCGGTCTGAGCCGTTCGCTCCCCTGGCTCCGTCAACGTGACGACGGGCCGGGTTTTGCACTGGATAATCCCCTTTCAGGCCAAGTGGGTGGCGAGGGACCCGGCTTCGCCAGCCGGCGTGAGGGGAGGCGTTCTTTGCGAAGTGTGCAAGATTGCAATGGATCCTAAGTAACATGGGTGGAAATTAACTTGGCTTCGAAGTTTCAAAACAGATTGGTGGGGACCGTCATCCTGGTCGCCCTGGTGGTCATCTTTCTGCCGGACCTGATGGACGGCAACAAGCTGGAGCAGAAGGACGAGGCCTTCGCCAAGATCCCCCTGCGTCCGGAGCTCGAGCCCGCCAAACCTGCGCTTCAGGTCTCGGCGGCGAGCACCCTGCCGGCCGAGCATCTGGCGAGTCAGCAGCAGGCCTCTGCCGCGACCCAGTGGCAGGTAGAGGAGATTGGCGATACCGTGACCCTGGCCAATCAGGGGGGAGCCAATCCAGCGGGAGCCAGTCAGGCTCCCATCACCCAGCAGCAGCCGGTACAGGCCGTGGCGCAACCCAAGCCCCAGCCCAAACCCGAGCCCAAGCCGGAAGTGATCGCCAAGAAACCGGTGGAGCAGCCCAAACCCAAGCCGGTGCCAACCAAGCCGGTAGAGGTGCAAAAACCGGTGGAGGCCAAGCCACAGGCGGGCCAGATCAAGACCATGGATGATCTCATCGCGAGCAAGATGGCCCAGCCGACTACGGCACCGGCGGCAGCAGCCCCGGCTCAGGGGAGCTGGATCCTGCAGCTCGGCGCCTTCAAGAATGCAGACAGCGTCAATGCCCTGGTGAGCAAGCTGAGGGCGGCGGGCTACTCGGCCCAGACGTCGCCGAGAACCCCGGTGCAGGGGCAGATCAACCGGGTCTTCATCGGGCCGGATGTCTCCAAGGCCAAGTTGCAGGGCATGCAGAGCCGGATCAGCCAGATGACGGGCTTGAGCGGCTCCGTGGTGGCCTACAACCCCTGACAGCATGATGAAATGAAAAGACCGCGCCTCATGGCAACATGGGCGCGGTCTTTTTTTGTGTCCAACACGGGGGAGGCAGTGTGGCTATCGGGCTATCGGGCTGCCGAGGAGGCCTAGATGCACTTCACCGGCTTGGGGAGGCCTGCGATCTTGGTGGCCTGCTTGGCGGGGCCTTCCGGGAACAACTTGTAGAGGTAGCGGCTGTTGCCCTTCTCCGGGCCATACTGCTTTTCCATTGCCTTGACCAGGGCGCGGATGGCGGGGGAGGTGTTGAACTCCAGATAGAAGGCCCGTACGAAACGCACCACTTCCCAGTGCGGATCCTCCAGCACTATCCCCTCTTTCTCGGCCAGCACCAGGGCCAGCGCCTCGCTCCATTGCTCGCTGTGGCGCAGATAGCCCTGGGCATCGGTCTCGATGAGTTGGCCGTTGAACTGCAAATGATGTGCCTCGGACATGACGCTTCCTCGAAAAGGCTATCTCAATGGGGCGGGCATGGTAGCGCCTTGCGTCCCGTCCGGCAACCGGGGCGGCGCTTGGCGCCTGCCTCGGGCGGGACAGGCCCGGCGGCTATGTCCGGCTAGGTTCGACCCTGACCTGTCAGCAACTGGCCGTCGTTGGCCAGCATCAGCAGCTCGTCTGCCAACTGGCTGATGAGGGTGAGCTGCTGGCTCAGCATCAGCTGCTCCTCGCTGCTCTCCGGAGCGATGGCCGGACAGGCTCCCGCGAGCGGCGTCGGCATCTCCCCCGCCAGGTGACCGGCGGCCTGCTCCAGGGTCTGGCTGATGTGGCGGCTTATCTCCTCCAGCCCCTCGATGGGCTCGAGTTTGTCGCGATGGGCCCCAAGCGCCGAGATATAGGAGAGCAGGGCATGGTTGCGCCAGGTGAGAGTGAAACAGAGATCCAGGAAGCGGCGGCGTTTGCTCGGCTCCACCAGCATGCTCTGCCAGGCCATGGCCAGCTCGCTGTCGGCGAGGTGGGCACACTTGCGGGCCACCCGGTAGTCCAGGGATTCATCCCGTTGGCGATGCAGGCTGGCGAGTACCGCCGAGAGGTACTTCGCATTGGCGGACAGGGAGTTGGCGATAAGGGTCGGCAACCGCTTGTATTGCCAGTCGGGCCAGAGCCAGGCCACCAGGGCGTAGGAGAGCAGGCAGCCGAGCAGGGTATCGAGCAGCCGGGGTCCGAGGATGGCGAAGCCGATGCCATCCAGCAGGTTGAACGCCATCAGCACGTAGAGGGTGATGAAGCAGACGGCGGCGCTGTAGTTGCTGCGTACCTGGGTGAAGAACAGGAAGGCGGCAAGCCCCATGATCCCCAGTTGCAGGTGCAGCTCGGGGAAGAACCAGAGCACGGGCACGCCGATGAGGATACCGGCGAAGGTGCCGAGCATCCGCTGCACCAGACGACGGCGGGTGGCGCTGTAGCTCGGCTGGCAGACGAACAATACGGTGAGCAGGATCCAGTACCCCTTGTCCAGGTGAAACGCCTGCAGAATGCCATAGCCCACTACCAGCCCGAGGGAGAGCCGCAGGGCATGGCGAAACACCATGGAGTTCGGGGTCAGGTGCTGCCTGAGCAATGCCAGCAAGGGCAGGGCGACCGGCCGTGCCAGGGGAGGCAGGCTGGTGGGCGGCGCGGCGGGGTTTTGCAGATCTTCGGCGCTTTGCAGCAACTGGTTGATGCTGGCCAGGTTGCGACGCAGGAACTTCATCGGTGTCAGCAGGGTCTTGGGGTAGTGCTGCTTGAGGTGGGTGAACTCCAGCTGATCGCCGAGGGCCTCCAGGGTCCAGTGAATGCGTTTGTGGTGGGTGTAGGGCTTGTGCACCAGGATGGCGTAGCCAAGCTGCTGACAGGCGTCGGCAAGCTGTGACAGCACCTCCTGGAAGCCGTCGAGGACGATGCCCTGCTTGAGCTCCGCTTCCAGCTTGCTGTAGGGGTAGTGGCTGGAGGTGGCCCGCTCCTGGATCTCCAGGGCAAGCAGGTATAGGCGCAGCAGGCCCGCAAGCTCGGGGGCAACCCCGTGGCGGCCGGGGGCATGAAGACGGGCATTGAGCGCCGTCTTGGCCTGGTTCAGGGCATTGACCAGGTTGATGTTGAGCTGGGCCAGATTGTGGCGGATGGCCTGGGCGCCGTGTTCGTCGGCCGGGAAGAAGCGGGATTTCTCCTGCAAGTAGCGGGCGAGGGCGAAGTAGCTCTGGGCCAGTTGCTCGTGCAGGGTCTTGTAGGGCAGCAGCCAGAGCCAGACCAGGGACACCAGGCCGTACCAGAGGGCCCCGGCGCACAGGGCAAGCGGCTGATAGAAGAGATCCGGCGCCTTGGCAGCCCCCAGCATGGTGTAGATGGCAATCAGCAGGGAACCAAAGCTGATGGTGGCGTAGCGTTGGCCGAGGGCACCCACCATGACGAAGATAAAGGTGGAGCCCGCGAGCCCGATGGCAAAGAGCCAAAGAGTGGGGAAGAGATACTGCACGCACAATGAGGCAAACAGGAAGCAGAGCAGGGTCATGGCGAGGTTCTTGACCCTGCCCCAGAGGCTGTCGTCGGTCTCGGCGATGGCGCCGGCCACCACCCCGAGGGAGAGCAGCACGGTGAGCTGGATGTCACCGGTAGCCAGCGCGAAGGCGAGCAGTCCCGCGATGGCGAGCAGGACCTTGAGGGCGAAATAGATGTGGCTGTCTGTCAGCAGCCGGCGCAGCAGGCCGGAAAAATCCATCGGCATGCTAGGCACCACCCTTGAACGAGGTGAAATCGATGTGGCTGTCGGTCAGCAGACGGCGCAATAAACCTGAGAAGTCCATGGGCATGGGATGAAGGCAACCCTTGAGCGAAACGAAAGCGACAGCATAACCTGTCGATAACGAAACGGCCCTGATTTGGATCAGGGCCACTTCGCTTCATATCCTTGATTTGCAACTTATCCTGACAGAAATGGGCGTCAATAAAAACCCCGCCGAAGCGGGGTCTTGTGCATATCAAGCATCCATCAGTTGCGGTTGCCGCCAAGCAGGCTCAGCAGGCTCAGGAAGATGTTGTAGATGGAGACATACAGGGTGACGGTGGCAGAGATGTAGTTGGTCTCGCCGCCGCGCACGATCTGCTGGGTGGTCAGCAGGATGGCGCCGGAGGAGAAGAGCATGAACATGGCGGACAGGGCCAGGCTCAGGGCGCTCATCTGCAGGAAGATGTTGGCGACCATGGCAACCAGCAGTACCCAGAACCCGACGAACAGCATGCCGCCGAGGAAGGAGAGATCCCGCTTGGTGGTCAGGGCATAGGCAGACAGGCCGAAGAAGGTGAGCGCAGTACCGCCCAGCGCCGTCATCACGATCTCGCCGCCGCCGTTGTTCATGTACATGTTGATGATGGGGCCGAGGCTATAGCCCAGCAGGCCGGTCAGGGCGAAGGTGAACACCAGCCCCATGCCGTTGTCACGGTTCTTCTCGGTCAGGAACATCAGGCCGTAGACACCGATGAGGAACACGGCCCAGTGCAGGGGCGGCATGTTCATGACGGTTGCTACCCCGGCTACCACGGCTGAGAAGCCAAGAGTGAGGGAGAGCAGCATGTAGGTGTTGCGCAGCACCTTGTTGGTGTCGCGCACGGCACCCTGGGTGCCAGTGTAGATAGAACGGGTATCCATCTTGATGTCCTCTTGATTTCCGGGGTGAAGCGACCAGTTGTGCTTCGTTAACGCATTGTATGCACTGAATGTGTGGATGACGAGCGCTGATTTCAAGCGCCACCCCACCTGCGTGGTGCCTACTATCCCAGAGCAAAGATGTATTGCGCATGAACAAGGAGGCTCAAGGCGTTGCAGAGGGCGCCTGTTCCTGCTCTTTACCCTGTCTGGCGATCCGCGTCGGCGAGAAGCCGAACTGCTTTCTAAACGCCGTGATGAAATTGGCCACATGGTCATAGCCGGCGTGGGCGGCGGCCCCTTGCAGAGAGAGGCTGCGCGCCTCCAGCCTGGCCCGCGCTTCTTGCAGCTTTCGCTGGCGAAGGTAGCGCTGCAGGCTCATGCCCAGCTCTTTTTTTGCGGCTCGCTGCAAGGTGGAGACGCTCATGCCGAGGGTGGCCGCGATCTCGGTCAGGGTCATCTCGTCCACTTTTTCATCTCTGAGCAGCATCTTGAGGCGCGTCGGTTGCTCGTTCTGGCGCTGGCAACAGGGGGAGGCGGCCTGCTGGAGGTTGGTCATCAGGCTCTCCCAGACACTGAGGGCAAAGGCCTTGCGCATCAGCATCTCGGAGGCGTTCTGGCTGCTGGTGAGATTGAGCGCTTCCGCAATCTGTCCAAGGGCAGCGGGCAGGGTCCAGTCGACGCGGCTCAGATGGCGGCTGAAGGTCTGTGCGAAAGCCTTGCGATGCGCCTGTGCCAGATTGTGGGCGAGCCAGGTGTGGTCCAGGGAGAGGACGATGCTGCGGCTGCGCACCTGGGCTTTGGCCGCCCCCTGCACGATGTCGGGCTCGGTATAGAGGATGGCGGTTGCCACTATGGGGTCGGACTCGTGGAAGCGGCACCCCTTGAGCCTGTGAGTGGCGCCATAGGTCATCAGGGCCCGGCTCTCGAGGGGAATGGCGATGATCAACTGCGGCGGCAACTCCCGCTCGGTGGCGAAGTCTGCCTTGTGAACGATGTCCTTGTTGTGAAAGCGAAGACCCTCCTGGATCACCAGGTTCTCCACCCTGCCGGTGAAGCGGCCTCGCTGGCGTGCGCTGGTGTCCCTTGCCACTGTGTCAGTCATGTGCAATTTGACCATGTCGAAGAGTGAAATGACCACACCGCAAAACTGCGGCGGAAGATGGAGTGATATATTAGCCCCCGGAAAATTAAATGAAAATGATTATCATCTCTATCTTGGGGTCACTCTTACTATGGTTGTCTTGAAGGATAAAGCGCGAAGCCCGCTGGCTCTGGCCATCTCTGCCGCTCTGGCCGTCACCGTTGCCGCCCCGGCAGGGGCACACACACCGGACATCAAGCCGGACGAAACCCTGGTCGTCTATGGCAATCCACTCTACGGGATGTCGCCGTCGGAGGAGACGGGAGGCTATGGGGTCGACTCGGCCACCGTCGGCACCAAGACGCCGGCGGCCCTCAAAGACATCCCCCAGTCGATCACCGTGTTGACCAACGACTACATCGAGGAGCGCAACTTCGTGGCGGTGGACGATCTGGCCAAGTACACGCCGGGTCTGCGCACCCTGGTCAACGACAGCGGTCGCTCCTCCATCTTCTCCCGCGGCTATGAATACGACGAGGTGAACCTCAACGGTCTGCCATCGCCCATGCAGAGCAAGTACGGCACCCTGCCGTCGCTGGCGGCGGTGGATCGGGTGGAGATCATGCGCGGCCCCTCCGGCCTCTTCAACAGCACCAGCGAGCTGGGGGGCGTGATCAACATGGTGCTCAAGCGTCCGACCGACGCCTTCAAGGGCTCGGTCACGGCGCGCTATGGCAGCTGGGACAGGCATTACCTGGAGGCGGACATGGGGGGCGCACTCAACGACGAGGGTTCCCTGCGCGGCCGCGTCGTGGTGGCCAACGCCGACATCAAGAACCAGGTGGACTACAACAACAACGACAACGGTACCTACTACGGCACCCTGGAGTTCGATCTCTCGGATCGCACCCGGCTCTCCGTCTACGCCCTGCACCAGACCAAGGACATCCTGCCCACCAACGGCCTGCCGGCGTACAAGGACGGCTCCCTGCTCGACATCGGCCGCAGCACCTACCTGGGGTCGGCTGAAGACTTCTTCGACGCCGACACCACGGATGTGGGGGCCTCGCTGCAACACGCCTTTGCCAACGGCGGGGTGGGTCAGGTCTCGGCCCGCTACATGGATCACGACATGCGGCTGGAGCAGACCTTCACCAACGGCCCCGTGGACGCGGCGGGCAACACCGGGCTGATGTTCAACGGCCAGGGGAACCAGCAGAAGAACATGGCCTTCGATGCCAACTACAGTCAGATGTTCGATCTGTTGGGGCACAAGAGCGAGTTTGTGCTGGGCTCCGACTACAAGCGCTACGAGTCGGACATCCAGACCTACACCAACCGCAACCTCGGCAAGATCAATGTGTTCGATTTCGACCCGACCCGGGTCGCCAAGCCGGACTACAGCTACACCAAGAATGACCATGAGGAGCAGTCGGAGCTCGGTCTGTATGGCAAGGTGACCTGGCGTCTGCTGGAGCCGCTGGCGGTGATCACCGGGGCCCGCGTCTCCTGGTACGATCTGGATGCCGTCAGCACGACCCTGAGTTCCGGAGCCCAGAGCGGCGAGTCCAGTGCGTTCAACGGCAAGCTCACCCCCTACGCGGGGGCCGTCTATGACCTGAGCGACGAACACGCCTGGTATGCCAGCTACTCCAAGGTGTTCAAGCCCCAGACCAGCCAGGACGAGAGCGGCAACCTGCTCAAGCCCCGGGAGGGCAGCCAGTGGGAGACCGGCATCAAGTCCTCGCTGCGTGACGGCCTGCTCAACACCCGGGCGACCCTCTTCCTGATGAAGGACGACAACATCGCGGCCCAGGCCTACGACGATCAGGGCATTGCCATCACCAACACCTACTGGGCGACCGGCAAGGTGGAGACACAAGGGGTGGAGCTGGAGGCGAGCGGCTATCTCAGCCAGAACTGGATGGTGATGGCCGGCTATACCTTCACCGACATCGAGGAGAAGGCCGGGGATCACAACCCGAAATTCGACACTATCCCCCGTCACGCCCTCTCACTCTGGACCGACTACCACCTGGCCAACTGGGTGCAGGGGCTGCACCTCGGGGCAGGCATGACGGCGGTGAGCGACTACGGCTTCAACCAGAAGGGGGTCGAGACCCATCAGGGGGGCTATGCCCTGTTCGATGCGGCGGTGCGTTACGAGATCAACGACAGGATGCAGGCGACCCTGAACCTCTACAACCTGCTCGACCGGGAGTACTTCTACCGGGTCGGCTCCACCAGCACCTTCAACATGTACGGCGAGCCGGCGAACCTGATGGCAGGCTTCACCTACAAGCTGTAACGACCGACGACAGCAGGGTCTGCGGGCCCTGCTGCCGTCTCTGTGCGCCGCCCTACGGGGGATCCCCAAGGCTGGCGACACAATCCTGGTTCATCCAATGACAAGACTCATCATCCTGCTGCTCACCATGATCACACTCTCTTCTGCCCAGGCAGACATGCTCCACTACGCCCAGCGCTTCACCCACCATTCGGCCCTGCTGGGGGAGACGCGGCAATACAGCATCTCCCTGCCCCAGGAATATGAACGCGAGCCCGGGGCTCGGTTCCCCGTGCTCTATCTGCTCGACGGGGAGAAGAGTCTGCTGGAGGTTGTCGGCATCACCCGGGCCCTGCGGGCCGGGCTCAATCCGGCGATCCCCCCCCTCATCATCGTCGCGGTCCACAACACCGACCGGATGCGGGATTACACCCCGAGCCACACCATGACCTTGCCCAATGGGTCACCGGCGGGGCCCGGCTATGCCGTGACGGGGGGCGGGCCCCGATTCCTGCGCTATCTGAGTGAGGAGCTGCGCCCCCTCATCGAGGAGAGGTTTCGGACCCGGGCGCCGGCCCTGCTGGTGGGCCACTCCCTCGGCGGCCTGCTGGCGCTCGATGCACAGGCGCAAGATAGCGGCCAGTTCCAGGGAGTGATCGCCATCGACGCCAGCCTCTGGTTCGATTACCCCCGCAATTACGAGCGCATCGCGTCGGAGTTGACCGGGCCGCTCAGGCACGCCTCCTCGCTGTTCATGGCGGTGGCCAACAACCCCTTCACCCCGGGATTCGGGCGCTCGGCGTTTCACCGGGATCGCCTGCAGCAGTTTGCGCGGCGGGTAGTGGGGGCACCCGGCGCAAACCTGCACGTCACCAGCCGCTACTTCGAGGAGGAGGATCATCACAGCGTCTATCACCCCGCCGTCTATCAGGGACTCCAGTGGCTGTTTCAGGGCTACCGGCTGGATCTGGCGCCCGGGCACTTCAGCCGACAGGGGGTGATCGCCCGCTTTGATGCCTTGAACCGCCACCTCGGCAGCGCACTGCGCCCGGAGCTGGGGAGCCTGCGGGACATCAGGGAGAAGGCCGCGCGCTGGCCGCAGATGGCGATCTCCGTGGACGAGGCCGATGCCCTGCTGACCCACTACTACGGGTCGAAGCCGTGAAAAGCCGATATTTTTGCCTGTGTCTGGAATCGTCACAACGGCGCCGGAGACGGGTGTCGGTCCGGCGCCATCCCTGGGTAGACTGCCGAAACGAGGGGCGCCGGGTCGGTGCCCCGACAGAGGCAGGGAGTGAGCGATGGCGGTTGCAGTTGCAGGAAAGAGGGGAGGCATGCTGGCTCTGTGGTGCGGCGCACTCCTGATGTCGGGGTGCAGTGGGTTTGCGCCTGCGCCCATTCCCGTCACCTATCTGAGTCAGGATCCGCCCCCAGGCAGGCTGCCCCTTGGGGAGACCGCCTATGTGGATGACGGTCGCTGCCCACCCGGGCAGGTCAAGCGGCTCATCGGCGGGGACGCGAAGCACAATGTGCCAAGAAAGGTGGAGTGTGTGGCAAGACCGCAATGATGATGTGCTTCTCACTGCATGAAACATCCAAAAAAGAGCTCTGAGGCAGTCGCCTTGGGGCTCTTTTCGTCTGGCTGGCCTGGTCGGTGTGATGCCGCAGCGGGCTAGAAGGCATCTCCAGGGACCCGCACCCAGCCTTCCATCAGGATGCGGGCGGAGCGGGACATCACCGCCTTGGTGACCGTCCACTGTCCCGCTACCTGCTCTGCCTGGGCTCCGACTCTCAGGGTGCCGGAGGGGTGGCCAACGCGCACCGCTTCGCGCTCGCCACCCCCGGCGGCCAGATTGACGAGGGTGCCGGGAATGGCCGCCGCCGTGCCGATGGCCACGGCGCAGGTGCCCATCATGGCGTGGTGCAGCTTGCCCATGGAGAGGGCCCGCACCAGCAGATCGATCTCGCCAGCAATAATCTCCTTGCCGCTGGCGGTGCGGTAATCCTTGGCGGGTGCGACGAAGGCAATTTTCGGGGTGTGCTGGCGAGTGGCCGCCTCTTCGGGGCGCTTGATGAGCCCCATGCGCAGGGCACCGGCAACCCGGATTGCCTCGAAACGTGCCAAGGCCTCGGGGTCCGTGTTTATCTGCTCGCGCAGCTCGGTGCCCTCATAACCGATCTCCTCGGCGTTGACGAACACCGTGGGGATGCCGGCGCTGATCAGGGTGGCTTTCAGTACGCCGCTCTTTACAACAGACGCGGGTACCTCCAGATCGTCCACCAGATTGCCGGTGGGGAAGAGGGCGCCACCGTCTTCACCCTCGTCGGACGGGTCGAGAAACTCCAGTATGATCTCGGCGGCGGGGAAGGTCACCCCGTCCAGCTCGAAATCGCCTGTCTCCTGCACCTGGCCGTTCGTCACCGGCACGTGGGCGAGGATGGTCTTGCCGATATTGGCCTGCCAGATCCGCACCTTGCAGGTGCCGTGCTCCGGGATGCGGGACGGGTCCACCAGGCCGGCGTGGATGGCGAAGGCCCCGGCGCCGGTGGAGAGGTTGCCGCAGTTGCCGCTCCAGTCCACGAATGCCTTGTCGATGGCGACCTGGCCGTAGAGGTAGTCCACATCGTGATCGGGTTGCTGGCTTTTGGAGAGGATCACGCACTTGGCTGTGGAGGAGGTGGCCCCCCCCATGCCGTCCATGTGGGCGCCGTAGGGATCGGGGCTGCCGATGACCCGCAGGAAGAAGGCATCCCGTGCCGGGCCCGGCTGCTGGCAGCGCTCGGGCAGGTCAGATAAGCGAAAGAAGACCCCCTTGCTGGTGCCGCCGCGAAGGTAGGTGGCCGGAATTCTGACTTGTGGTATGTGGGCCATAGAGAGTGTCCTGAAAAGAGTCATAGATCCTGCTGCCTCTGGGAGAAGGTACCCGAAGGGCGGATGAGGAGACTTTCCCCTCATCCCAACCCTCTCCCAAAGAGAGAGGGTGCTTTATGCCTTCCCCTTTTTCAAAGGGGCGGAGCGGGGTTGCGATTTAGCTTGCGGCCTTTTGCGCAGCCGACGCCAGGAAGTCCTGGGCGAAGCGTTGCAGCACGCCGCCCGCCTCATAGACCGAGACCTCCTCGGCGGTGTCGAGGCGGCAGGTCATGGGCACCTGGATCGCTTCGCCGCTGCGACGGCGGATCACCAGAGTGAGATCGGTGCGCGGCTGGCGCTCCCCCACCACATCGTAGGTCTCGGTGCCATCGAGGCCCAACGTGAGGCGGGTGGTGCCCGGTTTGAACTCGAGCGGCAGCACCCCCATGCCGATGAGGTTGGTGCGGTGAATGCGCTCGAAGCCTTCTGCCGCGATCACCTCCACCCCGGCAAGGCGCACCCCCTTGGCTGCCCAGTCCCGGGACGAGCCCTGACCGTAGTCGGCACCGGCCACGATGATGAGGGGCTGCTTGCGTGCCATGTAGGTCTCGATGGCTTCCCACATCCGCATCACTTTGCCGTCCGGCTCGACGCGGGCGAGGGACCCTTTCTGCACCACGCCGTTCACCACCGCCATCTCGTTGACCAGCTGGGGGTTGGCGAAGGTGGCGCGCTGGGCGGTCAGATGATCGCCGCGGTGGGTGGCGTAGGAGTTGAAGTCCTCCTCCGGCAGGCCCATCTTCGCCAGGTATTCCCCCGCCGCGCTGCCGGGCAGGATGGCGTTGGAAGGGGAGAGGTGGTCTGTGGTGATGTTGTCCGGCAACAGCGCCAGGGGCCTCATGCCGCGCAGGGTGCGCTCGCCCGCCAGTGCCCCCTCCCAGTAAGGGGGGCGACGGATATAGGTGCTCTGCGGACGCCAGTTGTACAGGGGCGTCACCTTGGGACCCTGATCCTCTTCCTGGGTGAACATGGGGATATAGACCTGGCGGAACTGGGACGGCTTGACCGACGCCTTGACCACGGCGTCGATCTCTTCATCAGACGGCCAGATATCCTTGAGGCGAATTTCCTTGCCGTCCACCACCCTCAGCATATCTTTTTCAATGTCGAAACGGATGGTGCCGGCGATGGCGTAGGCCACCACCAGGGGGGGCGAGGCGAGAAACGCCTGCTTGGCATAGGGATGGATGCGGCCGTCGAAGTTGCGGTTGCCCGACAGCACCGCTGTGGCGTAGAGGTCCCGCTCGATGATCTCCTGCTGGATGGCGGGATCCAGGGCACCGGACATGCCGTTGCAGGTGGTGCAGGCAAAGGCCACGACGCCGAAGCCGAGCCGCTCAAGTTCCTCGTCCAGTCCCGCCTCTTTCAAGTAGAGGGCGACTGTCTTGGAGCCAGGGGCGAGGGAGGATTTGACCCAGGGCTTGCGGCTGAGGCCGAGCCGGTTGGCGTTGCGGGCCAACAGGCCTGCGGCAATCACGTTGCGCGGGTTGCTGGTGTTGGTGCAACTGGTGATGGCGGCGATGATGACGGCGCCATCGGGCAAGAGGCCGTCAGCCTCCTGGGCACGAGCCTTGTCCAGATCCACCGCGATGCCCCGCGTGGCAAGTTCGGTCACCGGCAGGCGACGGTGGGGGTTGGAGGGGCCCGCCAGGGTGCGCACCACGCTCGACAAGTCAAAGTGCAGCACCCGCTCGTACTGGGCGCCCGCCAGGGCATCGGCCCAGAGACCGGCCTCCCTGGCATAGGTTTCCACCAGCCTGACCTGCTCGTCGTCACGGCCGGTGAGCTTGAGGTAGTCGAGGGTCTGCTGGTCGATGAAGAACATGGCCGCGGTGGCGCCATACTCCGGCGCCATGTTGGAGATGGTGGCCCGATCGCCGAGGGTGAGGGCGGCGGCGCCCTCCCCACGAAACTCCAGATAGGCGCCGACTACCTTCTGCTGGCGCAGGAATTCGGTGAGCGACAGCACCAGGTCGGTGGCGGTGATGCCGGGTTGCGGCTTGCCGGAGAGCTCCACGCCGACGATCGAAGGCAGCCGCATCCAGGAGGCGCGTCCCAGCATGACGTTCTCGGCTTCCAGCCCGCCCACCCCCACCGCGATGACGCCGAGGGCATCCACGTGGGGGGTGTGGCTGTCGGTGCCGACGCAGGTATCCGGGTAGGCCAGACCGCGATCGGCGTGGATGACAGGGGACATCTTCTCCAGGTTGATCTGGTGCATGATGCCGTTGCCTGGCGGGATCACCTCGATGTTCTTGAACGCCTGCTTGGTCCAGTTGATGAAGTGGAAGCGATCCTCGTTGCGGCGATCCTCGATGGCGCGGTTCTTCTCGAACGCCTGGGGGTCGAAGCCGCCGCACTCCACGGCGAGGGAATGGTCGACGATGAGCTGCACCGGCACGACCGGGTTCACCTGGGCGGGATCGCCCCCCTGATCGGCGATGGCGTCGCGAAGGCCAGCGAGGTCCACCAGGGCGGTCTGCCCCAGGATGTCGTGGCACACCACCCGTGCCGGGAACCAGGGGAAGTCGCGCTCGCGCTGGCCGAAAACGATCTGGCCGAGGCACTCGTCGAGGATGGCCGGATCGCATTTGCGAACCAGGTTCTCGGCGTGGACGCGGGCGGTGTAGGAGAGCCTGTCCCAGGCGCCGGGGGCGATGGCGTTGACCGCCTCCCTGGCATCGAAGTAGTCAAGCTGTGTGCCGGGCAGGGGCTTGCGATATTGCGTGTTGATCATCACTTGCGCTCCTTGAGCGGCACGAACTGGAGATCCTCCGGGCCGACGTAGTTGGCGCTCGGGCGGATGATCTTGCCGTCGATGCGTTGCTCGATGACATGGGCCGACCAGCCTGAGGTGCGGGCGATGACGAACAGCGGGGTGAACATGGCGGTGGGCACCCCCATCATGTGGTAGCTGACGGCGCTGAACCAGTCGAGGTTCGGGAACATCTTCTTGACTTCCCACATGGTGGACTCCAGCCGCTCGGCGATGTCGAACATCTTGGTGTTGTGCTGCTCCTGGCTGAGCTCGCGCGCCACCTCCTTGATTACCTTGTTGCGGGGATCGGAGACGGTGTAGACCGGGTGGCCGAAGCCAATGACCACTTCTTTTTTCTCGACCCGGGCGCGAATGTCGGCCTCCGCCTCGTCCGGGTTCTCGTAGCGCTTCTGGATCTCGAAGGCCACCTCGTTGGCGCCCCCGTGCTTGGGCCCGCGCAGGGCACCGATGGCTCCCGTGATGCAGGAGTACATGTCCGAGCCGGTGCCGGCGATGACGCGGCCGGTGAAGGTGGAGGCGTTGAACTCGTGCTCGGCGTAGAGGATGAGGGAGGTGTGCATGGCGCGCACCCAGGAGTCGCGTGGCTTGTGCCCGTGCAGCAGGTGGAGGAAGTGGCCGCCGATGGAGTCGTCGTCGGTCTCCACATGGATGCGTTTGCCGTTGTGACTGAAGTGGTACCAGTAGAGCAACACGGAGCCGAGACAGGCCATCAGCTTGTCGGCGATGTCCCGGGCGCCCGGGTGGTTGTGATCGTCCTTCTCCGGCGACAGGCACCCCAGCACGGAGACGGCGGTGCGCATCACGTCCATGGGGTGGGCGGAGGGAGGCAACTGTTCCAAGGCGGTCCTCACCCCGGTTGGCAGGCCGCGTAGGGCCTTGAGCTTGGCCTTGTAGGCGGCGAGCTCCGCCACATTGGGCAGATGGCCGTGCACCAGCAGGTGGGCTATCTCTTCAAATTCGCAGCTGGTGGCCACGTCCAGGATGTCGTAGCCACGGTAGTGCAGATCGTTGCCGCTGAGGCCCACGGTGCACAGGGCGGTATTGCCGGCGGCGGTGCCGGAAAGGGCGACGGATTTCTTCGGCTTGAAGCCGGTGGTTTCGGGCAGGGCGCTCATCACATGTTTCCTCATTCAGTCCGTTGATGCGCCAGCCGCCAGCATAAGGCGGCCGGTCGCCGTCTTATTCCTTGGTCGAAAGATCCTGGGTGAACAGCCTGTCCAGGGTCTGCTCGTAGTGGTGGTAACCGAGAAAATCGTAGAGGGACTCCCGGGTCTGCATGGTGTCGACCACGGCGCGCTGGTGGCCGTCGCGGCGAAGCGTCTGATAGACGTTGAGGGCGGCCTGGTTGGCGGCGCGGGCGGCGCTCAGGGGGTAGAGCACCATGTCCACGCCGTGGGCGGCGAGCGCCTCCTTGTCAAACAGCTCGGTCTTGCCGAACTCGGTCATGTTGGCGAGGATCGGCACCCCGGCCGCCTGCCTGAAACGGTCGTACTGCTCGAGCTCGGTGACCGCTTCGGCGAAGATCATGTCGGCGCCCGCCTCCACATAGGCGGCGGCGCGCTCCAGGGCCGAGCCCAGCCCTTCCACCGCCAGGGCGTCGGTGCGGGCCATGATGACGAAACTCTCGTCCTGGCGGGCATCCACCGCCGCCTTGATCCTGTCCACCATCTCGGTGACGCTGACCACGGCCTTGTTGGGCCTGTGGCCGCAACGCTTCTGGGCCACCTGATCTTCCATGTGGACGGCGGCCACACCGCCGCGCTCGAAGGCGCGGATGGTGCGGGCGATGTTGAAGGCGCCCCCCCAGCCGGTGTCGATGTCCACCAGGAGTGGCACCTGGGTGGCAGCCGTGATGCGTTCGGCATCGATGAGCACGTCATTCATGGAAGTCATGCCGAGGTCCGGCAGGCCATAGGAGGCGTTCGCTACCCCGGCGCCGGAGAGATAGAGGGCCTGGAAGCCGCTGCGCTCTGCCATCAGCGCCATGTAGGCATTGATGGTGCCGACAATCTGCAGGGGCTTTTCGTTGGCCAGGGCCGTGCGAAAACGCTTGCCGGCCGAGGGGGAGAGGTTGGACATGGTGACTCCTTTCATGGGGTGCGTGTCTGCTGGATGTGTAGGGTGAACGGTACCATCTCACACTACGTTTACGTTAACGTCAATTATGCTTAGGTCCAAGGTTGCATCAAGTGCGCTCTCCCCTGAGGGGGTTCCCTGCAACGCCAGTATCACAGACTCGTTGGAACCATTTTTGGGTGTGATGCATCGTGCGGGAGAGAGGTGAACCTGGGAAAATTACGGGTATTTTTTGGCCAAACCGGGGCTTTGGGGGCCAAAATCTTGCGCGGCGTCAAACAGGATGCAAATTGTATCTCAGCCATCCTCCCCGACTGGGTCTCTGCGTTGCTTGCCCGTAGGCGTTTGGCTACGCTCAGTGGGTGATCAAACAAGGGGTGTGCACCATGAAGAAAACCCAGGTTCATCTCATCGACGAAGAGGTGGATTTTCCTGCCAATGAACAGCTGGTCTCCACCACGGACCTGCAGGGTGTGATCACCTACGCCAATGATCACTTCTGCCGGGTAGCGGGGTACAGCCGGGCCGAGCTCATCGGCCAGCACCACAACATGGTTCGCCACCCGGACATGCCCAAGGCCGCCTTTGCTGCAATGCTGATCAGTTAAGGATCCATTGACCGATCCTTCTGCTGTAGGACAATCCGGAACCAATCACTGGTTCCGGATTTTTTTATGTCTATTGCAAACGATCTGAACGATGTTGTTGAGGCATCTGGCGACATGCTGGCTCGGCTGGCCATTTTTGCCGACCATATTCCCGACGAATGGATTACTGCCGCTGCCGCCTTGTCTGAAAAGGCCACTATCCGCCGACGCCGCTTACCTTCTGATATGGTCTTGTGGCTCGTCGTGGGGATGGCCTTTTTCCGCAATGAGCCCATCTCCGAGGTCGCTCGGCGCCTCAACATCTGTGCAGAAGGGTTGGCCAATGATGCCTTGCTCGCGGACAGTGCCCTGTCTCAGGCCCGTCAGCGACTCGGCAAACAGCCGCTCGAGTGGCTGTTCAAACAGTGCGCCGATGTGTGGGGGCGGGAACGTTATCCTGAAGACCATTGGCACGGTTTACAGGTCTTTGCCATCGATGGGGCCCTGTTCCGAACCCAGGATATGCCTGAACTCAGAGCACATTTCGGCTCGGGTAACACCTCAACCAACCGGCAGACACCCTACCCGATGCTGCGGTTGGTCACGCTCATGAATGTCCGCTCGCATGTCATTGCCAACGCGGCCATCAGCCCGTACCGCAAAGGGGAAATCCCCCTGGCCAGCGAGTTCATTCACTCATTGCCGGACAAGTCAGTGACCCTGCTGGATAAAGGCTTCTTCGGTGCCGACCTGTTGCTGCGTATTCAGGCCGAAGACACCGACCGTCACTGGCTCATCCCGGAACGCAAGGGGCTGGTATACACGGAACTTGAGCGCTATGGCGACGGTGACCGTCTGTTGCAAATGACGGTCTCGCCTCAGGCTCGCAAGAAAAACCCGGCGTTGCCGACACACTGGCAAGTTCGCGCAGTGACCTATGAGGTGGCAGGCAAGGAGAAAACGGTCTTTACCTCCCTGCCCGTGGCGCGATTCAGTGCAGCTCAGGTGGCGACCCTGTACCACGAGCGCTGGGAAATCGAGCTGGGATACCGGGATATCAAAAGCGCGATGCAGCACAACGCCATCACGCTGAGAAGCAAGAAAGTGGACTTGGTCTATCAGGAGCTGTGGGGATTGCTGCTTGGATACAATCTGGTCAGGCGGGAGGCCAGCCAGGCCGCCGTAGCCCATCAGCGAGCGCCCAATGAGGTGAGCTTTAAGTTTGCCTGTCAGCTCATCGCGAACCAGATGGCAGTGATGGCGGGCGCGTTATCGCCAGCCCATACGCCACGGAGGTTGGCGGAGTTGCGGGGCTGCATAGGCGTCATGTTCATAGAAAAACGCCCCAGGCCATCGAGACCCAGGGCGGTGAAGATATCAAAGACCCGTTTTCCGGTAAATCGCAATGCGGCTCCGCTTAAGTGAACAGCATTGCGCCTTTGCTGACCTCTGGGGCAAGCTCAAGCAGGGCAAACCCTGGCGCGGCATGGTGAAAAACCGCTGTAAGGATGGGCGTTACTATTGGGTGGATGCCTATGTCACCCCTATCTTCGAGCAGGGGCGGATCAATGGCTACCAGTCGGTCCGCAGTCGCGCCGCGCCGGAGATGAAAGCCGTGGCCGGGCGCACCTATGCCAGATTGAAGAGCGTGGAGCGGGGGGAGCGAAAGGGCGGATTGAGCCTGCGCCCGATGCGCCACGGGCTGGCCATCGTCGGTGTCTTGCTGATGCTGGCGGGGGGAGCCTATCTGATGGGGCCCTGGGGGCCGCTGTTCACCCTGTTGCCCCTCTTGTGGCTGGCCCTGATCTATCGTGACACCCTCATCACGACCCCCCGTTATCTGCGACAGCTCGCGGACGAATATGACAGCCTGACCCGGCTCATCTATTCGGGGGAGGATGCCAGTGCCATTGCAGACTTCCACATCAAGCTGTTGCAGGCCAGGATCCGCACCGTCCTTGGACGAGTGGACGATGCGACCCTCTCCCTGCAGGATCTCGCGGTGCATCTGAAAACAGCCTCCAGCGAGGCGAGCGCCGACATCGCCGAACAGGATGTCCAGACCCAGCAGGTGGCGACGGCCATCACCGAAATGGCGGCGACAGCCCACGAGATTGCCCGCAATATCCTGGAGACGGACAACCAGATAGCCCAGGCCAAGGCGCACTGCCAACACACCGATCAGCAGCTGGAAGATACCCAGCACAGGGTGACGGAGCTGGCCACCCAGGCAGAGCATGCCTTCACGGCCGCCGTGGCACTGGCGGAGGAGTCGGACCGCATCGGTGTGCTGATGAGCGAGATCCAGGGCATTGCGGATCAGACCAATCTGCTGGCGCTCAACGCCGCCATCGAGGCTGCGCGGGCAGGGGAGCAGGGGCGAGGCTTTGCGGTGGTGGCGGACGAGGTGCGAACCCTCTCCACGCGCACCCACAAGGCGACCGAGCAGATCCAGAGCAGCATAGGCCAGATCCAGCGTACCCTGAACGGCTGGAAGGGCATGATGCAGCAGAACCTGCAACAGACCCAATCCTGCGTGACCCTGACCCGCCAGGGATCAGAGAGCCTGCATCAGGTGCTGGCGGAAATAGAACGGGTGGTGGACCTCTCGGCCCAGATCTCGACGGCGGCAGAGGAGCAGCAGGCGGTGGTGGAGGACATCAGCCGCAACGTCAACGCCATCTCCCAGCACTCCCACACCAACAGTAACAAGATGCAGGACATGGACGCCTCGAGCGACATCCTGCTCACCAAGGCTCGCCAGCTCAAATCCCTGGGGCAGACCTTCGGGTAAGAGCATTCAGACTCATGCAATGCAGGAAGGCCACCCCTGGGGTGGCCTTCCTGTTTATCGGTTTCACGGGGGTATCGGATCTGTGTGCCGGGAGATGAGCAAGTCAGCCGGACTGCTCCGCCAGCGTGATGACGCGGCCACCCTTGTCACAATACATGGCCCTGTCGGCCTGGATGAGCCACTGCTCCGGGCTCCAGTCATGCTGGTAGTGGCTGACGCCGATGCTGATGCCCACCTGCATCGGCTGGTCATTGACCACGAAGGGGGCCTGCATGGCCTGGCGGATCACGGCGGTGACCTCCTCTGCCTGACGGATATCGTAGCCCGGCAGCAGCAGGATGAACTCGTCCCCCGCCAAGCGGGCAAAATAGCACTGGTGGCCGATGGCGCCGTGGATCCGTCGGGCCAGCTGGCAGAGGATGGCATCCCCCTGGCTGTGGCCGAAGTTGTCGTTGATGCGCTTGAAGTCATTGAGATCGCAAAACAGCAGGCAGCCCGGATTGTCGCTTTGCACTTGGTGTTTCAACTGCTCCATCAGGCTCAGGCGATTGGGCAGCCCGGTAAGGGGATCGAGGCGGGCCAGTTGCAGTATCTCCTGCTCTCGCTGCTTGCGCAGGGCCACTTCCTGGTTGAGCCGCTTGTTGCTCATCAGAAGATAGAGGGAGAGCAGCAAGATGAGACCACCAACACCCAGGCTCAGCAGGAACCATGGACGCCAGAAGATCCACTGTTCTGAGGGGACCTGATAGAGGAAACGGGTCAGGGAGACCGGTTTGGCAAGGAGGCCTATCTCCACCAGCTGCCGCATGATGTGAGCGAAGCGATCCGGATTCATATACCCGATCTCCACATAGAGCGGCTGGATCATCTCCTTGCTCATCTGCAACTCGTATTCCATGTGGGCCTGGCTGCGGTTGACGCCATACTCCGTGCGCAGCAGGGCGATGGCTTCCTCGGGGTGGGTGAGGGCATAGCGCCATCCCTTGAGGCTGGCTGCACGAAAACGTGCCACCCGCTCCGGATTGAGCCGCTCCTGTGCCTGGGTGGTGAAGAGAATGTCGCTGTAGAAATCGATGCCGTAGTTGCGAGGGTTGATGACGGACACCGAGATGCCGCGCTCTTCCAGATAGAAGGGCTCATTGCTCAGATAGGCGTTGAAGATGTCTATCCGGCCGGCGATCAGATCGTCGATGTTGACCGAAGTGGGTACCGGGATGAGCTGGCGCTCGTGAAGCCCCTGATAGTAGAGGGTGGCCAGCAGTTCGGCATCCTGATGACCCGGAAACATCATGATCCGTTTGCCACGCATGTCCGCAACGGTGAGAATGCCGCTGTCGCGGCGTGCCAGGAAGATGGAGGGAGAGTGCTGGTAGACGCTGGCCAGCGCCAGCAGTGGCTTGCCCTGGGCGTAGTGGGTCAGCACCTCGGTGTTGCCGACGCCAAAGTCGGCGCGTCCGGCCAGCACCTCCTGAACCGGACTTATTCCCTTGCCACCTGGCCTTATCTCGACATCCAGACCGGCGTCGGCGTAATACCCCTTGGCCTTGGCCATGTGATAGCCCACAAACTGGGGCTGATGCAGCCAGCGCAACTGCAATACCACCTTCTCCGGCAGATCACGTGTCCGTTCACTGGCCTGGAGGGGCGAGAAGCAAGTGATGCCAAGCAACAACAGCCAAAACAGGCATTTTTTCAGGTTCTTCGCGGGATCTTGGGGAAGTGGAAGTTGACAGACAGGGTGCTGGTAAACTGGCTGTCTCCAAACACACCACCACCATCACCCTGCTGTCGCCGTGCATCATATTGATATTGCCTCCTTCTGGCCAGGTTATACCGTCATCGCCCAAGCGCTTTCTGCCAACCATCACACCCTGTTTACCCTTGAGCCTCGCGCCGACCTGTTGCCCCGTTGTCGCCGATGCCTGCAACCCACGCCATTGATCCACGACCAACGTATCCGCCGGGTGCGTGAGCGAGACCTATTTGACCGACAAGTCTGGTTACAACTGCCTGTTCGCCGCGTCGACTGTCTGCGCTGTGGTCGCGTCAGTGAACATATCGACTGGCTCCCCTCTGGCTCCCGCCTCACCCGGCGCATGCAGTGCTGGATTGAAGCGCTCGTTCAGTACCTCCCCATCCGCCATGTCAGCCAGCTCACCGGGGTCGGTTGGCACACCATCAAGGAGATCGACAAGCGCCGTTTGCAGACCAGTGTGGGCACCATCGAACTTGGGGAGGTGCGGCGGCTGGTGATGGATGAGTTTGCCCTGCACAAGGGACACCGCTATGCCACCGTGATCATGGATGCCGAGCGAACCCGCGTCCTGTGGGTGGGGCACGGCAACAGCCGGGCCGCTATCCGTCCCTTCTTCGAGCAGCTCGGCGAGCGATGCCAGCAGATTGAAGCGGTGGCGATGGACATGAACACGGCGTTCGACCTGGAGGTGAAGCAACACTGCCCGCAGGCGGAGGTGGTCTACGACCTGTTCCACGTGGTGGCTCGCTATGGCCGAGAGGTGGTGGACCGGGTGCGAGTGGAGCAGGCGAATGCACTGAAAAGCGATAAACCGGCGCGAAAAGTGGTCAAAAGTGCGCGTTGGTTGCTGCTACGTAATCGGGCGAAGTTGAGTGAAAAACAGGATGTGAAGTTGCAGGAGCTGTTGGCGGCGAATCAACCGCTGGCGATGGTGTACGTGCTGAAAGAGGGGTTGAAGGGCATCTGGTATGCGCCGAGCGTGTGGGAAGGATGGCGACGATGGCGGAGCTGGATGCGGCAGGTGAAGGAAAGCGGGCTAGCGCCGCTGCAACGATTTGGTCGAAATTTATCGAAATATATGCGGGGGATCCTGGCGAGTGCAAACTACCCGATGCACACGAGTGTGCTGGAAGGGGTGAACAACAAGATCAAAGTGATAAAGCGTATGGCATATGGATTTAGGGACTCAGAATACTTTTTTCTGAAAATCAAGGCGGCCTTCCCCGGAAAGCCGCGATGAACCTTTTTTCATTCGTGCGATTCTTGTGCTGAGGGTCCATGAAGATGGCCTGCAGGCCTGCATTCAAGTTGTTAACAAGTAACATTCTAAAGGGTTATACATGTACCGGATACTATTGCAGCACAAAGATTTCATGGTGATCAACAAGCGTCCGGGCATTGGCATGCACGATGATGCCGGCGAGCCGGGTCTCGTCAATCGGGTCAGAATGGATACCGGTCTTGACCTCTATCCGGTCCATCGACTGGACAAGATGACCTCTGGGCTGGTGCTGCTGGCCCGCACCGCCGAAGCGAATCGCGCCCTCAGCATGGCTTTCGCGGCGCGGGAAGTGAGCAAGCAGTATCTGGCACTCTCCGATCGCAAGCCGAAGAAGAAGCAGGGCTGGGTGAAGGGTGACATGGAGAAAGGGCGAGGCGGCAGCTGGATGCTGAGCCGCACCCAGGATAACCCGGCCATCAGCTGGTTCGACTCCGTTTCGGTGCGCGAGGGGCTGCGCCTTTATCGCATCAAGCCCCGGACCGGCAAGACCCACCAGATCCGGGTGGCCTTGAAGAGCGTGGGAGCCCCCATCCTCGGAGATGAGCGTTACGGCGGCACGGCGGCGGATCGCGGTTATCTGCACGCCTGGCGCCTCGCCTTCACCCTGGCTGGTGAGAGCTTCGATCTCGTTTGTCCGCCCGATGAGGGGGCGCTGTTCCTCCTGCCCGAGTTGCATGCCGCCATCGCAGAGATCACCGAATGAGCGCTGCAACCGCGAGAGTCCCAGCCCGTGGCTGGATCCTGGCCGACTTCGATGACACCCTGGCGCTGGATGACAGCCATGCGGGGTTGCTGCGTTTCATCTTGCGCCGCCGTATCTGGCCGCTGCTGCTGTGGCCACTGATGGCGTTCGGTGCCGTGATCTATCTGCTGCCAGGTCAGCGCAGTCGCGGCATTGCACTCATCTGGTGGGCCATCACCCTCGGGCTATCCCCCCTGGCCTGGCGCGCCCTGGTACGGCAGTACAGCCTGACCCGGCCCGGTCTGTATCGGGAGGCGCGAGCCCTCCTGACGGGGGAGGGGCACCGCTGCTGGGTCATCTCCGCCAGTCCCCGCGCCCTGGTCCGTGCCCAGCTCCATCGTCAACTGCCAAGGCTCCCTCACCGCATCATCGGCTCGCGGATGGGTTACCGTTTCGGCGGCCTAGTGCCGCGCTTCTATTGCCATGGCAGGCACAAGCTGCTGCCCGAGCTCCTGACCCTGGAGGCCGCACTCACCCTGAGTGACAGCCTGCACGATCTGCCCCTGCTGGCGTTGGGGGAGCAGGCCTGGCTCATCAACCCGCAAAGGACTCGATTACTAAAGGCGAGGGCGGTGCTGCCCCATATCGAACCCCGTTATTGGTCGCTGTAAGGCAAAGCTGACAGCCTTGCGGGACGCTAACGAGCGCAGTGCAAGGTTGGGGCTGTTATGTCACATTTCATTTACATTTTTTGGCGCGGATCCCCGCCAAACTATCTGAACGCCGCCCCTTCTCATTCCCTGCGCTCGCCACTCTAATGAAACAAGTTGTTAACAATGCCGTGCGGGCTGCCTGTCGAGCCCTTGCGGCGTGAACCGTTTCGTTATCAGTTCATCGCAAGGAGCGCATCATGACCACCCCCTCTTCCCGTACTCACACCATCAACCCCCTTGGCACCGACGGGTTTGAGTTCGTCGAGTACACGGCGCCGGATCTCAAGGGCATTGCGGCCCTCAAGGCGCTGTTCGTCTCACTGGGCTTTGCCGAAGTGGCCAAGCACAGGCACAAGCAGTGCTGGCTCTATCGCCAAGGGGACATCAACTTCGTGGTCAATGCCGAGCCCCACTCCCAGGCGGAGGAGTTTGCGCGGGCCCATGGTCCGAGCGTGTGCGGCATGGCGTTTCGGGTGAGCGATGCCGGCCGTGCCCAGCAGTACGCCATTGGCCAGGGGGCCAAGCCGTTTGTGGGCAAAATCGGCCCCATGGAGCTCAACATCCCCGCCATCTACGGTATCGGCGAGAGTACCCTCTCCTTTGTCGATCGCTATGGCGAGCGGGGCTCCATCTATGACGTGGACTTTATCTTCTACCCCGACTGGCAGGCCCGCATGGCCGAGGTGGACGCGGGGCTCTATGAGATCGACCACCTGACCCACAACGTCCATCGCGGCAACATGAACCTCTGGTCGAATTTCTACGAGCGGATCGGCAACTTCCGGGAAATCCGCTACTTCGACATCGAGGGCAAGCTGACCGGACTGCACTCGCGCGCCATGACGGCCCCCTGCGGCAAAATTCGCATTCCCATCAACGAGTCGGCGGACGACAAGTCCCAGATAGAGGAGTACCTGCGCCAGTATAAGGGGGAGGGGATCCAGCACATCGCGCTCGCCTCTGCCGACATCTATCACACCATCCGCACGCTCAGAGGGCGGGGAACCGGCTTCATGCCGACGCCGGACACCTACTACGAGAAGGTGGACAGCCGGGTGGCGGGTCATCAGGAGGATCTGGCGGCGCTGAAGACGCTGCGCATCCTCATCGACGGCTCGCCGACGAAGGACGGCATCCTGCTGCAGATCTTCACGGACACCGTCATCGGTCCCGTGTTCTTCGAGATCATCCAGCGCAAGGGCAACGAGGGCTTTGGTGAGGGCAACTTCCAGGCATTGTTCGAATCCATCGAGCTGGATCAGATCCGCCGTGGCGTGCTGGACGGATCCACGCAAGGGGAGGTGAACAGTGCCGCGCAGGGCCAGAAAAACGGAGAACCGAGTGATGCGTAACTGGATAAGCTTCCCCCATCGGGAGGGAACCCACTCCCGCCAGGCCCATGCCGATCTGCCGGAGCAGGCCATCTATGAGCGCGAACTGGGGCGCTCGGGCTTCTTCGGTCCGGCCACCCACATGCACCACAAGCATGCTCCCACCGACTGGGTCAACTGGGAGGGGCCGCTTCGGCCACGGGCGTTTGACTTGAACGATCTGCAGGAGGAGGTGAGCTCCCTCTCCCCCTGGGTGATGCCGGATATTCTCAGCAACCCCCACTGCCGCTACCGCATCTGGCGCCTGCATGATCCCATGCCGTTTCTGGTGCGAAACGCCGATGGCGACGAGCTCCTGTTCATTCACGAGGGGAGCGGCGAGTTCTACTGCGACTACGGACACCTCATCTTGAGAGATGGCGACTATGTGGTGATCCCCCGTGGCACCATGTGGCGCATCGAGCCCACCGCGCCCCTCTTCATCCTGATGATCGAGGCGACGGAAGACAGTTATCAGCTGCCGGACAAGGGACTGGTGGGCAATCACGCCATCTTCGATCCGGCGGCCCTGGACGTGCCCGCCATCAACGAGCGCTTCCTGGCCCAGCAGGATGAAAACCCCTGGTCGCTGCAGATCAAGCGCCACGATCAGGTCTCGGTCGTCACCTGGCCGTTCAACCCGCTGGATGCACAAGGGTGGCACGGGGACTTGTGCGTGGTGCGCCTCAACTGGCGGGACATCCGCCCGCTGATGAGCCACCGCTACCACCTGCCTCCCTCGGCCCACTCCACCTTCGTGGCGAGCCGTTTTGTCATCTGCACCTTCGTGCCGCGTCCCATCGAGAGCGACCCAGGTGCCCTGCGGGTGCCTTTCTACCACAGCAATGACGACTTCGACGAGGTGCTCTTCTACCACGCCGGGGACTTCTTCAGCCGGGACAACATCAAGCGGGGCATGGTCACCTTCCACCCTGCCGGCTTCACCCATGGTCCCCATCCCAAGGCCTTTGCGGCGGGGCTGGCCCATGCCAAGACCTTCACCGACGAGGTGGCGGTGATGCTCGACACCCGTGATGCCCTGGCCGTCGGCCCGATCTGCGAAGGGGTTGAATACCCCGGTTATGTCACCAGCTGGCAGCGTCCAGAGACGCTCGGCAAATAAGGAATTCGATATGAAACTGGCAACCCTGAACAATGGCAAGCGCGACGGCGCCCTGGTGGTGGTGAGCCGCGATCTGGCGCGCGCCGTCCACGTGACGACCATTGCCCCGACCCTGCAGTCGGCCCTCGACCAGTGGGGCGAAGTGGCGCCGCAATTGGCGAAGGTTTATCAGCGACTCAACGAGGGCGCCTGCCCCGACGCCTTCCCCTTCGATGAGGAGGCGTGCCTCTCCCCGCTGCCTCGCGCCTACCAGTGGATTGACGGCAGTGCCTACGTCAATCACGTGGAGCTGGTGCGCAAGGCCCGCGGCGCCGACATGCCAGAAAGCTTCTGGCACGATCCCCTGATGTATCAGGGAGGCTCTGACAGCTTCCTGCCGCCCCGTGGCCCCATCGTGATGGGCTCCGAGGAGTGGGGCATCGATTTTGAGTCGGAAGTGGCCGTCATCACCGACGACGTGCCCATGGGCACCCGTTCGCAGGGGGCGGCGAGCCACATCAAGCTCTTGATGCTGGTCAACGACGTGAGCCTGCGCAACCTCATCCCGGGGGAGCTTGCCAAGGGCTTCGGCTTCTTCCAGTCCAAGCCCTCCAGCAGCTTCTCGCCGGTGGCCATCACCCCGGACGAGCTGGGGGATGACTGGCGCGATGGCAAGGTCCACCTGCCCCTGGTGACCCACCTCAACGGCGCCCTGTTCGGGCAGCCCGACGCCGGGGTGGACATGACCTTCAACTTTGATGAGCTGATTGCCCATGCCGCCAAGACAAGGCCGCTCGGGGCGGGCTGCATCATCGGCTCGGGCACCGTCTCCAACTACGACAGAAGCCGGGGATCCTCCTGCCTTGCCGAGCGGCGGATGCTGGAAATTATCGAGTCAGGTCAAGCCACTACACCCTTTCTGCGCTTTGGTGATACAGTGTCCATCGCGATGCAGGATCGCAACGGGATGAGTCTGTTTGGCACCATTTTGCAGCGGGTCACGCAAGCAACGGCCGAGCGGGCGAGCTAGGAGAGCCCGACCCCGGGAGGGGCGGGCGACACGGCAGGTGGCAGACACCTGCCACCACAGGGACACACTATGCTGCAGTTGTTTGGATATTGGCGCTCATCGGCCAGCTTTCGCGTGCGTTTGGTACTGCAACTCAAGGGGCTCGATTATGAGCAGCACCCGGTCAACTTGCGGCAGGGTGAGCAGAAGGAGAAGGCCTACCGCCGGGTCAATCCCCAGGGGCTGGTGCCGTTTCTCGTGGACGATGACGTGCATCTGGGTCAGTCGGTGGCCATCATGGAGTACCTCGACGAGACCTATCCCGCCTACCCCCTGATGCCCTCCGCCCCCATCGAGCGCGCCCAGGTGCGCCAGATAGTCAACATGATCGCCTGTGACACCCACCCCCTCAACAACCTGCGCGTGTTGCACTACTTGGAGCAGGAGTTGGGGCAGAGCAAGATGGCGCGGGATGCCTGGTATCGCCACTGGATAGACGAGACCTTCACCGCGCTGGAGCAGCTTCTCATGACCACCTCCGGCATCTATTGCGTGGGCAATGAGGTTACCCTGGCGGACTGCATGCTGGTACCCCAGGTCTACAACGCCCGCCGCTTCGACATGACCCTGGATGACTACCCCACCATTGCGCGCATCGTCGCCAACTGCGAGCAGTTGCAGGCCTTTATCAAGGCCGCCCCCGCCAATCAGCCGGATGCCCAGCCCTGAAGCTGTGCAGACCGGACCAGCGCGTTGGCCCGGTCTGCCGTCTCTTTCCTTGCCCGAGTTATCTTGCTCGCCTCAGGGCGTGCCATTGGCCCCATAGCGTCGAAACCCCGGCCGCTCTTTCAGTCGCTGGTAGTAGTCGTCCACGGCGGGTAGCGACGGGCGATCATAGGGCGTCTCCAGCCAGCGGTTGACTGACAGCCCGATGGGAATGTCTGCCAGCGAGAAGTGCGGACCGGCCACATATCCTCCGGTTGTTTGAAGCTGTCTCTCCAGGATCTCCATGCAGTGAGACCACTGCAGGCAAGCTGCGTGAAGGGCCTGATGGTCTTGATGCTGGGGGGAGCGCCTCACCAGCGACAGGAAGGCGTAGCGCCAGGCGGTGTTCAAGTCCGATGCCTGCCAGTCAATCCATTGATCGACCCGAGCCCTGGCTCTCGCCTCGGCGGGATAGAGTGCATTGGTACCATGGCGCGTCGCCAGGTAGCGGATGATGGTGTTCGACTCCCACAGCGTAAAATCCTCATCCTGAATGACGGGCACCATGGCATTGGGGTTGAGCGCCAGAAACGCCGGGGTGTCCGTGGGTTTGAAGCCGGATCCCCACTCCTCCAGCTCGAAGGGGAGGGTCAGCTCGGCACAGGTCCACAGTACCTTGCGCACATTGATTGACGACGCCTTGCCCAGTATTCGCAACATCTTTTTCGTCCTTGTCCGGGGTGATGGATGGCCTGTTTGTCGCAGACATGCCACTTCCCTGTTTGCGTAGCCATCAGGGCCCTGCACTGTCACTGACCGTGCGGGGCCCTGTTTTATGGACTGGCGAGTCAGCCGTGGGTGGTCCTGGGCTGGAAATAGGCGATAAATTTGCCGAGTTTCTCCCCGTCGTAACTCTTCCCCTTCTCCAGCAGCCCGGTGTTGAAGGACTCGAGCAGCCTGCCCGTGGCATCCAGCACGTAGAAGTGGGGGACCCCCAGATACTCGGGATAGGCTTTCAGGAAGGATTCATTCTTGTTCTGCTCGCTGACGTTCACCTTGACCACCACGAAGGTGCGGTTGAGCTGGCCGGCGAGATCGGGTTCCCGGTCCAGAAAGCGGTTCATCTCCTGGCACCAGCTGCACCATTCGCCCCCCACCAGCAGCAGGACTTTCTTGCCCTCGGCACTGGCTTTGGCGGTAGCGGCAGCGAGATCGCGGGCCGGATCCCGCGTCTCGTCATAACCCTGGCTGTAATCGGGCAGGCTCTGACTCCAGAGGTGGTCGCCCGCGCAGGCGGCGCCATTGAAAAGGAGGGTGCCCAGTATCAGGGGCAGTAACAGTCGTTTCATGGTCTCTTCCTTGTGTCGTTATCTTTGCTTCCAGGCGCAGACAATGTGACACGAGGCGTTTCCTGCGCCAAGCCGCAAACAGGGAAGGGGAAGGCAAAAATCGGCAATGGAATGGCAGAAAACAACAAAGCCCCTCGAGAGGGGCTTTGTATTCAGGTCTGGGGCGATCAGTAACCCTGCTGGTGGACGTCCATCACGGCGCGACCGGAGGGGTCGGCCATCTCCTTGAACTTGGCATCCCATTCGAGCGCGGTCGGGGTGGAGCAGGCGACCGACTTGCCGTAGGGCACGGTGCGGGCGGCGGACTCCAGCGGGAAGTGCTCGTCGAAGATGGCGCGGTAGTAGTACGCCTCCTTGGTGAGCGGGGTGTTGACGGGGAAGCGGAAGGCCGCGGCCTCGAACATCTGATCCGTCACCTCTTCCTCGACCATGGCTTTCAGGCTGTCAATCCAGGAGTAGCCTACGCCGTCGGAGAACTGCTCCTTCTGGCGCCACGCCACTTCGTGGGGCAGCAGATCCTCGAAGGCTTCCCGCAGGATGTGCTTCTCGATCTTGCCCTTGCCGCACATCTTGTCGGCGGGATTGAGGCGCATCGCCACGTCCATGAACTCCTTGTCGAGGAAGGGCACGCGGCCTTCCACGCCCCAGGCGGCCATGGACTTGTTGGCCCGCAGGCAGTCATACAGATGCAGGGAGGCCAGCTTGCGCACGTTCTCCTCGTGGAACTCCCGGGCGTTGGGCGCCTTGTGGAAGTAGAGGTAGCCACCGAACAGCTCGTCCGAACCCTCGCCCGAGAGCACCATCTTGATGCCCATCGCCTTGATGTAGCGGGCCATCAGGTACATAGGCGTGGAGGCGCGGATGGTGGTGACGTCATAGGTCTCGAGGTGATAGATGACGTCCCGCAGGGCATCCAGCCCTTCCTGCACGGTGAAGTGGATCTGGTGGTGGATGGTGCCGAGGTGATCGGCCACCTTGCGGGCGGCGGCGAGATCCGGCGACCCTTCCAGGCCGACGGCGAAGGAGTGCAGCTGCGGCCACCAGGCTTCGCTCTTGCCATCGTCTTCCACCCGGCGGGCGGCATAGAGCTTGGTGATGGCGGAGATGACGGACGAATCCAGACCACCGGAGAGCAGCACGCCATAGGGCACGTCGCACATCAGCTGGCGCTTGACCGCCGCTTCCAGGGCCGCTTTGAGCTCGGCCTTGTCGCTGACGTTGTGCTCGACCGGCGCGTATTCCATCCAGTCCCGCTTGTACCAAGTTTTAAGCTCGCCATCCTTGCTCCACAGGTAGTGTCCCGGCGGGAAGGTCTCGACGCTCTTGCACACCGGCACCAGGGCCTTCATCTCGGAGGCGACATAGAAGTTGCCGTGTTCGTCGCGGCCGGTATAGAGGGGGATGATCCCCATGTGGTCGCGACCAATCAGGTAGGCATCCTGCTCGGCGTCATAGAGGATGAAGGCGAAGATGCCGTTCAAATCGTCCAGGAACGCCGGGCCCTTCTCCTTGTAGAGGGCCAGCAGCACTTCACAGTCGGAGTGGGTCTGGAACTGGAAGTCGACCTTGAGGTTCTTCTCCAGCTCCTTGTGGTTGTAGATCTCGCCGTTGACGGCCAATACGTGCGTGCGCTCGGGGTTGTAGAGAGGCTGTGCGCCGTTGCCCGGATCGACGATGGCCAGGCGCTCGTGCACCAGGATGGCCTTGTCGGAGCTGTAGACGCCGGACCAGTCAGGCCCGCGGTGACGCAGTCGCTTGGACATCTCCAAGGCCGATTTGCGCAGGGCAGTGGCGTCGGTCTTGATGTCCAGAATGCCGAAAATAGAACACATTGGCGGTAATCCTCTTGATTTTTATATGAGCCCCCCACGTTTGGGCTCGAAATTCCATTTACATTCCTCGCCAATCACAATGCCTAGCGGAAAACCCTTTTGCAAGCGGGAAAACCGCAGAAAATCATGCCGTAAGCGTCAAGTTGCGCAGGGGATGGCGGCCGTCCGGCCGCCTGAAGAGAGAGGGTCAGGGTTGACGTGCGCGTCAAGTCGCGGCGGGTTCGAAGATCACATAGAGCTTGCGACAAGGGGTGAGGGTCTCCCACTGCCCGACAAAACCGGCGGGAATGACGAACTGATCCCCCGGTTTGAGGTGCAGCCGGCCGCCCTGCTCGTCGTGGATCACCGCCTCCCCTTCCAGCATCTGGCAGTATTCGTGTTCGGTATAGTGAACGGCCCAGCAGCCCGGCTCGCAAGCCCAGAAGCCCACGTGAAACTGCTGGCTAGGGTCGGAGTAGTGGTTCCATGCCGTCTGGCTCGGCGTTCCGGTCCTGATGCGCTCGGGGGCTGGCATCATCGGGGTGGGGGAGACAGTGTGCTTGTCCAGCAGGATCCAGTCGTTCAGGCTCTTCATGGTGCGTCCTTGAGTGGCGAAGGAGCATCCTGCTCCCGTTTAGTTTGTTTAACGATGTTGCGCTTACGTTAAACGAAACGGGCCCCCTTTGCCAAGGGGGCCCGTGCAGGCTGAAGGCTACCGGAAGGGCGGCACCCGGGATCAGACGATGTCGATGTCCACCACGGAGTCAAAGATGTGGTTCGGTCGAAACGGCATGCGGTCGATGTCCGCCACCTTGCTCACCCCGGAGAGCACCAGCACCGTCTCGAGACCGGCCTGGAAGCCTGCCAGGATGTCGGTGCGCAGGTTGTCGCCGATGATGATGGTGTCGTCGGAGTGGGCCTCCATCCGGTTGAGGGCCGCGCGAATGATCCAGGCGCTCGGCTTGCCGACATAGAAGGGCTTCTTGCCGGTCATCCGCTCGATGGGGGCACACAGGGCGCCGCAGGCCGGGTGCATCATGGGGCCGTGGGTATCCGGGTTGGTAGCGATGAAGCGGGCCCCCTGATCCACGAACTTGGCGCCCTGCTGCATCATGGTCCAGTTGTAGTTGCGGGTCTCCCCCACCACCACGAAGTCCGGGTCGATGTCGGTGATGGTGAAGCCGGCCTTGTAGAGCTCGTGGGTCAGGGCCCCTTCGCCAATCACATAGGCCTTCTTGCCATCCTGGCGCTTGAGAAAGTCGGCGGTGCCCATGGCGGAGGTGTAGAAGCACTCCTCGGGCACCTCTATTCCGGCGGAGCGGAAGCGGTTTTGCAGATCTTTCTGGGTCTGGGCCGGGTAGTTGGTGAGGAACAGGAGCTTGCTGCCCTGCTCCAGCAGGCGGTGGACGAAGCGGTCGGCGCCGGGAATGAGATCGTTGTTGTGCAGGATGACGCCGTCAATGTCACAGATGACGTTTTTCTTCATGAATTCTCCTTGTAGGGCGCAAGAGCGGGGACAGGGCATCCCTCTGTTCGTCTCTTCAATCGGTTATGGTTTTTGTGCCGCCATTATAAGGCCCTTTGATGACAAGTCTCCTCCGGCGGGCCAGATGGGTGCACAATGAAGGCGAAGGGAGGGCGCCGCCCCGGTGGTGTCCGCACGGAGTCTGACGATGGAGCCGTCATCATGGAGCACTTTATTGCCGGCTTGCCCAAGCTGGAACTGCACCTGCATATCGAGGGGACCCTCGAACCCGAGCTGATGTTCGCCCTCGGCCAGCGCAACGGGGTGGCGCTGCCCTGGCCCGATGTCGACAGCCTGCGCGCTGCCTATGAGTTCGACGGCCTGCAATCCTTCCTCGATCTCTACTACCTCGGCGCCAGCGTGCTCATCCACGAACAGGATTTCTTCGACCTCACCTGGGCCTATCTCGAGCGCTGCGTTGCCGATCACGTGGTGCACGTGGAGATCTTTTTCGACCCCCAGACCCACACCGCCCGCAGCGTGCCCTTCGCCACCGTGCTGGGGGGCATCGAGCGGGCGCTGCAGGCTGGCGAAGCAGCCTTTGGCATCAGCTGGCGGCTTATCATGAGCTTCCTGCGCCACCTGAGTGAAGAGGCGGCATTCGCCACCCTGGCAGAGGCCGCTCCGCACCTGGCGCGCCTGCACGGGGTCGGCCTCGATTCGGGGGAGCAGGGCAATCCGCCCAGCAAGTTCGCCCGGGTCTTTGCCCGGGCCAGGGAACTGGGGTTGCCGGTGGTGGCCCACGCGGGGGAGGAGGGACCTGCGGACTACATCTGGCAGGCGATCCGGGAGCTCGGGGTGCAGCGCATCGATCACGGGGTGCGCTGCGTCGAGGATCCCGCGCTGCTGAGCTACCTGGCGGATACCCGGTTGCCCCTCACCGTCTGCCCCCTCTCCAACGTGCGGCTCAGGGTGTTTGACCAGATGGCCCACCACAATGTGCTGAGGCTGCTGGAGCAGGGGCTCTGCGTCACCGTGAACTCCGACGATCCCGCCTATTTCGGGGGATACCTGGGGGCCAACTTCCAGGCCCTGGCCGACGGGCTTGGCGCCAGCCAGGAGCAGCTGTGCCGCCTCAGTCTCAATGCCGTGGAGGCGAGCTGGCTGAGCATTGCGGACAAGGTGCGTCTGACCCGGGACATTCGCCTCCATGCCGCCCTGCACGGGGTGAGCCTGCACTGAGCAGGCCGCCTTGCACACCTTGAATGGAGGAGGCCTGCCATGGCGGGCCTCTTTGTGCCATCGTTGGGCGGGTATCAACCCACCCTCACCAGATACTTTTCCCCTTGTCCCTCCTGCTTGACGTGGGTGAGCAGGGCGGGCAGGGCGTCAAAGTCGCCCACCACCAGCGGCGGCAGGGTCAGCTCGCCGCTCGCCATCTGCGCCATCATGGCGACACCGGCCGCCACCAGACGGCTCCACTGTTTATCCGAGCCAAAGGGGTGCTGGGCGCCGAGGGCAATCTCGTGCAATGAGTGGCAATGGCTAAAGGCGGGCAGCGGGTTGCGCGCGATGCGCCCGAGCACCGTCACCATGTGGCCGTAATAGCCAAGGGCAGGCAGCAAGGCTTCTGCCTGCTGGCTGGAGACCAGATCGATGATCCCCTCGAAGGGTTCACCGCCGTTGGCGGCCTGCAACTGGGCCAGCCAGTCGGGATCCCGATAGTCCGCCACCCCCTGCACGCCTAGCTGTTTGAGCCACTGGTGGTGGCGCGGGCTGGCGCTGGCAAAGACGCGGGCCCCCTTCTGGAGGGCAAGTTGCACCGCGAAGCGGCCGACACTGCTGCCAGCCCCCGAGATGAGCAGGGCCTCCCCGTACAGGTGCGGCAGCTTGGCCAGCGCCTGCCAGGCGGTGAGGCCGGGGCAGGGGAGCGCGGCGGCCGCCTCGTCGCTCAGGGCATCGGGCACCGGCATCAGGGCGCGAGCCGGCACCAGGGTGTGGCGGGCAAAGCTGCCGCCGTGGCGCAGGTCGGTGTGATAGGCGACCCGGGTGCCGGGGCGCAGGTGGGTGACGTTGGCCCCCAGCGCCACCAGGGTGCCCATGCCATCGACGCCAGGCACATGGCCTGGCTGCCAGTGGGGATGACCCTGTTCGATGAGTTTCCAGTCCACCGGATTGAAGGCGATGATCCGGTTGGCGACGAGGACCTCGTCGGGCTCGGGGGTGGGGAGCGCTTGCCGGGTGAGGGTGAGCTGGTCCGGTTCGCCGGGGGCGTGCCAGCACCAGGCCTGGGTATGGTTCATGGTGACTCCTTGAAAGAGAGGGGGCGCAGATTGAGTCATATGGCGTAACAATGTCTTGAGTTGTTGTTGCACTGGCAAGACAGCAAGGCGGACCCCACGCTGGTGGGGCCCGCCCGGTAAGGCGTTCGGCGCGAGCCGCCCTATGCCCGCTCTGCCCCATAGACGGGGTAATCGGTCAGCCCTTTCTCGCCGCCGCCAAACAGGGTGGCGGGATCGTGGGGGGCGAACGGATGGCCGTGGCGCAGGCGGTTCGGCAAGTCGGGGTTGGCCACGAAGGGGCGACCGAAGCCAATCATGTCGGCCCAGCCCGCCTCGATGGCGGCGCGGGCGCGTTCCCTATCGTACTTGCCGGCGTAGATGAGGGTGTTGGGGAAGGCATCGCGCAGCCCCTGCTTGAAGCTCTCCGCCATCAGGGGGGCGTCGTCCCAGTCCGCTTCGGCGACGTGCAGATAGACCACGCCGAGCTTGCCCAGCAGGCGCGCGGCGGCCAGATAGGTCTCCTGGGGGTTGGCATCCACGGTACCGTTGAGGGTGGTGAGTGGCGCAAGGCGTACCCCGACCCGGTCGGGACCGATCTCGTCACAGACCGCCTCGGTCACCTCTTTGAGGAAACGCAGCCGGTTTTCGAGCGAACCGCCATAGCCGTCGGTGTGGGTATTGGACTCGGAGTCGAGGAACTGGTTGATGAGGTAGCCGTTGGCGGCGTGCAACTCGATGCCGTCAAAGCCCGCTTCCATGGCGTTGCGGGCGGCCCGGCGAAACTGCCCCACCACGGCGTCGATGTCGGCCTGGGTCATGGCGCGCGGGGTGACGGTCTCCACAAACCCCGGGGCATCGCTGCCGTTGTCGACGAATACCTTCACTCCCTTGGCCTGGATGGCGGAGGAGGAGAGGGGCTGGGCGCCGCCGATGTTGTCAGGATGGGTGACCCGGCCCACGTGCCAGAGCTGGGCGAACATGATGCCCCCCTCGGCGTGGACCGCGTCTGTTACCTGCTTCCAGCCTGCCACCTGCTCGGCGCTGTGGATGCCCGGCGTCCAGGCGTAGCCCTTGCCCAGGGGATCTATCTGGGTGCCTTCGCTGATGATGAGGCCGGCCCCGGCACGCTGGGCGTAGTAGGTCGCCATCATGGCGTTGGCCACGTCCCCGGGCTGGCTGGCGCGGGAGCGGGTCATGGGGGGCATGACGATGCGGTTGGCAAGGTGCAGCTGGCCGAGGCGAAGGGGGCAGAACAGGGGATCGTGGTGCATGATGGATTCCTCAATCTTTGGGAGTGAGGTGACTCTAGAGGGGATTGTTATTGTGAAAAAGAGGGGGTATTGCAGAAGAGAATTGCCGTTATCGCAGCAATGGCGCGGGAGGGGCCGGGCTCGCGCCAGAAAAAAGAGGGCCAAAGGCCCTCTTTTGCTGCATTGCCACCGATGATCAGGGGGAGAGTGGGGTGACCCGTACTCGCTCGATGCGCCGCTCGCTCACGGCCATGACCTCGAAGCAGAACTGGCCGAGGTGCAACTGCTGACCGACGTCGGGCAGACTGCCGAAGTGGGAGAGCAGCATGCCCGCCAGGGTCACGTACTCGTCGCTCTCGCTCACCAGCCCGTCGCAGTTCAGGGCCTGCTCCACCTGATGGATGTTGGTGGTGCCGTGGATGAGCCAATGCTCGCCCTCGCGCACCACATCGGGGGTCTCGTCCTCGTCCGGCAGCTCGCCGACGATGGCCTCCAGCAGATCGTGGTTGGTGACCAGCCCCTGGATGACGCCAAACTCGTCCGCCACCAGAATGAGGCTGCCCCTGGCCTGGCGCAGCTCCGCCAGCAGCCGGATCACGTTGATGGTCTGGGGCACGATGACGGGCTCGTTCTGTCTGGCTAGTGCTGCCAGGGATTGCCCCTCGTTGAGGGCAAACAGCAGATCCCGAGCCTTGACCACCCCGATGATCTCGTCCAGCTCCCCGTCACAGACCGGGAACAGGCTGTGGGGGGCCCGTTGCAGCAGGGCGCGGATCTCGTCCTCGCTGTCGCTCACGTCGATCCACTCCATCTCGGAGCGCGGGGTCATGATGGTGCGAATGGAACGCTCGGCCAGCGACAGCACGCCGCTCACCATGTAACGCTCCTCTTCACCGAAACCAGGGGGCAGGGGCTGAGCCTGCACCTCTTCTTCGTCCTCCTGCGGGTGGGCTGAGCGCTTGTTCCCCCCCATCAGCTTGAAGATGGCGGCGGTGGTGCGCTCGCGCAGGGGCTGGCGAGCCTCATGGCGCAGGGCACTGCGCTGGGCGAGCTGGTTGAAGAACTCGATGAGCACCGAGAAGCCGATGGCCGCGTAGAGGTAGCCCTTCGGAATGTGGAAGCCGAAGCCCTCCGCCACCAGGCTGAAGCCGATCATCAAGAGGAAGCTCAGGCAGAGCACCACCACAGTGGGGTGGGCGTTGACGAAGCGGGTCAGGGGCTTGGAGGCGAGCACCATCACTACCATGGCGATGGTCACAGCCGCCATCATGACGCCGAGGTGATCCACCATGCCGACGGCGGTGATGATGGAGTCCAGGGAGAAGACCGCATCCAGCACCAGGATCTGGGCGATCACCACCCCGAACCCGGCATAGACGCCGGTGCCGCCTTGTTCCTCGGGCTTGGCCTCGAGTCGCTCATGCAGCTCGGAGGTGGCCTTGAACAGCAGGAAGAGGCCGCCTCCCATCAGGATGAGATCCCGACCGGAGAAGGGGTGATCCCAGATGTGCAGCAGAGGAGCCGTGAGGGTGACCAGCCATGACATGATGGTGAGCAGTCCCAGGCGCATCAGCAGGGCCAGGGAGAGACCGATGATGCGCGCCTTGTCCCGCTGGGCGGGGGGCAGTTTTTTCACCAGGATGGCGATGAAGACCAGGTTGTCTATCCCGAGAACGATTTCCAGGATGATCAGGGTAAGCAGACCGACCCAGATTGACGGGTCCAGCAAGAATTCCATGTGATTGACCTCAATGAAGACAGATGCAGTGAATCGTGGTCACGGCGTGGCCGTGGTGACGGAGACGATCGCTTCAGAGGCGTTGGTTGAGCAGGTACAGATAGGCTTTGATGGGAAAAGACGAAGGGCTACTTCGGGGATTGTCCATGATGGGCAATAAAACCTCGGGTCAAAAGTGAGCCCTGATGATAACGACTCGCCGCCATTTGGCAAGGGGGCTGTCAGGGGGACGCGACGAGGGGATTGCCGACGGGGGAGGCAAGGGAAAGAGGCATTGATGCGCAGCCAAGTTTGACTGGAGATAAAAGAGCAACACATTGACACGACCACAAACATAGGTGCTGAACAAGGAAAATAAACGAGCTGATACCAACAACCGGATTCATCAGGCTCATATATATCCATTGTTTTTGTAATAATTTGTTTCAGGGGGAAATATTGCGGCGGTGTCATGGGAGAAAGGAGGAATAGGGGGGGTTATGGTGTTTGATATGGAGTTATTATTCTAGATTTAACTTGTTCGCCACCAACTAATTCGCATGAATCATATATTTTACGTATAAAAAGCAAGGAGGCCCAGGCCTCCTCGTTTGCGCTCACACGGGTTGTTTCAGGGGACGTTAGCCCTGGTCGTCAGGTCAATTGCCGGTATAGGCCGCGCCCTGAACATGACCCTTCTTGTCGCTCAGGCATGACCAGGGAGCCTCTGCACCCGGCACCTTGATGGTGACGCCTACCCCGGCTTCCGAGTCCATCACGTCGATCACCTGGAGCTGCTGCTGTGCCACGTCTGTCTTGTCGGAGACCGCCTTGAGACAGGCTTTCTCTGCGGGACTGGCCTTGTGGGAAGTCGCAGCAGCAGGGGCTGCGGTGGAGACGGGATGACAGACGCCGGAGCCATTCTTGCTGTTGTAAGAGACGTCGTATTTCCCGTTGATGTTGCTGATGGAGAGAATGACTCCTGACCCCTTCACCTCGAAGAAGTCCTCACCGTACTCCTTGACCTTGGCCTCTTGGCCGTTGATATAGACGGGGCCCCCTTCATCGCTGTGAAACTGGATCTGGCCCGGGCACTCATAATTCAACTGGGGAATGGCAGCTTGTGCCGCACCGGTCATGATCAGCGTCATGACAGCAATGACTGTGTTTTTCATGGATATTGCCTCAACTGTATAATGATACGATGTTTGTTATTTTATTTTTCCGGTTAATAACAACTCCCTCTTTGGCATTCAATCACCGCCTCCCTGCACACAAATAAATAGCGGTGACACTTTCTTTTAGCAACGAATTTTTATTTGTTTGGTATGGGATGAAAATAAATCTTGATCCAACAGGGGTGGCAAACGTTTGTGTCTTTGGCGGGGGAGGAACACTGGTGGATGTCCTGGGACCAGAGGTCCGTTGAGCACACCCGCAGAGGGCAGAACACGGGGAGACTCGGGAGACGCGGGAGACACAGGAGAAAAGTGCAGAACAACCAACGCCGGAGTGGGGATCCCGGATGAGTCATCGCGCGGGGCTGTGCAGCCCCGCGCGTCATTCAGCGTGCAGTCCGGGTCAGAGCCAGCGTTTCTCGCGGGTGAAGCAGACCGACAGCCAGGCGTCTCCCAGGGTGTCGCCGAGGCGGGACCAGAGCTCCTGGCGCAGGGCATCCTGGCGCTCGACGGGCCATTCCTGGCCGGGGGCCACCAGGATGTTGAGCTCGAGATCGAAGCGGCGGCCGCTTTTCGCCAGGTGGCTGTAGCACTCGACCCCATGGCGCAGGCGCAGGGCTTCGACTTCGCTTGCCACCAGCCGGGAGACATCCCCCTTGGGGGCAATCTTCAGCACTTCCCGCAGGTTGCGACCGAGCACCTTGATGGGGATGAGGGTGGCACACAGGGCCAGCAGCGAGACCAGCACCGGGTCTATGTAGCGGTTGTAGTGGCCGTAACCCAGGGTATCGAGCCCGATGGCGACCAGAAAGCCGATGAGCAGGGTGGCGCTGAGCAGGGTATCCACCAGCCACTCCTTGGAGTCCACCCGCACCAGCTCGGAGTTGACCCGCTCGGCCACGTCGGCCTCGATGAGATAGAGGATGCCGCAGAAGAAGGTGGAGACGACGGCATAGATGAGGGCGTGGCCGAGATCTATTTCTCGTCCGCCCGCCAGCAGGGAGGTGATGCCGCCATAGAGGGCGCCAAGGCAGAGCAGCAGAATGATGGCGCCGTTGATGACGTTGGCGATGGGTTCGAAGTGGGCGTAGCCGTATTGGAAACGGGCGTCGGAGGGGCGGGTAACCAGGTAGGCGGTGATGAGCCCAAGGCCCGTCATGCCCATGCTGAACAGGGTGAAGATGCCGTCCAGCATGATGGCGTTGGAACCGACGAACAGACCATAGCCGATCCCGAAAATGGCAAAGGTGATGCAACCAAACAGCGACAGGGTCAGCGCCTGTTTTTCGGTGCGAATAAGCGTACTGATAACATGGCTGTAGTGAGCCATAAAAGTCCTCCTTTCAAATGGTGAAGATTGCGCGCGCAAGCGGTTTTCTAGCTGATATACTGCCCGCTCACATGTGAGCGGACTGGTTCGGACACCCGCAAAGAGGCAGGTCCGAACGGTCGTTGTCGCCGGGATGCCGGCATCAAGCAAAGGATGGGAACAAGGATTCATGATCCCGAGACTCGATTACCAGGACAGTTTGTCACCTACAACCCTGCAGTTTCTTGAGTTGCTGGCGCGATCAGCATTTCGTGGTGATATCGAAAAGTCTTATGCAAGCCGGTTGGCGATGGCGACGGATAACAGCGTCTATCAGGTCGTACCTCAGGCGGTTCTCTATCCGCGCAGCGCGGATGACATAGCGATGATGCTCAAGCTGGCCCAGGGGCCCGAGTACGCAACCTTGAGTTTCTTCCCTCGCGGCGGCGGTACCGGCACCAATGGCCAATCCTTGGGCGGCGGCATTATCGTCGATCTCTCGCGCCATATGAACCAGATCATGGAAATTAATCTGGAAGAGGGCTGGGTGCGGGCCCAGGCCGGGGTGGTGAAAGACCAGCTCAACGCCTATCTCAAACCCCACGGCTACTTCTTCTCGCCGGATCTCTCCACCTCCAACCGGGCCACTTTGGGGGGCATGGTCAACACCGATGCCTCGGGGCAGGGGTCGCTGGTGTACGGCAAGACCTCGGATCACGTGCTCGGCCTCAAGGCCGTGCTGGAAAACGGCGATCTCATGGCGACCGAGCCGGTGACCGGCGAGCGTCTGGCGGACAAGCTGGCCCTCGAGACCCGGGAGGGGGAGATCTATCGCACCCTCTATCGCATCGGCCGCGAGCGGCGCGCCGACATCGAAGCCACCTTCCCCAAGCTCAACCGCTTTCTGACCGGTTACGATCTCAAGCACCTCTATCAGCCCGATACCGACACTCTGGATGTGAGCCGGGTGCTGTGCGGCTCGGAAGGCTCCTTGGGCTTCATCACCGAAGCCCGGCTCAACATCACCCCCATCCCGCGCTACCGCACCTTGGTCAACGTCAAGTACGACAGCTTCCCCTCCGCGCTCAGAAACGCCCCCTTTATGGTACAGGCCCACGCCCTGTCGGTGGAGACGGTGGACTCCCGGGTGCTGGGACTGGCTCGCGCCGACATCATCTGGCACTCGGTGAAGGATCTCATCCAGGATGTGCCCGGCAAGGATCTGCAGGGGCTCAATATCGTCGAGTTTGCCGACACCGACGAGGATGCGCACAAGGCCAAGGTGGCGGAGCTGTGCCGGCGCATCGACGGCCTGCTGGCGCGTGGTGAAGCAGGTGTCATTGGCTATCAGGTGTGCAACCACCTGCCGAGCATCGAGACCATCTATGGCATGCGCAAGAAGTCGGTGGGGCTGCTCGGCAACGCCGAAGGGCGCAAAAAGCCGGTGGCCTTCACCGAAGACACCGCCGTGCCGCCGGAATCCCTGGCGGACTTCATCATGGAGTTTCGTACCCTGCTGGACGCTCACGGCCTTGATTACGGCATGTTCGGCCACGTCGATGCCGGGGTGCTGCACGTGCGCCCGGCGCTGGACTTGTGCGATCCCGAGCAGGAGGTGCTGCTGCGGCGCATCTCCGATCAGGTGGTGGCGCTCACCGCCAAATACGGCGGCCTGATGTGGGGGGAGCACGGCAAGGGCTTCCGCTCCGAATACAGCCCCGCCTTTTTCGGCGAGCTGTGGGAGGAGCTGCAACGGGTCAAAGGGGCGTTCGACCCGGCCAATCGCATCAACCCGGGCAAGATCTGCATGCCTTATGGCAGCGGCGCTTCGCTTGTCTCGGTGGACGGGCCCAAGCGCGGCAAGTTCGACCGCCAGATCCCGATTGCCGTGCGCGAGAGCTATACCCGGGCCCTCGATTGCAACGGCAACGGTCTGTGTTTCACCTTCGAGACCGACTCCCCCATGTGTCCCTCGGTCAAGATCAGCCGCGACCGCCGTCACTCTCCCAAGGGGCGGGCCGGCCTGATGCGCGAATGGCTGCGCCAGCTGGCACAGCAGGGCTTCGATCCGCTGAGTGAGGAGGTGGCGCTGCAAAGCGGTGGTCTGCGCTTCAAGCAGATTGTCGACAAGTTTCGCAACACGGTGGCCCGCGCCCGCGGCGAGTATGACTTCTCCCACGAGGTGATGGAGGCGATGGAGGGGTGCCTGGCGTGTAAAGCCTGCACTAGCCAGTGCCCCATCAAGGTGGATGTGCCCACCTTCCGCGCTCGCTTCATGCAGCTCTATCACAGCCGCTATCTGCGTGGACCCAAGGATTACTTCGTCGGCACGGTGGAAAGCTATGCCCCCTTGCTGGCCAAGGCGCCGAAACTGGTCAACTTCTTCCTCGAGAAGGAGTGGGCCCAGAAGGCGACCGAGAAGAGCATCGGCATGGTGGACGTGCCGCTATTGAGCGTGCCGACCCTGGCCGAGGAGCTGCGTGACCATCGCGCCCGCTATTTTGACCTGCCGGGGCTGGAGGCCATGAGCCCCGAGCAGCGTCAAAAAGTGGTGCTCATCGTGCAGGATCCCTTCACCAGCTATTACGATGCCCCCGTGGTGCGTGACCTAGTGAAGCTCGCCAGCAAGCTCGGCCTGCAGCCCTATCTGCTGCCGTTCAAGCCCAACGGCAAGCCCCAGCACGTAAAGGGTTTCCTGCGCGCCTTTGCCCGTACCGCGGCCAGCAGCGCCCAGTTCCTCAACAAGGTGGCGGCGCTCGGCATCCCCATGGTGGGGGTCGATCCCTCCCTGGTGCTCTGCTATCGGGACGAATACGTGAAGGCGCTCGGCCCCGCCCGTGGCGACTTCCAGGTGCTGCTGCCCCAGGAGTGGCTGCTCTCCTTGCCGGCCGAGGCGCTGCCTGTGCGAGAAGCGGACGCCGGCGCCGAGCCCTGGTATCTGTTCGCCCACTGCACCGAGAAGACCGCCAAGCCGTCGACCCACGGTGACTGGAGCACCCTGTTCCGCCGCTTCGGTGCCACCCTGCAACCGGTGTCGGTGGGCTGCTGCGGCATGGCTGGTACCTATGGCCATGATGCCAAACAGGTGGAGAACTCCAAGGGCATCTATGGCCTGAGCTGGGCCGAGCCCTTGGCTCGCCTGCCGCAAGCTCGCTGTCTGGCCACCGGTTACTCTTGCCGCAGCCAGGTGAAGCGGATGGAGGGGGAGAAACTCAAGCACCCGCTGCAGGCCCTGCTGGAACTGCTCTGATGCTGACCCTGCCCAAGCGGTTTCGGGTGCCGCAAGCCTATCGGCACCCGCACTTCCTGCTGCTGCCGGTCAATCCGACCCAGGCGGTGGTGGAGTTCGTCGCCATGCTGCGCGAGCGCGAGCAGCTTCATCAGCTGTTTCGCCCGGACGATGTGTGGCCCTCCGCCAATTTCAGCCTGAGCCAGCACGAGGCCGATCTGGAGTGGCAGCACTCCGAGTTTCTGGCCAAACGCTCCTTTGCCTATGGTCTGTGGAGCCCGGCGCGGGAGCCCGAGTTCTGGGGCGGGGTTTACCTCTATCCCTCGGTGTTGCCGGAGGTGGCGGTGGAGCTCTTCTTCTGGAAGGTGGCCGAGGCGCCGCTCACCGATGCCGAACTGGAGGCCGAACTGCGCGCCTGGCTCGGCAAGGTGTGGCAGTGGCCCGAGCCGAGCCTGCCTGGGCGGGACGTCCCTTGGGCCGGGTGGCCCGGGGTGACCTACCCCTGGTGACAGGGCCTGGCCAGCCAGCCCTGAAGATGCCCCCTCAAGCGGGGCATCTTTTTTTCTGCGCCTTTTTCGCCGACACTGCTGGTTTGCCGCTACGGCGCAGCGATAACCCGTTGATCACGCAAGGAGTCCGCTCACCATGAGTCAAGAAAGCAGCCCCATCTGGCGCAAGCCCATGAGCCTCGAAGGGCTCAACGCCAGCTCTCGCAATACCCTGATGGCCCACCTCGACATCGTCTATACCGCCTTTGGTCTCGACTGGCTGGAGGCCACCATGCCGGTGGATCACCGCACCCATCAGCCGCTCGGCATGTTGCACGGCGGCGCCTCCGTGGTGCTGGCGGAGACGCTGGGTTCCTTGGCGGCCAACATGGCGGTCGGGTCTGACAGTTATTGTGTCGGGCTGGAGGTCAATGCCAACCACCTGAGAGCCAAGCGGGAAGGGGTGGTGACGGGGCGCTGCACGCCACTGCATCTGGGGGCGACGACTCAGGTGTGGCAGATAGAAATTCGCGATGAACGTGGTCGTTTATTGTGCACCAGCCGGTTGACCATGGCGGTGCTCAAACACAAGCGGGACAAGGACTCTGGCGAAGCGTGATCTGCAATAACGCACCATGAGTGAAAAATAAGCAAGCCATAGTCGCAAGATCCCTCTATAATTGCCAACGTCTTGAGAGGCTTATCACATTTTTCAAGACAGCAGAACAAAGTGGCGCTATAATCGCCGCCTTTTTGCTATTCCGCGGTGTTAGCCGCCTGCCTTAATCTGGAAGAATCTATGTCTGATACCGAACAACTGCCCCTTTTTAGTGAGCTTGGACTGGCCGCGCCTGTACTGAAAGCGCTGCAGGACGTGGGCTATGAGCGCCCGTCCCCCATCCAGGCCGCAGCAATTCCCCACCTGATGGCGGGCCACGATCTGCTGGGGCAGGCGCAAACCGGTACAGGGAAGACCGCTGCTTTTGCCTTGCCTCTGTTGTCTCGTCTGGAAGCTGGTAACCGCAACACCCAGATCCTGGTGCTGGCACCGACTCGTGAACTGGCCCTGCAGGTGGCTGAAGCGTGCCAACGCTATGCCCACCACATGCCTGATTTCCACGTGCTGCCCATCTACGGTGGCGCCTCCTACGAAACCCAGACCCGCGCCCTGCGCCGCGGTGCTCAGGTTGTCGTGGGTACCCCGGGCCGCGTGATGGACCTGATCCGTCGCAAGAACCTGGACCTCTCCGGCCTGAAAGCCCTGGTGCTGGACGAAGCGGACGAGATGCTGCGCATGGGCTTCATCGACGACGTGGACTGGATCATGGAACAGTGCCCGGCCGGTCGTCAGGTTGCCCTGTTCTCCGCCACCATGCCGGAGCAGATCCGCCGTGTGGCCCAGAAGCACCTGAAGCAGCCCAAAGAGATCAAGATCGCTTCCAAGACCGCGACCGCTACCACCATCCGCCAGCGTTACTGGCAGGTGACCGGTCTGCACAAGCTGGACGCCATGACCCGTCTGCTGGAAGTCGAGCCCTACGAAGCCCTGCTGGTGTTCGTTCGCACCAAGAACGCCGCCGAAGAGCTGGCCGGCAAGCTGGCTGCCCGTGGTCACGCCTGTGAAGCGCTGCACGGTGACATCCCGCAGAAGCTGCGTGAACGTACCGTCGACAAGCTGCGCCAAGGCCAGCTGGACATCCTGATCGCCACCGACGTGGTTGCCCGTGGTCTGGACGTTGAGCGCATCACCCACGTGGTGAACTACGACATCCCCTACGACACCGAATCCTACGTTCACCGTATCGGCCGTACCGGCCGTGCCGGTCGCAAGGGCGAAGCCATCCTGTTCGTGGCACCGCGCGAGCGTCGCATGCTGCGCGCCATCGAGCACGCAACCCGTCAGGCCATCGAGCCGATGAAGATGCCGAGCACCGAGGACATCAACCAGCACCGTCTGGCCAAGTTCAAGGAGCGCATCCGCGAAACCATGATGGGCGAAGAGCTCGAGATCTACGTGAACCTGGTGAACGAGCTGATCGAAGAAGACTCTGCCGATCCGCTGGAGCTGGCTGCCGCACTGGCCAAGCTGGTACAGGGCGACCAACCGCTGCTGCTGGATGACTCCATTCCGGATCCGGTGTTCAACGCCGGCAACGATCGCGGTGGTTTCGAGCGTCGTGACTTCAATGACCGTGGTGGCCGTGATTTCGCCGACCGTGGCGATCGCCCGGCTCGTCGCATGCCGTCCCTGGAGCCGCGTCCGCTCAAAGACAACCCGGACGTGGAGATGGAGCGCTACCGCGTCGACGTGGGGGCCCATCACGGCGTCAAGCCGGGCCAGATCGTGGGTGCCATCGCCAACGAAGCGAACATCGAGAGCCGCTTCATCGGCAACATCGACATCGCCGATGACTTCTCCACCGTCGATCTGCCCAAGGGCATGAGCGCCGAAGTGCTGGAAGTGATCAAGAAGGCCCGTGTCTGCCAGCGTCCGCTGCAGATCAGCCGCTACACCGAAGTGCCGGCCGGCAGCAACACTGCTCCCCGTCCGCCCCGCGGTGATCGCCCGTTCCGTGGCGACCGTCCTTTCAACAAGGATCGCCGTCCACAGGGTGACCGTCCCTTCAACAAGGATCGCCGTGAAGGCGGTTTCGACAAGGGTCGCAAATTCGGTGGCAAGCGCCGCGACAGCTAAACCCTGACTGCACTGATGAGAAGGCCGCTCCATGGAGCGGCCTTTTTTGTGTCTGTTTTTCAGATGCGTAGCAAAGATTGTCACCTTTTTCCGGCCGGGGCGGGCACCCGGTTTTATGAGGAGCCAGTGAAAAGAAAAATGGTGCAATCCATTTGCCTGGGGGTGGCGCCTGGTGTCATTCTTTGGGAAGCGATTGGGTACTTTTGGAAGGCGTAGAGATAGTTGCTGGTTGCAAACGACTGCGACTTTGGTCTGAAGGTGCATTCTGTTGTTTGCATATGAGTCAGCAGAGTGAGATGAATAAATAAACCGTATGACAGGGAGGTGCGTGATGGGCAAGTGGCTTGGCAAGGTGTTGCTGATATCTGGATGGCTCGTGTCGGGTATGGTGTTGGCGGAGGAGCCCTTCTTCAGAATTGCGGGGGCGGGGTGCTGCAATGGCAAGGGGGAGGTGGTGCTGACCCGTGCAGAGTTTGAGGCCTTGCCGCAGACGGAGGTTAAGACAGGGACGCCCTGGACCGAGGGGGAGCACCTCTATCGCGGGGTGTTGCTGCGGGACCTGGTCAGGATCTACGGTCTAAAGAGCCAGGAGGTCAAGGCCCTCGCGGTCAATGAATACTGGGCCGCACTGCCGCTGGAAGACGGGGAGAAGTACCCGGTGCTGGTGGCCGAGAAGCAGGATGGCAAGGCGCTGACTTTACGCAACAAGGGGCCGCTCTGGGTCATTTATCCCCTCACCGACCATCCCGAACTCAACAAGGAGCTCTATCACAGCCGGATGGTGTGGCAGCTGGCGGCGCTGGAGAGCAAATAAGATGCTGTGCGGCAAGTTCTTGAGCCTGATCCTGATGGTGACCACCTTTTTGGGGGTGACCCTCTGGTCGGTCTGGAACTATGACCGCGCGTTCAATGCGGTGACGCGCTACACCCAGCTCTCCGCTTGGGCACTGGCCCAGCTCGAGCTGGAGATCCACGCCTTCGAGGAGGGCTTGCAGCTCTATCGTGCCGGTGCCGCCAGCCGGGAGGAGATGAACAAGCGCTTTGACATTGCCTGGAACCGGCTCGATGTCTTCCTGCACGGGGAGGAGGCAAAGTCGGTCAGGGCCCGATTCGGTGCGGACAAGGCGGTCGGCAAGATCCTCGCTCTCTTCGAACATTATGAGCAGGATGTGGTGCATGGGGAGCCGGATTCCCCCGCACTCAAGATGTTCACGGCCGCGCTCGATGACGAGATGCGCGGGGTGCGGGACGTGATGGTGAAAAACTTCACCGGGCCCTCTGCCATCGCCCAGCGCGAGCTGCTCAACGAGTCGAAAACCCAGAACTTCTTCATCCTGGGTTTTCTGATGTTGGCGACCATGGTGATGTTGATGGTGCTGTTTCGCGAAGTGCGTCGCCAGCATTTTCTGGCGTGGAACGACCCTCTCACCCGTCTCCCCAACCGGGCGGCGCTCATCAAGCACCTCCAGCAGTGGACCAGCCATCCCGGTCGGCGCAGCAGCATCACCGTCTGCCTCATGGATCTGGGGCATTTCAGGGAGGTCAATGACAGTCTGGGTTACGAAGTGGGGGACGCCTTGCTCAAACGGCTTGCGGCGCGGATCAAGGCCGCCTCTGGCCAGGGGATCTTCGTTGCCCGAACCGGCAGTGACGAGTTCACCCTCATCATCACCGGCACCATGCCCACCTATCTGCGCTTCCCGTTTCTGGAGCAACTGCGCAGCGAGCTGGCGGATCTGGTGTTTGCTGCCGATCCGGCGCACCGGGTGCGGGTCTTCATGGGCACCAGCCAGTACGTGAAACCGGATCATTCACCGGAAGAGATGCTGCTATTTGCCGATATCGCCCTCGACAGCGCCAAGCGCAAGCGGCTGAATCGCAATGTGCTCTTCTCCAGCAGCATGTATCAGCACTATCAGCGCAAACGCCGGCTGTCGACCGAGCTGCGGGAGCTTATCCACTGCCCGCAATGCCCGCAACTGGCCCTTTACTATCAGCCCATCGTGCGCGGCCAGAGTGTGGTGAGGCTGGGGGCCGAGGCGCTGATCCGCTGGCATCATCCGGAATATGGCTTTATTGCCCCCCTCGACATCATCTCGCTGGCAGAAGAGAACGGGTTGGGCGAGGCGCTGGGGGGCTGGATCATCCGGCGCATGCAGCTCGATCTGTCCGGCTTCCCGGAGGAGGCGCTAGCACCGCTCGAGATCTCCATCAACCTCTCCAACTCCATGTTCAACATGGGGTTGGCCAGGGAGATTGAAGAGAAGATGGGTGATGGTCCGTTGGGATTGCACCAGTTGATAGTGGAGCTGACCGAAACCATCGCCCTCGATGACATCGCCCTGAGCAAGCAGATCATCCACTCCCTGCGCCAGATAGGGGTGCGGGTGGCCCTCGATGACTTCGGGACCGGCTGGTCCTCGTTCTCTTACCTGCGTGAACTCTATTTCGACAAGCTCAAGATAGACAGATCCTTTATCACCGCGATCGACAGTGACACCCGGCAGGCGCTCTTCGTCGAGACCATCACCACCCTCTCTCATCAGTTGGGGGTGCGTGTCGTGGCAGAAGGGGTGGAAAACAGCGATGAGCTCAAGGCGGTGCTCACCATAGGGGTGGATGAGATCCAGGGTTATTTCTACTCGCGTCCCTTGCCGCTGCCGGAGTTCATGCAGTTCTGTCACCGCTATTTCGCCCACAGTGCCGCCATTCAGGAAGTGGCACTGGGCTAGCCTTGGGGCAATCGAGCTCCTGTAGCCTTGTCTTCGAGTCCCTCTGTTCGATCGTTCCTGGTTGATATTTCATCCCGACACCTTTCTCCCATGGCAGGAGCGCTCATGACGCGGTTTTCTTGTGCCTCCTGCCAGAACGAGGGTGCGAGAGGGCAGGCCCGGTGCTACCTTGTGCCACGAACAGTGCCACAGGGCAGAGGAGCCATAAATGGATCGCTTGGGGGTGATGGAGGTGTTCGTGCTGGCGGTGGAGACCGGCTCGTTTTCGGCGGTGGCCCGCCGACTGGGGATGGGGCAACCCACGGTTTCCAGATTGATTGCCCAGCTTGAGGCGCACCTTGGCAGCCGCCTGTTGCTGCGCTCGACCCGGGGGCTGGCGCCTACCGAGGCCGGAGAGGCCTACTATCTGCGGGCGAGAGAGATCCTGGCCCAGGTCAACGAGGCCGATGCCATGGTGCAGCAATGCCGGGCGGGCCTGAGCGGACGCCTGCGGGTGAGCGCTCCCGTCACCTTCGCCCGCCTGCATATCATTCCCCATCTTGCCGGTTTTCTGGCGGCTCACCCGGGACTGGATCTGGAGATCCTGCTGGATGACGGCAATGTGGATCTCATTTCGGCGGGCATCGAGGTGGCTCTGCGGATCGGCAAACAGGCCGACTCGTCGCTGGTCGCCCGCTGCCTCGCCCGAAGCGACATGCGGGTGCTGGCGACGCCGGCCTATCTGGCCGCCAAAGGAGAGCCTGAGACCCCTCAGGCTCTGCAACAGCATGATCTGGTGCTTTACAGTCCACGGCCCGGAGTGGGGCAGCAGTGGCGATTTCGCCGTGGCGTCGAGGAGAGGGTGGTTTCCGGAGAAGGCAGGCTGACGGTCTCGGCGGCCGAAGGCATGCGCGCCGCCGTGCTGGCAGGCCTGGGGCTTGGTATCGCCTCGGAGTGGATGTTTGCCCCCGAGCTTGCCCGCGGCGAGGTGGTGGCGGTGCTGCCCGAGTGGCAACTGCCCATGCAGGAGCTCTGGACCCTGCTCCCGGCAGGTCGCCAGCCCGGTGCCAAGGCGAGCGCCTTTCTGGCATTCGTGACCGGCCTGCCCGGCGTGGGGCATGCACCAGCGGAATAACTGTTATGGTCCCCACCGCTCTACTGGTGGCGACGCTCCCCGGGTAGGCTGTGCGCATGGGGCCCGTATCCTGGCGGGAGCCCTTCTACCACGAGGAGAAGATCATGAGTACATCGCCTTCTGCCGGAGGGGCCGCAACCCCCGGCCCCTCCCTGCTCTTCGCCATGGCCCTGTCATGCGGCCTGGCAGTTGCCAACATCTACTACAACCAGCCCATGCTGGCGGTGATGGCGCAGGACTTTCCCGGGCACTCGGGCATGCCATTGATCGCCATGCTGACCCAGCTCGGCTATGCCATGGGTCTGCTTTTGCTGGTGCCGCTTGGCGATGTGGTCGAGCGCCGCTGGCTCATTCCGGGGCAGTTTGCACTGATCGCGCTGGCCTCCCTGCTGGCGGCCACGGCCACGAGTGCCACCACCTTGATGCTGGCCTCCGTCCTGCTCGGCATCGGGGCCACGGCGGCCCAGCAGATAGTTCCGGTGGCGGCGACCCTGGCAGATCCCGCCCGCCGGGGTGCCGTGGTCGGCAGCGTGATGAGCGGCCTGCTGGCCGGGATACTGCTCAGCCGAACGGTCGCCGGCCTGGTCACCGCCTATGGCAGTTGGCGCGCCATGTTCTGGCTGGCCATTCCCCTGGCCCTGTCGGGGGCTCTGCTGATGGCCAGGATGATACCGTCCGGATTGCCGCGCTCTCCCCTCGGTTATGGCCGTCTGCTTCACTCTCTGGTCGGTCTGTGGCGCGAGGAGCCCGCCCTGCGCCGCGCGACCCTGACCCAGGCCTTGCTGTTTGCCTCCTTCAGCGCCTTCTGGACCGTGCTGGCGTTCTACCTGGCCGAACCTGCCTATGGGTTGGGGGCCGACATGGCGGGTCTGTTCGGCGTCATCGGGGTGGCTGGGGTGGTGGCGGCCCCTCTGGCAGGCCGGATGGCGGATCGGTTGGGGGCCAGACCAGTGGTATTGGCCGGTGCCGTGCTGGTGGTGCTTGCCTGGATCTGCTTCGAGCTGTGGCTCTCTCTGGCCGGGCTGGCGTGCGGGGTCATCTTGCTGGATCTCGGCGTGCAGAGCGCACTCATCGCCCATCAGCAGCGCATCTATGGTCTGAGACCTGAGGCCAGGGGGCGCATCAATACCCTCTTCATGACCGGCATGTTCCTGGGGGGAACCCTCGGCTCCAGCCTGGGGATGCTGGTCTGGCAACAGGGACACTGGCTCGGGGTGGGAGCAGCCGGCATGGGGTTGGCCCTGGTTGCCTGTCTCTGCGCCCTGGCCGGCAGGCGGGGGCTGCAACCGGCCATCTGAGGCATGTGCAAGACAAGAAAGGCGACCCCGGGGTCGCCTTTTGTCTGTCTGCTCGGGATGGTCTCAGAGCACCATGGCGGCAATCCAGCCGAAGATCACCAGGGGGATGTTGTAGTGGATGAAGGTTGGCACCACGCTGTCCCAGATGTGGTCGTGCTGACCGTCGGCATTGAGGCCCGATGTGGGGCCGAGCGTCGAGTCGGAGGCGGGGGAGCCCGCGTCCCCCAGCGCGCCCGCGGTGCCCACCAGGGCGATGGTCGCCATGGGCGAGAAGCCGAGGTGGATGCACAGGGGCACATAGATGGTGGCGATGATGGGCACGGTGGAGAAGGAGGAGCCGATCCCCATGGTGATGAGCAGGCCCACCAGCAGCATCAGGAAGGCCGTCAGTCCCTTGTGACCTGCCATCATGCTGGAGACGGACTGCACCAGACTCTCCACCCCGTGGGTCTCCTTCATGACGGCGGCGAAGCCTGCGGCCGAGATCATGATAAAGCCGATGAGGGACATCATGCGCACACCCTGGGTGAAGGCATCCTGGCTCTCGCGGAATTTGATGACGCCGCCGCAGGTGAAGATGATGAAGCCTGCGAGCGCCCCCAGCACGATGCTGTTGGTCATCAGTTGCAGACCGAGTGCCACGGCGATGGCCAGCAGGGCGACCCAGATGTGGTTGAGATTGAGCTCGACCGTCTCGGGTTCGGCGGCCAGGATCTTCTCCAGATCATACTGACGCGGCTTGCGGTAGCTGAAGAAGACGGCGATGAGCAGGCCGAGGAACATGCCGAATACCGGGATGGCCATCGCCAGGGGCAACTGGCTGAATTCCACCGGTACGCCGTTGTCGACGAGATTCTTGGCCAGGATGTTGTTCAGGAAGATGCCGCCAAAGCCCACCGGCAGCAGCATGTAGGTAGCGGTCAGGCCGAAGGTGATGACGCAGGCCACCTGACGGCGGTCGATCTGCATCTGGGCCATGACATGCAGCAGCGGCGGGATCAGGATGGGAATGAAGGCGATGTGCACCGGGATCAGGTTCTGGGAGGAGATGGAGACCGCGAGCACCGAGGTGAGCAGCAGGCTCTTGACCCAGAGAATGCGGGTGCTGCTGGCATCCTTGCCGAGCTGGTTGATGACCTTGCGGGCCAGCAGATCGGTGATGCCGGAGCGGGAGATGGCTACCGCGAAAGCCCCCAGCATGGCGTAGGAGAGGGCGATTTCTGCACCGCCGCCCAGGCCGCCGGTGAAGGTGCTGAGGGTCTGCTCGAGGGAGAGTCCGCCGAGCAGGCCACCCACGATGGCACCGATGGCGAGGGAGACCACCACATTGATCCGCAGCAGGCTGAGCACCAGCATCAGCGCCACCGCGATAACAACAGGATTCATTTGATTTCCTTATGGATTGTGTTGCTGTCAGTCGTGTGAAAGCCAGCTAGTTTGCGAAAAACAGGCTAAATGTCGAGAAAAAAATCGGCAGATCCCGGCCAAGGGACGCATCTTCTGCTGGCGGTGAACGGGAACCGGGAAAATGGCCCTTCTTCGTTGCCCAGACAGGTCCCCTCATGCAGACAGGCTGCCATGGGCAGCCTGTCTGGGCAGGGGCTGGGAGTGTTCAGCCCTCGTCTTCGGTGTCCGTCGTTTCATCCGGGTTGGCCAGAGGCCAGCCTCCCAGGCTCTTCCAGCGATTGACGATGTGGCAGAAGAGCTCTGTGGTGCGCTCGGTGTCGTAGAGGGCCGAGTGGGCCTCTTTGTTGTCAAAGGGAATATTGGCGCTCTGACAGGCCTTGGCCAGCACCGTCTGCCCCAGGGCAAGACCCGAGAGGGCGGCGGTGTCGAAGGTGGCGAAGGGGTGGAACGGATTGCGCTTGAGGCCGGCCCGCTCGGCGGCGGCCATCACGAAGCCGTGGTCGAAGGTGGCGTTGTGGGCCACTATGATGGCGCGACCACAATCCTGCTCCTTCATGCCCTTGCGCACCCCCTTGAAGATCTCGGTGAGTGCTTCCTTCTCGTCCACCGCGCCCCGCAGCGGGTTGAAGGGGTCGATGCCGGTGAACTCCAGCGCCGCTTTCTCCAGATTGGCGCCCTCAAAAGGCTGGACATGAAAATGGAAGATCTGGTCAGGGACGAGCCAGCCCTGCTCATCCATCTTGAGGGTGTGGGCGGCTATTTCCAGCAGGGCATCGGTCTTGGCATTGAATCCGGCGGTTTCAACATCGATGACGACGGGGTAAAAGCCGCGAAAACGGCCCTTGAGGGTGTGAACGGCGTCGGTCATGGTATCTCGGTCGGCGTGAAAGGAGGCGGCATTATGGCAAAAAAGCGTGCCCTTGTCCCTTATCTGCCGCCATGGGACGGCAAGAGGGCCATTTTGAAACACCTGTGCTTATAATGGGCGACGTCAACCATGGAGGGAGAGGACGATGAAGAAGCTGGGATTGGCACACAAGATGATGTTGGTGGTCTGTCTGCCGCTGTTGGCCCTGCTGTTTTTCTCCGGCCGGTACGTCTATGAACGTTATCGGGTCGAACAGGAGATGAGCGGCGCCCTGGTCGCGCTGGCGGTGGTGAAGGAGGCGGCGCAGCTGGCCCATGAGCTGCAACGGGAGCGCGGCATGTCGGCCGGCTTCCTCGGCTCTGGCGGCAGCAAGTTTCGCGATGCGCTGCCTGCCCAGCGCAAGGTGGTGGACAGCCTGTTGCAGCGTTTTCATCAGGATCCTGCCTTGCTGGCGCTGACCGAGGTGCAGCAAGGAGTGGCGGGACTCACCGCCATGCGTGAGCGGGTCAGCGCCCTGGGGGTCGAGGTGGCGGAACAGGTCGGCTTCTATACCCGCCTCGTGACCGCCTTGCTGGCGGTAGTGGACAAGATAAGTGTCGACAGCATGGATGCCACCATCGCCCTGCAGACCAATGCCTACGCTGCCTTCCTGCAGAGCAAGGAGCGTGCGGGGCTGGAGCGGGCGACGCTCAGCAACGTCTTTGGCCGTGACAGCTTCACGCCTGCGCTGTTGCAGCAGTTCATTTCCCTGCTGGCGGCCCAGAACACCTATCTCGAACGTTTCCAGGCGGTGGCGAGTCCAGCCCAGCGTCAGTTGCTGAACGACAGCCTCGCCTCACCCGTGGTGGCCAAGGTGGCCGCCATGGAGAAACTGGCCCTGGACAAGGCGGCAAGCGGCGGTTTTGGTGTCGATGCGGAGGCCTGGTTTGCCTTGAGTACCGACAAGATAGGCCTGCTCAAGGAGATAGAAGACAGCCTCTATCAGCAGCTCTTCGAGCGGGTTGAACAGATGCGGGTCGGGAGTGCCAGTGACTTCTGGTGGGGGGCGGTTGGCGTGTTGCTGTGCATCGTCCTGACCACCTTCGTCTGCTGGCGGGTAGTGCGGGATCTGCATCTGGGCTTTATGGCCCTGCACCAGACCTTCAAGCGCCTGGTGCAGGAGAACGACCTGACCGTGCGGGTCGACTGGCGATCCGGGGATGAGCTGGGGGCCCTGGCGCGGGATCTGAACCATTTCCTCGGGCACCTGGAGAGTTTGCTGCTGGCTGTGCGCCACTCCTGTGACGTGCTGATACGCAGCGCCGCCAGCTCGGCCGAGGTCATTGCCGAGGTAAATGCCGGCGTAGTCAGGGGATGCGGGCAGGTGGATCTGGTGGCGACTGCCGCCACCGAGATGGCATCGACTGTCGCGGAGATTGCCCGCAACGCAACCCAGACCTCCCAGGCGACTCAGCAGGCCATCGGCCGGGCGAAGCAGGGTGACAAGGAGGTGGATCAGACCATCCACACCATCCAGCAGGTGGCGGGCACGCTGGTGGATACCCAGCACCTGGTGGACAGCCTGCATCGGGATACCGAGTCGGTGGGGGAGGCCTTGAGCCTCATCAAGCAGATCTCGGACAGAACCAACCTGCTGGCCCTCAATGCCGCCATCGAGGCGGCCCGTGCCGGTGAATCCGGGCGCGGCTTTGCAGTGGTGGCCGACGAGGTGAGATCGCTTGCCTCCCGTACCCAGCAGGCGGCGGATGACATAGAGCGGATGCTGGGCCGCTTGCGCCAGGGGGCCAACGAGGCGGTGGCTGCAATGCACACGGGCACCGAACAGGCCGGCCTTAGCGTGACGGAGGCCAAACGGGCGGGGAGCGAGCTGACCGACATCGTCAACGAGGTGCGCAAGGTGAGCGACATGACGGCCCAGGTGGCCACCGCCACCGAGGAGCAGCGTTACGTGACCGACGACATCCAGCAAAACGTGATGACCATCCGTGACGTGTATGAGGCCCATCGCCAGCACTCCCATACCCTGCAACAACACAGTGCCGAACTGGATGCCCTGGCCCGGGATCTGGCGGGACGCATCGCCAGCTTCAAGCTGATGGCCCCTTCTTCCCCCCACTGAGCGTTTTGACCTAAAGCTTGTCCTGCCGCTGCCGATAGATAATTCGAGATAGTGTGGAGGACAAGCCGTTGAATGCTTGGGTGTTGGGGTTGATCAGCATATCAGTGAGTATGCAGTTGCAGGCGGGCGTGACCGAATTTGGCGCCGGTCTGGATCAATCCGTCTGGCGCCTGACCTCTGATACCCAGGTGGAGTGCAGGCTGGAGCATCCTATTCCCCGCTGGGGAACCGGGGCCTTTGTCAGCCGGGCCGGGCGCAAGATCAATCTGGATTTCGAGCTCAAGGGGCAGCGACCCCAGGCGCGTACCCAGACAGTGAGCCTCGGGATCATGCCCCCCAGCTGGCGTCCCGGGGTGGCCGGGCGACAGATCAGCCAGTTGCAGTTCTATCAGCAGTTTGACGGCCTGGTGGCGGGGCAGACCGCCTGGACCATGCTGGACGAGCTGGAAGGAGGACGTATGCCGACTTTCCAGTATCGCGACTGGTATCGTCAGGACAGGCCGGTGCGGGTATCGCTCTCGTCGATCAATTTCAGGGTCAAGTACCAGGCGTTCATGGACTGCCTGAGTGGCTTGCTGCCCTACAGCTTCAACGACATCGCCTTCAGCGTGCTCTCCTATGACAAGAACAGCGATCAGTTGTCACCGGCCTCCAAGCGGCGGCTGGCGATGATCGGTGACTATGTGAAGGCAGACAAGAGCATCGATGTGGTGGTGATCGACGCCTACAGCGACAGCTATGGCGGCCGCTGGCCAAACCAGAAGCTCTCCGAGAAGCGGGCGGATGCCATCAAGCAGGTGTTTGTGGATCTCGGCATCGAGGAGGGCAAGATCTCGGTGGAAGGGCACGGTGAGAAACATCACGTGGCCTCCAACGAAACGGACGCTGGCCGAGCCAAGAACCGCCGGGTGGTGATCAACATGGGACGCAACGGCACTATCTGATCCTGTTGAGTCATCGAGAGGGGCGGGATTTTCGCTGAAGTCAGGAATAAAAAATGCCAGTCGGCGAACCGACTGGCATTTTTTTCACGGGTATCCGGGATTACTTGGCCAGGGATTCCGGCAGGTTTTCGCGGATCTTGCCGAGCATCTCTTTCAGCACGCGGGGGTTGGCCACCACGATGTTGCCGGAGTTTTCGTAGTTGTGACCACCGACGAAGTCGGTGACGATGGCGCCGGCTTCTTTGGCCAGCAGCTCACCGGCGGCGGTGTCCCAGGGTTTCAGGCCGATTTCCCAGAAACCGTCGACGCGGCCAGCGGCAACATAGGCGAGATCCAGCGCGGCGGAGCCAGCACGACGGATATCGGCACACTCGATGAACATGCTCTGGAACATCTTCAGATAGGGTTCGATGTGGTGCTTCTGCTTGAACGGGAACCCGGTGGCCAGGATAGTGCCGGAGAGCTCTTTGGCCTTGCCGACACGGATGCGGTAGCCGTTCAGTTGGGCGCCGCTGCCGCGGGTGGCAGTGAACAGCTCGTCACGGATGGGATCGTAGACAACGGCTTGTTCGGTCTTGCCCTTGACGCGCAGAGCGATGGAAACGGCAAAGTGCGGAATGCCCTTGACCAGGTTGGTCGTGCCATCCAGTGGGTCGATGATCCATTGGTAGTCCGGATTGGTACCGGCAATCTCGCCAGACTCTTCAGCAACGATGCTGTGTTCCGGGTAAGATTTTTTGATGGTGTGAATGATGGCCGCTTCGGCGTCACGGTCAACGTTGGTCACGAAGTCATTGCTGCCTTTCTGGATAACCTCGATGTTCTCGGGTTGAGAAAAGGCTTTTACTACTACTTGACCGGCGTTGCGCGCAGCGCGCACGGCGATATTCAGCATCGGATGCATAGGTTCACCACTGGATGTTAAAGAACGGGGGATAAAAGGACGCGACATCTTACCAAGATATTCGGGAATAGCAACTGCTATGCCCTCATTCGGTCAGGGTGGTGACTGACAGATCTGACGGCTCCAATAAAGACCTGTAATCAACTAGTCTTATCGCGACAGCCGGATAACAGGCTGTGGTGAGCATAGGGATATGAGCCATGAATCTGTCATTAATCAGTCAGAAACCGTCGTCGCCGACGACTCTGGGTGTGTTGGCCGCACTGCGTGCCGCCAGCGAAGAGAGCGATTATGTCACCGAGGTCCGGGTGGCACAGCCCCAGCAGTGGCAACCGTCGAAGGATGAAGCGGCGATCCTGCTGCTGGAAGAAGAGGGCGCTGCCTGGCCTGTTCCGCTCTGGCCAGCAGGAGGCAGTGCACTGGGATTGCCGGTGCTTCCCCTGTTGGTGCATCGACAGTATGAACATCCTCCACAGGGGCCGGATGTCCGGGATCCGCATTTTTATTTCGTCTCCAACGGTATTCTGCTGGATGAGGCCGAACTGGCGGATCCTGCCTGCAGCCTGGTGCTGCAAAGCAAGTTTGAATCCTATTTCCCGCTGCTTTCCCGTCTTATTTTGCTGCGCCAGCGCCAACCAGGGGTACTGAGCAGCTAATCATCTCACCCTCGATGCGGGCTGTTCAAGCGGCACAATATTTGTCATAACTGACCGACATTGTGCCGCTTTGCTATGGCCTGTGCAGCGGCTCACCGTGTGTTCGTCGACGGAGGTGACATGAAGGTTTATGAGCTGAGACGAGCCCCCAATGCCCGTCGGGTCAGAATGTTTCTGGCGGAGAAGGGGATCGAGATGGAATATCAGCAGGTCGATCTGGGGGCGGGGGAAAACCTGGCGCCCGCTTTTTTGACCAAGAACCCGGCCGGGCGCATTCCTGTGCTGGAACTCGATGACGGAACCTGTCTGAGTGAAACCCTGGCCATCTGTCGCTATTTTGAAGAGCTTCACCCCGAACCGAACCTGTTTGGCAGCACCGCGCTGGAGCGCGCCACCATAGAGATGTGGAGTCGCTTCATCGAGTTCAACCTCTGGCTGCCGACCGGTATGGCGTTTCGTCATATCACCGGTTTTTACAAAGACCGGGAGCGGGTCTTCCCCGAATGGGGGGAGGAGTGCAAGCAACAGGCTCAGATCTGGTTTGACAAGCTTGATGCCCGTCTTGCCGAGGTGCCCTATATTGCGGGGGAGCGCTTCACCATCGCCGACATTCTTGCCCTCTGTACCATTGATTTTGGCAAGGTGGTCGGCCTGCGTATCACCCCCGAACAGCCCCGTTTGCAGGACTGGCATGACCGGGTGAGTGCCCGGTCCAGCGCCCAGGCCTGATCCTTTCCCCTGAACGTTCAAGGAGTCGAAGATGATAGAGTTGTACACTGCCGCCACGCCCAACGGGTTCAAGGTGTCGATCGCCCTCGAAGAGCTGGGGCTGCCCTACAAGGTCATTCCCCTTGATTTCGCGACCATGGAGCAGAAGAAGCCCGAGTTCCTGGCCATCAACCCCAATGGCCGCATCCCGGCCATCGTCGATCGGGACAATGGTGACTTCGCGGTGTTCGAGTCCGGCGCCATCCTTATCTATCTGGCGGAAAAAACCGGCAAGTTGCTGCCGCAGGATCCCAAGCGCCGCTCCCAGGCCATCCAGTGGCTGATGTTCCAGATGGGGGGCGTCGGTCCCATGATGGGGCAGGCCAACGTCTTCTATCGCTATTTCCCCGAGAAGATCCCGGCCGCCATCGAGCGTTACCAGAAGGAGGGGCGACGCCTGTTCGAGGTGCTCGATGGCCATCTGGCACACCATGAGTATCTTGCGGACGAGTACAGCATCGCCGACATCGCTACCTGGCCCTGGGTGCGCATCCACGACTGGAGTGGTATCTCCATCGAGGGGTTGGTGCATTTGCAGACATGGATGGCACGCATGGAAGCCAGGCCCGCCTGCCAGAAGGGCATCACCATTCCACCGCGCAATGAGAGCCCCGAGGATCAGGTCAAGCGGGCGCAGCAGATGGTGACTCGCTGACGCCATCATGATGGCCCTGACGGGCCATCTTTTTTATTCCCTTTTGACTCCCCGTTGTTTGACGATCTGCATCGCAGTCGCTTTTTGTCTTTCAAATAAGCCATTTATCAAAAATCAAAAGTCATTCTTCCTGATTAATTGTTATGTTATAACTCCACTTCTTTGGTTGATGAACATGAAGCTTGGATGGAAAGGATGACAAAAAAATGCACCGCAGCCGGGTGGTTCGCCCTGGCTCTGATGGCAGGAACGACTGCAGCCGACGGCAAACCGCTTGCCATGGTGGGGCCCTGGGAGATCCACAGTGTCGACCCCGCCAGCAACGGGGTCTTCTTTACTCGCATGCAGGTGGCGGAGACCCTGGTAGATGTCGATGGGAAAGGCAATCTGCAACCCGGGCTTGCCAGTGAGTGGTCGCGTAGCGATGACGGTCTGCAGTGGCGATTCACGTTGCGCCCCGGGGCCCGGTTTCACGATGACAGCGAGGTGAGCGCCGAGCAGGCCGCTTTTGCCCTGCAACAGGCCTGGCGCAAGCCCGGCGTGATGACCAGCGCTCCCATTGCGTCCATCGAGGCTGGCGATGGCGTCTTGAAGGTCACCCTGAGCGAACCCTTCGCCTCCCTGCCGGCCGTGCTGGCCCACCCCAGCACCCAGATCCTGGCGAAGGCCGCCTACGATGCCAAGGGGGAGGTAACCCAGGTGATAGGCTCTGGCCCCTACCGCATCACCCGCCTGCAACAACCCCAGCGGATAGAGACTGTGCGTTTCGACGCCTGGCAGGGGGCCAGGCCCGCAATCGAGGAGGTCAGCTACCTGACGGTGGGGCGTGCAGAGAGCCGCACCCTGATGGCCGAGAGCGGTCAGGCCGATATTGCCTGGGGGCTGGATCCGGTCAGCATCCGCCGCTTGCAGCAGGCGTCACGGGTCTCCATCGCCTCGGTCACCCTGCCACGAACCATCCAGCTCAAGCTCAATGGCGCCGACCCTCGTCTGAGCGATCCGGTGGTGCGCCGTGCCCTGAGTCTCGCCATCGATCGTCGTGGTATGGCAGCCGCCCTGCTGCGGGATCCCGAGATGGCGGCAACCCAGCTCTTTCCTCCCACTCTGGGGGAGTGGCACCAGCTCGGGTTGACGCCGCTTGCCTATGACGTCAAGGCGGCCCGGGCGGCCTTCGCGGCGGCAGGCTGGCAGCCGGGGGAGGACGGTGTGCTGCGCAAGGGGGAAGAGCGCTTCGCCCTGACCCTGCGTACCTTCCCTGACCGTCCGGAGCTGCCGCTCCTTGCCACGGCACTGCAGGCGCAGTGGAAGGCGGTAGGGGTGGAGCTCAAGGTGGCGGTGGGCAACTCGAGCGAGATCCCGGCGGGCCATCAGGACGGCTCCCTCCAGCTTGGTCTCTACGCCCGCAATTATGCCCTGGTACCGGATCCCCTGGTTACCTTGCTGGGGGACTTGGCCCCTGCCGGTGCGGACTGGGGGGTGATGAACTGGCACTCCCCAGCTATGACGCAAACACTGACCCGCCTTGCCACGCAAGCCTTGTCGCCCACAGACGCCGCCGCGGCTCGCCGGGAGATAGCCACGACACTGCAACAGGAGTTGCCGCTCCTGCCCATCGCCTGGTACCGCCAGAGCGCGGCGGTCAGTCGGGGGCTGGAGGGGTTTGAACTCGATCCCCAGGAGCGCAGCTATGGCCTGGACAAGTTGACATGGAGCGCACGATGACAGCGACACCCTTGTCTCGCGTCATGGGGATACTGGGTCAGCGTCTGGTGCAGGCGCTGGTGGTTGCCCTGCTGGTGGCCGGACTCTGTTTTCTGATGGTGCAGTCCCTGCCCGGAGACATCGCCTTTCGCATCGCGGCGGGTCGTTATGGCTATGACTATGTCACCGTCGAGGCGGCCAACGCGGTGCGCAGCGAGCTGGGGCTGGCCGGCTCGGCCCTTGCCCGTTTTGGCGACTGGCTGTGGGCCTTGCTGCAAGGGGATCTCGGCAGCTCCCTGGTGACGGGCGCACCGGTCGCCACCGACGTGGGTCATCACCTGGGCGCCACCCTGATGCTCGCGAGCGCCTCCGTGGTGCTGGCGCTGATGGTGGCGCTGCCGCTTGGCAGCCTGAGTGCGCTGCGCCCGGGGGGATGGTGTGATCGCCTGACCCTGGGCTGGAGCGTGCTGATGCGTGCGTTGCCCCCCTTCTTGCTCGGCCTGGTGCTCATGGTGATGCTCTCGGTGGAGCTGGGCTGGGTCAGTGCGGCAGGGCACGGGGAGGGGAGCAACCTGCTGCTGCCCGCCCTGACCCTGGGATTGGGGCTCTCCGGCGTGCTCTCCCGGGTGGTGCGTGAAAGCGTGCTCACCGTGGTGCAGTCCGGTTATTACCGATTTGCCCTCACCAAGGGGCTTTCGCCGGCCCGGGTTTTCTGGCGCCACGGTCTGCGCAACACCGGGGTCAGCATCATCGCCTACACCAGCGTGCAGCTGGTGCTGCTCATCGAGGGGGTCGTGGTGGTCGAGAGCCTGTTTGCCTGGCCCGGGATCGGCCATGCGCTGGTGCACGCCATCTTCTGGCGCGACATCCCCATGGTTCAGGGGACAGTGCTGGTGCTGGCGGTGCTCTTCGTGCTGCTCAATACCCTCACCGATCTGCTTTGTCTTGCCATTGACCCCCGTGGTCCCAAGGAGTCCTGATCATGTCGTTGTCTGTCAAAACGGGGCTGGGTCTGCTCCTGCTGGTGGTGCTGTTTGCCCTGCTGGGCCCCGTGCTCTGGCCCGATCCGGCGGCTCAGGATCTGGCACAGTTTCTGGCTGATCCCTCCTGGCAGGAGCCCCTCGGGCGGGATCAGATGGGGCGCAGCCTGATGGCGCGCCTCGCGGCGGCGACCCGGCTCTCCCTGCTGTTGGGACTGCTGTGCGTCATCACGGCGGCGCTGCTGGGCTCATTGCTGGGCTGGCTTTCGGCCTGGCGCGGCGGCTGGGTCGACGGTCTGTTGCGCAGCCTGGCCGACGGCGTGCTGGCCCTGCCAGGCCTGTTGCTGGTGCTGCTCTTCTCCGCCATGGCCCAGGGTGGCTTTGCCATCCTCTATCTCGGGTTGGCCATGGCCCAGTGGGTGGAGTATTACCGGGTGGTGCGTGCCCGCAGCCGGGGGCTGCTCGCCTCGCCCCAGGTGGAGGCGTCCCGTCTGCTGGGATTCGGCCATGCCCATGTGGTGCGGCGCCATCTCTGGCCCGAGCTCGCCCCCCAGTTGCTCACCATGATGGCCTTCGGCCTAGCGGGTGCCATTCTAACCCTCTCTACCCTGGGCTTTGTCGGCGTCGGCATTCAGCCGCCAACGCCCGAGCTGGGGCTGATGATGACGGAGGCGCTGCCCCACTATCAGGAGGCTCCCCGTCTGCTGCTGGCCCCCATTCTTGTCATGGGGCTGATGTTGCTGGCCCTGGTGCTGCTTCATCAGACGCGCGGCCTTGACATGCCATCTTCACAAGGAGCCACCTCATGACGGCCATTCATATCAAGGGGTTGCAGGTCGATGATGGCCAGAAAACCCTGCTGCAGGCGCTGGATTTCACCATTCATCCCGGCACCGCCCTTACCCTGATCGGGGAGAGCGGTTCGGGCAAATCCCTGTTGGCTCATGCCCTGATGGGGACCTTGCCAACCCCTCTGACAGGCCGGGGCGAGATGGTGTCGGGTGGCCGCCATCACAACCTGGCCGACACGCCTCGCCTGCGCACTCTCTGGGGGCGGGAGCTGGCGATGTTGCCCCAGGAGCCGGTGCTGGCGCTGGATCCCACCATGGGGTTGCTTGCCCAGGTGGAGGAGGGGTGGCTGCCAGGGGGCAAGGAGGCCCGATCGCGGGCCCGCGCCGCCCTCGAGCGGCTTGGACTGGCCGGGCGGGAGGGCGCCTTTGTACACCAGCTCTCGGGAGGCATGGCCCAGCGTGCGGCCTTTGCCGCCGCCACCCTGGGGGAGGCCCGTCTGCTGGTGGCCGACGAGCCCACCAAGGGGCTCGACAGCCGGGCCGCAGCCAGGCTGGGTGCCTTGTTGCTGGGCTACCTGGCCCGTGGACGCCATCTGCTGACCATCACCCATGATCTCTCCCTGGCTCGCGCATTGGGGGGCTGGGTGCTGGTGGTCAAGGGAGGAGAGATCGTGGAGCAGGGGCCCGCCGAGCGTGTGCTGCACACGCCATCCCATGCCTATACCCGGGCCCTGCTGGCGGCGGAGCCCTCCGCCTGGCCCGAGGCGGCTGTCCCTCCCACCGGAGACTGGCTCATCCGCGGAAAGGGGCTTGCCATGGGATATGGGGATCAACCCCTGTTCACGGGGCTGGACCTTGCCCTGGCGCAAGGGGAGCGAATGGCCATCATGGCGCCGAGCGGCGCGGGCAAGAGCACCCTCGGCAACGTGCTGCTGGGTCTGCAACGCCCCCTGCAAGGGGAGGTGCTGCGCCGGGAAGGGATAGCCCCCTGCCGCTGGCAGAAGCTCTATCAGGATCCGGTGCAGGCCTTTGCCAGCCGGGTGCGCCTCGCCACCCAGTTCGATGATGTGCTGCGTCTGCACAGGCTGCCTCGCCATCGGCTTGTCGACTATCTGGCCCGGTTGGGGCTGGATGAACGGCTGCTGACGCGCCTGCCAAACCAGGTCTCGGGAGGGGAGCTGCAGCGGCTGTCGCTTATCCGGGCCCTGCTGCTGCGCCCCGTGCTGCTGTTCGCCGATGAGCCCACGTCCCGGCTCGACCCCCTGAGCCAGCAACAGACCATCGCCTGTCTGCTGGAGGAACTGGGAGAGATTGGCTGCGCCCTGCTGCTGGTGACCCATGACGAGGGGCTGGCCGGCAAGGTTGCCCCTCGTTGTCTGAGACTGGGGGAGGCGGGTAACCCCATGTTCGAAGGCGCGTCGGCGGAGGTGAGAAGAGTGGGGTAAAGAGGGGACAGAATGAATCCTTTTCCCATGATGAGATGACAGTGACGGGGCCTTGGGCCCCGTCGCATTAGAAAAACTTGGGTAAGCAGATTATAAAGTTTCGTTCGTTTTTTGTGATATGAATCACTAAGATTGTCGCAAGCCAGAGAGCGTCCTGCTGCTGGCGGATGCGGGTCCTCTGCCTTGTTCCTCTTCAACGACCTTTGTCAGACACCTCCTGCAGATCCCTGCCCGGAGGGTGGCGGCTTTTTGATTTTTTTCGGACGAGATATGTATCGGCACAGCTTCTATCCCCTGTTTTTCCTGACCATTCTGATGGTCGCCGTGGGTCAGATGACCCAGACCCTCTATGTGCCCTCCATTCCCATGATGGCGGGGGACTTCCATGTGGCCTCCGGCCAGCTGCAGGCGGTGATGGCCTGCTACCTCATTCCCTACGGCCTCTCCCAGTTCGTTTATGGCCCCTTGTCGGATCGCATCGGTCGTCGCCCTGTGCTCATCATCGGCATGATGATCTTCCTGGTCGGTACCCTCACCATCCAGCTGATCCCGAGCTTCACCGCCTTGCTGGCGGGCAGCCTGATCCAGGGGCTGGGCACCGGGGCAGGGGGCGCCATGAGCCGGACCGTGATGCGCGACCGTTACAGTGGCGCCGAGCTCAACCGTGCCAACAGCCTGGTGAGCATGGGGGTCATCTTCTCCCCTCTGCTGGCACCTGTGCTGGGCGGCTGGCTCACCGAGCTGTTCAACTGGCGTGCCGGCTACTGGTTCCTGTTCGGTTTTGGTGCCCTGACCACCCTGGCACTGCTGGCCTGGTTTGGGGAGACGCTGCCAGCATCCGCCCGCCAGCATTCGCTGCGGGTGGGCGCCGCCTATCGTCATGTGCTCGGCAACCCGCGCTTTCAAGGCAACCTGCTCTGTCTGATGGCCACCTTTGCCGGCCTCGCGGTGTTCGAGGCGGCGGCCGGGGTGTTGCTGGGGGACGTGCTCAAGCTGAGTGCCCGCACCGTCAGCGTGCTGTTCGTGCTGCCGCTGCCCGGTTATCTGTTCGGCGCCTGGCTCTCCGCCAGACTGAGTTTTCGCCTGAGCCAGGGCAAGCTGATGCGCCTTGGCATCGCCTTCCTGGCCCTGGGGTCGCTCATCATCCTGGTACCCGGGCTGCTCGGCATGGTGAGCGCTGCCTCCCTGGTGGGCGGGGCTGCGGTCTACTTCATTGGCAGCGGCATCCTCTATCCGACCGCCACCTCCTGTGCCATCGAGCCCTTCCCGGGCCAGGCGGGCACCGCGGGAGCCGTGCTCGGGGGCATGCAGAATCTGGGGGCTGGCGTGGTAACCCTGCTGGCCGCCAGCTTCCCGATGACGGGGCAGGTGACCCTGGGGGCCATCATGACGGTGATGGTGCTGATCGTGGCCTTGAGCTTTGTGTGGCTGCGCCACAACGGCGCGCCCCACGAGCAGATGGCCGTCTGACACGGCCAAGAGCCCGCCCCGTTGGCGGGCTTTTTACTGCCTCCTGCCGGGTGGCGAGACGCCGCAGGGGAGTGGAAGGGGGTTGCCGCGCAGGCAAAGAAAAAGCCCGTCATGATGACGGGCTTTTTTGGGTAGGTACCCCGGAGATGCCGTTGCCGGTTTGGGCCCTTGAACCGTCGGTTCAAGGCGGAGATCTAATCTGGCCGCAGGCTTCTCGGTCGGGCCGAGCATGCTCAATAGCCAGAAGGCAGACCCCCTGTTTGGTATGAATATCGGCTCGGGGACTTGAACCGGCTGACAAACACTCCAGGGAATTTCAAAACTCGGTGCGATTAGGGCCGTTGCGCCTCTTCGCTGGATTCACCGTATTGTCCGTGCTCGATCAAGGCGGCTTCGATGGTGCGTTGCAGCATCTTGATCCGCTTGTCCATGGTCTCAGAGTATTGGTGGTTTTTCTCTTTTTCAAGGCAGAGCTCGTGACAGAAATTGAGCGCTGCCATGACGGCCAGCTGTTCGTTGCTGGAGACCTTGGAACGTTGACGAAGCTCGATGAGCTTGTCGGTCAGCTGGTCGGCGGCCTGGCGCAGGGCATCTTGTTGTCCCAAGGGACAGGACACCTTGTAGGGACGTCCCAGAATGACGATTTCTACGGCCTCTATGCTCATGCCTTCCTCAATACGGCGGGGCTGATTTCCGCCTTTATCCACGTGGACAACTGGGCGGGACTATATAGCGCAGATGCAGAAGTTTCAAGGCCTTGCTGGCTCTGGCAGGGGGAGAATGCTAGGATCTCGGCCATAAATTCTGCATATTTGCCTGAACTTTGAGCGGATCCTAGATGAGCAAAACAAACCCCCTGAAATACGCCGCCGTGGCGGACCTGATGGCACAGCACGACCTCATGGCGACGGCCGTCGAGGCCCATGGTGTGATCTGCGGCCTGGTGTGCGGTGGCGTGGCCCTGGACGACAAAAGCTGGCAGCCCCATTTCAATGATCTGATCAACGACGGTTTCGGTCTGCCGGCACCGGTGCGCCAGGTGATGACCGACCTCTATCACGAGGTGATCGAGAGCCTGATGGCACAAAAGGGCGTCGAGCTGCTGCTGCCAAGCGACGAGGCGCCGCTCGATGAGCGCATCGACTCGCTGGTGGACTGGTCCCAGGCCTTCCTGGCCGGCTTTGGCGTGGTCCAACAGGAGCTCTCCAAGGCATCCGAAGAGCTGCAGGAGATGATTCAGGACATCGCCAGCATCACCCAGGTCTCTGCCGAGTTCGATCAGGAAGATGAAGAGAACGAAGCCTCCTTCCTGGTGCTCTACGAACACGTGCGCCTCGGAGTCATGATGGCGTTCGAGGAGTTTGGCAAGCGCCCGGCCGCGCCGAGCACGCCGCCGACCCTGCACTGATCTGCCCGCCCAGCGGGTCAATGAAAGAGCGCATCACGGCGCTCTTTCTGTTTTACAAGGGGTGAGAGCAGGGGAGGTACTCTGCTAACCCATGGTGCCAAAGCGGTTTTTTGCCCGTGGCTTCGCATCCCGTCCGCCACCTTTGTGGTAGGATTGGCCCACGTTTTTTCGCCTATGCCCTCTTCTCATGTCTCAAACTGATCTGGTTCACGTCGACGTGGCTATCGTCGGCGGTGGTATGAGCGGTGCCGTGCTGGCACTCTCCCTTGCCGCCCTGAAAGGACAGGATGGTGCCCTCCTGCAGATCCTGCTGCTGGAGGCGAGTGCGCCCGAGCTCAATGCTCATCCCGGTTTCGATGCCCGTGCCATCGCGCTTTCCGCCGGTACCTGCGAGGCGCTGGCCCGTCACGGCCTCTGGCCGCACCTGGCGCCCCGCTGCTCCCCCATCACCCATATCCATGTGTCGGATCGGGGCCACTGCGGCCAGACCCGGCTGTCGGCGGCGGAGTATGGCCTGCCCGCCCTCGGTCAGGTGATCGAGCTGTCGGCGGCGGGCATCGTGCTGCAAGAGGCGATCGCCGCCTGCCCGCAGATCCGTATGTTGTGCCCGGCCAGGCTTGAGGCCATTGACCCCGACGAGGGGGGAGTGACGCTCGCCCTGGAGGGGGGCGCGCGCTACCGCACCCGGCTGCTGGTGGCGGCCGACGGGGGCCACTCCTTCGTGCGCCAGCATTTCAAGATGCCGGTCAGTCGCCACGATTATGGTCAGAGCGCCATCATCGCCACCGTCAAGACCGCCGAGGATCCCGCCGGACGGGCCTTCGAGCGCTTCACCGACGGAGGGCCGCTGGCCCTGCTGCCCATGCAGGACGGCCTATCCTCCCTGGTGTGGAGCGTCCCGCGGGACGAGGCACAGGCCCTGATGGCGCTGGATGATGCCGCCTTTCTCGCCCGTCTGCAGCAGGCCTTTGGCTGGCGACTCGGGCGCTTCGTGCGCACAGGGGCGCGCAACCTCTACCCCCTGGTGCTGACGGTGGCCGACTATCCCCTGGCCCAGCGTACCGTGCTGGTGGGCAACGCCGCTCACCTGCTGCATCCCATCGCCGGTCAGGGGTTCAACCTCGGCATGCGGGATCTGGACGTGCTGACCCGGACCCTGGCCCGTGCGCTCGCGGCGGGGGAAGACATCGGCGGCTTTGAGGTGCTAAGCGGCTACTGGCAGCAGCGGCGGGACGATCAGGCCCAGACCGTCTGGCTCACGTCCTCCCTGGCCCAGCTCTTCTCAAACCATCACGCTCCCCTGGTGGTGGGCCGCAATCTGGCGCTCTCCCTGATGGGCAGAGTGCCCTGGCTCAAGGCACCGCTCGCCTCCCGCACCCTGGGATTCGTGGACGAGGTGTGCGGCCAATAAGCGCTGTCGCCCCGGCGGCAAAGACGATTTCGAGCAAGAGGCACGCCTGTGGGCGTCGCCTCGCAGATCCTGGCGACTCGCCCGGAAAGGACACAAGAGAATGCAGATGCAAGATGTGGATGTGGTGATCGTGGGGGGGGCATGGTGGGCCTGGGGCTCGCTGCCGCCCTCAAGAACCGGGCGATCAAGGTGGCCATCGTGGAAGGCCGGCTGCCCGATGCAACGCTCGGTGAGACGCCGGACAACAGGGTCAGTGCCCTGAGCCTCGCGAGTCAGCACATCCTGCAAGGGGTCGGCGCCTGGGACGGCATAGTGGCGCGCCGCCTGCAGCCCTACGAGAAGATGCAGGTGTGGGAGCAGGACAGTTTCGGCCACATCGATTTCGATGCTGCCAGCCTGCGTCAGGGGGCCCTTGGCCACATCGTCGAGAACCGGGTGATCCAGCTTGCGCTGCTGGACGCCATCGCGGGGGCCAGCAATATCCAGATGCTGACCCCGGCCCGGGCCACCAGCCTGCAGTGCGGGCCAGCGGGCGCCCTGCTGCTGCTGGAAGATGGCCAGGCCCTCTCGGCCAAGCTGGTGGTGGCCGCCGACGGCGCCCACTCCTGGGTGCGCCGTCAGGCAGATATTCCCCTCACCAGCTGGGATTACGGTCATCACGCCCTGGTGGCGACGGTGCGTTGTGCCGAACCCCATGAGGCGGTGGCGCGCCAGATCTTCACCCCCCAGGGGCCGCTCGCCTTCCTGCCCCTGTGGCAGCCCGACCTCTGCTCCATCGTGTGGTCTGTGCCCGCGGCCCGCGCCGAGGCGCTCTGCGCCCTGGATGACGACGGCTTCAACCGCCAGCTCACCGCCGCCTTTGATGGGCGCCTCGGGCTGTGCAAGGTGGAGGGGGCTCGCAGCGCCATTCCGCTGACCGCCCGCTACGCCCGCGACTTTGCCCGCGAGCGGCTGGTGCTGGTGGGGGATGCGGCCCACACCATCCACCCGCTGGCGGGGCAGGGGGTGAATCTGGGCTTGCTGGATGCCGCCGCCCTGGCGGAGCAGATCCTCATTCATCACGGCAAGGGCGCGGACATCGGCCTGCTCGCCAACCTGCGGGGCTATGAGCGCTGGCGCAAGAGCGAGGCGGCGCGCATGCTGGCGGCCATGGAGGGGCTCAAGCGACTGTTTGCGGGCAGCAACCCCCTCAAGAAGCTGGTGCGCGGGGTGGGGCTTCGCGCCGTCGACGGTCTTGGTCCCCTCAAGCAGGGCATGATCCGGGCCGCCATGGGGCTGGATGGGGAGCTGCCCACCCTGGCCAAAGGTGAAAAAATCTAATATTACCCCGGGGTTTTAACAAAAAAACTAATCTGACAGGGCGAGATGCCCCTTCGGGGTGTCAGCCTTTAATGTTGGCGAGAAGCGAAACGTTTTTCTGTAAATTGTGACGGGACGGTAAAAATCAACATTAAATCCCGCAGTGGCGCGGTTTTGGCTGTTTTTATCACTGTTTTTGCCTTAGTGTCTGGTGTCAGTGAGTTGGGTGAGGATTAGTTTTTTTTGAGCGGTGCCCCGGCACGCTTGTCATATAATCCGCTCCGTTCAAGGAATCACTCCTGCCCGCCCGGGCGGGAACGAGCACAGAGCTTGTGGTCCGTAGTTCCCGACGAGCCGGGGCGGATTGCGAGTGTTGTCGCGAACGCTTAAGGAAACACAGCGATGATCCAGACTACTGTATTGCATCCGAAACACCTGGAAGCGGGTGCCAAGATGGTGGACTTCCACGGTTGGGAGATGCCCATCAACTACGGTTCCCAGTTGGAAGAGCACCATGTGGTGCGCACCGATGCAGGCATGTTCGATGTCTCCCACATGACCATCGTCGATTTGACCGGCGAGCGGGTCAAAGCCTTCCTGCAACACCTGCTGGCCAACGACGTGGCCAAACTCACCGTCCCCGGCAAGGCCCTCTACAGCGGCATGCTCAATCCGGAAGGCGGCGTCATCGATGACCTCATCACCTACTTCCTGACCGATACCTTCTACCGCCTGGTGGTGAACTCCGCCACCCGCGAGAAGGATCTGGCCTGGATCCGCCATCACGCCATCGACTTTGCCGTGAGCGTGACCGAGCGCCCCGAGCTTGCCATGATCGCGGTGCAGGGCCCCCACGCCAAGGCCAAGGCGGCCAAGGTGTTCACCCCCGAGCAGAATGCGGCGGTCGAGGGCATGAAGCCCTTCTTCGGTGTGCAGGCCGGGGATCTCTTCATCGCCACCACCGGCTACACCGGCGAAGATGGCTACGAGATCGTGGTCCCCCAAGAGAAGGCGTGCGATCTGTGGCAGGCCCTGCTGGACAACGGCGTGGCCCCTTGTGGCCTGGGTGCCCGTGATACCCTGCGCCTGGAAGCGGGCATGAACCTCTACGGTCAGGACATGGACGAGTCAATCTCTCCGCTTGCCGCCAACATGGCCTGGACCCTGGCCTGGGAGCCTGCCTCCCGCCAATTCATCGGCCGCGCCGCCCTGGAAGCCCAGAAGGCCGCCGGCAACCAGCCCAAGCTGGTGGGTCTGGTGATGGAAGAAAAGGGCGTGCTGCGTGCCGGCATGCCGGTCACCTTCACCAGCGAGAGCGGCGAAACACGGGAAGGGGTGATCACCTCCGGCTCCTTCTCGCCCACCCTGGGTTACAGCATTGCCCTGGCGCGGGTGCCCCGCGATATCGGCGAACAGGCCCAGGTGGAGATCCGCAAGAAGCAGGTCACCGTGAAAGTCACCAAGCCGGCCTTCGTGCGCAACGGCCAGCCGTTGGTGTAATCATTGATTGCGGTGAGGGTTGACCTTCGCCGCCCCATTTTTGTTGAAGCGATCCAAGAGCATAAAGGAAGCACAAATGAGCCATATCCCGAGCGAACTGAAATATGCCACCTCCCACGAGTGGGTCCGTGTTGAAGCCAACGGCGAAGCCGTGGTCGGCATCACCGAGCACGCCCAGGATCTGCTGGGGGACATGGTGTTCGTCGATCTGCCGGAAGTGGGCAAGCAGGTGAGCGCCGGTGAAGATTGCGCCGTGGCGGAGTCCGTCAAGGCTGCCTCCGACATCTACAGCCCGGTGAGCGGCGAGATCCTGGCCGTCAACGAAGAGCTGGAAGGCAGCCCCGAGCTGGTCAACTCCGACCCCTACGGCGCCGGCTGGCTGTTCCGCATCAAGCTGGACGACGCGGGCGAGCTCGCCAACCTGCTGGATGCCGAAGGCTACCAGAACGTGGTGGACGAAGAGTAATGCCCCCGGGCCCTGCCAACACAGCAGGGCCCACTTGTATGACTGCCATCCTGCGGCCATGGCGGTTGCAGGATGGGCGCAGCCTTTGCGCCTTCGGGATGCCCTTGCCGCATTCCCCGTCTGCCCGCGGCGGACACAGAACATGAGTGGAGCCGGTATCGACCGGCTACAGGAACATCAGGTCTTGGTTATCAGGATGTCATGCCAGGACCTATTACCAGGAAATAGGGAAATGACCCAGTCACTGTTTGAACTCGAGCAAAAAACCGATTTCATCCGCCGTCATATCGGCCCGGGTGAGGAAGAACTGCGGGCCCTGCTCGCCACCGTGGGTGCCGAGAGCCTGGACGATCTGATTGAGCAGACGGTCCCCGCCGCCATCCGTCGTCCGGGGCCGCTTGGTATCGGCGCCCCCATGACCGAAGTGGAGGCCCTGGCCAAGCTCAAGGGCTATGCGGCCAAGAACCAGATCGCCAAGAGCTACATCGGCATGGGCTACCACGACACCCACGTGCCCCACGTCATCCTGCGCAACGTGCTGGAAAACCCGGGCTGGTACACCGCCTACACCCCCTATCAGCCCGAGCTGGCCCAGGGCCGTCTCGAAGCCCTGCTCAACTTCCAGCAGCTCACCCTGGATCTCACCGGCATGGATCTGGCGAGCGCCTCCCTGCTCGATGAAGCCACCGCCGCCGCCGAAGCCATGGCGCTGGCCAAGCGCATGGCCAAATCCAAATCCAACCTCTTCTTCGTGGCCGACGACGTTCACCCCCAGGTGATCGACGTGGTCAAGGAGCGCGCGGTCCACTTCGGTTTCGATGTGGTGGTCGGCCCTGCGAGCGAGGCCGTGAGCGAAGAGGTGTTCGGTGCCATGTTCCAGTACCCGGGCACCACCGGCAATGTGACCGATCTGCGTTCCCTCATTGCCGCCGTCCAGGCCCAGAAGGGGCTGGCCTGCGTCGGGACCGACATGCTCTCCCTGCTGCTGCTCAAATCCCCGGGTGAACTGGGTGCCGACGTGGTGTTCGGCAGTGCCCAGCGCTTCGGTGTGCCCATGGGTTACGGTGGCCCCCACGCCGCCTTCTTCGCCACCCGCGATGCCTACAAGCGCTCCATGCCGGGTCGCATCATCGGCGTTTCCAAGGATGCCCGTGGCAAGAGCGCCCTGCGCATGGCCATGCAGACCCGCGAGCAGCACATCCGCCGCGAGAAGGCCAACTCCAACATCTGTACCGCCCAGGTGCTGCTGGCCAACATGGCGAGCTTCTACGCCGTCTACCACGGGCCGGTGGGGCTGAAAACCATCGCCTCCCGCGTGCACCGTCTGACCACCATCCTGGCGCTCGGCCTCACCGCCAAGGGCGTGGCCCTCAAGCACGGAAGCTGGTTCGATACCCTCACAGTACTGACGTCGGACAAGGCTGCACTCATTGCCAAGGCCGAAGGGCTCGGCATCAACCTGCGTGCGGATCTCGATGGTGCAGTCGGTGTGTCCCTCTCTGAAACCACCACCCGAGGCGATGTAGCCGAGCTGTTCGACCTGTTCCTTGGGGCGGGTCACGGCCTCGATGTGGAGGCCCTCGACCAGGCCGCCCAGACTCATCACGCCATTCCGCAGGATCTGCTGCGCACCGACGCCGTGCTGACCCACGAGGTATTCAACAAGTACCACTCCGAGACCGAGATGCTGCGCTACATCCACCGTCTCGAAGCGAAAGATCTGGCCCTGAACTACGCCATGATTTCTCTCGGCTCCTGCACCATGAAGCTCAACGCCACCGCCGAGATGATCCCGGTGACCTGGCCTGAATTCGGCAAGCTGCACCCCTTCGCGCCGCTCAAGCAGACCCAGGGCTACCAGCTGCTGCTGGCAGATCTGGAAGACTGGCTGGTGAAGGTGACAGGCTACGATGCGGTCTGCATGCAGCCCAACTCCGGCGCTCAGGGCGAATACGCGGGCCTCTTGGCCATCAAGAAGTACCACGAGTCTCGCGGCGAGGGGCATCGCGATGTCTGCCTCATCCCGGCCTCTGCCCACGGCACCAACCCGGCCTCCGCCCAGATGGCGGGCCTCAAGGTCATCGTCACCGCCTGTGACAAGGCAGGCAACGTGGATCTGGACGACCTGCGCGCCAAGGCCGCCGAGGTCGGAGACCAGCTCTCCTGCCTGATGGTGACCTACCCCTCCACCCACGGGGTGTACGAGGAGACCATCAAGGAGGTGTGCGACATCGTTCACCAGTATGGTGGTCAGGTGTACCTCGACGGCGCCAACATGAACGCGCAGGTCGGGCTGACGGCACCAGGCTTTATCGGCGCGGACGTCTCTCACCTCAACCTGCACAAGACCTTCGCCATTCCTCATGGCGGTGGCGGTCCGGGCATGGGCCCCATCGGTGTGAAGAAACACCTGGCACCGTTTGTAGCCGGTCACGCCGTGGTCAAGACCGACAAGGAGAGCCGTGACAACGGCGCCGTGTCTGCCGCCCCGTTCGGTTCGGCCAGCATTTTGCCCATCAGCTGGATGTACATCGCCATGCTGGGGGACGAGGGGCTCAAGAAATCCACCCAGGTCGCCATCCTCAACGCCAACTACCTGGCCAAGAAGCTCGGCGAGTCCTTCCCCGTGCTCTATACAGGTCGCAACGGCCGGGTGGCCCACGAGTGCATCCTGGACATCCGCCCGCTCAAAGAAGCCAGTGGCATCAGCGAGATGGACGTGGCCAAGCGCCTGATGGACTACGGCTTCCACGCGCCGACCATGAGCTTCCCGGTAGCGGGCACCCTGATGGTCGAGCCGACCGAATCCGAATCCAAGCGCGAGCTGGATCGCTTCGTGGAAGCCATGACCGCCATCCGCGCCGAGATTGCCCGGGTGCAGGACGGCCACTGGAGTCTCGCCGACAACCCCCTGGTCCATGCGCCGCACACCCAGGACGACGTGATGGATGCAGAGTGGAACCGTGGCTACAGCCGCGCCGAGGCGGTCTTCCCGTCCGACGCGGTGCGCGCCAGCAAGCTGTGGCCGTCGGTCAACCGCATCGACGACGTCTATGGCGATCGCAATCTGTTCTGCTCCTGCGTGCCGACCGAGGATTACGCCAAGTAATCGCGGCGCCTGATCACGGCCATTTAAGTTGGAAACCGTGACATTGAAGTTGGAAACCGACCATTCAAGTTGGAAACTCAAAGGCCCTGCAACAGCAGGGCCTTTTTATTATTCCGTGGACTGAGAGTCATTAAATTATAAAAATGATCGCATTTTGATCTTTCAGCCGTGTTGGGGAAGGTGCGAACAAGTCTCTGGTGTGAGACTATCAGTCTCACTTGGTATCAGGGATGAGGTTCAGCATGGTCCAACAGTTTACTTTCGCGGATAGCAAGTTCAATGGTAAACGCCGCAAAACCCGCAAAGAGACATTCCTAGCCCGCATGGACGCTTTGCTCCCATGGGCCAGAATGCTCAGTGTCATTGAACCGGTCTACCCGAAAGCTGACAACGGCAGCCGTTCCTATCCACTCGACACCATGCTACGAATTCACTACATGCAGCAGTGGAATAACCATCTGCGATGGCGCCATGGAATATGAGCTCTACGAGATTACTTCTCTGTGCGGTAGATGGGCATACAGATGACCGAGTTGATAAGAGAAGAGCCCACCAAAAGAGGTGACGCTACCAACCAATACCGAAACGGCGCAGATATCCAAGCCATTTGATAAGGAAACTCCACCTTCAGAGAGGGTTTAGAACAACATGAATATTGATTGGGATGTTGTGCGAAAAAACATAAAATTTTTAGTTGCACTATATAGACCTTCATTAGCGAAAGCACTAAGTGTACCGTTGTTGTTGGCAGGAGTAGGCATTCTCAACACTCCTTTATGGCTAGATATTTTAAATTGGCTTTTGAGTAACCAAAAATTCTTCCCAGAATATAGTGGACCAATATCAACTCCAATGTTTATAACCGGGTGGGTGTTAATTGGTCTAAGTATTTTTATTTATTTTATTGAAGTGTGGCTTCAAATTAAATCAATGCGCCAGGAAAGTGAAAAAAAGCTACTGGAAACCGTTAAAAATCATCCAAAACAAACAGCGGATTTGATAGTTGATCAGATGAGGGGGGCCGGATTTACCGCTCAGCATCTTCAAGACGAAAGAATAGAAAAACTTGCCCACGAAATTACCTTGCTGAGATTTTTCGGTTCTTTTCCTAAGAAAGAGAAATCGATTGCTTTAGCAGAAAGCATTATTGATGGAGAGCTGTCCGGCGGCACCCCTCAAGTAAAAGCTAGGGCGCTAGCGCTAATTGCAAGATACTTATGTGTAGGAGAAAGGGCTCAGCTAGCGAAAAAATGGCTATCATGTTCTAAAAAATTGTGTCAAACGGAGGAGGCTGCGATAGCACAGGCCTTTATCGATGCTATTGAATTGAACAGAGTAGATGCGGCGTCTGGTTTGCTTGCAGGGGGGGCTTCAAATTATTCTGCCTTTTTTATGATTAAAAAAATAGTAGAAGGAAACGACGCTGCTTTGCTCTGGTTAGAAAGTGCAGGATTAAGCTCTCAAGATTTAGACAATGATGGCAAAGTCTTTTTGGTTTCTACATTGTTGATAGAGCATCAATGGGAAAAGGCTTTAGATTCGGCGCAGGCGATAGGCGACGCATCATTTTATATTTCACCAGCACTGGCGCAGATTTCTGCGTTTGCATTCTTGGTAAATGCAATTAAGGCGGTTGAACTCCGCGAGAGCGTGTTGGCTTTTATTCCTTTAGCAGCAGATAAGTTTCCACTTGCAGATGATTCTGAATCGACAGCGCTTAGAAATAGAGCTGTCGAACTATTCAAATATTGTTCAGGTCAGGCAAGGCACCTCGGTGCTGAAGATGTCGCTAATATATCAGATAAATATGTGTTGTGGTTACAGCTTAGAAACAGTGAAACACACGAACAAGCAATTTCAGAACTTGAGAGCTACTTTGTTAGTTACACTCAGAAAACACTTGAGAATTTGTCATTGGCATTTGCTTTTGGAATTGAAATCGATTTTGATGCGATAGAAAAGGAAGTAAATAGACAAACAGCACTAAGTCCAGAGAATGATGCAACTCTTGGTTTAGCCAGATTTGTATTGGCACAGGTACAACAGCCAATATCGGCAGCAGTGGATTATATTAACCGCCACAGAACTCAAATGGAAGCCGCCGTTAATTCCATTGCAATTAGTATGCTAGAGATAGAGGCATTAGCGAAGTCAGGGTTGGTCGATGATGCACAACAGCTTTTACAGAAGGTCGGGAATTCTGGAGCGTCAGATGCTGATGTCAGAAAGTTGCAAAATATCATCGAATCAGTTAAGGGGGCTGACCCAGTTGCATTAGCTATAAGTCAATATCAACAAAGTGAAGATACAAGTGATCTTGCTCATTTGGTTAATTTGTTAGAAAGGACAAATCGAGGTAGTAAATACTACTCATACTGCCGAGATCTTTTTTACCGAACAGGCCAGGAAACTGATGCTATCAGAGTCTGTAATGCGGCCTGTTTATTGGGGCGGTTTGCTGAACTTCATCAGTTTTTATTAGATAAGATAGATCTTGTAAAAAGAAGCGAGAGGCTGCAAGCCCATTGGGCTTGGTCTCTTTTTAGAAAAGGAGACTTAATCGGTGCTCATGAACAGATTGTTCGATTGAAGCAGTATAAGTCGCAACAGACTGATCTTAAAACTCTTGAGATCAATCTAGCTATATTTGGTGGTGACTGGGAGTCTCTTAGCATTTTTGTGGAAGATTGCTGGAATAATCGGGATGAGTTAAAGGCCAATGACCTTTTACAAGCTGCCCAGTTAGCTAAAGCAATTTCTCCACGGAGAGCAAGGCAAATTTTAGATTTCTGTACAGGAAAATATATGGATGATCCTCAAGTGCTAGCATCATCATACTTCATCGCTACAACAATGGGCACGGAGGACAATCAAGAAACATCAGCATGGCTCAATAAGGCAATAGATCTCTCTAATGACAACGGTCCATTGCGAAGGGCATCATTCGAAGACCTAAGGGAGATGGTGTCCGAGGCTAGAGAGAAAAATGAGAGGGTCTATAAAGCCTATTTAGATGGCGATGCACCCATTTTTACAGTAGCGGAACTATTGAATAAGACAATGTCTGATTTTTATCTGATCCAGCCATTTGAAAATAAAAAGGCTAAAGATATAAGGCGGAAAAATGTAATTCCGCTATTTCATGGTGTAAGGTTGGATCAGGTCATTGTTGGTAATACAATTGTAGTCGATGCTTCCAGTGCTTTGGTGATGGAAAATATTGGGATATTAACCCATCTGTTTGATTGTTTTGAAAAAATAGTTATCCCGCATTCTTTTATGCGATGGCTTTTTGAAGAGAAGCAGAAAGTTGCTTTTCATCAGCCGAGCCAAATTGAAAAGGCAAAGTATTTTGAGCGGCTTGTTACTGATGGCAAAATTTCCGTTTTTCATCCTAAGAAAATTAATAATCCTGAGCTGGCACTAGATGTAGGTGAAGAGCTTGCGTTTATGCTAGAAGAGGTGCGTGAGAATCCTGCGAATGAGTCGCAATCTGTGGTCGTGTGTTCCTACCCTGTATATAAGGCAGGAGGCACCTTTAGAGAGGTGGAAGCTGACCTTTCTTTATTTCATCACAGTCTTACTTCATGTTCCCAATTAATAAAAAAACTCAAAGATCTAGCCGTAATCACTGAATTTCAGTGTGTTAAAGCCTTAAATTATCTTAGCCAGCACGAAAAAGAATGGCCTGTCGATCTTGAAGTGTTCAGTGGAGCACGATTATTTCTCGATTCACTGTCAATTACCTACCTGATTACCGTTGATATGCTTGATAGACTTAGCGAAGCCGGATTCGAAGTGTATGTATTTAAGGGCGAGCGTGATAGATATAGAACGCTGATAAACTACGGTTCAGTTGTCGAGCAGGCAGATTCGAAAATAGAAAGTATAAGAAAGTTGTTTTTTAATGGGCTTACATCTGGGAAAGTTACACTCGCTGAAATACCTTTAAAAAAAGACCAAATAGCTGCTTCTGAGAACAATTATGCCAAGCCAACAGAAGAGCTTTTTGAGGCGCTAAAAATATGCGATGCAGCTTTGATAGATGATCGATTTATGAATAAGCATCGAAATATTGCATTTGATGAAAGAACAGTACCAATCTATACATCATTAGACTTTATCGAGACGCTACACCATAAAGGACTTATTTCTAAAGCTCAGAAGCTTGAATTCAGAACATTACTTCGGGAGTTTGGGTTAGAGATTGTTAGCATTTCCAGTGAAGAGCTTGAATATCACCTAAATCACTCCGTTATGTCTGATGGTGAGTTTAAACCAACTAAACAGCTAAGAATGATAAGAGAAAATCTGTTTTTGATCAGGATTAGTGGTCTGGTTCAGCTCCCAAGAGATGCCCAGTGGCTACATGAGACGATGAAGACTATTGCAAAAGCAATAAAAACTCAGTGGACCGCCGATATCTCACCTGAACTAAGTCGCGCTAGCTCCTGCTGGCTATATGAGCTTATGGGTTATAGGGAGTGGGCCCAAGCTCATAAAATAAGAGGGGATGAAGGTATGGCCTATTTAGGCGAGGTTATTAAAGTGAATTCAGTGTTGATTCCGCCGGAGTCTTTATCAGACGAGCAAAAGAAAGGCTACAAAGCATGGTTGGATGAGTTTGTTTTGGGGCCGCTAAAGGATAATGACCCGTGGAGCTTTAAGACTGTAATTGATTCGATGAAGTCGGAGGTTAAAAGTATCGCTCAGAAATCGATACTGGAGGAAGAGGTTTATGACTAACTCATATTCAGTGCGAGCTTATATGGTTTCGCACACTCTCAATTTATTCCCCAGTTTGGTGAGAGAGGAACTATTATCTGATAGTAAGTTGTTGGAAGAACTAGAGCTAGTAACAGATGTCACGATTAGTTTTGGTGATAAAGAAGTCGCATTTTCCAGAACCGCTCTCTTTAAAGCTATTCGCAGTACTTTTGACAATGTCGAGGAAGAGTCCTCCTTAGAGGATATTAATCGCAATGTTTGGTTTCTACGAAATATTCCAGAAGAAAGTTCAGCATTTTCTTTAACCAAAGGTGATGTGCAGATACTTAATAATAGTTTTTGGCCGCTTTTGGGAGATATCGACAGACGGTTAAGTATATTTGAGACAGTAGCGAAGAAGAGTTGCCTTTCGAAAGAGGAGTTTGAGTACTGGAGAGCAGTTCTCTCAATGGAGGCAGTAAGTGATGATGATGTATCTGACTTGTTGCTTGATTTGGATTTATCACCAGCCCACATTAAAGGTGTGTTAAAGAATGAGTTTCAAGGACCATCAAATAGTGTTTCAACACTGGTCCCAAATGAAATCCGTTATTATGAACGGCTTGTGGGTAAGTACAGCGGGAGTAAAAACATTGAGGAGTTCTGTAATAATGAACTCAAGCAGTACCTCGAAGGTAGAATAGAAGGTGGAGTAACTGAAAATAATTTATTGCTTTGTATGCATAAGTCAATATCAAAAGTCATTTCAACTAGGCTCGTTGACGAAGATTCGTATCAGTCAATAGCAAAGCGAGCAATTGAAAGCAGTCATCCGATACTTTTGATATCTTGCCTTGAAATCGGTATTTTGAAATTCGCAAATTCATTAGATGCGACTCTTAAAGCTCTTTTTGAGAGTGTGTCGGCTGTAAAAACATTAGAAAATCTACGTCTTTTTTGCTCGATGGCTGTTTTCGTCGATGGTGAACTGGCGCGACTTCAGATATTTCGCAGTATGCCACCATTCTACCGGCGTCTCGCTTCACTTGCCCAGTCAGCCTTAATTGTTGAAGCTGCACTGGAAGAAAATGTTACCTTTGACAAAGTAGAGCAATGGGCGGCTCAACAGAGAGGGCTTTATTTTTACTGTCAAAATTTTATTGATCTACTAGAGGAGCCAAGATGGTTACCAACGTACTTGACAGCAGATCAATTCATTAATGAGATTTATGGACGGGTATATAATGTATGTCAAGAAGTTGGTGAATTCGAGATCGCTGAATGTCTGCAAGAAGAGCTTATGACTGGTTCTCGACTCAATATGAATTCGTTTTTACCTGGACCGTTGGAAGGTAACTCTATTCCAGCTGATGTGCCGAGAGAAATATTTAATTTGCTTGATAAGCAAGTCGGCGCTAATGTTTCATTAGCATCGTTCAAAGTTTTGATGAATTCAGCGCCTTTCTGGAAAATTGATGAAAAATATTTGGAACATACAGTTTCGCTGTTAGAAAGCGCACAGCATAAGTTATCCTCGGTAAACGATAAAGATTCAGTCTATCAGGTGCTGAACGGGTTAGCGCAAGTTTCTTGTCTGACTAGAAGCAGAAAGCTTTCTGCGTCGGTAGTGATTTTAAGTCGTCTATATCGGGACTATATTGATGTGGACTCTGAGCCCGAAAACTATCTTTCATTAGGTTTAGTCGCAGGAGCTGCCTTTGAGGATAAGAATGACTGGGCTGAATATATAGGGCAATGGTGTACAGAATTAGCATATCTGCCAATCAGTGATGATGCAATTTTTAGAATAGAGGCAATGCTCGAAAGGCTTTGCATCTTGGAACCTTATTTGTATCACACCTGTTCAAAGGCTCTAGACATATTTAAGATGCTGAGTAGAAAATAATTTGTATTATCAACTGGTGTCCTGACATTAAGGGAAGGTTAGGGAAAGAGCGAATAAGTCCTTGATGTGAGATCATAAGCCTCTATTGGTATGTACAGATCTAGTTATCACCTGACACCGGCCTCAAACCGGTGTCTTGTTTACGCTATTTTAGTGCGCACTTCCTTCGGTATCAATTTCAGACTCTTCTTGAACATGTTGTAGGGGGGTTGACCCTCCATCATCCTGCCTTGATGTGGCCGCTGGGTGTTGTAGTGCTCCAGGTAGCTATCCTGGTCTGCCTGCATCTGTTCTACCGACTCATACCAGGTCGTCCTCCCCTTGATACGGAAGTGTTCATCCAGCAGTGTGCGATGCAGTCGCTCGATAAAGCCGTTGCGCTGCGGCCTGCGTACCTTGGTTGTCCGGTGCTCAATCCCCTCCAGTTGCAGGAACAGCTCGTAGGGATGGTGGTCAGGTCGTCCACAGAACTCACGCCCGTTGTCCGACAAGATGGTATAGATCAGTGCCTCGTGGGCTTCGAAAAACGGCAGTACCGTTTCATTGAGCACATGGACCGAGGTCACCGGCAGCTTGCTGGTGTAGAGCCCCCAGGCGTGGCGACTGTAGCAGTCCAGTACTGTTTGCAGATACACCTTACCAACCCCCTTGAGCGCGCCGACGAAGAAGGTATCGACCGCCACCAGTTCCCCGGTGTAGTGGACCTCAATCTGACGTTCGCGAAACTCGGGGCTGAAGCGCTCTAACAGGCGAATTTGCTCGTCATTGAGCTCAATGGTCTGCTCACGGTGCGTATTCCGGCGAAGTTGAACAGCCATTCCGGCCAACGTGAACCCCCTGATCCTTAACGCGCTCACGTCATCTCGTTTCTAACTCGACTGTTCAGATTGGGTCAACTCACTTCTCCTCTTCCTCATCGATTCTCCCTTCAGTGGCAGCCGGTGAGCGTTGTGCATCAGCCGGTCCAGGATCGCATCTGCCAGGGTGTTGTCACCCAAGCTCGCGTACCACTCTTCAGTTGGCAGCTGACTGACCACTATCGTCGAGTATTTCCCATACCGATCATCCATGATCTCCAGCAGTGCGTTGCGCTGTTCGGCATTCACCGCCTCCAGTCCCCAGTCATCCAGGATCAGCAGCTCTATCCTTGCCAGTTGACCCAACAGTCTGGCGTAACTGCCATCTACCTTGGCCTGGCTCAGCTCAAGCAGCAGACGTGGCAGCCGGTAGTAACGAGTGCTATGCCCTTGCTGACAGGCTTGGTAGCCCAGCGCACAAGCCAGGTAGGTTTTTCCACAGCCACAGGGGCCGGTAATGAGCAGGTTCTGGCCCCGGCGCAGCCACTCTCCTTGGGCCAGGTTTGCTACCTGTGACCGCTCCAGGTTGCGTGCTGACTGGTAGTCCAGCTCCTGCACCGTGGCCTGGAGTTTGAGCCTTGCCTGCTTGACCAGCCGAGTTTGCTTACGCTGCTCCCGGCTCAGTTGTTCGTGTTCGACCAGCAGGCTTAGCCGCTCGATGAAGGGCAGCCCTTCGTAGGTACTCGCATGTTCCAGTTGTTGTTGCACGGCATCCGCCATGCCGGTCAGTTTCAGGTTTCTCAGGCGGGTCAGGGTTTGTTGGGTCATGGGGCGTATCCTCTTTAGTGGAAGCTCTGGGGACCACGGATGTTCTCGTGCTCTTGCGGTAACTCTGGGTAGCTCAGCGGGCTTGCGGGCAGTTGGTCGCGGCCACTGGTCAGCACCGACTTGAGCTGTTTGAGTCGCACCAGACCTTCCCGGTTGGCCAACTGGCAACAGGCTTCAACCCGTGATGGCGGATACTCCCGGCTAAGACTCAGCAGCCCCAGGCAGAGTCGGTATGCCTGCTCGGCATGGGCTTTCTCTTCCAACCGTTCGCTAACCCAGCACAAGGTGCTCGGTCCGATGTCAGCAGCCCACTGTTTAAGACGCCCTGGGGTCCAGCGTTGCTGCTTGCTGTGACGTTCCGGCATGTGCTCAGGGAGCGTGCTCATCCCCGGGATGGTTTTACGTGGATGGCTCGCGACCAGCTGTTGCTGGTGATAGACCTGAAGCAGTGTGTCGCCTGCATGGAGCTCCAGTTGCTGACCCACATACTGGTGTGGCACCGAGTAATGGTGCCGCTCATAGCTGACGTGATAGTCGATGTTGACCTTGACCGTTTTGATGGCGACATAGCGATAGGGATGCACCGGCAGTGGTCCCAGTGCCGGGCGGTCCAACTGCTCAAATGCGTCACGTCGGTTACCGGGCAGTTGCTTGAACGGACGCTCGTTGAGTTCGTTCAGCAAGGCACGGATGCACTGGTTGAGTTCGGCAAGCGAGAAGAAGGTCTGATGGCGTAGACGGGCCAGGATCCAGCGCTCGACGATCTGCACACCCACCTCCGCCTTGGCCTTGTCCTTGGGCTTGTAAGGACGAGCTGGCATCACCGCCACCTGATAGTGCTCGGCCAACTGCTGGTAGCTGGGGTTGAGCTCGGGATCGTATCGGCAAGCCTTGCTGACACCGCTCTTGAGGTTGTCGGGGATCAGCAGTGCCGGTGTCCCGCCGAAAAACTCAAAGGCACGGACATGGCTTTGCAGCCAGTCCGGCAGTGACTGTGACCAGGTGGCCTCGGCAAAGGTGTAGTTGGACGCACCGAGCACGGCGACAAAGACTTGTGCCTGACGGACCTCACCCGTGGTCGGCGACACGATGGGCACCGTGGGCCCGCAGTAGTCGATAAAGAGCTTTTCCCCCGCCTTATGGATCTGGCGCATGGAGCGCTTTTGCAACTGACACCAGGACTTGTAACGGTCGCAGAACTGGGAGTAGCTGTAACAGCTATTGGGATAGCGCTGGGTGTACTCCTCCCAGAGCAGCTGTTTGGAGACCCCCTTGCGCTTGAGCTCCTGATGGACAGAGGGCCAATCCGGCACGACATGGCAGGCCGATATGGTGGTATCGGCCTGCGGATAAAACAGGGCAGCCAGTCGGCCATCATCAAGCTCGGTGGGCAGGGGCCAGCTAAGGCCGAGCGCCTGGGCACTTTTGAGGAGTTTCTGGATGGAGCCGACACTGACCTTGGTACAGATACTGATTTGGCGAACAGAGAGGTCAGCTTCCAGCCGCAGTCGCAGCACTTCACGAATTTTACGCATTGCAATCCTCTTGGCAGACATAGGCTCTTCCCTGGCAAAAGGGAGAGCGTATCAAAGGTTGTTAAATCAATGCGTTAAGGATGATTCTGGTGAATGTGAACAGTGATTCCGGGATGTTGAACACTGTTTCCGGAAAGGAGGGGCAAAGTGTTCAGGTTGAGCCGGAATGAGCGTTCACATTGGTCCGGAAATGGTGTTTACGTTGAACCGGAATCGGTGTTCATGATCGGCCGGAATATGCACACGGTGCGTTTTCTCAAGGCGCAGCAAGCGGTCGTGTTTGGAGAGCAAGTCGTGCCGTTGCCACACGCCACGCACTCCACCGGCACTGACGTTGATACCATGCAGAGCCAGTTCTTGGGCGACCCGCAGTGGGCCATGGGTTGGTCTGGTGAGGGAGTAATCGAGGATGGCCTGTTCAATCTCGGGAGCGACCCGATTGGGATGAACCCCTTTGCAGCCGGGCAATTTGTCGAGCAATCCCTCGGCACCATAGGTCTGGTAATTACGGCGAATTTCGTAGAACTGCTGACGGCTGTAGCCGATGAGCTTGCAGGCTTTGCTGACGTTATTGAGCTCTTTGGCGAGCTCTAACAGGCTGAGTTTTACCGGTTGATGAGTCAGGTGATGCCCGGTTGGGAAAAGACCAAAGCGAAGCTGGATGGCATGTCTAATCGCTTGTTGACGTGAGTTATCCGCTCGTCAGTCACCCACAGCCCGGCAGGCCACCCTTGCCGGGCTGAATTTTTTGGTATGGATGCATTGATTGCTCTTCGCATGGAGCCTTTTGTAGCCCAAAATGGACATTTTTTCTGAGCGGAATCACCAATCGCCTCAGAATAATGTTCTATATCCGCCACCCTCTTATGTCAAAAAAGGAATAAAAAATATTTGCTTATTATTTATAAAAATAAATATTCGTGATTATGTATGCTTATGTGATTTTTTATAACTCTATGTTTTTTAAGATAAAAAATGAAATTTTGTTGAGTGTGGCATTTTTGCCATGATAGCGTCGATAGTTATTATTTATAAAAATAAATAAGTAAAAACAACGCCTTACGTGCGCTATTGCGGTTGACGACTCCCTGCCCAGTTACTAGGTTGTATGCAAGTCAGGTAGGAGTAGTCATGCAGCAAAAAACGGTTCAGCAGCCCATCGTCACCGATGCGGAGATCGCAAAAACAGAACGGTACAACCGCAGTATCCAGGCTCGGGGGTATCGGCCCTGGGTCACGGTGCGGCAGTCCCATACCTATGGTCAGGGGCAGATTGTGTATAGTCACAAAACTCGGCGTGAGCATCATCTGCTGAGTCGTGGCGAGAGGGCACCATTTTTCTATTTCGAACGCGATCCAACCGTTATCGACATTCTCGAACAGTATCCGTTACCACTGCATGAAACGCTCAAAATTGCGGCATCTCTGCACATTGTCCATCCTGGTAATTACAAAGAGCGGGCGAATTATGGTGGCCGCATCCCAGCTAAAACTATGACTCAGGATTTTGTCGTGCTGAGGCAATCCGATAGTGGCAAAGCACGATTGACAGCATACAGCTTTAAATATTCCGATGCACTGGATTCTGCGATCACAAGTCCCCGAGTCGTTAATCGAACACGAGCAAAAGAGAAAATTGCTCTTGAGTATTGGCGCACTCAAAATATTGATCATGTGTTGTTAACGGAAAAAAGCTTCAATAAAATACATATATATAATCTGGAATTTCTACGTGAGTGCTTTGATATGCCTGAGTATATACAGGTATCTGAGACCATATACCTCATTGTATTGGGACGTATCAAACATCACCTGATTGCCCATCCCTCAAATACGTTGTTAGTGTTGATCCAGCAGGTGGCCAAGGAGTTGAATGTTTCTGACGTGCAGGTGAAATGTGTATTTCAATATGCAGTTTATCATGGTGTTATCATCGTTGATCTTACACAACGTTTAGAGTTATATAGGCCTGTGCCATTCAACGAGGTGGTCCATGCGAGTTAACCAGAAACTGATCACTAATACAAATGGTGGTTCAGAGTTTCTGATTGTTTCTATTTGTTATGACATGGGGTTGTTAGCTGTAAGTGAATTATTAGATGGGCCACCAAAACGGCCGACTAATCTATTAATCGAGAATGTCGAGTCTAATATTGAAAGTGGTGAGTGGACTCTTGCTGAACATCAATTTCCAAAAATTTTGTTTTCCTCTGATAGTGAGCTAGAACCTCAATGGATCAAGATTCGCAATGAGAGGCTGGCTGTAATCAGTCCGTTGCTTAGTCAGCCTGAATTGTTACATCGCTATTTATATGGTGATGCAAGTGGTATATTGCAAACGTTGATTGAAAATTCCGGTCGAAGTAGGAAATACATTTGCGCTCAATTGAACAGTTATTTCACTTTTGGATCATTTCCAAATTCATTGCTCCCACACTATTTTAATTGTGGCAGCAACTTTCAATTGCCAGATGTGCCCTTAGGTCAGAGAGCAACCAAGAACGGCCCAATTACTCGATATGGTACACCATATCGTGGCATTACTCGGCGAGATATTATACAAATTGAGCGTTTTTCAAAATCTATTAAATCTGGCTCAGACGTGAGGCTGTCAGAGCTATACTTTGACTATTGTTTGAAATATGAGTGTGTCAATGTTTTACCGAAGGGTGTTGAGGATTGTGACGTAGCAGAACCAATTAAAATGTTACTTCATAGGGAAGATTTAATATCACCAAGGATATTTAAATATCATCTAAAAAAATTCGTCAGTAATCTCACGTTCCTAAAAAAACGAGTAGGCAGTATTAATTACTCTCGTGACCATGCAGGAAAGCCAGGTCTTGCCCGTGCGGGCCTGCGGGGGCCAACGTCACGATATGAAATAGACAGTACTATTGCCGATGTTTACATCCGTTACCCGTATAGTAACGATGAACTACTGAGTACTGGAAGACCGGTTATATATTTTGTCGTTGATACCGCCAGCAGTATGATTGTTGGATTGCATGTTGGTTTCGACTCGCCTTGTTGGCATGGAGCAAGCCAGGCTTTATTCAATGCGATGAGCAGTAAGCAAGAGTTTTGTCGGCAGTATGGTGTGGAGATCGAAGAGGCTGACTGGCCCTGCAATTTACCATGTCGTGAATTAACGTTCGACCGGGGCTCTGAGAATACTGATACCAATATTTGCAGCCTGCTGCGCGGACTCATTGGTGTCACAGTTGGTAATTTTAATGCCTATCATCGCGGGGATATGAAAGGCCAAGTGGAGAAAACTTTCGACATTATTCAGACTCTAGCGGTCCCGTTCGAGGCAGGCAAGGTGGTTAAGTATCCACATAAGGAGGATCAGCACGCATCTCGTCGCCCCCTGCTGACGTATGAACAGTTCATGTATCGGCTTATTAATATCATTATCTATTCAAATAATCATCGTCAGCGCGTGACCTCGCACAACCTAGAAATGTCACGTGATGGGGTTGGTTTTACTCCTCGTGATGTATGGAACTGGGGTCTGAAAAATTCAGTGATGGTGAGGCCTGTTCCCATAGACCGCCTGCGATTTGCTCTGTTGCCAGAGGATGAGGCTACGGTGCGTGCTGAGGGGATATTTTTTCGAGGCCTTTACTATAGCAGTAATGAAATTGTTCGAATGCAGTGGCTGGATCAGGCGAAAAATCTCGGGCGTTTCAAAATCAGAGTCAGGTACATAGATACATGTACTAATCATCTTTGGTTTAAAACTGAAGATAGTGATGAGGTCTATCAGGTTGAGCTGACAGATCGCAGTGAGGCATATCGGAATCAGGTTTGGGCAAATGTCATGCATCGCCTGTATATTGTTAAACAACAATTGGCTGCGTTAGATGAGAAGAGATTCAATGCTCGCGCAGTGTTAGAAATGGACTTTCGCGAATGTGATGAGGTAATTCGAAAAACTAATCGTGGACTGAAAAAATCCACTGCAAAAAATATACAGTCAGGAATGAAAAGCCATAAACAGGTCGAAGGGAACTTGCAACGTCATCATGAGGAAATGGCTATTGCTGCTGATTTAAGAAATACATATCAGCAAGATAATTATATTAAAAAAACACCCAGTCAGAACCTTGCTGATCCGACAATATTTACAGTTCAGGAGAAATAGTCATGGCCGCACCTCAATATTACCCACATCCCAATTCAAAATATCGGGGAAACCCCTATATCGAGGGGCTTGGCTTGCCGCTCTCAACGGCACAATTTTATGCGAACTGTGAGATCCCTTTTCAGTGTGATCTGGATCTTGCAGGGGTGGATGAATCGCTGCATTCATATTTTATCCGCACTGCCATAGATCAACTGGCGGACGTGTATACCTCTCCAGATGAGGCGTACCGTTTATATGACCAAATACGACGAATGATCGAGGCCGGGTATACTCGACGCAATCCTGTGGGGGCAGATGTGCGCCGGATATTAGCTGCAATTGATCGTGACAAAGCCGAGCCATGGAAAGCCTCTCATGTACTGAGTCTTGGGTTGTCTGTTCAGTATAGCCTGTTACTGCTAGGGCTCAGCGGACGTGGGAAGAGCACGATGGTTAGGCAAATTTGCCAACAGATACCACAAACGATAGAGCATGATCGCTATACGGACCTGCATGGTCACGAAATTATTGTGAGTCGAGTGCAGGTGACCTATCTGTACATTGAAATTCATGATCGCCGTGGCCAAAAAGCACTTTTGCTGAACTTGTTAGAATCACTCGACGCTGTCACTGGTGAGAGTTATAGCCATACCCATAGGAACCGCTCTGTTAATGAGTTGATTTCGGTAGTGCAAAAATCGTTTATCGGCCATGGGGTTGGTTTGCTGATCCTTGATGAAGCGCAAAACCTGGCCAGGTCTGCCAAGAATGAAGTGATCAGTAACAACGAGAAAACCACCATGAAATTTTTAGAGGAACTATTAAATCGAGTGGGGATCCCGTTGATGTTTGTCGGAACATTGGCCACGATGAAATTGTTTGATAGCGAAATGACGCTAACCCGCCGAGCAACTAAAAATGGATTTATGCAGTTGGTTAGCTGCGATATAAATAGCTCATTTTGGCTGCGTTTTATCCGCCTGATATGTCAAACCAGATTTCTGAAAAACCAGAAAACATCAGAGGATGTGTTACGCCAACATATACATTATTTGAGTGCCGGTATCCCGGCTATTGCAACCAGTCTAGTTCGCGCCACGCTATCATATCTAACCCTGCTGAAACCAACAGATCAAGATCTCTCGATCGCAGCATTGGACCTATGTTTCAATCGCGAATTTAAAATCCTCCAGCCTGCGTTGAGTGCTCTGCGTAAAGGTGATTACTACCAATTTGAGGACTTATCGCCGATGTTACTGCTCGAATCAGTGGGAAATAGTCAGGTTGTTGATGGAGACGCATATTCAGCAGAAGGAGAAATCCTGCTGCAAGGCGAGGTTAAAATCACCAAAAAGCTGCCAAAAACAGAGGAAAAGAAGCTAAAAACTTTAGAGCAATTATCCCCGGATTCATTGCTGGGGCAACTCGGTTACTCTGTAGATAAGGGGTCGTGGAAATGATCCTCCATCGGCTGGAGTTGCTACCTGGTGAGCATTTAGGGGCGGTAGTTGGCCGGATGCATGTGCTGAGCACGCACGGGACGTTTACTGCAACGGCCCAGGTGCTGGGGCTGAGCAGCCCACAAATCCGTCCCCATCGTTTATGTCATCCCGACGATCCTGTCCTCGATACCCAATTTCGGGCCCGACACGTTCAACGTGCGTGGCAGGATCACTCTGTCGGCAATTATTTAGCTTCTTTTTTGACTCCGGATGAGCAGAGGATAGTGACATCAGCACTGGCGGGCCGTTCTCAGCTTCGGTTACGGGTGACTGGCCTGCACAATGTACAACACCAATATTGGCGCTGGTGCGCAGACTGTATTGCCGAGGATTATGAGCTCCATGGTATGCCCTACTACCACCGAGATCATCAACTACCAGGAGTGTTCCATTGTTATCGGCATCAATGCGGTTTGTCTGGTCACTGCGCAGGCTGTGGTTTTTCTGCCAAATTATTGTCGGAACAACTGATCCCACCATACGAGGGCCTCTGCCCCCATTGTGGGCACTGGATGGGGGGATACGATGGTCATTTTTCCGAGCGGATGAAAGAGATTGAGTTGGCGTCGCTGGCATTAGCCCAGTCCGCGAGTGCTCTCACCCTGTGTGCGCTAACTCAGCTGGTGACTGATTCGATGGGCATCTCGGGCGAGGCGATGCGCACGGTCAAAAGTATCAAAACGATCAATGCGTGGTTTCAGCAGATGGACTCGCAATGTGATCCCCTGGCACTTACTGCGTATTTCACCAATAGTGGGGGGCCAGGTCAGGTATGGCAATTACCCCCACAGCTGCGCAATGCACGGGGCTACCATGAGAAGTCAGCCCGAGATCCGTTGCACCCTCTGGCCCATCTAATGATGTTGCAGCATGCAGGCGTCGATCTGGTGGGGCTCTTGGGATCTGAGGGGTGATCAGTGTTGACCTCGGTGATCCCCACCTATATTCCTGGCGAGTCGGCCTACAGCTGGGTCAGCCAGTATTTTGTTCATTCGGCATACAGTGATCGAAACCATTTTTGTAACCAGCTATTCCACTGTCCTGCTGTTCGGTTGCATCCGGCATTACCAGGCCATATTAAGGCGGCTGCCCAGGCGGCGGGGGTGGATCCGCAATACCTGCTGCACCACGGCTCGGCCTTCCCATTGTTCGCCCTGACGCTGAACAATAAGCACCAAGTCCACGCCCTGGCTGCCGCCATGCTGGGTGAGGGGAGGGGAATAATGGCCCTGTCAGGACAAGCCGCCAGCAAACTAAGGGTCGGTGGCGCTTGCCTGAAATGGTGTCCGGCCTGTCTTCTAGAAGATGAAAAGCAGTTCGGGTGTGGGTATTGGCATACGGTACACCAGTTGTATGGGGTCACGGCCTGTGCCAAGCATGAGCTACGATTGCAAACCCTGGCGGCCAGTGCGGGAGGTATTGATCGGCGACTGCTAATACCGGATCCCGAGATACCCTGTGAACCATCGCGTCCATCTGAACAGGAAATCAAACTTTCTACATATATCACCGCTATGCATCGGTATCTGTGCGTCCAGTCGCCAACGGAGTCGCTAGCTGAGCTGTACCAGCGATGGCTCGGGCAACAGGGCTATCTGACGGCCAGAGGCCATCTGCGTAGCCAGCCCCTGTTGCAGGCCATGACGGAGTTCTGGCAGGGGTTGTTTGCCGATATAACGCCAATAGTGCCGCCGGGGCTGGCCAACTATCGATACGTCTCGGGGCTGGTGCACGGTGACCGCAGTCACCACTACCTGAAACATGTGATGCTGATGGCGTTTGTAAGCCGTAGCCCAGCGGAATTTTTTTCTATCAGTAGCCCAGCTGCGGTGCAGATACAATCCACTATGCCTAGCGACGGACAGCTATCAGAAACAGCAATACTGACATTGTTGGTGAAGCGGGTTTCCATGCGACAGATTGCCTGCCAGACCGGATACAGCATCGGCTATATCAAGCAACTCGCCCTGAGACACAATCAACCGGTTGATCACCGTGCCAAGCGCATTACAGCTGAAGTTGAGCGGGGAATATGGCGTCAGGCGTTCATGGGGGGATCACGGCAGCAGATCGCGCACAGTCATGGCGTTTCTGTCGGGGCGGTCGAAGCCATTATTCAGAGCCACCAAGGGCTGTCTGACTGGCGACGGCATTTGAGAAGGGTTAACCGTCTCCGTGAGCACCGTGTAACGGTGGCTGCATATTTGGCAAAACATGCTGATGCTAGTCGAGGCTTTGTCGAGCAGGTGTGCAGAACGGCTTTCACCTGGCTCTATAAACATGATCGTGCCTGGTTGTATCAACAGTTACCTGCCGCCAAGCGAGCAGTTCACCATCCCAGTGTGGATTGGGAAGAACGGGATAGGAAACTGGCTGAGCAACTGGGGCTGCTGGCCGAGCAGGCAAGCTCTCTATCTGCACTGGAACGGGCAGTCGATAGGCCAGACTGCCTGAGGAAATACAAAACACGTCTACCGCTCAGTTACGCATTGGCTGTGCGGCTGGTTGCGGCGTATGCCGCTCAACATCCTATGCCCTGATGCTCGCCATCGATACCTATACAGGTTCTGATATCAGGCATCACAACGAGGAGTATTGCCATGAAGGTCGAAGCAATCGTTCCTACCACACAGGTCGTCGATATTTTGTGCGATGTCTGTGGTGCTAGTACTACTAAATCGCTCGGTACGCAGGAATTCGGCACGCTGGAAGCTTGCTGGGGTTATGGTTCGCAGCACGATGGTGAACGATATCAGGTACACCTATGTGAAGGCTGCTTTTTTGGGGCGCTGGCCAACCTGAGACAGGAGCATCGGTTGATGAATATGTTTTCGGATGATTATCAACCCGCAGACCCTGATCAATTTGGGAAAATTGAAGGCAATCGAGAGCTTATCTAACCACGATTTGAGTGGTTGTGTTGATCGGCTCATCAAGTGAGTCGATTGGTCGAGGTCATCGGCTCATCAAGTGAGTCGGTTGGTCGAGGTGATCGGCTCATCAAGTGAGCCGATTGGTCGAGGTGATCGGCTCATCAAATGAGCCGATTGGTCGGGGTGATCGGCTCACCAGATGAGCCTATTGTTGGTGCTTTATGGTCACGTATGAACTGTTAATCAACAGGGGATGCCATGCCGAATCCGGCCGACAAGATCGATAACTGCCTGCGCTCCCATAGGCGTAGTAATCACATCGGCCGGTTTTTCACCACCTAATCCCCACGCAGAGCGGGTGAGCCATCTCATCGTTTTAGCAGTATCTCCCCGGTGTAGGGATATGGCTGCGTCCACTGCTAAGGCTGCCCAGTAAACGCGATCTCCCTGAGCTGTCGATAAGCGATTGCCCCGTTTGATTTGGCGATTCAGTGTGTCTCGGCTAATGCCAATCATCTGGCAAATTGTTCGGGTATTAGACCCCAATAGCGTGCTCAGTTTGACGACGATCTCAGGAGATACACCAGACACTATGTGCTGATGGGCGGCTAGCCAGTTACGTGGTAGACCGAGCGACTCCAGAACAGATAGATTGCTGGTTGGGGGAGATTGCTCTACATGAGTCATGATTAGTCTGCGCCTCCGTCTGGGGGTTGTTGATGGCAGCCCAATGCGAATCATCACTCAGGAGTTCATTGGGTCATCATCTAGTTTGGGGTATTCGTGAGCGGTTGACCACAAGAACGATAAACATATTAAATCCTTTTGAATCAGTCTCTTATATTTTTTGTGCCGATTGGCCCCCGCGATCTTCAACGCAGGTGTTTGCATCAGGCACTTAATGACTACAATCTACGAGTCACTAGGACCATATAACTAGCATCCAATCTATGCAGGGTCATTCGCGGGGTCTGTCTAGTGGTCAGCTAAATACTCGCAAGATATAGTGGTTGTGACATACACCCAGCATTAACTACATGTTTTAGGTTACGCTGGCGAACTGTACTTGAATTGTTGCCTTATGAAAAAATCCAAATGAATCCCAGTAATTTTGAGCCGTTAAAAGCCTGTTGGCCACAGCTATATCAGCATGCTGCTTTCGCTGAGCAATATGCGCACACGGATCCACACACAGTTGCAGTAAAGCTTCGCTGCTTCGCGGAAGTACTGGTTGGTATCATATACAGAGAACTGAGGCTGCCCAGTGAGTTAACTGACGGTTTTTTCGAAAAACTCAAATCTCCCTATTTCCAAGACGCAGTTGGTGAATCCGTATGTCAGAAACTTCACGCCTTGCGTATCCTCGGCAACAAAGCCGCTCATGGCTGCTCGATAGATGCTCAGACTTCCTTGTCACTGATTGAAGAGGCATACCTTCTCGCATTGTGGTTCTACAAAACCTACAGCGGTGATGTTCTCGAACCGTATCCGGCTTACATCCCACCGGCCAAGGCCTCGGAAGGCGTTGCTGTCCCCGACACCGACACAAAGGCAGAAATGCATGCCGCTGCTAAGGAGGAATTGAGCCGCTTGGAGGCTTCTGAGAAAGCTGCGCAAGCAGAGATCGCTAACCTCAGCCAAGCTCTCGACGAAGCAGCGCTTGTCAGCTTCAAGCATGCTTCCACCAATGCCTCAAGGGCAATTGACTTCAGCCCTTCTAACACGCGCAGGTTGATAAGTATTTACGACGTTTTCGCGGGATATGACCTGACCGACGGTCAGGCGAAACTCGTCAGCCAACTTGAACGATTCCTAGATGGCAGAATAGAAAGCGTTTTTCTCCTCAAAGGCTATGCGGGAACCGGCAAGACCTTTATCACTAAGGGGCTGACAGAATATTTTCGTGCCATTGGGCGCAATTATGTTCTAGCTGCGCCAACAGGCAAGGCTTCCAAGGTGATCGCAAGCAAGACTAAATCACCCGCATACACGATTCACAAGACCATCTACTCGTTCGATGATATAGCTGAGTATTGCGACGACGATACCGACGGTACCGAAACCTACAAATTTTACGCCAGACTGAATGTTAACTGCCTCTCTTCCGACACAGTTTACATCGTGGATGAAGCCTCAATGATTTCGGATATCTATCAAGAGGGCGAGTTTTTCCGATTCGGAACGGGATATCTGCTTGCTGACTTCCTAAAGTTCGTAAATTTGGATCACAATGATCACTGCAAGAAGGTAATTTTCATCGGTGATGATGCGCAACTGCCACCGGTCGGGATGAATTTTTCCCCCGCATTAGATTCTGACTACCTATACCGCGAACATCACGTGCGCTCGACTGAGTTCGAGTTATCTGAGGTTGTCCGACAGAAATCGGAAAGCGGCGTAATGGCGAACGCAGTTCCCCTTAGAAGCGCATTGCGTGCCAAGTCTTTCAACCAACTGGTAGTTGATTTCAGTTACCCCGACGTTCAGAAGGTCGAACACCAGGATTTGATGGGGCGATATCTCGAATCCTGCGGGAACAAGATAAACGGAGAATCGATACTTATTGCTCACTCTAACTCCGAAGTCGGTGACTACAATCGCCTGATTCGTGAGCATTTTTTCCCTGGCTACCCGGAAGTTGTACCGGGAGATAAGGTGATGGCTGTCTCCAATAGCAACGCATACGGGATATTCATTTCGAATGGCGATTTCGGCTTGGTTCGGCAGGTGGGCACGGTCACAGAGAAACGCACTATTAAACTAAAAAGGAAAATCCAAGATTCAGGGATGCTTGAGGAGATCCCCGTCTCGCTGCTTTTCAAAGACGTGATTATCGGCTTCAAAGACTTCGATGGCGTCGCGCACTTTTTTCAAGCCAAAATCATAGAGGATCTGCTTTACAGCAAGGAGTCTGCATTATCTTCTGATCAGAACAAGGCTCTTTATCTCGATTTCTGCATCCGAAACCCTCAGTTGAAAAGAAAAAGCGTGGAGTTCAAGCAAGCATTGAAAACAGACCCGTATTTCAATGCTCTTAGGCTAAAATTCGGCTACGCAATTACCTGCCACAAAGCCCAAGGCAGCGAATGGAACAACGTGTTCGTGAAATGCAAGAGCCATCAAAGCCAACTGACGGCCGACTATTTCCGATGGCTCTACACCTCAATAACGCGTACTGCCCAAAAACTCTATTTGCTTGACCCGCCTAATCTACAACCGTGGAGCGGCATTAAAATTGTCTCAAACCCTGTACGGGGTCTATTCGATGCCGCAGGAGCTCTAGAAGTCTGCCCTTCAGCCTCTGTTTCTTCACCTCCCTCATCAATGGGTGCATCCGCTACGGAGAAGTATGAAACTTTCGGCATTCCCTGCAACGCCAAGTTTCTACTCTCGATACTGACGGAGGTTCATAAACTTATCGATGGAAAGGGCATCGTTATAGTAAATATTTCTCATAACCAATACCAAGAGGCCTACCACTTCAATCGTGAAGCGGAGTCCGCCCGCGTAGATATAACCTACAACGGCAAGCATAAGATTACCGATGTTATCGAACGGAACTTAAACGACTTGGGCGTCGAGGTTGCATCCCTACTTTCCCCTCTCAAAGGCAGGCTGATTTTTCCTGAAAGTGGTTCAGCAATTGCGGAAGCGAGTTTTTCCAAACAGTTCCTGAATGACTTCCACCAGAAGGTCATCGGGCTGTGCAGCGCGAGCGGAATAACGGTTCAGAATGTCGTAGAGCAGCAATGGTTTCTGCGCTATCACTTTGTCAGGGACGGATCTGTCGCCGTTTACGACGTTTGGTACAATGGTAGAGATCAATTTACTAAATGTCAGCCCGTGATAACTGCCTGCACACCTAGCCCATTGGTCAGAGTAATTGGCCAGATGCTTACAGAGGGTATGCGAGGATGATTACACGCACCGACGTTTACGCAAAACGCAAGCAGGGGGATGTTGATGAGGCATATCGCATGGCATTGGAGCTCATGGGATCACTTGATCGTGATTACTGGGATAAGAAAGCTTATTGTTGGTGCTTAATAGACCTTATCAAACGTGATGCCAGCAATGGGATGCTTGATAACCTGCCCCATTATCGTAGCCAACTGGAGAGTATTAGAGTTGACCCATCTGACGAGGTTCTCACGAAGGGAATTCGTAGTGCCCTAGCTTTGTGCAGCCCCTGTGGGCGGGAAATCAGTCAAGCCAAAGCTCTTAGCAAGGCGGGCAGACATGCGGAAGCAGTCGCCGCATACCGAAAGGCTCTGGCTCAATGCCAGGCAGACAGGGAAACACAAACGGGGTTCGGCTGGGAGTTGTTCAAACACTCCAAGGCGCTGATTGCTGCCGAGAACGTCAATATCGGAACGATCAAACGCAACCTGAACGACTATCTCAAACTGGATGTTGAAAAGCCTTCACTCCTGCACGCTTGCTTTCTCCAACTCGCCTCAAAACTGGCGGGTCAAGACAAATTGAGTATGCTCGTTTTCTCTCGTCTGTGGAATCTGGAATATCTGCGTCCTGAGGATTTCGAGCGATATCGCTCGGAAGACGGAAAGGAGTATCCGTCCCTGGCTGAGAGGGTACTCCAGCAAGCGGGAAAGGAAGCCGCTGCCTCCGAAAACGAGCGAGAGCAAGAATACGTCCTCCCTTACATCGATGCGGCGATCGAGCGCTTTCCAGACAACATCTGGCTCAAATTGGACAAGGCAAAGGTGCTTATCTCCATCGGTATGCATGCCGAAGCTTTGGCTTTCGGTCTCGCCGTCGCCAAGGCCAAACCGAACGACTACTGGGCTTGGGGTTTGTTGGGTGACATCATTTCTCCGATGGATCGGAATGCAGCCATCGGCTGTTATTGCAAAGCATTGTCCTGCCGTGCCGAGGATAAGTTCACAGGAAAAATAAGGATTAGTGTCGCTCAATACATGTTGGAAGGTAGCGATTTGGCCGCAGCTAAGCTTGAAATTGAGACCCTCATGCGTGTGAAGGAGAGCGAGGGGCATAAAATCCCCGAAGTGGTAGCGGAAATCGCCTCCCGGCCCTGGTTTGCTGAAACACAGGCAGCCTCGTCCAACCATGATTTCTATAAGTCCCGTTCCCCGGTTGCCGAAGCCCTATTGTGGAGTGACTTGCCATGGGTCAATGCAAACGTGGGTGAAAAATTTGGTTCATCGCGGCTTTCCGGGGAAGGCCGCCTTGATTTTCAGAAAAAAGTATTCTGAGTCCCTAAATCCATATGCCATACGCTTTATCACTTTGATCTTGTTGTTCACCCCTTCCAGCACACTCGTGTGCATCGGGTAGTTTGCACTCGCCAGGATCCCCCGCATATATTTCGATAAATTTCGACCAAATCGTTGCAGCGGCGCTAGCCCGCTTTCCTTCACCTGCCGCATCCAGCTCCGCCATCGTCGCCATCCTTCCCACACGCTCGGCGCATACCAGATGCCCTTCAACCCCTCTTTCAGCACGTACACCATCGCCAGCGGTTGATTCGCCGCCAACAGCTCCTGCAACTTCACATCCTGTTTTTCACTCAACTTCGCCCGATTACGTAGCAGCAACCAACGCGCACTTTTGACCACTTTTCGCGCCGGTTTATCGCTTTTCAGTGCATTCGCCTGCTCCACTCGCACCCGGTCCACCACCTCTCGGCCATAGCGAGCCACCACGTGGAACAGGTCGTAGACCACCTCCGCCTGCGGGCAGTGTTGCTTCACCTCCAGGTCGAACGCCGTGTTCATGTCCATCGCCACCGCTTCAATCTGCTGGCATCGCTCGCCGAGCTGCTCGAAGAAGGGACGGATAGCGGCCCGGCTGTTGCCGTGCCCCACCCACAGGACGCGGGTTCGCTCGGCATCCATGATCACGGTGGCATAGCGGTGTCCCTTGTGCAGGGCAAACTCATCCATCACCAGCCGCCGCACCTCCCCAAGTTCGATGGTGCCCACACTGGTCTGCAAACGGCGCTTGTCGATCTCCTTGATGGTGTGCCAACCGACCCCGGTGAGCTGGCTGACATGGCGGATGGGGAGGTACTGAACGAGCGCTTCAATCCAGCACTGCATGCGCCGGGTGAGGCGGGAGCCAGAGGGGAGCCAGTCGATATGTTCACTGACGCGACCACAGCGCAGACAGTCGACGCGGCGAACAGGCAGTTGTAACCAGACTTGTCGGTCAAATAGGTCTCGCTCACGCACCCGGCGGATACGTTGGTCGTGGATCAATGGCGTGGGTTGCAGGCATCGGCGACAACGGGGCAACAGGTCGGCGCGAGGCTCAAGGGTAAACAGGGTGTGATGGTTGGCAGAAAGCGCTTGGGCGATGACGGTATAACCTGGCCAGAAGGAGGCAATATCAATATGATGCACGGCGACAGCAGGGTGATGGTGGTGGTGTGTTTGGAGACAGCCAGTTTACCAGCACCCTGTCTGTCAACTTCCACTTCCCCAAGATCCCGCGAAGAACCAAAAATTTACCGTTCTCGGCAAAGATGGTAAGTCGATACAGAAGCGAAAGATATTCCTTGAAACATCCACCTTCCCTTCGGAGGAGAGCATTCCCGAATCAAAACTCGGAGGAAAAAAATTCATCCTTGGCGACGCGATAAGGGTCAAAGGCGAGATCGACGACAACCAGCGCTTCAAGATTTTCCTTCTCGACAGTAGGGCGTCCAAAACGAGGTGGGATGTGTTCCACGAGATAATTGGCGTTGTTGATCACGTGAATCGCGATAGAGGGGTTCTTCATTTTATTGTTGATCGTATTATTGACGGACTTGTTCCTCTTAATGATTTGACTGAGTCGTTCTCTGAAGGGGATTCGATTGCTCTCAGGTTGTCTAGGTACATATCAAAAGACGGGCCTAAATATCGAGTTTGCCAAGCTACTCCCACAAGCAAACAACCAAGCGAACACATCAAGAAGCAGTTTAGCGATAAAGTTCGCGTGTCCAACGGAATGGGATTTACGGAAAATGACATATTTATTGCTCCTCCACTGGTTGTGGAGCACAACATAAAAGATGGCTTGATGATATCCGGTACGGCAGTTCTCAATTTCAACAAAAAACGCGGTACTTGGGGATGGAAAGCCGTTTCTATTGCGCAGGCTTTCCCGATGGAGTCCTAGGGTAAGGCTCGATGTGGAACGAATAGGCGTGCCAATGATTACGTCATATTAAGATGTGGCGGGTTTCGGTTTCCAACTTCAATGTCCTGTTTGTTTGTGGAGCGGATGGAGAATCTCTTTCAAGTTTCCAACTTAATTGTCATATTGGGAATCGCTAAGATATTGAATTTTTTGACCAGAGAGTTTCCAACTTAAATGGTAGTGATCAGCGCCGTAAGGCTGACTGCCAATATGCACAAGGCCACCCCCAGGGGTGGCCTTGTTGTGTGTGGCGCCCGTGCGAAGGGGCTACTCGCTCCGGCGCGCCGCCTCGATAGTGGCAATATCAATCTTGCCCATCTGCATCATGGCCTCGAAGGCGCGCCTCGCTGCCTCGGGGTCGGGATCGCTTATCGCCTCGATGAGGACCTGAGGAGTGATCTGCCAGGAGATGCCCCACTTGTCCTGACACCAGCCGCACTCGCTCGCCTGACCGCCATGGTCGATGATGGCGTGCCAGTAGCGATCCGTCTCGGCCTGGTCCTGGGTAGCCACCTGAAACGAGAACGCCCAGTTGTGGCGGACCCCGGGCCCGCCGTTGAGGCCGAGGCAGGGGGTCCCCATCACCCTGAACTCGACCGTCAGCACATCCCCTTCCTTGCCGGCGGGATAGTCGGCCGGGGCCCGGTGTACGGCACCGACGGCGGAGTCGGGGAAGAGGCTGGCGTAAAACCGTGCCGCCTCCTCGGCATCCCCGTCATACCAGAGGCAAATCCTGTTCTTGACTGGTCTCATTGTGTCGCAGCTCCATCCTGGTGTTTGTCCTTCGACGCCCGTGAGCGGGCGCCCCGATGGGTATCCTGCCGCCCGCAGCGCCTGCCGCCCGCAGCGCCTGCTGCTTCGCTGGGTGGCAAGCCAGCCTGTACGCCGTTTGCCACCCGCTTGGGGCTTGCATGATGGGGTCAAGTGTAGTGGCATGGGGATCCTGGTCACCAGGCCGGGAGCCGGCATGAAGGCCGCAGCAAGAGAGGAGTCTGCCATGGACAGTACCCAGCGATTCTCGACCCGGGTCGAGGCCTATGTGAAATATCGACCCGGTTATCCCGCCGCCATGCTGGATTTTCTGGCAAGGGAGCTGGCCATGGGGCCAGAGGCCCAGGTGGCGGACATCGGTGCGGGCACCGGCATCCTGACCGCCCTGCTGGCCCCCCGGGTTGCGCGGGTCTGGGCGGTGGAGCCCAACGACGATATGCGGGCAGCCGCCAAACGGCTGCTCGCCCAGGTGGGGAACATCGGCTGGCTGCACGGCAGTGCGGAAGCCACGGGCCTGCCCACGGGGGCGATGGATCTGGTGACGGTCGCCCAGGCGTTTCACTGGTTCGATCGCGCGGCTTTTCGGCAGGAGTGCCAGCGGCTGCTCAAGCCCGGTGGCCAGGTCGCCCTCATCTGGAATGACAGGCTGACGAACACCCCGTTTCTCAAGGCCTATGAAGAGGGGCTGCACGCCTACTCGGGGGATTACGAGGAGGTCAATCATCGCAACCTCGGTGAGGCGGATTTTCGCGCCTTCTTCACCGGGGAGTACCGGCTCGATCGCTTCGAGAACAGTCAGCTGTTCGATCTTGACGGGGTGCTTGGACGGCTCAACTCCTCCTCCTATGCGCCTGTGGCGGGCACGCCGGCCCACGATCAGATGACGGCGCTCGTTCGCCGCGAGTTTGCTCGCCATGCCGTTGACGGCAAGATAGCCTTCAACTATTGCACCCTGGTCTACAGTGGTCGGGTGTAGCCCCGTTCAGCGCTGACATCCGCAGTGAAAAGGCCCCCGCCAGTGATGGCGAGGGCCTTGTTTCATTTTGGCGGTCTGTATCCGGGCGATGCGAAAGAGACCGTCGCGCGGCGAAGGGGCGGTATCAGCCCTGATCGATGCCGAGAATGGCCATGGCCTTGGCCAGGGTATCGACCGATTCCTGATGCTTGCCCGCGTTGTGCAAGGTCTCTCCGTCCGCCCTCAACTGCTTCACCTCGGCCAGTTGCTCGGCACTGAGGGCGGGGCCTGCGGCCAGGGCGTCGTCTATCTTCTTCATGTCCATGGGGCAGTGGAAGGCGAGGGCGCTGCCGCAAAAGAGCAGGGCGGCCAACAACAGCATGAGTCTCATCTTTCGGATCTCCATGTGGGGTTCCCGTCAAGCATAGCCCCGCAGGGGGAGGGCATTCGGGTTGAAGGGGGCGGGAGGCAGGGGCTACCATGACCCTTTTGTTGCGAGGAGGCTCCATGGCACTGACAAGGTTGCTGTCCCCCCTGACCAGTCTGGTGATCTTCATTCTGGGTCACGGTCTGTTCAATACCCTGCTGACGGTGCGTCTCTCCGCCGAGCAGGAGTCCGCCCAGGCCATCGGTCTGGTGTCGGCTGCCTATTTCGGCGGCCTGGTGCTGGGGACCTTCATCAATGCCCGCCTCATCATCCGGGTGGGGCATATCCGGGCCTATGCGGCTTATGCCTCCCTGCTCTGTTTTCTGTTTCTGCTGCACGGCATGGTGGTGGAGCCTGTCACCTGGGCGGCGCTGCGGCTGATCGGGGGGTTTGCCACCGGCGGCCTGTTCGTGGTGCTGGAGTCCTGGATGCTGGTCTCAAGCACCCCGGCGAACCGGGGGCGGTTGATGTCCCTCTACATGATCCTGCTGTACGGTTCACTCGCCCTGGGCCAGCTGCTGCTCAAGCAGGTGGACCCCATGGTGCTGACGCCGTTCGCCCTGTGCGCCATGGCGGCGACTCTCTCCGTGGTGCCTCTGGCTCTCTCCCGGGTGGCGACGCCGGCCATGGTGGCACCCCAGCCGGTGGGAGTGCTGGAGCTGGTGCGCCTCACTCCGGCGGGGATGGGCAGCAGCTTTACCTCGGGCCTCATCCTCGGGGCCATCTATGGGCTGTTGCCGCTCTATTTCACCGACAGCGGCGCCTCCCTCTCCCAGGTGGCGGACATGATGGCGCTGGTGATCCTGGGGGGATGTGTCTGCAATATCCTATCGGACGTGCATCTGATCGTTACGACAGACGGTTGGTGATCCTGCTGCTCTGCGCCCTGCTGACCCTGATCGCGTTGTGGATGGTGCTGCTGCCGGAGCCCTGGCGTGAGCCAGTCGAGGGGACTCTTGTCTTCCTGCTGGGGGGCATGGCGTTCTCCATCTATCCCTTGAGCCTCAGCCATGCCTGCGATGAACTGCGCCCGGATCAGGTGCTGGGGGCAAACCAGGGGTTGCTGCTTGCCTACAGCCTGGGGGCCATGACGGGTCCGCTGCTGGCCCCCTTTACCATGGCAACGTTCGGACCACAGGGGCTGTTCGTCTACTTTGCCCTGTGCGGTCTGCTGCTGTCGGCCTATCTCGGCTGGCGCAGGCGTAAGCGAGCCCCCATTCCGCTGACGGAGCATCAGGTCTTCATGCCGGTGCCCCCCAACACCCCCATGACGGCGGAGCTGGAGCCAAGAACGGATCTGGAAGGGGAGGCAGTGCCGGCGAGCTATGCCGCGCCTGATGCAGAAGAGAGAGCGGTGAGTGAAGAGGGGCAGGAGAGGGACGCGCCGCAGGGGCGCTGAAGGCTGGCGACCCAATGACAGGGATAAAAAAACCGACTCCAGGGAGTCGGTTTTTTGTTGGGTGACGGTTATCAGGCGGTCACGGCATCGGCCTGGGTAGCTTGTGCTTCCGGCGCCGGGTTGCGAATGAGGTAATCAAACGCACCCAGGGCGGCGGTGGCACCTGCCCCCATGGAGATGATGATCTGCTTGAACGGTACCGTGGTGGCATCCCCTGCGGCATAGACGCCGGGCAGGGAGGTGGCACCCTTGGTGTCGATCTCGATTTCGCCAAAGCGGGTCAGGGCCACTTCGCTCCCCTTGAGGAACTCGGTGTTCGGCACCAGACCGATCTGGACGAAAATGCCGGCCACCGCCAGATGCTTGATCTCGCCGGTAGTGCGATCTTCGTAGTCCATGCCCACCACCTTGCTGCCGTCGCCGATCACTTCGGTGGTGCGGGCGCTCATGATGATGTCGATATTGCCCATGGAACGGGCCTTCTTCTGCAGCACGTCGTCGGCCCGCAGGGTATCGGCGAACTCCACCACGGTGACGTGCTCGACGATGCCGGCCAGATCGATGGCCGCCTCGATGCCGGAGTTGCCGCCACCGATCACCGCCACGCGCTTGCCCTTGAAGAAGGGGCCGTCACAGTGGGGGCAGTAGGCCACACCCTTGGTACGGTACTCGAGTTCACCCGGCACGTTCAGGTCGCGCCAGCGGGCACCGGTCGCCAGGATCACGGCGCGGCTCTTCAAGGTGGCACCGGAGGCGAGGTCCACGTTGACGTAACCATCCTTGCTGATGGCGGCGGCGCGCTGCTCGGTGATCACTTCCACGCCGTACTGCTTGACGTGCTGCTCCAGGCTGGCTGCCAGCTTGGGGCCCTCGGTGTAGGGCACGGAGATGAAGTTCTCGATGCCGACGGTGTCCATCACCTGGCCACCGAAACGTTCGGCGACAATGGCGGTGCGAATGCCTTTGCGGGCGGCATAGATGGCCGCGGCGGCACCGGCCGGGCCACCGCCCACCACCAGCACGTCATAAGGCGCTTTTCCGCTCAGCTCTTGCGCCTTGCGCTCGGCAGCGCCGGTGTCGAGTTTGGCAACGATCTCTTCCAGCGAAATGCGGCCCTGGCTGAACGGCTGACCGTTCAGGTAGACGTTCGGGACCGCCATGATTTGACGCTCGTTCACCTCATCCTGGAACAGGGCACCGTCGATCATGGTGTGGGTGATGCCGGGGTTCAGGGTGGACATCAGGTTCAGGGCCTGTACCACGTCCGGACAGTTGTGGCAGGAGAGGGAAATATAGGTCTCGAAGTGGAACTCGCCCTTGAGGTTCTTCACCTGCTCCAGCACGGCCGGATCGGCCTTGGAGGGGTGACCGCCGCTTTGCAGCAGGGCGAGCACCAGGGAGGTGAATTCATGACCCATGGGAATGCCGGCAAAGTGCACGCGCGGGGCCTGGCCCTGGGGCGCGATGCTCATGGAAGGCTTGCGGGCATTGGTGCCATCGGTCAGGGAAATTTTGGGGGACATCTCGGCGATCTCGCTGGCCAATGCCAGGAGTTCGGCGGATTTGTCGCTGTCGTTGCCGGACACGCTGATCTCGATGGGATTGACGATGTACTGCAAGTAACCGTTGAGTTGTTGTTTGAGGTTGGTATCTAACATGGTCGAATTCCTTCTTGCTGAATGCGGGTCGGCACGATGACCGGATACAGAAAACAGAGGTCCACACAGCAGACCGGCGCATTTTCTGAGGGCCGTAAACAAGACCGGCCCTTGAACGGGCCGGTCTTCAGAGCGGGGAGGCTTAGATTTTGCCTACCAGATCCAGGGACGGGGCCAGGGTGGCGTCGCCTTCTTTCCACTTGGCCGGGCACACTTCACCCGGGTGGGAAGCAACGTACTGGGCAGCCTTGACCTTGCGCAGCAGTTCCAGTGCGTCACGGCCGATGCCGCCAGCGTTGATTTCAACGATCTGGATGACGCCTTGCGGGTCGATGACGAAGGTACCGCGGTCAGCCAGGCCAGCTTCTTCGATCATCACGCCGAAGTTGCGGGTGATGGTGCCGGTCGGGTCGCCGATCATCGGGTACTGGATCTTCTGGATGGTGTCAGAAGTGTCATGCCAGGCCTTGTGGGTGAAGTGGGTGTCGGTGGAGACGGCGTAGATCTCGACGCCCAGCTTCTGGAATTCGGCGTAGTTGTCGGCTAGGTCGCCCAGCTCGGTCGGGCAGACGAAGGTGAAATCAGCCGGGTAGAAGAACACCACGGACCACTTGCCTTTCAGGTCAGCGTCAGACACCTGAACGAATTTGCCATTGTGGTAGGCGGTGGCGTTGAACGGCTTGATTTCAGTGTTGATGTAGGTAGACATGTATTTGCTCCTTGGTGATGTACATATGCCTGTCTGGTGTTGAAGAGTCGTGCCAGACGAGGCGCTTAACTTTCGATGGAGTCATCATAGTGACTTTTTCTAATCGGTCAAAGCCACAATTTTGAATCACATAAATCTATTTATTAGATAGATCATCACAACTGTACCTAACATGAATATCTCAGGCCTTCGGAGATAACTCATTGTCGAAGTTCAATTTCTGTCCTGCATGTCACATTTTCAAGGGCTGGACCGGATTTGTTTTCATTGCGTGAGCAGAGAAGGGGGCAGACGAGGCGGCGCAGTAGAAAAAAGAGGGATAAAAAAATCCCGGCGCCGTCGCACAGACAGGGCCGGGTCATCAAACAAGGAATGGCGATAAATATGCTTTACAGCAAAGACTAACTACGGGGTGTGCAAACTTGCAGACATATGAAGAGAAGATGGCGGGTGCACAATCCTCATCTCCTCTTCGGCAACCATTGCATGGTCGGCATCATAGTGTGATGAATGTCACAATGCAAGCTTTGTGGTGTAATTTTACAGTCAAATTGAAAGTATTTCACTTTAATAGCCGTTAAATTAGGCTGAAAACGCTTTTATTGTAATTTTATTACAAAATTTTAAGATCAAAAGTCGGTTGGGGGCTCCTGCTCCTCCATCAGCTCCAGCAGATTGATGGCCACGGCGATGAAGTCCGACTCGGTGACGATGCCAACCAGCTTGCGCCCCTTGAGTATCGGCAGACAGCCATATTTGTGGCGCTGCAGATACAGGGCCGCCTCCTTGATGCCGGCGTGGGGATCCACGCTCGCCACCTGACGGGTCATGATCTCGTCGAGCTGGACGCTGTCGGTGAACTCCGCCTCCCGCTCGGGGTTGATCAGCAGCAGCTTGGATTCACGGGTGGCCAGGATGTCCGAGAGGGTGACCAGACCAAGCAGATGCTGGTGTTCATCGACGATGGGAACGTGACGGATCCGCTCCTGCTGCATCAGCTCCATCGCCTGCTTGACGCTGTTTTCCGGACCCAGGGTAAAGGGGTGTTCAGTCATGATCTCGGAGAGGGTCATCATGGTGGGCCTCCTTGTGTGTCTGCTTCCACCCTAGCCCAGCCCCCGTCGCCAGAACATGATCGGGGTCAATACAAAACCTTAAAGGTTTTTTAACGGGCCCAGCCTCACAAAATGGCCCGCTATCCCTTGTCTTCCTTGGGTTTTTAGTCTTTTGGGTTGCCTTGGAAGAGGGGGATAACTAGACTAGCCGCCGATTCCCCCGAGGTGAAAGATGCAAGTATCCGATTTTCATTTTGATCTGCCAGACGAGCTGATTGCCCGCTATCCCATGGCGGAGCGTACCGCCAGCCGCCTGCTGCAGCTCGATGGTCAAACCGGCGCCCTGCGCCACGGTCATTTTGTCGATGTGCTTGACCAGCTCAACCCCGGCGATCTGCTGGTGTTCAACAATACCCGGGTCATTCCGGCCCGCATGTTTGGCCAGAAGGCCAGCGGCGGCAAGCTGGAGGTGCTGGTGGAGCGCATTCTGGACGAGCACAGCGTGCTGGCGCACGTCCGCTCGTCCAAGTCCCCCAAGCCAGGTACCCGTCTCCTTCTGGATGGCGGTGCCGACGGCGTGCCCGTCGAGGCCGAGATGCGTGCCCGCCACGACGCTCTGTTCGAGATCCACTTCCTGGACCCGCGCCCTGTGCTGACCATTCTGGATGCCATCGGCCACATGCCGCTGCCTCCCTATATCGACCGTCCCGACGAGGATGCCGACAAGGAGCGCTACCAGACCGTCTACAACCAGAAGCCGGGTGCTGTGGCGGCGCCGACCGCCGGTCTGCACTTCGACGAGCCGCTGCTCGAGCAGATCCGTGCCAAGGGCGTGGAGATGGCCTTCGTGACCCTGCACGTGGGGGCGGGCACCTTCCAGCCGGTGCGCGTCGACAAGATTGAAGATCACCACATGCACTCGGAATACGCCGAAGTGCCCCAGGAGGTGGTGGATGCCATCGCGGCGACCCGCGCCCGCGGCGGTCGGGTGGTTGCGGTGGGCACCACGTCGGTGCGATCCCTCGAGAGCGCGGCCAAGGCGACCCTGGCCCAGGGCAAGCCGCTGGCGCCCTTCTTCAATGACACCGACATCTTCATCTTCCCCGGTTACGAGTTCCAGGTGGTCGATGCCATGATCACCAACTTCCACCTGCCCGAATCCACCCTGATCATGCTGGTCAGCGCCTTTGCCGGCTATGACAACGTGATGGCCGCCTATCAGGCCGCCGTGGCGGGACAGTACCGTTTCTTCAGCTACGGGGACGCCATGTTCGTCACCCGTCGCCGGGTGCAGGGTTAAGCCTTGCCCTTCAGAAGTCGTTCAGGCTCTGCTTGTCAGTATGCCGGCCGGCTTCATATTACCGGGCCCCTCGGGCCCTTTGTTGTCAGACTGTTTCTCTGACTGAATAGAGGTAGCAATGAAATTTGAATTGAAAACCACCGATGGGCGTGCCCGTCGCGGTCAACTGGTGTTCGAGCGTGGCGTGGTCCAGACCCCGGCCTTCATGCCGGTCGGCACCTACGGCACCGTCAAGGGGATGACACCGGAAGAGGTACGTGAGACCGGTGCCCAGATCCTGCTTGGCAACACCTTCCACCTCTGGCTGCGCCCGGGTCAGGAAGTGATGCGCGCCCACGGCGATCTGCACGACTTCATGAACTGGCAGGGGCCGATCCTGACCGACTCCGGTGGTTTCCAGGTATTCAGTCTGGGGCACATCCGCAAGATCACCGAGGAGGGGGTGCACTTCCGTCATCCCATCAACGGCGAGAAGATTTTCCTCGATCCCGAGAAGTCCATGGAGATCCAGTACGATCTGGGTTCCGACATCGTGATGATCTTCGACGAGTGCACCCCGTACCCGGCCACCTACGAGGAAGCGCGCAAGTCCATGGAGATGTCCCTGCGCTGGGCCAAGCGCTCCCGTGACAAGTTCGATGCGCTGGGCAACAAGAACGCCCTGTTCGGCATCATCCAGGGTTCTGTCTACGAACCGCTGCGGGATGTGTCGCTGGACGGTCTCCTTGAGATCGGCTTCGACGGTTACGCGGTCGGCGGTCTCGCCGTGGGTGAGCCCAAAGAGGACATGCATCGCATCCTTGACCATGTCTGCCCGAAAATTCCGGCCGACAAGCCGCGCTACCTGATGGGGGTGGGCAAGCCGGAGGATCTGGTGGAAGGGGTGCGCCGCGGTATCGACATGTTCGACTGCGTGATGCCGACCCGCAACGCCCGCAACGGTCATCTCTTTACCACCGATGGGGTGGTCAAGATCCGCAACGCCAAGTACCGGGAAGACACCAGCACCCTGGATGCGGACTGCGATTGCTACACCTGCAAGAACTACACCCGCAGCTATCTGTACCATCTGGACAAGTGCAACGAGATCCTCGGTGCCCGTCTGAATACCATCCACAACCTGCGTTATTACCAGCGCGTGATGCAGGGTTTGCGGGACGCGATCGAGCAGGGTAAATTAGACGACTTTGTAACTGAGTTTTACCGTCGGCAAGGGAAGCCTGTGCCTCCACTGGCTGAAAATGACGTGAAATAACAACGACATATAAGTTAGTATTCAAATCTACATCAATAAGAGGTTGTTAAATGAGCATTATCTCCAAGGCGTATGCAGAAGGCGCGGCTCCGGCAGCACAGGGTGGTGGCATGGAAATGATCATCATGCTGGCCGTGTTCGGTCTCATCTTCTACTTCATGATCTACCGTCCCCAGGCCAAGCGTGCCAAGGAGCATCGCAATCTGATGAGCTCCCTCTCCAAGGGCGACGAAGTGCTCACTTCCGGTGGCCTGGTCGGCAAGATCGCCAAGGTTTCCGCCGACAGCGACTACATTGTGCTGGCCCTGAACGATCAGACCCAGGTCACCATCAAGCGTGACTTCGTCTCTGCCGTTCTGCCCAAGGGTTCTATCCAGTCCCTCTAATCTCCCGAGGAGCACAGCGTGTTAAATCGCTATCCGCTGTGGAAATACCTGATGGTGATCGTCGTGATCGCCATCGGTTTTCTATATGCAGCCCCCAATCTTTACGGCGAAGACCCGGCCTTGCAGGTCTCTGCCAGCCGTGGTGCCGAAGTCAAACTAGAAACCCTCGATCAGGTGAAGGAAACCCTCGACGAGGCGAAGATCCCGGTCAAGCATGCGGCGTTCGAGCACGGCTTCATCCTGATCCGTTTCAACAACACCGAAGACCAGCTCAAGGCGCGCGACATCGTGGCCAACAAGCTGGGCGACAATTTCATCACCGCCCTCAACCTGGCTCCGTCCACCCCCGCCTGGCTTGAGGCCATCGGCGCGGCGCCCCTGAAGCTCGGTCTTGACCTGCGGGGCGGTGTGCACTTCCTGATGGAAGTGGACATGGCCGAAGCGCTGGCCAAGCAGCAGGAACAGATGGTGCAGGATTTCCGCGCCGAACTGCGCACCCAGAAGATCCGCTACTCCGGTGTGCGCCGGGTCGGGGATCAGGTGCAGGTGGTCTTCCGTGACGAGGCCGATCAGGCCAAGGCACTCTCCTTCCTGCGTCGCCAGAATGCGGATCTTGTCTTCACCACCGACCAGAAAGGGGATGACTTCATCCTGCTGGCCAGTCTGAGCGAAGCCAAGGTCAAAGAGGTGAAGAAGTATGCCCTCGAGCAGAACATCACCATCATCCGCAACCGGGTGAACGAACTGGGTGTGGCCGAGCCGCTGGTCCAGCAGCAGGGCGGTGAGCGTATCATCGTCGAGTTGCCGGGGATCCAGGACACCGCCCGTGCCAAGGAGATCCTGGGTGCCACCGCGACCCTGGAGTTCCACATGGTCGATGAGGCTGCCGATATCCAGGCCGCTGCCGCAGGCCGCGTGCCGCCGAGCTCCAAGGTCTACAACGATCGCAACGGTCGTCCCGTGGTACTGCAAAAGCGCGTGATCCTGACCGGTGACCACATCGTGGGTGCCCAGTCCGGTTTCGATGAATACAGCCGTCCCCAGGTCAACATCAAGCTCGATGGTCAGGGTGGCAACAAGATGGCCAACTTTACCAAGGACAACGTTGGCAAGGGGATGGCGACCGTCTTCATCGAGTACAAGCCGGTGGGTCAGCCTGGTCCGGACGGCAAGCGCAAGTTCCGCAAGCAGGAGGAGGTGATCAACGTCGCCACCATCCAGTCTCGCCTGGGTAGCCAGTTCCGCATCACCGGGATCGACAACGCCAACGAAGCCCACAACCTGGCGCTGCTGCTGCGTGCCGGTGCCCTGATTGCCCCCATCCAGATCGTCGAAGAGCGCACCATAGGGCCGAGCCTGGGTCAGCAGAACATCGACAGCGGGATGGAAGCCATCGGCTGGGCCATGCTGGTGATCGTGCTCTTCATGGGGATCTACTACCGTGCCTTCGGCTGGGTGGCCAATCTGGCGCTGACCATGAACCTGGTGCTCATCGTAGGTATCATGTCGATGATCCCGGGGGCCACCATGACCCTGCCGGGCATCGCCGGTATCGTGTTGACGCTGGGCATGGCGGTGGATGCGAACGTGCTGATCTACGAGCGTATTCGTGAAGAGATCCGCAATGGTCGCGGGGTGCAGCAAGCCATTCACCTGGGCTTTGATCGCGCCTTCTCCACCATCGCCGACTCCAACGTCACCTCGCTCATCACCTGCGTGATCCTGTTCGGTATCGGTACCGGTGCCATCAAGGGCTTCGCCCTGACCCTCGGGATCGGCCTGACGGCGTCCATGTTCACTGCCATCACGGTATCCCGCGCCATCATCAACCTGGCCTGGGGTGGACGGCGCATCGACAAGCTGCCGATCTAAGGAAGAGACATGTTTCAAATTCTACATTTTGAAAAGCCCATCCCCTTCATGCGTTTCGCCAAGCTGGGTATGGTCCTCTCTGCTCTGGTAACGGTGCTCGCCCTCTACGTTCTGTACGATCGTGGCCTGAACTGGGGGCTGGACTTCACCGGCGGTACCACCATCGAGGTGGGGTTCCAGCAGTCGGTGAGCTTGGACAAGATGCACGAGGCGCTGGATCAGCAGAAGATTGACGGGGCGACCCTGCAGTTCTTCGGCTCCAGCCGTGATGTGCTGGTGCGCATGGCCCCCCAAGAGGGCGTCAAGGTCGAGCAGCAGGGCAACGAGGTCCTGGCGGCCGCCAAGCTGGTCGACGAGAGCGCCGTGCTCAAGCGTGTCGAGTTCGTCGGTCCCTCCGTGGGTGACGAGCTGGCCACCGACGGTGCCCTGGCCATGCTGGCCTCCATCCTCTGTATCCTGATCTACGTGGCGGTGCGCTTCGAGTGGCGTCTGGCCACGGGGGGCATCCTCTCCCTGGCTCACGACGTGATCATCACCCTCGGCATCTTTGCCTACTTCCAGTACGAGTTCGACCTGACCGTGCTGGCGGCGCTGATGACGCTGGTGGGGTACTCCCTGAACGACACCATCGTTGTGTTCGACCGGGTGCGGGAGAATTTCCGCAAGGTACGCCGTGGGGACACCGCGGAGATCATGGATCTCTCCATGACCGAGACCCTGAGCCGGACCATCATCACCTCGGGGTTGACCTTCGTGGTGGTGGTGGCGCTGCTGCTCAAGGGGGGGCCTCTGATCCACGGTTTCTCCATCGCCATGGTGATCGGGGTGGCCTTCGGGACCTACTCCTCCATCTATGTGGCGAGCGCCTCAGCCATGTTCCTCGGGATCAAGCGGGAGCACATGCTGCCGACCCAGGTGGAAAAAGAGGGCGCGGATCAGCAAGAGATCCTGCCGTAACAGACAAGGGCGCCGCAAGGCGCCCTTTCTCTTGTGGCCGGGGTGAGTCATGATGCTCCCCACAACCCAGCATCCATTACCCAAAGCAAGGAGCAAGCCCATGCAACACAATCCCCGTTTTCTGGCCCTGGTAGAGGCCATCCGCCCGCAGGTGCAGGAAACCGATGTGCATCAGATCAAGCGCTGGCAGGATGAGGGCCGAGCATTTCATCTGATCGACGTGCGCGAAGAGAGCGAGTGGGCCAGGGGCCATCTGCCGGGGGCCACCTATCTCGGGCGCGGGGTGATAGAGCGTGACATCGAGACCCGGTATCCGGATCCCGACACCGAACTCTACCTCTATTGTGGTGGGGGATTTCGCTCCATCCTGGTGGCGGATAACCTGCAGAAGATGGGTTATTCCCGGGTCGTCAGCGTCGATGGAGGCTTTCGCGGCTGGAGCGATGCCGGATACCCTGTCGAATCCTGATTTATTTGAGGGAGAGGGGCTGCGCCACATGACAAACGGCCCCGTGATCTTTACCATATGCGGGGTCAAGCGTAAGCGTCGGAGTGTTCATTGAACGTCAGGATAGGGATTGGATACCTCACGGGTATCCTGTTGTTGCTCCCCTTGTGGGGTTGCAGCAGTAGCAGTCAGGTAAAAGCGCCTCAAGTTCCCAAGCCGCAACCCGCTTCACTGGTATTGGCGACCCCCTTGCAGGTCTCCTACCAGAGCGAGTTGGCGTTGGCGCGACTCGGGCAGATGCTCAGTGAAATGGAATTGACGACCGAACAGCGGGCAGAACTCTTCTATGAGCGTGCAGTGGTGTTTGACCGGGTGGGCTTGCGTTCCCTGGCGCGACTTGACTTCAACCGCGCCCTGCGGGAGAAGCCGGATTTTGCCGAGGCCTACAACTTCATCGGTGTCTATCTGGTTCAACAGCAGAACTACGACGAGGCCTATGAGGCGTTCGACTCCGCCCTGGAGCTCGCCCCGGATTACGACTACGCCTATCTCAACCGGGGAATCGCGCTCTATTACGGCAATCGCCCCGAGCTTGCCGCGGCGGATATGAAGCGCTTCTACGAGGCGCAACCAGAAGACCCTTATCGGGTGATCTGGCTCTATCTGGCCGAGCAGAAGCTCAACGGACCGGCGGCCATGAGCCGGATGCGCGAGCGGCTCAACAAGTATGACGACGACGCCTGGAACTGGGATCTGGTGCGCCTCTATACGGGCGACATCAATGCCACCCAGTTGATGAGCAACGTGGTGAAAGGGGTCAAGGACAACAGGGAGCTCGCCGAGCGCCTGTGCGAGACCTACTTCTACCTCGGCAAGTTCGAGCTGGCCAAGGGTAACCGCAAGGAAGCCATCAGCTACTTCAAGCTGGCGCTGGCCAACAACGTCTATGACTTCATCGAGCATCGCTATGCCTTGCTGGAGCTGGAACTGATGGCGCGCAAGCCCCAGCCACCCGGAGCCCAGGGCAAGAGCGGCAAAGCGTGACTAAACGGGTTTGATCCCCACGAAAAAGGCCTCTTGACGAGGCCTTTTTGCTGTCTGGTGACACGGGGTGTGTCGCTACTCCACCAGGCTCATGCCGGGGATCTTGCGCCAGTAACCGTTGCAGTCCCGCTCCTGCAGCAAGAGCAGGGGGGCCATCCCCTGTTCGTTGGCCTTGAAGCGCTCCAGCATCGTCAGGGTCTCCATGCCTTCGGGCGAGAGGCGCACCACATCCACCAGGCCCTCCATCCCCTTGAGCTCGTTGCCCAGGTTGTAGCAGTAACCGGACTGGGTCTGGATGCCGTTGAGGTTGAACACCTTCTGCCCCTCGCGACTGCTGGCAAGTCGCCCGGTGGGGTAGTCGATGCAGGCCAGTTCGCAGTTGTCCTTGGGCCGGTTGAGGGAGCGGGCGGTGAAGCAGCGTGCCGAGTAGGCGAGCGGCAGATGACCATAGGCGAACACCTCCACCTCGAACTGCTGGCGCTCCCTGCCCAGATCCTGATTGAGCTGCATCAGCCAGTCGCGGGAGAGCTCCACCGGCATCACCCAGCGCTGCATCCCCTGTTTAAGCAGCATGCGCAGCACGTCGGCGTTGTAGGCGTTGATGGCGGGGCCGCAGACGAACGGCAGCCCGGCTTCACTGGCGAGCTGGACGGCCCCCAGATCGTTGGCCTCGATCATCAGCTCGCCGTTGTCGATCAGTCGCTTGACCTCCTTTAGCTCGGAGGGGGCAGAGATCAGCGCCAGCGTGGAGAGCACCGCCTGCCTGCCGGAGCCTGCCACCTGACTGGCGAGGGCAATCCAGTCATCCACTTTCAGTTCGCGCCGCTTGCTGCAGACGGTTTCTCCCAGATAGACGATGTCGGCCTGGCTGGCGGCGGCCGCCTGATAGAAGGCCTGGGTGTCGGCCTTGGGCCAGTAGAAGAGCAGGGGGCCGAGAGAGAATTTCATGAACAGGGCTCCTTATTGCCACTGGCGATGATAGGCACCGAGGGTGGTCTGGCTCCCCTCGGAGACACGGGCGAGCTGGGCATCCCACTCAGCCTTGACCTGATAGGCCTCGGGGTTGGCCTGATAGGCGTCGATGGCGGCGCGCCAGACCCGGGTCACCTGCTCCACATAGGCGGGGCTGCGCTGGCGTCCCTCGATCTTGACTGACTGGATGCCGGTCTGGAACAGCTCGGGCAGAAGGCCGAGGGTGTTGAGGCTGGTGGGCTCCTCCAGCGCGTGATAGGTCTGGCCATCCACCTCGAAGCGGCCCTTGCACAGGGTCGGGTAGCCGGCATTTTCCCCCGGGCCGTAACGATCGATCAGCACCTCGTTGAGGCGGGATTCGAGGCCGCTCGGGGTCTCTTCCCAGCGCACGAACTTGGCCGGTGAACAGGCACCGACGGTGTTGGGGCTCTCGCCGGTCATGTAGGAGGAGAGGTAGCAGCGCCCCTCCGCCATGATGCAGAGGCTGCCGAAGGCGAACACCTCGAGGCCGACGTCAGTCTCGCGGGCCAGCTGCCTGACCTGATGCATGGAGAGCACCCTCGGCAGCACCACCCGGCCGACGTTGAAGTGCTGCTGGTAGAAGCGGATGGCAGCGGCGTTGGTGGCGCTGGCCTGGACCGAGACATGCAGCTCCATGTCGGGATGGCGGCGGCTGGCATAATCGAGCACGGCGAGATCGGCGATGATCAGGGCATCGGCACCGAGCGCCACCCCTTTGTCCACGGCCTGCTTCCAACGGGCATCGGAGCCCGGGTGGGCAAAGGTATTGATGGCGATGTGCAGCTTGCGGCCATGCTGGTGGACATAGTCAACCGCTCTTTCCAGCTTGCTGTCGGTGAAGTTGAGCCCGGCGAAGTGGCGGGCATTGGTGTCATCCTTGAAGCCGATGTAGACCGCATCGGCCCCGTTATCCACGGCTGTCTTCAGTGCCGGCAGGCTGCCTGCCGGGCAGAGTAATTCCATCGGGTACGCTCCGAGAGGGCAAAAATGCAAAAGTGGCCCGATTGTATTCATGCTTGCCCTCCCGCTTTTTGACCTGAGGCAGCTTTAGGTGGCTTTACCCTTCTTGAGGTAAGTGGGCACAAGTTTGATTTTCAACAGGATCTTGCCGAAGGGGCTGTGCTTGAATGCGCAAAAAACTGGGAGTTTATCGTGTTTCAACATCTGCAACGTCGCCTGGTCGAACAGGCACCCCGTCTCTTGCGCCACCCCCTCAAGCTGGTGCCCTTCCCGCTGCAACAAAACCTGATGGAGGCCCTGCTGGGCAGGGTATTCCGGGAGGCCATCGAAGAGGGGGAATTTGCGTTTCTTACGGGCAAGTGGCTGAAAGTGGAAGTCAGCGATCTGGGGCTATGCTGGTTTATCAGCGAGCAGGAGGGCAAATTGGTAGTGGCGAGGAAGTGTGAGCACGCCGATGTCTGTTTCAGCGGCAATAGCCAGGATCTTGTTCTGATCGCCGGGCGCCGTGAAGACCCGGATTCCCTCTTCTTCCAGCGCCGGCTGAAGATAGAGGGGGATACAGAGTTGGGCCTGGAGGTGAAAAATCTGATGGACAGCCTGGATCTGGACGGGCTGGGATTGATGAAATACCCCCTGATGGATCTGGCGACCTTTATCGAGCGTGCCCGCGAGACGCACGTGCCCACTGCCGCGACAATGAGCTGAGCCCGAGTGCTGCGAACAGGCGAACTTTAGCCGCAGTACCCCACTGTCAGCGTGACCACGCAGGGTGGGGAGGCGTCATCTGCCTGTTTGTGCAGAAATGCCTGGTTGGAAGCGGTGCCAAAATAGCGATTGGTTATGTTACAATTGTGCGCCATTTTTGACTGAAGATTGACTGGGCATGTTGGATCAGATTCGTATCGTGTTGGTAAACACCTCTCACACCGGCAACATGGGATCCGCGGCGCGGGCCATGAAGACCATGGGACTGACTCAACTGGTGCTGGTCGATCCCCAGGCCCAGCCGGATGAGGAGGCCGTCGCCCTGGCGGCGGGGGCCAGCGATATCCTGGCTCGCGCCCGAATCGTGCCGACCCTGGACGAGGCCATTGCCGACTGTGGTCTGGTCATCGGTACCAGTGCCCGTTCCCGCACCTTGAGCTGGCCCATGCTGGATCCCCGTGAAGCGGGCGAGAAGCTGGTTGCCGAGGGCATGGAGCACCCGGTCGCGCTGGTGTTTGGCCGTGAACGCACCGGCCTCACCAATGACGAACTGCAAAAATGCCACTTCCATGTGGCCATTCCCGCCAATCCAGAATACAGCTCCCTCAATCTGGCCATGGCAGTGCAGACCCTTTGTTACGAGGTGCGGATGCGCTGGCTGGAAGTACAGAACCAGGAGCCGGAGGATGAGCGGGTCGAGTACCCCAGCGCCCAGCAACTGGAAGGGTTTTATCAGCATCTGGAGCAGACGTTGCAAAAGACGGGATTCATTGCCGATGACCACCCAGGCCATGTGATGAGCAAACTGCGTCGTCTGTTCAATCGGGCCAGACCCGAAGCGGTGGAGTTGAACATCCTGCGGGGCATTCTCACCTCTGTCCAGAAGTCCAGGGCACAGGATTAATCCCGACTGATTTACTCAAGCATATACTTGACTGATTTAGTCGGGTATGTGACCATATGCCACATATTGATTGGTTCGCAAGACGGTAAGGCATATGAGACTGACCTCAAAAGGACGTTACGCGGTGACAGCCATGCTCGACGTGGCGTTGCATGCAGAGCAGGGGCCTGTGCCCCTGGCTGATATTTCAGAGCGCCAGGGCATCTCCTTGTCCTATCTGGAACAACTGTTTGCTCGTCTGCGCAAACATGGTCTGGTGAGCAGCGTACGTGGCCCCGGTGGCGGCTATCGCCTCGGTCTGGCCCCTGGCGAGATTTCGGTCGGTCAGGTGATCACAGCGGTCGATGAATCGGTCGATGCGACCAAGTGCCTCGGCAAAGGGGGCTGCCACGGTGGTACCCAGTGCCTGACCCACTCCTTGTGGCGGGATCTGAGCGAACGCATCTCCAGTTTCCTGGGGGATATCACCCTGGCCGAGCTGGTTGGTCAGGCCGATGTGCGCCGTATCGCCGGCAAGCAAGATGAACAAATGAAGACCGTGTTGTCCCTGGTTGATCGGGCCGAACGCGGTGATGTGAGCTTGAAAGTCCAACTATAAACGTGCTTTCCACGACGAGTCGCTGTGTGACCCCGTCGTAACGGAGAAAAAGATGAAACTGCCTATTTACCTTGATTATTCGGCAACCTGTCCGGTGGACCCGCGTGTCGCAGAAAAAATGATGCAGTGCCTCACCATGGACGGCCTGTTCGGCAACCCAGCCTCCCGTTCCCACCGTTTCGGCTGGCAGGCCGAAGAGGCGGTGGATCTGGCCCGTAATCAAGTGGCAGAGCTGATCGGCGCGGACCCGCGCGAGATCGTCTTTACCTCCGGTGCGACCGAGTCCAACAACCTGGCCATCAAGGGCATCGCCCATTTCTACGCCGGCAAGGGCAAGCACATCGTCACCTCCAAGACCGAGCACAAAGCCGTGCTGGATACCTGCCGCCAACTTGAGCGGGAAGGCTATGAGGTGACCTACCTCGAGCCCATGCCCAATGGCCTGTTCACTCTAGAGCAGATCGAAGGCGCCCTGCGTGATGACACCATCCTGGTCAGCATCATGCACGCCAACAACGAGATCGGGGTGGTGCAAGACATTGCTGCTATCGGCGAGCTGTGCCGTTCCCGCAAGATCCTGCTGCACGTGGACGCCGTCCAGAGCGTGGGCAAGATCCCGGTCGACGTGGAAGCGCTCAAGGTTGATCTGCTCTCCATGTCCGCCCACAAGGTATACGGCCCGAAAGGCATTGGCGCCCTGTATGTGCGCCGCAAGCCCCGTGTTCGTCTGGAAGCCCAAATGCACGGCGGTGGCCACGAGCGCGGCATGCGCTCCGGTACCCTGGCAACCCACCAGATCGTCGGCATGGGGGAAGCCTTCCGCATCGCCAAGGAAGAGATGGCGAGCGAGAGCCAGCACATCATGGCCCTGCGCCAGCGTCTGTGGGATGGCATCAAGAACATCGAAGAAGTCTATATCAACGGGGATCTGGATCAGCGTGTACCGGGTAACCTGAACGTCAGCTTCGCCTATGTGGAAGGGGAGTCCCTCATCATGGCACTGAAGGATCTGGCGGTCTCTTCCGGTTCTGCCTGTACCTCGGCCAGCCTGGAACCTTCCTACGTGCTGCGCGCCCTGGGTCTGAACGACGAGTTGGCACACAGCTCCATCCGTTTCAGCATCGGTCGCTTCACCACCGAAGAAGAGATCGACTACGCAATCAAGCTCATCTGCGACTCCATCGGTCGTCTGCGCGAGATGTCCCCCCTGTGGGAGATGTTCAAGGATGGCGTCGATCTGAACACGGTCGAATGGGCACATCACTGATCCTTGCCAGCATGGCAAGGGTCTGGTGAACAACGGAATTAGCAGGAGTTAGATATGGCTTACAGTGAAAAAGTAATCGACCACTACGAGAATCCCCGCAACGTCGGTGGTTTTGACAAGAACGATCCCAGCGTCGCCACCGGCATGGTCGGTGCACCGGCCTGTGGTGACGTCATGAAGCTGCAACTGAAGATCAGCGACGATGGCATCATCGAAGATGCCAAGTTCAAGACCTACGGCTGTGGTTCCGCCATCGCCTCCAGCTCCCTGGTGACCGAGTGGGTCAAGGGCAAGACCCTGGACGAAGCGGCCGGTATCAAGAACACCGACATCGCCGAAGAGCTGGCGCTGCCGCCGGTGAAGATCCACTGCTCCATTCTGGCGGAGGATGCCATCAAGGCCGCCATCGCCGATTACAAGCAGAAGAAAGGTCTTTAAGGTCCGGAGAGCAGTATGGCCATAACCATGACAGATGCCGCAGCGGCGCGGGTTTCCTCCTTCATGATCAACCGGGGCAAGGGTATCGGCCTGCGCCTCGGCGTCAAGACGACCGGCTGTTCTGGCCTTGCCTATGTGCTCGAGTTCGTGGATGAGCTGGCTGCCGAGGATCAGGTGTTCGAGCAGAAAGGCGTCAAGATCATCGTGGATGCCAAGAGCCTGATCCACCTGGATGGCACCGAGCTGGACTTCGTGAAGGAAGGCCTCAACGAGGGCTTCCAGTTCAACAACCCGAATGCCAAGGGCGAATGTGGTTGTGGCGAAAGCTTCAGCGTGTAAGTGGTTCGATTGACCGATCGCCCATGTTTGCAACGCCTCGCAGCCACAAGGGTGAGCCCTGTTGCGGCGAGTATCTTGTGATCAACACCTTGCTCATCAACACAGTGGTGTGGACGCCAGTCCATGCCACTGCTTTCAAGTTCAAGACGAGTGTGGTTGCACTCCCAGCGCTATTGTCTGAGGACGAAGGATGAATCATTTCGAGCTGTTCGGGCTGGCTGAGGGCTTCGAGCTCGATACTCGCCAACTGGCTGACACCTATCGTCAGCTGCAGACCCAGTTCCATCCCGATCGTTTTGCGACTGCCCCCGAGCGGGAGCAGCTTGCTGCCGTGCAGCGTGCTGCCCAGATCAACGATGCGTTTACCACCCTCAAGGCCCCCTTGCGCCGAGCCGAGTATCTGCTCTCCTTGCGGGGCACCGATATTCGCGGCGAGCAGCAGACACTGCAAGATCCTGCCTTTCTGATGCAACAGCTGGAGTGGCGAGAGCGGCTGGCTGATCTCAAGGGCGACGCCGACCCTGAGGGGGCCATCAAGGATTTTCGCCAGGAGATCAGGCATGATCACCAGGCGTTGATGCAACGGCTGACCGACTCTCTCACCAGGGGTGAGGATCTGCAGGCGGCGGATTGCGTTCGCAAGCTCAAATTTGTCGACAAGCTCCTCGAGGAGCTGGAACGATTCGAAGACTCGCTGTTCGAGTCTTGACCCTCTAACGCAGGAATTGTGATTACCCATGGCATTACTGCAAATTGCCGAGCCAGGCCAGAGCGCCGCACCTCACCAGCATAAACGTGCCGTCGGCATCGATCTTGGCACCACCAACTCCCTGGTCGCCGCCGTGCGCAGCGGCCAGGCCGACACCCTCTGTGACGAGCAGGGGCGTGATCTGCTGCCTTCCGTGGTCCATTACCAGGCCGATACCATCCGGGTTGGCTTCGATGCCAAACGTGAGGCGGCCCTCGATCCCCACAACACCATCGTCTCGGTCAAGCGGATGATGGGCAAGGGGCTGGCCGACATCGATACCCGCCAGCAGCCTTACGAGTTCGTGGCTACCGAGACGGGCATGCCCCAGTTGCGGACCCGCCAGGGGCTGGTCAATCCGGTGCAGGTCTCGGCCGAGATCCTGAAAAAACTGGCCGAGCGCGGTGCCGCGTCCCTCGGGGGAGACCTCGACGGCGTGGTCATCACGGTGCCCGCCTATTTTGACGATGCCCAGCGTCAGGGTACCAAGGACGCGGCCAGATTGGCCGGTCTGCACGTACTGCGGTTGCTCAACGAACCCACGGCGGCCGCGATCGCCTATGGCCTCGACTCCGGTCAGGAAGGGGTGATCGCCGTCTATGACCTGGGTGGCGGAACCTTCGATATCTCCATCCTGCGCCTGCATCGCGGGGTGTTTGAGGTGATGGCCACCGGCGGCGACTCGGCACTCGGTGGTGACGATTTTGACCATCTGCTGGCTGACTGGCTCAAAGAGCAAGCCGGGTTGTCCGGTCAGCTCGATGCCCGTACCCAGCGCGAGTTGCTGGATGCGGCGGCCAGCATCAAGCACGGCCTCACCGATGCCGATGCCGTTGCCTGCACCTTTGCCGGCTGGCAGGGTACCGTCACCCGCAGCCAGTTTGACGAGCTGATCCAGCCCCTGGTCAAGCGCACCCTGCAGGCCTGTCGGCGCGCCCTGCGCGATGCGGGTCTTGAGCAGGAAGAGGTGCTGGAAGTGGTGATGGTCGGTGGCTCGACCCGGGTGCCGCTGGTGCGCGAGCGGGTGGGCGAGTTCTTCGGCCGCACCCCCTTGACCAGCATCGACCCTGACAAGGTGGTGGCCATCGGTGCCGCCATCCAGGCCGACATCCTGGTGGGCAACAAGCCCGACGCCGAGATGCTGCTGCTGGACGTCATCCCGCTTTCCCTGGGTCTGGAGACCATGGGCGGCCTCGCCGAGAAGGTGATCCCGCGCAATACCACCATTCCGGTGGCCCGCGCCCAGGAGTTCACCACCTTCAAGGATGGCCAGACCGCAATGGCCATCCACGTGGTGCAGGGGGAGCGCGAGCTGGTGGCGGATTGCCGCTCCCTGGCCCGCTTCACCCTGACCGGCATTCCGCCCATGGCGGCCGGCGCCGCCCACATTCGCGTCACCTTCCAGGTGGATGCGGACGGTCTGCTGTCGGTCAGCGCCATGGAAAAATCCTCCGGCGTGCAGGCCGAGATCCAGGTCAAGCCCTCCTACGGGCTGGGGGAAGATGACATCCTCAACATGCTGAGCGCTTCCATCGCCAATGCCCAGCAGGACATGGACGCCCGCATGCTGGCGGAGCAGCAGGTCGAGGCCGACCGGGTGGTCGAGAGTCTCAACGCCGCCCTGGCAGCCGATGGCGAGGCTTTATTGAGCCCCGCCGAACGGGCCGAGCTGGATGCCGCTATCGCCCATCTGCTGACCATGCGCAGCACGGGCACCACCAACCAGATCAAAGAGGCCATCGAGGCGGCGGACGCTGCCAGTGGCGAATTTGCAGCCCGCCGGATGGATGCCTCCATCCGCAAGGTGCTGACCGGACAAAACGTCAACAAGGTGTGATATGCCAAAACTGATTATTCTGCCCCATCCTGAGCTCTGTCCGGACGGCGCGGCCCTCGAAGGTGCGACCGGTGAAACCATTCTGGATATCGCGCTGCGCAATGGCATCGAGATCGAGCACGCCTGCGAGAAGTCCTGTGCGTGTACTACCTGCCACTGCGTGGTGCGGGAAGGGTTCGACTCCCTCGAGCCGAGCGACGAGCTGGAAGACGACATGCTGGACAAGGCGTGGGGGCTGGAGCCGGAATCCCGTCTCAGCTGCCAGGCCAGACTGGCGGACGAGGATCTGGTGGTGGAACTGCCCAAGTACACCCTGAATCTGGCGTCCGAGCGCCACTGATGACCCCTTAATTACACATGAGTGAATTGCGCGTGCAGCATCTCATGGTGCAGTAATGATATGGTGAAGGCCGTGACCCTTGAGGGAGCGGCCTTTTTTGTGCCCGTGATTTCCCTATTCGTTGATGAAAGTGCCAATAAAAAGGAAGCAAGAGAACATGGCTGACATGATGAACGTAAGGTTGTCGTCCCAGGCTGCCGCCGCCCACTGGGGCGAGGGTGCCCTGCTCAGTTTCAACGGGGACGAGGCCCATCTCCATCTGGCCGCTGGCCAGGAGAAGGAGGCGCTGCGCGCTATCCAGCGTGGGGCCAGACGCCTCGAGTCGAGCGGCATCAAGCGCATCAAACTGGTGGGCGAGGGGTGGAATGGGGAGCGTCGTTACGCCTTTGCCCAGGGCTTCTATGCCGCCAAGGGGGTTCGCGAGCTCGATTTTGGTGAACAGAGCGAGCAGGAAGCGGCCGAACTCGCCGCCTTGCTCAAGGCGACCCACTGGGTGCGCGAGGTGACCAACGGCTGCCCGGAAGCCATCTACCCCATGAGCCTGGCGGAGTCCGCTCTGCTGCTCATTCGCAGCCTCGGCGGTGACAAGGTGACCGCCCGCATCACCGCTGGCGAAACCTTGCGTGAATCGGGTCATATCGGGATCTGGTCGGTGGGCCGTGGCAGCGAGCGCGAGCCGGTGCTGCTGGAGCTCGACTACAACCCTACCGGGGATGCCAACGCCCCCGTGGTCGCGGCGCTGGTGGGCAAGGGGATCACCTTCGATTCCGGCGGCTACTCCATGAAGTCCTCCGACAACATGCTGCCGATGAAGTCCGATATGGGCGGCGCCGCCATGGTGACCGGCGCCCTGGCGCTGGCCATCAGCCGTGGCCTGAACAAGCGGGTCAAGCTCATCCTCTGCTGCGCCGAGAACCTGGTCTCCGGCCACGCCTTCAAGCTCGGCGACATCCTCACTTATCGCAACGGCATCTCGGTCGAGATCCAGAATACCGACGCGGAAGGTCGCCTGGTGCTGGCAGACGGCCTGCTGGCCGCCAGCGAAAGCGGGGCTGCCTACATCCTCGACGCTGCCACCCTGACCGGCGCCGCCAAGACAGCGCTGGGCCGCGACTACAATGCCGTGTTTGCCCTCGATGAGGCGGAGCAGGTGCGCGCGCTGGCTGCCGCCAACGCCGAAAACGAGAAGGCCTGGCCGCTGCCGCTCGAACCTTGGCACGCAGGCCAGCTCACCTCGGCCTTTGCCGAGCTGGGCAATGTGGCGTCCGCAGAAGGTACTGCCGGCGCCACCACGGCAGCGGCGTTCCTGTCGCGCTTCGTCCGTGACGAAGGCAAGGGCTGGGTGCACTTGGACCTGGCCGCTTCCTATCAGAAGTCGGGCAATGAGCTCTGGGCGACCGGGGCCAAGGGCCATGGTCTTCGCACGATTGCCCGCTGGTTGCAGGAGGTGTGCGCATGAACGTCTGGTTGAGCCGAGAGTTTGCACCGGCCGAGTGGGGGGAGGGGGCACTGCTCTCCCACCGTGCCGACGGCATGGTGATCCATCTGGTGAGCGCCACTCCCTTGCTGGATATCCAGCAGGCGGCGCGGCGCCTGTGTAGCCAGGGGATCCAGCAGGTGGTCCTGGCTGGCCACTGGGAGCGGGAGCAGCAGTGGGCCTTTGCCCAGGGGCTGCAGACGCCCAAGGCGGAAGTGGGGTTGCAGTGGGCCACTTCGTCCGAGGAGGACAGGGAGGAGCTGGAGGCGCGCTGGCTGTGCGGGCGCTGGGTGCGGGAGATGACCAACGCCACCCCGGAGCAGCTGGGGCCGCTGGAGCTGGCGGTCGAAGCTGCTGCCTTCCTCACCGAGCTGGCACCGGACCGGATCAGCCATCGCATCCTCAAGGGAGAGGCGCTGCAACAGGCGGGCTGGGTCGGTCTCTATCAAGTGGGTCGTGGCAGTGACCGCGAGCCCGTGATGCTGGAGCTGGATTTTAATCCGGGCAAGGATCCCAAGGCGCCGGTAGCGGCCGCCCTGGTGGGCAAGGGGATCACCTTCGATTCCGGCGGCTACTCCATGAAGACCTCCCAGGGCATGCTGACCATGAAACACGACATGGGCGGTGCCGCCATCGTCACCGGCGCGCTGGCGCTGGCCATTCTGCGTGGCCTCGACAAGCGGGTGAAGCTCATCCTCTGCTGCGCCGAGAACCTGGTATCCGGCCATGCCTACAAGCTGGGTGACATCCTCACCTACAAGAACGGCACCACGGTGGAGGTGGTCAATACCGACGCCGAAGGGCGTCTGATCCTGGCCGACGGCTTGCAATTGGCCGGCGAGTCTGGTGCGCCGCTCATCATCGACGCTGCCACCCTCACCGGGGCGGCCGTGATGGCGCTGGGAGGGCGTTACAACGCCCTGTTTGGACTGGACAAGGGGCTGGTGAGCCGCGCCATGGCCTATTCGGATGCGGAGCAGGAGCCAGCATGGCCGCTGCCGCTGGAGCCCTGGCATCGCCAGCAGTGCCCGTCCCACTATGCCGACACCGCCAACAGCCGCCCCGTGCCGGGCGGCGGACCGGGGGGGGCCTCCAATGCGGCAGGCTTCCTCTCCCGCTTTGTCCCTGATGAGGGAAGAGGGTGGCTGCATGTCGATCTCGCCGCCTGCTTCAGCGAGAACGGCGATAGTCTGTGGGCGCCCGGGGCCAATACCCTGGGGATGCGCACCATCGCCCATACCCTGCTGGCGGAGACGCGCTGAGTCAGTGAGCGGCATCACAAGGGCACCTTAGGGTGCCCTTTCCAGTGCTGCTTTGCTGAGCAATTGATACGGTTTTGAGGCATTAGCATGCCGATCGTGCGCAAGCGCACATTTTTTCTCTCTGCCCTGGCACAAGATGAGTCACCATGTTGTTTCAAGGATTCTTTTGTTTAACAAAAAGTTGATTTTTTGTGTGTTATTTCGTTTTTTGTTTACGTATAATCGCCGCCGAACATGGATTCCTACAATAAAACTCTGTAGTTAAGGAAAGAACTCAATGGCTATCGAACGTACCTTCTCCATCGTCAAGCCGGATGCGGTCAGCAAGAACCTGATTGGTGCCATTTACAGCCGCTTCGAAAGCGCCGGCCTGAAAGTCATCGCCGCCAAGATGCTGCACCTGACCAGCGAACAGGCCGCCGGTTTCTACGCCGAGCACCAGGGCAAGCCGTTTTATGATGCTCTGGTCGGTTTCATGACCTCTGGCCCCGTCATGGTACAGGTGCTGGAAGGTGAAGACGCCATCCGCCGTCACCGTGAAATCATGGGCGCCACCAACCCGAAAGAGGCACTGGCCGGCACCCTGCGCGCCTGCTACGCCGAGAGCATCGATCGCAACGCCGTCCATGGCTCCGATGCCCCGGCCTCTGCCGCCCGTGAAATCGCCTACTTCTTCTCCGACGACGAGATCTGCCCGCGCGGCTGATGTTGTCTGCTGGTGACCAAGGGAGCTTCGGCTCCCTTTTGTTTTTTGGTCATCCTGCCAATATCCACTTATTCTCCAGGTGGAAAGCCAGACCCATTATTTGTACAATGCCGCCCCCTGACGTAGGTCAGCCGATAATTTATGAAGTGTGTGAGCTGAGGCCCCTGATGAGCGAAACAAAAACCAACCTGCTGGATCTCGACCGGGATGCCATGCGTGCCTTCTTCGTCGAGTTGGGCGAGAAGCCGTTCCGGGCAGACCAGATAATGAAGTGGATCTATCACTTCGGTTGTGATGATTTCGATCAGATGAGCAACGTCAACAAGGCGCTGCGCGAGCGGCTCAAGGCCATTGCCGAGATCCGTGCCCCCGAGATCAGCCGTGAACAGCGCTCCGCCGATGGCACCATCAAATGGGCGCTGCAGGTGGGCGATCAGGAGGTGGAGACCGTCTACATTCCGGAAGCGGACCGCGCTACCCTGTGCGTCTCCTCCCAGGTGGGCTGCGCCCTGGCCTGTACCTTCTGCTCCACCGCCCAGCAAGGGTTCAACCGCAACCTGAAAGTCTCCGAGATCATCGGCCAAGTGTGGCGTGCCGCCAAAGTGGTGGGCGGCAAGCGCCCCATCACCAACGTGGTGATGATGGGCATGGGTGAGCCGCTGCTCAACCTCGCCAACGTGGTACCGGCCATGAAACTGATGATGGATGACTTCGGCTTCAGCATCTCCAAGCGCCGCGTCACTCTCTCCACCTCCGGTGTGGTGCCGGCGCTGGATATGCTGGGGGACCAGATCGACGTTGCCCTGGCCATCTCCCTGCATGCGCCGAACGATGCGCTTCGCTCCGAGATCATGCCGATCAACGACAAGTACAACATCGAGTCCTTCCTTGCCGGGGTACGCCGCTATCTGGCCAAGTCCAACGCCAACGGCGGCCGGGTGACCGTGGAGTATGTGCTGCTCGATCACATCAACGACGACATGCAGCATGCCCATGAGCTGGCCAAGGTCCTCAAGGAAACCCCTTGCAAGATCAACCTGATCCCGTTCAACCCCTTCCCGGGCAACCCGTTTGGCAAGCCGAGCAACAGCCGTATCGACCGTTTCTCCAAGGTGTTGATGGAATACGGCCTGACCGTCATCGTGCGCAAGACCCGTGGTGACGACATCGACGCCGCCTGTGGGCAGCTGGTGGGGGAGGTGATCGACCGCACCAAGCGCACCATGAAAAATCGGATGCAACAGGATGGGATTTCCGTCAAAATGGTTTAACTCCTAAGCCATTGTATAGACAGGAAATGGATATCCGTACATTGATCGTAGTGGCAGCGCTCTGTGCGCTGCCAGGCTGTGTCACAGAGACCACTTACGCTGGCCAGAATTCGACCCAGCGTGAAGTGGGTCCCGACCTCAAGGCTGCCGCCCTGACTCGTCTCGATCTGGGTATCCAGTATCTGCGCCAGGGCAATGCCGAGCAGGCCAAATTCAACCTCGACCGCGCCCTTCAGTACGATCCCAACAATCCTCAGGTCTACATCGGTTTTGCCTATTTCTACCAGCAGGTGTCGGATTTCAAGGCCGCCGAGGCGAGCTACAAGAAAGCGCTGGCCATGGATCCGTCCAATGCTGACGCGATGAACAACTATGGCGCCTTCCTCTGCAACCGTGGCCGCTTCGACGAAGCGGAAAAGGCGTTCTTGCAGGCCGTCAGCCAGCCCGATTACGTGAAGATCGCCGATACCTACGAGAATGCGGCGCTCTGCTCGATGCAAAATCACAGAAATGACAAGGCTGGCGAGTATTATCGTCTGGCCTTGGGGTATAATCCCCGCAATCCTAGGTTATTGCTGGACATGGCCGAGCTTTCCATGAAAGATGGCAAGCTTCCTGATGTCCAGTCTTACCTCGCGCGCTTTGCCGATGTGGCAGAGGAGAACGAGGAGAGCCTCTGGCTCCGGCTGCGGCTGGCCCAGGCCATGGACAAACCGGCATTACTTCACCAATTCGGGACTGAGCTGGTAAGGCAATATCCCACTTCGCAACAAGCCAAGCGTTACTTAGCCAATGACTACTGAACAGCCACACGATTTCCAAGACGACTCCCAGGCTGCGGGCCCAGGCCAGCTGCTGCGCAACGCCCGTGAACAGCTCGGCTGGACCCGGGAACAGGTTGCGTCCCGCATTCACCTTCGTCTGACCCTGATCGCCGCCATCGAAGCGGATACCTATGACAAGCACACGTCCCATACCTTCATTCGTGGCTATCTGCGAGCCTATGCCAAGCTCGTGGGCATCCCCGAGGAGACCATCCTCGCCGCCTACGAGAAGCTGGGACTGACTCCCCCCGACAACATCGACATGCAGAGCTTCTCCCGTCGCTCCCGCCAGCAGGCCAATGACAGCCGGCTCAAGGTGGTGACCTGGCTGGTGATCCTGGTGCTGATCGGGCTCTCCGTCGCCTGGTGGTGGCAGAGCACGGCGCGCCGCTCTGCCGGTGACGACGCCCTGGCGGCGACCGAGATGAGCGCGACCGTCAATACGCCGGAAGCGAATGTTGCCCCCGCCGTGGAGGTCGCCGAGCCCGTGCTGCCCGCAGCGTCCGATGCCGTGTCCACCCAGGTTGTGGTGAGCGGTGCCACCGCGACCCTGCCTGTGGTCGCTACGGATGCCAGCGCAGCCGTCCCGACGAACGTTTCCGGTGCGGTCTCGACTGCCGAGAGCACGACCACCGAGCCCGCCAAGGCGCCCCAGCTCAAGATGAGCTTCACCGCCGATTGCTGGCTGGACGTCAAGGATGCCAACGGCAAGACCCTGTTCAGCGGTCTGAAGAAGGCGAACGACGAACTGGTACTGGAAGGACCCGAGCCACTCAGATTCATCATTGGCGCGCCCATGGCGGTCAATCTCGAATATCAGGGCAAGTCCTTCGACATGAGCCGTTACAACAACGGCCGGACTGCCCGCTTCTCACTGCCGCAGGAGTAATCAGTCCGCCATGTCTGTTCACGAAAAGCCCGCACACGAATCACCCATCGTTCGTCGCAAATCCAGACAGATCATGGTCGGCAACGTGCCGGTTGGGGGCGATGCCCCCATCACGGTACAGACCATGACCAACACCAAGACCACGGACGTGGCCGCTACCGTCGAGCAGATCCAGCGGATCGAGCGGGTCGGCGCCGACATCGTCCGGGTCTCCGTCCCCACCATGGAGGCGGCGGAAGCGTTCAAGCTCATCAAGCAGCAGACCCGCATCCCCATCGTGGCCGACATCCACTTCGACTACCGCATCGCCCTCAAAGTGGCCGAGTACGGGGCCGACTGCCTGCGCATCAACCCGGGCAACATCGGCAACGAAGAGCGGGTGCGTGCGGTGGTGGATTGCGCCCGTCACTACAACATCCCCATCCGCATCGGCGTCAACGGCGGTTCCCTTGAGCGTGATCTCCAGGAGAAATACGGCGAGCCGACCCCGGAGGCGCTGCTGGAGTCCGCCATGCGCCACGTGGATTACCTGGATCGCCTCGACTTCCAGAACTTCAAGGTGAGCGTCAAGGCGTCCGATGTCTTCCTGGCGGTCGGTGCCTATCGCCTGCTGGCCAAGCAGATCGATCAACCCCTGCATCTGGGCATCACGGAAGCGGGCGGTTTTCGCGCCGGCGCGGTCAAGTCCGCCATTGGCCTTGGCATGTTGCTGAGCGAAGGGATTGGCGACACCCTGCGCATCTCCCTGGCCGCCGATCCGGTGGAAGAGGTGAAGGTGGGCTTCGACATCCTCAAATCCCTGCGCATCCGTTCCCGCGGCATCAACTTCATCGCCTGTCCCTCCTGCTCCCGTCAGGAGTTCGACGTCATCGGCACAGTCAACGCCCTGGAAGAGCGGCTCGAAGACATCATCACCCCGATGGATGTCTCCATCATCGGCTGTGTGGTGAACGGTCCGGGGGAGGCGCTGGTCTCCGATCTCGGCCTTGCGGGCGCCGCCAACAAGAGTGCCTTCTACGAGGGGGGCCAGCGGGTCGACCGGCTCGACAACAAGGATTTGATCCCGACTCTGGAGCGTCGCATCCGTGCCCGGGCCGCCATGCTGGATCCGGCCAACCAGATCCAGGTGGACAAAGGTTGAACCATGACGGGGCCACCTGGGGTGGCCCCGGCTTTAGGTTGTTGATTTTACATCCCGCATCCGGGCACCCGATTTTACCTCGGGGTCGAAAATCCCTATAATGCGGCCAAATTTTACCTCTTTTTCTCGAGTATCAACGTGGCAAAACAGATCCAAGCTATTCGCGGTATGAATGATTGCCTGCCGGAGCAGAGCCCGGTATGGCAGAAAGTAGAACAGATCCTGCGCCAGGTCGTGGCCAGCTATGGCTACAGCGAAGTGCGCATGCCCATCGTCGAGCAGACCCATCTGTTTAAGCGCGCCATCGGTGAAGTGACCGACGTGGTCGAAAAAGAGATGTACACCTTTGAAGACCGCAACGGCGACAGCCTGAGCCTGCGTCCGGAAGGGACCGCCAGTTGCGTGCGTGCCGGCATCGAGCACGGTCTGCTTTACAACCAGGAACGCCGGATGTGGTACATGGGCCCCATGTTCCGTCACGAGCGTCCCCAGAAAGGTCGCTATCGCCAGTTCCACCAGTTCGGGGTCGAGCTGTTCGGCATCAACGGGCCGGACATCGATGCCGAGCTCATCATGCTGACTCACCGCCTGTGGCGTCTGTTCGGCATCAGCGATCACGTCACCTTGCAGCTCAACACCCTCGGCCAGAGCAGCGAACGTGCCGCCTATCGCGATGCCCTGGTCGCCTATCTGGAACAGTACAAGAGCGAGCTGGACGAAGAGAGCCAGCGCCGCATGTACAGCAACCCCCTGCGGGTGCTCGACTCCAAAGACGAAAAAGTGCAGGCCATCCTGGTGGGGGCGCCCCGTCTGTTCGATCACCTGGGCGAAGAGAGCCTGGCTCATTTCGAAGGGCTCAAGCGCCTGCTCACGGCGGCCGGCATCCAGTTCGAGGTGAACGAGCGTCTGGTGCGCGGCCTCGACTACTACAACCTGACCGTGTTCGAGTGGGTGACCAACAGCCTGGGTGCCCAGGGCACCGTCTGTGCCGGTGGTCGCTACGACGGCCTGGTGGAGCAGCTCGGTGGCCAGCCGACCCCGGCGGTGGGCTTTGCCATGGGCATGGAGCGTCTGGTGCTGATGCTTGAAACCCTCGAGCTCAATGCTGACATCCGCCCGGCGGTGGATGTCTATCTCTGCATGGTGGGTGAGGGGACCGAACAGGCTGGCTTTGCCCTGGCAGAGCGCCTGCGCGATGCCCTGCCGGACTTGCGCCTCATGAGCCACTGCGGCGGCGGCAATTTCAAGAAACAACTCAAGCGTGCCGACAAGAGCGGCGCGGCCATTGCCCTGATCCTTGGGGAGACCGAGGTGCAAAGCGGGGAGATCACCATCAAATATCTGCGTGGCCAGGCCGAGCAACAGACCGTCTCGGTCGATGCCGCCATCGCCCTGCTGGCAGCGAAAGGAGAGTAAGCTGTGGAAGTGTATACCACTGAAGAACAACAGGTTGAGGTCATCAAGAACTGGTGGAAAGAGAACGGCACCTCGGTGATCGCCGGGACCGTGATCGGTCTGGTCGGCCTCTTTGGCTGGCGCTACTACAACGAGATGCAGCAGAACAACCAGGAAGCCGCCTCCCAGGCTTACAACGAGATGACCGCCCAGCTCGCCAAGGGGGACGACGCCGCCCTGGAGCAGGCAAAGAGCTTCATTACCGCTCACAAGGGTGACGCCTATGCCGAGCTGGCCGCCCTGCAACTGGCCGCGGCCGCCGTCAAGGCGGGCAAGCTGGATCTGGCTGCCGAGCAGCTGACCCAGGTGGCCGCCAGTGGCGACGACAGCATCAAGCCCATCGCCGCCCTGCGTCTGGCACGGGTCCTGAGCGATCAGGGCAAGGCTGACGAGGCCCTGGCCCAGCTTGGCAAGATCAACAACGACGCCTTCAAGGCCCAGGTGGCGGAAGTGCGCGGCGATATCCTGCAAAAGCAGGGCAAGGCCGAAGAAGCGCGCGATGCCTATCAGGCGGCGGCGGATGCTGGCGGCCTGCAGAGCAGCGCCGAACTCAAGCTGAAGATGGATGATCTGGCGCTGCCAGCCGTCACTGCGGGCGAGGCACCGGATGCGTAATCTGTACAAGCGAATGGCGCTGGGGGTGGCTGTCTCCTTCGCCTTGCAGGGCTGCTCCCTGTTCAGTTCGGAAGAGGATCTCAACCCCATGGCGCCCCTGCCCAAGGTCGAGTCCGCGTTCACTGCCGATACCGCCTGGTCCTCCTCGGTCGGGGATGGCATCGGCGACTTCTACTCCCAGCTCAAGCCGGTGGTGGAAGAGGACCGCATCTATGCAGCGGCCCGCGATGGCGATGTGACCGCCTTCGAGCGCGAGAGCGGCAAGGAGCTGTGGAGCGTGGATCTGGCAGATCTGCCCATCAACGCCGACAAGCGCAGCGCCCGTCTCTCCGGTGGTCTGGTCTCCCGCTACGGCAAGCTGTTCCTCGGGTCCGAAAACGGGGTGGTCTACGCCCTGAACGAGGCCAACGGCGAAGTGCTGTGGCAGACCACGGTTCCTGGGGAAGTGGTGGCGAGCCCCGCCGTCGAGGATGGCCGCGTGGTGGTGCTGACCACCTCCGGTCGCCTGGTGGCGCTCGATACCGACGAAGGCAAGCTGCAGTGGACCCTGTCCGAAGAGCAGCCGCCCCTGACCCTGCGCAGTGCCGGTGCCCCCATCATCACCAACGGTGCCGTCATCTATGGCCGCGCCGATGGCAAGGTGGGCATCGCCCTGCTGAGCAACGGCCAGCCGGTGCGTCAATCCAAGGTGGCTGACCCGCGCGGCGCCACCGAACTGGATCGGATGGTGGACGTCGATGCCAGCCCGCTGATTGCCGGTGATGAGCTCTACGCCATCGCCTACAACGGCCAGTTGATGGCGCGCAAGCTGATGAGCGGCGACGAAGTGTGGAAACGCAAGTATTCCGGTTATCGCGACATGGCGGTGACCGGCAATGCCATCGTGCTGACCGACAGCCGCAGCCATCTGTTTGCGGTCGATCGTCGCAACGGTCTCGAGCTGTGGTCCAACACCCAGCTGGAAAACCGCACCGTGACCGCCCCCGTCATCCTGGGTGACTATGTGGTGGTCGGAGATGTGGAAGGTTACCTGTATTGGCTGGACCGTACCGACGGGATCATCAAGGCCATGCAGCAGCTCGACAGCAGTGGTCTCTATGCCGCTCCGCTGGTGGAGGGTGACACCCTGTATGTGCAGAGCCGTGACGGCAAGTTGTACGCCCTCAAGCGTCCTTGATCGTCCGATAATGTGAATATCCGGCTCCTGGTCTTCGGACCCGGAGCCTTTGTCGTCTTGAGAATGAGGCTTTTATGACTCCTGTAGTTGCCCTGGTGGGCCGCCCCAACGTGGGGAAATCCACCCTGTTTAACCGCCTGACCCGTACCCGGGATGCCCTGGTTGCCGACTTCCCCGGCCTGACCCGGGACCGCAAATATGGCCAGGCGAAGCTGGGCGAGCTGGAATTTATCGTGGTCGATACCGGCGGTATCGATGGCACCGAGGAGGGGATCGAGCTGAAGATGGCCGAGCAGTCCCTGCTGGCCATCGAAGAGGCCGATGTGGTGCTCTTCATGGTGGATGCCCGTGCCGGTCTCACCGCGGCGGATCAGGCCATCGCCGAGCACCTGCGCAAGACCCACAAGAAGGTGTTTCTGGTGGCCAACAAGACCGACGGCATCGACGGTGACTCCGCGGTGTCCGAGTTCTACGGTCTGGCCCTGGGCGAGGTCTACCAGATGGCGGCCGCCCACGGCCGTGGCGTACTGAGCCTGCTGGAGCTGGCCCTAGCCCCTCACCTCGAGACCCTGGTCGGCTCTGCCACCGAGGCACAAGAGGAAGAGGAGCTGGAGGAGTTCGACGAAGAGGCCCTGCTGCGCATGGTGGCCGCTGGTGAGCTCGACACCCGGGAAGACACCAAGGAGACGCCGTTCGCCGACCTGCCCATCAAATTTGCTATCGTCGGTCGCCCCAACGTTGGCAAATCCACCCTGACCAACCGCATGCTGGGTGAAGATCGGGTCATCGTCTACGACATGCCGGGTACCACCCGCGACTCCGTCTACATCCCCATGGAGCGCGACGATCAGAAATACGTGGTCATCGACACCGCCGGCGTGCGTCGCCGTGGCAAGGTGCACGAGACGGTGGAGAAGTTCTCCGTCATCAAGACGCTCAAGGCGATTGAAGATGCCAACGTCTGCCTGCTGGTCATTGACGCCCGGGAGACCGTCACGGATCAGGACTTGAGCATCCTCGGCTTCGTGCTCAACAGCGGCCGCTCCGTGGTACTGGTGGTCAACAAGTGGGACGGCCTGGATCAGAAGGTGAAAGAGGACGTCAAGAACGAGCTGGACAGACGCCTGGGCTTCATCGACTTCGCCCGGGTGCACTTCATCTCCGCCTTGCACGGCAGTGGCGTCGGTCACCTGTTCGAATCCATCAACGAGGCTTACGAGTCCGCGACTCGCCGCACCAGCACCGCCATGCTGACCCGCATCATGCAGATGGCACAGGAAGATCACCAGCCGCCCATGGTGAACGGTCGCCGGGTCAAGCTGAAGTATGCCCACGCCGGTGGTTACAACCCGCCGCGCATCGTGATCCACGGCAACCAGTTGAACGACCTGCCTGACTCCTACAAGCGCTACCTCATCAACTACTTCCGCAAGTCGTTGAAGATCATGGGGACCCCGATCCGGGTGGAGTTCCAGGAGTCGGTCAACCCGTTCGAGGGCAAGAAGAACACCCTGACCCTGAGCCAGGAACGCCAGCGCAAGCGCCTGCTCAAGGCCAAAGCGAAGAAATAAAGCCCTGCGGCTGCCCTTACCGGCAGCCGTTTTTATTGGTGGCCCTCCTCAGGGCAGACAAACCGGGGGAGGGGCTGCGAGTGACGCCGGTGCACAGTGACGTAACAGAGGAGTCGAGAAGAGAATGAACACGCTGACCTGCCCTGCCTGTCAGGGTGAACTGGACAGCCGCAGCCGCGAGACGACGTGTGGCCAGTGTCAGGCCCATTATCGCATCCGGGCCCTGTGTCCTGCCTGCGGGCAGGAGCTGGAGCGGCTTCGGGCTTGCGGCGCGGTGGATTATTTTTGCAACCACTGCAACACCCTGGTCTCCAAGCGCACCGTTCTGTTTGAAGCGCAGCCTGACAAGGCATAAAAAAACCCGGCTGATGCCGGGTTTATACTGTGTGCTCCGCTATCAGCAGCGTGAAGGAGCGGTTTCTGTGCCAGATCTTGCGTTTCATGTCGGCCAGCTTGAGCTTGCGTCTCGGGCTCCAGGCACATTTGGTTTTTCGGGCCAACATGGCTCTTCTGCGTGCTCGCATCCTGTTCTCCTCCCTGGTCTTGCGTGGGGCCGAAAGGGCCCTTGGCAGGAACTGCAACGCAATGAATACATTGCAATAAGTTCGCTCCAGCGCCCCTCGTATACCCAAGGATGGTAACAGAGAACAGAGCAGGAAAACACACCCCCGGCGAGGCTAGGGGGTGATGATCTGTTTGACCACTTCGGCGATGATGGCCGGACGCTGTGCCGGCACGTCCGGCTCGCTGCTGTCGTCCTCGTCCAGCTCCTCCCGACGATGGGCCTTCTGCTGTTCGTTGTCGAGCCAGAGCAGGCTCTGGTAGTACTGGCGCACGTTGTTGACATAGTTGCGCGCCTCGCCGCCACGGGCATAGCCATAGCGTACCTTGCGATGCCAGCGTGACTGCTGCAGCAGCGGCAACACCTCTTTCACGTCGCTCCAGGCGTCCGGGTTCTTGCCCAGCTCCTTGGTCAGGCGGCGGGCATCCATCATGTGGCCGTAGCCGATGTTGTAGGCGGTGAGGGCAAACCACACTTTCTCGTCCGCCGGGACCGAGTCGGGCACCTTCGCCATCATCTCCTGCAGGTAGCGGGCGCCCCCCTTGATGCTCTCTTCCGGGTGGGTGCGATCGTTTACCCCCATCGCCTTGGCGGTCGGACCGGTGAGCATCATCATGCCACGCACCCCGGTGTAGGAGCGAGCCTGGGGATCCCAGTGGGATTCCTGATAGCTGATGGCGGCCAGCAGCCGCCAGTCGATATCCTTGGCGTGGGTCTGGAACAGCGCCTGGTACTTGGGCAGCAGGCTCTTGGCCCGTTGCAGGAAGGTACGGGTGTCGACGAAGTCGAAGTTCTGCACGTGGCCGAAGTACTTCTCGTCGAGCTTGGCGATGGCGCCATCCATGAAGCGCTGACCGAAGAAGTCGATGATGCTGGCGTAGAGACTGTCGTCGGGCAGCTTGGTCATGGCCCAGGCCACGGTCTGCTTGCTGGCGAGGGTCAAGCCTTCGGTGAGTTCGGGGTAGTAGCGCTGGGTACGGGCCAGTATGGTGTCCTGCACCACGGTGTAGTCCACCTTGCCGTCGGCGACCTGCTTGAGCAGCTCCTCCACGTCCGCATCCCGATTGGTGCTCCACTTCAGGTTGGGGTACTGCTTGGCCAGCTCCTTCATCAGGTCCTCGCCGGTGGAGCCCGCCGGCACCACTATGCTGCCCTTGATGTCACCGAGGTTCTTGGGCCTGGGGGAGCCGTTGCGATAGACCAGCTTGGGGGAGACCTGGTAGAAGCCGGGGCCGAAGCGGAACAGCTTGCGCCGCTCCGGGGTCACGACGATGGCGGCGGCGGCGAGATCCAGCTTGCCCTTTTGCAGTTGCTCGACCAGCTCGGCGGTGCTGTAGGCCGGTACTATGGTCAGCTTGACCCCCAGCCAGTCGGCGTAAAGCTGCGCCAGCTCGTAGTCGAACCCCAGTGCGGTGTCGTCACGCTGGTAATAGGAAGTGGGGCCATAGAGGGTGCCAACCCGGATCTCGCCTCGCTGGCGGATCTGCTCCAGTTGGCTGGAGGGGTGGTAGAAGTCGCAACCGGCCAGGGCCAGCGTCAACATCATCCCGATGAACAGTCGAAAAATGCAGCGCAAGTAGGTGAGTACCCTTGTTGAAAAAAACGGCATTTGTCAAAAAAGAGGCACCTTTATACCAGAGAGTATGAAGGGAGTCACACCGCGCGAGATGAGAAAAACGTTTGTTCAGGATGGGCCTGATCCCTATAATACGCGCGTCTCAAATCCCCCCACACTCTAAAACTTGGTGAGAAAGGTATATGGAAATCTTGCGTGGTGCCCCAGCACTGTCTGAGTTTCGTGTCCACAAGCTGCTGCAGAGCTGCGCACAGAGAGGAGTAGAGATAGCAAGCGTCTATGCGGAATACGTGCATTTTGCCAAGCTGACGAGCCCGCTGTCGCCCCCCGAGCGAGCGACCTTGGGCCAGCTTCTGCGCTACGGCCCGACCATCCCGGAACACACCCCCAGCGGTCAGCTGTTCCTCGTTACCCCCCGCCCCGGCACTATCTCCCCCTGGTCTTCCAAAGCAACCGACATCGCCCACAACTGCGGCCTGAAACAGGTCAAGCGGCTGGAGCGCGGCATTGCCTATTACGTGCAGGCCAAGGGTGAGCTGAGCGTGGCCCAGCGTAGCGAGATCGCGGCCCTGCTGCACGATCGCATGATGGAAGTGGTCTTTGCCGAGATGAACGAGGCCGCCGCCCTGTTTGCTCACCACGAGCCGCGCCCCTTTACCCAGGTAGATGTGCTGGGTGGTGGTCGCGCCGCCCTGGCAGCGGCCAACGTGACCCTGGGTCTGGCCCTGGCCGATGACGAAATAGATTACTTGGTGACCAACTTCACCCGGCTGGGTCGCAATCCCAACGACATCGAGCTCTACATGTTTGCCCAGGCGAACTCCGAGCACTGCCGCCACAAGATCTTCAACGCCGACTGGACCATCGACGGCGAACAGCAGCCCAAGTCGCTGTTCAAGATGATCAAGAACACCTTCGAGCAGACGCCGGATCATGTCCTGTCTGCCTACAAAGACAACGCCGCGGTGATGGAAGGCAGCCAGGGTGGCCGCTTCTTCCCGAGCCCCGCCAACGGTGAGTACCAGTATCACCAGGAGCGCGTCGACATCCTGATGAAGGTGGAGACCCACAACCACCCGACCGCCATCTCTCCCTTCCCGGGTGCCGCCACCGGCTCCGGCGGCGAAATCCGCGATGAGGGTGCGACAGGCCGTGGCGCCAAACCCAAGGCGGGCCTGGTGGGCTTCTCCGTCTCCAACCTGCGCATCCCCGGTTTCGAGCAGCCCTGGGAGCAGGACTTCGGCAAGCCGAGCCGCATCGTCAGCGCCTTTGACATCATGCAGGAAGGGCCCCTTGGCGGCGCCGCCTTCAACAACGAATTCGGTCGCCCTGCCATCCTGGGTTACTTCCGTACCTTCGAAGAGCAGGTGCCGAGCCACAACGGCGTCGAGGTGCGCGGCTACCACAAGCCCATCATGCTGGCGGGCGGTATCGGCAACATCCGCAGCGAGCACGTCCAGAAAGGGGAGATCCCGGTGGGGGCGGCCCTCATCGTGCTGGGTGGTCCGGCCATGAACATCGGCCTGGGTGGCGGAGCCGCCTCCTCCATGGCGTCAGGTCAGTCTGCCGAAGATCTCGACTTCGCCTCCGTGCAGCGTGACAACCCCGAGATGGAGCGTCGTTGCCAGGAAGTGATCGACCGCTGCTGGCAACTGGGGGACGACAACCCCATCGTCTTCATCCACGACGTGGGCGCCGGTGGTCTCTCCAACGCCATGCCGGAGCTGGTGAGCGACGGGGAGCGCGGTGGTCGCTTCGACTTGCGTGCCATTCCGAATGACGAGCCGGGCATGAGCCCGCTGGAAGTCTGGTGCAACGAATCCCAGGAGCGCTATGTGCTGGCCGTGGCCCAGGACAAGCTGCCTCTGTTCAAGGCCTTGTGCGAGCGCGAACGCGCCCCCTATGCCGTCATCGGCACCGCCACCGAAGAGAAGCATCTCACTCTCTCTGATGATCACTTTGACAACCAGCCCATCGATCTGCCGCTGGACGTGCTGCTTGGCAAGGCGCCCAAGATGCACCGCGACGTGCAGAGCCTGCCCGCTCAGGGCAAGGCGCTGCAACTGGACGGCATCACCCTCAGCGACGCCGCCGAGCGCGTGCTGCGCCTGCCGACGGTGGCGGAGAAGTCCTTCCTCATCACCATCGGCGATCGCACCGTAACGGGCCTCGTCAACCGCGACCAGATGGTCGGCCCCTGGCAGATCCCGGTGGCCGACTGCGCCGTCACCGCCGCGACCTACGACAGCTACCACGGTGAAGCCATGTCCATGGGCGAGCGCACCCCGGTGGCGCTGCTCTCTCATGCCGCCTCCGCCCGCATGGCGGTGGCCGAGGCCTTGACCAACCTGGCACCGGCCAATATCGGCTCCCTCAAGCGGGTCAAGCTCTCCGCCAACTGGATGTCCGCAGCCGGGCACCCGGGGGAAGATGCGGGTCTCTACGAAGCCGTGAAAGCGGTGGGCGAAGAGCTCTGCCCGGCCCTTGGCATCACCATCCCGGTGGGCAAGGACTCCATGTCCATGAAGACCCGCTGGCAGCAGGACGGCGAGGAGCGCAGCGTCACCTCGCCGCTCTCCCTGCTCATCTCCGCCTTTGCCCGGGTCGAGGACGTGCGCAATACCGTGACCCCGCAACTGCGCACCGATCTCGGTGAGACCGACCTTATCCTCATCGACCTTGGCAACGGCAAGCAGCGCCTCGGCGCCTCGGCCCTGGCCCAGGTCTATCGCCAGCTTGGGCAAAGCGCTCCGGATCTGGACAACCCGGTCCAGCTCAAGGGCTTCTTCAACGCCATCCAGGCGCTGGTGGCGGATCGCAAGCTGATTGCCTACCACGACCGCTCCGACGGCGGCCTCTTCGTCACCCTGACCGAGATGGCGTTTGCCGGTCACTGCGGCCTCGACATCCAGCTCGATCGCGTGGGTGGCGACCTGCTGCCGGCCCTGTTCAACGAGGAGCTGGGTGCCGTCATCCAGGTTCGTCGCGAAGACAAGGAGGCGGTGCTGACCCTGCTGGCCGGTCACGGTCTGGCAGCCTGCTCCCATGTGCTGGGCACGGTGCGCGAAGACGACCTCATCCTGTTCCAGCGTGCCGGCAGCGAAGTGTATCGCGCCAGCCGCACCGCCCTTCGCACCATCTGGGGCGAGACCAGCTGGCAGATGCAGCGCCTGCGGGACAACCCGGAGTGCGCCGATCAGGAGCATGCCGCCCGCCAGGACGCCACCGACCCGGGTCTGCAGGCCAGGCTCACCTACAACCCGTCCGACGACGTGGCCGCGCCCTATATCGCTCGCGGGGTTTCTCCCCGTCTGGCGGTGCTGCGCGAGCAGGGGGTCAACTCCCACGTGGAGATGGCGGCCGCCTTTGACCGCGCCGGCTTCACCGCTGTCGACGTGCACATGAGCGACATCCTCGAGGGGCGCATCAAGCTGGAAGATTTCCAGACCCTGGTGGCCTGTGGCGGCTTCTCCTACGGCGACGTGCTGGGGGCGGGCGAAGGCTGGGCCAAGTCCATCCTGTTCAACGACAACGCCCGTGAGCAGTTCCAGCGCTTCTTCGAGCGCGGCGATACCCTCTCCTTGGGCGTGTGCAACGGCTGTCAGATGATGTCCAACCTGCGCGACCTCATCCCGGGGGCGGATCTCTGGCCGCGCTTCGTGCGCAACCGCTCCGAGCGCTTCGAGGCGCGCTTTAGCCTGGTGGAAGTGCAGAACTCCCCGTCCGCCTTCTTCGCCGGGATGGCGGGCTCCGTGATGCCGATTGCCGTCTCCCACGGGGAAGGGCGTGTGGAAGTGCGCGATGCCGCTCACCTGGCTGCGCTGCAACAGAGCGGTCTGGTGGGGCTGCGTTTCGTGGACAACCGCGGCAACGTCACCGTGCAATACCCGGCCAACCCCAACGGCTCCCCTGACGGTATCACCGCGGTGACCAGTGCGGACGGTCGCGCGACCATCATGATGCCGCACCCGGAGCGGGTGTTCCGCACCGTGGCCAACTCCTGGCACCCGGACAACTGGGGCGAGGATGGCGCCTGGATGCGCATGTTCCGCAATGCTCGGGTCCGTCTGGGCTAAGCGTCAGCAAGAAACCAAAAACCGGCCCTTGTGGCCGGTTTTTTTATGGGCGTGGATCTGAGAATGGAGAGGGCAGGAGAGGACGAGCACGATGGGGGCGAGGCCGTCTTCAGCTCGCTGCTCCGCCAGCCGCTTGCTGGAGGATATGGGATGGATTGAGGGAGCCGATCTGGTATCGCCTGCCAGACGGGCAAGCCGGACCGAGCCTTGGCGGACATAAAAAAACCGGCCACGGAGGCCGGTTTTGCTGTGTGAGCTGAACCTGAGGCTAGCGCAGCACCACGTGTTGGAAGCCCTGCACCAGGCTGATGACGGGCTGGGGGTAGATGCCGAGCAATACCACCAGAATGGCGGAGAGCAGCACCACCAGGCCCCCGGAGGAGAAGGCCCAGTCGGCCCTGGCATCGCGCAGTTGCATGCCGGGTTCACGCAGGTAGAGGGTGACCATGACCCGCAGGTAGTAGTAGAGCCCCAGGGCACTGCCGAGCACGATGGCGCCACTGAGCCACCACAGCTTGGCATCGACGGTGACGCCGATGAGGTAGAACTTGCCGATGAACCCCAGCGTCATGGGGATACCCGCGAGGGAGAGCATCATCACCGTCATCACCGCCGTCAGATAGGGGCGCTTCCAGAACAGACCGCGATAACTGTGCAGGGAGTCCGCATCCTTGCCGCGATAGGGGCTGGACATCATGCTGATGACGCCGAAGGCCCCCAGGCTGGTGAACAGGTACATCAGCAGGTAGACACCCGCCGCTTCCACCGGCATCTCGCCGAGGCGGCTTGCCACCACCACTGCCAGCAGATAGCCGAAGTGAGAGATGGAGGAGTAACCCATCATCCGCTTGATGTTGGTCTGGATCAGCGCCAGGAGGTTGCCGACCACGATGGAGATGACTGCCATGGCCGCCAGCAGCCAGTGGATCATGGGATCCGAGGTGGCGGGTACTGCCAGGTAGAAGCGCAGCAGCACGCAGAACACGGCTATCTTGCTCACGGTGGCGAGGAAGGTGGCCACCGGTGCCGGCGCCCCTTCATAGACGTCCGGGGTCCAGAGGTGGAAGGGGGCGAGGGACAGCTTGAACGCAAAACCGACCAGCATCAGGCCAAAGCCCCCCATCAGCAGCGGATGGTGAGCCGGGCTCTGGGCCAGGGTCACACCGAGATCGCTGAAGCTCAGGCTTCCGGCCTGGGCGTAGAGCAGTGCCATGCCGAACAGCAGGAAGGCGGTGGCACTGGCGGAGAGCACCATGTACTTGATGCTGGCTTCCAGCGAGTGCCGCTCGCGATAGGCATACCCCACCAGACCGAACATGGGCAGGGTCAGCATCTCGATCCCGATGAAGAGCGAGGCGAGGTGACGGGAGGCCGCCAGCACCAGACCACCTGAGGTGGCGATGAGCAGCAGCAGGTAGAACTCTTCCCGGTTGTCCGGATAGCCCTTGAGCCAGGTGCGACCGAAGGTACAGGTGGCCAGGGCCCCGATGAGCACCAGCCCCATGTAGAAGACCGCGTAAGCGTCCACTTGCAGCAGGGGAGTGACCCCCTGATCCCCCTGGGCCATCACGATGGGCAGGGAGAAGAGCGCGAGGTTGAGGCCGATGATGGTGACCACGAAGGCGGTGTCGTCACAGCGCTTCCAGGCGATGGCCAGCATCAGGGCCACCATGGCCCCCGTGGTCAGCAACAGGGGCAGCAGGGCCAGCAGTTGAGAAACAGTAAACGTCATGACAGTGCTCCCGACATGGACAAGGAAGGCGAAAGAGAAAGCATCATTGCAGCGCCCCCGTGCCCGGCAGCGCGTACCAGTGCAGCACGCTCAGGAGGCTGCTGCTGGCGGTGTCGAGCACCGGCTGGGGATAGAGACCGAGCAGCACCAAGAGGCCGGCGATGGTCAGCATCATGGTCAGTTCCCGGGTATCCAGCCCCTTGAGCATGCTCTCCTCACGGGGCGTCCCGAAGCAGGCCCGCTGCAGCATGATGAGGGAGTAGACCGAGGCCAGCACCAGCCCGAAGGTGGCGATGACGGTGATGACGGGGGCCACCTGGAAGCTGCCGATGAGGATCAGGAACTCGCCGACGAAGTTGCCGGTCCCCGGCATCCCGAGGGATGCGACGGAGAAGAACAGCATCACGCCGGGCAGGTAGCGCAACCGTCCCCAGAGACCGCCCATCTGGCGCAGATCCCGGGTGTGCAGGCGCTCGTAGAGCTGGCCGCACAGGATGAAGAGGCCGGCGGCCGAGAGCCCGTGGGCAATCATCTGTACCACTGCCCCTTGCAGGGCGAGCTCGCTGCCGGAGTAAATGGCGATCATCACGAAGCCCATGTGGGAGATGCTGGTGTAGGCAACCAGCCGCTTGATATCGGTCTGGGCAAAGGCCAGCAGGGCGCCATAGACGATGCCGATGAGGCCGAGCACCATGGCGTAGGGGGCAAACTCGGCGGACGCCTCGGGGAAAAGCGGCAGAGTGAAGCGCAGCAGGCCGTAGGCCGCGGTTTTCAGCAAGATGCCCGCGAGATCCACGGAGCCTGCGGTGGGCGCCTGGCTGTGGGCATCAGGGAGCCAGCCATGGAGCGGCACCAGGGGCATCTTGACCGCGAAGGCGATGAAGAAGCCCAGCATCAGCAGCCACTGTACCGTGCTGCTCATGGGGGTGTTGAGCAGTTCCTGATAGTTGAAGGTGAAGACACCGGTGGCGGCGTGGTGGGTCAGTACCAGGCCCAGGATGGCCACCAGCATGATGAGGCCGCTCGCCTGGGTGTAGATGAAGAACTTGGTGGCGGCGTTGATGCGCGACTTGCCATCGGTGACCGAGTGGCCCCAGAGCGCGATCAGGAAGTACATCGGCACCAGCATCATCTCCCAGAAGAAGAAGAAGAGGAACAGATCCACCGCCATGAAGACGCCGAGCACGCCCCCCAGGATCCACAGCAGGTTGAGGTGGAAGAAGCCGATGCGCTGGACGATCTCCTTCCAGGAACAGAGGATGGCCAGCACGCCGATGAAGCTGGTGAGGATCACCATCAGGAGCGACAGCCCGTCCACGGCGAGGTGCAGGGAGATGCCGAAGCGGGGGATCCAGGGTTGTTGCCACTCGGCTGCCCAGACGGGGAGGCCGGGGTTGGCGAGGGTGAAGTCACCACCGAGCCAGATGGCGCTGGAGAGCACCAGACAGGCGCTCATGGAGGCGAGGGCCACCCAGCGGACAAACTGTCCGCCGAGCCGCTCCATCTGCCAGCAGAGCAAGCCGCCGATGAAGGGAATTAGCAAGATCCAGAGTAAGGTCACGATATCAGCTCTCATCTAGGTTCTAGTCGGGCAGGCGCTGAGCCTGCCACACAATATTGGGCTCATGGATCAGCCGAGCAGCAGCAGGGCCAGGATCAGGGCGGCGCCCATCCCCATGGAGGCTGCGTACCAGCGCAACTTGCCGGAGACGGTCCAGGCCAGCAGCTGATGCCCCCCCTGGGCCAGCACGGCGGGCAGGTTCATCATCCTGTCCAGCGGGTCCTTGCCGAGCAGGCGAGTCGCCAGCAGGTAGGGTTTGACCCAAATCAGGTCATAAAGCCAGTCAAAGCCCCAGGCATTGAACCAGAGGGTGGACAGAGCCCGCCCCGGCGCACTCTGTGCGATCCCCTTCGCCAGGCGACGTTCGCCGAGGAAGAGGAAGGCGGCCAGCGCAATGCCTGCCACGGCGATGACGCCGGAGAGGATCTCGAGGCCATGGCGTCCCTCTTCGATGTGATCCCCGGGGCCTGCCGGCAGTACTCCGGCGAGCGGCGGCACGATGAGGGCGCCGACGCCGGTGGAGAGCACCAGCAGCACCAGCAGTGGCAGATGGTGGGCAAGGCCGTGACCTTTGTGCGCCTCGGTCTGCGCCTTGCCGTGGAAGGCGATGAAGATGAGGCGGAAGGTGTAGAGGGAGGTCAGGAAAGCCCCCCCCAGACCGGCCCACAGCAGGGCGCTCTGGCCACTGGCCTGCACCTGCCAGAGGATGGCGTCCTTACTGTAGAAACCGGCGGTCACCAGCGGCAGCGCGGCCAGGGCCGAGCCCCCCACCAGGAAGCAGGCATAGACCAGTGGCAGCGATTTGCGCAGCCCCCCCATCTTGAAGATGTTCTGTTCGTGGTGGGTCGCGACGATGACGGCCCCGGCGGAGAGGAACAAGAGCGCCTTGAAGAAGGCGTGGGTCATCAGGTGGAAGATGGCCCCTTCCCAGGCACCGACCCCCAGGGCCAGGAACATGTAGCCTATCTGGCTCATGGTGGAGTAGGCCAGGATCCGCTTGATGTCGGTCTGCACCAGCGCCGCAAAGCCTGCCAGCACTAGCGTGATGGCACCGACCAGCGCTACCAGATGGAGGATCTCGGGAGCCAGCAGGAAGAGGCCGTGGGTGCGGGCGATGAGGTAGACACCGGCGGTCACCATGGTGGCCGCGTGGATCAGCGCCGAGACCGGGGTCGGGCCCGCCATGGCGTCCGCCAGCCAGGTCTGCAGCGGCAGCTGGGCGGATTTGCCGACCGCGCCGCCGAGCAGCATCAGGCAGGCAAACGACAGGGCAGGGGAGCCGTCGGCAAACATCGCAGGGGCTCGCACCAGCAGCTCGTGAATGTTGAGGGTGCCGAGCTCGCGATAGAGCACGAAGAGCCCGATGGCGAGGAAGACGTCGCCGACCCGGGTCACCACGAACGCCTTGAGGGCGGCGGCGCCGTTGTTGCGATCTTTGTAGTAGAAGCCGATCAGCAGGTAGCTGCACAGCCCCACCCCTTCCCAGCCCAGGTAGACGAACAGCAGGTCATCGGCCAGCACCAGGAACAGCATGCTGGCGATGAAGAGGTTGGTGTAGGTGAAGAAGCGTGAATACCCCTCTTCCCCGCGCATGTACCAGGAGGCGAACAGGTGGATGAAGAAGCCCACCCCGGTCACGACCCCCAGCATGGTCAGCGACAGCCCGTCCAGGGAGAGACGGAAGGCGGGCTGGAACTCGCCCACCGTCATCCACTGCCACAGGGTCTGGGTATAGACGCCGCCTTCCGGCATGGTATTGAGAAAATCGATGCCGACCCACAGGGTAGTGAGGGCCGAGAGACCGATGCTGCCGACACCGATGAGCGCCGAGGTGCGCTCGCCGAGGCGGCCGAGGGAGAAGGCCAGCAGCAGCCATCCCAGCAGCGGGAACAGGAAAGTCAGATATAGGAGGCTCATCCGCGCATCTCGCTCACAGTGTCCACGTTCAGGGTGTGGTAACGACGATAGAGCAGCAGTAACAGGGCGAGGCCGATACTGGCCTCCGCTGCCGCCAGAGAAATCACCAGTATGTACATGATCTGGCCGTCGGCCTGGGCCCAGCGGCTACCCGCCACCACGAACGCCAGGGCGGACGCGTTCATCATGATTTCGATACTCATGAGGATAAACAACAGGTTGCGGCGTATCAGCAGGCCGCACAGGCCGATGGCAAACAAAATGGCCGCCAGCAGGAGGCCGTGCTCCATGGGAATTCCACTCATCGCCATGCTCCTTGTGCTTGCTGGATGGAAAGGGGGCGGGCTGCCGGCAGCGAGCCATGCATCACCACGGGGATGTCGCTCATTGTTGACCTCCTTCCTGTGTGGTACGAGGCACGGAGAGCACTTCCCCGCTCTTGTCCTCGCGGCCCAGGTGATAGGCGGTGACCAGACCCGCCAGCAGCAGGATGGAGGCGAGCTCCACCGCCAGCACATAGGGGCCGAACAGGGCGATACCGACTTCCTTGGCGCTGACCTCGGTCAGACCCAGTTCACCGCCGGTCACGCCGAGAATGCCGTGGGCCAGAAAGCCCAGCAAAATGAGGGAGAGCAGGGCCGGGCCACCCCAGGTCATGGGGGTGAGCCACTTCTTCTCCTGATCCTGGGCGCTCCCCAGGTTCAGCATCATCACCACGAACACGAACAGCACCATGATGGCGCCGGCGTAGACGATCACCTGCAGGGCCCCCGCAAAGGCGGCGCCCAGGCAGAAGAAGATCATGGCCACGGCGATGAGGGAGATGATGAGATTGAGCAGCGCATGCATGGGGTTGCTGGTGCTGATCACCCGCAGCGTGCTGTAAACGGCGACCAGGGCCGCGGCATAGAATGCCAGTTCCATGATTGACTCCTAGGGCAGCAGGCTCTTGACATCGATGGGCTTGGCTTCGTTCTCGGCATCCCCTTTGGGTTTGCCGTCGATGGCCATCCCGCTCATGCGGTAGAAGTTGTAGTCCGGGTATTTGCCGGGGCCGCTTATCAGCAGATCTTCCTTCTCGTACACCAGATCCTGGCGACGATACTCCCCCATCTCGAAATCCGGCGTCAGCTGGATGGCGGTGGTGGGGCAGGCCTCCTCGCACAGGCCGCAGAAGATGCAGCGGGAGAAGTTGATGCGAAAGAACTCCGGGTACCAGCGACCATCTTCCCGCTCCGACTTCTGCAAGGAGATGCAACCGACCGGGCAGGCGACCGCACACAGGTTGCAAGCCACGCAGCGTTCGTCGCCGTCAGGATCCCGGGTCAGTACGATGCGACCGCGAAAACGGGGGGCGGCGTAGACCGGCTGCTCCGGGTAGCTCAGGGTTTCACGGGGGCGCCAGGCATGGGAGAAGACCATCCCAAGACTGCGCAACTGGGTGCCAACACCCTTGATAATGCTCGTAATTTTCATAGGTGCCTCACTGCACATTTATCAGCACTGGCGTCTGGGCGTTTCCTTGCCGCAGACGGCCGAATCATCGTCATGTCCATCTCGTTTTGCTCACGCATTCATCAGCACCACGGCAGCGGTGACCAGCATGTTGAGCAGGGTCAGGGGCAGGCACACTTTCCAGCCAAAGGACATCACCTGGTCGAAGCGCGGGCGGGGCAGGGAGGCCCGCAGCAGGATGAAGAACACCATGAAACAGGCGGTCTTCAGGGCGAACCAGATGAAGGGCGGCAGCCAGGGGCCGTGCCAGCCACCGAAGAAGAGGGTCACGATGAGGGAAGAGATCAGCACGATGCCGATGTACTCCCCCACGAAGAAGAGACCCCACTTCATGCCCGCGTACTCGATGTGATAGCCGTCGGCGAGCTCCTGCTCGGCCTCCGGCTGGTCAAACGGGTGGCGGTGGGTGACGGCGACCCCGGCAAACAGGAAGGTGACGAAGCCCAGGATCTGGGGGATCACGTTCCACATGCCGGCCTGGGCCTCGACGATGTCACGCAGGTTGAAGCTGCCGGTCTGGATGACGATGCCCATGAGCGAGAGGCCAAGGAACACCTCGTAGGAGAGGGTCTGGGCCGAGGCGCGCAGGCTGCCGAGCAGGGAGTACTTGTTGTTGCTCGACCAGCCTGCGAAGAGCACGGCATAGACCGCCAGCCCGGCGATCGCCAGGATATAGAGCAGCCCCACGTTGAGATCCGCCACGCCCCAGGTGGGGGTGATGGGTACCACCGCAAACGCCAGGATGAAGGCGGTGAAGGCGATGATGGGGGCCAGCACGAAGATCCGGCGATCCGCAAAGGGCGGGATCCAGTCCTCCTTGAAGAACATCTTGACCATGTCAGCCGCCAGTTGCAGCAGGCCGAAGGGGCCAACCCGGTTGGGGCCGTAACGGTCCTGCCACAGTGCCAGCAGGCGGCGCTCGATGAAGCTCATGAAGGCGCCAGCCCCCACGATCCCCACGAGTACGACCAGGGCCTTGCCGACCTCGATCAGCAGATCCATCAGAGAGTCGCTCATGCGATGACCTCCTGCAGGTTATCGATCAGGGCATGGTGCAGGGCGGTCGGCAGGCCGTTCACCCCGAGTGGCAACCCTGCCAGGCCCGGAGCCAGCGCATCGCTCAGACGAAGACGCAGGCGCCAGTGGTTGCCACCCCAGGAGAAGGCCACCAGTGCGTCAGGGGATAGTGCCAGGCGCGCGGCATCCGCCGGGTTCAGTACCAGGGTGGGTTCCCCCATGCGAGCCTGGATGACCGGGCTTCTGGCGGAGAGCTCCTCGCCACCGAACAGCTGGTCATAGCTCACCACCTGCAGGGATGCGGCGGGCTGGAAGGGGGCCGGGATGGTGCCAAACCAGCCCAGGTTGCCTTCGCCCGGCTCCAGCAGGCGGCGACCGGGATCCCCGGCACGCAGGTTGCCGCCCACCTCGTCCTGGAACTTGTTCCAGGCGGAGGGGGAGTTCCAGCCCGGCGCCCAGGCAAACGGTACCTGGGAGAGGGGCTGGCGGGAACCAGCGTAGCCTTCCATGGAGAAGGCGAACGGCGAATCGGGATCCTGGGCGACTCTGGGCTCGCTCACGTTCTGGTTTGCCAGCATGGAGGTTCGACCACTGTAGCGGTGCGGCTCCCGGGCGAGCTTCATGCCGCGAATGCGCAGGCCGGCGTTGGGTGCAGCTTCACCCATGGTGGTGAGCAGCGGGGCGCTGGCGGCGCAATCGCGACTCACATCGTCGAAGGTGTTCCAGCGAACCGAACGCGGTTGCTGGCTCCTTTGCAGGGCATCCAGCCAGCGCCAGCTCTCGCGCACCTGGATATCGGCGTTGTAGAAGGCGGGAGCATAGACCTGGAAGAAGCGCTGGGCGCGGCCTTCCATGTTCACCAGGGTGCCATCGCCTTCGGCAAAACTGGCGGCAGGTAGCACCAAATCCGCCTTCTTCGCGGTGGCCGTCTCCTGATGGTCGATGACCAGCAGGTGTTGCAGGCGATCCAGAGCGGCGTCCACCCGGCTGCGGGGGGCTCGGCGGTAGAGGTCGTTCTCAAGAACGACCAGGGCAAGTCTCTCTTCCCCTTCCATGCGCTCGAGGGCTGACTCCAGCGGGGCGGCATGCCGGGCCAGCATGGCCAGCCCCAGGCTGTTGGCTTCCTGAGCCACCAGGGCAAGCTCCGCGGCCTGGCCACGGCCCTTGAGGGCGCGGGCGATGTTGCTGGCCGCTTCGATCAGCGCCTGGCTGCGGGCACCATTGCCTGCGATGATGAGGGGCTTTTTGGCGTTGCCAAGCAGGTCGGCCCATTGGGCGGCGAGGGCCTGCTGTTCGGGGGAGAGAGCCGTTGGCGCAGGTGCACTGGCGTCCAGCAGATGGGCGATGGCAAACCCGAGGCGCGCCTGATCCGCGTGGGGGGCGTGCAGGGTGCTGCTCGCCACGTCATCCAGGCGGGTGGCATCCAGACTGGTGATGAGCAAGGGGTAGCGCTGGTTCTGGGCCAGGGTCTGCACGGCAGCGACCTGCCAGAGATCCACCTTCAGCTTGCGGGCAATGTCGCGCCCCTTGCCTTTCACCGCCTGGCGCAGGGCCAGGGCGATGCGGGCGGCGGTCTGGGTGACGTCTTCCCCGAGCACCAGCACGGCGTCGGCCTCTTCCATGTCGCGCAGGCTGGGAGTGCGCACACCGCCGTGCTCCAGAATGTCCAGCATCTTCTGCAGGCATTCCCATTCGCTCTGCTCGACCCCGGAGTAGAAGTTGGCGGCCCCCACCAGTTCGCGCAGGGCGAAGTTGCTCTCCAAGGAGGCGCGGGGTGAGCCGATGCCGATGACGCCGCTGGCGGTGCGCAGCGCATCCGCGGCCCGGTTCAGGGCACCATCCACCGTGATGGCCAGCTTGTCACTGCCATCCTGCAGCAGGGGCTGGCGCGGGCGGTCGGTCAGATTGACGTGACCGTAGCCAAAGCGGCCGCGATCGCAGAGGAAATAGTGGTTCAGGGCACCGTGGAAACGGTTCTCGATGCGGCGCAGCTCGCCGTAGCGCTCACCCGGGCTGATGTTGCAGCCGACCGAGCACCCCTGGCAGATGCTGGGGGCGAACTGCATGTCCCACTTGCGGTTGTAACGCTCGGAGTGGGTCTTGTCGGTGAAGACGCCGGTGGGACAGACCTCCACCAGGTTGCCGGAGAATTCGCTCTCCAGAGTGCCATCCTCGACCCGGCCGAAGTAGACGTTGTCATGGGCGCCATAGACCCCGAGATCCTCGCCACCGGCGTAATCCTTGTAATAGCGCACGCAGCGGTAGCAGGCGATGCAGCGGTTCATCTCGTGGTTGATGAAGGGGCCCAGATCCTGATTCTGGTGGGTGCGCTTGGTGAAACGGTAGCGGCGGCTGTTGTGGCCCGTCATCACCGTCATGTCCTGCAGGTGGCAGGCGCCACCCTCTTCACACACCGGGCAGTCGTGGGGATGGTTGGTCATCTGCCACTCCACCACCGTCTTGCGAAACTCCTTCGCCTCTTCATCCTCGATGGAGATATAGGTGCCATCGGTGGAAGGGGTCATGCAGGACATGACCAGGCGGCCGCGCTTGTCGTCGGCATTCTGATACTGTTTGACCGCGCACTGGCGGCAGGCACCGACGCTACCGAGCGCCGGGTGCCAGCAAAAATAGGGGACGTCCAGACCCAGCGACAGACAGGCTTGCAGCAGGTTGTCTGCACCGTCTACCTCGTACTCTTTACCGTCTACATGAATGGTTGCCATACAACTTCCCTGAAACCTGTTTTATGAAATCGGCTATTGCCCGATGCGTCCTGGCGCTTACCAGCGCTCGCCCAGCAGGTTGGGCTGGATACCCTTGAACAGCTTGTGATTGTCATGGGGGGCCTTGACCCCGGCCTCGAACTCGGACCGGAAATACTTCATCGCACTGCCAAGGGGCTCGACGGCGCCGGGGGCATGGGCACAGAAGGTCTTGCCCGGGCCCAGGAAACTGACGAGCTGTTCCAGGGTCGCGAGATCCTCGGGTTGGCCCTCGCCCCGCTCCAGCGCCCGCAGGATCTTGACGCTCCAGGGCAGGCCGTCGCGGCAGGGGGTGCACCAGCCGCAGGATTCGCGGGCAAAGAACTCCTCCATGTTGCGCAGCAGGGAGACCATGTTGATGCTGTCATCCACCGCCATGGCAAGGCCCGTACCCATGCGGGTGCCCACCTTGCCGATGCCGCCAGCGTACATCTGGGCATCCAGGTGCTCGGGCAGCAGGAAGCCGGTGCCGGCGCCGCCCGGCTGCCAGGTTTTCAGGCGATAGCCGGGCTTCATGCCGCCGGCGTAGTTTTCGAACAGCTCGCGGGCGGTGATGCCAAAGGGCAGCTCCCACAGGCCGGGATTGTTGACCTTGCCGGAAAAGCCCATCAGCTTGGTGCCGTGATCTTCCGAACCCGGCAGTGCCAACCCCTGATACCAGGCCACACCGTTGCCGATGATGGCGGGCACGTTGCACAGGGTTTCGACGTTGTTGACGCAGGTCGGCTTGCCCCAGACGCCGGAGACGGCGGGGAAGGGGGGTTTGGCCCGCGGGTTGGCGCGCCGTCCTTCCAGGGAGTTGATGAGGGCCGTCTCTTCGCCGCAGATGTAGCGACCTGCGCCGGTGTGGACGAACAGCTCGAAGTCAAAGCCCGAGCCCAGGATGTTCTTGCCAAGGAGCCCCGCGGCCTTGGCCTCTTCCACGGCGCGGCGCAGGTGGATGGCGGCATCCACGTACTCGCCGCGCAGGAAGATGTAGCCGCGATAGGCTTTGAGAGCCCGGGCACTGATGATCATCCCCTCGATCAGCAGGTGGGGCAGCTGCTCCATCAGCATGCGGTCTTTGTAGGTATTGGGTTCCATCTCGTCGGCGTTGCAGAGCAGGTAACGGATGTTCATGCTCTCGTCTTTGGGCATCAGGCCCCACTTCACGCCGGTGGAGAAACCGGCGCCGCCGCGTCCCTTGAGGCCGGCATCCTTGACGGTGCTGACGATGTCATCCGGGCTCATCTGGCCAAGGGCCTTGCGGGCGGCCTCATAGCCCTGTTTTGCCTGATACTCCTCGAGCCAGACCGGCTGGCCGTCGTCCCGCAGGCGCCAGGTGAGAGGGTGGGTCTCGGCGGTGCGGGGGATGCGGTTGGCGGTGCCGAGGGAGGCAAGCGTCTTGCCTGGCTGAATGCTCATGGGTAAGCCTCCAGGGTTTTCAGCAGGCTGACGGCATCGAGTCCGCCATAGGTATCGTCATCGATCATGATGGCCGGCCCCTTGTCGCAGTTGCCGAGGCAGCAGACGGGCAACAGGGTGAAGCGGCCATCCGGGGAGGTCTGACCAGGGGCCAGATTGACGACCTCTTTCAGACCGGCAAGCAACTGCTCGTGGCCGTTGATGTAGCAGACCATGCTGTCGCAGACGCGGATGATGTGACGACCCACCGGCTGGCGGAAGATCTGGCTGTAGAAGGTGGCGACCCCTTCCACGTCGCTGGCGGGGATGCCGAGCTCGGCGCCGATGGCGTGAATGGCGCCGTCAGGCACCCAGCCACGGGCCTGTTGCACTATCTTGAGCGCTTCGATGCTGGCTGCACGGGGATCTTCGTAGTGGTGTTTCTCGTGTTCGATGGCATCGCGCTCAGCCTGGCTCAGGACGAAATCTCCCTGCTGGCTGCTGCATGCCCCTTGCCCTTGTGGGGTCTGGTTATTCTGACACTGACATTGGCTCATGACTTGACCTTTTGTGGCTTGTCCCTTTACTGCGCGTCTTGCCCTTCGCCCCGGCTGCCGGGGCGAGAGGACTCAACGATCCACATCTGACATAACGAAATCGATACTGCCCAGGTAGACGATAAGATCCGACACCATCTGGCCGCGGATCACCGAGGGGATCTGCTGCAGGTGGGCGAAGCTCGGGGTGCGGATCCGGGTCCGGTAGCTCATGGTGGAGCCATCGCTGGTCAGGTAATAGCTGTTGACCCCCTTGGTCGCCTCTATCATCTGGAAGGACTCGGCGGCCGGCATGACAGGCCCCCAGGAGACTTGCAGGAAGTGGGTGATCAGGGTTTCGATGTCCTGCAGGGTGCGCTCTTTGGGCGGTGGCGTGGTGAGCGGGTGATCCGCCTTGAAGGGGCCCTCAGGCATATTTTTCATGCACTGCTCGATAATCGACAGGCTCTGGCGGATCTCCTCGATGCGTACGGTGGCGCGGTCGTAGGCGTCCCCGTTGCTGCCCACCGGCACCTCGAACTCGAACTGATCGTAACCGGAATAGGGGCGCCATTTGCGCACGTCAAAGTTGAGTCCCGTGGCCCGCAGACCGCCCCCCGTGGTGCCCCAGGCCAGGGCCTGGGCCGTGTTGTAGGCGGCGACGCCGATTGTGCGGCCCCGCAGTATGCTGTTGCGCATGGCCGCCTTTTCATACTCCATCAACCGCTTTGGCAGCCAGCTCAACAGGTTGTCCTGGATGAGGCGGGTCCAGCCGGCAGGCAGATCGTGGGCCACGCCGCCGATACGGAACCAGGCCGGGTGCATACGGGCTCCGGTGATGGCCTCGATGATGGTGTAGATCTTCTGGCGGTCCGTGAAGGTGAAGAAGACCGGGGTCATGGCCCCCACGTCCTGAATGTAGGTGCCAAGGAACAGCAGGTGGCTCTGGATGCGGAACAGCTCCGCCATCATCACCCGGATCATGTCGACCCGCGCCGGCACCTTGATGCCGGCCAGCTTCTCGACCGCCAGCACATAGGGCAGGTTGTTCATCACGCCGCCCAGGTATTCGACCCGGTCGGTGTAGGGGATGTAGCTGTGCCAGGACTGGCGCTCGCCCATCTTCTCGGCGCCGCGGTGGTGATAGCCGATGTCGGGCACGCAGTCGCGGATCTCTTCCCCGTCTAGTTGCAGCACCAGGCGGAAGGCGCCGTGGGCGGAGGGGTGGTTCGGCCCGAGGTTCAGGAACATGTAGTCCTCGTTCTCGTTGCCGCGGGCCATGCCCCACTCTTCCGGCTTGAACAGCAGGTTGTCCTGCTCCTGATCCTGCTTGACCGCATCGAGCATGAAGGGATCAAACTCGGTGGCGCGCGCCGGGTAGTCCTTGCGCAGGGGGTGCCCTTGCCAGCTCTTGGGCATCATGATGCGGGTCAGATGGGGGTGGCCATCGAAGGTGATCCCCATCAGATCCCACACTTCCCGCTCGTACCAGTTGGCGTTGGGGAAGTGGCGGCTGACGGTGGGCAGATGGAGATCGCTCTCCTTGAGCGCCACCTTCAGCATCACGTCGGCGTTACGGTCGATGGAGATGAGGTGATAGAAGACGGTAAAGTCGCTCTCCGGCAGGCCGTGGCGATGGCTGCGCATCCGTTCGTCGGTGGCGCTGAGATCGAACAGCATAACGAAGGGGGAGGGCAGCTTTTGCAAGAAGCCCATCACGTCCAGCAGCAGATCCCGGGAGAGCCAGATGACCGGCACGCCGGTACGGGTGCTCTGCACGGTGAAGCGCTCGGCACCGAAGTGGGCGAACAGCTCGCCGACCACCTGGGCATCGGCGTGATCGGCGGTTTGCCACTGTGCCATGGTGTAATTGCTTGGGAATTCTCGAGTCAGTTTCATGATCAGATCTCATCCGGCGTGCGCAGGTTGGTCACGTTGATCCGCTCGCCGCGCTTGCGTTCCTTCTCGGATTGCATCTGGGGACGGTAGATCCCCTGATCTCCCACCACCCAGGAGAGGGGGCGGCGTTCCTTGCCGATGGACTCCTGCAGCAGCATCAGGGCTTGCAGGAAGGCCTCGGGGCGGGGCGGGCAGCCCGGAATGTAGACATCGACCGGCAGGAACTTGTCCACCCCCTGTACCACGGAGTAGATGTCATACATGCCGCCGGAGTTGGCGCAGGCCCCCATGGAGATAACCCACTTGGGCTCGAGCAACTGCTCATAGAGCCGCTGGATGACAGGGGCCATCTTGATGAAGGGGGTGCCGGCAATCACCATGAAGTCAGCCTGACGGGGGGAGGCTCGTATGACCTCAGCACCGAAGCGAGCCACGTCGTGGGGAGAGGTGAAGGCGGTACACATCTCCACGTAGCAGCAGGAGATGCCGAAGTTGTAGGGCCAGAGGGAGTTCTTGCGGCCCCAGTTGACGGTGTCTTGCAGCACCTCTTCGAGGCGCCCGATCATGATGCCGCGGGTCGCTTGCTGCGCCAGTGGATCATCGACGGTCTGGCGCTGTTCCTGGGGGTAGCGCTCAACGGGCGCATCCGGGTCAATCCGGGTCAGGGTGTACTTCATGGTGCAACCTCAAAGAGATAATCGGTAGTTCAGTCTGGTTTCTTGTCAGTCAGGACACGCTTTTTCGGGGCCCAGTCGAGGGCACCAATGCGCCACAGGTAGATGAGGCCTACCAGCAGCAGGGTGATGAAGATGGTGGCTTCGATGAAGCCGACCCAGCCGCTCTCCCGAACGGAGACGGACCAGGCAAAGAGATAGAGGGCTTCGACATCGAAGATGACGAAGAACATGGCGACCAGGTAGAACTTGGCGGAGAAGCGCAGGCGGGCGTTACCGACGGAATCCACCCCGGATTCGAAGGGTTTGTTCTTGGCACGGCCATAGGCGCGTCCCCCCAGCAAGGCCGCCAGGCCTATCATGGTCAAGCAGATACAGATGGCGCCAATGACATAGACAGTAAAAGCCCAGTGCTGGACGGCAATATCAGCAAACATATAGGTTTTTCCCTAACCAAATTAATCATGTGACTTAACAATGATGTTACGTAGTATGCCACTTTCGTACTGATTTACATGTCATTTCAAAGGATTAATTATTAATCAACGGGATGAAAATTGTGTTTTGCTAGCGGGGTCAACTTTCTCGTTTGAGAATTGTTTTCAATCGTTTTTATGTAGCAGAAAAAAACCGGATAGTTTGAAAATCCGGGGGATGGCAGGAAACAAAAGACCCCGCATGGCGGGGTCTGTTTCAGGGTTGGAGAACGGGGAGGCTCTGCTCTGCCGCCTTGCCCTGGGAGAGCACGATCTCCACCCGGCGGTTGGCCTGGCGGTGAGCCGGGGTATCGTTTGGATAACGGGGTTGGGTATCCGCCACCCCCTGGGCGATCAGCCGTCGTGAATCCAGCTTGGGGTTGGTCAGCAGGGTGTGGGTGATGGTGGCCGCCCGCAGCACCGACAGCTCCCAGTTGTTGCGATAGAGCTCCACCGGCGCCTGGGAGTTGTCGGTGTGACCGGTGACCACCACCATGCCGGGGATGTCCGCCAGCACGTCCGAGACCTTGTTGACCAGGGGAATGAACTGGGGCTGCAAGAAGGCGGAGTCGGCCGGGAACAAGGTCTTTTCGCCGATGCGGATGACCAGTTGGCTGCCAAGCTGCTCCACCTCGATCTCTTTGGACTCGATTTGGCTTTTGAGCTGCTGATCCAGCTTCTGCTTGGTGACTGTGACCCAATCCTGCTCCTTGGTCTTGTGGGGCCAGGACTCCGTGGCCGTAGGTTTCTCCGAGGAGCCGATGGTCTCGTTGAAAGGGTCGGCCGCCGCTGCGGGCGTCTGGGTATCCAGCACCTGCTCTTTCTGGGAGGTATTGGGGGTGGTCTTGGACTCGGGTTCCAGTATGCCTGTGCCCCCCTGCATCACGGGGGAGCCGGCGGGAAGGGAGACCAGCCCTATCTTGCCAAGAGATTCGATAAAGCCCTGAATGAGCACGCGAGTCTCCGACTGCTTGGCCATGGCGAAGGAGTAGAGCACCACGAACAGGGCGAACAGCAGTGTCATAAAGTCGGCGTAGGAGACCAGCCAGCGTTCGTGGTTCTCCGGCGCCTCAGCCTTTTTCTTTTTCGCCACCGTGGCCTCCGAGGTAAGGCTCAAGGGTCACTTGCAGCCGTTGCTGTGACTCGCCGTCCACGATGCAGAGGATGCCGGTGAGGGTCATCTCCTTGTAGTGGCGGATCTGGTGGGCAAACGACTTGTAGCGGTTGCCGAAGGGCAGGAAGATGAGGTTGGCGGCCGACACCCCGTAGATGGTGGCGATAAAGGCCACCGCGATGGCGCCCCCCAGCTTGTCGGGGGCATCCAGCAGGCCCATGGCGTGAATGAGGCCAAATACGGCCCCGACGATCCCCATGGTCGGGCAGTAGCCCCCCATGGCCTCGTAGAATTTGACGGTCTGTTCGATATCTTCCTGCTCGAACTCGATCTCGTTTTCCAGTACCTCGTGGATTTTGGTCTTCTCGTAGCCATCGACCATCATCTGTACCCCTTTTTGCAGGAAGGGATCCTTGATGTCGTCGATCATGCCCTCCAGTGCCAGCATGCCGCTGCGCCGTGCATTGCCCGCCAGGGTTTCAAGCAGTTGGGCCTGCTCCAGCATGTCGAGGCGCAGGGGAGTAATGAGCCACTTGAAGCGTTTGAGGGTTTTACCAACCACGGAGAAGGGAAACTGGGTCAGTGCGGCACCGACGGTACCGCCGATCACGATGAGAAAGGCGGGCAGATCGAGCAGGGCGCTGGGGTGCCCCCCTTCTATCATGTTGCCACCCAGAATGGCTGCCAGGGCCAGCAGCAAGCCAATAAGACTCATTTGTCCATATCCCTATGCGATGTGTGAGGCTAGTGTAGCCATTTAACTATCAGTTTTTCAAAACGATATCCAATCGGTGAGCAATATCCGAGAGGTTGCGCAGACCCGGTAGTGTCCGGTGGCATCGGCCTGTGCCGCTTGATCTGTAGAGCAGGTTGACGGTGCCGGCATGGCAGGACGAGGCTGTTATCCAGGTGATATCACGATATACCATGCTTTTCTTGAGAGATTATTTGTCATCTATATCGTCAATTTCTGTTTGCTTGGTGTAATGTGCTGTCAACGAGAGAGGGCTGGCTGCCCTCGGGGCATATCCCCTGTCGACAGAGAGCAGCGAGCAGAGAGGCGGAAGGGATGGGATTGGCTGGGTGGCACTCGGCCAAGTATCGCAGCAAACCGTTTTTTCTGGCCCCCGCCGATGGCGGGTTTCTCCTGCCAGGGGGCTGGCAGACACCTTGAAGCAAAATAACCGACCCTGAGGTCGGTTCTTCAATCTGTACGCTGGGTCGGGATTGACTCGCACCATCCCTGGCGCTCGCCCTGCGGGCGGCCTCTGGCCGTCCAGTCGGGCTATCCTGCCCGCCTGCCGACAGGGTTCGAACCGAGCCGCCCATCATCGGATAAAGTAAAAGGCCCCGTCTTGCGACGGAGCCTTTTACTTTATTTGGCGGTGAGGGAGGGATGATTCACCACTGCGTGGCTCACCCCTTCGGGGCGACCTGCGGCCGTTCATCGCAGCAAGCTGCTCTGCTCGAACCCGACGAGGCTTCTCACCCTCCCTCCATCGGCATCGGATGTTGCCATGTCACCAGATGCAAAAAACCGACCCTGAGGTCGGTTTTTACAATTTGGCGGTGAGGGAGGGATTCGAACCCTCGATACGTTGCCGTATACACACTTTCCAGGCGTGCTCCTTCAGCCACTCGGACACCTCACCAAATTTTTACTGCTTGAAGTGGTTTTCGAAGCGCGCTGCGCGTGCATCTTGCCGACTTCGTCGGTGGGCAGCCTCTCGGATACCTCACCAAATTCTGCTCTGTGATTTAACGTGTTCAGCCAACACGTGTCCGCTGCGCCGTTGCGCTGGAACGGGGCGTAATTTAGGGGAAAGGGCTGCCTGGGTCAACCACTTTTCCCCTTATTTTTCATAATCTTTATCGAGTGCCTATCCCTTGAACAGAATGCCGGTTTTTTAAGCCCATTCAGGGCTTGTCGAGAATGATCAGGCTGTCAGGCAGCTCGTTCTGATCCCGGGTGGCGGGGAAGGCGTCGGTCAGAATGGCGCTGGTGCGCTCCACGCACTCCAGAAACCCCTGCTCGACCTCCTTGTTGCGTACCCGAACCACGAAGTCGTCGATGATCTGCTGCCACTGGGTGTTGTCGATGTGCTGGGCGATCCCGTCGTCTACCAGGATCTCCACATAGTGCTCCGCCACCGAGACGAAGATGAGCACCCCGAGCCGGTCCCGGGTGCGGTGAAGTCCCTGCTCGACAAACTGCAGGCGGGCCATCAGGGCGGCCCGGTGACGGCGTACCTTGTTGGGAATGAGCCGCATCTTGATGGGTGTCCAGTGGAACAGCAGGCTCAGCAGCAACCAGACCGACCACTGCACCAGCAGGATCTCGTACCAGCCAAGCCAGAAGCCGAGCTGGAAGACCAGCAGGGGGGTGAGCATGGCCAGCAGGGCGGCCCACAGGGTCGGGATATAGCGATAGCCATCGCTGGCCGGGGCCAGCACGGTGACCAGTTCGGCATCCGTGGCCTGCTCGGCCTGTCGAACCCTGGCCTGCAAGGTGTGGAAAAACTGTTTCGAAATCATCTTGTTGTCTCTTTTTCCCTGATTACCAACCGCCAGATGCACCGCCGCCGCCAAAGCTGCCGCCGCCACCACTGAAACCGCCACTACCACCGCCAGTGCGGCCGCCAAAGGAGCCGGCACCGAATCCACCGGCCATGTAGGCGGCCCGGCGACGTCCTCCCGGCCCACCGCCGCCGCGCAGGTTGTGCAGCACGATCATCGCAATCACCACCAGGATGAAGAGCCAGGGACCTCCCTGCTTGTCGGCCTTGCTGGTGTTGTCCACGGGCTGATACTCCCCGGCCAGGGCCTGCATGATGCCCTGGCTGCCGGCGAGGATGCCGGCCACCATGTCACCGCGCTTGAAGGCGGGCAGGATCCGGGTCTGGATGATATTGGCGGCGATGGCGTCGGGCAGGGCACCTTCCAGGCCATAACCCACCTCGATGCGCACCTTGCGCTCGTCCTGGGCGATGATCAGCAGAACGCCGTTGTTCTTGCCTTTTTGGCCGATGCCCCAGTGGCGACCGAGCTGGTAGCCGTACTCTTCGATGGTATCCCCCGCCAGCGTGTCGATGGAGACCACCACCAGCTGGACGCCGCTGCGCTTCTCGAAGACGGCCAGTTGCTGTGCGAGCTGGTGGGCCTGCTTGCGGGACATCAGATTGGCCTCGTCCACCACCCGCCCGGTCAGGGCCGGGAAATCGGGGGCGGCATGCAGCGCCGTGGCACAGAGCAGCAGACAGAGCGCCAGCCAGCGTCTCATCACGTTCATTGGAAGCTGACCTTGGGCGCCTCATCGGCACCGGGTTTGGCGCTGAAGGTGGGTTTGGCTTCCAGATCGGAGTAGAGCAGCTTGGACCAGATGACCCCGGGGAAGGTACGGATCTCGGTATTGAACTGGCGTACTGCTTCGATGTAATCCCGTCTGGCCACCGCGATGCGATTCTCGGTGCCTTCCAACTGGGCCTGCAGGGTCAGGAACTGCTGATCGGCTTTCAGATCCGGGTAGCGCTCGACCACCACCATCAGCCGGGAGAGGGCGCTGGAGAGCTGCTCCTGAGCCGCCTCGAACGCCTTGAGCTGGGAGGGGTCACTCACCTGCACGCTGCCGACTCGGGCACGGGCATCGGTGACAGCCTTGAGGGTCTCCTGCTCGTGGCTGGCGTACCCCTTGACGGTGGCCACCAGGTTGGGAATGAGATCGGCCCTGCGCTGGTACTGGTTCTCGACCTGTCCCCAGCTCGCCTTGACCTGCTCATCCAGGGTCGGAATGGTGTTCATGCCGCAGCCGGTCAAACCCAGCAGCAGGGTCAGGGTCAGCAGGGCACGGGTACCACGCTGCCAGAGTGAAGTGGCCATCTTGTTGTTCTCCATTGATATTTCTCTCGGAAATAGGTTCACCATAACAGCTTGTGGTCAGCCCTCACAACGCCTGGGTAAGAGGGGGGCGCGGTAGCTCATCGACACCTTGGGCAGCTGGGGTTTGTCCTTGAGCCAGGAGGCCAGCTCCTCCCCACAGCCATTGCCGGGGGGAATGGGAGCCTGGGACTGGCAGTCCGGACTGTTTGCCGGGCAGCGCAGGCGGACGTGAAAGTGGCTGAAGTGGCCGACCCAGGGGCGCAGCTTGCCGACCCAGGCTTCACCGGGTGCCTGTTTGCACACCTCGGCCTTGATGACGGGGTTGACGAAGATGCGCGCCACCTCGGGGCGATCAGCCGCAAGGCGCAGCAGATTGAGCTGCCTGGGACCGAATCGGCCGGGTAGCATCCGGTAGCTGGGTTCGTCGATCAGCGCCCACTCCCTGGGGGCATCCTGCTCCCAGCGGCTGATGGGCCTGTCAGCCATCCTGAACCAGATGTCGGCATCCAGGCCGGTCTGGTGGCTGCGATGACCTGAGGTAAAGGGCCCCCCGTGCATCATGGCGAGGTCGGCGATATAGAGATCCGGCATGCCGGCCAGTCTGGTCTGGTTGGCCAGATGCTGCAGGTAATGGATGAGGTCGGGGTGACCGTAATAGCGCAGCCGTTTGGTGCGGATCACCTGATAACCAGGGCCTTCGAGGGGCAGGGCCACGGCATTTTTCAGGCAGCCGGCGGAGTAGCCGCCGATGGCCTCGGCATAGAGTGTGCTCGCGGACAAGAGCAGGGCGGTGGCGAACATGGGACTCCCGGGATGGCGCCCAGTGCGGGCTCAGACAGCCCCAAGCATACCAAGAGTGGCGGCTGGCCGTCATCCGTGTCGCGGTGGCGGTTGCATCGCGGCGCGTCGCTCGCGCACAATGCGCGGCAACGCAGCGACGGCAAGGCCGTTCGCATCACAGAAGGAGAAGAGAAGATGAGAGTCAGTGAGCTGGCAGCGCAAGAGAACGTGCGCTGGCTGATGCCCCCGGCCCGGCGGTTTTACGGGGTCATGATCTGCCTGTTGCTGGGGAGTCTCGCCACTGTGGTGGCCGCCCTCTGGCTGGGATATCCCGACATGGGCCTGCTGCCCTGGGTCGGGGTGGTCTTTGGCGGTATCGTGCTGGTGATGATGGTGTTGCCGCGCAACTGGCAGCGCTGGCGTCTGGCGGAGCTTGCTTGGGATGAACGCCATCTCTATCTGCTCAATGGTGGCGAAGACCGGGCGTTGGCCCTGCCCAGAGCCGTGCTGGTGGGCATGGAGCGGGATCGAAAGGTGGGACACGATGGCCAGTGGCTCGATTTCAGCCTGGATCTCGGGCTGGATGAGGTGACCCTGGCGACGGCCACCAGCCTGCTCGGGTTGTCCCGGGAAGGGACTCACGAAGTGGCCCCCGGGGTCTATCGATTCGGGTTCAAACGTGCCTGGCATGGGCGTCGTGCCCTCGGCACATTGCTGGCCGAGCTGCACCCGGCCTGACTATTTTCTCGACAATTCATCCCAATGCTCAGATACTGCCTCTGATTCGATTTGATCTTTCCTGCTCTGATAACCCAAGAGATCAAGGACTTGGGATACGAAGCTGGAAGTGCCATGGCATGATGCCGTGGCTGGTCCGGCAGGGGGGTTGTGCCCTTACTCCCAGGTCGGTGGATGCATAGATAAGGCACCTTGAATCGAGAGTGGATGGCATGAAGATTTACGTAGGTAATCTGTCGTACCGGATGACGGCCGACGAACTGACAACCGTGTTCAGCCAATTTGGGCAGGTAGACAAGGTCGATATCATCATCGACCGCGATACCGGTCAGTCCAAGGGGTTTGGTTTCATTGAAATGCCGGTCAATGGTGAGGCCGAGAAGGCCATCGCCGAGTTGCACGGCACCGAGGTCGGCGGCCGCACCATCACGGTCAATCAGGCCAAACCGAAGACGGATGCACCCCGTGGTCGCCCCCAGCGCCATCGTTGAATCGTCTCGATAACGGAAAACGGCATGGAATCCTCCATGCCGTTTTTGTTTTCAGGGTCTGGTGCAGACTCAGGGAACGTCATAACCCAGAGCGGCCTTGCGGATGCGGAACCACTGCTGGCGAGTGAGCTCGATGGACTCGGCTGCCACGGCGGCGGCGATCCGCTCCCGTTTGCCGGAGCCGATGAGGGGCAGCGGCTGACTCGGCAGCATCATCACCCAGGCGTAGACCACCTGCTCCAGACAGTCGGCGCCCACCTCCTGGCGGATCTGCTCGAGTTCCGCCCGCAGCGGGGCATAGTCGGGGGCATGGAACAGCCGCCCGCCGCCAAGGCAGGACCAGGCCATGGGCTTGATGCGCAGTTGCTGGCATTGATCTAGGGCACCATCCAGCGTCCCCTCCTGATGGAGCGGGGAGATCTCCAGCTGGTTGGTGACCAGGGGGAAGGGCAGGCGGGATTGCAGCAGGGCGAACTGGTGGGGCGTGAAGTTGGAGACCCCGGCGTGCTTGATCTTGCCTGCCTGCTTGAGGGTGATGAAGGCGTCGGCCACCTCGTCGGCGTTCATCAGGGGGTCGGGGCGATGGATCAGCAACAGATCCAGATGATCGGTGCCGAGCTTTTGCAAGGAGGCTTCGGCACTGGCGACGATGTGTCCCTTGCCGGTGTTGTAGTGATTCAGGGCGTGGGCCGGATTGGCGGTGAGGGCGATGCCGCACTTGCTGACGATCTCCATGCGATCGCGCAGGGAGGGCTCCAGGCGCAGGGCATGGCCGAAGGCCTCCTCGCACTGGTAGCCACCGTAGATGTCGGCGTGATCGATGGTGGTGACCCCGAGATCAAGGTGATATTTCATCAGGTCCAGCAGGGCGGCGGGGGAGAGCTGCCACTCCATCAGGCGCCAGTAGCCCATGATGAGGCGGGAGAAGGTGGGGCCTTGCTCGTGCAGGGCCAGACGGGATACGGACATGGAGACTCCTCTGGAGATAACAATGCGAAAAGAAAGGGGCAATATCATGTGCCAGCATCTTGGTCTCTTCCGGCGGACAAGGCAATAATGCCCCCTTCGCGAATTCGAACTATGGTTCTGACTCCGACGGGTCAAGATCCCGGTGTCAGTGAGAGGAGAAGGGGTGATGGAAGGATTTGCCGCCAGGCTGCAAAGCCTGATCGGGGAGGGGAGTGTGAGCGCCTTTGCCCGCAAGGTGGGGTTGAGTGAAGCCCTGATCCGCAAGTATCTGAAAGGGGCCGAGCCCGGCCTTGGCAAGGCGAACCAGATTGCCATGGGGGCCAACTGCTCGCTGGAGTGGCTCGCCACCGGTTGCGGGTATCTCTATCGTCAGGCCGAGGTGGTGGACAGGGACGCGCTGGCGGCGGCGGGGGCGCTGGTGCAGGAGACCCGTCCGGGAAAGCCCATGCCGGACGAGGAGCAACTGGTGACCCTGCTCGCCTATTACCAGTTCCTGCGCAGCCACAAGCAGGCGGACGGTTTTCTGGACCTGGCCCGGGCGCGGGAGTTTGGGCGCCATCTGGCCGAGGCCTGAGCCTGACGGTGGCTCCCGGCAGTTCGCCATTCTTCTGATACCCTCTAAGCAGTGATCAAATCCAAGGACACGCAGATGAGCTATCTGATCCTGGGCAGTGGCGGGTTGGGCAGTGCGCTGGCACGGGAGCTGGCCAGACGGGGCGAAGAGTGGTTGCTGGCGGGCAGGCAACTGCCCAGGGGGCTGGATCCCGCCTGCTACTTTCCGCTGCAGGAGGTGGACTCGCTCTCTTTTGAGGCCCTCTTCACCCTCTATGACAGCACCTCCCTGCCGACGGTGGTGATCAACACCATAGGCCTGCTCCATGATCTTGCCCACATGCCGGAGCGGCGGGTGGAGGAGGTGACCCCCCAATGGCTCGAAGAGAGTCTGCTGGCCAATGCCTGGCCCCACCTGGCCCTTGGTGCCAATCTGAGCCGGCGCATGATGCCCCAGAGCACGCTCTGGCTCTGCACCCTTTCGGATCGGGCGGGAAGCCTGGAGGAGGGGGGCCAGGAGGCCATGTGCCACTACAGCTACCGCATGAGCAAGGCCGCCCTCAACATGGGATCCCGGATCCTGGCGGGTGAGTGGGCCGGACGTTTTCCAGGCGCCAGTGTCATCACCGTGCATCCCGGCCTCATGAATACCCCCATGCAGCAACCTTTTCTTCAGGAGATGAATCCCGCCCTGCTGCAGGATCCCGCCGAGGTCGCCGTCCGCCTGCTGGATCTGATGGCCACACTGACGCCCGCGCACTCGGGCCGTTTCGTGGATCTGCAGGGTCAGTCGCTGCCCTGGTGAGCCGCCGGGCTCACATTCCCGCTTGTCGTTTCTTGCCAGCCGGGTGTCGGCTGGTTAATGTCATCGTCCTGCATCAGGAGGATGACATGCGCTATATCGATTTACGAAGTGATACCGTGACCCAACCCACGGAAGCCATGCGCCAGAGCATGCTGCATGCCGAGGTGGGAGACGATGTCTATGGGGAAGATCCCAGCATCAATGCGCTGGAGCGCCGCGGCGCCGAACTGCTTGGCAAGGAGGCGGCCCTGTTCGTGCCCTCCGGCACCATGTCCAACCTGCTGGCCATGATGAGTCACTGCCAGCGTGGGGAAGGGGCCGTGCTGGGGGCAGCCTCCCACATCTATCGCTACGAGGCCCAGGGCTCTGCCGTGCTGGGCTCGGTAGCCCTGCAATCCGTCCCCATGCAGGCGGACGGCACCCTGGCCATCGAGGATGTGCGGGGGGCCATCGCTCCCGATGATCCCCATTTCGTCCAGACGCGCCTCGTCTGCCTGGAAAATACCCATAACGGCAAGGTGTTGCCATTGACCTACCTGCGCGCCATGCGCGAATTCGTCGACGAGAAGGGGCTGAAGCTGCACCTGGACGGGGCTCGCCTCTTCAATGCGGTGGTGGCGAGCGGGGAACCGGTGGCCGCCATCGCGGCGCCTTTTGACAGCATCTCCGTCTGCCTCTCCAAGGGACTGGGAGCACCGGTGGGTTCCCTGCTGGTGGGATCGGCTGCGTTCATCGCCCGCGCCAGACGGCTGCGCAAGATGCTGGGGGGCGGCATGCGCCAGGGAGGGATCCTGGCCCAGGCCGCCCTGTTCGCGCTGGATCAGCATGTTGCCCGGCTGGCGGATGATCATCGCCGCGCCAGGCGTCTGGCAGAGGGGCTGGCCGCGTTGCCAGGCATCACACTCAACATGGGTGAGGTGCAGACCAACATGGTATTCCTGCGCCTGACTCAGGGGGATCCCGCCACCTTGCTGGGTTTCATGAAGGAGCGCGGTATTCTCTTCTCCGGCTACGGGGAGCTCAGGCTGGTGACCCACCTGCAGATCACCGACGATGACATCGACGAGGTGATCGACGCCTTCACCGAGTACCTGAGTAGCTGACGCCATTCCCCATCGCAACAACAAGGGCGCCATCGGGCGCCCTTGTTGTCATGGCAGGGTCGGTCATCCCTGGCGCTGGCCGGTGATCAGCATGGCCTCGTCGGTGGCGTCATAGATCATGATGGCCAGGTGGGTGACCTCTCCGGCGAAGTCGGCCAGCGGCACCAGGGTCAGGTTCTGGTACATGTAGGGGGCCGATCCCGTGATGGGGCGGTAGTTGGAGAAGCGCAACAGGTAGGGGCGCTGCTCCCAGGTGCTGAAGGCACGGTTGTTGAGCTTGAACACCATGTTGGTCTTGCGCTCGAACCAGGCCTTGTCCACATCGGGGAAGAGCGAGAACAGCCCTTGATCGCGCACCTCGCCTGCCAGCCGGCCGCTGTGACTCTCCATGAAGCCGTTCCACACCTGGATCCGGTACTCCCTGTCGAGCACGACCAGCCCCACGTCCAGATTCTGGACGATGTTCATCAGCCAATGAAATTCCCGAATGTCCATGGTCACTCCTGGTGGTTGCTGCCGCGGGCGGTCAGAGCATGTGCATGATCTTGTTGTTCATGGTGGCGATGGAATCTTCGGTAAACAGCAGCAAGAGATCGCACTGCACCGCATAGCCCTGCACCCGATAGTTGATCTCGATGGCCAGAGTGCGGCGCCAGCGGCTCTGGTTAGTCCGAATGAGATCCTGAATGGGCCTGTGCTGGCCCAGCACCACGGGGTGACCCTGGCTAAAAGGGGTGTCGAGCTGGTTGGCGTAGCCGCGCAGGAAGGCACCGATCAGCACGTTGGCGGTGTCCATCAGCAGTTCCAGCTCGGCGCCGTGATCCAGCTCCCCCTGATGGTTCATCAGGCGGGCCAGGTCCTGGAAGCTGGCATCGTGGAACAGCAGCAGGGCCTCCCCGGCGATCCCGGCCCCGATGAAGCCCTGGCAGACCGCGGAGAGCGTCTCCGACTCGGCGGCGGCCGAAAGCGCCATGTGCAGCTCGGAGACCTCCAGCACGTTGACGTTGGGGATGGGGAGCAGCACGAAGGCGCCGAGCAGGCGGGCCAGCAGATCCGCCCCCTGGCCCATGGCGACGTTGGCCAGCTCCTGATAGACATCCCGCAGCTCGGGGGTGAACTGGATGCTGCTCTGGGCAGCCTGGTGGCTGGCGACGGGCTGGGGCTGGATGGCCGTCACCTGGGTGGCTGATTGCCACAGACCGTGGCGCTTGAGCAAGGCAAGGAGGGTGTCCGGGGAAGCCGGCTTCTTGATGAAATCGAGGGCGCCAAGAGCCATGACACGCTCATGGGCTTCCGGCTGGATGTCGCCGGAAACCACGATCACCTTGCTGCGCACCCCCTCTCGCTTGAGGGTCTCGAGCACGCCATAACCGTCCATCTCCGGCATGGTGAGATCGAGAAAGATCAGGTCCCCGTGCCCCATCAGGATCTGCTCGACCCCTTCCAGTCCGTCCGCGGCCTGGTACAAGGTGACACCCCAATCGGCGGGCAGGGCGCGCACCAGCTGTTTGCGCGCGAACCCGGAGTCATCACATATCAATACATTCATAGTGTTAGCCGACCTGTGCAACGAGGATTGCGCTAAGTGTGGGTCATCAGCCGTCAGATGCAACGGGCAGCGGCTGCGCCGGTGAAAATTGATCGTTCTGCTGGCGGGTACGATAGCGCTCGGAGTGCTTCTCGACGAAATCGGCGAACATCTTAACACGCAACGGGGTGAACCGGGGCTGGCAATGGAGCATGTAGAAGGGACGTTTTCCCGACTGCCAGTCCGGCAGGACGGGGACGAGCTGACCATCTTGCAGGAAGGGGTGCACGTAGTGCTGCGGGGCGTTGACGATGCCGAGGTGGCGCTGGGCTGCCCGCACGGCGGCCTGGGTCTGGTCGATGCAAAGGCGGGGTGTGCGCTTGATGCAGATCGTCTGTTCGTCCCGCCCGCTCAGTTGCCAGTGCTGGTGGGGCCAGCAGTAGATGAGATCGTGCTCTTCCAGCTGGGTCGGGTGGGAGGGCACTCCCATCTTCTCCAGATAGAGGGGGGAGGCGAACAGACCGTACTGGATGTGACCCAGACAGAGGGCGTTGGGCAGGGTCTGGGGAAGCTCGCCGTTGAAAAAGACCAGGTCCCTGTCCTGATCCGCCTGGAGGGCATGATCGTTGGACTGGCGGATGTCAAACTGTACCCCGGGATAGCGCAGGCCGAAGTCCGCCAGCATGTCGACCAGGATGGTGTTGGAGAGGGCGATGGGGGCCGCGAGGCGGATGAGGCCGCTGATGTCAGTCTCCTCACCCCGGATTTCGCCGGTGGCCTGCTCTATTTCCGCAAGGGGGGTACAGAGGCGCTCGTAATAGCGCAGCCCTTCGTCGGTGAGACGCAGCTTGCGGGTGGATCTGTGCAGCAGGCTGCATCCGAGCTGCTCTTCCAGTTGGGAGATACGTCGACTGATGGTGCCGGTCGGCATGCCCAGCGCAGCGGCGGCGTGGGAGAAACCGCCCTCTTGCACCACCTTGACGAACAGATAGAACTCTTCGATGTACTTCATAAGCGGTTTTAGGGGGTGTTCTGGCTGTAACAAGCCAGTGACCTTATGAAGAGTCACCGGGCTTGGCAAGCGCAATCCGGCGTTTAATTGATCTGGATTAGATTCGACTCGCGCTGGTATTGCTGGAGCAGATGGACGAAATCTTTCGGGGATCTGTCCAGACTGTTGTCGGGCACCAGCAGATCGTACCCCAGCAGATCCCGCAGCCGTGCCATGCGGTTGCCGAGCATGGCGATCACCCCCTCATAGCGCTGGCCGGAGGGTGAGCAGAAGCGGCTCTCCTCCAGCAGTCCCTCTCCCAGGAGCCCACTGCCGCACCCTCCGGTCGGGCAGTCGGGGCGCTCGCTTCGCATGGCCTGCATCAGCACGGCGCGCTGCTCGGTCAGCAGACGGACGGCGAGCCGGGGTGTGATCAGCGTCAAAAAAGCGTCGTAATCCTTTATTTTCAAACCGATGTAGGGCAGCTCCACCAGATCCCACCCCAAATGGATACGTGGTTGGTCAATTCGCTGAATATTTCTCCATTTCAGGATCCAGCCGCCGTACTTGTGATGGTATTGCAGGCAGTCCTGACACAAAGAGAGACTAAAATGAGGCTCACCCAGTTTCCAAACCCCGACAAGAATTGTCATCAGGCCCGCGAGGAGGAGGGAAATGGCGGGGATTAGTAGTTGTTCACGAAGAAAAAAAAGTATAAAAATCATAGCAATGGTTATCACCATGCCCAACAATACCAGTGTGAGTCCATTTCTTCGTACCATGGGGATCACATGTAGCGTTTTCATATGATTTCGGCCTTTTTTCATCCGTTTGTTATCCGATTATGGGCCGGAACGGATTTTGTACCAGCGTGAATGCTCCTGTCAGGGGGCGCAAGCGACTGGTTCGACCATGAGCTTTCAGCATGAATCATCACTCAACATGAATACGCTAGACGAACGCCTGCTCACCGTGATGGATGTCCTCCACACGCCTGTCTGGGTCTATGACATCCAGCGTCATCATATTTACTGGGCCAACGATGCTGCCCTCGGGCTCTGGGAGGCGAGCTCCCTGGCCGAGCTGAAGTCCCGGGATTTCTCCGCCGACATGGCCGCCGCCATCGATCTGCTGCTGCAGCGTTATCTCGGCGATTTCCAGCAGGAGCGCAGTTACAACGAGTGGTGGACCCTCTCACCCAAGGGGGTCAAGAAGCAGGTCTATCTGCGTCTTTCCGGGATCCAGCTTGCCGGACGGCAGATGATGATGGCGGAAGCGGTCATCGATGCCGACACCCTCTATCAGGAGTCCTCCCTCGCCACCGGCGACACCCTGGCCTGTCTCTTTGACAACGAGGGGCGCCTCGAGAGCGGCAACCATCACTTCGACATGTGCTTTGGCACCGGCATTCTGACGCTGCCCCAGATCTTCTCCGGTGCGGACGAGGCCTTCTATCGTCGCCTCTCCCGTCTGGACGAAGTGGTGGCCGAAGGGGAGTGTCGCACCCAGAAGGGGATGCGCTGGTTCCAGTACCAGTTTCGCCATATCCAGCAGGGGGCACGGATCCTGCTGACCATGCGGGACATCACGGATCGCAAGCTCGAAGAGCTGGAGCATCGCCACCTGGCCTGGCACGACTCCCTCACCGGGCTGCTCAACCGCTACGGCCTGATGAAATCCCTGGAAGCCTATTGCGGCCTCGGGGGGCGCTTTGCCCTGGTGTTCATGGATCTGGACAACTTCAAGCTGGTCAATGACAACTACGGCCACAAGGCAGGGGATCGCCTGCTGGAGCGGGTCGCCGGACGGCTCAAGCAGATCTGCCCGCGGGACGTGGAGCTGGCGCGCCTTGGCGGGGACGAGTTCACCGCCCTGGTGCCCCTCAACCAGGCGAGCGATCGGGCCCAGGAGGTGGCGGATCTCATGCTCTCCCAGATGAGCAAGCCACTGCAGCTGAGTGGTGTCCCCGAGGTCACCATCGGCGGCAGCATCGGCATCGCCATCTACCCGGACGACGCGGATGACGGCGACAACCTCATCACCCGTGCCGACATGGCCATGTACCAGGCCAAGCAGATGGGGCGGCTTCGCTGGCAGCGCTTCACCCCCAGCATGCAGCAAAGCCTGCATCGCAAGCTGACCCTGAAGCAGTTTCTGGCCAAGGCCGTCGGTCGGGGGGAGCTCAGCCTGCGCTATCAGCCCCAGGTGGATGTGGCGCAAGGTCGGGTCATCGGTTTCGAGGCCCTGGTACGCTGGTACAATCCCGTGCTTGGCCATGTGTCGCCGGCGGAGTTCATTCCGCTGGCCGAAGAGATGGGGCTCATCCGGGAAATCGGAAGCTGGGTGCTTTCCACCGCATTGGCCCAGATGGGGGAGTGGCAGCGACAGGACGGGGTGAGGGTGCCGGTGTCGGTCAATCTCTCGGGCTTCCAGCTCTCTGCCAGTTTGCCGGAGCTGGTGGCCCAACTGCTCGAGGCATTCTCGGTGGAGGCGGCGCTGCTGACCCTGGAGCTGACCGAGACGGTGCTGATGCTCGACATGAAGGGGTGCATCGAGATCCTCGACGCCCTGAGCGAGCAGGGGATCAAGATCGCCATCGACGACTTCGGGACGGGCTACTCCTCCCTGGCCTACCTCAACCGGTTGCCCATCGACACCATCAAGCTGGACCGCTCCTTCGTGGTGGGACTCAACCTGCCGGTGATCCGGGCGACGGTGGCCATGGCCACCAGTCTGGGGCTCGGGATCCTGGCGGAAGGGGTGGAGGAGGAGCACGAGCTCGCGGCCCTGCAGACCCAGGGTTGCCATGTCTTCCAGGGGTTCCTGTTCAGCCGTCCCATGACCCCGGAAGAGGTGGCGGCGGCGGGGTTCGCTGTACAGTGCCGACTGGGTCGCTACCCCCTCGCAAACCATTGAGCAAGTTGTCGATAAATGTGCGGCATCTCCCATTTATGAAGTGCGAGATGCCAAATTAAACATAATTAATCGAATTTTTGTCTCATATCATGGGATCCATTAGACGTTATCGCTAGTATGCGCGCTCATTCCTTGGTAATGGAGTATCACCATAATGAGTCAAGCTGCAGTGAACGAGCGTCCGGCCCCTCCCAACGGCTGGTTGAACCGCTTTCTGAACGGGGTGGAGAAGGCGGGCAACAAGCTGCCGGATCCCGCCATGCTCTTCCTCTATGCCTTGCTGATCGTCTGGGTCGGCTCCTGGATAGGCTCCCAGTTCTCCTTCGATCTGGTCAATCCCCGCACCGGAGAGGCCGTGGTCATCAACAACCTGTTGACCGGGGCAGGGCTGGCGGACTTTCTCGCCAGCATGGTCACCACGTTCACCGGGTTTGCTCCCCTTGGCATCGTGCTGGTGGCCATGCTGGGGGTCGGGGTGGCTGAACAGTCCGGTTTCATCAACACCGGGCTCAAGAAGCTGCTCAAGGTGACGCCGGCGCGCTTTCTGACCCCCATGCTGATCCTGGTGGCCATCGTCAGCCATACCGCCGCCGATGCGGGCTATGTGCTGGTGATCCCCATTGGCGGCATCATCTTCCATGCGGCGGGTCGCCACCCGCTGGCGGGGATTACCGCAGCCTTTGCCGGGGTTTCCGGCGGGTTTGCCGCCAACTTCCTGCCCTCCGGCGGGGATGCGCTGCTTCAGGGTTTCACCCAGTCTGCAGCCCAGTTGTTCGACCCTGACTACATGGTCAACACCCTGTGCAATATCATCTTCACCGGCGCTTCTTCCTTGCTGATCATCTGCGTGGGCTGGTTTGTCACCGAGAAGATTGTCGAGCCGCGCCTCAAGCAGGTGCCTCTCAACGAGGATCTGGAGAGCGCCGACGAGATGGGTCGTTACAGCGCCCAGGAGAGCCGGGCCTTCAACTGGGCCGGGTTCGCCATGCTGGCGGCCGTGGTGCTGCTGGGGCTGGCGCTGGCCCCCGGCGACTCGCCGATGCGGGCACCGGACGGTTCCCTCACCACTTTCGCCGCACCGGTGATGAAGTCCATCGTGCCCCTCATTTTCCTGCTCTTCATCCTGCCCGGGATCGTCTATGGCTTTGTCGCTGGCAGTTTCAAGAGCGGCAAGGATGTGATCGACGCCATGTCGGCCACCATGAACAAGATGGGCTCCTACATGGTGATGGCCTTCTTCTGCGCCCTCTTCATCAAGGCGTTCGGGGATTCCAACCTCGGTACTCTGCTGGCGCTCTCCGGTGCCGAGGTGCTTCACGCCCTGGCGCTGCCGGGAGAGGTGACCATTGTCGGCATCATACTGCTGACGGCCACCGTCAACCTGGTGGTGGGTTCGGCCTCCGCCAAGTGGGCCCTCATCAGCCCCATCCTGGTGCCCATGCTGATGGCGGTAGGGATCTCGCCCGAGCTGACTCAGGCCGCGTATCGGGTGGGGGATTCCGCCTCCAACATCATCACCCCGCTGATGGTCTTCTTCCCCCTGGTGGTGGTCTATTGCCAGCAGTATGTAAAGAGCACAGGCATCGGCACCCTGGTCTCCATGATGCTGCCTTACTCCCTGGCCTTCCTGGTGAGCTGGACGGGCTTCCTGCTGCTCTACTGGGCGCTGGGGTTCCCGCTTGGGTTGCAGGCCCCCTATGTCTATCCTGCCCCTTGAGGGTGACGGGGGGCCTTGGGCCCCCCGCATTTTTTGGGTAGAGTGTGACCTTCATCCCGGAGGTACCATGAACCCGACCATCGATCTCATTCTTTCCCATCGCTCCATTCGCCAGTTCACCCCAGAGCCCGTCAGCGCAGAGCAGCTGGATCAGATCCTGAGCGCCGCCCAGAGCGCCGCGAGCTCCAGCTTCCTCCAGGCCAACAGCATCATCCGGGTCACCGACAAGGGGCTGCGGGCCACCCTGGCGGAGCTGGCCGGTCATCAGGCCTATGTGGTCGAAGCGGCGGAGTTTCTGGTGTTTTGTGCCGACTACCATCGTCATAGCCAGATAGTGCCGGAGGCCCGCACCGGCTTTGTGGAGCAGCTCATGATCGGGGCCATCGACGGCGCCCTGATGGCGCAAAATGCCTTGCTGGCGGCCCAGTCACTTGGGCTGGGGGGGGTCTATATCGGCGGCATTCGCAACAATCCGGCCGAGGTGAGCGAGGTGCTGGGTCTGCCCCATCAGGTGATCCCGCTGTTTGGCCTTTGCCTGGGTCATCCCGCCCAGCGGCCGGAGCAAAAACCGCGGCTGCCCCGGGCGCTGGTGGTGCACGAGAACCGCTATCCTGCCACCCTGGACCGCGCCCTGCTGGCCCGGTACGACGGGCAGATCCACGACTACTACCAGGCCCGCAGCAGCAACAACAAGGATCAGACCTGGAGCGGGCAGATCAGGGGGATTCTGGGCAAGGAGGCGAGGCCCTTCATGCTGGGATTCCTGCAGTCGAAGGGTTTTTGCCTCAAGTAATGGGGGCGGCGGGCGATATGGAGCATGACGCACCGGATGCGGTCACCGCCTGCGAGCGTTCTTGTGAGGCAATACGGGATCTGGGCGCTACCCTATGAGGCTAAGCTGTTGTAGGATCTCGCAATTGGATTGGGACTGGAGTGTGAACACCCTATGATTTTAACTCTGATATTGCTGTCAATCGGCGCACTCCTGTTTCTGGTCATCGCCTATAACGTGGTGCAGCAATACAAGCAGAAGGCCGAATCGGACAAGCGCCAGGCCATTGCCCGTCACAAGGCGGTGGCAGACGAGACCGAAGAGGTGTTGCTGAACGTCAACCTGGTGCCCTTTTCCAAAAACATGGTGTTGCTGTTGCAACACCGGATCCTGGATGCCTACCGCGCCATCGCGCTGGTGATGCCCAATGCGCAGGTCAAGCAGCGCATCGCCGATGTCCTGCTTCAGATCAAGAATGTGCAGGAGAATTACAGCAGCCAGGACGAGGGGCATTTCAAGACGCCGGAGTCCGACCGCCAGGCCATCCAGATGCTGCAACTGGCGAAGAAGATGCGGGCCGTGCTGCGGGTCGAGCACAACAAGGGCAAGATAGATCCCCAGGGCTTTGCCCAGGAGGATCGCCGCCTCGAGCTGATGCAGCTCAAGATCAACATCGCCAACCTGCTCAAGCGTGCCATGGATGCCCAGATCCAGGGGCAGTACGGCACCTGCCGCCAGCTCTACACCAAGGGGCTGGGGGCGCTGGCCAATGTCACCGACAAGGATCCCTACCTGCTGGCGCGGGAAGAGGACATGCGTCAGGGGATGCGCCAGCTGGAAGAACACCTGCAGCAGCACAGCGAGAAGGAGCTGCAAAACATCAAGGACAAAGAGACGGACGAACTGGACGTCCTGTTCCAACCCAAGAAGAAATGGTGATCATGTCACATCCCCTGGATTCCACACTGGGGCCCATGGCCCCATTTGTTTGTCAACTACTCACGGAAATGCATGCCGTCATGGGAGTCAATGGCTCCCCCGTGGTGGATCACCTCTGCTACCGCGCCGCCACCCTGCCGGAATATCTGGAGTTGAAAGCGGTGCTGGCCGCCCACGGAGTCTTGCTGGTGGAGGGGATGATAGGCGGTCGTCCCATCGCCACCTATCGCTTGCACCAGCCTGTCTGCTGGGAGCAGGTGACCGTCCCCTGCATCGAACTGGCCGCCCCCAAGGCGGGCCGAAGCCATCAGGCCGGGCTCGAACATATCGAGCTGGTGGTGCCCTCGCTCACGGCCTTGGTGGCGACGCATCCCGATGTCCCCTTCAAGACCGGCAACATCGATGACGAACGCAATCCGGATATAGGATTGATGCTGCCCTCTGGGCAGATCAAGTTTCATCTGCGCCCGCTTGAGGAGGTGATAGACGAAGAGCTCTGCACCGGCGCCGTGGTGCCGGTACCGGCGGACTATTATGACGGTCTGTGAGGGGAGAGCCCGTTGACGGGAGCCTGACCCTGTGGCGTCAACGTACAAGCGGGCGCCACACGTCCTTTCAAGTGACCGAGCCAGAGGCTCAACCCCGCGGTGATCATCAACACCAGCTCGATGCCGAGCACCAGACCCCAGAGCCCCCCCTGCTCCCAGAAGGGGTGCAGATAAAGCCCACCCAGACTGGCTCCCAGGTAGTACCCCACCAGATAGAGCGACGAGGCGAGCGCCCGGTTGTGCTCCACGTGCTGGCCGACCCAGGCGCTGGCGCAGGCGTGGGCCAGGAAGAAGCCGAAGCTCGAGACAAGCAATCCCCCGATGATGGCGACAAGGCTCCCCTGCAGCAGGGCCAGACTGCCGAGTGCCATCAAGGTTATTCCCGCCAGCAGCAGACGATGTGCTCCCCAGCGATGGGCCCCGCGGCCGCTCAGTGAAGAGGCGACGGTGCCGGTGAGGTAGGTCAGAAACAGCATGCCGAGCCACTGGGTCGGCAGGGAGAAGGGGGCCTTGGCCAGCAGGAAGGTGAGATAGCTGTACTGATTCAGGAAGACCATGAAGTTGAGGCCGCCGATGAGATAGGCCCCCACCAGCAGGGGATTGCCAAGGTGACTCTGGATGGCGCGGCGCAGTTGCCCAGGCGCTGCCTCCACGGCCACGAAGCAGCGCTGGGCGGGCAGCAGCCAGATGACCAGTGGCAGCAGGGCGAGGCTGATGATCCCGATACCGAGGAAGGTGTGCTGCCAGTCACCAAACCAGCCAGCCAGCAGACCGCCGACCACCCGGCCCGCGATGCCCCCCAGGGAGTTGGCCGCGATATAGACGCCGACGGCTACGATGAGGGCACGTTTGCTGAACTCTTCCCCCATGTAGGCAATGGCGGTGGCGGGCAGCCCTGCCAGCAGGACGCCTTGCAGGATGCGCAGGCTCACCAGCACATCAAAGTGGGTGACCCAGGGGATGCACAGGGAGAGCAGGATGGCGGCCGCCAGGGTCCACAGCATGATCCGCCGCCGTCCGAACCGATCAGCCAGACGGGCACAGACGAGCAGGGAGCCTGCAAGCCCTGCGGTGCAGCCTGCCAGCGTCCAGCTGGCGGACAGGGCGCTGACGGAGAAAACCTCTGCCAGGAGTGGCAGCAGGGGATGGGTCTGGTAGAGATTGAGGAATACCAGGAAGGAGCCCAGGCTGAGAGCCAGGGTGGCACGTATCCATTCGCGACTGCCTACTTCGATCATATGGAGTTGTCCCGACGACTTTTGTGCAGGGTAGTGCGACGAAACGTATAAATATAATATATTTAAGTTATTACCCTGATAAATGAAATTGATATGGATCTGAAACAGCTCGGATACCTGCTGGCGGTGCGCGATGCCGGCTCCTTCACCAGGGCGGCCCAGGGGCTGAACGTGGCCCAGCCTGCTGTCAGCATGGCCATCGCCAAGCTGGAGCAGCAGCTCGATCTGCGGCTGTTTGACCGACAGGATCGCAGCGTGCGCCTCACCCCGGAGGGAGAGGTCCTTTGCCGCCACGCCGAACGGCTGCTGCGCCAGATGCACCAGGCCGAGGCCGAGATGGCCGAGCTCAAGGGGCTGGAGCGGGGGGAGGTGCGCATCGGCATCCCCTACATGATGGGATCCTATTACTTCCCGCCAATCCTGATGGCGTTCAAGCATCGCTACCCCGGTTTGAAGATCCGGGTGGAGGAGGCGGGCACCCGGGAGCTGCTCAGCCGCATGGTGGATGGCAGTCTGGATCTCGCCATCCTCATCACCAGCGATCTGCCACCGGCCCTCGAGGGGGCGCAGCTGCTGCGGGAAGAGATGCTGATGGTGGTGGGGGAGGAGCACCCCCTGCGTGGCGCTGAGGCGGTCTCGCTGCCACAGTTCTTCGGCCAGGAGCTCGCCATGTTCCGGCGAGGCTTCTACCACAGGGAACACATGGAGGTGTTGGCGCAGGGGCTGGGGGTAGAGCCTGACATCGCGTTCGAAAGCAATCTCATCCCGCTGCTCAAGGCGGTGGTGCGCCAGGGATTCGCCGTGACCACCTTCCTGCGCATGGCGCTGGAAGAGGAGCCGGCCCTCACCGGCATCCCTTTTTCACCCCCCATCTTCCTGGATCTCTGCGTAGCCTGGCGGCGGGGGGATCCGCTCTCCATGGCGAACCGGGCATTGCGGGATTTTTTGCTGGCGCAAGGGGATGTGTCTCATCATTGCGCTACAGATACTGAATGATTCAGTGGTATCACCAATAAAAACGCCTCCAATCTGGAGGCGTATGCTGACAAGGTGGATGCAACCTTATTTCTTGAACAGGTGATCCAGCTTGTTTGCCTTGGTGGAGAGATAAAACTCGTTGTGGGGATTGCGACCTTCCTGAAGGGGCACGCGCTCCGCCACCGGGATGCCAAAGGATTCCATCGCCTTCAACTTGCGTGGGTTGTTGGTCATCAGGCGCAGTGACTTGACCTCGAGCGCCTTGAGCATGTCGGCGCAGATGGTGTAGTCGCGCATGTCGGCGGCAAAACCAAGCGCCACGTTGGCCTCCACGGTATCGGCCCCCTGATCCTGCAGATGATAGGCCCGGATCTTGTTGAGCAAGCCGATGCCTCGCCCTTCTTGACGGACATACAGCAGGACGCCGCGGCCCGCCTTGGCGATGTTTTCCAGCGCGGCCTGCAATTGGAAGCCGCAGTCACAACGCAGACTGAACAGGGCATCCCCGGTCAGACACTCGGAATGAATGCGTCCCAGCACGGGTTCGCCGTCTGCGATATCGCCCATCACCAGCGCGGCATGATCCTTGCCAGTGCCGGTTTCCTGAAAACCAACCAGCGTGAAAGTGCCCCAGGGGGTCGGCAACTTGGATTTGGCCACGAGGGTAACGCTGCTCATATGGTTGCTCCTGACTACAGCTGCTTAAAAAAGGGCGGCCAGTTTAGCGCGCATTGTCCGGAACAACCATAAGAACAAAACCTTGCGTGAGAAGTGGGTTAACCCGATTGGTCAGAATAGGTGCAATCACGACGACTTTTGCGCAATTGTGTGCCCTGACAACTGCCAGCGACGGCGCATTCGGGTATAATCGGCGCCCATTAACCCATCCCGACAGGGATGTGTGCAACCAGTCAAGATGCCGAATGCGCAGGAGAAACGTTATGGCTCAGATGGCCCCCGTGATGACTATTGATGGCCCAAGTGGAGCAGGAAAAGGCACCTTGTGCCAGTTGCTGGCTGAAAAACTGGGCTGGCACCTGCTCGATTCCGGTGCCATCTACCGGGTGCTCTCCCTGGCAGCCCTGCATCACGATGTGGAGCTCGATTCCGAAGCCGCATTGGTTCCCCTGGCCGCCAATCTGGATGTGCAATTCCAGGTAGAAGGGGAGCTGGTCAAGGTGATCCTCGAAGGGGAGGATGTTTCCCGCACCATTCGTACTGAAGAAGTGGGCAACGCGGCCAGCAAAATTGCGGCGTTTCCCCGGGTACGTGAAGCCCTGCTGCGCCGTCAGCGAGCATTTCGCCAAGCCCCCGGTCTCATCGCCGACGGTCGCGACATGGGCACCGTGGTTTTCCCCGAGGCGGATGTGAAGATTTTCCTCGACGCCAGCGCCGAGGAGCGGGCCCAGCGCCGCTATAAGCAGTTGCAAGATAAGGGCTTTGATGTTAACTTTGAGCGTCTTTTAACCGAGATTCGGGAACGTGACGATCGCGACAGAAATCGCGCCGTCGCTCCTCTGAAACCCGCGGAAGATGCTCTTGTTGTAGACTCAACGTCCATGACCATAGATGAAGTGCTGGCAACGGTGCTTGCCTATGCAGAGCAACAACTTGGTGATGTCAGCGCAAACTGATGTCAGTCGTCTGCACCAAGGATGGCGCAGATAATTTAAAACAACCCCGCTTGTGCCGGATTGCAAGTGGATGTTTCATTTGTGACATAAACAATGATCGAATCTTTTGCTCAACTCTTTGAAGAGTCCCTGAACGCCGTTGAAACCCGTCAAGGTTCCATCGTCAAGGGCACTGTCGTTGCTATCGAGAACGGTTTCGTACTGGTTGATGCCGGTCTGAAATCCGAGTCTGCTATCCCGGCTGAAGAATTCAAGAACGCCATGGGCGAGCTGGAAATCAACGTAGGTGACTCCGTTGACGTGGCTCTGGACTCTATCGAAGATGGTTTCGGCGAAACCAAGCTGTCCCGCGAAAAAGCCAAGCGCCACGAAGCCTGGCTGCAGCTTGAAAAAGCTTACGAAGAGCAAGCTACCGTTATCGGTATCATCAACGGCAAGGTCAAGGGTGGTTTCACCGTTGAACTGAATGGCATCCGTGCCTTCCTGCCGGGTTCTCTGGTTGACGTGCGTCCGATCCGTGACACCGCTCACCTGGAAAACAAAGAACTCGAGTTCAAAGTCATCAAGCTGGACCAGAAGCGCAACAACGTTGTTGTTTCCCGTCGTGCCGTGATCGAGACCGAGAACACCTCCGAGCGTGAAAGCCTGCTGGCCAACCTGCAAGAAGGTCAAGAAGTTAAGGGTATCGTCAAGAACCTGACCGACTACGGTGCATTCGTAGATCTGGGCGGTGTTGACGGCCTGCTGCACATCACCGACATGGCGTGGAAGCGCGTTAAGCATCCTTCCGAAATCGTCAACGTTGGCGACGAGATCGCTGTCAAGGTTCTGAAGTTCGACCGCGAGCGTACCCGTGTATCCCTGGGCCTGAAGCAGCTGGGCGAAGATCCCTGGGTTGCTATCGCCAAGCGTTACCCGGAGACCACCCGTCTGTCTGGCCGCGTGACCAACCTGACCGACTACGGCTGCTTCGTTGAAATCGAAGAAGGCGTGGAAGGCCTGGTACACGTATCCGAGATGGATTGGACCAACAAGAACATCCACCCGTCCAAGGTTGTCAACGTTGGCGACGTGGTTGACGTGATGGTTCTCGACATCGACGAAGAGCGTCGTCGTATCTCCCTGGGTCTGAAGCAGTGCAAATCCAACCCGTGGCAGCTGTTTGCCGAAACTCACGCCAAGGGCGACCGTGTTTCCGGCAAGATCAAGTCCATCACTGACTTCGGTATCTTCATCGGTCTGGATGGCGGCATCGACGGCCTGGTTCACCTGTCTGACATCTCTTGGAACAACCAGGGCGAAGAAGCCGTGCGTGAATTCAAGAAGGGCGACGAAATCGAAGCCGTTGTTCTGCAAGTGGACCCGGAGCGTGAGCGCATCTCCCTGGGCGTCAAGCAGATCGAAGAAGACCCGTTCAATAAGTACCTGTCTGACAACAAGAAAGGTGCTATTGTGAAGGGCAAGGTTACCGAGGTTGATGCCAAGGGTGCCGTGATCGAACTGGCTGACGGCGTAGAAGGCTACCTGCGTGCCTCCGACGCTGCTCGTGACCGCGTAGAAGACGCCACTCTGGTGCTGTCTGTTGGTGACGAAGTTGAAGCCAAATTCATGGGCGTTGATCGCAAGAACCGCACCGTAAGCCTGTCTGTCCGTGCCAAGGACGAGGCTGATGAGCGTGTTGCCATCGACAGCCTGAACCAACAAGAAGAAGTTGTGTTCAGCAATGCCATGATGGAAGCGTTCAAAGCCGCCAAGGGTGAGTAATCCTTGATGCAAGAAAAGGGCGGCATTGCGCCGCCCTTTTTTATCTTGGCAAAATGATTATTGCATGTGATCGGGGAAGGAGATTTAACCTTATGACCAAATCAGATCTCATCGAACAACTGGCAGCCAGCCGCATGCATATGCCGGCCAAGGATGTCGAAGCCGCCATCAAGGAGATCCTTGAGCAGATGGCATCGACCTTGCAAAACGGCGACCGGATTGAAATCCGAGGATTTGGCAGTTTCTCGCTGCACTATCGTGCGCCCCGCGTGGGTCGCAACCCCAAGACCGGGGACAAGGTTGAACTGACCGGGAAATATGTCCCGCACTTCAAACCTGGCAAAGAGTTGCGCGAACGCGTCAACATCATCGAATAATGCAGAAAACGGCATACCTGAGTATGCCTTTTTCATTTTTATGTTTTGGAGTCTGCCCGTTGTCGGGTTTCTCACACTCTTTTCCCATTCGCGCTAGAGTCTGCCTGTGATTTTAAGGATAATCAGTCACTCATTCGCTACAGACAGGGAGCTCCCATGAAGCGTATCTTGGCCCTCATTCCACTGGTGCTGGTGTTTGTCCTGACCCTTGCCATCGGTTCTCAAAATGGTCAGCTGGTGCAGTTCAACTACCTGATTGCCCAGGGGGAGTTCTCGCTCTCCATGTTGCTGGGGTTCTTCTTCGCCGGCGGTTTTCTGCTGGGCTTGCTGGTGTTTGGTCTGCTGTTCCTGCGTCTCAAACTGCAAAATCGCACCCTGAACCGAACCATGCGTCGTCAATCTCGCGAGTTGGAGCTTGCCCGGTCGACAGCCAAGGAATAATGTCCCTCGATGCTTGAACTGCTTTTCCTGCTGTTGCCCATCGCCGCCGGTTATGGCTGGTACATGGGCCGCAGGAGTGTTCGCCAGGACACCCAGCAACAGAGTAACCAGTTTTCCCGTCAGTACGTGGCGGGCCTCAACTATTTGCTCTCTGACGAGTCGGACAAGGCGGTGGATCTCTTTATCCAGCTGCTGGAAGTCGACAGCGAAACCATCGAAACCCACCTCTCCCTCGGCAACTTGTTCCGTCAACGGGGCGAGGTCGATCGCGCCATCAAGATCCACCAGAACCTGGTCGCCCGTCAGCTGACCCGTGAGCAGCGTCAGCTTGCCTTGCAGGAGCTGGCCCGTGACTTTCTGGCTGCCGGCTTGCTCGATCGGGCCGAAGCACTCTGGAAAGAGCTGTGTGATGACAGCGATTTCGAAGAGACGGCTCTGGCACAGCTCCTGATCATTCATCAGCAGTTGCGTGACTGGGACAATGCCATCGCCGTGGCGGTGCGTCTGCAGAAATTCCAGGGCAAGAAGCTGGCCGAGCCCATTTCCCACTTCTATTGCGAACAGGCGGAGAGTGCCTTGCGCGATGGCGACAAGCCTGCGGGGATCGCCAAGCTCAAGCGTGCGCTCGGTGCCCACCCGGCCTGTGCCCGCGCCAGCTTGCGGCTGGCCGATCTGGCGATGGAGGAGGGCAGGTTCGAGGATGCGGCCAAGGAGCTCCTGCGGGTGTTCGAGCAGGACATCGACTTTGCCTCCGAAGCCATGCCAAAACTGCTCGAATGCTATCGCCAGCTTGGTCGCAGCCAGGAGCTTATCCCGCTGCTTGAAAAAGCGGTAGAGGATCATGCGGGGGTCAGCGTGACCCTGGCGCTGGCCAATCTGGTGGAGGCACGCGATGGGTTGAGTCAGGCCCGTGCGCTGGTGCTGCGCCAACTGCGTCGCCACCCCTCCATGAAGGGGTTTTATCAGCTGGTCGGTTTCCAGTTGGCCAGTGCCGAGGAGGGGCCTGCCAAGGAGAGCCTGGAGCTGCTGCAACAGTTGGTCGGTGAGCAGATCAAGATCAAGTCGACCCACAAGTGCCGCCAGTGCGGCTTTGCCACCCATTCGCTGTTCTGGCAATGCCCTTCCTGCCGGCAGTGGGGCACCATCAAGCCGATCCGAGGGCTGGATGGAGAGTAAACGCCAGCGAGGCCAGCACGCCCGGGCGAGCACGGATACCCAAGAATTTCAGATGCCAGCGTGCAACCGGGCCCCGGCTCTGCTGTGCCTGGCTGTGGCATAACAATCCATAGGAAGTGACATGCAAGACCCCAAAGTACTGGTCGCGCTGGATTATCAGCACGAAGCCGACGCCTTTGCCTTCATTGAGCAGATCTCACCGGCCCAGTGCCGCCTCAAGGTAGGCAAGGAGATGTTTACCCTGTTTGGTCCCCAGTTCGTTCGTCAACTGGTGGCCAAGGGGTTCGACGTCTTCCTGGATCTGAAATTTCACGACATTCCCAACACCGTCGCCAAGGCGGTGGCGGCCAGTGCGGAACTGGGCGTCTGGATGGTGAATGTCCATGCCAGCGGTGGCGAACGCATGATGCGTGCCGCCAGAGAGGCGTTGCTGCCATACGGCGACAAGGCGCCCCTGCTCATCGGGGTAACAGTGCTGACCAGTATGGAGCAGTCCGACATGGCGCCCCTGGGTCTGGATGTGACGCCGGCAGAACAGGTGATCCGCCTGGCCACCCTTGCCAAGACGGCCGGGCTGGATGGTGTGGTCTGCTCCGCGGAAGAGGCGAGTGTGCTGAAGGGGCTGCTGGGAGCCGAATTCAAGCTGGTGACGCCGGGCATTCGTCCGAGCGGATCGGCTGCCGGTGATCAGCGCCGCGTCATGACGCCGCTGGCAGCGGTGGAGGCGGGGGCGGATTATCTGGTGATCGGGCGTCCCATCACCCAGTCCTCGGATCCCGCCGCCGTGCTTGGGGCGATCAATGCCGAGCTTTGCCGGTAACGGCGTAATGGGCGAATGAGCGCAGGCCGGATCCCAGATCCGGCCTGCTGCATTTTGGCCGTGGGCTTGCCTTGCCTATGGGGAGCTCAGGAGTGGACGGCCTGGGCGTCCAGACGAATGGGGAAGAAACCGAGCAGCAGGCCGGCGAGTGCACCGATGAAGTGTGACTCGATGTGTACCCTGGCACCGATCAAGGCGGAGACAGGGCTCTCGCCGGCACTGTAAAAGTCCACACCGAGCTTGATGGCGACGCCCGCCAGCATCAGCCAGCCGGAGTGACGGCGAAAGCGGATGTCCTGCATGGCACCCCATACGAACAAGCCGTGCAGCAGGCCGGAGAGTCCCATGTACCACTGGGTTTGCGGGCAGCCCCACCAGATGCCGAGTCCGACCGCCGTTCCCAGCAGCAGCAACAGCACGGGCAGGCGCCATCTCGTCAGGTACTCCTGAAACAGGCTGTAGAGCACGGCCAGACCGCTCAGGTTGAGCAGCAGATGCCATCCATTGGTGTGTGCCAGATTGCCTGTTATGATGCGCCACCCTTCGCCCTGGGCGATCAGGTCGCGATCGAAGGCGAGCTGATGATTTGGCACGGTGAAAAAGAGCAAGGCAGTGACGAGCGAAAGCGCGATGACCCAGAGCAGACCCGATTTTCCTGACAACATGAAGCAGCCCAACGACAAAGAGAGCCGATACTGTACACGCTGTACCCGGGCCCTCAAAGCGTGCCTGTGCGATTATATTCAGCGGGTGCCGAACCTGGCTGCGCTCCATATCCTGCAACACCCTGCCGAAGTAGGTCACCCCAAGGGGACGGCTGCGTTGCTGGCGGCGTCCCTGACCGATGTGCGCATCCATGTGGGGGAGGACTTTTCCGACGACGAAGGGCTCAATGTCCTGCTTGCCGACCCCGCTGTCCAGTGCTACGTGCTGTGGCCCGATGAGGAGGCCCTGACCCTGATACAGGCAAGGGAGCATCTCCTGAGGCGTGGACGCACCGTGCGAGCCCACTTCATCCTCCTCGATGGTACCTGGCGCAAAGCCTATCGCATGTTGCACAGCTCGCCTGCACTGCTCGGGTTGCCGCGGATCACCCTCGGCGCCATTGCCGGACAATATTCCATTCGCAAGAAGCCCTTTGAGGAGGCATTGTCCACCCTGGAAGCGGGCTACCATCTGTTGTCCCGGTGGGAAGGAGAGCCTGAGCGCTTCGCCCCGCTGATGACCCTGTTTACCCATTTGAACCGGCAGTGGCATGACTTTGCACAAGGCCGCCGCCGTTGAGTTGCCCAGAGGAGTGAAAAACATGAAAAAAGCCGTCGTGGTCTTCAGTGGCGGGCAGGACAGCACCACCTGTCTGGTGCAGGCACAGGCCCGCTATGACGAAGTGCATGCCATCACCTTCGATTACGGCCAGCGCCATCGGGCGGAGATTGACACCGCCCGCCATCTGGCGACGGCGCTCGGGATCGCCGCCCACAAGGTAATGGATGTGACCATGCTCGGGGAGCTGGCCATCTCTGCGCTGACCCGGGACGACATACCGGTGAGCTTCGAGCTTCAGGAGAACGGCCTGCCCAACACCTTCGTACCGGGACGCAACATCCTGTTCCTGACCCTGGCGGCCATCTATGCCTATCAGGTGGGCGCCGAAGCGGTGATCACCGGGGTGTGCGAGACCGACTTTTCCGGTTATCCCGATTGCCGCGACGACTTCGTAAAGGCGCTCAATCAGGCGGTCTCCCTGGGGCTGGATCGCCCCATCCGCTTCGAAACCCCCCTGATGTGGCTCGACAAGGCCGAAACCTGGGCGCTGGCGGATCATCACGGTCACCTCGATACCGTGCGTCACCAGACGCTCACTTGCTACAACGGAATCCAGGGAGATGGTTGCGGGGCCTGTCCGGCCTGCGAGCTGCGTCGCCGTGGCCTGGATCACTATCTGGCTGACAAGACCGGCATCCGTGCCAGACTTTACGAGAAGAGCGGACTGGGCGAGAAAAGCGGATCCTGAGCCTGTGCCTAGCCCGGGTTTGGGGTATAATCCGCCCCTTTTGCAGCAAGTCGTGACCAAGATGCATTACCCAATCAACGAGATCTTCCAGACCATCCAGGGGGAGGGGGTATTTACCGGCCTGCCCGCCATCTTCGTTCGCCTTCAGGGCTGCCCGGTGGGCTGCCCCTGGTGCGATACCCGCCACACCTGGGTGGTGGACCCCGAGCGTGAGGTGGCCCCTGGCGAGGTGCTCGATCGTTCCAATGAGTCCGACGGCTGGAGCAAGATGAGCACGGAAGATATCCTGGCCAGCTTTACCCGGCTCGGTTACCGGGCCCGTCACGTGGTGTTGACCGGTGGTGAGCCCTGCCTCTACGACTTGCGCGAGCTCTCTTCGGCCCTGGTGGCATCGGGTTATCAGGTGCAGATCGAAACCAGCGGGACCAGCGAGGTGCTGACCCATGAGCAGACCTGGGTGACTGTTTCCCCCAAGATCGGCATGAAGGGTGGGTTGCCGGTGCTGGTCTCTGCCCTCGAACGGGCCAACGAGATCAAGCATCCGGTGGCCACCGAGCACCATATCGAGGAGCTGGATGCCCTGCTGGCCACCGCCCGGCTGCGCCCCGATGTGATGATTGCGCTGCAACCCATCAGCCAGAAAGCCAGGGCCACGGAGCTGGCCATGGCGACCTGCATCGCCCGTAACTGGCGACTCTCCATCCAGACCCATAAATACCTGAATATCGATTGATATGGATGGACTCAGCGATGAGCGCATCTTGCTGACGCTGGCCAGCAAGATGCCTTACGGGAAATACAAGGGGCGGCGCATCATCGATATTCCCGAACCCTATCTGGTATGGATGGCGCGAAGCGGTTTTCTGGCCGATACCCTGGGCCAGTCTCTGGCACTGGCCTACGAGATAAAGCTCAACCTGATTACCCATGATTAGCAGTCAGTTACCACGAACTATACTGATCTTACGTACAGTTATCGAGGTGCGAGATCATGGCCAAAAGCAAAATCCAATTCCAGAAAGGCTACAGCCTGTTTGAGTTTCTCAAGGACTATGGCACTGAGGCTCAGTGCGAAAACGCGCTGTTCACTTGGCGTTTTCCTAACGGCTTTGTCTGCCCTGAATGTGCCAACAAGACCTGTTGTCGCCTGAGAAGGCGGCCACGTGTGTGGCAATGCAATCACTGCCGTCACCAGATGTCATTGACTGGAAACACGATTTTCGCAAACACCAAGCTCCCACTGACCAAGTGGTTTCTGGCAATGCACCTGTTGTCACAAACCAAAACAGGCTTGTCAGCGATGGAGCTAAAGCGCCAGTTGGGCGTCAAATATGACACCGCCTGGATGCTCAAGCACAAGCTGCTGCAAGCCATGAAAGAGTCCGATGACAAGCAGCCCATCAGCGGCATCATTCAGCTCGATGATGTCTACTGGGGTGGCGAGCGCCGTGGTGGTAAACGGGGTCGGGGCGCGGCAGGCAAGACGCCGTTTGTGGCAGCAGTGGCCCTGAACAAGGAAGGACATCCAATCAAGATGCGGATGACGGTGGTCGATGGTTTCAAAACCAAGTCCGTTGCTGATTGGGCAAAACGGCATATTGCCAGTGGTAGCGCGGTGATATCCGATGGATTGGCCTGTTTCAAAGCGGTCAAGGAGGCCAATTGTGAGCACCTGGGTGTTGTCACCGGGGGCAACCTGGACTGGCTGGATCATCCGGCATTCAACTGGGTAAACACGATGATAGGAAATGTGAAAAACTCGCTGCGGGGCAGTTGCCATACGCTCGGAGCGAAGCATTTACCAAGGCATCTTGCGGAATACTGCTTCCGGTTTAATCATCGTTTTGACCTCAAGAGCATGTTGGTTGAATTGGGGCATGCAGTCGTGGCAAGCCCTCCGATGCCATATCGGCTCTTGAAGCTGGCTGAGGGTCATGGGTAATCAGGAAGCTCAATGGACTCGAGTCCATGATTATTCCCATTATTAACAGGATGTCAGAATGAGAATATATACAAGGCAAGGGGACAAGGGGCTCACGCGACTGGCCGATGGCACTTCCCTGGCCAAAGACGATAAACGTGTCGAGACCTATGGTGCCATCGACGAGCTGAATTCCCAAATAGGCTTGTTGATGGCTGAAATACCCGCCGGGGAGAGTACACTTCTGGCCGATCTCATATTGTTGCAGCAGGAGCTGTTTGATCTGGGCGGGGAGCTGGCATTTTCCAGTGAATCACAAACGGATACGCTGTGGCAGGTGAATGAGGCTTGGACAAACAGGCTCGAGCAACAGATCGATGCCTACAGTGCCGGGTTGCCGGTGCTGCGCAATTTTATTTTGCCGAGCGGTTCGCGGGCGGCGGCCCAGGCACATGTGGTACGTACCCTGACCCGTCGCTGCGAGCGCCTGCTGCTTGGGTTGAGCCGCGTAGAGCGGGTGAATCCGGCCGTTTTGCCCTACCTCAACCGGCTGAGCGACTGGTTTTTCACCATCGCCCGATACCTGCTGGTATCGTCGGGTACCCCGGAGATCCTCTGGGTCAAGGCGGCTGACAGAGGCTGACCAACGCTCGAAGCGGCAATAAAAAACCTCGCCTTGCGAGGTTTTTTATTGCTGTGGAAAGGGGCCTGATATTGCTGTCAGATGGCAAAGGCTTCCACGGATTTGCCTTCAGCAACGGCCTTGGCAATGACCGAGGGCATGCGGCCCTGACCGGTCCAGGTTTTTTCCACGCCATTGTCCAGATAACGATATTTGGCGGGGCGGGGCGCACGTTTGCTGACCTTGGTATTCTCGGGAACCACGGTGTTGACCAATTCGGCGGGATCGATCCCTGCGGCCTTCAGCATTTCGGCATATTCGGCAATTTTCTTTTGATGCTCTTCACGGGCCTGGCGTTCGGCGGATTCATCTTGCCGACGTTCATCGACGATGGCGGAGAGCTTTTCCAAGCCTTCTTCCAGTTGTTCCAGCGTCAAATCGCGGCAAGCTGCACGCAGGCTACGGATATTCAACAGCACTTTCAGAAATTCGTTCATATTGGCTACCACGCGAGCAAAATATTAAGGGAAGAACTGGTTTTTCGATAATTTATAGGGGTGATTGGCACCAAGTCAAGCCTGCCAAAATAATTAATTAGGCTGATAAATTAAGTCTTGAAATAGATATGAAGGGTATTTTTATCCCTTTGACGGGCCAACATCTTCGAATGGGCTCGTGTCAGATGAAAATATCGCCAGCGGAGTCTTTGATGAACCATTTGACTATCTTTGAAGATGTGGGCGCCTCAGAAACCTCGAAATTTAATCAAAAAACTTGCTATCACCCGGCGGCTCGATAAAATGTGCCGCGAATACCTTTAAGTAGAGGCGCGCTGCCTATGAGTAACCGAGTGGAGGGTGATGCCTGCGATGCTCGATGAAAGGAGTCGGCGCCGAAGTGACCAGGCCATCATACCGGGTTGCTGGTTCTGCATCTAATAGGTGCAGGACTGCCATAGTCATCCACTATGGAGCGCTACCTGAAGGGGCTGAGGAGTATACCCTCCCCATGGGTTTTGTTTCTTTGATCCTCTCGGTAGATCTCCACCTGTTGTCTTTAGGTGCAAAGAGATCATGGACATCGTTCATTACGCCGACTCCGGTTGGTCCGTCGTTCCCCCCCTGTTGGCCGTTGCGCTGGCGATCATCACTCGCCGCGTCCTGGTGTCGCTGGGGGTGGGCATAGTCGCAGGCAGCCTGCTGCTCAACCAGTTTTCTCCCCTTGCGTCCCTGCATTACATGCTCGATACCGTGCTCAGGATCTTCTGGGTCGACGGTGCGCTCAATCGTGACAACGTCAACATGATCCTCTTCATGTTGCTGCTGGGCGGCCTCATCAGCCTGATGAGCGTCTCCGGTGCGACCCGGGCGTTTGCCGAGTGGGCGGAGCGCCGCGCCAAGACCCGCAAGGGTGCCAAGTCCCTGACCGGTCTGATGGTGTTCGCCTTCTTCATCGACGACTTCTTCCACAGCCTGTCGGTGGGGGCCATCTGCCGTCCGGTGACCGATCGCTTCCAGATCTCCCGCGCCAAGCTGGCTTATCTGCTGGACTCCACCGCCGCGCCGGTCTGTGTGCTGATGCCGATCTCCTCCTGGGGGGCCTACATCATCGCCCTCGTCGGCGGCATCATGGCGGCTCATGGTCTGACCGACCAGAGCCCCATCTCCGCCTTCGTCGAAATGATCCCCATGAACCTCTATGCGGTGTTCACCCTGATCATGGTGCTGGTGGTGATCGCCTTCCAGCTCGACATCGGCCCCATGCGTCAGCATGAGCAGTGGGCACTGGAGGGCAAGCTGTGGGACGAGTCCAAGGGGCGCCCCATCGGGCTCGACATGGAGAGTCCGGAAGAGAGCAATGGCGGCATGATTGACATGGTGCTGCCCATCCTGACCCTGACCCTGGCCACCGTCTATTTCATGATTGACTCCGGGGCTGCGGTGCTGGCCGACAAGGGGCTGCCGTTCAGCGTGCTCGGCTCCTTCGAGAACACCAATGTCGGCTCCTCCCTAGTCTATGGTGCCCTGTGCAGCCTGGTGGTCTCCATCGGTCTGGCCATGCGCCTCAAGCTCGGGGCAAGCAACTGGATGAAGGCGGCTCCGCAGGGGATCATGGCCATGCTGCCCGCCATCAACATCCTGCTGTTCGCCTGGACCATAGGCGCCGTGGTGCGCGATGTGGAAACCGGCAAATACCTGGCCTCCCTGGCCAATGGCAATCTGCCGGTGGAAGTGCTGCCCGCCGTGGTCTTCGTGCTCTCCTGCGCCATGGCGTTTGCCACCGGCACCAGCTGGGGCACCTTCGGCATCATGCTGCCGCTCGCCGGCGACATGGCGGCCGCCAGCGACATCAGTCTGATGCTGCCCATGCTGGCCGCTGTACTGGCAGGGTCCGTGTTCGGGGATCACAGCTCCCCCATCTCCAGCACCAGCATCCTGTCTGCCACCGGGGCCGGTTGCCATCACATCGATCACGTGATGACCCAACTGCCCTATGCCCTGGCCATCGCCTTTGGCGCTGCGCTCGGCTACCTGGTGATGGGGCTGATGCACTCCGCGCTGGCCGGTTTCACCGTGAGCGGGCTCTGGTTCCTGATCTTCTCCGGTTACCATTTGCGCAAAGCCCGGGCGTATAGCGCCGTGGCAGTCGCATAAGAGAACAAGGGGCCTGCGGGCCCCTTGGTTTTGGCAGGGGCTTTGGTTAGCATGCGCCCCATCACTCCCGTTTCGGAACCCCATCATGGCTTCACTGCACTACAAATTTGCCACCATGAACTCAGGCAAATCGACCCAGCTCATCCAGGCCCACTTCAACTATCTGGAGCGTGGCATGTATCCGCTGGCCATGACGCCCGCCATCGACGATCGCTTCGGTGCCGGTGTCATCAGTGCCAGGGTCGGCCTTGAGCTGAAAGTGGAGGTGTTCAGCGACAGCTGCGATCTCTTCGAGATGGTCAAGGCGCGTCACGCAAAGCGGCACATCGATGTCTTCATCGTTGACGAGGCGCAGTTCCTGACCCGTGAGCAGGTCTACCAGCTTGCCCGCATCGTCGACGAGCAGGACATTCCGGTGATCGCCTATGGTCTCAAGACCGATTTTCGCGGCGAACTGTTTCCCGGCTCCTACCACCTGCTCTGTCTGGCGGACAAGTTCGAGGAGCTAAAAAGCATCTGCTGGTGCGGCAACAAGGCCCACATGAACTCGCGGGTCAACGAGGCGGGGCAGGTGATGCGCGACGGTGAGCAGGTGGAGATCGGCGGCAACGATCGCTATGTGTCGCTCTGCCGCAAGCACTATCTGGAAGGACGTGCCTTCAAGTAACCCGTGGCTGGCTCGTGCAGCCTGGACACCAAAGAGGGCGCCTATCTGGCGCCCTCTTTGTCTGTGGAGGTCAGTCGATCTCGATGTCCACAGGGGCGATGATGGGGTCTGCCGCCGGCAGGCGGTGGAAGAGCTGGCGAAAATGCTGCTGTACCCGGCCTATGTCCACCAGGGACATGCCGGAGGCGAAGCCGAACCAGACGTAGAGCCCGGTGAGGTCGCGAAACATGGGAGGGAGGTAGCGAGGGGCGTCGATGAGCCCCTCCAGATAGTGCTGATAGAGCACGGGGATGTCGTCCAGGGTCACCTTGCCGACGAACAGCATGGGCAGGATCTCCGGCACCCCCTCCAGCACGGCGCTGCGAATGAAGTTCACCGTCTCCACATAGCCCTTCACATAGGAGAGATCCTTGGTAAAGCAGGCGCCCCCTTCGACCATGCCTCCGCGAAACACCCGCTGGGTGATCTTGTAGGCGTCGTGCTCGCTGGCCCCTTTGGCCACGAAGTGGCGGAACACCTCGATGAAATCGGCGCCACGCTCCGCCATGTCGATGGCCATGACCCGATCCGAGATGCGCTTGGCCCTGTCCGGGAAGGAGCTGAAGGTGAGGGTCTCGATGAGTACCGCCAGCCCCTCCTGACAGGCGGTGATGCGGGGCGAGCCGGCGCCGAGCCAGGTGGCGTAAGATTGCTGGCGGCCGTTGAGGGTGGTGCCGACGTGAACCCAGCCTTCGTGTACCTCCAGCACCTGCAGATCGAGTTCCGAGAAACGGGCGTGGGAATTGAGCTTGATGTAATCCCCCCCGGCGGCGGCATCGGAGACGATGCCATCGCTGAGCTTGACCTGGACTGTGCCGTCGCTGAAGTAGCTCGACAGCTTGCCCTGCAACCTCGCCACCGCGGCTTCCCCCTCGAACTCCTTGGGGTAGGGACGCACCAGGTGGCGGGCGCCGGGCAGGGAGAATATGTCGCACAATCTGGCCCCCAGCTCCTTCAGGGTCTTGCGATCCCCGCGCAGGTGATCGCTTGCCGAGCCGTAGAGCCGCTGGCTGTAGCGCTGGAAGTCCGGCTGTCCGCGCTGGCGCAGCATCTCGATGACCACCATGTACTGATCCACCGTCTCTTGCAGGATCCGGCCGAGATCGTCCTGGGGGCCGAGGCGCCGGCGGATCCTGTCCCTCAGCTCCTTGAGCTCAAGGTACTTGTTGCGGGGATCGAACCCCAGGGGGAGGGATTCATAGAAGTGCCTGTCGATGGCGGGCAGTGCCTTGCCGCCACTTGCCAGAAAGTCGCTTTGCAGGTGACGGGGCCATTTGATGGCATCCAGGATGCGGATGGGTTTTTGCAGGGCGAGCAGTTCATCCGAGAGGGATTTGAGGTGCAGGCGATACTTTTCTTGGATGGTCATCGGGCTCTTTGGAGGCGAGTGCGCTACGAGAATGGCTGAGTATAGGCACAGGGCCTGTCAAAAAGAAGCGAGACGACGGGGATCCGGCCTGTGTGCTTTTGGTTGTCTGAAAATTGGTTTAGACTGCGCCCCTTGATCTCTACCGTGTCGTGAAAATGATGAATATCCCCAGCTCTGAAATGATAATGCGTTGGTTGCAACAGGCCCGGATCGAGCACTATGTGTGCGATCAGTGTCATGGCATCCACATGGTCTCCCTGCAGTCCGTCGAGGGCATCCAGGAGAGCCGGATCTTCGTGGAAGAGGAAGGGCTGCTGTTCTCATCCGAGCTGGAAGTGCGCCCCTCATCGCTGCTGCCCCTGGTGGCTGAACTGGGTCGTCTCAACATGCAATATCCGTCCCTCAAGGTGTTCCTCGACATCATCGATGACAACCTGCCACGCCTCGTTGTGGGTCACACCGTCTTTACCAAGGCGGGGCTCACCGTCGAGCAGTTCCTGCTGTTCGTTGAAAGCACCACTGCAGCCACCCATGAAGTGGTTTCCGAATGTGAACGCCTTGGCTTCCTCAACCTGCCGGAAATCCAGGTCGCACCGGAATCCGTTCACTGACCTCAGCACCTGAACTGTGCGTTTAATGTGCGAACGGTTCGCTGCGGCTAAAAAGCCGTTGACGGCGGCGGGGCTTTCCCCTAAATTACGCCCCGTTCCAGCGCAACGGCGCAGCGAACACCGTGTTGGCTGAACACGTTAAACCACAGACAAAATTTGGTGCGGTATCCGAGAGGCTGCCCACCGACGAAGTCGGCAAGATGCACGCGCAGCGCGCTCCGAAAGTCACTTCAAGCAGTAAAAATTTGGTGAGGTGTCCGAGTGGCTGAAGGAGCACGCCTGGAAAGTGTGTATACGGCAACGTATCGAGGGTTCGAATCCCTCCCTCACCGCCAAATATAACCCGTTGAATTTCAACGGGTTTTTTCATTTCTAGACTTACGTGATTTTTTTCCTGGATCAACTGGGTGGAACAATCATGTATCTGAGTAAAAATGCCTCCGGCACCTACTACACTCGTCTCCCGCTGCCTAAGTCACTACGTGACCGTGGCTTGCCCTTCGCTATCCGTACTTCCCTTTGCACCAAAGATCGCCGAGTCGCCGTAGATAGAAATCTGGCTGTGGCAGCTCGCACTCGCGCACTGATCGCGGCTACCCCTGCTGATACTTCCCCTCGCAGTTTCTATCGCTGGATCCGCGCCGATCTTGACGCTTTCAAGGCTGCGGGGTTCATCCCTCCTCAAACACCTTCCACACCTTGTGAACCTTCTGTTGATGCCCCAGCTTGCCCCAGCAGTGGGATCACGCTCACCCACGCATTGGCGAGATTCATCGAGACTAAAACCAGTGAGGGGATCCAGCATAGGTCGGTGGGCCAGCTCCAACTTCGGATCAACGCCTTCGTCACCTGGGCCAAAGGGGTTAAAGTCGATGAGGTGACGCCCGCTCTGGCGCAGGAGTACCGCAACAGCTTGCTGCGCAAGACCAACCTCAGTTTCAAAACCAAAGGAGATTACCTCGCCGCCCTGAAACAGTTCTTCCGTTGGTGCGTGGCACTGGACTATTGCAGCCGTAACCCTTTTGATGGGTTGACGGCAGGCAAGAAGCCGCACAAACGGGCGGATGAGGAGCGAGTGCGCTGGCATCGCCCTCAACTGGCTCAGCTGTTTGCCAGCCTGCGCAGCAAACAATCCCAGAAAGGCAAAAAATTGAGGATCCAAGACTGGTGGGTGCCCCTGCTGTGCCTGTATGCCGGGCTGCGACCCTCCGAGGCTTGCCAGCTCAAAACTCAGAACATCAAACAGGTTGAGGGGATTTGGTGTCTGATGGTCGATGCGGGAGAGGTGGATCAGCAGCTCAAAACCGTCAATGCTTACCGTACCGTTCCACTACACAGTACGTTGATCGGACATCAATTCCTGGACTATGTGGAGAGTCGTCGCAGTCAAGGGAAGGTATTTTTGTTCGATGACCAACCATCAGGCAAAGACGACGACTGGGCGCATAACATCACCTGTCGCTTCCAACGCCACCTCAATGATGCTGGCATCGTAGGTCAGGGCCGCCCCACCATTTACGGGATGAGACACACGTTTATCGATGAGCTGCAACAGGCGGACGTTGCTGAGCATATTGTGGCTGAGTTGGCGGGACATAGTAAAAAGGGGCTCACGTTTGGCCGTTATGGTAAACGGGTAAGCGTCTCTCTTTTGAAAGAAAAGATAGAGTTGATTCCCAGAGACTTAGTGTAAGCGTCAATCCAGTACCGTCTGGTGAACTTTTGCTGTAGTGCTCATAGACGTATAAGCCCCAAACTCAATGCTCACTTATCTGATAGGTGGGAGCAGTCGCGCTCTACAACAGGGAAATTCAACCAGAAATCGTGCCCTGTGTGGCTCAGATGCTGTGGTGGAACGATATTATTTAAAAAACCAAATAATTTTCTTGACTTGCAATTTCGTTTGTGCATCAAAAATCTGTTGACTTATTTTTTTAATGCTCATAACCTATGCGCAAATCAACTGGATTAGAGCCGATGAACAATGATAAAAACTCACAGGCCAAAGATTTAAATAAGACTCTTGGACTGGCAATAAATGAAAATCTGAAATTCAAAGAAGCCCGCTATGCTGAATCAACCATTGGACCATATCGCCGCAAGAGTAAGCAGCTTGTAACTTGGTTCGGTAAGAAAAAGTTGATCGACTTTAGCTCTACAGACATAGAGATGATGGTCGTAAAACTTTTAAAGAAATATAATGGCTGTACAGTTAATCACTACCTGGAAATTCTGCGCAGTGTATTTGTTAGGGCGAAACTCGACGGTTTAATTCCATCTAATCCGATGGAAAACATAAAGAAATGTAAATTTATCAGAAAGAAGCCGAAACCATTCTTGCAGTCTGAGATTGCACTATTGCTACAACAGAATAAGCAGGAAAACTATCAAATTGAAACTGCATTGATACAGGTAGGGATAGCAACTGGTTTACGAATTAGTGAACTGCTCGCCTTAAGTGCTGAAGTGGTTGACCTCGAAAAAAAGATGCTGACCATAGATCTGGCTTTGGTAAATGGTGTGTATAAAACCCCTAAAAATGAGGGGTCTAGACGAACAATAGAATTGACAGCGCAGGCAATAGAACCGCTAAGGAAGGTGCGAACAAGTCCCTGATATGAGATCATGTTTGTCATCTGGAGCCATGAAAAAGGGTTCATCATGAGTCATCAGCTCACCTTCGCCGACAGTGAATTCAGCAGTAAGCGCCGTCAGACCAGAAAAGAGATTTTCTTGTCCCGCATGGAGCAGATTCTGCCATGGCAAAACATGGTGGAAGTCATCGAGCCGTTTTATCCCAAGGCTGGTAATGGCCGGCGACCTTATCCGCTGGAAACCATGCTACGCATTCACTGCATGCAGCATTGGTACAACCTGAGCGATGGCGCGATGGAAGATGCTCTGTACGAAATCGCCTCCATGCGTCTGTTTGCCCGGTTATCCCTGGATAGCGCCTTGCCGGACCGCACCACCATCATGAATTTCCGCCACCTGCTGGAGCAGCATCAACTGGCCCGCCAATTGTTCAAGACCATCAATCGCTGGCTGGCCGAAGCAGGCGTCATGATGACTCAAGGCACCTTGGTCGATGCCACCATCATTGAGGCACCCAGCTCGACCAAGAACAAAGAGCAGCAACGCGATCCGCAGATGCATCAGACCAAGAAAGGCAATCAGTGGCACTTTGGCATGAAGGCCCACATTGGTGTCGATGCCAAGAGTGGCCTGACCCACAGCCTAGTCACCACCGCGGCCAACGAGCATGACCTCAATCAGCTGGGTAATCTGCTGCATGGAGAGGAGCAATTTGTCTCAGCCGATGCCGGCTACCAAGGGGCGCCACAGCGCGAGGAGCTGGCCGAGGTGGATGTGGACTGGCTGATCGCCGAGCGCCCCGGCAAGGTAAGAACCTTGAAACAGCATCCACGCAAGAACAAAACGGCCATCAACATCGAATACATGAAAGCCAGCATCCGGGCCAAGGTGGAGCACCCGTTTCGCATCATCAAGCGACAGTTCGGCTTCGTGAAAGCCAGATACAAGGGGTTGCTGAAAAACGATAACCAACTGGCGATGTTATTCACGCTGGCCAACCTGTTTCGGGCGGACCAAATGATACGTCAGTGGGAGAGATCTCACTAAAAACTGGGGATAACGCCTTAAATGGCGAAGAAACGGTCTAAATAGGCTGATTCAAGGCATTTACGGGAGAAAAGATCGGCTCAAACTGAAAAAATGAAATGACTGAGTCAGCCGAGAAGAATTTCCCCGCTTATTCGCACCTTCCCTAGAGAAGCCGAGGCGATTCACGATCCAGATCTTGCGTCTCCGCCTCAGGATTCATTTTACGAAAGAACATCCGTCGATAGTCAGAGGGTGACGTGCCCAACTGGGCACTGAATTGTTGCCTTAACGATAAGGCCGTCCCGAAACCGGCTTCACCAGCGATGCATTCAATCGGTAAATCCGTCGTTTCCAATAGCGCTTGTGCTCTGGCAACGCGTTCAGCATTCAACCATTGGGTGACCGTACTGCCGGTGGCGTCGCGAAACCGGCGAGTAAAGGTTCGCCGGCTCATCTTTGCCCTTTCAGCCAGAACATCCAGCGATAGATCACTGGCCAGATTCTGCCTCGCCCATATCAGCACATCGGACAGATGAGTCTCAGTGGCAAGTCGCGGGACGGAGTGTTCAACATACTGTGATTGTCCCCCCTGCCGATGTGGAGGGGTCACCAGAAGCTTCGCAGTGCGATTGGCCGTTTCAGCGCCGTATCGCTGCATCACCAAATGAAGGCAACAGTCAATCGCGGCTAGGGTTCCTGCGGAGGTCATGATGTTGTCGGTACTGGCGTAGAGCACCTCGGGCCGAAAACGTGCCTTCGGAAACCGTTGTGCAAACGTCTCTCGTGCAAGCCAATGAGTGGTAGCCTCTCTCTCATCAAGTAAACCGGCATCGCCGAGCACAAACGCGCCCAAACATAACCCCACGATCAGCTTGCCTTGGACATTGGCGAGTTTCAGCGCTTCAACCAGCGCTGTTGATGCGACAACCGAGGGATTACTCCAGGCTGGAATGACGATGACATCGGATTTATCCATGAGCTCAAGCCCGTGCTTGACGGCGATGGCGATACCCTGATCGCTCTCTACCATGCCCGGTACCTCAGCACAGTAGCTGATTTCGTATCGCGGTTCATGCTGAGCGGTTTGAACGGTTCCGAATACGAGTCCTGGTACGGAGAGATGGAACAAGCTCACACCATTGAAGGCGAGTACAGCAACACGTATGGCGGACATAGGTTAGATCCTGCTTGATTACCAATGGCCCAATTATATCGAAAGATGTCATTTTGGCCACTTTTGAACGTATGGAGATTAAGCAAAAATGACCACCTCAAAACGTCAATAGGAACAATCACATGAAACTCAACGCTCTTCCCCTCGTACTCTCCATTGCTTTTGGTGCAGTCACCGCCCCGGTGTTTGCAGGAGAAAGCGACACTCAGGCTTCCACTTCAACTCATAAAGTTGCCTGATTACCCATGATTAGCAGTCAGTTACCACGAACTATACTGATCTTACGTACAGTTATCGAGGTGCGAGATCATGGCCAAAAGCAAAATCCAATTCCAGAAAGGCTACAGCCTGTTTGAGTTTCTCAAGGACTATGGCACTGAGGCTCAGTGCGAAAACGCGCTGTTCACTTGGCGTTTTCCTAACGGCTTTGTCTGCCCTGAATGTGCCAACAAGACCTGTTGTCGCCTGAGAAGGCGGCCACGTGTGTGGCAATGCAATCACTGCCGTCACCAGATGTCATTGACTGGAAACACGATTTTCGCAAACACCAAGCTCCCACTGACCAAGTGGTTTCTGGCAATGCACCTGTTGTCACAAACCAAAACAGGCTTGTCAGCGATGGAGCTAAAGCGCCAGTTGGGCGTCAAATATGACACCGCCTGGATGCTCAAGCACAAGCTGCTGCAAGCCATGAAAGAGTCCGATGACAAGCAGCCCATCAGCGGCATCATTCAGCTCGATGATGTCTACTGGGGTGGCGAGCGCCGTGGTGGTAAACGGGGTCGGGGCGCGGCAGGCAAGACGCCGTTTGTGGCAGCAGTGGCCCTGAACAAGGAAGGACATCCAATCAAGATGCGGATGACGGTGGTCGATGGTTTCAAAACCAAGTCCGTTGCTGATTGGGCAAAACGGCATATTGCCAGTGGTAGCGCGGTGATATCCGATGGATTGGCCTGTTTCAAAGCGGTCAAGGAGGCCAATTGTGAGCACCTGGGTGTTGTCACCGGGGGCAACCTGGACTGGCTGGATCATCCGGCATTCAACTGGGTAAACACGATGATAGGAAATGTGAAAAACTCGCTGCGGGGCAGTTGCCATACGCTCGGAGCGAAGCATTTACCAAGGCATCTTGCGGAATACTGCTTCCGGTTTAATCATCGTTTTGACCTCAAGAGCATGTTGGTTGAATTGGGGCATGCAGTCGTGGCAAGCCCTCCGATGCCATATCGGCTCTTGAAGCTGGCTGAGGGTCATGGGTAATCAGGTAAAGTTGAAATGCAGCAGGTTCGTAATGCGACAGTGAAAATCACTTACGCAGGCACTACCTTCCTGATCGATCCGATGCTGGCTAAAAAGGGCACTTACCATGGGTTTGAAGGTACCTATCGCAGCAACCTCCGCAATCCGATGGTGGAATTACCCGGATCGGTAGAGGACGTCATTTCCGGTGTTGATGCGGTCATCGTTACTCATACCCACCTTGACCACTGGGACGATGCCGCACAAAAAGCACTGCCAAAAGACATTCCGCTGTTTGCACAACATGAGGCTGATGCACAGCTGATCCGCTCTCAGGGTTTCAAGAATGTACGCGTACTGACTGACGAAGCTGAATTTGGCGGAGTTAAAATTACCAAGACAGGTGGTCAACATGGCACAGACAAAATGTATGCCGATCCCGCTCCCGCAAAACTGCTTGGTGAAGCCATGGGCGTCGTTTTTCAAGCGAAAGGCTATAAGACCCTCTATTTGGCCGGTGATACCATCTGGCGCAAAGAAGTAGACAAAGCCATTGAGGCATATGACCCCGAGGTCATCGTCCTCAATGCAGGGAAAGCAAAATTGATCGGGTACGAAGGTGCGATCATCATGGGCGAGGAAGATGTGCTGCGCGCATCACAGGTTGCGAAAAATGCAAAAATTGTTGCGGTGCACATGGGTAATCCCCCCATTTTTTGGAGCACTCAAAAGTAGAGGTCATGCGGCCTGTGCCAAGCGCTGTTTCGGCGTGTAGCCGCCCAGCGCCATATTGGGCCGCTCATGGTTATAAACCCACAGCCAGTTCGTGGCAAATTCCTGTAACTCATTCAGTGACTCAAACAGGTAATGGCCCAACCAGTCGTAACGCACAGTGCGGTTAAATCGCTCTATGTAGGCATTCTGCTGCGGGTTGCCTGGCTGGATATACCTCAGCGCAATCCTCTTCTGCTGCGCCCATTGCTTGAGCTCTTCGCTGATGTATTCCGGACCATTATCACAGCGGATTGCGGCTGGTTTGCCCCGCCACTCGATGACCTGCTCCAGCACCCGTTTGACTCGCGAGGCAGGCAAGGAAAAATCCACCTCGATGCACAGTGCTTCGCGATTGAAGTCATCGATCACATTAAACAACCGCACCGAACGACCATCGCTGAGCTGGTCATGCATAAAGTCCATCGACCAACAGTGATTCGGTTGGTCAGGGACTGCCAACGGCTCCGGCTTGGCGCGTACTAGCCGCTTCTTGGGTTTTATCCGCAGATTGAGCTCTAGCGCCCGATAGATCCGGTAGACCCGCTTGTGGTTCCAGCCAAAGCCTTTGACGTTACGCAGGTACAGGAAGCACAGTCCGAAACCCCAGTTGCGCTGGTTGGCGGTGAGGCGCAGTAGCCAGTCGGCAATCTCCTGGTTTTCATCAGCCAGCACGGGCTGATAACGGTAGCAACCCTCGCTCACCTTGAACACCTGGCAAGCCAGACGGATAGAAATGGCGTAATGAGCCACAGCCTTGGTCGCCATCTCCCTGCGGGCAGATGGCGTCACCACTTTTTTGCCATCGCCTCGGAGATGATCTCAGCCTTTAGGCGCTCCTCGGCATACATCTTCTTAAGGCGACGATTTTCCTCTTCCAGCTCTTTGAGGCGCGCCATGAGAGAGGCATCCATGCCACCGAATTTGGAGCGCCACTTGTAGAAGGTGGCGGAGCTGATGCCATGCTCACGGCAGAGCTCAGGGACGGGTGAACCAGACTCGGCCTGCTTGAGGATGGCGATGATCTGTGCATCGCTAAAGCGTGATGTTTTCATGTAGAACCTCCTGCGTTCAAGATACGAGAAAATTCTACTTATGAGCACCTCAGTTTTTCGGGGGGATTACCCATGGACGCAGTCAATCACATGTCCTTGACCCGTGAAGAATTGCGGGCCTACGTCAAGAAGCAGGGTATCGAAAGCCGCGTTGATATCCCGGAAGACGGTGCGTCGCTGGCGTTCTGATGTAAATCACATGGCACTGAATGACGTCGCTAGTTAATGATCCCCAAAGGATTCGGTGCTCGGTTAGGAGTGGGTTATTCAAAAACCCACTCCTGAACACCCTGTTTGAGTGGCCAACACACGCTCTGTCTTTACACCAAATCAATCGGATAACTTGACTGGGGATCGTTTATGGACTTCGCGATGACGTGAATAGACTCGTCATTCAGAGATAACCATAACATGATCTCGATAGTCAGAAAGCATGCTCAAGTTCTTGACATTCCAGAGTTTCTCTTTATAAATGGTATAGAAAACTCATGGCAATAGCTTGAGTCAATTGCACTGTTTTTATGGTCGGAAGTTTCTGCGTAAGTTATTGAATGTAAAGGTTATATTTGTGCGTTGACATGCGAAAGTGAGGGTTCGAATCCCTCCCTCACCGCCAAATAAAACAAAAGGCCCCGTCGCAAGACGGGGCCTTTTGTTTTTCCGGTAACCGGCAATCTGGTCTCTACCCGGTATCGACAGGCGGGTGGACTAGCCCTGCTGGAGTGGCATAGGCCGTACACCGGGCGACACCGGGCGACACCGGGACGTAGTCTGGTCAATTCTTCTCTTGCTGTCAGGTTTTATCCTGATCGGTTTATCGCTCCCTAACCTTGTCCCGTCCCGTTATCTCTTCAACCTGGAGACATAGGGGATATTCCGGTACTTGTGCTCCCAGGGCAGGCCGTAGCCCACCAGCAGATCATCGTTCGTCATCTCGTAGGCATAAAACTGCTCGGCGGGGATAGCCACGCGCCCTGGTTTGACAAACAGGGTCGCGATGGACAGGGAACGTGGCGCGAACGCCTGCAGGTGCGCGACCAGCCGCCTCATGGTACCCCCCGATTCGATGGCGTCGTCCATCAGGATGACGTCTCTGCCCTGGATGCCGACATTGTTGTGAAAGACGATGGGAGAGGCATTGTGGCGCTCCCCCGGAGTGTGGGGGCAGGAGATGTAGTCCATGGCGATATCAAAGCGCAGCGCCCTGACGACATCGGCGGTAAACAGCATGCCGCCCGGCACCACGGTGATCACCACCGCCTCCGTGAATCGCTCGTTGAGCCGTTTGGCGATGACCTCGACGCCGAGCGCAATGTCCTCGGTATTTAATACCACGTCGCCGAAAGCAGGGTTTCTCATGGCAGCTCCTGACAGGTTGTAGAAAGAGGGGTGGCCCGGGGTGCCAGCCCCACGCCTCTGCTGAGGAGCAGGGCCAGCACCATCAGCAAAACGACGCCGTGGAGGGCAGCCGGCAGACCGAATGCGTCGGCGACAAAGCCGACCAGGGAGGGGCTGGAGAGCAACCCGACATAGCCCAGGGTGGCGTCGCTTATCTGGGCGTTCAGTTTGGCTAAGGGGATGATGGAGGCCCAGGCCGCCGTGGCAAAGCCCGAGCAGAAGAAGGTGGCTCGGGTGGCGAGCCGCTCGTGCCGGGGCCGCCGACTGGAGAGTGTGGACAACATGGGGTCTCCTTGGATGACAGTCGAAGGAGGGGGCTGTGCCTGGGATCCTCCGAGCGAGGAGGTCATGCTATGATCATTTCGAGCTCATATGAACAAAAATGATCTTGTATTTGTTTGTATGTGTCCATTGTGGCGATATGATGACCGCGATCAGAATGCATACATCGGAGGTAACAGCATGATCACGCTCATCATCACGGACATGGACGGCACCTTCCTCATATAGCAGGGGGGATAACAACCGAGCCCTGTTTGCCGAGGTGGTTGCCGCCATGGCGCAGCAGGGGATACATTTTGCGCCCTGCACGGGAAAACAGGTCGATCGGGTCGAGGCGCTGCTGGGTAACGCCCTGGGCCTGGCCATCATCCGTCGGTTGGAGCGTCTGCCGGGCGAGCATATCGTCATCGCCAGCACGGCTGCCTGCGTGACGATCCGGGAGGCGGTGCCGGATCATCTGAAAGCCCTGGTGCGCCGCTCTTACACCCAGGTGCAGACGGTCGCCGATTTTGGTGACATCACCGCGGACGTTGTGAAGATCACCCTCTATGACGAGCACGGTCGCTGCCTGGATCTGCGGGGCCAGCTTGGCGAGTGTGATGACGAGGCCTACATAGTGGCGTCCGACCAGCAGTGGATAGACATCGCCAATGCCGGCGTGCACTAGGGGACAACGGTGGCCAGGTTGCAGCAGCTGGTCGGCGCCGGTCGTCATGAGACCCTGGTCTTGGGCGACGGGCTCAATGACATCGAGCTGATGGTGTGCGCCGACTTCAGCTTCGCCATGCGCAATGGCCACGACGAGACCAAGGACGCCGCCCATTTCATCACCCGCTCGAACGATGAGGACGCCGTCATGCACACCATCTTGCAACTGCTCGCACTGCAGCGGCAGGGGGCGTGAGACGGGCCAGGCGATGATCGCCCGGCCATTACAAGGGAACACCATGGACAAGTATTCACCGGAGGAGCGACGGCTCCTCATTCTGGATCTGCTGGCCGCGCACCACAAGGTGATGGCGGCGGAGCTGGCGGAGCCGCTGGGCACCACGGAGGCGACCATCAGGCGGGATCTGCGCTATCTGGCCGATGAGGGGCGCTGCAAGCGCATTCACGGTGGCGCCATCTCCCTGTCGCCCCAGACGTGGACCCTGACCGAGCGCAGTACCCAGCATGTGGCGCAGAAGCAGGCCCTGGCCATGGCCGCCCTGAGTCTGGTCAAACCGAACCAGCTGATCTTCCTGGATGCCAGCAGCACCCACCTGCTACTGGCCTCCCTCATGCCGGAACACCAGGGCCTGACGGTGGTGACCAACAGCCCGGCCATCGCCTGCCGGCTGCTGGAGAGACCCGGCATCAGGACCATCCTCCTCGGTGGCGAGCAGGATCCGCTGGTCGGTGGGGCCGTCGACATCACGGCGGCCGAGGGCATCAACAAGTTCCGTTTCGACCTCGGCTTCCTGGGGGTCTGTGCCTGGTCCTCGGATCTTGGCTTCAGCGCCGTACATTACCAGGACAGCGAGTTCAAGCGCCGGGTCGCGGAGCGTTGCGGCTCGCTGGCGGTGCTGTGCAATGACGACAAGCTGGAATCCCTGGCCTCCTACCCCTTCCTGCACGCCGCGGATCTCGACTACCTGATCTGCACCCGGCAGGATCCGGTCCTGGTCAAGACGTTCGAAGGGGAGGGCTGCACCGTCATCACCGCCGGCTGATGCCGCCGCGAGAAGAGTGGGGAGAGGCCGGGGGTTGGAAGCGGCCCATAAAAAACGCCCCGTTCCCGGGGCGTTGGGAACGGGGCGCCTGCCAGCGTCCTCAGGCGAGGTCGAAGCGATCCAGGTTCATCACCTTGGTCCAGGCCGCCACAAAGTCCTTCACGAACTTCTCCTTGGCATCCGCACTGGCGTAGACCTCTGCCAGGGCGCGCAGCTGGGAGTTGGAACCGAACACCAGATCGACCCGGGTTCCGGTCCACTTCACCTTGCCGCTCTGGCGATCACGGCCTTCATAGACTCCCTGGCTGCCCGCCGCCGGCTTCCACTCCGTGCCCATGTCGAGCAGGTTGACGAAGAAGTCGTTGGAGAGGGTGCCCGGGGTGGCGGTAAAGACCCCGTGGCAGTTGCCCGCGTTGGTGCCGAGCACCCGCATGCCGCCCACCAGTACCGTCATCTCGGGGGCACTCAGGGTGAGCAACTGCGCCTTGTCGATCAGCATGGTCTCCGCGAAGCCCGCGCACTCGCCCGCGTAGTTGCGAAATCCATCTGCGAGGGGCTCGAGCACCGCGAAGGAGTCCACATCGGTCTGGGCCTGGGAGGCATCCATCCGGCCCGGAGTGAAGGGCACGGTCACGGCGACACCGGCTCTCTTCGCGGCCTGCTCGACCCCCACGCTGCCCGCCAGTACGATGAGATCGGCGAGGGAGACCCGCTTGCCGCCGGTGGCTGAGGCGTTGAAGGCCTGCTGGATCCCGTCGAGGGCCTGCAGAACCTTGGCGAGCTGGGCCGGCTGGTTGACGGTCCAATCCTTTTGCGGGGCGAGGCGGATGCGGGCACCGTTGGCGCCGCCACGCTTGTCGGAGCCACGGAAGGTGGACGCGGAAGCCCAGGCGGTCGACACCAGCTCGGCCACGGACAGGGAGGCCGCCAGGATCTTCTCCTTGAGCAGGGCCACGTCCTTGTCATCGATCAGGGGATGATTGACGGCGGGGATGGGGTCTTGCCAGATCAGCTCCTCTTTGGGCACTTCCGGCCCCAGGTAGCGGGCGATGGGGCCCATGTCGCGGTGGGTCAGCTTGAACCAGGCGCGAGCAAAGGCATCGGCGAAGGCCTGAGGATCCTCGTAGAAGTGGCGGGAGATCTTGCCAAACTCGGGGTCAAAGCGCAGGGTCAGGTCGGTAGTGAGCATGGTCGGCTTGTGGAACTTGCCCGGGATGTGCGCATCGGGAATGATCTCGGGCGCATCCTTGGCCACCCACTGCTTGGCGCCGGCTGGCGACGTGGTCAGCTCCCACTCGTAGTTGAACAGGTTTTCAAAGAAGTTGTTGCTCCACAGGGCCGGTGTCTTGGTCCAGGTCACTTCGAGCCCGCTCGAGACGGTGTCCTTGCCATGGCCGCTGCCGAAGTCGCTCATCCAGCCGAGGCCCTGGGCCTCCAGAGGCGCGGCTTCCGGCTCTGGCCCCTTGTGGGATTCGGGCGCGGCGCCGTGGGCCTTGCCGAAGGTGTGGCCGCCCGCGATAAGGGCGACCGTCTCTTCATCGTTCATGGCCATGCGACCGAAGGTGGAACGGATGTCCTTGGCAGCCTCCATGTAGTCACCGCTGGCGTTGGGCCCTTCCGGGTTGACGTAGATGAGGCCCATGTGGGTGGCACCGAAGGGGGCCGTAAGCTCGCGATCGCCCTTGACCCGATCGGGATCGACCCCGAGCCAGGCAATTTCATCCCCCCAGTTGACGTCCTGATCCGGCTCCCACACGTCGGGCCGCCCACCGCCAAAGCCGAAGGTGCGAAAACCCATGGTCTCCAGGGCGACGTTGCCGGCGAGGATCAGCAGATCGGCCCAGGAGATCTTGTTGCCGTATTTCTGCTTGATGGGCCAGAGCAGGCGACGGGACTTGTCGATGTTGACGTTGTCAGGCCAGCTGTTGAGGGGGGCGAAGCGCTGTTGGCCACGGCCGCCGCCACCGCGACCGTCGGTGGTGCGATAGGTGCCCGCAGCATGCCAGGTCATGCGGATGAACTGGGGGCCGTAGTGACCGAAGTCCGCCGGCCACCACTCCTGGGAATCCGTCATCAGCTTGACCAGATCTTTCTTGAGTGCCTTGTAATCCAGGCTCGCGAAGGCCTTGGCGTAGTCAAAGTCCTTGTCCATGGGATCGGCGCCGGGGGAATGCTGATGCAGCAGATCCAGCCGCAACTGGTTCGGCCACCAATCTCGATTGGTTCTGCCGACGCCGGCGGTGTGGTTGAAGGGGCATTTGCTTTCTTCACTCATCTCTGTCTCTCCTTGGCAGTCATGTGCAATGCAGACAACTCAGTATGGGAACTTTTCCTGCAACCGGCGGGGTATGTGACAGGCTGGGCCTTGGACCGGCATCGGGGGGTTATCAATAACTCCTTATATTTCAGCTAATTGATTAAGGATGGGATGACCGTATTACGAAAAGATGAATCGGTGCCATCGAATTTGGCTCTCCTGGACAAGGGGTAAGAGAAGGAAGGAGCGCCCTGGCAGCCGTGTTATCAATCTTTTTATCCATAACACGAGGGATCAGACCTGGACTTGCGCTGGGTCATGGCATGAGGAGGGCTTGTCTTGAGCGGGGCAGAAAACCCCATTTTTGTGACGGTGGTCCGGACTGCGTCCTGAGCAGGGCGCCGAGCGCCAGAGGATGGGGTGGGGGCGTTGCGCCAAAAAGCGGGCGGCGCAGAAACAAAAAGACCGGCCAGTGGCCGGTCCAAACAGACAGCGTGCTGCTGTCTCATCAGGCTGATCCCAGCCTGGAGGGGAATAATGGGGTGGCTGATGGGGCTCGAACCCACGACAACCGGAATCACAATCCGGGACTCTACCAACTGAGCTACAGCCACCACTGAAATCTGCCTTCGATACAGCAATCAAACTCATCTGTATCGATGGCGCGCCCTGCAGGATTCGAACCTGCGACCCACGGCTTAGAAGGCCGTACCTGTTAATATAGTTAAAATGTCATCAGGATACGTCAAGCACCAAATTAATATAGAGCTTTAAAATCAATGCTTTATTGCCATTATGTCGTTCTAGGTTAGCTGAGGAAATTTGATGTTGCCAAAATTGGCACTTCAGGTTTCTGCATTTTTAGTTGTTTTTTTGATCTAAAATGGATCATTCACTCGCTCGTACGCAAAAAAATGAGCCTCGATAGAGGCTCACCTGGGGCGATGCAAGAGGCATTTGTCACATTGGTTAATTATCGTTTTAAGCGTTGAGCTCTCGAACTGAGTCCACCCAAAATTGAATCTGCAATCTCAGTGGGAAATGTATCAGGCAATTGCTGACGAACGATTGATATTACCTCATCCAGATTATCCGTCAGCTCGCTGATGATTTTTTCCATCTGCACTTGTTCAAAACCAATCGTCTTGGCCGTTTGATAAAAATGGCGAGGAAATATCTGCTCTATCGCGTATTTTTTGCCCTTGGTTGCAGTAAGCCCCATGGCCAACTTGGCATCACGGGGATGTAATCCTTTACCACCAAATGCAGGATACATGGAAAGGATGTCGTAAAACGGTGTAAGCCGGAAACGCCCTTCAGGTTCGATAAACACCGAGAAATTCTTGGCATGGCCATCAGTGGCAGCCAGCAGCCAGAACAACACCTGAGACTTCATAAACAGGTACCGATCCTGCTCCGGCGTGGCCGATCCCAGCAGGGTCGTCATGATGTCAGCAATGCCCGGTCCACCATGGCTCTCGTACTTGCGTGCTGACGGTACATTCAACACCTGGCAGAAGTCCTCTTGGGGCAGGCGCATGATCCAACTGCGATCCGTGGCGTAGCGCCGATCGAAGCGTTCCACCGCCAGAGCCTTGACCTTGCCGACCTGCATGATGAAGCAATGGGGAACCGGAAGACCCAATGCTTTGGCGATCAGGGTGCAGAGATATTCGTTTTCTACGCTCTGGGAGAGGTCTATCGAGTAGGAGTGGCTTTCGATCTTGCCAATGGGCAGCTTGATAATGTGGGTGGTTGGGGTCGCTGCATGCGGTAAGCACCAACGGTTGTCGAGGTAGAGTAACGCGGTCTTTTCCTGAGCCCCGGCGATGGATATCCGAAAATCGTCCTCTTCCCTCACCATACCAAGCGGGATCCCTTGCTGGTAGCTGGTCAGGATCTGCTCCAGTTCGGCGTCAGAGAGCGGCTTGCACTCAATGCGCTTAACGTCTGGCACAGGTCTGCCCTGAGCCACCAGTTGCAATGCCCCCACGCTGTCCTGGCCAATGCAACTGAGCAGATCAAAGGGTTGGGTGGAATCGGCTTGATAGCGCGCCACCACCCGGTTTCTTACTTCCGGGTTATCTGGCAGCAGATTATCGAAGAAGTTATAGGCCTCATCGCCCTGGTAGCGCTGCTGGCGTAATGGCATGGAGAGCGAGATGGGGCGGCTGCCTGGCAACTTCACCCACGATTCATCGTACTGAAATTGGTGAGCACCATTGGTCGCCTTGGTAAAGGTACCTACCCGGTATCCGTTCATGTAGACCGTCAGGCTGGCCATTACCACTCCTCCTTCCAGCCAGGCGTGGCGTTTTCCGCAGGATCGGTGCGGGGCCTGATATCGAGGGAGAGTTCCAGTGCGGCGAGGATCTTGAACAAGGTCTCCAGCTTGGTTGACTCGGGATTGAGCTCGAAGCTGGACACCGTGTCCTGCCTGATCCCCACCTTGCCGGCCACTTTGCCTTGGGAGAGCTTTTGCGAAAGCCTGGCATCCTTGAGACAGGCACTAAGTTGCTTGGCGCTGGTTACTTTCATGATTTGACTTACCTGGTAGCGTAATTTCTTTTAATTTACACGCTGTGGCAGGTATATCAATATTTACCTGCTTTAGGCGGTAAATGTTTTTCACACGCTAAAGGCGGTATTTAACCTTGATCCTCAGGTATGGGTGTCGCACTTTCGATTCAAGGGGCCATTAAAACAAGGTGTAACGAGTTTCAGCAGGAGTGCACTGGGGTTGGCGCAACAAAAGCCAAGGCAGCGATGGTGCGTCGGTTGATCGTCTCTGTCAGTGAGTCCATGATTGTTGCGATCGCTTCACGGGAGCTCACAAGTTCGCACCCGCGTTCGCTTCTTTAAATACCTTCTTGAATTGATGAGCACGAAATTTTGCCAATCTAGCCGAGGTTTCTCGGGAAAATTTGCAAATGCAGTGATGGTGTCATACCAAGCAGCCACCTCCATTGAAGATCTAAACTGGACAGGTCCCCAGTGTTATCGAAAACGGGGGGGCGCAACCAACAAGGTAACTCTGACATGTTGAAACCCATTCTGGTACAGCTCCGAGAGGCCTTGGCCGAGCTGCCCTACTTCACCCATATCGACAACCAGCATGACTACGAAAGTGCGCTGGCACTGATAGATGAGCTGGTGGATGACTACGATAACAACGTCCAGCTGTTAGACCTGCTGGCGGCCAGCATTGAGCGTTGGGAAGATAATGCTGAAGAGTTTGCCGAGTTTAACCGGCGGGTGGCGGCCATCCCTGCGTCATCATCGACATGAACCACTAGGCTAACGTCTTGCCGCCGGGCGCAGCCTACCGCATGAAGTCCGAGCACGACAACAAGCTGCTGATGGATCTTCGATCCAAAAATCGGATGGTTGCACACACTCCAGGGTGGTCAAAATTGGACGCTGAAAACCCCGGATGGATGAGTCAGACAGGAATGCCGCCTGACGGCCTTTGCTTTTCAGTGGTTCGTCTCCATCGGAAGCGCCCAAGTGAATTCCCCTTTATTACTACACCGGGGCCCAGATCAGCAGGCGCTGCCAGTTCGCTCACACAATGAGGGGAGGAGGGCCATGGCGCGACTAATGCTGCGATGACAATAAGGGGCATCGTAGCGTTGATCTCCAGCCCGCGCTTGATCAACGTTGACTTGCAAGAGCTGAGGGTAGTGATGGCAAGGATGGGATTCTAAATCATAGGTCCTCCAGGTTGACGCTGACGAACTCCGACCGTTTGACTCGCTCATCGACAATACGGTTCAGCTCGGCATCTTCGGCCAGTTCCAGATAGTAGGCGTAGAGCTCAGGCGGCACACAATAGAATGCTGGCTCGTTACGATAGAGGATGGCGACGGCATCGCCTTTTCCCTCTTTGATGGTCCCCATTGGATTGCGTCTGAGCTCTGTGATATTGGCAGTGGTGGCTGCCAGGCTTTGGTAACTCATGATGATGTCCTCGGCATAGAGCACCGCACTATGGAATACCTTAATAGATACTCAACTCGACGATTGTCACAGTATCAATCAGCGCCCATGTTGCGCTTTCCACGCGATAAACTCCGAGGGCCGTAAACCATAGCGTGCCAGAACACCTTCATGCAGCCTTCGCAACTCTTCAACAATCAGTGCCTGTACGGCCGATCGCTCTTGCTGCGGGACGTTCTCTGACACCGCTTGTTCAATGGTGCTGAGTGGATCAAGTTGGATCGACGTGACGACCCCACGGACAGTCTGTTTGATAAGATCCCGCCATGCTAGGCGAAGTGGGTCAGGTTCGGCGAGATCCCGCTTGATGGCAAGATATTCTTGGGTTGAACGTTCATAAGCCCACACGTACAGGTCGCGTAGCAGTTCGATGCGGGCCATTTCGTACACACCGAGGGTGGCGCGGCTGTAGGCCTGTTCTGGTACATCGAGGAAGGTGAGCGGGCAGAGGTTGCCACGAAACAGGGGGAGATTCGCGGCCAGGCGGGAAGTGCGTTTATTGATGTCGGCAAAAGGTTGTAGGTAGGGCAAGTGCACCATCATGAAAAACGATTGTTCAAACGGATCGTGGATCTGATTGGCTTTGCTCAGCACCTCGTCCAGCACCTCTTCGATTTGTTGTGCCGTGGATAACGGGCGATAGATACTTTTACTGATGTCGACAGCATGTTGGCGAATGCGCCCCTCATCGGCAGGGTTGGGTAGCAAGTTTTCCGCCAGGGCGCTGTGCAAGTTCATCAGGGTGTAGCGGTTAAATTCGGCACTGTCGATGTTTTCGACCAGTAACTCGATCGCGGTTTTATGGTTCAGGATCATCTGCGTTTCGATGGCTCCCTTACCCCGCGCGGCCTTGCCGTGCTCGATAAGTTCACGGGTGTCTAGCCTGCTATAGGTATTACCTTCCAGGTGGCTCGATGCCCATGATAAGTCGATCAACAAACGGTTCAGGATCGCTCGACTGTATGTGCCGGCAGGCTCATCGATGTCTGTGGTCTTGCCCATGTTGTGCAACTGACGGCGCAGTGATTCGGACAGGTAACAGGTTTCGTTGGGATGATATGCCTGCAAGAAATCATGCTGATAGCCCACGGGCTTGCGGGCTGGGAGGGGCTGGTCGATATAGGCAAGGATATCCAGGCTGTCGGCAGAGAGTGGGATGAACGCGGGGAAACTGTCCACCTTGGCTATCCGGGGCTCGGTATGGCTCTCGGAGTCAGCATGATAGCGGCGAGCCCGTCCTTCGCCTTGGGCTGTGATGTGGCCGCTTTCAATCAGCTTGGCTATCAGGCGCTGTGCGGTGCGTCTGGCTATGCTCGGGTGGCGGCCCAGCAGTTCAGCCAGCGTCAATCCGCTTTCGGATCCCCTGATAGTCTCTAGTAGGTCTGTGGTCGCTGACATCGTGTTTGTTGGCGCGTTTTTCATATATATGGCGCCATTTTGGCGCAGTTAACTAAACTGCGCCAGTTTTAGTGGCAAGTTTGGCGCAGTTTTGCGGTGGCTTCATAGGTTAACGTTTGGGGTTTGAAAGAGTCCTGCATCGTTGATGGTATGGTTTAGATGGGCTAGTTTAAAGGCGCAATGATACAGGGAGCCGCCTCGCCATGTCCTACGCTGCTTATCGTTCTGTTCGCCAGATCCGCCAACCGAAGGGGCTGATGGCCTCGCTGGCCTTGCCCCAGGAGCTTGTGGGGGCGCATCATCTCATTGTGGCTGGAATGGCTCCCTCCATCGTCAATGAACTGGCTGCGTTGCTGGGCTGCGACGTCAAGATAGTCTGTCAGCTGGTTGGCATTGACCGCTCGACGGTGACACGCAAGCGCACTGCGGCGGCCCTGCTGTCCCGCGCTCAGAGTGCCCGTATCTATTCATTCGTTAGTGTGATGGAGGCTGCGGAGTCGCTGTTCGAGGGGGACAGGGGGAAGGCGCTTGAGTGGTTGAACAAACCTGCCCGGGCGCTGGGAGGAAACCCTCCTGCTACTTTCCTGACGACCGCTGTCGGAGCTCAGGCAGTTATCGATCTCATCGGCCAGATTGAGCATGGCGTCGTCGTTTGATGGCGACCTATCTCGCTGAAGGCGTTACCGCTCGACAGCGGTGTCCAGCATGTGCAGGAGAAAGCCAAGTATTGTTCAATTGACGTCACCCGAGTCAGTCACATTCCCCCTTGCATATCGGCTAAATGATCCCGCTCCCTCGACGATTACCCACTTGGTGAATTGCATCTCCATTCCTGACTTCATTCACAGTACCTGCCTGCGGTAGGCCTGCCATGCGCAGGTTCAGAGGTTCGGTGTGTGGCTGAATCGGTTTATCGCTAAGGAACTGTTTGAAAACAAAATACATTTTTATGTAATGTGTTAGTAACGGGTGATACACGGGGTTTACATGAGGACGAAGGAGTCAGGGAACTATCAGATCCATCCGGCGTTAGTCGCGTTTCGTGAGGCGTGGTTGGAGTTGGGCTTCAAGACTGGGCTGCCGATTGCCGATCAATTCCATACGCTCTGGGAGTCAGCCATTATTCTCTATCGTCCCTTGTCGTCAGGCGATGATGTGGGCAGTGCGCTTATGATCGTAGGGCCATTGTTGCCAGTATTGTCTTGGCCGTCGCCAATCAAACCGCCGCCTGGGCAACGATTGATCCCCTGCGGGCTGAATGATGGTGAGGTCGAGCAGCATCTGGCCGGGGAGTGGCTGAGGTTGATGACGCTGTTAGGGGAGCCCCGTCTCATCGAATGCAGCCGACGAATTTTCAATCGCGTTCTGACAGACGAGCAGCGTCTTAACTGGTTTCAGAAGAAGCGGTTGTCTCAAGACTATTGGGCCAAGGTGTGCGGGTTGTCCCGGGAACAGCTGGCGCATGCTCAGGAGGCGCTGAGCAAGTCCCGGCAAAAAGACAAAAAGAACGGGATGGTATCGGTGCCCGAACCTAACTTCTTCTTGCAGAGGTTAGCCGATGAGTGATGACCTTTCGCAGGAGCAGGCAGTGGAGGGTCTTGACGCTGAACCCGCCCGTTCCCTTACCCGACAGCTGGTGTTTCCGGAGGCGTTGGCCGAGTGGCACCGGCAAATCCTTGAATCGTTGCAAGCCTGCTGTCAGGGGATCCTGGGATTGGATCCAACACTGACCGCGTTGTTGGCCGCCGAGCTGCAGTGGATCGATTCTGTCTCATCCAAAGAGATGCTGCCCCCATCGCCACTCTCTGCCATGCAAATGCGTGAGCGGTTGAGTAAAGATCGGAGACTCAGCCAATTCTATCTCGTTGACGCCATCTTGGCGGAATTGCGTAGTGGCCATAGCCTCAACGGTGAGCTATTTGCTCAGCTCAAGTCCGTGACGATCCTGGCCGTCTTGGCGTTATCACATATCAATTTTTCTCAGGGTATTGCCGAGCGGGACCAAACGGTCGAAGAGGCGCTGCGCAACGTCAGGCTGATGGCGAACAATCAACGTGAGGTGATGATTAAGGCCCTGTCTGAGGTCGATTTTACGCAGCCGATACTGACGCTATTGCAAGCCATCAAGATCCAGAGAGAGCAATATGCCAATAACAAGCAGGTGAGCGTCAATACAGGGGCCTTGGAGGCCCTACTGAGCCGACTCTATAAGGCGCGAGCCAAAGAGATCAAAACGGGTACCCGGTCAACCGGCGAACGCCAGCGGTTCCAACTGGAGGCGCGTTATCAAGAGCAGCTCGACGAGCAGACCCAAATCCTGTTGCTACGGGAGGTTCTGCTGCAGCGCGGCAAAGTCAAACTGACCGAGTGGGAGGGTGAAGAGGAGCGAGGAACCCTCCCTGAGCAGCAGACGCTGCTGGTGTCCTCTCAGCCACAGGGGTTGATGGATATTCAGGCGAGGGTTTTGCAAAGCGCCTCGGTAGCGCTCTCCATGTCGATGCGTCATCTGCAGTTGCCGGCCAACCTTTGGATTGCCACAGCGTCACAGATCACACGCCTCGTCGATGCCTTGATGCCTCAGGCGGTCGATGAAACGGCGTTGCCGGCACTGTCGATCCTGCTGCAACTGGTGATGGGCACGAGTAGCGAGGACTTGCACAAGCTGCCGGTCTGGCCGAGTACTGAGATTAAATTGCCTGCTCCTGGCTCTCGATTTGCCGATGACGACGGACCCTCAAAGAATGCCAGTGGTATTTGGCGGCTTCCTCATGGGGCGTATCTACAACGCTATGTAGAGGTTGCCCACAGCCGAGTGCATAGGAAATTGCACTCTTTTTTGCCAAAGAGCGACTTATTCTTGCAGCTACCTTTGCCAAAATGGGCCACTCATTTATTGGTTGGACACGGTTGGAGGACATTGAGTAGTAGCGCGCAGGTGGATTGTTTAGCGCGAGCAAATGAGCGAGCTGGCACGGCCTTGACCATGCGACAGCTGCAAAACTACCAGCGTGCTTGGTTGCAAAGAGAGGGGATTGATAGCGCCATTGCCGGTATCCTGCGTGGCAAGGCGGCTCAGCAATGTTCCCCTATGGCCTACAGTCATGTGCCACGTAAAGACGTGTTGCAGATCTGGTGCCGTTATTTGGCCTCCATGGGGATGACCGCGGTGGTGCTGGCACCGGAATTAGAACAAGGAGCTGTCGGATCACGCCTCTATCCTAGCGTTGGCGAGCTTGCTCGACTCCTAGGAAATTATCAGCAGTACCTCTGTGCACGACTCAGTGGGTCACGGCAGCAGCGTCCAACGCTGACGCAATATCATAACCTCCTCGTGCGCCACAGTTTGTTGATCCTCCATCTTTCTACTGCCGCCAGGCCCGTGACGGAGATGTACGGCAGGCGTGGCGATTACTGCCTCATCAGTCGCTTTATCCGGCTGACAGACAAAGAGGGACGATCTGTGAGCTCGGCCAGGTTGGTGCCATTGTCAGCGTTGGCAGTGCAGCAACTGCAAGCCTGGGAGCGCTATTTGACATATTTGGCATGTCAGCGTGAGCCGCTGCTGGCGCCGTTAGTGTCGGCGGCGGAGCAAGCATTGAGTGGAGCTGGAGCGCTCCTGTTCTGGGCGGTCGAGGCCAAAGATGGCAGCCTGGAAGGCACAGAAATCGTCACCCCAAATTCGATGATGAGGCAGTTCGAAAATCTGTTGCCCCTGGCGCCAAACTGGCATCGCCATTCGGTGCGCAGCCACCTGCTGGAGCAAGGCGTGGCCACCGAGTTTATCGATGCGCTGCTTGGTCATGAGGAGATGGGGACAGAGTTCACAAACCAGTACAGTAGTGCGGCGTTGAGCGATCTATTTACCCTGACGGACGTGCTGGACAAATGGCATCAAACCCTCGGGTTGAAGGTGATGGGCGAATGGACAATCCACTGATCGATTGGCGTGAACAGCTTCGAAAGGAAGATGAGCGTGCAGCGAACGTTCTTCGGTCTGGTCGGGCTATGCGTCGGGATCGTCTCAAACGTGCTCAGGTGCAAATAGAGCGTCGAGCACTGGATGCGCTGTTGCAACATTTGCCCGGCCTATTCAAGGAGCCAGCCGATGTCCGAGGGTTTGAGTATCTGTGGCCATTGGCGATGAGCACGTTGACGGGCAAGTATAGGCGACAGTCTGAATTCAAGGCTGGGCTGCGAGCCATCCTGCTTTGCCTGCAGCAGGGCAATACCAGCGGGTATTGGCAGTTGCCGTTGCCGACAATCCCCCTGACGGTGCTTCGGCGCCCGCTACCTTACACTGAAAAGTGGTTTGACAAAGCGCAGCGCTGTAGTCAAGCGCTGCTGAACTGGCATAGACAGATCGAGGCCCGCGACACTAGCCTGATCGAAGCTGAAGATTTACTGGCCGACATTCTTCATAGCGCGGTGTTTTACTGCGGTGTACACCAGACGGCGATTTTGCACGCACTGATGCTGGCCATCGCTGAGCGGCGAAGATTATGCACGAATGGCTCAGTTGTTTGGTTGCCTTTGACGTTAGAGAGCAAGGCGTTGGCCACCAATGCGCACGATAGAGCAGGGAAGGGGGTTACCGAGCTCCAGATTTTCCTAAGCCTGCCGACTCTGGGGTTGGTACAGCGCTGGTATCGTCGGCGCGGCAAAACGTTTGAGCTTGCCGTTGAGCTCGACACATTCAGCTTATGGGCCCAGAGACATCTGACTGCACCCCTGCGCGGGATCAAAGAGTTTTGCCAAGGGGCGAGTCTGGTAACCGGTGGGCAAGCCGGGGTCCGCTGGCCACAGATCCTGACTCATGTGGCATCTGGGGCGTTACACAGTGTACCACTGCCTCATGAACACTGGCTTTCACTGCATCATCCGACGGTTGCGGATGGTCACCAAGTGGTGTGTTTGGCGCAGGAGGCGAGTACCGGATTAGTCGATAACCTGACGGCAGGCAGTTCCAAGCGTCGGCGCTACCATGGCGAAGACCACCCTTATTCATCCTTACTGGCTCGGTTGCGAACGGTGTTGGCGGAAAAGGAGAGCGCGACTCGCAAGCAGACGAAGGCAAGCTGCCTCGCAGGACTGAATCGGTTGCGCAATGAGCAGACCCTCAGCAAGTCAGAGCAGATCCTGGTCGGGTGGCTACATCAATGCATCGCAAAGAACAAAAACAAGCCTTCGACGCTGCGCAGTTACCTTAGTCGCGGTGGTCAGCAATGGCTTGTTCGGTGCTTTGATCATGATCTCGGCTTATGGGATGGCGATCGTTTTCTGAGCTGTTATCGAGCATTGCTGGAAGAGTATGGGGGGACTTCAAATCTGGTCGTCGACCCGGCGCTCTCTGGTGCGGTTGAACGGACGGACCTGGAAAGATCCTCCTCCGCAGAGCCGGAAAGTTCCTCTTCCGAGGCGCCCGTTAGCCAAAAGAATGCTGTCAGCTACATGGCTGCACGCTTGACCAGCCTGCACAGCTATGCGGTGGCGAGTTACCACTTGGCCCCATTGCCGGAGGAGCTGGTCCCGCGCGAGCGCCAGCGGCCCCATGTGCGTGCCACCTATCTCAGTGAACCTCTCTTTCGACAGTTGCTGCGTGGAATGGAGCGGATGACGCACACCTCATCGAGTTACCGAGAGTGTCTGAGCGCGTTATACATCGTGGCTTATCGTGCTGGACTGCGCTTGAGCGAGATCCAAAAGCTCAGGTTGAAAGATATCGAACGCAGTCCAGAGTGCTGGCTATATATTCGCGATACCCGGCTTGATGATGGCAAGAGTGACAGTGCCACCCGCAAGATCCCCCTGGGGGTCTTGCTGACCCCGGAAGAGCGTACTCGATTGGATGCGTACTTGTCTGGGTTATGGCCGCGAAAGGCGAAAAACGCGAACGCGCTGGCGTTTCCCTCACAGAGCGGTTGGTTGATACCGATGTCGGATGAAGAGATCAGGGGGCCGTTAACCAGTATCCTTCGGCAGGTTGGTGGGAAATGCATATTCCGGCCGATCATGAACACCGATTCCGGTTCAACGTGAACACCATTTCCGGACCAATGTGAACGCTCATTCCGGCTCAACCTGAACACTTTGCTCCTCCTTTCCGGAAACAGTGTTCAACATCCCGGAATCACTGTTCACATTCACCGGAATCATCCTTAACGCATTGATTTAACAACCTTTGATACGCTCTCCCTTTTGCCAGGGAAGAGCCTATGTCTGCCAAGAGGATTGCAATGCGTAAAATTCGTGAAGTGCTGCGACTGCGGCTGGAAGCTGACCTCTCTGTTCGCCAGATAAGTTGCTGCACCAAGGTCAGCGTTGGCTCCATCCAGAAACTCCTCAAAAGTGCCCAGACGCTCGGCCTGACCTGGCCCTTACCTAGCCAGCTTGATGATGGCCAACTGGCGGCCCTGTTCTATCCGCAGGCCGATACCACCATCTCGGCCCGCCATGTTGTACCGGATTGGCCCTCTGTCCATCAGGAGCTCAAGCGTAAGGGGGTCTCCAAACAACTGCTCTGGGAGGAGTACACCCAGCGCTATCCCAACAGCTGTTACAGCTACTCCCAGTTCTGCGACCGTTACAAATCCTGGTGTCAGTTGCAAAAGCGCTCCATGCGCCAGATCCACAAGGCGGGGGAAAAGCTCTTTATCGACTACTGCGGGCCCACGGTGCCCATCGCCTCGCCCTCCACGGGGGAGGTCCGTCAGGCCCAGATCTTTGTCGCCGTGCTTGGTGCGTCCAACTACACCTTTGCCGAGGCTACCTGGTCACAGTCACTGCCGGACTGGTTGCAAAGCCATGTCCGTGCCTTTGAGTTTTTCGGCGGTACACCGGCACTGCTGATCCCCGACAACCTCAAAAGCGGTGTCAGCAAGGCTTGCCGATACGATCCCGAGCTCAACCCCAGCTACCAGCAGTTGGCCGAGCACTATCAGGTGGCAGTGATGCCAGCTCGCCCTTACAAGCCCAAGGATAAAGCCAAGGCTGAGGTGGGTGTGCAGATCGTCGAGCGCTGGATCCTCGCCCGCTTGCGCCACCAGACCTTTTTCTCGCTGGCCGAGCTCAACCAGTGCATCCGGGCCTTGCTGGACGAACTCAACGAGCGCCCGTTCAAGCAACTGCCCGGTAACCGGCGCGAGGCGTTTGAGCAGTTGGACCGCCCGGCGCTGGGACCACTGCCGGTGCATCCCTATCGCTATGTCGCCATCAAAACGGTCAAGGTCAACATCGACTATCACGTCAGCTATGAGCAGCACCACTACTCGGTGCCACACCAGTATGTGGGCCAGCAACTGGAGCTCCATGCTGGCGACACTTTGCTTCAGGTCTATCACCAGCAACATCTGGTCGCGAGCCATCCGCGTAAAACCATCCCGGGGATGAGCACGCTCCCGGAACATATGCCGGAACGCCACAGCAAACAGCAACGCTGGACGCCAGGCCGTCTCAAGCAATGGGCTGCTGACATCGGACCGGGCACCTTGTGCTGGGTTAGCGAACGGCTGGAAGAGAAAGCCCATGCCGAGCAGGCATACCGACTCTGCCTGGGGCTACTGAGTCTTAGCCGGGAGTATCCGCCATCACGGGTCGAGGCCTGCTGCCAGTTGGCTAATCGGGAAGGACTGGTGCGACTCAAACAGCTCAAGTCGGTGCTGAGCAGTGGCCGCGACAAACTGCCCGCAAGCCCGCTGAGCTACCCAGAGTTATCGCAAGAGCACGAGAACATCCGTGGCCCCCAGAGCTTCCACTAAAGAGGATACGCCCCATGACCCAACAAACCCTGACCCGCCTGAGAAACCTGAAACTGACCGGCATGGCGGATGCAGTGCAACAACAACTGGAACAGGCCAGTACCTACGAAGGGCTGCCCTTCATCGAGCGTCTAAGCCTGCTGGTCGAACACGAACAACTGAGCCGGGAGCAACGTAAACAAGCTCGGCTAGTCAAGCAGGCGCGGCTCAAACTCCAAGCCACGGTGCAAGAGGTGGACTACCAGTCTGCACGCAACCTGGAGCGGTCACAGGTTGCAAACCTGGCCCAAGGAGAGTGGCTGCGCCGAGGCCAGAACCTGCTCATTACCGGCCCCTGTGGCTGTGGAAAAACCTACCTGGCTTGTGCGCTGGGCTACCAAGCCTGTCAGCAAGGGCATAGCACTCGTTACTACCGGCTGCCACGTCTGCTGCTTGAACTGAGCCAGGCCAAGGTAGATGGCAGTTACGCCAGACTGCTGGGTCAACTGGCAAGGATAGAGCTACTGGTCCTTGATGACTGGGGACTGGAAGCGGTGAATGCCGAGCAACGCAACGCACTGCTGGAGATCATGGATGATCGGTATGGGAAATACTCGACGGTCGTGGTCAGTCAGTTGCCAACGGAAGAGTGGTACGCGAGCTTGGGGGACAACACCCTGGCAGATGCGATCCTGGACCGGCTGATGCACAACGCTCACCGGCTGTCACTGAAGGGAGAATCGATGAGAAAGAGGAGAAGTGAGTTGACCCAATCTGAACAGTCGAGTTAGAAACGGGATGACGTGAGCGCGTTAAGGATCAGGGTGTTCACGTTGGCCGGAATGGCTGTTCAACTTCGCCGGAATACGCAGGAAATACTATACCTTCCATCATCTGCGGCATACGGCATTGAGCCGCCTGCAACTGCTGCTACATCACGAAGCTCTGGCACTGCACAGTTTGCCAGGGTGGGCACATTTCCTGCCTTGGTCGGCCGCACAGTGTACCGCTATCTACCAGACCATCACACACTCATCCACTCAGGGGGATTATTGGGCGCTGGCCCAGTTTGCTGGCCATCAGAGCCCGGAGACGACGTTGCACTCATATTTGCATTTTACCCACTGGGTCAATGCAGCGTGTCTGTTGCAGGCCAAGTACGACTGGTCTTTGTCACTGCGACACCACTTCACCGGGCTGTCTCGTGCAAAGCTCACACAGAACGACTGGTTGGAGGGGCCCTTGACATGGCAGCGCTGCCGGGAGGCCCTGCTCCAGTCGCTTTCGCCTTATCTTCAACAGGTCTCCTGGGTCCTGATGGAGTGTGCACCTTACCCTCCCTTGGTTAAACACAAGCTGGATTTTGATGCCGCTCTGGAGCTGATCGCACGGTTCGCACGACATGAAGATATCACCGATCAACTCAATCGTTATCAACTCACACCCGCTATGGTCGATGAGTTAGGGAAGGTGCGAATAAGCGGGGAAATTCTTCTCGGCTGACTCAGTCATTTCATTTTTTCAGTTTGAGCCGATCTTTTCTCCCGTAAATGCCTTGAATCAGCCTATTTAGACCGTTTCTTCGCCATTTAAGGCGTTATTCCCAGTTTTTAGTGAGATCTCTCCCACTGACGTATCATTTGGTCCGCCCGAAACAGGTTGGCCAGCGTGAATAACATCGCCAGTTGGTTATCGTTTTTCAGCAACCCCTTGTATCTGGCTTTCACGAAGCCGAACTGTCGCTTGATGATGCGAAACGGGTGCTCCACCTTGGCCCGGATGCTGGCTTTCATGTATTCGATGTTGATGGCCGTTTTGTTCTTGCGTGGATGCTGTTTCAAGGTTCTTACCTTGCCGGGGCGCTCGGCGATCAGCCAGTCCACATCCACCTCGGCCAGCTCCTCGCGCTGTGGCGCCCCTTGGTAGCCGGCATCGGCTGAGACAAATTGCTCCTCTCCATGCAGCAGATTACCCAGCTGATTGAGGTCATGCTCGTTGGCCGCGGTGGTGACTAGGCTGTGGGTCAGGCCACTCTTGGCATCGACACCAATGTGGGCCTTCATGCCAAAGTGCCACTGATTGCCTTTCTTGGTCTGATGCATCTGCGGATCGCGTTGCTGCTCTTTGTTCTTGGTCGAGCTGGGTGCCTCAATGATGGTGGCATCGACCAAGGTGCCTTGAGTCATCATGACGCCTGCTTCGGCCAGCCAGCGATTGATGGTCTTGAACAATTGGCGGGCCAGTTGATGCTGCTCCAGCAGGTGGCGGAAATTCATGATGGTGGTGCGGTCCGGCAAGGCGCTATCCAGGGATAACCGGGCAAACAGACGCATGGAGGCGATTTCGTACAGAGCATCTTCCATCGCGCCATCGCTCAGGTTGTACCAATGCTGCATGCAGTGAATGCGTAGCATGGTTTCCAGCGGATAAGGTCGCCGGCCATTACCAGCCTTGGGATAAAACGGCTCGATGACTTCCACCATGTTTTGCCATGGCAGAATCTGCTCCATGCGGGACAAGAAAATCTCTTTTCTGGTCTGACGGCGCTTACTGCTGAATTCACTGTCGGCGAAGGTGAGCTGATGACTCATGATGAACCCTTTTTCATGGCTCCAGATGACAAACATGATCTCATATCAGGGACTTGTTCGCACCTTCCTTAGTTGAAAAAATTCATTTACTTAAAGCATTTAAGACTCAGCGGGGAGCACAGCGATTGCTCTACTCAACGTCACATCATCTGAATTTGCTTCCTGGAGCCTTGCGCAGTCATAAGGAGCAAGTCGAACTCCGTAAAGTGGTTAAACTGGCTCGCCAGGTCTATCGCGAGCAACGAGCGGCTTTCATCGAATGGATTGGCTATCTGCTAGTCCGAAGCAATACTCGCAACACTGGGATCCCCTTCACGGATCCACAGATGTTGCAAGCCTTCCTGAGTGTGACGGTGTTACTGCTGCCAGCGACACGGATTGCGATCGAGGTACGATGTGGCGCCAAACGGAGTGAAAAATCCCCATGGCGGGAGGTCATCTCACGCTATCGCGTGAAGAGTGAATTCATTGAAAAAAGTGGGGCTAACCGGGCACTACTGCGAATAATTCATCCTGACGAGGCGGGTATCTGTCAGCGTTCTACTGAGCGGCAGCAAAATGCTGACACGGTAAAACCAATGGCGCGCTACAGCACTCCGTTGCTGCGGACAGTCGCCTATGTCGTGGCGCTGAAAGTAATGAGCATCCAAGAGCTGGTATCGCTAGGTAACAAGAAGAAAGCCGACTTTGCACGTCAAACCGCGCGTGAGCTTACAGATTGAACGTGCAACATGCTGAAATAGAATAAAAATCTATTTGCTTCGCCATTTTGCCAGCTGCCTGACCACTGCGCGCTGCGCATCTGATGTGGATAGGCCTTGAAGGGGCAGGAATTGCTCTGCTTGCCGGCGCTGCTGTCGAGGGCTGAACCAGCTTTTCCCATCCTTATCCATGTTCCAAGGGCTCGAAACGGCGCGTTGGAGTATTGGCAAAAAGTCATCCGTCGTTGCGTCGCGTGATAGCTGGCCACGCAACTGAGCGCGCCAGCGTTTGTGCCAAATCCGCTTGTCTTCAGCTTCAGACGTCGCTGTTGTGTAGCCAAACATGGGGGTCTTTCGTCGACTTCGGCTCATTTTTTTACCTCATCTCAGGGGGGATGAAAATTTATCCGGAGTATCGATGGGAAAGTGCATATTGATGAGGTGAGGAAGGCTGGGATGGTCAGATTGACTACCACGTCACCGTTCCCCTGACCTCGTTAAACCAGACCTTTTGGGTTCTCTCGTAAGAGTCTTTTGTTACATTCCACCGAGATTCTCGGGAGGGTGACCCACCACTTCAAACAAATCACCAATCTCAATTCTTAAATGGTGGCATAACTGTTCTATTACTTCTAACTCCACTCGCGTTGCCGTCTCATTGTAGAGACGATGCAAAGTGTTTCGATTGATACCCGTATCTCTGGCAACTTCGGCAACTTTGAGTTTCCGTTCACCCAAAATTCGGGATAGATGGCACTTAATCATCACTCCTCCATAGAAAAAAGACCTGCAGGATGGCAAAAATCGTTGCACTAACGATTTGTGGTGCTAAAATCCCTCCTGTGGTGCATTTGTTTTTTTTGAAGAGAAAAAAGAGAGGATATGATTATGGCATACACCTACCTGACAACAGAAGAGCTCTCTGCTCGCATCAAGTTCGATCCACGTACTATCCGCAATCAGCTGAAAGACTCTGTCCTGCTCGAAGGGCTGCACTATATTCGCCCGTTTGGCGGTCGTAAGTTGTTGTTTCTCTGGGAGCCTATCGAAGAGGAAATGCTCAAGCACAGCGCAATGTTCGAGTCGTTTCAGGGCTAGGGGAGGTGGATTCTTATGGCAACAGTATATAGCCTTAACCAATTGCTTTACCTCGATTTTTGCTTCAAGGGGAAGCGCTGTCGTGAGCGCACTGGGTTACCCGATACAAGCCAAAATCGCCACAAACTGAAGCAGTATTGTGAACGGTTGGAGGCACAAATCACCCTCGGGCAGTTTGATTTTTGCAAAACCTTCCCAAACAGCCCGCGTTGTGGCTACTTCACCAAACTGGCCGAGCGGGAAGCCGTGTTGCGGGCTGGGTGCCCTCTGTTGTCTGATTTTGCTGAGCAGTGGTACCAGGAAAAATCGGCCGAGTGGCGAACCTCCCAGCAGGAGACCATCCGCGACATTCTTGATTGCCATCTGCTGCCGCACTTTGGCAATCAGCCGCTGAGCGTGATCGATAAGTCTGCGATCTTGGCATTCAGGACAATGATCGCTCGTTTGCCCGGGAGAGGTGGCAAGCCGATCTCAGCCTCACGGGTCAACCACATCATGACGCCGCTTCGCATGATGTTGGCAGATGCGGCAGATCGGTTCGGTTTTGACTCGCCCTGGCGCAATATCCGAGCACTCAAGATCCCCCGTAGCAACATCATGCCCTTCAGTCTTGAAGAGATTGGTCGACTGCTGGCAGTGGTGAGGGCTGACTTTCGCCCTTATTACACCATCCGGTTTTTTACCGGGCTACGTTCGAGCGAGATCCACGGTTTAACCTGGCGCCACATCGATTTCGAGCGCCGGCAGATCCTGGTGTATCAGGCATGGGTCCGCAATGAACTGATCCCGACGAAAACCGATGGCTCCTATCGCGCGGTGCAGATGAGTGAGCAGGTTTATCAGGCATTTCTCACTCAACGCGACCGCTACGATGGCAAGGTCTCACCAGATGGGTTTGTTTTCTGCACGAAGCACGGCAGCCCGTTCGAGGATCGCAATGTGGCCAATCGGGTGTGGTACCCATTGCTGTCGTTGTTAAAGCTGGAGAAGCGCAAGCCCTATCAGACAAGGCATACCGCCGCCACGCTCTGGCTCGCGGCAGGTGAGAGCCCTGAGTGGATAGCAAAGCAACTGGGCCATAACAGCACTCAGATGTTATTCCGGGTCTATTCCCGTTACGTGCCTGATCTGTCGGGTCGGGATGGGCATGCCTTTGAGCAGATGTTGGCGGGATTCGAGCAGCAGCGGCTTGCCTCGAAGGCGCTGGCGGAAAGGTGGGATTCACACGATGGGGAGGCGGGTCATGGTACACGTCACTGAATATGCGGATTGCGGCGAACTGATGTGGGCAACCAGACTGGCGGATAGCGAGGGCGAGTATGAGTGTTGGGAATTGTTATCGCCAAAGGCCGTCCATCGAGTCTCGGTCTCAGATAAATGCATGGCAACTATTGCGCCGTCGGGGCAGCTGGTACTGGCAATGCTGGGGATGGAGCAGCAGTCTGTCACATTGCGCAGTTGTCGCGCTCTGGAAGGCATCACAGGGGACGAGGGGCGTCAACTGTGGGAGTTTCACCTTGGTTTGGCCCTCAATGAGTCGCATGGCCAGATGATCCAGGCACTGTGGCGCTTCTATGCCATGTTACCGCCCGGCGGGTTACGGCGCTTTTCCCTCGGGATCCTACGTGACCGGCGTTTTATCACCGGGTTTTATCGAGGCAGGGCGAGCCATCACCATCATCATGACCATGTGGGTGGCTTGCTGGAGCACAGTGTAGAAGTGGCGATGACAGCCAGGATGTTGTGTCGTCAATACCGGCTTGATGGACGCACCGCCGACGTCGCCTTCCTAGGGGGATTGCTGCACGATGTGGGCAAACTCTACCTCTACTACAACGTGGAAGCCGGAGAGGGGATCTGCTCCCAGCATGAAGCCCTGAACTTCATGAAGTTGGAGCCACACCTGCAAAGTCTGATGAGCCAGGATCCCCGGGCATTTGAAGCCCTGTCGGCCTGCTTGTCCGCATCGATTGGCAAGCCGCTTATCCAGTATATGCCGGAGACTATCGTCAAGATGGCGGATCGATTATCGGCCGAAGTATTCAACTGGCGCAGGGTGTTTGCAGGATTGCCCGATTTTTACTGGTTTCGGAAATCGACCAGCGATACGCGGATTTACAAGCGGCTGGATTGATGGCGTGGTCGTGGGCTTAAACCGGTTTTAAAGAAGAGCTGGCAAGATGGTGGCATCACCCACAACGTCCGATGGGGCTCTTGCCGGGGGTAAACAGGTTGCGTGTTGAGATAATGCGGGAGGCAATATGTTGGTAAAAGCGATAGTTCCGACGGAGCAGGTCGTAGATGTTATCTGTGATGTGTGTGGTGACTTTCTGGAATTGGATTTTGCTTTTGGCCATGATCTCGCACCTCGATAACTGTACGTAAGATCAGTATAGTTCGTGGTAACTGACTGCTAATCATGGGTAATCAGGAAGGGTTTAATCAGATAGCAAAACACCGAGATGTTGGTAGTCACACAAGGGAAGGTGCGAATAAGTGGGTAGCACCTTCCTCTTTGATTGCTAGGTCGATTTTTGACTCGGCCCTTTTCTAAAATTGCCCCATTTTCTTCAAAAATCAGGCTTTATAACCATTTTCACCCCCTTTCTGGGGGTATTCCCCGATTTTAGGTAGATCTTTCCTGTGCCCTTATCAATTGATCCGCGAATTCAACTTCGAAGTGCGACACTCGCCTATGCCGCCTGACGGTACTCTTCGAATACCTTGACAGGCTGCCTGAATCCGAGACATTTCCGAGGTCGTAGGTTGAGCCACTGCTCCGCTCTCCTGACATCCTCGTCCGTGACCTCTCTCAGGTCTGTTCCCTTTGGGATAAACTGCCTCAACAGCCCATTGCTGTTCTCGTTCAGACCGCGCTCCCACGAAGAGTAAGGGTGCGCAAAGTAAGTCTCGGCACCCAGCGCTTCCTCTATCGCCTTGTGTTCGGCAAACTCGCCGCCGTTGTCAAAGGTGATAGTATGCACCTGCTCGATGTAGGGCGTTAACATCTCGATTATCGCATCCCGCACCACCCCAGCCTGTTTGCTCGCGACCCGCTTGACCAGATAGAGCCGGCTCTTGCGCTCCACCAGGGTGACCAGTGCACCTGTGCCTTGCTTGCCCAGCACCGTGTCCGCCTCCCAATCACCGAGCCGCTCCCGGCTATCGACGATAGCCGGCCGTTCATCAATAGAGCGGGCTTCCTTGATGGGAGAACGCAGGCTGCTCGCCCCCTTGCGGTAGCGCTTGTGGCCCTGGCGCAGATGGCGGTACAACTGGCCACCCCGGGCTTTGTCGGCGGCCACATGGCGGTATATCCACTCGTGACTCACCATGAGGCCTATCTGCTTGCCCACCGTGCTTATCTGCTCCGGGCTCCACCACCAGGCGAGTGTCAGCTCGACAAACTGGATGACATCGGCAGATAGCCGAGATTTGGCCGCACTGGCCCGTCGGTGGGTGGCGTGCTGATGCGCATTGTCTGGCTGGTAGCCCTGCGGCCCGGCGTTACGACGCAGCTCCCGGTAGAGGGTGGAGCGATGAACGCCAATGGCGCGTGCGGTGGCAAGGATGGACATCCCCTGTGCGCGAAGCACCGATAACTGGTATCGTTGCCCCTCGGTCAACTGCTGATAGCTCATGGTGATACTGCTTATACTTTGGCGAGCAGAAGGGTACCACCAATCAGCAGTTGGCCACCTCTCGCCATTCATCCATGAGTGTCGCACTTATTATCTGAATTCCCGATCCACTCGGAACAGGTTCGCCAGCGTAAACAGCATCGCCAATTGATTGTCGTTCTTCATCAGCCCCTTGTACCGCGCTTTGACGAAGCCAAACTGACGCTTGATGAGCCGGAATGGGTGTTCAACCTTGGCTCGGATGCTGGCCTTGAGTCTTTCAAACTGGATAACGGCCTTGTTCTTGCGCGGACGTTGTTTGAGCGCTTTGACCTTGCCTGGGCGTTCGGTAATGGCCCATTCGACCTTTACCCCAGCCAACTCCTCACGCTTGGGTGCCCCTTGGTAACCGGCATCACCAAACACAAATTCCTCCTTCCCGTGCAGCAGATTGCCGGCTTGATTGAGGTCGTGCTCATTGGCCGCGGTGGTTGCCAGGCTATGGGTCAGGCCGCTTTTGGCATCGACGCCGATATGGGCCTTCATGCCAAAGTGCCACTGGTTGCCCTTCTTGGTTTGGTGCATCTCGGGGTCGCGCTGCTGGCGCTTGTTTTTGGTCGAACTGGGGGCCTCGATGATAGTGGCATCAACCAAGGTCCCCTGAGTCATCATGATGCCGGCGTCAGAGAGCCACTGATTGATGGACTCGAAGAGCTGGCGAGCCAGTTGGTGCTGCTCCAGCCGATGGCGGAAGTTCATGATGGTGGTACGGTCAGGGATAGCTTGGTCGAGGGAAAGCTTGGCAAAGAGGCGCATGGAGGCAATCTCGTAGAGCGCGTCCTCCATCGCTCCGTCACTGAGGTTGTACCACTGCTGGATGCAGTGGATACGCAACATGGTCTCCAGCGGATAGGGGCGACGACCATTGCCGGACTTGGGATAAACGGGCTCAATCACGGCCAGCATTCTTGACCAGGGCAGCAACGCCTCCATACGGGCAAAGAACGCTTCTTTTCGAGTTTGACGGCGTTTGCTGTGGAACTCGCTGTCGGCAAATGTCAATTGATGAGTCACGTTGAGCTTCGTCCCTGATGCCAAAATGATGTGGCGATGATCTCACATCAAGGACTTGTTCGCACCTTCCCCAGCGTTTGAGCTCCTCGCTGATGTATTCCGGACCGTTATCACAGCGGATGGCCGCCGGTTTGCCACGCCACGCTATCACCTGCTCCAACGCCCGTTTGACCCGCGAGGCGGGAAGCGAAAAATCGACTTCGATACATAACGCTTCCCGGTTGAAATCATCTATCACATTGAACAACCGCACCGAGCGTCCATCGGACAGCTGGTCATGCATGAAGTCCATCGACCAGCAGGTATTGGGTTTTGCAGGAACCGCCAACGCCGCCGGTTTTGCACGCACCAGCCGTTTCCTGGGTTTTATCCGCAGGTTGAGCTCCAGTTTCCGATAAATCCGGTACACCCGCTTGTGGTTCCAGCCAAACCCTTTGACGTTGCGCAAATAGAGGAAGCAGAGCCCGAAGCCCCAGTTGCGCTGGCTGGCTGTGATGCGCAGCAGCCAGTCGGCGATGAGCTGGTTCTCTTCGGCCAGTACCGGTTGGTAGCGATAGCAGCCTTCGCTGACCCCGAACACCCGACAGGCGAGCCGGATGGAGAGGGCGCAGTGAGCGACCGCCTGGGTGGCCATCTCCCGGCGGGTAGATGGCGTCACCACTTTATTGCCATGGCCTCCTGGAGGATGTCGGCTTTGAGGCGCTCCTCGGCATACATCTTCTTGAGGCGGCGATTTTCCTCCTGGAGGTCCTTGAGACGAGCCATGAGGGAGGCGTCCATGCCGCCGAACTTGGCGCGCCACTTGTAGAAGGTGGCGCTGCTGATGCCATGCTCGCGGCATAGCTCGGGGATGGGTGGCGGCGGGCGAGTTGGCCGCCCAGTTTCCTCATTGGGAACAGTTGCACAGCATTGGCGTGGCCATCTCTTATCGCATTGAAAACATGAAAAAAGCCACCCTTGAACATCACTACTTCATCTGTTCAAAAACGCTGGAGCGGGATGAGTTTTCTCGGGCGGTGCGTGGGCACTGGGCCATCGAAAATAGCCTGTACTGGGTACTTGGTACTGGATGTCACGATGGGCGAGGATGATTGCCCAATCTATCGGGGTGATGCGGCAGAGATTTTAGCGTGCATCCGGCACATGGGGCTGAACATGCTCAGGGCCGAGACTTCACGTAAGGCGAGCGTAAGACGGAAGCAAAAAATAGCAGGAATGAGCAGCGAATATCTGGAAACGGTACTCAATGCGGGCCTGAAAAAATTGGGTGAATTTTAACAAAATGTTCACGCTCTCACCCTGGGGCTAAAGGTATAATGACAGTTGGCATATCGATGTCTCATTGCTGCCCCCCCCTAAATGGGGTGGATCATAGATCATTGTATTTTCTACAAAAAAAATTTTCCATCGAGTTTTAATGACGTCTAATGCTTTTTTAATGCTGTATAAAAACCGGTGTTTGATACTCTCTTGCGACCATTATTGGCGAATAAAAACTATTCAAGCCGATAGGCACACAGTTCAAGGAAGAGCTCCATGACGACAGAGATTCCATTGGTACTCGTGACCGAAGGCAATGTTCAGGCGACGACCTTCACCACCTACCTGATGGCCCAACTCGGTGAACCAATACGCCTGATTAGCCATCCCGATCAACTATTGGCTATCGAGAATTGCAACCTGTTCCTGATCGATCTGGACTATCTCAAGTCGAGCCAGCAGTTTGGCTGGAGCCGGGATATAGCCGCCTTCGAATCGGCCAGCACGATATTACTCAATGCGCCGACCAGCACGAATCGCGATCTGCTGCTGCTGTGGCCCAATACCAGCGGTCTCTTCTTTCGTCAGGATCCCTTGGATCACTTGGTAGCCGGTATCAAGAAGGTGATGCTGGGGGAGTTTTGGATCCCGCGTCATCTGATGTGCGAGCTGGTCCATTATTACCGACAGGGCATGGAGCCAGCCCAACGCAGCCAGAATCTGCTGACGGTCCGAGAGCGCGAGATCATTCGCTATTTGATGACGGGAGCCTCCAATACCGAGATAGCTGACACCCTGTTTGTCAGCGAGCACACCATCAAGTCCCACCTTTATAACGTCTTCAAGAAGTTGAACGTCAAGAATCGGTTGCAAGCCGTGAGCTGGGCTAAAGATTACCTCGATATGACGAGCTCCTACTGATGCGAACTTGGCTGCTCTGTCTCTGGTTGATCTCTGGTGCCCTAGCTGCCAATGAAGGGGATGCCAACACGCCTCTGGAATCGCTGCAACCCGAGCAGGAGAGCGACAGGATAGAGATTGGGGGTCTGGTGATAGACCGTACCTTCACCCGTTTCGGTCAGGTTTTTTATCATCACTTCAGCCGATTGCGAGAGGACGAGGATCCGAATGCGCGGGAGAACATCACCATACATGAGCGGCCGACTGCGCGCTGGGGCAGCCTGATCTGGATCACCCACAATCGCAAGGTGCTGTTTAGGACGGCCCTCTCCCCGGTGCGCAGTCAGGGAGAAGCTGCAGCGCAGCAGGCCTGGGTCCAAGTGAACGAAATTTTACAACAGCAGAAGGTCGCCATCCTGTTCATGGATACCTTCGATCTGGAACACGATGAACTATAAGGATATAGCATATGTGCTCACGCCTCCTGCTTCTGGCACTGACGGTCAGCATGACCGCTTCTGCCTCCGAGCTTATCTATCGGCCTACTAACCCCAGCTTTGGCGGTAACCCGCTCAACAGCAGTCATCTGCTGGGCACGGCTAACGCCCAGAACGACTACAAGGATCCCTCCACTGGCAGCAGCAGCGGCACCTCGGCTCTGGACAGACTCACCTCCAGTCTGCAATCGCGGCTGGTGAGCCAACTGCTGGCCGACATCGGCAAGGATGGCAGTCAAAGCGGTAGCCTGGTCACCGACGAGTTTGCGATCAATGTGGTGGATGAGGATGGCACTCTTGCCGTTTCCATTACCGACAGATCGACGAATGAAACCACCATGATAGAAGTGAATGGCCTGATCGCCGACTGAGGACGTTATGACAAGGACACCGTTATTTACCGCCCTGCCTTTGCTCGCCATTCTGTTTGCTCTGGGGGGGTGTGCTACCCATATAGGCTCTCCCGAGGCGGATGAGAAGGCGACCCTGATGCCGAGATCCATCTCCTACAAAGAGTTGATCAGCCTGCCCAAACCCAAGGGCAAGATAGTGGCCGCCGTCTATGATTTTCGCGATCAGACCGGTCAGTATCTGCCAGCCCCAGCCTCCAACTTCTCCACCGCAGTGACCCAGGGTGGGGTCGCCATGCTGAGCACGGCGCTATGGGACTCCCAGTGGTTCGTGCCTCTGGAGCGGGAAGGGCTGCAGAACCTGCTGACCGAGCGCAAGATAGTGCGGGCCACGCAAAACAAACCCAATGTGCCCGGCAATAATCAGCATCAATTACCCTCTCTGGTGGCGGCCAATATCCTGATCGAAGGGGGCATAGTGGCCTATGACAGCAATGTGCGTACCGGCGGTGCCGGGGCCAAGTACTTCGGCATAGGGGCGAGTGGCGAATACCGGGTCGATCAGGTGACCGTCAATCTGAGGGCCGTCGATATCCGCTCCGGCCGGATTCTCAACAGCGTCACCACCTCCAAGACCATCTTGTCCCAGCAGGTGCAGGCCGGAGTGTTCCGTTTCGTCGAGTACAAGCGCTTGCTGGAGGCCGAGGCGGGCTTTAGCACCAACGAACCGGTACAGATGTGCGTCATGTCTGCCATCGAATCGGCGGTGATCCGGCTCATTGCCAACGGGGTGCGAGACAACCTCTGGCAGCTGGCCGATGCGCGGGACATGGAAAACCCCATACTGCAGGGTTATCTGCAAGACAGCGCCCCCATCCTCTAGTCGAGGCAGCGTCGCTAGTTTCTATCTATCGCTTGCCCCTTTCAGCTCCTCTCCACAGGCCCATCATGGGCCTGTTTTCATGGTCTATCCCCCCTCCATCCCTTGGCGCGACACCTGCAAAAAAGAGGCATGGCTCAGCTTGACCTCAGCCTTTTCTACCAGACAAACCCTGGATCCGAATCAGCCTCGAATCAGCTGTGTGCCTGATGGCCCTGGCCCGGGGGGCTGGGGATACTGGACCCGCACTTCAAAAAGGTAATCACAGATGAAATACCTGAATCCCGTCCTGCTGATCATGAGTCTGCTAGGCCTGCCCGCATTGGCGCAGGACCTGGCTTCCCTGAGTGAACTGGGTCAGGGCAACGAGCTTGAGCTGGTTCAGCGGGGGGAGGGCAACCAGGCCCACCTCTGGCAGCTTGGCTCGGATAACGAATTGCAGCTCAGCCAGTCAGGCAATGACAACCAGATCCGCCTGATGCAACAGGGCCAGCAGCAGCAACTGCGACTGGATCAAGTCGGCGACAACAACTGGGTAGATGCGGTCCAGCTCGGAGTTGGCAACAGCGCCGAGCTCTACCAGGCCGGTATCGGCAACCAGATCTGGCTGTGGCAACAGGGGATGGACAACCAGGCCTGGATCAGCCAGAGCGGATATGACAACAGGGCACGGGCCGTTCAGCTCGGTGATGGCAACTTGGCCAGCATAGAGCAAAACGGCTCCGGCCTATCGGCCACCGTCATTCAGACGGGCGCCAACCAGCAAGTGAGAGTAGTTCAAACCAACTGAGCCCAGGCTCACACCAAAGCACGAGAGGGAAATCATGTTCAAACGTACCATCATCGCCTCTGCCGTATTACTGGCTACTTCCAGCGTCTGGGCGGCTTCCGCCAACAACCAGGCGACCGTCGCCCAGACCGGCAACAACAACTTGGCCACCGTCGAGCAGATCGATAGCAGCAACCACAATCAGGCGAGTATCAGCCAGATTGGTGCCGACAACGAAGCGAAGACCATCCAGAAAAACACCAGCCAGTCCGAAGCCAGTGTGGCTCAGGTCGGGGCAGGCAACGATGCCCTGGTGACCCAGGAGTCCAGCACCGCAGGATCCGTCGCCCAGGTGGCAAGCACAGGCAACTTCAACGTCGCGACCGTGACCCAGCAGGTGTTCAACGAAGGCTCCCACGCCTCCGTGGCCCAGGTCGGCAACCACAACAGTGCCGACGTGATGCAGGATAACGGTGATGGTGCCAGCTCCACCGTGAGTCAGGTTGGCAACAACAACGATGCCAGCATCAACAACTATTGGTCCGATAAAGCCATCGCCAACGTCAGCCAGCTTGGCAACAGTCACGAAGCCAGCGTTTCCCAGCAGATTGCCGATGGTGCCGAAGCTCAGGTGGCCCAATCCGGTCAGTTGAACAAAGCCACCGTCACTCAGGCCACCAATAATTATGGTTACGCCTATCCGGAGGGGACTCTGGCAAAGGTGACTCAATCGGGTAGCGGCAACGAGGCCCTGGTCGACCAGCGCGATCTCGATAACAAGGCTTATGTCACCCAGAGCGGTGTCGATGGCTATGTGAAGACGGCGCAGTCTGGCTCTGCGGCCGGTGAGGGCAACACCCTGACCGCCAATCAGGCTGGTACCAACGAGAGCGCCACCCTGACCCAGGTTGGCAACCGTAATGAGATCGAAACCAGCCAGACTGGCCGTGACGATGCATTGACCATCGATCAGCTGGGCGATGACAACTTGGCCACTGCCTATCAGGGCGGTGTCGGTGAGCAGAGCTCCATCACCCAGGTGGGTGACGGTAACCTGGCCGATACCGAGCAGAGAGGGTCGGGCAACCAGGCCAGTGTCGATCAGATGGGTGACGGCAACCAGGCCGTGGTCAAGCAGCTGGCGAGCAGCACCGCTGGCGTGGTGACCATAGATCAGAGCGGTGATGACAACTACGCCAACGCGGTGCAGGAAGCGGGCAGCAACAACCAGATCGCCATCGACCAGCAAGGGGATCGCAACCAGGTGGCGGCCGCGCGTGATGTGCAAGGCAAAGGCGCCTGGACCTGGGGTTCAGACAACGAGCTGACCGTGGCCCAGACCGGCAACGACAACTGGGCCTATGCCGATGCGTCCCACTCCGGCTCTACCGTGACCGTGACCCAGACCGGCGACCTGAACAACGCCTCTGTCGAGTCCTACCTGGGTAGCGACAACGATCTGACCGTCAGCCAGACCGGCAACAACCATGTGGCCGACGTCTATGTCAACGCCGGTATGAATGGCGGTGGCAACCTGGTCGATGTGGTACAGACTGCGAGCTTCAACACGGCTCAGGTCGATGTCTATGGCAGCAACAACCACGCCTATGTTTATCAGGGCGGCAACTGATGATTTGCACATTCGGGGGCCTGCGGGCCCCTTTTTTATTGGTGCGAACCCGGGACTGGCTGGCTGGTCCATGCCATCAGACCACTCCCCTGCACCGGCGGCTAGTGATGCTGCTCCTATGGCTCAGCTTGTCTCCCTCGGGATGGGCGGGCGAGTCAGAACCGGCCAAGGAGGCCAAGGTGATCCCCAAGATAAGCCTCAATGTCCAACAGGGGCCGACCGGCCTCTCCCTGGCCCCTACCCTGCAAAGCGACCAGTCGGGGGCCGTTACCTTTGCCCTGGATCTCTGGAGCCAGGGGGCGGGGGGGCGCAGTCATCAGCGCCAGAGCGGGGGGGCCGAACTGGTCGCCAACCGGCCCCATGGCGTGGGACGACTGAGTCTGGGACTGGCTTGTCCCTATCAGGCAAGAATACGGTTGCAGCTGTGGCAGGGGGCCTTGTTGCTGAGCGAGATCGACCAGACATTCGAGTGCCCCTCATCTCCATGATTTCCCGTCTGGACTGTCTATTCATCCAGTAGTCTCTATGCCATACTGGCCCGCTCTGGTTACCGTATCGAGCGCGCAACAAGATGGAAAAAATCGTGATCCGGGGTGCCCGCACCCACAACCTCAAGAACATCAATCTGACTCTTCCCCGCGACAAGCTGATCGTGGTCACCGGCCTCTCTGGCTCCGGCAAGTCTTCTTTGGCGTTCGATACCCTCTATGCCGAAGGCCAGCGCCGTTATGTGGAGTCCCTCTCCGCCTATGCCCGCCAGTTCCTCTCCCTGATGGAGAAGCCGGATGTGGATCATATCGAGGGCTTGTCGCCGGCCATCTCCATCGAACAGAAGTCTACGTCTCATAACCCGCGTTCGACCGTCGGCACCATCACCGAAATTTATGACTATCTGCGCCTGCTGTTTGCCCGGGTGGGTGAGCCTCGCTGCCCCACCCATGCCATACCGCTCGCCGCCCAGACCATCAGCCAGATGGTGGATCAGGTGTTGGCTCAGCCAGAAGGCAGCAAGCTGATGCTGCTGGCGCCCGTGGTGCGCGATCGCAAGGGGGAGCACAGCAAGCTGCTGGAGAACCTGGCGGCTCAGGGTTATATCCGTGCCCGCATCGATGGCGAGGTGTGTGACCTCTCGGATCCCCCCAGCCTGGAGCTGCACAAGAAGCACACCATCGAAGTGGTGGTCGACCGTTTCAAGGTGCGCGAGGATCTGGCCCTGCGCCTCGCCGAGTCCTTCGAGACGGCCTTGACCCTCTCCGGCGGCATCGTGCTGGTGGTGCCCATGGACGGGGAGGAGGGGGTTGAACCCATGACCTTCTCGGCGAATTTCGCCTGCCCCGAGTGCGGTTACTCCATGTCGGAGCTCGAACCGCGGATCTTCTCCTTCAACAACCCAGCCGGTGCCTGCCCCACCTGCGACGGCCTGGGTGTGCAGCAGTACTTCGATCCCGCCAAGCTGATCCACGATCCGAGCCAGAGCCTGGCAGGGGGCGCCATCCGTGGCTGGGACAAGCGCAGCTTCTATTACTTCCAGATGCTGAAATCCCTCGCCGAGCACTATCAGTTCGATCTGGAGCTCCCTTGGGGGGATCTGCCCGCCAAGGTGCAGGAAGTATTGCTGCGGGGCTCGGGCAAAACCGAGATCGAGTTCCGCTACATGAACGACCGTGGTGATGTGGTGGTGCGCAAGCACCCCTTCGAGGGGATCTTGCACAACATGGAGCGCCGCTACCGGGAAACCGAATCCAACTCGGTACGCGAAGAGCTCTCCAAATACATCGCCAACAAGTCCTGCACCAGTTGCGGCGGCAGCCGTTTGCGGGAGGAGGCGCGTCACGTATTCGTCGATAACCGCAACCTCTCCGCCATCGCCGAACAATCCATCGGCGATGCGCTGGCCTTCTTCGAGGGGCTGGCGCTCACCGGCCAGCGTGCCCAGATAGCGGACAAGATCCTCAAAGAGATCGTCGAGCGGCTCGGTTTTCTGGTCAACGTGGGCCTCAACTATCTGAGCCTGTCCCGCAGCGCCGAGACCCTCTCCGGCGGCGAAGCCCAGCGCATCCGCTTGGCGAGCCAGATAGGTGCCGGTCTGGTGGGGGTCATGTATGTGCTGGATGAGCCCTCCATCGGCCTGCACCAGCGGGACAACGAGCGCTTGCTCAAGACCCTCAGGGGATGGTCAGCATGCGGGCTCCCCCTCTGATTTCAAATGTTAGAAAGTTCAAGAGCGAAACAGTCGTCCCATCATGTTGACTTTCCTAGGGAAGGTGCGAATAAGTGGGTAGCACCTTCCTCTTTGATTGCTAGGTCGATTTTTGACTCGGCCCTTTTCTAAAATTGCCGGTAATCCCCCATATTCAGGGGCATTCAAAAGTAGAGGTCAGGCGGCCCGCGCCAGGTGCTGCTTTGGCGTGTAGCCACCCAGCGCCATATTAGGCCGCTCATGGTTATAAACCCATTGCCATTGCGTGGCAAATTCCTGCAATTCATCGCTGAGAATCCCATTCTGCAATGCCCAAGCAGCCTGTATGAAGTCGCCAAGCAGCTGAATGCTTGGTGTGAAAGCTGAATAGGTTGGTGGTGTGGTAAAATTACAACATCGTAGGGGAAGGCGCAGAGGTCGATGCCACTTTATGTCAGCTTATGGGTAAATTTTACCTGATTACCCATGATTAGCAGTCAGTTACCACGAACTATACTGATCTTACGTACAGTTATCGAGGTGCGAGATCATGGCCAAAAGCAAAATCCAATTCCAGAAAGGCTACAGCCTGTTTGAGTTTCTCAAGGACTATGGCACTGAGGCTCAGTGCGAAAACGCGCTGTTCACTTGGCGTTTTCCTAACGGCTTTGTCTGCCCTGAATGTGCCAACAAGACCTGTTGTCGCCTGAGAAGGCGGCCACGTGTGTGGCAATGCAATCACTGCCGTCACCAGATGTCATTGACTGGAAACACGATTTTCGCAAACACCAAGCTCCCACTGACCAAGTGGTTTCTGGCAATGCACCTGTTGTCACAAACCAAAACAGGCTTGTCAGCAATGGAGCTAAAGCGCCAGTTGGGCGTCAAATATGACACCGCCTGGATGCTCAAGCACAAGCTGCTGCAAGCCATGAAAGAGTCCGATGACAAGCAGCCCATCAGCGGCATCATTCAGCTCGATGATGTCTACTGGGGTGGCGAGCGCCGTGGTGGCAAACGGGGTCGGGGCGCGGCAGGCAAGACGCCGTTTGTGGCAGCAGTGGCCCTGAACAAGGAAGGACATCCAATCAAGATGCGGATGACGGTGGTCGATGGTTTCAAAACCAAGTCCGTTGCTGATTGGGCAAAACGGCATATTGCCAGTGGTAGCGCGGTGATATCCGATGGATTGGCCTGTTTCAAAGCGGTCAAGGAGGCCAATTGTGAGCACCTGGGTGTTGTCACCGGGGGCAACCTGGACTGGTTGGATCATCCGGCATTCAACTGGGTAAACACGATGATAGGAAATGTGAAAAACTCGCTGCGGGGCAGTTGCCATACGCTCGGAGCGAAGCATTTACCAAGGCATCTTGCGGAATACTGCTTCCGGTTTAATCATCGTTTTGACCTCAAGAGCATGTTGGTTGAATTGGGGCATGCAGTCGTGGCTGTCACCGCCGATGTAAAAATGACCCACTAACGCCGGAGTAAAGTTGACCCACCTGGGCCAAGATCGTGGCTTTTGAGCCACGCCCATGTTGACCCAGGAGTTATCAGTGGAAATCAGAGTGTTGGCCCGTCAGGGCATGAGCATCCGGGCTATCGCCCAGCAATTGCGGGTGTCCCGTAACACGGTTCGCAAGTATCTGCGCAACCCGGGCCTGCCAATCTATCCCAACCGAGCAGCCCGACCAACCAAGCTCGATCCTTTTAAACCCTATCTGCAAGCGCGTATCCAGGCAGCGAAGCCACACTGGATCCCGGCGACGGTTCTGCTCAGGGAACTGCGAGAGCATGGTTACACTGGCGGGCTCTCCCAGCTCAAGGCCTGGTTATCGCCTCTGCGCCATGACGCCTCTGGCACCATCGTCCGTTTTGAAACGGCCCCCGGTAAACAGATGCAGGTCGATTTCACCATTATCCGCCGCGGCAATCGGCCTCTAAAGGCCTTTGTTGCTACCCTGGGATTTAGAGAGCAGCAAGCATATGGACAGCAGTGCCAATCAGCTAGGCCTGCTCTCCACCAATGTCCGTTCTGCCGCCGATCTACTGGGGCAGCGCTTGGAACAAGTGACACAACAAATTGAGCAAGCCGGTAGCCAAAATGCTGCACTTACTGATCAACTCAAGCAACAAGCCGAAATGCTGGCCAGATTGCAAGATGGCCTGCTGCAGGGAGCGGAGCGGTTCGAACAGGCTGCCAGTGAGGCTCGCCATGGCTTTGTTGAGATGAAGCAAACGCAGCAACAATTCCTGACAGGGGTGAGAACCGAATTCAATGCCTTAGGGAAGGTGCGAATAAGTCATATGGCACGAGAGCATTTACTGGTAACCCATTGATATTAAATGACTAAAATTTTCATTTTTTGTTCGTGGGATACTTGTTCGCACTTTCCCTAGTTTCACACAGCTCGTTGCTGACTCCAACAAAGAGCCCGTAGAACGTACGATGCTTATCGCCGGTTTATTGGGGCGCGAACCGGCCTCAAGCCATCCAAGTGTAAATTCGTAGTGAAGATTCTACTTGTCCAAGAGCAGATCACTCTGGTCGCTGCAATCAGTGGGAAGATAATCAAGGTGCCAGTTGGTCTTCCCGTACTGCGGATTGTCTGAAATGGCGCTGACTCGATTTTTTTACCCCTATCTCTCTGTTAATCTTGGCGTTTTCTGCTAGGTGCCTGCTTACTATGTCTATCGATTACTACAACCAACACGCCGATAGCTTCGTCGAAGGCACGCTGTCGGTCGATATGCAGCCGCTTTATCAGCACTTCCTGCCTCTGCTCGCTCCCGGCGCTCATATCGTCGATGCGGGCTGCGGCTCTGGTCGGGACAGTCTCTACTTCCGAGAGCAGGGCTTTCAGGTCACTGCGTTCGATGCCAGCGCGGAGCTGGCCCTGCGCGCCGAGCGCCTGCTTGGTCAGCCGGTGCAACTGTGCCGTTTCGATCAGTTCGTGGCTCCCGCGCCGGTCGATGCCATCTGGGCCTGTGCCAGTCTGCTGCATGTTCCCCGTGCCGAATTGGATGCCGTAATGGTCCATCTGTGCCAGCAACTCGCCGACGGTGGTCTGCTCTATTGCTCGTTCAAATATGGGGTAGACGAGACCGAGCGCGATGGCCGAGCCTTCACCCAGTTGGATGAGGCGGGGCTGCAAGCCCTGATAACGCCGTTGCCGCTGAGCGAGGTCGAGATCTGGCAGACTGCGGATCGACGCCCCGGCCGCGAGCAGGAGTGTTGGCTTAACGCCATCGTGCGCAAGGTCGGGTCATGAGTGCACCCGTGCTCATCAGCGGGGGAGAGGCGGGGGATCCGGAGTTCAACGATCCCCTGTTGCCACATCTGCTGGACGCCATCGCCCGTTGTGGCGAGGGTAGCCGCATTGAGTTGTGTGTCTCCTTTCATTCGCCAAAGCGGGCTGGTGTTGTTGCGCGGTGCCCTGCACGAGGCGCTGGCGCGAGGAGCACGGCTTCGGGTGATCACCTCGGACTATCTGGAGGTGACCCAGCCGGTGGCGCTGCGCGAGTTGCTCAAATTTGATCCCGCTCGCTCTTGCGCGCTGATCTACCAGAGTCAGGGCAATCGCGGTTTTCACCTCAAGTCCTATCTGTTTGTCCAGCACGCAGCCCAGTACCTAGGCCAGCAAGTTGGCCAGGAAGGGTCGCCAGCGGTGCTCGGTGGTCAGGCGTTTCTCGGCTCCAGCAATATCTCTGCCGCCGCCCTTACCGAGTCGCTGGAGTGGAACTGGTCGCTCAGGGCTGAGCCGAGCGGACCCAGCGAGCCGCATCACAGCCTGCGTCAGCTCGCGGCTCAAATCGAGCGGCTGGCGCAAGACGCGCGGGTCGTGCTCCTTACCCACGACTGGATAGATGGCTACCTCGCTCGCTATCGGCAGAGCGCGCTGCGGGAGTTGCGGGTGCTCACCGGGGATCATCGCAGCAGCGCCGAGCAACTGCGTGAAGCCCCCATCCCCAACAGCGTGCAGCAAGAGGCGCTGATGGCGCTGCAAGCCGCGCGGGCACAGGGGCATAAACGGGGCGTGGTGGTCATGGCGACCGGCCTTGGTAAGACTTGGCTCGCGGCTTTTGATGCGCGCCAGATGCAGGCGGCCCGCCTGCTGTTTGTTGCCCATCGGGAGGAGATCCTGACCCAAGCGCGCCAGACCTTCTTGCACATGGCGCCGCAGGCAAATTCTGGCCTCTATCACGGTCAGCAGCAGGATGAGGCCGACTGGTTGTTTGCCTCCATCCAGACGCTGGGCAAGAGTCGGCATCTGCTGCGCTTTGCACCGGATCACTTCGATTACGTGGTGGTCGATGAGTTTCATCATGCCGCCTCACCCTCCTACCGGCGCTTGCTAAACCACTTCAAGCCCCGCTTCCTGCTCGGGCTGACCGCGACCCCTGACCGCACCGATCAGGCCGATATTCTGGCGCTGTGCGACAACAATCTCGTCTTTGAACGGGGGCTGGCGCTCGCCATTGAGCAAAAGATGCTGGTGCCGCTCACCTATCACGGCATTTTGGATGACACTATCGACTATGCCGCGCTGCCTTGGCGCAACGGTCAGTTTGACCCCCATGCGCTGGAGAGTGCCTTCGCCAGTCAGAAGCGGGCTCAGCACGCCCTTAGCCAGTGGCGACGTTTACGCCAGCAGCGCACGCTGGCCTTCTGCATCTCGACCCGTCATGCCGATTTTATGGCCAGCGTCTTCCAGCAAGCCGGAGTGCGGGCGGTAGCCGTCTATGCGGGCTCCCGTCAGGGGCGACAAGCCGCCCAGGAGCAATTGGCCGCCGCCGAGCTCGATATCATCTTCTCGGTAGATTTGTTCAACGAAGGCACCGACTTGCCCGCCATCGATACCGTGCTGATGCTGCGTCCCACCGAGTCGCGCATCGTGTTCCTGCAACAGTTGGGGCGGGGCTTGCGCCTCTATCAAGGCAAAGAACGCTTGGTGGTGATCGATCTGGTGGGCAATCACAAGGCGTGTCTCTACAAGCCTCAGCTGCTGCAAACGCAATTGACCTACTCGCCAACGCACGCAAACAGGGCGATGACGCTGGCGGCAGGTTGTTTTATCAATCTGGATCCCAAGCTGCTTCCGTTGCTAGCGCTGTTAAAAAGGCAGCAGCAACCGACTCTGCTTGAGACCTATCAGATCCTCAAGGAGTACCTCGGTTATCGTCCCACTGCGCGGCAAACCTGGGTTGCCCGGCTGGGTGAGCAACTGCGTTTCGATACCCAAAAACAGGGGGGCTGGTTTGAGCTGCTCGCCCAAGCGGGCGATCTGGGGGAGGAGGAGCTGCGCGTGCTGAACCGGCACGGCGACTTTCTGCGTGCGGGGGTGGAGAACACCGCGCTCAACAAGAGCTTCAAGTTGATCCTGCTATTGGCCTTGCTCGAACTCGACGGTCTGCGTGAGCCACCCACCTTGGCAGCGCTGGCCAGCCACTCCCGTTACCTGTTCGAGCGGCATCCCGAGCTGGCCCGTCTCGATCTGCCGGCCAAGCAGCAAGCCCTGAGCGCCGACAGCCCGGCTTGGCTCAGTTACTGGAAGAGCAATCCGATCAAGTTCAGCAGTGGCGGCAATCCAGGCGCCAAGGGGGAGTACTGGTTCGAGGTAAGGGAGGATCGCTTCTGCCCACGCTTCGCGGTGAGTGAGGAGGATATCGATCCTCTGCATCGCATGGTGCAAGAGCTGCTGGACTTGCGTCTGGCCCAATATCAGCAGCGCAAAATCGCATCGGCAGCCGCCATTTCCCCTGAGCCCTTCACAACTATCCACGATGAGGAACAGGCGCTGGCGCCTGATGCCAAAGCGCGTCAGGTGACCCTGATTTAAGGCTGGCTATCCGATAGCACGATCAGTGTAAAAACCAGCAGTGTGAAAACAATCAAGGCGCCAGTGGCGCCTTGATTGATTGATGAGATGGTCGGTCACCGCTGGCCGTTACCTAAACAGCCATTCCATATCGTCCTCTTCCTCATCCCACCTCATTTGCTGCTGATCCCAGCGGGCCGCCAGATAGGGTTTGAGGGTCTGCAGGGTGGTGATCTCGGCCAGCTGGGCAGTCAGGTGGTCGATATCACGCAGCAAATAGTCCCGATGTTCGGCAAAGGCCTGCTCGGTCTTTTTCTTGGATGATTGCTTGAATTTGTGCAGCACCGCGCCCATTAGCCCGTCTTGCCCGCCGTAGTAGCTGACTTCGAGCTCGCGTAGCTGGCGTTTCAGCATCGGGTTGAGGTAAGCGAGGTTCTCGTCACTGAGCAGGTTATCGAACTCGGGCAGGTGGGTGTGGGCCAGCTGCAACAGGGTGAACATCTCTTTGTTTTCCCAGGCCTGGCTGAGTTGGCCCATGATGCGGGTCTTTTCCGCCTGCATGACGGGGTCGGGTTCCCGATCCGGGTGCAGCGCCAGGGCGAGCTTGCGATAGAGCTGCTTGAGGCTGGATTTGCTGAACAACTGTTCGATGCGCGCCTCTTCCTCTTGCTCACGACGGGTGCGCGCGTGGGCAAAAGCATCTTGCTGCTCAGTGCCGAAGAGAGGCTCATCGGCAAACAACTCATCATCGTCGAAGCGGGCATCCTCTTCTTTATCGACGGTGTTGCACTCTTCGGCCATATGCTGGCGCGCCGCATTCATCATGTACTCGTTCAACCGATCGGGGTTTTTGAGCATCTCGCGCAAGGTATCGATGTCATCGGGGCAGTGGCCACAAGTCTCCATCAGCATCTGGGTAAGAACGTCACACTGATAGTCGAGCTGTTCGTCATCCATGTGCAGGGCGGTATTGGTTTGGATTTGGTGAAAGAGGGGAGCCAAATCCATCTCGCCACGAAACGGATTGGACTCGATATAGCTGATGAGATCGTGGATCCAGTGGTGCAAGGTCTCCCGCTGCCACAGGGTAAAGCTCTTGCGAGCCGTAAAATCGACCAGGCGCTTGGCGAGGGCAAAGATAAGCTCGCACTGTTGACGCTCAAGGGGTTCTATTTCGCTGGTGAAACGCTGATAGATATCGCGGCCGTTGAGGGCTTGCTTGTCGATCTTTGCCTGTAGCTTTTCGAGCGCTTGCCAGTTGCGGTGGAAGAGATCGAGGGCGGGGTTGCCCGTCGCGGGGGAGGGCTGGCGAGCGGGCTGCTTGCGACCCGGATGACGAAGAGACATAGGCCGCCTCCATGGGCGTTAATTGATTCGCTAAAACAAAAAACCGGCGCGGGGCCGGTTTATCGCCGCGCATAAATTGCGCGAAGTCTGCCTTGCTGATGAGTTGCCGGCCATATTCAAGCCTTTCATTTCTTTCGCAACAGATAGCAACAACAGAGAAACAATGGGGTGGCTGATGGGGCTCGAACCCACGACAACCGGAATCACAATCCGGGACTCTACCAACTGAGCTACAGCCACCACTGAAATCATCGCCATTTTGTGTCTGCCAAGGCGTGGCCAAGGTCATCTTGAGATAATCTGCCGAATGGACGATAAGTCACACTCTTCGTCAATAACTCAATGATTTAAAACACATTTTAAATGGCGCGCCCTGCAGGATTCGAACCTGCGACCCACGGCTTAGAAGGCCGTTGCTCTATCCGACTGAGCTAAGGGCGCGTTGTATCAAGAAATCCGGGGATTTCCCGATGAACCTGGTCGGTGATAAAGGATTCGAACCTTTGACCCTCTGGTCCCAAACCAGATGCGCTACCGGGCTGCGCTAATCACCGAAAATTCGCCATCCAGCATACCTTCGGTGGCACCACTGGGCAACGGGCGGGCATCATACCCAAGCGCCAAAGTCAGCGTCAATGACTTTTTCCGCCAGTAAATTCAAGTGCCTACTTATTGCCCTCCCTGCGAGAGCCGCTAACACCCGCGCCAAAAAAATGCGACAATGCGCCGCAGTTGAACACATGGTGAGTGAAGAACGATGTCTGCCAAAATCATTGATGGAAAACAGGTTGCGCAAACGATTCGCAATCAGGTCGCCGCGCAAGTCCAACAGCGGTTGGCGCAGGGGAAACGGGCACCGGGTCTGGCGGTGATCCTGGTGGGGCTGGATCCGGCCTCCCAAGTCTATGTGGGCAGCAAACGTCGCGCTTGTGAAGAGGTGGGATTTGTCTCCCGCTCCTATGACCTCAGCGCCACGGCGACACAAGCGGAGCTGCTGTCCCTGATCGACCAGCTCAACGAGGATCCGGAAGTGGACGGCATCCTGGTGCAGTTGCCCTTGCCGGCCCACTGCGATACCACCCAGGTGCTGGAGCGCATTCGTCCCGACAAGGACGTTGATGGCTTCCATCCCTACAACGTGGGTCGTCTGGCCCAGCGCATCCCGGCGCTGCGACCCTGCACCCCCAAGGGGATCATGACCCTGATCGAGACCACAGGCGTCAAGACCCATGGTCTGCATGCGGTGGTGGTCGGGGCTTCCAACATCGTGGGGCGCCCCATGACGCTGGAGCTGCTGCTGGCTGGTTGCACCACCACCACCTGTCACCGCTTCACCCAGGATCTGGAGACCCAGGTGCGCCGGGCCGACTTGCTGGTCGTGGCGGTGGGCAAGCCCAACTTCATTCCGGGGGAGTGGGTCAAACCCGGTGCCCTGGTGATCGACGTGGGCATCAACCGCCTTGCGGACGGCTCCCTGGTGGGAGATGTGGAGTATGAGACCGCGCGCAATCACGCCGCCTTCATCACGCCGGTACCGGGGGGCGTGGGCCCCATGACGGTCGCCAGCCTGATGGAGAACACCCTGAGCGCCTGCCAGGATTACCACGACGCCTGATGAGGGCGCCGGGCAGAAAAGAGAAAGGGAAGGCATTGCCTTCCCTTTTTTTATTGCGTCACTCCCCCGGATCGCCACTGGATATCAGAGAAGGGCCAGGGCGGCGGCCAGATCGGCAATCAGATCGTCGGTGTCTTCCACCCCGATGCTGAATCGAATGAGATCGTCATTGACTCCGGCGGCGAGGCGGCTCGCCTCGTCCATGGCGGCGTGGGTGGTGCTGGCCGGATGGCAGGCCAGGCTCTCGAGATCGCCCAGACTCACCGCCTGCACGAAGAGTTGCAGGTTGTCGAGCAGGGTAGCGCAGCGCTCAAACCCGCCTTCCAGCTCGATGCTCACCATGCCGCCAAAGCCGCTGGCGAAGGCGCCGAGGGCATCGTGGCCCGGATGGCTGGCAAGGCCCGGGTAGATCACCTTCTTCACCGCCGGGTGGGCATCCAGGAACTCGGCCACCTTCTGGGCGTTGTGCAGGTGGGCATCCATGCGCAGGGGAAGGGTCTTGACCCCGCGCTGCAGCAGGTAGGCCTCCTGCGGGCCGATGGGGGAGCCGATGTGCTTGAGGGCCACGGTGCGAATCGACTTCATCAGCGCGTGAGAGCCCGCCACCACCCCGGCGATGATGTCGCCGTGGCCGCCCAGGTACTTGGTACCGCTGTGCATGACAATGTCGATGCCAAGCTCGAGCGGGCGCAGCAGATAGGGGGTGAGGAAGGTGTTGTCACACACCGTGATGGCACCCACCTTGCGGGCCGCCTCCACCACCACCCGCGGATCCACCACCTTGAGGGTGGGATTGGTCAGGGTTTCAAAGAGTACCACCTTGGTGGCGGGGCGGATGTTGGCCAGCAGCGCCTGATCGCTCTCGTAGGCGGTGATCTTGATGCCGGCGCGGCTGAAGGTCTGCTTGAGGAAGGCATCGGTGCCGCCGTAGAGGGGGCCGATATAGGCCACTTCATCACCGCTGTCTGCCAGGGCATACATGATGGCACTCACCGCCGCCATGCCGCTGGCCACCACCAGTGACTCATCTGCACCTTCGAGGGCTGCCAGCTTCTGCTCCAGTTCGGCGGTGGTGGGGTTGCCAAAGCGGCTGTAGATGAAGCCGGGGGCTTGACCTGCGAAGCGCTCCTTGCCCGCCTGGGCGTTGAAGTAGCTGAAGGTGCTGCTCTGGTAGAGCGGGGTGGTGAGGGCTCCGGTATGGGGGTCGATCCGCTGGCCGCTGTGCACGCTCATGGTCTTGAATTTCATTTTTGTACTCCGTCATTGTCAGGTCGTTGCCCGACTGCTTGTGTTATCCGGGGCGCCGTCGCGCCCCTTTTTTAATGTCGAGTGGCGGGTTGTCAGACTAGCGCTGGCTCGCGCTGCGGCTCGCCTGCATAGTGGCGGGCCGCCACATCCGGGTGGGAGCGCAGCCTCCCCTTGAGCACGTTCTCCCCCACCTGATAAAAGAGCGGGTTGGCGGGATCGCTCTGGGGCCCTTCGGCCAGCGCCGCCAGCTCGGGGGAGAGGCTAAGCAGTGGCACAGTCGCATCCAGCCTTGCCGCCATGAAGAAGGCGCAGGAGAGGCGCGATACCCCGGGAGGTGGGCTCACCACCCGGTGCAGGGTGGCCTTGAGGTAGCCGTCGGACGCGAGCTCCAGCAGCTCGCCGATGTTGACCACCAGGGCGCCCGGCAAGGGGGGCGCGGGGATCCAGCCATCCGCCGTCTCCACCTCGAGCCCGGAATGATCGTCCTGCATCACCAGCGTCAGGTAGCCGGGATCCTTGTGGGCACCTACCCCCTGACCACTGCTGCCTTCCGGTTGTCCGGGGTAGTGAATGAGCTTCATGTGCTGGTAGGGGGCACCGCGAATGCTCTCGTCAAATACTCCGGCGGGCTGCCCCAGCACCTCTGCGAAGGCGTCCAGCAGGGTGAGGGTGATGTCGCTCAGTCGATCCTGCCATGCCAGCAGCCGTGTTTTCATCTCGGGCAGGGCGGCGGGCCACTGATTGGGGCCGATGAGGCGCTGCCAGGGTTCACGAATATGCGCCACAGGCAGGGCCTGGGCCTCATTCATGATATCGAACTGCTCCCGCAGATCCGGCCGTGCCCGGGTGAGCTCTGCCCCCACCTGGTTGTAGCCGCGAAAGTGCGGGGAGTGAACCATCTGCACCGCCAGTTTTTCTTCAAGTGGCAGGGCGAAGAAGCGGGCGGCGAGCGCCAGGGTCTCCTGGCGCGCCGATTCGCTCAGATCATGGCCCACCAGATAGAAAAAGCCCACTTCGCGGGCGGCCTGGCCAAGCTGCGCCAGCATCTGGCTGCGTGCAGCCGGGGTGCCTTTGAGGGCGGCGAGATCGATGATCGGCAATGATGGGGTGGTCATGGGCATCTCCTCACTTTCCGTGAACGGGGTCTGCGTGCCCCGGCGTGCGGGGTGTTGCGAAACCGGGGCGCACTCTTCTTGAGTGGCGCCGTTTGGGTTGAGGGTGATGCTACTGTTCGAGGTTATAAGGTGGAATCAACAAAATATTCTTAGTTATATACAAAATTCGAAATGGAATTCGGACTTGGGCGAATGGAACGAGCAACGGGCGGCTCAGGCGGCGATCGGCCGTACCGGGTGAGAGCGACATTGGCGTGACGGGATAGACGCGGGAGAGAAAAGGCGGAGGGAGGCATCAGCCTCCCTCCGTGTGACTGTCATGGGAAGGGTTGCTGGCGCGCCTTTCCTCAATAACCCAGAGTGAAACGCTGGCGCAGGTGAGCCGGTGCTTGCACCTCGTTCAGCACCCCGTCCGCCAGATCGCCGACCGTGATCCCGGCGGGCTGCTCGCCGCTGAACAGCACCTGATCCGTGCCAAGGCGGTAACCGCCGCGCTTCTCGCCGGGTTCGAGGAACACCGGTGGGGAGACGAAACGCCAGTCGAGGGTGGTTTCCCGGCGAAGGGCGGTGAGACCATCCCGGGCCGCGAGGGCCCCTTGCTTCCACTCTGCCGGGAACTCCGGGGTGTCCACCAGCTGCACGCCCGGGGCGATTTCCAGACTGCCGGCACCGCCGACTACCAGCAGCCAGCTGTTGGCCGCGACGGCGGCGGCCACGATGGCGCTGGCACCCTTGAGGTACTGATCGTAGATGTCCGGGGCACTCCAGCCCGGGTTGTAGGCACTGATCACCCGATCGTGCCCCTTGAGCACCCTGGCCAGTGCCTGGCTGTCCTGGGCGTCCACCGCCACGGCGGTGACCAGGGGATGGGCGGCGACCTTGCTCACGTCACGCACGATGGCGGTGACCTGATGACCCCGGCTGACGGCCTCCTGGAGGATGGCTGAACCGACAAAACCGCTGGCACCGATGAGGGCAATCTTCATGGGAATTCTCCTTCACTGTGGGAATGGGGCTATCCTACGCCCCCGAGTGTGATTTAATAATCCACTTAAAATTGCATTCACTTGTAAGCAGGGATTCATAATGGATCAGCTCAGACGCTACGCCATCTTCGCCGCCGTGGTGGAGGCGGGCAGCATGACCGGCGCCGCCAAGGCCCTCGGCATGACCCCGTCCGCCGTCAGCCAGCATATCAGTCAACTGGAGAGCCAGCTCGGCCTGCCCCTGCTGCACCGCTCCACCCGCCGCCTCAGCCTGACCGAAGCGGGGGAGGTGGTGTGGCAGGGTTGCCAGTCGTTGCAGCAGACCCTGAACGACACCGAGCTGCGCCTCTCGGAGGTGCGCGACAGCCTGCTCGGAGAAGTGCGGATCACCGCGCCGGTGGGGATGGCCGGCCAGCCCCTGGCGCGGGCGCTCTCGCCGCTGCTGCAGGCGCACCCGGGCCTGGGCATCCAGATCATTGCCGACGACGAGAAGCGGGATCTCATCAAGGATCGCATCGACGTGGCGCTGCGGGTCGGCACGCTTGAAGATTCCACCCTGGTGGCGCGCAGGCTGGGTCAGACCCGGATGCTGCTGTGTGCCTCGCCCGCCTATCTGGCACGCAAGGGCACGCCGCGCAGCCCGGCAGATCTGCTGGCCCACGACTGGCTGGCCTCGGACATGCTGGGGGGCGGGATACTGCTGCTGGACGAGAAGGGGGAGGCCCACAAGATCAAGCCCAAGCCCAGGGTGCTGTGCAACAACGTCTTGCCCCTGCGCCAGTTCACCCTGGCAGGGCAGGGGATTTCGCTGCAACCGGAAGGTGAAATAGAAGAAGATCTCGCCACCGGTCGGTTGCTCGTGCTGCTGCCGGGCTTTTTGGCCCCTCCCATGGAGATCCATGCCATCACCCCCCAGCGGGAGATCCCGGAGAAGGTGCGGCGGGTGATCAGCGCCCTTCGCAGCCACTTTGCCGAGCATGGCCAGAGCCGTCTACCCTGAGCGGGGCGGGATGAATAGCCAGGCGGTGCGCCGGCCTTGCGGTCGGCGCGACACCCCTGTTTAATGTGGCCCTCCCGGGCCAGAGCGCCCTCTGCTGGCGTGGTCTCAAGCGCATCATGACACCGACTTCTCCCCACCCACTCCGTGAGCCGGCACCCGAGGCGCGCGCCCACCTCACCCGCATCGAGCGAGTGCTCGACTACATCCATGCCAATCTGGATCAGCCGCTCTCCCTGGAGGCGCTGGCCCGGCAGAGCTGCTGGTCCCGCTGGCAGTTGCAACGGGTATTCCTGCATGAGACGGGTCAGACGGTGGCTCACTATGTGCGCGAGCTGAAGCTGAGCATGGCGGCGGAGGCGCTGCTCTCCACCCGGCTGCGGGTGCTGGATGTGGCGCTGGATCACGGGTTTGGCTCGGAAGTGAGTTTCAGCCGCGCCTTCAAGCAGCAATTTGGCTGCTCGCCGCTGGCGTATCGCAAGCGGGGCCTGCGGCTGGGGCTGCGCACGCCTCTGGTGCGGGCGGCGGTCCCCCGCTCTGCCTCTCCCAACCTGGTGCAGGTGCGCATAGAGAGCCTGCCGGCGTTCACCTTGTTGGGGGTCAGGGGCACGATCCGGGGGTTGTTCGATGCCTCACCGGATTTTCAGCAGACGGTGCCCGCCATCTGGCGAGCGCTGCGCGCGACGGGGGCGCTGGACCTGTCGAGGGAATGGCTGGGGGTGGTGGATGTGTCGGGGGCAGGGGAGCGGCTGCCTTACTGGGCCGGAGTGGCCACGACGGCGCCTACGCCCCCCGGCCTGTCGAGTCTCAACGTGCCGGCTCAGGAGTATGCCGTGCTCACCCACAAAGGACCCATTGCCCAGCTGGGGGAGAGCCTGCACTGGTTCATCCTGCACTGGCTGCCGGAGTCGGTATACCGGGGGCTGGACGGTTTCGAACTGGAGCGCTATGCCCCCGGCTTTGACGGCCAGCAGCCCGACGCCACCATGGAGTACTGGCTGCCCGTCGCCCCCCGTTAGGGAAGGAGGCTCATCCCGGCATGGCGCCGGGATGGCTCCGGGCGTGTGGCGCTGGCCAGGAGATCAGTGAACTGGGCCGGTGGCAGCGGCTTGGCGAAGTAGAAGCCCTGCAGGTAGTCGATGCCATAGTGGCGTGCCATTTCGACCTGCTCCTGGGTCTCCACCCCCTCGGCGACCAGAGCCAGCCCCATGCGATGGGCGAGATCCAGGATGTTTTCGACGATATGGCGGGAGGGGCCTTCCTCTTTCATTCCCTTGATAAAGCTGCGATCGATTTTGATGATGTCCACATGGAACATCTGCAGATAGCAAAGGCTGGAGTGGCCGGTGCCAAAGTCATCGATGGCGATGAGCACGCCCAGCTCGTCCAGGGCATCGAAGATGGCGCGGGTCTGCTCGTCCGCATCCACCATCTCCCGCTCCGTCACCTCGAGCACCAGGCGCAGATCCTGGCCCAGGAAAGCGCGAAGAAAGTCGCGGCACTCGGCGACGATGTCCTGGTTTTTGAAGTGCTGGGCGCAGACATTGACGGCGACGTGAAAGCCGGGGGGCAGCCTGTCGGCCACCCCGACCAGATAATCCCGGGTCTGGGCCATCAACTGGCGGGTCATCGGCACTATGTAGCCGCACTCCTCCGCGAGGGGGATGAAGTGGTTGGGGGCAATCATCCCTTGTGTGGGATGACGCCAGCGCATCAGCACTTCACAACCGCGCAGGCGCCCCTGCCTGTCCATCACGGGTTGCAGATGGGGGATGAACTCCCGGGCCGCCATGGCTCTGGCAAGCTCGCTGCGGGGGGAGCCGCTGCGCCCCCTCAGATAGAAGGTGAGCAGCCCCAGCAACAGCGCCAGCACAGGGGCGGCAAGCAGGTTCTCCTGGTTGTACGCCCAGGCAAACGCCAGCACTTCCTTGTAACCGTTGAGCGCCACCAGGCGATAGGGATGAGCGGTGGGCTCGCTCTGTTGCAGACGCTGTCCCCCTTCCAGCAGGCGGGCTGCGGGCAGGGTCCTGCCGTGGCCATCGAGGGCCTGGTCCCCGAGGAGGAAGAAGAGGTTGTCCTCCCCCATCACGGCCTGCAAGGCGCCGAAGATGTGGAAGCCGTCCAGCTCCACCAGCAGGGTACGATCGCCGGATGGCTGACGGTAGAGGATGGCGGTCTGCCCGGTGATGGGGCTGTGTCTGGCGAGGATCAGCGTCTGGTTGCCCGCCGGGCCACGGGGAATATCCCGGGTGAGGATGGGCCTGTGCAGGGTGGTACAGCGCAGTTGCTGTCCCTCCAGCACATAGAGTGCCCGTGCATAGGGGGAGGCGGTGATGAGGTCGCGCAGGGCCAGTTGCTCATCCTGACAGCGGCCCATGGCGAGGGGGCGGGCGGCCTCGACCAGGGACTGACTGTCGTTGATGGCGCTCTCTATCATGGCCCGGGCATGGTTCAGGCTGCGCGCGTTGTCCTTGCGAAGGCCGCTGGCCGCCTGCAGGAGGTTGAGGGCGGTGAGGCCGACCAGCAAGAGGAGCCCGAGCACGATGGCCAGACGCAGACGCTGTGCCAGGGGATCAGTCGGCATGGTGCACCCGATTCTTGCCGGCATCCTTGGCCTGATAGAGCGCCTGATCGACCCGCGTCAGCAGTTGCTCGGTGGACTCCTGTCGCCACAGTCCCAGCCCGGCAGAGAAGGTCACCACCAGGTCCGGTTCGCGCCATGGTCGCTGTGCCACCTGGGTGCGCCACTGCTCGAGCATCGTCAGTGCTCTGGTGCTGTCATCCCCGGGAATGATGATGGCCAGCTCCTCGCCGCCGTAGCGGTAGAGGGTGGCCTCCTGGCCTGCAATCTGCCGCCCTTCCCGGGCAACCGCCCGCAGGACGTCGTCACCGACCGGGTGGCCGTGGGTGTCATTGATGGATTTGAAGTTGTCCAGATCGATCAACCCCAGGCAGAAAGGGCGGCCGGCGATCAGCTGGTCGTCGAGTGCCTTGTCAAAGCAGCGGCGATTGCACAGACCCGTGAGGGCATCGGTGTTGGACGCCTCCACGGCTTCCAGCATCTGGCGATGGCCGCTCTGGATCTCCTGGCGCAACTGATCCCCCGGTTTGCCTTGGTGGATGCGTCCGGCGCGCATCAGGGCGATGATCTCGAAAATCATCTTGCTGAGCACATGACGCAAGGACCACCAGCAGAGCAGGCAGATCAGCATGCAGCCCACCAGGGTGATCTGGAGCTGGTGGGACTCGCTGCTGCTTACCTCCTTGAACCTGGCATCGCTGACGGCATAGATGACGAACCAGTCCGGGTTGGAGAAGGAGTAGTAGTAGAGGTGGGTCTGGCGCTTTGCATCGAAGAGGTGGTCGGCGCCGTTGGTCATCTGCTCGATGAGCCGGCGGTCCACGCGATGGCGAAACAGGTTCCCCACATCCGAATGCAGCAGGATGTCGCCCGCCCGATCGACCAGGTAGAACTCCCCCTTGAGAGGGCTCATGAGCTGACGCAGGGGATAGCTCATCTGCTCGAGATCCACGTTCATGGCCAGGGTGCCGAGGAAGAACCCCTCCTTGTCGAGCAGGGGGCGGGAGACGGAGACGCTGCGGCTCTTGTCGTCGAATTGGCTGGTGTAGTGATCGGTGTAGTGCACGAAGAGGGTTCGCACGGCGGCGGAGAGAAACCAGGGGCGCTTCCTGGCATCAACGTGCTCCTCGACCGGCAGATGGGGAATGGAATTGAAGCGCCCCTGCGGATCGGCGAGCAGGATGCTCTTCACATAGGGGGTGAGTGCCAACGTTTGCATCAGGGAGAGGCCAAGGGGCGTGTTGCCCTCATTGAGGAAGGCATCCAGGCCTGATTCATCGATGACACTGCCCGTTTCGTTGAGGACATGCTCCAGTGATTTGAACTGTGGCTCGATGGACTGGGTCGCCATGTTGTGCACGAACATGGCCGCCACCTTGTGGTACTTGCGCTCGGCAGAGGTCCGGATGCTGACACTGACGGCCATCAGGGCGATGAGCAGGGTCAGGACGATGACTCCGAAGGTGACGTTGAGCTGGGTATCGCAGTGCAGGTTTTGGTAGGCGGTCTCATGCATAGGCGTGTGCTGATGGCTTCAGATTGTCTCAATCAGGGCTGATAAAAGGGTGGGCATGCTATCGTCTCATTTATCAATAGCGATTGACCAGGATCAACAAGGGCAGGGCGCACACGACCATACTTGTCAGATGAGTGTGAATATGGGGGTAAAAATGCCGCCATGTTCTGAATATGTGATGGTTACTTGCCGATTGACGATGCAAGTGAAGGCGGTGTCCTTCATCAGGCGGCCATGATGGGCCTCCCTGAGAGCCTCGACGGCGTTGCCATGTTGCCTCCGATAGCAGATGGCGTGCCTGCCACCCTCGCTTTCCCCGCTTCCCCGCCAACATGCCCCAAATTGTTAATATCGGGGCAAAATAGAACAATAAAATGCAAATGATATTTGTTACTATTCACATGCAGTAAGTAATCGAGGATCAGATGCAGCTTGTTCACCCCCCTTTGACCCTGGTCGCCGTGACCATCTCCACCCTGCTTGCAGGCTCTGTACAGGCCACCGCGCCCGACAGCCAGGATACGGCCACCGCCGACGAGACCCTGACCGTGCTCGGCCAGACCTATCGCAACACCGCGACCAAGACCCGGCTCGACCCCATCGAGACGCCCCAGGCCATCTCGGTGGTGGATGGGGAGACCCTGTCGCTGCGCGGCGTCAGTTCGGTGAGCGAGGCGCTGCGCTACGTGCCCGGCGTCAACACCGAGCTGCGGGGCGGGGCGGTCAATCGGCTGGATCTGTTCAACATCCGTGGCTTTGACAACTACCAGAACTTCTATGACGGCCTGCTGCTCCAGTACAACGACTGGAACCTGCAACCCCAGATCGATCCGGTGGCCATCGAGCAGCTGGAGGTGTTCAAGGGGCCGACATCGGTGCTCTATGGCAGCATGCCCCCCGGCGGCATGGTCAACCTCATCGCCAAGCGCCCCCAGCGGGAGAGCAAGCACAACGTGAGCGTGGCGACCGGCACGGGCACTCTCAAGGAGATGACCCTCGACAGCACCGGTGCCATCAACGAGCAGCTCGCCTATCGGCTGGTGGGACTGGCCCGGGAGAAGGATGGCCAGGCGGTGACCTCGAAGGAGGAGCGCTACGTCTTTGCGCCGTCCCTGGACTGGCAGCTCGGCGAGCGCACCCTGCTGAACCTCAACCTTTACTACCAGAAGGATCCCGAGGCCGGCATCTACACCACTGTGCCCGCCAGCGGCTCGGCCAAATCCAATCCCCTGGGGCAGCTTGGCAGCGACACCTTCCTTGGCGACGAGAACTGGAACGAGTACAACCGGGATGTGACCCTGCTGGGCTACAAGCTGAGCCACGACTTCAACGAGCGCTGGCAGGTGTTGCAAAATGCCCGCTACATGGATGCGTCTGCCTATCAGCGCAACACCTACAACGCGGCCCTGGCGGCGGACAACCGCACCCTGGCCCGCAACGCCTATCTCACCGATGAAGACTCTCGCGGCGTTGTCATCGACAACCAGCTGGCGGGCAAGGTACAGACGGGCTCTGCCCAGCACAACCTGCTGCTCGGGGTCGACTACCAGTACCTGGATGCCCATGTCCTCTACCGGGATACCCTCGACTACTCGGCGCCCAGCATCGACATTTTCAACCCGAACCATAGCCAGATAGTCCCAGAGGCACTCACTTTCAACTACCAGGATAAAAAGGTGATCCGTCAGTCCCAGACCGGCGTCTATCTGCAGGATCAGGTGCGCCTCGATCGGCTGGTGGCCATCGGCGGCGCCCGCTACGACCGCTACCGGATGGACACCGACAGCCGGACCCTCTATCAGGGGGCGGACAGCCAGTCCCTGGCCCACATCGATCAGGACAACCTCTCCTTCCGCGTCGGCGCGCTCTATGAGCTGGATGGCGGCTTCTCCCCCTATGCGAGCTATGCCGAGAGTTTCGAGCCGGTGCCGGGGGCGGACAAGCAGGGTCAGGCGTTCAAACCGGCGACCGGTCATCAGTGGGAAGGGGGCGTCAAGTTCCTCTCCGACGACATGAGCAAGACGGCGACGCTGTCGGCGTTCCACATCACCAAGAAGAATGCCCTGGTGACGGATCCGGACAATGTCTACGGGCCCAAGCTGCAGACCGGGGAGACGGTCTCCAGGGGCATCGAGCTTGAGGGGAGAGCCGATCTCACCAGCCAGCTGGATCTGGCCCTCAACTACACCCTGATGGACATGGAGATCACGCGCGATACCACCACGTTGCAGGGCAAGACGCCGGTCTGGGTCCCCAGACAGATGGCGTCGCTGTGGAGCAACTACTACCCCGGCGGCAACCTCGAGGGGATGCGAGTGGGCGCCGGCCTGCGCTACGTGGGGGAGGCCGAGATGGATGCCGCCAACACCGACAAGGTACCGGACTACCTCCTGATGGATATGTCCGCCTCCTACGATCTCGCCGCCCTCAGCGCAAGCCTGAAAGGGGTAGGGGTATCGCTTGGCGCCAGCAACCTGTTCAACAAGACCTACTACTCCTGCTACGACCAGAACAACTGCTGGTTCGGGGCCGAACGAAGCGTGGAGGCGCGACTCAAATACGCATTCTGACCTTGCGCCCCGGCACGCGCCCGGGGCCCTTTCAACGAATGGGCGAGGAGAGGGCGCGCGGTGTGCCGCGCGGCCTTGGCCGGGAGAAAGCGGACGCGGAACGCGCCCTCGTCTCGGATCACCAGGCCCTGTTCGCGGCGGCGGCCAGCCTGATCCCGTCCCTCAAGGGGAACCTGGTGGCGGCCGGTGACGTGTGCACGCCACTGACGGATGCCACCGGGGCGACGTCGGCCGAGGTGGCCGCAGCCCTCCATGCGCACTGGCAGCAGGCACACCCGGAGGCGGGACCCGCCTACTGGCTCACCCGCAGCTGGGGCATGCTCTGCTGGCAATCCATCTATCTCGCCATGGTGGCCGTCTACCGCCATCGGGCCGTGCCTGCCCTCGACAGGCTGGGACAGGGGCATGAGGCCGGCGTGGTGTCGGGCTTTACCCTGCCGGCCGAGCCCATGATCAGAGGGGAGGCCGGCGTGTTGATCAAGACGGCAGGAGAGCGACTCCAGGCGCACTGGCAGGGGCTGTTCACCCTCCTTGGGACGGCGCAGCGGCTACGCCCCGGTTTCGTGCGCCCGCTCCTGGCTGACGATCTGCTGGCGGCCCTGGTGCGGGTGCCCGATTTCTTCGGGGAAGTGAGTCTGGAGGAGGTGAGGGCCCATGCCCCCCTCTGGCTTGAATCCTGTGGCCTGCCGTCGGCACATCTGGCGGGTTGGCGCGAGGCGGGGCTGCCCCGGGACGAGGCCTTCCCGGGCTATGTGCGCCAGCGCTGCTGCCTGCACTACAAGCGCCGGGATGGGGAGCTTTGTGGCAACTGCCCGCGAAGGCTGGGTGGGGCGAGGGGTGACGAGTGCTGATGCCCGACTCTTCGTCTTCGCGGGCAACCCGTGATGAAAGCCGCCTGATCCTGGCGGCTTTTTTGTGTCCGGCTTACTGGGCCGCCATCCGGGTGCGGATGCGCTCGAACAGGCTCTGCAGGCAGGCCTGATCTTTGTCGGCGGCGCGCACGGCGCCATACATGTGGCGGCGAATTCCCTCCCCGAGAGGGCGCGCCTCAAGCAGGCCCTGGCGCACGAACTCCTCGCTGGCCCAGCGGGGCAGGGCGGCGAGTCCGAGCCCGGCGGCGGCCATCTGCAGCATGACCGAGGTGTTGTCCACCGGTTTGCAACGGGCGGGCTCCACCCCGGCCGGTTGCAGGAAACGGCTGAACACGTCCATGCGCGCCCGCTCCACCGGGTAGACCAGCAGCACCTCCGGTCGCAGATCGTCCGGTGCGATGCGCCGCTGCTGGCAGAGGGGGTGATCCGGCGCCATCACCAGGGTGAGATCGAAGGCGAACAGCGGCTCGAAGTGAAGATCTCCGCGGGCCTGCACATCCGAGGTGAGCAGCAGGTCGAGCTGGCCGCCAAGCAGGGCACTGATGGCATCGAAACCCGGCACCGACTCCACCTCCAGATCCACGCCGGGCCACTGGCGGCGAAAGTCCGGCAACAGCGGGAGCAGCCACTGGATGCAGCTGTGGCAATCGAGGGCCAGATGCAGCCTGCCCGCCTCGCCGCTGTGCAGGGCGACCAGCTGGCGCTCGGTCTGGGCCAGGGCGGGCAGCACCTGACGGGCCAGGGCCAGCAGATGCTGGCCTGCCGCCGTCAGCACCAGAGGGCGGCTTTTTCGAAGAAACAGCTCCAGATTGAGGCGGGTCTCCAGCTCCTTGAGCTGGTGGGAGAGGGCGGACTGGGTGAGGTTGAGGCTGAGCGCGGCCCCGGCCAGGGACCCTTGCTCGGCCAGGGCGCTGATGGTCTTCAGGTGTTTGAGATCGATGCCCAGATTGCTGCTCTGAGGGGGGCTGGATGGGGTGGGCGCGACCATGGCACTGCTCCTTTGTGCGTCAGTTGAGAAATTCTTGAGAGCCAGTTGAAGAGGATTCAATAGCCAAGGCCACCTTATCTTGTCATTTTGGATGTGTAAACATCTGGATGGCCAAACAATCCAGATCCTCATCAGATAAACGAGCATAAGGAATGGAACCTATGACCTTCGCACACACCCTGGGCTTTCCCCGTATCGGCGCCAAGCGCGAACTGAAATTTGCCCTCGAATCCTACTGGCGTGGCGACACCACCCAGGCCGAGCTGGTCGCCGTGGGCAAGAGCCTGCGTGAGCGCCACTGGCAGGCCCAGCGTACCGCCGGGGTCAACCTGCTGCCGGTGGGGGATTTTGCCTGGTACGATCAGGTGCTGGGTACCAGCCTGCTGGTAGACGCCGTGCCTGCCCGTCACCGCCACGGCGACACCGACCTCGACACCTTGTTCCGGGTGGCCCGTGGCCGTGCGCCGACCGGTCCGGCGGCGACCGCTGCCGAGATGACCAAGTGGTTCAACACCAACTACCACTACCTGGTGCCGGAATTTTACCGTGACCAGCGCTTCAAGCTGGGCTGGAGCCAGCTCTTTGACGAGGTGGAAGAGGCCAAGGCACTGGGGCTGCCGGTCAAGGCGGTGTTGCTGGGCCCCGTCTCCTACCTGTGGCTTGGCAAGGAGAAAGAGAGCGGCTTCTCCCGCCTCGAACTGCTGGATCGCCTGCTGATCGTCTACCAGGAGATCCTGGCCAAACTGGCGGCCCAGGGGGTGGAGTGGGTACAAATCGACGAGCCGGCCCTGGCGCTGGACCTGCCGGACGAGTGGCGCCTGGCCTACCTCAAGGCATATGAGCGCCTGAGCGGCCCCTGCAAGCTGCTGCTCACCACCTACTTCGGGTCCGTGGCCCATCAGCGGGACATCATCACCAGTCTGAAGGTGGACGGCCTGCACCTGGATCTGGTGGCTGCCCCCGAGCAGCTCGAGACCCTGGTCCCGCACCTGCCGGCCCAGTGGGTACTCTCGGCGGGTGTCATCAACGGCCGCAACGTCTGGCGTGCCAACCTGGCCAAGCTGGCGCCGACCCTCAAGGCCTTGAAAGAAAAGCTTGGCGAGCGCCTCTGGGTGGCCTCCTCCTGTTCCTTGCTGCACAGCCCGGTGGATTTGACCCTGGAGCACGAGCTGGATCCCCAGACCCGCAGCTGGTTCGCCTTCGCCCTGCAAAAGTGCTATGAGCTGGGGCTGCTGTCCGACTACCTGGACGGTGGCGCCCTGGACAAGATCGAGGCTTACAGCCAGCCCATCGTGGATAGGGTGTCCGACAGCCGGGTTCACAAGAAGGCGGTGCAGTCACGACTCGCCAGCCTGACCAACAGTGACTTCGATCGCCAGAGCGCCTACCCGGTGCGTGCCGACGCGCAGCGCTCGGATCTGAAGCTGCCGCTCCTGCCCACCACCACCATCGGCTCCTTCCCGCAGACCTCTGAAATCCGGGTGCTGCGCCAGGATTGGCGTGCCGGGCGCATCGATGACCAGGCCTACGAGGCGGGCATCCAGGCCCAGATCAAGGACGCCATCGAGCGCCAGGAGGCCATCGGGCTGGACGTGCTGGTGCACGGTGAAGCGGAGCGCAACGACATGGTGGAGTATTTCGGGGAGCTGCTGGACGGCTTTGCCATCACCCGCTTTGGCTGGGTACAGAGCTATGGCTCCCGCTGCGTCAAGCCGCCGGTGATCACCCGTGACATCGACCGCCCCACCCCCATGACCCTTGAGTGGACGAAGTTTGCCCAGAGCCTGACCGACAAGCCGGTGAAGGGCATGCTGACCGGCCCCGTGACCATTCTCTGCTGGTCCTTCCCGCGGGAAGACGTGAGCCGCGAGCAGTCCGCCCTGCAGATTGGCCTGGCCATTCGCGACGAGGTGGCTGACTTGGAAGCCGCCGGCATCAAGATCATCCAGATCGACGAGCCGGCGATCCGCGAAGGGCTGCCCCTGCGCAAGCAGGATCACCAGGCCTATCTCGACTGGGCGGTGCGCGCCTTCCGCCTGAGTGCAAGCCCGGTGGTGGACAGCACCCAGATCCACACCCACATGTGTTACAGCGACTTCAACCTCATCATCGAGTCGGTGGCGGCGCTGGACGCGGATGTGATCACCATCGAGACGAGCCGCAGCCAGATGCAGTTGCTCGAAGCGTTCGAGCGCTTCAACTACCCCAACGAGATCGGTCCGGGCGTCTACGACATCCACTCGCCGAACGTACCGAGCCAGGGCTGGATTGAAGACCTCATCCGCAAGGCTGCGCAACAAATCCCGGCAGACCGGCTCTGGGTGAACCCGGACTGCGGCCTCAAGACCCGCGGCTGGGAAGAGACCACCGCTGCCCTGAAGGTGATGGTCGATGCGACCCGGGCGCTGCGCGCCGAGCTGGCCTGAGGGCTTCCATTCACCCGGACGAGCGCCCGGTGAGTGTCACCAAGACGAGAGAGGGAAGGCGACAGCCTTCCCTCTTTTTTGCATGGCCGCTCCCTAGAGAGGGATCAGGGCGGACCGGGGGGCGGGCAGGTAGCGGGTGGGGGAAACCGACATCGTCACCGGGTGAGGGGCGCTTGCGAGCGCCTCGGCCAGCCACTGTTGGTCGAGGGGGATGGCATTGCGATCCTCGATCACCAGATTGAGGTGCTGGGCACCCAGGCACCCGTAGCGGGCGGGGTCGGTCTGGGTAAAGAGGCCAAGACAGGACACACCGCTGGCGGCAGCCAGGTGCAGGGGACCGGTGTCGGCGCTGACGAAGAGGGAGAGGCCGCCCGTGAAGCGGGCCAGCTCCCCCATGTTGCCAAGGGAAACGTGCACGTCCCCGAGCAGGTGCTCGGGGGCGGCGGGATCCGCGAGCTGGATCAGCAGGGCATCCGGGCTGTGACGGCGCAGATCCCCAAGCAACCGCTGCCACTGGGGCTGGGAGAGCCCCTTGCCCTTGCGGGCGCCGGTGAAAAAGCCGATCAGGGGACGGCCAGGATGGGCTCGTCGCAGCGCACTCAAGGCCGGGCTTGGCCCCTGCAACAGGCTGCCAAGGGGAATGGGTTCGGCCGGATTGCCCGGTATGCCGAGCAGTTGCAGGGGCTGGTGGGCGTAGTGGCACTCACTGTCCGCAGCCCGCGGACGCGGGAAGATGAGATCCCCGTGGCCATCGTCGAAGCCGCATTTCTCACGGGCCTGTACCCAGGCGGCGATGAAGTGATCCGTACTGGAGGCGAAGGGGACGTAGACCCTGTCGTAGTGTTGGCGGCGCAGACGCGAGAGTGCCGAGAGGGCGCCCGGCAGGTGTCTGCCCTGCAACCGGATCTGATGAATGTGCCGCAGGGGCAGATCGGCCAGGAAGGGGAGCAGGGCGGTGGGGCTGCACACCAGCTCCAGCTCGGCGTGGGGATGGGCGCGATGAAGCTGGTGCAGGAAGGGCAGCAGGAAGAGGTTGTTGCCGATGCGGTTGGTGCTGCGAATGACCAGGATCCGGCGGGGTGCCTGCGAAGAGGGCGGCAATGCGCTGCGACTGGCAAGCCAGCCGAGCAGGGTTCGCTCCAGTCCCGCCGTCCAGACCCGGCGTTGGCCGTCGAAGCGGCGCAGGGCATCGTTGAGGTGAGTCATACCGTTGGGCTCCAGTGTTGGGATGGCGTAAAGGGTGCCAGCGGACTCTTAAGACAATGTTAAGAAGGGAAAACGCGTGCGGATGATGGCCATGGCGGAGCGGGGGGCTGGTGCGGGACGGGGGAAAGTGGCTAGAATTGCGCATTTGAAATAAATGTTATCGTCCGCGGGAGCACCATGCAGTTCAGGGATTTTTTGCCGGTATCGACCAATACCAGCGTCAAAGAGAGTTGTTACGGCGCCCTTGGCGCCCTCATCGGCTTGCTCGGCACCGCCTTGCTGTGCCGCTGGGGGTTGGGGCTCGAGGTGCACTGGCTCATCGCCCCCATGGGGGCCTCCGCCGTGCTGCTGTTTGCCGCCCCGGCCAGCCCCCTGGCCCAGCCCTGGTCCATCCTTGTGGGCAACGGGGTGTCGGCCCTGATGGGGGTATTGAGTGCGAGCCTGGTGCCGGACATGGCTATCGCCTCGGCCCTGGCGGTGATGCTGGCCATCGCCGCCATGTTCCTCACCCGCAGCCTGCACCCGCCCGGCGGCGCCGTGGCCCTGACCGCCGTCATCGGCGGCGAGGGGATCCGGGCGCTCGGGGTCGGCTACGTGCTGCTGCCGGTGCTGCTCAACTCCCTGTTGCTGCTGAGTCTGGGCTTGCTCTACAACCGCGCCCTGGGGCGTCGTTATCCCCATGGCGGCAAGGCGGCGCCCAATCGCCACCAGACGGCGGATCCCCAGCCGAGCGCCCGGCTCGCCACCCAGGACATCGACTTTGCCCTGGAAAAACACGGGGAGCTGCTGGACATCAGCCGCCAGGATCTGCAGGAGCTGCTGCAGGAGGCCCAGCTTCACGCCCTGCGCGAGCGAGTGGGGACGGTGCGTTGCCAGGATGTGATGTCGCGGGATCTCGTCGTGACGACGCCACAGGCGCTCGCCATGGAAGCGTGGCATCTGCTCTCCCACCACCAGATCAAGGCGCTGCCGGTGGTGGATGAGGGGGAGAGGCTGGTCGGCATCATCACCCTGCACGACCTGATGATCGACCGGGCGGGTCACCAGCCGAGGGCGAAGGAGGCCCTTGAGCAGCAGCAGGTCGCGGATCTGATGACCCGGGAGGTGCAGACGGCGCGGCGCTACCAGCCTCTCTACGATCTGGTGGAGGCCTTCTCCGACGGGGGGCTGCACCACATGCCGGTGGTGGAGGGGGAGCAGCTGGTGGGCATCATCACCCAGTCCGACATGGTGGCGGCCCTGTTCACCCTGGCTTTGCAGCCGGGGCTGGCGGAGGAGGTGCCCCCTGTGAGCCATAAGAATGAGCCATAAGAAACGGGCCCCTTGCGGGGCCCGTGTCATTCAGGGTCTGGGATAGACGGTCTGCCCCATGAAGACCGTCTGCTCGACCCGAGCATCGGCGATCTGCTCCGGGGTGCCGGCCTTGACCAGGGCGAACAGGTCCCTGTCCAGCACGATGAAGTCCGCCGACTTGCCCGCCTCGATGGAGCCGGTGATGTCGCCCTGACGGACCGCCCTGGCGCCGTTGATGGTGTAGGCGGCCAGCATCTCGGCAAGGGAGGTGCGCTGACTGGCCCGGAAGTCGTCGCCGCTGCCGGCCGCCTTCACTATGCCGGCGGCCATGTTCGCGAACGGGCGTGGGTCCCGGCTGTCCACCGGGGCGTCGCTGCCCGCCACCAGCACGGCGCCGGCCTGGCGCGAACGCTCGACCGGGTAGAGGGCGTCATGGAGATAGCCCATGGGGTCGTAGATGGCTTCGCTCAGGGACTGCCCTGCCTTGGTTGGCTGGATGAAGGGGCTGACCAGCATGTCGTAGGCAAGCTGGGGCGTGGTCCAGGCATAGGTGAAGGTGAGGTAGAGGCCAAGCTCGCCGAGGCGTTTCTGATCGTCCGGATGCACCACCTGCAGGTGAGCCAGGGTGTGGGGGATGCCGCTGTTCCCGTTGCTGGCGCGGGCCGCCTCCAGGGCATTGAGGGCCACCCGGGTGCTGCGATCGCCGATGCTGTGCATGTGGATGCCAAACCCGGCCCCATCCAGTGCCGTGACGTAGCGCGTCAGATCCGCCTCCTTGTAGTTGACTATGCCGTTGCTGCCCGCATCCTCGCTGTCCGCAGTGATGCTCACCTCGCCGCTGGCGGGATCCAGGGCCAGATGGGGACTGTGGTAGTTCTCCAGCATGCCGGCATTGGGCAGGAAGGGGGGGCTGGTGAAGGGATCCCCCTCCAGCACGCCGTCGAGGAAGATCTTGACCGCATCGGCCTTGATGAGGGGGTTGCCTGCGAAGGCGTCGCGCACCTGGTTCGCCTTGGCCAGGTGCCCGTCGATGTCCAGCTTGCCGCTGTAGTCATCCTGGTTGAAGCAGGTGGCGGCGGTGACGCGCATGTGCAGCAGATCCTGGTCCTGCATCTTGCGCAGCCGACCCCGGATGAAGTCGTTGGCGCAGGCATCCTGCACCCCCGTGATGCCGCGGGACGCCATCAGCTCGGAGATGGCGGGGAGTATCTTGTCATACTGGGCCGCAGCCTGTTCACCCTCCGCGCTCAGCACCCCGGTGTCGGGGACCGCAATGGCGCTGCGGGCCGCGTCCCGGACCACGCCGGTTGCGAGATCCACATAGGGGATGAAGGCCTCGAACACGCCGCCTGGAGCCAGGGTGGTGGCATTGAAGCCGACCACATTGCCCTCTTCGTCCTGTGCCTGCGCCAGCGCCTGGGAGTTGTAGCCGCCGGCATGGCCGTCGACCCCGGCCAGCATCACGGGGTTGTTCGGCGCCGCCGCATCCAGGGCCGCCAGCAGGGTGGCATGGGTGGCGGTGGGGGTGTTGCCGTCATAGGGCGACCACTGGTTGACCACCAGCCACTCCCCGGGAGCCGGGGCGTAGCGGGGCAGGCACTCGCCGATCTTGGCCGCCAGCTGATCCAGGTTGACGCTCTGGCCGTCCAGATCGCACATGTCCAGCGCCACGGTGCCGAGCAGGTGGATGTGGTTGTCGTGCAGGCCCGGCAGCACCATTTTGCCTTGCAGATCCACCACCTGGGTCGCACTGTTTTTCAAGGCCTCGGCCCCTTCGCGAGTGCCCACGTAAGTGAACTTGCCCCCTTGCACCACCATGGCCTCGGCCTGGCTGCGTTGCCCATCCTGGGTGTGGATCTTGCCGTTGAGATAGAGGGTGTTGCCGGGCGGTGGCTCACTGTTGTCTTGCTGGCAGCCGAGCAGGCCACCTAGCAGCAGGGCGATGGTGCCCAGCCTGAGATTGGGGTGTTTGCTATCCATAGCGCGCTCTCCTTGGGTTAATTGCAGTTCTTACTGCAGATATGAGCACCTATGGTTATTGCAGCTACTCTGAAAAATGCCAGCGATTACTGCACTTTTTTTGACTTGTGTTTACCTTGTCTCATCATGTAGTTATGAACACCAGTTGCCCCTTGGGGGCGGACACCGCATCGGGGGAAGAGAATGTCACAACACGTGCTGCCGGCCGAACTTTGCATGCGGCGCCAACCCAGGCAACTGCGCAGCCAGGAGGTGGCGAGCCGCATCGAGCTGGCCACCTTGGCCCTGTTGCAGGAGCAGGGGTTTGCGGCCCTCAACACCAATGCCATCGCCGCCCGCGCCGGGGTGGGCATCAAGTCGCTCTACCATCTCTACCCCAACAAGGAGGCCATTATCTGCCGGCTGGCCATGGACTGGCTGGCGGCGGTGTGCGAGGCGCAGGAGCGCATCCGCGAGCAGGCCGACAGCTGGCCCCAGACCCTGCTGCTGCTGGATCAGGCGCTGGAGGTGCTGGATGAGCGCTTCGTCGGGTATGGGGCGCTGTGGCAGGCGATGGATCTCATCCCCGCCCTGCACGGGGTCGAGCAGGAGCACGAGGTGCGCCAGATTGCGTTCTGGTCCGAGCGGCTGCGCCACTTTGGCTGTCGCTGGCCCGAGCCCGAGCTCACCACCCTGGTGCGCTACTTCTATCGGACTGCGGACGTGGCCAAGCAGTGCACCAAGGGGCAGGGGGAGGCGGGCAGCGCGCTGTGGCAACTTCATAGACGCTGGAGCGAGCAGCTGATGATGGCGGCCATCGAGGAGGCGGATCCCGCCCGGGTCTGGCAGTCGATGCCGGGGCTGGCGCCGGGTTGCCAGACCTCTGCGAAGAGGAGCGAATAGAAGGGAGGCGAATAAAGAGAGGGAGTGCCAGGCACTCCCTCTCTTGTCCTGGGCGCGGCGGGTCAGCCGTAGCGGGCCAGGGTGAGCCCCTCGTCGCTGATATCCGGGGTATTGCCCGAGATGAGATCGCTGAGCAACTGGCCCGATCCGGCCGCCATGGTCCAGCCCAGGGTACCGTGGCCGGTATTGAGCCAGAGCCCGGGAATGGGGCTTGGGCCCACCAGGGGCGTGCCGTCCGGCGTCATGGGGCGCAGCCCGGTCCAGAAGGTGGCCTGCTCCAGATTTCCCCCCTGGGGGAAGAGATCCCGCACCACCATGGCCAGGGTATCGTGGCGTCTGGGGTTGAGCGCCAGGTTGAAGCCCGAGAGTTCGGCCATGCCGCCCACCCGGATCCGTTCGTCGAAGCGGGTGATGGCGACCTTGTAGGTCTCGTCCAGCACAGTGCTGCGCGGGGCACCCTCGGCATTCGTCATCGGCAGGGTGAGGGAGTACCCCTTGACCGGGTAGACGGGGAGCTCAATTCCGAGGGGGCGCAGGAAGCCGGTGCCATAACTGCCGAGGGCACAGACGATGGCGTCGGCCTGGAAGCGCTGCTCGCCGGCACGGACCGCCACGGCGCATCCCTTTGCGATCTCGACCTCGTCGATGGCGCAGTTGAAGACGAAGCTCACCCCGAGCTTGCGCGCCTCGTCCGCCAGGGCCTGGGTGAAGCGGAAACAGTCACCGGTTTCATCTCCCGGCAGGCGCAGGCCCCCCACCACCTTGCCACGCACCCTTGCCAGGGCGGGCTCGACCTCCTCGCAGCCGTCGGCATTCAGAGACTGATAGGGGACGCCGTACTCCTCGAGCACGGCGATATCGCGCTGGCTGGCATCGAGCTGGGCCTGACTGCGAAACAGTTGCAGGGTGCCGAGCTGGCGCCCTTCGTAGTCGAGCGCCAGCTCGCCCCGCAACTGCTTCATGCAGTCGCGGCTGTATTCGGCCAGCCGTACCATGCGCCCCTTGTTGACCGCATAGGCCGCCGGCGTGCAGTTGGCGAACATCTTCAGCATCCAGCGCAGCTGGAAGGGGTCCGAGGTGGGCCGCACCGTGAAGGGGGCGTGCTTTTGCAGCAGCCATTTGGCGGCCTTGAGGGGAATGCCGGGGGCAGCCCAGGGGGAAGCATAACCCGGGGAGATCTGACCCGCGTTGGCATGGCTGGTTTCAAGGGCCACCCCGTCACGCCGCTCCAGCAGGGTCACTTTGTGACCGGCCTTGGCCAGATACCAGGCGCTGGTCACACCGACCACGCCACCACCGAGTACCACTATGTCCATCTTGTCTCTCCTTGACTGGGGCCTCCACCTTAATCAGCCGCCACAGGATATTCAACTGGTGTCGATGTCATTGGTGGTTATCGCTATTCACATTTTGTTAACTGGCTCTCAATGTTGTCATTTGCTCACTTTCTGGCATGAAATCCGGTCGATTCAGAGCCGCTCCAGGTGGAGCAGATGATGCTCTGCCGTCGTCAGGATGGCTTGCTGCTGTTCTGTGGTTTGGCCATCCCAGTTGGCATAAGGCAGGGCGAGGCGAGGGTTGTTGCCAAGTTTGTCCCGGTTGCGCCAGAGAAAGTGCCAATAGAGGCTGTTGAAGGGGCAGCTGTCCGGCCCGCTGCGGGCCTTCACCTGATAGTGACACCCCTTGCAGTAGTGGCCCATCCGCTCGAGATAGGCGCCGCTGCTGGCGTAGGGCTTGCTGCCCATCAGGCCGCCATCGGCAAACTGGCTCATGCCGCGGGTGTTGGGCAGCTCCACCCACTCGATGGCGTCCACATAGATGCCCAGATACCAGGTATCCACCTCGTCAGGGTGGATCCCCGCCAGCAGGGCGAAGTTGCCGGTCACCATCAGCCGCTGGATATGGTGGGCATAGGCGTGCTCCAGAGACTGTCGAATGGCGTGACGCACGCAGGCCATGCTGGTTTCTCCATTCCAGAAAAAACCGGGCAGGGGTTGCTCGGCCCCGAGAAAGTTGGTGCGCCGATACTCGGGCATCTTTTCCCAGTAGAGGGCGCGGACAAACTCGCGCCAGCCGAGGATCTGGCGGATGAACCCCTCCACCTGCGCCAGGGAAATGGTGGCCTGATTGGCCTGCCAGTGAGCTTGCGCAGCGCGGATCACCTCGAGGGGATGGAGCATCTTGCTGTTCATGGAAAACGACAAGCGGCTGTGGAACAGGCTCCAGCCCCGCTCGCTCAGGGCGTCCTGATAGCGGCCGAAGTGGGGCAGACAGTGTGCAAGGAAGTGTTCAAGCAGTGCGCGGCTCTGGCGCCGGGTGACGGGCCAGGGCAGGGCGTCGGCATCGGCACTGCCAATGGTGGCGACGCCGTGGCGGGTCAGCATGGCATCGATGTCGCTCACCTCGTTGGCAAAGGTGAGGGGCGCCGGGATGGGTTGGCTCGCCGGCAATTTGGCGCGATTCTCGGCATCGAAGTTCCAGCGCCCCCCAAGGGGCTGGCCGCGCTCATCGAGCAACACCCGGTACTGCTTTCGCAGGGCGCGGTAGAAGAACTCCATCCGGCTGTGGGGGTAGCGTCGCCAGCCATCGCGGGGGGTGAGAAAATGTTCGCTGTCCACCTCAGCGGTCGGGATGGCAAGGCCTGAGGCCCACTGGGTCAGCTGGCTTGCAAGGCGCCACTCGTCCGGGCTCTGCCAGGCGAAGCGCTCGGCCTGATGCGCTTCGAGCTGGGCCGCCAGCAAGCTCGGCAAATCGGGCCAGGGGGCGCTCTCATCGAGAGTCAGGTAGCAGACCCGGTGGCCCGCCTGGGTGAGGGCGGCGGCGAAGGCGCGCATGGCGGCAAAGAAGGCGAGCACCTTCTGGCGATGGTGGCGGCAGTAGTCCGTCTCCTGGCGCAGCTCCGCCATCAGGTAGCAGACAGCGGGATCCGGCGTGCGAAACCAGCTATGACCTGCGTTCAGTTGATCTCCGAGAATGAGGCGCAGCTCCATCAGGGGTGCTCCTTTCGACGACGGCAGCGTTCGCTGCAATAGCGCACTTCCTGCCAGCAGCGGGCCCACTTGCGCCGCCAGGCAAAAAGACGCTGGCAGACGGGACAGATCTTCTCGGGTAGATGGGGTTTGAGGTGCATGTGGTGGCCCTGTTGATGCCCTTGGTTTCTCTCTGCCTCCTTAACGAAGCACCATACGGTCGGGATCACTGGGGGAGCAGAAAGAGGCAGCAGGCGGTGATTGCCACTCATGAAAAAGGCCCCCGCACCTGCCGGTTCGGGGGCCCTTGTTCTCGTAGCCGTTACTGGCTGCTGAAGAGCCTGGGCTGGGGAGTGGACTGCGCCGTCAGGGTCATGCGGCCCGAGGTTTCCAGCCAGCTCTTGATCTTTCTGGCATCGGCGACCCGTTCATCCGTGGTGTTGGCGTGAAGCAGCACCATGACCACGGGCTCGTTGTTGACCCGGGTTCCCATCACCAGGCAGCGCCCCGCCTCGCGGATATAACCGGTCTTGGAGACCAGAATGGGCCAGCTTCCTTCCCGTACCAGGCGGTTGGAGTTGAGGTAGTGCAGCTGGCGCTTGCCGTTGCGTACCAGACGCTGCTCGGAGGCGGTGTACTGGCGGATCAGCGGGTAGGTGGATGCGGCAGCAGCCAGTTTGGCGAGATCGTGTGCGGTGGAGACGTTGCGGGGGTTGAGCCCGGTGCTGTCGGCGAAATGGGTGCTCCACATGCCGAGCATGCGGGCCTTGGCATTCATTGCCTCGATAAAGGCTTTGCGGCCACCCGGGTAGTGCCGTCCCAAGGCGGAGGCGGCGCGGTTTTCAGAGGACATCAGTGCGATGTGCAGCATGTCGGCGCGGCTCAGGCGCGAGCCCACCGCGAGGCGCGACCCCGTGCCCTTGAGTCTGTCCACGTCATCCATGGTGACGGTGAGGGTCTCGTTGAGGCGCTGATTGCCATCCAGTACCACCAGCGCTGTCATCAGCTTGGTGATGGAGGCGATGGACATCACCCGGTTGGCGTTGCGCTCTGCCAGTGTCTCGCCGGTTTTCGGGTTGACGACCACGTAGGCATCGGATCTCAGCGGCAGGTTGCTGCGGGGTTCGAGCAGGCTGTTGGTGGAAGAAGAGGTCGCAGAAAACGGGTTGGCATGGGCGCTTTCCATGCTGGCGGGAAGGAGGAAGGCGCCGAGCAGCAAGGGAAGAAAAGGACGAAGGTTCATGATTTGACTCTACTACGACTCACAGGGACATTTGGCTAAGTTATATGACGGTAATTGACGCTTCACAACGTCTGGTGGCCGGATATTTCCATTTTATGGGCCAGCGCACCTTGAAATCCCCCGCATCGGGGCTATTGGGCCCGCAAAAGGGAGTCATAGAGGCCTGCCAGGCCATGGCAGACACGCCACCACGGGGGCGCACTATATGCTGGCGAGGGGCGGGATGACGACTCTTTTTGCACCTTTCGGCGCCTTGGGATGATGAAGGGGTCGTTAATGGCGACCATGGCGATAAAAACGGCGCCCGGCAGGGAAGATGGTCCGCTGCATTATCGCCGTTTTGCCCCGCGTCATCCTCCCATCATTCGCGCGGTCTGAATGGCCTTGATCAGCGCGACCCGGTTGATGCGTGGGCGCTCCTCGTCCAGCAACTGCTGCCAGAGGGCGATGGCCTGGGAGTAGCGGCCGTGCAGGAAGTGATCGGAGGCGAGCAGCATCAGGGCGCTCACCTCACCCTTGTCCTGCTTGAGCGCGCTATCAAGCAGACGCTGCGCCTCCGGGGTGAGCTGCTGGCCCGCCTGGTAGTAGAGCACGGTGGCCTGGGCGGCCTGGGTCGCCGCGCTGGCGCCCCCTTCTTGCAGGGCGAGGCGCTGGTAGGCGAGCAGGGCATTGTCGTACTCGTCCCGATAGAGATAGAGCTGGCCGAGCGCCGCCCAGCCGTCGAGATCGGCGGGGTTGGCTTGCAGACGCTGGTGCAGGGCGCCCAGCTCCTTGTCCTGCAGATCCCGCGGGCTCAATCCCGCCAGCGGATCGGGGCGCGCCTGATACGCCTGCCACGCCTGATAGCGGCCGGTGCCGGCATAAATACCGGCCATCAGCGCCAGCAGCAAGGCCCCAAACAGCATCCAGGAGCGCAGCCAGGGCAGCGGACGGGCGGTGCGGTCCTTGGCCAGCCGCTCGCGCAGGGCCTGCTCGGCGGTTGGGGTGGCGTTGGCGAGGCGGGCCAGCTCCAGCTCCCGGTAGAGGCGGCTGTGGGGGGCAAGCCCCGCCTGCTGCTCGGCCATGATCAGCCGGTTCAGTTCGGCCCTGGGGTCGTGGGCGAGCACCCCCTCGGCTCTGTCGCCGACAAGCGGCACCCGCGCCGGTTGCCGGCGATGCAGGCTCCTGCGCAGGCGATTGAGTGCCAGCAACAGCAAGAGGGCGGGGCCGCCCCACAGCAGCGCCGTGCTGCGCTTGAAGGGGGGATCGTAGCGCACGAAATCGCCGAAGCGCTCCGTCATGCGGGCGATCACCTGCTCATCAGACTGCCCCTCGTCCACCCAGCGGTAGACCTCGAGCCGCAGATCCCGGGCGATGGGGGAGTTGGACTCCACCAGGTTCTGGTTCTGACACTGGGGGCAGCGCAGGGCGCGGGCCAGCTCCTGAGCGCGGGTCTGCCGCTCGGGGTGGCGAAACTCATAGGTGTCGACCCCGCTGGCAAGGGCCCCAAGGCTCAAGGCCAGCAAGAGTGGCGCTATCAGGGCGTGGCCGAGGCGGCTCATGGTTTGCTCTCCTGCACTTGTCTCTCTACTTCTCTCTCCGCTTCTCTTTCCACTTCGGGCTGGCTAGCGATGTTGCTGCGGGCCTTTGCAAGCTGGGGGGCAAACTGGCGTTGCCAGACTTCCCGGGTGAGCTCACCCGTGTGGCGGGTCAGCAGGGTGCCGTCACTGGCGAAGAGATAGGTTTCCGGCGTGCCGTAGACGCCGAGCTCCAGCGCGAGTCGGCCGTCGGGGTCGGCCAGCACGGCGCGATAGGGGTTGCCCGCCTCGGTGAGCCAGGCGCGGGCGGCATCTCCCTTGTCCCGGTAGTTGAGGCCATAGAGGGGCACGGCGCTGGCCAGATCACCCAGCAGCGGATGTTCGGTGCGGCAGTTGGGGCACCAGCTGGCCCAGACGTTGAGCACGAAGGGCTCCCCCTTGAGCGCCGCGGTGTGGATGGGGACGCCGCCAAACAGATCGTCACTCTGCCAGGCTGGCAGAGTGCGCCCTGCGACGGCCTCATCCTGGCTGTAGGGGTTGTTGCCAAGGCCGAGCCAGAGCAGGGCGCCGAGCCCCAGGGTGAGCACGAGCGGCACGAACAGGCGCAAACGGGCGTTCATAAGGACTCCTGTTCAAGCCGAGGGTAGGGGGCGGTCGCTGACGCAGGATGGCTAGCCAGCAGCGGTCGGCGGGCGAGCAGACGCAGGGCGCCGCCCGTCATCATCAACAGGCCGCCGAGCCAGATCCAGCGCACCAGCGGCTTATGGTGCAGCCGCATGGCATAGGCGCCGGGTCCCATCTTCTCGCCAAGCACCACGTAGAGATCGCCGAGCATTCCCCATTTGATCCCGGGTTCGTTCATGTTCATGGTGCGCACGCTGTAGTGACGCCGCTCCGGGGTCAGCCGCGCAACCTCTTTACCGTCCTTGTGCACGCTAAGCGTGATGCGCTCGGCGGTGTAGTTGGGGCCGATGAGCGGCTCGCTCCCCTCGTAGCGAAACGCGAAGGCGCCGAGCCGATAGGGTTGGCCTGCGGCGAGTACCGCGCCCCCCTCCTGACTGTGGTGACTCACCTGCGCAATGCCGAGGGCGCACACTGCCACCCCGAGGTGGGCCAGCAGGCTGCCGAACCGATTGAGGGTGAGCTCGCGCAGGGCGATCGGTTGCAAGAGCGGGAGCAGCAGGCTGGCCATCAGCCAGAGGCTCAGCACGTTGGCCGCAAGCCCCAGCCAGCTTGCCCGCAGCGGTTCGGGATAGGCGAGGCTCAGCAAGGTGCCCCCCAGCAGGCCGAACAGGCATGGGAGCAGCACCGTGATGCGGCGCTGGGCTGCCAGATGTTGCCAGCGCAGGCGCGGCAGCTGGGTCATCAGCGCCATCAGGCAGAGGGCCAGCGGCACGAAGATGGTATTGAAATAGGGGGCGCCCACCGAGAGCGAGCCCAGATGGAGCGACTGGAACACCATGGGGTAGAAGGTGCCGAGCAGCACGCTGGCGCAGGCCACGCAAAGCAGCAGGATGGCGGCGCCGAGCAGCCCCTCTTTTGACAGCAAGCCAAAGCGGGCATAGGGAGCGCGAATGTCCGCCCGCAGGGCAAAAAGGGTGAGGGCGCAGGTCAATAGCAAACCGAGCAGCAACAAGAGGGTGAGGCCGCGGCTGGGGTCCACCGCAAAGGCGTGTACCGAGGTGAGCACCCCGGAGCGCACCACGAAGGTACCGAGCAGGCTCAGCGAAAAGGTAAAGATGGAGAGCAGCAACACGGCGTGGCCGTAAGCGCCGCGCTTCTCGCACACCACCAGGGCGTGCAGCAGGGCGGTGCCGAGCAGCCAGGGCAAGAGGGAGGCATTTTCCACCGGATCCCAGAACCACCAGCCGCCCCAGCCGAGCTCGTAATAGGCCCACCAGGAGCCCAGCACGATGCCGGCGGTGAGAAAGACCCAGGAGCCGAGCGCCCAGGGGCGGCTCCAGTGGGCCACGGCGCCATCGAGCCGACCCGAGTGCAGCGCCGCCATGGCGAAGGCGAAGTTGACCGCAAAACCGACATAACCGAGATAGAGCAGGGGCGGGTGGATGATGAGGCCGATGTCCTGCAGCATGGGGTTGAGATCGCGCCCCTCCAGCGGCCCCGGGAACTGGCGGTCAAACGGGCTGGAGAAGATCAGGGTATAGAGGCCGAACAGCCCGACGATCAGCCCCATGATGGCCAGTACCCGGGTTGTGATCAGCGGATCGACCCGTTTGGAGCAAAGGGCCACCAGCGCGCCCCACAGCCCCAGCGCAAAGACGAAAAAGAGCATGGAGCCCTCGTGGCCTCCCCACACGGCCGCCAGCTTGAAGCCAAGGGGCAGGGCGCTGTTGGCGTGCTGGGCCACATAGACCAGGGTGAAGTCATCCTGGCCAAAACAGCTGGCGAGCAGCAGCAGGGCGGCCACCAACAGGAGCGCGACCAGGATGGCCAGCGGCTTTGCGCAGCCCAGCAGCGGGCGTGAGGCGAGCCGCAGCCCCAGCCAGGGCAGCAGCCCTTGCAGCAGGGCGAGCCCGGTCGCCAGCAACAGTGAGAGATAGCCGAGCTCCGCCAGCACACAACCTCCAGTCAATCATTCGTCTATGTTATGCCGCAGCGTCTGCACCGTACCGGCGCTGGGGGATAACATCCACATTTCTGGCAACAATCAATCGCAACAACTCATTGCAACAAATAAGCGCCAGTCACCCGAGGGTGGCTGGCGCTGGTGATCATACCTTTAAACTACCGTCATCTGGCCGGCATAGAGCACGAAGTAGCGCAGCAGCAGGATCCCCACCAGGGTCAGGCTGCAGACCAGCACCAGATAGCCGTTTCTGGCCCGCAGCGGCGCGGGGGCCAGCAGGGCCAGCAACTGGGGCAGCAGCATGCCGATGCCCACCACCCCGAGCCAGAACACCTGAGCCCAGAAGCCGCTGCCGATGGCGGCCCACATGGCTGCCTCCTTCTGGCCGCCACCGAAGTAGAGGCCGGTAAAGAAGCAGACCAGCAGCAACACCTCCACCGCCAGCACCGGCCGCTCGAAGCGGTGGACAAAGCTCACTCCCTGGCTGTGATGGTTCTCCTTGAACAGGGTGACCGCCAGCAAGATGGTGGAGGCGATGCCGGAGCTGACGCCGGAGATGAGGAACAGCACCGGCAGCACCGGGTTGTTCAACAGCGGATAGGTCTTGAGCGCGGAGAGCAGAAAGCCGGTGTAGGCCCCCAAGAGCACGGCAAGCAGCAGCAAGAGCGGCGCCAGCAGCCGCTCGATGCGGGCAAGCCAAGCGATGAGATTATCCACAAAGGCGAACTTCTCTTGCAGCAGGTGACTGCGCAAGGTCTCGATCTCGGCCCGAAACACCACTGCCAGCCAGGCGAACAGCACCGCCATGTAGACCTGGAACAGCATGACCCCCATCGACATCACGGAGTCGAACTGGTAGTGGAACATCAGCTTCCAGAAGGTCCAGGGGCGGGCCAGGTGGAAGATGAGGATCAGTAACCCCAGCACCACGCTCACCGGCGCCAGAATGGCAGTCGCCTTGATGATGCCGCTCTCGCTGCCGGCTCCCTTGCGGCGCAGCAGCACCGAGAGGGTGGTGGCCCCGGCGGAGATGCCGAGCAGGAACAGGTAGATGGCTATGGGCCAGTCCCACACCAGCGAGGGGAAGTGAAATGCATCATGCAACATGATCCATTCCTCCTTCTGTTACTGCGGTAGATGGCGATCGGACAAATCCCCACACAAGGGAAGGGAAGTGAAATGCCTCTTGCATCGTCATGACTTTATCTCCCCTTTGGGCACGCGGTACATCTTGGGCGAAGTGCCGAGTGCCTGCTTGTAGCGATAGGTGGTCTCCTTTACCAGCCGTTTGGCGATGGGGCTGTCCGGGTCATCCAGATTGCCGAACACCAGCGCCTTGGTGGGGCAGGATTCCACGCACGCCGGCTCCTTGCCCGCCGCCAGGTTGGTCTTGCGGCAAAAGTCGCACTTGTCGGCCACCTTGGTCACAGGGTTGATAAAGCGCACCTGATAGGGGCAGGCAGCCAGACAGTACATGCAGCCAACGCAGAGATCCGGGTTGACGTCGACGATGCCATCCTCCTTGCGGATATGGGAGGCACCGGTGGGGCAGACGTGCACGCAGGGGGCGTTGTCGCAGTGCTGGCAGGACTTGCGAAAGAAGTGGTACTCGGCATCGGGGAAGGTGCCGATGGGGCCGGAGCGGATGATCTCGAGGCGCGAGACCCCCTCTGGCACCTGATTCACCTCCCGGCAGGCATCCATGCAGGCGGTACAGCCGATGCAGGCCGTCTCGTCGTGGAGCATGCCAAAGCGGACCCCGTCGATGGTCTGGCTGTGGGCGAGGGGGGTAGCAAGGGAGCGAGTCGGCCCTGTCATCATGATGAGGGCCCCCGCGCTCATCCCCGCCATGAAGTGACGGCGAGAGCAGCTCATGGTACCTCCTTGCCCGAGGTGGTGTTCGCCTTGGCCGCCTTGACGGCCTCATGCTGCTTGCTGTGGCAGTCGACGCAGAGCTTGATGCGAGACTTCTCCGGAATAGCCACCATGGGCTCCTTGGCCGGGTGCAGCTGGTGGCAGCTGGTGCAGGTGAGCTTGGTGGCGTGCACGTCGTGGGCCCAGAGCGCCTCGCGCAGCACTTTGGGCTCGTGACAGCTCATGCAGACCCCGTTCTGCTCGGCGATGGGGTAGCGCTCGGTACTCTGTTTGTCATTGAAGCTGTCGCTAAAGCGCATCACGTCCTTGACCCCTTCCCGGTGTTGGGGGGAGGGTTGACCGTGGCAGTTGGTGCAGGTTACCGGCGCCAGGTTGTTGGGGTTGGTCGCCTGGCCGTGCTTGCCGTGCATGCCTTCGACCTGCTCCTTGTGGCAGTCGGTGCAGGCCTTGTCGGCACTGCGCAGAAATTCCACTTCATGTGTAGTCGGTGCCGGGGCGGTTGCCGCATCGGCCGCCTGGCCCTGCAGGCTGGTCAGCAGCATGGCTGCCATCAGCATCAGTCGTAAGAAATCCATTGTTAAATCACCCATAGGAAGCCTCCATCCGGCTGCGGGCCCGACACTGCGGGCCCGCATGCCTCGTCATTGTGCGAGCCGTCCGGCCGCTTTGGCCTCGGCATCCCAGGCGGGGACTGTGGTCTTGAGGAACTGGGCCTTGTCGCTGTTCATCTGCTTCATGTCCATCCCAAGAGCGGCCTGGGCCTTCTCCTTGCTGGAGATGTCAGGAATGGCGATCTCGTGGCTGATCCCCTTGGCGGCCAGCAGGCGTGCCAGCTTGGTGCGGGCGTCGGCGGCCTTGTCCAGGGCGGTTCCCAGCATGCGCAGCGCCACTTCCGGGGCGTGCATCTGCACCCCGTGGGAGGCGATGGAGAAGTCCCAGCGCCATTGGGCGTGACGGATATCCTGCAGAATGTCCTTCATCTCGGCCTCGGTGGCACCGGCATCCCAGGCGGCCTTGGCTTCAAAGTGGGCGTGCACCAGCTGCTTCTCGACTTTGAGCTTGATTTCGGTGACGGCGTCCTTGCGCTGCTTGACCACCCCTTGCAGCATCTCCTTGCTCTGGGTGTGGCAGTTGCGGCAGGTCTGGTCGAAGCGATCGAAGGGGTTGCCTACCTTGTGGTCGGTGTAGACCTTGCCTTGCTCGTTCTGCACCTTGGGCATGTGGCAGTCGACGCAGGCGACGTTGTTCTGGCCGTGAATGCCGGCGCGCCAGGTCTCGTACTCCGGATGCTGGGCTTTGAGCATGGGGGTCTTGGAGAGGGCATGGGTCCAGTCGGCAAAGCCAATCTCGTCGTAATACTCTTCCATCTGCTCAACAGTCGTACCCTTGTCCCAGGGGAATTTCACCGCCTTGGTGGGGCCGCTGAAGTAGTACTCCACGTGGCACTGGCCGCACACCTGAGACTGCTGATCGAAGCGTCCCTGCTCCTTGAACGGCTTGCCGATGGCGGTCATGGCCCGGTCGGCATAGGGACGGGAGAGGTGTAGGGCGGGTTTCCCTTCCTTGAACTCTTTCGAGGCGGTGTCGTGGCAGTCGGCGCAGCCGATGGTGTTGACGATCTCCGGTCCGCCTTTTGCCCACATGCCCTTGAAGTAGCCATCCTCACCCTTCTCGTCGATGACGCGGGCCACGTCCGGGCCTTTGCAGCTCCAGCAGGCCATGGGCAGCGGACCGTCTTCGGCAGTCTTGGGGGCGCCGGTACGCAGGGTTTCCCGCACGTCGGTCAGCGCATAGAAGTGGCCGCGCGGCTTGTTGTAATCCTTGGAGAAGGGGTAGCCGGCCCAGAGCACCACCATCTGCGGATCTTCCGCCAGGGCGTCGGTGCGCTCGCGGCTCTCGCTGGTGCCTTTCCAGCTGGTGAACTGATCGGTGTGATCCTTGGCGAACAGCTCGCTGCGCGCCTCGATCTTGCCCTTGCTTTGTGCCTCGTCGGCCGCCTGTGCCAGACTGCCAGCGCCCAGCAGGGCGGTCAGCAGCAGGGCTGCCAGCCCTGGTCGAAATAGCTTGTCATATGAACCCACGGTCATCACTCCCAGATAAAAGTCCATGTCGGGCCTGACCGTTCCATCTTGGTGTGGACATCTGTGCTCATCATCGACGGGCATGGCAGGCCGATCCATTGTTATGGCTGCATATAAATCGGTGTTTATGCAATTGCTCGGGGGGATAATACCAAATGGGTAAAATGGATAATTATTTATCCCCGTGGGAGTTGCGCTAGATCAATTGAGGGGGGGGAGGGATGCCAAAAGTGCGATCCAGGTGGAATTATTGAACCTCATCCGAGGGTTATTTCCACCCGTTCTCTTTTGATGAAAATAGGTAAAATCGATGTTCATCATGTTGGCGAGGAGGGCTGGGCGAGAGGCGGCGGAGAGATACACCGCATGCAGAGAGAGAATAAACTGTTGATATTGAATTTAAATTCAATATTAAGCTTGCGAAGGGGTGAGGGGGAGGCTTCGGTTTTCCATCACCATGGTCCCTGTCAAGGGACTTTGTGACAGAAGCTGTCGTAGAAATGGGTGCCAAGAGAGCCATCTGTTTTCATGAAAGGGAAAATAAGGGCTTTATTCCAGCATATTCGCGGCTTGATAGCGTCTTATTGAATTTAATAGGACGGTTGGCGGCATTTAATTTCGATATTTTCGAAAATGACGAAGGGTTATAGGGGGTTATTGACGGTAAAATAGCCGCCTGTCACGGCAATGCTGATCAGTTAAGGATCCATTGACCGATCCTTCTGCTGTAGGACAATCCGGAACCAATCACTAGTTCCGGATTTTTTATGTCTATTGCAAACGATCTGAACGATGTTGTTGAGGCATCTGGCGACATGCTGGCTCGGCTGGCCATTTTTGCCGACCATATTCCCGACGAATGGATTACTGCCGCTGCCGCCTTGTCTGAAAAGGCCACTATCCGCCGACGCCGCTTACCTTCTGATATGGTCTTGTGGCTCGTCGTGGGGATGGCCTTTTTCCGCAATGAGCCCATCTCCGAGGTCGCTCGGCGCCTCAACATCTGTGCAGAAGGGTTGGCCAATGATGCCTTGCTCGCGGACAGTGCCCTGTCTCAGGCCCGTCAGCGACTCGGCAAACAGCCGCTCGAGTGGCTGTTCAAACAGTGCGCCGATGTGTGGGGGCGGGAACGTTATCCTGAAGACCATTGGCACGGTTTACAGGTCTTTGCCATCGATGGGGCCCTGTTCCGAACCCAGGATATGCCTGAACTCAGAGCACATTTCGGCTCGGGTAACACCTCAACCAACCGGCAGACACTCTACCCGATGCTGCGGTTGGTCACGCTCATGAATGTCCGCTCGCATGTCATTGCCAACGCGGCCATCAGCCCGTACCGCAAAGGGGAAATCCCCCTGGCCAGCGAGTTCATTCACTCATTGCCGGACAAGTCAGTGACCCTGCTGGATAAAGGCTTCTTCGGTGCCGACCTGTTGCTGCGTATTCAGGCCGAAGACACCGACCGTCACTGGCTCATCCCGGAACGCAAGGGGCTGGTATACACGGAACTTGAGCGCTATGGCGACGGTGACCGTCTGTTGCAAATGACGGTCTCGCCTCAGGCTCGCAAGAAAAACCCGGCGTTGCCGACACACTGGCAAGTTCGCGCAGTGACCTATGAGGTGGCAGGCAAGGAGAAAACGGTCTTTACCTCCCTGCCCGTGGCGCGATTCAGTGCAGCTCAGGTGGCGACCCTGTACCACGAGCGCTGGGAAATCGAGCTGGGATACCGGGATATCAAAAGCGCGATGCAGCACAACGCCATCACGCTGAGAAGCAAGAAAGTGAACTTGGTCTATCAGGAGCTGTGGGGATTGCTGCTTGGATACAATCTGGTCAGGCGGGAGGCCAGCCAGGCCGCCGTAGCCCATCAGCGAGCGCCCAATGAGGTGAGCTTTAAGTTTGCCTGTCAGTTCATCGCGAACCAGATGGCAGTGATGGCGGGCGCGTTATCGCCAGCCCATACGCCACGGAGGTTGGCGGAGTTGCGGGGCTGCATAGGCGTCATGTTCATAGAAAAACGCCCCAGGCCATCGAGACCCAGGGCGGTGAAGATATCAAAGACCCGTTTTCCGGTAAATCGCAATGCGGCTCCGCTTAAGTGAACAGCATTGCGGTGGTGACCGGCAAGGAGACGGCCCTCGGCGATCCGCTGGAGGTGATTGTCAACGTGAACCCGCTGGCGGACGACGCCAAGCTGACGGTGCGCGAGATCCAGGGCAAGGAAGATACCCTGATCGATCTGGGCAGCAAGATTGGGCTCGCCCATCTGGGAGACACCACGGATGGCTCCGAGCAGCTGTTCGTGCGCATCAGCGGCCTGCCCGCCGGTGCCACCCTGCTGCTGGGCGGGGTGGCGGTCACTCTGGATGCCAACGGCTACTACGAGGTGCCCTATGACCGCATCAATGACCTCAAGCTGCTGCCGCCCAAAAACAGCAACGTCGATTTCGATCTCACCATCAAGGGGGTGGTGAAGGACACCGCCATCCTGACCGATGCCAGCGGCCAGACCCACACCGTGGTGAACGAGAAGGAGACCGGCAGCCAGAGCCTGCACGTGGATCTGGTGGGGGTAGTGGATGAACCCCATTTCGATCTCAATACCACCGACTGGACCCAGGATGGCAACGGCTACAGCATCACCATCCAGGAGGATGGCCGGGCACCGCTGGACTTCAAGCTCACCTCGGGGGAGTGGACGGATACCCCGCTCGATCACTCGGAAACCCTGAACCTGGTGCTGGAAGGGCTGCCGGAAGGGGCCAGGGTATTCGACGGCAATGGCAAGGAGCTGACCCTCACCTTCGCCGGGCTCGATGGCAAGGGCAATCCCCTCTACCAGGTGGATGTGACCAGCCTCGGCAACCTGCAGATCCAGCCGCCCCTCAACAGCACCGCCGATCTGCACCTGGTCGGACACGTGGTGGTGACCGAGAACGACGGCGATCACAAGAGCTTCGACGTGCCCCTCACCATCAAGGTGGAGCCGGCCATCGACGCCACCGACTATGCCAAGACCAGCCATGGCCTGGAGGATCAGTTCACCGTCCTCGACTGGCAGCCTGACCAGACCGACGGCGCCGAGAAGGTGACCCACCTCAGCCTTTCCGGTATCGAACCCGGGTATGAAGTCTGGATCCGCGTGGGTGGGGTCGAGACCCAGCTGACCGTGAGCGGCGGCGCTGTGGACTTGAGCGACGCCGAGCTGCAAAGCCTGCTCGGCGGTGGCCAGCTGCTGGTGAAAGGGCCCGAGGACAGCGACAGGGACACCACCCTCCAGAGCCATGTCACGGTGACACAAGTGGATGTGGACTCCAGCGCCACTGCCCAGAAGGTGATCGACGGCACCCTGCATGTGGATATCCAGGCGGTGGTGGAGCCCGATGGCAACCTGGTGCAGACCGGTCAGCTGGAGAGCCCGGACGGGCACGACATCCCGCTGGACGGCGTCTTCGTGTTCGAGGATCTGGACCCCAGCAGCGATGAGGTTATCGACTACCTGGTGATCAGCGATCTGCCCCCCGGCTTCGTGGTGGTGGGCGGCATCAACGATGGCAAGGGCAACTGGACGGTGCCCCACGACGCCCTCGGCAGTTATGCCCTGCGCTCGCCGGATGGCTTCACCGGCACCGTCACCTTCAAGGTGAGCGCCAGGGTGGTCGACCTTGGTGACAACAACGAGGGGGATGTGAGCGCCCCGGCCTATCGGGAGATCACCGCCAGCGCCGACTTCCATGGCGCGACCCACTCGGGTCAGGTGGCCGCCGATGTCGATTTTGATAACAGTACCCCCATCACCGGGGTGGAGGATCACGGCGTCAACTTCGGCAGCCAGCTCAAGCAGATGGTGACCCTGGGCACGGCGGACAGCGGGGACGACGAGCTCAGCATCGTCATCACTGGTCTTCCTCCGGGCGTCAACGTACAGGGGCTCACCTATGACTTCGTCAACGGCGAGTACCTCATCAAGTTGCCGGGTGGCCTCTATGATCTCGACCGCCTGACCCTGACCCTGCCGCAAGACTATGCCGGTGACGGCCTGCACTTCAATGTGCGCCTGGTCAACACCGACACCGTGAGCGGTGACACCAAAATGGTGGAGAAGGATGTCACTCTCTCCATCACCCCGGAGGTGGACATCAACGGCGGGGCGGACGGCCTGCCGGAGCTGCAACTGAACGTGAAGGACGTAAACGGCGACGGCCAGCCTGACAACCTGGAAGACACCGACATTCATCTCGATCTCTCGGTCAAGCTCGCCGACATCAGCCCCTCGGTGGCCGATGGCGGTTTCGAGACCGTGGAGCAGGTGGTCGTGACCGTGGATCCCCAATATGGTCACTTCCTCGACAAGAACGGCCAGCCGGTCTCCACCCTCACGGTGAACGACCCGGCGGATCTGAAGGATCTGGTGTTCGTGCCCAAAGAACACTTCAGCGGTAAGGTGCCGCTGGCGGTGACGGTGGATATTCTCGATACCGCCACCACGGGCAAGGATCGGGGGAGCTGGAGCGGCAACGTGAGCTTCGAGGTGCTGCCGGTGAACGATCCGGCCAACCTCACGGTCCAGAACGTCACGGGCCAGGAAGATGGCAGCGTGAGCCTGGGGGGGCTGGGGGCCAGCCTCATCGACAACGATGGCTCCGAGCAGATCGTCGGGCTGCAGATCAAGGGGGTGCCGGATGGCTTCACCCTGTCCGCCCCGGCGGTCAACATCGGCGGTGGGGTGTGGCAGGTGCCTGTGGGCACCGACTTCTCCAAGCTGACCCTGATCCCGCCTGCGGACTTCAGCGGCACCGTGGATCTGACCCTGAGCGCCTTCACCCTGGACAAGGGGCTGACCCTGCCCCTTGAAACCAGTGCGGGCTTCACCGTCACCGTCAATCCGGTGGGGGATGCGGTCATCACTGACATGCAGGAGCAGGCGAGCGGCACCGAAGGGGATGTGATCACCCTGAACCTGGGGGTGGAGACCCGGGATACCCAGGCCACCGGCGGCAATGCTGGCAATGTGCACGAGAACGGGCCCGAGCAGGTGCGCGTCACCCTGGAAGGGGTGCCGGACGGGGCAGAAATCCGCCTGCCGAGCGGGGTGAGCGGCACCGTAGTGGATCTCGGCGTTGGCCGCTGGCAGGTCACCACGGACGGCGGCAAGCTCGACGCGGTGGAGCTCGTGACCAACGACGCCAACGGCGCCATGGCGATCAAGGTGACGGCCCAGAGCCTGGACAACGGCGCCCTCGGCCCCGAAGTGAACGGCACCATCCATCTCGATGTGAGCCCGGTAAACGACGCCCCCGTCACGTGCTGCCCGATGATCCCCAGGTGGCACAGGAGGACGAGCCGTTCGTCATCCAGGGTCTGCAGGTCAAGGACGTGGATGCGGGCAACGGCATCATGGAAGTGCGCCTCTCGGTGGAGCACGGCACCCTGACCCTGCCGGCCGGGAGCGGCGTGACCCTGACCGGCAACGGTACCGGCGATGTGGTGCTGACCGGCACGCTGGCGGATCTCAATGCCCTGCTCTCGGGCGGCGTCACCTATCAGGGCGACCCGGACTTCCATGGCAATGACGCCTTGACCATGGTGACGGACGATAGGGGCAATACCGGCAGCGGTGGCGCCCTGAGTGACACCGATGTGCTGCCCATCCTGGTACAACCGGTCAACGATGCCCCCGTCAACCAGCTGCCAACGACGCCCCAGGTGGCGCAGGAAGATCAGCCCTTCACCATTCACGGGCTGCAGGTGAGCGATGTGGATGCGGGCAACAGCCCCCTCTCCGTGCTGCACGGTACCCTGGAACTGGCGGCGGGCAGTGGCGTGACGGTGAGCGGCAGCGGCAGCAACACCCTGGTGCTGAGCGGTTCCCAGGATGCCATCAATGCCTTGCTCGCAGGGGGCGTGACCTATCAGGGCGAGCAGGACTTCAATGGCCAGGATGCCCTGACCATGGTGACCAATGATCTTGGCAACACCGGCAGCGGTGGTCCCCTGAGCGATACCGACGTGCTGCCCATCGAGGTCGAGCCGGTCAACGATGCCCCTGTCACTCAGGTGCCGGGCTCATTGCAGGTGAAAGAGGATGGCTCCCTGTCGCTCACCGGGATCAGCGTGAAGGACGTGGATGCGGGCAGCGCCCCCATCTCCATGGTGCTGCGGGTGGAGCACGGTGTGCTGACCCTGCTGGGGGCGGCAGGCGCCGTCTCGGTGCAGGGGGCGGGGACCAGCGTGGTGACCCTGGTCGGGTCGCTCGATGATCTCAACGGCCTGCTGGCAGGCAACCTGCACTACGAGCCAGCCAGGGACTTCTGGGGTCTGGACAACCTGAGCATCACCACCTCGGATCAGGGCAATACCGGTGCCGGTGGCGTCCTGACCGACAGCGCCCAGATTGCCATCCAGGTGACGGCCGAGCCGGACGATCCCCAACTGGGGGTCGGCACCCACGATATCCTTGCGTTGCAAGGGGCCTGGGTGCCGCTCAACCTCAGCGCCAGCGTGGTCAATCCGGCCCCGGGTGAGCTGTCGGTGCGGATCCAGAACCTCGGCAGCGCCCAGGTGGTGGACGAGCACGGCCAGAGCGTCGGCCACGCGGATGGCAACGACTGGTTGCTGCCGATGGACCAGTCCGTGCCCATCTACCTCAAGGATCTGCCGGCGGGGGATCATGCCCTCACCCTGAGTGCCGAATCCAGCCTGGGTGGCAGCACCCTGAGCTCGGCCACGGAGACCATCACCATCCACAGCCAGAGCGGTCACGATCTGCTGGGCTCGGATCAGGGGGACTGGCTGTTCGGCTCCTCCGGCAATGATCGCCTCCTGGGCGGCATGGGAGATGATGTGCTGCGGGGCGGTCAGGGCAACGACATCCTGACCGGTGGCGCCGGCAGCGATCTCTTCGTGTGGGGCAGTGGTGACGAGGGGACGACGGCCTCTCCGGCGATAGACACCATCACCGACTTCCGTCCCCAGGAGGGGGACAGGATCGATCTGGCGGACCTGCTCAAGGGGGTGACCGACAACAGCGTGGATGGCCTGCTGGGTCATCTCCAGGCATCGGTGACCAGCACCGGCAATGGCCTGAGTGACGTGAGCCTGTCGGTCTCCCCGGCGGGGGATGGCAATGTCACCCAGCAGATCACCCTGAAGGACGTGGATCTGAGTGGCTGGAACCTGAGCGGCTCCTCCTCTCACGACATCCTGCAATCCATGCTGGATCAGCACAGCCTGATCATCCAGCACCCCTGATGGGGTGAGATGATGCAAAGAGCCGGCGAATGCCGGCTCTTTTTTTTGGCTGAATATGCTGGCTTGATGTTTTATGGTGGTGGCAATGGGATGTGGTTTTTAACAGAGTGGGTGTTGTTGCTGCTTTTCACTGTGCTAGCGGTTCAAACAACCAAAATGGTTCGCCGCCCAAGCCTCCCATCGGGGCTACCCGGGCGGCGTCAGGGCCTTGCCGCGCCGATCCCGGTCAATGCCGGCCAGAGGGGGCGCAGGCATTGACCGGGGCGTGTCGCCTCCAAGCCGGTGCCCGTGATGATGGGCGGACCGGGGGGATGGCGGTCAGGCCAGCGCCCGTGCCAGCAGGTGCACCGGGTGTTCGCAGCGAAACGCCGTGCTCATCTCGATCTGCCACTTGCAGGTCTCGCAGTCGGTGATGACCAGATCGGGTTTGAGCCGGTTTATCTGATCGAACAGCCCCTGACCGATGGCCTGGCTGGTGTCGTAGTTTTCCGACTTGAAGCCGTAGGTGCCGGCGATGCCGCAGCACTGGGAGTCCAGCACCGTCACCTTGACGCCGGGGATGGCCCGCAGCAGTTCGAGGGTGTAGATGACCCCCCCCATCTTCTCCAGGTGGCAGGGGGTGTGGTAGGCGATGTGCAGATTGAGGGGCTTCATGGCCGGTTTGTTGCCCCGATCGAACTCGTTCCACAGGAAGCGGGTCACCAGGGAGATGCGATCCCGCACCTTGTGGTTGTCCTGCTCCAGCAGGTGGGGATATTCGTCCCGCAGGGTGAAGCCGCAGGTGGAGGAGGTGGCCAAGAGCGGCATCTCGTTGCCGAGCAGGGTGTTCTCCAGCTGCTGGATGTTGAAGGCCGCCTGTTGCCTGGCCTTGTCCATGAAGCCGTTGGCAATCAGCGGCACGCCGCAGCACTTCTCCCGCGCAAGCAATTGGACGCCGATGTTCATGGCGTTGAGCACCTGCACCAGCTCCTTGCCAAGCTGCGGATGGTTGTAGTTCACATAACAGCCGTGGAAGTAGGCGATCTGGCGCGCAAAGCGGGCCTGAGTCGTTTTCTGCTTCTTGTACCAGCCGCGGAAGGTGCCTTGTGAATATTTGGGCAGGTCCCGGTGGGATGAGACCCCCAGCGCCTTGTCCAGCACCTGCTTCATCGGCTTGAGGCCGGTGGTGAAGTTGACCACCGGGGCCATCAGGGTGGACATGCTGCCCATCAGATCCGTGTGGGAGAGCACGAACTCGCGGATCCCCGGCTTGAAGCCGCTGTACTGGTGCTTGGCCTTGGCGATGATGTCGCCGATGCGCACCCCGCTCGGGCAGGCTACTTCACAGCGCTTGCAGTTGGTGCAGTATTTGAGGGCGCTGTCAAAGAGCTCCGGGCTCTTGATGCGCAGCCGCTCCCCATCCGGGCCCGCCTGCTTGGGGCCGGGGTAGGCCGGGTTGGCCTTGGCCACCGGGCAGTAGGCGGTACAGACGGTGCATTTGATGCACTGATCGAAAGTCTGGTTGGCATGATCCAGTAGCATGTCAGTTCTCCTCCCGTTGGGTGTGAAGGCACGGGATATGGGGCGAAATCATCATTGGGCTGAACTCAAAATGTGACCGGCGACCTGCCAGCCGGTGGCGATCGCGACACCTGAGCCAGAGCCCTCCTTGGATTGGGCATCGTCGTGGGCCAGCACGCCGTGTCGTTGGGGTGGGAATATGTGATTCATCTCAGCCCTCCGCCAGAATATGGCCAGCGGCTTGCCAGCCGGTGGCAACGGCCACGCCGGAGCCGGAACCTTCTTTAATGGGGTCATAGTGCGCGAGCACGCTGCCGGCGCCGTAAAGGTTGGTGAGGGGCCTGCCGCCGCGCAGCACCCGCAGCCGCTCGTCGGTCTTGACCCCGAAGCCCATGAAGGGGTGGTGGTCGAACAGGCGGCGGCCGGCCCAGGCGTCGCGCTCGGCAAGGCTCAGTACGTCGGCATCGAAGATGGGTTCACGAATGCCCCCGAGGCGCGACTCCAGTCCTCGGCTGAAGAAGCTGCCGGAGGCGAGCACGAAGTGGTCCGCCTCGAACAGCTGATCCTCCCCGTGCTGGCTGTGCACCCCGATCACCTTGTCGCCGTCATAGCGAGCGCCCAGCACCCGCTCGCTGGTGAGGAAGGTGCCGCCAAGGGCCATGAAGCGGCGCTTGAGGGCCTCCTGCATCCGCATGCCGATGAGGGATGGCGGCATGGTGGCCACCTCCTTGATGGTGCAGCCGGTGCGCCGTTCCAGCTCGCTCAGACGCGGGCCGACCAGCCCCAGCGACAGGCAGGCGGGCAGCACGATATGGCGACAGCCGGGCACGCCGCATCCCTGCATCACGCGGCTGATCTCGCGGGCCAGATCCGCCAGCAGGTCCTGCTGGCCAGGCCCCTGCTTGTCGAACAGGCGGGCGATGTCGGCGGAGCGAAACTCGTGGGGATTGCGGCTGAACTGGGCGAGCTGGGGCAGGCGAATTTCCCCGGTCAGGATGCGGCTGTGGGCAAAGCGGGCGTGGGTCGCGAGATTCGCCGCCGCGAGCGCCGGGTGAAAATCGCGAAACCCTTCCAGGGTGGCGAGCAGGATGGCGTCGGGAGCGGGGGCATCAGTCACGCAGGCACAAGTGTCGGGGGAGATCCAGGTGGATTTCAGGGTGCCGATGGGGGTCAGGCGATGGTGGTTGTGCTCCTGGCGCATCAGGGGCAGCCCCTCTTCTGCGCAGTGGCGTTGCAGATCGGCCAGACTCCCCTCGATATTCTGTATGCCTACTTTGCTGTAGGGGTGATCCGGATGGGCCGCCATAAAGGCGGGCAGGGCGGCGCGGGGATCTCCCTCGCTCTCCAGCAGATCCACCGAGCCGGAGGAGAAGTGCAGGGCGCTCTGGCCGGAGGCCATCAGCAGGGTCTTCTGGCCGGCCTCGGCCAGGCGCAGGGCCGCCGAGAGGCCCGCCATGCCGCCGCCGATCACGATGCTGTCAAATTTCATGGCTGCGCTCCTTGGTGGAATTGGCGGTGCTGGCATCGAGCGGGAAGGGGGGCTCGCTCACCAGGTGGGGGGCCGTCCACTCGCCAAGGCCGAACAGCCCTTCGTAGATCCAGTAGGTAAATTCCGCTTCCCGCAGGGCATCGCCCCACAGCACCGGCCGGGTGCCCTTGTAGCGCTCCTCCAGGAACTGGCGCAGCATGACGCAGGCCTGACGACCGTCCGCCTTGCCGTACTCCTGCATCAGGCCGGCGGCGCGATAGGCGCACAGCTCCCCCTGACAGGGGCCCATGCCCAGACGAGTGCGGCGGCGCAAGTCCACCAGGTTGTCCACGTCGAGCTCCCGCAGGGCGTATTCAATCTCGCCCGCGGTCACCATCTCGCACTCGCAGATGAGGGCGTTGGCCTTGGGGTTGTCGCGGAAAAAGGCGATGACCCGCTCGCCGTGGCGGTACTGGGCCGAGCCTTCGGCGGGCACCGAGAGGCCGGGGGCGGAGACCTTCTCCGGATCCCGCGAGCCGGGCAGGCTCAGCTCGGCGGTGCGGCAGGGCTTGCTGTTGCCAAGCTTTTTGGCAAGCAAGTCGGTGGCCCATTCGGCCATCAGCCGGTAGGTCATCAGCTTGCCGCCTGTGATGGTGTTGAACCCCTTGAGGCCGTCACGCTCGGCGTGATCCAGCAGCACAATGCCACGGCTGATGTTGCGACCGGACTCGTCGCCATCCACCGCCACCAACGGGCGCACGCCAGCGTAGGCGCGCAGCAATCGGGTGCGGGCCATGATGGGGGCCAGTTTTATCCCCTCGCGCAGCAGCACCTCCACCTCCTCGGGCTCGACGGTGAGCTGGTCAATCTTGTGGTAATCGATGCGACTCGACGTGGTGCCGATGAGGGAGATGGTATCGCCCGGCACCAGAATGTCCGCGTCCGCCGGTTTGCGGCAGCGGTTGAGCACCAGCTGGTTGAGGCGGTAATCCATGATGAGCAGGGAACCCTTGGCGGGGAACATGCGGATGTCGAGGTCGGCATACTCGCAGATCTGCTGGCCCCAGATGCCGGCGGCGTTGATCACCTCCTGGCACTCCACCTCGAACGCTTCGCCGGTGCGGGTGTTGATGGCCTTGACCCCGTGCACTCTGTCTTGGTTGCGGAGCAGCCCCAGCACCTTGCTGTGGGTGAAGATGCGGGCGCCGTGCTCTTTCGCGTCCAGCACGTTGGCGGCAGCCAGACGGAAGGGATCGACCGTGCCGTCCGGCACCTGGATGGCACCGATCAGCGCCGGGTTGACGTTGGGTTCAAGGCGCAGCGCCTCGGCGGGATCCAGCTGGCGGGCGTCGATGCCTGCCAGGGCGCAGGCGTCCATGAAGGTATTTTGAAAATGGATGTCATCTTCCGGCAGGGTGATGAAGAGGCCGCCGGTGTCCTCGACGCAGTGGCTGGCGATCCGCTTGAGGATGCGGTTCTCCTGAATGCATTCGCGGGCGGACTCCTGATCCGTCACCGAGTAGCGGGCGCCGGAGTGGAGCAGGCCATGGTTGCGGCCCGTGGTGCCGGCGGCGATGTCGTCCCGCTCAAGTAGGATGCAGTCGATGCCGCGCAGCGCGCAATCGCGCATGATGCCGGCGCCGGTGGCGCCCCCCCCTATGATGACGACTTGTGTGGTGATTCTTTTCATTCGTGCCCGTCTCATCTCTTCCAGATGAGGCCAGTGTGGCGCCTCCACGACGTAAAATGTTTGATATGGGCCAAATTAATGTTCGTAATCGCTCATTAAGTGTGAGGTGATGAGCGAAATGTGATGAACCTCACGTCACCGTCGAGGCAGGCAGGGGAAAGCATGACGGGAGGGGAGAAGGCCAGCCCGGGGGCTGGCCTGAGGGCGGCGTGGGGGAAACCTCAGCCGCAGCACTTCTTGAACTTCTTGCCGCTGCCACAGGGGCAGGGGTCGTTTCGCCCGACCCGCAGCGGCGCCGGATCCTGCTCGCCGTCGGTGTAGACCCAGCGCCCCTGATGGCGCACGAAGCGGGAGCGCTCATGGAGGCAGTGACGTTCGTCCCCCTCCAGGAACCAGGCTTTGAATTCCACCATGCCGAGGGTGTCATCGGGGCCGCCCTGGCTGGTGAGGATCTCGAGGCCATCCCAGCGGGTGTCGGTCGATGAGAGGTCGGCCGCGGTCAGCCCGTTCAGATAGTCCGGGTGCCAGCTGTGTACCAGATATTCTCCCAATCCCAGCACGAAGGCGCTGTAGCGGGATCGCATCAGCTGCTCCGGGGTGGCGGCGGGCTGACCTGCGTGGAGTACACCGCAGCACTTGGCAAGAAAAAGAGAGGAACCGCAAGGACATAGGTTCATGAGTCAGCTCATCTGGTCGATAATGAAAGGTGGCGGGATTGTAGCGAACGCACTTCCCTTTCGGCCAGCCTCCCATGCCGTTTAGGCAGACATCATGCAGCAATGAACACAGCACAAAGGGTGACACAATGACACTTAAGCAGAAGATCCTGTTACTGGGGGCCATCCCCGTGCTGCTGATGGCCCTGGTGGTCAATCTCAGCAACTACCTGGTGGCCAGGAGCGATCTGGAATCGGATCTGGTGGTGGCGCGGGAGAGGGCAATCAAGGAGCGCAAGGCGCTGCTCAGCAGTTATCTGATGCTGGCCAAGACGGCCATCGAGGGCAGCTACGGCAAGCCTGACAGCCCCGAAGTGCGCCAGCAGGTGAAGGAGATATTGCGGCCGCTGCGCTATGGCAGCGACGGCTACTTCTTCGTCTATGACTATCAGGGCAATACCGTGCTGCTGCCGACCCGGCCCGAGATGGAGGGGAAGAACCGCTGGCAGGACAAGGATACCAAGGGTGCCTTCCTCATTCAGGGGATCATCAAGTCGGCGCGGGAAGGAGATGGCTTCTCGGAGTACTGGACCAACAAGCCCTCTATCGGGCGGGATGCCCCCAAGCTCTCCTTCAACCTGGTGCTCGACAAATATCAGTGGGTCGTGGGCACGGGCTTCTACATCGACGACATCGACAATGAGCTGGCCACCCTGCGCAGCGAGCGGGAGGAGACCATGTATGGCTCCCTGAAAACCGGGGTGCTGTTCATCCTGGTGATCCTGGGGGTGACCCTGGTGGCCACCGTGGTGATCGGCAACCGGGTCACCCGCCCGCTGGCGGATGCGGTCGCCGCACTCAATGACATCGCCGACGGGGACGGGGATCTGACCCAGCGCCTCAAGGTGCAGAGCAAGGACGAGGTGGGGCAGCTGGCCGCCGCCTTCAACCGCTTCGTCGAGCGGATCCAGTCGGTGGTGAGCCAGGTGGGGGAGACCAGTCACCAGTTGCTGGGGGCCGTGGATCGGCTGCATAGCTTGAGCGAGCATGCGGACAGGCAGATGCAGGGCCACGGCAAGGAGACGGATCAGGTGGTGACTGCGGTGACCGAGATGAGCTCCACCGCCCAGGAGGTGGCGGCGAGCGCCTCCAACGCAGCCAGCGCCACCAGCGATGCGGCCCGCGAGTCCGATGCGGCCCGCGGCGTGGTGAACAGCGCCATCGGCAGCATCAACCGGTTGGTGGACGAAGTGCATGTGGCAGCCGGGGTCATCGAACAGCTCGCCCATGAGACCGGCAAGATAGGCTCCGTGGTGGAGGTCATTCGCGGCATCGCCGATCAGACCAACCTGCTGGCCCTCAACGCCGCCATCGAGGCGGCCCGGGCGGGCGAGCAGGGGCGCGGCTTTGCGGTGGTGGCGGACGAGGTGCGATCCCTCGCGGGCCGAACCCAGCAGAGCACCAAGGAGATCAACGAGATGCTCCAGCGCCTGCAGGGCGGGGTGAAGCAGGCGGTGGAGGTGATGCAGGCCAGCGAGGCACGCAGCCAGGAGACGGTGCAGGAGGCGAGCCACATCGCCAGCTCCCTGGACAGCATGGTGGCGGCGGTCGGTACCATCAACGACATGAACATCCAGATCGCCACGGCCGCCGAGGAGCAGCACGCGGTCTCCGAGGAGATCAACAAGAACCTGGTGGCCATCCAGCAGATCGTCAGCGAGCTGACCGAGGCGTCCGGGGAGTCCAGCACCACCACCCGCGCCCTGGCAGGCACGGGTGACAAATTGCGCCAACTCGTCTCCCGCTTCCGTTACTAATCACATTTTTGCCGTCTGGACAGGATTTCCAGACGGCAAATTTGGGGATCGGCGCAGAATGTGTGAAAATCGCGCCATTCGTTCCTTTCGTTAGCCCCAACCCTATGAATGAGATCGTGAAAGGCAGTATCGATTTGATCCGTCAGCTCAACTACGGCCTGGTCTATGCCAGCCTGGAGGAGCACAAGGAGCTGTCCCGTACCGATCTGTCCCGTCTGACCGGCCTGTCGCCTGCCAGCATCACCAAGATCACCCGCGAGCTGCTGGACGGCGGCCTGGTGGTCACCTGCGGCGAGAGCTCGGTGGGGCGTGGCCGTCGCCAGACCCTGCTGCGCATCAACGAGCGCCGCTTCCAGTTTCTCTCCATGCGCCTGGGGCGCGGCTATGTGGACATGGCCCTGTTTGATCTCGCGGGTCACTCCTTGGCGCGCCATCGCCATGTCTTCAACGAGACTGAGCGTGCCGAGCTGCTGGCCAGCCTGGTGCGGGCCATCGAGGGCTTTTTGCCCAAGAAGGCGCTGCGTCTGGCCTGCATCGCCCTCTGCCTGCCCGGTCAGGTGGAGCGCCACTCCGGCATGGTTAAGCATTTTCCCTATTACGATCTGCGCAACTGGCCCCTCGGTCCCACCCTGCAGGAGGCCTTCTCGGTACCCGTGCTGGTGAGCGGTGACGTGCGCACCTGGATCCAGGCCGAGCGGGAGTGGGGCGCCGCCAGGAACTGCTCGGATGCGGTGCTGGTGTTCGTGCACAACGACATCGGGGTCGGCATGGTGGTCAATGGCCAGCTCATCGAGAGCGAGTCGGCTCTGCTCGGGGATCTCAGCCACCTGCAGCTCGAACCTTATGGCCAGCGCTGCTACTGCGGTGGCTTCGGTTGCGCCTGCACCCTGGTGACCAATCAGGCGCTGGAGGCGCAATATCGGGAGCTGCGCGAACGGATGCAGGAGTTCGATCTGCCCGAAAGCGTCACCATCCGCGAGCTGTGCGAGCTGGCGTTGGCGGGCAACAGCCTGTGTCAGGACATCCTGCACCAGGCGGCGGGCCGCCTCTCCCGGGTACTGGCGAACCTCATCTGCTTGCTCAACCCGGGCAAGCTGCTGCTCGGGGGGGAGATCACCCGGGCCGATCGACTGCTCTTCCCCATGCTGCACCAGTCCCTGGCAAGCCAGTTGCCGGCGGAATACCTGGTGCGCCTGCAGATCGAATCCACCCACTTTTACGAAGATCCCACCAAACCCACCTCGGTGCAGGTGCACAAGGCCTTGCGCGATGGCAGTCTGCTGCTCGACTTGTTGCGAGGCGACAAGGAGGCATGAGGCTCGGGTTGCAAGGACGCTTCCTGCTCATTCTCTGTCTGGTCAGTCTGTTGCAACTGGTGTTGCTGAGCGGGGCCAGCTACTACTACGTCGCCGAGCAGCGCTACCGGGAGGTGGGGGATCAGGCCCTGGACGTGGCGCGGCTGGTGGCCCGTGAGCCCGGCGTCATCGCCGGGGTGAAGCGAGCCGATAGCACCCGCCTCAACGTGCTGGTGGAGCGGATGCGGGCCGAGGTCGGTGCCAGCTACATCGTCATCGGGGACAGGCAGGCCACCCGCCTGGTGCACCCCAATGCGGACAGGATAGGCAAACCCATGATGGGGGACGATCCCGGACGCGCCCTACGGGGGGAGTTTTACATCTCCCGCGCTCAAGGGTCCCTCGGGGTCTCGGTGCGCGGCAAGGGGCCCATCCGGGATGAGATGGGCAGGGTCATCGGCGTGGTCTCTGTCGGTTATCTGGTGCGGGACATAGAGGCGGACCTGCAGGGCTTCCTGCGCTTTGGCCTCGCAATGACACTGCTCATAGTGCTGCTCAACAGCGTCGCCGCGGCCTGGCTGGCCAAACGCTACAAGCGGGCCCTGCTGGGGTTTGAGCCCGAGCAGATCGGCCGCCTCTATGCGGAGCTCGACTGCACCCTGCGCACGGTGCGCGAGGGGATACTCACCATCGACGAGCAAGGCAGGCTCACCTCCCTCAACCCCAACGGCATCCGGCTGCTGCGCCTCGATGAGCGGGCTGCGCAGGCCGCCATAGGCCAGCCCGTCACCCGCTTGCTGCCCGGCAGCCGCATGCTCTCCATCCTGCAAGAGCAGACCCCCCAGTTTGACGAGGAGATAGTGCTCAACGGTCAGTCCCTCATCGTCAACCGGCTGCCTCTGGTGCAGGAGGGTCGGCTGATCGGCGCCGTGTCGAGCTTTCGGCGCAAGGACGAGTTGGCCGAGCTCAGTGCCCAGCTCTCCCAGGTGCAGGCCTACAGCGATCTGCTGCGGGTGCAGACCCACGAACACAACAACCAGCTCGGCACCATAGCTGGTCTCATTGAGCTGGGTGCCACCCGGGAGGCGCTCGCCTTCATCGGCCGGGAGGCGGCCACCGAGCAGACCCTCCTGAGCTTTTTGATGGGGGCCATCGCCAAGCCCAAGGTGGCGGGCCTGCTGCTTGGCAAGTACCACAGAGCCCATGAACTGGGACTGGTGCTGGAGGTGGATCCGGATTCCCGCCTGCACGACATCCCCGCCCGGGTCAGCGGCTCCCAACTGGTGACCCTGCTTGGCAACCTCATCGACAACGCCTTCGAGGCGACCCGCGGCCATGGCGCCCCCTACCAGCCGATCCGGGTCTCTTTGAGCGATCTCGGCCAGGATCTCATTCTGGAGGTGGAGGATGGGGCCGGCGGCGTCGATCCCGCTTTGGCGGACACCTTGTTCGAGCGCGGGTCAGCAGCAAGGCCGAACCCGGCCACGGCATAGGTCTGGCCCTGGTGCGCAAGACACTGGATGCCCTGCAGGGGACCATCACCATCGAAGCCACGGCGCAGGGAAGTTGTGTCGTCTGTTACATACCCAAGGAGGTATGAGTGATCAAGATCCTGATCGTCGAGGATGATCCGGCCATTGCCGAGATCCACCGTCGCTTCGTGCAGCGCCTCGCCGGTTTCGAGGTGCTGGGGGTGGCGCTCACCCTGTTCGATGCCAGAGAGCAGATAGAGATCCTCAAACCCGATCTGGTGTTGCTGGATGTCTGGCTGCCGGACGGGGAGGGCTTCTCCCTGCTGCGGGAGTTGCGCCAGCGCGGGGCCCACCTCGACGTCATCCTGCTCACCGCCGCCCGTGAGGCCGCGGCACTGCAGGAGGCGATGCGCCTCGGGGTGGTGGATTTCATCTTGAAACCCGTGGTGTTCGAGCGACTGCGCGATACGCTCGACAAATATTGCCAGAGCCGCGCCGCGCTTGCGGCGCTGGCGGACATCGATCAGCAGGCGGTGGATGCGCTCCTTGGCTCCCCGTTGCAACAGGTGGCGGCGGGCGGCCTGCCCAAGGGGATAGACGCCCTCACCCTGCAAAGGGTGCTGGCGGCCCTCCATCAGGAGGGGGCCAGCGCCGAGGAGATAGGCAGCCGGGTCGGGGTGAGCCGGACCACGGCGCGCCGCTATCTGGAATTTCTGGTGGGGCAGCAACTGGCGAGCCCCGAGCTCGAATATGGCACCGTCGGGCGGCCGGAGCGGCGCTACCGTCAGCGCTGAGTGGCCGGTTCCAACTCAAGAAAAAGAGCGCCTTTTGGCGCTCTTTTCGTGATGGCTGGGATCAGGTCGGGTCGGATTGCAGGGTCGCTACCGGCGTGCGACGGGCCTGCCACCACTGCCAGAGCGGCAGCAGCAGCATCACCAGGGTGACCAGGGTGAAGCCCAGGGTGATGGGGCGCTCCCACAGGAAACTCAGGGAGCCGTCGTTGATCACCAGGGCCCGGCGCAGGTTGTCCTCCAGCATTCCCCCCAGGATGAAGCCGAGCAGCATGGGGGCCATGGGGAAGTCAAGCAGGCGCAGCCCGATGGCCACCAGGGCCACCAGCACCATCACATAGATGTCCATGGTGTTGAAGGAGACCAGATAGACCCCGATCAGCGAGAACAGCAGCACCATGGGGATGAGCACGGGGCGCGGCACTTGCAGGATCTTGGCCAGGTAGGGAATGAGCGGCAGGTTGAGGATCAGCAGCACCACGTTGCCCAGATACATGGAGATGATCACCGACCAGAAGACGTCAGGGTGCTCCATGAAGAGGCGCGGGCCGGGCTGGATGCCGTAGGCGATGAGGGCCCCCAGCATCAGGGCCGTGGTGCCGGAGCCCGGGATCCCCAGGGTCAGCAGCGGCACGAAGGCCCCGCTGGAGGCGGCGTTGTTGGCCGCTTCCGGCGCGGCTATGCCGGTCAGACTGCCCTTGCCAAACTCGTCCCGTTTGCCCTTGCGGGCGAAGTTGCGCTCGGCCCCATAGGCCATGAAGGAGGCGATGGTGGCACCGGCCCCCGGCAGCACGCCGATGAGAAAGCCCAGCACAGAGGAGCGGGCTATGGGGGGCGCTATCTCCTTTACCTCGTCCCGGCTCAGCTTGAGGGAGCCGAGCTGCTGCATCTTGCTCGCCTCCTCCTGGCTGGTGTCCTTGCCCGGGCGCAGCACCGTCATCAGGATCTCTGCCAGGGCGAAGGTGGCCATGGCCAGCAGCAGGAAGGAGAAACCATCGCGCAAGTCCGGGAGACCGAAGGTGAATCTGTCCACCCCGACGCTGCGGTCGATGCCGACGGTGGAGATCATGATGCCAAACAGCGCCATGATCAGCGCCTTGAGCACTTGGCCCTTGCCGGCGAAAGCCGTCACCGCGGAGAGCCCGAGCACCATGAGGGCGAAGTAGTCCGCCGACTGGAAGGCGAGGGAGACCTTGGCGAGCAGGGGCGCCGCCGACGAAGGAGGCGTAGGCGGCGATGGCCAGCGCCTTGCCCGCCTGCCCCTTGCAGGCCAGCGGATAGCCGTCGATGGCGGTGATCATGCTGGCGGAGCAGCCCGGGGTGTTGATCAGGATGGAGGCGGTGGAGCCGCCGAACATGGAGCCGTAATAGACCCCGGCCATCAGGATGATGCCGGAAGCCGGATCCAGCCCGTAGGTGATGGGGATCATCAGGGCGATGGCGGTGACCGGGCCCAGCCCCGGCAGCATGCCGATGAAGGTGCCGACGAAGCAGCCGACCACCACCATGAAGAGGTTGATGGGCATCATGGCGGTGCCGAGCCCTTGCAGGATTCCGTCTAACATGGGTTCTCCTTATCCCAGCAACTGGGTGAACAGCCGACCCGGCTCGAGATAGACATTGAGCCCCTTGGTCAGCAGGGCCCAGAACATGAGGGTGAAAGGTATGCTCACCTTGCAGGCGAAGGCGAGGCTCTGCTCGCCCATCAGCCGGATGCCGCCGATGAGGAACAAGATGGTGGCGACGAGGAAGCCGAGCCAGCCAAGGGCTAGGCCATAAACCAGCATCAGCCCCAGCAGGGCGAACACCAGCCGCCAGTTGCCGGACTCCTTGCCCAGTCGCTCTCCTCCCGGGGAACAGATCAGGATCAGGGAGAGCAGGACCCCGACACCTGCCAGGGCATAGGGCAGGGTGCTGGCGGTAAAGGGTTCATATTCGTCCCCCGGGTAGCCGGGGATCTGGGTGGCGTGATAGCCGTAGGCGAGGGAGAGCAGCAAAAACAGCAGCCCCCCGAACCTTTCCTTGGTCAGTGGCATGATGACTCCGATGGGCGGGTCTGGCCCGCCACAGGCTGAGGGTTATTTGATGAAGCCGAGCTCGCGCATCAGGCCGCCGATCTGCTGCTCCTGGCTGTTGAGGAAGGCAGTGAACTCGGGACCGGCCTGATACTGGTTGATCCAGCTGTTGCGCGCGCGCACCGCTTCCCACTCCGGCTTGTCGTACATCTGCTTGAGCAGAGCGGCGAACTCGGCGGACTGCTCGGGGCTGACGTCGGGGGAGGCGAAGTAGCCGCGCCAGTTCGCAAACACGGTGGGGTTGCCCTGCTCGGAGAAGGTGGGCACCTGGCTGGCGTCCGGCATCCGCTCGGGGGCGGTGACGCCGAGGATCCGCATCTGGCCGGACTTGACCGCCTCCATCGCCTCGCCAAAGCCGGTGGAGAGCACCTGGGTTTCCCCCGCCAGCACCGCCGCCATGGCGCTGCCGCCGGCGTCATAGGCCACGTAGCGCAGCTTGCCGGCATCGGCCCCCGCATTCTTGAAGGTCATGGCGGCCACCAGGTGATCCAGACTGCCGCGGGCGGAGCCGCCGGCAATCTTCACCTTGGCGGGATTGGCTTCATAGGCGGCCAGCAACTGGGCCCAGTTCTGATAGGGGGAGTCCAGGGGGACCGCCAGCGCCTGATAGTCGGCGATGATGGCGGCGACCGGGGTGAGATCCCGGAAGGATTGCGGCAGCTCCTTGGAGAGGGACTTGACGATGATGGGGGTGGAGTTGACCAGCAGCGTCTTGTCGGACTGTGCCGAGGTCTCGATCAGGTGGGCGATGGCCTTGGCGCCGCCGCCGGCCGAGATGTTCTGGTAGGAAGCGGTGTTGATGAGGCCGGACTTGGTCAGAGCCTCGCCGGTGCCACGGGCCGTGTTGTCCCAGCCGCCGCCGGCGCCGCCCGGGATCAGGAAATGGACTTCGTTGATCTGGGCGTGGGCGCCGACGCTCAGTGCGAGCAGGCTACCGATCAGGGTGCGTTTGAGGGTTCCTTGCAACATGGTGCTCTCCTTGTGATTGTTGCAAGAAGGTTAATTAATCATGTCTGGCTGGAAAACAATCTGACCGTAATGGCTATTAAGGCTGTTGTGACCATTGTGTTCATTCTGGTCATGGGCCGAAGAGGATGTGCACAGAGACGAGGCGCCATGGGCGCCTCGTCCGGCAAGGATCACTGGGTCGGTTTCGCCGCCGATGTGCTGACGTCCTCCTTCGCCTCCTGTTTCAGGGCATCGCTCGCCTGCTGGCGCAGGACAACCTGCTCCATCACCAGCTTGTAGGCGATGTAGTACTTGTAGATGTTGCCCACATAGGTGACCGTCTCGGGGCCGATTTTCTCTGCTGCCACGTACTCGACGTTGTGAAACCAGACGTTGGGATCCAGCCCCCGTTTTCTGGCCTCGGCGCGGAGCCGCGCCACCCGGGCGGGGCCGGCATTGTAGGAGGCGAACGAGAAGAGGGCCTTGTCGAGGGCGGTCATGGGCTCGTCCGCATAGTAGTGATCGATCATCCAGCGCATGTATTTGACGCCGCCGTGAATATTGGGCTCGAGCTTGCGGATGTCGCCGACTTTCAGCCCCTTGCCGGTGGCGGGCATGATCTGCATGATGCCGATGGCGCCCACATGGCTGCGGGCCTGGTGGTTGAGGGCGGACTCCTGGTAGCCCTGGGCCGCCATCAGCAGCCAGTCCATGTCATAGCGTTCGCCATATTCACGGAACAGCTCGACCACCTGCAGGAATTTCTTGCGCTCCGCCTCGGCGGCGGCGCTTTTGACGAACTTGTTCTGCTTGAGATAACGGGCCAGGATCTCGTCCCCCGTCGCCTTGCCACGCAGCGCCTTGATCTGCTCGTTGAGCATGGCGAGCAACTGGGGGCTCTCCTTGCGCACCGCCCAGGCGATGACGCCCCCTTCCCGGAACACGGGGGCGTCGTGAATGGTGATCCCGGGGAAAATCTTTTGCCAGAAGCGGGCCTTGTGCTCGTCCATGACGATGAAGGGGAGCAGGCCCGCATTGACCATCTCCACCAGATCTTCATCTTCGAGCACCTCCGAGGCGGGCTGGAGGTCGATGAGGGGCTCTCCTGCCGACTTGCGGGCCTGGTTGTAGGCGAGCAGGCTCTCGTAGTAGCTGGAGGAGGGGCGCACGAAGACGCGCTGGCCCCCGAGATCGGCGGCGCTTTCCACCTTGGGGGAGAGGGGGCCGGAGACGAGCAGCTCCCGCACGTTTTCAAGCAGGGGATCGGTGAAGGCGATACCCTGCTTCTTGCGCTTGTCCGTGATGGTGAGATTGGCGGCGGCGATGTCGCCTTTGCCTTCGATGAGGGAGGTCAGCAGGGCTTCCCGGGCCACGGGAATGAAGACGAAGTGCACCTTGAGGTGGCGTTTGATCGCCTTTTGCTTGCGCAACTGTTCGTTGAGGCGCTGCTCCACCTGCATGAAGGCATCGTAGGTGACGCCCCGCTGCACGCCCTTGGTGATGAAAAATCCCGTCTTGTTGTAGGTGGTGAGCACTCGGATGGTGCGCTGCTCCAGCATGACGTCGAGATCCCCCAGCCTGGGTCTGGCAAGCTCGTCCCCCTCAAAGCTCAGGGCGCTTTTCTCCGTCTCTGCCTCGGGGGCCACCTGCTTGCCGGATTCGGCCCCCCAGGCTGGCGTCAGGGAGCAGAACCACCAGATCACGACCATCCATGCGCGTTTCATCACTTACACCTCGCTCGTTTTATTGAGTGTAAGTGGCGCCTTGTGGGTGATTTAGCTTATTGGGTTTGATAGAGATGGCCCCATAGCACGATTTCCACTATTCCATCCAGGAGTGCCCGCCCATGAAAAAAGGAGCCCCGAGGCTCCTCTTTTTCTGCGTGTTGCGGGCCCGTTTGGCTAGAACCAGAAGCCGATGATGAAGGAGCCCGCCAGGGTCAGCATGACGTTGGCCACCGCATAGGTGCCGGCATAGCCGAGCGCCGGGATGGAGCTGTTGGCCGCTTCGTTCACCACGTCCATGGCCGGGGCGCAGGTACGTGCGCCCGTGATGGCGCCGAGCAGCAGGGCTGGGTTCATTTTGAGCACCCAGACACCGAACAGGTAGCCTACCAGCACCGGCAAGGTGGTCACCAGCATGCCGGAGAAGAGCACCACCATCCCCACTTCGCTCAGGTGATCAAGGATGCCGCCCCCCGCCTTGAGGCCGGTACTCACCATGAAGACAGCGAGCCCGAGATCCTTGGCAAGGCGCAGGGCCCCCGGCGGCACATAGCCCACCGTGGGGTGGTTGGCCCGCAGGTAGCCCATCAGGATCCCCGCCAGCAGCAGGCCGACGGCATTGCCGAGGCCGAACTCTATCTGGCCGAACACCAGGGAGACGGAGCCGATGAGCAGCCCCAGCACGAAGAAGGTGGCAAAGGCCACCAGATCCGTGGTCTGGCTGTGGATGCTGATGAAGCCGATCTTGTTGGCCAGCAGCTTGACCCGCTGCTTCTCGCCGCTGATCTGCAGCACGTCACCCTTTTGCAGCATGATATTGCGATCGAACGGCATCTCGATCTGGGAGCGCACCACCCGGTTCAGGAAGCACCCCTTCTCGGTGAGGTTGAGCTCCACCAGGTGGCGACCCACCACGGCATCGTTCTTCACCACGATCTCTTCGGTGACGATCTGGAGGTCAAGCAGGTTGCGATCGAACACCTCTTTGCCGTTGCGGTAGTTGACGTCGAGCTTCTCGTGGTTCTCGGGGTAGCCCACCAGAGCTATCTCGTCCCCTTCCTGAATGACGGCATCACCGTCGGGGCTCGCCAGGATGCCGTTGCGGCGAATGCGCTCCACATAGCAGCCGGTGTGGGGATAGATGCCGGTCTCCCGCAGGGTACGCCCCCCGATCCAGGCGGCGAGCTCTGGGCCGACCCGATAGGCGCGGATGATGGGCAGATAGGTCTTGCGGCTCTCGCTGTCGGACAGCCCCCGCTCGCGCGCAATCTTCTGCGCTTCGGTATTGAGATCCAGCCTGGCCAGGGAGGGGAGGTAGCGCACCACCAGCATCAGCCCCACCAGCCCCACCAGGTAGGTCAGGGCGTAGCCGATGCCCATGTTGTCCAGCACCGACTGCATGTCGGTCTGGTGGGGCAGGTTGAGCAATCCGCTTCGCAGGGCGTCCTGCGCCCCCACCAGGGCCGGCGTGGAGGTGAGGGAACCTGCCAGAATGCCGGCGGCCATGCCGGGCCCCAGATTAAAGAACTTGGCGAGCCCCACGGTCAGCAGCAGGGCCGACAGCAGGATCACCAGGGTCAGGGTGATGTAGTGGATGCCGTCGCGAAGGAAGACGCTGAAAAAGTGCGGCCCCGCTTCAATTCCCACACAGAAGATGAACAGCATGAAGCCGACGTTTTCAGTGGAGGTGGAAAACTGGAATCCCATCTGGCCAAACAGCAGGGCGGTGAAGAGCACGCCTATGGTGTTGCCTATCTGGAAGTTGCCGATGCGTACCTTGCCCAGCAGCAGCCCGAAGGCTAGTACCACGAACAGCAGCAGGGAGTCGCTTTGATGTAGCAGTGTCACGAAATCTATGGTCATGCCCGGAAAAACCGAGGATAAAAGTGAGGCCGATATTGTGCCGGATCCTGTATCAAGAAAGAAGCGCCAAAGCGGATTAACAGCCAGTTAAGTGCTGGTCTCTTCGATGAAGATAGGGATGCGAGGGGGGGGCTGGGGAAAACACCTCTATTTTACGCTGCAAGGCCCGCTGTCAATGAGTGAAATATGCTGTCGAGCAGAGAGGGGATGACGCTCCTGTGGACAATTTATTACCTGCTGCATGGGGAGCAAACGGGCATGTTTTTCAGCATTTTCCACTGAGGAAATTGAAGGGTAACAAAAGAGACTCATGACTCATCCGGCGAGGGCTGACCCGCAGGACGCGGCATAGCGAAAAAAAATCCCCCACAGGCAGCACCGCGAGTCGATTCATCCCATTTAGGGGGGAAGGGAAAAACAGCAGAAAATGGGGAAGAGCGGGGGCAGCCATCGCAAACCGGGGACAATGGCTGCCAGCCCAGATGAACCGTGGCTTTGGTCAAGTTACCCACAGAAACTGTGGATAACCCTGTTTATGAAACTTGGCGATCAGGCTGAAAGCCGCGCCAATACTGGGCTGCAAGGACTGTTCAAAAAATACCTGCAATAAATTGTTTCTATAAAAATCAAATAGTTATACGCAGCAGAACAAAACGCTGCTGGTCAGTAACGGGAGATCAAAAGGGAGTCAGGCCGCAGGGGAGGGCTTGTGCATTAAAATTGGAAGAGGAAAGCACTAAAGTGGATAACTTGCACCGAGATGGTGAGGAATTGGCTCCCCCGACTGGACTTGAACCAGTGACATACGGATTAACAGTCCGCCGTTCTACCGACTGAACTACGGGGGAACATCAGGCAAGGAGGTGCATCATACAGAGGTCGTATTTCAGGGTCAATAGCCATCAGGGAGGGTGAGCGGATACCCAGCTCCTTCAACTCGGGGTACACTGCTCCCTTGCCGTTTTTTGCCGGGAGTCGTCATGAGCAAGTTATTCCAGTTGGCCAGCCAGTTTCAACCCGCCGGGGATCAGCCGAGGGCCATCGCCCAGCTGCTCGATGGCATCGAGTCGGGACTGGCCCACCAGACCCTGCTCGGGGTGACCGGTTCGGGCAAGACCTTTACCATGGCCAACGTCATCGCGACTCTTAATCGGCCCACCATGATCCTGGCCCCCAACAAGACCCTGGCGGCCCAGCTCTATGGGGAGATGAAGGAGTTCTTCCCCGACAACGCGGTGGAGTATTTCGTCTCTTATTACGATTACTACCAGCCCGAAGCCTATGTGCCGACCACGGACACCTTCATCGAGAAGGATGCCTCCATCAACGATCACATCGAGCAGATGCGGCTGTCAGCCACCAAGGCGCTGCTGGAGCGGCGCGACGTGGTGATCGTCGCCTCGGTATCGGCCATCTATGGTCTGGGGGATCCCCAGGCCTACCTCAGCATGATGCTGCACCTCAAAGTGGGGGACGTGATCAATCAGCGGGATATCCTGCGCCGCCTCGCCGAACTGCAGTACACCCGCAACGACATGGCCTTCCAGCGCGGCACCTTCCGGGTGCGGGGGGAGGTGATCGACATCTACCCCGCCGAATCGGACAAGCTGGCCCTGCGGGTGGAGCTGTTTGATGAAGAGGTAGAACGCCTCTCCCTGTTCGATCCCTTGACCGGCGCCATCGAGCAGACGGTGGTGCGTTACACCATCTACCCCAAGACCCACTACGCCACCCCGCGGGAGACCATTCTGGGTGCCATCGAGCACATCAAGGAGGAGCTCAAGGGGCGGCGCGAGCAGCTGATGAACCTCAACAAGCTGGTGGAGGAGCAGCGCATCAGCCAACGCACCCAGTTCGACATGGAGATGATGCAGGAGCTGGGTTACTGCTCCGGTATAGAGAACTACAGCCGCTACCTCTCCGGCCGCGCACCGGGTGAGCCGCCGCCCACCCTGTTTGACTACCTGCCGGGGGACGGCCTGCTCATCATCGACGAATCCCACGTCACGGTGCCGCAGATCGGCGCCATGTTCAAAGGGGACAGATCCCGCAAGGAGACCCTGGTGGAGTACGGCTTCCGCCTTCCCTCGGCGCTGGACAACCGGCCCCTCAAGTTCGACGAGTTCGAGGCGCTGATGCCCCAGACGGTGTTCGTCTCGGCGACCCCCGGCCCCTACGAGCTGGAGAAGTCAGGCGGTGACGTGGTGCAGCAGGTGGTGCGTCCCACCGGCCTGCTCGATCCTGAGGTGGAAGTGCGGCCGGTCAGCACCCAGGTGGACGATCTGCTCTCCGAGATCCGCAAGCGGGTGGCGGTGGAGGAGCGGGTGCTGGTCACGACACTGACCAAGCGGATGGCGGAGGACTTGACCGAATACCTGGCAGATCACGAGGTACGGGTGCGCTATCTGCACTCGGATATTGATACCGTGGAGCGGGTGGAAATCATCCGCGACCTGCGCCTTGGCAAGTTCGACGTCTTGGTGGGCATCAACCTGCTGCGCGAAGGACTCGACATGCCGGAAGTCTCCCTGGTGGCCATTCTGGATGCGGATAAAGAGGGCTTCCTGCGTTCCACCCGCTCCCTCATCCAGACCATCGGCCGGGCAGCGCGCAACCTCAACGGCAAGGTGATCCTTTACGGGGATACCATCACCAACTCCATGAAGGTTGCGATCGAAGAGACCGAGCGGCGCCGCGCCCTGCAACACGCCCACAACCTGGAACACGGCATCGTGCCGAAGGGGCTCAACAAGGCCATCGGCGATGTGATGGACATGGGGGGCAGCCGCACGGCGGGCAAGGCGGGCAAGGGGAGTCGCAAGGCTGCCGAACCGCAAGGGGAGTACCATGCCCGCTCTGCCAGCGAGATCAGCAAGGAGATCAAGCGGATGGAAGAGCAGATGTTCCAGCATGCGCGGGATCTGGAGTTCGAACAGGCGGCGGCGCTGCGGGATCAGATCCAGCGGCTGCGCGGCGAGCTGATCGAGTCATGAGCACCAGACGCTGGCTCATCTGGCGGCGTTTGCGCCGCCTCTATCAAGGCTTTCGCCACCCAGGCACGCCCTGGTGGGCGAAGGGGCTGGTGATCCTTATTCTGCTCTATGGCATCAGCCCGGTGGACGTTGTCCCCGATGTGGTGCCTCTCCTTGGCTGGCTCGACGACGCTACCTTGTTGCTGCTCCTCTTGTGGGGCTGGGAGAAATGCTTGCCCGGCGAGGTGCTGGCCGCTCTGGACAAGGCCGAGTGAGCAGAAGCCTACGTTCAGGGAGAGGGGAAAAGAAGGGGGGACTGAATGACTCCCTTCATGGGATTCGAAAAAGGGGACCATGGGGAGATTGTGAGCCAGGTCTCATTGGCGTAGACTCCACGCCGTTCACTTCATGGGTACCAAAAAATGGATCTGATCCTCTTTGCCATCGACTTTATTCTGCACGTTGACGTGCATCTGAAAGAGCTGTTCGAGAACTATGGCGTCTGGGTATACGCCATCCTGTTTCTCATCATCTTCTGTGAAACCGGGCTGGTGGTGACTCCCTTCCTGCCGGGGGACTCCCTGTTGTTTGCTGCAGGTGCCCTCACCGTGGGCAGCGTGTTGGACGTGCACACCCTAGCCGCCGTGCTGATCATCGCCGCGGTGCTCGGCAACGTGGTGAACTACACCATAGGCCACTTCTTCGGTGAGCAGCTGTTTCGCAACCCCGATTCCAAAATCTTTCGCCGGGACTATCTGGTCAAGACCCATGCCTTCTATGCCAAGCATGGCGGCAAGACCATCATCATCACCCGCTTCCTGCCCATAGTGCGCACCTTCGCCCCCTTCGTGGCGGGCATGGGGGCCATGACCTATCCCCGCTTCCTGGCGTTCAACCTGGTGGGGGGGCTCTTGTGGGTGCTCTCCTTCGTCTATGCCGGCCACTTCTTTGGCAATCTGCCGGTAGTGCGCCACAACTTTACCCTGCTCATCTTCGGCATCATCGCGGTCTCCTTGTTGCCCATGGTGATCGGCATGGTGAAGGCCAGGAGAAGTGCCAGCAAGGCTACCTCCGAAGGCGCGTGACATCGCCGTGCACGACATGAAAGAAGGGAGCCGATGGCTCCCTTCTTGTTGGTAGGCCGAGTGGCAGGTCGCTGCTGCGCCCTTTGACCCGCTTGTGGCCTGTTACGATGATGCACACCCGCAGGCAGCCACTTCATTGGCAGAACAGGGAGAAGGAGATCCGGCCCTCTGGGCATGGGGTCGTGAGGCGATAAAGAGGAAATAAAAAGGGAGCCATGGGCTCCCTTCTTAGGGTCGAGTGACGAACTAGTTGCAGCAGCGCCCTTTTATCAGGTTGCCAGCAGCCACGATGACGAACACCAGCAGATAGGCGGCAAAGATGACCACGAGCCACTGCGGCATGGAGAAACCGAGGAACTGCCAGCTGATCTCGCTGCAGTCGCCGTCCGGGTAGAACATCCAGGGAACCCACTTATCCAGTGGTGCCCAGGCAGGGAAGTCAACAAATCCCTCGCATACGTTGAAGGGGGAGGGGTTCATCTGGTAATCCACATGCTTGAGCGCCAGTTTCAGGCCCCAGAAGGCGCTGTAACCCCACAGGAGCATGGCACTCCAGCGCAGGTACCAGCGCTCTGGCGCGACCATGCCGAGGAGGCCGGCCGTGAGTACGCCGAGGAGGGCGATACGTTCATAAATGCACATCACGCAAGGGTGCAAACCCAACACGTGCTGGAAGAAGAGGGCGCAGAGTTCCAGCGCGAAAGCGGAGGCTGCCAGCAATCCCCAGGCCAGACGATGACTGGCAATGCGGCGAAGATACTCGATCATATGATTGATCTCTCAGAGAAAAATAGTGGCTGAATTAGAGCAGAGCCCCATCTGAAAAGAAAGGGGCCGAACAGCCCCTTTCATGATCAGTGTGTGGACGGGGTGGGCAGTGGCAGTGCCCCATGATCCAGCAACCACCCTGCCTGATAGAACCATTCGGTTGCAGGACCGAGGAGCAGTTCCACGGAGAAAAAGCCGACAAGCCCCAGCACCAGGGTATAGGGCAGCGCCATCCAGACCATACGGCCATAAGAGAGGCGCAGCAGGGGAGCGAGGGCCGAGGTGAGCATGAACAGGAATGCGGCCTGGCCATTGGGGGTGGCGACCGACGGCAGGTTGGTGCCCGTGTTGATGGCCACGGCCAGCAGATCAAAATGCTCCCGGTTGATGGCGCCGTTGATCAGGGCGGTCTTCACCTCGTTGATGTAGACGGTGCCGACGAAGACGTTGTCACTGACCATGGAGAGCAGACCGTTTGCTAGGTAGAAGAGGGCAAGCTGATCCTCCGGCTTGGCCGCCAGTACCCACTGGATCACCGGCTTGAACAGCTGTTGATCGATGATGACCGCCACCACGCTGAAAAAGACGGTGAGCAGGGCGGTGAATGGCAAAGCCTCCTGGAATGCCTTGCCAAGCGCGTGTTCTTCAGTCACGCCGGTGAACGCCGTCGCGAGCACGATGACCGTCAGGCCGATCAGCCCAACTGCAGCCAGATGGAGGGCAAGACCCGTGATAAGCCAGGTGGCAATCAGCGCCTGGACGATCAGCTTGGCCTTGTCCTGCGGGGTACGTTGTGCGTCTTCGTCGCGCTCGTAGGATTCCATGATGTGACGCACGGGCTCGGGCAAGCGGGCGCCATAACCGAACCAGCGGAATTTTTCGACCAGGATGCAGGTCAGCAGGCCGCAGATGAAGACCGGAATGGTGACTGGTGCCATGCGAATGGCAAATTCACCGAAGTGCCACCCGGCCTGTTCACCGATGATGAGGTTCTGGGGTTCGCCGACCAGGGTGCAGACGCCCCCCAGGGCGGTACCGATGGCGGCGTGCATCATCAGGCTGCGCAGGAAAGCACGAAACTCGTTCAGATGCTGGCGGGAGAGCTCGTCAATCTCTTCGTCATCATGATGCAGATTGCCGGACTCATCCCGGGAGGCCACCTTGTGGTAGATGGCGTAGAAGCCGGTGGCGACGCTGATGACCACGGCGATCACGGTCAGGGCATCAAGGAACGCGGAGAGGAAGGCAGACACCAGGCAGAAGGCGAGAGAAAGCAACGTTTTGGAGTGGATGCGCACCAGCATCTTGGTAAAGACGTAGAGCAGCAACTGCTTCATGAAGTAGATGCCGGCCACCATGAAGACCAGCAGCAGAAGCACTTCGATATTGGCCACCAGCTCATGCTTTATCTGGTTGGCGGAGGTCATGCCGATGAGCACGGCTTCGATGGCCAGGAGTCCGCCCGGTTGCAGCGGATAGCACTTGAGGGCCATGGCCAGGGTGAAAATGAACTCGACAACCAGCAGCCAGCCGGCCAGGAAGGGATCAACGTAGAAAATGACCGGGTTGATCAGCAGGAATAGAACGATGGCAATTTTGTACCATCGCGGAGCATTGCCCAAAAAGTTCTTTGTAAACGCGCGCCCTAGGCTGATTGGCATAATGATGGTTCTCTGTTCTGTTGTTGATATCTGCGTCTATGCAGTCGAGCCCGACCCGAGCCGAACATCCGGATATTCACCTGTATCAGATTGATTGCACATGATTTTAATCAAGGGAGCGATAACTATAAATAAGCTCGCCGAACTTGCCCAGCGAGCAAACGCTTATATCCCCATCATTTGGTGTTGGTTGACTCCCCACTTGTTGCTGTATACATATTTTTAACAAAAAGATCGGGGTAATGTGAGCAGAGGACCGACCTTCTGCTTGCCAGCATGACCGGCTTTGCTATTATTCGGGGGCCTTTTTACGCACTACAACAGAGTCATTACATGGTCATTAAAGCGCAAAGCCCTGCCGGGTTTGCCGAGGAATACATCATCGAGTCCATCTGGAACAATCGCTTTCCTCCTGGATCCATTCTGCCGGCGGAGCGCGAGCTGTCCGAATTGATCGGCGTGACTCGCACTACCTTGCGTGAAGTGTTGCAGCGCCTTGCCCGTGATGGCTGGCTCACCATCCAGCATGGCAAACCGACCAAGGTCAACAATTTCTGGGAAACCTCCGGTCTCAACATTCTGGAGACACTGGCACGTCTCGATCAGGACAAGGTGCCGGATCTGGTGGCACAGCTGCTCTCCGCCCGGACCAACATCTGCACCATCTTCATCCGTGGCGCCATTCGCAACAACCCGGAACAGGCCGCCGAGATCTTGCGGGGTGCCGATGATGTGGAGAACACGGCCGAGGCCTATGCGGACTTCGACTACCGTTTGCATCACCAGCTTTCATTTGCCTCGGGCAACCCCATCTATGCCTTGATTCTCAACGGTTTCAAGGGCTTGTACAGCCGGGTTGGCCGCTACTACTTCTCGGACAAACAGGCGCGGGAAACCGCAGATGCCTACTACAAGACGCTGCGCAAGCTGGCCGAAACCAAGGATCACGAAGCCGTGTTCATGACGGTACGCCAGTACGGCATCGAGTCTGGCAAGCTTTGGACCCGTCTGCGTCAGGACATGCCAAGCAACCTGTGTGACAACTGATTGCCCTGATCCAAGAAAAACGCGCCTGATGGCGCGTTTTTTTATGCCCGGCACTGACGTCAGGTCATGCTCTTGCGGTCCGGACAACGGCCGATGATATCTGCGGATAGCTCGCCATTGTCCTGCTCCAGCACCACATCGAAGCCCCACAGCTGATGCAGATGCTTGAGCACCTCGTGGCGTGACTCGCCAAGGGGGATGCGGTTGTGGGGAACATAGCGCAGGGTCAGGGAGCGATCGCCTTTCACTGCCACGTTGTAGACCTGAATGTTGGGCTCCAGGTTGCTCAGGTTGTATTGAGCGGACAGGGTGCTACGCACCAGTCGGTAGCCCTCTTCATTGTGAATGGCGGACACCTTGAGGTAGTTCTTCAGATCGTCGTCATCGATGGCAAAGAGCTTCATGTCGCGCATCACCTTGGGACTGAGGAACTGGCTGATGAAGCTTTCGTCCTTGAAGTTCTGCATGGCGAAATGCAATGTCTCGACCCAGTTGGTGCCAGCGTAATCGGGGAACCAGTATCTGTCCTCCTCGGTCGGGTGTTCGCAGATGCGACGCAGGTCCGTGAACATGGCAAAGCCAAGGGCGTAGGGGTTGATCCCCGAGTAATACCGGCTGTTGTAGGGGGGCTGATAGACCACGTTGGTGTGGCTGTGCAGTACCTCCAGCATGAAGCGATCGCTGATTTTTCCCTCGTCATAGAGGTGGTTGAGAATGGTGTAGTGCCAGAAGGTGGCCCAGCCCTCGTTCATCACCTGCGTCTGCTTCTGCGGGTAGAAGTACTGACTGATCTTGCGCACGATACGCACCACCTCGCGCTGCCAGGGCTCGAGCAGGGGGGCATTCTTTTCGATGAAATAGAGGATGTTCTCCTGAGGCTCGGCAGGATAGCGCCTGTCTTCCACCCCGGCAATCTTGTGCTGCTTGGGCAGGGTACGCCACAGCTCATTGACCTGGGTTTGCAGATAATCTTCCCGCGCCTTCTGGCGCCGTTTCTCCTCGGCCAGAGAAATCTTCTGGGGCCGCTTGTAACGATCCACCCCGAAGTTCATCAGGGCATGGCAGGAGTCAAGCAGTTTCTCCACCGCATCGATGCCGTGTTTTTCCTCGCACTCGGTGATGTAGTTCTTGGCAAACAACAGGTAGTCGATGATGGAGGAGGCATCGGTCCAGGCCTTGAACAGATAGTTGTTCTTGAAGAAGGAGTTGTGACCATAGCAGGCGTGGGCCATGACCAGCGCCTGCATCGGCATGGTGTTCTCTTCCATCAGATAGGCGATGCAGGGGTCCGAGTTGATGACGATCTCGTAGGCCAGTCCCATTTGGCCGCGCTTGTAGTTGCGCTCGGTGTGGATAAAGCGCTTGCCGAATGACCAGTGTTGATAACCGATGGGCATGCCGACACTGGAGTAGGCATCCATCATCTGCTCTGCAGTGATCACCTCGATCTGGTTGGGATAGGTGTCGAGCCGATAGAATTTGGCGACCCGGGCTATCTCCTGGTGATAAAGCTCCAGCAGATCGAAGTTCCAGTCAGGACCATCGTCCAGCGGCGCTATCTTTCTTGCGGTTTCTACCATATGTGATCCCTCAAGCCGCTTGCTTCTTGAACAATTCCCGGAACACCGGATAAATGTCCTCGACCTTGCGAATGTGCTCCATGGCGAAGTGGGCGTATTGCTCTGCCACCGCCTCATATTCGTGCCACAGGGTCTGGTGGGCGCGGGTAGTGATCTCGATGTAGGAGTAGTAACGCACCCGCGGCATGATGTCGCGCATCAGGATCTCCCTGCACTGGGGTGAGTCATCGGCCCAGTTGTCACCATCAGAGGCCTGCGCCGCATAGATGTTCCACTGGTTGGCGGGAAAACGTTCGTTGATGATGTCGTTCATCATCTTGAGCGCACTGGAGACGATGGTGCCGCCGGTCTCCTGGGAGTAGAAGAACTCGTGCTCGTCCACCTCCTTGGCCTGGGTGTGGTGGCGGATGTAGACCACCTCGACATTCTTGTAAGTCCGGCTCAGGAATAGATAAAGCAGGATATAGAAACGCTTGGCCATCTCCTTGGTAGCCTGATCCATGGAACCGGAGACGTCCATCAGGCAGAACATCACCGCCTGGCTCGAGGGGACGGGCCGTTTGACAAAGTTGTTGAATTTGAGGTCGAAGGTGTCGATAAAGGGGACCGCATCGATCCGTCGTTTCAGCTCCCTGATCTCTTTTTCAAGTTGCGCCATTTCGGCGAAATGGTCGTTGGGCTCGCAAGCCAGCTGGGCCAGGCGCTCCTCCAGTTCACGCAACTGACGTTTCTTGCCTGCCTGCAGCGCCATGCGCCGCGCCAGCGAATTTTGCAGGGAGCGCACCACGTTGATGTTGGCAGGCACCCCGTTGGAGGTGTAGCCGGCCCGATAGGTCTTCATCTCCATCAGCTGGTTGAGCTGGGTCTTTTGCAGCCGCGGCAGCTCCAGATCCTCGAACAGCAAGTCCAGGTACTCGTCCTTGGAGATCTGGAAGACGAAATCATCGACTCCCTCTCCTTGATCCGAAGCCTGGCCCTCGCCACTCCCTTGGCCGCCGCCACCCCCTTTGGGCCGGTCAATCTTGTCACCAGATACGAACTGGTCGTTGCCTGGATGCACCATCTCCCGTTTGCCGCCATGACCCTGATGAAAATGGGGTTCCCCGATGTCCTTGGTCGGGATGCTGATGCTCTCACCCTTGTCCACGTCCTGAATGCTGCGCTTGGAGACAGCATCCGAGACCGCTTGTTTTATCTGCTTCTTGTAGCGGCGGATGAAGCGCTGCCGATTGACAGCGCTTTTGTTTTTGCCGTTGAGCCTGCGGTCGATAAAATGCGCCATAACTCCCCCTTGAACACGGCAGGGTCAGGATGACTTGCGTACCCTGAGATACCACTCGGAGAGCAGCCGCACCTGTTTACGTGTGTAGCCTTTCTCCATCATCCGTTCGACAAAGTTATCGTGCTTCTTCTGCTCCTCAGCCGAGGTTTTGCTGTTGAAGGAGATAACCGGCAGCAGCTCTTCCGTGTTGGAGAACATCTTCTTCTCGATCACGGTGCGCAGCTTCTCGTAACTGGTCCAGTTGGGGTTACGGCCTGCATTGTTGGCCCGGGCACGCAGCACGAAGTTGACGATTTCGTTGCGGAAATCTTTCGGGTTGCTGATCCCGGCAGGTTTTTCAATTTTCTCCAGCTCGCTGTTGAGAGACGCTCTGTCAAACAGCTGGCCGGTTTCTGGGTCACGATACTCCTGATCCTGGATCCAGAAGTCGGCGTAGGTGACGTAGCGATCGAAGATGTTCTGACCGTACTCTGAATACGACTCGAGGTAGGCGGTCTGGATCTCCTTGCCGATGAACTCGACGTAGCGCGGAGTCAGGTAACCCTTGATGAACTCCAGATAGCGATCGTGCAGCTCTTGCGGGAACTGCTCGCGCTCTATCTGCTGCTCCAGCACATAGAAGAGGTGCACCGGGTTGGCTGCCACTTCCGCGTGGTCGAAGTTGAAGACACGGGAGAGGATCTTGAACGCGAAACGGGTGGAAAGGCCGTTCATGCCCTCGTCAACCCCCGCATAATCCCGGTACTCCTGATAGCTTTTCGCTTTGGGATCCGTGTCTTTGAGACTCTCGCCGTCATAGACTCGCATCTTGGAATAGAGGCTGGAGTTTTCCGGCTCCTTGAGCCGCGACAGCACCGAGAACTGGCCCAGCAACTCCAGAGTACCCGGTGCGCATTTGGCCTCGGTCAGCTCGCTGTTGAACAGCAGTTTTTCATAGATCTTCACCTCTTCCGAGACGCGCAGGCAGTAGGGCACCTTGACGATGTAAACACGGTCGAGGAAGGCTTCGTTGTTCTTGTTGTTGCGGAACTGCTGCCACTCGGATTCGTTGGAGTGGGCCAGCAGGATGCCGTCGAAGGGGAGGGCGGAGAGCCCCTCGGTACCGTTGTAGTTCCCCTCTTGCGTCGCCGTCAGCAGCGGGTGCAGCACCTTGATGGGGGCCTTGAACATCTCGACGAACTCCATCATCCCCTGGTTTGCCTTGCATAGCGCACCGGAGTAGGAGTAAGCATCGGCATCATCCTGGGCGAAGTGTTCCAGCATGCGGATATCGACCTTGCCGACCAGGGAGGAGATGTCCTGGTTGTTGTCGTCCCCCGGTTCGGTTTTGGCGATGGCGATCTGATCGAGGATGGAGGGGTTCACCTTCTCCACCTTGAACTTGGTGATGTCGCCGCCAAACTCGTGAAGGCGCTTGGCGACCCAGGGAGACATGATGGGGCGCAGATAACGGCGAGGGATGCCGTACTCCTTCTCGAGGATTTCGCCATCTTCGTCGATGTCAAACAGGCAGAAGGGGTGATCATTCACTGGTGAGCCCTTGATGCGATAGATGGGCACTTTTTGCATCAGGGATTTGAGTTTCTCTGCCAGCGAGGATTTACCGCCGCCAACCGGTCCGAGCAGATAGAGGATCTGTTTCTTCTCTTCCAGACCCTGAGCGGAATGTTTGAGATAGGAGACAATCTGTTCGATGGCTTCTTCCATGCCATAGAAGTCTTTGAAAGCGGGATAACGTGCGACGACGCGGTTGGAAAAGAGACGGCTGAGACGTGGATTGGTCGAGGTGTCGATCATTTCCGGCTCGCCGATGGCGGTCAGCAGACGTTCGGCGGCAGAGGCGTAGCAGGATTTGTCCTGTTTGCACATATCCAGAAACTCCTGGATGCTGTACTCCTCCTCTCTGGCCTTCTCATACCGCTGTTGATAGTGCTCGAAGATGCCCATAACTTAGCCCTCGTTATAGTCGCTTGCCCTGAAAAAGAGTGGATCACTACTTTTGTTCTGTTTACCTCTTAAGCCTAGTCAACAGCCCCCAGTAATCCATCGCCATCATTGGTTTAAGTTTGTGCGGGAGCTTCCCGATCCTCGTGCGGGAAGAAGCAGTAAGTGACATACCTATGTTACTGACTGTTAAATTATTTTTGCCACGACAGTGATGCAAATGTCAAAGACATAAAAAATAAATCTTTGTGTGCCAGAGGGAGAAAATGGTGACGCTCTGTTTTGTCAGGGGGCGGTGCCAGCAAGGGCAAGGGCGGCAGGGAATAGAGGGTAAAAAGACGTGTCGCTTACGTTAACGTAACGTTATTTGTTTGATGCTTTTGCTCTAATTTTTACATTGACGCTACATTCTGGCTGCTCTAGATTGGCCCTGTGTCGAGCAGTCATCGCTTTAGCAAGAGAGTGGGTGATTGTGCAGATACTAAGCTCTGTTTAAGCACGTTTCCGTTGGCTTGACCCTCGCATCCGCGAGGGTCTTATTTTTTCAGCGCCTGAACGGCGCCAAACCTGCAAGCTCAGGATTCGGCGGGATAGAGGGCTGACACCACCGCCAGCACCTCGGCGAAGGGATGGTCCGCCAACTGGCCAAAACCGGCCAGATCCCTGGCCTTGAGACGGGTCGTCAGCGGGGTGGCGATGCCACACAGGAAACGGGTCAGGATCCTGGGATGGCGCTGATGGCACAGGGCGATCAGCGGATCGCACCAGGCGCGCAAACCGTGCTCGTTGGGCAAGCCCGGTGATGCAAGCGGCGGCAACACGGCGATCTCTCCCCGGCAGACGGAACAGTGCCCGCACCGCTCGGGGGCCGCGTCGTCGGCAAAATAGCGGGCAAGCTCATGGCTGAGGCAGGTGGTCGAGGTGAAAAAGGCCAGCAGCGCCTGAAGGCGGGCCAGTTCGCTCTGCTCTTTCTTTTCAAACAATCCATGCAGCTCTTCGGCCAGGGTCGCGGTATCGATTTGCTGGCTCAGCACCCGATAGACCTCGGTCATCTGCTTGCTTTCAAGCTCGATCCAACCCTGCTGCTGCAGGTAGTCCAGCGCCGTCGCGGCGCGCTGGCGTTCCCCCTGGTATCCCTGCCACAGCGCTTCGAAGTCCATGGTGCTCCAGGTGCGCGCCTGGGGTGCGCAGGCAAAGACCTGCTCCAGGAACTGGCGGCGTTCGGAATTGAAACGAGCGAGGATCGCCTGTTTTTCCAGTACGAACCTGAAGCGGTACTCGGCAAAGTAGCTGTAGGCCGGTGCAATGACCCCCGCCATCTCCAGATAGACCAGCAGGGTCTTGAGGGGCAGTTGGCGAATGTTGGTCTCGTTGGAGAGGCGCAGCAGGCTGAATTCCCACTCAGCGCCGCTCTGGCGCACGATATCGAGCAAGTGCGCGATGGCGTCCCTGTCCGGCGTATCCCCATAGACGAAGTTTTCCAGTACCGGCAACTGGGCGCGGCTCGCCAGCACGGTGCAGCGGGAGGGAAGCCCGTCACGTCCGGCGCGGCCTATCTCCTGACTGTAGTTCTCGATGGACTTGGGCAGGTCGTAGTGAATGACCCGGCGAATGTCGGCCTTGTCGATGCCCATGCCAAAGGCGATGGTGGCCACGATGCAGTCGAGTCTGCCAGCCATGAAGTCATGCTGGATCTGGCTGCGCAGGGCGGGATCGAGCCCCGCATGGTAGGCGCATGCCCGGATGCCGCTGGCCTGTAGCTGCGCGGCGCACTGCTCTGCGCTGTGTTGCAGAGTCACGTAGACGATGGTGGGGGCGGCCGGATCCCGGTGCAGCTCCTCGCGCAGCCAGGTATCGCGGGCACTGCCGGCCAGCGGGAGGACGGCCAGATCCAGATTGGGTCTGTAGAAACCGGTGACCACCAGATCGTCCCGGTCGATGGCAAATTTTGCCTGCATGTCCGCCATGACGGCCGGGGTGGCGGTGGCGGTCAGCAACAGCACCTGGGGGATGGCCAGTTCACGGCGATGATCCGGCAGCTTGAGGTAGTCGGGGCGAAAGTTGTGGCCCCACTCCGAGATGCAGTGGGCCTCGTCCACCACCAGCAGTGACAGGGGGATGTGGGCGATGAAGCGGCGAAAGCGCTCATTTTTGAGGCGCTCCACCGAAATCATCAGGATCTTGAGCTGGCCATCGCTGGCCTGCTGCATCACGCGCCGGCTCTCTTCCGCTGTCTGGCTGGAGTCCAGAGTGGCGGCGGCGATCCCCTTGCTGCGCAAAAAGGCGAGCTGATCGTGCATCAGGGCCAGCAGGGGAGAGATGACCAGGGTCAGGTGGGGCAGTGCGAGGGCGGGCAATTGATAACAGAGGGATTTCCCCGCGCCAGTCGGGAAGATGGCTGCGGCGCTCTTGCCGGCCAGCAGACGACTGATCACCGCTTCCTGCCCGGGCCGCAAGCGATCAAAGTCGAAGTGTCGGGTCAATAAAGAGGTGATCATGGCAAGGCTCCCTGAAAAAGGGCGTCATCATATCACTTCTGGCCCAGTGGTGGCCGATGATCGGACTGGTTTGGTGACATTTTGACCGTGGTTGATATTGTGTTATCACATTGTTGTAGATTTTTTGTGAGGTAACCCTGATATTTTTCAGTGATTATGTGGAAAAAAACCATGGCAGATGGGATATTCTTGTCCGCAACCCCACGCGAACGGGACAGATCCACCAGAAGAGCTGCCCACGGCGTCACCGTCAACGGACCGGTGCCAATGCGCGGGGCTGGTTGCCAACAGGACTAATGATTCACGCACCATGAGTGCACAGGGACTACTTGATGACACAACAACACCCCCTCATTCGACTGGTCAACAGCACCAGTCTGGTTAGCCAGATCCTAGTCGGTCTGGTATTCGGTATCCTTCTTGCGATGTTCATGCCCGAGTGGGCCAAGGCGGCGGGTCTGCTCGGCAGCCTGTTCGTCGGCGCCCTGAAGGCCGTGGCGCCGCTGCTGGTCTTCGTGCTGGTGATGTCGGCGATCATCGGCCACAAGCAGGGTCAGAAGACCAACATGAAACCGATCCTGCTGCTCTATGTGCTGGGTACCTTCCTGGCGGCTGCCGTGGCAGTGGTGGCGAGCTTCCTCTTCCCCTCCAACCTGCATCTGGTGGCAGGCGCTACCGAGATCACGCCGCCGGGGGGCATCACGGAAGTGCTGCAGACCCTGCTGTTCAACGTGGTGACCAACCCGGTGAAAGCACTGCTGGAAGCCAACTATATCGGCATCCTGGCCTGGGCCATCGGCCTTGGTATCGCCATGCGTCACGCCAATGAGAGCACCAAATCACTGATTTCCGATGTGTCCCACGGGGTTTCCGCCATCGTCAAGGCCGTGATCCGTTGCGCTCCACTCGGCATCCTGGGCCTGGTTGCCTCCACCCTGGCTGAAACCGGCTTCGATGCGCTGTTTGGCTATGCCCAGCTGCTGGTGGTACTGATCGGCTGCATGCTGTTCATCGCCTTCGTGGTCAATCCGCTCATCGTCTTCTGGAAGATCAAGCGCAACCCCTATCCCCTGGTGCTGACCTGCCTGAAAGAGAGCGGTGTGACCGCCTTCTTCACCCGCAGCTCCGCCGCCAACATTCCGGTCAACATGGCCCTGGCCGAGAGGCTGCGCCTGCCGGAAGACACCTATGCGGTCTCCATCCCGCTGGGGGCCACCATCAACATGGCCGGCGCCGCCATCACCATTACCGTGCTCTCCATGGCGGCGGTGCATACCCTGGGGATGGAAGTGGACATGGCAACCGCCATTCTGCTCTCCGTCGTCGCCACCATCAGTGCCTGTGGCGCTTCCGGTGTGGCGGGCGGCTCCCTGCTGCTGATCCCGCTGGCGTGCAGCCTGTTCGGTATCAGCAACGACATCGCCATGCAGGTGGTGGCCGTTGGCTTCATCATCGGGGTGTTGCAGGATTCCGCCGAAACGGCCCTCAACAGCTCCACCGACGTGCTGTTCACTGCGGCCGCCTGCATGGCCGAGGATGAGAGCCTGCTGGATGCCGCCCCGGTCCCCAGCCGCGAAGCTTGATCCCCTCAGACTTTCCGCTCTGCACAGGCGCCCTCTTCGGAGGGCGCTTTTTATTTGCGCGCGCGTCAGGCGCCCTGCACCTTCTCGCCGTGTCATGGCACTGACAGTGCTCGGATCCCCCTGTGTGATTTCCCGGGAGGGGCCCGTTGGCCGCCTTACGTGTTCTCGCCACCGCCAACAAGCCATTCCCTGTACCCGCGTGCCCGGCACTGCATTCGGCAGGGCATATCGGGCTGTTTGTGCTGTCAGCATGGCGGCCTGTGGCATCCCCTCTGGTGACCGAAGGGGTCATCTGCTCTTCGGACGCTGTACGGGAAGCCCGGTCAAGGCCCTCTCGGCGGTTTGCCTGCGCCCTGTGGCCGGTATTTTCCTTGAATGCCTTGAAGAAAGGCTCAATTGGGTGGGGATCTGGGCTCTCTGGGCTAAACCCCGAAGATCGGGCGTTCCTGGTAAGGACAAGGGCTCTGGTGTTCTGTCTGGCAAGGCAAATGGCGTGCGGCAGATGACGGGATAACGCAGCACGCCTTGGTCGTGTGCCATGGGGAAAGGAATATGAGCGGCAAGCTGTCACCAAGGGGAAAGAGAGTGGATGAAAGGGCTGTCTTTGATCTGAGGGGCTCTGATCATCTGAGTCCAGTGTCTGATGATCATAACGAACACAGCCCGGCAGAGGAGATCTGCCGGGCTGTGGGAGGCGCCGGGCCAGATGCTGGCCCGACGGTATCGCAGGAAGGCTTAGCCGACCAGTTGATAGAGGATGGCGGAGATGGCGATGAGGCCCATGGTCGCCACGAAGACGTTGCTGATCTGACCCTGGTATTTCGCCATGGCCGGAACGCGCTTGATGGCGTACATGGGCATGAGGAACAGGATGGTGGCGATGATGGGGCCACCCAGGGATTCGATCATCCCGAGGATGGAGGGGTTGATCACGGCCACGCCCCACAGGGTCAGGATGAAGAAGGCGATGATGAACAGCTCCACTTTCTTGTGGTTCGGTGCCTTGCCGGAGCTGCGCATGTTCTGGACGATCATCCCTTTCAGACCTTCACGGGCACCCAGATAGTGGCCGAAGAAGGAGGAGACGATGGCCACGAAGGCAACCAGCGGACCGAAGTAGGAGATGATGGGGCTCGCATGCTGGTTGGCCAGGTAGGAGAGCACGGCGATGTTCTGGGACTTGGCTTCTGCCAGCTGGGCCGGCGTCAGGCTCATCACGCAGGAGAAGACGAAGAACATCACGAAGCCCAGCAGAATGATGGCGGTGCGCTTGAGGATGGCGTCGGACTTGGCGACGGCATGCTCACCGTGATCACGGCGCTGAGCCAGGGCGAAGCTGGAGATGGCCGGGCTGTGGTTGAAGGAGAACACCAGCACCGGGATGGTCAGCCACAGGGTGGTGGCGAAATCCTTGGTGCTCGGCATTTCATTCAGGGCCGCACCGGTCCAGTCCGGGATCAGGTACAGGGAGATGCCCGCCAGAATGGCGATGAGCGGATAGACCAGGAACTCGGTCACTTTCAGCATCAGCTTCTCGCCAGCCAGCATCACGGACATCATGGCCATGATGAGCACGATGGAGAGGATCCAGCGCGGGGGCGGCGTCATCTGCAACTGGTTGACCAGGAAGCTTTCCACCGTGTTGGTGATGCCCACGCCGTAGATCAGCACGATGGGGTAGATGGCAAAGAAGTAGAGCAGGGTGATCAATTTACCGGCACCCACGCCGAAGTGCTCTTCCACCACCTGGGTGATGTCGGCATTGGGCTGCTTGGAGGAGAGCACGAAGCGCGCCAGACCACGGTGTGCCAGGTAGGTCATGGGGCCGACCAGCAGCGCCATCACTACCAGCGGCCAGAAGCCACCCATGCCGGCGTTGATGGGCAGGAACAGGATACCTGCACCGACGGCGGTACCGAACAGGCTGATCACCCAGGTGGTGTCTTGTTTACTCCAACCGCGAGATTGGACCGAGCTGATTCCTTGCTCCTGTGCGGCTGCAACATCCTGTGCGCCAGTGACAGTATTGGACATGTGTCTCACCCCGAATGTGTGGTTTTAATTAGTCGGCGCAAGAATACTTTCTTTTTAATCAAAAATGTTGATCAAATTCACCTTTGTGCGGCTAAAACCCGTACTTTCTTGTAGAAATGTGATCAAAAGAATAAAAAATCAAAACTTATTTATCAAATGCAGTGTTATTTGAATGTTAACTGGATAATTTCCCACCTCATCATGTTGTCGAAATGTTATGTCGAGATGTGTTGGGCAAGCTGGCGGATCATGCTGGCAGTGGCCCCCCAGATGAAAGATTGCTCCCAAGGGATCCAATAGATGGTGTGACGTCCGTCCGCCCTTGGCAGGCTCAGGGCTATGTGCTGCCCCGGATCCAGCACGTGGGCGAGGGGGACTTCGAAGGCCTGGGCCACCTCGTCCTGGCTCAGGGTCAGCCCGTAGCCTGGGTCGAGCATGGCGAGGACCGGCAGCACATCGAAGCGTGAGACGGTATTGAGAGGGGTGAGGCTGCCGATGATCCGGATCTGGGAGGGGGGAATGCCAAGCTCCTCCTCGGTTTCCCTGAGCGCGGTGTGAATGAGGTCCCGGTCTTCCGGGTCCTGGCGCCCGCCGGGAAAGCTGATCTGCCCCGGGTGGTGGCGCAGGGCGGCGCTGCGGCGCGTCAGCAGCAGGTGCAGGCCCTCGGGGCGCTCCACCAGGGGGATCAACACGGCGGCAGGTTTGAGCCCGGCCAGTGCCAGGCGATGGGCGGGGGCGGGGCGCTGCAGCAAAAAGCGGGTCAGCAGCTCGGCACTCGTCATCTCCATGGGTCTCCTTGTGTCGGCCCCGCAGGGCCGGATGGGGTCAAAGGGCATCGAGCAGTGGCAGGATGCGGGCCACCTTGTCGTAGGTCTCCTGATATTCGGCGTCGGGATCGGAGTCGGCGATGATGCCGCCCCCCGCCCAGCAGTGCAGCTGACCGGCTTCGGCGATCAGGGTACGGATGCAGATGCTGGTATCCATCCTTCCGTGCTGACTCAGATAACCGATGCTGCCGCAGTAGGCATTGCGCCGCACCGGTTCCAGCTCCTCGATGATCTCCATCGCCCGGATCTTGGGAGCCCCTGTGATGGAGCCGCCGGGGAAGCAGGCCCGCAGCAGATCCACTTCTTGCCAGCGCGCATCCAGTTCTCCGTGAATGGTGGAAACCAGATGATGCACCGCCGGGAAGGATTCCACGGCAAAGAGGTGCGGGACCGTGACCGACCCCGGCCGGCTCACCCGGCCGATGTCGTTGCGCAGCAGATCGACGATCATCAGGTTCTCCGATCTGTCCTTGTCGGCGCTGGCGAGCGACTCGGCCACCCTGGCATCCTGGGCGGGATCAGGGTGGCGAGGACGGGTGCCCTTGATGGGCTTGGTCTCGATATGGCGCTTGTCGAGCAGCAGGAAACGCTCCGGGGAGAGGCTCAGAATGGCGCTGTGCGGCAAGCGGACAAAGGCGGAGAACGGCGCCTTGTTGGCGGCGCTCAGGGCGAGATAGGCGGACCATTCATCCCCCTGATAAGGGGCGCTGAAGCGCTGGGTCAGGTTGATCTGGTAACAATCCCCCGCCGCCAGATAGGCCTGGATACGGGCAAACTTGTCTCCGTATTCGGCCCGCGTCATGTTGCTCTGCCAGGGGCCGGTCAGGCGAAGGGGGAGGGTGGTTCGTTCGCGCTGCGCCATCAGCCAGTCGAGCCTGCGGGCGAGGCCGGCTTCATCACCCCAGTGGGCCAGTTGCCAGTGTCCCGTCGCGACATTTCGCAGCAGCGCCCAGTCGTAGATCCCGACCGCCATGTCGGGCACCTGGATGTCCTGTTGCGCCACTGCGGGCAGACGCTCGAATCGTCGGCCCAGATCGTAGCCAAAGAGTCCCAGGGCTCCCCCGATAAACGGCAATCCCGAGTCATCCTCAACGCGCTCCCCAAGCAGGGCTTGCTGGGTCTTGGCGAGCAGGGCGAGGGGATCGCCGTCATGATGGTGCTGGTGGTTATCCTGGGTGAGGCAGGTGCTGGTACCCCGGGTTTCCAGGGTGGCAAGCGGATCGGCGCTGATGATGTCAAAACCGTTGTCAGCCCCCAGGGGGCCGGCGGATTCCAGCAGGATGGCCCAGGGTTGGTGTTGCAGGCAGGCAAACCAGGTGTGGAGCGAGGCCTGCGGGTCGAAATGGTGGATATGCAGTCTTGGTTTCATTTTTTGTTACATAGGCAACAGTTTGCGCCCGGCTCCCTAGCCGGTTCGGGTGGTCAAGCGTATCATGGCCGCCGGCATTTTTAAGAAAAACACCGTTATAAAAACACGCCGCAGTCTGCCGGCTCCAGGTGCATTTGCCACCTGCCGAAGGCCCGGCTCATATGGAAGCCCTTGCTCGCGCAAGCGATAACAAGGACCAGTGAGGATGATATGAGCATCATTAGAAAACAGGACTTTATCGATTCCATTGCTGACGCCCTGCAGTACATCTCCTTCTACCACCCCCTCGATTTCGTGCAGGCCGCCAAGGCCGCCTATGACCGCGAGATCAACCCGGCCGCCAAAGATGCCCTGGCCCAGATTCTGATCAACTCCCGCATGTCTGCCGAAGGTCATCGCCCGCTCTGTCAGGACACCGGTATCGTCACCTGCTTCGTCAAGATCGGCATGCAGGTACAGTGGGACAGCGACATGACGGTCCAGGAGATGGTGGATGAGGGCACCCGCCGCGCCTATACCAATCCGGACAACCCGCTGCGCGCCTCCGTGCTGGCGGATCCGGCCGGCAGCCGCAAGAACACCAAAGACAATGCCCCCGCTGTCGTGCACATCGACATGATCCCGGGCAACAAGGTGGAAGTGAGTATCGCGGCCAAGGGCGGCGGCTCCGAAAACAAATCGAAGATGGTGATGCTCAATCCCTCCGACGACATCGTGGAGTGGGTACTCAAGACGGTGCCGACCATGGGGGCTGGCTGGTGCCCGCCCGGCATGCTCGGCATCGGCATCGGCGGCACCGCCGAGAAGGCGGCGGTGCTCGCCAAGGAAGCTCTGATGGAGCACATAGACATCCAGGAGCTGATTGCCCGTGGTCCCGAGACCACCGAAGAGAAGCTGAGGGTCGAGCTCTATGACAAGGTCAATAAGCTCGGGATCGGTGCCCAGGGGCTGGGCGGCCTGACCACGGTGCTGGATGTGAAGGTGAAATCCGCACCGACCCACGCCGCCTCCAAGCCCGTGGTGATGATCCCCAACTGCGCCGCCACCCGTCACGTGCATTTCGAACTCGATGGCTCCGGCCCGGCGGAGCTGACACCCCCCAGGCTGGAAGACTGGCCGGAGATCACCCGTGAGTCCGGTGGCAATGTGCGCCGGGTCAACGTGGATGGCATCACCAAGGCAGAGCTTGCCAGCTGGAAGAGCGGTGATACCGTGCTGCTCTCCGGCAAGATCCTGACCGGCCGCGACGCCGCCCACAAGCGCATCGCCGACATGCTGAAAAAAGGTGAAGGACTGCCGGAAGGGGTCGATTTCACCAACCGCTTCATCTATTACGTGGGCCCGGTCGATGCGGTGCGTGACGAGGTGGTCGGCCCGGCTGGCCCCACCACGTCCACCCGGATGGACAAATTCACCGACATGATGCTGGGAGAAACCGGCCTCATCGGCATGATCGGCAAGTCCGAGCGCGGCCCCAAGACGGTCGAGAGCATCAAGCAGCACCAGGCTGTCTACCTGATGGCGGTGGGCGGCGCCGCCTATCTGGTGGCGAAAGCCATCAAGAAGGCGCGCGTGGTGGCCTTTGCCGATCTGGGGATGGAGGCCATCTACGAGTTCGAGGTGGAAGACATGCCGGTCACCGTGGCGGTCGACTCCCAGGGCAACAACATCCACGAGACCGGCCCGGCCTACTGGTCCGCCAAGATTGCCGAGCTGGAGACCAAGCTGGCTTGATCAATCGGACTTCGATGCAAACGGAGAGCGATTAGCCCCCGTACAGCAGCATGTTGAAAGGCGACCCTCGGGTCGCCTTTTTTACGGGCCCCATTTGACGGTCTGGGCCTGAGCAAATTTACTGCTGCTGTGCTGCTGTGCTGCTGTGCTGCTGTGCTGCTGTGCTGCTGTGCTGCTGTGCTGCTGTGCTGCTGTGCTGCTGTGCTGCTGTGCTGCTGTGCTGCTGTGCTGCTGTGCTGCTGTGCTGCTGTGCTGCTGTGCTGCTGTGCTGCTTTGTCTTTGTCGTCATGGCATCCCGGGTCGGAAGCCTGGATAACCCGGTGGGCAATGCCGGCGCATTGGCTGTTACGCCGAAGGGGCGATCAGTGGTTCAGGTAGATATCCTGGCCGCCGTAGCTCAGTGCCCCACCCAGAGGGGTTGAGGGCTCGAAGAAGCGGGTCAGGACACCGGCACGTTGGCCCAGGGTGCTCAATGTGCTCCGGTCCAGGGCGACCTGTTCGGGCAGCCAGGTCAGCACGGCGGCGCAGTGACCATTGATCAGGCTCTGCTCCAGCAGGCGCTGCCAATTCTTGATCTTGGGGGCGTGCACGACAAGCACCCTGGCAGGATTGATCCCTCTGGCCTGCAATTGCGCGGCGGCGGGCAGACCGGGCGGGGCGACGAGCAGGATCCAGCCACTGTCAGACTGACTCAGTTGCCCCAGGGCATCCAGCAGCGGCGCTTCCTGATGGAGAGGGCCGCGCCGCTGCTCTTGTCCCATCTTGCTCTGATGGCGAGTGGGCCAGGTGGTGATCAGACCGGCAGAGGAGGAGGGGGGGCAAAGATTCAGGGGCTGGCTCATATGTCGTTCCTGTATGAATAACCATGCTGTATGCACATACAGTAGTTCTGTTCGCAAGGAGTGACAAGTCATTTGTGGCTAAAAGTGTGAGCCGATTAACAGGAGATGACTTTAACTACATGATTAAAAAGGATATTTATATCTTCCTTATACAGGGTGTTTTTTAACCTGTAGACAAACTTCGGGTCGGCGCTCATGGTTATACAGTCCTGTATAGGGAGAGGAGGGAGCGAGATGGACGTTAGTACCTTGCAACGACTGGATGCGAACATTCTGCTCGGGATCATCAACGAGAAGCTGCGGCTGGAGTGTGATGGTCTGGAAGAGCTGCTGGCTTACTACGATATGACAGAAGATCAGCTGGCTACCCGTCTGCAACAGATCGGGTATCACTACGACCCTATGAGCAATCAGTTCAAGGCACATGGTTAATTGAAATCAAAGGGTGCTCCGATTGGGGCATCCTTTTTATTACCTGACGAGGGGGTGTGAATTGAAAGCGCTTTCAATTTCTCCCTAGTCGGCGGTTATTTTCACGTATTTTCAGTCACAGGCAATCATTGAAAACCTATTCATGAAACTATCTTTTTTGTTTTCTTATATCACTATGATTTAAAACGAAATTTATATTTCATTCAGGCTGGCTCAAGGAAAGGGTTTTCATGGTGAAACTGTCATTTTTATGCGTTAAAGTGTGACTCACGTTAACTTTTAAACCCTTGGCTTTAGCTAGTATGCCCCCGCCGGAGCATATTCTGAGATAACAACAGCGCCGGTCCACCCGATGGGATGACATTTTTTATTTGTAACGAAGGAAAATGGTTTATGGCTACCAAGAAGAAGACAGACCAGGATCTCCAACTGGATAAAGATCAGCTCAAGGCGAGTATCGTGCGTCACCTGCGTTCTACCTTGGGTACAAGCGAACAGAAAGCCTCTCCGGATGCCTGGTGGAAAGCGACCGCTGCCGCCGTCAATGAACAGGTGTACGAGCGCCTGACCCGTACTCAGCAGGCTCACTTCAAGAAAGATACTCGTGCGATTCACTATCTCTCTGCTGAATTTTTGATGGGGCGTTTGACCTCCAACAACCTGCACAACCTCTCCCTCTACAAAGTCTGTGAAGAGGCGCTGGGTGAACTTGGTCTGGAACTGACCGATCTGTGTGAACAAGAGCCTGACATGGCCCTTGGCAACGGCGGCCTGGGTCGTCTGGCTGCCTGCTTCATCGATTCCCTGGCCACTCTGAACTACCCGGCGGTGGGCTATGGCATCCACTACGAGCACGGCCTGTTCCGTCAGGAAATTCAGGATGGCCGTCAGATCGAGCGTCCGGACTCCTGGCGCGAATATGGCAACCCCTGGGAGATCTGCCGCCCGGAATCGGTGCAGGAGATCCCGCTCTACGGCTACGTGGAGACCGTCTTTGGTGACAAGGGTGGCCTGAAGAAGGTGTGGCACGCCGGTCGCAAGATCAAAGGGGTGCCCTGGGACATTCCGGTGGTCGGCTTCGGTGGTCACACCGTCAACATCCTGCGTCTGTGGGAATCCCGCGCCTCCGAGTTCTTCGACTGGGACGTGTTCAACGCCGGTGGTTATATCGACTCCCAGGCCGAGAAGGCCCAGGCCGAGACCATCTCCAAGGTGCTCTACCCGAACGATGAGACCGACGCCGGCAAGGAGCTGCGCCTGATCCAGCAGTACTTCTTCTGCGCCTGCTCCATCAAGGACATCATGCGTCGCTACAAGCGGGTGCATGGCAGTGACTTCAGCAACTTTGCCGCGCAAATCGCCATCCAGCTCAACGATACCCACCCCACCGTGGCCATCCCCGAGCTGATGCGCGTGCTGGTGGACGAAGAGGGGCTGAACTGGGATACCGCCTGGGGCATCTGCTATCAGGTCTTCTCCTACACCAACCACACCCTGCTGCCGGAAGCGCTGGAGAAGTGGTCCGTCAGCCTGTTCGAGAAGGTACTGCCCCGTCACCTCGAGATCATTTATGAAATCAACGCCCGCTTCCTGAACGAGCTGGTGGAGCCCAAGTGGCCGGGCAACGATGCCATCAAGGCCAAGCTCTCCATCATCGAAGAGGGTGACGTGCGCAAGGTGCGTATGGGCAACCTGTGCGTCATCGGCTCCTCCAAGGTGAACGGTGTGGCCGAGATCCACTCCAAGCTGGTGAAGGAAGATCTCTTCCCCGAGTATGCCGAGCTGTGGCCCGAGAAGATGTGCAACGTCACCAACGGCGTGACTCCCCGTCGCTGGCTGCTGGCCTGCAACCCGGAACTGGCCGAACTCTACAACGAGGTAGTGGGCAAGGAGTGGCCGCTGCAACTGGACAAGCTGCGCAGCGTGGTGAAGTTTGCCGACGACAAGGCGTTCCAGCAGCAGTTCATGACCATCAAGCGCCACAACAAGGAGAAGCTGGTCAAGGTCATCAAGGCGGAAACCGGCATCGACGTGAGCGCGGAGGCGATCTTCGACGTCCAGATCAAGCGTCTGCACGAGTACAAGCGCCAGCAGCTGAACCTCATCCACATCATGGCGCTCTACCGTCGCCTGCTGGCGAACCCGGACTATGACATGCATCCGCGGGTGTTCATCTTCGGCTCCAAGGCGGCGCCCGGCTACAAGCTGGCCAAGGACATCATCTACGCCATCAACAAGCTGGCGGAGCGGGTCAACAACGACGCCCGTATCCAGGGCAAGCTGAAAGTGGTGTTCATGCCGAACTACCGCGTGAGCCTTGCCGAGAAGCTGATCCCGGCGGCGGATGTCTCCGAGCAGATCTCCACCGCAGGTTACGAAGCATCCGGTACCGGCAACATGAAGATGGCGCTGAACGGTGCCATCACCATCGGGACGCTGGATGGAGCCAACATCGAGATCGCCGAAGAGGCGGGTGCCGAAAACTGCGCCATCTTCGGTCTGAATGTGGACGAGGTGAAGTCCCTGAAGGCGCGCGGCTACAACCCGTATGACTTCTACTACGCCAACTCCGAACTGAAAGCCGTGCTGGACTGGTTTGATACCGACTACTTCACGCCGGGTCGCCCGGGGGAACTCTCCTCCATCAAGCGTTCCCTGCTGGAAGGGGGAGACCCTTACCTGACCCTGGCCGATTTCGAGTCCTACTCCGAGACGCACAAGCTGATCGACGCCTGGTACCGGGATCCGGCCCTGTGGGCGAAGAAAGCCATCATCAACTCGGCCACCATGGGCAAGTTCAACTCCGACCGCTCCATCCAGGATTACGTAGACCGGATCTGGAAACTGACGAGCTGCAGCGTCGGTTGATGTCTGCTCCTGTGAAAAACCCCGCGATGCGGGGTTTTTTTTCATCTGTCGGGCTGAGGGAGGCTCAGGGCCTGTCGACCACCCGGGTGTCCGCCGGCACCCGTTTCTTGCCGGTGATCATCGCCCTGACGAGATCGCCCCGTACCAGGCGATCCAGGGCGATGACGGCCAGCACATGGACGAAGATGGCCACCTGCAACCCCTTGGCAAAGAACTCGTGGATCTCTTCCATGCGATGGGTGCCGGAGAGCGGCCCGTATTCGGTCATGATCCCGCTGGCGGCGGTGCCGACAAGGCAGGTCAACAGCAGCAGTATCATCAAGGACCCCAAAGGATTGTGACCGGCGTAGTAGGGGTGGCGCCCCTTGATCGTCTCCTTGAGATAGGTGATGACGCCGGCCGGTGTCGGCAGCCACTGGGCGAAGCGGGCATGATAGGAGCCGATGAAACCCCATACGATGCGCAGTACCAGCAGTCCTGCCAGCGCATATCCCGCATAGCGGTGGTTGCGCGCTCCCTCTTCAAGGATGAAGAGATTCAGCACGCACAACAGCACAGTGGCCCAGTGAAATCCCCTGACCACCGGATCCCATACCTTGATTTCACGGTTGTTCTGCATCGTCTTTCCCATGAGGTGATCCCCTTGTCGTGATGTCCATGATCATCGCCATCGTCAGCCATGGCTGCGTGATGGCCGTTGTCAGCATCATGGAGGTGATTTCTTAAGTGCGAGTTAATGTCGCCGTGATGTCACGGGTAGGGAGTGCGGTGGTGTCGGGGCGAGAAAAAGCCCCGGCGATGCGGGGCTTGGAGGGGCATTAGGGGGCGAACCTCAGTGGAGGATATCCCCCATGAAATAGGCCAGCATGGTCAGGATGACGGTGAACACCAGGTTCAGTACCAGGCCGGCCCGCATCATCTCCCGTTGCTGGATATGGCCGCTGGCGAAGACGATGGCGTTGGGGGGCGTGGCCACCGGCAGCATGAAGGCACAGGAGGCGCCGACGGCGATCAGCACGGAGACCACGATGGGGGAGACCCCCAGAGCCTCGGCCACCCCGGCGAACAGCGGCACCAGCAGCGCGGCGGTGGCGGTGTTGGAGACCAGCTCGGTCAGGAACACCACGAAGGCGGCCAGGCAGAGCAGGATCACGAAGATGGGCATGGAGGAGAGGCCGCTGGAGAGGTGCTCCGCCAGGAAGGCGTTGGCCCCGGTCTGCTTGAGGATGGCGCTCAAGGTGAGACCACCCCCGAACAGCAGCAGCACGCCCCAGTCGGTGTTCTGGTTGATGTCATCCCAGCTGGCGACCCGGCTGACGGCGATGGCCAGGATAGCGCCCATGGCGATCAGGGTATCGAACTGGGGAATGCCGCCCAGCGCCTTGGCAAGAGGCTGGGATCCAATCCACAGCAGCACCGTGGTCAGGAAGATGGCCAGGGTCACTTTGCGCTGACCTGTCCATTCAATGGTGACCTGCTCGGTGCTCACCTGGTGGGAGAGATTGGGACGGGTCACCCAGTAGAGCAGGCCGATACCTACCGGCATGAAGATGATCACCACGGGGATGCCGAACTCCAGCCAGTCGGTGAAGCCCAAGCCCATCTGGGCGGCGGCGATGGCATTGGGGGGGCTGCCCACCAGGGTGCCGATGCCACCGATGCTGGCGCTATAGGCGACGCCAAGCAGCACGAAGACCAGGGTGCGGCGCTCCTTGTGAACGTCCAGCCCCTTCAGCATGCCGAGGGCCAGCGGCATCATCATGGCCGCGGTGGCGGTGTTGCTGATCCACATGGAGAGGGCGGCCGTGATGGTGAAGAGCACGATGGAAGCCCAGCCCAGGTGTCCCTTGGCGAGCTGCATCACCTTGCCGGCGATCTGGGTGTCGAGTCCCTGCTTGGAGAGGGCTGCCGCGAGGGCAAAGCCGCCAAAAAAGAGGAACAGGACGGGGTTGGCAAAGTCGGTCAGCGACTTGCTCATGTCGAACACCCCGAGCAGGGTGGCGAGCACCGGGATGGAGATGGCGGTGATGGTGATGTTCACGGCCTCGGTCAGCCAGAGGATGGCGATGAAGATCAGGATGGCCAGCCCCTTGTTGACCATGGGGTCAAACGGGAGCCATGCCAGCATGGCGCAGAGCAGGAGCAGATCCAGGATGACGATCCCGGACTTGATGTCCAGCCAGCGTGAGGGGGGAGTCGTAGGTACAGCCGATGTGTGCATAACGTTCTCTCGGTTAATTTATGGTTGTTGTTGTGATGCCGAGGTTACATTTATCCCCCTGTTTGAAACAGGGGGATATGGTCAAATCATGTGGCGACTCACAGAGTCAAGTGAAAATGGATCTTCAATCAAACAGAAATGAAACATTTTGTTTTCATTTGACGGGGGAGGTGAAGGAGAGCAGCCACTCCTTGAACAGGCTCTTGGGCAGGGCGCCGCTGCGCTGTGCCAGGATCTCCCCCCGCTGGAAGACCATCAGGGTAGGAATGCTGCGGATGCCATAGCGACCTGCGATGGCGGCCTCCTGCTCGGTATCGAGTTTCACGAAGCGAAGGCGGGGCTCAAGCTCCCGGGCGACCTCCTGAAAGACGGGGGCAAACTGGAGGCAGGGGCCACACCAGCTTGCCCAAAAGTCCACCACCACCGGGATGTCGGACTGGATCAGGGCATCGAAGCTGGCCTGACGCCCCGCCACCGGGGTTTGTTCGAAGAGGGGGTGACGGCAGCGGCCGCACTTCGCGTTTGAGTCTGCTTTTTCGACAGGCAGGCGGTTGCGGGTAAAGCATTGGCTACAATAGGTGGTGACAAGTGACATAATTGCTTCCTTATTTCATGGCCCGGCAACATCTTTATTGCAATCAAAGCGCCGACTAACGGTAACATAGCACTCAGTGGTTTTTCACAGTTGGCCTCCGGCCGTGACCTGATGTCACCGGATGGCCGACCATGACATGAGAATCGAGACGGGATGAAGAGTGTTGCACGGGCCAATCGTGTTGTCTTTGGCCTTATCATCGTATCGCTGGTGGGCTTTTCTGCCTATTGCTGGCAGTTGCTCAGCCAGCAGCAGCGTGCCTTCGATTTGAGCGTGGCGGCTGAGATGGTGCTCAATCGGGTCAATACCGATACCGTCTATCTGCTGGGGCGCGAGAAGGCCAGCGATGGCAGCGTACAGCAACGCCTGAGCCTGCTCTCCAGTCACCTGGACAGGTTCGTCAGGCTGGTGCACGAGGATCCGGAGTCGGTGGACGACCCCGGCTCCCAGGCGTTGCAGCGGGACATCGACGGTTATCTGCTGGATCTCGCCAGGCTCTACACCATGGAGATGACCATCGAGTATCTGGCTCCCCGCTTCCAGGGCCAGCTCAAGGCGTTGCAAGGCACCCTGCCGGTCGGTGAGGCGCAGTACCGCGACCTGACCGAACTCATGCGCCTGCACCACTACCTCAGACGCAGCTGGGATCAGAACGAGCAGCGGCAACTGCTGCAACTCCAGCAGCACCTGCTCGACCGCTATGGCGAGCAGCCGAGGGTCGCGGCCCTCGTTCGGCTGGGCCAGGAGTTCAATCAGCAGGTGATGGAGTACCATCGCCTGCGCAATCAGGTGGTGGAGATGAAGGGGCTGAGCTCGCTGCCCGCCTGGAAGCAGAGCAAGCTGGAGCGGGCCTCCTCTCTCAAGAGCCGCTTCTACCTGATGGTGCTGGGGGGAGCGCTGCTCTGCTTCTCGCTGGTGGCCGCGACCCTGTGGCGTCGCAACCAGAAGCTGAGCGAGCTCTCTCGCCATGCCGCGCTGCTGGCCCAGGCCAAGAGCGACTTCCTGGCCAACATGAGCCACGAGATCCGCACCCCCATGAATGCCATCATCGGCTTCAGCGCCCTGGCACTGCAAACCAGTCTGGATCCCCAGCAGCGGGACTATCTCAACAAGATCAAATCCTCGTCGGATACCTTGCTGCTGCTCATCAACGACATCCTGGATCTCACCAAGGTGGAGTCCGGCAAGCTGACTCTGGAGGAGATCGACTTCGATCTCAGCGAGCAGCTCGACTCCCTCGCCGCCATGTTCGCGGATCTGGCGGAGCGCAAGCACATCGAGGTCATCATCAACAAGTCTCCCGCCGTGCCCGACTTCCTGCGCGGGGATCCGCTGCGCCTCGGTCAGGTGCTGGTCAACCTGGTGAACAATGCCATCAAGTTCACCGAGCGGGGCGAGGTGGAGGTGGCCATTACGCTCACCAGCCAGCATCCCATGCGGGTCTGTTTCAGCGTGCGGGATACCGGCATCGGCATCGCCCCGGAGAAACAGGCCCAGCTGTTCCAGCCCTTTACCCAGCTGGAGGCGGGCAATACCCGCAAATATGGCGGCTCCGGGCTTGGCCTCAACATCTCCCAGCGGCTGGTGGGGCTGATGGGCGGGGAGATCACCGTGCAGAGCAAGCCCGGGGTGGGATCCACCTTCCTGTTCGAGATCCCCATCTCCCAGGCGGTGTACGGTGTCTCGGGGCGCCGGGTCTTCTTCGATCACCAGCCTCTGATCCTGATGATGGATGACAACGAGCTGGTGCTGGAGCTGGCCAAGGACATCCTGGGACGGGCGGGGGCGTCCGTCATCACGGTCAACAGCCTCTCCCGCGCCCGTCAGGTGCTGCGGGAAGAGGGGCATCACATCCGCCTCGCCATCCTCGACTGGCGCATGGGTCAGGAGGATGGCCTGGACTTGGCTCTCGAGATGTACCAGCACAGCCAGTGGCGGCGCCTGCCTGTCCTGATGACCAGCGCCTGGTCCAGGGAGGGGCTGCACGGGCGGATGGAGAGCATGGGACTGACCCATTTCCTGGCCAAGCCCATGACCGAAAACGCCTTGCTGGCCAAGGTGGACGAACTGCTCAACGGCAGCTCCCATGACAGCAAGGTCCGCCAGGCGGAGGCCCAGGGGGATCAGCAGCAGTTCCGGGAGCTGCTGCGCGGTACCCGGGTGCTGCTGGCCGAGGACAACCGGGTCAACCAGCAGCTCATTCTGGAGTACCTGCGCCGGGTGGAGGCCAAGGTCACCGTGGTGGACAACGGCCGCGAGGCGGTGGAGCAGGTGGCGGAGCAGCCGTTCGACGTCATCCTGATGGATCTGCAGATGCCGGTGCTGGACGGGCTGGATGCCACCCGCCAGATCCGCAAGATGGTGGACAAGCACGATGTGCCCATCATCGCCCTCACCGCCAGCGCCATGCCGGGGGACAGGGAGCGCTGCCTTGGCGTCGGCATGAACGGCTATGTCACCAAGCCGGTGAGCAAGCTCGATCTCTACAACAACCTGCTGCAATGGGTGAAGAGCAGCGGCGGGGAGCCCAAGGTGCCCATCGAGGTCAAGCCGCCGGCCCTCATGGGCGTGCTGGATCTGGAGGATGCCCTGCGCCGGCTGGAGCATGACAGGGAGGCGCTGCAGATCCTCTTCAAGCTGTTCCTCTCCGAGCACAAGGACGATCTGTGGGACATCCGCACCGCCCTGCGTCGCCAGCAGCCCGAAGTGGCGTGCCGCTTGCTGCATACCCTGAAGGGGGTGTCGGCCAACATCTCCGCTTCCCGCCTGCAACTGCTGGCCGGGGAACTGGAGTGGCGGCTGCGGCTGCAGGAGGAGCTGAGCGAGGGGGAGCTCAACCAGTTGCAGCAGGTCTTTACCCAGACCCGGGAGGAGGTCTCCCACTTCCTGCTCACCGGGGAGCAGCAGGAGTCGGTCGCCTTCCCGTTTTCGCCCCCCGACAAGCGGCTCTGAGGGAGGGCAAGATAGCAATCGTTCTCAAGTCACCCGCTTCAGGCTATGATGACCCACTCGTTCGCCCCCGCCAGGGGGCGATTGTATTGAGCTTCTCTTCACGATCACGCGGCAGCGCGCCGCGACCAAGGACTTCTCTGTGAGCGTATTTTTGCGGCTTGGCTGGTTTTTCAAGGATCAGTGGCGGCGTTATCTGGTGGCCATCTCCCTGCTGATGCTGGTGGCCCTGTTGACCGTGATCCCCCCCAAGGTGGTGGGCTGGGTGGTGGATGGCATCGCCAAGGGTGACTTGGACAGCGGCACCCTGACCGGCTATCTGGCGGGGCTTTTTGGCCTGGGACTGCTTATCTACCTGCTGCGCTACGTGTGGCGGGTCATGCTGTTCGGTGCCTCCTACCGGCTTGCCTACGTGCTGCGCAACCGGCTGTTCAGCCACTTCACCCGCATGAGCCCGGATTTCTACCAGCGCCACCGTACCGGTGATCTGATGGCCCACGCCACCAACGACATCCAGGCGGTGGAGATGACCGCAGGGGAAGGGGTGCTGACCCTGGTGGACTCCTTCATCGTCGGCATCCTGGTGCTCTCCATCATGTGCAGCCAGTACTCCTGGCAGCTGACCCTGCTCTCCCTGCTGCCCCTGCCGGTGATGGCCTTCTTCATGAACCGCTTCGGGACCCAGATCTACAAGGAGTTCAAGGCGGCTCAGGGGGCCTTCTCCCGCCTCAACAACAAGACCCAGGAGGCCCTATCCGGGGTACGGGTGCTCAAATCCTACACGGTCGAATCCCTGGAGGACGAGGGCTTTGCCGAGCTGACTCGTCAGGCGGGGGAGCGCAACATGGCGGTGGCCCGCATCGACGCCAAGTTCGACCCCGTGATTTACCTGTGCATCGGCTGCTCCTATTTTCTGGCGGTCGCAGGGGGCAGCGCCCTGGTGCTGCAAGACAAGCTGACTCTGGGGGAGCTCACCAGCTTCACCATGTACCTCGGCCAGCTCATTTGGCCCATGTTCGCCATCGCCTGGCTGTTCAACATCATCGAGCGGGGCAGCGCCGCCTACTCGCGCATCGAAAGCCTGCTGGGGGAGCGCAGCGACATCGAGGAGCCGGTCCATCCCGTGGCGCTGGCCTCGGCCTTTCCCTTGCGGGTGCAGGGACTGGGCTACCGGCTGGAGCAGCGCACCCTGTTGCAGGGGGTGGATGTCACCCTGCAGGCTGGCGCCATGCTGGGGATAGTGGGACGCACCGGGGCAGGCAAGAGCTCCCTGCTCAAGCTGCTGATGCGCCTGGCCAACCCCACGGCCGGGGAGATCCGCATGGGGGAGGTGCCCATCTCGCAACTGTCGCTGGGTGAGCTGCGCAGCCAGTTTGCCTATGTGCCCCAGGAGCCGTTTCTGTTCTCCACCACCATCGCGGCCAACATCGCCCTGGGCCGCCCCGAGGCGAGTCGGGAGGAGATTGAGCGGGTGGCGCGCATCGCCTGCGTGCACGACGACATCAGTCGCTTCCCCAAAGGGTATGAAACCGAGGTGGGGGAGAAGGGGGTGACCCTCTCCGGCGGTCAGAAGCAGCGTCTGGCCATCGCCCGCGCCCTGCTGCTGGATGCCCCTATCCTGGTGCTGGATGACGCCCTCTCGGCGGTGGATGCCCACACCGAGCAGCAGATCCTGCTGGCCCTCAAGGTCCACAAACGCACCCTGGTGCTGGTGAGCCACCGCATGACGGCGGTGGAGCAGGCGGACGAGATCCTGGTGCTGGAGCAGGGAGCGATCAGCGAGCGGGGCCGTCACGAGGCCCTGATGGCCAGGAACGGCTGGTACGCGGACATGGTCCGCTACCAGCGCCTGGAGCAGGACGTGGAGGAGAGCCTGTGAACAGGATGACAAGACCCCTGGTTTCCTTCACCCCCCGCCCGGCTCCCGCGATCGGAGAGGGGAGCAAAGAGAGTCAATTCCCGTGGAACCTTGCGCTGGAGGCAAGTCTGTGAATCCAACCATCAAACGGCTGCTCGCCTACTGCGCCAGCTACCCCCGCTGGCTGGTGCAGGCGGGCATCTGCCTGCTGCTCGCCACCGGCGCCGAGGTGGCGGGCCCCTTGCTCATCAAGCTCTTCATCGATGACTACCTGGCGCCGCGCCGGCTGGAGTGGGGCATCATCGCCGCCCTTGCCGCCGGTTATCTGGGGTTGCAGGTGTTGTCGGCGGCCGGCTTCTATCTGCAATCCCTGCGCTTCAACCGCATCGCCCAGGCGGTGGTGCAGCGCCTGCGTGAGCAGGTGTTCGCCACCGCCATCCGCCTGCCTGCCCGCTATTTCGACAAGCACCGCTCGGGCTCCCTCATCTCCCGCATCACCAACGACACCGAGGCGATCATGAACCTCTATGTCCAGGTGATAGGGCTCCTGGTGCAAAAAGTGGTGCTCCTGTGCGGCATCCTGCTCTCCATGGCGCTGCTGGACTTGCGCCTGATGCTGGTGTGCGCCACCCTGCTGCCGGCGGTGGGGGCCGTGATGTGGCTCTACCAGAAACTGAGCGTGCCCGTGGTGCGGGCGACCCGATCCTTGCTCTCCGACATCAACAGCCGTCTCAACGAGTCGTTGCAGGGGATGCCGGTGATCCAGGCCATGGTGCAGGAGCGCCACTTCGCCAATGCCTTTGCCGGGGTGAACCAGCAGCACTGGCAGGCGCGGATCAAGAGCCTCAAGATCAACGGCATCCTGCTGCGCCCCCTCATCGATCTCTTCTACATGATGGTGCTCATCGGTCTGCTGGCCCTGTTTGCCCACGAGGGGCTGAGCACGGCGGGGGCCATCCAGGTGGGGGTGCTTTACGCCTTCATCAGCTATCTGGGGCGGATGATCGAGCCCCTCATCGAGATGACCAACCAGCTCAACCAGTTGCAGCAGGCCATGGTGGCGGGGGAGCGGGTATTCGCCCTGCTCGATGAAACCCGCGAGAGCACCGACGGGGAGGTGCGCCCCCTGGAGGGACGGGTACGCTTCGACGGGGTGGGCTTCTCCTACGACGGGGAGCAGCAGGTACTGCAAGATGTGAGCTTTGCCACCCGGCCGGGCCAGATGCTGGCGCTGGTGGGCCACACCGGCAGCGGCAAGTCCACCATCATCAGCCTGCTGATGGGCTTCTACCCCCTGGATCGGGGGAGCATCCACTTCGATGATCACCCCATGAACGGCCTGGCCCTCTCGGCGGTGCGCCGCAGCATCGGCCTGGTGCAGCAGGATCCTTTCATCTTCGTCGGCACCCTGGCCGAGAACCTGCGCCTTGGGCGTGACGGCATCGAGGATGGCCGGCTCTGGCAGGCCCTGGAGGAGGTGCAGCTGGCCGATTTCGTGCGCCGCCTGCCCGATGGCCTGGCCACACTGATGGAGGAGGGGGGCAAGAACCTCTCCGCCGGCCAGCGCCAGCTGCTCTCCTTTGCCCGCGCCCTGGTGGGGGATCCGCGCATCCTCATCCTGGACGAGGCGACCGCGAGCGTGGACTCCCAGACCGAGCTCGCCCTCTCCCAGGCGCTCTCGGCGGCGCGCCGTGGCCGCACCACCATCGCCATCGCCCACCGTCTCTCCACCATTGTGGATGCCGATGAAATCCTGCTGCTCTCCCGCGGGTGGGTGAGCGAGCGCGGCACCCACGGCGAGCTGATGGCGCTGGGGGGGCATTATGCCCAGCTGTTCGAGATGCAGAGCCAGGGGGCCTGGCTTGAAGAGAAACGGGCCTGAGGCCCACCTAAAAAAACAGCCGGCATCTGCCGGCTGTTTTTTTGACTGGCGGGGTTACACCGTGACCTTGCTGCGGCTGACCAGCTTGGGCTCCAGGGGCGGGAAGTCATCGTTGAAGAAGGTATCCGCTTCTTCAATTTGTGCCTTGCGCTGCTTCTGGATGAAGCTGTCGAAGTCGCGCTTGATCTCGGGGTCCTTGAGGGCCTCGTAGTCGAACACGTTGGCGGCATAGAGGTAGTTGAAGTAGATGTCGACGAACTCGGCGCTGGCACAGGCGGAGGTGAACTTGCTGTTCTGGCGGTCGAAGTTGACGCGGTACTGCTTGATCTTCGGCACATAGACCAGCTCGTTGCCCACCTTGAACACTTCCACCGTGACCCCCACCGTGATGGTCTTGTAGAAGTCCTTGTTGTTCTCCACCCCGAAGCGGATGGCATCCCCCTGCTTTTGCAGGAACTTGTTGAAGCTGGCCAGCGCCGTGGTGCCCTGGCTCACCACCACGTCCATGATGAAGTTGATGAAGTCGGTGGCGATGCTGAGCCCCTTGATGTGGCGGCTGTAGCTCTGCTGATCGATCTTGCTCGGCCCCATCAGGGGGATCTTGGAGAGGGCCCTGGCCCAGAGATCCGCGTCCGTCTTGTACTGCTCGCCATAGGCTTCGGCGTAACGGTTGATGTAGGCGGTGACCACGGAGGTGATGGCGATGAGGTAGGCCTTCTGCTCCGCCAGCTTGGCCATGACGGCGGGATCGTCCAGCAGCTCGTTGGCCACGATGAACTCCACCAGGCCGTCCTTGTCGGCATAGGGATCATTGCCCACCGCCCGGACGGTATCGGGCAGATTGACGTCGTTGAAGAAGGCCTCGGCCTCGGCGAACTGATCATGGTTGCTCAGGCGGTTGGCCGGTGCCTCGCGCACCAGCTGGCAGAGCACCAGCTCGGCCTCGTAGTCCGACTCGCGCCACAGGGGGGCCTGCAACTGGTTGCCGAAGGTCTTCTTGTAGGCGAGGTTGAAGTCAAACAGCACCGAACTGCAGCCGCAATCCATGGCGAAGTCGACGGTGTAGCTCAGCGGCCCGGTGGGCAGGGGCTTGCTCATCTTCCCCTTGGCGCTGAGGTTGGCATAGCACTTGAGGTACTCCCGGCCAAACAGCTCGTAGGCACGGTTGTTGTTGAAGTTGAGCTGGAAAGTACCGGCGCTCTCGCCCCCGTTGAACAACTGTTGCACGTGACTCATCTCTCTATCCTTATGGTGAGATTGGTAGACGGGTTGACCCGGTGCCGAGTGGCTACTTCCGGGCCAGCAACAGCCTAGCGAGGGAGAGGGGGTTTGGTTACTGCGAATAATCCCAGTGGCGGGGGCGGGATCCTGGGCTAGCCCCCTGACGGGGAGTATTTCTCGTTGTGTTTCATTCGGATATGGCTGTCATGGTCCCGTCATCCGGGGCGGGACCTTGATAAAAATCGGAAAAAGGGGAAAAGAGAGGCGACCCGGGATCAGGAAAGGCCGGTTTTATCATTTGCCAGGTAAATAGAACCCAGCCATTGCATGAATTTTGCAAATACCCTTTGGGGGGCCGCTCACAGGGATGGCACGGGAGGCTTGTCTATCGGGAAGCAGGCTGGCAACATTTGCGTCACATTCACTCATCGGATCAGTTTGCAATGGACCTGCAACGCCTCAAAGGCAACCTCGCCCTGCGTCTGTTCGCCTGGCGTTACATTCCCGTCATTGGTTTCTGTGCCCCCGTCATCGAGCAGATGGACGCCAGGGCGCTGCGCATCCGCATTCCGCTGGGCTGGCGCACCCGCAACCACCTGGGCAGCATGTATTTCGGGGCGCTCGCCACCGGTGCCGACCTGGTGGGAGGGCTCCTGGTCATGGAGAAGGGGCGGGCGCGGCGCAAGAAGGTGCATTTCGCCTTCAAGGATGTGCAGGGGGAGTTTTTGAAGCGCCCGGAGGGGGACGTGCAGTTTGATTGCGCGGCGGGGGAGCTTATCGACGCCATGATCGACGAGTCCCTGGCGAGCGGTCAGCGCATCAACCGCCCCATCCAGGTGGTGGCCACCTGCCCGTCGCGCAACGGCGATGAGGCCATGGCCCGCTTCGTGCTGACCCTCTCCATCAAGGCCAGCTGAAGGCCAGAGGGCGCTTGGCGCCCTTGTTCAAGCCGGGATCAGAGGATCTCGGGGCTGACGCCTTCTTTCACGACCACCTTCATGCCGTTGAAGTTGACCACCTGCTCGGCGACTATCTTGCAGCGTTTGCGGGTCTCGACCTGACCGTCCACTTCCACCAGGCCCTCGGCGACCAGCGCCTTGGCGGCACCGCCACAATCGGCCCAACCCTGATGCTTGATCAGGTCACACAAGGCAACGAAGGGGTGACCTTCGAGCAGAAACGTCTCCATGGGAAATCCTCTAGCTGGATGAATGGCTGAAACAGCGGGGGGTCATTCTAGGCAGTTAGGCGGGGCAGGGAAAGGGCCCGGGCCGAATTGCCCCGAAAAAGGGGCGAGCACAGGCAAAAAAACCAGCCCGACCGGGCTGGTTGTGTCTCTGGGGGCCACTGGCGCTCAAGGGAGTTTCACCACCGCTTCCCCCGTCACGGCGAGGGCGCCGCCCTGGGTGAAGATGCGGGTGGCCAGGGTGGCGATGGGCTTGTCGCTTCGAAGGGCAATCACCTCCACCTCCGCCGTCACCTCGTCCCCCACGAACACCGGCAGTTTGAAGCCGAGGCTCTGGCCCAGGTAGATGCTCCCCTTGCCTGGCAACTGCTGACCGAGCAGCCCGGAGAAGAGGCTCGCCAGCAACATGCCGTGGACGATGGGGCGCTCGAACACCGTCGTGGCGGCGAAGTCCGGGTCCAGGTGCAGGGGATTGAAATCCTCCGAGAGGCCGGCGAAGGCCGCCACCTCGGCCGGGCCGAAGCGCTTGGTCAGGCTGGCTTTCTGGCCCACGGCAAGGGGTTGTGTACTCATGCGGGTTCCTCTTCTTGCTTCCTGACGCCGGCAAACACCGGATTGAGCCGTACCTTGACGTAGCTGCCGGGGGCTGCCTCCAGCCCCTCGACAGGCTGCCGGGCGGGGACGGGCTCTGCCTCGTCACGGTCTTTGATAAAGCGCATCATCTCGGGCCACCAGGAGCCGCTCTGGTGGGTCGCCCCCGCCAGCCACTGCGTCGGGCTGTCCGCCTCGGCCTCGCTCTGCCAGAAGCCGTATTTGTTGGCATCCGGCGGATTGATGATGCCGGCGATGTGCCCGGATTCGGCCAGAATGAAGCGCCGCTCGCCCCCGAACAGCGCCATGCCCTGCCAGGTCCCCTGCCAGAGGGCGATGTGATCGTCCACGGCGGACACCAGCAGCACCGGGGTCTTCACCTTGGCGAGATCGATGCGGGTGTGGCGGATCCGAAGTTCCCCCTTCACCAGCTGGTTTTCCAGGTAGAGTCGGCGCAGCAGGCTGTTGTGGGTCTTGCCCGCCACGTTGGTGCTGTCGCTGTTCCAGTGCAGCAGATCGAACGCCACCGGGCTCTGGCCCTTGAGGTAGCTGTCAATGTAGTAGTTCCAGTAGAGGCTGTTCTCCCGCAGCAGACTGAAGGAGACCGCCAGCTGGCGCCCGTCCATGATGCCCCTGGCCTCGTTCTGGGCTTCCAGCGCCGCGATGATGGGCTCGTGGATGAAGATGCCAAGCTCCCCGGGCTGGGAGAAGTCCAGCAGGGTGGTGAACAGGGTGGCGCTGCGCACCCGCTGCTTCTGGCGCCGCGCCGCCAGCCAGCCCATGGCGAGTGACAATGCAGTGCCACCGATGCAGTAGCCGATGCCGTGCACCTCCCGCTCGCCGGTGGCCGCCTCCACGGCGTCCAGGGCGGCGATGACCCCGTCCACCACGTAGTCGTCGAGATCGATGTCGGCCTGGGCCGGCCCCGGGTTGCGCCAGGAGATCATGAAGACCGTCTGCCCCTGGGCGACCAGCCAGGCCACCAGGGAGTTCTGGGGGCGCATGTCCATGATGTAGTACTTGTTGATGAAGGGGGGCACGACCAGCACCGGGGTCTTGCCCACCGTCGCCGTGGTCGGGCTGTACTGGATGAGCTCAAAGAGCTCGGTGCGCAGCACTACCCGGCCCGGGGTGGTCGCCAGATCCCGGCCGAGCTCGAAGGCGGACTCGTCGGTCAGGCGGATGTTGAGGTGATCGGCGCTGCGCTCCAGATCTTCGGCCAGGAGCGCAAGGCCGCGCACCAGATTCTGGCCGTCGGACTCCAGGGTGAGCTTGAGCAGCTCCGGGTTGGTGGCCAGGAAGTTGCTGGGAGCCATGGCGTTGACGTACTGGCGGGTGAAAAAGCGCAGTCGCTCCCGGCTCTTCTCGGGCACGCCCTCCAGGGCATCCACCGCCGCCAGCAGGTGTCTTGCGGTCAGCAGATAGGATTGCTTGAGGTAGTCATAGAGGGGTTGCTCGCTCCAGGCCTCGGCCTTGAAGCGGCGATCGCTGCGATCCGGGGTGATCACCGGCTCGCTCGGCTGGCCTGCACTCTTGAGCAGGGTGTGCTGCATCAGCTTGAGCTGATCCTGCCACCAGTTCATCTGGGACTGGATCAGCTGCCAGGGCTGCTGGCTGCCCTGCTCCAGCACCTGGCCCAGATCGTCCAGACTGGTCTGCAGCAGGGCCTGGGCCGTGCGCTCGGTCTGGGCTCTGGCCATGGCCAGCAGCTTGTCGTTGTAGTGGGCCAGGGCCTCGAACAGCGGGCCGTAAGATGATTGGCTCATGTGTTCTCCTTCACCCACGCCCGAGGCGGGCACTTGCCCGTTCTGTCGAGTCGTAGGGAGATGTGGCTGCCCGCAAGACGGGCAGCCAGGGGTTATCAGGCCTTGCCCGTGCTCTTCTTGATGCCATCTGCGGTCAGGGCATCCAGCTCTTCCTTGAACTGCTGGCCGAGGGCGTTGAGCTTCTGGATGTCATCCAGCATCTGGCGGGAGAGCTGGCTGGCGCTCTCCAGCTGCACGGTGCCGAGGGCCGCCAGGCTCTGGGCATCCTGCACCTTGCCGACGGCCTACAACTGGTTGAGCCCCAGTTCGGCGTAGGCATTGGCGGACGCCAGTTGCAACCGGGTCAGCTGTTCGATGTTGCTGGCCAGCAGCTGGTTGTAGCGGGGGAGGGGAGCGGCAAAGCCTTGCATCTGCTCGGTAAAGCTCTTGATCACGTCCATATTCATCATGGGTCTCCGGTTCGGCAGAACACTGTTTTTGCGGGTCAATCGACCCTTCTTGCGGGTACAGCACGTCATCCCTGTGTTACGTGTTGTTTGCTCTGTTCAAACACACGTTTGAGCATTCTGCAACCAATCCACCTTTGGTATAAATGGCATAAATGTTAGTTTCTGTTTGAATTTTCCAATCCGCCGAGAGAGCCATCCCCGGGTTCAGACGAGAGGTGACGCAGGGCAGGGGGCGGGGTCTCGTTCCCCGGGGCCTGCGCTGGTACCCTTGAGCCACACCCTCTTCACAAGGAATCCCCGATGAAACCGTTCGCCCTGCTGCTCGGCTGTGGTGCCCTGACCCTCGCCGGTGTCGCCCAGGCCAGCACGCCGGTCCAGATCTCCCTGCCCGGTGTCAACCTGCCCTCGTCCAATCAGGTGGAAGGGGCACGGGCTTCCTTCCTCTACGGCCGCACCGGCCAGGTGAAGGGGATCGATCTGCCGGTGTTCGCCCTCTCCGACGTGGATCAGTTCACCGGCCTGCAGCTTGGTGTGTTCTTTGGCGCGAGCCGGGTGCGCCACCAGTTTGGCGGGGTCGCCATCAACGCCGTCAACTGGCACGAAGGGCAGGATACCGGCCTCAATCTGGGCTTCGTCAACCTGACCAACAATGTGAAGGGGCTCAACTGGGGGGCGGTCAACATCGCCCAGGGCAATGCCCTGGCCAACGTCGGCTTCGTCAACTATGCCGAACGCACCACCTTCCAGCTGGGATTCGTCAATGCCACCAAGCACCTGGACGGCTTGCAGATTGGTCTGGCCAACTACGCCGAGAACGGCATCTTCCCCATTCTGCCCCTGATCAACTTCAAGAAATCCTTCTAGGGACCAACTTGCCTTTGCTTTAGGAGGGGCAGCCATTACCCTGTGCTCCATCAAGGCTGCACAGAGGTAACAGGGGCATGACAACGGAACACATGGACGCCATCGGCATCGGCTGGGACGTGAGGGGCTGGCAGGGCAATGCCCAGGCGGTGGCGGTGGTGGGTTGGCAGGCCCGGGAGTCGCGTCTGCACTGGCTCGGGATCTCCCCCCTGTTTCGGCTGAGCTCCCGGGTCGCGCCGGATCTGGATGCCCTGCTGCGCCCGGCCCTGCAAGACGAGGTGGCGCTGATGCAGGTGCTGGCCTGCCCGCGACTTGCTCTCGGCATCGATGCGCCCCTGGCCTTTCCCCGCGCCCTCGCCGATCTGCTGGCGGGGCGGGGGAGCGGCTTTCCCGTGCCTCAGCGGGAGATTGACAACCCTTACGCCTACCGGGATTGCGAGCGCTGGCTCCATCAGCACTATGGCAAGAAGCCCCTCTCCGCCACCTTCGACAGGCTCGGCAACAACGCCACCCTGGCCCTCTCCATGCTGCCGCGCCTCGGGGATCTGCAACTGGTGCCAAAACAGGCGAGGGCTGCCGGGCGCGCGGTGCTGGAGGTCTATCCCGCCCTGGCCAAAATGGGGGGCAAAGCCTCTGCGGTGCGGCCCGAGCTGCAACCCCACCTGCCGGTGTCCCTCATCCCTGGAACGGATCCCTATGATGCCGCGCTCTGCGCCCTGATGGCCCTGCAATATGCGGCCGAAGGGGCCGTCACCTCGCTGCCTGCCCTGGTGGACCTGCCGGACGAGATGGCACCGGACGAAGGCTGGGTCTACCACTTCGCCCGGGATTGAGACGCCCAAGGGCACTGCGCTCCCTCTGACGACTGCTGGCGACTCGCTGTAGTCACGGCACTGGTGACGTGACTTGCTGTCGCCACTGCGTATGGCTTGTCGTTGCCACGGTGTCAGGCAAGGGTAGGCCGCCTTTGTCCTGTGATCTTCCGACGTCTCCTTGACCTTGCCCTTGTTGCCTTATTTTGCGACTGCCGACTGCCGACTGCCGACTGCCGACTGGTGCCTTTCCATCGGACCTCATCCTTGATCCCGATTGTTTGTGGTTGGTTGAAAAATCACCTCATATGCCATCAGACAAGAGGCATCCAGGTACATTTATCACCCCGCAGCAGCGGGGGAGATGGCTCCAGGGTTGTGCAGAAACAGGGTAGCGGCGGTCAAATATGCGGCAGGTTAAGCCTGCTGAAGCATAAATAGGGAGTCATGGCGTTAATTGCTGGAAGAGCCGTCTCTTCATCCGATATATTGCCTCTTTTCCTCAGGTTTCTTGTGCGGTGGTGTCGATGAAACGCATTCTCTCTATCCAGTCCCACGTGGTGTTTGGCTGTGCCGGCAACAGCGCAGCCGTGTTCCCCATGCGCCGTCTCGGCATGGAGGTGTGGCCCATCAATACGGTGCAGTTCTCCAACCACACCCAGTACGAGGCGGGTTGGCAGGGAATGGCAATGCCGGTGGGCCACATTGCCGCCCTGTGCCAGGGGCTTTGCAATATCGAGGTGCTGGCGCGCTGCGATGCGGTGCTGAGCGGCTATCTGGGCTCGGCGGAGCAGGGGGACGAGATCCTGGCGGTGGTGGCGGCGGTGAAACGAGCCAATCCGGCGGCCCTCTATTTCTGCGATCCCGTGATGGGGCATCCGGAGAAGGGGTGTATCGTCGCCCCGGGCGTCACCCGCTTTCTCACCGAGCAGGCCCTGCCGGTGGCGGACATCATGGCCCCCAATCTGCTGGAGCTGGAGACCCTGTGCGATGTCCATCTGACAACCCTGGCCCAGACCCGGGTCGCCGCACACCAGTTGCTGGAGAAGGGGGTGAAGATGGTGCTGGTCAAGCACCTGGGTCGCGCCGCCAGCGTCCCCGGCCGCTTCGAGATGCTGCTTGCCACCCCCGAGGGAGACTATCTGATCGCCCGTCCCCTTTACGATTTCGCGCGCCAACCGGTGGGCGTGGGGGATCTCATCAGTGCCCTGATGCTGGCCAACCTGCAGGCGGGATATGATGGGGTGAGCGCCTTCGAGCGCACCAACGCCGCGGTGGATGCGGTGCTGCGACAGACCTGGGAGGCGAATGCCTACGAGCTGCAGCTCATCGCGGCCCAGAGCGCCTTTGCCGAGCCGCAGATTGCCCACAGGGCCGAGCGACTGGCCTGACGCCATTGATCAGTCCGTGACGGGACTGTCTGATCAAGGTTCAGCTTGCGGCGCTGATCGGTGTTGCATCCTGAAAATGTTCGACCCTGGGGAAGGGGTCGTAGAAGTGGTGCAGCAGGGCCTTCCACTCCTGGTACCGGGGGGAGCCCCTGAACCCCCGGGTGTGATCTTCCAGCCGTTCCCACTGCACCAGCAGCAGATAGTGATGGGGATCGTCCAGGGCACGCTGCAACTGGTGGCCCAGGTAGCCGGGCATGGCGCTGATGATGTGCTGGGCCCGGGCGAAGGCCTGCTCGAAGTCAGTGGCATTGCCGGGAATGATCTGCAGATGGGCGACTTCCAATATCATGATGGCTCCTTGCCGATGAGTCTGATTGAACCAAAAACCTATGTACGCCGAGCCTTGGAGGGGGCAAGACCGGCACGCTGTCCGGTCTTGCCAGGCCGTCTGCCTCAGAGCTGCTTGTAGAAGAACTGGGTGGCGGCGAGGGTGCCGTCCCCATTGCGGGCGAAGTCCGGGATCTGGCCGGCCTCCTGATAGCCGAGCTGGCGATAGAGGCTGGAGGCCACGTCGCCGACCCGGGTATCCAGCACCAGCAAGGTACGCCTGGCGTCCCGGGCCCCTTGCTCCATGGCGTTCATCAGGGCGCGGCCCACCCCCTTGCCACGGGCCTGGCTGTGGACCATCAGCTTTTCCACTTCGGCCCTGTGGCCCCCGTTGGCCTTGGTGCACAGGGAGAGCTGCAGGGCGCCCACCAGATGGTGCTGATCAAACGCCACCCAGAGCTTGCGCACTCCATCCGCCAGCTCCCCCTCGATGCCTTGCCAGTACGCCAGCCCCTGTTCTTCCTGCAGGGGAGGCAGAAAGCCCACCGAGGCACCGCTGGCCACGCAATCTTGCAGCAGGGCGATCAGCGCCGGTTTGATGCCTCTGGTGCTCTCGACCTCAAGGATCTCCATTGAATGTCCTCATCTTCTCTCTTGGCCCACGTGGGGGATTAACGTCTCGGGCGCGGACTCTCCTGCCGGTGCCATCATCATCCGGTCAGGTGCGCCGTCTCTTAATGGATCAGTCCCTGCGCTGCCAGCCACTGGAACAGCAGGCGGGAGACGGGGGAGACTTCGGCCAGGTGGCGGCTGTCCAGCCAGCGCAGCTCGGCGATCTCCGCCGAGGCGACGGGCGTGCCGTCGGCGTCCCCCGTGTAGCAACGCAGATTGACATTCACCCCTTGCGGCTTGCCGTCCGCCTGGGCGCTGAACTCGCAGGAGAACGCGAGGGTGTCGGGTTTCAGGGTGACCGCGAGCTCTTCCTCGATTTCACGAACGAGGGCCGCCTCGTCGCTCTCGCCCGGCTCGCGCTTGCCCCCCGGAATGTAGTAGATGTCCTTGCCGTGGGAGCGGGCGCACAGCAGCTGTCCCTCCTTGAAGGTCAACCAGGCGAGTTTGTCGATCATGGGCAGATTCCTCTTGTTGCCGCTTGTCAAAGGGGGGCTCGCTGCTCGCACAGGGTGCGATAGGAGCGGGTTTCCCGCATCTCGGGCGCCAGTCCCAGCCGGCTAGCGAGCGCCAGCAACTGCGCGCGGTAGGCGGGCAGGGCGGCCTCGTCGTCAGTCATGATGGCGAGCTCGGCAAAATCACCGACACCTGCCAGGTGATCCACCGTGACGTGGAAGGCCCCCAGAAAATAGATGCTGCGCCGCTTGTCGATGGTCAGTACCGGCTGGTAGCCCAGGGTGCGCACCATGCTGGTCGCCTTGTCCGCATCGGTGATGTTGACCGCCTCGCAGCGATCGGGTCCGGGCCCTTTGACTATCCAGAGCCGGATGCCGCTGGGGGCCATGGTGCGGATGATCAGGCTCTTCTCCTCCCGGGCCAGGGCGCCATCTGCCGTGTCGAAGTAGCAGTCCTGCTCATGATTGTCCGCCACCATCACCTCGGGGCCGAGGGCCGTGAGGGTATGCACAAAGGCGGCGCTGTCCGTCAGGCGGTATTTGAACTCCACCTCGAAGCGCCCCTGAAAGTGGGTGGTCATGGCCTTGCGACGGCTCCCGAACGGCAAATGAATAGGGCAGCCTAGCAAAAGTGCCGGGCTCTCCCAAGCATCGGGATCACAGCTTCGCATTGACTGCAGACTTTATGACCAGATGGTGAGGGAAAATCCGCCCTGGTGCACAGCTTGTGGCCCGGTGGCTGGGCGCCGTCCGGGGGCTGTGCTCTAATAAGCTCCCTCTTTGGCGGTATTGCCGCCCTGAACAACGACAACGAGGCGGCGGCCCCGGCCGCGCCAGTGGAGCCACAGATGCAGATCACCTCACAGACCCCCTTTATCGGACTGGGCGTGGCGGGCAACTTCGCCGGTCACCTGGAGCAGGCAGGGGAGGCGGCGGATTTCGTCGCCGTCAAGGTTGACGACAAGGTCGCCCCCAAGGCGCTGTTCCCCTTCTATGTGCCGAACCATCCCGGCCAGCTCGGGGTCTTTCCCCTGAGCGGCGAGGCCATCTTCCTGCCGGAGGCGGCGGTGAGCGGGGACGAAAAGGTGCAGATTGAACCCGAGGTGGCACTGTGGTGCGAGCTGGAGTACACGGGGGAGCAGGTGGTGGCCATCCATCCCAAGGCGTTTGGCGCCTACAACGACTGCTCCATCCGTCGCCCCAATGCCAACAAGATCAGCGAGAAGAAGAACTGGGGTGAAGAGAGCAAGGGGCTGGCTGCGAACCTGCTGCCCCTGACCCACTTTGCCGCAGGATGCGAGCTCGATGACTACCGCATCGCCTGCTACCTGGAGCGCGGCGGCGAGCTGCACCCCTACGGGATCGACAGCGCGGCGGTGGATTACAGTTATTTCCACGGTCAGTTGCTGGCGTGGGCCATCGACAAGTTCAACCATCAGCAGGACGAAGGCCCGGCCGAGCATATCCAGGGGCTGCTGACCCAGGCGGGGCGCCCGGCCCATGCACTCATCAGCATTGGTGCCACCCGCTATACCCCCTTTGGCGAGACCCACTTCCTCGCCCCCGGTGACACCGCCTGCGTGGTGGTCTACCCCGCCAGTCGCTACGACGAGCAGGATATCCAGGAGGCCATCCGAGCCCGCCGCTTCGGGCCGGATGTCTCCGTGCTGCTGCAGGCGGTCAAGACCCGCTAATCCTGTCGTCAGGCCCGCTTCGGCGGGCCTGACTGTTTTTAAGCACAGCGCAGCCCGTTCCCTGTCGGCTTTCTACCCCCTGTTTGCATACCCTCTATACCTACCGCACGCCATGCCAAGCGCATGATGTTCCTCGATCCTGTTCGCGCTCCGCCATCTGCCTCCCGTGCCCTGAACCGTGCACCTCGAAAGCCGATTGCAGTGGCTGGATATAACAGTATGATTTGCCACAAGAAGTCCATTCTGCCTGCAAGGATCCCGAGTATTCATGGTTGAACTCAAGACCCTGGCCCTGTTTCTGGTGACTGCGGTTGCCGAGATCCTGGGCTGTTATCTCCCTTATCTCTGGCTGACCCAGGGCAAGAGCGTCTGGCTGCTGCTGCCCGCGGCCCTGAGCCTGGCCCTGTTCGCCTGGCTGCTCTCATTGCACCCGACCGCCGCTGGCCGCGTCTATGCCGCCTATGGCGGCGTCTACATCTTCGTGGCCATTCTCTGGCTCTGGGCCGTGGATGGCATCAAACCCAGCCTGTGGGATCTGGTGGGGGCCGGGGTGGCCCTGATCGGCATGGCCATCATCATGTTTGCCCCAAGACCCGCCTGATATCGATGCCAAGGGAGATCAGCATGATGACGACAGTGGTGATAAGAGAGTGTGAGGCGCAGGACTTGGCCGGGCTGCTGGCCCTTTATCAGGAACTCAGGCCTCAGGACCCCGTGCTCGACGAGCAAGGGGCCCGCGAGGGATTGGCGGCGATGCTTGATCTGTCCCATACCCGCATCATGGTGGCCCTGGTGGAGGGGCAGCTGACCTCCAGCTGCCAGCTCGGGGTGATCCCGACCCTCACCAACGGCGGCCGACCCTTCGGCATCATAGAGCATGTGATCACGGGTGCCGCGTTTCGCCGCCAGGGGCTCAGCCATCAGTTGCTGGAGCATACCCTGGCGCTGGCCTGGGAGCTGGATTGCTACAAGGTGATGCTGCTCTCAGGGGAGGGGCGGGAGGCCGCTCATCGCCTCTATGAGGGACTCGGTTTCAAGGCCGGCATCGAGAAAGGGTTTGTTATTAAGGCGCCGCAATAAGTCCCATGGACTGCTGCATCATCAAAGGCGTGGGCTGTTATCCGCAACATATTGAGGTAGCGATGAAAATTGACGCCGCACAAAAGTGCGATCACCCAACCCTTATCACCATCTGGGAGGCATCGGTGCGCGCCAGCCACCACTTCCTGCAAGAAGCCGACATAGCGGCCCTGAGGCCCTTGATCCTGGAGCACTATTTTGATGCCGTGACGCTGAACTGTGCCAGAGTAGACAATGGCGAGATCGTCGGTTTTATCGGGGTGGCCGAGGGCAATATCGAGATGCTGTTCGTCGACCCCGCCGGGATGGGGCAGGGGGTGGGTCGCCAACTGGTGGCCCATGCCATCGCCAATCTCGGGGCGCGCCGGGTGGATGTGAACGAGCAAAACGAAGGGGCCTGTGGGTTTTACCGACGGATGGGCTTCGAGGTGACGGGGAGCTCCCCCCTGGATGGCCAGGGCAAGCCCTATCCGCTGCTGCACATGGCCTTGGCCGCCGGTTAAGGGCGCCAGAGCATAAAAAAACCGCCCGAGGGCGGTTTTTTGTTGTTCAGGAGGTTTGGCTTGCGCCCCCTCACTCCTCGCTGGAGTTGTCCTGATAGTCGCCCCGCTGGGCCTTGGGCAGACGGCGCATAGGGGCGAAACCGATGTCCTCGCCCACCACTTCCCGCTTGCGGGACTTGTTTTGCGCAGGCTGGGCCGGCTTCTTGGCGCCATCCCCTTTGCCTTTCCCGGCGGCGGGCTTGCCCTTGGCGTTGGCATGGCCACGGGCGCGGGGCGGGTTTTGCACCGGCTTGCTGCCCGGCAGGGTCTGGCGGCTCGGCTTGCCGCTCGGCTCGTATCCTTCCAGGATCTCCACGGTCAGGGATTGGCCGATCAGCGCCTCGATCTCCTTGAGCTGACCCAGCTCGTCCTGGCTCACCAGGGAGATGGCCTCGCCGCCACGGCCGGCGCGGCCGGTGCGGCCAATGCGGTGGATGTAATCCTCCGCCATCTGGGGCAGCTCGAAGTTGATCACGTGGGGCAGTTGATCGATGTCCAGGCCGCGAGCGGCGATGTCGGTGGCAACCAGCACCCGCACCTTGCCTTCACGAAAATCCGCCAGCGCCCGGTTGCGGGCCCCCTGGCTCTTGTCACCGTGGATGGCGACCGTATCCAGGCCATCTTTCTGCATTTGCTGGGCGAGCCTGTCGGCAATCTGCTTGGTGCGCACGAACACCAGCACCCGCTGCCAGTTGCCACGGCCAATCATGTGGGAGAGCATCTCCCGGCGGCGCTCCCGATCGACCTGGATGATGCGCTGGCTTACCTGCTCGGCGGCGGTGTTGCTGGGATCCACCTCGATGAGGGTGGGATCCTTGAGCAGATCGTCCGCCAGCGCCTTGATGTCATTGGAGAAGGTGGCAGAGAACAGCAGGGTCTGACGCTCCTCCGGCAGGGCCTTCATGATCCGGCGAATGTCGGTGATGAACCCCATGTCGAGCATTCTGTCCGCTTCATCCAGCACCAGTACCTCGAGGGCGCTCAGGGTCAGGGCGCCCTGGGTCAGCAGATCCAGCAGGCGGCCCGGGGTGGCGACCAGGATGTCGACCCCGAGCTTGATGGCGTCCAGGTTTGGCTTGATGCTGACGCCGCCATAGGCGATCAGGGTACGAAACGGCAGGTGGTGGGCATATTTGATGATGCTCTCACCCACCTGGGCGGCCAGCTCCCGGGTCGGGGTCAGCACCAGGGCTCGCACCTGGCGACGACCGCCACGGCCGTGGTTGGCCAGCAGTCTATGAAGCATGGGCAGGGTGAAACCGGCCGTCTTGCCCGTGCCTGTCTGGGCGCCGCCCAGCACGTCCTGCCCGGCCAGGATGGCGGGAATGGCTTGCTGCTGGATGGGGGTGGGTTGTTCGTAACCCAGCTCCTTGACGGCTCGCAGGATGTGCGGTGACAGACCCAGTTCATTGAATGACATGTTCGAGGGACACTCCGAGCCTTGGGCTCAACGGGTGACGGCAGCCTTGGTCCGTCACGACATGGAAAATAGGGTGGGTCGCCATCGAGGCTGGGCCTGAGCCCGGCAAAGCGACCGCACAAGAGAACAGTGGGCGCGTAATATAGCAGATGCGAGGCGCACGCGCAGCAGCCGTGTCGCGAGCGGCGCACACCCGTCAGAGCAGTCCCTCGATGGCCTGCACCAGATCCTCCGGCCTGGTCTGGGGGGCGAAGCGGTCCACCACCCGGCCTTCTCGGTCAATCAGGAACTTGGTGAAGTTCCACTTGATGGCCTCGCTGCCAAGGAGTCCGGGCTTTTGCTCCTTGAGCCAGCGATAGAGGGGGTGAGCCCCGGCGCCGTTGACCTCGCATTTGGCCATCAGGGGGAAGCTGACCGGGTAGTCGAGAGAGCAGAAGCGGGCGATCTCCTCGGCATCGCCCGGCTCCTGATGGCCAAACTGATCGCAGGGAAAGCCCAGGATCTCGAAGCCTTGGGGGCCGAACTGGCGATAGAGGGCCTCAAGCCCGGTGTATTGGGGGGTAAAACCGCAGCGGCTTGCCACGTTGACCACCAGCACGACACGGCCCTGCAGATCGGCGGTGGACCAGGCCGTGCCATCGAGTCGTTGCAGGGGGATGAGGGGCAGGGGCATGGTTTCTCCTGATGCAAGAGGGGCGACAAGGCGCCCGGGGGACAATCCTTGCACGTTAACGGGCCGAGGGCCGGGGAGCAAGGGGGAGGGCGTCTGTGCCCCCCAGACTCCTATTGATGGCGGGACTTCTCAAGAGAAGCAATCCGGTTTGTGCCGATGGTCCGAAGTCGCTACAAAGCGCACTCTCTCCCCTCGCTGCGAGCCTATCTTGGACTATCAAGCCGTCATGGATGCCATCTACACCCGGGGTTGGGTGATAGTGGATGATTTTTTAACCGCCGCCGAGGTGGATGCCCTCAAGGCCTGCCTGCCGGACGAGTGGCGACCGGCGGGGATCGGGCGCGAGACCCTGCATCAGGACAACCGCGATATCCGTCGGGATCAGATCCACTGGCTCGACGCCTCCCTCGGCGCGCCGGTGGCCGACTATCTGGCCCGGATGGAGTCCCTGCGTCTGGCCGCCAATCGCAGCCTGATGCTGGGGCTATTCGACTACGAGGCCCACTTTGCCCGCTACCGTCAGGGGGACTTCTACGCCACCCATCGCGACGCCTTCGCCGGGCGATCCAACCGCCGGCTCACCTCGGTGTTCTACCTGAACAACGACTGGCAGCCAGAGGCGGGGGGAATATTGCGGGTCTATGACGACAGCGAGCAGTTTCTGATGGATGTCTCCCCCCGGGGCGGGCGGCTGGTGCTCTTCCTGTCTGAAGAGTTTCCCCACGAGGTGCTGCCCGCAAGCCGGGAGCGCTACAGCATTGCCGGCTGGTTTCGGGTCAACGGCAATGGCGCCGGGCGGGTCGATCCCCCCCGCTGAGCGCATTTCATCCTGTTTCTGACACAGGAAGAGACTTTTATCTGCCCGGGCAGGGGGAGGTGCGCCCCATCGGCTGACAAGGCTTCCCCTCCCTTGCTACACTGCCCGCACTTATGTTCGTTTCTGGCTTCGTCCGGTTTTCATGCGGTTGGGTTTGACATGGTGATGACGAAGCCGCTTCTCCCAAGGGATCACATCTAATGAAGAACATGCATGTCTTGCTGCTGTGCGGCGGTGGCGGCTCCGAGCACGAAGTCTCGCTGCGCAGCGCCAATTTCCTCGAAAAACAGCTCGGGCTCCTGCCCGGTATCGAAGTGACCCGGGTCGAGATGTTTGCCGACCGCTGGCTCTCCGCCGACGGTCGCGAGTGCAAGCTGGGGCTGGACAAGTTGCTCTCGTTCGACAGCGTGGCCCGTCCGGTGGACTACGTGGTGCCCTGCATCCACGGTTATCCCGGTGAGACCGGCGATCTGCAATCCTTCCTCGAGCTGGCCGGCCTGCCTTATCTGGGTTGTGACGCCGAGGCGAGCAAGGTGTGCTTCAACAAGATCACCACCAAGCTGTGGCTCACCGCCATCGGCATCCCCAATACCCCCTACCTGTTCCTGACCGAGCAAGGCGAGGCGAGCCTGATCGAGGCGAAAGCGGCGCTGGCCAAGTGGGGCAAGGTCTTCATCAAGGCGGCCTCCCAGGGCTCTTCCGTGGGTTGCTACTCCGCCAGCAACGAGGCAGACCTGGTGAAGGGCATTGCCGATGCCTTCGGTTACTCCGAGCAGGTATTGATCGAAAAAGCGGTCAAGCCCCGCGAGCTGGAAGTGGCGGTCTACCAGTATGGTGACGAGCTGGTGGCCACCTATCCGGGGGAGATCTGCGTACCCCAGGACAAGTTCTACACCTATGAAGAGAAGTACAGCAGCGCCAGTCACACCGAGACCGCGCTCAAGGCCGAGGGACTGACTCAGGCGCAGGCTGACGCCATTCACGAGTACGCGCTCAAGGCGTTCCGTCAGCTGAAACTGACTCACCTCTCCCGTATCGACTTCTTCCTGACCGAAGAGGGGGAGATTTTGCTCAACGAGATCAACACCTTCCCGGGCATGACCTCCATCTCCATGTTCCCGAAACTGCTGGAGCACCACGGCCACAGCTTCGCGCACTATCTGGAGCAGATCCTGCGAAAGGCGGTCTGACGTCGCCAGACCCGGTTGCAACGGATGGTGAGTAGGGGTCTCAGGGCCCCTTTTTTCATGGGGGCGAGGCGGGCAGAACGCGGGAGGGAAGGGGGCAGGGCGCCGCCTGGCAAGCCTTGCCGCCAGGAGGGCTCGCCGTTACAATCAGCCCCCTTTTGTCCCGCCACAGGCACAGTCAGAGCCGCGTTCCATGAAGCCCATCCCCGATCACGCCGTCAACCGCCTGCGCATCTGGCGCAAGAGCGTCTCGACCCGACCCTTTCTTGCCCGTGGCGGCAGCGTGCCACGCTGCGATGCCTGCCAGCTGCGCCACGACTGGTGTGCCTGCGACTGGCGCCCGGCGCTCAAGGCCGAGGCCGGGTTCTGCCTCATGATGTATGACAGCGAGCCCATGAAGCCCTCCAACACCGGGCGCCTCATCGCCGACGTGCTGCCGGACTCTACCTGGGCCTTTCTCTGGTCGCGTACCGAACCCCATCCCGAGCTGCTGGCCCTGCTGGCGGATCCCGCCTGGCAGCCCTACGTGGTCTTTCCCGCCTGCGAAAAAGCGCCCGACCGCCTGACCGGCGAGGTGGTACTGGCTCCCGGCAAGAAGCCGCTGTTCATCCTGCTGGACGGCACCTGGCCCGAGGCGCGCAAGATGTTCAACAAGAGTCCCTATCTGGACGGCTTCCCTGTGCTCGCCATCAAGCCGGACGCGCTCTCTACCTACGGTATGCGCGTCGCCCACAGCGACGAGCACCTGTGCACCGCCGAGGTGGCCGCCTGCGTGCTGGAAGTGGCCGGGGAGCTACGGGCGGGGCAGGCGCTGCAGCTCTGGTTCAATCTCTTTAGCCGCCGCTACATGGCTGGCCGGGTAAGCCGTGCACCCGGCGAGGATGAAGCGCCCCTGCTGGAGGGGCTGGAGGCCATCAAAGCCCAGAGCCGCGCTCTGGATTAATTCTCAGCAGCCGCTACATGGCTGGCCGGGTAAGCCGTGCTCCCGGCGCGGATGAAGCGCCCGTGCTGGAGGGGCTGGCGGTTATCAAAGCACAGACCCTCTCGCACGTTGATTGATGAAAATAAGGAATTAGTTGGCTGCCATTGTTTCGTTGGCTTCATGAGCCTGTCCTCGCTAGGATAGCGACCTGTTGACTCCTTCAGGCTCCAGGCCATGCCGGGCGCCGCCAATCACACGAGGTCTATGGATGGAACTGGAACTGCTCACCCTGGTTGCCCTGTTCGGGGTGGCCCTCATCGCCGGCTTTATCGACGCCATCGCCGGGGGCGGGGGACTCTTGACGGTGCCGGCCCTGCTGGCCACCGGCATGCCGCCAGCCCTGGTGCTTGGCACCAACAAGTTGCAGAGCAGTTTCGGTTCTTTCTCCGCCACCTGGTTCTATGCCCGCAAGGGGCTCCTTGAGTGGGCCATCATCTGGCCGGCTGTCATCTGCACCTTCATCGGGGCAGCCATCGGCACCCTGGCGGTGCAGACCATCGATGCCGCCATCCTGGAGCGGCTGCTCCCCTTCCTGCTGATGGCGTTTGCCTGCTATTTCTACTTCTCCCCCAGGGTGAGCGATGCGGAGAGCCAGCGCCGCCTCACCCCCATGGCGTTCGCCCTGCTGGTGGGCGGGGGCGTGGGCTTTTATGACGGCTTCTTCGGGCCGGGCACGGGGTCGTTTTTTGCCATCGGTTTCGTGGCCCTGGCGGGTTTTGGCATGGCGCGGGCCACCGCCCACACCAAGCTGCTCAACTTCACCTCCAACATCGCTTCCCTGCTCTTCTTCACCCTGGGGGGCAAGGTGGTGTGGAGCGTGGGGCTGTGCATGGCGCTGGGGCAGTTCATCGGGGCGCGCATGGGCTCCAAGCTGGTGCTCAAGAAAGGGGTGAAGCTCATCAAGCCGCTGCTGGTGACCGTCTCCCTGGTGATGTCCGCCAAGCTGGTGTGGAGCCAGTACCCCGAGCTCTTTGCCTGGCTGGGCTGAGCCGGTACCCCCCATGACGAGGGCCCGATCGCAGATCGGGCCCTCTTGCGTTTCAGCCCAGTGCCGAAAGTTGCCGGAAATGGGCTTGCAGCGCCTGCACCAGGCGGGCAATGCGATCGCGCTTGAGGCTGTTTGGCCGATAGACCAGGTGGAGCGGGCGGCCCAGTCCCGGCAGGGGGCGTGCCTGTGTCCCCTGCTCACCCACCAGCGCCAGCAGGCCGGCGGGCAGGAGCACGGGGCCAATGCCTGCCTTGGCCAGCTCGATCAGCGCCAGGTAGGAATCGAGCTCCATGGCGGGGATAAGCCCGAGGGCGGCCAGGGGCTCGCGCAGATAGCGGTTGGAGGGGTTCTCCAGATCCATGGTCAGGATCTTGCGCACCTTGCCCTGCATCCCCTGACTCACGTCGCCTTCAGCCAGTTGCTTGCTGGTCACAGTTTCTTGCAAGGCGCTCTGGTGATCCGGCTGTGCCGCCTCATCCAGAGCGTCCCCCACCAGATAGAAGGGCTCCTCCAGCAGCCGTTCGGCACACAGCCCATGGCCAGGCGGCAGGCGGCCGGCGCAGATCCCGAGCAGGGCATCCCCGCCGCGCACCCGGGCCAGAATGACCGGGGTGTGGTGGGTAGAGAGGGCAATGTGGGGATCCCGTTCAAGGTAGGCGTGCATGAAGCGGGCGAGGTAGCCCGCCAGCAGGGTTTCGGAGCAGGCGATGGACAGAGGGGTCTGATCCGTGAGGGTCTGGCTGTCCGCCAGCACCCCCTTCATTTCGGCGAGGCTCGGGGCTACCCGGGCGAGCAGCTCACGGGCCTGGGGAGTGAGGCGGATATGACGGCCATCCGGCTCGATGAGCTTCTTGCCAAGGCGCTGCTCCAGCTGGGCGATGCGCTTGCTGACCGCCGACTGACTGATATAGAGGCGGCTTGCAACCTTGGCCATGGTGCCCTCGCTTGCCAGCAGGCAGAGTGTCTCCAGCCCTTCCAGTAACATGCGTCCTCCCTCCTCGTGTGTTGGACGCGGTTACCTTAGGGGCTGGTGGCATCAGGGGCAAGTACCGTTTGCGGCCCTTGATAGCGGCCAGCGCCACGCCTTGACGGGGGGCGCGAAGATCACCAGGTTGCCGATGAGACTCACCACTACGCCGACGATGGAGACCGTCTGCCAGACAAAGCCTTCATAGAAGGTGGAGAGGGTGAGGGCCACCAGGGGGAAGAGCACGGTGGCGTAGGCCGCCTTGCTGGCACCGATGCGCCCCACCAGGGTGAGGTAGGCGGTGAAGGCGATGACGGAGCCGAAGATGGCCAGATAGACCATGGCGGCGAGGTAGCGCGGGTCGGTGGGCAGGGTGAGTGACTGACCGAGTACCGTGACCCAGCCCAGCAGCAGCGCCACGCCGTAGACCATGCCCCAGGGTACCATCTGCAATACGTGATAGCCCTGGCGCTGTCCCCGGGCGGAGACCAGGTTGCCCAGGGAGAAGCAGAGGGTGCCGGCGCAGGCAAAGAGCAAGCCCTTCCAGCCGTTTGCACCCAGTTGCGCATCCGCCAGCACCGGCCAGAAGAGCAGCAGGGTGCCAAGCAGCCCCAGCAACGATCCTTGCAGCCAGCGCAGGCCCGGTCGTTTACCCTCGAACAGCCAGAGATTGAGGCCGTTGAAGATGCTGGCGCTGGCGAAAATCACCGCCGACAGGCCGCTCGGGATATAGAGGGTGGCGTGGTAGAAACAGAGGAAGTTGGTAGAAAAGAGCAACGCGCCGAGCAGGGCAGCATAACGCTGGCCCGCCCAGGGCAGTCGCGGAAACTTGCCGCTCACCGTGAGCAGGGCGAACAGGGCCAGGGCCGCCAGGGCGAAACGATAGAGCACCGAGACCTCGATGGGGATGGGGCCGAGCTGCCAGGCGATGGCAATCCAGGTGCTGCCCCAGATGAGGACGGTGGAAACATAGAGCATCAGATTCATGGTGTGATCCCATCAAGAGAAGATGATGTGATCAGCATGAACCGGGAGGCGGGGCGCCGGCTTGCACCATCTTGCGGTTTTTTCAACGGAGGCGCAGCCTTTGACCATGAGGCGCGATAAGATGGCGACAGGAAAGGGGCGGCAAGTGCCAGAGAGGGACGCAAGCGTGCAGCATGCCATGCAGCAGACAAGACAGGCGGGGGTCTTTGATGCCCTGGTGAGCACCGGTGCCAGACTGGAGGACTCCTGCTGGCTGGAGCCCGGGCTCGGGGTGGCGAGCTGGTGCAACCGCTACGATCAGACCCGCTACCACAAGCCGGGCAACCACACCATCAGCGTCTACCTGCAGGGGGGCGAGCAGACTGAGCGGCTGGACGGCCCCGGTGGCCATGGCGGTGCGGGCAAGGTGTGCATCATGCCGGATCACCACAGATCCGAGTGGCTGGTGCGCGAGGAGTTTCGCTTCTTCCACCTCTACTTCACCCCCGCCCACTTCACCCGTATCGCCGAGCAGGCGTGTGACAAGGAGGGGCGTCATCTGCAACTGGAAGACAAGACCTTCATCGACGATCCCCAGGCGGCGGCCCTGGTGCAGGGGCAATTGATGAAGCTGGACTGGCAGCACGGCATCGATCGCATGGCGCTCTCCCACGGTGCCTGGATGCTGATGCTGCACGCCTATCGCCATCACACCCGCGAGGCCCCGGCGCTGCCGGAGGTGCGCGGCGGCCTGGCCCCCGCCGTGGTGCGCCGGGTGCAGGAGTATCTGCAGGCTCACCTGGCCGAGCCGGTCACTCTGGGAGAGCTCGCCCGGGAGGCGGGTCTGAGCGAATACCACTTCGCCCGGATGTTCGGGCAGAGCCTGGGCTGTCCGCCCCACCGCTACCTGCTCGGGCTGCGGCTCAAGCGGGCCAAGCAGTTGCTGGCGGGAAGCGAGCCTCTGGCCAGCATCGCCGCCCAGTGCGGCTTCTCCTCCCAGGCCCATTTTGGCAACCGCTTTCGGGAGGCGTTCGGCCTGAGCCCGGGCCAGTGGCGAGCCCAGTTGTCATTCTCCTGTCACAGATAACCCTGAGACTCTGGGCAAAAGAGGTGTACCCTCTGTCTCTTATCCATTGAAAGGAATGCCCATTGAATCATCGCAAACGTCAGACCCGCACTCGCCATCTCTGGTTCAACCACTGGAATGCCCCCCTCTATCGCGCCACCCAGCCGACGCCGCCCGAACCGCTCGTTCCTCACAGTTCCCGCTGAAAACGCCTTAACCCGATAGGATTTTTCCGGCAACTTTGCCACTATTGCGCCATCAGGATGGACTGGATATGGCCGCATGTTTCTGGAACGCATTGAAGTCAAAGGTTTTCGCGGAATAAATCGCCTCTCCCTCGGGCTGGACAACACCACTGTGCTCATCGGCGAAAACGCCTGGGGCAAATCCAGCCTGCTGCGGGCCCTCTGGTGCCTGCTGGGGGATGCCGAGCCCTATCAATTTGGTCAGGATGATTTTCACCGGCCCGAAGATCCCGAGCTCGAACCCTCGCGCACGCTGCAACTGGTGCTCACCTTCAGCGAGTATCGTCCCCAGATGTGCCAGCACTCCCGCCGTCTGGCCCGCCTCGGGGCGGCCTGGATCCCCCACAAGGACAAGTTCCACCGGGTGCATTATCGTGCCAGTGCCGAGTTGCAGGACGATGGCAGCGTGCTCACCACCCACGACTTTCTCGACGGCATCGGCAAGAGCCTGGCCATCGACAACAACGAGGCGCTGGTGCGTCTGCTCATTACCATGAACCCGGTGTTCAGGCTGCGGGATGCCCGTACCGCCCGGGAGGGCATCGAGCGGCTGCCCTGGGGGGATCTGTGCGAGCAGCGGCTGGACGAGCTGGCCGGCAAGCTCACCGACGAGCCCCAGCGCATCGGCGAGCCTGAACTCAAGGAGGCGCTGCAGGCGGTGCAGCAGTTGATGGAGCACTACTTCAGCGCTTTAGCTCCCATCAAGCACAAGCCTCGCAGCCAGCGGGATATCGTCAATCGCCCCATGACCCTGCGCAATCCCGGCAACCTGCAGGTGCTGCTGCGCAATGCGGACAACCGGGCGCTGCAACTGGCTATGGCGGGCATGGCGGCCATGCTGCTCCACGCCCGAGGCAACCGGGAGCTGGAGGAGGGGGCCAGACCCATATTGATGCTGGAAGACCCAGAGAGCCGCCTGCATCCCACCATGCTGGCCCTGGCCTGGGGTCTGCTGGAGCAGTTGCCCGGCCAGAAGCTGCTCACCACCAACTCGGGGGACCTGCTCTCCTCCTTGCCCCTCAATCAGGTGCGCCGTCTGGTGCGCCGCCAGCAGGACATCCTTTGCCATCAGTTGGGAGGGGAGCGCTACAGCAGCGACGATCTGCGCAAGATTGCCTTCCATGTGCGCATCAACAGGCCCATGTCGATGTTTGCCCGCTGCTGGCTGCTGGTGGAAGGGGAGACCGAGATCTGGCTGCTCTCGGAGCTGGCCCAGATCTGCGGCTACAGCCTGCGGGCGGAGGGGGTGCGTATCATCGAGTTCGCCCAGTGCGGCCAGGCTCCCCTCATCAAGGTGGCCCGGGACTTTGGCATAGAGTGGCACCTGCTCACCGACGGTGACGAGGCGGGCGCCAAGTATGCAAGCTCCGCCCGCTCCCTGCTCAAGGGGGAGCGTGAGCGGGATCGGCTGACCCAGTTGCCGGCGGCAGACATAGAGCACTACCTCTACCAGAACGGGTTCGAGGGGGTGTTCCGGCGTGAGGCGGGGGTCGGGGGGCGCTCCACCCTCAACGCCGGGCGCGTCATCGCCAAGGCGATCCACCATCGCAGCAAGCCAGGCATGGCCCTGGCGGTGGTGGAGGAGGCGGAGCGCCTCGGCAGCGAGCACATTCCCCCTGTGCTCAAGCAGATGTTTGCCCGGGTGGTCGCCCTTGCCCGGGGACAAAGCTGACCGGCGACGTTGGGAAGACGGGGGGAGTTTGGATATACTCCCTGCCTCTTGTCCTTCCTTACCCTGTGATGGGTGCACCCGCACCCGGACTGCTGCCGGAGACCCTATGTTCGTCCAACTTCCTTTTTGGCTCTTCCCCCTGACCGGTCTGATGGCCCTGGGAGCCCTGATCGCCGTGGGGCTCGTCCTGTGGCGCGGGGATCTCTGCCCGGGCCAGCGCTCGCGGATCACTACCCAGCTCTTCTCGGTCTGGGTGATCACCGGGCTCTCCCTGATGCTGGCGGTGGAGGCCAAGGTTGCGGGCTGGCTCATCTGGAGCGGGGGGGCCGCCCTGGTGCTCGGTATCGTGCTCTCCCTGGTCCAGTCTCGCCTGGAGGGCAAGCGCGCCATCCCCGCCACCCTGCTATGGTTGCCCGCCATGCCGCTCGCCCTCTACGGGCTGGGTCTGATGCAGATCCAGGGCTGGCTCGGCGGCCTGCTGCAGATGGTGCTGCTGGGGTCGGCCTTTGCCCACCTGATGCTGCTACGTGCCCGCCACCGCCTGCAAGCCTTCAATCTGCTGCTGCCCCTGGCGGGGCTGGTCTCCGCCATCCTGAGTCTTATCTGGCTGGCGGTGCTGGTGGGTTGGCAGGGGAGCAGCGCCGGGCTCGACCCGCTGATCCCCGGGGTAGTGACCCAGGCCGGCCTGCTGGTCGCAGCCCTGCTGCTCTGGTTCAGCCCCATCTACCGTCAGCAGGAGACGGCCCCCGTGGTGGTCTCCGTGACCCTGTGCGGCCTCATCATCGCCCAGATTGCGGCGACCAGCGTGTTGCACCAGCTCGCCTGATCCCGGCGCATCCTCCCGCCCGCACCTTGTTGTGCGGGCTTTTTTTATGGCAAAGAGGGGCAAGTCGGGGGGAGCGCGGGGAGGGGCCTGAGGGGCGAGAGATCGCTAGCTGCCTGAAAAAACTGCGATTTGTTGCAAAAGAGCGCAGTATGTGACGGTTTAATCCCCGAATAAACTTTTTTTAGGATATTTACTTGCAATCTCAGCGTTGGCGCCTATTATGGGCGACCTCTGACGCGGGGTGGAGCAGCTCGGTAGCTCGTCGGGCTCATAACCCGAAGGTCGTCGGTTCAAATCCGGCCCCCGCAACCAACCATTTGTATTCATGGCAAGCGCTAGCGCCTGCGGTGGAAACGAAGACAGCAAGAAGCAACTGCTCTGCTTTTTGTGGTGGCAATACAATTCGGACGCGGGGTGGAGCAGCTCGGTAGCTCGTCGGGCTCATAACCCGAAGGTCGTCGGTTCAAATCCGGCCCCCGCAACCAACTATTTGTGTCCATGGCAAGCGCATAGCGCTGCGGTGGAGACGAAGACAGCAAGAAGCAACTGCTCTGCTTTTTGTGGTGGCAATACAATTCGGACGCGGGGTGGAGCAGCTCGGTAGCTCGTCGGGCTCATAACCCGAAGGTCGTCGGTTCAAATCCGGCCCCCGCAACCAACCATTTGTGTCCATGGCAAGTGCATAGCGCTGCGGTGGAGACGAAGACAGCAAGAAGCAACTGCTCTGCTTTTTGTGGTGGCAATACAATTCGGACGCGGGGTGGAGCAGCTCGGTAGCTCGTCGGGCTCATAACCCGAAGGTCGTCGGTTCAAATCCGGCCCCCGCAACCAACTATTTGTGTCCATGGCAAGCGCATAGCGCTGCGGTGGAGACGAAGACAGCAAGAAGCAACTGCTCTGCTTTTTGTGGTGGCAATACAATTCGGACGCGGGGTGGAGCAGCTCGGTAGCTCGTCGGGCTCATAACCCGAAGGTCGTCGGTTCAAATCCGGCCCCCGCAACCAACTATTTGTGTTCATGGCAAGCGCTAGCGCTGCGGTGGAGACGAAGACAGCAAGAAGCAACTGCTCTGCTTTTTGTGGTGGCAATACAATTCGGACGCGGGGTGGAGCAGCTCGGTAGCTCGTCGGGCTCATAACCCGAAGGTCGTCGGTTCAAATCCGGCCCCCGCAACCAACTATTTGTGTTCATGGCAAGCGCTAGCGCCTGCGGTGGAAACGAAGACAGCAAGAAGCAACTGCTCTGCTTTTTGTGGTGGCAATACAATTCGGACGCGGGGTGGAGCAGCTCGGTAGCTCGTCGGGCTCATAACCCGAAGGTCGTCGGTTCAAATCCGGCCCCCGCAACCAACTTCTGACTGATTTTCTTCTGCATTACCTCTCTGATCCCCTCCAGCATCTGTTGCTTGCACACAATAATGTGTGTTTTTCCGATCCCTCTCGCCATTTGTTCGGTATCATCCTGCTTTCTGTTCATGGATGAGGCCGCACCCTGTGATGACCCCTTTTAGCTATTCTTCTCCCCAAATCACGATGCAGAGCACCTCCCTCGCCGAAGTAATGGCAGGGCCGGCTGCCGTCAAACTCCTGCTCATTGCCGACTCAGCGCGCGATACCCTGCTGGCGACGCCTCCCTTTGCCGCCGTGGCAACCCAGATAGCCCTGGGTCAGAAGGCCCCCTATTCCCTCGACGACAGTCAGGGGCTGCAACGGGTGATCTTCATGGATGCCCGCCCGGTCCTGGATCATCGGCTCTACAAGCAGGTGCGCAGCTGGGTGGGCTCGCTGGCGGGCCTCAAGGCGACGCACCTGGCGCTCCATCTGGAGGGCTTTGACGATGAGCATCGCGCCCAACTGGCAAGGGTGGTGCTCGCCTGCCTGCTCGCCGCCGATGTGACCCTGCCGACCCAGAAACGGAGTGAGGCGACAAGACCGGGTTATCAGCAGTTGCAACTTTCCCCCCCTTGCGAACTGGACATGGCCCGCCTGAGCGCAGAAACCGAAGGCAATGGTCTGGCTCGCCACCTGGCGGTGCTGCCAGCGTCCGAGCTCAATGCCCGTCATTACCGGGCCTATGCCCGGGAGCTGGCGCAGCAGGAGGGGTGGCAGTGGCAGGAGTTTGATGAGACGACCCTGGCACAGAAGGGGGCTGGCGCCTTCCTGGCGGTGGCCCGTGGTTCGGCGGACGGTCAGGCCGCCATCGTCAGGCTCAGTTACTGTCCGGCCAACCCGGTGCGCCGCGTTGCGCTGGTGGGCAAGGGGATCTGCCACGACTCCGGTGGCTACAACCTGAAAGTCGGTGGCAGCATGTATGGCATGCACTTGGACATGGGGGGCAGCGCGGTGGCCCTTGGCACGTTGTTGGCCATCAGCCGGGCGAAACTCCCCGTTGAGGTGCACTGCTGGCTCGCCATCGCCGAGAACCACATCGGCCCGCAGGCCTTCCGGCCCGGTGAGGTGGTGACCGCCCTCAACGGCACCACCATCGAAGTGGTGGACACCGACGCCGAGGGTCGCATGGTGCTGGCGGATGCCCTGACCCTGGCGGCCGGGGACAAACCCGACTTGCTGATCGACTATGCCACCCTGACCGGCGCCTGCAAACGGGCGCTCGGCAGCCGTTACAGCGGCGCCTTCACCAACCGCCCCGAGTGGCTCACCACTCTGATCGCGCTGGGACAGCAGAGCGGGGAGCGAGTCTGGCCCTTCCCCCTGGACGAGGATTACGATGACAACCTCGATAGCGAGTGGGCCGATCTGTTACAGTGCGCGCCGGGCGCCTCCCCGGATCACATCGATGCCGCCCGTTTTCTCACGCGCTTCGTGCCCGCCGAGCTTCCCTGGTTGCACCTCGACCTGAGTGGTTTTCGCAACAAGGGGGGCAATGGCGTGGTGGGCAGCGAGGTAACCGGCTTTGGTGTCAGGCTGACCCTGACCCTGCTCGACAGCCCTCTGGGGATGGGTGCGCCCGACGCATGACAACGTGGCCAAGCACAATCAATAAGGACAAGCGTGAAACAAGCAAGCTATGACTGGGTGCTGTTCGATCTGGACGAAACCCTGCTCGATTTTCCGGTCGCCAGGGCGCTGGAGCGGACCCTGCAGATCTACGGCGTGGCGCCGACTCCCCCCAAGATGGCGGAGTACCATGCCCTCAACCAGCGGCTCTGGCAGCAGTACAACTCAGGGGAGATTGACGCCACCCACCTGCAGCAGACCCGTTTTTCGCTCTTTGCCGAGCAGGTCAACGTGGCGCCCATGGCGATGAACGAGACCTTCCTGCAGCAGATCATCGCCCTGAGCGTGCCGCTGGAGGGGGTGGAGGAGACCCTGCAGGCCCTGAAGAGCAAGGTCAGAATGGGGATCATCACCAACGGCTTCAGCCTGCCCCAGCGCGGGCGCCTCGACAAACTGGGCTGGAACAGCTGGTTTGAGCCTCTCGTTATCTCTGACGAGGTGCAAGTGACCAAGCCGGCGGCGGCCATCTTCCAGCATGCCCTGGCGCAGATGGGTCAGCCGAGCCCGGCGCGGGTGTTGATGGTGGGGGACAATCCCAAGACCGACATCGCCGGTGCCGCCGCCCAGGGGCTTGCCACCTGCTGGTACAACCCGGGACGGGAGACAGGCCCGTGCGAGGCGACCCACGAGATCCACCACTTCGCCCATCTCTGTGCGATCGTGCTGGGAGAGTAGGTCCTCTATGCCCGCAAGGGTGTAAAAAAACAAGGCAGCCCATGGGCTGCCTTGTTTGCATCCGGCGTCTGCTAGCGGCCGAGGCGGGCGAGCAGCCAGGCCTCCAGCAAGGCCACTCCGGGGGCCAGCACGGCTTCGTCGAAGTCGAACTCCGGATGATGGTGGGGGGCCGCGAGGTTGGCTCCCAGGATGAGATAGGCGGCTTCGCCGCCGTGCTGCTGTACCCGCTCGATGAGGAAACCGGCATCCTCGCTGGCCCCGAAGCGGCGGGTGTGGATGGTATCAAGGGAGATCCCCTCTGCGAGAGGCACGATTTCCTCGATGAGGGCTGGGCTGTTCTCGATGCCGATCGCTTCCCCCTGTTTGCGGATGTGGTAGGTCGCGCCCTGCATCAGGGCCGCCCCCTCCACAATCTGCTGCACCTGATTGAACATGTAGTCGTTGAGGGCCGGCGTCGCGCCACGGGTCTCCCCCATCAGGCGGGCATGGCCCGGGATGACGTTGCGTCCACTGCCGCCGTTGAGCTGCCCCACGTTGATGCGGGTCATGCCGTCCCGATGGCGGGGAATGCCGAGCATGGCGGTGGTGGCCATGCAGGCCGCCGCCAGGGCATTGTGGCCCGCGTTGGGCTCGAGCCCCGCATGGGCGGCTTGCCCCATGAACTCCACGTCGAATTTGGTTGAACAGAGAAACTCGGTGGGGTTGACCACCAGCTCACCACTGCTCGCGTGAATGCCGATGTGCAGTGCCAGCAGGGCGTCCACGTCGTCGAGCTGCCCCCCTGCCGCCAGCGCCTTGCCGCCTCGGCAGCCCTCTTCAGCCGGCTGGAAGAAGAGCTTGATGCGGCCAGTGAGGCGATCGGCGAGGGCCGCGATCCGCTCGGCCAGCACCAGCCCGATGGCGGTGTGGCCATCGTGGGCACAGGCGTGCATCCAGCCCGGGTTGGCGGAGTGCCAGCCTCCCTGGCCGGGCAGGTGTGACGCCTCCTGGCTCTCTTCGACCTCCACCGCATCGATATCGAAGCGAAACGCCAGGGTGGGGCCGGGGCGCCCGCTCTCCCAGAGTCCCATCACGCCGGTGAGTGCGTCGATCCGCGTCAGCCACTCCGGATGCGCCCCCTGGTGCAGGGCACGGGCCTTCTGGGCCTCGACGTCTATTTCCCGTCCCATGATGAGGGTGCTGGCGAGCAGTTGATCCCCCAGCATGATGGAGAAACCGAGTTCACTGAGGTGTTGGGCGATGAGGGTGGTGGTGCGAAATTCACACCAGGCGGCTTCGGGGTGACGATGAAGGTCGCGGCGCCAGTGGCGCAAGGCATCCTGAGTCATGGTGGTTCCTGCGTGGCAAATCCAGCGGCCATTGTGACGGGCAGGGGGACAAGAGTAAATCCCGCAGGGGGAGATGCGACAAGGGGAGCCCGGGCTCCCCTTGAAAGATGGCATGGATGTCGACGAGGTCGTTTTGTGTGCGCAGATCGCACTCAATGATGGCTTGGCATCATCCTTTGCCAGAGCGCGTCAAAAACCCATGTTGCAGTCTGTTTTTTGAACCACCCCTCTGGTGCAGAGGTGGCAGAAGGCTGATTGACCGACTTAGAGCTGTGCCAGCGACGGCATGGAGACGGCAACCAGAGTGAAAAACACGGTGAAAACGGCGGTAACTACGAACTCTTTCATGATTTTATCTCCCTTGGTTGGCTCATGATGGAACCAAGATACCACAACAGAACGATAAAACAACGAAAAATGTAATTATGAGGCAAAAATGGTTTGGTGGTGAAATATGGTCGCATTTTCCCAAGTTTAAGGGCGTTTTTTGTCCTGAGAAGGGTTTTATGGTGATGCTAGTGAAAGTGGAGGCATATAAAGTCTTTAAATTCATTGAGTTATGTTGTTTTTATGACTCTCTTCTTGATGGTTTCGATTGGGGTCTTTGTGGTGATTTCCATTTTTCGGCAGCAAAATGGCCTGCGGGATGTGCCAATTGATGTCGTCATAGGGAAGTTGGTGGCCGATAGCCAGGTTTTGTCATCCCATGTCATGTTTTCTCACGACTTGTGCCCTAACCTCAGTCTGCAAGGCTGTTGCCAGCCAGGGTTATCCGATGAAGTCTCAATTTTCTGCTCATCCCAAACAGGATGGGAGCAAAAAGAGTACGAAAAAACGACAAAAGGGCCGTCAAAGGAGCATGGAAGGAAAGGGGGGAAGGCGGGAAAATGGGGGGGCGATCTTCATGGGGCCTTGGGTGGCCGGAAGCCCCGTTTTTCGCTGTTTTCTTGGGGGGACGAGCCACTGGGCCCGCGCGCAGGGGAAGCGGGAGAGATCGTCGGCCCACCCGGGTGGCTATATGGCGCCAGTGTGATGGGATGAAGGGCAGGGGAGGCCTGGCGCAGGGCCGTGGCTCTGCGGTACCAAGGCCTTTATCCAGACCCGTCGCGAACAAGGTGAGCAAGCAGAAAAGCGGGGGAAAGAAGTAAAGGAGAAGGTCGTGGGGTCAGAGGCTCAGGGCCGCCGGGCAAGGGGTAAGAGATGGCGACAGTGGCCAGTGGATAGTCGGGCCCCCGCAGGGGGAGGAGGGGGTGAGGAGCCCGCATAAAAAATGTATGGTCTGCTCCTTATCTGCAAGCTTGAACTGATTTCCAGAAGTCGTTTGCGTCAATGTATCCGGCCTATCTGTGAGCCGTTTTCCGGCTCTGGCCTTGATGGGATCCGCACGTCGTCGTCCTAATAAAGCTACCAGTCATGAGAGACTGCTTTTTTAGCCAGGCTGCAACGTCGTGGGGTGAACGCTTCTGTCATCTGTTTTTGGCTCGCAAAACCGGGTATGAGTTATATCTGTTAAACGGCTGCGCTTGCGTTGGGATAGGGTTGGTAATCCCTGCCGGATGTCAGTACTTTCCAGCAAATTCGCATTATCTTGTTGGCCAAGGCGATAAGGACCACATGATGGTGATGGCCGGCCTCCAGCCTAGCGACCCATTCGCCTAACGATGATTTGTCACGCTTCATGTGAATTTTTAGCGCTTTGGCGCCCTGAATAACCATTTGCCTTAAATAGCTATTGCCACGCTTACTGATCCCGCCGAGCGAAGATTTGCCACCCGTTGAATATTGCCTGGGGACCAACCCCAACCAGGCTGACAGGTCGCGGGCTTTCTTGAATTGTGAGCCATTGCCAATCGCGGCAATCAACGCGGTTGAGACAATCGGTCCAATGCCGGGGACGGTACTGATTTTTTGGCACAAACCTGATGCGCTTGAGGCTTGTCCGAGCATGAGGCTCATGTCATCAATCTGAATATCCAGCTGTTGCCACCGTTCTCTCAGGCGTAATACCAGGGCGCGGATAAAGTCAGGCAAGCCATTCTCGGCATCTTCAAGGATCGTCGGCAGAGAGCGCTCGAAGACTTTTCTGCCGACTGGCACGGTGAGCCCATATTCCAGCAGCAACGCTCGCATCTGATTGACAGTGGCGGTACGTTCGACGATGAAACGCTGACGGACGCGATGAGTCGCCTGCAATGCCAGTTGCTCATGAGATTTCAACGGGACACAGCGCATAGTGCCTCTGCTACCAGCCTCGGCAATGGCGGTAGCATCGTTGAAGTCATTCTTGTTTGATTTGAGGTAGGGCTTCACAAATTGGGCAGGGATAATCTTGGGTTCGAACCCCGCCTGTTGAAACAGGCGCCCCCAGTATTGCGAACCAGGACATGCCTCGAAGGCGACCCGACAGGGTGGGGTCGTGCTAATGAACTGTTTCAGTTGTGAGCGAGTGAGCTTTTGCTTGGCCAATACATGCCCCATGCGATCCATCGCCACCAGGTGAAACCAATTTTTGCCTAAATCGATCCCGTAAATGTAAATCTGCGCTTGAGTCATGATGAGCCTCCTTGATGTTGGCTACAGCATAGCGGGGTGGATGGAGCAGACCATCCCATTAGGCTATGTCCCAATTACGTGTTGCATCGGGTGCCCTAGCGCCTCATGCAAACACATCTTGGTATTTACCTCCCTGCCGTAACGTTCCAGCATCCTGCGCCAGCCCAGATAATTCCTCAGGTAGTGGGTTGCGACTCCATGGAATCGTTCCATCCACTCCTTCAACCGCCGGTGATATCCGTTCACATGCTGGATGTGGTATGCCCCAATGACTCGCTCACCTCGACGGTTGTACACCACCTGATGTGTTATGCCCCGCGCTTGGCTGAAACTGGCATACACCCCTGCACCATCACTGCAGAGCACTGCATCGGGCGCGATGAGTGGCTGCAACACCGCTTTCACCGTCTGCGCATCCAGCCTTTCCAGCTGAAAGTCGGCTTGATGGCCCGCCCTGTCCTGCACCACCATCACCGGGATGTAATCCCGCCCGGTCCCCCGGGTACGCCCTTTCCCGCCACGATGTCTTGCCGGACGAGGCAACCCTCGCTGCCCCTTGAACGATTCGAGGAAGAAGGTTTCATCCACTTCCACAATGCCTTCTTCCCGTGTTGCCTGGTGGTTTGCCATCGCCTTCAGGAAGCGGTGACGCCACAAGAAGGCGGTGTTCTTGCAAACACCGCAGCGGACGGCGGCCTGGCGGACAGTGAGCCCGTCGATGAGAGCCTGGGCGTAGTCCTCCCAATGCTCAGCCTTACGTAATCTGGCCAAAGGCGTCTTGGTGAGGAGGGAGCTGGTTCGCCGACACTGCTTACAACGGTAACGACGCAGCCCACGGCTCCAGCCCCAGGGGGCCAGCTGGGTGGCATCCGCCTGGCAGTGGGGACAGCCGCAGCATGTGGGTAACTGGGCATGGAGGGACGTAATCGGGTGTGGAGCGGCTAGCTCATGCTGAGCGACACGGCGCTGACGCAGAGTAAGTAATGGAAAGAGGGACAACAGGTGTTGGAAGGCTGGCGTATCCATGATGAAGGTCCTCGCGGTGATGACCTACTTCCAGATTAGCCTTCCAACACATAATTGGGACAGCGCCATAAAAAAACCCTCCAGAGGAGGGTTTTTTGTCAGACAACAGCCCTTAGAACAGGGTGGTGGAGAGATCGTACAGCTCCTGGTTGAACGGGCGCTTCAGGTTCTCGATGCAGTCGATGATGTCGTGGTGCACCATCTCGTTGCCCTGAATGCCGACGCAGCGGCCACCCTGGCCCGCCAGCAGTTGCTCGACGGCGAAGGCACCCATGCGGCTGGACATGATACGGTCACGGGCAGTGGGAGAACCGCCACGCTGGATGTGACCCAGGATGGTGGCGCGGGTTTCGCGGCCGGTCATGGCCTCGATGTCTTTTGCCAGGGCGTTGACGTCGGTGACGTGCTCGCAGATGGTGATGATGGCGTGCTTCTTGCCCTTGGCTTCCCCTTCCTTGATCTGTTGCAGCAGCTTCTCCTTGTCGAAGGCCACTTCCGGCACGATCACGTATTCGGCACCACCGGCAACGGCGGCAGACATGGCCAGATCGCCGCAGTGGCGGCCCATGATCTCGACCACGGAGATGCGGTGGTGGGAGCTGCAGGTGTCGCGCAGGCGGTCAATGGCGTCCACGACCACGTTCAGGGCGGTGTCAAAGCCGATGGTGAAGTCGGTACCGGCGATGTCGTTGTCGATGGTGCCCGGCAGGCCGATACAGGGGAAGCCCTCTTCGGTCAGCTTCTTGGCACCCATGTAGGAGCCGTCACCGCCGATGACCACCAGGGCGTCGATGCCGTGTTTCTTCAGGTTTTCGACCGCTTCGGCACGGACTTTCGGATCCTTGAAGGCGGGGAAACGGGCGGAGCCCAGGAAAGTACCGCCACGGTTCACGACGTCGGAGACGCTGTGACGCTCGAGCTTGACGATACGGTCCTGGTGCAGACCGAGGTAGCCATCATAGATGCCGTAAACTTCCAGGCCATGATGCAGACCGGCGCGCACCACGGCGCGGATGGCTGCGTTCATACCCGGTGCGTCACCACCACTGGTCAAAACACCAATACGTTTGATTTGTTTGGTCATGAGTGCCTCTGGATCTGAGTTGTCGAAAATCAAGATTCTGAATAATACGGCTGGCCGCTTTTACTATATCGGCTTTCCTATGGCGAGAGGGTCCATAGGAAAGCGATATGCAAAGAGGGGCGGGGCCCCTCTTTGCTTGGCGCTTACTTGGCTGCGCCAGCGATGATCTGGGAGAAGTCGTCCACTTTCAGGGACGCGCCACCCACCAGGCCACCGTCGATGTCCGGCTGGCCGAACAGGTCGGCAGCGGTGGCGCCAGTCACGGAGCCGCCGTACAGGATCTGTACCTTGGCAGCCACGGCTGCATCAAAACCGGCCAGGTATTGACGGATGTGAGCATGCACGGATTGTGCGATCTCCGGGGTGGCGGTCTTGCCGGTGCCGATGGCCCATACCGGCTCGTAAGCGATGACGGCGTTCTCGAAGGAGGTGATGCCGCAGCGATCGATCACGGCCTTGAGCTGGGTCTCGACCACCTGGTTGGTGGTACCGGCTTCGAACTGGGCCAGGGTTTCACCGATGCACAGCACGGGGATCAGGCCGCCCTTCTGGATGGCTTCGTACTTGGCAGCCACCACGTCGTCGGTCTCTGCGTGCAGGGTACGACGCTCGCTGTGGCCGACCAGGGAGTAGGTGCAGCCGAAGGCTTTGAGCATGGAGGGGGCGTTTTCGCCGGTGAAGGCGCCGGACTCGTGAACGTCGGCGTTCTGGGCACCGTAGGCGATCTTGCTGCCAGCGGTCAGCTGTTCAACCAGACCCAAAAAGATAACCGGCGGGCAGACGGCCACTTGCACGGAAGGATGAGCGGCAGCGGCCGGGGTCAGTCCTTTGATCAGGGCTTCTACAGAAGCCTTGGTGCCGTTCAGTTTCCAGTTACCCATTACCAGGTGCTGTCTCATCTTCTATATCTCCTAGGCATTTGATTGCGCAACATTATATGAATTGAACCGAGCCCAAGATAGCTGACCCGGCGGCAAATGACGTAATTTTTTTTCGCTTTCCTGATCCAAATCAGGAATGCAAGGCGCGATTGCTCACTCGGTGACCTGCCCACGCAAACGGGCCCACCATACCCCAATCCACTCATGAATGGCAGCCTCGGAATACATCAGATAACGCCCCTTGGGGAGGTAGCTGTAGAGGGGTTGCGGCTCCTGACTCTGCTTGGCGGTGTAATCGGTGGGAGCCGGCACCGCATCGAGTCCCTGACTGCGATAGAGAGCCATGGCCCGGGGCAGGTGGGTGGCCGAACTCACCAGCGCCACCCGTTTGCCGTTGAGGTGGGCGGCGATGCTGACCGCCTCGTCATGGGTGTCTTTGTTGTTTTCAAACAACGTCATGCGCGCGCGCGGGATGCCAAGGCTGGCCGCCATGCGGGCGTTGACCTCGGCGTTCGACAGGGGATCCCCGGCCACGGCGCCGGAGAAAACCAGCTCGGCCTCTGGATAGGCCAGAGCCAGGCGAACCCCTTCCAGGGTGCGCGCCAGGGAGATGTTGTTTTGCCAGGCGCGCTCTGGGATGGCCGGATCGCTCACATGACCGTTGCCCAGCACGACGATGGCCTGGATGTCAGGATGCTGGCTCACCTCGAAGGGGGGATAGGTCTGCTCCAGGCTGCGGGCCAGTTCGTAGCTCACCGGCCGCGTCCCCATCAGGGCGATGATCCCCAAGGAGAGGGTCGCCAGCAGCCTGCCGCTTTTTTGAAAGCGGGTGAACCAGAGCAGCACGAGCGCCAGCACCAACAAGGAGAGAGAGAAGGGGAGCGGCATCAGCAGATGGCCCAGCCATTTCTTGATGACAAAGAAGTTGAGCTCGAACACGACAGACACGTCCTTGAGTTTTCAGCAAATTCGGGATGTGACAGAATACCCCTCTTTTTTCCTGTGGCCCAATCCTGTGTGGTTCCTCCTGCGGCCCTCATGGCGGGGCGGTCGAAGATGAGTGTGTCTTGAAGCAAGATCAGAGTTTTGACGGGCGCGCGGACAAGTTCGCTCGCAACATTTACGACTCCACCAAGGGGCGCATTCGCACCACCATTGTCTGGAGTGACATCGAAGCCTGCCTGGCGCGCCTGGGCAGCCGGCCGCTGCGCATCCTGGATGCCGGCGGCGGCTTTGGCTACTTCGCCCAGAAACTGGCGGCCATGGGCCATCAGGTGGAGCTGTGCGATTTGTCGGCAGAAATGCTGGATCTGGCCCGGGAGCAGATCGCCCAGAAGGGCTTGGAAGACAGAATTCGTCTCATCCATTGCCCCATTCAGGATCTCAAGCACCAGGTGACCGGCACCTTCGATCTGGTGCTCTGTCACGCGGTACTGGAGTGGCTCGCCGAGCCGCGCCAGACCTTGCTGGGTCTGTTCCCTTTCGTCAAGGCAGGGGGCATACTGTCGCTGCTTTTTTACAATCGTCACGGCCTCCTGTTCCAGAGCCTGGTGGTGGGCAATTTTGACTATGTGCGCCTGGGCCTTCGCAAGAAACGCCAGACCGCCCTGACACCCACCAATCCCCAGTTGCCGGAGCAGGTCTATGACTGGATAGGCCGGGGGGGATTGCGGATCATCGGCAAGACCGGGGTGCGTGTCATCCACGACTACATGCGCCACAAGCAGGATCAGGTCGAGAAGTTCGAGGACCTGCTGGCCATGGAGCAGCAATATTGCCGCCAGGAGCCCTTTGTTTCCCTGGGGCGCTACATCCATGTGATGGCCCAGAAACCGGCCGGTTGAGCCCCACCGGCGTGAATACGATGCGGGATCCAGCCGCCGGGGCGCCACCGACCCCGGCCTATATCACCACGGCAGGCAAAGACCTGCCGACTATAACAACGAGATGATAACGTCATGATGAGTACATCCCGTACCCTGCCAGAGACGGTGGGATGGGTCAGACAGGAGGGGTTGGCGCTGAACCTCCCCACCGACAGGCTGGCCTTTCTGATAGCGATCAAGACGCTCTCCGAGGACGAGTCTGATCTCTCGGAGGCCGCGCTGCACGATGCCTTTGGCTATGTCAGCAGTGCCTTCGGCCAGATGGACGAGACCCTCACCGGTCGCGCCAACAACGCCATCAACGATCTCATTCGTCAGCAACTGCTGTCGCGTTTCACCACCGACATGGTGGCGGGGGAGAGCCTCTACCGCCTGTCGCGCCTTGGCATGAGCATCGTCGATTTCTTCATGGATCAGCGCCAGGTGGACTCCATCAAGCTCTCCATCCTGCTCGAGCACCTGGCGGCCGAGCTCGACACCGCCCGCAAGGCGGCGCTCGAGACCAACACCCGGGAGCAGTGGGACGCCGAGGTGCTGCCGCGTCTCTCCTTCTCCCTGGAAGAGACGCTCGGGCGCATCGATCTCACCCAGCGCGCCATGGACGAGCAGCAAAACCAGGTCAAGAGCGAGATCGCGGCCCTGCTGACCCAGAACTGGGTCGATGCCATCCACAGCTGCGAGAAGCTCCTGCACGAGACCGGCCAGACCCTGCGCGAGTTGCAGGACACCCTGGACGCCGCCGGCCACCGCCTGCAGGCGGGGCTGCTCAACATTCAGGAAGCGGCCCAGGGGCGCGATGATCTGTTCCACGTCGAGGAGCTGACCCACGCCCTGCAGGGGCGTCTGGATGTCATCACCGCCTGGGGCCAGCAGTGCATCGAGCTCTGGTCCCGTTATGACAGGCACGTCCACAAGTTCATCCGCAACGCCATCGACATGGACAAGAACCGCGCCTTCAGCCAGCGGCTGCGGGAATCCATCCGCAACTTCGAGCAGCACAGCTGGTTGTTGCGGGTGGCCGAAGAGCCCCGTTTGCTGGAGCTGCGGGATGAAACCATCGCCATCCACGACGAGGAGGTGACCGGCGAGGTGCCCCTCGAGATGGAGTACGTAGAGATGGTGGACATCAACCAGGAGCTGGCGGAGCGCATCGAGCGCTACCTGGCCCGCTATCCGGAGCAGGGAGATCGGCTGGATCTTGCCGACGTGCTGCGGGAATACCTGCTGGACTACCCGGCCCATGCCCACTTCGACGTGGCGCGCCTCCTGATCGATCAGGCCGTGCGTCTCGGCCATGCCAGCGGTGAGCGCGAGCACCACCGCCAACCCGCATGGAAACCCATCAACCAAGCTGGATCCAAGGTTCAGGCCTATGTCATCGATCAATACTGAATTCCCCTTGCCCCTGCGCCTCGCAGAGGCCATCGCCAACCCCTTGTTTCCGCGCATCGACACCGCCCTGCGCTCCGGTCGCCACATCAGTGCCGACGAATTCGAGCAGCACTCTGCCCTGGTGGAGTACCACCAGGAGCTGGAGATCTTCTACGGCCGCTATCAGGTGGAACTCATCAAGGCGCCGGAAGGCTTCTTCTACCTGCGTCCGCGCCCGAGCGCCGACATCGGTACAACAGTGTTATCTGAGCTCGATATGCTGGTGGGCAAGGTGCTCTGCTACCTGTTCCTGAGCCCGGACAGGCTCGCCTCTGAAGGGGTGTTCGCCATGGGAGAGCTGCAAGAAGAGGTGCTGAGTCTGGCGGACGAGAAGCAACTGCTGCGCATGGTCAACAGCCGCTCCGGCGGCACGGATCTGGACAAGAAGAAGCTCCTCGAGAAAATCCGCACCTCCATGCGTCGCCTCAAGCGCCTCGGGATGATCACCCCCCTTGGCAACAGCGACAAATTCCGGGTCAACGAGTCCGTGTTCCGCTTCGCCGCCGATGTGCGCTCCGACGAGGATCCCCGCGCGGTGCAACTGCGGATGATCCAGGAAGGGGAGGCCATTTTCCACGACGACGAGATGCCGAGCAGCGATTCCCTGTTCGAGGATATCGAAGAGGATCTGGACGAAGAGCAGCTGGAGCTGGAGGTGGAAGATGATCTGCAACGTTAATGTGCCGGCACTGATGGTGTCTGCCGGTTTGATGGAGAGTGTGGCGTGAGAGGCAAATTCAAATCCCTGACCATGGTCAACTGGAACGGCTTCTTTGCCCGCACCTTCGATCTCGACCAGCTGGTCACGACCCTGTCCGGCGGTAACGGCGCGGGCAAGTCCACCACCATGGCGGCCTTTATCGCGGCCCTCATTCCCGACCAGTCACTGCTCCATTTCCGTAACACCACGGAGGCGGGCTCCTCCAGCGCGTCCCGCGACAAGGGGCTCTACGGCAAGCTGCAGCGTGGCCACTGCTATTCGCTGCTGGAAGTGATGAACAGCCGCGAGCAGCGGATCTGGGTCGGTGTGCACCTCGAACAGGTGGCCAACCGTGACAACAAGGTCAACATCACTCCGTTCGCCCTGGTGGATGTGCCCGAACACCTGGCGCCCACGGATCTGCTGCTGGAGAAGCTCGACGACGGCAAGGGTCGGGTACGTGCCTTCGCTGATCTGAAGGGGGCGGCAGCGGAGCTCGGCGCCATCAAGGTCGCCAAGTTCAATACGGTGACCGATTATCACAACTTCATGTTCGAGTTCGGCATCACCCCGAAGAAACTGCGGGATCAAAAGGATCGCGGCAAGTTCTATCGCCTGATCGAAGCTTCCCTCTACGGCGGTATCTCGTCTTCCATCAGCCGCTCCTTGCGTGAATACCTGCTGCCGGAGAACTCCGGGGTACGCAAGGCGTTCCAGGACATGGAGGCGGCCATCTACGAGAACCGCCGCACCCTGGAAGCCATCAAGGAGACCCAAGGTCAGCGGGATCTCTTCAAGAACCTGATCACCGAGACCACCCACTATGTGGCCGCGGAGTATGTGCGGGGCGCCGCCGAGAAGAGCCGTCTCTCCGAGCTGGCCCTCAAGGCACGCTCTGAGCTCGCCGGCAAACGCCGTCTGCTGGCCGAGGAGAAGCAGCGCGCCATCTATCTGGCGGACGAGGTGGATCAGCTCACCAACCGCGAGAAGCTCCTGACCGACGAGCTGGAGTCCGCCGCCGAGCACCTGGCCAAGGTGATGGCGGCCGTGGCCCTGCAAAAGAAGATTGCCCTCTATCGCGCCGATCTGGCGGAGCTCAACGACAAGCTCGAGCAGCAGCAGGCGGTGGTGGAAGAGATCCACGGCCAGTTGCTGGAAGTGGAGGAGCGCAAGGAGCTGGCCCAGGCAGAGGTGGACAGCCTCAAGACCCAGCTGGCCGACTACCAGCAGGCGCTCGATATCCAGCAGACCCGCGCCATCCAGTACCGTCAGGCGGTGCAGGCCCTGGAAAACGCCCGCGAGCAGTGCGAACTGCCGGGGCTCGAGCCTGCGCAGGCGAGCGACACCCTGCACCAGTTCCGCGCAGCCGAGCAGAGCCTCACCAGCCGGGTGCTGGGGGCCGAGCAGCAGCTGGCGCTGGCCAAGGCGGCGGTGGCCGAACACGAAGCGGCGCTGACGCTGCTGCTCAGCATCGCACCCGAGACAGTGCGCGAGGCTGCCTGGCCCACCGCGCAGGCGCTGCTCAAGCGCCACATCGAAGACAAGGCCCGCATTGCCCAGGGGCAGGGTCTGCGCGCCGCGCTGGCTCGCCTCGAGAAAGAGAGCGAAAGCCAGAAGACGCTCTTGCGGCTGCGAGACGAGCTGGCCCAGGCGTCTGGTCAGCACATTGCTAGCCAGGACGAGCTGGAGATCTTCCTCGAAGCCCAGCGCACCCGCCAGGAGGAGCTCTCCGAGCAGCAGGCAGAGGCCAATCAGCGCCGCGCCAGCCTCGAGCATCAGGGTACTCAGCTGGGTCGCGATATCGCGGAGCTGACCAAGCTGGCCCCGCGCTGGCTCAAATCCTTTGAAAAACTCGAGCAACTGCGCGAGCAGAGTGGCTTGGCCTTGGCCACCGCCGAAGAACTCTCTTCCGGCATGCAGAGCGTGCTCGACAAGGAGCGGGAGTTCGAGCAGGAGAGCAACCGCATTCAGGGCCAGAAACAGGCGCTGGAGATGCAAATTCGCAACCTGCAGCTGGGTGCCGGCGAGGCGGATCCGCGTCTTGCCCGCATCGCCGAGCAGGTGGGGGGCGTGCTGCTCTCGGACGTCTATGACGACATCTCCATCGATGATGCCCCTTACTACTCCGCGCTCTACGGCCCGGCTCGCAGCGCCCTGGTGGTGCTCGACCTCGAAGGCGCCATCGAGCGGCTGAAAAAGCTGGAAGATTGCCCGGAAGATATCTACCTCATCCAGGGCAACCCCGACTCCTTTGACGAGGATCTGGTGGAAGCTGATGAGCTGGGGGACGCCGTGCTGGTGCGCACCAGCAAACGTCAGGTGCGCTTCTCCCGCTACCCCGAGCTGCCGCTGTTTGGCCGCGCCGCCCGGGAAAAACGGATCGAGCAGCTCGATCTTGAGCGGGAAAACCTCATCGAGGGCTACGCCAAGGCCGCCTTCGAGCAGCAGAAGTACCACCGTCTCTACGGCCACTTCCGCGACTTTATCGGCCAGCATCTGGATATCGCCTTCCGCCCGGACCCCGAAGCCGAGGTGCAGGCCAAGCAGCACGAGCAGCGCAAGCTGCAAGAAACCATCGCCGAGTGCGACAAGCAGCTGAGTGATGCCAAAGCCGCCGCCGCCCAGCTGACCCGCCATATCCAGCTGGTGCAGGGGATGCTGCCCTTTGCCCACCTGTTTGCCGAGGCAGACCTGGCGGCCCGCCTCGAGGCGGCTCACGCCGATGTGGAGGCCCTTAAAACAGCCGAAGCCTTTATCGCCAGGCACGGCAAGGCGCTGGAAAAACTGGAAACCATGGTGCAGGTGCTGCGCCAGGATCCCCAGGATCTGGCGGCCCTGCAGGCGGCCTTTGACGAGGTGAGCGACCTGCTGGCCGAGCAGAAGCGCCGTTGCTACGCCCTCGATCAGCTGGTGGCCCGTTTGCCGCACTTTGCCTATCAGGATGCGCAAGATCTGCTGGGCAAGGCCTCCGAGATGAGCGAGCGACTCAAAGAGAAGCTCAAGGCGGCAGAGCTTGCCGCCCGCACCGCCGGTGAGCAGCACAAGCAGATCACCCAGCGCCACACCGAGGCGCTGCAACTGCGCACGGCGCTCGATTCCAGCGCCTCGGCCAAGGGGCAGACCCTGGCGGAGTTCGAGCAGGAGCTGGCGGCCATGGGGCTGACCCTGTCGGATGACATGGAAGAGAAGGCCCGTGCCCACAAGAAAGAGATTGAAGAGCTGCTTATCCGCACCCGGACCCGCCGCACCAGCGCCGAGGCCCAGTTGCAGGTGTGCAAGCGCGAAATCGAGTCCCTTGGCGGTCGTCTCAAGCTCGAAGGCAAGGATTACTACAGCGCCCGCAAATCCCTGGTGGGTCACAAGGCGAGCTGGTCGCGGGTGGTGCGTCTGGCACGGGAGACCGACGTCGAGAAGCGTCTGAACAAGCGCGAGCTGGCGTACCTCGACAGCGACGAGCTGCGCTCCATGTCGGACAAGGCCCTCGGCGCCCTGCGGGTGGCGGTGGCCCACGACGAGGCCCTGCGCGATGCGCTGCGTCTGTCGGAAGGCAACCGCAGCACCGAGCAGAAGGTCGCCTTCTATGTGCAGGTCTACCGTTACCTGAAAGATCGCATCCGCAACGACATCATCCGCTCGGACGATCCGGTGGAAGCCATCGAGGAGATGGAGATCGAGCTGGCGCGCCTCGCCGACGAGCTCAAGCAGCGGGAAACCCATCTGTCCCTCTCCTCCCACGAGGTGGCGGCCAAGATCACCAACATCATCCGCCGGGAGCAGAACCGCATCCGGGTATTGAACCAGGGCCTGCAGAACATCGCCTTCGGTCTGGTGCGCGGGGTGCGTCTCAACGTCAATATCCGCGAGGCCCACACTCGCCTCCTGACCGCACTCGCCGATCAGAGCGCCATGCACAACGATCTTTTCGCCGACAAGGAGCTCAGCTTCTCCGAGGCCATGGCCAAGCTCTTCCAGCGTCTCAACCCGCAGGTGGAGCAGGGGGAGCGCAACTATCAGGTGATGGGGGACGTGCTGCTCGACTATCGCAACTACCTGGAGCTGGAGATCGAGGTGCAGCGCGGTGCTGACGGCTGGCTGCGGGCCGAGAGCGGCGCCCTCTCCACCGGCGAGGCGATCGGCACCGGTCAGGCCATCCTCTTGATGGTGCTCATCAGCTGGGAGGAGGAGTCCCGCCGTCTGCGCGGCAAGGACATCGCTCCCTGCCGCCTGTTGTTCCTGGACGAAGCGGCACGGCTTGATGGCAAATCCATCGCCACCCTGTTCGAGCTGTGCGAGCGGCAGGACATGCAGCTCCTCATCGCGGCGCCGGAGAACATCAGCCCCGAGAAGGGCACCACCTACAAGCTCATCCGCAAGGTGCAGGGCAAGCACGAGCATGTGCATGTAGTGGGGCTGCGCGGCTTTGGCTTCGCCGACGACAAGCTCATCGCCTGACATCTTCCCCTGACAGGGGCTGACGGAGCGATACGCAAAACGGGAGGCTTGGGCCTCCCGTTTTCCATGGGAAATGTGAGAGAGTAGGCCCCTGTTAACGGAAGCCTGACTGGCGATGCTGGTCGCTCTGTCCCATCGAGGAAGCAACGCATGACGACGCGACAAAAAGGGCTGCTGGCCTCTCTGTGCCTGCTGCTGGCCGCCTGCAGCAGCCACCCTGATGCAGGCAGTGCGGGCAACTGGCGAGGCTATACCCAGACGGGGCTTGCCTCCTATTACGCCGATCGCTACCACAACAAGCGCACCGCCAGCGGGGAGCCTTACCAGCGCCACGCCAACACCGCCGCCCACATGACACTGCCCTTTGGCGCCCTGGTGAGGGTCACCAACCTCGCCAACGACAAGAGCGTGGTGGTGCGGGTCAACGACAGGGGCAATTTCCCCCGCGGGCGCATCATCGATCTCTCCAGGGCGGCGTTCAGCGCCATCGGCAATCCCCGATCCGGGCTTATCAAGGTCAGGATTGAGGTGCTCTAGTCACCGGGTCTGCATGTGCCGGTGCCCCTCCATACCCGGGCCGCTGGAAGAGGGCATTTCCCGGTGATCGCGGGCCATCTTCTTCATTCCATTGGTGAGGTCGCCAACGCGACTTCCCATTTTCCGGTGTGCCATTAAGATAGCCAAACGAAAAACAGGGTGTCTTTGCCATCTGGCGGCAACCGGGCATGGCATGGTGTGTGAGACACCCTTTCAACCCCCTGCCCATGTTTCGCCGCTAAGGCGCAGGCTATAAAGAGAGACGTCATTCACTGGGAGGATCAGAACATGGCTGACAAGCGTGCCATTCAGGCAACGGCCATCCCCGAGCACAAGGCAAAGTCCCTCTATCCGGAGCCCTTTGCCTCCCTGGTCAAGCACCGCACCCGGCGCAGGCTGGGGGATCATTTCGGCCTTGCCAATTTCGGGGTCAACCTGACGACCCTGGCACCGGGGGCCATCTCGGCGCTCAAGCACCATCACGGCCTGCAGGACGAGTTCGTCTATGTGCTCTCGGGCAATCCCACCCTGCGCCACGGGGAGGAGGAGTACCGGATGTCGCCGGGGGAGTGCATCGGCTTCAAGGGGGGCAGCGGCCTGGCCCACCAGTTGCTCAACCACGGTGAGGTGGACGCCGTCTATCTCGAGGTGGGGGACAGGCTGCCAGGGGACACCGTCGACTATCCCGACGACGATCTGGCCCTGGTACAGGGTGCCGATGGCGCCTGGTCAGCCAGACACAAGGATGGCACCCCCTACTAGGGTGCCTCTTCGGGCAATGAGAGAGACCTCCATGGTGTTCAGCCCCTTTTCTGCTGTCAGGGCAGAGGATTTTCTGCCGCTGCTCAACGACGAGACGCTGCGAAAGCACCTGATCCCTCACCCGCTTTTCGATGTGGCCGGGGTGCGCGACTGGATGGCGTACAAGCTGGGAGTCGACGCCCGGCCAGGTTGCCGCGTGCGCGCCATCTTCCTCGACGGCACCCTGGCGGGGTGGTGCGGTATCCAGCCCGATGACGAGGGGGTGGAGCTTGCCATCGTGCTCGCCAAGGCCGGCTGGGGAAGCGGCGTGGCGATTTTCAACGAGATGATGGGGTGGGCGAGGGAGCTTGGCCATCGGACGATACTCTTTCACTTGCTGGATACCCGCCCGCCTTATCTGTCCCTCGCCAGACGGGCCATCTGGGTGAGGAAAACGCGCCTGGGCGAACACCCTTTCACCACCTATTGCCTTGACGTTGAGCGCTGGTCTGCAGGCCCTTAGCCTGGACCAGGGGGCCGCAAGCCGTGCCGCCTCCTGGCGGGTCCCGTTGCCACCCTTTGCGCCATGATCCCTCCCGCTCGTTTGTTCCTCCGTGCACGGCGTGGTTATCCACCCCGTTGAACACAGTGTTCATTCTGCCCCCCTATATGGCCCCCACCGTCCTGCCTACACTGGGCAACGTCTGATGGGGGAGCATCCGGCAGTATAAATCGCTGTCCAGGTTGCACTCTCTGGCGTGTTGACGATGTACAACGGAGAAAACTGGATGAAAAAAGAGACAGACAAACTGGTATCGATCGCAGTGCTCAAGGCCCGTGACGGCATGGGAGAGCGCCTTCGCGATGCCCTGCTTACCTTGATTGACCCCACTCGCCAGGAGCCGGGCAACCTCGATTACGTGCTGTTCGAGTTGAAGGATGAACCCGGCACCTTCTACATGCGGGAAGCCTTCGTGAGTCAGGCCGCCCTGGATGCCCACTGTGAGACCGCGTATTTCCAGGCTTTCGCTCGCCAGGCGGACGAACTGCTGGCCGAACCCCTTCGGCTTGTCTTCATGGAAGAAGTGAGCCCCTGATCCTTGCCGCAGAGCCCGATGGTCCCCTCATCGGGCTTTTTGCCTTCAGCCTCGCTCCCGGCAATCGCATCTACCTGCTCGGCTGTGTGGCCATGGCCCTGAACCCCATCCTGATCAAGCGCTGCTACCGGGGGAGTCCTTCCTCCACCTGACCGGCTGGACCCTCATCTGCGCCACTGTGCTGCTCACCGGCATGCTGACCGGGGAGACAGTACACTGGGAACAGGTAGGCTGGGGGGTAGAAGGTGTGCTGCTGACCATGGTGCTCCTGCCCCTTCATGCTGGCAAACGGGGGGCTGTCTGAGGGGCCGCCTGTGGCCCTGATCAACCAGGGAGTGCGTCATGAGAAGAACCCTGATCCTGGTACGCCATGGCAAGTCGAGCTGGGAAGACGCGTCTTTGTCTGACCGCGCTCGTCCGCTGGCTGCGCGCGGGCTGCGCGATGCGCCCCTGATGGGGGCTCGTCTGGCGCACCTTGGGGTGAAGCCCGATCTCATCCTCTCGAGCCCCGCCTGCCGGGCCCTGACGACCGCCCGGCTGCTTGCCGGGGAGCTGGGTTATTCCCCGGACCGCATCGTCATCGACGAGGGCCTCTACGAGAGCGATGCCGGGACCCTTCTCGGGGTGGTGGGGGCGCTTTCAGATGATCTCGCCTGCGTACTGCTGGTGGGTCATGATCCTGCCTTCACCGACCTGGCTCATGGCTTTTCCTCCGGTATCACTCGCATGCCGACCTGTGCCGTCGCCCGCTTCATCTTCGACGCCCCCTCCTGGTCGGCGCTCCCGTCCTGCTCGCCGGTGGTGGCCGTGCTGGACTTCCCGAAGAAGAGGTAGGGGGGCGTCGGTTGCAGGCATGCAGAAACGACAAGGGGAGCCGCGGCTCCCCTTGTCGTGATGGTGACGGGGTCATTTGGCCGCGATGGGCCCCTTGGTGCCCGCATCGTTGTCGACCCAGCCATCTTCTCCCTTGAGGCGGCGATCCCCCTGGATGGTGTAGATGACCATGCCCTCCTTGAACACCAGGGCGCCGTCGGATTTCCTGGTACTGACCTGCTTGTCGTTGACCCACACCTGATCCTTGTCATCGATGCGGATGTTCGCGACCGTGGCGCCCGTCTCGGGGAAGGTGGCGACCCCGTTGCCGGCGTAGGGGCTGGCGCTGGCCGCTGCGGGGGCGGCGCCAAATCCGGCGGCGGCGTTCTCGGCCTTGCTCTTGTTGATGTCACAGCCGCTGAGCTCGCTCACCTGGGTACAGCCTGAGCGCTCCAGCTTCTGCTCATAGCTCATGTTCAATCCGCCGTCGGCGGCCGGGGCGGCGGTGCCAAATCCTGCCTTGGCGTTTTCCGCCTTGCTCTTGTGAATATCGCAGCCCTGGGCTTCGGTCACCTGGGTGCAGCCGGAGCGTTCCAGCTGTTCGGCGTATTTGTGGTTGATGGCGTGAACCTGGGCGCTGCCCAACAGGGTGAGGGTCAGGATGAGCGCGGTCTGTCTGAACATGATCAATACCTCTGGCAATGGGTCATTCGGGCTTGCCGCTCCCTGGGCGGCAAGGGGCTTGCGTTGGCGAGCTGCAGCCCTCTCTCACCATAGCAGGAGCGAAAGACGATGCCTGTATCAGCTCTGGGGGATGCGGACCCCCTTGTCGAGGTAGAGGCTGCTGTAGTGGGCGCGGTGGGTGACGAACATCACCTGATGGCGACTGCCATCGGAGAGAATGATGAAATCACCGGCCTGTGCCGGGCTTTGCAAGCGGATCTCGTGTTCGGGGGCCGTCAGCTTGTCGGCCTCCTCCCGGAAGGTGAGGGTGTAGGAATACATATGGCGCTCCACCGCAGGCTCATATACAGACACGCCTACAACTCTAGCCGCGGTGGCCGGGATCCGCGGCGCCCAAGCGGCGCCGATGGTGCAGATAATGTCAGCAACGGTGAGGCACAGGGATCAGGGACGACCACTGAGCAGGATGGCGCCGCCCAGGGTGATGAAGAGTCCGCCGGTGATGCGGCCAACGAGGCGCTCGCCGCGACCTGGCTTGAAGTAGCGACCGGCGCGCCTAGCCAGGGCGACATAGCACAGATGCACCAGGCTGACGATGGCGCAGATGGTCAGGTACATGGTGATGAACTGCAGCGTCAGCGGACTCTGGTGATCGAGGAACTGGGGCAGCAGAGCGCAGAGGAAGACGATGGTCTTGGGGTTGCTGGCGGAGACCAGAAAGGCTTCTCGCAACAAGGAGAGGGTGGTTCTGGTGCGTCCCCGAGCGGTGGAGGGAGAGAGCCCTTGGGCACCGGTATTGGCCGCGCGCAGCGCCTTGTAGCCCAGATACACCAAGTAGCCACCCCCCGCCAGCTTGAGGGCGACAAAGAGGGGAGGCAGGGTTTGCAGCAGGGGCCCACCCCCATGGCGACCAGACCGATGAGGATGGCCTGGCACCCCAGGTTGCCGAGGATGCTGACAAGGGCGGCGCGCCAGCCGTGTTGCAGACCGTTCTTGACCACCAGCAGCACATTGGGGCCAGGGGTCAGTGTCGCCAGCAGATAGGCCAGCGCAAACAGCATCCAGGTATTGGGGTTCATGAGCACATCCTTGGCGTCAAAGCAGGCATGATGCCAGCCTCTTTGACGAGTCGTCCAGCGGCGTCTCTCCCGGCCCCGAAGAGGATTCAGGGGAGGGCAATCCGGTGCAGCATGGTCTGCGGCTGGAAATGCAATAGGCAAGGATGTGTATAAAAAAATCGCATTAAGGCAGTTTTTTATGATGTGTTAAAACCGCAGATAAGCTGTCTTTTTTCTCACCGGCTAACCAATGGCGTCGCAGCATACTGATTTCACCGATATCGATGGATCGCCAATCGTAAGCGCTGCTCGTCCTGCCTCGAGCTTGTCGACTTGCAGGGTTCCTTGAAGCGCTCTTTCTTTGGTGCGAGAAAGATCACTGTTGTGGACAGAAAGATCCCCTCTACTTGGCCATATGGAACCGCAATGAATGAGGGGGGAGGATGTCACTTTTTGATGAGCGTCGAGTGCAGGATCTCTGTGCCCGCTTGCTGGCAGACACTAATAACCAGGGATATTCACTCGATAGCAAGCATGGCCGCGAGTTGAGAGATCTCCTGCAGGCTGTGGGTGGAGTCAAGCCAGTGGGACGAGGGGCTCGTCATGTGTTGACCGATGCTGGAAGGAATTATCTCGCAGCACAGCTGGCACAGGTTGCACCAGTGATGCCGGACAGGCGTGACACGATACGGGCTCTCGGGGTGGACCTGCCCGCACATCTAAACCAGGCCAGTTTTCATGCCCTCTGGCATGGGGACAGCAAGAGCGGGATAGATCCAGATAATGATGCTATCGACATCACGCTGACACAGGATGAAGTGATTCGACTTCGCACGCTGAGCCCGCTGTCACTCATCGACCAGGACGGACTGCGCCACGACATGAGGGCGCAACTGGCACTATTGGGAGAGCTGGTCTTACCGGAGCGCTGCTTGAGTAAGTTACATGGCATTGAGTGGCAGGGGCGGCAACTGGTCACGGTGGAGAACAAGGGAGCTTTCGTGGATTACCCGCTGCAAGTGGGGGAGTTGTTGCTCTATGTGCCTGGCCGCAATACCAAGTTGGCACGTCAGGTATTCCCGCTGTTGCCGGCTGCCGTACCCTGGGCCCATTTTGGCGATCTGGATCAGCGCGGATTGGATATCGCTAACGAGCTGGCCCATGCCCTTCGTCGTCCGTTGGCTCTTTGGCTACCCGACACCTTGATGGCCTATGTTCATCACTATGCCCGCACTCTGATCCGCCGTCTGGAGGGGCAACCGATCAGCAGAGGCAAGATCCCATGGGAGGAGGTCCCCGTGGTGAGTGAGCATGGCAAGCAACTGGAAGAGGTCCTTATATATCTGATCGAAAGGGGATTGTGGTTGGAACAGGAAGTATTGGTGCTAGCCGGAGGTTGGCAGTCATGGCCACTCGACGCGCCTTGCGGCCAACGCAGTAATGAAAAAACCGCCATCAGGCGGTTTTAATGGTTGTCAGCCCCTATTTCAGGGCTTTTTTCAGCTTTTTGATCTTGCTTTCGTGCTTGGCGATTTTCGCCTGGCGGGCGGCGATCTTCTTCTTGATCTCTTTCTTGCTGGCCATGGGGCGGCTCCTTGTCTCGTGGGCGCCATGGGGATCAGGGTGCCCGGGGTCTTTCCATGCGTGCCGGGAAGGCCCTCTCCGTTGGCGCACTGACAGTCAGGGGAGGGGCATACCGCGGAACTGGTTTGCAGGATAGTCCAGTTTCCCGCGAGTGCCACCCGAACGGCAGGAAACAGAGGCAACAAAAAAGCGCCCCTGGGGGCGCTTCTGGCTTGAAGGGGCGGTATCAGGCCTTCTTCAGGTAGGCGGCCACCAGCACGATCTGCATGCCGTTGACCTTGCCCTCGATGTGCAGCGGGTTGTTGGTCAGGCGAATGCCCTTGACCAGGGTGCCGCGCTTGGCGGTGAAGCCCGCGCCCTTGACGTCCAGATCCTTGATCAGGGTGACGGAGTCCCCTTCCACCAGCACGGCGCCATTGGAGTCGACGGTCGGCACGCTGTCGTCATCGTCGCTGGTCACGCCGGCGTCTGCCCAGGCCTTGACCTCGTCTTCCATGTACATCATGTCCAGCATGTCCTGGGCCCAGAGCTCGCCCCGGGCGACGAGGGCCTTCAACTGGCGCCAGGCCATCACCTGCACCGCCGGCACCTGGCTCCACATGCTGTCACCCAGGCAGCGCCAGTGGTTCACCTCCGTGGTGTCCGGCTGCTCCAGCTGGCCGCGGCAGGTGGCGCAGAGGGCCACGCTGTGGTCGTCGTCGCTGGCGGGGGAGTGCGGCACCGGGAAGGCAGTCAGCGCATGTTCTGCGCCACACAGCTCGCATTTGGCATTTGCACGGGCTTGCAGGATGGCATTGATGGTCATGATTGGGTTCCGTTTATAGGGGTAAAGCGGCTCGCCGTGGCGGGCTGCGCGAATGAGGGGGCGGAATATAGCACAAATCCCTGCTTTTTGTCAGGCTACCAGAGGCGCACAGGCGAGTGCTTTTTGACGGCAGATCGCTAGAATGAGCCTCCCTTTTTGCGCCAAAGGACAGGTTCACCGTGCTGGCCCACCGTTTTCGACAACTGGACTGCTTGCTCACTGCCGAGCGACGCTGGTGGCAATACCAGCCCTATCACCACCTGGGGATCGCCTTTGCCCGCGAGGCGCCAGCCCTTGCGAAGTGCCTGGCAGCCCTGACCCTTGACGAGATAGCGCACCTCGACGGGGACATGGATGCGCTCTGCACCCTGCTCGCCCCCTGGATCCCGGCGGGGGCCGAGTTGCAGGCTCTCGGCGAGCTTGCCCCTTTCGCCCCAGAGCCCGTCCAGTGCGCCAGGGCCATGGCGATGTACATGCCGGGACGCAAGCAGGGGCAGATAGAGGCCTTCACCGGCTGTCTGCCCCCCCACCAAGGTCCCTATCTGGAGTGGTGCGCCGGCAAGGGGCATCTGGGGCGCCTGGTGTCGCTGCACCGTGGCGCCGAGATCCTGAGCCTGGAGTGGCAGGGGGCGCTCTGCGAAGAGGGGCGGCGGCTCGCCGCGCGCGACGGCGCCAATATGCGGTTCGTGGAGGCGGATGCCTTTGCCGCCGAGTCCGGGGCCCTCATCGCCCCGCACCATCACGCCATGGCGCTCCATGCCTGCGGCGATCTGCACACCCATCTGCTGACGCGGGTGGCCGAGGGGGGCGCCCAGGGGGTGACCCTCTCCCCGTGTTGCTACCACCTCATCAGGGGAGAGCACTATGCGCCCCTCTCCCGGGCCGCCAGGGCCAGTGCCCTGCGCCTTGGCAAGAGCGACCTGAAGCTGCCGCTGCAGGAGACGGTGACCGGCGGCGCCCGCATCGCCAGGTTGCGGGAGCGGGAGGTGGTGTGGCGCCTCGCCTTTGACTGCCTGCAGCGCCAGGTGCGCGGGGTGGATGAGTACCTGCCGGTGCCCAACCTGCAAAAGAGCCTGCTGACCGGGGACTTCGAGGATTTCTGCCACTGGGCCGCCGAATGCAAGGGGATGGGCTTGCCCGCGGGGCTCGACTACGCCGCCTTGCTGGCACAGGGGGAGCGGCGCTTTGGCGACGTCGCCCGCATGGAGCTGGTGCGCCACCTGTTTCGCCGTCCCCTGGAAATCTGGCTGCTGCTCGATCGCGCCCTTTTCCTTGAGGAGCAGGGCTACCGGGTGGAGGTGGGCACCTTCTGCCCCAAACCCATGACCCCGCGCAATCTGCTGATCCGGGCGGTGCGCGCAGGGGGGATCTGAGCCAGGCCCCTGGTCCGGTGCGGGTGGTTGTGCCAACAAGACCTGGGCCGGGGCTGGATCCCCCTGCAAACGAGCGCCATCTGAGTGCAGGAGGGTATGGCTCACAATTTCGCCAAATTCTTAATTCTTGTCGTGAATTTAGTTGCCAGGATGCCTATGCTCGCCCTGACATTTTCAAGACAAGGATGGTTACCCATGTTCATGCTCACGCGTACCGCCTGCCTGGTTGCCCTCGTCTGGGCGCTGCCCGGCTAGAGCGCCATGACAATCCAGCCCGATCCCCAGAACAGCGGCGGCTATGTGATGGCGGCGGCGGATCTCGCCAGTGCGGCCCAGGCCAAGACCGCCAACCCCATGTACGGGATCTGGTCCCACGCCCTGGCCACCCGGCCCAACACGGTGGTGGAGGCCATCGTGGCCCGCGCCCCCGGCAACCCGGACAACGTCAAGCGGGTCGAGCGGGTCTTCACCGAATCGGACTGGGAGTTCCTGACCCAGATGGCCGCCCCGGAGTACACCTACGAGCGCTTCCTGCGGGCGGTGGGCAAGTTCCCCGCCTTCTGCGGCGACTACACGGACGGGCGCAATGCGGACGCCATCTGCAAGAAGTCCATCATCACCGCCTTCGCCCACTTTGCCCAGGAGACCGGCGGCCACATCGCCAAGGAGAATGTCTCCGACAACCCCTTGGGGCTGGAGGAGTGGCAACAGGCCCTGGTGCACGTGCGGGAGATGGGCTGGTCTGAGGGGCAGACCGGCTACACCACGGGGTGTGGCCAGAGTGACTGGCAGAACCGGCGCTGGCCCTGCAGCACCGGTCAGGGCTATTTCGGTCGCGGCGCCAAGCAGCTCTCCTACCACTTCAACTACGGCGCCTTCTCCGAGGCCATGTTCGACGGCGACGCCACCGTGCTCCTCAACAACCCCGGGCTGGTGGCGGACTCCTGGCTCAACCTCGCCTCCGCCATCTGGTTCTTCCTGACGCCCCAGGCTCCCAAACCCGCCATGCTGCACGTCATCGACCGGACCTGGGTGCCCTCCCAGCGTGAGCTGGCGGCGGGCATCGGCTACGGCTTTGGCACCACCATCAACATCATCAACGGTGGCATCGAGGTGCGGCGAGCAGAACAAGAACAAGGGCCAGCCGGTCAACCGCATCCGCTACTGGGAGGGGCTTGCGGCCCACTACGGGATCCCGCTGCTGGCGGACGAGAAGAACACCTGCTGGCAGCAGATCCCCTATGGCAGCCTCAACCTCAACGGCGCCACCGACGTGCTCTACACCAACTGGGACGGCAACTGGAAATACTACCCGGACAGACCCGGCGGCTACTCCTTCGAGTGTGATCTGGTGGGGTACCAGACCGCCTATTCGGCCCTGGTGCCGGGGGATTACGAGAAGTGCGTGACCAACTTCTACGGCTCCCACGCCAGCTGGCCCAAGGTACGGGTGGTGGCCACGCTGGATCCGGCCCCGGTCGACCCCGGCACGCCACTGGTGGACGGGGTACCGGCCTGGGAGGCAGGCAAGGTCTACACCGCGGGCAACAAGGTGAGCCACAAGGGGATCATCTATCAGGCCAAGTGGTGGACCCAGGGCAACGAGCCGGGCAAGGGCGACCCCTGGGCACCGGTGACCTGAGAGTCAGTACAAGCGCAAGCACCCCGGGGAGGCCGCGCGCCTCCCTTGTTGATCGCCGCGCTGGCTTGTTGCGCCTCTTTTGGCGCTGATAGCCTGCGGGTTCACACCGAGGGAGGATGACCATGAACATCGCCATTCATTTTGAAATTCCGGTACAGGATCTGGAGAGAGCCATTCGCTTCTATGAGGGGGTCTTCGAGACGGTGCTGGAGCGGGTGCAGATCGATGGCAACGAGATGGCGCTCTTTCCCCTGGAAAGTGGCACGGCGGGCTGCTCCGGCGCCCTGGCGAAGGGGGAGAGCTATGTGCCGAGCCTGGATGGCACCCGGATCTATCTGCGGGTGGCTGACATCGAGGGGGCCATGGCCCGGGCACTGGCATCGGGCGGGGCCTGTCTCTATCCCGTCACCCGGGTCGGGGGTCGGGGAGAGCCTCCGGGTGGCGGAGTGTCGGGATTGCGAGGGGAATCGCATCGCCTTGCAGGAGGGAACCTGACCATTATTTATCCGGTGCATGGGGTGTGTTGAGTCATTCATACGATGAATAAAGAGGGGGATTTTCCCGCTCCGGGAGCCTCAGCCTCGCGGTAAGGCCCCGGTATGGTCAGTTGTCGCCCCCCGGATCCCGTGCTACTTCATCTGGTGCGGCAAGAAGGCGAGCACCCGTTCGCCCGGTCTGTCGCCCCAACTCTCAGGAGGCATCATGGAAGGACATTGTCTGTGTGGCGGGATCACCGTGTCGAGCGGCGATCACAAGGAGGTCAACCTGTGTCACTGCGCCATGTGCCGGCGCTGGTCAGGGGGGCCCATGTTCGCGGTGCACGGGGGCAAGGGCGTGCGGTTCACCGGGATGGCCCCGGTGGCCTACCGCTCGTCGGAGTGGGCGGAGCGCGGATTCTGCCCCACCTGCGGCACCCATCTTTTCTACCATCTGTTGCCGACGGACGAGTACATCCTCTCCGCCGGCCTGTTTCAGGATCAGGGGTTCGAGCTCACCGGGCAGATCTTCATCGACGAGAAGCCCGACTTCTATGCCCTCAAGAACGACACCCCGACCCTGACCGGACAGCAGGTGTTCGAGCAGTTCGCCCCCAAACCCTGAGCCTGTACTCACCCCGAGGAGAAGCCATCATGGATGAACAACCGAAGGTGAAGGGGCCTGCCTCCTACTTTCCTGCCATCGAGCAGAAATACGGCCAGCCCATCGCCCACTGGCTGACCCTGCTGGCAGGGCGGGAGGAGCGCAAACACATGGCCCTGGTGGCCTGGCTCAAGGACGAACACGCCATGGGCCACGGCCATGCCAATGCCCTGGTGGCCCACTTTTTGGCGCAGCCCGATGCGCCCGGCGTGGCATGACAGTGCCACAGTGCAAAACGTGCAGGAAAGCCAGAGGATCAGAGAGATGAAGATAAGCGTCAGCGTCTGGGTTGCCAGGCCGATTGCCGATGTGTGGCAGGGCTGGAACACCCCCGCCAGCATCATGGCATGGAACGCCGCCTCCCCGCAGTGGCACTGCCCCCAAAGCCGGGTGGATCTGCGGGTGGGTGGGCGTTTTTGCCACCACATGGCGGCGCGGGATGGCAGCACGGGGTTTGATTTCGAGGGGACCTTCACCGAGGTCACAGCGCCGACGGGGCTCGGCTACGTCATGGACGATGGCCGCGAGGTGAGCGTGCGGTTCGTGGCAGAGCAGGGGGGCACCCGGGTGGAGGAGCGGTTCGATGCCGAGTCCCTGCACAGCGGCGAACAGCAGCGGGCGGGGTGGCAGAGCATCCTGGATAACTTCAAGCGACATATGGAAGCCGCCAGCTGACCCCTGTGGGGCGCCATAAAAAAACCACCGCAAGCTGGCGGTGGTTTTTTTATGGCGTTCGCCCGGGGCAAGGCGGGGTGGGGAAGGGGGTCACTCCTCGATGTCCAGCAGCACCAGGATGGCGCTCTCGCCCCCCCACTCCCGCGGCGCCTGGTGAAAGGCGCGCACAGCGGGGTGCTGGGCCAGCCAGCTCGGGATGCGCTGCTTGAGGATGTGCTTGCCGATGCCGTGCATCACCGAAGCGACGTGGATGTTCTCTTTTCGGCACAGGGTGAGCAGGGCCGCCAGCTCCTGCTTGGCCTGGTGCTGGTTCATGCCGTGCAGATCCAGATAAATCTCCGGCGGGTAGCTGCCGCGCTTGAGCTTTTTCAGCTCGAATTTTGACACGTCGTCGCGCACGTAACGGGTCGGCCCGTCCGCCTCGAGATGGGGCTGGTACTCGTCGCTGAAAAAGTGGTCAACCCCAAGCTTTTCGCGGCTCTCGCGCACTTCGCGTTTCTGCTTGACCGGGCTTGAGGAGGCCCTTATGGTATCTTGCTTAATTTTCCGGGTACCTTTGACAGCATCACGAAACAACAGGCTTTCCTCGTCTGTGAGTGAGGGCGTATTTTTCATCAGGTACTCGTCTTGCTCGCTGTATAAAATTCTCGGGCCGGATATTACTCGACTTGGAGGTGGATTTGGACAAGATATTTATCGATGAGGTGGTTGCCGAAATGCACACCATCCAGGACATGTTGCGCTGGGCCATGAGTCGTTTCAACGACGCCGGGATCTTCTACGGACATGGTACCGACAACGCCTGGGATGAGGCCGTGCAACTGGTGCTGCCCGCGTTACATCTGCCGCCGGACGTGGATCCGGGCATGCGCCACTCCCGCCTGACCACCAGCGAGCGCCACCGCATCGCCGAGCTCATCATCCGCCGCGTGCAGGAGCGCATTCCGGCGCCTTACCTGACCAACAAGGCCTGGTATGCGGGCTGGGAATTCTACGTGGACGAACGGGTGCTCATTCCGCGCTCCCCCATCGCCGAGCTGGTGGCCAACCGCTTCGCCCCCTTCCTGAAAGACGAACCGACCCGGATCATGGACCTGTGTACCGGCTCCGGCTGCATCGCCATCATCATGGCCCACGAGTTCCCCCATGCGGAAGTGGATGCCATCGACATCAGCGTCGATGCCCTCAACGTGGCCGAGCGCAACATCAACGATCACGGGCTGGAGCAGCAGGTTATCCCCATTCGCTCCGATCTGTTCCGGGATCTGCCGGCCGGTGACAAGTACGATCTCATCGTCTCCAACCCGCCCTACGTGGACTCCGAGGACATGTCGGATCTGCCGGAGGAGTTTCGCCACGAGCCGGAGCTGGCCCTGGCGTCGGGCTCCGACGGCCTCAAGCTCACCAAACGTCTGCTGGCCAATGCCGCCGACTTCCTGAAAGAGGATGGCGTGCTGGTGGTCGAGGTGGGCAACAGCATGATCCACCTGGAAGCCCAGTTCCCCGAGGTGCCCTTCACCTGGGTCGAGTTCGAAAACGGCGGCCACGGCGTCTTTGTGATGACCCGCGCAGAGCTCGAGCAGTACCAGGCCCATTTCGCCATTTACAAGAACTAAGCAGCAAGGAGCATTCATGGCAGGGAACAGTTTCGGCCAACTCTTTCGGGTCACCACTTTCGGCGAGAGCCACGGTCTGGCGCTGGGCGCCGTGGTCGACGGCTGCCCGCCGGGGCTGGAGATAAGCGAAGACGATTTGCAGGGGGATCTGGACAGGCGCAAGCCCGGTACGTCCCGCTACACCACTCAGCGCCGCGAGGCGGACGAGGTGAAGATCCTCTCCGGGGTGTTCGAGGGCAAGACCACGGGCACCTCCATCGGGCTGCTCATCGAGAACACCGATCAGCGCTCCAAGGACTACTCCGAGATCAAGGATCTGTTCCGACCCGGCCACGCCGACTACACCTATCACCAGAAGTACGGCCAGCGTGACTACCGTGGCGGCGGCCGCTCCTCGGCCCGCGAGACCGCCATGCGGGTCGCGGCGGGCGCCATCGCCAAGAAGTACCTGAAACAGGTGCACGGCATCGAGATCGTGGGTTTTCTCTCCCAGCTCGGCCCCATCAAGGCGGAAGGGTTCGACGAGAGCCAGATCGAGCAGAACCCCTTCTTCTTCCCCGATGCGGGCAAGCTGGAGGCGCTGGATGAATACATGCGTGCCCTCAAGAAAGAGGGAAACAGCGTGGGGGCCAAGGTGTGCGTCGTGGCGCGCAACGTGCCGGTAGGCCTAGGGGAGCCGGTGTTCGACCGCCTCGACGCCGACATCGCCCACGCCATGATGGGCATCAACGCGGTGAAAGGGGTGGAGATCGGTGACGGCTTCGCGGTGGTGGAGCAAAAAGGCTCGGAGCACCGGGACGAGATGACTCCGACCGGCTTTGCCAGCAATCATGCGGGGGGCATCCTGGGGGGCATTTCGTCGGGTCAGGAGATCGTGGTGAGCATGGCCCTCAAGCCTACCTCCAGCATCACGGTGCCGGGCAAGACCATCACCACCAGCGGTGAGGCCACCGAGATGATCACCAAGGGGCGTCACGACCCCTGCGTCGGCATCCGTGCCGTGCCCATCGCCGAGGCCATGCTGGCCCTGGTGCTGATGGATCACCTGCTGCGCCACCGCGCCCAGAACCAGGGCGTGCACACCCAGACCCCGCAGCTGCGCTGATCACGCTGCGGGCCAGGTGAGTGATCACCAGATACCACAAGGCGACCCCAGGGTCGCCTTTTTCATGGTTTTTTGCCGGCGCCTGCCTCAGGGGGCCGATGGCGTCGAGAGCGATGGGTGCCGGGTTGCGTCCAGGCGGCAGCGGGGCGGCGCAAAGGCGGGATCCGGTGAGGGCAGGGTGGCGATGGCGGCATCGATGCGGGCGAGCGCCTCATCGTTCACGGCCTTTTTGGCAAACATCAGGCGCACCGGCTGCTGGTGCAAGAGCACCTGACACTGGATGGCATTGCTCGCCCCGAGCTGGTAGCGGGCGTATTGCCACTCCATGATGACGCCGTCGAGGCGGTGCGCCAGCAAGAGGGTGAGCAGCCTGTCATCGCTGTTGTATTCACTCGCCTGCCCGAGGGCAGGGCACTCCTCGTTCATCGGCAGGGGGCGGGTACCCCGCAGCTTGCCAAGTCGAAGCCCCTTGGCCTGGCAGAGGGTTGCCAGCTCTGTGAGCCCTTGCCAGCCGTCGGGCTCCCCGGCCTGCGGGCGCTGGCTCAGCAGCACGAAGCTGGCGCGCCGATAGGGGGCGGAGAAGCGGGCGAACCGCTCCCGCTCGGGGGTTTTCAGGGCGCCCATGGCCACGTCCAGCTGCTGGCGCTCCATGAGGTAGAGGGCCCGGGCCCAGGGGAGGTTGCGAAAGGCGGGCTCCACGCCTGCCTTGCCCAGGATCTGGCGGGTCAGGGTCACGTCCAGTCCGCCGAGGGTGCCGTCGGCAGCGATTTGACTGAAAGGGGGCCAGTGGCTCCAGGCCACCGACAGGGTCTCCCTGGCGGCGAGGGGCTGGGCGAAGAGCAGGGGCAGGACGAGGCCCAGCATGCGCCGGGCGGTGGGGGTGAACTTCCGTTTCAATCAAAACCTCCTGTTCCGTGTATCGCGCCGTCCCCGGCAGGCTGCGCAGGGGCATTGATACATACGGCGATTCGGGCCATTTTGTCCTGCCTTCGTCCCTATTTCCAGCCGTGCTGGGAGGCGCATCACATTTTCCTCGTCTAAGTGCGCCAACTCCGTTAGACTGCGCCTCTATTCTTTCCCCTTTGCTCTGCTCCCCGGGGAAATCGTTGTTTTCTCTATAGGCCCGGATCCTGTGAGATGGCATCGGCTCAGCAGAGGAGCCCCACCACGATCTTTGGCGCCCCTATCCCTAGCAGGTAACTATGAGTTTTACTTCCCTCGGTCTGGCCGAACCCTTGTTGCGTGCCGTTGCCGAGCAAGGCTACGACACCCCGTCTCCCATTCAGCAACAAGCGATCCCGGCGGTACTGGCTGGCCGTGATCTGATGGCCGCCGCCCAGACCGGGACCGGCAAGACCGCAGGTTTCACCCTGCCGATGCTGCAACGTCTGATTGAAAGCAAGCGCAAGGTCTCCCCGAACCGCATCCGCGCCCTGGTGCTGACCCCGACCCGCGAGCTGGCCGCCCAGGTGGGCGAGAGCGTGCGCAACTACGGCAAGCACCTGCCGATCCGCAGCCACGTGGTATTTGGCGGCGTGAGCATCAACCCCCAGATGATGGCGACCCGCCGTGGTCTGGACGTGCTGGTGGCCTGCCCGGGCCGCCTGATGGATCTCTACAACCAGAACGCCGTCAAGTTCGACGAAGTGGAGATCCTGGTACTGGACGAAGCGGACCGCATGCTCGACATGGGCTTTATCCGCGACATCCGCCGCATCCTGGCCCTGCTGCCGAAGAAGCGCCAGAACCTGCTCTTCTCCGCCACCTTCGCCGACGAAATTCGCGAGCTGGCCACCGGTCTGCTGGACAACCCGGCGGTGATCGAAGTGACCCCGCGCAACAGCACCGCCGAGCGCATCGAGCAGCTGGTACACCCCTGTGACAAGGCCAACAAGATTGCCCTGCTGAGTCACCTGGTCACCAGCAACGACTGGCAGCAGGTGCTGGTGTTCACCCGTACCAAGCACATGGCCAACCGCGTTGCCGAGACCCTCGACAAGAACGGCGTCAGCGCCGCCGCCATCCACGGCAACAAGAGCCAGGGTGCCCGTACCCGTGCCCTGGCCGGTTTCAAGGATGGCAGCGTCAAGGTGCTGGTGGCGACCGACATCGCCGCCCGTGGTCTGGACATCGACAAACTGCCGCAGGTGGTCAACTTCGAGCTGCCGAACGTGGCGGAAGATTACGTGCACCGTATCGGCCGTACCGGTCGTGCCGGCGCTGCCGGTCACGCCATCTCCCTGGTAGCGGCCGATGAAGGCAAGCTCATCAAGGCCATCGAGCGTCTGACCAAGCAGAACATTCCGTGCGAGCAGGTGGCCGGTTTTGAAGCCTCCCGCGAGACCCTCGACAACATCGCCCGTGGTATCGGCGCGCCGCTTCGCAAAGAGCCGCGCGATCCGAGCGAGCAGCGCCGTGCGCCGCGTCCGCAAGGTCAGGGCCAGCGTCAGGGTGCCGGTCGTTCTGCCAACGGTGGCAATGGCGGTGGTAATCGCTCCGGCAACGGTGGCAAGCCCAAGCCCCAGGGCGGTCAGCGTCCGGAAGGCGGCGCCGCCAAACCGGCCCAGGCCCGTCGTCCCCGTCGCGCCAGCCACAACCAGTAAGCGGCCAGGGAGCCAGGCTCCCCCACTGTTCGGTTGATACAAAAAGCCCCGCCAATCTGGCGGGGCTTTTTTTGTCCTGGTAGACGCTATTCACCGTAGAGGCGGATCTCCAGCACATGGGTGATGGCCTCGCCGCTCCAGTGGTACTCCAGATGACGGGCGTGGTCCACCCGGCTGACCAGACGGGGGCGATAGAGCACGTGACAGTCGTGACCGGGGTGGCGCACCGAGCGGTAGTGGATGCCGTCCGCCCCGGCGACCTTCTGCTCCCGGGCGAAGGCCTGGGCGGGGCCGTAATCGGTGGCGTGATAGAGGGGGCCTGGCAGATACGCCGGGCCCGTGATGTCGATGAGGCTGGCGCTGAACTGAGCCTGGATCACCCGCATCTGCACCTTCTGGGCTGGCTCCCGGGTGTACCCGAAGATCCGCTCCCTGTGGTAGACCGTCTCCTTGATGCCGGTGTCGAGGGAGGGGGCACAATAGTAGCCGCCAAAGTCCCCCGTGGTGAACCGGCCACCCTCGGGATTGAGGTGGGTGAAGGCGGCCATCACATAGCTGCCGCCGGGCAGCCCCACCAGCCAGTCTTCCCTGGGCACCCGCATCAGCTCGCCCGCCTCTTCCCTCAGCCTGTCGTTGGTCAGGGCCTCGACGGCCCAGACCGCCTCCAGCTCATCGGCGGTAGCGACGTCTTCATAGAGGCAGATGGGGGGAAAGCGGCTCGGAATGATGCGATAGGCGCAGGCATTGTGGAAGGTGCGCAAGGGCGGGGAGGACATCAGGCCATCTCCCCGCGCCAGGCGTGCAGCCGGGTGGCCACTTCGTAAAGATCTGCCACCCGCCCACCCTGCATGACCTCCATCGCGCTGCGCCCGGCGAAGAAGGGGTGGCTGTTGGGCTTGCGCACCCAGCCATAGATGCTCTCATCCAGGCTGAACAGCAGCCGCAGGCTCTTGTGGATGTTGAGTAGATAGCTCATCCGCTCCTGGAGATCGGCGCTCAGCCGAATGCCGCCGCTGGCCTCCTTGTACTTGTTCAGGGTGGAGCGGGAGGTAATGCCAAGCAGCCTGAGCTGTTCATCCGTGCTGCACTGCCATTTGTCCAGGATGCGAAACACCACGGGCAGGGCCTTGCTGGGATCGACGGCGGGCTGTTGCCGGGGAAGAGATGCGGTGGCGGCCATGTTGCCTCCCGGGTTGGCGTGCCAGACGGGCACGGGATCATGGGTTGTCTGCTAAGCAGTGTAGGACAGGGGCGCAGTCATGTACACATCTATACATGGTTGCACTCAAATGTTTATTATTGGATGGGCTTCGCGAGGAGGGGCGCGAGTCGGCCAAGTGAGCCCGTGCCAATGAAACGCCCCGCCAACTGGGTTGGCGGGGCGTGTCTCTTTGCGGCGTTTCTGCTTGTCGGGTCGGGGAAATCAGAGGGCGGGCAGCAATCCCATGCTGACGCTTATCTGCACCCCGACGATCAGTACCCCCATGGCGCCGGCAAGGCCCAGGGCCAGCACGCCGCCCGGGGCGCGGTAGTGATGCGCCTCGGCCTGCTTGCGGCTCTGCCACACCAGGGCCACCGGTAGCAGCACCGCCAGCACCGCCAGCGCAATGGCGGCGTAACCCAGCGCCATGATGAAGCCTTGCGGGAAGTAGAGGGCGAACAGCAGGGGCGGCACGAAGGTGATGAGACCGGTCTGGGTGCGGCCCTGCCAGTTGTCCTTGCGACGGGTCACCTTGGCCATGAAGTCGAACAGTCCCAGGGTCACCCCGAGGAAGGAGGTGGCGAGCGCGAGATCCGCAAACAGATGCATCGCCTGGTTGAAGGCGGGCCAGCTCACCAGGCCGCCGACGTTGGCCAGCAGGCTGTCCAGGGCGCCGCCGGTCTGGATCAGGGATTGCTGGCCCAGCAGCCCCAGGATGGCGACCTGCCACAGCACGTAGAGCACGAGCGGCAAGGCGGAGCCCCACACGAAGACCCGGCGCAACTGCCTGGGGTTGTCCCCGAGGTAGAGCATGACACTCGGGATGGAGCCGTGGAAGCCGAAGGAGGTGAAGATGACCGGCAGGCCCGCCAGCAGCAAGCCTTCCCCGAGGGGCATGGAGAGCAGGTGCTGCCCCTGGGCGCGGGGCAGCAGCAGCGCCAGCACCGCCACCATGATCACCAGCTTCACGGTGAACATCAGGCGGTTGAGGTAATCCACCTCCCTGGTGCCGACGCACACCATGCCGCCAAACAGCAGGGTAAAGACCCAGGCCGCCTGCTCCTGGCCGAGGGGCAGGCCGGCATCGGCCAGTGCCTGGGCCAGCAGGCTGCTGCCGCCGCTGATGTAGGCGGAGGCCAGGGCGTAGAACAGCATCAGGATGCAGAAGGAGGCGATGCCCTTGCCCCAGGGGCCGAGCAGGTGATCCGCCAGCTGGTGCAGGTACCACTTGCCGGTGCTGAGGCTGGCTTCCACCTGCAGCATGGCGGTGAAGGCCATCAGGGCCCAGAGGCCGATCATCAGCATCAGGGTGGCGGGGCCGCCCAGGGACGAGGAGGCCAGCGGCAGGGCCAGCATGCCGGCGCCTATGGTGGTGCCGGCAATCAACAGGGTACAACCCAGGGTCTTGGTATTCATGTCATCCATCCGAAAGTGAGGGGCGCTGTTGCAAACAAGAGAGAGCCAGTTGGCTGTGTCGGGAGACGCCTCCGGGGAAAAGCCGGAGGCTAGCAATATCGGTGTGGATACATCTGTACCTGAAATCTGTCAGTTGTAAAAATTGGTTGCCAAGTTAGCGGATTGAAATGGCGGAAACAACCCCTTAAAAGCGGATTTTGTGCTGTAGCAAGCCGAAGGGTGGCAATAAAAAGTGACACATTGCGCCATGCGCCGAAAAAACGCCCCCTCAGGGGGAGGCTGCCCGTCAGGCTGCGTCGCGGGTCGACATCGAGAGCTCCCGCGTTGGCGGCAACAGGGCTTGCAGAGGGTAACACGGGGCCCTGGTGGTGCGACTGGCCCGATATAAGCAAACATCGGGTCATACTCCCAAAAGCCATCATTTTCACTTATAGCGAGCCGAGGCGCCGATAAACGTGACCTGGCGCGGGGTTGCCGCCCGGCAGATCACCTCAAAGCCAGAAGGCGAAGGGCAAAAGCTGAGACAACAGGGGAGAACACAAGCAGGTGTGGGGGAGGAGGCTCAGGGGCTGGCACTGCGGGCCGCCCCCGGGGTGGTGCGTCGTTGCCGGGTCAGCGGCGGCGTTTGAGGGTACGGCTCACATAGTGCAGGCCGCTCTGGTAGTCGCCATTGACCGCCTTGAGGGCCAGCGTCAGGGCCTGGCTTGCCAGGGCGTCGTGCTGCTGGGGCAGGGAGTTGATGCCAAAGGGGAGGAAATCGAGCAGGCGGTCATCCCCGAAGGTAGCCATGGCGAGCTGGCTCATGTCGGCCTCCTGCTCCAGCAGGTAGTCGAGCACCCCCTCCATCAGGATGTAGGAGGTGGTGATCAGCGCCTCGGGCAGTTGGCCGAGCTGCTGATGGAGCGTCTTGATCAGGCGATACCCTTCGGTGCGCGAGAAGTGGGCCCCTTCACACAGGTGGCGGGTCGCACTGTGACTGGCAATCGCCTGTTCGAAGCCCGCTTTTCGCTCCTGACTGATCGTCAGTTCCGGCAGTGCAGTGATCAAGGCGATATGACCGATGGCCGGGGTGAGCAGGGAGGCGGTGAGGTCCAGGCTCGCCTTCTGGTTTTCACTCGCCACGGTGACGAAGTGCTCGGTGGCCATGGCACGGTCGATGGCGAGGATCTGCACGCCCCTGGACTGCTGCTCCAGGTAGAAGGGATCCGCCGGGGGGAGACAGCTTGCCACCAGGAGCGCGTCCACATGGCGGCTCACCAGCATCCGGGCCAGCTCCTTTTCGGTGTCCGGATCGTCCTCCGAGCAGACGATGAGCAACTGATATCCCTGGGTGCGGGCCCCTTGCTCCAGGCGCTTGGCGAGCTTGGCGTAACTGGCGTTTTCGAGGTCGGGCAGGATGAAGCCGAGGGTGCGGGTCTGGCCGCCGCGCAGGGAAGCGGCGCGGCTGTCCGGCTGATAGTTGTGGGCATGGACCACGGCCATCACCTTGTCGCGGGTTGCCTGGCTGATGCGGTATTGATCGGCCTTGCCATTGATCACATAGCTGGCGGTGGTGCGAGAGACACCGGCCAGCGCGGCGATTTCATCCAGTTTCATCATGTTGGCTCTGTTTGAGTTGCAAGGCCCGCGCCGGTTCCTGGTTGGGGCACCGAAAAGTGTGCGCGGGATCATATCATTGAAACGTACTTTCTGCGGGATCTTGAACAATACGCTGAAACGATTCAGTCTGAGTGTAAGTGAAACGATTCAGCTTGTCAGTAACGGATGATTATCTGCACTTGGAAATGGGTTCCGGCTCACCAAAGCGAGAGATCACCGTCTATTGTCAGCAGGCAAGTTACCCGAAAATCGAGTTGAGTTGAGCCGGTACGCCGCGAGGTGAAGCCGGACCTGATGGAGAATCTCTATGTTGAAGTTGGCGCGACAGCAAATCCTGCTGGGACAATCGGTGACGACCAAGGCGGACGCCATCGCCCTGCTGGCAAGCAAACTGACCGACGCCGGTCTGGTTGAAGCAGGTTACGTGGACGGCATGCTGGCGCGGGAAGCGCAGCACGCCACCTATCTTGGCAGCGGTATCGCCATTCCCCACGGCACCACGGACACCCGTCATCTGGTGAAGAGCACCGGCGTCATGGTGGCCCAGTTCCCCCACGGAATCGAGTGGGACGAGGGGCAGATTGCCTACGTCGCCATCGGCATCGCCGCCAAGTCCGACGAGCACCTGGGGATCTTGCGCCAGCTCACCCACGTGCTGGGTGACGAGCAGGCCGCAGCCCAGCTCAAGGGGGCGACCGACGAAGAGACCATCATCAATATCCTGACTGGCGCGACTGGCGCCAAAGAGGTGCAATACCTGACCCTGGCGGACTTCCCGGCCGACGACCAGGACCAGTTGCTGCTGGGGGCTGCGGCCCGCGCCAAATCCGCAGGCTGGGGAGACGCAGCCATGGTGAGCGCCCTCCTGGCCAGTCAGCCTGTTCACCTGGGGGAGGGCATCTGGCTGGCCCGTGCGCAAGCGGCCCAGACCGGTTGGGTGCTGGCCACCCCGAGCACCCCGCTGAACGTCGGTGAATTGCCGGTCAGCGCCCTGCTGCTGCTGTGTGCCGCAGATAGCGGCCATTTGCCGCAACTCGAGAATCTGGCCAAGCTGGCCGCAGCCGGCCAGCTGGCCACCCTCTCTGGCAGCGACGGTCTTGCCATGTTGCAGGCGGGTCCGGCGAGCGGGCTTTCCGAGACCTTCACCATCATCAACCCTCACGGTCTGCACGCCCGTCCGGGCGCCATGCTGGTCAAGGTGGCCAAGGAGTATGAATCCGACATCCGCGTCGCCAACCTCGATGGCAGCGGTGAAGCCGTCTCTGCCAAGAGCCTGATGAAGGTGATCGGGCTTGGGGTCAAGTGCGGTCATCGTCTGGCGTTTCGCGCCGAAGGAGCGGATGCCGAAGCAGCCCTCAAGGGCATTGGCGAAGCCATTGCCGCCGGCTTGGGCGAGGGGGCGCACTGATGGACATCGTCACCATCACCCTCAACCCCGCGCTCGATCTCACCACCCGTCTGGAGGCCATGCACCCTGGCGAGGTCAATCTGGTGAGCGAGGCCAACTTGCGCGCCGCGGGCAAGGGGATCAACGTCGCCATGGTCTTGAAAGATCTCGGCCGTGACGTAGGCCTGACCGGCTGGCTCGGTGAGGGCAACCAGCAGAGCTTCGTCTCCCTGTTCGAGGAACGTGCCCTTGCCGATCACTTCGTGCGCGTGGCGGGCGACACCCGGATCAACGTCAAGATCTCCGAACAATCCGGCCGGGTGACCGATCTCAATCTGCCGGGACTCGCCGTGCAGGAAGGCGATGTCAGCGCCCTGGAAGCGGCGCTGGAGCGACTGGCTCCCCACACCGACTGGTTCGTGCTGGCGGGCAGCCTGCCCAAAGGGGTGTCCCCCGATTACTGTGGCCATCTGATCCGCCTGCTCAAGGCCAAGGGCAAGCAGGTGATCTTCGATTGCAGCGGCGCGGCGTTGAGCGAAGGGATCAAGGCGGCGCCGACCCTGGTCAAACCCAACCTGGAAGAGCTGAGCCAGTGGGCCGGTCGTCCCGTGAAGACCCTGAGCGAGCAGGCCGAGTGCGCCCGCGCGCTGCAGGCAAGCGGGATCCCCAACGTGGTGATCTCCAATGGTGCCGACGGCCTCATCTGGTTTGCACCGGATGCCACCTGGCAGGCGATTCCGCCGCGCATGGAGGTGGTCAGCACCGTGGGTGCCGGCGACTCCCTGGTGGCGGGCCTGGTCCATGGCATGAGCCTGGACTGGACGCCGGAGCAGACCCTGCGTCTGGCCACCGCCGTCTCGGCACTGGCGGTGAGCCAGGTCGCGGTCGGCTTCAACGATATCAATGTGCTCAAACCGTTACTCGAGCAGGTGCGCGTACAGCGTCTGGATGATCTGGCACCGACTCAACCCCAACCCCATTTGATGGCTAACTCAGGAGATGCCCAATGAAAGCAATTCTGGTTACGGCTTGCCCGGCGGGCATTGCCACCAGCTTTCTCGCTGCAAAACGGATAGAACAGCAGGCCAAACTGGCTGGCTGGGAGCTCACCCTCGACGTCGAGTCCAGCGTGCAGCCCCGTCAGGTTCCCTCGAAAGAGCAGATTGCCGCCGCCGACCTGGTGCTGGTCGTTGCCAGCGCACCGGTGGATCTGGCCGCCTATGACGGCAAGTCGCTCTATCGGGGCGACATGGATCTAGCGCTCCAGGATCCCGCTGCCCTGCTGGACGCCGCGCGAAGCGGTGCCAGCGTCTATCGCCATGAGGCGGCACCTGCCGTTGCCAAACCGGCCAGCGGTGCCAAGCGCATCGTGGCGGTGACGGCCTGCCCGACCGGGGTGGCCCACACCTTCATGTCGGCCGAGGCCCTGGAGACCATGGCCAAGCAGCTGGGTCACCAGATCCGCGTCGAAACCCAGGGCTCGGTCGGTGCCCAGAATGCCTTGACGGCGGACGAGATTGCCGCCGCCGATCTGGTGTTCCTCGCCACTGACATCGAGGTGGACATGGCGCGCTTTGACGGCAAGCCGGTCTATCGCACCAGCACGGGGGCTGCCCTGAAGAAAACCCGGGCCGAGCTCGACAAGGCCTGGACCGAGGCGAAGGTCTATCGCCACAGCGGCGCGGCTGCGGTCAAGAAAGAGGAAAAGGCGGGCCCCTACAAGCACCTGCTGACCGGTGTCTCCTTCATGCTGCCCATGGTGGTGGCGGGGGGCCTTATCATCGCGCTCTCCTTCATCTTCGGCATTGAAGCGTTCAAGGAAGAGGGGACGCTGGCCGCGGCCCTGATGAAGATAGGTGGCGGCTCCGCCTTCGCCCTGATGATCCCGGTGCTGGCAGGCTACATCGCCTACTCCATCGCCGACCGTCCGGGTCTGGCGCCCGGCATGATCGCCGGTATGCTGGCAAGCTCGCTCGGCGCCGGTTTCCTTGGCGGCATCGTCGGCGGCTTCCTCGCCGGTTACAGCGCCAAGTTCCTGAGCGACAAGGTGCGCCTGCCGGTCACCCTGGAAGCCCTCAAGCCCATCCTCATCATTCCGCTCTTTGCCAGCCTGTTCACCGGTCTGGTGATGATCTACGTGGTGGGTGGCCCGGTGGCGGGCATCATGAACGCCATGACCGAGTTCCTCAACAACATGGGCTCTGCCAACGCCGTGCTGCTGGGTGTCATCATCGGCGCCATGATGTGCTTCGACATGGGGGGCCCGGTCAACAAGGCGGCTTATGCCTTCGGTGTCGGCCTGCTCGCCTCCAAGACCTATGCCCCCATGGCAGCGGTCATGGCCGCCGGCATGGTGCCTGCACTGGGGATGGGGATCGCGACCTTCCTGGCCAGCAGAAAGTTCATCAAGGCGGAGCAGGAAGCGGGCAAGGCCTCCTTCGTGCTGGGTCTGTGTTTCATCTCCGAGGGGGCCATCCCGTTTGCCGCCAAGGATCCCATGCGCGTCATCCCGGCCTGCATGGTGGGCGGCGCCCTGACCGGTGCGCTCTCCATGCTGTTCGGCTGCGAGCTGGTGGCACCCCACGGTGGTCTGTTCGTGCTCTTCATCCCGAACGCCATCAGCCATGTGATGATGTACATCCTGGCGATCGCCGCCGGTTCTCTGGTGACCGGGGTGGCCTACGCCATGCTCAAGCGTGGCGAGGAGCAGGCCAAGCTGGCGACCGCCTGAGGACGTCACGGCGTGACACACTCTTAATGACAAGGCGGCCCTGGGGCCGCCTTTCTTGTTGAGGGGAGGGGCAACGTGGGATTTAAAAATCCCAGCCCGGCGGGGGCGGCGGATCGGCCGCCTCTGCGGCCTGCGCCTTGCGGCGGGCGGCCTCGACCCTGGCCTTGCGGCTGCGGCACAGGCGCATCACCTCCTGCTGCTGGGCAGGGGTCATGGCAAGCCAGTTGAAACGCTCCTCGCGACTTCGCAGGCATCCCTTGCAATACCCCTTGTTGTTCAGTTCGCAGACCCCGACACAGGGGCTCTGGAGCGGGAAGATTTCGAGCTGTTCCATCCATGACCTCTCACACCTTGTCACCTTGTTATAACCCAGAAGATCACGGCAGGAGAAATCCGTCGTCGGGGGCGTGAAGGCGTTTGCTTTCCCCGGGCAATTTTGGCATCTTCCCCGCCGTGCAAGACACTCGGTGTTATATGAGGACATATGAATAGACATGCGTACTGGTTGGCCGCCGCCGTGGTGGGGCTGGCCGGTTGTGCGGGCAACCCTGAACCGGTCAAGGTGCCCCAGAAGAAGGCGGAATCCGGATGTTTTCTGAACTGCGAGATCCCTGTGAATCTGGGCAAGCAGTATCTGGATGGTGCCCTGCCGGGGGATCTGGTGCGGGTAGAGCGGGTCAACAGCCGCGCCCGCGCCGATTACAGCAAGTTCGGTCCCCAGAGCCGGATGGTGATGGAACGCTCCGGCCGCATGGCGAACCGCTATGGGGAGCTCTACCGTCAGCTCTCACGCTGGGTCGCCAATGGGGGCAATCCCGCCCATATCACCCAGTACGGCATCAGCCTGGCGCAGCTTGGCGGTGCCGACCGCATGGGCAACGTGCTCTTCACCGGTTACTACTCGCCGGTGCTGGAGGTGCGCCATCGCCCGGACGCCCAGTACAAGTATCCCATCTATGCCATGCCCAACTGCGGCGGTCGCTGCCCGAGCCGGGCCGAGATCCACCGGGGGGCGCTGGCCAACCGGGGGCTGGAGCTGGGCTACAGCAAGTCCCTCATCGACAACTTCCTGATGGACGTGCAGGGTTCCGGCTTCGTTCACTACGGCGATGACGACCGGTTGCAGTACCTTGGTTACAGCGGCAAGAACGGCCACGGCTATGTCAGCATTGGCCGGGTGCTCATCGACCGTGGCGAAGTGCCCAAGGAGCAGATGTCCATGAAGGCCATCAAGGAGTGGGCCAATCGTCAGCCGGAAGAGAGCGTGAAGGAGCTGGTGGAGCAGAACCCCTCCTATGTCTTCTTCGAGCGCCGTCCCACCAATGACGTGGTGGGGGCCGCCGGCATTCCGCTCTTGCCCATGGCGGCGGTGGCTGCCGACAAGACCCTGCTGCCGATGGGCACCCCCATCCTCGCGGAAGTACCGCTGCTGGACAAAGCAGGCAACTGGACCGGCAAGCACCAGCTGCGCCTGCTGATTGCGCTGGATGTGGGGGGCGCGGTGAAGAAGGGCCACCTCGATCTCTACCACGGCATGGGGGAGAAAGCCGGTGTCGCGGCCGGTCATTACAAGCACTTTGGCCGGGTCTGGAAGCTGGGTCTGCACCACGGGCCGACTGCCGCCCCCTGGTTGTAACGCAAGAGGGTCATGGCCCCTCATTTCCCTCAAGAGACGGGACATTCCCATGAAAAAAGCCGCCGGAGCAATCCGGCGGCTTTTTGTTTGCGGGGCAGATCTGGCGACAAGGGCCGTCAGCCCTTTCGGATATCGAGCTTGATGGCGCCCACCGGCTGGCAGCAGCAGGGGAGGCACTCCCCCTGGGAGACAAAGGCGAGCGGGACGGCGGCGTAGTGCACCTTGCCCGCCAGCAGCGGGGTACGGCAGGCGCCGCAATAGCCGCTGCGGCACTGGAACTCCACATGATGACCGTGGCGCTCCAGGGTCTCCAGCACGCTTTCGCCGGGATGGGGGTGCAGCACACCGTCCAGGGTCTGTACCTGGGGGGCTTGCCCCTCCGGCGCCGTGGTGGCGGTATGCAGGGGGGCGTTCAGGGTGGCGGTGGCGTCACTCACGGACGTCTCTCTCCCGCATCATGGTCTGCCAGCAGAGGTCGCCTTGCATCACAGCTCGAAGTCACCCAGATCGTCGGCGTGCACTTCACTGTCGATCTGACCCACCAGATAGGAGCTTACTTCCACTTCCTGGGGCGCCACCTGCACGTTGTCGGAGGAGAGCCAGGTGTTGATCCAGGGGATGGGGTTCTGCTTGGTGCCGGCAAAGGCCGGTTGCAGGCCGACGGCCGCCATGCGCAGGTTGGTGATGTATTCCACGTACTGGCAGAGGATGTCCTTGTTCAGGCCGATCATGGAGCCGTCCTGGAACAGGTACTCGGCCCACTCCTTCTCCTGCAGGGCTGCTTCCTTGAACAGCTCGAAGCAGGCCTGCTCGCACTCGACGGCGATCTCCGCCATGTCGGGGTCGTCGTTGCCGCTGCGCATCAGGTTCAGCATGTGCTGGGTGCCGGTCAGGTGCAGCGCTTCGTCACGGGCGATCATCTTGATGATCTTGGCATTGCCCTCCATCAGCTCGCGCTCGGCGAAGGCGAAGGAGCAGGCGAAGCTCACGTAGAAGCGGATTGCTTCGAGGGCATTGACGCTCATCAGGCACAGGTAGAGCTTCTTCTTGAGCTCCCGCAGGCTGATGGTGACTTCGCGATCCCCGATCCGGTGGGTCCCCTCACCGTGCAGGTGATAGACGGAGGTGGCCTCGATGAGATCGTCATAGAAGTGGCTGATGGAGCCTGCGCGCTTCAAGATCTGCTCGTTGGTCACGATGTCGTCGAACACCTGGCCCGGGTTGTTGACGATGTTGCGGATGATGTGGGTGTAGGAGCGAGAGTGGATGGTCTCGGAGAAGGCCCAGGTCTCGATCCAGGTCTCCAGCTCCGGGATGGAAACCAGGGGCAGCAGGGCCACGTTGGGGCTGCGGCCCTGAATGGAATCCAGCAGGGTCTGGTACTTCAGGTTGGAGATGAAGATGTGCTGCTCGTGGGGCGGCAGAGCCTGGAAGTCGATGCGGTCGTGGGAGACGTCCACCTCTTCCGGGCGCCAGAAGAAGGAGAGCTGCTTCTCGATCAGCCGCTCGAAGATGTCGTGCTTTTGCTGATCATAACGGGCCACGTTGACCGACTGGCCGAAGAACATCGGCTCCTTGAGCTGATCGTTTTGGGTCTGGCAAAAAGTAGAGTAAGCCATGGTTCGAATGCCGTGAAATAGGGAAAACAGGAGGGCGGGAGCTTGATGCTCCCGCCCGGTTTATCAGTGCGTTTCGCGGTTAGATCTTGCAAGCCCCGCCAGCGCAGCCGTCATCTTGCAGATCGGTCTGGGTGTCGTCGGCACCATCACGGGTGTTGTGATAGTAGAGGGTCTTGAGACCGTATTTGTAGGCGGTCAGCAAGTCTTTGAGCAACTGCTTCATCGGCACCTTGTTGCCTTCGAAGCGGGCCGGGTCGTAGTTGGTGTTGGCGGAGATCGCTTGATCCACGAACTTCTGCATGATGCCGACCAGCTGCAGGTAACCGTCGACGCTCGGCTGTTTCCACAGCAGTTCGTACTGATCCTTCAGGCGGTGGTACTCCGGCACCACCTGCTTGAGGATGCCGTCCTTGGAGGCTTTCACCGACACCAGGCCGCGGGGCGGCTCGATGCCGTTGGTGGCGTTGGAGATTTGGCTGGAGGTCTCGCTCGGCATCAGGGCGGTCAGGGTGGAGTTGCGCAGACCCACGGTCTTGATCTCTTCGCGCAAGGTTTCCCAGTCCAGGTGCAGGGGTTCATTGCACAGGGTGTCCAGATCCTTTTTATAGGTATCGATGGGCAGGATACCCTGGGCATAGGTGGTCTCGTTGAAGGCCGGGCAGGGGCCGAACTCGCGGGCCAGTTGCACGGAGGCTTTCAGCAGGTAGTACTGGATCGCCTCGAAGGTGCGGTGGGTCAGGGCCAGACCGGAACCGTCGGAGTAGCGGGCACCGTTTTTCGCCAGGTAGTAGGCGTAGTTGATGACGCCGATCCCCAGGGTGCGGCGGTTCATGCTGCCCTTCTTGGCGGCCTTGAGCGGGTAGTCCTGATAGTCGAGCAGGGCGTCCAGAGCGCGCACGGCCAGCTCGGCCATCTCTTCCAGATCTTCCAGCTTCTCGATGGCGCCCAGGTTAAAGGCGGAGAGAGTGCACAGGGCAATCTCGCCGTCCTCGTCATCCACGTTGTTGAGCGGCTTGGTGGGCAGCGCAATCTCGAGGCAGAGGTTGGACTGGCGAACCGGTGCCACGGAGGGGTCGAACGGGCTGTGGGTGTTGCAGTGATCCACGTTCTGGATGTAGATGCGACCGGTACCGGCGCGCTCCTGCATCATCAGGGAGAAGAGATCCACCGCCTTCAGGGTCTTCTTGCGAATGGCCGGATCCTGCTCGTACTTGACGTAGAGCTCTTCAAACTTGTCCTGGTCCGCGAAGAAGGCGTCATAGAGGCCAGGTGCATCGGACGGGGAGAACAAGGTGATATCGCCGCCCTTGATGAGGCGCTGGTACATCAGCTTGTTGATCTGCACGCCGTAGTCCATGTGACGGACCCGGTTCTCTTCCACGCCGCGGTTGTTCTTCAGTACCAGCAGGCTCTCCACCTCGGTGTGCCACAGAGGGTAGAAGAGGGTGGCCGCGCCGCCGCGCACGCCGCCCTGGGAGCAGCACTTCACTGCAGTCTGGAAGTATTTGTAGAAGGGGATGCAGCCGGTGTGGAAGGCTTCGCCGCCACGGATGGGGCTGCCCAGACCACGGATGCGACCGGCGTTGATGCCGATGCCGGCGCGCTGGGAAACGTAACGCACGATGGCGCTGGCGGTGGCATTGATGGAATCCAGGCTGTCGTCACACTCGATCAGCACGCAGGAGCTGAACTGGCGGGTCGGGGTGCGCACGCCGCTCATGATCGGGGTCGGCAGGGAGATCTTGAAGGTCGAGACCGCATCATAGAAGCGCTTGATGTAGTCCAGACGGGTATCTTTCGGATACTTGGAGAAGAGGCAGGCCGCTACCAGGATGTAGAGGAACTGCGGGCTCTCGTAGATCTCGCCGGTGACGCGGTTCTGTACCAGGTATTTGCCTTCGAGTTGCTTGACCGCCGCGTAGGAGAAGTCCATGTCGCGCCAGTGATCGAGGTAGCCGTTCAGCTCCTCAAATTCCGCCTGGGTGTAGTCTTCCAGCAGGTGCTTGTCGTACTTGCCCATGTCCACCAGTCTGGCGACGTGCTGATACAGGTGGGGCGGCTCGAACTGGCCGTAGGCCTTCTTGCGCAGGTGGAAGATGGCCAGACGGGCAGCCATGTACTGGTAGTCCGGGCTTTGCTCGGAGATGAGGTCAGCAGCAGCCTTGATGATGGTCTCGTGGATGTCGGCGGTACGGATACCGTCATAGAACTGGATGTGGGACTTGAGCTCCACCTGGGAGACCGACACGTTGTCGAGCTTCTCTGCAGCCCAGTCGAGCACACGGTGAATTTTATCCAGATCGATGGGTTCTTTGTGTCCGTTACGCTTCGTCACAAACAAGTTCATTGGCTGATGACCCCTTTCATTGATACCTGCCGGTATCGGTTGATTCCCGAAAAGCCATCGCACAATGGCGCAACCCGGCTCCGTCTGTCGAGGGAAACTGGGTAGGGATTGTGCGATGAATCACAAGATGTAGTGTTATTTTTAATGCGAACTACAAGATAGTGAGGTCGATGCGGTAATGCAATCTGTGGATAACGCATTAGCTGTGGATAAATTGTGGGTGTCGGGACGGGAGTTAGTGGACGCTCACAGCGAACGGGTTTTCATCCGTCCGATCCGTCAAATGCAAGTCCGGCGATCGAAGATGGAAAATTAAAATAACTTTTTTTGCTTGCGAAAGCAGGGTGTTTTTACTAGCAAATCCGGCCTGCTCATCCCTTGTGCAGTCAGGGTCAAAAGGTGTCCTGTTGCGCCGTTCGGGGGGGTGCCAAGCCCTTAAAAAGAGGGATCGTCCGGGATCCCTCTGGTGTGCTGCGGGGGAGCTGCGCGTCGGGGCAGATGCCCACATGGCCATCGGGACAACATCAAAGTTGCCCCGCAGATCCACCTCTATCCTGATGCCTTGTCGCTCATGGGCAATGAACGTGTCAGCTCAGTTCGTAACGCAGCCAGTGGTGCAGGGCCTGCACGGTATCAAAGTGAAGGTCGGCGCCCCAGAGGGCCGGGTCCTCGTCATCATTGAGATAACCCCAGCCAGCCACCGCGGTACGCATGCCGGCATTGCGGCCAGCCTCGATGTCGCGCACGTGATCCCCCACATAGAGACACTGGCTCGCCGCGATGCCGAGCCGCTCGCAGGCAAAGAACATGGGGGCGGGGTCGGGCTTGCGCACCGGCAAGGTGTCGGCGCTCACCGTCACGCCGCAACTGGCGAGTTCAGGCAGGGCTGCCAGGAGCGGTTCGGTGAGAAAACCCGGCTTGTTGGTGACAATGCCCCAGGGCAGCTTTTTCTCGTCGAGCCACTCGATGAGATCCACCATGCCTTCATAGGGGCGGGTGCCGACGCAGAGGTTGGCGGCGTAGTAGTCGAGCAGGGCGGTGCGAAGGCGGGTGGCCCCCAGCTCCTCGAGCAGCTCGTCACCAAGACCGGCCCTGAGCAGCCCGAGGGCCCCGTGGGAGGTGGTCTGGCGGATGATGTCGTCAGAGAGCGGAGCAAAGCCTTCGCTTATCAGCACGTGATTGACGGCGGCGCCAAGGTCTGGGGCGGTGTCGAGCAGGGTGCCGTCCAGATCAAACAGCACGCAGCCAAGGGGCATCGGGTGAGGTGTGCTCATCAGCCTTGCTCCGGGCGCTCGAACGCCACCATGTAGTTGACGTCGACATTCTTGCCGAGCTTGAAGCTGTTGGAGAGCGGGGCGTAGTGAACGCCGCTCATGTCCCGCACCAGGAGGCCCGCCGCTCCCCCCATGCGACACAGTTCGGCGGGGGTGATGAACTTCTTGTGGTCGTGGGTACCCTTGGGGACCATCTTCAACAGGTACTCGGCCCCGAGGATCATCATCAGATAGGCTTTGGGGTTGCGGTTGATGGTGGAGACGAACACCTTGCCCCCCGGCCGTACCAGGGTGGCGATGGCGCGCAGCACCGAGGCCGGGTCCGGCACGTGCTCCAGCATCTCCATGCAGGTAACCACGTCATACTGGCCCGGCGCCTCATCGGCGTGGGCTTCGGCGGTGATCTGGCGGTACTCGAGTTCCACGCCCGCCTCGAGGGCATGGAGGCGGGCGACCCCGAGGGGCTCCTTGCCCATGTCGATGCCGGTGACCTTGGCCCCCCGGCGGGCCATGCTCTCGGAGAGGATGCCGCCACCGCAGCCGATGTCGAGCACGCGCTTGCCAAACAGGCCGCCGCTCTTGTCGGTGATCCAGTCAAGGCGCACCGGGTTGATTTGATGCAGCGGCTTGAATTCGCCCTCCATGTCCCACCAGCGGGAGGCGATGGCTTCAAATTTGGCGATTTCTGTCAGATCGACATTGGCATCACTATTCATGTTTTGATGATCCTGTGGCAAGGCGCGCAGCGGGCTGGGCGCGCGCAATCTATTGTCCTGGCGGGCATTATAACGGACCGACCTCGTCGCACCAGCCCGATGTGCTCATCGGATTTGTGGCTTAATGTATTTGGCTCAGTGTGTTACCATGTCGCGCTGTTTAAGCCAAAGAACAACTAATTAGGGATTAAGGCTTTCTATGAGCGATCTGGCCAGAGAGATCACGCCGGTCAACATCGAAGAAGAGCTCAAGAGTTCCTATCTGGATTACGCCATGAGCGTGATCGTAGGACGAGCTCTGCCGGATGTGCGTGATGGCTTGAAACCGGTTCACCGCCGCGTTCTGTATGCAATGAACGAGCTGGGGAACGACTGGAACAAGCCCTATAAAAAATCGGCCCGTGTGGTCGGTGACGTAATCGGTAAATATCACCCGCATGGCGACATCGCCGTGTATGACACCATCGTCCGGATGGCGCAGGATTTCTCCATGCGCTACATGCTGGTCGACGGTCAGGGCAACTTCGGTTCGGTGGACGGCGACAACGCCGCGGCCATGCGTTACACCGAAGTGCGGATGGCGCGCATCTCCCACGAGCTGCTGGCCGATCTGGACAAAGAGACCGTGGACTGGGTGCCGAACTACGACGGTACCGAGATGATCCCGGCTGTCATGCCCACCAAGGTCCCCACCTTGCTGGTCAACGGCTCCTCCGGTATCGCGGTGGGCATGGCGACCAACATCCCGCCTCACAACCTCACCGAGATTGTCAACGGTTGCCTGGCGCTGATCGAAAACGGCGACCTCACCATTGACGAGCTGATGACCCATGTCACCGGCCCGGATTTCCCCACCGGCGGCATCATCAACGGCCGTTCCGGCATCGTGCAGGCGTACCGTACCGGTCGCGGCTCCGTCTATGTGCGGGCCAAGGCTGAAGTGGAGGTGGACGAGAAGACCAGTCGCGAGACCATCATCGTCCACGAGATCCCCTATCAGGTGAACAAGGCTCGCCTGATCGAAAAGATCGCCGAGCTGGTCAAAGAGAAGAAAATCGAGGGCATCAGCGCCCTGCGCGATGAGTCCGACAAGGACGGCATGCGCATCGTCATCGAGATCAAGCGCGGCGAGTCCGGCGAGATTGTGCTGAACAATCTCTACAAGCACACCCAGATGCAGACCACGTTCGGCATCAACATGGTGGCGCTGGACAACAACCAGCCCAAGGTGATGAACCTCAAAGAGATCCTGGATGCCTTCCTGCTGCACCGCCGTGAAGTGGTGACTCGCCGGACCGTGTTCGAGCTGCGCAAGGCGCGGGATCGGGCGCACATCCTGGAAGGGTTGGCGGTGGCATTGGCCAACATCGACCCCATCATCGAGCTCATTCGCCACAGTGCGACCCCGGCGGATGCGAAAGCCGCCCTGGTAGCCAAGGGCTGGGAGCTCGGCAACGTGGCCGCCATGCTGGAAAAAGCGGGCGACGACGCGGCTCGCCCCGAGTGGCTGGAGCCCGAGTTCGGCATCCGTGAAGGGCAGTACTTCCTGACAGAGATCCAGGCCCAGGCCATCCTTGACCTGCGTCTGCACAAGCTGACCGGCCTCGAGCACGAGAAGATCCTGGAAGAGTACCAATCTCTGCTGGATCTCATCGCCGAGCTGCTGCACATCCTGGCAAGCCCGGAACGCCTGATGGAAGTGATCCGTGACGAGCTGCTGGCCGTGCGCGAGCAGTACGGCGACGAGCGTCGCACCGAGATCAGCATGTCCAGTGCCGAGATCAACATCGAAGATCTGATCACCCCGGAAGACGTGGTCGTTACCTTGTCTCACCAGGGCTATGTGAAGTATCAGCCGCTCTCCGACTACGAGGCCCAGCGCCGCGGTGGTCGTGGAAAGTCGGCCACCCGGATCAAGGAAGAGGACTTTGTGGAGCGTCTGCTGGTGGCCAACACCCACGACACCATTCTGTGCTTCTCCACCCGTGGCAAGGTCTACTGGCTCAAGGTGTATCAGCTGCCGGAAGCGTCCCGTGGCGCCCGCGGTCGTCCGATCATCAACCTGCTGCCGCTGGATGAGGGTGAGCGCATCACCGCCATCCTGCCGGTGAAAGAATATGATGCCGACAAGTATGTCTTCTTCGCCACCGCCAACGGCACCGTGAAGAAGACCAGCCTGTCTGACTTCAGCCGTCCGCTCTCCTCCGGTATCCGTGCCATCAACCTCAAAGAGGGTGATGAGCTGATCGGGGTGGACATCACCGATGGCAGCAACGAGATCATGCTCTTCTCCGATGCGGGCAAGGTGGTTCGCTTCGCGGAAGGCAGCGGTCGTGCCGATGCCGATGCCACTGACGAAGTCGACACCGACGACGACGCCGGCAACGATGATGATGGCAGTGACAACGGCGAAGGCACCGAAAGCAAGGGCACCTTCAAGGGCGTACGTCCCATGGGTCGTACCGCTGCTGGCGTGCGCGGCATCAAGCTGGGCGCCGGTGACAAGGTGGTCTCCCTCATCGTGCCCCGTGGTGATGGTGCCATCCTCACCGCCACCGAGAACGGTTACGGCAAGCGTACTGCGCTGGACGAGTACCCGACCAAGAGCCGTGGTACCCAGGGCGTCATCTCCATCAAGGTGGATGAGCGCAACGGCAAGGTGATCGATGCGATCCAGGTCGAAGATACCGACCAGATCATGCTGATCACCAACGGCGGTACCCTGGTTCGTACCCGGGTGTCCGAGGTGAGCGTCATCGGCCGCAACACCGGTGGTGTGCGTCTGATCCGTACCGGTGAAGACGAGACCGTGGTCGGCCTGCAGCGCGTTGCCGAGAGCGACGAAGAGGAAACCGAGGCCCTGGCTGTTGAAGGGGAGGTGTCTGAAGGCACCGACACCGCAGCGGACGCTGGCGCCGTCGATACCGGGGAGGCGGGCGACGAGTAATCGTCCCCCTTTGTCCGGTGCAAAAGAGCGACCTTGATGGTCGCTCTTTTTTTGTCCGCCTCACCGCAGGCTCTCCCCGTCCTTGTGCTTGCCCTGGCGCCCTCTTTTCTGCTGCCAGACTCCGTCTGCCGTGCATGCAGCCCTGCCTGCCACGGCGTCATCTTCCTGATATGCAGGGTTGGCCCCATCGCATCAACACGATTCCTTCACTCGGCTGTCATGGCCCTGTCATGACGGCCAGCCATGCTGCCTGCGTTGAATGAGGCCACCACAGAGGCAGGCATCGCTTGCCAGGAGCACTGTTATGACGAGCTGGGTAATGTGGGAGATCTGGTGGAGCCGGATGTGGGGAGGGCAGGAGAAGGCGCGCCTTAGGGTGGATGAGGAGGAGGTGGCGCACGAGCCATCCCGCCTGCCTGCGGAGCTGATTGCACAGCGCCATCCAGCGGGGAGCTGCCCGCCGAGACCACGGGGCTGACGGCGCTCAGAACAGACGCAACTGCTCGCCCGGGCGGATGAAGGCGGCTGTATTGAGTGTTACATGGCGCTTGCCCAGTTGCAGTCGCCTGCTGATCAGGCGAAAGCGCTGGGCGAGCAGGTCGGCAAACTGTCCTTCACCTCGCATGCGGCTACCAAAGGTGGCGCTGTTGAGTGAGCCACCCCGGCTTGCCCGCAGCTGGTTGAGGATCGCCTCTTTCTGGCCGGGATAGTGCGTATCGAGCCAGTCGCAAAAGAGGGTGGTGAGCTCGTGGGGCAATCGCAGCAAGATGTAATCCGCACAGCCCGCCCCGGCGTCGACGGCGGCCTTGATGATCTGTTCCAGTTCAGGCTCGTTGAGCCTGGGGATCATGGGGGCGGCGAGCACGCCGACCGGCACACCGGCCTTGGCCAGTCGTTCGATCACCTTGATCCGCCCAACCCCCGTGCTGGCCCTGGGCTCCAGCTGTCGCCTCAGCGTCTCATTGAGGGTGGTGACCGACACCATCACCTGGCATAACCCTTCCCGGGCCAGCTCGGTCAGCAGATCGAGGTCGCGCAGGATCATGGCGCTCTTGGTGATGAGTCCTACCGGATGGCGATGAGCCAGCATCACCGTCAGGAGTTCGCGAGTCAGGCGATAGTGGTGCTCGATGGGTTGATAGGGATCGGTATTGGCCCCCAGCACGATGGTTTGTGGCTGATAGGCTGGCTTGGCAAACTCCCGTCGCAGCAGCTCGGCAGCATTGATTTTGGCAAACAGCTTGCTCTCGAAATCCAGCCCGGGGGAGAGCTCAAGGTAGGCGTGGCTGGGTCTGGCATAGCAGTAGATGCAGCCATGCTCGCACCCCTGATAGGGATTGATGGAGCGACCGAAGGGAAGATCCGGCGAATCGTTGTAGCTGATGATGCTGCGGGCGCTGATCTCCGTCACCTCGGTGCGGGGAGCGCTGGCGGCAAATGCCGCGTCCCAGTCGCTCTGACTCCAGCCGTCGTCAACGGTTTCGATTTGCGGGCCGCTGAAGCGGTGCTCGACATTGTGGTTCGCGCCTCGTCCTGCCATCACATCACCAATGAACTGTTTATATATACAGTTATTTTGCTGTGTAGCCCGTCAAACTGCAAGTTCGCAAAGAGCGACCCCATGAAAGAGGGTGAACCCAGGTGATCTCCTGCTTGATCTGTTGCTACATTTCGTTTACATAGACGAAATGCGAACCAGATCACGGAAAATGTCATGCAACCTACTACCGCCCGCTGGCTCTTCATCGCCCTCATTGCGCTGGTCATCTGGCGTCTGATCCCGCTCTCCACCGAGCAGGAGCTGGCGGCGGCCAACCGCGCCTGGCGGACAGGGCACTTTGATGAGGCGACCCGGATCTGGGCGCCCCTGGCGGAGCAGGGCCAGCCACGGGCACAGGCGCTGATGGGTTGGAGCCATGAAGTGGGGCAGGGGAGTGAGCAGGATATGGATCGCGCCATCCGACTCTATCGTCAGGCTGCGCAGGCGGGGGACGCTTTCGGCCAGTATCGGCTGGGAGAGGTCTATCTGCGCGGGGCTGGGGTGAAGCGGGATCTGCACGAGGCGTTTCGCTGGATGCAGCTGGCAGCCAGGAACGGTGATGCGCCCGCCATGCTGAAGGTGGGCATCCTGCACCTGATGGGGGTCAACGGGCGGGTTGAACTGGCCGAGGCGAAGCAGTGGCTCTATCAGGCCTCGCAAAAGGGCAACAAGATGGCACTCCAGGTATTGCAGGAGATGGCGCTGGCCGAGGAGGGACGCAGCGCCTTCGATTTCAATGGCCAGTCTTTTCTGAACGCCGGTTAGGGATCAACGGCTGGCGGTGACTTTACCGGGCGTCACGTCGGTGACATAGAGGGTACTGCGCTCGGCACTGTGGACGATGCTGCATACCTCCCGCTTGCTGCCATCGCCCAGGATCACCAGCTCACCGATATGGACGGGACAGTGAGTCGTAAGAAGGTGATCCGGATGAACCAGCTTTTCTGCATGCTCCGTAAATGAAATGTCGTAGGTGTACATCATGCTCTCCTTGCTTTGGCTGACGCCTCAATCTGGTACAGGGTATGGCAGCAGAAGGGCGCCCTCGCAAGTAGGACAGGTTGACACCCGCGCTTAGGCGGTATGCAAAATCGCCAAGACAGCTTGTCTGGGTTGTCGCGTCTGATACAATCCCCCGCTGTACCTCTCAATGGATGGCCTTGCACACGCCATATGGCAGTGCCACTGCCGTGTACCAACCGTATTGTGAACGGTGAAACTCGGGAGTGAACAGCTGGACATGAAAGGGTTTCTCCAACCTGCATGTGGCCTTTGGTAGGGGTCACCACTGTATAAGGAAACACCTAATGCCAATCATTACTCTGCCTGACGGCAGCCAACGTCAATTTGCCCACGCCGTTTCCGTCATGGATGTGGCCGCGGACATCGGTCCCGGTCTCGCCAAGGCGTGCATTGCCGGTCGGGTAAACGGTGAACTGGTGGATGCCTGCGAGCTGATCGAAGCCGATGCCTCCCTGGCCATCATCACCGCCAAAGACGAAGAAGGTCTGGACATTCTGCGCCACTCCTGTGCTCACCTGCTGGGTCATGCCATCAAGCAACTCTGGCCCCAGACCAAGATGGCCATCGGTCCCGTCATCGACAACGGTTTCTATTACGACATCGATCTCGACCGCACCCTGACCGACGAAGATCTGGCTGCCCTGGAAGAGCGCATGCTGGCGCTGGCCGCCAAGGATTACGACGTCATCAAGAAGAAGGTCTCCTGGCAGGAAGCGCGCGACGTGTTCGAAGCCCGTGGCGAGACCTACAAGGTCGAGATCCTGGATCAGAACATTGCCCGTGATGACCAGCCCGGTCTCTATCATCACGAAGAGTACATCGACATGTGTCGCGGCCCGCACGTGCCCAACATGCGTCATTGCCACCACTTCAAGTTGCAGAAGATGTCCGGTGCCTACTGGCGCGGCGACTCCAACAACAAGATGCTGCAGCGCATCTACGGCACCGCCTGGGCTGACAAGAAGCAGCTCAAGGCCTATTTGCAGCGTCTGGAAGAGGCCGCCAAGCGCGACCACCGCAAGATCGGCAAGCAGCTCGACCTGTACCATATGCAGGAAGAAGCGCCGGGCATGGTGTTCTGGCATAACGACGGCTGGACCATCTTCCGCGAGCTGGAAACCTTCATCCGCGGCAAGCTCAAAGAGTACGACTATCAGGAAGTGAAAGGCCCCTTCATGATGGATCGCGTGCTGTGGGAGCGTTCAGGTCACTGGGAGAAATACGCCCAGGCCATGTTCACCACCCAGTCCGAAAACCGCGAGTACGCCATCAAGCCGATGAACTGCCCGGGCCACGTGCAGATTTTCAACCAGGGTCTGAAATCCTACCGCGATCTGCCGTTGCGCATGGCCGAGTTCGGCTCCTGCCACCGCAACGAGCCGTCAGGCTCCCTGCACGGCCTGATGCGGGTACGGGGTTTCACCCAGGATGACGCCCACATCTTCTGTACCGAAGAGCAGATCATGGAAGAGGTGTCTGCGTGCATCCGCATGGTCTATGACGTCTACGGCACCTTCGGTTTCGAAAACATCGTGGTCAAGCTCTCGACCCGTCCGGAGCAGCGTATCGGCTCTGATGAAGCCTGGGATCGTGCCGAGGCCGCGCTGGCCGAGGCGTTGGAACTCAACGGCTTGAAGTACGACCTGCAACCGGGCGAGGGGGCTTTCTACGGTCCCAAGATCGAGTTCACCCTGCACGATTGCCTTGATCGTGCCTGGCAGTGTGGTACCGTGCAGCTCGACTTTGCCCTGCCGGGCCGTCTTGGCGCCACCTATGTGGGCGAAGACAACGAGCGCCACATCCCCGTGATGATCCACCGCGCCATTCTGGGCTCGCTGGAGCGCTTCATCGGGATCCTGACGGAAGAGTACGCCGGTCTGTTCCCGACCTGGCTGGCTCCGACCCAGGCCGTGGTCATGAATATCACGGATAACCAGGCCGATTATGCTGTGAAAGTTGCCAAGGCATTGAATGATGCGGGCCTTCGCGCAAAAGCGGACTTGAGAAATGAGAAGATTGGCTTTAAAATCCGCGAGCATACTTTGAAGCGAGTACCCTTCATGCTGGTCTGCGGCGACAAAGAAGTAGAAGCCGGCAAGATTGCAGTGCGTACTCGTAAAGGGGCTGACCTGGGCTCTTATCCTGTTGAAGAGCTGATTGCTCTGTTGACCCAGGAAGTTCAGACCCGCGGACAAAAGAAAGTGGAGGAATAAGCTATAAAAGGCGGAAAAAAACTGGGCAAGCAACCGCAAGCCCGCGCTCACCGGATCAATGAAGAGATCCGTCTGAAAGAAGTTCGTCTGACTGGTCTGGATGGTGAAGCCATTGGCATCACCTCCATTCAGGATGCGCTGAACTTGGCCCTTGAGGCTGGAGTGGATCTGGTCGAGATCAGTCCGAACGCTGAGCCGCCCGTTTGCCGGATCATGGATTACGGCAAATTCCTCTACGAAAAGAGCAAGACCACCAAAGAACAGAAGAAAAAGCAGAAAGTCGTCCAGGTCAAGGAAATCAAATTCCGTCCTGGCACCGACGAAGGCGACTATCAGGTAAAACTACGCAACCTGGTTCGCTTTCTGGAAGACGGGGACAAGGCAAAGGTCACCCTGCGCTTCCGTGGTCGTGAAATGGCCCACCAGGATCTTGGTATCAAGGTTCTCGAGCGCGTCAAGAACGATCTGGAAGAGCTGGCCGTAGTCGAATCGTTCCCGAAAGTCGAAGGCCGTCAAGCTGTGATGGTTCTCGCACCCAAGAAGAAATCTTAAGGCCCACAAGAAATTGACTCATGGGGCTGGCCCCATGAGTCGGTTCGCCTTGCGATTTTGTTGTCACTCACAATGCGGAGTATGAAATGCCGAAGATGAAAACCAACCGGGGCGCCGCAAAGCGCTTCAAGAAGACTGGCTCAGGTCGCTTCAAGTGCAAGCATAACCACCTGCGTCACATCCTGACCAAGAAGAGCAGTAAGCGTAAGCGTCAGCTGGGACCGAAGTTCTTTGTTTCTGCTGCCGACCACAAACGTGTTGTCGCTTGTCTGCCGTACGCATAAGGGGGGATGTGAAAAATGCCAAGAGTTAAACGTGGTGTGACCGCTCGCGCTCGTCACAAGAAAGTAATGAAAGCCGCCAAGGGTTACTACGGCGCCCGTTCCCGTGTCTACCGCGTAGCGGTACAAGCGGTAACCAAAGCTGGTCAGTATGCCTACCGTGACCGTCGCCAGAAGAAGCGTCAGTTCCGTCAACTGTGGATTGCACGTATCAACGCTGCAGCCCGTCAGAACGGCCTGTCCTACAGCCGTCTGATCGACGGTCTGAAGAAGGCTTCCATCGAGATCGATCGCAAGATCCTGTCCGATATCGCCGTTCACGACAAGCTGGCTTTCACCGCCCTGGTTGAAAAAGCTAAAGCAGCTCTGGTCTAATCCAGCTCTGTTATAAAAATAAAGGAGGCTCAGGCCTCCTTTTTTGTATCTGTAAAGTGATGATTTAATTGAAATTTATTGTTTTTGTGTCCACCATATGTCCACAGCTTTGGCAATATGGATAGTTGTCTGTAGTAGCAGCGGATTCAAAATCCGCCGTTGCAATACGTGTCGGTTCGAGTCCGACCCCGGCACCATCAACTAATTCAATGACTTAAGGCCACCCAAGCGGGTGGCCTTAAGTTTTTCTGGCTTTCCTACATGGCGATGTGTCCACATCGTGTCCACCAAAGCTCATCTGAACGGTCTATTCTCCTGGCCAACATTCTCTGTTCAGTTGGAACCCACTTCTCATTTCTTCCATAAAATAGTTTTCAATGAGTCTTGAAGTGGAGCGCAAGCAGTCCAATATCTAGTATTGCCGTTCCTACCCACGGCAAACGATGAGTTAGGCGTCCCTCATATCAAGGAAATTTGATATGTCGCGACGCAGAAAAGAAAGTACTAAAGACAAACAACCCACGAACCGTAAAGGCAAACATGAAGCAGTGCCTGCCAATGACGGACTCACTAAGAGCTTTTTGAAAGGCGCAGCTTTTCAATGTGGTCGTGAGCTCCTACGTCTGGCATGGAATTGTATCTTTGGTGCCTGAAGGTCAGAGATGTTGCTGTGACTCCCTGGCAGGATTCACGGTCGAGGAGGTTTTTAGCGCCTAGAGCAAACTGATTGTTTGATTTCAACTGACTTCAAGAAGAATGCATAGTTTTCTTAAAAGGGAGGTTCATATGAGCCATTTCCATGAATTCGAGTTCAATTACCACTAACTCACGTTTACTAAGGGGGAACCGCCGATTCCTCCGGTGGGATCTTCATACTGAAGCAGCAGTGTGTTGTTTCTTGGGTAGATAATTGCTGACAGGACCGAAGGTGACAACAAAGTGAAACCGGTAGTTATTAAACGTGATGGTTGTAGAGCCCCATTCAACGCTGCCCTCATTGCAGAGGCCGTTAATAGGGCTGCAAGACTTGTGGGTCTCGATATAGGCCCCATGGTTATTTCTATAGCATCACCAGGAACTATCAGTCCCTTTTACTATGTTGGAACCATCAAGGATCTGGAGATAGTTCCATGTACGAAGGAACATCCACCCTACCTGTTCAGTTTAGCGAAGCTGCTTGAAGTTTCGTGCAGGCAAGTCCGGCCCCCTTAGTGAGTCCAGTTATCAGCCACTCCCTGCGTGACCGGACACATTTCATAGAAAGCCTGCTTTCCGTAGAACAGGTTAGTCGGTACACCAAGACCGTATATCCCTGTCAAAATTTCAGTTTTCGTTTTCCCCCTACAAGCCATTAATCACCTGAAATTCCAAGCGTTCTCTCAATTCCCCCACGGCGTCCACGATCCATCCCGATCATTCAGGTTGCCACGAAAAGTTCTATAATCACCAAGTATTCAATTAGTTACGCTTTCATTATTGTTAGCCAAAGCTCCTCGAAACAGTAAAGCCCTGCAATTTCTTTCGATCCTTTCAGATCCTCGCCAAGCCACAGATCCTTGATGTGGCGAGGCCTGGCCCTATGGTTTTGCGGTAATCTACTTTTGCAAAAATTTTTCTTGATGAACCCCGCAGGCGGGAGCGGATGAGCGCGGATTCCGTGGCGCAGACGCCGCCGTGGGCCCCCTGCCGTGCGCTGGGAGGCTGTGAGCGAGCGTAGGCTTCACGTATGATGCAGCGCTGCCCGATGGCACCCATTCATGCGGCGCCCTTCCCTGGCCATGCTAATGCCCTGAATGATTTCCATGACCAAGGCGGACTTGCGCTTGGCCGTCCAACGTTTGATTTCTTCGTCCATCGTGATGCTCATGTCTGTGATCTCCACTCATTATGACCTGAGCAGGATTTCAGTGGGTCATTACATGCCCACCGCGCTTATCTGCTCCGGGCTCCACCACCAGGCGAGTGTCAGCTCGACAAACTGGATGACATCGGCAGATAGCCGAGATTTGGCCGCACTGGCCCGTCGGTGGGTGGCGTGCTGATGCGCATTGTCTGGCTGGTAGCCCTGCGGCCCGGCGTTACGACGCAGCTCCCGGTAGAGGGTGGAGCGATGAACGCCAATGGCGCGTGCGGTGGCAAGGATGGACATCCCCTGTGCGCGAAGCACCGATAACTGGTATCGTTGCCCCTCGGTCAACTGCTGATAGCTCATGGTGATACTGCTTTTACTTTGGCGAGCAGAAGGGTACCACCAATCAGCAGTTGGCCACCTCTCGCCATTCATCCATGAGTGTCGCACTTATTATCTGAATTCCCGGTTCGCTGCCAAGTAGTAGTTCTTCATATTCGGGTCTTTGTTAATGTTTGTTAAATGTTATGTAGCGTTGTGTTGATGGGGTCTCCGCACAGAACTAGACAATTCCCACCATTGCCAGCTTTCCTATATATGTAGTCGCCTTAGCTAAACACTGCTAATCATCATCAAATGCTGTATAAAATAACAGTGTTTTGATGGAGGAGTGGTGAAAGTGAGAATGCAGTGGTTGGGGACTTGCTGGGCGGGGTGTTCTCGGTGCTCACCGAACTCGGTCATTACCACCATGAGCACCCGCTCAAAGAGATGAAGAAGGTCAAACTGGTCGAACGGTCGATGGGCTACCTGACCCAGGACGAGATCAACGACGTGCTGGCGGCGCTTTCGGGGGATAACCTGAAGGTGGTCAAACTCTGCCTGGCCACGGGGGCGCGCTGGAGCGAGGCGGCCAATCTGCGCCGCGAGGAGGTGCTGGCCAGCCGGGTGACCTACATCAACACCAAGAATGGCAAGAACCGCACCGTGCCGATCTCGGCCGAGCTGTGCCAGGAGATAACGAGCGGGGTGAACCGGGGCCCGCTGTTCCGTGACCTTGACTATCTGGTGGTGCGTGACGTGCTCAAGACCGTGGCGCCGGATCTGCCAGCAGGGCAGGCGGTGCATGTGTTCCGCCACACTTTTGCATCACACTTCATGATGTCCGGGGGCAACATCCTCGCGCTGCAAAAAATTCTGGGCCACCACAACATCCAGCAGACGATGACCTATGCCCACTTTGCACCGGACTATCTGAGCGATGCAGTGCGCTTTAACCCGTTGGAAAACCCGCTACCTGCCGCATGATGTAGTGTCCACAAATTGCCCCAAACAGGGTCGCCACGGGGCTTTTGATGTACCCTCAAGTCGCTCGTAACTCATTGATATTTATCTATGTTGTTGTTTTTATTAGACATGGAAAGGGGGCTCAGGCCTCCTTTTTTGTTGCTCATTTTTGAGCGTTGGCAGGTAGCATGCCACGTTCATGAATGCTTTATCCTTCCATATGCCAACAAACTAGAACAAACGACGCTTGTCTTAATCCTGTTGCATCTGGCTTGTGGCTTTATCCATATAACAAAATGATTTGCAGGGAGAAAAGCCCGTCATAACTATGGTCAGCCAAGGGGCTTTTTTTGTATTATTCCCCTCTTGACCTTATTTAGCCTAAAGGCTCCTGTTCCGGGAGTGGTGACGAGGAAGACATGCAACAGCTTGAAGAAGTAGTCGGCCAGGCCAAGGCCGAAATTGAGGGCGTGAGCGACATCGCAGCCCTCGACGAAATCCGGGTCAAATATCTGGGTAAAAAGGGCTTTTTTACCGAGCAGATGAAGGGACTGGGTGCCCTGTCCGCTGAAGAGCGTCCCGCAGCGGGCGCCGTGATCAACCAGGCCAAACAGCAGGTTCAGGATGCCCTAAACGCGCGTCGTGAAGCCCTCGAAGTCGCCGTGCTGAACCAGAAGCTGGCCGCCGAGACCATCGACGTCAGCCTGCCGGGCCGCCGCATCGAGAATGGCGGTCTGCACCCGGTGACCCGCACCATCGAGCGCATCGAGCGCCTGTTTGGCGAGATGGGCTTCAAGGTTGCCCGTGGTCCCGAGATTGAAGATGGCTTCCACAACTTCGATGCGCTGAATATCCCGGCTCACCACCCGGCGCGTACCGATCACGACACCTTCTACTTCGATCCTGATCTGATGCTGCGTACCCACACCTCCGGTGTGCAGATCCGCACCATGGAACATCAGCAGCCGCCGATCCGCATCATCGCGCCGGGCCGCGTCTATCGTAACGACTACGACATGACCCACACCCCGATGTTCCACCAGGTCGAAGGCCTGCTGGTTGACGAGCATGCCAGCTTCACCGAGTTGAAAGGCATCCTGCACGACTTCCTGCGCAACTACTTCGAGGAAGACTTGACGATTCGCTTCCGTCCTTCCTATTTCCCGTTCACCGAGCCGAGCGCCGAAGTGGACGTGATGGGCAAAAACGGCAAGTGGCTGGAAGTGCTGGGCTGCGGCATGGTGCACCCGAACGTGCTGCGTTCGGTCGGCATCGATCCGGAAAAATACTCCGGCTTTGCCTTCGGCATGGGCGTTGAGCGCCTGACCATGCTGCGTTACGGGGTCAATGACCTGCGTGCCTTCTTCGAAAACGACCTGCGCTTCCTCAAGCAGTTCAAGTAAGGGCGAGAGAACATGAAATTCAGTAAATCCTGGGTGATGGAGTGGGTCCGCACCGAGTTGAGTGACAATGCACTGGCCGAGCAGATCACCATGGCCGGTCTGGAAGTGGACGCCGTGGAAGCGGTAGCCGGCCAGTTCAACAATGTGGTGGTGGGTGAAGTGGTCGAGTGCGCCCAGCACCCGGACGCCGACAAGCTGCGGGTGACCAAGGTCAATGTGGGCGAGGCCGAGCTGCTGGACATCGTCTGCGGTGCGCCGAACTGCCGCGCCGGCCTCAAAGTGTGCGTGGCCAAGGTCGGGGCGACCCTGCCGGGTGATTTCACCATCAAGAAAGCCAAGCTGCGCGGCCAGCCGTCCCACGGCATGCTCTGTTCCTTCAGCGAGCTGGGCATCGACGTCGAAGCCGATGGCATCATCGAGCTGCCGCTGGATGCCCCCATCGGGACCGATATCCGTGAATACCTCGCGCTCAACGACGTCAGCATCGATGTGGATCTGACCCCGAACCGTGCCGACTGCCTCGGCATCGCGGGTCTTGCCCGTGAAATCGGCGTGCTCAACAGCGTGGACGTGGTCGAGCCGACCTGGGCGCCGGCTGTTGCCACTATCGATGCAACCTTCCCGATCCGGGTTGAAGCGTCGGCAGATTGCCCCCGTTATCTCGGCCGTGTCATCAAGGGGCTGAACCTGCACGCCCAGAGCCCGCTCTGGATGCAGGAGAAGCTGCGCCGTGGCGGTATTCGTTCCATCGACGCCATCGTTGACATCACCAACTACCTGCTGCTGGAATACGGCCAGCCGATGCACGCCTTCGACCTGGCGACGCTTGAAGGGGAACTGGTGGTGCGTCGCGCCAAGGCCGACGAGCCCATGACCCTGCTCGATGGCAACGAGGTGAAGCTCAAAGAGACCACGCTCGTGATTGCCGATGCCAAAGGCCCTGCCTGCATGGCCGGCATCTTCGGCGGCGATCGCACCGGTGTCTCCGAGACCACCACCGACATCCTGCTGGAGTGCGCCTTCTTCGCGCCGCTCTCCATCACCGGCCGTGCCCGTGCCTACGGTCTGCATACCGATTCTTCCCACCGCTTCGAGCGCGGGGTGGATCCCGAGCTGCAGGCCAAGGTGATGGATCGTGCCACCCGTCTGCTGCTGGACATCTGCGGCGGTGAAGCGGGTCCGGTCATCGAAGTCAAATCCGATGCCCATTTGCCCAAGGCTGCCCCCATCAAGCTGCGCCGCACCAAGCTCGACAAGGTGATCGGCATCAGCGTGGCGGATGCGCAGGTGGTCGAAATTCTGACTCGTCTGGGCATGCAGGTAACCGTGGATACTGACGGCTGGACCGCGCTGGCTCCCTCCTGGCGTTTCGACATCGCCATCGAGGAAGACCTCATCGAGGAAGTGGCCCGCATCTACGGCTACAACAACATCCCGAACCTGAAACCCGCCGCCTCTCTGGCGATGGTGGAGCAGGCTGAAGGGCAGGTGACCCTGAAGCGGGTACGCGACCTGCTGGTTGATCGCGGTTTCCAGGAAGCGATCACCTACAGCTTCGTCGATCCCAAGACCCAGCAAACCCTGTTCCCGCAGAGCGATGCCATCGTGCTGCCGAACCCGATCTCGGTCGAGATGTCCGCCATGCGCGTCTCTCTGTTCCCGGGTCTGGTGCAGGCGGTGGTCTACAACCAGAACCGTCAGCAGCCACGCGTGCGCCTGTTTGAGCAGGGCCTGCGTTTCATCAAGGACGAGAATGCCGAGAACGGCATCCGTCAGGAACCCATGCTGGCCGGCATCATCACCGGCAACCAGGGGGACGAGCACTGGGATGTCAAGGCCCGTCCCGTCGACTTCTTCGATCTGAAGGGTGACCTGGAAGCGGTACTGGATCTGACTGCCGAAGGGGCTACCTTCACCTTCGAGCGCACCGAGCACAGTGCCCTGCATCCGGGCCAGAGCGCAGCCATTCTGCGTAATGGCGTCGTGATCGGCCACATCGGCGTGATCCATCCGAGCCTCGAGAAGAAGCTGGGGCTCAAGAGCCGCGCTGTCATGTTCGAGCTGGAGCTGGACAAACTGACGCCGGCCAAGGTGCCGGTTGCTGCCGAAGTATCCAAGTTCCCGGCCAACCGTCGCGACATCGCCGTGGTGGTTGACAGACAGATCCTGGCAGGCGACGTTCTGGCAGTAATTAAAAAAGTTGGCGGAAATCAGTTAGTTGGAATAAACTTGTTCGACGTATACCAGGGCGCTGGTATGGCAGAGGACAAGAAGAGCCTGGCCATCAGCCTGGTGTTGCAAGACACCCAGCGCACCCTGGAGGAGAAAGAGATCGCCGAGACCGTGGACAATGTCGTGCGGGCCCTCGGTGAAGAGTTGAATGCATCCTTGAGGGATTGATCTATGGCGCTTACCAAAGCCGACATTGCAGAGCACCTGTTCACCCAGCTCGGGATGAGCAAGCGTGAAGCCAAAGATATGGTGGAAGCCTTCTTTGAGGAGATCAGACAGGCGCTCGAGCGTGGCGAACAGGTCAAGATTTCCGGCTTCGGTAACTTCGATCTTCGCGAGAAGAACCAGCGTCCCGGACGCAACCCCAAGACGGGGGAGGATATTCCCATCAGCGCCCGTCGCGTGGTGACCTTCCGGCCCGGCCAGAAGCTCAAGGCCAGGGTAGAAAATGTTGAACCCAACGAGTGACAAAAAGCCAGGCAATCGCCTGGCTTTTCCATTCCGATGATAAAAATCCTTCTGTTGTCCGGCGCGCTGCTGGCCTTGCCACTGCGTGCCGCCATACTCCCGCTGTCACCGGGTGCCCAGGCTTATGCCGATTCGCTCACCGGACTGACCTTCTGTTACCCGGCCCTGCAACGTCCTCCCTATCTGGAGGCGGAGGGGGGCCTGCTTATCGATCGCCTGACGCGGTTGGCAGAGCTGTTGCCGGTACCGGTGCGCTTCGAGAAGCGGCCGAGCTGGGCAGCCATGACGCAGGATCTGCTGAACGGGCGCTGCGATCTCATTCCTCACGTCGGGCCTGCCCGGTCGAACTCGAGCGATACCGTCTTGAGCCGGGCCATGATGGAGGCGGAGTCCGCCATCCTCTATCGGGGTGAGCTCGATCAGGCGCAGTTTCTGGTGTCACCTATCTGGCAGGCCCAGGATATCCTGAAGCGTCTCTATCCTGGTTCATCCCAGCAACAGCTGACCGATGCCGAGAACTGGTATGGTGCCCTGGTGGCCGGCAAGGGCAGCGCCTATCTCGGCGATTATCTGCAACTGCGCTACCTGATGCGGGAATTCCCGGATGAAGGGCTGCGCCTTCGCCGTCTTCGCAGCGATGATCTGGTCATCAGTTACCGGCTGATGATGCGCAACCAGCCCGAGTTGCTGGAGCTGGTGGATACGGCCATCCGCTATTTGCCGCCGGGCAGTCTCTACCGGGATCTGGGCAAGTATCTGCCTCAGGGTGAGCAGGATGTGAATCCTCTGCATTTTAACGACAAGGAGCAGGCCTGGCTGGTCGGCAAGGCCCACACCATCAAGATGGTGGCGGATCCCGGCTTCATGCCATACAGCGGTGTCAACCAGCAGGGAGAGCTCATTGGCTGGAGTGCGGATGTCTTGCGGGAAGTGAGTCGGCAGACAGGGCTGCGCTTCGAGCTGGTACCCGCCGCCAGCCGGGAGGAGGCGTTGGCATTGCTGCGCAGTGGCGATGCCGCCATGATGGTCGGGCTGATGGAGTCCGCCGCCCTGAACAAGGAGTTCGACTTCACCCGGATGGTGGCGACCAGCCGCTATGCTCTGGTCAGTCGCAGCAAGAGGGGGCCTGCCTCCCTCGCGGACGTCAGTGGCAAGGTGGTGGTCCCGAGAATGCTCTATGATCCCGGCCTGCTTGCCCGGTTCGGCCAGCATGAGTGGGAGGTGACCGACAACCTGCTGCAGGGATTGGCGGCGGTGCGGCATGGGGATGCCCAGGCCATGCTGGCGGAGTTGTACCAGCTCCAATATCCCATTCGAAACAACCAGTTGAGCGAGCTGACCATCACCGAATTGCCGGAGCGTTTCGGCCTCGGTTTTGCCATCCGGCCGGAACAGACCAGCCTGGCAGGGGTGCTGGATCAGAGCCTGATGACCCTCAATGATCGGCAGGTGGACGAGCTGGTGCAACGCTGGCGTCGCCTGGTGGTCAACCAGCAGGAAGGGGTCAGCTACGGTTTCTGGCTTGGCTCCGTGTTGCTGGCACTGCTGATCAGCATGGCGGTGATCTGGTCAGTCTGGCGTTCCCGCCAGCAACTGGCCCAGGAGGCCCGCGAGCGTCACAAGGTAGAGCAGGCGCTGGCGCTGGAAAGCAAGTTCAGGGAGTCTCTCTTCCAGGCGCTCCCCGTGCCCGTGTTCTTGCGCAATGACAAAGGGGAGGTGATCAAGCGCAACAAGCGGGCCAAGCGCATGGAGGCGCGCTACGCCGCCGATCTGGTGCTGCCCGCGCCACAGTTGCAGGGCGCCGAAGGGGAGCTGGCGCTGCACGAGCAGGTCTACTCCTATGCCCAGATCCCCTTGCGACTGGGCCCCCAGGCACCGGCAGGGGATCTTATCGCCCTCTCCGACATCAGCGCCCTGCGCGAGCGTACCCGCCTGCTGCGTCAGGCAGAGCGGCGCCTGCGCGCCCTCACCAATACGGTGCCCGGTGTGGTGCTGCAATTCACCCTACTGGGGGGAGCCATCACCCGGGTGGAGTTTGTGAGCCGGGGCAGTCACGAACTGCTGGGGCTGGCGAGCCAGCAGATCCGGGTCAATCCCAACGAGACCCTGACTCGCATCTCCCACCAGGACAGGCGCGAGATGCGAGCCCCCATGCTGGCCATGCTGCAAGCCGGGCGACCTTTCTCCCATCTGCTGCGCTATCAGCACCCCGCCAAGGGAACCCGCTGGCTGCAATTTTCCGGCAGGGGGCGCCGTCAGGGGGAGGGGTGGCGGATCTACGGGGTGGTGCAGGATGTGACGGCCAGGGTGGAGCAGGAGCACTCCCTGCAGCTTTCCCACGAGCAGGCCCAGCAGGCCGTGCTTGCCAAGGGGCGCTTCCTGGCCGCCGTGAGCCACGAGATCCGCACCCCCATGAACGCCATGCTCGGCTTGCTGGAGTGGCTCGAGCAGACCGGACTCAATGCAGAGCAGGCCTCGGCTCTGGCCCATGTCAGGCAGGCGGGCAATGAACTGCTCGGGCTGCTCAACGACGTGCTCGACTTCAGCCGCAACGAGACGCGTCAGTTGCGCCTCTCTGTACAGCCCACGGATCTGGTGGAGCTGTGCGAACACGTGGCGGCGGTGCACTGGTCCAAGGCGCGATCCCGCCATCTGCAACTGCGCCTGGCGCTCGACCCGGCGCTGCCCGCCTTGATGGAACTCGATCCCCACCGGGTGCAGCAGGTGCTGCACAACCTGCTCTCCAACGCCATCAAGTTCAGCGAGCGGGGAGAGGTGGTGATCTGGGCCCGGCGACAAGGGGAGTGGATTTTGTGCGGGGTGGACGACGAGGGGCCCGGGATCAGTGCCGAGCTGTTGCCCCGGTTGTTCCTGCCCTTCGAACAAGGGGAGGAGCCTGGCCAACCCAGAGCCCAGGGAACCGGGCTTGGGCTAGCCATCTGCCGCCAGTTGATGGAGCAGATGGGGGGCGAGATCCGGGTCGAGCCTCTGGCTCGCGGGGGTAGCCGTTTCCTCTGCTCGTTGCCCCTCAGGCATGCGCAGGAGAAGGCGCCCTGGCAACCGCGCGTCAAGACGGTCTCCCTACAACTGTTGCCCGGGGAGCTCGAATATATGCGGGCCTGGCTCGCAGAGTTTGGCGTGGCCGAGGATCCGGCGGCACCTTGCCTTGGGGCCATGCAGGACGATGGGGGCTTGCGCGCCTGGTACTGGCAGGGGGAACCCTGGATCCCGGGCTCCGTGGTCAGCCTGCTGCAGCCCAGACTCGTCCGTGGCGCCGAGGAGATCACGGACCTGCCGGGGGCAGGCAGGCGGGTGCTGCTGGTGGAAGATCACGAGGTGAACAGAATGCTGATTAGCATGCAGCTGGGTCAGCTGGGGGCCCGGGTATTGAGCGCGGCCAATGGCCGTCTGGCACTGGAGATCCTGCAATCGGAGTCGGTGGATCTGGTGCTGACGGATCTGCAGATGCCGGTGATGGACGGCGCCGAGCTCTGCAGGCAATTGCACGCCGATGAACGCTGGCAGCATCTACCCGTCTACGTGATCACCGCGGATCTCAGCGAGCAGGCGGCGCAGCGACTGGCGGAATGCGGCTGTCAGGGCCATCTGGACAAACCCGTCTTGCTCAGGGATCTGGCCGTATTGCTTCGTACCGTCTTTGGCCCCCATGACGGGGGGAAGGCACCGCAGCCAACGGCAGCCCTTTCCCTGCCCGTGTCCCTCAGCCCGGCCCTCGTAGACATCTATCTGGCATCGGTTCACCATGATCTGGCCGACATTGAGCGGTGTGTCACACAAGGGGACGAGAAGGCCCTCAATACGGCTTTACACAAGATGAAGGGGGCCGCCAAAATGGTGGGGGCTACCCCCCTGGTAGAGGTGATCGACCGTTGGCAGGAGGCCCCCGGACATCCCTTTGCAGCCGCCTTGAGGCAGTGCGTGGAAGAGGTCTGCCGACAACTGGGCGAGAGAGCATGACATGATCATCACAGATGAAGAGTTGATGGCCTTGCTGGAGTCTGATGACAGCCAGGAGCCAACGTTTTACCCGGTCAGCGTCTATGCCCTGGACGCCGTCTCCCATCTGGCGGTCAAGGGAGCGGGCCTGCCGGCCTATGCCAATCTGCACCGCACCCGACCCGATGCCGGCTGGCAATGGGAAGGACTGTTTGCCGCCGGGGCCATCGCCCTGTTTGATCCTGCCTCTCATCAGGGGGCCGACTATCTGCCTCATCTGTTGGCTCCCGGGGCAGGGATCTATCGCCTCAGCGATCCCTGGCTCGAGGGGTTGCAGGCACGGGAGCAGGGGTGGCGTGCCTGGCTCGCCCAGTGCCAGATCCTGCTGCTCGAAGATCACCCCTTCCAGGGAGCCTGCATTCAGCAGGAGATCCAGGGACTGGGGTTGCCCTGCCACTGGGTTCAGGATGGCGAAGGGTGCCTCAAGGCGCTGGAAGAGGGGGGCGTGAGATTGCTTATCTGTGATCTCAGCCTAGCGGAGCAGGATGCCATCAGCCTGCTGATGAGCCATCCCCAGTATCACCACAGCGGTCTGCCCATCATCCTGCTCTCCGCTCATGATCAGACCCTGATAGACGGCGCCCGGCGTCTCCTGCACGATGCGGGTTTCAACGTGCTGGCCGCCCTGGCCAAGCCGCTGCAAAGCGACGATCTGCTGCGTCTGCTCAAGATGCTCTATCTTGGCCCCCAGCGTCAGCGCAGGCTGGGCGGGCTCAAGCGCACCGTGCGTAGCTGGCAGGGAGAGGCGAGAGGACAGCTTGGGCTGCTGGCAGATGCGGCTTCCTGCACGCTGCCGATCTGGCTGAGCCTGAGCGGTCTTTCCCCTCACTGGGAGCCGCTCAAGCTCTGGCTCGAGCAGCATGGACGAGAAGCAAGCGAACTCACCCTGGTCATCCACCGACGGGATCACCTGCTGAGCCAGGCGGACCGTTTCGCCCTGGTGCTGCAGGCGAGCCTCGCGGGGGCCAGACTCGCGCTGCTGCTCGATCATGCCCAGCACCTGCCGTTTGATCTCATCGAGCGTCTGCCGTTGCAATCCTTGCTGCTCGGGCAACACCTGCTGCCCGAACTGGAGGCGATGGCTGCCGACTCCTTGCTGGCCCGCTTCATCCAGCGCTCCCGGGAGCTTGGCATCGCGCTCTACCTCGACGACCCCTTCAACCTGCAGGATGCCGCCCAGTGGCAGGATCGCGGCGTGGCAGGGCGCTGGTAAATGGCTCGCTATCTTTGCTGGCCGCTCGATGAGCCGCGCTTGTGGCAGGGAATGTCGGGTTGGACGGCTCCCGCCTCACGGGCCGCCTTGCCGATGACGATGGTGGTGGGGGGGCTGACTTGCCGCTTGCAGGAGCTGGCGGGCAGCGACCCGAAGCGAATAAGCGCGGCCTATGACGCCCTGAGCGAGCAGAGCGTCTATTTGCGCTTCATGCGGGCCAAGCAGCCTGCGACGGCCGAGCAGCTCGCCTTCTTTCTCGACTACCCCAGAGAACCCCAGATAGGATTGCTGCTGACCGACGAGCAGGGGGGGCCGCTTGCCATGGCCCAGTCCGTTCGCCGGCGCCTGCACCCGGACAGGGCTGAGTTCTCCTGCATCGTCGCGGATCATTTTCAGCATCGCGGCGCCGGGCGTCGCATCCTGCTGGCGCTTGCGCGGCTGGCATACGGGGAGGGGATCCGGGAGTGGACGGCGGAAGTGCTCGGCCAGAATCGCCCCATGCTGGCTCTGCTCAAGGGGCTCGGGTTGCCGCTTACCCTGGTGACAGGACGGGAGATGGTCTTTGCCAGGCTGGATCTCGCGCCCATGGCGAGCTTTGTGCTCCCATCGGCCTAAGACCAAGGGCGAATGGGCCGCCTCTTGCTCCTGTGCTAAGGTCAGCCTGTTACCCGTTGGAGGAGAACAACCATGGTGCAGTCAGCCAAACATATCGTGATCCTCACCGGTGCCGGCATCTCGGCCGAATCCGGTATCAAGACCTTCCGGGCCTGTGATGGCCTGTGGGAAGAGCACATGGTGGAGGACGTGGCCACCCCTGAAGGCTATGCGCGGGATCCCGAACTGGTACAACGTTTCTACAATGCACGGCGCCATCAGTTGCAGCGCGCCGAGATCCACCCCAATCCGGCCCACTATGCATTGGCCCGTCTGGAGCGCCTGCTGCCGGGGCGCGTCACCTTGGTCACCCAGAACATCGACAACCTGCACGAGAGTGCCGGCAGCAAGAACCTCATCCACATGCACGGCGAGTTGCTCAAGGCCCGCTGCCCGGGCTCTGGTCAGGTGATCGAGTGGCGCGGGGATCTCCATCAGGAAGAGCTGTGTTCCTGCTGCCAGTTTCCCCACCCGCTGCGCCCCCATGTGGTCTGGTTCGGGGAGATGCCCCTCGGACTTGACCGCATCTACTCGGCCCTGGCTCAGTGCGATCTCTTCATCTCCATCGGGACCTCCGGGGCGGTCTACCCTGCCGCCGGATTCGTCCATGAGGCCGGCCTGAACGGTGCCCATACGGTGGAGCTCAATCTGGAGCCGAGCGAAGTGGGCAGCCAGTTTGATGAAAAACGTTATGGTCCGGCTTCCTTGCTTGTGCCCGCTTTTGTGGATGAACTCCTGCAAAGTTGCGGAGTGCATCAGCCTCTCTCCGTCGAGGGCCATAACTGGATGGAGATGCGGGGCCCCTAATTATTGATTTTTCACACAGTTGCATTGACCCACTGAAATCGCCACACTGGCTCCTAACTTCAAGATGCAGTTGGCACAACATGTCATGAACTTTCCAACGCGCGGGATGGCCTCGCTCCTACTGGTGCTTTTCTCGTTCGGTACCCAGGCTTCCTCCTCTTCGCTATTGCAACTGATCCTGCCGGACAAGCGGGAAATCACCCTGGATGAGGCGGCGTTGGCAGCCTTGCCACAAGTGGAGTTCGAGACGGCGACGCCCTGGACCCTCGGCACTCACCGCTATCGTGGACCGACCCTGAAGAGCGTGCTGGCGCAGCAGCAGGTGGATAGTGCCAGCGCCATCGATGTTGCCGCACTCAATGGCTACCAGCAGCGGGTCGATCTCTCCCTGTTTGCCAAGGTGCCGCTGACCCTGGTGCGTTACCAGGATGACAAACCGCTCACCCGTCGCAATAAAGGGCCGCTCTGGCTGCTGGTCCCCCTCTCGGCCCATCCCGACATGGATGTGTCCGCCATCCACAACAACATGGTCTGGCAGGTGATCCGCATCGAGGTTGTCCCGTGACGCGACGACAGCGAGATAACCTGCTGCTTGCAGCCATCTTAAATGCGAAAGGGGACTCCCTCCGACGTAGGTGGGAGGGGAATTTCGCCGGGGCGTCAGCCCCGCTGGTTTTGAATGTATTGCTTGATCACCTCCAACGGTGCTCCGCCGCAAGAGCCCGCAAAGTAAGAGCGTGACCAGAGTACGGGTTTGCTGTAAGCACCTCTCAAGTCCAGAAATTCATTACGCAGTCGCCTTGATGTGACCGCCTTTAACGAGTTCACCAGTACCGATAGCTGCACCGTTGGCGCGTACTCTATCAGCATGTGAACATGATCAGCCTCTCCGTCACACTCTTTCAGTTCCGCACCAAAATCTCTGCAAACCTCTGCCGCACACTGACCGAAGGAAGCGTGATGCAGATCCCCCAATATCGGCTTTCGATACTTGGTGATAAACACCAAATGTACGTGCAAAACGTAGGCCGCATGGCGTAATTTATTAATTTTAGTGAATTGCATTCTGTCACTCAATCGGGCTTAATAGATATGGCAATAATGCTACACACTGAGCGCTAAATGCAAATTCTGAAAGCCTACAAATTCCGACTCGAACCGACCGAACAACAAGCGCAACGCCTGCGCCAGTTGGGCGGTTGTGCTCGTTATGTCTGGAATCACGGGCTGGCAGAAACCAAACGCATTCTGGATGCTGGCGAAAAACTGCCTTCTGCCTTTGAGCTGAACAGGATGCTCACCAGTTGGAAGAAAGACCCAGAAATGGCCTTTCTGGCCGAGGCATATACCGACAACCTCCAGCAGAAGCTCAAGGATTTGCATGGCGCGTGGATGCGCTGCTTTGATAAGAAACTCGCCGCCAAGGCACCCGTATTCAAGAAAAAAAGCGACAACCGCGACGCTATCCGGTTCGTCAACTTCGACAAGTATTGCCGCCTTGAAAAGGGTCGCGTGAAGCTGCCTGCCGGGCTGGCGTGGGTCAAGTTCCGTCAGTCCCAGCCAGTTGAAGGGAAAATTAAAAACGCGACCGTCAGCCAAGCAGCCGGGCACTGGTATATCTCCTTTCAGGTCGAGCAGGAGACGCTTGAGCCAATTCACCCCTCCGGCTCAATGGTCGGGCTAGATGCGGGGATCGCCAAGCTCGCAACCCTGTCAGACGGCACGGTGTTTGAGCCCGTCAACAGCTTCAAAACCAATCAGACCAAGCTGGCAAGGCTCCAACGCCAGTTGAGCAAAAAGGTAAAGTTCAGCAGCAACTGGAAGAAACAAAAAGCCAAGATCCAGCGGCTGCACTCACATATCGCCAATACCCGCCGCGATTACCTTCACAAGGTCACAACGACTATCAGCAAAAACCACGCGATGATCGTCATTGAGGATTTGAAGGTTGCCAGCATGTCAAAATCAGCAGCGGGCACGACCAGCCAGCCGGGGCGCAACGTCCGGGCAAAATCAGGGCTGAATCGTTCGATATTAGATCAGGGCTGGTTTGAGCTGCGCCGCCAGCTCGAATATAAGCAGGCATGGCGAGGCGGTCAGGTGTTGGCGATAAACCCGGCCTACACGAGCCAGCAGTGCGCCTGTTGTGGGCATACTGCGAAGGATAACCGCCAGACGCAAAGCCAGTTTAAATGCGCTGCGTGTGGTTATGAGGCGAACGCCGATGTGAACGGCGCTCGCAATATTTTAGCGGCGGGACACGCCGTTTTAGCCTGTGGAGGCGTGGTGCAATCAGGCCGCCCGATGAAGCAGGAACCCGGTACTGCGCGAGCAGCTATCACCCAGTAATGGGAATCCCCCTCCTGTGACGCGAAGCGCTAAGGTGGGGGAGGATGTCAAGGTGAGTCTGTTGCAGTTTGAGTTTGTGACCCGGGAAAGCAGCTTTGATCTGGCGTGTCGCTTCGGAGTGGCCAGGCGCGAGGGTGGCGAGGATGCCGATGAGCTATTGGAGCAAGCCATATTGGCATTGAACGAGGCCAAGCGTGAGGGGACCACCCTGGTGTGGTATCAGAGTGCGATGAAGGCTGATCTCCACATGGCCCAGCGGCAGCTGCACCAATTGCGGGAATGGCTGGCGGGGGCCGCCCCTTCCCCCCTGGAGACCCTCTGCGAGGCGATGAGAGACGAGCAGGGCGTGCCGGTGACGGCGGTCAGCCTGCGCTGGCGGGTGAGCCAGCAGCCCTGTGACGTGGGCTGGATGCAAGAGCGTGGTGTCCTTGGGCCCGTGATGGCACGATGGCTGACAGAAGAGCCATGCAGTGGCACCTTGCTGGTAAGGCTTCATCAGCCTGCCCAGCTGGCCCCTCTGCTGGCGAGCCTGCCCCCCTTGCCACAGGGGAGACTGATCCTGGCATTGCCTGCGCTGATACCGGATGCCACCCTGCTTGAGAAGATGCGCGAGTGTGGCTGCATGCTGGCGCTGAGCGAGCTTGGCAGCTGCGCCCCCGAACTGCTGCAAGCGGGCTGGCCAATTCGCTACTGGCTGCCAGCACCCTCCGGGTACGAGGCGCTGCTCCAGCCGTTGGCAACGGCGCTGGGGCTGCTGCGCCTGGCTCCCCTGGGAGAGGCGCAGCAAGAGGATGATCTCAAGCTGAGTTGAGTGGTGGCTTGTGCAGTCTCGGGGCCGATGCCAAGGAGACAATACACAGAAGAGCGGCTCATGGCCGCCCTTCTGCTGCTTGCTGGCACTTAAACTGGTTTGCTGTCCGGTGAGGAAAAGGGAGCGCAGGAGTGTCTGATCACCAGGTCCGGATCCACGGTGATCATGCGGTTTGCGATGGGCTCGCCGTTGATGCGCGCCAGCAGCCGGGTGACGGCGAGGCGGCCCAGCTCCTCTTTCGGTTGATTGACCGTGGTGAGCGGGGGGGACATGAACTGGGCCAGCGCCACGTTGTCATAGCCGACGATGGAGAGATCGCGGGGGATCACCAGCCCTGCCTGATGGGCGGCACTGATGACCCCCATGGCCATCATGTCGTTGCAGACAAACAGCGCGGTGGGACGCTCTGGCAGCGCCAGCAGGCGGGTCATGGCGGCGGCGCCGCTGGCGCAGTCAAAGTCTCCCTCCTGGATCCAGCCCGGATTGACGGTGAGCCCGGCCTCCTGCATCGCTTGCTCGAAACCCGCCTGGCGCTGGTTGGCCGGGGCGCGGCTGTGGGGGCCCGTGATGCAACCGATGGCAGTGTGACCCAGCCCCAGCAGATGGCGGGTTGCCAGGTAGCCTCCACGATGGGAGTTGTCGGCGATGAGATCCACCTCGCCATTCTCCATGCCCCAGTCCATCACCACGACCGGCAGGCTCTTGAGCCAGTCGAGCTGGTTGAACACCTCCTGCTGCCCTTCACTGCACATGATGAGCAGGCCGTCGACCCGTTTCCTGAGCATCATCTTGAGGTAGGAGAGCGCCGTCTCGGCCTGTCCTTCGGTGTTGCCCAGCATCAGGTTGTAACCCTGCTCGAAGCAGTAGCGCTCCACCCCGCGCACCACCTCGGCGAAGAAGGGGTTGCTGGAGGTGGTAACCAGCATGCCGATGCTGTTGGTCTCCTTTACCTTGAGGCTGCGGGCCACCAGGCTCGGGGCATAGTTGAGATCGCGCATGGCGGCGAAGACCCGCTCCCGGGTCTCTTCGGCCACGAAGCGGGTCTCGTTGATGACGTGGGAAACGGTGGTGGTCGACACTCCCGCCAGCGCAGCCACCTCCTTGATATTGGCCATCAGTGCCCCTGCGCAGTCTGTTCAAGGAGGAAAGCATCGACCTCCTGCTTGCTCGGGATGGAGCTCTGGGCACCAAACCGGGTGACGGAGAGTGCCGCCGCCCCGTGGGCAAAGCGTACGGCTGCGTCAAAGTCGGCGCCGGCGAGCTCGGCCGCCAGGAAGGCGCCGTTGAAGGTATCCCCGGCAGCCGTGGTATCCACCGCCTTGACCCGAAAACCCGGCATGAGCGCCTGTTTCTGCCCCTTGCTGCAATAGACCCCTTGAGACCCCAGGGTGATCATCACCTCACCGATGCCCATCTGGTGGAAGCGGGTGGCAGCCTCCCGGGCGCTCGCTTCGTCCGTCACCTTGACGCCGGTCAGCAGCTCGGCCTCGGTCTGGTTGGGGGTGATGAGGTCCACCAGCGCCAGCAGATCCCTTGAGAGCGGGCGCGCGGGGGCGGGGTTGAGCACCACCCGGGTGCCGTGGGCACGAGCCAGACGGGCCGCTTCCTGCACGCTCTCCAGCGGCACTTCCAGTTGCAGCAGCAGGGTGTGGGCGGCGGCGATCATTGCCTCGTGACCTTGCACTACGGCCGGGGTGAGGGCGCCATTGGCTTCGGCGGAGATGCCGATGCTGTTCTCCCCCTCGTCGCTCACATAGATGATGGCGATGCCGGTGGGGAGCCTGGGGTCGAGTTCGACGGCGCTGACATCGATGCCGTCGTTGGCAAACCCGGTTTTCATCTGGTGGCCGATGGCATCATCACCGATGCGGGCGATGAAGGAGACAGGGGCGCCGAGGCGGGCGGCGGCCACCGCCTGATTGGCGCCCTTGCCGCCGGGAACGACCTGATAGCTGTGGCCGGTCAGGGTTTCACCGGGGCGGGGAAAGTGGGGGACGCGCAGCACATGATCCGCATTCACGCTGCCGAGGACTACGAGACGATTCATTCCTATCACCCTTGGTTGAGTACATCCTGGTCTGGGTGGACCCAGACCAGGCGGCACTGGCGGAAAAAGAGAGGGGAGGCGAACCTCCCCCCGTCAACTTACTTGTTGACGATTTGCAGCGGTACCGGGATGGATTTTTCCACCGGTTGACCCTTGAGCACCTTGTCGGCGGTTTCCACGCCGATGGCGCCGATGAGGGCAGGCTGCTGTGCCACGGTGGCGGCCAGTTTACCCTTGGCCACGGCGGCTTTGCCATCGTCGGTGCCGTCAAAGCCCACGATCATCACCTCTTTGCCAGCGGCCTGCACGGCGCGGATGGCTCCCAGCGCCATCTCGTCGTTCTGGGCGAACACTGCCTGCACGGTCGGATGGGCGGCCAGCAGGTTCTCCATGACGTTCAGACCCTTGGTGCGGTCAAAGTCGGCGGGTTGGGAGGCCAGCACCTGCAGTTTGTTGGCGGTGACCGCCAGGGCGAAGCCTTCGCCGCGATCACGGGCGGCGGAGGTACCTGCGATCCCTTCCAGCTGGATCACCTTGGCACCGCTGCCCAGCTTCTCGGCGATGAAGTCGCCAGCCAGCTTGCCACCGGCCACGTTGTCGGAGGCGATGTGGGCCTTGACGTCACCCTGGGCTGCGCCGCGGTCCAGGGTCAGCACCGGGATGTTCGCCTTGTTGGCCAGGCGAATGGCGTTGCCCACGGCTTCGGAGTCGGTCGGGTTGATCAGGATGGCGTTGACCTTGCGCACGGTGAGATCTTCCACGTTGGAGAGCTCCTTGGCCGGGTCGTTCTGGGAGTCCAGCACCACCAGCTCGTAGCCAAGCTCCTTGGCCTTGGCTTCGGCCCCCTCCTTCATGGTGACGAAGAAGGGGTTGTTGAGGGTGGAGACCACCATCGCCAGGGTGTGTTCCGCGGCCTGGGCGGTGCCCAGCACGGACATGATGGCGGCAGCGAGCAGGGTATTGAGCTTTTTCATCATTTCATTCCTTGTGTGTGGCGTGGCTTGTTAACGGTTGCTTTTGTTATCGATCATCACGGCAAGCAAAATCACGCTGGCCTTGGCGATCATCTGGTAATAGGAGCTGACGTCGAGCAGGTTGAGGGCATTGTTGAGGAAGCCGATGATGAGGGCACCGATCAGGGTACCCATGATACGGCCCTTGCCCCCCATCAGGCTGGTGCCCCCCAGCACAACGGCGGCGATGGCATCCAGCTCGTACCCCATGCCGGCTGTGGGCTGGGCGGAGGAGAGGCGGGATGTGACGATGAGCCCGGCCAGTGCCGACAGCATGCCGCACAGACCATACACCGCGAGCTTGACCCGATCCACATTGATACCAGAGAGGCGGGTGGCCGATTCGTTGCCGCCGAGGGCATAGATGTGGCGGCCCAGGCGAGTGTGGTTGAGCAGGTACCAGGCCAGCAGGAAGACGATGGCCATCAGCCAGATGGGCACCGGCAGACCCAGCAGGTAGCCGGTCCCGAGCCAGGCGAAGTGATCGGCGCCGTCACTGAAGCCGGTGGAAATGGGGCGCCCCTCGGTGTAGACCATGGTGACGCCGCGCAGGGCGGTCATGGTGACCAGGGTGGCGATGAAGGCCTGTACCTTGCCCTTGGCGATGATGAGGCCGCTGATGCTGCCAAGCAGGGCGCCGGCCCCCAGGGTGAGGGGGATCACCAGGCCGATGGGCAGCTCCATGGCCACCATGGTGGCGGCCAGGGCGCCGCACAGGGCCAGTACCGAGCCGACCGACAGATCGATGCCGGCGGTGAGGATGACCAGCGTCATGCCGACCGCCATGATGGCGTTGACCGATGTCTGGCGCAGGATGTTGAGCAGGTTGTCGGCGGTGAAGAAGTTGGGGCTCAGGAAGGAGACCACGCCGATCAGCACCAGCAGCGCGACCAGGGACTTGTTCTCGATCCACCAGGCCTTGCTCATGACGCCGCGGCGGGAAAGGGTTTGGGTTGTCATTGTGCTGCCTCTTGCTCTGCTTGCCACTGTTTACCGACTGCCGCTGCCATCAGCTTCTCCTGATTGGCATCGCGGGTGTTGAATTCTGCGCTAATGCGCCCTTCGTGCATCACCATAATGCGATCACTCATGCCGAGCACTTCCGGCATTTCGGAGGAGACCAGGATGATGCTCATCCCCTCCTTCTTGAACTGGTTGATGAGCTGATAGATCTCCTTCTTGGCGCCGACATCGACGCCGCGGGTCGGCTCATCCAGGATCAGCACCTTGGGCCGGGTCAGCAGCCCCTTGGCGATGGCCACCTTCTGCTGGTTGCCGCCGGAGAGGAGCTTGATCAGCTGATCCTGCCTCGGGGTCTTGATGTTGAACAAACGCACATAGTCCCCTACCGCCTGGCGCTCGGCCTTGCCGTCAATCTTACCGCCACGAATGAACTCGCCGAGGGCGCACAGGCTCATGTTTTCGCGCACCGACAGCTCCAGCACCAGGCCGTCGCCCTTGCGATCCTCGGAGATATAGGCGATACCAGCGGCCAGACCATCGGCCGGGCTTCTGGGTACCAGGGCGTGGCCATCCACCGTCACCTGGCCAGCGCTGATGGGGCTGGCACCGTAGATGAGCTTCATCAGCTCGGTGCGGCCGGAGCCCATCAGGCCGCTAAAGCCCAGAATTTCCCCCTGACGCAGGGAGAAGCTCACCCCGCGCACGCCGGGACCAGCCAGATCGTTCACCTGCAGGCTAACCGGGCCAAGCTCGCGCTCAAGACGTGGGTACTGCTCTTCCAGCCGGCGGCCCACCATCATCTCGATGATCCTGTCTTCATCGAGATCGCTCACCGCCTGCTCGCCGATCCACTTGCCATCCCGCAGCACGGTGACCCGATCGCAGATCTCGAAGATCTCTTTCAGGCGGTGGGAGATGTAGACAATGCCGCAGCCCTGCTCGCGCAGTTCACGAATGACGGTGAAGAGCTGCTCGGTCTCGGTGTCGGTCAGCGCATCGGTGGGCTCGTCCATGATGATGACGCTGGCATCGAACGACAGCGCCTTGGCGATCTCTACCATCTGCTGTTCACCGATGGAGAGATCCCCGAGTCGGGTATCCGGGCCGTGCTTGACGCCAAGTCGCGCCAGCAGACCGCTGGCACGCTCACGCAACTGCTTGTGGTCGATGCTGCCAAAACGGGTGCGCGGTTCGCGGCCGAGGAAGATATTGGCGGCAATCGACAATTCCGGCAGCAGGTTCAGCTCCTGGTGGATGATGCTGATCCCCTGATCCTGAGAGTCGCGGGGGCCCTTGAAGTGCACCGGCTGGCCGCGATAGTTGATGTAGCCCGCATCGGCCTGGTAGATGCCGGTCAGCACCTTCATCAGGGTCGACTTGCCAGCGCCATTTTCGCCGAGCAGGGCCATCACCTGGCCCGGATAGACCCGAAGGCCCGCTTCGTCGAGGGCGCGTACCCCGGGGAAGGTCTTGACGATCCCGGTCAGCTCCAGAATGGGTGAGAGGGGGGAGGTTGTGCTCATTTGCAGCTTCCTTGAAGAGGCCTTCTTTGAAGAATTCAGAACGCCACACCGGCGCAGAGGATCAGGTTGGCGTAGGGAGTCACCTCGCCGCTGCGCACGATAGCCTTGCTCTGGCAGGAGCGAGCCTTGAACGCTTCGTGCAGGCAGTACTCGATGGTGATGGGCTTGCCCTGGGCGGCTGCGTGGGCCTCCAGCTGATCCACCAGCGCCTGATGGGCGGCGGGACTGATCTGCTTGATCTCGCTTGCCATGATCACCTTCTCCACCACCAGGTCGGTGAGTAGGGCGGTCAGTACGGTTTCAAGGCTGGGGGTGCCCGCCATCAGCGCCAGATCGATGCGCTCGGGGCCTGCCGGAATGGGCAGGCCAGCGTCGCAGACGGTGATCTCGTCGGTGTGGCCCATCTGCGCGACCAGCGCGCTTAAGGGAGCATTGAGCAGCTTGCCTCGTTTCATACAGCACCTCGGCGGCCTGGGACCGCATATGAATATTGAGTTGGGCAATCGGTTACGCAACCGGTTGCGTCATTAGGGCGAAAGATAGGTGTTAACCGTTAACGGGTCTAGGCAGTGATGACGAAAATGTGAAAACGATCTCAGTGACAGGGCAATTTCAGAAGAAACGGGTGCCATAAGAGCACCCCGTCTGAGAGGCGTCGCCGGATGTTGCCCGCACAAAAAGGCGTACCCGGCGCGAGGAGATCAGAGGGCGAGCGCCGCCTGCACTGCGGGGCGGGCCAGCATGCGCTGATAGTGATCCGCCACCTTGGGAAACTCGCTGATGGCAACCCCGTCGCTCTCGAGCCAGCCTGCAATCACGAAGAGGTAGATGTCGGCCAGGCTAAAGCGCTCCCCCAGTACCCAGGGGCCGGCCAGATAGTGGCGCTCAATCTGGTCAAAGCCATCGCGCATGTTCTGGGGCATCTTGGCCTGCATGGCAGCCATGGCCTGTTCATCGTCGGCCCAGCGGCCGGGACGGCGTCCATGGGCATGGGCGACATGGACGGTGGAGACGAGGAAACTGTGTACCTCCTGCATCCTGGCCAGGAGGAAGGGGTCATCCAATGGGGCCAGCCCGGCGTTAGGAAAACGCTGGGCCACGTAGAGCAGCAGAGCCGGTGTTTCGGTCAGCACGCCATGCTCCGTCACCAGTGCCGGGACTCGCCCCTTGGGATTGATGGCGAGGTAGTCGGGGCTGCGCTGTTCACCAGCGGCCAGATCCAGGCGCTTGACAAGGTGAGGGGCACCGGCCTCCACCAGAGCGATGCGTACCGCCATGGCACAGGTACCCGGGGCAAGATAGAGCGTCAGTTCGGACATGACCGTTTTCCTTGTGTGAGAGAGAAGAGCCAGTGGACATCTCGTCCGCCAGCGCGCGCCATCTTAAATGCGAAAGGGGACTCCCTCCGACGTAGGTGGGAGGGGAATTTCGCCGGGGCGTCAGCCCCGCTGGTTTTGAATGTATTGCTTGATCACCTCCAACGGTGCTCCGCCGCAAGAGCCCGCAAAGTAAGAGCGTGACCAGAGTACGGGTTTGCTGTAAGCACCTCTCAAGTCCAGAAATTCATTACGCAGTCGCCTTGATGTGACCGCCTTTAACGAGTTCACCAGTACCGATAGCTGCACCGTTGGCGCGTACTCTATCAGCATGTGAACATGATCAGCCTCTCCGTCACACTCTTTCAGTTCCGCACCAAAATCTCTGCAAACCTCTGCCGCACACTGACCGAAGGAAGCGTGATGCAGATCCCCCAATATCGGCTTTCGATACTTGGTGATAAACACCAAATGTACGTGCAAAACGTAGGCCGCATGGCGTGATTTATTAATTTTAGTGAATTGCATTCTGTCACTCAATCGGGCTTAATAGATATGGCAATAATGCTACACACTGAGCGCTAAATGCAAATTCTGAAAGCCTACAAATTCCGACTCGAACCGACCGAACAACAAGCGCAACGCCTGCGCCAGTTGGGCGGTTGTGCTCGTTATGTCTGGAATCACGGGCTGGCAGAAACCAAACGCATTCTGGATGCTGGCGAAAAACTGCCTTCTGCCTTTGAGCTGAACAGGATGCTCACCAGTTGGAAGAAAGACCCAGAAATGGCCTTTCTGGCCGAGGCATATACCGACAACCTCCAGCAGAAGCTCAAGGATTTGCATGGCGCGTGGATGCGCTGCTTTGATAAGAAACTCGCCGCCAAGGCACCCGTATTCAAGAAAAAAAGCGACAACCGCGACGCTATCCGGTTCGTCAACTTTGACAAGTATTGCCGCCTTGAAAAAGGTCGCGTGAAGCTTCCTGCCGGGCTGGCGTGGGTCAAGTTTCGCCAGTCCCAGCCAGTTGAAGGAAAAATTAAAAACGCGACCGTCAGCCAAGCAGCCGGGCACTGGTATATCTCCTTTCAGGTCGAGCAGGAGACGCTTGAGCCAATTCACCCCTCCGGCTCAATGGTCGGGCTGGATGCGGGGATCGCCAAGCTCGCAACCCTGTCAGACGGCACGGTGTTTGAGCCCGTCAACAGCTTCAAAACCAATCAGACCAAGCTGGCAAGGCTCCAACGCCAGTTGAGCAAAAAGGTAAAGTTCAGCAGCAACTGGAAGAAACAAAAAGCCAAGATCCAGCGGCTGCACTCACATATCGCCAATACCCGCCGCGATTACCTTCACAAGGTCACAACGACTATCAGCAAAAACCACGCGATGATCGTCATTGAGGATTTGAAGGTTGCCAGCATGTCAAAATCAGCAGCGGGCACGACCAGCCAGCCGGGGCGCAACGTCCGGGCAAAATCAGGGCTGAATCGTTCGATATTAGATCAGGGCTGGTTTGAGCTGCGCCGCCAGCTCGAATATAAGCAGGCATGGCGAGGCGGTCAGGTGTTGGCGATAAACCCGGCCTACACGAGCCAGCAGTGCGCCTGTTGTGGGCATACTGCGAAGGATAACCGCCAGACGCAAAGCCAGTTTAAATGCGCTGCGTGTGGTTATGAGGCAAACGCCGATGTGAACGGCGCTCGCAATATTTTAGCGGCGGGACACGCCGTTTTAGCCTGTGGAGGCGTGGTGCAATCAGGCCGCCCGATGAAGCAGGAACCCGGTACTGCGCGAGCAGCTATCACCCAGTAATGGGAATCCCCCTCCTGTGACGCGAAGCGCTAAGGTGGGGGAGGATGTCAACATCCTACTCCCGTTGGACAGAGGGGCCAAGGGTGAGGGGAACTTCATCAAGTAGGGCTGCAAGGCCTTTGGTATCAATGGCTTTCTGAACGGAAGATAACAGGAAAAACGGCTACGCATGCCGGTTCAAACCGCTATAATGTGCCACTTTGGATCAGTCGTCAGTGAATGTTGGACAGTCAATTGAGTAATAGAATGCGGATCGGTGGAACCCTCGAACAGTCCCTCAGCCAGGGATATCGTCTGGACCTGCAAGGGGTGTTGAAAGAGGGGTGGCAACAGACTCGTCGCACCGGTTTCGGATTGGCGCTGGCCATCGCCGGGGTCATGGCAATCTGGATCCTGCTGAGCAATACCTTGCTGACGCCCTATGTCGCCCGTGAAGGAGGGGATATGGATATGGCCCTGATCCTGAGCCTGCTGGTCACGGTGATCATGTCACCCATGACCTCCTCCCTCGACATGCTGGGGTTGCAGCAGTCGGTGGGGGTACGCGCCCGGCCGAGCCAGGTGTTCGACTTCTTCCGCCACTTCCTGCGCCTGGGCAGCCTGAGTCTGCTCGGCAGCCTCATCACCAGCCTGTTTGGACCCCTGTTCGAGCTGCTGGGTGTGCCTGTGATGCTGGCCTTCATCCCTTCCGCCCTGGTGGGCATGGGGCTGGTGTTTACCGTACCTCTGGTGCTGGAGCGCGGTCTTTCCCCGGCTCAGGCCATTCTGGTCTCCCTCAAGCTCTTTGCCCGGGGCTGGCCCAGCATAGTGCTGCTGCACGGGGTCATGCTGGCACTCTTCTTCCTGGCGCTCATCCCCATGGGGCTGGGACTTATCTGGGTGGCGCCGCTCTACTTCAACTGCAAGGGCATTCTCTACCGGGATCTGTGTGGGGTGGCAGTCGAAGTGACCGAGGTTGCCAGTGGCAACGACGGGCAGGGCCCGGATCATTTCAACGCATAATGGAATACCAGGGGTCAGCCGGTGTCGACCCGCCCGGAGCATGATGCAAAAGGATGGCATATGAACAAGCGATACGGGATGGCGGCGCTCCTGCTGATGCCCATGCTGGGACAGGCTGAGCCGTCCCTTGAACTCGACTACGGCACCTTCTACAGCCAGATGAAGACCTTCGCCAAGGGGGAATTTGGCCACGCCAGACTGGGCTTTTATCTGGCCAGTCAACAGAACGGTCGGCGCTGCGGGCTCACCTCGGCCCGGGTCTCGACCCCGGACAGGGATGTGCCCGCCGAGGTCACGGTGGATGGCGAACTGCGTCTGCCCTATGACGATGATCTCAACCTCGACAAGGCGATCGTGGTGGTGGGGCTCACCGAGGCCCACGCCGCCTGTGATCTGTCGGTACAGGTGATGGCTGACGCCCCCGCCACACCCGAGGTGCCGCTGGCCGAACTTGTCTCGCGTCAGCAGCAGATGCAGCGATTGCTCGACAAGATGGCCGGCATGGTCGGCCAGTATTTCCTGCCCAAGATGGAAGGGGTGCGGATCTCCATGGTGGCGCCCGCAGGCACAGCCTACCTTGTGGAGGGTGCCCGTCAGGAGGCCGTCTCCTGGCAGCAGGGGCAACTGCTGCTCAGCAATGCGCAGCTGAAGGGGTTTGCCCAGGGCAAGCTGCAACTGCAAGGGGAGATCCTGCGCCTGACCCCCTGGCTACACAAGGAGTAGCGACCCGAGTCCGCAGATTGCCAGAATGAAAAAAGGAGCGCCTGGCGCTCCTTTTTTGTGGGTGACGGGGCTTAGCGCACCTCAATCACGTCCAGCATGTCCATCTCGTCGATGTCCAGCAGCGGCGCCTTGGGCAGCTCGGGCGGATCAAATGCCTTGTCGCCACCGTCGATGATGCCGGAGTCGCGATTGATGCTCTTGAAGTCAAACAGCTGGTGATCGAGCAGGTGGCTCGGGATCACGTCCTGAATGGCGGTGAACATGGTCTCGAGACGGCCTGGGAAGCGGCGATCCCACTCCTGCATCATCTGCTTGATGGCCTGGCGCTGCAGGTTCTCCTGGGAGCCGCACAGGTTGCAGGGGATGATGGGGAAGGCCTTGACCTCGGCATAGCGCACCAGATCTTTCTCCTTGCAGTAGGCCAGGGGGCGGATCACCACGTTCTTGCCATCGTCGCTCACCAGCTTGGGGGGCATGGATTTGAGCTTGCCACCGTAAAACATGTTGAGGAACAGGGTCTCGAGGATGTCGTCACGGTGATGGCCAAGGGCGATCTTGGTACAGCCCAGCTCCTGGGCGGTGCGATACAGAATGCCGCGGCGCAGGCGGGAGCAGAGCGCGCAGGTAGTCTTGCCCTCCGGTACCTTCTCCTTGACGATGGAATAGGTATCTTCTTCCACGATCTTGAAGTCGATGCCGAGAGTGCTCAGGTATTCGGGCAGCACGTGCTCGGGGAAGCCGGGTTGCTTCTGATCCAGGTTGACGGCCACCAGATCGAAATGGATGGGGGCGCTGGCCTTCAGGCTCATCAGGATGTCGAGCATGGCAAAGCTGTCCTTGCCGCCAGACAGGCAGACCATGATCTTGTCACCCTCTTCAATCATGTTGAAGTCGGCGATGGCCTGGCCCACGTTGCGCCGCAGACGTTTCTGCAGCTTGTTGAAACTGTATTTCTCTTTGGCGTTAAGCTCTTCTAGCATGGCCTCAAACCCGGGACAAAAATAAGCGGCTTATTATAGCCATGTCCCGGGGGAGGGCAAGAAACGCTTATGCAGGATGACGCCTGTCATCCACAGGGCAGCTGTAATCGTCGGGTTTGAGGATGAGAATGTCGCAGTTGAGCCTGTCCACCACGTGCTCGGCGGTGTTGCCAAGCAGGGCGGCAGAGAGGCCGGTACGGCCGACGCATCCCATGATCATCAGGGTGGCATTCAGATCGTCCGCCATGTCCGGCAGCACCTCCTCCGGCAAGCCTTCCGCCACCTTGGTCCACATGTGGTTGATGCCGAATTGATCGGCATGTTCCCGCAGCAGATCTTCATGGTGTTTGCGAATGGCATCGTTGTAGGCGTTGGGATCGAACTCTGGCAGTTCGATGGCGACATTGACCGGGGTGCCCGGGTAGGTGTTGACCAGATAGAGACTGGCACCAAGCAGCTCGGCGATGGCGATCCCCTCGCGGGTGATCCGCTCGTTAAGCACCTTCTGCTCCTTGTCATCGCTCGAGCAGTTGATGGCGGCAATCAGGTTGCCCCCCCGTTGCCAGTGCCCTTCTTTTACCAGCAGAACCGGACAGGGGCATTTGCGCAGCAGGTGCCAGTCGGTGGGGGTGAAGATGAAGGTTTGCAGGAAGGAGTGTTTGTGAGTCGCCTTGACGACCAGATCGTGACGCTGTTCCAGCACTTCCTGAATGACGCACTCGAAGGGACGGTTGTGCCAAAGCACTTTCACTTCGCATTCCAGCCCTCTGGCCCGATAGGGAGTTAGGATCTCGTCGAGCCACTCCCGACGCTGGGCGATGACACCATGGCGCATCTCTTCCCGCTCGTCTGCCGAGAGCATGGCGGTCATCTCGTAAGAGAAGTCGTAAATCGTCAGGAGCAGGGTCAGCTGGGCGCCCTCATCCAGCTCGGCGACCTTGACCGCGCGCTCGAGCGCGATCTGGCGCTCCTCCTCGGGATTGATCACCACCAGAATGTTTCGGTACTTGACCATGTTCTCCTCCTTGGTAAAAAGGCCAATGATGGCAACTCTTTAGCTATTACAGCTTAGTCCAAGGGGGGAGACGGGAAGGTGTGCCGGATCAAATTTCAGGGTGATCCGATCCGGCAAAAAAGGGAATAAACGGGGATTAACCGCAGGGAGGACGAGTGGCTCCGGCCATGACGCCCAAGGCAACGTTGTCAAGTACAGTAATGTATTTGCCTTTGACGCTGATGAGACCGGATTTCTGGAAACGGCCCAGCAGGCGGCTGATGGTCTCGACGGTGAGACCGAGGTAGTTGCCGATGTCTCCACGGGTCATGGAGAGGCGGAACTCCTTGGCGGAGAAGCCGCGCTCGGAGAAACGAACCGAGAGATTGTGCAGGAAGGCAGCGAGGCGCTCTTCGGCGTTCTTTTTGGAGAGCAGCAGTATCATCTCCTGGTCGCCCATGATCTCGTTGCTCATCAGCCGCATGATCTGCTGGCGCAGTTTGGGCATCTTGCCAGAGAGGTCGTCGAGCACATCGAACGGTATTTCGCACACCATGGCGGTTTCCAGCGCCTGGGCGAAGGAGGGGTGGGCCTGCTTGTGGATGGCGTCGAAACCGACCAGATCACCGGCGAGGTGGAAGGCGGTGATCTGTTCGTCACCCTGTTCGGTGATGGTGTATGACTTGATGGTCCCGGAACGTATGGCATAGAGCGACTTGAGCTCATCGCCGGCCTTGAACAACTCTTCACCCTTCTGGAACGGCTTTTTGCGCTCGATGATGCTGTCGAGCTGATCGAGCTCGTTATCGTTCAGGGTGAAGGGGATGCAGAGCTGGCTGATGCTGCAATCCTGGCAATGAATTGCACAGCCACCGCTCTGAATACGTCTGCCAGGTTTCTTGTCCGGGATCATAGGCTCAAATGAATAATTGATTTATATCAAACAAGTTTACCACCATCTCATCCGTTTTGGATAGGGTTTCAAAAGGACGCCATCCCGATCCAGAGGGTGTGGATCCCGTAGGCAATAAGCAGCAAGGCGCCCCCAAGGCGCAGGCTGCGCAGGGTGAGCCAGTAGCGCAATCGGTCTGCCAGCCCCCCTAGCGCAAACAGGGTCGGCAGGGTGCCGAGGCCGAAAAAGAGCATGATGAGTGCCCCGCCACTCGCGGAGCCTGCGGCAGCGCTCCAGGTCAGCATGGAGTAGACGAGGCCGCAAGGGAGCCAGCCCCATATCATGCCAAAGGGGAGGGCCTGCCTGGCTGATGTAAACGGGAGAAACCTGCCTGCCAGCGGCTTGATGAGAGGCCAGAACTTCGCACCGATGCGCTCGAGCAGCAAGACGCCATGCCACCAGCCAGCCAAGTAGAGGCCGAGCGCTATCATCAGCAGGGCGGCGATGAGGCGAAGCCCTGCCAGGGCGTGTTTGCCAGCGCCTATCTCCGTGGTGGTGGCGAGCAAGCCGCCCACCAGCGCGCCCGCCAGCACATAGCTCAGGATGCGCCCCAGGTTGTAGTTGAGCAGATAACCGAGCCTGCCCCAAAAATGCTGCTTCTCGGCAGGTATGGCCATGGAGAGCGCTGCGGACACGCCGCCACACATGCCGATACAGTGGCCGGCACCGGCAAGCCCGACCAGCAGGGCGCCCATGAGGTCAAGGCTGCTGGTCATGGGGCCTGTTTTCCTGTTCTGCTTGTTGTTCAGAGGGGGGCAAGGGGCGCTGCTCCTCGTCAAACAGGATGTTGGAGCCCTGCCTGTCGAGATCCTCGAACTGCTCGGAGCGGATGGCCCAGAAGAAGACGGCGCCGGCAATGACAACGAACAGGATGGCGATGGGGATGAGGACGAAGATAATGTTCATGGCGCGGACCCTGTGGTGAAAGGGGGATGATAACCCGGCGAGGCAAGAGGTGCCGCCACCCGGGAGGATGCCAGATGGCTGCTCACCGGTTGAGCCGCATGGAGTTGGTGACCACGATGAGGGAGCTCAGGGACATGCCAGCAGCCGCCAGATAAGGGGGGAGCCAGCCACTTGCAGCCAGCGGCAGCACAAGCAGGTTGTAGCCGATGGACCAGGCAAAGTTCTCCTTGATGATCTTGCGAGTGCGCAGGGCCAGGGCCCGGGCGGCCAGCAGACGGGAGAGATCGTCGGCCAGCAGGATGGCGTCGGCACTGTTCTTGGCCAGATCCGTGCCCCCCGCCATGGCAAAGGACGCGTGGGCGCCGGCCAGCACAGGGGCGTCGTTGATGCCATCTCCCACCATGATGCTGATATCCCCGGCCGCTTCCCGGGCCTTGAGATAGGCCAGCTTGCCGTCCGGGGTGACCCCTTTTACCAGCTCATCGACCCCCAGCTCACGGGCCAGCATGTCCGCCTGGTCCGAACCGTCGCCGGTGAGAATGGTGGTTTGCAGGCCTGCCTCCTTGAAGGCCTGGATCAGTGCACCGGCATCGGGGCGCAGCGTGTCGGCCAGGATGAAACGGGCCAGTAGTCCGTGTTCATCGGCCAGATAGATGGTCAGCCCTTGAGCGGCATTCTCTTCTTGCGCCAGTTCGAGCCAGCGTGCACTGCCGATGCGGTAATGCTTGCCCTCAATTACTCCCTGCACGCCGTGGCCGATGACGGGGGTGACGTCGCTGGCGGCGAGCGGCACCCCGTCCGCCAGTGGTTTGCTTCGAAACGCACGGGCGATGGGGTGCTCGGAGTAGGTCTCCAGGGCATGGGCGAGTGCGAGGCAGCGGGCTGCGTCGAGCTCGCCGAGGGGCTGGGTGCTCACCAGGCTGATGTTGCCCGTGGTCAGGGTTCCCGTCTTGTCCATCACGATGCGGTTGGCCCGGGTCAGAATGTCCAGCACGTGGCCGCGGCGCAGCAGGATGCCGCTGCGGGTCAGGTTGGCAGTGGCCGAGGTCAGTGCGGTCGGGGTGGCCAGCGAGAGGGCGCAGGGACAGGTCGCCACCAGCACCGCCAGGGTGACCCAGAAGGCCCGCTCGGGCTGATGAAAATGCCAGAAGGTCCAGACCGCGGCCGCAATGATCAGGAGCACCAGGATAAAGTGGCGCGACAGCACGTCCGCCAGTTGGGCGATGGCGGGCTTGTCGTCCAGAGCATGATCCTGCAGGCGCATGATCTGGGCCAGACGCGACTCTTCAATGGGATGGCTGACCCGGATCTCCAGGGGGGCATCGGTATTGATGGTGCCTGCATAGACGGGATCCCCGGCCTGCTTGAGCAGAGGCAACTGTTCGCCAGTCAGCATGGATTCGTTGAGGCTGGCCTGGCCCAAGGTGACGATGCCGTCTGCCGGCAGGGTGGCCCCCGCGAGTACCCGCACCCTGTCTCCGACTCGCAGCGTCTTGGCGGCCACCTCGTGTTCGCCGTCATCATCGATGCGGGTCGCCATGATGGGCACCAGACGCGCCAGGTTGGAGCTCGACTCCGACGCCTTGCGCCTCGCTCGTAGTTCCAGCAGACGGCCCAACAGCAGGAAAAAGACGAACATGGTGATGGAGTCGTAATAGACCTCACCCGTGTTGAAGACCGTGGCCCAGATGGAGGCGACGAAGGCGCCGATCAGTGCCAGCGACACCGACACATCCATGGAGAGGTGCCCCTGCTTCAGGCTGCGCCATGCCCCCACGTAAAAAGGCTGGGCCGAGTAGATCATGATGGGGGTGGAGAGCAGAAGGCTTATCCACTTGAAGTAGATCATGAACTCCTCTTCCACGCTGATGAAGAGGTCCATGTAGAGTGCCACGGCGCACATCATCACCTGCATGGAGCCAAGGCCGGCCAGCGCCATGCGGAACATGTAGCTGCGCACCTCTTTGGCGTAGAGCGCTTCCTGCTGATGAGTCTGGAAGGGATAGGCGCGATAGCCGACCCTGGCAAAGCCCTTGAGAATGTCGCTCAAAGAGAGCTGGGCCGGATCCCACTTGATGCGGGCGCGATGGGTGGTGGTATTGACGTTGATGTAACGCAGACCGCGCAGGGTCATCAGGTGCCGCTCGATGAGCCAGGCACAGGCGGCGCAGGTCAAACCTTCCACCGTCAGTTGGATCTCGCGCGTCGTTTCGCGACCCGTACCGGTGTCGGTGACGAACTCCTGCTGCACCTCCGCCAGATCGTAGTGGGTGAGGGCGGCGAGCTCTTCGGGCACCAGTTCCCCCTTGATGCCGGGAGCGGTGCGGTGTTCGTAATAACTGGCGAGGCCGCATTCGAGAATGGTCTGTGCCACGGCCTGACAGCCAGGGCAACACATCGGCTGAGCGATGCCTTTGATCTCGAGAGTAAAGTTACTGCCAGTGGGAACCGGTTCACCACAGTGAAAACAGCCGGTCATGGTGATCATCCCTCTTTGATGCAGCCCTGCAGGCCGGGTCGGGGAGAAGGGCGGCTGACCGGCGTGCCGATCACCCTGCCTTCGTGATTCAACGTCCCTTGGGATCGAGCTCAATCGCTGCCTGAGTCGGCAGTTGTGCCGTCTCCTGGAGGCGCCATTCATGGTTGAAGGCATCGACCCGCACGTGCCACTTGCCGGTGAGGGGCTTGTCGAGCATCAGGCGATAGACTCCCTTGCCATCGGCCGTCAGCAGATGTTCGCTGTCCAGGCCCGCCAACGTGGGATGAAACAGGGAGAGGTGCAGTGCCTGCCCGAGGGGGAAATCCCCGGACAGTGGATTTAACGTCAGCTCCTTGTCGCTGACATTGAGGGCGATACGGATGCCGAGCGCCTCGGCGCGATCGAACTTGCTGAGATCCTGGTTAATCTCCTTGCCCTGCTTGTAGTAGTCCTCCGCCACCAGGTTGACCCCATCCTTGCTGGCAATGATGGCGGTGGCGATGCTGCCTACCACGGCGGCGCAGGGGAGGGCGATGATGAACCAGGGCCAGAATTGGCGATACCAGGGTTGAGTCATGATGCTACCGAAACAAATGGTTAACGAAATGGCGGTAATTCAGCCAACACAAGATAGCAAAAAGCCTCGAAGAGTCGAGGCTTTTTGCTGATTAATCACGTGCTTATCACATGTTACTGCTGATTTTGCCGATCGTTGTGGGACAAGCTGTAAACGTAGGAAGCGAGCAGGTGTACCTTGTCTTCCCCCAGAATGTCCTTCCAGGCCGGCATCACGCCGTGGCGCCCGTGGGTGATGGTCTGTTCGACCACCTGACGGGAGCCGCCATAGAGCCAGATGTTGTTGGTGAGATCCGGTGCGCCGAAGGCGATGCCGCCCTTGGCATCCGGACCGTGGCAGGCGGCGCACATGGCAAAGCGTGCTTCCCCTTTCTTGGCTTCCACCAGATCAACCTTACGACCGGAGAGGCTCAGCACATAGGAGGCAACCTCTTTCACCCCGTCCTGACCCAGGATCTCGCCCCAGGCGGCCATGATCCCCTGACGACCGCCCATGATGGTGGTCTTGATCTGGTCGGGTGCGCCGCCCCACTGCCATTCGCTGTCGGTCAGGTTTGGGAAACCGCGACCACCGCGGGCATCGGAGCCATGACACTGGGAACAGTTTTGCAGGAACAGGCGCTGACCCACCTTCAGGGCTTCCGGATCCTTGGCGATCTCGGTGATCTCCTTGTAGCTCTTGCCGTCAGCCTGATAGGTCAGCTCGCGGAACTTGGCGCCGTAGATCTCGTCGGCCTTGGCGAGTTCCCGGTCGTATTCCACCGCGCGTCCTTCGGCCTTGGCAGACTCGGCCGCCGCCTTGGACTCGGCCAGGGAACGCACATCCTGGTTGGAGCTCTGCCAGCCCAGCAGACCCTTGAAGTTGCCAAGGCCCGGGAAGGCGAGCAGGTAGATGAGCCCGGTGACGATGAAGAAGAGGAACATATAGGACCACCACTTCGGCAGGGGATTGTTGATCTCCTCGATGCCGTCGAAGGTGTGACCCATGGGTTTGCCCTCTTCGGCTCCCATCTTGTCCTTCATGCACCAGGCCAGCAGCAGGAAGCAGCCGAGAATGGTGCCAAGGCTTATGACGGTCACAAAAATGCTAAACAGAGTGCTCATTATTGCTTCGCTCCTGCGTTCTTGTTATCAGCACTGGGTTGCTCGTCATCGGCAAAAACCAGGTTGGCGGCCTCGTCGAAAGAAGCCTTGCGGCGCTTGCTGTAGGCCCAGACGATGATGCCAATCATGATGACCATCAGCAGCAGGGTGTACAGGCCGCGAAATGTGCCGTAATCCATATCCCGACTCCTTATTTCAGGGCATGGCCCAGTGATTGCAGATAGGCGATCAGCGCATCCAGCTCGGTCTTGCCCTTGACGGCCTCACCGGCGCCAGCGATGTCGGCATCGGTATAGGGCACGCCGAAGTGATCCCGGAACAGAGCCAGCTTCTTGCCAGTCAACTCGCCGCTCAGCACATTGGTCTCGAGCCAGGGGAAGGCCGGCATGTTGGACTCGGGCACCACGTCACGCGGGTTGATGAGGTGGGCGCGATGCCAGTCATCGGAGTAGCGGCCGCCGACCCGGGCCAGATCCGGGCCGGTACGCTTGGAGCCCCACAGGAAGGGGTGCTCCCAGACGCTCTCGCCGGCAACCGAGTAGTGGCCGTAGCGTTCGGTCTCGGCGCGGAACGGGCGGATCATCTGGCTGTGGCAGACGGTGCAGCCTTCGCGGATGTAGATGTCGCGTCCTTCCATCTGCAGGGCGGTGTAGGGCTTGAGGCCCTCCACCGGCTCGTTGGTCTGCTTCTGGAAGAACAGGGGGGTGATTTCCACCAGGCCCCCCAGGCTGATGGCGAAGATGATGCCAATCACCAGCATGGGGACGCTTTTTTCAAAAATCTCGTGACGGTTGTTGTTGCTCATGCTTTAAACCCCTTCAAATCAGGCTGGCTGTGCGACGGGTTCCAGAGAACCCTTGGGCGCAGTGACGGTGCGATAGGCGTTGTAGGCCATCAGCAGCATGCCGGTGACGAAGAAGCAGCCACCCAGGAAGCGCACGAAGTAGAAGGGATAGGAAGCTTGCAGCGCCTCCACGAAGCTGTAGGTCAGGGTGCCGTCGTCGTTGACCGCACGCCACATCAGGCCCTGCATCACACCGGAAATCCACATGGCGACGATATAGAGCACGGTGCCCACGGTGGCCAGCCAGAAGTGGACGTTGATGAGCTTGATGCTGTACATGCGCCCCTGCCCGAACAGGTTCGGGATCAGGTGGTAGACGGCACCGATGGACACCATGGCAACCCAGCCCAGGGCACCGGAGTGAACGTGACCGATAGTCCAGTCGGTGTAGTGGGAGAGGGCGTTGACGGTCTTGATCGCCATCATGGGGCCTTCGAAGGTCGACATGCCGTAGAACGACAGGGAGACGATCAGGAAGCGCAGGATGGGGTCATAACGCAGCTTGTGCCAGGCACCCGAGAGGGTCATGATGCCGTTGATCATGCCGCCCCAGGAGGGCACGAACAGGATGAGGGACATCACCATGCCCAGCGACTGGGCCCAGTCAGGCAGGGCGGTATAGTGCAGGTGGTGCGGACCGGCCCAGATATAGAGGGAGATCAGCGCCCAGAAGTGCACGATGGAGAGGCGGTAGGAGTAGACGGGGCGACCCGCCTGCTTGGGCACGAAATAGTACATCATGCCAAGGAAGCCCGCTGTCAGCAGGAAGCCCACTGCGTTGTGGCCATACCACCACTGCACCATGGCATCCATGGCACCGGAGTACATGGAGTAGGACTTCATGCCGGAGAGCGGCACTTCCATGTTGTTGACGATGTGCAGTACGGCCACCGTGATGATGAAGGCACCGAAGAACCAGTTCGCCACATAGATGTGGGAGGTGGTGCGCTTGACCAAGGTGCCGAAGAAGACGATGGCATAGCTCACCCAGACCACGGCGATGGCGATGTCGATGGGCCACTCCAGCTCGGCGTACTCTTTGGAGGTGGTGTACCCCAGCGGCAGCGAGATGGCTGCAGACAGAATGATCGCCTGCCAGCCCCAGAACACGAAGGAGGCGAGGGGACCACCAAACAGCCGGACCTGACAGGTGCGTTGCACCACGTAGAAGGAGGTGGCCATCAGGGCGCTGCAACCAAATGCGAAGATGACCGCATTGGTATGCAGGGGACGCAGACGGCTGTACGTCAGCCAGGGGGTGTCGAAGTTGAGGGCAGGCCAGATCAACTGGGCTGCAATCAATACACCCACCGACATGCCGACGATACCCCAGACAATCGTCATGACGGTGAACTGGCGCACAACGGTGTAGTTGTACTCAGGGTGGTTTGTTGTATGGCTCATCGTTGTATTCCGCTTCCGATGCTGTTGTTAGTGTTGCCCGGTGTCCTGGGCCATTTTCACCCCGGTTTTGCAAAATCCCCTCGTTAACATCTGTTAATAAAAGGAAAAGCAAAAGGTGGTTAAATGAAAATCCATTGAGAATGATACTGAAATGACCGGTAAAATAACAGTACAAACAGTGATATATTTGGCTCCAGCGGGTCTCATGTCCGCCAGTTTTTACCTTGAGCCAGATCACGAAAATTACATTTTCTACGTACCTTACAGAGCTGTTTTTTCATGAAAGAGAGACTCACTTCACGCAAAATCGTCCACCTGTCCATGGTGCTGGTCATTTTGCTCTCCCTGATGGCCTATCGAACCTGGTTTTCAGGCACAGGAAGCGACCATGCAGAGGGCTCCAATGTTCAGATTTGTGATCTGTCCCACAGCCCCTGCCGCCTCATCGTCGGGGATCGCCCGCTGACGGTCAGCATCGATGGCTTGCCGATCCGCCCTGAACATGACTTTGTCCTGCGCCTTCAAGGGGGTGTGCCGGCCATTACGCCGGTCAAGGCCTGGCTCGAGGGCAAGGAGATGTTCATGGGGCTCATCCCCGTGCTGTTTGAAGCCAGCGATGCGGGGTGGCGAGGGGTGACCCAGGTGGGAAGTTGTACGGCAGAGGCGATGGACTGGCTCTTGACCATCGAGTGGAGCAATGGCCAGCGCCATCAACTGACGTTGGGCGCGGCACGTTGAACGGACTCTCATCGGGCCCCAGGAGGGGGGATAAATGAAAATTGATTTGAAATTTTCAGGCAGGACGGTACCTTGCATTGATTATCAAAGAGTGAAGTTCATTTAATCATGATTGAAAAACAAGCATTTTATCGCACGCTCAACCAGCAGGCCCAGGCATTGCTAGAGGGCGAACCCGACATGATCGCCACCCTGGCAAACCTGTCTGCCCTGCTCAATCAGGAACTGGCTGACATCAACTGGGTTGGTTTCTACCTGCTGCAGGGCGAGACCCTGGTGCTCGGCCCGTTCCAGGGCAAGCCGGCCTGTGTGCGCATCCCGGTCGGGCGCGGCGTCTGTGGCACTGCGGTTGCCGAGGGCAAGACCCAGCTGGTGGACGACGTGCACCAGTTCGCGGGGCACATTGCGTGCGACGGTGCCAGCAACTCGGAAATCGTGATCCCGCTGCGCCGTGGCGGGGAGATCATCGGGGTGCTGGACATCGACAGTCCAATCTTTAACCGCTTTGACGAGCAGGACCGGATTGGCCTCGAAGAAACGGTGCAAATTTTGGAAAGCATGCTCTAAGTCATTGCTAGATGGTTCGCAAAAGGTCCCAAGCTCTCTATAATGGGGCCTTTGTTGTGTTCGGGCATGCCCGTGCGTCTATATGAAAGCCAAGGTTATACATGGAAAACACTGAAAAGCTGAAGAACAGTAAAGAGATCGTCGCCTACCTGGTCGAGAAATTCCCGGCCTGCTTCATCGCTGAAGGAGAGGCCAAGCCACTCAAGATTGGCATCTTCCAGGATCTGGCCGCGCGTCTTGCTGATGACGAGAGAGTCTCCAAGACCATGCTGCGCTCTGCTCTGCGTCAATACACCTCCAGCTGGCGTTACCTGCATGGCCTCAAGGCTGGCCAGGCCCGTGTCGATCTGGACGGCAACCCGGGCGAGCTGCTCACCGAAGAGCACATCGAGCATGCCAAACAGGCGCTCAAGGAGAGCAAGGAACGTGTCTTTGCCAGCCGCCGCACCAACACCAAGGAGAAGGAAGACAAGCCCAAGCAGCCGCGTCGCAACGCGCCGCGCAAGGCTGACGCTCCCCGCTCCGACAAGCCCAAGTCCGCCCCTGCTCCCAAGGCTGCACCGGTCGCCGATGCGCCGCTGGTGAAAGTGGATGCCGCTACCCTGAAAGTCGAGCAGGGCGTGCGCGTCGTGCTGGGCAAGTCCCCTGTGCCTGCGACCATCAAGGAAGTGACCAAGGATGACGTACAGGTTCAATTGCAGACCGGCATGATGTTGCGGGTCAAGTTCGAGCATCTGGTTCTCTAAGGAGACGAATGTTGAAGCATGGCGTGATTCGTTTTTCACTCGTTGCCTGTAGCCTGGCGCTTGCCGGGCTCGCACAGGCCATCGAGCCGGTGCTCAAGGAAAGTGATTTGCCTGTGTTGGCTCAAGAGAGCCAACATGCTACGGCCAGCAAGCGAATTGCCAATCTGTTTACCCGCTCCCACTACAAACAGTTCAAGCTGGACGACGCCTTTTCCTCCGTGATCTTTGACAAGTATCTGGAGAATCTGGACTACAGCCGCAACCTGTTTCTGGCCTCTGACATCAGCCGTTTTGAGAAATATCGTACCGGTTTTGACACCGACCTCGAGCGAGGGCGACTGGCTCCGGCCTACGAGATGTTCAACCTGAGTCAGCAGCGGCGGTACGAGCGGTTCGAATACGCCCTCAAACTGCTCGACACTCCCTTCGATTTTACCCAGAAAGACAATTACGTCTTCGATCGGGAAGGGGCTCCCTGGCCCAAGGATGAAGCCGAGCTCAACGAGCTGTGGCGTCAGCGGGTCAAGTTCGATGCCCTGAGCCTCAAGCTCAGCGGCAAGGAGTGGCCCGAGATCAAGGAGCTGCTTGGCAAGCGTTACAACAACGCCATCAAGCGGATGTCCCAGACCGAGAGCGAGGACGTGTTCCAGCTCTTCATGAACTCCTTCGCCCGCGCCATCGAACCGCACACCAGCTATCTGTCTCCGCGCAGCGCCGATCGGTTCAACACCGAGATGAACCTCTCGCTGGAAGGGATTGGGGCCGTGCTGCAGGCGGAAGATGACTTTACCGTCATCCGCTCCCTGGTGCCAGGCGGCCCGGCGGCCAAGTCCAATCACCTGAAACCCGATGACAAGATCACCGGTGTGGGGCAGGACGACGGTAAGATCGTGGATGTCATTGGCTGGCGTCTTGACGACGTGGTCGAGCTCATCAAGGGGCCCAAGGGCAGCAAGGTGAAGCTGGAGATCCAGCGCGGCAAGGGCGCGACCGCCAAGACCGAGCTGGTGGAGCTGGTGCGTGACAAGGTGCGTCTGGAAGACAGAGCCGCCAAGTCCAAGGTGATCACCGCCGAGGGCAAGAAGATCGGCGTGCTCGAGATCCCGAGCTTCTACGTCAACCTGCACGACGACGTGATCAAGGAGATCTCCAGCCTCAACAAGCAGAAGATCGACGGCCTCATCGTCGATCTGCGCGGCAACGGTGGCGGTGCCCTGACGGAAGCTTCCGCCCTGAGCGGTCTCTTCTTTGCCAGCGGCCCCGTGGTGCAGATCCGTGATCACATGGGTCGCATCACCGTCAATGGCGACGACGACGGCAATGTCTACTACGGTGGCCCCATGTCGGTGATGATCGACCGCTACAGCGCCTCGGCCTCCGAGATCTTCGCTGCCGCCATGCAGGACTATGGTCGTGCGCTGATCCTCGGCGAAAACTCGTTCGGCAAGGGGACGGTGCAGCAGCATCGTAGCCTCGCCAAGGTCTATGACTTCTACGAGCAGCCGCTGGGTCACGTGCAGTACACCATCGCCAAGTTCTACCGTATCGATGGCGGCAGCACCCAGAACAAGGGGGTTGTACCCGATATCGCCTTCCCGACTGCGGTAGCGCCGGGGGAGACGGGGGAGAGCCGCGAGTTCAACGCCTTGCCCTGGGACAAGATTGCCTCGGCCAGCTACGAGCGACTGGGGGACTTCTCCAGCCTGCTGCCCAAGCTGAAAGCGGCCCACGAGGCACGGATCACCAAGGATCCGGAATTTGCCTATGTGCTGCAGGACATCAAGGAGTATCAGGCGGACAAGGACAAGAAGTCGGTCTCCCTGAACGAAGCCGAGCGGCTGGCTGAACAGGCCAAACAGGACGAGAAGGCGCTGGCGCGAGCCAATGAGCGGCTGACCCGTCTTGGCAAGCCGACGGTGAAGAGCCTGGATGAACTGCCGACCGATTTCGAGGCACCTGACGAATACCAGGTGGAAGCGGCCAACATCACGGCGGATCTGGCCACCCTCAGCAAGAATAGCTGATGCTGGCAACGAAATGACAAGGGCGACTCTGGTCGCCCTTTCTTTTGCCTGAATGCAAACTATTTGACCCTGTCCGAGCCTTGTGACAGCCTCTGACACGTCAATAACAAAGCGTGGAAGCACACAATAATGACTGAACAACCTCAGGCCATGACGGCCAAATATCGCCAGGATTACCAGGCTCCCCTCTATTGGTGTGACAGTCTGGATCTCGATTTTCAGCTGCAAGAGCCCCTGACCCGGGTCACCGCCATCTCCCGTTTGCGTCGCAGCGGCGATCACAACGAACCCCTGGTGCTGGACGGCGAGGGGCTTGACCTTGTCAGCGTCAGTGTGGATGGCGTGCCCTATCAGCAATACGAGCAGGGAGAGAGCAGCCTGACCCTGTTCAACCTGCCGGCCGAGTGCGTGCTGACCGTGGTCACCAACATTGATCCCGCCGCCAACACGGCGCTGGAGGGGCTCTACAAATCCGGCGATGCCTATTGCACCCAGTGCGAGGCCGAGGGCTTTCGTCGTATCACCTATTACATGGACAGGCCAGACATCCTGGCCCGTTACAGTACCCGTATCACCGCCGACAAGGCCAAGTACCCCTATCTGCTCTCCAACGGCAACAAGGTCGCGAGCGGCGATCTGGACGACGGTCGCCACTTCGTGCAGTGGCAGGATCCCTTCCCCAAGCCGAGCTACCTCTTCGCCTTGGTGGCGGGGGACTTCGATGTGGAGCGCAATCACTACACCACCCGGAGTGGTCGCGATGTGGCGCTGGAAATCTTCGTGGACAAGGGCAACCTGGACCGCACCGGTTTCGCCATGGAGAGCCTCATCCACTCCATGCGCTGGGATGAACAGCGCTTTGGCCTCGAATACGATCTCGACATCTACATGATCGTGGCGGTGGACTTCTTCAACATGGGGGCCATGGAGAACAAGGGGCTCAACATCTTCAACTCCAAGTTCGTGCTGGCCAACCCGGCCACTGCCACCGATGCGGACTACCACGGCATCGAGCGGGTGATCGGTCACGAATATTTCCACAACTGGACCGGCAACCGCGTCACCTGCCGCGACTGGTTCCAGTTAAGCCTCAAAGAGGGGCTGACGGTGTTCCGGGATCAGGAGTTCTCCTCCGATCTGGGGTCGCGCGGCGTCAACCGGATCAACAACGTGCGCACCGTGCGCGGTCCGCAGTTTGCCGAAGATGCCGGCCCCATGGCCCACCCCATCCGCCCGGATGTGGTGATCGAGATGAACAACTTCTACACCCTGACCGTCTACGAGAAGGGCTCTGAAGTGATCCGCATGATGCACACCCTGCTGGGGGAGGACGCCTTCCTGGCGGGCATGCGCCTCTACTTCGAGCGTCACGACGGCTCTGCCGCCACCTGCGACGACTTCGTGCAGGCGATGGAGGATGCCTCCGGGGTGGATCTCGTTCGCTTCCGCCGCTGGTACAGCCAGTCCGGCACCCCCGAGCTCACCGTGACCGACGAGTACGATGCCACGAGTGGTGTTTATCGTCTGCACGTGAGCCAGCACACCCCGCCGACCCAGGATCAGCCACAAAAGCTGCCGCTGCATATCCCCCTCGACATCGAGCTCTACGATGCACAGGGTGCCGTCATCCCGCTGCAATACCAGGGCAAGGCCATCGGCAATGTGCTGGACGTGCTGGAAGCACAGCAGACTTTCGAATTCGATCGGGTGCCGGTCAGACCGGTACCCTCCCTGCTGCGGGACTTCTCCGCCCCGGTCAAGCTGCACTATGACTATAGCGACGAGGCCCTGGCCTTCCTGATGCGCCATGCCCGCAACGAGTTTGCCCGCTGGGATGCGGCGCAGATGCTGATCAACAAGGCGGTGATCGACGGGGTGGCGCGGGTCCAGCACGGGCAGAGGGTTGAACTCTCCCACACCCTGCTGGCGGCCTTTGTTGCCATTCTGGACGAGGCTGCACTGGATCCCGCCCTCAAGGCAGAGATCCTGGCCCTGCCGGGAGAGGCGACCCTGGCCGAGCTGTTCGAGGTGGCCGATATCGACGCCATCCACCAGGTGCGCAACGGGATCCAGACCGCATTGGCCCACGCCTTCGGCGACCGCCTGCTGGCGTGCTACGAGAGCCTGCGTCTGCCGGCTTATCAGGTGGTCCATGCCGACATGGCCAAACGGGCCCTCAAGGGCGTGGTGCTGGGTTATCTGGCGGCGCTGGATGCCGCGAAGGCCGATACCCTGGTGCGCGAGCAGTACGGGGCCGCCGACAACATGACCGACACCCTGGCTGCACTCCAGGTGGCCAACAGCCATCTGCTGCCGTGCCGCGCCGCGCTTTTGGCCGACTTCGAAGGCAAGTGGGCCCATGATGGCCTGGTACTGGACAACTGGCTGCGGCTGGTGGGCGCCAAGCCGGCCAAGGATGTGCTCGATGACGTGAAGCAGGCGATGGCGCACCCGACCTTCAGCATCCGCAACCCGAACCGGCTGCGGGCGCTCATCGGCAGCTTCGCCATGAACAACCAGGTGCAGTTCCACGCCGCCGATGGCAGCGGCTATCGCTTCCTGACCGATCTCTTGATCGAGCTCAACGAGGTCAATCCCCAGGTGGCGTCCCGCCTCATCACCCCGCTTATCCAGTTCAAGCGGCTCGATGAGGGGCGCAAGGCGCTGGTTCGCGCCGAGCTGACCCGCCTGGCCAACCTGGACGGGCTGGCGCGGGATCTGTTCGAGAAGGTGAGCAAGGCGCTGGCACAATAAGCGTCACGACGGCGGGCAGGGGAGTCTGGCTCTCCTGCCCGTTTTTCATGGATGACCAGGAGGTGACATGAGGCAATACACTTTTCGGCTCTCCCTTGGCCGCGACGAGATCATGTTGATGTACCAGGGGCAGGTGAACCGCCTGGTGGTACGTACCGAGCAGGGTCTGACCCTGGAGCTGGGGTTGGAGAAAATCCGGCGTTTTGTGTCGGAGAGCGGCGTTCACGGCTACTTTCGACTGAAAACCCAGGACGATCATCGCTTCATTTCCCTGGAACGCATAAATTAACAAAACTTGAACATCAATCCGGGTAAATATCTGCTTTAAGTCACTATCTATCCGGTAAATGGCGCGGCATCCAGTGCGATTTTCTGAATTTTGCCAACTTGGCAAAATTTATCACAACCCAAGCCGTGATCTGTCCCTTGTTTTTAACATCCCGTTATCACCTTTGCTCGCCTTCCTTGATCCAAGCCATTACACTTCGCTGCAACTCTGTACCGGCGCGCATCCTGGGTGGATGTCGCCGTGTCTGTGATGTCGTCCGATAAGGAAACTAGCAATGGCATTGAAAGACGCCCCTACATCCGTTCTGCTCGAAAACGTTCTCAGTCTGATCCACCAGAAATTGCCGAAAAACAGTGCCTCCCTGGTCGAATGTTTCGTTGCCAAGTTCTACGGCAACATGGCCAGCACTGATCTGCATGACCGCAATGACAGCGATCTCTATGGCGCCGCCCTCAGTCTGTGGAATGCCCTCAACCACCGTACCGGCATCGAGCCCTATATCCGGGTCTACAACCCCGAGCTGACCCGCCACGGATGGCAGTCTCCTCATACCATCGTCGAGATCATCCTGCAGGATTCCCCCTTCCTGGTGGACTCCATCCGCATGGCGCTCAAGCGTCTCAATATCACCGCCCACATGATGCTTCACCAGCCGCTGCACCTGATCCGCGGCGAAGGCGGCAAGATTGGCGCCATCCTGGATCTGGACAACACCGCAGAGCAGACCTCGGTGGAAACCGCCTTTCTCATCGAAATCGATCACCTGACCGGTGAAGAGGAGATGGACGCCCTGACTGCCGAGCTCAACTCGGTCGCGCGGGAAGTGGCCCTGGCGGTGGGAGACTGGCAGCCCATGCTGGCGCGCCTGAACGAGATCATCGAGGAGCTGCCCAAACGCAAGAACCCGGTCAGCCAGGCCGAGGTGGACTCCTGCGTCGCCTTCCTCAAATGGGTGGCCGCCCACAACTTCACCCTGATGGGTTATCGTCGCTACGACGTCAAGGCGGTGGAGGGGGATCACGAGATCCTGCCGCAGCCCGAGTCCAGCCTGGGGCTGATGAAGAACTCCATCAAGGACGAAGGCCAGCGCCTCGGCATCATGCCCGCCAGCGCCCGTCACGCGGCCCTCAGTTCCAACTTGCTGATCCTCACCAAGTCCAACAGCAAGTCCCGGGTACATCGTCCGGCCTATGTGGACTACATCGGCATCAAGCGTTTCGACGAGCACGGCAAGGTGGTGGGAGAGGATCGCTTCATCGGCCTTTATGCCTCCTCCATCTACAACACCAGTGCGACCCAGATCCCCCTCATCAGCCACCGCCTCGAGCGCATCATGGCCGCCTCCGGCTTTGAGTCGGGCTCCCATGCCTACAAGGCGTTGCTGAACGTGCTGGAAACCTACCCGCGCGACGAGCTGATCCAGGCCCGTGAAGAGGAGCTGCTGGCCACCGGTCTCGGGGTGCTGGAGATGCAGGAGCGGGACATGCTGCGCCTGTTCGTGCGCCGCGACGTCTACGGCCGCTTCTTCTCCTGCATGGTCTATGTCACCAAGGAGCGCTACAACACGGCGCTGCGGGTCAAGACCCAGCAGATTTTGCAGAAATATTTTGGCAGCAGCATCGATGTGGAGTTCAACGTCTACTTCACCGAGGGCGTGCTGGCACGGACCCACTACATAGTGCGGGTCAACAACAACAACGTGGATGTGGATGTGAACGAAGTACAGAACAACCTGATTGAAGCGGCCCGCAGCTGGGATGACCGCCTGGATTCCGTGCTGCTTTCCCACTATGGCGAGGCCCGCGGTAACGAGCTGCGCCGCCGTTTCAGCACCGCCTTCCCCCGTGCCTACAAGGAAGATGTGCTGCCGGGCTCTGCCGTCGCGGACATCATGGCCCTGGATGGATTGAGCGAGGCCGAGCCGCTTGGCATGCTGTTCTACCGCGCCCAGGAGGAGGAGAACGATCGCCGGGTACGCCTCAAGCTGTTCCACCGAAGCGAACCCATCCACCTCTCCGACGTCCTGCCCATGCTGGAAAACATGGGGCTGCGCGTCATCGGCGAGACCCCGTATCAGGTACGGACCCCCACCGGCGAGGTGTTCTGGATCCTCGATTTCTCCATGCTGCTGCGCGGTGAGCAGCCGTTCGATCTGGAGCAGAGCCAGCAGCGCTTCCAGCAGGCCTTCGCCGCCATCTGGAACAAGACCCTGGAAGATGACGGCTTCAACCGTCTGGTGCTGGGGGCCGGCCTCACCGGTCGTCAGGTATCCGTGCTGCGGGCCTATGCCAAATACATGCGCCAGACCGGTGTCTCCTTCAGCCAGTCCTACATCGAGGAGACCCTGACCCGTTATCCGGACATCGCCCAACTGCTGTTCACTCTGTTCGAACAGCGCCTGGATCCGGCCATCAAGCAGGATGCCAAGGTACAGGCCAAGCTGCACGAGGAGCTTGCGGCCAAGCTGGATCAGGTCGCCAACCTGGATGACGATCGCATCATTCGCCGTTATGTGGAGATGATCGACGCCACCCTGCGCACCAACTACTACCAGCTGGACAAGGCGGGCAACATCAAGCCTTACATCTCCTTCAAGCTGGCCCCCTCCAGCATCACCGACATGCCGCTGCCGCTGCCGAAGTTCGAGATCTTCGTCTACTCCCCGCGAGTGGAAGGGGTACACCTGCGCTGGGGCAAGGTGGCCCGTGGCGGCCTGCGCTGGTCCGATCGCAAGGAGGACTTCCGCACCGAAGTGCTGGGCCTGGTGAAAGCCCAACAGGTGAAGAACACCGTTATCGTGCCGGTGGGCGCCAAGGGCGGCTTCTATTGCAAGCAGATGCCGGCAGGCGCCCCCCGTGCCGTCATTCAGGAGGAGGGCAAGGCCTGCTACCGTCTGTTCATCCGCGGCCTGCTCGACGTGACCGACAACATCATCGGCGGCGAGGTGATCCCGCCAAAATCCGTGGTGCGTCACGACGAGGATGACTACTACCTGGTAGTGGCCGCCGACAAGGGCACCGCCACCTTCTCCGACATCGCCAACGAAATCAGCCTCGAATACGGCCACTGGCTCGGCGATGCGTTCGCCTCCGGCGGCTCGGTCGGCTATGACCACAAGAAGATGGGCATCACCGCCCGCGGCGCCTGGGAATCGGTCAAGCGCCACTTCCGTGAGATTGGCATCAACTGCCAGACCACCGACTTCACCTGCGTGGGGATAGGTGACATGGCCGGCGACGTGTTCGGCAACGGCATGCTGCTCTCCGAGCACATCCAGCTGGTGGGCGCCTTCAACCACATGCACATCTTCGTCGACCCGACCCCGGATGCGGCCGGGAGCTTCGTCGAGCGCAAGCGCCTGTTCGAGCTGCCCGGCTCCAGCTGGGATGACTACAACCGTGAGCTCATCTCCAAGGGGGGCGGCATCTTCCTGCGCTCTGCCAAGTCCATCAAGCTGAGCCCGGAAATGCAGACCCTGCTCGGCACCGACAAGAGCGGCATGGCCCCGAACGAGCTGATCAAGGCGCTGCTCTGCCTGAACGTCGACCTGCTCTGGAACGGCGGCATCGGCACCTATGTGAAGAGCGCCCGCGAGAGCGACGCCGACGTCGGGGATCGCAGCAACGACGTGCTGCGGGTCAATGGTCGTGACCTGCGTGCCCGCATCGTGGGCGAGGGTGGCAATCTTGGCTTCACCCAGCTTGGCCGGGTGGAGTACGCGAGCCAGGGTGGTCGCATCAACACCGACTTCACCGACAACGTGGGCGGGGTGGATTGCTCCGACAACGAGGTCAACATCAAGATCCTGCTCAACCAACTGGTGGCCGCCGGGGATCTGACTCTCAAGCAGCGCAACCAGATGCTCTACGATATGACGGATGCGGTGGCCCAGGTGGTCATCACCAACGCCTATCGCCAGTCACAATCCATCTCGGTGACCGCCTTCCGTGGTGCTGAGCAGCTGAAAGAGCAGCAGCGCTTCATCCAGGGGCTGGAGCGGGAAGGCAAGCTGGACCGGGCGCTCGAGTTCCTCCCCTCCGACGAGGAGCTCTCCGAGCGGATGGCGGCAGGGCAGGGGCTGACCCGACCCGAGCTGGCGGTGCTGGTGGCTTACGGCAAGATGGTTCTCAAAGAGCAGCTCAACTGCCCGGAAGTAACCGAAGAGCCCTTCCTCGCCAACATGCTGGTCACCAGTTTCCCGACCCAGTTGCAGCAGCAATTTGGCGCTGCCCTGGCCCAGCACCCGCTGCGAGGCGAGATCATCGCGACCCGGGTGGCCAACATGCTGGTCAACGACATGGGGCTCAACTTCGCCAGCCGGATGAAGGACGAGACCGGTGCCTCGGTGGCGGAAGTGGTCTGCTGCTTCGCCATGGCCCGGGAAGTGTTCGGCCTCGGCGCCCTGTGGCGTGACATCGAAGGGTGTGACAACGGGGTGGATGCCCAGACCCAGCTCGAGCTGATGTTCTACAGCCGCCGCATCGTACGCCGCGCCACCCGCTGGTTCCTGCGCGCCCGCAACCGCAGCTGGAGCATCGGCGAGAACATCGCCTTCTTCCGCCCGGCCTTCGAGACCCTGAGTCAGCACCTTTATGAGGTAATGGACGAGAGCGAAGTGGCCGAACACAGCCAGGCGGTCGCCGCCCTGATGGAGAAACAGGTGCCGGAGGCCATCGCCCGTCGCGTGGCCCACATGAGCAGCCTCTTCTCCTGCCTGGATCTGGCGCAGATTGCCGCGGAGCACAAGACCGACATCCTGCGGGTTGCCAACGTCTACTACCGCCTGGGTGCCAAGCTGGATCTGCACTGGTTCCTCGAACAGATCAACCATCAGCCGGTGGGCAACCACTGGCAGGCGATGGCGCGGGCCTCCTTCCGCGAAGATCTGGACTGGCAGCAACGCAGCCTCACCTCCGTGGTACTGGAAGGGTGCAAAGAGCAGGGGGAATGCGCTACCATACTGGCCGACTGGATTTCGGAGCATGAGCAACTCTTGTCCCGTTGGACCCACATGTTGGCCGACTTCAAGACCACGAGCACGCACGAGTTCGCCAAGTTCTCGGTGGCCTTGCGAGAGTTGAACCTGCTCCAGTTGAATTGCCGAACCTCGGCATAACCCCAAAAGCCCCGGCCAGTTGCCGGGGCTTTTTTTAAGGAGCAAGCATGCTGTACCCACTCGCCAGGCATTTCCTGTTCAAACTCAATCCGGAGCAGGCTCACGATCTCTCCATCAAATATTTGCCCCGCCTTCTCGGTACCCCGCTTGATTGTTTCTTCCGCCATTCTCTGCCCAAACGCCCCGTCACCGTCATGGGGCTTAATTTTGCCAATCCGGTGGGGTTGGCCGCCGGTCTGGATAAAGACGGGGAGTGCATCGATGCCTTCGGCGCCATGGGGTTCGGTTTCATCGAGGTCGGTACCGTGACCCCCAGACCCCAGAGCGGCAATGACAAGCCTCGTCTCTTCCGGGTGATCCCGGCCGAGGGGATCATCAATCGCATGGGATTCAACAACAAGGGAGTCGATCACCTAGTGGCCAAGGTGAAAGAGGCCAAATATCAGGGAGTGATCGGCATCAATATCGGCAAGAACAAGGACACCCCCATCGAGCAGGGCAAGGATGATTACCTTCTCTGCATGGACAAGGTGTATGACCACGCCGGTTATATTGCGGTCAATATTTCCTCGCCAAACACCCCGGGTCTGCGTCAATTGCAATATGGCGATGCACTGGATGAACTGCTGGCCGCATTGAAACAGCGTCAACAGGAGCTGGCCGAGAAATATAAAAAGTATGTGCCGCTGGCCGTGAAAATTGCCCCGGATCTGTCACTCGATGAAATAGATCAGGTAGCCGCCTCTTTGATCAAGAACCGTATTGACGGTGTCATCGCCACCAATACCACTCTGGAGCGGGAGATGATATATGACATGCCCCATGCCGCAGAGGCTGGCGGGCTCAGCGGTCGTCCGCTCCAGCACAAGAGCACCGAGGTGATTCGCCACCTGGCCAAGGCCCTCGACGGCGCCCTGCCCATTATCGGTGTGGGTGGTATCGACAGCGCCATGGCGGCTCGGGAAAAACTGGCAGCGGGTGCCAGTCTTGTCCAGATTTACAGCGGCTTTATTTATAAAGGGCCGAGTCTGGTCAAAGAGATCGTTACCCATATTTAAAAAATAACCGGTTGCCCTTATTTAACGTTGCTCAAATTCTCGACATGGAATAAAGTCGAGGGACGGCTTAGATAAGGGCACCACCATGTGTATTCAACCCAATGACAATTGGCAGTGGCATTATGACGCTCAGGATGATCGCCTGATGCTGGATTTGTCCGATCGCATGATATTTGCCACCGAATATAAAGGTCGACAACTTGTTCCCTGTTCTTTCACCACCCAGCCTTTTTGTGTGGATGATGCCGCCCTCTATTACCAGTTGATGGACAAGGCTGCTGAACTCGACTGGAGTACGCCCCACCAGGTCCAGCTGGTCCTCAATGCCATCGCCGTCAGCCGTTTTTATAAACCCCTGATGCCGCAAAGCTGGTTCTTTCATGAACAGCAGGCTCATGTTATTCCAGAGATGGGATCCCTGGTGTGGATGGATACGCCCCACGGTCGGGGGGAATTCATGGTCATCGAAGCCGGCGATCAGGCGAGCGTTTGCCTGAACCTGACCGACGAACTGGTGCTGACCAACAGCAAGACGCTGCCGCGCTTTGCAGTGATCAAGGTGATGAATAACCGGATGCAAGCCAGAGTCCGGGCACCGACACAATATCGGGAAGTGGGCTGACGATGGGGCCGTTATATGGCGACGAATAAGTCCGTTATAGGCCTGCTATATTGGTCTGATATTTAAGCGCTCAGTCTCTCTCTTGTTCCATTATTTGTCTTTTTCCTTCGTCTGGTCGTCACGACCATTTTCTGCCTGGTCCGGGCAAGATTTTCGAATTCTTTACGAATGTGATGGTAGACAACTGCCAGCCAGGAGCGGGATCCTGTCGCCCGCAAGGGGGAGGGGAGCGTTTGCCGCGCCTCTTGCCGTTTATATGGCGCCTTTGTCCAAGGTTCGAGTGCCGAGCGCGGGCCGATAAGGTATAATGCGGCACTATTTTTATGGCATCCCCGTGAGCGTGATGAAAGAATTTTTTGCAACCTGCCCCAAAGGGCTGGAAAACCTGCTGGCCGTCGAGCTGACCAATCTGGGTGCGGAGCAGGTCCGTGAGACCGTGGCCGGCGTCCACTTCAAGGGCGAACTGGCCATCGGCTACAAGGCCTGTCTGTGGAGCCGCTTTGCCTCCCGTATCGTGCTGGTGCTCTCCGAGTTCCAGATGAACGACGATCTGGACCTCTACCTCGGGGCTCATACCATTCCCTGGGAGGAGCACTTCTCCGGTACCGCCACCATCGCGGTGGACTTTACCGGTACCAACGCCTCCATTCGCAATACCCAGTACGGCGCCCTGAAGATCAAGGACGCCATCGTCGATCGCTTCACCAAGCGCGGCCACGTGCGCCCGGATGTGGACAAGAAGTCTCCGGACATTCGCATCATGGCGCACCTTGGCAAAGGCAAGGCCAATATCACGCTGGACTTGTCAGGACCGGCGCTGCACCAGCGCTTCTATCGCCAGGGCACCGGCGAGGCGCCCCTCAAAGAGAACCTGGCTGCGGCCATGATTGCCCGCAGCGGCTGGGCTGGCGAGCCCATGATGGACCCCATGTGCGGCTCCGGTACCCTGCTGATTGAAGCGGCCTTCATCGCTGCCGACATGGCGCCTGCGCTGCGCCGTGAGCGCTTCGGTTTCGATCGCTGGCTGCAACACGATGGTGAACTGTGGCAGAGTCTGATGATGGAAGCCCAGGTGCGTGCCAAGCGCGGCATGCAGCGCTGCGAGGTGAAACTGTTCGGTTGCGATGCGGATACCCGGGTCCTGATGAAGGCCCGTGACAACGCCAAGGCCGCCGGCGTGGCCCATCTCATTACCTTCAAGCAGGCCGATGTCACCAAGCTGGAAAATCCGCTGCCGATGCCGGCTGTGGAAGGAGAGAGCCGTCAGGTCGGCATGCTCATCTCCAACCCGCCCTATGGCGAGCGTCTCGGTGAATTCCCGGCGTTGCTGGAAGTGCATCAGGCCCTTGGCGATGCCCTGCGCCGCGGCTTCCAGGGGTGGAAGGTCACCATTCTCTCCGCCTCTCCCGAACTCCTGAGCTGCCTGCGCTTGCGTGCCGACAAGCAGTATCGCCTGTTCAACGGCGCCCTCGAGTGCCAGCTGCGCAACTATCAGATCGCCCTCGATGCCGTCGCTTCCCAGAAAGAGGTGGCCCAGGACTTTGCCAACCGTCTGCGCAAGAATCTGAAGACCCTCGAGAAATGGGCGAGCAAGGAGAACCTCGATTGCTACCGCCTCTATGACGCGGACTTGCCGGAGTACAACGCCGCCATCGACCGCTATCAGGATTATCTGGTGGTACAGGAGTACGCGGCGCCCAAGGACATTCCCGCCCAGAAGACCCGCCAGCGTCTGCTGGACATGGTGCAGGCCGCCATCAAGGTGACCGGCATGGACGGCGAGAAGGTGATCCTGAAGGTGCGCGAGCGCCAGGAAGGCAAACTGCAGTACCAGAAGCTCTCCGAAGAGCAGCACCGGATGGAGGTGCAGGAGTACGGTGCACGCCTCTGGGTCAACCTCTACGACTATCTGGACACCGGCCTGTTCCTCGACCACCGTCAGACCCGCCGCATGTTGGGCCAGATGGCAAAGGGGAAGCGCTTCCTGAACCTCTTCGCCTATACCGGCAGTGCCACCGTGCACGCGGGGCTCGGCGGCGCCCGCGAAACCACCACGGTGGACATGTCGCGCACCTACCTCAACTGGGCCCAGGACAACATGCGCCTCAACTCGCTGGTGGGCCGTGAGCACAAGTTCGTGCAGGCGGACTGCCTGAAGTGGTTGTCGGAAGCCGACGAGCAGTACGACCTCATCTTCATCGATCCGCCCACCTTCTCCAACTCCAAGCGGATGGACGAGAGCTTCGACGTGCAGCGGGATCACCTGCTGTTGATGCAGCACCTCAAGCGCCTGCTCGCGGCGGACGGCACCCTGGTCTTCTCCAACAACAAGCGCCACTTCAAGATGGACTTGGCCGGCCTTGACGCCATCGGTCTCAAGGCGCAGAACATCACGAACAAGACCCGGCCCAAGGACTTCGAGCGCAACCAGCATATCCACAACTGCTGGATCATCACCCACGCCGAGGCACAAGGCTGATGCTGACCCTGTTTCACACCGACGGCTGCCACCTGTGCGAACAGGCGTGGGCGCTGGTGGAACAGGCCGGGATGGCCGCGCAGACCCGCCGCTGCGACATCCTGGAGGAGGAGGCCTGGCTCGAGGCTTACCGGGTGCGCATCCCGGTGCTGCAAGACAGTGCCGGCCGGGAGCTGGGCTGGCCCTTCACCCTGAGGGAGCTGCAAGGCTGGCTGGCACAGGGGTGAGCAGGATTTGACGACAAAACGGGGGCAGATTCACGCTGCCGCCCGTTTTTTCATAAGCAACAAGGAACAAACATGGCTCTTTTGACATTGCACGGCGCGTCCCTGTCGTTCAGTGATTTTCCGCTGCTCGACCATGCCGAGCTCACCATAGAGCGGGGCGAGCGCCTCTGTCTGGTGGGGCGCAACGGGGCGGGCAAGTCTACCCTGATGAAGGTGATTGCCAGCGAATTGCCGCTGGACGACGGCCGTCTGGTGTTGCAACAAGATTTGAAAGTGACCCGCCTCGAGCAGGATCCGCCCGCCTCGAGCGAGATCACCGTGTTCGATTACGCCGCAGAAGGGCTGGCCGGGGTAGGGGAGCTGCTCAAGCAGTACCACCATGTCTCCCACGCCCTGGCGCACGACCCTTCCGATGCCAACATTCGCACCATGAGCCAGTTGCAGGAGCAGCTCGACTATCAGAACGGCTGGCAGTACGAGACCCGCATCAATCAGGTGCTGACCCTGCTCGATCTCGACCCTGATGTGACGCTCGACAGTCTGTCTGGCGGCTGGCTGCGCAAGGTGGCTCTGGCCCGCGCCCTGGCGTGTGACCCGGATCTGTTGCTGCTGGACGAGCCGACCAACCACCTGGACATCGATGCCATCAACTGGCTGGAAGAGTTCCTCAGGGACTTTCGCGGCGCCATCGTCTTCATCTCCCACGACCGGGAGTTCATCCACAAGCTGGCGACCCGGATCATCGATCTCGATCGCGGCGTGATCACCTCCTGGCCCGGCAACTATGACGAATATCTGCAAGGCAAGGAGGAGTGGCTGCGGGTCGAGGAGCTGAAAAACGCCGAGTTCGACCGCAAGCTGGCCCAGGAAGAGGTATGGGTGCGCCAGGGGATCAAGGCGCGTCGTACCCGCAACGAGGGACGGGTGCGGGCCCTCAAGGCGATGCGCATGGAGCGCACCCAGCGCCGGGAACTGCAGGGCAAGGCCAAGCTGCAACTGGACGAGGCGGGCCGCTCCGGCAAGCTGGTGTTCGAGACCGAGGGGCTGGGGCTGGACTTTGGTGATCGCACCCTGTTCCAGGGACTGGATCTGCAGGTGCTGCGCGGGGACAAGATTGCTCTGGTTGGCCCCAACGGCTGCGGCAAGTCGACCCTGATCAAGCTGCTGATGGGCCAGATCGAGGCGAGCCGTGGCTCGGTGCGCCAGGGGACCAACCTGGAAGTTGCCTACTTCGATCAATACCGTGAGCAGCTCGACCCCGAGAAGACGGTGGTGGACAACGTGGGGGAGGGCAAGCAGGAGGTAATGGTTCGCGGCCGCTCCCGTCACATCCTCGGCTATCTGCAGGACTTCCTGTTCGAGCCCAAGCGGGCGCGCACCCCGGTCAAGGCCTTGTCAGGGGGCGAGAAAAACCGTCTACTGTTGGCCAAACTCTTCCTCAAGCCCAGTAACTTGTTGATTCTGGATGAACCAACCAACGACCTGGATGTCGAAACGCTGGAATTGCTGGAAGAGCTGCTCACCGATTACCCGGGCACCCTGCTGCTGGTCAGCCACGATCGCCGTTTCATCGACAATACCGTGACCGGCTGCTGGCTGTTTGAAGGGGATGGACGGATCAGCGATTATGTCGGGGGCTACGCCGACATGATGGCCACACGAGCCTTGCAGGCCGCCCAACAGACGGCCAAGCCGGCCCCGGTCAAGGTGGCAGAGCCTGTCGCGTCGGCAGCGGAGCCTGCGAAAAAAACACGAAAACTCTCTTACAAGTTGCAACTGGAGCTGGATAATCTGCCAGCCCGGCTGGAACAGTTGGAAATGGAACTCGATGCCCTGCAGGCCGAGATTAACCACCCCGGTTTCTTCTCCCTGCCAGCAGAGCAGACCCAGCCCAAACTGGATGCATTGAATGCGGCAGAGGCCGCATTGGAACACGCCTTCTCCCGTTGGGAGGAGTTGGAAGCGTTGAAACATCAAGACTAAGGAAGTAGATGAAAAAGCAATTATCCATGCTGGCCATCCTGGTCGGCGCCAGCCTCAACGCGCAGGCGGCACAAAGCTCCTTTTTCACCATCGTCGATGACGAAGTCAAAGGCTATGCCAGCGGGATCAGCGGCGATGCCAACGGCCTCATCGGGCTCAACACCAAGAACAACATGGCGGAATACTTCTCCACCGTGCGGTTTGCCGACTTCCTGGTCGATCGTTTCCGTTTCGAGCAGGGTTGCATGCTCTCCAACTCGGTCTGCAACTCCTTCTGGAGCGACAACTCGGGCTTTGCCTACCAGTGGCGTCGCGACTTCCTGGACAAGGTGGATCAACGCAGCAACCTGGGCTACGTGACCAGCTCCGAGGTAGATGGCCTGGTGACGGCCCTCGGGGATGTCCCGGAGGATCGGGTCGGTTACAAGATGAATGGCAAGCTGCGCACCGCCTTTGCCGTGGTCAATGACGGCAACCCGGTTGAGCTCAAGGATGCGGCCAGCACCCACGGCCTGAGCGTACCCACCTCCATCAAGAAGCTGGACAACGGTCAGTATCTGGTGACCGGTACCGCGGCCAGCGACAAGTATCGCCACAAGGTGGGCGGTGACTTCTACAAGTGGTGTTTCGAGACGGGCAATGACAGCCAGTACGGTGACTTCCGCTACTGCCCCGGGGTCGATACCCAGGCGAGCTTCTGGCTGCTCAACAGCTCGGGCGGGTTCAACAAGTTGATGCAGGCCGGCACCTATGGTCATCAGCGTGACGAGGTGCTGCAAACTGCCTCTGCACTGGGCGTGGCCAAGTACAACGGCACCCTCTACGGCGTGGGCTACAGCTCCACCGGCGAGGTGGGCACCGGTGATCTGGATGGTCGCAACCTCGCCAGCTACTGGACCCTGGATACGGCTGCCGGCACCGTGGGCACCACCAAGATCATCCCGCTGCCGGATGGCGAGCCTGGCAAGGACGATGCCAAGCTGCAACACAGCTGGGCCGTGGCCGTCAACGACAACGGCTACGTGATCGGCAACCAGCGCTATCGCATCAACAAGGGACAGAACCGCCCGGTGGAGATGTTCCTGTTCAACCTGAGCAAGCCGGGTACGGCGGCCAGCCTTCCTCTCCAGGACAAGCCGGTCTCGGGGGCAGGCTCGGAAGCGGCCGCCATCAACGATCACAACATGGTGGTTGGCTGGCGCGACTCCCGTCACCAGACCCAACCGGTGGTCAATGGCACCAACCGCATGCAGGAAGCCTTCCTGCTGAACGCGGCCGCCCCGGCCAACAGCTGGTATCTGAACGATCTCATCTGTGGCAAGGATGACGCCGGCAACAAGCAGTGTGCCCAGAACGGCAAGTACTATCACATCGCTTACGCGAGCGGCATCAGCAGCGACGGCACCATTGCCGCGACGGCGTATCGCTATGACAGCGAGAGCGACCTCAACAAACGCGCCAACGCCACCGTGGTCGCCGTCAAACTGACGCCGGCCGTGGCGGATTATCAGGGCAATGCCCCGGCCAGCTATGTGGTCAGCAATGCGCCGGTCAACAACCAGACCGGTCAGGATGGTGGCGAGGGCGGTGGCGGCAGCCTGTTCTGGTTGACTCTGCTGGCGCTGCCCTTTGCCTGGCTGCGTCGCTATCAGCGATAAATAAGTGTCATCAAAAATTAATGCAGTTCAGTATCTTGTGTCACAACCCCTGAATAGCATGGAATTTTTTGTTTGACCCTGCCTCCCCCCTGGGGTAAAGATGAAGGCGACCGGTGAAAAACTGGTCGCTTTTTTTGTTCCACGAAGAGGGTCGTAGATGATGAAGAGACAGAAACGGGACCGTCTGGAGAGAGCTCGCGCTCGTGGTTATCAGGCTGGCGTAGTCGGCAAACAGAAAGAAGCGTGTCCGTACCAGTGCCTGGATGCCAGGGGTCATTGGCTTGGTGGTTGGCGCGATGCCATGGAAGGGCGAGGCTCAGGCCTCTTCATGAAGTAACCGATACTTCATCACTCATTACAAAAGGAAAGGGGCCATTGTGGCCCCTTTACGTTGTTCTGCTCACCCAGGAGCAGGATCAGAATGCGGTGGTGTCTTTGAACAGGCCCACTTTCAGATCGGTGGCGCTGTAGATGGGGCGACCATCCACTTCCACGACGCCATCGGCAATGCCCATGACCAGTTTGCGGTTGATGACGCGCTTGAAGGTGATCTTGTAGGTGACCTTCTTGGCCGTCGGCAGGATCTGGCCGGTGAACTTGACTTCACCGACACCCAGCGCACGTCCCTTGCCAGGACCCCCTTTCCAGCCCAGGAAGAAGCCGACCAGTTGCCACATGGCATCCAGGCCCAGGCAGCCGGGCATGACGGGATCGCCGGGGAAGTGGCAGTCGAAGAACCAGAGATCCGGCGTGATATCGAGTTCAGCCAGGATTTCACCCTTGCCGTGCTCGCCGCCATGGTCGTTGATCTTGACGATGCGATCCATCATCAGCATGTTGGGGGCGGGCAGCTGGCTGTTACCTTCACCAAATAATTCGCCACGGCTGCAGGCAAGCAGCTCTTCACGGGTAAAGGACTCTTTGCCTTGTTCGCACAGGGAGAGGCGGGGATCAGTGGTGTCGTTATCTAGGGTCACGCTGTTTATCCTTCATATGGGTCAAAGCCGGGCCAATTTAGCTTACAGATGTTCGCTAAACAACTCCGATCACTTCATTTAACGGCCAAGCAGCCGATCCAGCAGGCTGCGCAGCAGGCCGCCACTCTTGGTTGTCGTGCCATTGAGTTCGTCCAGTCTCTCCTGGATGCGACCAAACAGGGTATCCGGCATGTCCGGTTCGCCAGCAACGCAGCCGGTGAGCAGCTCGATAGCCTCTTCCACGTGATCCACCGGGTGGATGTGGAACTGGCCGGCCTCTACTGCCGCGATCACTTCATCAGAGAGGTTGAGCTGCTGGGCGTTGGTGCCGGGCAGCAGAATGCCTTGCTTGCCGGTGAGGCCGTGGATCTTGCACACCCGGAAGAAGCCCTCAATCTTCTCGTTCACGCCGCCAACGGCCTGCACATTGCCGAACTGGTCGACCGCACCGGTCACGGCGAAGTGCTGATAGATGGGCTGGCGGGCGAGGGCGGAGAGCAGGGCACACAGGCCGGTCAGGGAGGCGCTGTCACCATCGATCTCGTGGTATGACTGCTCGAACACCAGGTTGGCCGAGAGCGGCGAGGGGTTCTCTGCGCCGAACTTGTTGGAGAGGTAGCCGTGGATGATCATCATGGCCTTGGCGTGAATGTGCCCGGCGAGCTCCGCCTTGCGCTCGATGTCAGCCACATCGCCATCCCCGAGGTGGACGGTCGCGGTGAGGCGTACCGGCTCCCCGAAGTCATAGGGATGGCCGGCCACCTGGATGACGGAAAGGCCGTTGATCTGGCCAACCTCTTCACCGTCGGTCTGCAGCAGGATCTGGCCGTCGATGACACCCTGATCCGATTGCTCCACCAGATAGTTGAGGCGGTAATCCTGCTCTTCCAGGGCGAGCAGGATATGTTCGTCAGTGACGCAGGTCGCTTCCAGCTCGCGGGCCAGGCTGTCGGCCATGCGCATGATGGCGCCGAGCTGTACCTCGGAGAGGGATAGCCACTCCTGGTGGTCACACAGGCGGCTGGCATGGCGACAGAGGGCGAGGAGGGCACTTGGCGTGAAATCCAGCAGCGCCCAGCGCGCTCGCAGCCAGGCGAGATATTGCAGGAAGGCGGGGAGATCTTCCTCGATGTTCACTTCTGAGACCAGATCGGCACGCAGGAAGATGCGTTCCGCCATGTCCCTGTCCAGCATCTGGAATTCCGCCACGTCCAGCCTGTCACCGACCAGGATCAACTTGAACCGGATGGGGGTCGCCTCCGGGGTGAAGAACGGCGTCAGCGTCTTGCCTTCCTGATAGGCATTCCAGTCCAGCTCGCCTTTTTGCATGGCGTTTTTGAGCTTGAACCAGAGATGAGGCTGATCCAGCAGCTCATCAAGCTGGAGTACCAGGTAACCACCGTTGGCTTCCCGCAGCAGGCCGGGTTCCAAAAGGTGCTGGTTGGCGTAGACGGAGCCTTGTTCCGTCTGATAGTTGATGGAACCGAACAAGGTATCCCAGTTCAGGTCGCGGCCGTAGACGACAGGGGCTTGCTGATCCTCATGATGGATCAGCAGGTTGATGAGCACCGGGTGCTGAAACTCGAGGCCCTGGGCGACATGGGCGGCCAGATCGGAGAGGAAATCCACGATCTTGGGGTCGTTGTTCTGTTTGCGGATGATCCGGGTGACCAGCCGCTCGGCGTCGAGATGGTGGCTCATCAGCTTGAGCAGCTCACCGACCATTTCGCAGAACTCGAAACCCGAGCCCGGTTGCAGGCACAGCCAGATGGGCTTGAAAGGGTTGTTGAGATTCTCGGTATAACAGAGATCGAACAGGTCGCCATCCTTGCCATTCGAAGAGGCGATCAGGGTCTGGCAGACATTCTCGTAATCTGCACCGGGGAAACCGTTGAGGATCATGACCGGGCAGTCACCATCAAAACTGGCCAGCCGTTTGATACCCGAAATCGCTCTGGGTTGCAGGGCGGCAAACGGAATGGGGTCGAGTTCGCCAAGTGTGGGGAACTGCTCAATCGAGAAAGCGGGTTTTAATTGTTCTGATGTTAATTCAGCCACTTAAGACATCCGGTCGGGGATAGGATCAATTGCCACCATTATACACAGTTCGGTTGAGGGTGACAGAATACCAAGATATTAAATTTAACATAATATACATTATGCGCAGTGTCGTATTTTATGAGTCCCAGGGCATGATCAATCAAGGATTGCCTTTAGGTCCCGTGTCTTGGTTATGAGTGCAGTTTTATTGTTCACCATTGGTTATCAGTCATATGTACGGTTCTGGTCGAGCAAGTGGTCCAGCGGCTTGCGGCTGGCACTCTCGTGACGTTCCCGGTTGCCGGTGTGCAGGTACTTGGAGGTGGTGTCGATGCTGTCATGTCCCGCATCGGCTTGTACGTGGGATAAAGGCCGGCCGTGCAGATTGATGTCATGGGTGATACCGGTATGGCGAATGGAGTGCGGCGTCAGGGTTCGCATTTCAGCGGCATCCTGATCAAAACCGTCTTGTTCGGCGAGGCTTGCGGCCTGTTCAAATACCGCCATTACCAAGTCTCGTAGCTGGCGGATACCCAGATTGGCATTGAGTTCGCCATGTTCGCGGCCATGGGCCGCCGCCTTGTGGCGTACGAACAGCGGGGTCTGCTCCCCGGGGGCCGGCAGTGGCGAAAGTCCAAGAAAGGTACGATAGCGAGCCAGGGCTTCGAGCAGAGCCTGAGAAACGGCTACGGTGCGACGTTTACCGCCTTTGCTGCGGGGAATGTCATAACCCCAGACGCCCGTTTTGGAGTCACGTCGAAACTGGCCCATGACGGGGCTGAAACCCGGCCTGGCCGCCACCTCGGAAATCCGCAGATAACAGGCATACATCAGACAGATGAGAAAGCGGCTGCGCTCATGTTGTGCCGGGCATTCGGCAGCGAGCTGTTCGGCGGCTTGCATCACATAGGACCATTGCAGCTCGGTGAAGGATTGCGCGTCTTCACCAGCCTCCTGGGGGCCCGCACGTTTAACCCGCTGCAGCAGGAGAGCCGGATTGCGATCCATGTACTCCTCCTGGATGAGAAACTGGAAGAAGGCGGACAAAATGGCGAGTTTTGTCTTCATCGCCTGCTCACTCAGTCGATACGGCAGCTCCCGGCCCAGTTCCCGCTTGCCAAGAAACGGACGCCACAGGGGGTTTGGCAACCGTTCCCCCCACTCCTTGTCGAGCACGAACTGGGCGACGTTGCGATAGGCAATCAGTCCGGACGGTGGCGCCTGGCAATAGTCGAGATAGCGCATCATTATGCGCCTGGTGAGATCCCTGGGGCTGATGGCCACCTCGCAAAAACACCAGTGCAAAAAAGTGGTCAGCTCACTGCGATAGGTCTTGTAGTTGTTTTCGCTGTGGCGCTGCTCCAGCAGCCAGTCGACTGCCAGCTCATACACGATCCCCGCGTCGGGGACCTTGCCAAGACTCAGGGTGGCGAGGTACTGGTTGACCTGGGGATTGCCCGCCTCAAGGTGGTCCACGCTATCGAACAGTGGCATGGCGGGTGGAAGTGCTGGATGAGTCATGATGGTGTGTGATGTCGGTTGAATGTTTTGAACGGAGCCGCAACCCCCTGATGCCGATAAATGGGGTTATCGGCATCAGGGCTTGCAGTGCGCCTTGGGGGCAACGACCTGAGGCATCTTGCTGTGATACCCCATGATCACGAGCAATCGGCATATTCAATGAATATGCAGTGTGGCTGGAAAATTCTCGGGGAAAATAGCCGCGATAATGACTTAAGTTGCACTTTTCATGAATGAGAGAGCGGCTTCTGCCTCACATCCCCTTCCCCGCCCTTTCGTCTCAAGCCACGCTCTTCAGGGGCTTCCCCTTTGGCAGTTCAGTATCCTGCTTGTCTTCTTTGGATGGATTCCCCTGCCCTTTTCCACCGCGCAATACCTGCTGCAACTGATCCCGCTGCTCGGCCAGATAAAAGGCCAGACTCTCCTGCTGTTCCGGTGCAAGCGCGACCGGCGCGCCCGCCAGCAGTGTCATCAGCTCATCGGCGGTGTCCAGCAGTTTGTCATAGGCATCCGCCTCTTTCTTGCTGGCAAAGGTCATCTTCTCCACTCCCCCACGTACCACAACATACTTGATCTCAACGGCCATCGCGGCGCCCTCCTGATGATTGTGATTGCAAGTATATGTACGTATATACAGTATTGCAAATACCCTCAGCATGTCGGCATGCATCGCCAGCCCCTGCTTGGCTGGCGGCGGCCAGTTCACACCGGAAAACACGTCTTTTCAAAGGGGGCTGTGCAGCGCGGCAAGACAGGGCAGGCGTTTTAAGGTAAATTTCATCAATTCCTTCAACAGGTTGAATCGTATGTCGGATCCGCACTCGGTGATTGTCTGTCCGGCCTGTGACTTGCTGATCGAACGCAAGTTGCTGCCGCTGCGCCGTCACGCCCATTGCCCCCGCTGTCATCAGCATCTGTATGGGCGCTATGCCTTTCGCCCTTCCCAGTTGATGGCGCTGACCATCACCGGATTCCTGTTGCTGCCTTCCGCGTTTTTTGAGCCTTTGATCTATCTTCGTCTGGCGGGCGTGAACTCGGACGCCAACCTGATCAAGGGAATTATGATGCTGTATGCCGAGAGCGAGCTCTGGGTGGCAACACTGGTGCTCTGGTGCGCCGTGCTGGCGCCGACAGGGTTGCTGCTCGGGATCTTTGCCCTCGCCTCCGGCCTGGCCAAGCGCTGGCATCTGCTGGCGTGGACCCTCAAAGCGGTCGAGGTATTTCGCCACTGGGCCATGCTGGAGGTGTACATCGTCAGCCTGCTGGTCGCCCTGTTCAAGCTTATCGACATCGCCGACGTGCGCCTGGGAGGCGGTCTGCTGAGCCTGGGTTGTCTGATGCTGCTCAACATGACGCTGCTGATCCTCTTTGATCCTGCCCCTTACTGGGAGCGGATTCCGCTGCAACACGCCTCCCGGGAGCCGGACCATGTCCCCGATCAGCGCCCGTGAACTGGGGCTTTGCCGCTGCCATACCTGCGGGTTGCTGGTGCGCCATCAACACGGCATGAGCTGCCCTCGTTGTCACACCCCCTTGCAGATGCGCATCCCCCATTCCCTCGCCTGGTCATGGGGCCTGTTGGCGCTGGCCACCTTCATGTTGTTGCCTGCGAACCTGCTGCCCATCACCCACTTCTACAACAAGGGATTATTGCAGTCCGATACCATTTTCAGCGGTATCATGGCGCTCTATCTCAGCAAGATGTCCGGCATCGCCACCATAGTACTGACCGCGAGCATCATCGTGCCCATCGGCAAGATCCTGGGTCTTGGCTGGATCTGCTGGCAGTTGCAGCGCAGCAAGCCGGTGCGCCGCAAACGCCAGCTCGTCATGTACCGCATCATCGATTTCATCGGACGCTGGTCCATGCTGGACCTGTTCGTCATTTCGCTGATGGTGGCCCTGGTGGATCGCGGCGTGCTGCTCAACGTGCGTGCCGGCCCCGGGGCGACGGCGTTCGCCGGCGTGGTGGTGCTCACCATGATGTCGGCCAGGATGCTCGATACCCGCCTGTTGTGGGACAAGGCGGCCCGTTAATGTTTTTTGTGTCGAACGCGCTGTGCATCACAGCCAATGTAAGGAGTCGGTATGGTCGGGGCTGAGCCCGTCATTGAGAAGCACCGCTGGTTATCCCCGGTCTGGTTGCTGCCCTTCATCGCCCTCTTGCTGGCGGGAGGCTTTCTCTACCAGCAGTGGACGAGCAGTGGTCAACTCATTCGCATCAACTTTGCCCAGGGCAACGGTATCTTGCCGGGCAAGACCCAGTTGCGCTATCAGGGGGTCGCCATCGGCGTGGTCCAGGAGCTTGAACTGGCACAGGATGGTCGCAAGATTGCGGTGCTGGCCAAGGTGGACAGCCGTGCCCGCTCCCTCATACGCAAGGGCTCCGACTTCTGGCTGGTGAGTCCGAAGGCGTCACTGACCGAGATCTCCGGCCTGGACACCCTGGTGTCCGGCAACTACATCAACCTGCAACCCGGACGGGAGAACAACCCGCTGGAGGATGAGTTCGATGCCCTGGATGGCCCTCCCCCCGGTTATCAGGCCCAAGGGCGAACCCTGCACCTGACAGCCGATTCTCTGGGGTCGGTGGGCATCGGCGCCAAGATCTATTTCCGCGGGCTGGAGGTGGGCAGTGTCATCAACACCCGTCTTGGGGAAGAGAACCAGAACGTGATCCTGGATCTGGTGATCGAGCCGCGCTTCGAGCACCTCGTCAAGGCGGATACCCGCTTCTGGAACATCAGCGGCATCAAGGGCTCCTTCAGCCTGGCTGGCGTCAGCGTGGAGGCGGGCAGCCTCACCTCCATCCTGAGCGGCGGCATTGCGTTTGACTCCCCCAAGGATTCTCCCGTGGCGCAAAAGGGGGTCAATTTCATCCTCTACAAGGGGCTGGCCGAGGCCGCCCGGGGTGAGCGCATCACCATCCAGGCGGGGACTCTGCCCATCAAGGAAGGGATGCCCATCCTCTATGAGGGCATCGAGATTGGACGAGTCGACCCCATTCGCCTCACCGAACAGGGGCGGAGCGTGACGGCCCTCATCAACCCCGAGCAGGCGTTCCGGGTGACCGGCAAGAGTCGCCTGGTGTGGGAGACGGTCTCTCTCTCCCCTGCCGGGATCAAGCATGCGGATCGCCTGCTGGCCGGGCCCGCCATTCGTCTGGACTATGAACCCGGTGAACGGGTCAACACCATGACCCTGGAGAGCCAGGCACAGCGCGGCGGCATCAAGCTGACCCTGCAGGCAGAGGATCTCGCCGGTTTGAGCGAAGGGGCTCCGCTCTGGTTCAAGGGGTTGCAGATAGGTCAGCTCGGGGCACTGACCCTGGATGCCGGCGGCAATGCCAGTGTCGAGCTGCTGGTGAACGAGCGTTATCGCCATCTGTTGCAACGGGCTCGCTTCTATCGCGCCGCCCCCTTGCAGGTGGAGGCGGACCTCAGCGGTATCAAGGTGGAGACCAGCCCGGCCAGTGCCTGGTTGGCGGGGGGCATCAAGCTGGTACAGGCTGCGAAGGGTGACAGGATTGACCGCCTCTACCCCAGCCAGGAGCTGGCCCTGCTTGGGAGCCGCCATGCCAAAGCGGTCAGCTGGACGCTGCGTGCCGCTCAGGCTGATGGTATCGGTGTGGGCTCCCCCGTCCTCTACCTGGGACTGGAAGCGGGCAAGGTCAAGGCGCTGGATGCCGATGGTCGCGGGGTGGCCATCACCCTGGAGATCGATGCCATCTATGCTCCTTTGCTCAAGCAGCAACCCCAGTTCTGGAAGAAGGCCGCCATCGACGGCAAGATCCGGCTCGACGGCGTGCAGGTCAAGATGGGGAACCTCGCCACCCTGCTACGTGGTGCCATCGAATTCGACAAGCTGGGGACAGGTCGCAGCAGTCATCAGCTCTTTGACAGCAAGGAGCAGGCAAGCTCCCAGGTGCGCACCCTCACCCTCACGGCGGATCACAACCCGGGTCTCGGGGTCGGCAGCCCCATCCGCTATCGCGGAGTGGACATCGGCAAGGTGGAGCAAGTGGAACTGGATCCGACCCTGGGCCAGGTAAGCTTCAAGGCCGAGCTGAATGAGCAATATGCCGCGCGTTTCCTGCAATCCGGGGCGCGCTATGCCCTGGTGCAGGCCAAGGTCGGGCTGGGGGGCGTTGCCCACCTCGATACCCTGATCAAGGGGGCCTTTGTGGAGGCGACACCGGGCCGGGGGGCTGGCAAGGAGACCTTCCCCTTGAGCCAGAGTGGCCCCGCCGGTCTTGCCCTGACCCTCAAGAGCCCCTCCGTCGATGGCATCAGCGTGGGCAGCCCCCTGCTGTTTCGCAAGATGGTGGTGGGCAGCGTCACCGGCGTGACCCTGGCCCGGGATGGCAGCGAGGTACTGATCGATGTGAATGTGGATGGACAGTACGCCCATCTGATACGCGCCAACAGCCGCTTCTGGAATGTCTCCGGGGTCAAGGCCGATATCGGGCTGACCGGTGGCACCATCGAGGTCGAAACGGTGCAAAGCCTGCTGGCAGGCGGGATTGCCTTCAATACGCCGGAGCGGGAGATGGGCGCGACCGTCAAGGCGGGCCATCGTTATCCGCTTCATGCCAAGGCAGAGAAAGAGTGGCTGGAGTGGAGCCCCCGCATCTTGCCCTGAGTTATTCCCCTGTTCGTCAAAAACCGGCCTTGTGCCGGTTTTTTTATGGCCTCATGGACTCCCCCATCAAGAAGGGCCGCGCACTGTGGTAAGATGTCGCCCCTCATTTTGGGTCAGCGAGATTGCGCCGTGCACGACAACACCTACCTCCCCGATCACTTCCTGCGTCACATTGCGGAGTTCATGCCATCCCATCTCTCCATGGAGGCATTCGTGGCGAGTTGCCGGCAGCCGCTGCGGCGCAGCATCCGGGTCAACACCCTCAAGATCACGGTATCCGAGTTTGTCGCCCGTATGGCGCCGCTTGGTTGGCAGCTGGATCCCGTGCCCTGGTGTGCAGCCGGCTTCTGGCTCACCCGCAGCGATGAGAGCGTTCCCCTTGGCAACACGGCCGAGCATTTGTGCGGCCTCTTCTATATCCAGGAAGCGAGCTCCATGTTGCCGGTGACGGCGCTCTTTGCCAGTGAGCAAACCAGACGGGATGGCATGTTGCTGGACGCGGCCGCCGCCCCTGGTTCCAAGACTACCCAGATCGCGGCGCTGATGGAGAACCGCGGCATGCTGATCGCCAACGAGTTTTCCAGCAGCAGGTTGAAAGTGCTGAGCGCCAATATCCAGCGCTGCGGTGTGACCAACGTCGGCATGACCCATTTCGATGCCAAGGTCTTTGGCCAATGGCTGCCTGAAACCTTCGACGCCATCCTGCTCGACGCCCCCTGCTCCGGCGAGGGGACGGTGCGAAAAGATGAAGACGCGCTGCGCAACTGGAGTCTCGAGAGCATCGACGAGATTGCCGCGGTGCAGCGTGGCCTGCTGGAGAGCGCTTTTCACGCCCTCAAACCCGGCGGCGTACTGGTCTACTCCACCTGCACCCTGAGCCTGCAAGAGAACCAGGACGTCTGTCAGTCGTTGCAGGAGAAGTTCGGTGATGCCTTCAGCTTTGACTCGTTGGCCGATCTCTTTCCGGGAGCGGAGAAAGCCTGTACACCGGAGGGATACTTGCACGTTTGGCCCCAGATCTTCGACAGTGAAGGCTTTTTCGTCGCCCGGTTACGCAAGCATCACTCCGTACCCAACACCATGTTCAAACCGGGCAAGCTCGGCAAGTTCCCCTTCTCGCCGCTGCCAGAGAAAGAGGCCGGCCCCATGCTGCGGGAGATTGAAGGGAATTTTGGCATCGTGCCCCATGGCCAACTGTTTGGCCGCAATGACGAGATCTGGCTCTTCCCTCACGCCTTCGAGCAGGTACAGGGGAAGCTGCGTTTCGATCGCATCGGCATCAAGCTGGCTGAAACCTTCAAGAAGGGATATCGATTGACCCATGAATGGGCTCTGGCTTACGGCCATGAGGCGAGCAAGGGATGCGTCGAGCTGGATGCCGCCAATGCCCGTGAATTCATGATGGGACGAGATGTCTGGCCAGAGCAGGATGCCGGGAGTGGGGAAGTGATCGTTCGTTACCAGGGGCACCCGCTCGGCATGGGGAAATGGGTGGGGAGTCGCATCAAGAATGCCCTGCCCCGGGAGCTGGTACGGGACAACAACCTGTTCAATGCGTGAGAGTGGGGTCGCTCGAGCAAAAATAGCGCCTGTTCGAGTCTTAAAAACCCCCACTCTGGTTGAACTTTTATCCGGTTCTTGAAATGCCTAGAGCCTTGTCTAAGCTTAAGGCTATCCGCATACCAGTTAGCGCACGGCTCTGCAAGGAGCCAATTCCCCTATGCCAGGTACAAGGAATTCGTACCTGGCTTTTTTTTTCTTCCTTTTTCAACCATGCCGGCACGATACCATCGTCTATTCGAGCATGTCTGCCGACTCGGGGACATCGCTCTGCTGCGCGTTGGTCGTTTGTTGCAGTTCGTGCTGATAGAGCAGATCGATTGCCTGCTCGATGAGGGATGCCTGACTGTCTTCCAGATGCAGGCCGAGTTCATGCAGTCGCTCGGCGTGACGATTGCTTATCCAGCACTGCAACCGGCTGTGACTCTCCTGCTTGCGCTTCACGTGCTGGCGTTGGCGTTCGGCGTTCTCTTGAGCGGCGCTTTTCTTCAATTCCTGGCTATCGTGACCTTCCGACATGTCTATATCGTGAATGTTATCTCTCATTTTTCGTTGGCATCTTCTACGAAAGTAAATCGGATTACGACTCCCCCACCGTCATGATGTCTGTGGAGGACGGATTGAATATACCATCAGATCAACAGGATAGCATTTAACATAAAAAAAGCAGAGGCGCGGTTTTCTATAACAACCCATCCAGGGCGTGATCCGAGAACTTGTGTGCATCGTCGAAATATTCCTGCAAGGTGCGCATGTCCTTGTGCCTTGTCACCTCGATGATCTTGTTCATCGGCTTGCCCGCCGTCACCGCCGAGGTGATGAACCCCCGCCGCAAACTGTGGCCACTGACGTGGAGATCGTCGATGGCCTGGTCGGTTCGCCGCTTGATCATCAGGTTGATACCTTGCGGCCCCAGGGGGTCTGTCATCAGCTGTCCCCAGCGATTCATTCGACGAAACAGGGGGCCCTCAGCAATTCGGCTTTTTTTCAGCCATTGTTGCAGTGCAGACACTGGGCAATACCGGGTACCTGGAATGAGTGCTATCTCCGATTCATGGAGCTGATGTTTGCTTGGTTTGAGACGAAGGCGTATCCCCTGCCCCACAAACTGCACGTCATTCACCTCGATCCTGGCCGCTTCCGACCGGCGCAAGGCGCCACTGAACATCAGGAGCAACAGGGTGTAATCCCGAAGTCCCGCCAGGTTGCTGGTATCTATCTCGTCCAGCACGCAGGCCAATGGTTTCAGGGTCAGCGCCCCCGTTTTGCGTTTGCGGTTATCACCGAGCCGTACTATGCCCCGCATCATCTCCTTGATCTCCGCATGCTCGGTCGGCATGGGGTGGATCCCCTTCTGCTTGAAGGCATAACGAATGCCGGCAAGCCGTCTTACCAGGGTGGCCGGTTTGCGAGGTTCCCCGTTGCGAAGTTCCCCCTTTCCTTCTTCTTTGTCCAGCCAGACCCAGTTGGCCAGGATGCCATCGGCCTGATCCGCCAGAAAATTCATGATGTCATGATGTGTCGTCTGCAAGGGATCCAGCCCGTGGAGCTGGCACCAGGAGACAAAGATGCGGGTATCTGCCTGATAGGCATTGAGGGTGGAGTCGGCTTTGGCGCTGCGCAGGAAGCGTCTTGCCCGGCTGTTCAGCTGAGGATCGAAGACGCTCTGCAAAGATTGCTGAACTGGGTTTTGAAGGCGTGGGTAGTTCACTTAACTATATGATTTAAAGCGGAGTTTCGGTGGATCTTACAGGATCATCCAGATCTATCAAGTATCGATAATGAATATTATCGATACTTATGAAGAGTGCTTTAACCCATTTCAGCTCCCTCATTTATTTCTCAAGTACCCTGTCATCTCTACTCCGTTTTATCAGGATTGTGGATTTAATCTCATCAGTATCCACCGCAAAAAAAAGTGAGAGATAACAACTTGGCGTGATTGTTTTTGGATGGGTAATGATAATGCTGATTGTCATAGTAAAACGCCCCGCTATGCGGGGCGTTGTCTGTTATCGCTTTGCCAACTTGAACAATTCGAAGAAATTGTGGCTGGTGGCCTCCGCCAATTCAGCGAGCGATATCTGGCGAAGATCCGCGATAAATTGGGCGACGTCGCGAACAAAGGCCGGCTCATTCTCCCTCCCCCGGTGCGGAACCGGTGCCAGATAGGGAGAGTCGGTTTCAACCAGCAGTCGCTCCAGGGGCAACGCCTTGACCACGGCCTGCAGGGCTGAGGCGTTCTTGAAAGTGGCTATTCCCGAGATGGAAATGTAGAACCCCATGGCCATCGCGGCCTCGGCCATTTCGAGGGACTCGGTGAAGCAGTGCAGCACTCCGCCCACCTGTTCGGCCCCCTCCTCTCGCATGATCCGCAGCGTGTCTTCCTGGGCATCCCGGGTGTGGATGATGAGCGGTTTGTTCAGTGCCCGGGCTACACGAATATGTTCGCGGAAAGAGGCTTGCTGTACATCCTTGTTTTCCGGTGAATAGAAGTAGTCGAGCCCGGTTTCGCCGATGGCCACCACTCTCTCATCGGCCGCCTGAGTCAGCAGCAAGGCAGCATCCACCCCGGGATCCTGATTGAGCGGGTGGACACCGCAGGAGGCAAACACCTGGGGATAGGGAGCGATGGCCTCCATCATGGTCGGGAACTGGGCCTGGGTCACACTCACGCAGAGAAAATATCCCACGCTCTGCTGCGCCGCCTTGGCCAATACATCGGCCATGTCGGTCTGCTTGGAGCCATAACTCAAGCGATCGAGATGGCAATGGGAATCAACGAGTAACATAGACAACCTTGTTTATAACCAGCGATTGAGCCAGTTCATCAAATGGATGGTGGGATTGGAAAGCTGCCCTGGCTGACAAGCCTCTTTCAGCATAACCAGCTGCTGTTCGGCTTCCAGGAGCCGTTCGCTGGAGTGTTTCTCTGCCAGTTGCTGGCTGAGTGATGCAAGATCCGGCATTGCCAGTTGATGATGGCCGCAGCCAGCCTGAAGCTTGAGGGCATCACACAGGAAGAGCTGCAACCAGTGCTGCCGGACCTGAGTATCCTCGGCCAACTGGGCACAGACATTCGCCGCACGGGTGGGGGCCGATGCCAGCGAGACAAATCCGTCGAGCAATGCCCGTCTGGCATCATCTTGCTGTGCTTCGATGTAGCTCAGCACCCGCAGCGGCGCACCCTGGCAGATCCGCACCTGGGCCTGGGTGGCCTGATGGCCCTGCTCGGCGAGCCAGGCAAGGGTCTCCCCCTCAGAGGGGAGCTGGCAGACATGCTTGTGACAACGGCTCAAGATGGTGGGGAGCAGGCGAGATACCCGGGATGCGATGAGCAGCAACAGACTGTCGCCAGCCGGCTCTTCCAGCGTCTTCAGCAAAGCATTGGCGGCAGACTCCGTCATGCGCTCCGCCTCCTGAATGATCACCACCTTGCCGCGACCGAGCTGGGATGTGCTCTGGAGGCGGCTGCAAATCTCCCGGATGGCTTCGACACCTATGGTCTTGCCCTCGGGCCCCAGGGTGCCAAGATCCGGGTGATGCCCCTTCTCAAACAGTTGGCAGGAGTGGCACTGACCGCAAGGCTCACCTCGTTGTGGATGCTGACACAGGTGCAGTCGCGCCAGTCGCTCTGCAAGCTGCTCCTTGCCAAGACCAGGATCTCCTAGCAGCAACCAGGCGTGCCCGAGCCGTCCGGCCCGGGCCGTCTCGCTCAGGGCATGCCAATCCGGGATCAGCCAGGGATACATAGCCCCTCGCTTGCCAGATAATGCTCAAGGGCAGCCTCGATGGCGGCTTTGACTTGCGCCGGGGGCAACCCGGCATCGATGATCTGGATGGAATCATCGGCGGCCGCCAACTCGAGGTAACGCTGGCGGGTACGTTCAAAGAAGCCGATCTGCTCCAGCTCAATCCTGTCCAGCTCGCCGCGATGGCGGGCCCGCTGCAGGCCGATGGCAGGATCGATGTCCAGATAGAGCGTCAGATCCGGCTTGAAATCCCCGAGGACCGCCCGTTTGATGGCGCCGATGAGGTTCGCATCGATGCCGCGGCCACCCCCCTGATAGGCCTGGGAGGAGAGATCGTGGCGATCGCCCACTACCCAGATGCCGTCTGCCAAGGCAGGCTTGATCCGGGTCTCCACCAGTTGTACCCGGGAGGCGTACATCAACAGCAGCTCGGCCTCGACTGTCAGGCGCTCGTCGTGCACTTCCTTGACGATGGCCCGCATGCGTTCCGCCAGCGGCGTGCCGCCCGGCTCCCGGGTGCACTCGATCCGCGCAACTCCGTGGGCTTGCAGATAGTCGGTCACATAGCGCACCGCAGAGCTCTTCCCTGCCCCTTCCAATCCTTCAATCACGATAAATTTAGACATTAGGGTTTCTTCAATATGTATTCACGCACCGCCCGATTGTGTTCATCGAGGGTCTTGGAGAAGTAGTGGGCACCGCCCCCCTTGGCAACGAAGTAGAGATAGTCGGTCGATTTGGGGTTGAGCGCCGCCTCGATGGAGGCCTTGCCCGGCATGGCGATGGGCGTCGGAGGCAGACCGTCGATCACATAGGTGTTGTAGGGGTTCACGTCGGTTAAATCGCTGCGGCGAATGTTGCCATCGTACCTCTCCTTCACCCCGTAGATGACGGTAGGGTCGGTCTGCAACTTCATGCCAAGGCGTAGACGGTTGACGAACACAGAGGCAATCTGGGCTCGTTCATCCGGTTGGCCCGTCTCTTTTTCGATGATGGAGGCCATGATGAGCGCCTCATAGGGTGTCTTGTAGGGCAGATTGGCCTGACGCTTCTCCCAGGAAGCCTCCAGGAACGTTTTCATGTCCTGATAGGCGCGGCGCAGGATGGAAAGATCGCTGGCATGAGTGGTATAGGCGTAGGTTTCCGGCAGGAACCACCCCTCCAGCTTGCCATTTTCGATGCCGAGTTCCTGAGCCAGCTCGGTTTCGCTCTGCTCCAGAGTCAGGCGCTCCAGATAGGGGGCGCTGGAAAGTTGCTTCAGCCAATCCTCAAAACGGGACCCTTCGACAAAGGTCAGGCTGAAGTGAAACTCCTTGCCGGAAGCAAAGAGAGAGAGAGTCTCCTTGAGCGGCGCCCCTTCCTTGATTTCATAGGTGCCGGACTTGATGGCCACCAGTTCGGGATGACCGCGCAACCAGAGGCGCACCGCCCAGGGGCTGGTTTCCCCCTCTCCCAGTTCGGCAATCAGGCGCGCCGCATGGGCGCCTTTTTCGACGGTAAAGAGGCGGGTTGGCCCCTTGTTGGTGAGCGTCTCCACCTGTTGCCACTTGTGATACACGTACCCTCCGGCAACGGCGACAGAGAGTGCCGCCCCCGCGAGCAGGGTGTAAAGCCGATTAAACTTCAATGACCAAGCGCTCCTGTAAACGGCGGATCAATACCGGACTGGGATAGTGCATATCCCCGATGCTGGTGACCGGGACAATCCCCATCAGGGTATTGGTCAGCCAGACCTCTTCCGCCTGCCAGAGTGACTCCAATGGAGCTTCAACGACACGCAGTTCAATGCCCATCTGTTTAAGCATCGTCATCACGCGCTTGCGCATGATGCCATCGATCCCGGCGCGGGTGAGATCCGGTGTGAACACCGTCCTGCCGCGACGCCAAAACAGATTGGCGCTGACCCCTTCTACCAGAAATCCCCGGCTGTTCAAGACTATACCTTCGACCCCGCCGCGCGCAGCAAGTTCGCGCTTCAGCATCACTTGTTCGAGGCGCCCCAGCGTCTTGAGACCGGCGAGCATGGGACTGTCCCCAAGATGCTGCTGGCATACCAAGGCATTGATGCCGGTTTGCTGCCAATCATGATAATGCTCAGGATAAGGTGCCAAAGAGACGATGCGAGTGGGCGTGTCACAGCCTGCGCCGTCATATCCCCGCCCACCGGCGCCCCGGGTCAGCATTATCTTGACGACAGCCTGTGCCTGCCCAGAAGCCAGCTGCGCCGCCTCGTCGGCAAGCAGGTCCCAGGAGTGCTCGCCAAAACCAAGCCGGGCGTTGGCATGTTGCAGCCGGGCCAGATGGTCCTGCCACCAGAGTACCTTCCCTTCCCTCACCAGCATGGTTGTGAAATGACCATCACCGTATGCCAGCCCACGATCCCTGGCTGACAGTGTTTCTGTGGGTATTCCATTAATCAGCAAGGGGATCCCTCCGATAAAAAAGGCCCGATACTGCCGTATCGGGCCTTATCATTCGCCCAGAGCGAATTATACGCGTTTGAAGATCAGGGAGCCATTGGTGCCGCCAAAACCGAAGGAATTGGAGAGGGCATATTCGAAGCTGCCAGCCTTGGCAACATGCGGCACCAGATCCAGGTCGCACTCATCATCCGGCTTGTCCAGGTTGATGGTGGGAGGCACCATCTGGTCACGCAGAGAAAGCACAGTGATGATCGCCTCGATGGCGCCAGCCGCACCCAACAGGTGGCCTGTCATGGACTTGGTGGAACTGACCATCAGGGCGCTGGCATGGTCACCAAACACCTTCTTCATGCCGCGCAGCTCTGCCACATCCCCAAGGGGCGTGGAGGTACCGTGGGCATTGATGTAACCGATCTGCTCGGGTGCGATGCCAGCATCCTTGATGGCGTTCTTCATGGCGCGTGCGCCACCATCGCCGTCCGAGGGAGGGGCCGTCATGTGATAGGCATCCCCGCTCATGCCAAAGCCGACCAGCTCGGCATAGATCTTGGCGCCGCGGGCCTTGGCATGTTCATACTCTTCCAGCACCAACACGCCGGCACCGTCGCCCAGCACGAAACCGTCGCGATCCTTGTCCCAGGGGCGGCTCGCCTTCTGCGGTTCGTCATTACGTGTGGAGAGCGCCTTGGCAGCGGCAAAGCCGCCCATGCCCATGGGGGTGGAGGCTTTCTCGGCACCACCGGCAACCATCACGTCCGCATCGCCATAGGCGATCATCCGGCCAGCCATGCCGATGGCATGGGTACCCGTGGTACAGGCGGTAGTCACGGCGATGTTCGGGCCCTGCATGCCTTTCATGATGGAAAGATGACCGGACACCATATTGATGATGGTGGACGGAACGAAGAAAGGGCTCAGCTTGCGAGGGCCGCCATTGATGAGGCTGCTGTGGTTCTGCTCAATCAGACCCAGACCGCCGATACCGGAGCCGATGGCAACGCCTACCCGCTCCGCGTTCTCTTCGTTGATGATCAGGCCGGAATCTTCCAGGGCCTGAACACCCGCCGCCACGCCATACTGGATGAAGAGATCCATCTTGCGGGCTTCTTTGCGGTTGATGCCGAACTCTTCGGGGTCGAAATCCTTGACCAGGCCTGCGAAACGGGTTGCGAACTCGCTTGCATCAAAGTGGTCGATGAGGGAAATGCCGCTCTGCCCGTTGAGCAGGGCTTGCCAGCTGGATTCGGCAGTGTTGCCTACCGGGGAAAGCATCCCCAAGCCGGTCACCACGACTCTGCGTTTTGACACTGAGGTAGTCTCCGAGAGGTGTTTTGAAAGGGGTAAACATAAAAGAAGCGGCCCTTGGGCCGCTTCTTTCAGAACAGGAACTTATTCCTGATTAGCGGTGATGTAGTCGATAGCCGCTTGAACAGTGGTGATCTTCTCGGCTTCTTCATCAGGAATTTCGGTATCGAATTCTTCTTCCAGCGCCATTACCAGTTCAACGGTATCCAAAGAGTCAGCGCCCAGGTCGTCGACGAAGGAGGCAGCGTTCTTCACGTCTTCTTCTTTAACACCCAGTTGTTCGATGATGATTTTCTTTACGCGTTCTTCGATGTTGCTCATGACCTGAATTTTCCTTTAAAAATACGCTATTGCGTCTGGTTGGGGTAGTGTATTCAATTGACGTGAGTTTGCAAGTGACTTGCCGCTGGTCAAACCACGAAATTCGCCAAACTTCGGCGTATTATCGCAAATTTGAACAGAACTCACGACAAATTGATTACACCATGTACATCCCGCCATTAACATGCAGGGTTTCGCCGGTAATATAGGCGGCATCATCCGATGCCAAGAATACCACAGCGGCAGCAATTTCTTTCGGATCGCCCAAACGGGCAGCAGGCACCTGATTCATGATGCCGGCGCGCTGCTCTTCATTGAGCGCCTTGGTCATGTCGGTCTCGATGAAACCGGGAGCAACCGCATTCACCGTGATGCCACGAGATGCCACTTCACGGGCCAGCGACTTGGTAAAGCCAACCAGACCAGCCTTGGCAGCAGCATAGTTGACCTGACCGGCGTTGCCCATGGTGCCGACCACGGAACCGATGCTGATGATGCGACCGTTACGCTTCTTCATCATGGCACGCAATACCGGCTTACTCAGACGGTACAGGGAGGTGAGATTGGTGTCGATGATCTCGTTCCACTCGTCATCCTTCATCCGCATCAGCAGGTTGTCGCGGGTAATGCCGGCGTTGTTGATCAGGATGTCGATGTCGCCAAAACGCGCCTTGATGGCGGCGAAGACGGTTTCGATAGATTCCTGACTGGTCACGTTCAGTGCCATGCCGCAGCCTTGTTCACCCAGGTAAGCACTGATCGCCTCGGCACCGCTCTCGCTGGTCGCGGTCCCCACGACTTTGGCGCCACGAGCAGCAAACATCTCCGCAATCGCACGACCAATGCCACGGCTGGCGCCAGTGACCAACACAACCTTATCGGTAAAACTCATGACTTGCTCCTGTTTACTTGATCTGGGCCAGTGCCTGCTCGAACGAGGCGGCGTCGTTGGCGTGAATACCTTCCACTCGCGCATCGATACGCTTGGCCAGGCCGGTCAATACCTTGCCCGGGCCCATCTCGATCTCGAGGGTAACACCGTCGTTTGCCATGCGCTCTACCGTTTCAGTCCAGCGAACCGGGCTGAACAGCTGACGCACCAAGGCTTGCTTGATGGCGGCAGGATCCTGCTCACAAGAGACGTCAACATTATTGATGACGGCGATGGCAGGAACCTTGATCTCGATCCCATCCAGGGCGGCGGCCAGCTTTTCTGCGGCCGGTTTCATCAGGGCGCAGTGGGAGGGCACGGAGACCGGCAGCGGCAGGGCACGCTTGGCACCTGACTCTTTCATCAGCACGTTGGCACGCTCGACCGCCTCTTTGTGGCCGGCGATGACCACCTGACCCGGAGAGTTGAAGTTGACCGGAGAAACCACCTGCCCCTGGGCCGCTTTCTCACAGTTGGCAGCGATGCTTTCGTTGTCCAGACCGATGATGGCAGCCATGGCGCCAGTGCCTTCCGGTACGGCTTCCTGCATGGCCAAACCACGCAGCTCGACCAGCTTGACGGCATCGGCAAACGCCAGCGCGCCGCTGCACACCAGGGCGGAGTATTCCCCCAGGCTGTGGCCGGCCATCACGGCAGGGGTTACCCCGCCTTGTTGTTGCCACAGGCGCCACAGCGCGACGGAGGCGGTCAACAGCGCTGGCTGGGTACGCCAGGTTTTGTTGAGATCCTCGGCCGGGCCTGCCATCACCAGGGCAAACAGGTCATAGCCCAGCACCTGGCTCGCCTCGGCGAAGGTCTCTTTAATCACTGCGTGTTGCTCGGCCAGCTCGGCCAGCATGCCGACGCTCTGGGAGCCTTGTCCCGGGAAGGCAATGGCAAATCGGGTCATCATTGATTCCTTTAAGGTAAGACGAATTCGGTAAGCGGGCGCCCGAGGACCGGGCACCGCTCGGTATCAGAGGCGAACCAGCGCAGAGCCCCAGGCAAAACCGCCGCCGAAGGCTTCCAGCAGGACCAGCTGGCCGGGTTTGATGCGACCATCGCGCACCCCTTCATCGAAGGCGATGGGCACGGAGGCCGCGGAGGTATTGCCATGACGATCCAGGGTCAGGATCACCTTGTCGAGCCCCATGCCGAGTTTCTTGGCGGTGGCATTGATGATGCGGAAGTTGGCTTGATGGGGCACCAGCCAGTCCAGCTCGCTCGGCTCGACGTTGGCCGCAGCCAGGGTTTCGGTCACGATCTCGCTAAGGCGTGTCACCGCCACCTTGAAGACATCGTTGCCCTTCATGTACATGTAGGCTTCGAGCTCAGCACCCGGCATGCCGCGACGGGGCTGCGGCAGTTTGAGCAGCTCGCCATAACGGCCATCGGCATGCAGATGGGTGGAGAGGATCCCAGGAGTGTCGCTGGCACCGATGACCACGGCCCCTGCCCCATCCCCGAACAGGATGATGGTGCCGCGATCCTCGGGATCGCACATGCGTGACAGCACGTCCGCACCGACAACCAGCACGTGGCGAGCAGCGCCGGATTTGACGAACTGATCGGCGATGGCGAGAGCATATGTAAAGCCGGCACAGGCGGCGGCTACGTCAAACGCCGGGATCCCCGGTACGTCAAGCAGCCCCTGCAGTTCACAGGCAGCAGCTGGGAAGGCATTCTCTGCGCTGGTAGTGGCCAGCACTATCATGTCCAGATCGGCGGCAGTCAGACCTGCCGCATCAAGCGCACGCAAGGCCGCTTGATGAGAAAGGGTCGCGACGGTTTCGTCGGCTCCGGCGATACGGCGTTCACGGATCCCGGTGCGTTCCACGATCCATTCGTCCCTGGTTTCAACCATCTGTTCAAGATCGGCGTTGGTACGAACCGAACTCGGCAGATAACTGCCAGTACCCAGAATTTTGCTATGCATAGAGTTTTATAAATCCCTGTCGGAAAAGACAGATTCAAGGCGATCTGCAATTTGCAATGGAAGTTGATGTCTGGCTTCTTGTGCGGCCAGCAGAATCGCATGACACAGAGCGCGGCGCTCGGCCCGCCCATGGCTTTTTACCACAATGCCGCGCAATCCTAACAGACTCGCGCCATTATACTGGTCGGGGTTCAGGTAAGAGAAACGCCGTTTGAACATAAATCCGGCGAGTCGACCAAGAAAACTGCGTTTTTTGCGCGGATATCCGGCCAGTTCGGCCATCATCCGCACCACCCCCTCCGCGGTCTTGAGCGCCACGTTGCCCACGAAACCGTCGCAGACGATCACGTCGCACTCGCCGCTGAAGATCCTGTCCCCCTCAATGAAACCGACAAAATTCAGGGCGGAGCATTGGCGCAGCAACTCGGCGCTGTGGCGCACCAGGTCGTTGCCCTTGATCTCCTCCTCCCCTACGTTGAGCAGTGCCACTCTGGGTGAAGGTATCCCCTCCACCTTCTCTGCGACTACGGCGCCCATCACGGCAAATTGCAGCAGGGTGTCGGCATCGCAGCTCACGTTCGCACCCAGATCCAGCATCACGGTCCGCTTTCCACTCAATGTGGGCAGCGCCTTGATGAGGGCTGGCCGGTCAACACCGGGCAAGGATTTGAGCACGCACTTGGCCATGGCCATCAAGGCACCGGTGTTGCCTGCACTGACACAGGCATCGGCAGCGCCGCTCTTGACCAGATCCAGGGTCACGCGCATGGAGGAGTCTTTCAGGGTACGCAGCGCCACGATAGGCTTTTCGCCCATGCCCACGACCTGGGAGGCATGCACGAGACGAACGCGAGGGTGGTTGAGCAAGCCATGTTGCTGCAGAAGAGAGGCGGTCTGGTGTTGATCACCGACCAGAACAAGTTTTAGCTGGGGTAGAAGAGACAGTGCCTGCACGGCGGCAGGCACTGTTTCCGAGGGGCCGATATCTCCCCCCATTATGTCTAGCGCGACAGTTTGCGTAGACAAAGGCAATCCTTAAGCGATTACCTTTTTACCGCGGTAGAAACCATCGGCAGTCACGTGGTGACGACGATGAATTTCGCCACTGGTCTGATCAACAGTCAGGGCAGCGGTGGTCAGCGCATCGTGGGAACGACGCATGCCACGCTTGGCGCGGGTTTTACGGTTCTGTTGTACGGCCATGGTAGGCTAACTCCTAAAATTCACTTACGTTTGAGCGCTTCAAGAACTGCAAAGGGATTCGGCCGCTCATCAGCAGGTTCGATTTCACCCCAGGTCATCTCCATGTTTCCTCTGGGACACACATCCACCGGATGCATGGCTACCTGAGGCAACGAGAGGATGAGTTCATCCTCCAGGATTTGATGAAGATCTATCTCGCCGTTTTCGTCCAACTCAATGGGCTCATAAGCTTCCGGCAGTTCTTCCTCGTTTGTTCTTTCGAACAGCGGAGTGTAAATAAAACTAGCTTCACAAAGGTGTTCAAACGTCTCACCACAACGCTGGCAAACCAGGTCGACCTTGGCATGGGCAGTGCCTTTCATAACGGTCAACTTCTGGACATCTTTGCCAAAGTGCAGTGTGACATCCACATCACTTCGCAAGCCTTCGGTTGATTCCTCCAGCCTGGGCATCTGCGACTTTTCCACTATCCCGACATAATCGAGTAGCTTCAAGGCATTACGGACTGGATCAACCTTAACGGGCAACTTCACCTTTTGCATAGGGCGCGAATATTATAGGTCCAACAAGGGATAGTCAAAGGAAAAAGTCCTTACCGCCGATGATTTTACCTTCACAGGCCCCTGCAAGAGGAACTTGTGCTCATCGGTGGCCGATTATGCCATATCGTGCAGGATCTGGCACAGGATCCTGTTCCCCTCTCCTGTCTGTCCACCGGATGTGCTCCTTGGTGTCTCATCAGGTGGCAGAACAGCGCGGGTCTCTCCCCAGCAGGCCTGGTGTCGCAGCCACTCTGGGCTCGGCTTCCATCAGTCTGCGTATGGCTTTGAAACTGCCCACGGCAGCCTTGATGGCAATGGGATTGACCAGCCAGCCCGGCAAGTTGTTGCCCGGGTTGGTATAGGTTTCGAGCCGAACGAGTGTGCTGCCATCCCGTTGGGGTAGCGCCTCCCACCGTCCAGCGCTTTCCTGGATCCGGAACAGCCCTGCATGCAATGGCAGGGCATTCGGCTCTGCCCACACCTCGAGAGTCAGGCCGCAATCGATGCGTCGACTCAAATGGGAGCGGGTGATGAGCTCCCTGTCTTGCACCGGCCAGGGAGACGCCAGGCGGGTATAGACCAGATCATCGTCGGGACCCGATCTGGCCAGCACCCTGACTTCACGGCTCTGGGGCAACCACTCTTCATGGCGCACCGTGTTGCGCAGTACCGTGATCAGCGCGCCAGGATCGGCATTCACGCGCATCTCCAGACGTAAGGCCTGAAAAGATGTCGGAGGATGTGGCTGGGTCCAAAGCATCACCCCCTCATCCCCCTGACGAAGTTGCCATGTCCCTGCCCAGCTGGCGATTGTGTTTGTGCTGTGGTTCCATCAGCATGCATGCTTCCCGCTAATTAGGCGAGTCCCACTGTAGACATCTCCTGTTTGCGTGGCCCCATCTGCACAGATAGAATCAACCAATTGATTTATAAATGGATATCATCAAAACATGCAGCCTTCCTTGATCCTCGCGTCCACCTCGTCCTACCGCAAAACCTTGCTGGAAAAACTCGGTCAGCCATTTCACTGTGCTGCTCCTCAAGTCGATGAGACAGCGCGACACGGGGAGACCGCAGAAGCCCTGGTCAGCAGATTGGCATTTGCCAAGGCGAATGCCGTTGCTACTGACCGTGATCAAGGATTGATCATCGGTTCAGATCAGGTGTGCGTCTGTGACGGGCAGATCCTCGGCAAGCCCGGCACGGTGGAGAAGGCGGTCGAGCAGTTGCTGCGGGCACAAGGCAAGCGCGTCATCTTTTACACCGGGCTCTGTGTGATCAATGCTGCGAATGGCCATGCCGAGCAGCTCGTCGAGCCTTTCACCGTGTATTTTCGCTCGCTCGACGAAGCAGCCATCCGTCGCTATGTGGAGGCCGAACGTCCTCTGGATTGTGCCGGCAGCTTCAAATGCGAGGGAATGGGCATCGTCTTGTTCAAGGCGCTGGAGGGGCGCGATCCCAACGCCCTTGTCGGTCTTCCCCTGATAGGCTTGGTTGATCTCCTGGGTCGCCACGGCCTGGCTCTGCCATAACAAGAACTCTGCCATGAAAAACGGGAGCCTGGCTCCCGTTTTTCATGGTTGTCAGCGTGGCAGCTTGGCGAGAAACGCCTCAAGCTCCGGTGACAATGGCGCTTCCACCTGCATCTCCCGCTCATCCACCGGATGAGTAAAGGTGAGCTTCCAGGCGTGCAGGAACAGACGCTTTAGCCCCTGCCCTCGCATTTTTTCATCAAACCCGGTCTCACCATATTTGTCATCGCAGGCGATGGGATGGCCGGCGTGCTGGGTGTGGACACGGATCTGGTGAGTACGGCCAGTGATGGGGCTGCACTCGACCAGGGTAGCCTCGGCAAACTGACGGGCAATCCGGAACCGGGTCTCGGAGGGTTTGCCATCGCTGCTGACCCGCACCACCCGCTCGCCGGATTGCAGATCATTTTTGCGAAGTGGCGCATTGACCACCTTGACGTGGGGTTGCCACTGGCCGCGCACCAGCGCCAGATACTGCTTGCGCATGGTTTTGACCCGCAGCTGCTCGTGCAGGCTCCGCAGGGCACTGCGCTTCTTGGCAACCAGCAGTACGCCGGAGGTGTCACGATCCAGCCGGTGCACCAGTTCGAGGAAGCGGGCTTCGGGGCGCAGGGCACGCAGCCCTTCGATGACGCCAAAACTGAGGCCGCTGCCGCCGTGAACTGCCATGCCGGACGGCTTGTTTAGCACTATCATGGCGTCGTCTTCAAACAGGATCTGACTCTCCAGACGCTGGATGCTGCCGAGGTTGGCAGAAGGCAACTCATTCTTCTCGGCCACACGCACGGGGGGCACCCGCACCTCGTCACCGGCACAAAGCTTGTATTCCGGTTTGATGCGCTTCTTGTTGACCCGCACCTCCCCTTTTCGAAGGATGCGATAGATCAGGCTCTTGGGGACGCCCTTTAACTGAGTCTTGAGAAAATTGTCGATGCGCTGCCCGTCATGCTCAGCTTCGATGGTGAGCAGCTGCACTTGTTGATGTATCTGTGTCATGGCGCGGATTTTAACACCGCAGACAGCCCTTGGCTCCATGCTTTGTTAAAAAATGGCGTCTTGCTATAAAAGTGGTTTAAATGGGATAATAAACAAGGTTTTGGCATTGTGTTCAAGCCTTGTACTAAGTGGCCAAAATGTATGCCACCCAATCCCGAAACACCGTGTATACAAGAACATGACGGTTCCCGGGTGCGAGGTACAACGCATGGAGAACACAAACAGAGCCGACGTAAATTGTCTCCACATCGGTATCCTTAATTCACGCCCTCTCGAGAAGGCTGAACCAGAGTGCCCTTAGTTTGCGCCTCATGCATACCCCAACCGGGAGGTTGCCCCAGCATGCTGAAGACCCGAGGCCGGCGCCGGCAGGACCCAGTGGAGGAATCAAAATGACAAAATAATGAGAACTCAATGAAAAGAATGCTAATCAACGCGACTCAGGAAGAGGAGTTGCGCGTAGCGCTGGTTGACGGACAACAGCTCTACGATTTGGATATTGAAAGTCCGGGACACGAGCAGAAAAAAGCGAACATTTACAAGGGCAAAATCACCCGAGTAGAACCCAGTCTCGAAGCTGCTTTTGTTGACTATGGCGCCGAACGCCACGGTTTCCTGCCGTTAAAGGAAATCGCCCGCAATTACTTCCCCTCCGGTTACTCCTATCAGGGTCGTCCCAACATCAAAGAAGTGGTCCGCGAAGGCCAGGAAGTCATTGTCCAGATCGACAAGGAAGAGCGTGGTACCAAGGGTGCAGCCCTCACCACCTTCATCAGTCTGGCTGGCAGCTACCTGGTGCTGATGCCGAACAACCCTCGTGCCGGCGGCATCTCCCGTCGCATCGAGGGTGACGAGCGGACCGAGCTGAAGGAAGCCCTGAGCGGACTGACCGTGCCGGACGGCATGGGCCTCATCGTGCGCACCGCCGGTGTGGGCAAGTCCCCGGAAGAGCTGGAGTGGGATCTGAACGTTCTGCTCAATCACTGGGACTCCATCCACAAGGCGTCACAACAACGTTCCGCTCCGGTGCTCATTCACCAGGAAAGCAACGTCATCGTGCGCGCCATCCGTGACTATCTGCGTCGCGATGTGGGCGAGATCCTGATCGACAACCCGGTCATCTTCGAGCGCGCCAAGTCACATATCGAGCTGGTCCGTCCCGATTTTCTCAATCGCGTGAAGCTGTACAAGGGCGATGTCGCCCTGTTCAACCACTTCCAGATCGAGAGCCAGATCGAATCGGCCTTCCAGCGCGAAGTGCGCCTGCCCTCCGGCGGCAGCATCGTCATCGATCCGACCGAAGCACTGACCTCCATCGATATCAACTCCTCCCGCGCCACCAAGGGCGGCGATATCGAAGAGACCGCCCTGCAGACCAACCTGGAAGCAGCAGACGAGATTGCCCGTCAATTGCGTCTGCGTGACCTGGGTGGCCTGATTGTCATCGACTTCATCGACATGACCCCGGTTCGCCATCAGCGCGAAGTGGAAAACCGTCTGCGTGAAGCGGTGCATCAGGATCGTGCCCGTATCCAGCTGGGCCGTATCTCCCGTTTCGGTCTGCTGGAGATGTCTCGCCAGCGTCTGCGTCCCTCCCTCAACGAGTCCAGCAGCCATATCTGCCCCCGTTGCCAGGGTCAGGGGGTCATCCGTGACAACGAATCCCTCGCCCTGTCCATCCTTCGTCTCATCGAAGAAGAGGCCATGAAGGACAACACCGAGCAGGTTCATGCCCAGGTGCCGGTCGATGTGGCCGCCTATCTGCTCAACGAGAAGCGTACCTCCATCGCCAATCTGGAACAGCGCAATGATGTGCGTGTCTACATCATTCCGAACCAGCATCTGGAAACCCCGCACTACGAAGTGACCCGCATCCGTCAGAACGAGATCCCGGAAGCGGCCAGCTACGAGCTCAAAACCGAGATTGCCAAGCCGGTCTATCAGCCGCGCCAGGCTCAGGTAGTCGAGCGCGAACAGCCGCTGCTGCAAGGGTTTGCCCCGGCTCCCCAGCCGGTTGCGCCCACCGCCCCGGCTCCTGTTGCGACTCCCGCTCCGGTTGCAGAACAAGTCGGCTTCTTTGGCAAGCTGGCCAAGGCCTTCTCCGGCCTGTTCGGTGCCTCCTCCGATGCGGCTCCGGCCGAGGTGAAGGCGCCTGCCGACAAACCGGCCGCCCAGCGCGAAGCTCGCAAGGATGACGGGCACCGTCACCAGCGCGATGAATCCCGCAGCCGTGGTCAACGTGGCCGTCGCGATGACAACCGCGGCAGTCGCAATGTCGAGGCCGGCGAGAAGCGTGAAGGCGCAGCCAGCCGCGAGAGCAGTGATCGCAATCGTCGCCCGCGCAAAGAGCGTGAGCCTCGTCAAGAGCGGGAACCGCGCCAGGAACGGGAACCCCGTGGCGAAGTGCGCACCGAACAGCGCATGGAGCGTGAGCCTCGCGAACCCCGCCAGGAGCGCGAACCTCGTGCCCCGCGTCCGGCTCGTGAACCTCGCGCCCCCCGCGAACCCCGTGCCGAGGTGAGCGTCGAGGCGGTTGATACCGTTGATACTGCGGTCGCCAGCGCTGAACCGCGTCAGGAAAAAGAGCAAAAAGTGGCCGAGCGCCGCGAACGTCGCCAACTGCGCAAGCAGATCCGTGTCGATGTCGCCGCGACCGACACCCCTGCCCTGCCGACTGACGAGCAAATCACCGATGTCGCCGACGTGCAAGCCGCCGCTGCTGAGCAACAAGAAGAGCAAGGCGAAGGTCAGCGTCGTTCCCGCCGTACCCCGCGCAATCAGCGCATCGAAGGACAACGTCGCAAGCGCATCAACGAAGAGGCTCGTGGCCAGCGTGAAGACGAAGCACAAGGTGAAGTGCAGCTGACTACCGCGGCCCAGGCCGATGCGGCTCAGGTGAAGGTGGAAGAACCGGTTGTGCCTGTCATCACCATTCCGAGCGCAGAAGCGGTTGCAGCCGCCCTGCAGGCTTCCGCCGCACTGACCGAACACGTGGTGGCTGAAGCCGTTGCTGAGGAAGCGGCAGAGCAAGCACTGGCAGCCCAGGCTGTGGATGCGCCCTCCACTGACGAAGTTGAGCAGGTTGCGCAAGCAGACGCTGAACCCGTCGCCGAAGTGGCAGTTGTCGAACCCGAGATGGTCGAACCTATCGTCAACACCGCCTCTCATGACGAACCTGTCGCCGTGATCGATGCTGTCGAGCAGACCCAGCAAGTGGAGGCCATCCCAGAAGAGGTTGCACCGGTTGCTGAAGCGGCACCTGTCGTTATCGCTGAGGAGACGGCCACCGTCGAGGCGGAGGTCGTCGAGATGCCGGCTGCTGTGGTGCAAACCGAGCCAGCAACCAGCCCCGAAGTGAAGGTCAGCAAGGGTGCCGGTGTATTGGCCCGTGCCCGCAAGGCTTATGCGCCCATGGCAACGCCAGCTGCGGCTCCTGCCCCGACACCCCGTGAACCCGTGGAGTACGCTCCCCTGGTACGCAGCGAAGTCGTGACCTCCGGTCGCCACGGTGGCAGCACCGCTGCCAGCAACGTGGCAACCAGCCCGGCCGGTCGCCCCTGAGCAGACTCGTTAGTCTGAATAAAGAGCCACACATCGTGTGGCTCTTTTTTTGTCTCTTTATTGGGGCTGACATCGCCTTGCTCTCCCCCCTGCCCGTTCGATATCCGCCGCTTTCCCGATGTTCAGCGACCACACACAGTCCAAACAAGACGTGAATAACACACCAGACAGAGAATTCATCTCTGTCAAAGCATCACGACATGCTCTGCTTTGTCGACAGGGTCCGTGCATTGACAGCATATGAAGCCATTGGCAAACAGTCTGGCAGCGTTCCCCTTTGGTAGCACAGTCGGTGTGTTCAGTGGTGGCTGAGACAACCCAGGTTGAACGGGAATGCCAGACATAGGGCAACCTGTGGCACTCTTCACTCTCATCATTTCTGGTGAGGATCATAGACCCGTTGAAGGGGACCCCGCAGAATTCGGAGAAAAACGTACGCTAAGGAAACTCTGAAGAAGACTTCCTGATTTTGGCAAAATACCCGGATTCCACCCGCCGAGTTTTCCGATGAAGCAGATGACCTTCGCCTACGCCGAGTATGCCGGCAAGCGCAAGCAGGCCCGCAAAGAGTTGTTCCTGATCGAGATGGATCAGGTGGTGCCGTGGAAGGGTTTGATCGCCTTGATCGAGCCGCACTACCCGAAGGGTGAAGGCGGCAGTCCAGCCTATCCGCTGATGGCGATGTTGTGCGTGCATTTGATGCAGAACTGGTTCGGCTACAGCGACCCGGCGATGGAGGAGGCGCTGTACGAGACTACAATCCTGCGTCAGTTTGCCTAAAGACGGAACATATGCACCAGACGCTGAAGTTGGGTTGCCAGAGCAGATAGTTGCTTACTGGTGGCAACATTCTGACGGGAAGCCTCGCTAGTTTCCTCGGCAATCTGGCTGACACTAGTAACGTTACGATTGATCTCCTCCGCGACAGAGCTTTGCTCCTCAGCGGCAGATGCAATCATGGCATTCATGTCATTAATAATCGCAACAGCGTTACTGATCTGATCCAGCATATGACCTGCGCTGGCAACCTGTTGTTTACCAGCTTGTGCTTTGGTGCAACTACTTTGCATGACCGCAACAGCACGATTTGCCCCGCCCTGCAGTTTTTCAATCATGGTCTGAATTTCGCTGGTTGACTGTTGCGTGCGCGAAGCAAGCGAGCGCACCTCATCCGCCACCACAGCAAAGCCTCGCCCTTGCTCACCAGCTCTTGCAGCTTCAATAGCCGCATTAAGGGCAAGTAAATTGGTTTGATCGGCGATGCTGCGAATGACATCCACCACAGAGCTAATACCAGCACTGTCTGCTTCAAGCTCATGGATAACGGTGGCCGCGTGCTCAACTTCACTGGCTAGGCTGTCGATAGAAGAGATTGTTTGATGAACAACAAGCTTTCCACTTTCCGACTGCTGATCTGCTTCCTGTGCTGCTCTTGCTGCACTGGCCGCGTTCCCAGCCACATCCTGCACAGTAGCTGACATTTCGTTCATCGCAGTAGCAACCTGATCTGTCTCCAACTGCTGGCGGCGGATGCCGTCACTGGTTTCAGTGCTGATCTGAGCAGTCTGCTCAGCTGCGGCTGCCAGTTGCTCCACAGCCCCCGCCAACTCTTGAATGGTGTGGTGAAAACGCGAAGCCATTGCATTGAATGAGCTAGAGATTTCGCCCAGCTCATCACGCCCCTGATAGGTAACTCGATAGCCCAAATTGCCATCAGCTAGCTGCTGACCGCCGACTTGAAGCTCGCGAACAGCTTTTGTGATGCCAGATACAGTAGCCAAAGCCACGACTGTGGCCAGAAACAGAGCAACCACTAGCGTGAGACCGATTATCACAACCAGACGATCGAAGCTCTCTTTAGCGCGCTGGTAGCTTGCATTGGCGCTCTCCTGCTCCGACTCAACCAGATTACGCACGCTGGCATAGGTCGTCATAAATGCAGGTTGCAAGCGATTCAGCAGGATTGCATTCCCTCCCGCATAGTCACCTTGGCGCATTGCATTGAGCGTCGGTTGAACACCATTATCCAGATAATCAGACAGCTTGTTTTGCAGTTCAGTGGCCAAGCGCTGATGCTCTTTGCTCATTGGCATACGCTGATAGTCAGCAAGGCGCTCACGCATGCTGCCTACGCTTCTATCCACAGCATCGAAATGCATGCTCGCGGGGTGGTCATGTGCCTTTTCGAACGCACTACCAGGCTGATGTTGCAGAGCAAGCAAAAGCTGAGTGCGTGCATGGTGCATGTGATTGGTGAGGTCGCCAAGCTTATCGAGCGGTAGCAGGGGTTTGGGGAGCAATGGAACCAAAAACCAACGTAAGCCCTACCAACGCTTTTCGGTGTCTTCTTCCCAGGCGCCCATCTCGACAAAACAGTTGCGCATGTCGGCCTCCTGGCTGATCTCGGTCAGCAGGTCATGCACGCTCTTGTCCAGCTCATCGTCGCTCCGATACGGAATGGTCAACTCATAGTGGCCGGCATCCAGCCGCTTCATGCCATAGGGCTCCAGGCAGTAGCGCTCAATGTTCTCCGTGGCCCGCTTCCGGCCGCGCACGAACTTGCTGTTATTCACCACCGCGAGGCGCAGGGTGACGGTGGCCACCCGCTCGGCGGCGGGCGGCTCTGCCGGCGACGCGGCCGAAGGCTGCTGGTCGCGTGACCTGGCGCTCTTCTGGTACGCGCCGATCTCGACACCACGGTGGCGCAGGTAGCTGTACAGCGTGCTCTTGGAGATGTGCAGCTTCTCGCCGATCGCGCTGACGCTCAGGCGACCTTCGCGGTAGAGGGTTTCGGCCGCCATGGCGGTGGCCTCAGCCTTGGCTGGCAGGCCCTTGGGACGGCCACCGATCCGGCCACGCGCCCGTGCGGCCGACAGACCCGCCTGAGTCCGCTCGCGGATCAGCTCGCGCTCGAACTCCGCCAGCGAGGCGAACAGGTTGAACACCAGGCGGCCTTGGGCGTGGGTGGTGTCGATGGGGTCATTCAGGCTCTGTAAGCCGACCTTGCGCTCTGCCAGCTCGCCGACCAACTCGACCAGGTGCTTGAGGGAACGCCCAAGGCGATCCAGCTTCCAGATCACCACGGCATCACCCGGCCGCACGTTGGCCAGCAGTTTGTCCAACTCCGGCCGGGCGCTTTTCGCGCCGCTGGCGATGTCTTGGTAGATGCGTTCGCACCCGGCCTGTTTCAGGGCATCGACTTGTAGGTCGGCTTTCTGATCCCGAGTGCTCACTCGCGCATAACCGATCTTCATCAAAAGTACTGTTTACTCGACTACGTTAGTAATAGTTGAACTTTGATTAAGCGTACCAGTTATTTGAACCGTAGCGCGGGGAGCTTAACGAACCGAGCCATTCCTCGATAGAGTTCGGCAAAACCTTCGTTTTGTCGAACCATTGCATCGCCCTTTGTGATTGGCGTATAAACACACAAACACCTATTAGCGGAGAACGCTATGAATACCATTCGCTGGAATGTCGCCGTCTCGGCCGACACCGACCAGTCGCTTCGGATGTTTCTGGCCAGCCAGGGCGGCGGCCGTAAGGGCGACCTGTCGCGCTTCATCGAAGAAGCGGTACGGGCACACATCCTGGAGCTGAGCGCTGAGCAGGCCAAGGCCGCTAACGCCCATCTGAGTGAGGCAGAATTGACCAACGCGGTTGACGAAGCGCTCGACTGGGCACGTAAGCGCTGATGCGGGTCGTGTTGGATACCAACATCCTGTTCAGCGCCCTGATCTCGCCACATGGCGCGCCCGATGCGATCTACCGTGCCTGGCGGGCGGCGCGTTTCGAGGTGGTGACCTCGCGGATGCAACTCGATGAAATTCGTCGAGCCAGCCGCTATCCCAAGCTTCAGGCCATCCTACAGCCCGCCAAGGTGGGCGCCATGATCAATAACCTGCAACGGGCTGTGGTACTGGAGCGCCTGACCATCGAGGTCGAAGCCGATGATCCGGATGACTCGTTTTTGCTGGCCATGGCCTTGGCGGGCGATGCGGACTACCTGGTAACCGGTGATCGCCGCGCCGGCCTGCTGCAACGCGGGCACATCGAACGCACGCGGATCGTCACGCCCGCCGTGTTCTGCGTCGAGGTGCTGTGATCAATGCCGGTCGGTTTTCTGACTCAAGAGCAACGCGACGGTTTTGGCCGCTATGTTGATTCGCCCAGCCGTGAAGAGCTGGAACGTTACTTCCACCTGAGCGATGAAGACCGTGAAGCCATCCAGGTGCTGCGGGGTAACCATAACCGTCTGGGTTATGCCGTTCTGCTGACCACCGTCCGCTTCGTTGGCGTTCTGCCGGACAAGCCCGCCGCCGTGCCGGTGGAAGTCCTGCAGGTGCTTTGCCGACAACTGGCGATTCCAGACCCCGACTGCCTCCAGCGCTATAGCGATCATCGCCGCTGGATACATGCCACCGATATTCAGAACCGCTTTGGCTATCGTCATTTCACCGATCCGGGCATCGGCTTTCGCTTGAGCCGCTGGCTGTATGCCCTCTGCTGGACGGGCACCGACCGGCCGGGAGTGCTGTTTGAGCGAGCCACCTCGTGGCTGTTCACACAGAAAGTCCTCCTGCCTGGTGTGTCTCAACTAGAGCGCTTTATCGCCCAGTTGCGCAGTCGGGTCGAAGAACGCCTCTGGTTTACGCTGGGCCGCAGCGTGACTGAGGAACAGCGATTGCAACTGCAAGACTTGCTGACGGTGGCCGAAGGCAACCGCAGCTCCCGGCTGGATCAATTGCGCTCCGGCCCGGTCATGGTCAGTGGCCCCGCGTTGATTCGGGCACTGCGCCGGCTCGATGACGTGCGCGGCATCGGCATCACCTTGCCGGCGGCGGCGCACATCCCTCCCAGCCGTATCGCCGCCCTGGCCCGCTTCGCCAACACGGCCAAGGTCACCGCGATTAATCGGCTGCCGGCGTCGCGGCGGATGGCGACACTGGTGGCCTTCGCACTCTGCCTGGAGGCGACTGCGCACGACGACGCACTGGAAGTCCTGGAGGCCTTGCTGCGCGACCTGTTCAGCAACGCGGAGAAGGCCGACAAGAAAGCCCGCATGCGCAGCCTGAAAGACCTGGATCGGTCGGCCGCGACGCTCGCCGCCGCGTGCAAGGTCGTGCTGGACAGCTCGATCAGCGATGACAACGTGCGCGCCCGGCTGTTCAACGACCTGCCGAGGACCACCCTGGAAAAGGCCCTGGAAGAGGTCAACGCGCTGATCCGCCCGGTAGATGACGTCTATTTTCTTGCATTGGAAGCGCGCTACCGCAGCGTGCGCCGCTTCCTGCCCGACCTGCTCAAGCACATCCGCTTCGGCTTCAGCCCGGCCGGCAAGGGCGTGGCGGCTAGTCTGGAGTGGCTGCAACTGAACCTGCCGCGCCGGAAGCCAGAGGATGACGCGCCGCAGGAGATCGTGGCCAAGGCTTGGCAGAAGCACATCACCCGCGAAGATGGCTCCCTCGACATGGGTGCCTATGTGTTCTGCACGCTCGATGCGCTGCGCACGGCCCTGCGCCGCCGCGATGTCTTCGTCTCGCCCAGTTGGCGCTATGCCGACCCGCGCCTTGGCCTGCTCGACGGTGCCGAATGGCTGGCGGCGCGACCGATCATCTGCCGGTCACTGGGCCTGACCATCGACGCCAAAACCACCCTGGACGCCTTGTCCGTCGAGCTGGATGCAACCTGGCTGGCAGTAGCCGCGCGCCTGCCCGACAACCCGGCGATTCAACTGAGCGAGAACACCGAGGGCAAGACCGAACTGTCGCTCGGGGCGCTGGACAAGCTGGACGAGCCCTGCTCGTTGCTGCAACTGCGGGCGGCCGTGTCTGACCTGATGCCGCGTGTCGATCTGCCGGAAATCCTCTTGGAAATCGCCGCCCGCACTGGCTTTTCCGAGGCCTTCACCCATGTCTCCGAACGCAATGCACGCGCCGACAACCTGGTCACCAGCCTCTGCGCGGTGCTGTTGGGCGGGGCCTGCAACACCGGCCTGGAGCCCTTGATCCGCACCGACAACCCGGCGCTGCGCCGTGACCGGCTGTCCTGGGTCAGCCAGAATTATATCCGCGACGACACCCTGTCAGCGGCTAACGCCATCCTGGTCGGAGCGCAAAGCCAACTGGAACTGGCCCAAGTCTGGGGTGGCGGCGAGGTCGCCTCCGCCGATGGCATGCGCTTCGTCGTACCGGTGCGCACCGTGCATGCCGGCCCCAATCCGAAGTATTTCGGCACCGGCCGGGGTGTCACCTGGTACAACCTGATTTCCGACCAATTCTCCGGCCTCAACGCCATCACCGTGCCCGGCACGCTGCGCGACAGCCTGGTGTTGCTGGCGGTCGTGCTGGAACAGCAGACCGAGTTGCAGCCGACGCAAATCATGACCGACACCGGGGCCTACAGCGATGTGGTGTTCGGGCTCTTCCGCCTACTTGGCTACCACTTCAGTCCGCGGCTGGCCGATGTCGGCGGTACCCGCTTCTGGCGCACGCGCCCGGACGCGGACTACGGCAAGCTCAACGGGCTGGCCCGCCAGTCGGTCAAACTCGACCTGATCGCCGAGCACTGGGACGACCTGCTGCGCCTGGCCGGCTCGCTCAAACTCGGCCGGGTGCCGGCGACTGGCATCATGCGCACGCTGCAAACGGGAGATAGACCCACCCGGCTGGCCCAGGCGCTGGCCGAATTCGGGCGGATCGAAAAGACTCTGCACACGTTGACCTATATCGACGACGAGTCCAAGCGCCGCGCCACCCTGACCCAGTTGAACCGAGGCGAAGGCCGGCACAGCCTGGCCCGCGCCGTGTTCCACGGCAAACGCGGCGAGCTCCGCCAGCGCTACCGCGAAGGCCAGGAAGACCAGCTCGGTGCTCTGGGCCTGGTGGTGAACATCATCGTGCTGTGGAACACCCTCTACATGACGGCGGCCGTGGAACGGCTCAAGCAGCACGGCTATCCAGTGCTGGAAGAGGATTTGGCCCGGCTATCGCCGCTGATCTACGAGCACATCAACATGCTCGGGCGGTATTCCTTTGCGGTACCGGAAGAAGTTGCGCGCGGCGAGCTGCGGCCACTGCGTAATCCAGACGACGACCTGTGATCCCCCTAAACGCTATGAGCAACACCCAAGCTGCTGCTGGATCGGCGGGCACTTCACCGAGCCGAACGAACAGAAAACGCAGCAATCCCCTGGGTTGGGGCGCAGCAGCGCCTTGCAGTTGCTGCACTCGTAATAGAACTGGCAGGCGTCCGTGGGCATGGTTTCCGGCTTGGCGAAGCCGCAGCGCGGGCAAGTCAGCACGGACTCAAGGACAATGGCGCTCATCGTGACCTCACTTCTGCACTGTGGAGGGGTATCCCGCGTTCGCGGTCGCCTCAGTCAGTGCCTCGGGCTGGGCCTTATCGGGATCGTAGGTGACGGTCGCCGTCTTCTGGTCGAAATTGACCTGGACGTCACTCACGCCGGACACCTTCTCCAGCGACTTCTTGACCGTGATCGGACAGAGTCCGCACGTCATGTTCTGCACGTCGAGCGTGACGGTTTTCGGGGGAGCCGCCAGCGCCACGAAGGGCAAGGCGAAAAGCACGGCGATCAGCAGTTTGCGCATGGTTAATCTCCTTCAGTAGAACAGCGGGGCGAGCCACGGCACGGCCAATAGGCCGAGCAGCAGCACGCTGACGATCCAGAACACGAGTCGCTGTCGCACGAGCGTGCGCGGATCGGCGCAGGGTGTACCTGGCGTACAAACCTGTGGCACCAGGTAGAGCTTGCGGAATGCCAATCCCAGGAACAGTAGAGTCAACCCGATGAAGAGGGGGCGTAGTGGCTCCATCATGGTCAGAGCGCCCACCCACGTACCGCCGACACCGAGTGCCAACAGCACCAGTGGCCCGACACAGCACACCGACGCACCGATGGCGGTCAGCGAACTCGCGACCAGCGAGCCTTTCCCGGTGAGTTGCATCCCCATTCCCATCTCCTGAGCCTGATTGCCTAGGTGCTATTCTAAACTCCGTACCAAAGTACGGAATCAAGGAGAAAGTGATGGCCACAGAGCTGACCATTGGCAAGCTGGCAGACGCCGCCGGGGTGAACGTCGAGACGATCCGCTACTACCAGCGACGCGGGCTGCTGGATGAACCAGCCAAACCCTTGGGTGGCCATCGGCGCTATCCGGTGGACATGGTGAAGCGACTGCGTTTCATCAAGCGGGCTCAGGCGCTGGGTTTCACGCTCTCGGAAGTCGGTGGACTGCTGACGCTGGATGAGTCGTGCGCCTGTGCCGAAACGCGAGCACGGGCTGCACGCAAGCTCGCGTTGATCGAGCAGAAGATGGCCGACTTGGTCGTCATGCAGCAACTGTTAGGCGAACTGGTGCAGCAATGTGATGCGGGAGACGGCGGAACGATCTGCCCGATCATCGAGGCACTGATCAGAGAGTAATGCCTGGCGGGTGAGCTGGAGATCGGAAAGCCCCTTTACGGTGGGATTCAGAGCTTACGTTGGTTTTTGGTTCCATTGCTCCCCAAACCCCGAAACATCGGCGAGTCTTGATCTATTGCGACAAGCGGACTGCGACACAGGACAAGGCTTCCTGTTCGCGAAGCCAATGCCGGCGGCGGCATTCGCCGTCTTCGTCAGTCAATGGAGGGGTGCCACCATGAATGCAAATGATCCGACTGCCACCAGTTGCTGCGTGTGCTGCAAGGAAATCCCGCTCGATGCCGCCTTCACCCCGGAAGGCGCGGAATACGTCGAGCACTTCTGCGGGCTGGAGTGCTATCAGCGCTTCCAGGCGCGCGCCAAGACCGGGAGCGAAACCGATGCCGATCCGAACGCCTGCGACTCATCACTGTCAGACTGAGGCATACCCTAACTGGATGTCAGGCAAGGCCGCGCCGCTTCGTCAGAATAGAGTCATCTTTCGCATTTTTTTGACACATGCCCGCGAAGGTTATAGATTTCAGCCTGACAGAAACGGGGTTTGGGCGCAACGGAACAGAAAGTGCACATAAGCCGCCTTCAACCAAGGAGACATCGTGCAGGGGCACCGCATCGGCTACGTCCGGGTCAGCAGCTTCGACCAGAACCCGGAACGCCAACTGGAACAGACCCAGGTGAGCAAGGTGTTCACCGACAAGGCATCCGGCAAGGACACCCAGCGCCCCCAGCTCGAAGCGCTGCTGAGCTTCGTCCGCGAGGGCGACACGGTGGTGGTGCACAGCATGGATCGCCTGGCCCGCAACCTCGACGACCTGCGCCGCCTGGTGCAGAAGCTGACCCAGCGCGGCGTACGCATCGAGTTCTTGAAGGAGGGGCTGGTATTCACCGGCGAGGACTCGCCGATGGCCAACCTGATGCTGTCGGTAATGGGGGCCTTCGCTGAGTTCGAGCGCGCTCTGATCCGTGAGCGGCAGCGCGAGGGTATCGCCCTGGCCAAGCAGCGCGGCGCGTACCGGGGCCGCAAGAAGGCCCTGTCCGACGAGCAGACTGTTACCCTGCGGCAGCGGGCGGCGGCAGGTGAGCCCAAGGCGCAGCTCGCCCGCGAGTTCAACATCAGCCGCGAAACTCTCTACCAGTACCTCCGCACGGACGACTGACACATGCCGCGTCGCTTGATCCTCTCGGCCACGGAGCGGGACACCCTGCTTGCGCTGCCGGAAAGCCAGGATGACCTGATCCGCTACTACACCTTCAACGATTCCGACCTGTCACTGATCCGCCAGCGGCGCGGCGACGCCAACCGTCTGGGCTTTGCGGTGCAACTCTGCCTGCTGCGCTACCCCGGCTATGCGTTGGGCACTGACAGCGAGCTGCCCGAACCGGTCATCCTGTGGGTGGCCAAGCAAGTCCAGACCGATCCGGCGAGTTGGACGAAGTACGGCGAGCGCGATGTGACCCGTCGCGAGCACGCCCAGGAACTGCGCACCTACCTTCAACTGGCCCCGTTCGGCCAGTCCGACTTCCGCGCCCTGGTGCGCGAGCTGACCGAACTGGCCCAGCAGACCGACAAGGGCTTGCTGCTGGCCGGCCAGGCGCTGGAGAGCCTGCGGCAGAAGCGACGCATCCTGCCGGCGTTGAGCGTGATCGACCGGGCTTGCTCGGAGGCCATTGCACGGGCCAATCGGCGGGTCTACCGCGCCCTGGTCGAACCTCTCACCGACTCGCATCGGGCCAAGCTGGACGAGTTGCTTAAGCTCAAGGCCGGCAGCAGCATCACCTGGTTGACCTGGCTGCGGCAGGCACCGCTGAAACCCAACTCTCGGCACATGCTTGAGCACATCGAACGGCTGAAGACATTTCAGCTGGTGGACTTGCCCGAAGGCCTTGGCCGGCACATCCACCAGAACCGCCTGCTCAAGCTGGCCCGCGAGGGTGGGCAGATGACGCCCAAAGACCTCGGCAAGTTCGAGCCGCAGCGGCGCTATGCGACCCTGGCCGCCGTGGTGCTGGAGAGCACTGCAACCGTGATTGATGAGCTGGTGGATCTGCACGACCGCATCCTAGTCAAGCTGTTCAGCGGCGCGAAGCACAAGCATCAGCAGCAGTTCCAGAAGCAGGGCAAGGCGATCAACGACAAGGTGCGCCTGTACTCCAAGATCGGCCAGGCGCTGCTGGAGGCCAAGGAAGCCGGCAGCGACCCCTATGCCGCCATCGAGGCGGTGATTCCCTGGGACGAGTTCACCGAGAGCGTCAGCGAAGCCGAGCTGCTGGCCCGGCCGGAGGGTTTCGACCACCTGCACTTGGTCGGCGAGAACTTCGCTTCCCTGCGCCGTTACACGCCGGCCTTGCTGGATGTGTTGGAACTGCGCGCCGCTCCGGCCGCGCAAGGTGTACTGGCAGCCGTGCAGACCCTGCGCCAGATGAACGCCGACAACCTGCGCAAGGTGCCGGCCGATGCCCCCACTGCTTTCATCAAGCCTCGCTGGAAGCCGCTGGTGATCACCCCGGAAGGCCTCGACCGGCGCTTCTACGAAATCTGCGCGCTGTCCGAGCTAAAGAACGCCCTGCGCTCCGGCGACATCTGGGTCAAGGGCTCGCGGCAGTTCCGCGACTTCGACGACTACCTGCTGCCGGCAGAGAAGTTCACCGCGCTCAAGCGGGATCAGGCCTTGCCCCTGGCGATCAACCCGAGCAGCGACCAGTACCTGGAAGAGCGTTTGCAGCTGCTGGACGAGCAGTTGGCCACCGTCACCCGCTTGGCCAAGGACAACGAGCTGCCCGATGCCATCCTCACCGAGTCCGGGTTGAAGATCACACCGCTGGATGCGGCGGTGCCGGATCGGGCGCAGGCGCTGATCGACCAGACCAGCCAGTTACTGCCGCGCATCAAGATCACCGAACTGCTGATGGACGTGGACGACTGGACGGGCTTCAGCCGCCACTTCACCCACCTGAAGGACGGGGCTGAGGCCAAAGACAGGACGTTGCTGCTGTCCGCGATCCTCGGTGACGCAATCAACCTCGGACTGACCAAGATGGCCGAGTCGAGCCCCGGCCTGACCTACGCCAAGCTGTCCTGGCTACAAGCCTGGCATATCCGCGATGAAACCTATTCGGCGGCCTTGGCCGAGCTGGTCAATCACCAGTACCGCCATGCCTTCGCTGCCCATTGGGGCGACGGCACCACCTCATCCTCCGATGGCCAGCGCTTCCGCGCTGGCGGCCGGGGTGAGAGCACCGGGCACGTCAACCCGAAGTACGGCAGCGAGCCAGGACGGCTGTTCTACACCCACATCTCCGACCAATACGCGCCGTTCAGCACACGCGTGGTGAATGTCGGCGTCCGAGATTCCACCTATGTGCTCGACGGCCTGCTGTATCACGAGTCCGATCTGCGGATCGAGGAGCACTACACCGACACGGCCGGTTTCACCGATCACGTCTTCGCCCTGATGCACCTGCTGGGCTTCCGCTTCGCGCCACGCATCCGCGACCTCGGCGAAACCAAACTGTACGTGCCGCAGGGCGTGCAGGCCTACCCGACGCTGCGCCCGCTGATCGGTGGCACCCTGAACATCAAGCACGTGCGCGCTCATTGGGACGACATCCTGCGCCTGGCCAGCTCGATCAAGCAGGGCACCGTTACCGCCTCGCTGATGCTGCGCAAGCTCGGCAGCTATCCGCGTCAGAACGGCCTGGCTGTCGCCCTGCGCGAACTGGGCCGGATCGAACGCACGCTGTTCATCCTGGACTGGCTGCAAAGTGTTGAACTGCGCCGCCGCGTGCATGCCGGCCTGAACAAAGGTGAGGCGCGCAACTCGCTGGCCAGGGCGGTGTTCTTCAACCGCCTTGGGGAAATCAGGGATCGGAGCTTCGAGCAGCAGCGCTACCGGGCCAGCGGCCTCAACCTGGTGACGGCGGCTATCGTGCTGTGGAACACGGTGTACCTGGAGCGCGCCACCCAGGGGTTGGTCGAGGCCGGCAAGCCGGTGGACGGCGAGCTGCTGCAATTCCTGTCGCCGCTGGGCTGGGAGCACATCAACCTAACCGGCGATTACGTCTGGCGGCAGAGCCGCAGACTGGAAGACGGGAAGTTTCGGCCCCTACGGATGCCCGGAAAACCTTAGCGTACGATTTTTTCCGAATTCTGCGGGCTCCCCTTGAACGCCCTCCCTTCAGCTTCACGTGCAAGGGTCGGCTCGTAACAAGGCGTCACACAGGCAGGTTCCCCTCACTGTGCACAACGAGTGGCTCAGGGATGTAGAGAAGCCAAAGAGGTGATAGATAATGTCATTCAACTTCTTGTCTGATGGCATACAGCTATTACTCATTGAACTATTGCCGTATGACGTGACATTCACCAGGCAACAAAAAAGGGCCCGAAGGCCCTTGTTTCATTTCCAATGACTGTCGCGCTTATCCGCCAAAGAGATGGTTGTTCAGCAGGAAGAGACCGCCGGAGAGCAGCATGGTGAGCGGCAATGTCAGCACCCAGGCCAGCAGAATGGTCTTGATGGTCTGGCTCTGCAGGCCGGACTTGTTGGCCACCATGGTCCCCGCCACCGCAGAGGAGAGAATGTGGGTGGTGGACACCGGCATCCCGGTCAGACTCGCAATCCCGATGGACGCGGCGGCCGTGATCTGGGCTGCAATGCCCTGGCTGTAGGTCATGCCGGAGGAACCGATCTTCTCCCCTACCGTGTAGACGATACGACGCCAGCCCACCATGGTGCCGCAACCGAGCGCCAGGGCGATGGACACGATGACCCAGGTCGGCGCATATTCGGCCGTTGCGGTCAGATCCTTGCGCCATTTGGCGAGATCGGTCAGCTCCTTGGCCGGCAGTGGCAACTTGGAGACCTTGCGGGCAGTGTCATCGATGCACAGCAGCAGACGACGCACCTCGCGGCGATCCACCAGGTTCATCTCCTCGTAGGTGCGCACCTGGCCGAGACGCTTGTCGAGGGTCGCCATGGCCTGCAGGGCCTCCCCTGCCGCACAGTGGCTCATCAGTTCTTCCTGGGCTTTGGCAGGCACACTGAAGTTCACCAGATGGGAGACCTGATCCTGGTTACGCTGGTAGATCTCCATGATGCGCTGGTTGGCATCCTGGGTTCTGTCCAGATCATAGGAGCGGCTGTTCATGTCCAGCGCAAAATAGGCAGGCGCCATGCAGATCAGCACCAGCATCACCAGACCGATGCCTTTCTGGCCATCGTTGGAGCCGTGCACGAAGCTCACCCCCATTGCGGAGCAAATCAGAGTGACACGGGCCCAGAATGGTGGATGCTTCTTGCCGTCCACCAGCAGGCGCTCTTCCGGGGTCTTGTGGATCTTGCTGCCAAGCCATACGCGCTTCATGGCGAACAGCAGCAAGGCGGCAATGATGAAGCCCACGGTGGGAGAGATGATGAGAGAGAGCATGATGTCGATGGCTTTGCCGACGTTGATACCCTCTTTCAGAGGTTGATGGCTGATCAGGGCATAGGCGCCGCCTACCCCCAGGATGGAACCGATCAGGGTGTGGGAGCTGGATGCCGGAATGCCGAAGTACCAGGTTCCCAGGTTCCAGACGATGGCCGAGAACAGCAGGGAGAACACCATGATCAGACCCTGGGTAGAGTCCATGCCAAGCAGCAGATCGATGGGCAGCAGGTGAACGATGGCATAGGCCACCCCCAACCCACCCAGCATGACACCGGCGAAATTGAACAGACCGGAAGCCACCACCGCCATATGAGCCGGCATCGCCTTGGTATAGATAACCGTTGCTACCGCGTTGGCGGTATCGTGAAAGCCGTTGATGAATTCATAGGCCAGCACAAAAAAAACGGCCAATACCAAACCGATTGACCACCACAAACCCAAACCACTAAACATTTCAAACATAAAAACGAACCTGTTTATGAGTTGCGGCGGATTATGCCAGAAGGCTCGATGCGCCATACCCGTTGTTGAAATATTTCAGCAAAAAAAAAAAGGGCATTCCGTCAGAAAATGTCTTAGGGCCTGTAGGAACGGGGCTTGTCGAGGATTAATTTAAGTCCATTCCATTGCTGTGGATAGGCGCCAATCAAAGCCGAAGCATAGCTCGATGTCCCGAAAAAGGCCGTTTTCAACCCGCTCGGCACGTCCGTTTCCTTTTGTCAGATATAAAAGAGGGTGCCCTGGCACCCTCCTCGATAGACAAGCCGCACGGTGCGGGGGTCAATCCTGGTTGATCCGGCTGGCCACAGCCCCTTGCTGACTCTTGTATTTGGCATTTTCCCGTTTGTTGTACGGGCGAGCCGCGGTACCTGACAGCATCTCGAAGTTCAGGGCACCGATCTTCATCTTGGGACGCAGGGCCAGAGGCAACTTGCCGCCGTTGTAAAACTCCAGCACGATGCGACCTGACCAGCCCGGATCGATGCGGTGGGCGGTGACGTGCACCATGAGGCCCAGGCGCGCCAGGGAGGAGCGACCATCCAGCCAGCCGACGATATCGGCGGGCAAGGTAACCGATTCATAGGTCACCGCCAGCGCCAGCTGACCCGGGTGCAGATAGAAGGCTTCACCGTCCGGCACGTGGATCTCCTCGCTCATCACCCGCTCGATGGCATCGGCCATCTCGGCACTGGTACCGCCAAGGTCGATGTAAGGCGCGGTATGATCGCGAAACACCCGAAACTCGTTGCCCAGCAGCACATCGACGCTGACGCCGCTGATCCGCTCAACACCGGGCCGCGGCTCGATGACGATCTTGCCTTCATCCAGGTGCCGTTCGATATCGGTATCACAAAGACGCATTCTGCGACTCTCCTGACAAAAGATTCATTAAAAAAAGCCGGGCATCACCCGGCTTGTTTTCTCTCAACCAATCAACATATGGCGGATACGCGCCTTGAGCATGTCGATGGCGATGCGGTTCTTGCCGCCACGGGGCACGATCACGTCGGCATACTGCTTGGACGGGTCGATGAACTGCATGAACATGGGACGCACAGTCTTCTGATACTGCTTGAGCACGGAGTCCATGGTACGACCGCGCTCCTGCACATCGCGCACCAGACGGCGCAGCAAACAGATGTCGAGCGGGGTATCCATGAAGATGGAGGCGTCCATCAGTTCGCGCAGGCGGCTGTCGGTCAACAGCAGTATCCCTTCGAGGATGATGACACGGCGCGGTGCAAAGGTAGTGACCTCGGTCATGCGCGTGTGCTCGGTATAGGAGTACTGGGGGATGTTGACCGCCTCCCCTTGCGTCAGCTGGGTCAGATGCTGCACCAGCAGATCGTGATCCAGGGCATTGGGGTGGTCATAGTTGGTCTTGACCCGCTCTTCCATGGTCAGGTGGGTCTGATCACGGTAGTAGCAATCCTCGGTGATCACACCAATCTGACCCGCTCCCAGCTCGGCCACCAGCTCTTCATAGATGGTTTGGGCGATAAGACTCTTGCCGGACGCGGATGCACCAGCAATACCGATGATCACGCAGGAATGTTGAGTATCAGACATTGAAAATACCTAAAGAGAAGAGCACTGGGGATTGTTTAAACCGATCCATTATATGAAAAAGGGGTGGCCATGCCCACCCCAAATCCGTCCCCCTTGGCCGAACGCCGATTATTCGTCCAGCGCCACCGTGTAGAGCGGGGTCGCAATCGGTTTTGCGCTGAAATAGAGCTCGGCCCCTACCCGGCGAGCCAGTTTCAGGTAAGTCTGTGACAGCTCGCCATCCGGCGCACCGAACACGGTGGGGCAGCCTTCATCCATGTGCTGGCGAATGTCGATATGCAGCGGCAACTGACCAAGCAGCGCCACGTGATACTGCTCCGCCATCTTCTGGCCACCGCCGGTACCGAACAACGGCTCGTGATGCCCGCAGGCACTGCAGACGTGGTAACTCATGTTCTCGACGATGCCAAGCACAGGCACATTGACCTTGTTGAACATGGCGATCCCCTTGCGGGCATCTGCCAGCGCCACATCCTGGGGCGTCGTGACGATCACCGCCGCCGTGGTGGGCACCTGCTGGGCCAGCGTCAGCTGGATATCGCCGGTGCCCGGGGGCATGTCCACCACCAGGTAGTCCACCTCGCCCCAGCGGGTCTCGTGCAGGATCTGCCCGAGTGCCTTGCTCGCCATGGGACCGCGCCAGATGGTGGCATCCTGCTCGGCCACCAGATAACCGATGCTGTTGCTCTTGATGCCGCAGGCCATCACCGGCTCCATCAACTTGCCATCAAAGCTGACAGGGCGCTCCTTGAGGGTCCCCGTCATGGTCGGGATGGAGGGGCCATAGATGTCCGCATCCAGCAGGGCGACCCGCGCCCCCTCTTTTTGCAGTGCCAGCGCCAGGTTGACCGCGGTAGTGGACTTGCCCACCCCTCCCTTGCCGGAGGCAACCACCAGGATATTGCGGATCCCCTGTACCGCCGCCAGTTGCTGCGCGCGGGGCATGCTGGCCACGTCTATCTCCCCCGTCCAGTCGATGCGGGTCGCGCCGGTTGCGCTGCGCAGCCGGGCATCGAACTCCTCTTTGATCTGTTCAAACAGGGACTGGCCGGCAAAGGGCAGCACCAGCGTGATGGCCAGGGTCTGTTCGTGCCGCTCGACGGTACGCACAAAACCGGCCGCGACCAGATCCTTGCCCCATCCTGCCGGCTTAAATTCGGCCAGGATCTGTTTTACTGAATCAATCACCATTAACTCCCCATTATGTTGTCGTTATGCTGAGGTGAACGGTTACCGCACATAAATCAGTGGCTTGCCGACGTCATCGTGATGCCGCCAGTCAGGGCACCGGGGGCCACAACCCTAGGCAGGCCGCCCCCAATTCGGGTAACATGCACGGCACTGTATCATCCCAACAGGCACATAAAGAACGTATTATGGCAACTGATCCTCGTAGAATGCTGGTAACCTGCGCCCTCCCCTATGCCAACGGCTCCATCCATCTCGGCCACATGCTGGAACACATCCAGGCCGATATCTGGGTTCGTTATCAGCGAATGCGTGGCCATCAGGTGCATTTCGTCTGTGCCGACGATGCCCACGGCACGCCCATCATGCTCAAGGCGCAGCAGATGGGGATCTCGCCGGAAGAGATGATTGCCGCCGTCTCCCAGGAGCACCAGGGGGATTTTGCCGGTTTCAACATCAGCTTCGACAACTACCACTCCACCCACAGCGACGAGAACCGCGAGCTGGCGGGCGTGATCTATGGCCGCCTCAAAGAGTCCGGCAAAATCAAGATCCGCACCATCTCCCAACTGTTCGATCCGGAAAAATCCATGTTCCTGCCGGATCGCTTCGTCAAGGGCACCTGCCCCAAGTGCAAGTCCCCCGATCAGTACGGTGACAACTGCGACAGTTGCGGCGCGACCTACAGCCCGACCGAGCTGATTGATCCGAAATCCGCCGTCTCCGGTGCGACCCCGGTGATGAAGGACTCCGAGCACTACTTCTTCGACCTGCCCCAGTTCGAAGCCTGGCTCGCCGACTGGGTGCGCGGCTCCGGCGCCATCCAGGAAGAGATGGCCAACAAGATGCAAGAGTGGTTCGAAAGCGGCCTGCAGCAGTGGGACATCACCCGTGACGCCCCCTACTTCGGCTTCGAAATTCCCGGTGCCCCCGGCAAATACTTCTATGTCTGGCTGGACGCCCCCATCGGCTACATGGCGTCGTTCAAGAACCTGTGCAACAAGCGCGGCGACATCGACTTCGACAGCTACTGGAAAGCGGACTCCGACGCCGAGCTCTATCACTTCATCGGCAAGGACATCGCCTACTTCCACTGCCTGTTCTGGCCGGCCATGCTGGAAGGCGCGAACTTCCGCAAGCCGACCAAGGTCAACGTGCACGGCTATGTAACCGTCAACGGCGCCAAGATGTCCAAGTCCAAGGGCACCTTCATCAAGGCGTCCACCTATCTCAAGCATCTGGATCCGGAGTGCCTGCGTTACTACTACGCCGCCAAGCTCAACAGCCGCATCGACGATCTGGACTTGAACCTCGAAGACTTCGTCTCCCGCGTCAACGCCGACGTGGTCAACAAGCTGGTCAACCTGGCCTCTCGCAACGCCGGCTTTATCGCCAAGCGTTTTGACGGCAAGCTGGCCACCACCTGCGCCGAGCCCGCACTCTACGCCGAGTTTGCCAACGCCAGCACCAGCATCGCCGAAGCCTATGAAGCGCGCGAATTCAGCCGCGCCATCCGCGAGATCATGGCACTGGCCGACAAGGCCAACCGCTATGTGGACGACAAGGCTCCCTGGGTCATCGCCAAGCAGGAAGGGGCGGATGCCGAACTGCAAGCCGTCTGCTCCGTCGGCATCAACCTGTTCCGCGTGCTGATGGCCTACTTGAAGCCCGTCATGCCGCAACTGGCCGAGCGCGCCGAAGCCTTCCTTGGAGAAACCCTGACCTGGGATGGCATCGCCGCCCCTCTGGTCGACCACGGCGTCGCTCCCTTCAAGGCACTCTTCTCCCGCATCGAGTCCGCCAAGGTGGATGCCATGGTGGAAGCGTCCAAGGAAGATCTCGCCAAGGAGCAGAGCAAGAAGCCGGCAGGCCCCCTGGTGGACGATCCCATCAGCGAGACCATCACCTACGATGACTTTGCCAAGATTGACCTGCGTGTGGCGCTGATCAAGAAAGCCGAAGCGGTGCCGGAAGCCGAGAAGCTGCTGAAGTTGCAGCTGGATATCGGCGGCGAAACCCGTCAGGTGTTTGCCGGTATCAAGTCTGCCTACAACCCGGAAGATCTGGAAGGCAAGCTGACCGTGATGGTGGCCAACCTGGCCCCGCGCAAGATGCGCTTTGGCATGTCCGAAGGCATGGTGCTGGCGGCAGGTCCGGGCGGCAAGGATCTCTGGATCCTCGAGCCCCAGGAAGGTGCCCAGCCGGGCATGCGCGTGAAGTAATACGCCCCTTCCCGGACAGTCCCAATGAAAAGAGAGGCCAATGGCCTCTCTTTTTTTACCTTGTGGGGTGCTTACTACCCGCTCTGCAGCAATGCCATGCGAAGGGCGACCAGCTCCGCCTGATGGCAATCCAGTTGCAGTAGTTGGCAGCGGATCTCTGTTTTCAGGGCTCGCCGTTGCTGGCCTCGCCCCGTTTCGCCCCCAAGGCGTCTGAGCCATTGGCGCCTGTCCTGCAATTGCCCAAGCCGCTCCTGCCAGCTCACCAGCATGGACAACCAGGCCGGATCCCCTCCCCCCTGTGCCGTCAGCAGCTCCATCCCGTAGCGCGCCTGTTTCAGCACCAGACGCAGCCGGTGCCAGCACCGAAGTTTCGCCTTGGTGCCCATAGGAAGGGAGGTGGTCTTCGCCAGTGCATCCGACAGTGACAGCGCCAGATGCAGCCGAAACAGCGGCAAGAGATCGACATCGACGGGTACCTCTTCCAGTCGGGCCAGCCAACGGGCCAGCGGGCCGGTCAACAGGGGGACCCGTGGCAAGCGGTTCTGCCGAAGCGAGCCACCATGATGCTGCGCATAGACCTGGGCATCGCGCAGGGTGGAGAGCGTGCCGACAGCACGGGTCAATCGCCGCTCCAGCTCGGGCTCATGAATCAGGGGTCGCCACAGGGCGAGCAGCGCCAGCAGGCGGCGGGCCGCGATCCGGTAGGCATGCACCTCTTCCATCCCCTTGTGCTGGCGCAGTGCCAGGGTCGCCCCCCGATATTGCCCAACGAGCCGGTTGGCCTGCGCAATCCCGCTCTCCCCCATGAACCCTCCCGGCTAGTTGGTATGAAAACCGGTTCCGGTGGGTGGCAACGCCTGGGTGCACTCCATTCGGGTGACGGTGGCGGTTCGGGGCCCGTGCTCAAGCCAGCCCAGCATCATCTGTACCTTCTGTTCGGGACCGGCAATCAGGATCTCCACCGAGCCATCTTCCAGGTTGTAGGCATGCCCCCGCAGCCCCAGTTGCAGCGCCCGCTCCCGGGTGAAGTAGCGAAACCCCACCCCCTGAACCTGACCCCACACCCGCACGACAAACGATTGCTCTCCCATTTATCACACCTTTCCCTTAAGTAATTTTTCCCCGGGGCGATAATGAGCGCGACACTCTCTTCCCCTTGCAGGACGCAATACCATTATGAAAGAAGTAAAGTTTCGGTGGGTTGACCGTTATCTCATTCACCTCACGATCAGCGAGAAATTTCTCATCACCTTCTGGTGCCCCCTGGTGTTCATCGCCTTCCTCACCTGGTATCTGCTGGCCGACGGCCATGATCAGGCGATGCACCTCAGAGTGGATCAGCTAAAAGGGCGGGTCGAGACCACGGCCCAGCTGGTGAGCCAGCAGCCGACCCTTACCCTGCCCGCGGATCTCGTACTCACGCCTGGCGCCGCCACCGGCCTTAGCCAGCAGGGGGACATCTTTCGCTATGGCGCCAGCGCAGGTCAGGCGGGCGTCGTCTCCGGCACCCTGGATACGAGTCACTACGCCCTCTGGGATGGCCAGGGCACCACGCTCACCATCATCGCGGTGCTGGCCGCCCTGCTGGCCCTCATCACCCACTATCTGATGACCTTTGTCTCGGGGGCGCTCTACTCCACCAACAAGGCATTGCAGACGGTAGCGAACGGCGATCTCACCTTCCGGCTCAACTTCTTCCCGGTGCGGGACGAGTTCTCCATTCTGGCGGGCAGCATCGACACCTTCACCGACCGCCAGCACAAGATAGTGCAACTGGTGGAAGAGTCCGCCGATGCCCTTACCCTGGCCGCCGACGAATTTCGCGAGCATGCCAGCGACGGCGAGCAGCTTGCCCGCGCCCAGCGCCAGCACATGGACTCCCTGGCCGCCGCCATGGAGCAGATGTCCGCCGCCATCCGGGAAGTGGCCCGCAACGCCAACGACACCCTGCTGCAAACCCGCCAGTCCAGCGACGAGGCGACTCACGGGGCACAGCGGGTGGCACGCACCATCACCGCCATCCGCACCCTGGCAGACGAGATTGGCAATGCATCGGGCGCGGTCGAGCGGCTGACTCACAACGCCAATCGCATCAACGAAGTGGTCAACGTCATCAACGCCATCTCCCAGCAAACCAACCTGCTGGCCCTCAACGCCGCCATCGAGGCCGCCCGGGCTGGTGAACAGGGACGCGGCTTTGCGGTGGTGGCCGACGAGGTGCGCACCCTCGCCAGCCGCACCCAGCAGGCCACGGTGGAGATCCAGCAGATGATCGAGGAGCTCCAGGCCGGGACCGGGGCGCTGAACGACATCATGGAGAAGACGGTGGGGCGCGCCGCCGACAGCCAGCAGCTCATCACCGAGGTGGGCATGGACATCGAGCGGCTCAGCAACCACAGCGATGCGGTGCTGGAGATGAGCACCCAGATCGCCACCTCCAGCGAAGAGCAGAGTTCGGTGGCAGAAGAGATCACCCGCAACCTCGACAAGGTGCGCCACGAGGCAAGCCGGGTGGAGGAGTCCGCCAGCGCGGCGGTCGCCGGCACCACCGGCCTCAAGGGAACCGCCAGCGAACTCGGTCAGGCGCTCACCGGCCTGCGGATCTGACCACTCCGGCAGGCCATCGTCCAGATGGCCTGCCATGTCTGGGCCAGGCGCTGGGGACGCGCGAAACAGCCCGTCCGACCCTGACCGCGTGAGGATGCACGGATCCCGGTAGACGCGGCTTGCGTGCCTACCCTCACAGCCCCTACTATATGCCCCCTTCTTTTCTACCATCGGCAACTACCCATGAGCGCTTCCATCTATCTCGTCAAAGGCCGCGAAAAATCCCTGCTGCGTCGCCACCCCTGGATCTTCTCCAAGGGCATTGAACGGGTGCAGGGCAACCCCGTTGACGGCGATACCGTCGAGATCTTCACCCATGACGGCAAATGGCTCGCCCGTGGCGCCTGGTCCGGCAGCTCCCAGATCCGTGCCCGGGTCTGGACCTTCGACAAGGATGAGAGCGTCGATCTCGACTTCTTCATCCGTCGCCTCAAATATGCGCAGGAGTCCCGTGACGGGCTCATCAAGCGTCAGGGCCTCACCGGCTATCGCCTCTGCGCCGCCGAATCCGACGGTCTGCCGGGTCTGACCATCGACCGCTACGCCAATTTTCTGGTGTGCCAGATCCTCTCTGCCGGTGCCGAGTTCCAGCGCGAGCTGATAACGCAAGCCCTGCGTACCCTCTACCCCGAGTGCAGCATCTATGAGCGCTCCGATGTGGCAGTACGCAAGAAGGAAGGGCTGAAGGAGCGCACCGGCGTCATCCATGGCGAGACCCCGACCGACCCCGTGGTCATCGAGGAGAACGGCGGCGTCAAGATCCTGGTCGATATTCGTAACGGTCACAAGACGGGTTTCTATCTGGATCAGCGGGATAACCGCCTTGCCGCAGCGAAATACACTGAAGGCAAGCGGGTGCTCAACTGCTTCTGCTACACCGGCGGTTTCGGGGTCTATGCCCTCCAGGGCGGTGCCAAGGAGGTAGTCAACGTCGATCTCTCCCAGAATGCGCTGGACATCGCCCGCCAGAACGCCGAACTGAACGGTCTCGATACCAGCAACACCCAGTTCGTGCGTCACGACGTCTTCAAGCTCTTGCGCGAATATCGCGAGAAGGGCGAGAAGTTCGATGTCATCGTGCTGGACCCGCCCAAGTTTGCCGAGAGCAAGGCCCAGCTGCTGGGCGCCTGCCGCGGCTACAAGGACATCAACATGCTGGCCTTCCAGCTGCTGGCGCCGGGTGGCGTGCTCTTGACCTACTCCTGCTCCGGCCTGATGGAGCAGAGCCTGTTTCAGAAAATCGTCGCCGATGCGGCCCTCGATGCCGGCCGTGATGCCCAGATCCTGGAGCTCCTCTCCCAGGCATCCGATCACCCCATCGGCACCGCCTATCCGGAAGGCTTCTACCTCAAGGGGCTGGTAGTGCGCGCCCGCTAAGCCGAGCAGACCAGTGCAGCCCCTTGTCCCCGGTTTCATTTCAGATCCCGGCCAGGGCTGGGTCTGGCAAGCCATCAAAAAGCCCGCGATCAAAGCGGGCTTTTTTTATGCGGCCGCCAAAGAGATAACCTCCCCCCGACTTTGCCACCAACAGCGATTGCTGCCCCCATCCCTCCTCTTCGACTGACGACTGCCATCCTCAATCAAGAGTTGCCGCATCGTTAACCCGATTCTCATCTCTCTTTCACCCAAGACATGGCATACACAACCCGCCAGCAGAGACATTCCCGGCATTTGCTTTATGCAAAATCATGAAATATTACGCATCAACATTCAAAAATCCTCGGGGAAATATCAGCCATAAACGCATACCCACTCATCCGAATGAATATTGCTGTTTTCCCCTGCAATGGATCACGCCATGCCCCTGTCCGCCTCGCACATTGCCTGGGGCGGCAATGCCCCGCCTACCACAAGTCATCCCGCTCAATCACGCGCCGGCGCGCCCAGCGGGAAGTAGTGTCGAAATGGCCTCGCCTCCTCCACCACCCGCACGATGGAGGGATGATTGAGCAGACGGGCGCGATAGGCACGCAGACGGCCATAGCCAGCCGGGATCTCGTGGGCCCAGTCGGCGTAGAAGAGCGAGGGGGCGGCGGCGCAATCGGCCAGCGTGAAGTCTGCGCCGGCAATCCAGTGGCGTCCTTCCAGTCGCGGATCAAGCCAGGGGTAGATCTGATTGAGCAGCTCGCGGGCCTCCGCTACACCATAACGGTCGCGATCCGCGACCGGGCGCAGCGCATCCAGCACCACTTTTTGCATCGGCGTCATCACATAGTTGTCGAAGACGCGATCCAGCATATGCACCTCCAGACCCGCATCGCCAGGCGGGATCAGGCAGACGGGGCCCGGGTGGTGCACCTGCAGATGGGCGACGATGGTGCTGCTCTCGAGGATGCAGCGACCATCATCCAGCAACACCGGGAAGCGCTTGAGTGGCCAAAGGGCGGCAAGTTCGGCGTTGGCCGCCGGCTCTTCGAGGTTCCGGTATTCGAACAGGGTGGCATTCTCGTAGAGAGCGATCAGCACTTTCTGGCTGTAGGACGAAAAGGGTGGGCATAGAATTTCATGGGGATGTTCCTGACGCTCAGAGGGATGACTTCCCTAGTCTAGATCCCCTCTCTATTTTCGATGCGTCCCTATCCCATGCTGGTTTTGGGATGATAAACGCCCATTCATGACGGCAATAACACCCGTATGGATCTCTTTTAGGTAGGGTGATCCCGCCTGTGGCCGCCAAGCCGGGGCAGCCGACTCATCAGGGTTGATGAGCGGCACCACAACAAAAATTGATGTCAGGCCAAGCTGAACATCATCAAGGATCCCGTCATGAATCAATCATTGCCGCTGTTGACGCCGCTGCGGGGCATCGCTGCCCTGATGGTGGTGCTGTTCCACGCCCGCTTGCTACTCTTCCCCCAGTGGATGGAGTCGATCGCCGGCCACACCCGACTCATCGAGAACGGCTACCTCTGGGTCGATCTCTTCTTTATCTTGAGCGGGCTGGTGCTGGCCCATGTCTATGGGGAGGCCTTCGCCCGCACGCCCCGCACCATTGGTTATGGCCGCTTCCTCTGGCTGCGGCTGACCCGGGTGTATCCCCTCTACCTGGTGACCCTGCTGCTGGTTGGCTGGGAGCTCTACAAGGCCCACCACGGGATTGGCTTCTACGCCGGCCCCCTGTTCAAGATGTGGGAGTGGGAGGGGATGCCTCCTTTTGGTTCCCCCTTCACCCCCGCCGAGGCACTGCCAAGCGCCTTCCTGCTGCTGCAGGTGGTAACGGATCACGGATTGACCTGGAACTTCGCTGCCTGGTCGCTCAGCGTGGAGTGGATAAGTTATCTGCTGTTTCCATTGCTCATTCCCCTCGCCGTCACCCGCAGCCGCTGGAGCAACCTCGCCCCCTTGCTGGCCTTGACGGTGCTGGCCTTGACGGTGCTGGCCTTGACGGTGCTGGCCTATATCGTGCACAGCCGGGGTACCCTGGATGTCACCAGCGGCGCGCTGGCCATCGGGCGCGGGGTGAGTGAATTCGTGCTCGGCCTCTGGCTGCTGCCCAAGGTGAAGGCTGCCCGCCAGTGGCCCATGATGCAGCAAGATCTGCCGCTGCTGCTCGCCTTTCTGCTCCCCTTCGCACTGATGCAGTTCACCATGACGCCGTTGTTGACCCTGCTACTGATCAGCGCCTACGTGTTGCTGATCTGGATTGCCGCCGCCCAAGGGGAGCGCCAGAGCCCGCTGCTGCGCCTCCTGGACAACCGCTTCACCAACTGGCTGGGGGATCTCTCCTACTCCATCTACCTGCTCCACGCCCTGGTGTTGCTCACCGGCTGCGAGCTTGTCCACTCTCTGGCGCCGGGGCTCACCGCGTGGTGGTACGCCCAGACCAACCCCTTGCTGGGGGTGCTGGCCACCCTGTTGATGCTCGCCGTGCTGATCGGGCTCTCGGCGCTGAGCTACACCCTGCTGGAGCGGCCGCTGCAACGGCGACTGCGCCGGCTAGGCAAGGCGCCCCAACCAGTGATGGCGCAAGCTGGCTAGTTTCCGTCGCCACATGCTGCCCCGATGCAAGACCGGCACGCCGTCGGGGCGGCTCAAAGTGGGACTAGCCTGAGCAAGGCGAAGAGTACGGCTCTTTTTGAACCCGACAATCCCCTTCGCTTTGTGTCAATTCCAGTTCGAATCAAGAGGGCCATCTGTGGCATAATGGCCCGTCCTGTGGTCCTCGGCGGGGCTTCGCCGGCGCATCCTTGCCCTCCTCCCGTCCTGCCAGGCAGCCTGACATCACTGTGTTCACAGGCCGCCAGGGCCACCCTATTTTTGCGCGCACATTTGACGGTGCCACAGCAGTTATTGGCACACGCAAGTCTGCCCACACAAGGGGAAAGCATGTCTTCCATTCGTCTGACCCAATACAGCCACGGCGCTGGCTGCGGTTGCAAAATCTCCCCCAAGGTGCTCGACACCATCTTGAAGAGCCAGATCCCGGGCTTTGACGACCCCACCCTGGTGGTCGGCAACAGCAGCAAAGATGACGCCGCCGTGGTCGATATCGGCAACGGCCAGGGCATCGTCTCCACCACCGACTTCTTCATGCCCATCGTCGACGATCCCTTCACCTTCGGTCGCATCGCCGCCACCAATGCCATCAGCGACATCTATGCCATGGGCGGCAAGCCCATCGTCGCCATCGCCATCCTCGGCTGGCCCATCAACACGCTGGCGCCGGAAGTGGCCCAGCAGGTGATCGACGGCGGCCGCCAGGTGTGCCACGAGGCGGGTATCTCGCTCGCCGGTGGCCACAGCATCGACGCCCCCGAGCCCATCTTCGGTCTTGCGGTGACCGGTATCGTGCCACTCGACGCCATCAAGCAGAATGACACCGCCCAGGTGGGCGACACCCTCTATCTGACCAAACCGCTTGGCATCGGCATCCTCACCACAGCTCAGAAGAAGGGCAAGCTCAAGCCCGAGCATGAGCAACTGGCCCCGGATGCCATGTGCACCCTCAACAAGATTGGCCAGCGCTTCGCCGCCTTACCCGGCGTGCACGCCATGACCGACGTGACCGGTTTTGGACTGGCAGGCCACCTGCTGGAGATGTGCGAAGGTTCCGGCGTCAGTGCCCGTCTGGACTTCAAGACGCTGCCGCTGCTGGACGAGGTGGATTATTACCTGAGTGAGGGCTGCGTACCGGGCGGTACCCTGCGCAACTTCGACTCCTATGGTGACAAGCTGGGCACCATGGATGATCGCACCCGCAACATCCTGTGCGACCCGCAGACCAGCGGCGGCCTGCTGGTAGCCGTCGGTAAAGAAAGTGAAGCCGAGCTCCTTGCCATTGCCGCACAGGCAGGGCTGACCCTCTCTCCCATCGGCCAGTTGCAGGCCCGCACCGGCAACCAGTTCATCGAGGTTGTCCAATGAGTGCCCTGCCACTGGCCACGGATTACGCCCGGATCTTTCTGGATGAGGTTCCACTCATCGATCTGCGCGCCCCCGTCGAGTTCAAGGAAGGGGCCTTTCCCACCGCCGTCAGCCTGCCGCTGATGACTGACGAGGAACGTGCCCGGGTCGGTACCTGTTACAAGCAGGAGGGACAGGCCGCAGCCATCACCCTAGGCCATCAACTGGTAGGTGGCGCGGTGCGCGCCGCGCGCATGGAAGGCTGGCTGGCCAGGTTGCGCCAGCAACCCGACGCCCTGCTCTACTGTTTTCGCGGCGGCCTGCGCTCGCAAACCGTACAACAGTGGCTGGCCGAGGCCGGCGTCACCCGCCCCCGGGTCGCGGGCGGCTACAAGGCGCTGCGCCACTTTCTCATCGACACCCAGGCGAAGGCCAGTGCAGAGTGCGACTGGACCGTGCTGACCGGCATGACCGGCTCCGGCAAGACCCACATGCTGGCGCACATCACCCAAGCGGTGGATCTGGAAGGGCACGCCCGTCACAGGGGGTCGTCGTTTGGCCAACTGCCGGGTGGGCAACCCGGCAACATCGACTTCGAAAATCGGCTTGCCATCGAGCTGCTTCAGCGTCGCAACCGGGGGGAGTCACAGTTTGTACTGGAAGACGAGAGCCGCCTCATCGGTCGCTGCGCCCTGCCACTCAACCTTTATGAGGCCATGTGCCGGGCTCCTCTGGTGGTGGTGGAGGTGCCGCAGGAGGCTCGGGCCGAGCAGATCCGCACCGATTACGTGCAGGATCTCTGGCTGCGCTATCTGGAGTTCCATGGGCCAGATGCAGGCTGGCCGCTGTTTGCCGGCTACCTCACCGACGCCATGGCCAGGCTCAAGCGCCGACTCGGTGACAAGGATTATCGCGAACTCGATGGGCTGTTGCAGGCCGCCCTCAGGGAACAGGCCCAGAGCGGGGACACCCGCGCCCATCTGGTCTGGATCAGACTGCTGCTGACTCGCTACTATGACCCCATGTACCGCTATCAGCTGGACAACAAGCGCGAGCGGATCCTGTTTCGTGGTGACAAGGAGGCCTGCCTCGCCTTCTTCGCCAAACGCTCCCCCCTTCAGACCCCTCAGGAGAGTCCCACATGTTGAAGTTCGAGGTGATCCCGGTCACCCAGTTCGCCCAGAATTGTTCTCTTATCTGGTGTGACGAGACCCGCCAGGCTGCCCTCGTCGATCCCGGCGGCGAGGCGGACAAGCTGCTGGCCGCCATTGCCAAACGGGGGCTGACCCTCACCCATATCCTGCTGACTCACGGCCATCTGGATCACGTGGGCGCCGCCGCGGAGCTGCGCGAGAGAACCGGTGTCGCCATTACCGGCCCCCACAAGGAGGATGCCTTCTGGCTCGATATCCTGCCCCAGCAGAGCCAGATGTTCGGCTTTGCCCATACTCCGGCCTTTACACCGGATAGCTGGCTCGAACAGGGTGACAAGGTACAGGTTGGCAAATGCGAGCTGGAGGTCTATTTCTGCCCGGGCCACACTCCGGGCCACATCGTGCTGCTCTGCCAGGCAGAACGCCTCGCCTGGGTGGGGGATGTGCTCTTTGCCGGCAGCATAGGCCGCACCGATTTCCCGCGCGGGGATCACGGGACGCTGATCAAGTCGATCACTGAGACCCTGCTGCCGCTCGGGGATGAGATCGTCTTTATTCCGGGCCATGGCCCGAGCTCCACCTTTGGTCACGAACGGGCCAGCAATCCCTATCTGAAACAGCCCATCTGGTAATCCCCCCGCTCCTCGCGGGCATCCCATTGCGCCTTGAGGCGCAAGATCTCCGGCATGATCTCGAGAAAACGGGAGAGCAGCCGGGGATCGAAGTGCTGGCCGGAGCCATCGCGCATGGTAGCCAGCACCCGGTCCAGGGGCCAGGGCTCCTTGTAGGGACGACGCACGCTCAGGGCGTCAAAGACGTCGGCGATGGCCACTATCCGCGACGCCTCGGGGATCCCCTCGCCGGTCTCGCCGGCGGGATAGCCCGAGCCGTCCCATTTCTCGTGGTGGTGCAGGGCAATCTCCGCCGCCATGCGAAAAATGGGGGCATCGGATCGCCTCAAGATCTCGTAACCGATACGCGGGTGACTGCGCATGATGACCCACTCCTCCTCGGTGAGGGGGCCGGGCTTCTTGAGGATGTGATCGGGGATACCAATCTTGCCCATGTCGTGCATGGGGGCCGCAAGCTCCAGCAGATCCGACTGCTCCGGGCTCCAGCCCGCCGCATCAGCCAGGGCCCGGGCGTATGCGGCCATGCGCCAGATATGCACCCCCGTGTCGGTGTCGTTGTAGTGGCCCGCCTCGCTCAGCATGACGATGGCGGTGCGATAGCTGCACTCGAGCTGATCGAGGCGCACCAGGGAGAGATGATTGCGCACCCGGGCACGCACCGTGCTCGGACAGACCGGCTTGTAGATATAATCCACTCCGCCCGCCTCGAACCCCTGGCTCTCGCTGTCTGCGTTGTCGCTCGCGGTGATAAAGAGCACCGGGATCCCGGCATGAGCCGGCGGCACACCTCGTAACCATCCATGTCGGGCATGCGCACGTCCAGCAGGATAAGTGCCGGCTCATGACGCCCCACGGCGGCCAACCCCTCCTCTCCCCCTTTGGCAAAGAAGAGGTTGTACTCCTCCTTGAGGATTTGCCGCAGCAACCCGAGGTTGCTCGGCTCGTCGTCGATGATCAGCACGCGCGGTCGACTCATGGCGCAGGTTCCTCCCGATCCTCCAGATATGCCTCCAGCTTGCGGGTGGCGAACGGGATATCGAACAGCTCCAGGGCTGCGCTTATCTCGCTCACCAGTTCACAAGGCAGGTGACTCCTTGCCTGGCTCAGCGCAGGCTCAATCAGATCCAGATCCTCGCTCACCAGGGCCTGATGCAGGGCGTGCAGGCAGACCTCCCGCGCCTCCCCCAGGGCCAGCGGGGAGCTGACCGCGCCCGGCATAGGTATCGATGGAGTGTTGCGCCCGCTCTAGGGCCTCGAGGAAGGGCGCGATAAGCTGGCTGGTGTCGCCACCCTGCTCGATGGCCTCGTTCAACTCGGCACTGATACGCGCTACATCGGTGAGTGACAGGCTGCCCGCCACCCCCTTGAGCTTGTGGGTCAGGCTCGCGGCCGCATCGGTCTCGTGCTGGGCGATATAGTCCGGCAACACGGTACCAACCGTCATGTAGTCATCGCGAAAACGCCGCAGGTATTTAAATAGACCGAGGCTTCACCCCAGTTGCGCAGTCCGGTATCGATATCGATGCCGGCCACCGGCTCGTGGGTGAGTAGTTCGTCGCTCACGGTGAGCGGCAGGACAACATCCGGCAGATAACGCAGCAAGGTCGCGATGAGCTGCTCCACATCGAGCGGCTTGGCGATGAAGTCGTTCATGCCAGAGGCCAATGCCGCCTCCCGCTGATCCTTGAATACCCCTGCGGTGAGAGCCAGCACGGGAGTCTCCTCCCGCCCCGGCAGCAGGCGCAGGCGACGGGTCGCCTCGTAGCCATCCATCACCGGCATCTGCACATCCATGAGCACCAGATCGATGCGCCGGGCCGGATCTGCCAGGCAGGCCAGGGCTCGCTCCCCGTCGATGGCGGAGATCACCTCGGCCCCCTCCCGTTGCAGCAAGCGGGTCGCCACCTCCAGGTTGATGTCGCTGTCATCCACCAGCAGTATGTGCACGCCCGGCAAGCGCAGACGGCGCTGGCCACTCTCAAGGGGCTCCACATGCTCGCGCTTCTCGTGGATGAGACGCGCCACCGCATTGTAAAGACTGGAGCCGGTGACTGGTTTGTGCAGCACCAGATCCACCTGTTCCGAGCCGGGGCGGTGCATCAGTTCATCCTGGGAATAGGCGGTCGCCATGATGATGATGGGTGAACGCTCCTGCTGCTCGAAGGCGCGGCGAATGGCCAGGCAGGTCTCGAGCCCGTCCATGCCCGGCATGATCCAGTCGAGCAGGATCACGTCGAAACGCTCCCCCTGGCGCAGCAGATGGTGCAACGCCTGCTCACCGGATTCCACCACCCGCGACTGCCATCCGAGGGAACCCACCGTCATCGACAGGGCGTCGCGGGTCACCTGATTGTCGTCGGCGATGAGCAGCGCGATGTGCTGCAGACGCTCGTTCAAGGCCTCGGGCCGCTCCACCTGCTCCAGCCGGACGCGGAACCAGAATTCGCTCCCCTTGCCAAGCTCGCTGGTGACGCCGATGTCCCCCCCATCAGGTTCACCAGGCGGCGACTGATGGTCAGACCAAGCCCGGTGCCCCCGAAGCGGCGACTGGTGGAGGAGTCTGCCTGGGAGAATGCATTGAAAATGTTGGCCTGCTGCTCGGGGGGAATGCCGATCCCGGTGTCGCGCACCCGAAACAGCAAGGTGGCCATGCCGTCTTGCTCTGATTCCAGCACAACCTTGACCTCCACCTCGCCGCGTTCGGTAAACTTGATGGCATTGCCGGTCAGGTTGAGCAGCACCTGCTCGAGGCGCAGGGCGTCCCCAATCAGATGGGAAACCGGCTCGGGGGCACTGCTCACCACCAGTTCGAGGTGCTTCTGGCCAACGCAGGTGGACATGATGGCCGCCACGTGATCGAGCACCTCTTCGAGACTGAATGGCACCCGCTCAAGCTCGAGCCGACCCGACTCAATCTTGGAGAAATCAAGGATGTCGTTGATGATCCCGAGCAGCGCCTGCCCGGCCTGGTGGATTTTGCGCACCAGGGCATGCTGACCATCGTCGAGCCCTCCCTGTTCGAGCAGGTAGGTCAGCCCCATGATGGCGTTCATGGGGGTGCGGATCTCGTGGCTCATGTTGGCGATGAAATCACCTTTGACCTGTGCCAACCTGGCCGCTTCCTGCTGGGCCAGTTGCTCCTTGTGCCTGCTGCGCACCAGTGCAGCCACACCGGCACCAAACAACAGCAGCAGCACGGCGCTGGCGGCCAAGATGATCCCCCAGATATGAGTGCGAATGGCCTGCAGCTCGCTGTGCGGCACCAGGGACGCGGCTTTCCAGATCAGCTGATCATGATTCTGTGCCGGGTACAGGGTGGTCCAGCTCCAGAGTCCGTCGGCAGACTCCATCTGGCCGTTTGATGCGTCCCAGAACGCCTGCCAGGCCTGGGGAGAAGTCTGCTTCAGAGTCAGATCCGGGCGCTCGAGCATGAAGCCCCACTCCCGGGATGGGTCCGGGCTGCGCAGCCAGTATCCGTCCTGGTTGAACAGCATGATGTGATCGGCTGCCTTGCCGCGGTTGTCGGCAAACTCCTTGAGCATACGGGCAGCCTGGACGTTGATTAGCAGCAGACCAAGATCACGTCCCCCAAGGCGCAGACGCTTGGCAATGCGGATCATGGGGTTGAAGGGGCGATCGATCACCCCGTGTTCAACGTTGAGATCGAGCGGCGAGACGTAGACCCGCTCCCAGGGCAGCGCCATGGCATCGCGAAAGTAGTAACGCTCCCCCTTGTTCTGCAACTGGTCGTCCGTCACACGCCACAGACGCTGGCCCTGGCGATCGATGCGCACCCGCTCCATGCCATCCGGGGCAAGCCAACGCACCTGGGCATAGTCGGGATTGCGGTTCAGCAGGATGGTGAACTGGACGGCCAGGGTGTCACGGTCATTGCGAGCCGCCGCTTCGAGCAGGATGGGTTCTTCCGACATGCTGCGCACATGGCGCAGCGGCACCGCCAGCTCGCCGTCAAGGCGGCCGCTGGCAAGCGCCAGGAAGGTGTTCTCATCGCTGCGAACGCGATAGAGTTCGCGCTCGATCAGTGCATTGCCCAGCAGATAGCCACCTGCCAGGACCAACAGCAGAATAGGTGAAAACAGCAGGATATATGTCCGTACGATTCCTTTCATAACGGTCAACATCGCCCCGAAAAATGGACTTGCCCGAGTACTTTTTGAACATCAGAGCACCACAACACGTGTCCTGCTGTCAATCATGCCTTCAAGTAAAGACCAATAGTGCTGTTTGAGTATTTTATTTTCCCGGAAAAAATGCTGTAAAAACAAAGAGGCCACCCGATTGGGTGGCCTCTTCACAGGAAAGTTCGTTGTCGATTAGACGCGAACGAAATCCAGGTGAACCAGCTTGTAGCGCACCGGGTGACGCTGGATAGCTTTCACGTTCACTTTGACTTCTTCACCGTTGATGACCAGGGTCAGCTCGGAGGAGTAGAACTCCGGCTTCTCTTGGGCCAGGATCAGCTTCTTGTGGTCCAGGGTAACGGACACGGCTTCTTTGCCTGCACCGTAAACGATGGCAGGAACCAGGTCAGCATGACGCAGGCGGCGGCTCGCACCTTTCCCCAGGTCAGAACGGACTTCAGCTTGGAATACGAAAGACATAGTGATTATCTCTTTTAAGATGAATGTATGGTGTTGACTGCGACCGGTCAGCACCTCGCAAAACGAGCGCGAATACTAGCACGGGCCCGGAGGGGATACAAGGAAAGAACCCGCGGCACTCTTCTCTAGGCAAAAGGCACTCCACCACGCCTCTCGCCATCCCCTAACGCCCCTGCTCCAGACGGGCAAACTGCTGCTGTCGCTGGGCCGGGCTCAGGGCATCGAATTGCGCCAGGGTCTGCGCTGTGGGGCAATAGAGGCGCAGCCCGGCCTGCACCTGGATCCCTTTGGCCATCCTGTCACGATTTTCCTGCACCAGCGCCAGCAGATAGCTGTAAGTATCCGAACCGCCGGCCTCCTTTGACTGAAGCTGGCTTGCAATACGCCACAGGGTCTCTCCCGCCGCCACCTGATGACAAACCCGCGATGCCTCTCCTGCCGCCGTGGCGGAAAGAGTCAGGGTCGCCTGCTCAGGGGCAGAATCTGCGGTGGCCATGGGCTGTGCATCTCCCCGCCTTGCCAAGGCCTGTATGGGGACCTGCCCCCCAAGCCGTGCGAGCAAGGGCTCCCCCAGGGGCATCCGCGCCTTCTTCTCCCGAGGCAGGGAGAACTCGGCGACAAAGGCGACAGCGCCCGGGACTTCGAACGAGAGGGCCGAGGAAGCGGCTTGCTGTACTAATTGGTGGGGCGCCATGCCATAGGCCATCTCATCGATGCGCTTTAGCCTGGCCAGGTAAGCCTTGGAGAGCTGGGCCTCCCCTTCGAACAGATCGAAGGGGGGCACCAGCCGGGCAGGAAAGAGGATCTGCCAGCGGCCATTCTTCTTTCTCTGTTCAAGTGGGGGAAACTGATTGCCCCGCCAAGCCGCAAAAATGGACGGCACGGGGCGCTGCACCGGATAGAACTCCGGGTTGAGCTGCACCCAGGTTTGTTCCGCAATGGGTTGATACCCGCTGATGTTGACCAGTGCCACCCCCAACCAGATCCCCAGCATATGACGGCCTCCCTTCCCTTTGGCGTCCCGTTGCTTTCACACTATGGCTCAGAAAACAGATAGATAGCAGCTTAGCACTGGGCAATGGCGCTCTGCACCCGTTTATCCGAGATGGGGTATGGCGTCCCCAGTTGCTGGGCGAAGAAGGAGACTCGCAGCTCCTCGATCATCCAGCGAATATTGGCCACCTCGGTGGGAATAAGCTGGGATTTGGGGATCTTGGCGAGCAGTGCCTTGTACTCCGACTCAACGCTGTGCACCTTGAGCATGTAGACCCGATCCCGGTTGGGATCGATGGCCAGCTTCTCGAGGCGCCGCTCGATGGCCCGCAGGTAGCGCAGCAAGTCAGGCAGCCGTTGCCAGCCGGTCTCGGTGACAAAGCCCTTGTGGATCAGGTTGCCGAGCTGCTGCTGGATGTCGGACATGGCAAAGGCAGTGTCGAGCTGCATCTTGCCCTTGAGCCGTTTCTTGATCTCATGGGAGAGGGTCAGCACGGCTTCCACCTGCTTGGCAACCTCCACCACCGCATCGTTGAGCTCGGCGCGGACATACTCCTTGAGCGCCTCAAAGCCGGCTTCGTCCCACGCCATGCCGCCGTGCTGCTCAATCAGCTTGTCACAGCCACAGGCGATGCAGTCGTCAATCAGCTCGGCCACCTTGCCAAACGGGTTGAAATAGAGCCCGAGCTTGGCCTTGTTGGGCAGCTTTTCCTGCAGGTACTTGATGGGAGATGGCACGTTGAGCAGCACCAGCCGACGCTGGCCAGCCCACATCAGCTGCTGCTGCACCACCGGACTCTCCACCAGCTGGATGGCGACCGAATCCTTCTGATCCACCAGGGCCGGATAGGCTTTCACCTCGAACCCACCGCGCTTCTGACTGTACTCCTGGGGCAGCTCGCCAAAGCTCCACAGGGTGAGGCCAGACTGCTCGATATCGTCGTCCGCCACTTGCGACAGGGTCTCCTGCACCTTGCCGCGCAGCGACTCTTTCAATGCCTCCAGATCCTTGCCTTCCGCCACCTTCTTGTGCTTGTCGTCCACCACACGGAAGGTGAGTTTCAGGTGATCGGGCACCGCAGACCAGTCCCAGGATTCACGGGGCACGGTCACGCCGGTCATCCGGCGCAGCTGACGCTCCATCTCATCCAAGAGCGGCCCCTGCTCGGGGTTGATGCTGGCGAGCAGTGCATCGGCATAGTTCGGCGCAGGCACGAAGTTCTTGCGCATCGGCTTTGGCATCGACTTGATGAGAGCGACGAGCAGCTCGTGACGCAGCCCCGGGATCAGCCACTCGAACCCCTTCACCTCCACCTGATTCAGGAGCGGCAGCGGGATATGCAGGGTCACGCCATCCGCCGCCTCCCCCGGCTCGAACTGGTAGGTCAATTTCAGCTTGAGGCGCCCCTGCTGCCAGAAGTTGGGGTAGTCGAGATCGCTGATGTGGGCCGCATCTCCCTTCATCAGCATCTCTTTTTCGAAGTTGAGCAGCTCGGGATCCCGCTTTTGCGCCTCTTTCCACCACTTGTCGAAGTGACGGCTTGATATCACATCCTCCGGCAAGCGAGCATCGTAGAAGCGGAACAAGTCCTCGTCATCCACCAGAATGTCGCGACGACGGGACTTGTGCTCCAGCGCCTCTACCTCGGCCAGGAGCTTGCGGTTGTCGCTGAAGAAACGGTGACGGGTCTCGAAATCCCCCTCCACCAAGGCGCGGCGGATAAACAGCTCGCGGCACAACGCCGGATCGATACGGCTGAAGTTGATGGTGCGCTCGTTGACCAAGGTCAGACCATAGAGGGTCACCTTCTCCTTGGCCATTACGGCGCCGTTTTTCTTCGACCAATGTGGGTCGCTGTGGTGCAGCTTGATGAGGTGGCCTGCCAGCGGCTCCACCCACTCGGGCTCAATCTTGGCATTGATGCGAGCGTAGAGGCGCGAGGTCTCCACCAATTCTGCGGCCATCACCCACTTGGGCGGCTTCTTGAACAGACCCGAGGCCGGGAACAGGTGGAAGCGGCCGTTGCGGGCGCCGAGAAACTCGGGCTTTTCCAGATCCTTGTTGCCGATATGGCTCAAGAGGCCGGTCAGCAGCGCGCAGTGCACCGTCTTGAAGTCTGCCGGTTCCTGGTTGGCTTTAAAACCCAGCTCCTTGACCGTCTGACGCAGCTGGAAGTGAATGTCCTGCCATTCACGTACCCGCAGGTAGGAGAGAAACTCCTTCTGGCACATGCGGCGGAATGGATTGCTGCCAAGGCTATCCTGCTGCTCTTTCAGGTAATTCCACAGGTTAACAAAAGCGAGGAAGTCGGACTCCTTGTCCTCAAAACGTCTGTGCTGCTCGTCGGCGGCCTGCTTTTTCTCCATGGGCCGCTCGCGGGGATCCTGAATGCTGAGGGCGGCAGTGATCACCATCACCTCGCTCAGGCAGCCGGTCTGCGCCGCGCTGATCACCATCTTCGCCAGACGCGGATCAAGGGGAATGCGCGAGAGCTGGCGACCGGTCTCGGTCAACTGAAGTTTCGCTTCGCGATCGCCGGTGGCGGGCAGCTCACGCACCGCCTCCAGCTCTTTCAAGAGGGTCAGACCGTCCTTGATATGGCGTGACTCGGGTGGCTCGACGAAGGGGAACGCCTCCATATTGCCAAGGCCGAGCGCCAGCATCTGCAGGATGACCGATGCCAGGTTGGTGCGCAGGATCTCGGGGTCGGTAAAGGCGGGACGGCTATTGAAATCCTCCTCGGAGTAGAGGCGGATACAGATACCATCCGCCACCCGACCGCAGCGCCCTTTACGCTGGTTGGCACTGGCCTGGGAGACCGGCTCGATGGGCAAGCGCTGCACCTTGGTACGCCAGGAGTAGCGGCTGATGCGGGCCGTACCCGGATCGATGACGTAACGAATGCCCGGCACCGTCAGCGAGGTCTCCGCCACGTTGGTGGCCAGCACGATACGCCGACCGGCGTGGGGCTGAAACACCTTGTTCTGCTCGGCGTTGGAGAGGCGGGCGTAGAGCGGCAGCACCTCGGTATCGCGCAGGTTGAGCTTGCGCAAGGCATCGGCAGTATCGCGGATCTCCCGCTCGCCGTTCATGAAGATGAGGATGTCACCCAGCCCTTCGCGTGCCAGCTCTTCCACCGCATCGAAGATCCCCTGCAGTTCGTCGCGCTCCTCCAGCCCGTCGCTTTTATCACTGACGAGCGGGCGGTAGCGCACCTCCACCGGATAGGTGCGACCTGACACCTCGATCACCGGCGCCTTGTTGAAATGGCGGGAGAAACGTTGCGGGTCGATAGTTGCCGAGGTGATGATCACCTTCAGATCCGGGCGTTTGGGCAGCAGTTGCTTGAGATAGCCCAGAATGAAGTCGATGTTGAGGCTGCGTTCGTGGGCCTCATCGATGATGATGGTGTCGTACTGGGTCAGCATCCGGTCATTCTGGATCTCCGCCAGCAGGATACCGTCGGTCATCAGCTTGATGTGGGTCTGCTCGCTCACCTGATCGGTAAAGCGCACCTTGTAACCCACGTAGTGGCCAAGCTCGGACTCCATCTCCTCGGCAATACGGGCCGCGACGGTACGGGCCGCCAGACGGCGTGGCTGGGTGTGGCCGATGAAGCCCTTGACCCCGCGCCCGAGCGCCAGACAGATCTTGGGGATCTGGGTAGTTTTGCCCGAGCCGGTTTCGCCGGCGATGATCACCACTTGATGCTCTTCAATGGCTTTGGCGATCTCCCCTTGCTTCTGGCTGACTGGCAGATTGTCCGGATAGGTGACCTTGGGCACGCCCGCCAGACGGGACTGGTAGCGCGCCTGTGCCACATCCAGGTCAGCGGCGATGGTCTCGAGCACGGCAGCCTGCTTGGCTTCCGGCAGCTTCTTGACCCCGTGCAGTCGACTGGAGAGACGGCGGGCGTCGAGATTCATGCAGGCGGTAAGACGGCGGCGCAGCGCCTCGATAGAGAGAGACAAGGTACGAATTCCTTAAAAGAGTGCCCATCAAGGGCCATATCGATAGCTGGGGGAGATCCTAAAGAGCGAGGCAGGGCGGTGCAAGCCTTAAAGCGCCGCGCCAGCACATCAAGCCGGTGGCGTCATGACCGCCACGGATGGAAAGAGCAGGCCGGGGCCTGCTCTTTGAAAACAACCAGACAACACCGCTCAGACTCTGGCCTGATGCACGAAACAGGTGCCAAGCTGGGCGTGGATGGCCTGCATCACATTGTGGCGGTTGATGACCCCGAGCAGGCGCCCCTCCTCCACCACAGGATAGATCTTGGGCTTTTGACCCATCATCATCTCCGCCAGATCCAGGATGCTGGTGTCGGGGCCGACTGCCAGCACCTCCTTGCGCATCACATCCCTGACCTGGGCCACCTGTTCACAGTGGTAGGCCTCCTTGAGCATGACGGCGATGCAATCCTGCTCGGAGACCCAGCCAATCAGATGTCCCTGGCTGTCCACTACGGGGCCGCCCAACTGATGACTGTTGAGAAATTTTTCCACCGCCGCCTGTACCATCATCTCTGCGCTGAAGGTGATGGGCTTGGTCTGCATGTAGTCCTTTGCTTTGAGTGATTCCATGACGCTTTCCCCCAACGAGCCTCCCGAGGGGAGGCAAGAGCCGGGCACTATGTCCGGCTCACTCCAAGCATAGTCCGCATGGATCAGGAGATGGATTGCAGCAAGAGCAAGAGCTCGTTCTGGCTGTGGCAGTCGGTCTTCTTGAACACCCCTTTCAGGGTGGAGCGCACAGTTTCCACCTTGACACCGCGCAGCTCCGCGATGTCGTTGCTGCTGTAACCCTTGCTCATCAGCACCAGCAGCTCCTTCTCGCCAATGGTGAGGGGATAGAGGCTGGCCAGCGCTTCGATGTCGGGGTTGAAGGCGTGCTCGGGGTCACGCAGCACCACTTCCACATAGCGTTCAAAGCGGCTGAGTCCGCTCATCAGGGTGCATTGGACCAGCAGCGGACGCAGGTTAGGCTGACGGGGAATGGACATATAGGCGCTGGCGCCGGGCAGCAAATAGGCAAAGCCATTGAGGATCTCCTTGAGCTGGCGTTGCTGCTCCTTATTCTGCAAAGAGAAAATGCCATTGATGGCCCGCAATTCCACATTTTCATCGGCGATACGGTTGAAGGCCACATTGGAATAATGAATATACCCCTTGTCGTCTATGATGGCGCTGGGCTTATTATGGTTTTTCACCAGCTGTTGCAACTGATAGTTCTGGGTTTCCAGGGCCAGCAAGTTCCAATAATGGTGGCTCCAGGCCGCCAGTCCGGAATAGATTTCCGAGAGCGAGGTGAGGTCGCGACTGCTGAAATCATCTTGCGCTGCACCACGGTAACTGCACAGGCTGCTCAGCCCACGCCCTTTCACCAGGCAGACGCCGCCGGCGGCGAATTGGGCGCCGAAACTTGCCAGCAGGCCCACCGAGCTTGAAATGCTGTTGGCGCTGACGATCCCCTTGCACCCTTTATCCTGGTAATGGTTGAACCACACATCCTGGCGATGATGTTGCAGGTAAAACTGCTGCTGGGCCTCGGTCAGACCGCTGGAAAAAAGCTTTATTCCGTCGCTCTTGTCATCATCCCGCAATAAAAACAGGGATGAACTGCAGGAAACGTCGGCGCGAAATTGGTCCACGACGAGCTTAATGTCAGAATCATTAATACCGCACTCGTATAACTGGCTGATATAGGGCGATATCCTTTCTTTCTCTAATGCCTTCACACCCGAACTCCTAATTCTTATTTTTATTGAAGAGGCATCTTACTCTGCAATGGGATAGTCGAAAAGTAGTCAAATGAACAAAGGGTTTATGATTTATTCATAAATAGTCATGAATATAGGCTCATGAATGAATATGGCCAAAAAGGGTAAATAGCCGCTCATGTTTTTCCTGGCGCTGGTCGCTTACCGCCCTGTTTTGCCTCTTGATGTCTCACCACCTACTCGCCATCCCGACCCCTCTTCCCCCCAAGATCACGCTTTTCAATCTTGGGGTCATCTGCATCCACACCGATTCACATGTTGCATTTTGGTAGCTTTGGTGTTTCCATTTTGAGCTTCGAACGATATTGTATATACAAATCATCCCCTCAACGGAATTGAACCATGCGGATCACAAGGAGAGAAAATGGAACCTGAACACACGCTCACTGCACCGGCAGGATCAGGGACCGGCATCAAGCTGCTGCTGGCCAGTCTGCTTGGCATCGCCATCTTTTTCGTGCCCTTCGAGCTTGGCGGGCGCAGCACCATAGTGGTGGATCACCTGGCCGGCTTTCTGATTGCCCAGCGCCCCCTTGCCCTGACCCTCATTCTCTTGCTCATCGCCTATGGCGCCATCACCCCCTTGCTGGATGGCCGCTGGCGTGCCCGTCCCATCGACAGGGTATTGAGCCTGTTCAAGCTGCTCGGACTGGCCCTGGCCATTTTGTATGTCACAGACTGGGGCCCTGCCTGGTTGATGACCCCGGATCGCCTCCCCTTCCTGTTCGACAAACTGGCCATGTCAGTGGGTCTCATCGTGCCTATCGGCGCCATGGCCCTGACCTTCCTGCTCGGTTTCGGCCTGCTGGAATTCATCGGGGTGCTGATGCAACCCGTGATGCGCCCCCTGTGGCGCACGCCGGGTCACTCCGCCATCGATGCGGTCGCCTCTTTCGTCGGCAGTTACTCGGTGGGCCTGCTCATCACCAACCGGGTCTTCCTCGCAGGCAAGTACACGGTGCGAGAAGCCGTCATCATCGCCACCGGCTTCTCCACCGTCTCGGCCGCCTTCATGATCATCGTGGCCAAGACCCTCAACCTGATGGGACACTGGAACTTCTACTTCTGGTCCACCTTGGTGATCACTTTCGTCATCACCGCCATCCTGGCGCGCGTTCCTCCCATCAGCCGCCTGGCTCACCATGGGGAGACCGACGAGCCGCTACCGGCTGGCATGAGCCGCTGGCAGGCGGCCCTCACCTGCGGCCTGACCCAGTCCCACCAGGCAGATCCACTGCTGCGGCAATTGAAGGACAACCTCAGGGACGGTCTTCACATGGCCGCTGCCGTGGTGCCCACCATACTGTCCGTCGGTCTGCTGGGCCTGCTGCTGGCAAAGCACACTCCCCTGTTCGATCTGCTGGGCTGGCTGCTCTGGCCACTGACCTGGCTGCTGGATCTCGGCGAACCGCTCGCCACCGCCAAGGCCCTCTCTGCCGGTCTGGCCGAGATGTTCCTGCCCGCCATCCTGCTCAAGGATGCCGACCTGCTGGTGCGCTATGTCGCAGCCGTGGTTTCGGTCAGCTCGGTGCTCTTCTTCTCTGCCTCCATCCCCTGCATCCTGGCCACCCGGATCCCGGTGAGCGTGGGACAGCTGGTGGTGATCTGGCTGCTGCGCACCCTGCTTGGCATCCTGCTAGCCGCCTTGTGCGGCAGGCTGGCGCTGGCCCTCGGCTGGCTCGGTTGACCAGGGCTCATAAAAAAACAAAGCGCCATCAGGCGCTTTGTTTTTATCGGGATTGTCTCAGGGGGCGATGACGGCGAACCGGCCGCTGTTGAAATCATCTATCGCCTGATGGATCTCTGCCTCGCTGTTCATGACAAAGGGGCCATAACCCACGATGGGTTCATCGATGGGCTCGCCACTCAGCAGCAACAAGCTCGCCTCGCCTTCCGCCTCCAGCATGAACTCCTCACCGTTGGGATCGAGCAGCACCAGTTGTGCTTCGCCCGCGCGCTCCTGACCGTTGATAAAGAGAGAGCCCTTGAGCACCACCAAGGCGCTGTTCCATCCCGCTACCGCCGGCAGCACCACGCTGGCCCCGCCCTTGAGCCGCAGATCCCAGATGTTCATGGGCGAGAAGGTTCGGGCTGGCCCCTCTACCTCGCCTTGTTGCAACCCGGCATCGTTCCCGGCGATGATGCGCACCCGCACATCGCCCTCCTTGAGGCTCAGTTGCGGGATGGTGTCGCTGGTGATGCCCTGATAACCGGGCGTCGACATCTTGTGTTTGGCGGGCAGGTTGACCCAGAGCTGCACCATGTCGAGGGTGCCACCACGACGGGTGAATCCCTGGGAGTGGAACTCGTCGTGCATGATGCCGGCGGCGGCCGTCATCCACTGCACGTCTCCCGGACCGATGATCCCCCCCTGGCCGGTCGAGTCGCGATGGGCGACCTCCCCTTCATAGACGATGGTGACCGTCTCGAAGCCACGGTGCGGGTGTTCCCCCACGCCCCTGGCATGATCGGCGGGCTCGAAATGTGCCGGGCCAGCCCTGTCCAGCAGCAGGAAGGGGCTCAAGGCGCGGCCATGGGTCTGATACGAGAACAGCGAGCGAACCGGGAATCCGTCGCCAACCCAGTGTTGTCGAGGGGCGCTGTAAATACCGATGACTCTTTTCATGATGCTCTCCTGGGTGATCGTCACGGGATGTGTCGTGGCTCGCATTGTGAGTCTGGAACGCTGCGTCCGGTAGACGTAAAATTTGCCATCAGCGTCCTATTTTGTGAACGATAACCCCATGCAACAGGATCTCAACGACCTCTATTTCTATGTCCAGGTGGTGGATCACGGGGGCTTTGCCCAGGCCGGCAGGGCCCTCGGCATGCCCAAGTCCAGGCTCAGCCGCCGCATCGCCATGCTGGAGGAGCGACTCGGGGTGCGTCTTATCCAGCGTTCCACCCGCAGCTTCACCGTCACCGAACTCGGGCAGGCTTATTACACCCGTTGCCGGGCCATGCTGGTGGAAGCCGATGCGGCGCAGGATCTCATCGCCGCGACCCAGAGCGAGCCTTGCGGTCTGGTGCGCATCGCCTGCCCCATCGATCTGCTGCACGCCCACGTAGGGAGGATGCTGGTCTCCTTCGCCCTGGCCCATCCCAGCGTCAAGGTGCAGCTCGTCGGGGTCAACCGGGCGGTGGATCTGGTCGCGGAGGGGTTGGACATGGCGCTCAGGGTGCGACCACTGCCCCTGGAGGACAGCGAGCTCGCCATGCGGGTGCTGGGCTATGCGACCCAGTGTCTGGTGGCAAGCCCGGCCCTTGTCGCGTCACTCGGCATGCCCCGGGCCCCCGCAGATCTGCTGTCATGGCCGAGCCTCGGTCATGGCGCCAGCCTGGAAGGCCATCACTGGACCCTGCAGGGCCCCGATGGGGCCCGAGTCAAACAGCACCACAGCCCCCGCTTTGCCACCACCGACATGCAGACATTGCGTCAGGGGGCGATCGACGGGCTCGGGGTCGTGCAACTGCCCACCATGATGATGAATGAGCCCCTGGCCGATGGCCGGCTGGTGCGTTTGCTCCCCGACTGGGCACCGCGCCAGGAGGTGATCCACGCGGTCTTCCCCTCACGCCGCGGTCTGCTGCCTGCCATCCGCGCCCTCATCGATCATCTGGTCGAGGGCTTCTCCCCCCTGGGGCAGGCAAGTGCGCCGCTCCCGCCATGATCTGTGCATGGCCGTTCCCGGGTGTGCCGACATGCAAAAGGCCAGAGCTTGGCTCTGGCCTTTTCATTTTTCCCCTTCCCAGAGGAGGAGAAACGGATACGGGCAGTATCCTCAGAAGGGCATTTTGAAGCCCGGGGGCAGTTGCATGCCGCCGGTCAGCTCGCCCATCTTGGCCTTGTTCTGCTCTTCCACGCGGCGCACGGCGTCATTGACGGCGGCGGCGACCAGATCTTCCAGCATCTCCTTGTCATCTTCCATCAGGCTGGGATCGATCTCGATACGACGCACGCTGTGGCTGCCGGCCATGGTCACCTTGACCATGCCTGCGCCCGCCTCACCGACCACTTCCATCTGGGCCAGCTGCTCTTGCATCTTCTGCATGCGCTCTTGCATCTGTTGGGCCTGTTTCATCAGGTTACCCATTCCACCTTTACCAAACATAGATCGTCTCTCGTCTTGAAATCCGGCATCCAGCGCCGGGCTGTGGGTTCATCTGCCCTAAGTGGGGGCAGCCAAAAATCTTTTCAACCGGGGGCAAGCCCCGGCACGGTTTTTTCAGCGCAACTCAGCGACTCAGGGGTTCGATGCTCTCGGGATGGAGCACGGCGCCGAAACGCTGCTGCAAGAATTGTACGTTGGGATCCGCCGCCAGATCCCGGCTCACCTGTTCACGCACCCCGAGATAGAGACGGTGCTCTATCTCGAGCGGCGTCTCCCGCGCGGGATCCGAGCCCAGGGTCACATCGATGTGAACCGGGCCGCCCAGCTCGGGACCGATGATCTCGGCCAGATCGGCGCGGGCCTTGTCGCTCACCAGATGGCGCTGCTCGGGTTTGAGCAGCAGGGAGACCCGATTGCCTTCCCGGGTCATCACCGCGTTGATGGCCAGTTGACGCAGCCGACCCCCCACCCCGGTGCGGGCGATGAGCTCGGCCCAGGCGTCCCCGCAATTGACCAGCAAGGACGAGGGGATCAGACGGGCGACCTCCCCCTCCTCCTCGGGCTGGGCGTCGCTCTCCAGGGCATCCCAGTCGATGGTCTCCATCAACGCAATGGCGGGCTGAGGCTCGCTGGCAGCCACTGGAGGCGCGGCAGGCACCATAGCGGCAACCACAGGTGCCGCCGCATCCGCGCTGCCGGCGTCAGCGCCCAGATCCCAGGGCGGCAGATCCTCCTGCGAAGGAGGTGCCATAGTGGCGGGAGCTGGCTGGGCGGAAGTCACTGCCCGCGTGGGCAACGGGGCACAGGCAAACCCCTCGTCAAACCCCTGATTCAGATACTCTTCGTAGTCACTGGCCCCCTCTTCATAGGCATCGAGAGGGGGCAGGTCGTCATACCCTGTTTGCAAGGCAGGTCCCTGCCCCGGCATCTCGGGCCGCGCCGCTGGTTGCACCTCGGTCTGGGGTGAAGTTGCGACGGCAGGCATCGGGGCCGGTTTGGTCGCGGCCACCGGTTTGACGGGAGTGACCCGGGCAGGCGCGGCGTTTGCACTCTGCTCGCCACGCAGGCGGCTTCGCAGCAGATTGCGCTTGCCAAGCAGGCTCTGCATGCTGGAGGTCGAAGAGATGGCAACGTCTTCCCCTTGGACCTCAACCTGCTGCGTCTGCCCGGTGTCATCCGCCGCCAACGGCGCAGAGGCTGGCTCTGCAGGCGGACTGGTGGGCACCGCGGCCTCGTAGCCCATCCGTTCGGCCTCGCGCAGCAGCTCATCCTGCTCGGCAAAGAGCGGATCCAGCACTGCGCCCTCCTCCGCCTTGAGTGCGGGGGCGACGTGCTCGGCCTCAAGGACCGATGCTGGCGCGGCGGGAGCCTGTGGTGCTGCACTGGCAGCCGGGGCCGGCTCAGCCCCCTGGGGCTTTCCCGGCAGGAGCGGCGCGCTTTCCCTCGCAGCCGCCATCACGCCGGGGTGCCCTGTCATGAGAGGCTGGGCCGCCAGGTTGGCGGGATGGACCACCTCGCGCCGGGGCGAGAAGGCCAGCATCCGCAGACAGGTCATTTCCAGTGCGGTGCGTCCGTCAGGGGCCCAGGGCAGATCCTTGCGCCCCCCCAGCACGATTTGATAGCAGAGCTGCACCTCTTCCGGGCTCATGGCTCCGGCTAGCTGCAGCAAGGCATCGGCATCCGCCCCCTGCTCCTGCACGCTCGCAGGCAGCAGTTGCGCCATGGCCACCCGGTGGAGCAAGGCTTCCAGCTCGGCGTGAAGCTGGTCGAAATCCGGTCCCAGGGTCGCTATCTCGGTGATCTTGGCCATGGTGGCCGGGGCATCCTGGCGCAGCACCGCCTCCAGCAACTGATGCAGGTGGTGATGATCGAGGGTCCCCAGCATGGTGAGCACGCTCTCCAGGCGCACGCTGCCGTTGCCGTGGGCCAACGCCTGATCGGTGAGGCTCAGGGCATCGCGCATGCTGCCGTCGGCCGCCTTGGCCAGGGCCAGCAGGGCGCGAGGCTCGAAGGGTTGGCCCTCCTGGTCCAGCACCCATTCGAGCTGCCTGGCAATCTGGGTCTGATCCAGACTCTTGAGATGAAACTGCAGGCAGCGCGAGAGGATGGTGATGGGGAGCTTCTGCGGATCCGTGGTGGCCAGCAGGAATTTCACATAGGGGGGCGGCTCTTCCAGGGTTTTGAGCAGCGCATTGAAGCTGTGGCGCGACAGCATGTGCACTTCATCGATGAGGTACACCTTGAAACGACCACGGGCCGGACGGTACTGCACGTTGTCGAGCAGTTCGCGGGTGTCTTCCACCTTGGTGCGGGACGCCGCATCGATTTCCAGCAGATCGACGAAATTGCCCTGATCGATCTCGCGGCAGGTATCGCACACACCGCACGGATGGCTGCTGATCCCCTGCTCGCAGTTGAGACTCTTGGCCAGAATGCGGGCGATGGTGGTCTTGCCCACCCCGCGGGTCCCGCTCAGCAGGTAGGCATGGTGAAGCCGTCCCTGATCCAGGGCATTGGTCAGGGCAGTCAGCACATGTTGCTGGCCGACCACTTGTTCAAACGTATGGGGGCGCCATTTGCGCGCCAAAACCTGATAGCTCATAGATCTCGATGCTGGGAAACGAGGCATTGAGGCTGGATGCTAACACAAATGGAGGGCTGGCTGTATGGGGGATGCGCCGCCTTGGGAGGGATCGCTTGAATTTCAAACCGGTGCCCGTTCAGGCACCGGTTTGCGGCAGAAAGCAGGGTGACGAGGCCTGCCGCGCGAAGGGGCGATTTACGCCCCCGCGAGTTCCACCAGAGAGACAACCTTGACGCCAGCGGCGGTCAGGCGGGCATCACCGCCCAGGGACGGCAGGGAGATGATGAAGGCGGCATCCGCTACCTCACCGCCGGCGCGGCGGATGAGCTTGACGGTGGCATCGACGGTGCCGCCGGTGGCCAGCAGATCGTCCACCACCAGCACCTTGTCACCGGGCACGATGGCATCGGTGTGCAGTTGCAGGGTGTCGGTGCCGTACTCCAGGGCGTAGGACTCCTCGATGACGGCGCGGGGCAGCTTGCCCGGCTTGCGCACCGGCACGAACCCCAGCCCCATGGCGTAGGCAACCGGGGCGCCGAAGATGAAGCCACGGGCCTCGGTGCCGACAATCTTGGTGATGCCTTGATCACGGTAATGATCGGCCAGCAGATCGATGGTGGCCTTGAAGGCCTCGGCATTCTCGATCAGGCTGGTGATGTCGCGAAACAGAATGCCCGGCTTCGGATAGTCGGGAATGGTCTTGATGCTCGCTTCGATAAACTTCAGGGTTTCCGGATTCATTATTTGACCGCTTATTTTTTGAGCCCTGCCATGGCGGCGCACGGGGTCTCCGCCTGGGGGCAATAAAAAGGCCCGTCACGCAAAAATGACGAGCCGACTCCATAGCATTATTGCCGCGATAGCTTAGGGATTTCACTTCTTCATTGCAACCGGCTCCAGCACCGGCAGACGCATCAACCAGGTGAGCAGGATCACCATTATGACAACCAGCAGCCACCTCACCCAGGGCAACGGCACCACCAGCAGCGATACCGAGAACGAGATCAGGATGAAGATGATGGCGCGGCGTCTGGCATGACGGCGAATGCCGCGATACTGCTGCCAGTCGAGGATGGGGGGGCCAAACCAGGGATGCGCCAGCAACCAGCCATGAAAGCGGGGGGAGGAGCGCGCAAACAGCGCCGCCGCCAGCAACATGAAAGGGGTGGTCGGCAGCAGGGGCAGGACTATCCCGACTATCCCGGTGGCGAAGGCAAGCCAGCCCAGGGCCATCAGACACCAGCGTTTCATGGGTACTCCTCTGCATGTATCTCTGCCTGTAGCCTAACAGAGTTGGCCCGGAAGCTGACAGCCTGGCCCAGTCTGCGGCCGTCGATGGGGGCCATCGAGTGGGCAGACGGCTGACAATCCCGGCCATTGCCACTACAATCTGCGCTCTTTTTTCTCCCCTTGTCTTCGGAAGCAGCTATGCGCGTTATTTTGGCCCCCATGCAGGGGGTGCTGGATCACCTGATGCGGGAGGTCCTCACCTCCGTCAATGATTACGACCTCTGCGTCAGTGAATTCATCCGGGTGGTCGATCAACTGCTGCCCGCCAAGGTCTTCCATCGCCTCTGCCCCGAGCTGAAACAGGATGGCAAGACCCGTGCAGGGACCCCGGTACGGGTGCAACTGCTGGGACAACATCCGGAGTGGCTGGCAGAAAATGCCATACGGGCCATCGAGCTCGGCTCTCCCGGGGTCGATCTCAACTTCGGCTGCCCTGCCCCCACGGTCAACAAGAGCAAGGGGGGCGCCGTGCTGCTCAAGGAACCCGAGACCGTCTATCGCATCGTCAAGGCGGTGCGGGAGGCCGTGCCTGCCCACCTGCCGGTGAGCGCCAAGATCCGCCTGGGATACGATGACAAGGATCTCTATCTGGACAACGCCCAGGCCGTCTATCAGGGGGGGGCCAACGAGCTGGCGGTGCATGCCCGCACCAAGCGCGAAGGCTACAAGGCGCCGGCCCACTGGGAGTACGTGGACGCCATCCGCCGCGCCCTGCCCATCCCCGTCACCGCCAACGGCGAGATCTGGAACCATGCCGATGCCCTGACCTGTGCCCGGGTGTCCGGTTGCGATGCCCTCATGGTGGGCCGGGGCGCCATCTCCCTGCCCAACCTGGCCAACGTGATGAAGACGGGGTGTGCCCACATGAGCTGGGCCGAGGTACTGCAATTGATGGTGACCTACACCGAGCAGGATCTGGCGAGCGACAAGGCCGACTACTACCCGAGCCGCATCAAGCAGTGGTTCTCCTACATAGTGCGGGAATACCCCCAGGCCGACGAGCTGTTTCGCCGCATCCGCACCATCAAGACCGCAGAGGAGATCCGCTCCGCCCTCGAGCGCGAGTGCGCCTCACAGGCCTAGACTTGGCCGCCACCCCGCAGCGCCCTATGATGAAGGCTCATTGACAGGAGGTCAGGATGCAAGGAGTGCCGGTCAACTTTACCCATCAGCACGACAGGGCCGATTTTCGCGCCCTGCCGGGGCAGCCTGCGACCGAGCTCTATCGCGCCCACATCCAGCACCACATCTTCGATCCCCATAGTCACGAGGGGTTTGGCCTCGGTGTCATCGAGTGCGGTGCCGAGCGCTTTCGCTATCGCGGCAGCCAGCTCCTGGCCGGTCCCGGCAGCCTGGTGCTGATGAACCCCGATGAGCTGCACACGGGCGAGTCAGCCTGCGAGCAAGGGTGGCGCTATCGCATGCTCTACCTGCCCGCCGATCGGCTCGAGGCCATCAGCGGCGAGCGCGACTGGTATTTCACCGATGCCGTGCGAAGCGATCCGCGCACTGCCCCCGTCCTGCAGGCGGCCCTGGATGCCCTCTGGCACTGTGACAGCGAGCTCGCCGCCGACGGCCTGCTGCTAAGGGTGTGCGAGACCCTACGCCCCCATGCCCGGGCCCTGGCGGCCCCGCGCGAAGCGGCCCACCCTCTGGGCCGCGCCATCGACTATATGCAGGCCTGTTTCGCCCGCCCCATTACCCTGGCCGAGCTGGCCGGTTCGGTGAACCTCAGCCCCTACCACTTCCAGCGCAGCTTCAAGGCCCGCTTTCACGTCACCCCCCAGCAGATGCTGATGGCCATCCGTCTGCAGCGCGCCAAGGGGTGGCTGGCTGCCGGCCTGCCCGCGGCCGAGGTGGCCGCCGCCTGTGGTCTGGCCGATCAGTCCCACCTCAACCGTGCCTTCCTGCGCCGCTATGGCACCACCCCGGTCCGCTACCAGAAACAGGTGCAGGCTGGCCGCTAAAGCGCAATCTGGTTCAATACGCCCCCCTTCCCCCCTGCTAGGCTGGCCTCCTTCTTCTTTACCGGATATGAAACATGTTGATCGGAGTCCTGTTTGCCCTGCTGGCCGGCCTGATGTGGGGGCTCATCTTCGTCGCCCCCCTATTAGTGGACGGCTATCCCCCCGCCCTGCTCGCGAGCGGCCGCTACCTCGCCTTCGGCCTCATCGTACTGCCGCTCGCCTGGCAGGCCCGCAAACACTTGGCGGCCCTCTCGGCCAGCGACTGGCGAGAGGCCCTCGCCCTCACTCTGGTGGGGAACCTCCTCTACTACTTCTGCCTGTCGGGGGCCATCTTGCGCATCGGCTCGCCCCTGGCGGCCATGTTTATCGGCACCCTGCCGGTGGTGACGGCCCTGGCCGCCAACCGCCTCTATGGCGCACGGGACGGTCGCCTCTCCCGCACCCGGCTCTACCCGTCCCTGGTGCTGATGGGGGCCGGCCTCTGTCTGGTCAACAGCGCCGAGCTCACCTGGCACACCGAGGCGCGCACCGAACAACTGCTTGGGCTCGCCCTGGCGGTGGGCGCCGTGCTGTGCTGGACCTGGTATCCCCTGCGCAACGCCCGCTGGCTGCGCGAGCACCCGGGCCGCAGTCCGGCCGTCTGGGCCACCGCCCAGGGGCTGGTGACCCTGCCGGTGGCGCTCATTGCCTATCTCGGCAGCCTCGGCCATCTTGCCCTGAGCGCACCGGACTTTCCCCTGCCCTTCGGGCCGACGCCCCTGCGCTTCGTGCTGCTGATGGGGGCAGTGGGGCTCCTCTGCTCCTGGCTCGGCACCCTGTGCTGGAACGAAGCGAGCCAGCGCCTGCCGACCGTGCTGGTCGGGCCGCTCATCGTGTTCGAGACTCTGGCGGGGCTCTTTTACGCCTTTATGCTGCGCGGGATCATGCCCCCCATGAGTACCCTGGTGGGTGTCGTCTGTCTGGTGGCGGGAGTGCTCTACGTCATCACCGGCAAGCCGCAGCACCTGCCGGAAAAACCCGTCAAAGCACGGTTAACTTGATTCATGTCATCTTGATAAACCGCGGGTTTCCCTATACTGGCCGAGTTTTATCACTCGTTTTTGGGGGCTGCTGTGTGTGAAGTGACGCAAGCCCGGTTGGCCGAATGGCATCAGCGCCTTCTGACCGACTGGGCGCAAACAAGAGAGGAGCTGATCCGTCAGCTCAAGGCCTGTCGACAAGATGACTGGGCACAGAAGGTGGAGCGCTGCGAGCGAGATCAACTGGTTGATCTGACCAGCCGTCTCGATCTGCCCGGGGTGGAACACAGCGTGGCACGCCTCAAGCGGCTCGACGCGGCGCTCTGCCAGATGGATCTGGGGCTCTATGGCTTCTGCTCCGATTGTGAGGAGCCGCTGCTCCCTGAACAGCTGGAACAGGATCCGACCCTGCAACGCTGCCCGCGCTGCGAGGCCCGCTACCGCAAGGGGTTCCACGCTCACGAACTCTGATGGGGGCACCCTTTGTGCCCGCCATTTTCCTCCTCCCCCCCTTCTCGCTTCCCAACATGACCAACCCCCTGGCGCGACGATCCCGGCAACCCCGGGGGCAGCCGCACAGGCATGAAAAAGGGGAGTCATGGACTCCCCTTCTCGTACTGCGTACTCGTCACTGGGCCAGCAGGTGGCCTACCAGCTCATGACGCCACCCTTGCAGCAGCATGGGCTTGTCCGCCCTGGCCCGCTCCTCGGCACTCATGCGCCAGCTCCAGGTGAAGTACTGGTGGATGATCTTCTTGCTCGCCACCAGCTCCGGCGGAATGTTGCTGGCCTTGGCCTTCTCCTCCACCATGGCCTTGATGCGCTTGAGCTCGGCCTTGTACTGGGGGAAGTCCACCAGACGGCGGATGGGATCGGGCCAGCTAGCAGGGTCGCTCTGCTGGGCGGCGGCGACGATGTCCAGCATCCGCTTGCCGTGGATCTTGATCTCGATGGGCGAGAGGCCCAGCTCGTTGAGATCCCGCAGCGAAGCGGGACGACGCTCCGCCACCTTGAACAGGTGCAGCTCTTTGACCACGAAGTTGAGGGCGAGATCCCGGCGTACCGCTTCCTGCTGGCGCCAGGCGGCCAGCTCGCGCAGGATGGCCAGCTCACGGCGACCCAGTTGCCAGGCGTTGACTATCTCGAGGTAGGCCTGACGGGGATCGCTGCCCTGGGTCTTGCGGGCGGAGTGGTTCTGGCACTCCTGTTCGAACCAGGGGAACTTGCCGCTCTCGCGCAGTCTGGCCATCACCTTCTCGTAGAGGGGCATGAGGTAGAAGACATCCGCCGCGGCATATTCCAGCTGACGAGGGGTAAGGGGGCGCGCCAGCCAGTCGGTACGGGCCTGATCCTTCTCAAGCTCGACCCCGAGGAATTCGTTGACCAAGGCGCCAAACCCCACCGACACGCCATGACCCAGGAAGGCTGCCGCCAGCTGGGTATCGTGCATCTGGTTGGGCAGGTGACCCGCTTGATGCTGGATGAGTTCCAGATCCTCACCGGAGGCGTGCAGGATGGCAATCTGTCCGGCCCGACCGAGGCGCTGCCACAAACCGGAGAGCTCCAGGGTCAGGGGATCGAGCAGGGCAAGCTGCTTGCCATCGTAGATCTGGAACAGACCGAGCTGGGGATAGTAGGTACGGGTGCGAACGAATTCGGTATCGATGGCCAGGGGAACGTCGGCCAGAGAAGCGAGATACTGATCCAGTTCGGCTTGCTGTGAAATGAGTTGATATTGCATCGTTGCCTGCACGTTGGTCGGATCCAGAAAGAAAAAACCGTGGATGTCCCACGGTTTTGCATAACGACAGCGCTGGACTGCAAAGCAGTGCATGCCGGTTACTGCTTGGCAATCTCCTCGTCGCGCAGCACGCGGCGCAGGATCTTGCCCACGTTGGTCTTGGGAAGTTCGTCGCGAAATTCTACCAGTTTCGGCACCTTATAGGCAGTCAGATGTTTGCGGCAGTGGGCAATTATCTCCTCCTCCGCCAGCTTTGCATCTTTCTTGACCACGAAGATCTTCACCTGCTCGCCGGACACCGGGTTGGGTACGCCGACGGCGGCTACCTCCAGCACCTTGGGATGCAGGGCCACCACGTCTTCTATCTCGTTCGGGTAGACGTTGAAGCCGGAGACCAGGATCATGTCCTTCTTGCGATCGACGATCTTGAAGAAGCCCTGCTCGTCGCATACCGCGATGTCGCCGGTGCAGAGCCAGCCATCCTGCATCACCTCGGCGGTCGCCTCCGGGCGCTGCCAGTAGCCGGTCATCACCTGAGGACCGCGCACCTGCATCTCGCCAGGGGCACCCCGTTCGGTGACCTGGTTCCCCTCGTCATCCACCAGACGGATCTCGGTGGAGCAGACCGGCAGACCGATGGAGCCGTTGTAATCCACCAGATCATAGGGGCAGACGCTCACCAGGGGCGAGCACTCGGTCAGGCCATAGCCCTCCAGCAGCGGGGTGCCGGTCAGCCCCTTCCACTGCTCGGCCACCGCCCGTTGCACCGCCATGCCGCCACCGATGGTGAGCTTGAGCTTGGCAAAATCCATGCCCTTGAACTCGTCGTTGTTGACCAGGGCGTTGAACAGGGTGTTCACCCCGGTGATGCAGGTGAAAGGATACTTCTTGATCTCTTTGACAAAACCCGGGATGTCGCGGGGGTTGCTGATGAGCAGGTTGTAGCCCCCCAGACGCATGAACAGCAGGCAGTTTACCGTCAGGGCGAAGACGTGATAGAGCGGCAGCGCCGTGACCACGAACTCCTTGCCGCGCTCCAGCACGGGGCCATAGACACCGAGGCACTGCTCAACGTTGGCGATCATGTTGCGATGAGTCAGCATGGCCCCCTTGGAGAGGCCGGTGGTCCCGCCGGTGTATTGCAGGAAGGCGATGTCCTGGTTGCTGATCTCGGGTTTGATGTACTGCAGGTAGCGCCCCTTGGCGAGGGCCTGGCGCATGGTGCTGGCATGGGGCAGGTTGTACTTGGGCACCAGCTTCTTGACGTATTTGACCACGAAGTTGACCAGGGTCCCCTTGGCCAGCCCCAGGTTGTCACCCATCCGGGTCAGGATCACGTGCTTGACCGGAGTGTCATACACCACTTTTTCCAGGGTGTGGGCAAAGTTGGAGACGATGACGATGGCCTTGGCGCCGGAGTCTTTCAACTGATGCTCCAGCTCGCGCGGGGTATAGAGGGGGTTGACGTTCACCACCGTCATGCCGGCCCGCAGGATGCCGAATACCGCGATGGGGTATTGCAGCAGGTTCGGCATCATCACGGCCACCCTGTCCCCCTTGCCGAGCTTCAGCTCGTTTTGCAGGTAGGCGGCGAAGGCTCGGGACTGCTCCTCCAGCCGGCGGTAGGTAATGGTCTGCCCCATGTTGACGAAGGCGGGTTGATCGGCGAACTGGTTCACCGACTCTTCAAACATCTCGACCAGAGAGCCGTATTGGTCTGGATTGATCTCGGCGGGCACCCCTTCTGGATAACGCTTCAGCCAGACTCTTTCCACGAACTTCTCCTGCATAACTCGCACCTGTGCGCTCACTGTGTTGCCTCCGTCCCTGTCACATCCATTTCAATCAGTTGTTTTAAGTTCATGCTCTAATGCCGCACATATTTACATAAGGCAACATCAATTAACAGTGAATTAACAACGGGAAATGTGAAGGAGAAAGCAAACCTGACATGATTCAAAGCCGCTGATCCTACCGGATTTGAGCGAAGTTTTCGATATAAACGGCGGTTTCTGATGAATTTTCCATATGAAAATGATGGCCTCCTGCCACTGTCACCCGTTCAATGTGGCCAAAGGCCGCCTCCCGCAACTGCCACTGTGCCAGGAGCCCGGGGAAGCCCTGCTCTCCCCGGATAAAGAGCACCGGACAGGCGATGGCCCGGATCAGGGCCTGGGCCTGCCCCTCGCTCATGCGAAGGGGCGAGAGATCGCGAAGACGGGGATCACTGCGCCAATACCAGCGCCCTGCCCGCGCCTCCAGCTGCCGCTCGCAGATAAGGCGTGCCGCACTCGGGGGGATGTCCGCCACCTTGCAGCGGGCAGCCACGGCCTCTTCGAGGGTGGCAAATCCACTGGTTGCACGCTCACGGGTACGAGTGCGGTTGAGGATGGCGCGACGCAGATGCCCCGGTACCTCCTCGTCAGGCTGGCTCAAGGGGCCGAGCCCCTCCAGCAGAATGAGCCGCTCGATTTGCTCGGGAAAAACGCCGGCATAGGCAGAGGCAATCAGCGCCCCCAGGGAGTGACCAAGCAGGATGAAACGCTGCCAGCCCGCGGCCTGGGTGATCTGGTAGAGATCATCCAGCCAGTCCACGAAGACATAGGGGGTCGACTTGTGATCGGAGTGACCATGGCCCGGCAGATCGACGCAGACCAGATGAAACGCCCACAGCCAGGGGGCCAGAGGCAAAAAGCTGGCGCCGTTGTCGAGCCAGCCATGGAGGGCCACCAGCAGCGGTCTGTCCTCCTGACCATTGTCCAGCAGGGCGATGTGCCGCCCGTCCGCCAGGCGCAGCCTGCGCTCCTGCAATGTCGCCGTCATCCGGGCTCCTCAGCGGCGCAGGGGCCGTCTGGGCCAGAAGGGATCATAGAAAGGATCGTAAAAGTAGGGATCCATGTAGCGGATCTCCACCTCCTTCACCGGTGGCCACAGCTTGCTCCCCGTCACCTTGAGTACCGAGAAGCGATACTTGTGCTCGCCAATCTGGCTGTCCACCGGCTTGTCGAGGGTGCCGAGCACCGTCAGGCTGCGACCCTTGGCATAGAGGGTCGGGTCGACAAACCCCTGCATGATGGCGAGAAAACGACCGGGGCTCTGCTCGGTCTGCTCCGGCACCCCGTTGGACTTGAGGGGCAGATAGACCACCTCGATGACACTCTGATCCGCCTTGTTGTGGACCGCCGAGATGACACCGCTCCAGCGGGCCGGCTTGCCTTCCATCCCCTGCAGAGCGGGTTGATAGGCCACCAGCTGATCCGCAGGCTCATAGGCAAGCTCTTTGGGCACCGTGCTGCAACCGCCCAGCAGCAGCCCCACCAATCCCAGCATGATCACGGATTTTCTCATTCGTCTCTCCTTCATCGTCCGACAAAGCAGCCCGGGGCAGCTGTTGCCGCCTATTCGCGACCCGGCAGTTTCTTCCAGGTCACCTTGTCACGCAGATAGACAGGGGTGGCTTGCTCAACCGGCACCGCCTCACCCGCAAACCAGGCCTGGCGTGCCAGAGGCAGCATGTCAGCGGCCGCCGGGAAACGCACCTGGCTTGGCATCAGCACATCTGCCAGGCCGCCCAGAGTCTCGCCATAGGTTTCAAAACCGGTGCCAACGCAGCTCACCGCGCCAGTCAGCTTGTCACGGGCCTGCACCAGTGCGGCTGGCTCGCTCACCACCTCCTCGCCCACCAGCGTCATCACTCCGTCCACCAGGGCGTAGTGGCCAAAATAGACCTCGTCCATACGCGCATCGATGGCGGCAAGCACCTGCTCGGCCCCTTCCAGCTTATGGGCCCCCTGGGCCATGGCCGCCAGGGTGGAGACACCGATCATCGGCACGCCGGCACCAAAGGCGAGCCCCTGGGCCACGCTGATCCCGATCCGTACCCCGGTGAAGGAGCCAGGCCCACGACCGAAGGCGATGGCGTCGAGCTCATCCAACGATAGACCGGCTTCATCCAACAGAGCCTGAACCATGGGCAGGATCTTGCGGGTATGGTCACGGGGCGCCTCTTCCCAGCGGGAGTAGAGGGTATCGCCCACCAAGAGGGCTGCGGAGCAGGCTTCGGTGGCGGTATCCACGGCCAGGATCTTCAACTCATCCATTCTTTTTATTCTCTTCACATCAGTCAGTTAAATCGTCAGCATGGCCAAGGCCTGCCGTCATGCATGGCCGGGGGCAATCAGCCCCGGCGCGGCGGACTCACTCCCGTGGTCCGAAAAATTCGCCCAGGGTCGCCAGCTCCCGGGTCCGTGGAATGGCAGGCAGGCTCTTGATGAAGGTGGCGCCATAGGGCTTGTTGACCACCCGGGGATCACAAATAACCAGTACACCGTGATCACTGCGATCACGGATGAGCCGCCCCACCCCCTGCTTGAGGGCAATCACCGCCTTGGGCAACTGCAGCTCGGCAAAGGGATCCCCCCCCTTGAGCTTGCAATCCTCCACCCGTGCCTTGAGCTGGGGATCGTCCGGGCTCGCAAAGGGCAGCTTGTCGATGATAACACAGGACAATGCCGCCCCCCGCACGTCTACCCCCTCCCAGAAACTGCTGGTGGCCACCAGCACGGCCCGACCGTTTTCCACGAAGGTCTTGAGCAGCCGCTGCTTGTTGTCTTCCCCTTGCAGCAGGACGGTACGGCCGATTTCCCGGCGCAGCACCTCGGCCACCTGGCGCATCACCTGATGGCTGGTGCAGAGGAAAAAACACCCCCCTGGCGTCTTGTTGATGAGGGGGATCATCAGGGTCGCCAGCTGCTCCCCGCGCCCGAAGGCATTGGGCTCTGGCAGGAAACGGGGTACGCACAGGCGCGCCTGCTCGGCGTAATCGAACGGACTGTCGAGAATGAGTTCGGCGCTGCCGGCCAGCCCCATCTCGGCGACGAAGTGGGCGAAGCGATTGTCCACCGTCAAGGTGGCCGAGGTGAAGACCCAGGCCACCTCGGGGCGCTGCACCTCGGCACCGAAGCGCTCGGCGACCGACAGCGGCGTCAGATTGAGGGTAAAGTGCAGACGCGAACAGTCATACCAGTAGGAGAAACCGGTCTGGTTGACCGCCAGCACCTCCCCAAGGCGAGTACGCAGCTCGCTGATGCGCTCGAAACAGTGATCCAGCTGCTCCCCTCGCCCGAGCGCCAGTTTCAGCACTTCATAACAGAGCCCGATGGCATCATTGAGGCGGGCCAGCGCCTGGGCCCAGAGGGATTGTCTCAGCAGATCCCGGGTGTTGTCGCGCCCCCCCTCCACGCCGAAGGCAAGGCGCAGATCCTGACTGGCAATGGCGAGCCTGTCCGCCGCCTTGCCAAGCTGGGCCATGTCATGAGCCTCTGCCCGGTAGGCGAGCTGGATATCCTGCGCCAAATCCTGGATGGTGCGGCTGCCCACGGACTTGCCGAAGTAGTGGCTGGCGATCTCGGGCAGCTGGTGCGCCTCGTCGAAGACATAGACCTGCGCCTCGGGCACCAGCTCGCCAAAGCCGGTGTCTTTGACCGCCATGTCGGCGAAAAAGAGGTGGTGGTTGATCACCACTACCTGGGCGTCCATGGCACGGCGCCGGGCGATGACCAGGTGACAATCATCGTAATAGGGGCAGTCGCGACCCAGGCAGTTGTCGTTGGTGCTGGTGACGTGGGCAAGGATCTCGGCGTTCTCCTGTAGCCCCGGGATATCCCCCACATCGCCGTTGTCGGTGGCGGTCGACCAGGATTTGACCTTCACGAGATCGCTCAGGATCTCGGGCTTTTGCAGATGGGATTCACTCAACAGCCGGTTCATCCGCTCGATGCAGAGGTAATTGCTGCGCCCCTTGAGCAGTGCCACCGGCGGGGTGTAGTGAAGCGCCCCCGTGATGGTGGGCAGATCCCGATAGAAGAGCTGCTCCTGCAGATTCTTGGACCCGGTGCTGAGCACCACTCGCTTGCCGGATTCCAGTGCAGGCACCAGATAGGCATAGGTTTTGCCAGTGCCCGTTCCAGCCTCCACCAGCAAGCGGCCACCTTGCTTGATGGCACGGGACACCGCCTCGGCCATCTCCAGTTGCGGGGCACGGGCCTTGAAGCCGTCGATATGGCGGGCCAGGGGGCCGTCTGGCTTGAACAGGGTCTGGATGATGGTCAAAGGCATGTCCCGCTGCAAAAGCGGGCATTATGCCAAAAGCGCGGAAAAAGCGGGACTGATAATGCGTTCAGACGAAGAGATCAATCCGGTGGTCCGGATCCGGTTTGTGATCATCATCCTGCACCGCTGGTTGACCAGGCTTTGGCGGCTGCTCTCTCTGCTGGTGATGCTGACCACCGCCACCATTGTCGGTGCCTATCTTGCGCAGCTGATGTTTCTGGCTGATCTGGGTCACCTCCCGCTTGATGTCATCCGGGCTCGGTGTCGAGGGTGCGCGGGGCAGGATGGGAAATAACAGGTCCTGGCTGGGCATGATGTCGCCTCCTTTGGCATCTCATTGTCTAGTTATCGACCAGAAAACCGTTTTCTCAACTTTAATCGTCCTGATCACATTTTTCGGTTGCATTTTCTGTCAAGGCAGGTAGTTTAAATCGGGCGTCAACAACGGCATCTGATTTGTAAAGGATTGATTACATCATGAAGTTCACCAACCTGAAGACTCATCATCACCATCATCATCCCGAATAGTCTTTCAGGAGGTTGACTGCTGGAAGACACTTAACTGGTGACTTCCAAAAGGACCGCAAGATTCATGAACCCTCGGAAGCACATACTTCCGAGGGTTTTTTCGTTTTTGACTAGAAGGAAATCGAGCAATGGAAACACAACGTCTGCGCATCGCCATGCAAAAATCCGGTCGTCTGAGCCAGGATTCCCAGGCCCTCTTCAAGAGCTGCGGCCTCAAGATCAACCTGCGGGAACAGCGCCTCATCGCCCATGTCGAGAACATGCCCATCGACATTCTGCGAGTGCGTGATGACGACATCCCGGGTCTGGTGATGGAAGGGGTGGTCGATCTTGGCATCATCGGCGAGAACGTTCTCGAAGAGGTGCAGCTCATCCGCGCAGCCCAGGGGCAGCCCTTTGCGGTGAAGACCCTCAAGCAGCTCGACTTCGGCAGCTGCCGCCTCTCTCTGGCGGTGCCGGACGATGTCAACTACACAGGACCCGAGAGCCTGGCCGGCAAACGCATCGCCACCTCCTACCCCGGTCTGCTCAAGCGCTTCTTCGACGAGAAGGGCCTGGGCTTCAAGAGCGTGATGCTGGGCGGCTCGGTGGAAGTGGCCCCCCGCGCGGGTCTGGCCGATGCCATCTGCGATCTGGTCTCCACCGGCGCAACCCTGGAAGCCAACGGCCTGAAAGAGGTCGAGGTGATCTACCGCTCCAAGGCCGTCCTGGTGCAGGCCCCCAACCCCCTGAACGATGCCAAGCAGAAACTCATCGACAAGCTGCTGCCCCGCATCCAGGGGATGCAGCAGGCGCGCGAAAGCAAATACATCATGCTGCACGCCCCCAAAGATAAGCTCGATGCCATCACGGATCTGCTGCCGGGGGCGGAGCGTCCCACCATCATGCAGCTCGCCGGTGACACCAACCAGGTGGCCCTGCACGTCGTCTCCAGCGAAACCCTGTTCTGGGAGACCATGGAACAGCTCAAGGCCCTGGGTGCCAGCTCCATCCTGGTGCTGCCCATTGAAAAGATGATGGAATAAGCCGAGAGAGATGGAATAAGGAAGACACATCATGCAGACCCTGATCTGGAAGACCCTCTCCCCCGCCCGGCAAGCCGAAGTCCTGACCCGGCCCGCCCTTGGCGACGAAGCCGACATCGGTACCGTGGTGCGAGACATCATTGCCGCAGTACGCAGCCGGGGCGATGAGGCCCTGCGCGAGCTGAGCCAGCGTTTCGAACGCGCGCCCCGCGAACAGCTTCGGGTGAGCGACGCGGAAGTGGATGCCGCCTGCGCTCGACTCGGTGATGACATCAAGGGTGCCATCGAGGCCGCCATCACCAATATCCGAACCTTCCACGCCGCCCAGGTGCAGCCCGTCGTGCGAGTCGAGACCCAGCCCGGGGTGCTGTGCGAGCTGCGCACCCAACCCATCAGCCGGGTCGGTCTCTATGTCCCGGGAGGCAGCGCGCCGCTCCCCTCCACCGTGATGATGCTGGCCATTCCGGCAAGCCTGGCCGGTTGCCGTGAGGTGGTGCTCTGCACCCCGTCTCCGGCGAGCGACGAGATCCTGTTTGCCGCCCGCGCCTGTGGTGTTCGCCAGGTGTTCGCCATCGGCGGTGCCCAGGCCATCGCGGCCATGGCCTATGGCACGCAAACCATCCCCAAGGTCGACAAGATCTTCGGCCCGGGCAACGCCTATGTGACCGAAGCCAAGGGCCAGGTTTCCCGTGACTGGCGGGGCGCCGCCATCGACATGCCAGCCGGCCCCTCCGAGGTACTGGTGATCGCAGACGAGAGCGCCAACCCGGCCTTCGTAGCATCGGACCTGCTCTCCCAGGCCGAGCACGGCCCCGACAGCCAAGTGGTGCTGGTCACCACCTCCGCTCCCCTGGCCGATGCCATCGGCAGCGAGCTCCAGGCGCAACTCACCGACCTCAGCCGCCGCGACATCGCCGAGCAAGCCCTGAAGGCAAGCCTGGTGATCCTCTGCGACAACCTGGAGGAGGCCTGCGCCATCTCCAACGCCTATGCACCGGAACACCTCATCGTGCAGACCCGGGCACCCCGGGATCTGCTGGACAAGCTCGAGAACGCGGGCTCCATCTTCCTCGGGGCATGGACACCGGAGTCGGTCGGTGATTACGCCAGCGGCACCAACCACACCCTGCCCACCTACGGCTATGCCCGCACCTGCTCGAGCCTGGGGCTTGCCGACTATCAGCGCCGCTACACGGTACAGGAGCTCACTGCAGACGGCATTCGCGGCCTTGGCCCCATTGTCCAGCGCATCGCCCAGGCCGAGGGACTCGATGCCCACAAGCATGCCGTCACCCTCAGGTTGAACGCCCTGGCCGCCGAGCCCCAACAAACAGCACAGCAGAAGGATTTGTCATGAGCATCGTCAATCTGGCCCGTCGCGTCGTGCGGGCTCTCACACCCTACCAGTCCGCGCGCCGCATCGGCGGCAAGGGCCACGTCTGGCTCAATGCCAACGAGGCCCCCCTGGCCTATCCCTTCACCGTCGAGGGGAGTCGCCTCAACCGCTATCCCGAGTGCCAGCCGGCCGAGGTGGTGAATGGCTATGCCGCCTACGCCGGGGTCAATCCGGATCAGGTGCTGGTGAGCCGCGGTGCCGACGAGGCCATCGAGCTGCTGATCCGCACCTTCTGCGAGGCGGGGGAAGATCAGATCCTCATCTGCCCCCCCACCTACGGCATGTACGCCATCAGCGCCGAGACCTGTGGCGTGGGGATTGTCGAGCAGCCATTGACCGCCAGCCGTCAGCCGGACTGGCCCGCCATCGCCGATCGCCTCTCTGACGTGAAGCTGGTGTTCCTCTGCTCCCCCAACAATCCCACCGGGGATCTGGTGGGTCGCAAGGGACTCGTCGCCCTGCTGGAGAAGGCCCGGGACCGCGCCATCATCGTCGTGGACGAGGCCTACATCGAGTTCTGCCCGGAGGCCTCCGTGGTGGACCTGCTCGCCCAATACCCGAACCTGGTGGTGACCCGTACCCTCTCCAAGGCCTTTGCCCTGGCGGGGATCCGCTGCGGCTTTACTTTGGGGGATCCCGAGGTGATTGCCATGCTGGCCAAGGTGATCGCGCCCTACCCCATTCCCGACCCCATCGCCCAGATTGCCGCCCAGGCGCTCTCTCCCATGGGGCTGGAACTGATGCAGGAGCGGGTGCTGGAACTCAACAAGCAAAAGGCTCTCATCAAGGCGGAGCTGCTTCGTCTGTCCTGCGTCAAGGAAGTGTTCGAGGACAAGGGCAACTTCGTGCTGGTGCGCTTCAAAGATGGCGCCGCCGTGTTCGCCGCCATGAAGGCCGCCGGCATCATCTTGCGTGATTTCTCCAGCAAGCCTGGCCTTGACAACAGTATCCGCATCACCATCGGCTATCAGGGCGAAATGGACGCCGTGCTGGCGGTATTGCGTGACCTGCCCCCACCCTCTCTGTAAGACAAGCAAGGATGTAGCGATGAAAACCCCGTTTTTGTTTATCGACCGTGACGGCACCCTGATCGAGGAGCCGGTCACCGACAAGCAGGTGGACAGCCTTGCGAAGCTGCGCTTCGAGCCCATGGTGATACCTGTGCTGCGTGAGCTCCAGGCCGCAGGCTACGTGCTGGTGATGGTGACCAACCAGGATGGGCTCGGCACCGCCAGCCTGCCCCTTGAAAACTTCCAGCCGCCCCACGACCTGATGATGCACCTCTTCGAATCCCAGGGCGTCACCTGGGAGCAAGTGCTGATCTGTCCCCACTTCCCCACCGACGGTTGCAGCTGCCGCAAGCCTCACCTTGGGCTGGTGAAGGAGTATCTCGCCTCGGGCCGCATCGACTTTGCCAACTCCTTCGTGATTGGCGACAGACAGACCGACATCCAGCTTGCCGAGAACATGGGCATCCGCGGCATACGCTACCACCCGCAAGATCACGGCTGGAATGCCATTCGTGATCAGCTGCTCTCCAAGGGGCGCGTGGCCGAGGTGGAGCGCTACACCAAGGAGACCCGCATCCAGGTGGCGGTGGATCTCGACAAGAGCGGTGGCAACCAGATCGCCACCGGCATCGGCTTCTTCGATCACATGCTGGATCAGATAGCGACCCACGCGGGCTTTCGCCTCAAGCTCAAAGTGAGCGGCGATCTGCATATCGACGATCACCACACGGTGGAAGATGTGGGATTGGCACTGGGTCAAGCCCTGCGCCAGGCCCTTGGCAACAAGCGCGGCATCGGCCGCTTCGGCTTCGTGCTGGCGATGGACGAGGTGCAGGCGGTGATCGACGGGCGTCCCCGCCAGGAGGCTGACAGCACCTCGCTGACCGAGCTGGACGTGGCCACGGCGCTGGATCTGAGCGGCCGTCCCTACTTCGTGTTCGACTGCCCGAGCGGCTTTGGTCGAGACAGCGTGGGAGAGATGGCCACCGAGATGGTGCCCCACTTCTTCCGCTCCCTCTCTGACGCCATGGCCATCACCTTGCAGATGAAGGTGGGCAGCGGCAACACCCACCATCAGGTGGAGGCGCTGTTCAAAGGCTTTGGCCGCGCCCTGCGCCAGGCCATTCGCGTGGAAGGGAGCGAGCTTCCCTCCAGCAAGGGGGTGCTGTGATGGGAAAACAGAACCTGGTCATCATCGACACCGGCTGCGCCAACCTCGCCTCGGTGCGCATGGCGTTCGAGCGCCTCGGCGTGCAACCCAGGGTGAGCTGCAAGGCCGCCGACATCGAGCAGGCGGACAAGCTGATCCTGCCCGGCGTCGGCACCGCCATCGCCGCCATGAAGAACCTCAATGAGCGGGAACTGGTGCCCCTCATTCGCGCCGCCAAGCAGCCGCTGCTCGGTTTTTGCCTCGGCATGCAGATGCTGGCACAGGCCTCGGAAGAGAACATGAGCGCCGATGGCAGCGAAGGAGCGCTCATCGACTGCCTCGGCATCGTGCCTGGCAGGATCCGCCTGATGGAGGTGGGCAACCTGCGCCTGCCCCACATGGGCTGGAACCAGATTGAACACGACGAGACCCACCCGCTACTCAAAGGCATCCCCAGCGGCAGCTACTTCTACTTTGTCCACTCCTATGCGCTGGAGGTGACCGACGCGACCCTGGCGACCTGCGACTACGGCCTGCCCTTTACCGCCATCGTCGGGCGGGACAACTTCTTTGGCGCCCAATTCCACCCGGAGCGATCCGGCCCGGCCGGTGCCCGCCTACTGCAAAACTTTCTGGAGCTATGACAGGCATGATTATTCCCGCAATCGACCTCATCAACGGTCAGGTCGTGCGCCTCTACCAGGGCGACTACGGCCAGAAAACCGCCTACAGCGACAACCCGCAGGCCCGCTTCGATGACTATGTCAGCCAGGGGGCGGCGCAGCTGCACCTGGTGGATCTGGACGGCGCCAAGGATGCCAAGGCCCGCCAGTTGGCCCTCATCGCCCAGCTGCTGTCCGCCACCGAGGCACCGGTGCAGGTCGGCGGCGGCGTGCGCAGCGAACAGGACGTGGCCGACTTGCTGGCGGCCGGCGCCAGCCGGGTGGTGATCGGTTCCACCGCCGTCAAATCCCCGGATCTGGTGGCCAGCTGGATGGAGAAATATGGCCCCGAGCGCATCGTGCTGGCCCTGGATGTCAACATCGATGAACAGGGCAACCGCCACATCGCAGTGGCTGGCTGGCAGGAGAACAGCGGCATCTCCATCGAGGCGCTGATCGAGCGCTTCCTCCCCGCCGGACTCAGACACGTGCTCTGCACCGACATCAGCCGGGACGGTACCCTGGCGGGCACCAACGTCGAACTCTACCGGGATCTCTGCGCCCGCTACCCGAGCGTCGGCTTCCAGGCGTCCGGCGGTATCGGCGGTCTGGCGGATATCGAGGCGCTCAAGGGAACCGGCGTCAAGGGGATCATCCTCGGCCGTGCCCTGCTGGAGGGCAAGTTTGACGTGGCAGAAGCCATTCACTGCTGGGGTGACGGCCGCGCTGCGTGACGCGCCCCTTTCCGGCATCAGACAGCCTGCCCATCCGGGCAGGCCTCTTTCTCCCCGATGGGGGCGAACCTTATGATTTGGCAGCAATTGGCTCTATACTCGACCTCACAGGGATAGCGTCATGGAAGACATATGTTGACACCTCACAACGCCACCATCCTGATCGTCGACGACTCACCCGAAAATCTGATGGTACTGACCGAATTGCTTTCGCCTCATTACCGCGTGCTGGCTGCGCAGAGCGGGGAAAAATGCCTGCGCATCGTCAGCGCGGATCCAAAGCCTGACCTCATCCTGCTGGATGTGATGATGCCCGGCATGGATGGTTATGAAGTGCTCAGGCAATTGCGTCAGTCCCCGATCAGCAGCCGTATTCCCGTCGTTCTGCTCACCGCCCTCGCCGACCCCCAGAGCGAGGAGTTCGGCCTCTCCCTCGGCGCCGCTGATTACATCACCAAGCCCATCAAACCGGTGGTCGTTCAGGCCCGGGTGCGTACCCAGCTGGAGGCCAAGCAGGCCCGTGACGGTCTGCAAAACCAGAATGCGGCGCTGGAAGCCGAGGTCGCGCGGCGAATGGCGGAAAACGACCTGATCCAGCAGGTCTCCATCCGCGCCCTCGCCCATCTGGCGGAGATCCGCGACCCCGAAACCGGCAACCATATCCTGCGCACCCAGGGCTATGTGCGTCTGCTGGCGAGCGCCCTGGCTGATCACCCCCGTTTCGCCGATACCCTGACCCCGGGTTACATCGATCTGCTGAGCCGCTCCGCACCGCTTCATGATATCGGCAAGGTGGGCATTCCCGACCACATCCTGCTCAAGCCGGGCAAGCTGACCCCGGAGGAGTGGCAGATCATGCGCACCCACGCCAAGCTCGGCAGCGATGCCATCGAGGAGGCCGAACAGGACATGGAGCAGCCCCTGGCCTTCCTCACCCTGGCCAAGGAGATCGCCCACTGGCACCACGAGAAGTGGGATGGCAGCGGCTACCCGGATGGCTTGCAAGGGGACGCCATACCCCTCTCGGCCCGCCTGATGGCGCTGGCAGACGTGTTTGACGCCCTCATCTGCGCCAGGGTCTACAAGCCGGCCATGAGCTACGACGAGGCTCGCGCCCTCATCCTCTCCGGCAGTGGCCACCATTTCGATCCCGATGTCGTGACCGCCTTCGATCGCCATTTCGACGCCTTCGTCACCATTGCCGAACGCTACCAGGATGGCAGCGAGGCCGTGGATGGCTGAGGCTCCCCTGACCCGGGCACATGTGCTCAACGTCGTGCTCACCTATGCCGCCGTGGCAAGCCTGTGGATCCTGCTCTCCGACAAGGCGGTGGAGTGGCTGTTCAGCACCCCTGCCCAGTTCGCCATGGCAAGCACCATCAAGGGCTGGCTCTTCATCCTCATCACGGCCCTCATGCTCTATGCCATGCTGCGTCGTCGCATTGACACCACCGGCAGCACACCTGTCTTTACGCGGCGTCAATGGATCCCCTTCCTGTTGCTCAACGGGCTCATTTTGGCCCTGACCGCCATGGCCATCGCCCGCAACATCGAACTGGCACGCAACAAGGAGGTGGCTCGTCTCGAAGCCATCGCGGATCTCAAGAGCCAGCGCGTCACCGAGTGGCTTGGAACCCACGAGCAGGATATTCACCAGCTCATAAAGGGTCTGGGCAGTACTGATTTCTATCGTCCCGGACAAGCACCATCCTCACCCGAAGCGATCACGCCACCACTGGCAAGGCTGCTCGAATTCATCTCGGTACACGGATTTCACGGTGCGGCCGTGTTCAATCCTGCCGGACAGCCCCTGTGGCATACCCCGGGTGGCGACACCATGAATGCCACGTTGCGTGACGCCCTGCCACGGCTCGAGCAGGGCAACGTCATGCGTCTTGGTCCCTATCTCGATGATCGCGGTCACGCCAGGCTGGACTTTCTGGTCAATCTGGAGGTTGCTGCAGGACCTGCCCCCGTGCTGGTGATGCAGATAAGCGCAAATCGCTGGCTCGATCAGATCCTGGGGTCCTGGCCCGTCCCAGACAGCAGCGGAGAAGCCATTCTGTTTCGCCAGCAGGGGGATCAGGTCCACTATCTGAGCAGCCTGCGCTATCGCCCGGAACCGGCTCTCACCCTGCACTATCCCGTCACCCACCCCACCCTGCTGGCAGCCCAGTATTTGCGGCTCGCCGAACGCGGCACGCCCCAGGTACTCTATGGCCAGGATTACCGGGGTAGCGAGGTCTTCGGGGTTGTCTATCCGGTCATGAACACGGACTGGTATCTGCTGGCCAAGATCGACAAGGCGGAACTCTACCAGGCCACTTTCAAGGAGAGCGTCTGGATCGGTCTCATCGGCCTGCTGGTGCTCTTTGTCACCAACGCCGGCATCATCCTGCTGCGCCAGCACACCCGGCTGCAGATGGCCGAACAGCTCCAGTACTCCCAGTCCCAGCGGCTGGAGGCGTTGCAACTGCTCTCCGCCATCGCCGACAGCTCGGAAGACGCCATCTTCGCCAAGAACAAGGAGGGCAGATACATCCTCTTCAACCGGGCCGCCAGCCAGTTTGTCGGCAAGCCGGTTGACGAGGTGCTGGGCCAGGATGATCTGACGCTCTTCCCGCCGCAGCAGGCGCAGATGCTGATGGCATCCGGGCGCCAGGTCATAGAGCGCAACCGGGTGCAGACCGAGGAGGAGTACCTGACCCTGCCCGATGGCGAGCATGTGTTTCTCGCAACCAAGGGTCCCTTGCAAGACAGCGAGGGGCAGGTGATCGGGATCTTCGGCATCTCTCGGGACATCACGAACTTCAAACGGGCCGAGGCCGACTTGCGAGAGCGGGAGGGGCTGTTCCGTGCCCTGGTGGAGCAATCCCTTGCCGGGATCTACATCATCCAGCAGGGTCGGCTCTGCTACATCAACCCCTGTTTTGCCCGACTGTTTGGCTATGACACCCCGGGGGCGCTGATCGCCCTTGGCCAGTTACACGCCCTTGCTGCTCCCAAGGACAGCACCCGGGTCGCCGAGCTGGTGCACGCGTGCGAGCAGAACGCGCGCGATATCCACACCCGCTTCAGTGCCCTGCATCAGCACGGGGAATCCCTGGAGGTCGAGCTGTACGGGCGGCGCGTCGACTACCTCGGCCAGCCCGCCATCATCGGCATTCTGCTCGATGTCACCGAACGGGAGCAGGTTGAACAGGCCCTGACCCGCCAGGCCAGCGAGCTGCGCCAGCAGAACCATGAGCTGGAGCGGTTCAACAAGGTGATGGTGGACAGGGAACTCGCCATGCTGGCCCTCAAGCACCAGATCAACGGGCTCTCCCGTCAGCTCGGAGTGCCGCCCCCCTATCCCCAGGCCCCCATGCCTCCGGAGGATCTCCCATGATGAGCTGGTCACCCCTGTGGCATGTGCGCCCCTCCACCCAGCGCTGGGGGATCTCCCTGCTGGCCGTGCTGCTGCCCGTTCTGATGTTGCAAATCCGGGTCCAGCTGCCCATCGCATTTGGCGAGCGACCGCAGCTGGTTCTCTTCATGCTGCCCATCATCGTTTGCGCCCTGTTGGGGGGCTTGTTGCCAGGTCTGCTCTGCACCCTGATCACCGCCCTGGTCACCAGCTATTTCATGCTCCCCCCCATTTATTCACTGAGTGTCGAGGCTGGCCAGGATCTGGTGCAATGGTGCCTGCTCATCGCCAACGGTCTGCTCATCAGCGTGCTCAGTGCCGCCTTTCATCGCGCCCGGGCCAGAGAGGTCCTGCGCTGGCAGGAGCTGATGAACACCCAGAACCAGTTGCAGCAGAGCGAGAACCGCTTCCAGGTCACCTTCGAACAGGCGGCGGTCGGCATCGCCCTGGTCTCCCCCGATGGACACTGGCTGCGTGTCAATCAGCGACTGTGCCACATCCTGGGCTACCGGGCCGACGAGCTCACCGGGATGACATTCCAGCAGTTGACCCACCCGGACGATCTCTACCTCGATGAGGTCCACATCGCCCGGGTGCTGGCGGGGACAATCCCCCACTACACCCTGGAGAAGCGCTACCTGCACAAGGGGGGCGAGATCATCTGGACCACTCTGACGGTGGCCCTGGTGCGCGACGCCGAAGGCAATCCCGACTACTTCATCTCCATCATCGAGGACAACCGGCAGAACAAGGAGACCGAGGAGGCGCTGCGCCGCAACGAAGCCATACTGCGCGAGTCCCAGCGTCTCGCCAAGATAGGGAACTGGCGCTGGCGCGTGGCCGATGACAGCCACTTCTGGTCACCGGAGATCTATCGCATCTATGGCCGGGATCCGGCCCTCCCCCCCGCCGTCTATCCCGAGGTCAGAAAATACTTCACTCAGGAGGGGTGGCACACGGTGGTCCAGGCCGTCGAGCGCTGCAGGATGGACGGGCAGCCCTACGAGTGCGATGCCGAAGTGATCACGGAGCAGGGGGAGACCGCCTGGGTCATTGCCCGCGGGGCGGCGCTCAGGGACAGGGATGGCACCATACTCGAGCTCTACGGCACTGTGCAGGACATCACGGAGCGCAAGCTCGCGGAGCAGCGCCTGCAACACAATCAGCAGATGGCGCTCGATACCCAGCGTCGTGCTCGCCTCGCAGCCCTGAACCTGATGGACGACGCCATCAGTGCACGGGTGCGCGCCGAAACCGTCAGCAGCGCCCTGCGCGAGAGCGAACAGCGCCTGCTGATGGCCCAGGAAGGAGCCCATGTCGGCATCTGGGAATGGGACATGGTCAGCAACCGCCTCTTCTTCTCGCCGGAATGCGCCCGCCTCTATGGCCGCAGTGCCGAGGCGCTCGGCGAGCTGGCCGCCTGGCAAGCCTGCCTGCATCCGGATGACAGGCCGCGCATCGAGCAGTTGCTGGCGGAGCGGGCTGTCAGCGGCGCCCCCGTCGAGCTGGAGTTCAGGATCCTGCTGCCAGATGGCGGCATCCGCTGGCTGGTGAGCAAAGGGAGCGTCTACCGGGACGCCCAGCAGCGACCCGTGCGCCTCCTTGGCATCCATCTGGACATCACCCAGAGCAAGCTGGCCGAGCAGCAGTTGCGCCAGTTGTCCCTGGCCCTCGAACAGAGCCCTGACGGCGTCTTCATCACCGACACCCGGGCGCGCATCGAGTACGTCAACCCCGCTTTCCTCGCCGCCAGCGGTTACCAGCAGCACGAAGTGATAGGCCGGACCCCGTCCCTGCTGCGCTCAGGCCTCACCCCGGATGCCAGCTATGTCGCCCTGTGGGATGCCATCAACCACGGCCAGCGCTGGCATGGCGAATTCATCAACCAGCGCAAGGATGGCTCCCACTACCAGGTGCTGGCCACGGTGTCGCCGATCCGCCAGGAGAGCGGCGAAATCACCCACTACGTCACGGTCCAGGCCGACATCACCGAGAAGAAACAGCTCGGCGAGGAGCTGGACCAGTATCGCTACCACCTGGAGGAGATGGTCAACGAGCGCACCCGGCAGCTGGCCCAGGCCCACCAGCGGGCCGAAAGCGCCAACCACGCCAAGAGCGCCTTCCTTGCCAACATGAGCCACGAGATCCGCACCCCCATGAACGCCATCCTGGGGCTCACCTATCTGCTCAAGCGCGACACCCGGGATCCCACCGACCTCGAACGGCTGACCAAGATAGACACTGCCGCCCAGCACCTGCTCAGCATCCTCAACGACATCCTGGATCTCTCCAAGATCGATGCGGGCAAGATGACGCTGGATCTGACCGATTTCTCCCTCACCGCCATGCTGGACAACGTCCGCACCCTGATGAGCGACCAGGCCAGGGCCAAGGGGCTCACCATAGTGACGGACATCGGCGATACCCCCGCCTGGGTGCACGGTGACATCACCCGCCTGCGCCAGGCCCTGCTCAACTATGCGACCAACGCCATCAAGTTCACCGAGCAGGGAACCGTCACCCTGCGCGTCAGGCTGGCCCGCCCCCTCACCACCGGCTACCTGCTGCGCTTCGAGGTGGAAGACACCGGCATCGGCATCACCCCTGCGCAGCGCGAGAAGCTGTTCCAGGCGTTCGAACAGGCGGATGTCTCCACCACTCGCAGATATGGCGGCACTGGCCTTGGCCTTGCAATCACCAGCCGGATCGCCGCCCTGATGGGGGGGGAGGTCGGAGTCACCAGCGAGCCTGGCCAGGGAAGCTGCTTCTGGTTTACCGCCAGGCTGTTCAAGGCAAAGGAGGACGCCCCTTCCCGGACCCCGTCCGAGCAGGGGAACCAACAGTCCTTCAGCTTCCCTCGCCACGCCCGAGTCCTGCTGGTGGAAGACAACGCCATCAACCGGGAAGTGGTGCTCGAGCTCCTGTGCCACAGCGGCCTCGTCATCGAGACGGCCGTCAACGGCCAGGAGGCCCTGGCCCTCGTCAGCCAGCACCCCTTCGACCTCATCCTGATGGACATACAGATGCCAGTGATGGATGGCTACAGCGCCACCCGCGCCATCCGGGCCCTGCCCGGCATGGACAGGCTGCCCATCCTGGCGCTCACCGCCAGCGCCTTCGAGGAGGACAGAAAGGCGAGCGCATCGGCCGGCATGAACGATTTCATTGCCAAGCCCGTCACCCCCGCCAAGCTGTTTGAAGCCCTGCAGCGCTGGCTGCCCCAAGGCAAGGTCCCCGAGCTTGCCCCGGACGACAGCACTCGCCATCCCGTGACAGGCCCCCTTGCCCGCCTGCAGGCACACCCGGGTCTGGATCTCGACCAGGGGCTGGCGGCCCTCAACGGCAATCAGGAGAAATACCTGGCCCTGCTTCGCGACTTCATCCATGAGCATGGCCAGGACATGACCCGGCTGCACCGCCACTTGCAGGCCGGGGAGCACAGCGATGCAACCCGCATGGTCCATAGCCTGCGCGGCGTGGCGAGCACCCTGGGGGCACATGAGCTGTCGCGCCACTGCCTGGCCCTGGAGCAGGCCATCGCGGACGGCAACACTGAGCCCACCGGACTAATGTCATCCATCGATGAAGAGATCGCCGCCCTTTGCGCTCTGCTCGGGGACGATCTCGCCGCCCCGACCACCGATCTGGTGCCTCTGGGGGATCAGTGGCGCCAGCAACTGCTGGGCCAGATGGAAGCCCTGCTGGTGCAAAGCGACACCGCCGTGATCCCCCTCTACGAGCAGTATTCCGGTCCCCTTCGCCTCATGCTGGGGTCTCGCAGCGACACCCTGACCAGGCAACTGAAGGCGTTTGATTTTGATGCCGCCCTGCTCACCCTGCGCCAGCATATGGCAACGGACGAGACCCACCCGGACGATCGGGCTCCCCTCCCCGAGGCGCCAGCCTGCCATCCGGGGCAGGTCAAGGGCGACAAAGGGTTGAATCACTGAATGAAGTCATGCATATAGTGGGGTGCCCAGAGGCGACGAGACGGCCTGCCGGGCCTGTCGTTTCTCCCTTCATGGGCCCCCGTTCAAGGCATGCCAACCGTGTTCCCGTCCGCCGCCCGGGCCAACGCCGGCGGCAGAACGACGTTTCTTTAACCGTGCTTTACATGGAGCAATGAGCATGTTGTCAAAGCGTATTATCCCCTGTCTCGACGTCAAAGATGGCGTGGTGGTCAAGGGCGTGCAGTTTCGCAACCACGAGGTGATGGGCGGCATTGTCGACCTCGCCCGCCGCTACGCCGCCGAGGGCGCCGATGAGCTGGTCTTCTATGACATCACCGCCTCGAGCGACGAACGGGTAGTGGACAAGAGCTGGGTAAGCCGGGTGGCGGAAGTCATCGACATCCCCTTCTGCGTCGCCGGCGGCATCAAAAGCGTGGAGGATGCCCGCCAGATCCTGGAATTCGGTGCCGACAAGGTCTCCATCAACTCCCCCGCCCTGGCCGATCCCACCCTGATCACCCGGCTCGCCGAGCGCTTCGGCGTGCAGTGCGTGGTGGTGGGTATCGACTCCTACTTCGATGCCGCCCTCGGTCAATATCAGGTCAAACAGTTTACCGGCGACGAGAGCCGCACCCGCACCACCACCTGGACCACCCTGGAGTGGGTACAGGAAGTGCAGCGCCGGGGCGCGGGAGAGATAGTGCTCAACGTGATGAACCAGGACGGCATGCGTCAGGGGTACGACCTTGAGCAGCTCAAGCTGGTGCGCGCCGTGTGCAAGGTGCCCCTCATCGCCTCCGGCGGCGCCGGGGCCATGGAGCACTTTCGCGATGCCTTTACCCTGGCCGACGTGGACGGGGCGCTGGCCGCCTCCGTGTTCCACAAGGGCCTCATTCCCATTCCCGAATTGAAACGCTGGCTGAAAAACGAAGGAGTCGCCATCCGTGAATAATCAAGCAGTAGACAATGCATTGCCGCTGGCCGAGCGCCTGGACTGGGCCAAGTGTGAGGGCATGATCCCCGCCATCGTCCAGCATTCCCTCAGCGGCGAAGTGCTGATGCAGGGCTTCATGACCCGCGAGGCGCTGGAAAAGACCCAGACCACCGGCCAGGTCACCTTCTTCAGCCGCAGCAAGCAGCGCCTGTGGACCAAGGGCGAGAGCTCGGGTCATGTGCTCAAGCTCGTCGCCATCACCACCGACTGCGATCAGGACTCCCTGCTCATTGCCGCCGACCCGGTCGGCCCCACCTGCCATCTGGGCAACCCCTCCTGCTTCGACGGCCACCCCGTGCCGCCGCTCGGCTTCCTGGCCGAGCTCGAACAGATCCTGGCATCACGCAAAGGGGCAGATCCCGCCACCAGCTACACCGCCAGCCTCTATGGCAAAGGCACCAAGCGCATCGCCCAGAAGGTGGGTGAAGAGGGGGTGGAAGTGGCCCTGGCCGCCATGGCGAAAGACAGGGAAGAGCTCATCAACGAATCCGCTGACCTGCTCTACCACCTGACAGTCTTGCTGCAAAACGAAGGCTTGGGTTTGAAGGATGTGGTGCAGCGCCTGCATGAGCGCCACACCAAGTAATTATTGAATTCTGTTCAACAAAACGGGCCCTGTGGGCCCGTTTCATTTCATGATTGCCCCCTCGCCGGGGGATGGCAGGCCCCGCGCCGCCCTCAGCCGATACGGGTCCAGAAGCTCATGTTGACCGAGTGATGGTCAAGCAGGGTCAGGTACTCCCCTGCCACGTCGTTGTGCAGCCACTGCTGGCAATAGGCTTCCACCAGCGACTGGCTGGGGGCCATCACCACGTCCGCATAGAGGCCGTCGGCGCCGCGCAGCAGGCAGTGCATGATGAGCCCGGATTGCTGGACAAGAAACTCGGACTCGACCCGCCGTGACAGGGCGAGCAAATCCGCCTCCGTCACCCCTTCCCTGAGCCTGAAGGTGGCAAATTCGACGCCCCCTGCCTGTTGCATGTCACCGTTGATGATCATCTCGTTTTCTCCGTTGTGGATGGTCTGGAGAACCCAGCATAACGAAGAGCTACTGACAGCCTTGTGTCAGTCCTGAATGACTTTTTCGGCGCCACTGCGCCCAGGGGGGAACGCGTCCGACTGGCGCAGGGCAAGGTAATCGGCCAGGGTCGCGCCAGGGGGCGCCCCTTCCCCCTGACGGCACGGCGCCTTTGTCGTCACGCCAACTGCTTGCGCAGCATGAATTTCTGCACCTTGCCGGTGGAGGTCTTGGGCAGCGGGGTGAAGATGATGCGCTTGGGGGCCTTGAAGTGGGCCATCTGCTCGCGGCAGAACCCGATGAGCTCGGCCTGGGTGAGCTCGCGCCCCTCCTTGAGCTTGACGAAGGCGCAGGGCACCTCCCCCCAGGTCTCGTCCGGCATGGCGATCACCGCGGCTTCTTCCACATCGGGGTGGCGATAGAGCACGTCCTCCACCTCCAGGCTGGAAATGTTCTCCCCGCCGGAGATGATGATGTCCTTGGATCTGTCCTTGATCTCCACATAGCCGTCCGGGTGCCAGACCGCGAGATCCCCGCTTCGAAACCATCCCTGTGCCATCGCCTCCTCGCTCGCCGCCGGGTTCTTGAGGTAGCCCTTCATGACGATGTTGCCCCGCAGCACTATCTCTCCCAGGGTCTTGCCATCCATGGGGACCGGCTCGCCGCTGACGGGGTTGATGACCCGCATCTCCCCTTGCAGGGGGGAGGCCACCCCCTGGCGCGCCTTGAGACGGGAGAGGGTGGTGGCATCCTGCCCCTGCCAGTGTCTTTGCGGCTCGCACACCACGCAGGGGCCATAGGTTTCGGTGAGGCCATAGACATGGGTAACGGCGATCCCCATGGCCTCCATGCCGGCGATCACGGTGGCGGGTGGCGCTGCCCCCGCCGTCATCGCCTTGACGGGGTGGTCGAGTCCCTGCTTGAGGGCCGGATCGGCATTGTTCAGCATATTGAGCACGATGGGGGCGGCGCAGAAATGGCTCACCTTGTGTTCGCGCAGCGCCCCGTAGATGGCCGCCGCCTGCACGTGGCGCAGGCAGACGCTCACCCCGGCGGTGGCCGCCAGGGTCCAGGGGAAGCACCAGCCGTTGCAGTGGAACATCGGCAGGGTCCAGAGGTAGACGGGGTGCTTGGGTAGCTCCCAGGAGAGGGCATTGTTGACCGCATTGAGGTGGGCGCCGCGATGGTGATAGACCACCCCCTTGGGGTTCCCCGTGGTGCCGGAGGTGTAGTTGAGGGAAATGGCCTGCCACTCGTCCGCCGGCAGCCAGCCGGGTTCGTCCCCGTCCCCCAGGGCGATGAACCCCTCGTAGTCGAGCTCGCCGACCAGCTCCCCTTCCCGGTAGAGGGGATCGTCGATGGCGATCACCAGGGGCTGGCTATCAATGAGAGAGAGCGCCTTTCGCACCACGGCGCCGAACTCCCGGTCCACCAGCACCACCTTGATCTGGGCGTGCTGGAAGATGAAGGCCATGGCGTCCGCATCGAGCCGGGTGTTGATGGTGTTGATCACGGCGCCGCTCATGGGTACCCCGAAGTGCGCCTCGAACATGGCCGGCACATTGGGGGCGACGATGGAGACGGTGTCCCCCTCGCCAATGCCGCGACGGCGCAGGGCCGAGGCGAGCTGGCGGCAACGGCGTTCGGTCTGGGCCCAGCTCTGGCGCAGGGGCCCGTGGATCAGCGCCGGATAGTCGGGATAGACCCGGGCGGCCCGCCCCAGAAAGCTCAAGGGGGTCAGCGCCTCGAAATTGGCGGGCGTCTTGCCAAGGCCGGCGTCGTACATGTTCTGCTCTGTCATCGGATCCTTCCTCACAGGGGCACAAAACGGGGTGGCTCTCGCGGTTCACCACGACCGGCATTGCGCCCTGATACGAGGCCAGGATGCCGACTGGAACCGGATGAAAGGGTATCAAGGGGGCCAGATCCCAGGTATTAGCGAAACGTCTTAGGGGCCCTCGGCCCTGCTCTCCCTGTCGCCAATCGCCGACGCTATTTTTGCGCGGTCACTTTTTGCGCAGTCAGCCCCTGTCGCGATCCCGTGGCCCTTGCCTTGAGCCTGCGGCGCAAAATGCCAAGAATGATCCCAAGCCCTCAACGGGTATGAGTACAAGGAGAAGAGTGATGAACAAATCCATGTTGGCAGGTGTCGGGATCGGTGTGGCCTCTGCGCTGGCATTGTCGGCGGTCGCCAGCGGATCCCTGTTTTCATCAGAGCCCCAGTTTGCCGAGGTGCTGGCCAGCAAGCCGGTGACCGAGACCATCAAGACGCCGCGTCAGGAGTGCCGCAACGTCACCCTGACCCACCGCAAGCCGGTGCAGGACGAACACAAGATCCTGGGTACCGTAGTTGGCGCGGCCCTGGGCGGCGTGGTCGGCCACCAGTTTGGCGGTGGCAGCGGCAAGAAGGTGGCCACCGCCGCCGGTGCCGTGGCAGGGGGTTATGCCGGGAATCAGGTGCAGGGCAACATGCAGGCGGGTGATACCTACACCACCACGGAGCAGCGCTGCAAGACGGTGCAGGAGAGCAGCACCCGCACCATCGGCTATGACGTCACCTACCGCCTCGCCGGCCAGGAAGGGGTGGTACGCATGGAGAAGCAACCCGGCCCCACCATTCCGGTCAAGGATGGCAAGCTGGTACTGAGCAACGCGCAGGGTTGATACTCCGTTAGGAGCGCCCTGCCATGAGGAAGGCCCACCATGACGGTGGGCCTTTTTCATCTTCGCAACCCAATTTGTCTGCAACAGGTCTTCCCAACAAACGTCTTCCCAACTAAGAAAGGGGCCCGCAGGCCCCTTTCTTGTTGCTCAATCATCCTCAGTGGCGACCGAAGGGCCACCAGGACTTGTCGTTGTCCAGAATGTCGACCCGGGTCTGCTGCAGGGTGCCGGGCTGGCCCCCTTCCACCCGATCGAGGCTCACCCTGAACTGCTCGGTGGACTCCACGAACCAGTCATCGATGATCAGCACCTTGACCGACTTGCTGCCCCCCTCGCCCGCGGCCCAGCTCACCGACTGACCGAACCAGGGCAGGAAATCCAGCCCCCAGCGCGCCGTGACCCCGTCAAGGGCCACCCGGGCCCGGGCCGGCTTGCTCAGATCGCCGCTGCGCACCAGGGGGATCTCGGCAAACCACTGCCCCTCGTTCACCGTGATACTGGCCTGAGCCAGCGAGATGGTGGACGGCGCCAGCTTGTCCTTGATGGTCACCAGGGTCTGGTGCTGAGCCCCCAGGGTCGCGCCACTCGGGTCAAACAGCTCCAGGGTAAAGGTCTCGTCCCCCTCGTGCAGGGTGTCGCTTTTCACCGGGATGCTGATGGTCTGGGGCTCGCTCTGGCCAGCTACCCAGTGCAGGGTACCGGTGAGGGGTGCCACGTCGCTTGCGTCCGCGCTGCCATAGACGATGCGATAACTCACGCTCGCCTCCCCGTGGCTGCCATCGCTGCGACTGACACTCAGGGACAAGGTATTCCCCTCCTCCACGTTCGCAGCGGCGCTCTCGAGGCTCAATACCCCGGCTGGCGGCAGCGGATACTGGATGGCTACCAGCACCGGATCGTGATCCGAGGCGCTGAAGGGGCCCTCGGATTTCGCCAGCTGGCCGCTGTACTTGCTGCCGTACTCGAAGAAGTTGCTCTCGGCGGAGTTGATGTGCCAATCCTCGATGCCGATCACCTTGGCTGCGAGGCTCGGGTTTGCCAGGGCGTGATCCAGGTTGCCGAGCTCCCCTTCGTAGCTGTAGGAGTAGGTGTCGGTGCCGTGGAAGCGGGTGTTGAGGTTCACAAACCCATACCCCTTGCCAAGGGCGCTGCCGCTCTCCTCGAAGGGCTGGCCCGCCAGGGTGGTGAAGGAGGCGCTCATGATCTGGCGCGCCTGGGCGGCCGGATCATAGTCGGTCAGCACCCGAATGGGATCCTCCATGCCATAGGCGTTCATGTCGCCGATGAGCAGCAGATCCCCGGTCAAATCTTTGAGCTGCTCCCCCAGCACCTTGGCGGCAGAGACCCGCAGCGCGTTGCAGTGGCCCTGGCCATCCAGCGGATCGGCAGTGGCGTAGTCGGGGTAATCCTCGAAGCAGGCGGAGCCCTTGGACTTGAGGTGGTTGACCACCAGGGTCAGGGGCGCATCCCCCTTGGGCGAGCTGAAGCGCTGCACCAGCGACTCGCGCATCCCCTGATTGATGGTCACCGGCTTGCCGCTGGCGTCCACCGCCTCGGCCTGCTGCACCGGCAGCGCGATGAGGCTGGCGGCCCCTTGCGGGCTCACGCTGGCGGGTCGGTAGATGAGCCCCACCGTGATGGCGTCGGTGCCAATGGGCTTGCCATCCGGCGAGGCAATCCAGCGGTAGTGATCCGCCTCGTCCGGCAGGGCCGCGTTCAAGGCCGCCACCAGGTTGGCGATGGCGGAGTTGTCACCGTAGCCGTTGTTCTCGATCTCCATCAGCCCCACCACGTCGGCATTGAGGCGGGTGATGGCGCTGACTATCTTGGTGCGCTGCAGCTCGAACTCCGCCACCGTCAAGGCGCCCCGGTTGCTGCCGGTGGGGTTGGCATCCCCGCCCACCACCGTGGTGAAGAAGTTGAGCACGTTGAAGCTCGCGACCCGCAGATCCCCCGCCTCGGCAAGTTCGGGGGTTTCCACCCGATCCCAGCCGCTGTGATCAATCTGGCTCGCGTCGATGCGATTGCTGGCCACCAGCCTGAACAGGTTGTAGGAGTAACCAAGGGCCCCCTCCAGCCCGTTGAGCTTGTCGCCGATGCGCAGGTAACCGTCCTCGGCGTTGAAGCCGGGGAACCAGGGCAGCACGCCATCCGGCGCCTTGGCGTCGGTCTCCACCACCAGCTGGTTCTGCTGGTTGCGAAGGGCCCAGTCGCTCGCCTCCTGGCTCATGGCGGCAAATTTCTGGGTCGACTTGATGAGCGGCGCGCCATAAGAGAGCACCAGGTTGTTGCGCTTGCCGTCGTAATCGAAGCTGAAGTTGCGGGTCACCACCAGGCTGGAGCCGGGCACCAGCCGTACCTGCATCCCCTCGTGACGCTCCAGCAGCTGGCTCAGGCTCTCGCCCGCCACCGGCAGCAGATCCACCGCGGCCGGCACTGCCTCAGCGGGCCGAGTCACCACCAGCTCGTCGGCGTTGATCTGGGTCTGATTGAAATACTCCTTCACCTTGCCCGAAACGCACACCTCAGCCCCCGGCACGATGGCAGCGTTGGCCTTGGTGCTGTAGACGAAGAGGCCGTCGGAGGTAGCCGCATCCCCGTCCCCCTGCTCGTCCTGAATGAAGAAGCCCTTGTAGAGGCCGCTCACTACCTGGGTCACCACGCCGCGAGTGGCATAGGCCTGTTCCGATTCAAACTTGCCGGCTGGCACCAGGGGGCTGCTGCTGCCCGGGCCCTGAATGACGGGCACCGGCACCAACTGATCCACCGGGCAGACGAAGGCGGGCGGCTGGGTGCCATCGCAGGGACCATCGCCACTGCAACCCAGGCCACTGGCGTCATCTTTCGGGGCGGCCACGTATTCCTGCGCCGGATCAAAAGGCGACGTCGCATCAGTGCGGCCCATGGTGACGGTGGCCTTGCGGCGCAGTGTCATGTCCAGGGTCGAGACGCTCCCCGACACCCAGGCCGTGCCGGGATCCACCCCTACCTGGCCGACGCTGTCGATTATCTCGCTGCCGCGATAGAGCACCAGGGCGTCGTCACCGTTGAACACCAGGTTGCCGCTGGTCTGGGTCGTCTTGGCCAGGATCTCGGCATTTGCTGAGGGGTTGGCCAGCACCAGGGTGGCGCCCGGGGCGAGGGTGCCTTGCAGCGCCAGGCTGTTGGTGGGGGCATCGGTGATGGGTTTGCCGTTGGCGTAGAGGGCCAGCCGGTATTGGGAGAGATCGACGGGGTCCGAGCCGAGGTTGCTCAGCTCCACCGCCTTGTTGTTGCCGGACCCTTCCAGGTATTCGGTGATGAGCAGTTGCGCCTGTGCCTGTCCAGCGAGGGCCAGCCCGACGGCCAGCGCCACCAGAGAGTGTCTTCCTGACATGGTCAGTTTCCTTTTTTATTTGCAGATCATGTTATTGGCGCCCCGCACAAGGCGGGCCGCAGCACCTTGGATGCAGCCATCAACGGGAGGCATGTCAGCCCCCGGCCGAAACTGCGCGCCCACTCTGCCCCGTCGGCGCCGGGGCTGCTGCGAGCTGGCTAACAATGACAACAAAATGTTGCGCCAAGGTGACGGGCAATACCCGAATGGGCAGTGTCTGCCATCGCTGCGCAGGAAGTTGTCGCCCCCCAGCCCCTGCTGGCGGCCTCTGTCAAGGAGCGACATCGGCGCCGGGGCAGACCGGGGAGCACTACGGCGGGCCTCTGCCCGCTACCATTTCGTGAGCAACCCCACTCACAGACACTGGATCATGGACAAATCCATGGGTGCCATACCGGGCGCCACCCCCTGCGTGGCCCGAGAAGGCAGAAAACCGGGGGATAAGACTCTCTCCTGGTGCTCTTGTGGAACCGATTCCAGTAATGACAGAAATAACAAGAGAGGGGATGACACAAACGTTTGTTGCTTTTGCGCTCGCGAATGGCAATAGTTCTCACTTTCTTTTTTGACCGTCTCTATTCTCGAGGTGCTACAAGATGTTTCGTCACCCCCTGGCAAAGTTGCTGCTGCTCGGCCAGCTCGTCCTGGTGAGCTGGATGGCGCAGGCCGCCCCCTCCGTTGAAGTGGAAGATGTGATGGGCCGCAAGGTCTCCCTCAGCCTTCCGGCAAACCGTATCGTGCTCGGTTTCTATCCCGAGGATTACCTGGCGGTGGCCGGTGAAGGCGGGGCCGAACGCCTGGTGGGCATGTCCCTGGGCTGGTTCATGAAGTCCCGTCCCGCCATCTGGTCGCTCTACGTGGCCAGCCAGCCACAACTGGCCAAGGTCCCCGACCTTGGCAACGTGCAGGATCAGAGCTTCTCCATCGAGAAGACCCTGGCGGTCAAGCCCGACCTGGTGATCCTGGCGAAGTGGCAATATGAAGCCCTGGCCGCGGACCTGCCACGCCTTGAGCAGGCGGGGATCCCGGTGGTGGTCATCGACTACAACGCCCAGACCCTGACACAGCACATGGCGAGCACCTTGCTGCTTGGCAAGCTGACCGGCCAGGAGGCCCGCGCCCGGAAGATGGCCGACGAGTACAAGGCCAAGATTGACACCATCACCTCCCGCATCGCCGCCGCGAAGCGCACGCCGCCCCGGGTCTACATCGAGCTGGGTGACAAGGGTCCGGCCGAGTACAGCTACACCTATGGCAAGGACATGTGGGGCGCCATGGCCCTGCTGGCCGGTGGCGACAACGTGGCCGCCCCCTTCGTCGATCGCTGGGGTCCCATCCACCCGGAGCAACTGCTAGCGAGCAAGCCCGAGGTGATCCTGATGGCGGGCTACGAGAGCGTGAGCAGTGCTGTCGCCATGCAGGTCGGCCAGGATGTGTCGGCAGAGACCGTGCGCCAGCGTCTGCAAGGCTTTGCTGCCCGCCCGGGCTGGAGCGAGCTGCCTGCGGTGAAGGAGGGTCGCCTCTACGCGGTCTATCACGGCGCCACCCGCAGCATCATGGATGCCGCCCTCATCGAGTTCATGGCCAAGGCCCTCTATCCGGACCTCTTCCAGGATCTCGATCCCCTGGCCACCTATCAGGCGTTCTACCAGCACTATCTGCCCATCCGTCCCCAGGGCACCTTCATGCTGGGCATCAAGCAGGATGACGCAAGCTAACCCCGGCAATTCGGGTGCGGCCCACCTCGGCCACGCCCTCTTCAGCAACCCTCTTGGATTGTGTGGGCGCCTCTTGCGGCGCCCGTTTCAGGATTGACATCATGAATGATTTGGCTGCCCTGCAGCAGACCCTCGCCCGGCAGCGGCAACGGGAGCGCCGTCGCTGGCACTGGCTCCTGCTGCTCGCCCTGGTCCTGTGCATTACCCTGGTGCTCGATATCGCCACCGGCCCCTCCCTGCTGGCCCTGCACGACGTGATCGATGCCCTGGTTTCCCCCGCCCAGGCCGATCCCATGACCCGCACCATCGTCCACGACATGCGCCTGCCCATCGCCCTCATGGCCCTGGTGGTCGGGGCCTCTCTCGGCCTTGGCGGCGTGCAGATGCAGACCCTGCTGGACAACCCCCTCGCCAGTCCCTATACCCTCGGGCTCGCGGCAGCGGCGGGCCTGGGCGCGGCGCTGGCCCTCTACACCGGCGGCCTCGGGCTTCCTCCCCTGGTGGCCATCCCGGCCGGCGCCTTCATTGTGTGCATGTTTGCCGCCTGCCTGCTGTTTGGTCTGGCCATGATGCGCCATGTCAGCAGCCAGACCCTGATCCTGGCGGGCATCGCCCTGCTGTTCCTGTTCCAGTCCCTGCTCTCCCTGCTGCAGTTCCTCTCCTCTCCCGAGCTCAACCAGCAGATCCTGTTCTGGCTGTTTGGCAGCCTGATGCGCACCACCTGGGACTCCCTGATCATCACCGCCGTCGTCACCCTGATCTGCACCCTGCTCATCTACCGTGACGCCTGGGCCCTTACCAGCCTGCGCCTCGGGGAAGCCCGCGCCCGCAGCCTCGGGGTCAACGTCGACAGGCTGCGCATGAAGACCCTGGTGCTGGTCGCCTTGCTCACCGCCACCGCCACCAGCTTCGTCGGCGTGATCGGCTTCGTCGGCCTGGTGGCCCCCCATATCGCCCGCATGCTGGTGGGGGAAGATCAGCGCTTTTTGATCCCCCTCTCCGCCCTGTGCGGCGCCTGCATGCTCTCGGCGGCCTCGGTGCTCTCCAAGTCCATCATTCCGGGGGCCCTGTTCCCCATCGGCATCGTCACCGCGCTCATTGGCGTGCCCTTCTTCATCTGGTTGATCCTCGGCAGGGGGCGTAAACGTGCTTGAAATATCCCGACTCTCCCTCTCCCTCGGCCAGCAGACCTTGCTGCGGGATCTCAGCCTCACTCTGCATCCGGGTCAGGTCCATGTGATCATCGGCCCGAACGGGACCGGCAAGACCTCCTTGATGCGCACCCTCTTTGGTGAACTGACCCCGGACAGTGGCGACATTCGCCTCGGGGACCAGAGTGCTAGCCAGATGACGCAGGCCAGGTGGCGCCAGCAGTTTGGCTACATGCCCCAGAACATCCAGCTGGAGCTGGACCTCAGCGTCATCGAAGTGGTGGTGCTGGGGCGTCTCGACAGCCTCTCCATGCGCCTCGCGGACGAGGACATACTGGCGGCCGGCCGCGCCCTGCAGGCGCTCGGCATCGCCCATCTGGCGGATCGCCCCCTCTACTCCCTGAGCGGCGGCCAGCGGCAGATGGTGCTCTTCGCCCAGGTGCTGCTGCGCGACCCCCGCATCATGATGCTGGACGAGCCGGTCAGCGCCCTGGACCTGCACCACCAGATGCAACTGATGGAGCACCTGTGCCAGCAGACCCTGGAGCAACAGTGGATCACCCTGGTGGTGCTGCACGATCTCAACCTGGCCGCCCAGTTTGCCGATCAGCTGATCGTGCTGGCAGGGGGAGATCTGCAGGCCTTCGGCCCCCCCGCCCGGGTGCTCGACGCGGCCCTCATCGAGCGCCTCTACCAGGTGCCGGTGGAGATAAGCCACGATCAGCACGGCATCCCCTTCCTCAGAACCCTGCGAAAGACATCATGACACAGTGCTGCGCCACCCCGGCGACCACCTCCCCACGCACTGGCGGGAGGCGACCATGAACGGCGCCTCCTACTGGCGGGACTGGCAGGGCATGAGCCCGGCCGCCCGCCTGCTCATCACCAATGGGCTCGCCTTCAACCTCGGCTTCTACATGATGATGCCCTTCCTCGCCCAGCACATGGGCAGCGGCCTGGGCCTGGCCGGCTGGGCCTGTGGCCTCGTCATGGGGATGCGGGTCTTCAGCCAGCAGGGGCTCTTCCTGCTGGGCGGCACCCTTGGGGATCGCATCGGCTACCATCCCGCCATCGTCTGGGGCTGCCTGGTACGATCCTTGGGCTTCGTGCTGCTGGGCTGGGCCGAGTCCCTGCCCATACTGCTGCTGGCCGCCACCCTCACCGGCTTTGCGGGGGCCCTGTTCACCCCCTGCGCCCAGGCCTACCTTGCCAGCGAATGCCACAACCCGAGCCAGCGTCAGCGCGCCTTCGCCCTGCACAATCTGGCCAGCGAGGCGGGCATGCTGCTCGGCCCCCTGGTCGGCCTCACCTTGACCCAGCAGAGCTATACCCTGACGGGGGTCCTGGCGGCGAGCCTCTTCGCTCTGCTCGGAGTGCTGCAATACCGCGTGCTGCCCAAACGCCCGGTGAGCAACCAGAGCCCCCGTGGCGCCATCTTGCGCCAATGGGGGGAGATAGTGCGCCAGCGCCCCTTTATGGGGTTCACCCTGCTGGCGGGCAGCTACCAGATCCTGTTCCACCAGCTCTATCTCGCCCTCCCCGCCCATATCCAGAGCCTGCCGGACGCCACCCACCTGCTCGGCGGCGTCTTCACCCTCTCGGCGGTGATCGGTGTCGTGCTCCAGCTCCCGGCCTCCCGCCTGGTGGAGCGCCGCCTGGGAGTACCGCTCGCCATGGGACTGGGGATAGGCATGATGGGCTTGAGCTATCTCGCCCTGCCCCTGCTGGCACCCTGGCCGACGGCAGGCGTGTTGACGCAGGTGGCCCTGCTTTCCCTGGGCTCCATCCTCTGCTTCCCGCTCTTCGCCGCCCAGCTGCCCCGCTACGCTCCCCCCGACCAGCTCGGCAGCTACTACGGCTTCTATGCCAGCGCCGGGGGCTGCATGGCGCTCTTTGGCAACCTGCTCATCGGCTTTATGCTGGGGGATGCGGGCAGCCGCCCCGCCACCGCCATCTGGTGGCTGCTGGCCCTCGCCGGCCTGCTGGCCGGGTTTGGTCTCTATACCCAACTGCGCAAGGATGGCCAGGTTCAGCCTGCTCCCCATCAATAAACAGGGCGGCCAAGGCCGCCCTGTTTCTAACTTCTGTCATATCTCCCTCATTTCAACCTACTACATCATCCCTCCAGAAACGGGGATATATATCTAGTTCCGGCGGCAGTTTTGCCAGATATATGTCCATCACCAGCCCCGCCAGTTCGGCTAGCTCCTAACGTCTGATTGCCTTGGTCGTCAGTTTTAGGGAAGGTGCGAACAAGTCCCTGATATGAGATCATGTTTGTCATCTGGAGCCATGAAAAAGGGTTCATCATGAGTCATCAGCTCACCTTCGCCGACAGTGAATTCAGCAGTAAGCGCCGTCAGACCAGAAAAGAGATTTTCTTGTCCCGCATGGAGCAGATTCTGCCATGGCAAAACATGGTGGAAGTCATCGAGCCGTTTTATCCCAAGGCTGGTAATGGCCGGCGACCTTATCCGCTGGAAACCATGCTACGCATTCACTGCATGCAGCATTGGTACAACCTGAGCGATGGCGCGATGGAAGATGCTCTGTACGAAATCGCCTCCATGCGTCTGTTTGCCCGGTTATCCCTGGATAGCGCCTTGCCGGACCGCACCACCATCATGAATTTCCGCCACCTGCTGGAGCAGCATCAACTGGCCCGCCAATTGTTCAAGACCATCAATCGCTGGCTGGCCGAAGCAGGCGTCATGATGACTCAAGGCACCTTGGTCGATGCCACCATCATTGAGGCACCCAGCTCGACCAAGAACAAAGAGCAGCAACGCGATCCGCAGATGCATCAGACCAAGAAAGGCAATCAGTGGCACTTTGGCATGAAGGCCCACATTGGTGTCGATGCCAAGAGTGGCCTGACCCACAGCCTAGTCACCACCGCGGCCAACGAGCATGACCTCAATCAGCTGGGTAATCTGCTGCATGGAGAGGAGCAATTTGTCTCAGCCGATGCCGGCTACCAAGGGGCGCCACAGCGCGAGGAGCTGGCCGAGGTGGATGTGGACTGGCTGATCGCCGAGCGCCCCGGCAAGGTAAGAACCTTGAAACAGCATCCACGCAAGAACAAAACGGCCATCAACATCGAATACATGAAAGCCAGCATCCGGGCCAAGGTGGAGCACCCGTTTCGCATCATCAAGCGACAGTTCGGCTTCGTGAAAGCCAGATACAAGGGGTTGCTGAAAAACGATAACCAACTGGCGATGTTATTCACGCTGGCCAACCTGTTTCGGGCGGACCAAATGATACGTCAGTGGGAGAGATCTCACTAAAAACTGGGAATAACGCCTTAAATGGCGAAGAAACGGTCTAAATAGGCTGATTCAAGGCATTTACGGGAGAAAAGATCGGCTCAAACTGAAAAAATGAAATGACTGAGTCAGCCGAGAAGAATTTCCCCGCTTATTCGCACCTTCCTTTGCTCCGACTCAACCTCAATGGGTTTGTCACTCAGGAAATCGGTCCCCCTGATATCCCTAATTCCTTATCCCCCCAGATGCAGCGCCAACCACACCGCAAGGGGGATCACCACCACAGAGAGCGCATTGCCGCCGAGCACGATGCTGGCCACCTTGTCGGGCTGGCACTGGTACTGCTCGCACAGCATGTAGTTGAGCACCGCCGGGGGCAGCGCCACCGACAGCATCAGGAGTGGTATCCAGTCAGGTTCGAGGGGCAGCAGCCAGACGGCGAGCCCCAGAGAGAGGCCCCCCGCCAGCAGGTAGAGCAGGTTGCACTTGATGGCCAGCCCCAGATGATCCAGCTCCCCTTCCATCAGCCGGATGCCTAAGGCAAACAGCATCAGGGGCACCGCTATCTGGCCGAGCAGGGTGGCGCTGGTCACCAGGTATTCCGGCAGCGGGATATGCAGGTTGGCCACCAGCAGCCCGGCGAAGGCGGCCCAGAGCACGGGGCTTCTCAGCCAGAGCCAGCGGGAGCTGCTGGCGGAGAGGATAAACATGCCCACCGAGAAGTGGAGCAGGTTGGAGAGCACAAAGAGGATGACGATGGCGCCGAGCTGCTGCTCGCCAAAGGCGAGCACCATCAGCGGAATGCCGAGGTTGCCGGTGTTGCGAAACATGGCGGGCAAGATCAGCGCGGCTCGCTCTATCTCCTTGAGTTTGAGCAGGGAGAGCAGCAAGCCGGGCAGCAGGATGACCAGGGCACCGGCCCCCACAAGGGGCAGGTGCGCCGCGAGATCCAGGGGGTATTTCACCAGGGCCGAGAAGACCAGCGCCGGGGTAAAGAGCTCGATATTGGCCCGGTTGACATAACCCAGGGCCCCGCCCGGCCGCAGCCGCCCATAGAGAGCGCCAAGGCCCACCACCGCAAACACGGGAATGACGATATTGAGCAGGGCGCTGAACATGGGTATCCCGTTTACAGTTCGCGGGCCGGGCGTCCCATCAGCACCACGGGGTCCAGCGTCACCTCCTGGCTGCCGTTGCTGACCCAGAGCTGGCCGTCGGAGATGGTACAGGTGAGCTGCATGGTGCGCTCCACCATGGCCGCCAGGGGCAGGGTCTGGCTGTCGGAGAGTTCGATGACGCTCAGGTTGTCGTGCAGACCGAGCTTGCCCTGGTTCTGCTTCCACCAGACGCTGGTGCCACGATCGCCATAGAGGTAGAGCACCACCTGGCGAGAGCGGTTGCATGCCTTCTTGAGACGGCGCTCGTCCGGCTGACCCAGCTCAATCCAGAGTTCAATCTCGTCGGAGTAGTTCTTGCACCAGAGCTCAGGCTCGTCGTCGGCTGAGAGCCCCTTGGTGAACTCCAGCCGCTCGGCGGCATGCCAGGCGAAGGCCGCGAGGCGGATCATCATGCGCTCGTCGGTCTCGGAGGGGTGACGGGCCAGGGTGAGGGAGAAGTCCTGATAGAGATTGCGATCCATGTCAGACAAGCTGATCTGGGCCTTGAAGATGGTTGCCTTGAGCGCCATAGAAGTCGTGAACACCTGATAAAAGAGAAAGGGGCGGACATGCCGGGCGTCAGTGTAATCAAAATGGCCGCCGGGTTCGACCGTCTTGCTCTCCGTTTACCCCATCAGGGTCGGGCAAGTGCTTCAGAAGACACAAAAAACAAATGCCAGTCCGAGGACTGGCATTTGGCGGCATGAACGAGAGTGACTCACTTCTCGGCGGACTTGACCCCGAAGGCATTGAGCAGCAGGCAGCAGGTGACTGCCACGGCCACGAAGCCACTCAGAAAGATAAAGGGCATGGCCCCGTATCCCAATATGTTCCAGATGGTTTGTTCGAGCAGACTCATAGTGTGTCCTTCATCCAGTGAAATGGGTGTCCCTTTCGTGACGGGGTCGCCCCCGTTCCTGATGAGACTATTTGACCTCAACCCGCGCCTGAGTCCTATGCCACCAAAGTAATAAATGGGGCACCAGTTTGCGCCAGATCAAGGTTTTCCCCCTCCCCGCCCCGTTTTTCTTCGCGCCCCCGCCCCAAACCGGAAAGGTATGCCCAACAAAAAGCGAGGCGACCTTGGGGTCGCCTCGCTCGATGTATGCCGTCGAGAGCCATCAGTAGAAGGTCTGCTGCTCCGCCGCCATCGCTTTCAGCCGCGCACAGGGGGCGAAGCGGTCGCCAAAGCGCTTCTGATGGTGCTCAAGACGCCCCACCAGATAGTCGATGCCGAGGCTGTCCATGTAGCGGAACGGACCGCCCAGGAAGGGGGGGAAGCCGATACCGAAGATGGCGCCGATGTCGCCATCCCGGGCCGAGGCCACCACGCCGCCATCCAGGGCCATGGCAGCTTCGTTGAGCATCAGCAGCACGCAGCGCTCGGCGATCTCCTGCCTGGCCAGCTTGGCCTGGGGCTTGACGCCCAGCACGTCGTAGACGCTCGCGTCCACCGTCTTCTTGCCCTCCTTGCCGGTGAGCTTGTTGCGCGGAGCCGCCTTGCCATAGAGGTAGAAGCCCTTGCCGTTCTTGCGCCCCTTGCGATCGTCTTCCAGCAGCTTGTCAAAGGCCTTGGGCGCCTGGAACTGCTCGCCACCCAGCTCTTTTTCGAGGATGGGGGAGATCTTGGCCCCCACGTCGATCCCCACCTCGTCCAGCAGGGTGATGGGGCCGACCGGGAAACCGAAGTCGAGCAGAGCGCCGTCCAGTACCTCCACCGGCTCCCCTTCCAGCACCAGGCGCGCCGCCTCGTTCATGTAGGGCGCCAGGATGCGGTTGACGTAGAAGCCCGCCTCGTCCTTCACCACGATGGGGGTCTTGCCCTGGGCCCGGGCGAAGGCCAGGGTGGTGGCCACCGTCTCGGCGCTGGTACCCGCGTGGGGAATGATCTCGGCGAGCGGCATCTTGTCCACCGGGCTGAAGTAGTGCAGCCCTACCACCCGCTCCGGATGCGTCGCCGCCGAGGCGATCTGGTGGATGGGCAGGGAGGAGGTGTTGGAGGCAAACACGGTGTGCTCGCCGCACTCGCGCTCCACGTCCTGCACCATCTGGTGCTTGAGGTTGATCTCCTCGAACACCGCTTCCACCACCATGTCCACCCGGTGGAAGCCGGAATAGTCCAGGGTGCCGGTGAGCAGGCTCATCTGTTTTTCCAGCTCGCTGCGCAGCAGTTGGCGACGCTTGACCTTCCTCGCGAGGAGGTCGTAGCTGTAACGCATGGCATTGCCGATGCCGGCGCTCGCCACATCCTTGATCCGCACCGGTACCCCCGCCTTGGTGGCGGTGACGAAGGCAATACCCCCTCCCATCAGGCCGCCCCCCAGCACGGCGGCATGACCCACCTTGCGCGGCTCGGCCCCCTGATAGCTCACCTCTTTTTTCATCTCCGTGGTGGCGAAGAAGAGGGAGCGCAGGGCGGCGGATTCCGGCGTCATCACCAGCTCGCCGAAGTGGCGGGCCTCGGCCAGCAGGCCAGCCTGCATCCCCTCCTCCACGCCGATGCGCACCACCTCGATGATGCGCTCCGGCGCCGGGTAGTTGCCCCGGGTCTTGGCCTTGACCCCCTTGCGGGCCTGATCGAACAGCACCTTGCGACCAAATTTGTTGGTCTCCAGCACCTTGCCCTGCAGATCCCGTTTCAGGTGGTGGCGCGGCTTGCCCTTCTTGGCAAGCTTGATGGCGGCCTCCAGCAAAATGGACGGGGGCACCATGTCATCCACCAGCCCGAGCTTCCTGGCCTGTTTGGCCCGCACCTGCTTGCCGGTCAGCATCAGATCCAGTGCCTTGGCCACCCCGATGAGGCGCGGCAGGCGCTGGGTGCCGCCGGAGCCCGGCAGCAGGCCGAGCTGCACTTCCGGCAGGCCCAGCACGGTTTTACCGTGATCGGTCACCACCCGGCCATGACAGGCAAGCGCCAGCTCCAGCCCGCCGCCAAGGCAGGGACCGTGAATGGCGGCGATCACCGGGATCCCCAGGGCTTCGATCTCGGCGAACACCTCCTGTCCGGCCCGGGACAGCGCTTCGGCATCCTGGGCGCTGGTGCAGGCCGCCAGCATGGCGATGTCGGCCCCGGCAACGAAGGAGTCCTTCTTGCCGGAGACGATCACCAGGCCGATCAGATCCCCGTTCCCCTTTACCTCGGCCAGCAGAGTGCGGATCTCGTCCGCAAAGGAGGCCTTCAGGGTGTTCATGCTCTCACCGGGCACATCCATGGTGAGGATGCCGATGCCGTCTTTGCGAATATCCAGAGAAAAAGTCTTGGCACTCATCATTCCACCTCCAGCACCATGGCCACACCCAGCCCACCCGCCGCACAGGCGGTGTTGAGCCCCAATCCCCCACCCCGGCGCCGCAGTTCATGAAGGGTCTGGGTGATCATGCGCGCCCCGGTGGCGGCAAAGGGGTGACCAAAGGCCAAAGAGCCGCCGAGCACGTTGAACTTCTCCATGTCCACCTCGCCGATGGCTTGATCCCGGCCCAGCTTGTCGCGGGCAAATTCGGCGCTTGCAAACATCTTGAGGTTGGCGAGCGTCTGGGCGGCAAAGGCTTCGTGCATGTCGATGAGGGTGAGATCCCCAAGGGTGATGCCGGCACGGTCCAGCGCCAGCGGCGTGGCATAGGAGGGGCCCATCAGCATGTCCTGCCAGACATCGATGGCGGAAAACGCGAAGCTGCGGATGTAACCCAGCGGCTCCAGACCCAGCTCGCGGGCACGCCCTTCACGCATCATCAGCACGGCGGCGGCGCCGTCGGTGAGCGGAGTGGCGTTGGCGGCCGTCACCGAACCGTGGGCCCGGTCAAAGACCGGTTTGAGCTTGGCGTAACTCGCCAGATCCGAGCTTTCACGGATGTTGTTGTCCCGCTCCAGCGGCGACTTGTAGGGGGGCACGTGGGCGGTGAACACCTCGCCACTCAATTTGCCCTGGGCCCAGGCTTCGGCCGCCAGGGTGTGGGAGCGGTGGGCCAGCGCATCTTGCGCCTCGCGGCTGATCTGGTGGGTCTTGGCCATCTGCTCGGCGGTCTGCCCCATGGAGAGACCGGTGGAGTACTCGGCCACGGCCGGGGGCACCGGCAGCAGGTCCTTCAGGCGCAGACGGCGCAGAATATTGAAACGCTGCTGGAGGTTGCGCGCCTTGTTGAGATCCACCAGGGCGCGGGCCAGAGACTTGCTGACCCCGATGGGCAGCACGGAAGAGGAGTCGGCACCGCCGGCGATGGCGATGTCCACCGTGCCGGCCATGATGGATTCGGTGACATTGGCCACCGCCTGGAAACTGGTGGCGCAGGCGCGCGACACGCTATAGGCATCGGTGCTGACGCTCATGCCAGTGCCAAGCACGATCTCCCGGGCGATGTTTGGCGCTTCCGGCATCTGCACCACCTGGCCGAACACCAGCTGGTCGATGAGCTTGGGGTCGAGATCGGTGCGGGCGAGCATCTCGCTCACCACCAGTTTGCCCAGATCCACCGCAGGCACGCCGTGAAAAGCGGTGGCCTGCTTGGCAAAGGGGGTGCGCAGACCCGCCACGACGGCTATCCGTTCGCCCTGGCGAGTCGTCAGTTTCAATGGCTGTTTCATCCTGGCTCCTTGGGTTAAAAAGGCAGAGGTCTGACCTCATTGCGCCACATCTTAACAATCCAATCACAACTTTCATACGGCTGATTGAAACTAAATTGTCCCCATCTTGCCACCCTCCCTCGCCCTTGTGAGCCAACTGGGGTATAAAAAGATCAACTTCCATAAAAACAACGGGTTTATCTCATGGCAGCGGCCGAGTTCAGAGCACTTGGAGACTATCTGGGCAGCCAGATCCTGGGACAGGGCCCCCTCATCGAGGGGCTGCTGATCGCCCTGTTATGTGAAGGACATGTGCTGATCGAGGGGGCCCCCGGTCTTGCCAAGACCCGGGCGGTCAAGGCGCTGGCCGGCGCCGTGGAGGGGCGCTTTGCCCGTATCCAGTTCACCCCGGATCTGCTCCCTGCCGATCTCACCGGCAGCGAGGTTTTCCATCCCCAGGATGCGAGCTTCGTGTTTCAACCCGGCCCCCTGTTCAATCACCTGGTGCTGGCGGACGAGATCAACAGGGCGCCGGCCAAGGTGCAATCCGCCCTGCTGGAGGCCATGGCCGAGCACCAGATCACCGTGGGCAAGAAGAGCTGGCGCCTGCCCTCCCTCTTCATGGTCGCCGCTACCCAGAACCCCATCGAGCAGGAAGGGACCTATCCCCTGCCGGAGGCCCAGCTCGATCGCTTCTTGCTCAAGCTGCTGGTGGATTACCCCAGCCCCGCCATGGAGCTGGCCATCCTTCAACTCAACGCCCGTGGCGACGCCCTGCCGACGCCGCCAGTCACCCTGAGCCAGTCCGACTTGCTGGAAGCCCGCACCGCCGTTCAAGGGGTACAGATGCAGGGGCGCCTCGAGCACTATCTGGTGCAACTGGTGTGCGCCACCCGCCCCGGCAGCGGCCTGTGCCCCGAGCTAGACCCCCTGGTCGCGGTGGGAGCCAGCCCCAGAGCCAGCATCGGCCTCGCAAGAGCCGCACGGGCCCGGGCCTGGCTCGCCGGGCGCGACTTCGTGCTGCCCGAAGACATCCAACAGCTGGCGCCAGCCGTGCTGCGCCACCGCCTCATCCCGAGTTATCAGGCGCTGGCGGACAACCTCGATAGCGAGGCGCTCATCACCCTGCTGCTGGATGCCATTCCATGCCCCTGAGCCGGCCCCCGCAGGCAGCCCTATCGCCATGACCCCCGTCGCCGAGCCCCGGGATCACCCCGACATCGCCCTCACCCTCCAGCGGCTGCTGGCGGTGCGCCTCTGGACGCGCCAGGGCGAGCGTGCTCGCATTCATCAGGCGGCCCAGGGGCGTATCGGGCGCCAGCCCGGCCTCCATTTCAGGGAGCTTCGTCTCTATCAGGCCGGTGACGAGGTGCGTCACATCGACTGGCGGGTCACCGCCCGCCTCGGTCGCCCCCACACCCGCCTCTACGGGGAAGAACAGGATCAGGCCCACTGGTTGCTGCTGGATCTCTCACCCGCCATGTACTTTGGCTCCCGCGCCCAGCTCAAGGCCCGCCTTGGCTGCGAGCTGGCCGCCGCCCTGCTCTGGCAGGGGGAGAAACAGGCCAATACCTTGATCTGCCAGGGCGCAGCCCCCCACACAGAGCACCAGCGCGGCTCTCTCATGCCTCTGCTGGAAGCGCTCTGTCGCCATTACGAGGCAGGGCTGGATCGCGCCCCCCCGCCCTGGACGCTGGCCCAGACCCTGGCGCGACTCACCCTGCCCCACGGGGCCAGATTGACCCTGATAAGCCACCACCAGGCACCGGACCAGGCCCTCTGCCAGCAGTTGCAACGTCTTCGCCTGCGCCACGATATCCACTACTGGCAGATCCGCGATCCCCTGGAAGCCGCCCTGCCCGAGCAGGGGCAGCTGGCAGTGCAGGCAGGCAGACACAGCGGTTGGCTCGCGGGAGAAGATCCCCGCTTTCGCGCCCGCTATCAGAGGGCGGCCGACGAACAGGCCGAGGCCTGTCGCCAGCAGTTACTGCCCCTGGTGACGCGCCTCTATCGCCTCGACAACGGCGCCACCCTGCAACGCCAGTGGCAGGAGGGCGGATGCCGTCTGTTTTGAGGGGGAAGCAGGGCGTGCCCGCACCGGATGCATATCACCAGCCCTCGTCCAGTGAGGCCTTGCAAGCCATCCGTGCCGAGCTGCGCGACATCCACCAAGGCCCCGCTCTCGAGCCTGCACAGGATCCTCGCCTGATGGCCCTCGGTGGGCTGCTGATCGCGGCGATCGCCGCTTGCCTGATCGCCATGACGGCCCTCACCCTGTGGCGCCAGCGCCGCTGGGCGCACCGGCTAAACTGGCAGGCCGACGATCTCGTCCCCAGGCTGCAGGATGCCCTGCGAGAAGCGGCCATGGCCCGCTGGCCCGAGGCGGCCCCCCTGCAAGGGGAGGCCTGGCTCGCCTGGCTGGACAGCAAGGGGGGGAGCGATTTTTCCCAGTTTGCCGCCCAGTGGCCACTCTGGCTCTATGGGGGCAGCGTGCCCGATGAGGCGCAGCGCAAAAGATTGCGCCTCGCCTATCTCGCCTGGGGGCGACGCTGCGTCAGCGCGCCGCGATTCCCGGCAAGCAAGCGAGGGGCACCTCCCCCGGAGGGTACGCGATGATCCTCGCCTGGCCCTGGTTTTCCCTCGCCCTCGCCTTGCCGCTGCTGGTGCGCTTCGGCCTGCCTCCCATGAAGGGGCGCAAGGGAGGAAACCGGCTCGTTCATGGAGGTTTTCCCCTGCTCCAGCCCCAGACGGGGCAGCCCTTGTGGCGTATGATGCTCTGCTGGTGCGCCCTGGTACTGGCCCTGTGCCGCCCCCAGTGGCAGGAGCCCCCGATCATTCACTACCAGAGCAGCCGGGACCTCATCCTGGCGGTGGATCTCTCCGACAGCATGCGCACCCAGGACATGCTGGATGACGGAGAGCAAACGGACAGGCTTGCCGCGGTGCGCCAGCAGATAAGCAACCTTGTCGCCTCCCGCCCGGGGGATCGCATCGCCCTCGTCGTCTTTGCCGATCACGCCTATCTGCTCTCCCCCCTCACCCAGGAGACCGGGGCCCTGCTCACCCTGGCCAGGGAGCTCGATTTCGATCTGGTGGGGCGCACCACGGCCCTGGGGGAAGCCATCCTGCTGGCACGCCAGCACGCCGACCCCACCCGCCCCACCGCCCTGCTGCTGGTGACGGACGGGCGCAATACCTCGGGCAATGCGGATCCCCTGACCGAGGCCCGGCTCGCCGCCAAAGCAGGCTTCCGTCTCTATACCCTGGGGGTGGGCGCCGACCCCGACACCTTCGCCGCGCCCGCAGGGGATGCCGATCCCAGTGCCGAACTGGATGAAGCCCTGTTGCAGCAGCTGGCGACACTGGGAGGAGGCCGCTATTTTCGCGCCCGCAACCGGGGCGATCTCGCCGCCATCAACCAGGCCATCGACACCCTGGAGCCCCTCGCCCGGCCCCAGACCCTCTCCCGGCCTCACCAGGAGCTCTACCCCTGGCCACTGGCCCTGGCCTGGCTGCTGCTCTGCTGGCCAGCCCGCTGGCGCATCCCCCTGTCACACAGGCCATCCCATGAGTAGGCTGGTCATGACGGTGGCACCATGGAGCTGACCTTGCTGCGCCCCCTCTGGTTGCTGGCCCTGATCCCCTGGCTGTGGCAGGGGTGGCGCCACCGCCGCGATCCCGGCTTGCTCTCCCCGGCCATGCAGGCCTATCTGCTGCCGAGCCGCCATCGGGCCATCCCCTGGCGCTGGCTTGCCTGTCTGCCGGTGATCCTGGCGCTCTCGGGCCCCGCCCTGCGCCAACAGAGTCTCCCCATGCCGAGCCCGGCCCTCGATATCTGGCTGCTGGATCTCTCCGACTCCATGCTGGCGCAGGATCTGGCGCCGGACCGGGCAACCCGGGTGAGGCTGGGATTGCAGGAGATGCTGGCCGACATAGCGCGGCAGGACGCGGCCCATCCCATCGCCCTCATTCTATTTGCCGGGGATGCCTACCTCGCCATGCCTCCCACCCGGGATCATCAGGCCATCGCCCTGCTGCTGCCGGACCTGCGCCCGGCCATCATGCCTGTCCAGGGCAGCGCCCCCGAGCGCGCCGTGGCCCTGGCCCTCACCCTGATCCCGCCGGGCCAGTCCGCCCGTCTACTGCTCGTGACCGACGGCCTCTCCGGGACAGCGCGCGATCGCATCGCCGCCCTCTGGCCCTGCCTCAACGACCTGTTCTGCAAGGCAGGCTCGGCCCCGCGGCTCGACATCTTGCTGGCCAGCGGGGGCAAGGAGACCCGGTTGCCCGGCGTGGCTGCCGAGCGCTGGCAGCTCGGCAGCCCGGTCGGCCACACCTTGCCGGCGCCCGAAGAGGAGGCCATGACCGCCCTTGCCGCCAGTACCGGAGGCAGGCTGGCCTGGCTTGATTCCGGCCTGCCCCGCTTTGCCCCCCTGCCCATGGGCCAGACCCTGACGCAGGGGCAATCCCGGGATCTCGGCCCCTGGCTGCTCATCCCCTTGCTCCCCCTGGCGCTGCTGGCACGGATCGGCGCCCACTGGCTGCTGGTGATCCTCGTCATTGGCGTCGCGCCCCCTTCCCTGCAGGCGGCCTCCCGACAAGATGAAGCAGGCTGGCAGGCTTATCGCCAGGGACACTATCGGGAAGCGGCCAACGCCTTCCAGGATCCGGTCTGGCAAGGCAACGCCTGGTATAGAGCCGGGGATTACGCCAGGGCCGTCGCCGCCTATGGCAGGGCAAACAGCGCCACTGCCCACTACAACAGGGGCAATGCCCTGGTCTGGCTCGGGGATCTTGCCGCCGCGGAGCAGGCCTATCTGAGCGCCCTTCGCCTTGAACCTGGGCACAGGGATGCCTTGCACAACCTGGCCCTGCTACGGGCCAACCCGCCGCAGACAACGCCCTCGGCAAATGCCCCGGAGCAGGCCGACACTCCCGACCCAGCCCGCGCCTCAGAGGCTCCTCGCCCCCCGGCGCCCCCCGTGCTGCTGCTGGAGCAGCGCCTTCGCAAGGAGGCCCTGCGCCGCCCCCTGATCAAGGTGGAGGAGCCCTGGTGATCCTCGTGCTGCGCTTGCTCTCCCCCCGGATCGGCTGCTGGCTTCTGCTCGCCCTGTGCGCCATGCGGGTGCAGGCCGCTCCTGTCGAGGCCGAACTGTTGCCGGGGGCGAGCGAGCGCGACTGGCTGCTCGTCATCGAGGCCGACGGGCTGCACCGCGATGAGGATCTCAACCTGCAACCGCTGCTGCGCCAGTTTGCGGTCGGGCGGGTCAGTATCCAGCGGGTCAGTGCCCAGAGCCGCAGCCTGACCCGCTGGCAGATCCCCTTGCACCTGCTCGATACCAGCCCGCGCCAGGTGCCCTCCCTGCCCCTTGGCGCCGATCTCACCCCCTCCCTGGCGGTACCGACACGTTCCCTGGACGGCACCCTGATGCCGGCACAAGGTCCGGTATTCTCTCCGGTCGAGCTGCAGGCCCGGGTGCTCCATGAGGGGAATCTCTACCCCGGCCAGCCCTTCATCTATGAGCTGACCCTCTGGCTGCCTGCCAACTTGGAGGCTCCCAACCTCGGTGAGCCCATCACCCCGGCCTTTACCATTCGCCGCCTCGGCGAGGATCGCTGGGACTCTCCCGCCAGCCCCGGCCTGCCCGGGCGTCTCACGCGAAAATGGCTGCTGCAGGCCAAAGGGCCCGGACTCCATCCCGTCGAATCCCCCCGCTTTCAGGGGCGGTTGCCGCACCAGAACGCGGCCGGTGCGACCGCGCCGGGCAACGCGGGGGATCCGCTGTCCGCCAGGGCGGCGACCCTCTTCATCAAGGTGGACAAGGCCCCCCTGGAGCCGGTGGCGAGCAGCCTGGTGCTGCGCCAGCAGTTCAGCCCGGCGCAGGCCAGGGTGGGTGAGCCGGTGATCCGCACCCTCACCCTGGTAATGGAAGGGGGGGATGGCAACCGCCTGCCCCTCTTGCCGGCCCCGCCCCTGCCCGCCGGCCTCTCCATGAAGCCGGACGGCGAGCAGCAACAGGAGCGATTCGTGGCCGAGGGGGCGCTTCGCTTCGAGCGCCAGTGGCGCCAGGCCCTGACCGCCGACGAGGCGGGGCGCTATGTGCTGCCCCCCCAGACCCTGCGCTGGTTCAACACCCAGAGCGGTCGCATCGAGGAGGCGCGCCTGCCCGCACATTCTCTGGTGTTCACGGCAAGGGAGAGCGCCACTCCCGCCTCCCCCGCACCAGGGGTCCAGTATCTCTATTGGGTGCTCCTGGCCATCCTGCTGCGGGCATTCATGCGCCGCTGGCCGCGCTGGCGCGCCTTCTATCGCCTGCAACGGGCCCTCGCCACGGGCTCTCCTGACGAGGCCAGGGAAACCCTGCTGACCTGGGCCGTCCTGCGCTGGGACGCCCCCTGTCTTCATCTGGCCAGGCTGCCCTGTCACCGCGACCCCGCCATGGGGGCGCTGCTGGACGACCTGGATCGGGCCTGTTTTTCCCCCAAGCGAGTCCCTGGCGAACACCTGCCCAGACAGGCGCTCGCCAGGGAGTTGTGCACCTGGGAGAGCTTTGCGATAGCCTATGGTCTTCGAATACTGGCGTGGATGCGTGCATGATGCGCCCCTCATGAAACAGGACACCCCTTTATGGCGTTAGGTTTTTTCAGAAGAAAAAGGGCCGACACGGGAAAGGATCCCTGCGCTTCTCCGGTCTATGGGGAGATGGCAGACAAACAAACCAAGTACGAAGCCCTGGTGCACGCCCTGCACGGGGACATCTACCGCTACGCCTACTGGCTGTGCCGGGATCCGCAAATCGCCGAGGATCTGGTGCAGGAGACTTTCCTGCGCGCCTGGAAGGCGATAGATACCCTGCTGGACGACAAGGCTGCCAAGGCGTGGCTCATCACCATATTGCGGCGGGAGAATGCCCGCCGCTTTGAGCGAAAGCAGTTCGATCTCGTCAACCTCGACGAGCACCCCCTGCGGGATCAGGGTGTCCTGCCAAGCGAGCAGGAGATGGAGCACGAATGGCTCAGGCGCCACATCGCCCGCCTGCCTGCCGAGTATCAGGAGCCGCTGCTGCTGCAGGTTCTGGGGGGATTCAGCGGGGAGGAGATCGCCGAGCAACTCGGCCTGAACAAGAACACCGTCATGACAAGGCTGTTTCGCGCCCGCAACCAGATAAAAGAGGCCATGGAGTCTGCGAAACAACAGAGAGGACACACCAATGGATGAGCTTGAATTTCGCCGCCGGGCCATCACTCACCCCTCGGACAGGGATCCCGCCTTCTTGAAAGCCGCCGAGGCGTCACCGGCCAATCGCAAGCATCTGGACGAGATGCAGCAGCTCGAGCGCCAGGTGCGCAGCACTCTGGAAGTGGACGTACCGGCCGGTCTTGCGGAGCGGATCCTGCTCAGGCAGGCGATGGCAGCCGAAGAGGAGCAGGTGGTCCCGCTGCCCGTCACTCCTGCACGCACGCAATGGCGCGCTCTGGCCATCGCGGCCTCGGTCGCCTTCCTGCTCGGCATGAGCACCCGCTGGATCAGCTGGCCTGTGGCACCGGACACCCTGTCGCTGGCTCAGGTCGCCATGTCCCACGTTTATGGGGAAGAGCCCTTCATTCATGCGGTGGATGAGCGGGTCAGCCTGCACACCATCAACGCGAAAATGGAGAAATATGGCGCCACCCTGAGCGAGATGCCGGGCATGAAGGTAACCTATGTCAACCACTGCGCCTTCTACCAGGGACCGGCCCTGCACATGGTGCTGCAGGGCAAGATGGGACCGGTCACCCTGTTCCTCGTCCCCAAGCACCTGCCATTGACGATCCAGTCCGATTTTGCAGACGGGACCCTCAAGGGGGAGATACTGCCGCTCAAGGGGGCCAACATGGTGCTCATCGGAGACATGCAGGAGCCCCTCGCCCCGGTTGCCCGCCAGCTTGAGTCACGTCTGCACTGGTCCATTTAACAGACCTTGACCCAGGCTGACTCGTCCTCCGCCTCAGCCACATCACAGGCAGACATCCTCATTGTCTGCCTGTTCATCCCCACATCCCCGCATGTTCCCGCCTATTGCCTGCGCGAAGTCACATTTCTACCATTTATTTTAAATGACGCAAATGGCACCATTTGTGCTTTATTTATCCAATAATAGATAAATCAGCCTAATAAAACGGCAAGTTAAAACAAATGATTAACACAATGGAAACTTTTATGTATTCTGCTGTCACTGGTCTGATTTCTTACCTCCTACCAGATCCATAGAATCACGCCAGCAATGAATGGGAAGAAGCTGACATAACAACAGATCATGTCGTCAATAGCCGCCAAAGAGCCGCGATGTCGACAGAAAATCTGCTTACAAAGAGAGAACACTATGACAACTGCCTTTTTCAAGAAAAGCCTGATCGCTGCGGCCGTGACCCTGGCCAGCACCCAGACCTTCGCCGCCGCGTTCCAGCTGAACGAGCACTCGGCCTCCGGTCTGGGGCGCGCCTACGCAGGTGAAGCAGCCATCGCCGACAACGCGGCCGTGCTGTCCCGCAACCCGGCGGCCATGATCACCTTCGACAAGATGGCACTGTCTGTATCCGGCACCTATATCAAGCCCGACGTGGACGTGGCTGGCGACATCTATGCCGGCCCAACCAAGCTGGCTCCGTCCAGCGAGAGCGACATCGCCCCCGATGCCTTCGTGCCGGCCACCTACTTCATCCAGCCCCTGAACGATCAGTGGGCCTGGGGGATCGGCCTCTTCTCCAACTACGGCCTCTCCACCGAATATTCCAAGACCTTCGCGGCCGGTGCCGGCGCCGGTGACACCGAGCTGCTGACCTTCAACATCAACCCCAACATCGCCTATCGCATCAACTCCAGCTTCAGCGTCGGTGCCGGCATCAATGCCGTCTACGCCGCCGCCGAGCTGAACCGTTATGCCGGTGCGCTCTCCGCTGCCATTCCGGGTGCCAACTCCGATACCCGTCTGGCTCACCTGAAGGGCGACACCTGGGGCTTTGGCTGGAACGTCGGCACCCTGTACGAGATAAACGAAAACAACCGCCTCGCCCTGACCTACCGCTCCCAGGTCGACTTGAGCTTTGACGGCGACTTCCAGGGTGCCACCTCCGGCAACCGCGTCGTCGATGGCAACCTGAAACTGGATCTGCCAGCCCAGGCCGAATTCGCCGGCTATCACCGTCTGAACCAGCAGTTTGCCGTGCACTATTCCGTCAACTGGACCGACTGGAGCGCCTTTCAGGAGCTGAAAGCAACAAGTTCAGGATGTAATATGCCTGGCCAACCAGGTGTATGCCTCAATAAACCGGAAAAGTTCAAGGACTCCACCCGTTACTCTCTGGGCGGTACCTGGTACGTCAACCCGTCCTGGGAAGCCCGTATCGGCTTTGCCTACGACAACACCCCGATCGAGCCGGAATATCGCAGCCTGAGCATTCCGGATTCCGACCGCGTATGGTATAGCGCCGGCGCCACCTACCACATCGACAAGGACATGAGCGTCGACTTCGGCATGGCCTATCTGGACGGCAAAGAAGTAGACGTAAACGAAGGACTGCGTAGCCATGATGACGGACTGCGCTGGAAAGGCACCTCCCACGGCAACGCCTTCCTCGCTTCCGCTCAGTTCAACATGAAATTCTGATAATCAGCAAATTGACCAGAGCGCCTGCGGGCGCTCTTTTTTTATTCCGAATTCCTGTTTCAGCGTACACCTGTAGTAAACAACTGTACGCTTTTCTTTTTTTATCAAGCTATTAGCAGCACATCCCCCAGCATTTAATCCCGTTTTCATCCGCTCACCCCCACGCCCGTTGCCTTACTGGTCATACCATATAAAATCCTGCCTCCAACCATAAGAACGTTCGAACTCCAGGTTCATTTTCAAGGATAATGCAATGCACTCCATCATGAAGCCGTCTCTCATCGCCCTGCTGGTGCTGTCGAGCCAGGCCCAGGCGGCAGGTTTTCAGCTGGCCGAGCAATCCGCCACCGGCATGGGCCGCGCCTTCGCCGGCGAAGCCGCCATCGCCGACAATGCCAGCGTGCTCTCCCGCAACGCCGCCGCCATGACCCGTTTCGATACCCTGGCCTTCTCCGGTGGCTTCATCTATGTGCACCCCGACGTCAACATCGAGGGCACCACCCGGGTGCCGACCCCCAAGGGGCCGGTCAGTCTGGATGCCGGAGCCCACGACATTGCGGGTGACGCCTGGGTGCCCAACGCCTATCTCATCGTGCCCCTCAACAAGCAATGGCGCCTCGGGCTTGCCGCCGCCTCCTATTACGGACTCGGGGTCAAGATGCCGGACAACTACAACGCCGGTCACTTCGGCAACGTCTCCGACATCAAGACAGTGGATCTGGGGGCCTCCCTGGCCTATCGCATCAACCGCGTCTGGTCCGTCGGGGCCGGTCTCTCCGCCATTCAGGGGGAAGGGGAAGTGGGCGGCACTTTCCCCTCCAACAACCAGATAGCCAAGCACCTGAAGGGGGATGGCTGGGCCATGGGCTGGAACCTGGGCACCCTGCTTGAGTTGTCGCAGGCAACCCGCATCGGTCTCTCCTATCGCCACGACATCACCCTGACCCTCTCCGGTGACGCCATCGGCATCGATCAGAAGGGCCAGCCCTTCACCGATACTGGCAGCCTGGATCTGCCCTTGCCCGCCACCGCCGAGCTGGCTCTGTTCCATCAACTCACCCCGGCCCTGGCGCTGCATTCGAGCATCAACTGGACCAACTGGAGCAAATTCGTGCAGCTCGAATCCGAGCTCGACCACCACGGCACCATGCATATCAAGGAGGAGCACTGGGAAGACAGTTGGCGCTATGCCCTGGGGATGACCTACCAGCTGGCCCCCCAGTGGCAATTGCGCTCCGGTATCGCCTACGACCGCAGCCCGGTCCCGGCGGATCGCCGCACCATCTCCATCCCCGACTCGGATCGGGTCTGGTACAGCGCCGGCGTGGGCTATCAGATTGACCGCCACCTCTCGCTGGATCTGGGGCTGACCCTGATCGACGGAAAGAAGGTGGACGTGAGCGAAACCATGCAGCTCAGGCCCGGCATCCCCCAGACCACCTCCACCTTCAATGGCACCTCGGAAGGGGATGCTTGGCTCGCCGGCCTGCAGCTCAACTACCTGTTCTGACACCCCGGGTTTCCTGACAAATAGTATGCCAGTTGTTGACCTTCCCGACCGGTCGGCACTGGCATAGTGATCCGCTTCACCATAGAATCAAGCCTGTAACCATGGTGGAGAGATGCATGTATTCCTATGTAGCAAGGCAGCCCATTCTGGATCGGGAGTTGAACACCCAAGCCTATGAGCTGCTGTTTCGCGACAGCCTGGACAATGTATTTCCCTCCGTCTCCGCACAGCAGGCCACTTCCAGGCTGGTTGCCGAGCAGTTCTTGCAGCAGAACATCGATCAGCTCATCGGGGATCACCCCTGCTACATCAATTTCCCCCACTCCCTGTTGCTGGACGGATTGGCCGAATGCCTCCCCCGTGACAAGGTGGTGATCGAGATCCTGGAGGATGCCGAGCCCGACGATGCGCTGCTGGAGAAAGTGATCCAGCTCTATGGGCTGGGCTATCGGTTAGCGCTGGATGACTTCACCATGGTCTCAGACTGGGACAGGTTCCTCCCCTACATCCATATCATCAAGTTCGACCTGCGCAGCACGCCGCAACCCTGCATCGAGCACTTCATGGCGAATCATCGCCACCTGCCCCTCACCTATCTGGCCGAGAAAGTCGAGGATCAGGCCGAGTTCGAGCGGATGAAGCAGCTCGGCGTCACCCTGTTCCAGGGATTTTTCTTCAGCCGCCCCCAGATGGTGCAACAGCCCACCATACCGCCGGCCCAGCTGGTGGTGATGCAGCTGCTCGAGGTGGTCAATCAGACCGAACCGGATCTGGACAAGATTGGGCAACTGCTCAACCAGGATCTCACCCTCTCCCTCAAGCTGTTGCGCTACATCAACCACCTCAAGCGCTTCCCCCAACCCATCGCCTCGTTTCGCCAGGCCGCAAGTTCCCTGGGGCACGCCCAGCTCAAGCGCTTCGTCGCCCTGATCGCCGCCACCAGTGCGGGGAGTGAAAAGAGCGCCGAGCTCCATCAGATGTCCCTCATCCGAGCCCGGTTCTGCGAACTGCTGGCCCAGACCCATGCGCCCGCAGAGCAGGCACAGCAAGCCTTTGTCACCGGCCTCTTCTCCCTGCTGGACGTGCTCATGGGAGAACCGCTGGATCAGCTGCTCGGCTCCATTCCCCTGACCGACGACATTCGTGCCGCCCTGCTCACCCGCAAGGGCAAGCTCGGGTTCTACCTGGCGTTCTGTGAAGATTTCGAGAAAGCCGACTGGCAGCGGGTCGCCGCCAACACCGTCCGGCTCGGCCTCAACGAAGAGAAGGTCAGCCACCTCTATCTGAGCGCCACCGCCTGGGTCAACCAGCAGCTTCAGGCCATGGAAGAGTAACCGGTCCACTCCCGCCAGACATGACAACGTCCCTCTTGAAGGGACGTTGTCATGTCATCAACCCGCAGCAATCTCACCCACGCATTCAGCCTGCCTCGATGGCGATGGCCGTTGCCTCCCCTCCCCCGATGCACAGGCTCGCCACCCCTCGCCTGAGCCCGCGGGCACGCAGGGCATGGATCAGGGTCACCAGGATGCGGGCGCCACTGGCGCCAAGAGGGTGCCCCAGCGCACAGGCCCCGCCGTTCACGTTCAACTTGTGATGGGGAATGCCGCACCCGGCCATCGCCAGCATGCTCACCATGGCGAATGCCTCGTTCACCTCGAACAGGTCCACCTCCTCCACCGACCAGCCCACCCGGGCCAGCAACTTGTCGATGGCGCCGACGGGGGCACTGGTAAACTCCGCCGGCAAGGCGGCGTGACTCTGGTAACCCACTACCCTGGCCAGCACCGGCAATCCGAGCCGGGCAGCGCTCTCGCCCCGCATCACTACCAGGACTGCCGCCCCGTCCGAGATGGAGCTGGCATTGGCCGCCGTGATGGTACCGTGCTTGCTGAAGGCCGGCTTGAAGCCGGGGATCTTGTCGGGCCTGGCCTTGCCCGGTTGCTCATCCTCGGCCAGCAGCAGGGTGTGGTCAGCGGTCATGACGGGAGCCAGTTCCGCGGCAAAGGCACCGCTGCGCTGCGCCGTCAACGCCCGCTCCAGGGAGGCGATGGCAAAGGCATCCATGTCGGCCCGGGTCAGTCCGCTGCGATCGGCACTCAACTGGGCGTAATGACCCATCAGATAGCCTTCGTAGGCATCCTGCAAGCCGTCCAGGAACATGTGATCGAGCACGCTCTGGTGCCCCATGCGAAAACCGCTGCGCGCCTTGTCCAGCAGATAGGGTGCGCGGCTCATGCTCTCCATGCCCCCCGCCACCACGACCTCGGCCTCCCCCAGGCGCAGGCTGTCCGCCGCCAGCATCACCGCCTTCATGCCGGAGCCGCACACCTTGTTGATGGTGGTGCAGGGCACGCTGTCCGGCAGCCCCCCCTTGAGCGCCGCCTGACGGGCTGGCGCCTGGCCGACCCCTGCGCTCAACACGTTCCCCATATAGACCTCATTGACCTGCTCCCCCGTCATCCCGGCCTGCGCCAGCGCGGCGCGGATGGCGCAAGCGCCAAGCTCGGGGGCACCGAGCCCGCTCAGGGCCCCCTGGAAGGCCCCCATGGGGGTACGTTTGGCCGCCACAATCACGATATCCATCGATAGCACTCTCCTTGTTACATCGGGATAACATATGTCGCGGCCGCGACGGGAACAAGACTTGCGGGGAAGTTGACGTTTGGGTAAGGTGCCAGCCTGCATTGACAACCAGATGGCAGCCAAGACAGCCCCATGACCAAATCCAGGGACGACACCCGCACCTTCAGCATCAGCGAACTGGCTCGCGAGTTCGATGTGACCACCCGCAGCATCCGCTTCTACGAGGATCAGGGCCTGCTCAACCCCACCCGCCAGGGACAGCACAGGATCTACAGCCGTCAGGACAGGGTGCGGCTCAAGCTGACCCTGCGTGGCAAGCGTCTGGGCTTCAGCCTCGCAGAGATCCGGGAGCTGTTCGATCTCTACGATGCGGACAAGAGCAGCCGCTCCCAGTTGCAGACCATGCTGGGGCTGGTGGCCGACAAGCGGGAGACCCTGCAGCAACAGCTGGAAGATATCCAGATGGTCCTGCTGGAGCTGGAGGCGGCCGAACAGCGCTGCCGCCAGGCCCTGGCACACCTCTCCCCCTGAGTCACGCAGACGGGTGAGGCAAACGGGGATCACCGCCAGCAAATAGACACAAATGAAAGAGGGAGGCTTGAAGCCTCCCTCTTGTCATGCACGGTGGACGACCCGATATCAGGCCTCCTTGCTCCAGCGGTTCGGATCGTAATCCGGGCTGTAGCGATCGACGATGATGGCACAGGCCGCATCGCCGGTGATGTTCAGCGCGGTGCGGATCATGTCGAACAGACGATCCAGCGCGAACAGCAGCGGCAGACCCTCGATGGGAATCCCGGCCGCCAGCAGCACGGCAACCACCAGGAAGCTCGGGCCCGGTACACCGGCCTGACCGATGGCACCCAGGGTGGAGGTGACGATGATCGCCGCCCAGGCACCCATGGAAAGATCGATGTTGTAGACCTGGGCGAAGAAGATGGCGACCAGGCCGTAATAGATGGCATTGCCGCTCATGTTGATGGTGGCACCCAGCGGCAGCACGAAGGAAGCGGTGGCGTTGGTCACCTTCAGATCGCGCTCGCAGGTCTCCATGTTGACCGGCAGGGTCGCCATGGAAGAGGCGGTGGAGAAGGCCACGATCTGCGGTTTCTTCATCGCGGAGAAGTACTTGCGTACCGGCGTGTTGGAGAAGAACGCGATCAGCAGCGGATAGACCACGAAGCCGAAGATGAGGATGGCGGCGACATAGACGACGAACAGCTTGAGCACCAGGGTCAGCACGTCGAAGCCGTAGGTGCCGATGGCGTCGGCCATCAGGCCGAAGACGCCGATGGGGGCGATCAGCATCACAATGCTTGTTATTTTCTACTACAAACTAACTCATTGATGAATATGAAAAATTGATGTTAGCATGGCCAATAGACAACCTTGTAAAGGAACTTAAATGGACTTACTTACCGCCATTCTTGCTGTATGGGGAGCACTTATATCAACGGGTTTGGCTTGCTTAAAAATCTGGGAGGTTCGTCAAAATCACTTTAGGGTTGAGACGTCTTACAATCTGACCAGCTCAATAACTGAAGGGAATGAAATCTACATAAGAAATCTGAATAACAGGCCGATCACAATTGAGCATTGGGTTTTAGAGTGGCATCAAGGCATTTGGCCCTTTAAGAAAGCAGACACGATATCTATGTCACAAGACTTGTCGGCAGGTAGAAAGATAGAAGCTTATGACAGCATGACTCTTCATTTTACTGACGAAAGCTATTTCTCTACTGGAAAACCGTTATCCGAAGGTAAACGTCTATTTATCAAACTACATTTCGTAGGTAAAAAACGGCCAAAGATAATAAAGGTTTACTAAATGGGACTCATTAAAGACCCTTTGTATGGGATCCGAAACATCACCTTGTTGATCATCCAGACGAAAGCGTCCACCAGGGTGTTGAGCCCGTCTACCAGCGGCTTGGCGCGCTCACGGGGCTGCTTGGCCAGGGCGATGCCGAGGAACATGCAGAACACCAGGATCTGCAGGATGTTGGCCTCGTTCAAGGCGCTGAACACGTTGGTCGGGATCATGCCAAGCAGGGTGGCCACCGCATCGGGCAGTGCACCCTTGTCGGCGTAGTCGCCGGAGAACATGGCCGCAGTGGCGCCAAAGTCAACGCCCACACCAGGTTTGAACACCTGACCCATCACCAGCGCCAGGAACACCGCCAGTGCGGAGGTGCCGAGGAAGAAGGCGAGCGTGGTGACGCCAATCTTGCCAGCAGCGGGGCTGGCCCCCAGGTTGGCGGCCCCGGACAGGATGGCCACCGCCACCAGCGGAATCACCAGCATCTTGATCAGCTGGATAAACAGGGTGCCAAGCGGCGCAAACACTGTGGCTTGCTCTCCCATGAGCGCCCCGACCAGCGCGCCCAGCACCATGGCCACCACTACCTGGAAGCCGATGTTTTTGATTAATCCTTTTGTTAACACAGAATGTTCCTTTATTTAGCAATTACTCACACTTTTACAGCGTAAATGACCACCCAGAGCGTCAAATCCTCTCCATTGCTCTGGCGGTGCGCTTTATCTCATATTTGCACCCCGTTTTACATCAGAACCCGTTAACGAAATGCATTGATAACTTTATGAGAAAGTAAAGCCTCAAAAGAGACACGGCTGTTTTTGCTCCTTTTACCATGACAACATCCAAAACAGTGTGCTACGTTGGCTCTGCAAACGTGCATACAGGGAAGAAAAGATGCTGAAAGTTAACGAGTATTTTGACGGAAATGTTAAATCCATCGGTTTCGAGCAAAAAGGTGAGAAAGCTACCGTTGGTGTGATGGAAGCGGGCGAGTACCTGTTCAATACCGCCGCCCCGGAGCGCATGACGGTGATCAAGGGCGCCCTCACCATCCAGCTGGCCGACGAAGATGAGTGGCACACCTACCAGCAGGGGGAATCCTTCGACGTGGCCGGTCACTCCTCCTTCAAGCTGGAAGTGAAGATCGCCTCCGCCTATCTGTGCGAGTTCCTCGACTGATGTATCACGGGCGCCATGGGATGCCGAGCGGCTCCCCCATGGCGCGTCTCTCCCGCGCCCATTTCCCTACCGCCATCACACCCCGCTATCTCCCCCCTTTTCAACGACTACAAAAAATTTACAATGTTTAGACGAAATCCATAATTGGAGTACGTCATGATCAGTGTCTTCGACATGTTTTCCATCGGGATAGGCCCCTCCTCCTCCCATACCGTGGGACCGATGCGGGCCGCCTGCGCCTTCATCCAGACCCTCAAAGCGAACGCACTCCTCTCCCGTACCGGACGCGTTGTCGTCGAGTGCTACGGCTCACTGGGCCAGACCGGCAAGGGGCACGGCACCGGCAAGGCCATCATCCTGGGACTGGCCGGATTTGAACCCGAATCCGTGGACATCGAGGCCATTCCCGCCTTCCTCGCCCAGGTAGAGCAGACCCAGACCCTCTGCCTGGGCGGTGAGCAACCCAGCGAATTTCCCCGCATCGGCGCCATCCTCTTCAACCGGCGCAAGACCCTTCCCGCCCACTCCAACGGCATGACATTGCGCGCCTATGAGGGTGACACCCTTGTGTTCGAGCAGACCTACTACTCCATCGGGGGCGGTTTCATCATCGAGGAGAGTCACTTCGCCAACGCCCGGGAAGAGGCGGCCCGCTTCGATGCCGCCCACCCCATCCCCTATCCCTTCGAGAGCGGCGCCGAACTGCTGGCCCAGTGCCAGGAGAGCGGCCTCTCCATCTCGGGGCTGATGCTGGCCAACGAGAAGGTGTTTCGCTCGGAAGCGGAGATCAAGGCCGGGCTTCGCAAGATCTGGCAGGCGATGCAGGGGTGTGTGGAGCGTGGCTGCAAGAGCGAGGGGGTGCTGCCAGGCGGTCTCAAGGTCAAGCGCCGGGCTCCCGCCCTCTATCGCCAGCTCTGTGGCGAGACCAATTTCAACAAGGATCCGCTGATGGTGATGGAGTGGGTGGATCTCTTTGCGCTGGCCGTCAACGAGGAGAACGCCGCCGGAGGCCGGGTGGTGACGGCGCCGACCAACGGCGCAGCGGGCATCATCCCCGCGGTGTTGCACTATTACGATCGCTTCGTGCGCAAGGTGGATGATGAGCTGCTGATGCAGTACTTCCTCACTGCCGCCGCCATTGGCATCCTCTACAAGAAGAATGCCTCCCTCTCGGGGGCCGAGGTGGGCTGTCAGGGCGAGGTCGGCGTGGCCTGCTCCATGGCCGCTGGTGCCCTGGCCGAGCTACTGGGCGCCAGCCCCGCCATTGTCGAGAACGCCGCCGAGATCGGCATGGAGCACAATCTCGGGCTGACCTGCGATCCCGTCGGTGGCCTGGTGCAGGTGCCCTGCATCGAGCGCAACGCCATGGGCGCAGTCAAGGCGATCAATGCCGCCCGCCTCGCCCTGCGCGGCACCGGCGAGCACAAGGTGTCGCTGGACAAGGTGATCAGAACCATGTGGGAAACCGGCAACGACATGAAGACCAAGTACAAGGAGACCGCACGGGGCGGCCTTGCCGTCAACATCACCGAGTGTTAAGCCGCTGTGATAAAGCCGCATATGGCACTCGAATACCCGGCATCGCCGGGTATTTTTTTGCAAAACGTTTGTCTGACGCTTAACAAAATGGATAACCATCAAAATAAATTTTATACTCGCGCCACGAATTCAACAAAAATAGATCTGTTTCAACTTTTTTTAGGCATTGAACCGTTACACTGTGGTTATCCGGTTCCCTGGCCTTTGTGACGACAGACCCGTCCCATGGATCCCTTTTCTGCGAGTGGGCATGGCGCCCCCTTCTACCCTGAGGTAATTGTTACATGATCAGCGTTTTTGATATCTTCAAAATCGGTGTTGGCCCCTCCTCTTCCCACACTGTCGGCCCCATGAAGGCAGCCAAACAGTTCGTGGATGAACTGCGTGCTGGCGGCAAGATCCGTGACATCACCCGGATCCAGGTCGATGTCTATGGCTCCCTCTCCTGGACCGGCAAAGGCCACCACACGGATACCGCCATCATCATGGGTCTGGCGGGCAACCTGCCGGAGAACGTCGACATCGACGCCATCCCCGAATTCATCTCCCGCGTGGAGCAGACCGGTCGTCTGCCCATCGGCCTGCACTGCCACACCGTCAGCTTCCCCAAGGGCGCCATGATCTTCCATGACGAGGCCCTGCCCCTGCACGAAAACGGCATGAGGCTGACTGCCTTCATCGAAGATGACGCCGTCTACAGCAAGACCTACTACTCCATCGGCGGTGGCTTCATCGTCGACGAAGAGAACTTTGGCAAGGGTGACAGCGGCGACATGTCCGTGAGCTATCCCTTCAAGAGTGCCGCCGAGCTCATCGCCCACTGCAGCCAGAGCGGTCTCTCCATCTCCGCCCTGATGATGGAAAACGAGAAGTGCTTCAACACCCCGGAAGAGATCTACAAGAAGCTTGGCAAGATCTGGACCACCATGCGGGAAGGGATCGAGCGCGGCTGCCGCACCGAGGGCGTCCTCTCCGGCCCGCTGCGCGTACCGCGCCGCGCCGCGCCGCTCTACCGCCAGCTGACCACCAACGAGAACCTCTCCAACGATCCCATGAACATCGTGGACTGGGTCAACATGTTCGCCCTGGCGGTGAGTGAAGAGAACGCCGCCGGTGGCCGCGTCGTCACCGCACCGACCAACGGCGCCGCCGGGATCATCCCGGCCGTGCTGGCCTACTACGACAAGTTCATCCAGCCGGTGGGCCGCGACGAGTACACCCGCTTCTATCTGGCCGCTGCCGCCGTCGGTATGCTCTACAAGATGAACGCGTCCATCTCCGGCGCCGAAGTGGGCTGCCAGGGTGAAGTGGGCGTCTCCTGCTCCATGGCCGCCGCCGGCCTGACCGAGCTGATGGGCGGCAGCCCCGAGCACGTCTGTGAAGCCGCCGAGATCGGCATGGAACACAACCTGGGTCTGACCTGCGACCCGGTGGCCGGCCAGGTACAGGTACCCTGCATCGAGCGCAATGCCATCGCCGCCATGAAGGCGGTCAACGCCTCCCGCATGGCCCTGCGTCGCACCTCCAAGCCGCGTGTGTCGCTGGACAAGGTGATCGAGACCATGTACATCACCGGCAAGGACATGGACTCCAAGTACCGCGAGACCTCCCGCGGTGGCCTGGCCATCAAGGTGATGCAGGTCGCCTGCGACTAACGCCGAGTCGCGATGACATGAAAAAAGCGGGATATATTCCCGCTTTTTTTTGGTCGCGATTTAAAGGGCAGCGTTCGTGGATAAAGGGAGGCCGACAAGGGATAAAAAGAGACGGGCATATCACCTCCACCCGTTCGCCGTGACAGGAGAACGGGGGAGAGCTATTTCACGATGCGATCGGCCAGGGTGCCGACGGCCACCACGAAATAGGGGGAGCGATTCCAGTGACGCAGTACCCGGTAATTGTCATAGGCAAGGTAGCTTCGCCCGTGAATATCGTCGGGGCGGATGAGGGAGGCCTGCATGTCGACCGCAGGCAGAGGTGAGCCGTCCTGCTGGCGAACCCCGAGGGCCTGCCAGGTCGCCAGGGACTTGCGGGTATCAAGCCCCAGCAAGGCGGGGTCCAGGCGTTCTGGCACCCTCACCCGCCGTCCCCAGGTCTGGTCTTCACGCCAGCCGTTCTGGCTCAGATAATTGGCAGCCGATCCAAATACATCCGCGAGATTGCCCCAGAGATCCTTCTTGCCGTCCCCGTCCTGATCCACCGCGTATCGCAGGAATGACGAGGGCATGAACTGCACCTGTCCCATGGCCCCCGCCCAGGATCCCTTGAAGTTGGCGGGGTTCACATGTCCCTGCTCCAGAATGCGCAGGGCATCGAACAACTCGCCTTTGAAGAAGGCTTCACGGCGACCGTCCCAGGCCAGGGTCGAGAGAGAAGAGATAAGGGGATAATGGCCGGTTATTTTGCCGAAATTGGTTTCAATTCCCCACAAGGCAACAATAAAGCGGGGTTGAACCCCATATTCCCGGCCTATTTTTGTGAGCAGCGGCAAATGCTGGCGATATAAGGTTTGGGCTTGCTTGACTTTCCATTCCGGCACCGCCCGGGGAATATATGTGTCCAGGGTCAGTTTGAATTCCGGCTGATTTTTGTCGTGCCTGATGGCAGCATCAACAAGATGTACATCCGCAAAGGCCGCACTCACCGTCTCGGGCAACATGCCCGCCGCCAGCGCCTGCTCTTTGAGGCTCGCCACGTACTGGTCAAAATCGGGGCCGGCCTGCACCGGCGATCCCGACAGGGCGCCTGACAACAGCAGTGCCAGCCGCCCCGCCCTCATCGTGCGTCCTTTAATTGCGCCTTGTGCTGCTCCAGCAGGTTTTCCGGTGGCGGTGGCACCTGCAGATAAAAGCCCTGGCTCTTCAGGGCGGCCATCACCCGCTCCGTGGAGGCCAGCCCCAGGGGCTTGGCCGGGTCCAGTTTGGTCATCAGGACCAGTTCGGGACGCCCGAAGGTACTCATCAGCACCTCGGGAACGCGGGAAAAGTCCTCTCTTCGTTCAATAAAGAGATAGGTCTCGGCTTTTTTGCGACTTTTATAGACTGCACACAACATGGAAATTGATATAATCCGACGGGTTTATTGCCTCTGGTGGTGGCAAACTATAACATCAGGAATTGAATAACAATAACGTATTACCGTCTCGGTTCGGGGAAGATTCATGGTTGAACGCGATAACGAATTGAAAGGGACCACCTTCACTATTTCTGTGTTGCATCTCAGCGATGGCAATCCGGCCCGGATCCGACAACTGCTGGAGGCCAAGGTCGCGCAGGCCCCCCAGTTTTTTAATTGTGCCCCCCTCGTCCTCAATGTGGAACGCCTCGAGGCGATCCCCGATTTCGAACAGCTCAGGGAGCTGGTCGAGTCGGAAGACTTCGTGCTGGTCGGGATCACGGGGGCGCGGGACGAGGCGATGAAGACGGCCGCCAAGGCGGCAGGCCTCGCCGTCATGGTGTCAGGCAAGAGCCGCAAGGCAGAGCCTGAACCGACGCCGCCAGTGCCTGAGCCCAAGCCAGTGGAGGCCGCACCGGTTTCTCCGGTGCCAGCGCCCGTGGAGGCAAGCAAGGTCCACGTGGGCCCGGTGCGCTCCGGTCAGCAGATTTATGCGGCCGGCACCTCGCTGGTGGTGCTGGGTTCGGTGAGCCCTGGCGCCGAAGTCATCGCCGATGACAGCATCCATGTTTATGGTGCCCTGCGTGGCCGAGCCATCGCAGGGGCCAAGGGCAATCCCAAGGCCCGCATATATTGCCAGCAATTGCAGGCCGAGCTGCTCTCCATCGCGGGCACCTTCCAGCTCAGCGATGCATTGCCTGCAGGCGTGATACAAGAGCCGGTCCATATCCGGCTCGACAATGAACAACTTCGTATAGACCGAATCAAATAGAGTTACAAGGAAGCGAGAATGGCGCGAATCATAGTCGTTACATCGGGCAAGGGTGGCGTTGGCAAGACGACAACCAGCGCGGCACTGAGCACCGGTCTGGCCCAGCGTGGCCACAAGACCGTGGTCATCGATTTTGACATTGGTCTGAGAAACCTGGACCTCATCATGGGTTGCGAGCGGCGCGTGGTCTATGACTTCGTCAACGTCATCAACGGGGAAGCCAACCTCAACCAGGCCCTCATCAAGGACAAGCGTTGCGAAAACCTGTTCATCCTGCCCGCCTCCCAGACCCGGGACAAGGATGCCCTGACCCGTGAAGGGGTGGAGAAGATCCTGGATCAGCTGGCCGAGATGCAGTTTGACTACATCGTCTGCGACTCCCCCGCCGGTATCGAATCCGGCGCCCTGATGGCGCTCTATTTCGCCGACGAGGCCATCGTCACCACCAACCCGGAAGTCTCTTCCGTGCGTGACTCGGATCGCATCCTCGGTATCTTGGCCTCCAAGTCCCGCCGTGCCGAGCGCGGTGAGGATCCCATCAAGGAGCACCTGCTGCTGACCCGCTACTGCCCGACCCGCGTCAACCGCGGCGACATGCTGAGCGTGCAGGACGTACAGGAGATCCTGGCCATCAAATTGCTCGGGGTGATCCCGGAGTCCCAGGCGGTGCTGCGCGCCTCCAACTCCGGCGAGCCGGTCATTCTGGACAAGGAGTCCGATGCCGGTCAGGCCTACGAGGACGCCGTCGCCCGCCTCTTGGGTGACACCAAGGATTTCCGTTTTCTGGAAGAAGAGAAGAAGGGCTTCTTTAGCCGACTGTTCGGGAGTTAAGCATGTCATTATTGGATTATTTTCGTTCCAACAAGAAACAGAACACCGCACAACTGGCCAAAGAGCGGTTGCAGATCATCGTGGCTCACGAGCGTTCATCCAGAGGGGGGCCGGATTACCTGCCCCAGCTCAAGCAGGACATCCTCGACGTGATCCGCAAATACGTGCAGATCGACCCGGACAAGATCACCGTCCAGCTTGATCAGAAGAGTGACGAGTTGTCGGTGCTGGAGCTCAACATCACCTTCGCCGACGACCAGAAGAAGGGATGAGCTGACGCACCATGCGCGACCCCTTCCCCCAATGAAGACCGGATCCTTTCCCAGGATCCGGTTTTTTAATGCCTGGCGTCCCGGCATCTCGCCAAGGGCATCAGGGCCAGCTAGAATACCGCGCACCCCGAGGCGCTGCCGACGGACTTTCCCTCCCCCCTTATCTGGAACACGGCTTTTATGTCTTTGAATGACGAAATGCACAGCGTCGAGGAACTGCTCGACACCGCCCTCGAACTCTTCATGGAGCTGGCCTCCGACAACCTGCCCGAGCAGGAGATCGTCCGCTTCAATCAGGAGTTCAACGACCGCGGCCTGCTGGCGGAGACCGATCCCGCCGACGACTGGGCGGCCGACGTGGGATTTGAGGTGAGCGACGCCGACTATGCCGAGATCTGGGTCGGCCTTGGCAACGAACAAGAAGAGTACGAGCACCTGTTTGCCCGCATGCTGCTCTCCCGCCGCGTCGACGAGAAGTTCTGCCACATCGAATGGCTGCCCCAATAATTCCGGATCCCGATGATCCTGGCCACTATGACTGGGACGGCGGGCCCGAGCCCGTGAGGCCTTCGCGCAGACGGCGACTGCTGGGCTGGCTCGGCAAGCTGCTGCTGGCCGCCTTTGCGAGCACCATCGTCTCGGTCGCGCTGCTGCGCTTCATCGACCCTCCCATGTGGACCTGGCGCCTCGAACGCGCCCTGTTTCCCCCTGCCAAGATGGCCGAGGTGAAGCACGACTGGGTGCCGCTTGAGCAGATTTCCCGGGAGCTGCAACTGGCGGTGATCGCCGCCGAGGATCAGCGCTTTGCCGAACATCACGGTTTTGACATGGACGCCATCAGCTCGGCCCTCAGGCACAACCAGCAAAGCGGGCGGGTGCGCGGTGCCAGCACCCTCAGCCAGCAGACCGCCAAGAACCTCTTCATGTGGAGCGATCGCAGCTTCCTGCGCAAGGGGATAGAGGCCTGGTTCACCCTGTTGATGGAGCTGGGCTGGGACAAGTCCCGCATTCTCGAGGTGTATCTCAACATCGTGGAGTTCGGACCCGGCATCTATGGCGCCGAGGCGGCCGCCAGGCACTACTTCGGCAAACCGGCGATACGCCTCACCCGCTACGAGGCCTCCCTGCTCGCCGCCGCCCTGCCCAATCCCTGGCGTTATCGGGTCAAGCCCCCCTCACCCTATGTGCAACAGCGCTCGGCCTGGATCCGTCGTCAGATGGGTCAACTCGGGCAAGTCACCCTGAACCGGGTCCACGGCACAGAGTAGCGCCATCCTGCGGATCAGAGGCGGGCCCCAGATGGCCGCCGACGGTTTCCCGATGAAGGGGCAGATAGTGCCACCACCAGGTTTCGCGCCGCCGCTTGATCTGCCTTCTGTACTGTCGTCGCTTCATCTTGCCAGGCCGCCCCGTCACGCCGCCCCTGCTGGCGGCTCTGTTAACCTTATCCCCTGATCCCGCCATTTGACAGCACGGCGTCACCGCCCCCGGGCTGGCTGCCCATCCCAATACTTGTTAAAGTGGCGAACCTGGACGTATCTGGAGTGATTTCATGGAACAACGTAGCCCGGATCAGCTGGTCGAGTGGGCCTATGATCAGTTTCTGGAGCAGGCCGCCGACATGCTGGCACCCGAACAAATCGTCGACATCACCCTCGAGTTCGAGCAACGTGGCGCGGTGGAGGCAACCCTGCCCAATGCCGACTGGTCGACCGAACTCGGCGCGCCGGTGGACATGGCACGTTGGGCCGAGGTCTGGGTCGGCTTGCTGGATCATCAGGACGAGTTCGAGGTGATCTACGCCACCTTCCTCCTCCCACGGGATCAGAGCGAGCACGACGTGCATATCCGCTGGCACCGCCAGCAACAGGCATAAGAAAAGGCGCCCCAGGCGCCTTTTTCGTTTTTTGCGCTGCCCGAGTCAGGGGCGTGCCGAGATGGCCTTGGCCAGACAGCGGCGACACCAGCAGGCGCTGGCATCGCTCATGGGCAACGCGGGAAGCTGGTTGCACCAGCAGCGCTCGATGGGTTCCCCCGCCGACACGGCGCAGAACGCCGGCTCGCCGCAGCCCGGGCAGGCATGAGTGCTCTTCGAGCCATCGAGTTCGGCCATGCGGGCCAGCTGGGCCTCGCTGTCCATGGTGGACCACTGGCCTATCTCGGTCACGGTGCGGCCACAACCGAGGCAGAGCCCCTCTTTGGCCCGGCAGTCACCGATGCAGGGACTCGGCAACTTATTCGTCCCCTGCCGGCGTGTCGGAGCCCACGAGGCGGATGCTGTGCTCCTCGATGACGATCTTGCCCTGCTTGTAGAGGCCGCCGATCGCTTTCTTGAAGGTGCCCTTGCTCATGCTGAACATCTTGTAGATGACGTCAGGCTCGCTCTTGTCTCCCACCGCAAGGCTGCCCCCCTGCTTTTGCAGGCGCAGCAGGATGCGCGCACCAGCGTCATCCATCCGGGCCAGCCCCGGCTTTTGCAGGGTCAGGTCCAGTTTGCCATCTTCGCGCACCTGCTTGACCCAGGCGGTCAGCGGCCGGCCCGTCATCACGCGGCCGAACACCTCGTTCTTGAACAGCATGCCGGCGTACTGGCCATTGACCACGGCCTTGATGCCAAGGGGGGTGTGTTCCCCCGGCAGCACCGTCACCTCGTCACCGCTCTTGAAAGGGGGGTCGATGCGCAGGAAGCGCTCCAGACGGCTGGTACCGACCATGCGCCCTTCGTTGTCCAGCATCAGGTGCACCAGATAGACATGGCCCACCTGCATCGGCTTGTTCTGCTCGCGGCTTGGTACGAAGAGATCCTTCTTCATGCCCCAGTCGAGGAAGGCACCAATCTTGTTGGCATTGACCACCTTGAGACCGACGATGTCCCCCACCATGGCGAAGGGCTTGTCGGTGGTGATCACCGGCTCGCAATCCGCATCCAGATAGAGGAAGACGGACACCTCGCTCTCCTCGGCAACGCCTTCCGGCAACTGGCGCCTGGGCAGCAGCAGCTCGCCGTATTCCCCCGCCGCCAGCCAGGCGCCGCGCTCCTCGATCTCGACGACGGTCAGGGTGTTCATCTTGCCAATCTGTAACATGGTGATCTCTTCTTTCAATATCCGGATGGGCCCATCTCATGGAAGACCCGTCATATAGAGGTGCATCGCCTCCGTCGGATGAGAGAGGACGGGGCCGATTTATGTCATGCAGGCGCGCATGTTACCCCAGAGCGGCAGCAGGACCTAGCCCCTCCCCCCTGTGTCTGACCTCTTTTCCCGCTACCGGGCGGCCAGATTGACGATATTAGCAGCATTCAGTTCCCCCTTTGCTGCAAATAACCCCACTTTTAGGTAGACTTCGCGGCCGTCAAATCCAGAGGAAGCGTCGATGAACCCAGCCACTCGTACCCGTCATCTCAATCATTGACATCCTCCCCCACCTTAGCGCTTCGCGTCACAGGAGGGGGATCCCCATTACTGGGTGATAGCTGCTCGCGCAGTACCGGGTTCCTGCTTCATCGGGCGGCCTGATTGCACCGCGCCTCCACAGGCTAAAACGGCGTGTCCCGCCGCTAAAATATTGCGAGCGCCATTCACATCGGCGTTCGCCTCATAACCACACGCAGCGCATTTAAACTGGCTTTGCGTCTGGCGGTTATCCTTCGCAGTATGCCCACAACAGGCGCACTGCTGGCTCGTGTAGGCCGGGTTTATCGCCAACACCTGACCGCCTCGCCATGCCTGCTTATATTCGAGCTGGCGGCGCAGCTCAAACCAGCCCTGATCTAATATCGAACGATTCAGCCCTGATTTTGCCCGGACGTTGCGCCCCGGCTGGCTGGTCGTGCCCGCTGCTGATTTTGACATGCTGGCAACCTTCAAATCCTCAATGACGATCATCGCGTGGTTTTTGCTGATAGTCGTTGTGACCTTGTGAAGGTAATCGCGGCGGGTATTGGCGATATGTGAATGCAGCCGCTGGATCTTGGCTTTTTGTTTCTTCCAGTTGCTGCTGAACTTGACCTTTTTGCTCAACTGGCGTTGGAGCCTTGCCAGCTTGATCTGATTGGTTTTGAAGCTGTTGACGGGCTCAAACACCGTGCCATCTGACAGGGTTGCGAGCTTGGCGATCCCCACATCTAGCCCGACCATTGAGCCGGAGGGGTGAATTGGCTCAAGCGTCTCCTGCTCGACCTGAAAGGAGATATACCAGTGCCCGGCTGCTTGGCTGACGGTCGCGTTTTTAATTTTCCCTTCAACTGGCTGGGACTGACGGAACTTGACCCACGCCAGCCCGGCAGGCAGCTTCACTCGACCCTTTTCAAGGCGGCAATACTTGTCGAAGTTGACGAACCGGATAGCGTCGCGGTTGTCGCTTTTTTTCTTGAATACGGGTGCCTTGGCGGCGAGTTTCTTATCAAAGCAGCGCATCCACGCGCCATGCAAATCCTTGAGCTTCTGCTGGAGGTTGTCGGTATATGCCTCGGCCAGAAAGGCCATTTCTGGGTCTTTCTTCCAACTGGTGAGCATCCTGTTCAGCTCAAAGGCAGAAGGCAGTTTTTCGCCAGCATCCAGAATGCGTTTGGTTTCTGCCAGCCCGTGATTCCAGACATAACGAGCACAACCGCCCAACTGGCGCAGGCGTTGCGCTTGTTGTTCGGTCGGTTCGAGTCGGAATTTGTAGGCTTTCAGAATTTGCATTTAGCGCTCAGTGTGTAGCATTATTGCCATATCTATTAAGCCCGATTGAGTGACAGAATGCAATTCACTAAAATTAATAAATCACGCCATGCAGCCTACGCTTTGCACGTACATTTGGTGTTTATCACCAAGTATCGAAAGCCGATATTGGGGGATCTGCATCACGCTTCCTTCAGTCAGTGCGCGGCAGAGGTTTGCAGAGATTTTGGTGCGGAACTGAAAGAGTGTGACGGAGAGGCTGATCATGTTCACATGCTGATAGAGTACGCGCCAACGGTACAGCTATCGGTACTGGTGAACTCGTTAAAGGCGGTCACATCAAGGCGACTGCGTAATGAATTTCTGGACTTGAGAGGTGCTTACAGCAAACCCGTACTCTGGTCACGCTCTTACTTTGCGGGCTCTTGCGGCGGAGCACCGTTGGAGGTGATCAAGCAATACATTCAAAACCAGCGGGGCTGACGCCCCGGCGAAATTCCCCTCCCACCTACGTCGGAGGGAGTCCCCTTTCGCATTTAAGATGGATCCAGACCCACAGCCAGCAGGAGATGAGTTACCCCGCCCTGCACGGCTTCCTGTGCGCCCGTCTGGCGGGGCCCGTAGCCCCCGACTGGCAAGATCCGCTGGCCGGCCTGCTGCCTCATGATGCGGCGCTGGACGAGAAGAGTGCCGAGGCGCTGCATCACCTGATCGCCGAGCTGGAAGCCCAGGCCGACGACGCGCAGCTGGCCCTGCCGAGCCAGTGTCGCCTCTCTACCGACAACCCGGAGCAGGTGTTTGACAAGCGCCATCCTCTGGGCCAATGGAGCTATGGCTTCAGTCAGGGGGTAGCCTGCTGGCCGGCGCCGACCGACCTGAACGATCCGGCGACCCGCTATCGCTTCAGCCTGGTGGCCGAGCTCTGCCTGTTTCGCGACAAGCCCATGGCCATGATGCTGCACCAGGCTACGGCCAGCGAGCCCCCCTTCCTCGATTTTTGCAAGCGTCAACGCCAGCAGATGAAGACGGCGCTCAACCTCCTGCTCGGCCAGGATCACTACGAGGCCGAGCCTGAAGAGAGCCCGTCCCTGGACAACGAGCAGACTCGCCAGTGGCAGCAGTGGTTCGAGCTGGCGGCAGAGAGCCGCGATCCCCTCGCTCGCCTTGGCTGGTTCGAGCGCATCATTGCCGATGCCAACCTCCTGTTCGATGAGGCATTCTGGCAAGCCCACGCGGGCCATGGCTGGCAGGTCCCCGAGGCACGCCCTCTGATCGCGGCCAGGGCCGGTCGAGCCGATTGCCTGCTGCGACTTGGGCAGCTTGGGCAGGCACGGGATGAGTACCTGGCCCTGCTCGCCCTCTGTCGCGCCGACGAGCCCGCTTGCCGCCACCCCCTCTCCACCCTCTATGCCTGGCAAGGGGAATGGGATGCCCTGCAACAACTGCTGGTGCGCTTTGATGAAGCCTCCTGCTGGCTGCTTTACAACAAGGCCTTGATGAGCTTTGTCTGCGAAGGGGAAGCGGCGGCGCGCCCTCATCTGGCGGCGGCAATGGAGGTCAATCCCCATGTGCCCGCCACTTTGCTGGGCCAGCGCCGCTTGCCCAAGCAGGAGCCTCGCCGCTGGCAGGGAGGCAGCCGTGACGAGGCGGCGCTCTACGCCTTGCAGAGTCGCGAGGCCTGGCTGACCCACAACGCCTTGATATGGCTGCGAAAGAGTGCGGGCAAGCAGGCCAGTTGAGACCCCAATTGCCGATTCGATGACAGAACACGTGCGCAAACGCACATTTTTCTGGTGACTGGTCAGACAAATGCCCCTGTGTTACGTATCATCAAGGCCAAAGTATCAAGAGAAACTGCACCCGATGCAGCCGCCACAGCAGGATGTCATATGTCGAAGATCATTGAGCTGCTCGCGCACTACCCTCCTTATCAGCTGGTTCACGCCGCTGAGATGGTGCGCGATACCTTTGAACAGTTTTATCAGCAGCGGTACCAACTCACCGTGCCCCAGTGGCGCCTGATGATGGTGCTCGGCCCCCACTACCCCATCAGCCAGAAGGAGCTGGTGGAGGCGAGCGGCATGGACAAGGTACGGATCTCCCGCGAGATCCATCGTCTGGTGGAGAAAGGCATCCTGTTCACCGAGAACAGCGTGCAGGACAAGCGCATCAGCCTGGTCTCCTTCACCCCGGCGGGGCTCACCTTGTTCCAGCAGCTCAAGACGGAGGCGGGAAGCTGGCAGCACACTCTCACCGACTATCTGCCGGCCGAGGCGCGCCAGAGCATTCGCCTGCACCTGCAGAGCGTCAGCGATGCCATCGAACAACTTCACCTGCTGGACAACGAGCAACCCTCATGAAGCTGAACAACTTTGCCACCATGGATGTCAACATGCTGCTGAGCCTGGTCAACATGCAGTTGCGTGATCACTACGAGGATCTCGATGATCTCTGCCGGGCGCAGGATCTCGATCAAGAGGCCCTGGTTGCCAGGCTGGCCAGTGGCGATTTTCACTATCAGGAAGATCAGAAGCAGTTCAGATAGGGATCCGGATCACAACCCGACCCATGCCGCTGGCTCCGTCGGCAAAAGCTGCTAAGGTGGTGGCTACCCGGTCCGTTGATGTTCGCAAGAGGTATGGATACATCTTGTTGTCACAGACCGCGGTTAGCCTCTTGTTCACCACCCGCAGCCAAGGATGACCCATGATGCGCCTCATTCGACCAACCAGCCTGATCACCCTCTGCACATTGCTGGTGATCAGCCTCTTCCTCCCCCAGGTCCCCAACAGCGCCGAGCAGTGGCTCACCACCCTGCTGCTGGCCTCCCTCGTGGCGGTCTTTCTGATGGTCGGCAGCGGCTGCCGCCACTTCCTGCGCGAATAACGACGCCAGAGCGCGATGACTGCCCAAAAACAACAACGCAGCCCGAGGGCTGCGTTGTTGTTTCAGGATACTGGGGAGGCCCCGAGTCGCATCAGTAAGCCAGGGTTTCCAGCTGCTCCTTGGCCTGCTCGATCCCCTTGGCTTGCGCCTCCGGCCCCATGCCCATGCCTTCGGCATAGATGAAGTCCACTTCGGTGATGCCGATGAAGCCCAGCACGGTACGCATGTAGGGGGTCACCAGGTCGGTGGCATTGCCCACGTGCATGCCGCCACGGGGGCTGACCACCAGGGCGCGGGTGTTCTCCACCAGGCCGACCGGACCGGTCTCGGTGTAACGGAAGGTCACGCCGGCACGGGCCACCAGATCGATCCAGTTTTTCAGCTGGGTCGGGATGTTGAAGTTGTACATGGGGGCCGCGATGATCACCAGATCGCTCGCCTTGAGCTCGGCGACCAGCTCGTCGGACTGGGCCAGCACCGCTTGCTGACGCTCGTTCAGGTTCTCGCCACCACGCAGGCCCATGGCCAGCTCGCCGTCCAGCACCGGCAGGTTCAGGGTCGCCAGATCGCGTACCTGGATGGTGTCACCCTGGCGCTCGGCCAGGTAGCCGTCGATCAGGGCGTTGGATTGGGAATACTGGCCCAGGATGCTGGACTTCAGAACGAGGATATTGGCCATGGTGAAACTCCATTTGATTGTCAATTGAACAGCCAGGCTGTCGATGGAGGTCACTATAAAGACTGGCATTAAAGCCTGATAGCGAAAATAGATGCTCAAGTCATTCAAAAAATTTGATGTCTGTGCATTTCCTCGGCGGAGAGGGGCTCATCAAACTCCGCACCCTTGGCATGACAAACGATTGCCGTTATGATCTGCCGCACTTTTTGTACGTGATCCGGATCTCATGACCTCCTCCCGCAGGCACTCCCCCTTTGCCGGCGCCGTCTGGATGATGGTGGCAGGCCTCTGCTTCGCCGCCGTCAACAGCCTGAGCCAGTATGTCAGCTTCACGCTCGGCCTCCCCTCGACCCAGGTCGCCTTTCACCAATATCTGATCGCCCTGGTCTGCCTGCTGCCCTGGCTGGTGCGCCACGGTCTGCGCCAGTCCCTGATGACGAACCAGCTGCGCCTGCACCTGCTGCGGGTCGCCCTTGCGGTGACCGGCATCCAGTTCTGGCTCTGGGCACTGGCGGTCCCCGTCCCCATCTGGCAGGGGATCGCGCTCTTGATGACCTCCCCCCTGTTTGCCACCCTGGGATCAGCCCTCTTTCTCAAAGAGCAAGTGAGCCGGGCCCGCATTCTCGCGACCCTGGCGGGGTTTGTGGGCGCCATGCTGATCCTGGCTCCCTGGACCGACGACTTCACCCTGGCCTCCCTGCTGCCGGTGGCGGCCGCCCTCTTCTGGGCAGGCTACTCCTTGCTGGTGCGCTATCAGGCGGCCAGCGAGTCGTCCCACACCATCGTCGTCTACCTGCTCGTCTTCAGCACCCCGTTCAACGCCATGCTGGCGATCCCTGAATGGCAGTGGCCGAGCGAAACCCAGTGGCTGCTGGTGGCCGCCTCGGGCGTACTGTCGGCACTGGCCCAGATGTCCATCGCCCGCGCCTACAGCGTGGCAGAGGCCTCCTTCGTGCAACCTTTTGATTTTGCCAAGCTGCCCATGAACGTGCTGGCCGGCTGGCTGGTATTTGGCTGGGCGCCCCCCGGTCGCTTGTGGCTGGGGGCGGCCATCATCATCGGCGCCATCACCCTGCTCACCCATCTGGAGCAGCGCGCCCACCCACCCACTTCCTGAGGTACGCCATGCGTGCCTCTTTTTTTGCTCACCCGGATCAGCCCTGCTGACCACCGACCTCAGGAGAGATCAGATGTTTGGAACCGCCACCCGCCCCACTGCGACCCGCGCCCTGCTGCTGGGATCAGGCGAACTCGGCAAGGAGGTCGCCATCGAGCTGCAGCGGCTCGGTATCGAGGTGATCGCCGCCGACCGCTATGCCAACGCCCCCGCCATGCAGGTGGCCCACCAGGCCCGCGTGCTGGACATGCTGGATGGTGCCGCCCTGCGCGCCCTGGTGGCCGAGGTCAAGCCCGACCTCATCATCCCCGAGATTGAAGCCATCGCCACCGATACCCTGGCCGCCCTCGAGCAGGAAGGTGTCAAGGTGGTGCCCAATGCCCGCGCCACCGAGCTCACCATGAACCGGGAGGGGATCCGTCGCCTCGCCGCCGAAACCCTGGGGCTGCCCACCTCTGCCTACCGCTTTGCCCAGAGCAAGGAGGAGTTTGTGGCCGCCGTCGAGGCCATCGGCCTCCCCTGCGTGGTCAAACCGGTGATGAGCTCCTCCGGCAAGGGGCAGAGCCTGCTGCGCGATCTCGCCAGGCTGGATGAAAGCTGGACCTATGCCCAGGAGGGGGGCCGTGCCGGTCGTGGCAAGGTGATTGTCGAAGGCTTCGTTCCTTTCGAGTACGAGATCACCCTGCTCACGGTGCGCGCCGTCGATGGCATCCACTTCTGCGAGCCTATCGGCCATCGTCAGGAGGATGGCGACTACCGCGAATCCTGGCAGCCCCAGGCCATGAGCGAGCTGGCCCTGGCCCGCTCCAAGGAGGTGGCGGCCAAGGTGGTCGAAGCTCTTGGCGGCTATGGTCTGTTCGGGGTCGAGCTCTTCATCAGGGGCGACGAGGTGTGGTTCAGCGAAGTATCCCCCCGCCCCCACGACACCGGCATGGTGACCCTGATCTCCCAGGATCTCTCCGAGTTCGCCCTGCACGTGCGCGCCATCCTGGGGCTGCCCGTCGGCACCATCACCCAGTACGGCCCGAGCGCCTCTGCCGTGGTGCTGCGGGAAGGCCACAGCCAGGATATCCGCTATCAGGGGATTGGCGAGGCACTGGCCCTGGTGCCCGGAGCCCAGTTGCGTCTCTTTGGCAAGCCGGAGATCGCCGGTCGTCGTCGCCTCGGGGTGGCGCTCGCCCGTGGGCAGGATTGCCAGGAAGCCGTGGAGCAGGCCAAAACGGTGGCAGCCCGGGTCGAGGTACTCTTCTAGGCAATCCGCTTTACCACGCAAAAACAAACGTTTATCTGCGTGATCCGGCGCAAGGGGCAGGTGACTGCCCCTTTCCCATTGAAGCACCGGGCTTATAATCCCCCCTTCACCTATGTCAGGAGTACAAGATGTTAACTGCCGTGATCTTCGATATGGATGGTGTTCTGATCGACTCGGAACCCTTCTGGCAACGGGCACAGATGGCCGTCTTCGCCGAACTGGGCCACTTCCACACCGAGGAGGACTGCAACTCCACCATAGGGGTGCGCATCGATCAGCTGGTGGCCCACTGGTACCGGATCCGCCCCTGGAGCAGCCCCAGCCAGGAAGAGGTAGTACAGCGCATCCTGGATCAGGTGATCGCGCTCATCCTGCAAGAGGGGCAGCCCAAGGCCGGGGTGCTGGAAGCCCTCGACCTCATCGAGGCCCAAGGGCTCAAGATCGGGCTCGCCACCTCCTCCCCGTTTGCCATGGTCGAGGCGGTGCTCGGCAAACTCGGCATCCAGGACCGTTTCATGGCGGTCCACTCCGCCGAGGTGGAGCGCTTTGGCAAACCCCACCCGGATGTCTATATCCACGCCGCCGAGAAGCTCGGCGTCGAGCCTGTGCACTGTCTCGCCATCGAGGACAGCTTCACCGGCCTGCTGGCAGCCAAGGCAGCCTCCATGACGGCGCTGATCGTGCCGGACCCGGCGCTGGTCGGCGATCCCCGTCTGGCCATCGCCAACCACGAGCTGCGCTCTCTTGCCGAGCTGAACGCAGAGATGCTGGCCGGCTGGGTCAAGTAGGCAACACTGACTGACCTCCTGCCTCCCTTGAGCCCGCTCATAAACGTGCGCTTGCTCGCGGTTGCGCCGCCTTGTGGCGACTAGAATCAGCAGGAGCACAGAGACGGCCCACGGGCCCGAGGAGGTCACCATGATCGAGTACACCAGCAAGCGTATCGTCTGCCCCCACTGCGGCCACCACACCCGGGTCGAGCTGGATGCCAGCCAGGGGGATCAGGAGTTCTACGAGGATTGCATGGCCTGCTGCAACCCCATCCACCTGCGGCTGCACCGGGATGAAGCCCGCGACTGCCTGCAACTCTTCGTGGATGCCGACGACGAGCAGCTGTTCTGAATTCCCCTGTCCAGACACAGACAAAAACAAACGGGACCCTGTGGGTCCCGTTTGTTCTGGTGCCATCGTCAGGCTGGATCACGCCTCCCTCAAGCACGCCGCCTTCGCCGACGTCATGGTCGGAACAAACTCCACCACCTGATAATCGGCCGCCTCTGCCTGCTTGAAGGGATCCTCTGCCAGCATCGCCTCCAAGGCGTCTCGGCTCACGCCCTGCGCCAGTATGACGCCCCCGACTCGGGGTACCCGACGCCCGGACGCCAGAAAATGGCCTGCGGCATATTGCCGCTCCAGCCACGCAATGTGGGCCGGGATCAGGGCATCGATCTCCGCCAGCGGTTTCACATAGGTCAATGTCACGACAAACATAGAGAAGTCTCCAAGGCTCTGGGGCGGCGCCTCTTCCACAAGAGGGCGCCTTTCCCGTGATGCCGCCCTCCTCTTCGAACCCTGGGGGCAGCGCTCAGGTGGTTACTGGCGCGCCGCCAGCACCCGCTCCACCGTGTCGACGATGGCCTGGGTCTGGGGGTCAATCTCGATGTTGGTCTGCCAGCCGGCCTTGACCCAGCCCAGGTTGGTCCGGGCCAGGGTCTCGGGGATCAGGTTGACGCAGAACTCCCTGGCGCGTACCTCGCCCACGGTGAGGCTGATGCCGTCGATGCCGATGTAGCCCTTGGTCAGCACGTACTTCATGAGCGCAGGATCGAGGCGATACCACACCTGGCGGTTGTTGGGGGTGTCGATGACCGAGGTCACCTCGGCCGTCCCCATGATGTGGCCGGACATGGCATGGCCGCCAATCTCGTCCCCAAAGCGGGCGGCCCGCTCCACGTTGACCTTGTCACCCACCACCAGTTGCCCAAGGTTGGTGAGGCGCAGAGTCTCTTGCATCAGATCGAAGCTGACCAGATCCCCCTCCACCCGGGTGACGGTCAGGCAGCAGCCGTTGTGGGCCACCGAGGCCCCCAGGGCCAGCCCCTCGCCCCAGGCCGGGCTCGGCATGCGGATCACGTGGGTGCGAAAATTGGGCAGTGAATCGATGGCCACCAGTTCGGCGGTCCCTTGTACGATGCCGGTGAACATGAGTCTCTCCAGGCTGTGAAAATTGTCGGCAGGTTACCCCCGGCCACCTTGCAAGACAAGGGTGCCGGCTGACAAGGAGAAGCGCGATCGCTATAGTGACCCCAATCAATCCAGACTGAACGAGGAAACAAAAATGCAGGTATATCAATGCTGTGAAGCCATTCGCATCGCCTACAACCAGATTGGCTCCGGCGAGCAGGGTTATGTGCCCCAGGCCATCGCCGCCAGCATACGGGCGCTTAACGCCGTGGCCTCCGACGAGCGGGTACCGGCGGATCTGCGCGAGCAGGCGGCCTATGCCGCGGCCAACCTGCTGATCAGCGATCACGAAGACGCCTGATCCCGGCTACAAATCTGCCGCCGACCTTCCCCGTTGGCGGTTTTTCAGGCTAGAATGACACCCCCGCATTTTGTCTCCTCAGGACGAGGAGGCAAAAGCCCATCTCTCTTGCCCGCTCTTTCTCTTTTATCTGATCCACTCGGAGGTGTCAGTGCAACGTTATTGGTCCGAGGCGAAGCAGCTCGTTCGTCTAGCCAGCCCCATTCTGGTCGCCCAGGTGGCCCAGATCGCCATGAACTTCGTCGATACCGTGATGGCGGGACAGGTGAGCGCCGTGGATCTTGCCGCCGTGTCGGTGGCGTCCAGCTTCTGGTTGCCGATCATCTTGCTGGTGCAGGGCATCATCATGGCCCTCACCCCCATCGTTTCCCAGCTCAACGGCGCCCGCAAGCAGGACGAGGTGCGCCCCGCCGTGCACCAGGGCTTCTGGCTCGCCCTCATCGTCACGCCCATCGCCATGGTGGCACTCTACTTCAGCCCCCTGGCACTGCAATTCATGGACGTGGATCCCGTCATGGCGGCCAAGACTGCCGGCTACCTGCACGCCATCCTGTGGGGCCTGCCCGCCTTCGTGATGTTCCAGGTGCTGCGCAACTTCAGTGAGGGGCTCTCCCACACCATGCCGACCATGGTGATCGGTTTCGTGGGGCTCGCGGTCAACATCCCCGCCAACTACATCTTCATTCACGGCCACTTCGGCATGCCGAAACTCGGCGGCGTCGGCTGCGGCGTGGCCACTGCCATCGTGCTCTGGGCCATGCTGCTGGCGATGATCGTCTATGTGAAGTGCTCTGCCCACTTCAAGCGCATCAACCTGTTCGCCCAACTGGCACGCCCCAACGGCAGCCGGATCTGGCGCCTGTTCCGCCTGGGGTTTCCCATCGCCATGGCCATCTTCTGCGAGGTGACCCTGTTTACCGTGGTGGCCCTGATGCTGGCACCCTTCGGCGCGGAGACGGTGGCGAGTCACCAGATTGCGCTCAACTTCTCCAGCCTGGTCTTCATGCTGCCCCTGTCCATTGGTGTCGGCGTGACCATCCGGGTCGGTCACAACATAGGGGAAGGTCAACCGGATCAGGCCAGGGTCGCCGCCCGCACCGGCCTGATGCTGGGCATGGGAGTCGCCGCCGCAACCGCCGCCCTCACCGTGCTGCTGCGCGACCCCATCGCGGGGATCTACACCGACGACCTGCAGGTGATCGGCCTCGCCGCCACCCTGCTCTTCTTCGCCGCCATCTACCAGATCTCCGATTCTGTACAGGTGGTGGCCGCGGCGGCCCTGCGCGGTTACAAGGATACCCAGGCCATCTTCTACGTCACCATCGTCGCCTATTGGGGGCTGGGTCTGCCCACCGGCATGATCCTGGGGCTGACCGACTGGGTGGTACCGCGCATGGGCCCGCAGGGCTTCTGGATAGGCTTCATCGTCGGTCTCACCTCCGCCGCCCTGATGCTGGGCGCACGGCTGCGCGTCATCTACGGCCGCTTCGCCAGCCCCGCAGCCTGCACCGCCCTCTCCCGGGCGCAATAGGGCGCGGCCAGGGGCACGGGGAGCCGCACTTTTGGGGCGGCTCGCCTGTAAAATCAACAGGCTGCACAAGAACTGGGCAAACAGTCTCCTTTGTGCATGTCCCTTGTTGACAGCCTTGGGGGCCATGGGTAGTATGCCGACCACGCCAGCAGTGCTGGCGGGATAAAACGGGTTTTCAACCCGGTTTATGAAGTGGGTTTATAGCTCAGTTGGTTAGAGCACTACCTTGACATGGTAGGGGTCGTTGGTTCGAATCCAATTAAACCCACCACTTTTCGTGATGCGTCCTTAGCTCAGCTGGTTAGAGCACCACCTTGACATGGTGGGGGTCGGTGGTTCGAATCCACTAGGACGCACCATCACGAAACCCTGTTATGCGTCCTTAGCTCAGCTGGTTAGAGCACCACCTTGACATGGTGGGGGTCGGTGGTTCGAATCCACTAGGACGCACCATAACAGTTTGAATAAATTGCAGATATGAATTTGATGTGGGTCTAAAGCTCAGTCGGTTAGAACAGTACTTTGACATGGCGTAGGCAATGTCGTTGGTTCGAATCCGGTTGAACACAGATGTGGGTTTATAGCTCAGTTGGTTAGAGCACTACCTTGACATGGTAGGGGTCGTTGGTTCGAATCCAATTAAACCCACCACTCCCCTGCAATGACACACAAAGTCGCCTTGCGCACCCTGCGTCCTTAGCTCAGCTGGTTAGAGCATCACCTTGACATGGTGGGGGTCGGTGGTTCGAATCCACTAGGACGCACCAGATTTGAAAAGCCCGCTTGATAGCGGGCTTTTTGCATTGGTCGGCTCTGACATCCGCTCTCCCCCGTCATCTGCCTCCTGTCCCCTCTGGCCCACGGGCCGCCATTGTCGTGCCATGGCCGCCGCGTTTACCTCGCTTCGTCAGAAGAGATCGAGCTGCTGGCCGCAGATCCGCTCGAACGACTCCCCCACAAAGGGAAGGATGGCGTCGGCGATGGGCCTGAGCTGCTTGTCGATGTAGTGCTCGTAGTCGACGGCGCTGCGCCGGTACTCCAAAGGCTCGGGGCCGTTCAGGGTCATCAGGTAGGCGATGGTGCCCCTGTGCTGATAACGCTGGGGCAGGCCGCGGCGCAGATTCTCCTCATCCGCCAGGCGCGCCGCCCGCACATGGGGCGGCACGTTCTTCTGATACTCCTCGAGTTTCTGGCGCAGCCGCTTGCGGTAGATGAGCAGATCGTCGTGACGGCCGGCCCGGGTCTCGTCCACCATGGTGCGCACATAACTGCTGGGATCCTGGTCGTGGAACACCATTTCGTAGAGCCGGGTCTGGAATGCCTTGGCAAGGGGTGTCCAGTCGGTGCGCACCGTCTCCAGCCCCTTGAACACCAGGTGCTCCCCTTCCCCTTCGCCCACCAGTCCCGCATAGCGTTTCTTGCTCCCCTTCTCCAGCCCGCGAATGGTGGGCATCAGGAAACGGCGGTAGTGGGTCTCGTACTGGATCTCCAGATGGCTCGGCAGGTCGAACTCCCGCCTTATCAGCGCGGCCCAGTTGTCGTTGATCATCTTCGCCAGTCGCTGGCCAATCTCGTCCGCCTGTTCGAGACGGATATCGCTCCCCAGGTGCACGAAGGTGGAGTCGGTGTCCCCATAGATCACCTCGAACCCTTCTGCCTCTATCCACTCCCGGGTCTGCTGCATGATGCCGTGGCCCCGCAAGGTGATGGAGGAGGCGAGCCTCGGGTCATAGAAGCGGCAGCCCCCCGACCCCAGCACCCCGTAGAAGGAGTTCATGATGATCTTGATGGCCTGGGAGAGGGCCTTGTTACTGGCGGCCTTGGCCCGATCCCGCGCCGCCCAGAGGGTGGCGATGAGATCCGGCAGGAAGTGGCGGGTTCGGGAGAACAGGGCGCCGCGAAAGCCTGGAATGGCGTTATCCGGGTGTTTGAGCCCCTCCACCAGCCCCATGGGGTCGATGCAGAAGGTGCGGATGATGCTGGGATAGAGGCTCTTGAAGTCGAGCACCAGCACGTGGCGATAGAGCCCCGGCTTGGAGTCCATCACATAGCCGCCGGGGCTTGCGAGCCCGCCGTCTGCCGGCAGGTTGGGCGCCACATAGCCACCGCGGTGCAGCCGTGGCAGATAGAGGTTGGTGAACGCCGCCACCGACCCGCCCACCCGGTCGAGCTCAAGACCGGTGAGGGAGGCGCGCTCGATGGCGAAGGGGATGAGGTGGCAGAAATCGAAGATCTCCCACACCAGCCTGCAATCTTCCAGGTTGTAGCGGGCCAGCGCCTCCTTGTCGGAGTGGAACAGCTCGGTGATCTTCTCCCCCCGGTTGGCCACGTCCTCGATGTCCTTGCCCCGCCCGAGCAGCTCGCTCGCCACCGCATCCAGGCTGTAGCTCGGGAACTGCCAGGTGGCGCTCTTGAGGGTATCGATGCCGTCCAGCACCATGCGCCCCGGGATGATGACGTTGCCGCTCTGGGGGTCGTTTCGGGACGAGCGCCAGAAGCAGAGCTCCCGCCCGCGCCCGAGCCGCAGCCGCCGCTTGTGGAGTTCGGCGCGGCGCAGCAGCAGGCGAAAGTCGAAATTCACCACGTTCCAGCCGATGACGAGATCGGGATCGTGCAGGCTGAACCAGCCCTCCAGGGCACCGAGCAGGGCTGGCTCGTCCGCCACCCACTCGACGGGGGTCTCCCAGTCCTGCGAGTCCGGCTCCGGGGCACCAATCATGATGACCCGCGCGTCCTCTTCGCTATGAAGCCCCACCGAGAAGAGAGTGCCATCCATGGCGCACTCCACGTCCAGGGAGACCCAGGAGAGGGTCGGCGTCACCGCCTGCGGCGCACAGCGCGCCTCGTTTACCTCCCAGTAACCCTGCCTGCCCCCCTTTCGCCTCGCCTTGCCGTCAAAGCGCATCCCGGCGGTGATGAAGCGCTCCATGAGAAAGCGCTCGGGCAGGCGGATATCCGCCTCGAAGTGCTCCAATCCGCGGATGAGCAGCAGCTCGATGGCGCGGTGGAAGGCGCTCAGGGTGGCAAAGTAGCAGCCCACCACCCGGCTCCCCTCGAAGGTGTGCATGGGGAGGCGGCGAAAACGCCCCCTCACCCCGGCCCCCTTGAAAAGCTCTGCCGCCTCCTCCAGGTGGCGTTCCGGGAGGAAGAAGACCGGCTCCTGCCCCGGCACCACCACCCGTACCGGTCCCTGTGCGCTCCAGAGCCACATCACGATCTCGGTACGCCCCTGCACATCCCGACCATGGCGGGTCAGGATGAAGCCGTCGAGCGGCGGGGTCACGGGAGGGAGGGGCTGGATGTCGGTCATGCAGGTGGTCGGGCTCAAGAGTGGGATGGGACTATTGTACGTTCATACAGTACCCGGCTGCAATTGCCGGGCTGGGCCCTCAGGGCAGGCGCTGTGCCCCGTCTTTGCCATCCGGCGCCGGATTGGGGCATAGTAACCTCGGCATCACTCACAGGCACCGGGCGAGACGGCATGTCCAACTTCCGGCAGACGCTGCGGCCTGCGCGCGCCAACCTTTTCCTCGACAAGGAGCACCCCATGACACAACAGTGGCAACGCATTGCCTCCCGCCTCACCGATGTGGGCGGCATCCCGGTGGCTCGCGCCATCCCGGTCAAGGAGCGGCGCACCATCGGGCCCTGGTGTTTTCTCGATCATATCGGCCCGACCCGCTTTGCCCCCGGCGCCCCCGGCATGGATGTGGGGCCCCACCCCCACATCGCCCTGCAGACCTTCACCTGGATGCTGGAGGGGGAGATCCTCCACCGGGACAGCCTGGGCAGCAAGCAGGTGATCCGTCCGGGCCAGGTGAACCTGATGACCGCAGGACGGGGCATCGCCCACACGGAGGAGTCGGTCCCGAACCAGCCCGATCTGCACGCCGCCCAGCTCTGGATAGCCCTGCCAGAGGCGGATCAGCATACCCCGCCCCGCTTCGATCACTACCCGACGCTCCCCCGCTGGCAGCAAGGGGAGATCACCCTCACTCTGCTCATCGGCGAGCACGGCAGCCGGCGCGCCCCCACCCTGCACTTCTCCCCCATTCTGGGGCTGGATCTGCACGCCCCCGAGGGAGGCGAGATCACCCTTCCCCTGGATCCCGCCTTCGAGCACGGCCTCTTTCCCCTCGCGGGGGAGACCATCGTCGCAGGGGAGGCCCTGGCCCCGGAGCAGCTGCTCTACCTGCCCCCCGGCAACCGGGAGGTGGCGCTGACCCTGCGCCCGGGCGCCCGGCTGCTGCTCATCGGCGGCGAGCCCCTGCCCAAACCGCTGCAGATCTGGTGGAACTTCGTGAGCGTCGACAAGGAGGCCATTCGCACCGCCGCCGCCGACTGGGAGAGCGGTCATCCGCGCTTTGGCGAGGTGACGGGTTACCAGGGGCCCCGTCTCAAGGCGCCACCCCTGACCGGGCTCTGAGCCAGGGTCCAAAACAAAAGAGCGCCCATGGCGCTCTTTTTGATTGGAATGAAGGCCCGTCAGGACTCCTCTTCCTGCTCCGCCTGCAACCTGGCCCGGCGGGCCATGGCCTCCTCCTGGGCACTCTCTATCTCGTGCAGCACGCCATCCAGATCGATGGCCTCCCGGCTCTCTTCGAACAGGCCGGTGAGCTCGGTCTCGGGGCCCAGCTTGCCATCCTCGAACAAGGACCACATCTCCCGGGCATACCGGGTCTTGAGCAGCTCGGGGGCATACATGCCGTAGTAGTTGCGCATGTTGTCGACATCCCGCTCCAGCATGGCCCTGGCCTGGTTGTTGGCGGCGGCATCCACCACCTGGGGCAGGTCGATGATGACGGGCCCCTCTTCGTCCACCAGCACGTTGAACTCCGAGAGATCCCCGTGAATGAGCCCGGCGCAGAGCATGCGCACCACGTAGCGGATCACCTTGCCATGATCCACCAGAGCCTGCTCACGGGTCAGGGCCACGTCGTTGAGACGGGGAGCGACGTTGCCGTCGGCGTCGGTGATGAGCTCCATCAGCAGCACGCCATCGAGGCAGACATAGGGCCTGGGCACCCGCACCCCGGCCGCCGCCAGCTTGAACAGGGCATCCACCTCGGTGTTCTGCCACACCTCTTCGTGCTGCTTGCGACCGTACTTGGAGCCCTTCTCCATGGCGCGGGCATCGCGGCTGCTGCGTACCCGCCGCCCTTCCTGATAGACCACGGCCTGCTTGAAGCTGCGCTTTGACGCCTCTTTGTAGACCTTGGCGCAGCGGATCTCGTCGCCGCAGCGCACCACATAGACGTCGGCCTCTTTGCCGCTCATCAGCCGGCTGATGACATCGTCCACCAGGCCGTCATCAACCAGAGGTTGGATTCGATTTGGAATTTTCATGACCGCCCTTTTACCCTATTTGCACCTTGTTTGCACCTGTTTGCTGGTGGCCTGCCACCCCTGTCAGAAACGGCCCGCAAGGGGGCCGTGTCGATCAAGGTTCCGGTGGCAGCCCCTGGCGGATGCGGCGGATCCCCGCCTCGTAGAGACCGTCCTCGCCCTGATCGTGCTCCTGGGTTTCGAAGATCTTGAGAAACCACATGTACTGCTCGGGGAAGCGGCCAAGCTGCTGCTCCACCATGCGGTTCATCTGGTTGACGTCCGCCACCAGATCCGCGGTGGGATAAGGATCGAACGGCGCCTCGATCTCCAGCCGGTAGCACCCCTCGTCCTCGTCGTAGCAGGCCAGAATGGGCACGGCGCGGGCACCGGTCAGCTTCACCAGCTTGGGCAGGGCCGGCAGGGTCGCCTTGGGGTGGTTGAAGAAGGGCACGAAGAGGCTCGCCTCCCGGCCGTGATCCTGATCCGGCAGATAGAAAAAGCTGTCGCCGCTGCGCAGGGCCTTGATGGCGGGCTTGATGCCGACGCTGCGCTCGTAGATACGCCCACCCTTGCTGCGCTCGCGGTTGATGTACCAGTCGAACACCGCATCCTTGGGGCTTTTCATCATGGTGCACATCTTGATCCCCTGGAGGGGGAAGTAGCGGCCAATCATGTCCACCGCCCAGGTGTGGGGCACCACGAAGATCATGGGGCGACCGGCTGCCCGCTCCGCCTCCACGTGCTCCCAGCCGCTCACCTTGACGCGCCCCTTGAGGAAGTCGGGGCTGCGCCAGGTCAGCTCGCCAAAGCCCAGGAAGGTCTTGAGCCCCACCCGGATGGATTTCAGCAGCAGGGCCTGACGGCCCGCCTCGTCGAGATGGGGGAAGCAGATCTTGAGGTTGGTGTCGGCGATGTAGGCCTGCTTCCTGGAGACGCGCAGCAGCAGGGGGGCCAGGTAGTCGGCCAGCTTGTCCCGTGCCCTTGCCGGCACCCAGGCCAGCAGGGAGAGCAGAGCGACGGCCAGCCAGCTGCCCCACAGACGGGGGTGCAGCAGGCGCGGATGAAAAGAGGTGTCAAACACCGGATCTTGTGCGGACATGGTCGCCATCGAATCATCAAAACAGAGCGTCATTTTAGTGATCCTGACAACTTTTTCTACCCTGCCCTGCACAGCGCCCCCGCGCCAAGTCACTGATCAGACAAGTTAGAAATAAAAAGTGGCCCGCTTGGGGCCACATTTTTGCACCGGGTGAGCGCAAGGCTCAGGGGTGAGGAGCAAGGCCCCGGCGGATGCGCCGGATCCCCTCTTCGTAGAGGCCATCCGGCCCCACCTGATCCTCACGGGTGTCGAAGATCTTGAGGAACCACATGTACTGGCCCGGGTGGCGGCAGAGCTGGCGCTCCACGCTGTCGTTCATGCGGCAGGTATCCGCCATCAGATCCCCGCTCGGGTAGTCGGCGTAGGGAGCCTCGACCTCCAACCGGTAGCCGTGCGCCTGCTCGTCATAGCAGGCCAGCACCGGCAGGGCCCGGGCGCCGGTCAGCTTCACCAGCCGTGGCAGGGCCGGCAACGTCGCCTTGGGGTGGTTGAAGAAGGGGGCGAACAGGCTTGCCTCCCGGCCGTGATCCTGATCCGGCAGATAGAAGAAGCTCAGACCGGATTTCACCGCCTTGATCACCGGCTTGATGCCGGCGCTGCGCTCATAGACGCGGCAGCCGTGCCGGGCCCGCGCGCCGTTGATGTGCCAGTCGAACACCGGGTTGCGGGCGCTCTTCATCATGGTGCACATGGGCAGGCCCCGCTGGGCAAAGTAGTAGCCCGCCGCGTCGATGGGCCAGCTGTGGGGCACCACCAGGATCACCGGTCGGCCAGCGGCCTGCTCCGCCTCGATATGTTCCCAGCCGCTGACCTGGATCCGCCCCATCACGTGGGCGGGGCTGCGCCAGGTGAACTCGCCAAAGCCCAGCAGGCTCTTGAGGCCGACCCGGATGGAGGTCATCAGGATGGCCTCCCGCTCGGCCTCGCTCTTCTCCTTGAAGCAGATGGCGAGGTTGGTCCTGGCGATGTAGATCTGCTTCTTCGAGATGGCGCATACCAGGGGCGTCAGAGCATCGGCCAGGCGATCCCGCCAGCGCGGGGGCACGAAGGCGAGCACACCGATGGCGCCGAGGGCGAGCCAGCTCAACCAGTAACGGGGGTGCAGCAGACGAGGCTGGAATCGGGCGTCAAACACGGGATCAGATGAGGACATGGGGCACGACAAAACAATGGGAAGATAAAGTGGCGCGCATCGTGACAGGTATTACCAGTTAACGCCAACTGAATGTCGCCTGTATGGGCAACTATTTAAGCCACTTCACGGATTGACAAAATTAATCTGCTTCATTTGATTCCCCTCTGTGTCACTGCATCACGAACGGCAGACCCCGCACGGGCGGGGTCGATGACGAGGGGGGATGAAAACCTTGTGCCTAGCGGCGTGCGGGCTGCCCCGGCAGGTCATCCTGCACCGCCGGCAGGAAGAACATCAGGTAACGCAGGGCCACGTAACCCACCACCAGGGTGGCCACCCCCAGCTCCAGATAGGCCAGCTGATGGAGCTGCTCGGCATAGCGGGCCGCCTCCGGCCACTGCGACAGCAGGTGACTCACCTTGAACAGGGCGGTGGCCCCGATCACCAGGGGGAAGGTGAAAGCGGCGTAACCCGGCGAGAACGGCAGGCGCAGCAGCTTGATGAAGGCCAGGTAGATGATGCCGGTCATCAGCACGGCGATCCCGAGCAGCACCGCCACCAGCAGCAGGGAGGGATCCTGGCTCACGGTGAGGTAGCCGGCCAGCGACAGGCTCGCCGGGGCGGCCAGGATGGCGATAGTGGGCTTGGCGGCATCCGGCACCTCGTGGCTGAAGATGAGGCGATAGAGCATCAGCGGCAGCATCAGGCCGTAGCAGGCCATGCCGAACCAGAGCAGGCCGGTGGCCAGGGATGCGAAGGGACCGCCCGGGTAGGCCACGTCAGCCACGATGATCCCCACCGGCGGCACAAACCAGCTCGGCACCATGTGATGGATTTCGAACGCTCTGGCCCTGTGCCAGACGAAAGTGGCGAGGAAGACGAGGTGGATGATGACCGCAAACAGCCAGAGCCCCTGCCCCAGGGTCGGGGCGAGCAGGCCGACCGCCTTGGAGACCACCATGGTCCCCATGGCGTAGGTGGGCACCACGCTGCCCACCACGGGATGGGCGAGATCCTGCCACAGCAGGCGCGGGTGGATCAGAAACTTGAAGGTCAGGACGAGGAGCAGCACGGCGGCGATGGCGGCCCCCAGCAGTTGCAGACGGCCATCGAACTGACCGGCATTTTCCCAGCACCAGCCGAGGCTGGCGATCCCGAGTGCCAGACCGGCCATGGGGGTCGGGGCGGCGGCCAGGGAGCGGCGGGTTCTTGCGATCATGGCGGATACCCTCTTGATGATGACTATGGGCATAGGATAAAGGGGGTCTATCGTTTACGATATCTAAATGAATTGAACTTAGCGTTTAGGAAAATCAAACGATATGAAGCTCACCCTGCAACAACTCAAGGTGTTTGCCACCATCGCCCGCCACGGCAACCTGGGGGGCGCCGCCAATGAACTCTGCCTGAGCAAGGGGGCCGTCTCCCAGTCGCTGCAGGAGCTGGAGCGCCAGCTCGCCACGCCCCTGTTCGACCGGGTGCACCCGAGGCTTCAGCTCAACAGCGAGGGGCGTCTGCTGCAACCGGCCGCCGAGGAGCTGCTGACCCGGATGCAGGAGATAGAGCAGCTCTTCAGCCCCGATGCCGAGCCGAGCGGCCAGCTGCACCTCGGGGCCAGCCAGACCATCGGCAACTACCTGCTGCCCGCCCTGCTGGCGGAGGGGGCCCAGGAGCTGGGGGCCGCCCCCAGGGTCACCATCGCCAACACCCACCTCCTGTGCCATGCCCTCGCCCACTTCGAACTGGATCTCGCCCTCATCGAGGGGGAGAACCACCACCCGGACCTGGTGAGCGAACCCTGGCTGGAGGACGAGATGCTCATCATCGCCGCCCCCGGTCACCCCCTGGCGGATCAGCTCGAGCTGCCCCTGCGCCGGCTTGCCGGGGAAACCTGGGTGCTGCGCGAGGCGCAATCCGGCAGCCGCGAGCAGTTCGAGCAGCAGCTCCAGCCCCACCTGCCCCGCTGGCAGGCGGGGATAGAGCTCAATACCCTGGAGGCGGTGATGCTGGCGGTGGAGAAGGGGCTCGGTATCTCCTTCATCTCCCGCCTCGCGGTGGCGGACCGACTGGCACAGGGGCGCCTGGTGGCCCTCACCCCGAGTCGCCGCTTCCCACGCCAGCTCTCCCTCGTCTGGCACAAGCAGAAGTTCCACTCCGCCACCCTGCGCCGCTTCCTGGCCTTCTGCCGCGCCCAGACCCTGGCGTGAGAAGCCCTTCGGATACGACAAGGGCGCCATTGGCGCCCTTGTCGTTCAGCCGATACTCCCCTCGGCCCTTCCCCGGCCTCAGCTTGCGAGTCCCCCTTCAATCCAGCCGAGCACCTGCCGGGTCACGGCCTGGGGCACCCAGGGGGAGTCCAGCAGCCGGTGGCGCAGGCAATCGGCGAAGTGATCCGCCTCGTGCTGCATGCCGCCCCCCTCCACCGGCAGATAGATGTCCGCCGGCCAGATGACGGGGGCAGGCCCCCCTTGCCAGCGAATGTGCTGGGGATTCCACCACTTGCCCTCGATGACCAGGCGCCACCCCTCCCCGGACAAGGACGCTTCCCGCTCGAGATCCTCGATGATGGAGGCCCCGAGCTCGGCCCGAAACGGCTCATCGAACGTGAAGCTGGCGGTGAGATCCACCTCCCCCGGAGCCCGCGTCAGCGTCACCTCGGGGGCGGGGCAGCCCAGCCCCAGCCGATGGCAGAGGGCGGCATGGAGCCAGAGGGGATAGACCCCCACGTCCCAGGCGGCGCCGCCGTCGAGGGCAGGATCGAACAGCTTGCCCACCCTGGGCTGGGTCGAACCGAACGCCGCCCGCAGCTCGCGCGGCGGCGGCAGCAGGGGCAGGCGCTGCAACAGGGCGCGCATGGCGGGGAAGCACATCACCTTCATGGCCTCGAGCAGCAGCAGGCCCCGTGCGTGGGCGAGCGCCACCAGGGCGTCCCAATCCGCCACCCGGGTCACCGCCGGTTTTTCCACCAGTACGTGCTTGCCCGCCAGCAGCATCTGCCTCACCAGGCCCGCGTGCTCCGGGTGGATGACCGCCACATAGACGGCCTCCACCTCGGGGCTGGCGGCCAGGGCCTCATAGCTGCCATAGGCGTGGGGCAGCCCCAGATCCCGGGCGAACTCGTCCGCCCGTCCCTGGTCCCGGGCGGCGATGGCCACCACCTCGGCTCCCCTGGCGTGCCCGTTCACATCGCGGCAAAAACGCCGGGCGATGGCCCCCGCCCCGGCAATGCCAAAGCGCAGGGGCGCCCTTGTCTCGTCGTGCATCGTCTCTCCTTGCTACCCAATGGTGGACCCCGGCATCACGCCGGGCGCGGGCTCCCGGCCAGGCTGCGCAGCCAGCTTAACTCCTCGCCCCAGATGGACTCGTCGATGGTCTCGAGGATAAGCGGGATGCCGTCGAAACGGTCGTCGTTCATGATGTGGTGGAACACCGCCTCGCCGAGGTTGCCCTCCCGCAGGCTGTGGTGACGGTCGACCCGACTACCGAAGGTACACTTGGCGCCGTTGATATGCATCCCCTTGAGGTACTCGAACCCCACGATGCGGTCGAAGTCGGCAAACACCGCCTCGCACCCCTCGGGGGTACGCAGATCGTAACCGGCGGCGAAGGCGTGGCAGGTGTCAAAGCAGACGCCGACCCGACTCTTGTCCTCTACCCCGTCGATGAGGGTGGCCAGGTGCTCGAACGACCAGCCGAGGTTGGTGCCCTGGCCGGCGGTATTCTCGATCACCGCCGTCACCCCTTCGCTGCGCTCCAGCGCCCAGTTGATGGACTCGCTCACGAGCTTGAGGCTCACCGCCTCGGGGATCTGCTTGAGATGGCTGCCCGGGTGGAAGTTCAGGTAGCACAGCCCCAGTTGCTCGCAGCGCTTCATCTCGTCCAGGAACGCATCCCGGGACTTGGCGAGGGCGTCGGGGTCGGGATGACCCAGGTTGATGAGGTAGCTGTCGTGGGGCAGGATCTGCTCGGGGCGAAAGCCCTCCTTCTCGCAGGCGGCCTTGAAGGCGCGAATGCTGGCCTCGGAGAGGGGCGCCGCCTGCCATTGGCGCTGGTTCTTGGTAAACAGGGCGAAGGCGTTGGCCCCGATGGCTTTGGCCCGGGCGATGGTGTTTTCCACCCCGCCCGCCGCACTGACGTGGGCTCCGATAAATTTCATCTCATCTCCTGTGCACTGTGACCGGGTGCCTGCCGCGCTGGCCACCGCACCCGTTGCCGGGGCGCCATTATGCCCAAGCCAACCCCTTGCGCCAAACCGGGATTGTCGATGGGGGCAATGGAAAAGGCGCCCGAAGGCGCCTTGATGAGAGACAGAACATCCCTGTCCGTCAATAGGCCAGACCTGCCCCGTAGGGATAGAGCGGGCTTTGTGAGTCTTTGGCCACGTCTGGGGACTGGGCCAGCACCGCCTGCCAGCTCGAGGGCAGCTCGAAGGGGAGCTTGCCGCGTGCCTTCTGGGTACCGCTCATGACATCGAACAGGGCCTGATCCAGGGCGCCGAAGTTGGCCAGCAGCACCCGGGCCGCCGGGGCCACCTCGGTCAGGATGGCGGGCCTGTCCAGATAGACGGAGAGCACCAGGGGCACCCCGGCCTGCTCGATGGCCTGGATGGCGGCATAGTCATCCGCGCCGCGGTAGACCCCTTCGTGGGCCGTCTCCTGCACCACCTGAGCATTGCTGGCAAAGCCGAGCTGGCCGAAGTGGATGCTGCCAAACGGGAAGCGGGGGTCCTGCTCGCCCGGGGCGTTGACCCGCACGATGGCAAGCTCCGCGTCGGCCAGGTTCGTCACCACCGTATAGCCGTTGGCCCTGGCCACCTCGGCGTTGACATTGTGCAGATAGACCCGCTTGCCGTCCGCCTTCAGCGGCAGCAGGGCCCCCTCGTTCTTCAGCAGCACGTGAGACGCCGCCTGGGCGGCCTGGGCCTCCTGCTGGAACTCGGCCTTGCCCACCAGGGCCACCGCGGCCTCGGCATCCACATAGGGATTCTCGAAGAGCCCGAGGGCAAACTTCTGGGCCAGGATCCGCTCGGCCGAAGTGGTGATGGCCGCCTCGGTCACCAGACCGCTCTGCACCGCCGCCAGCAGGGGAGCCGGATCTTCCACGCCACCGAACTGATCCACCCCGGCGTCGATGGCCTTGGCATAACGCTCGGCCTTGGTGAGCTTCTCCACGCCCCAGGACATGCCAAAGGGCACGGTCCAGGGGCTCACCCCGGCATTGACTTCATCCTGGGTCAGCCCCTGCTCGCAGCGGCTGTCACAGTCATTGACGATGCCCCAGTCGCTCAGCACCACGCCGTCAAACTTGAAGTGGCCCCGCAACAGATCCGTGATGATCTGGCGGTTGAAACCAAACCCCACCTCCTCGACGGGCTGCCCATCCTGGGTCAGGCCCAGGGGCATGGCGTAATAGGGCATCACGGCGGCCACCCTGGCCTCGAAGGCACCCTCGAAGGGCACCAGGTGGTAAGCAAACTGGCCGCCGGGGTAGACCTGCTCCTTGCCCCAGGGGTTGTGGGCATCCAGCCCGTCCTTCTGGGGACCGGCCCCGGCGAAGTGCTTGACCACGGTGACCACGCTCTCCTTGCCTATCCCCTCGCTCCCCTGCTGGAAGCCCTCGATGTAGGCCTTGACCAGGGACTTGGCGAGCAGGTTGTCTTCCCCGAAGGTGCCGTTGATGCGGCCCCAGCGCGGCTCGGTCGCGAGATCCGCCTGGGGCGAGAGGGCCTCGTGGATGCCGACGGCACGGTACTCCTGACGGGCGATGTCGCCAAAGCGCTGCACCAGGGCAGCATCGCCGATGGCGGCCAGCCCCAGGGTCTCGGGCCACTGGGAGAAGGCCCCGGCACCGATGCTGGTGGCGTTCGGATCATGGGTGAAGTGGTTGCGGGGATCCGTGCTCACCGTCATGGGGATGCCGAATCCCACCCCTTCCAGCAGGGCCTGCAGGGTGTTGTTGTCTGCGGCGATGGCCGCCGGATCACCGGCCATGCGGGTGATGAAGGTGTTGACCCCGTCCTCGCGCAGCATCTTGTCCATGGCCGCGAGGTTCACCCGCCCCGCCCCGTCCAGCACCAGGGTGCCGTGCATCATCAGCCCTGCCTTCTGGGCCAGGGTGAGCCTGCCCACCAGATCCCGGGCCCGCTCGGCGGCGCCGAGGCGCCAGTCCTCGTAGGGGGTCAGGGTGCCGCTGCCATCGAGATCCTTGAATTGCAGGCCGTCCTGCTCGATGAGGGTGACGGTGCGGTGGCCCAGAACGGGCTGCTCGGGCTTGGGGGTGGAATCGTTGTCGTTGCACCCTGCCAGCAGCAGGGCCCCGATGGCGAGGGCGACACGGGTTCGGGAGAGCGAGTGGTGTTTCATTGTTGTTATCTTCCTTGTGTGTGTAGGAGTCGCCACTCTATGCAAAAGCGGCCCCTCTCACTTGCCCGTCGGGTGCAGGAAGTTGCCGGTTGGGAGCAGGATTGAAAAGTGTGAAAAGGGTTGCAGGGTTACCCTTGGTTACAAATCTGAAACATGAAAGCGGCGCTGGCTCACGGCAATCCGCCGCCGTTGGCCGATGATGGTGGGCCACCGCTGACAAGGATTTTTGCCGTGAAGACCGTCTCCAACCGGATTGCCCTGCACTGCCTCAACCACTGGCAGGCCCGCGGGCGGGATCCTGCTGCCCTCCTGCACCCCTGCGGCATCGCTCACGAAGAGCTGCTGATCCCCCAGGGGCGGCTCGACACCGGGCGCCACTTCCGGCTGCTGGCCGGGGCAGCCCCCCACGTGGATCTGGCCCTCGACTGGACGCCCCCCGCCCTCCCCGGCCTCTTTGCCGACTTCATGTCGCTGGCGAGCCTGTGCTGCAACGCCGCCACCCTTCGCCAGGCCCTGCACTTCTTCCTCGCCTACCGCCCCCTCATCGGCGAGAGCGACGAGATCCGCCTGCAAGAAGAAGAGGGGCAGGCCAGGATCAGCTACCACTCGGAGTCCGATCACCCGGACGTCATCGCCCTGAGCAGCCTGGCCAACCTCTGCCACCTCTATGCCCTGCTCCAGTTCTACCACCCGGGCCAGGGGCTGCTGGTGCTGCCCACCCCGGTACGCCCCAGGCTGTGGCGTGAGCTGGCAGGCTGGCTGGAAGGGCGGTTGCAACAGGGGGCGGACTTCGAGCTGCGCTTTCCCGCCGCCTTGCTCGATCTCGCCCACGGGCAGTGCAACCTGCCCCTGCAACCCCTGCTGCTCGGGGAGCTCGACCGGCAGATGGCCCAGCTTCGCCCAAGCAGCCGCTACCGGGACAGGGTGATGACACTCATCCGCCAGCAGCTGTGGCAAGAGAGCGCCGAGGCCTCCTCTCTGCTCGATGGGGTGTGCGAGCACCTCAAACTGACCCGCTGGACCCTCAACCGCCATCTGCGGGAGGAAGGGTGCCACTTCTCGGGCCTGCTGGAGCGGGTGCGCCGGGAGGAGGCCTGCCGCCTGTTGCAGGATCCCGCCCTCCCCCTGCAGACAGTGGGGGAGCGCCTGGGTTTTGCCCGCCAGAGCAGCTTTACCCGCTTCTTTCGCGAGGAGTTTGCCCTCTCGCCGAGGGAGTTTCGCTCAAGGCGCAGCCGCCTCTGAGGCGCCCCCGAGATGGGCGGCGAGCAACCCCGCCAGCCAGTGGATGAAGAGCTGGACCCTGGGGGCCAGTTGGCGGCGATGGGCATAGAGGGCGTGGATGGGGAGCGGCGGCGGCTGCCACTGGGGCAGGATGCTCACCAGCTCGCCCCCCGCGAGCAGGGATTCGACCCCCACCCGCGGCATCTGGATGATGCCAAGCCCCGCCAGCGCCGCCGCCAGGTAGGTCTCGCTGTCATTGACCATGAGGGCCCCCGCCATGGGCAGCAGGGCGCGGTGGCCATCTTCCGCCAGGTATTCAAAGCCGGGCTCGCTGCGCCCCTGCCCGGCACCAAACCCGGAACCATAGTGCACCAGCCGGTGGCCCGCCAGATCCCCAAGGGTGCGGGGCACCCCGTGGCGAGCCAGGTAGCCTGCGCTGGCACAGTTGATCTGGCGATAGTGACCAAGGGGCCTGGCCACCAGGCTGGAGGGCTCAAGCGCCCCGACCCGCACCACGCAGTCAAACCCCTCGCGCACCAGATCCACCCGCCTGTCCGTGCTGCTCAGCATCAGTTGCAGGGCGGGATGCTGCGCCAGAAAGTCCGGCAGGGCCGGGATCACCAGGTGACGGGCCATCCGGCTTGGCATGTCGACCCGCAGTTGTCCCGAGATCTGCCCCCCCTGGCGAAACAGGCCGTCAAACTCCTCCATGTCCGCCAAAAGCTCCCGGCATCTGGCATAGCAGAGCTGGCCGTCCGTGGTGAGCTGCACCCGCCGCGTGGTACGCAGCAGGAGCCGGGTCCCCATGCGCTCCTCCAGCCGACGGATGGCGGCAGAGAGGGTCGCCTTGGGGATGCCCGTCTGCTCGGCGCAGCGGGTAAAACTCTCCAGCTCGGCAACCCGCACGAAGGCTCTCATCGCATCCAGTTGATCCATGGCCTGATTGTCTCGATAAACGGAACAGTGATTCTATTATCACGCTATTTATCCAGTTTAAAAGGAACAATACAGTGATCCGGTCGGCTCGTATCGAGCCTGTGTCCGCCACCCTGACAGGAGTCATACCATGACCAGACCCATCGCCCTCATCACCGGGGCCAGCCGCGGCCTTGGCAAGCACGGGGCCCTGGCCCTCGCCGCCAAAGGCGTCGACCTCATCATCACCTATCGCAGCCAGGCCGCAGAGGCGGAGGCGGTGGTGACCCAGGCCCGCGCCCTCGGCGTTCGGGCCCATGCCCTGGCTCTGGACGTGGGCGAGAGCGCCACCTTCGCGGCCTTTGCAGAGGAGGTGACGCAACTGCTCGCCCGGGAGTGGCAGCGCACCCATTTCAACTTCCTGGTCAACAACGCCGGGATCGGCATTCATGCCAGCTTCGAGCAGACCACGGAGCAGCAGTTCGACACCCTGCTCAACATCCACCTCAAGGGGACCTTCTTCCTGACCCAGGCGCTCCTGCCCCTCCTGGCAGACGGCGGTCGCATCCTCAACCTCTCCACCGGCCTCACCCGCTTCGCCATGCCGGGTTATGCCGCCTACGCCGCCATGAAGGGGGGCGTCGAGGTGCTCACCCAGTATCTGGCCAAGGAGCTGGGCCCCAGGGGCATCGCGGTCAACGTGCTGGCCCCCGGCGCCATCGAGACCGATTTTGGCGGCGGCGTGGTGCGCGACAACAAGGGGGTCAACGACTTTCTCGCGAGCCAGACCGCCCTTGGCCGGGTGGGTCAGCCCGACGACATCGGTGGCGCCATCGCCGCCCTGCTCTCCGATGACTGCCGCTGGATCACAGCCCAGCGCATCGAAGCCTCGGGCGGCATGTTTATCTAGGCGGTCATGATTGCCTGCTGCACAAACAAGGAAGGCCCCCTCCGATGAGGGGGCCTTCCGGCATTGGGCAGACGAGGTGCGGCGCACCGGGCCCGTTACAGGGTCTTGCCACCGCTTGCAATGACCTGGCTGTACCAGTGGAAGCTCTCTTTCTTGATGCGACGAAGAGACCCTCCCTGCTCGTCCCTGTCCACGTAGACAAAGCCGTAGCGCTTCTGGTAGCCGTTGAGCCAGCTCAGGATGTCGGTGAAGGACCAGGCGCAATATCCAATCAGCTCGACCCCGTCCTGCATCGCCTCCTGGCACGCCTTGAGGTGGCTGTGCAGATAGGCGATACGGTAGTCGTCGTTCACCCTGTCCCCGGCTTCCAGCTTGTCGAACTCCCCCAGGCCGTTCTCGGTGATCATCAGCGGCAGGGCGTAGCGGGAGGAGAGCCGACGCAGGGCGATGCGCATCCCGGTGGGATCGATGGCCCAGTCCCAGTTGCTGGTCTCAAGGTGCGGATTGGGGGCCGTCTTGTAGAGGCCGGGAATGCCGCTGGAGGGCGTAGTGCCCTTCTTGCCCGTGGTGTTGATGCGCTGCATCGTCTGGCCGCCGAGGGGGTTGTCGGTGAAGGTCAGGGTGTAGTAGTAGTTGACCCCGATGTAGTCGGGGGTGCCTTCGCGCAAGAGCTCGAGATCGCCCGGCAGGATCTCCGGCGCCTCGCCGGTCTCCCGCAGATAGGCGAGCGCCGCCTGGGGGTAACGGCCGAAGCAGTAGGCATCCAGCCACCAGAGGTTGGTGAACTCCTCGGCATTCTCGAACGCCAGCATGTCGCTCGGGGCGCAGGAGGCCGGATAGGCGGGGGAGTATGCAAAGCTCGGCCCGATCAGGCCGTTTGGCACGTGCTGGCGAAACGCCTTGATGACCCGGGCATTGGCGAGAAACGCGATGTGGTTGGCGGCGAAGAAACGCTTCCTGTCCTGCACCGCGGGAGGATGGGTGCCAAGCTGGTAGGCGTTGGTCAGGTTGTAGTTCTGCTCGTTGAGCGACACCCAGTACTTCACCTTGCCGGCGAAGCGCTGATAGAGAGTCACGCAATAGCGCTCGAAGTCGTCGATGATGCGCCTGTCTTCCCAGCCGCCGTACTCATCCTGCAGGGCCTGGGGGAGATCCCAGTGATAGAGGGTCAGCACCGGCTCGATGCCGTGGGCCAGCAGGGCGTCGATGAGCCTGTCGTAGAAGGCGAGCCCCGCCTCGTTCACCTCGCCACGCCCCGTCGGGTAGATGCGCGGCCAGCTCACCGAGAAGCGATAGGCCTTGAGCCCCATCTCGGCCATCAGCGCCACGTCCTCTTCCACCCTGTGGTAGTGATCCACCGCCACGTCTCCGTTGCTCCCTTCAAAGGTCTTGCCCGGCAATTTGGTAAAGCTGTCCCATACCGAGGGGCCCTTGCCCTCCTCGTTCCAGGCCCCTTCCACCTGATAGGCGGCGGAGGCGGCGCCCCAGAGGAAACCGTTCGGGAAGTCGTTGAACTTGTGATGATGCATCTGGTGTTGCTCCTTCTGCGCGGATGGCGGGGGCCATCCCGTGATACGTCGACCCCGTACAGGGGCCCGAAATGAGTTGGCACCAGCATCCAACACTTCTAGAATTCCGTCCAATGACAAATATGGCCACCTATCATTCCTATCTGGAATCAAGCGAGGCACCATGGAGTTGAGAGACCTGAAAGCCTTCGTCACCCTGGGGGAGGTATTGCACTTTGGTCAGGCGGCGGCGCGCCAGCACGTCACCCAGTCGGCCCTGAGCAAGCAGATCCGCCGGCTGGAGGCGGACCTTGGCGGCGAGCTGTTCGAGCGCAACGCCGGCAGCACCCGGCTGACGGTGCTCGGGCGCGCCCTCTACGCCGACGCCTGCACCCTGGTGGCCCAGAGCGAGCAGCTCGCCCGCAGCGCCCGCGACGTGCTGGCGGGCCACGCGGGTACCCTGCGCATCGGCTTCGGGGTCGCCACCAAGCTGCTGGTGCCCGCCGCCATCGCCCGCTTTCGGGCCAGCCGCCCCGGGGTCGCCATCGAGCTCAACGATCTCTCCACCCATCACCAGTTGCTGGCACTGGCGGAGGGTCGCCTGGATCTTGGCTTCTGCCGCCTGCCCGCACCCAAGGGCTGGCCGGTGCTGCCCGTGGTGCGCGCCCATTTCGTCGCCGTGCTGCCCGCAGGCTATCAGGGGGTGGCAGGGCTCGCCGATCTGCAGGAGAAGCCGCTCGCCATCCTGCGCCGGGACAAGGCCCCCTCTTTTTACGATCAGTTCATCCATTACCTCGCCCAGAGCGGCCTGCGCTTTCAGGACATCCAGTACGTGAACGACTTCGCTGCCGGCATCGCCACCGCGGCGGCCGGCATCGCCTGGACCCTGGTCCCCTCCTCCACCACCATTGAGCATCCCGATGTGCTGACCCTGCCCCTCGGGGAGGCCGACGCGAGCTGGATCATCGGGCTCATTCGCCCGCCGGGCAACGACAATCCCCTCGTCGCCCCCTTCTGGCAGACGGTGGCGGAGCTGGCGGATCCCGCCCTCACCGGCCTCATGACGACAGGGGACGGGGCTCCCACCTGGGACACCCCATGAAAGGGAATCATTCGAAAATCACATTAACGATGGCATTAGGCAGTCCGCCCCCCTTAAAATGCCCTCCTAACCCGACACCATGACAAGGATCCGTTTCGTTCATGCACTCTCACTGGCTGCTGAGGTTTGATCTGCATCGCCTCATCCTTGCGCTGGCCGTCATAGGTGTGCTGGCTACCTTTGGCAACAGCTTTTACGCCATCTATCAGGCACAACGGCAACTGCTCATCGACAACACGCTAGAGGCGAACCGGGTCTATGCCGCCAAGCTCGCCGCCTCCGCCGAGACCATGCTGCACTCAGCCCAGGAACAACTGGCTTACAGCGCTAGCCAACTTGCCCCCCTGCTGCAGACCGATGACATCGCAGGGCTCGAGGAGGAGGTAACCCAACTGCGTAGACGTACCAATACCTTCAACTCAGTGGTCGTGGTCAACACCGAGGCAACCATTGTTGCTGTCTCCCCCGAGACTCTGAATGTGAAAGGGGCCAAACTGACCTCGGCCCATGCGAGAAACACCCTGAAGAAGCAGAAGCCGATCATCTCAGATCCTTTTGTCTCCCTCTCCGGCAACTACCTCATCAGCCTCTCCCACCCCATCTTCTCGGCAGACAAGCGCTACCTCGGCTATGTCGCCGGCACCATCTATCTGGGGTCCGCCAGCGTGCTCTCCAGCCTGCTGGGGCAGCACTACTACCAGGATGGTTCTTATCTTTATGTGGTGGACCGCCAGCGCACCCTCATCTACCACCCGGATCCTGAACTTATTGGCCATAAAGTGGCGTCCAACCGGATAGTAGACGAGGTGTTACAGGGCAACGGGGGAGCACAAACCATGTACAACACCGATGGAAACGAGATGCTCTCGGGCTTCGCTCCGGTGGCGGACGCAGGCTGGGGGATAGTGGCCCAGCGCCCCAGCAGCGCCACTCTAGCGAGACTCGATCAACAGATGAGCGACATTCTCAAGGGGATGATCCCGGTCACCCTCTTCATTCTCTTCGTCATCTGGCTCTCGGCCACCATCATCGCCAGACCCCTGCGACAACTGGCCAACCGGGCCGGACTCATGGATCAGCAGGGGGCCGCCACCAGCATCTCGGGGATCCGCGCCTGGTATTTCGAAGCGGCCCAGTTGAAGCAGGCCATCCTCAAGGGGCTGGGGCTGCTCAACACCAAGATCGACAAGCTGCACACCGACAGCCACACCGACCCCATGACGGGCCTGTTCAACCGCCGGGCCATGCAGCAGATGCTGGACGAGTACGAGGCCGAACGTCAGCCCCTGACGGTGATTGCCCTGGACATCGATCACTTCAAGGCCATCAACGACCGCTTCGGTCACGACGTGGGGGATGCCGTCATCGTCTCCCTCGCCACCCTGATGCAGCAGGATCTGCGTTCCGATGCCGCCTTGTGTCGAAGCGGCGGCGAAGAGTTCCTGCTGCTGCTGCCCGGGGTCTCCCTTGCACAGGCGCAGAAGATCGCCGAGCGCCTGCGTACCCGGGTGGCGAGCCACGACATGGAGGTAGCAGGCCACATCACCATCTCCCTCGGCGTCGCCCACTGGGGGGCGGATGCCACCAGCATCGCCGCCGTGCTCAAGGAGGCGGACAAGGCGCTCTATGATGCCAAGAGCCAGGGCCGAAACTGCGTGGTGGTGGCCCTGGGCTGATCGGCCCAGGCTTTGCCGGACACCGTTCGGCCATAAAAAAAGGCGCTGTCCCAATTATGTGTTGGAAGGCTAATCTGGAAGTAGGTCATCACCGCGAGGACCTTCATCATGGATACGCCAGCCTTCCAACACCTGTTGTCCCTCTTTCCATTACTTACTCTGCGTCAGCGCCGTGTCGCTCAGCATGAGCTCGCCGCTCCACACCCGATTACGTCCCTCCATGCCCAGTTACCCACATGCTGCGGCTGTCCCCACTGCCAGGCGGATGCCACCCAGCTGGCCCCCTGGGGCTGGAGCCGTGGGCTGCGTCGTTACCGTTGTAAGCAGTGTCGGCGAACCAGCTCCCTCCTCACCAAGACGCCTTTGGCCAGATTACGTAAGGCTGAGCATTGGGAGGACTACGCCCAGGCTCTCATCGACGGGCTCACTGTCCGCCAGGCCGCCGTCCGCTGCGGTGTTTGCAAGAACACCGCCTTCTTGTGGCGTCACCGCTTCCTGAAGGCGATGGCAAACCACCAGGCAACACGGGAAGAAGGCATTGTGGAAGTGGATGAAACCTTCTTCCTCGAATCGTTCAAGGGGCAGCGAGGGTTGCCTCGTCCGGCAAGACATCGTGGCGGGAAAGGGCGTACCCGGGGGACCGGGCGGGATTATATCCCGGTGATGGTGGTGCAGGACAGGGCGGGCCATCAAGCCGACTTTCAGCTGGAAAGGCTGGATGCGCAGACGGTGAAAGCGGTGTTGCAGCCACTCATCGCGCCCGATGCAGTGCTCTGCAGTGATGGTGCAGGGGTGTATGCCAGTTTCAGCCAAGCGCGGGGCATAACACATCAGGTGGTGTACAACCGTCGAGGTGAGCGAGTCATTGGGGCATACCACATCCAGCATGTGAACGGATATCACCGGCGGTTGAAGGAGTGGATGGAACGATTCCATGGAGTCGCAACCCACTACCTGAGGAATTATCTGGGCTGGCGCAGGATGCTGGAACGTTACGGCAGGGAGGTAAATACCAAGATGTGTTTGCATGAGGCGCTAGGGCACCCGATGCAACACGTAATTGGGACATAGCCTAAAAAAAACCCTGCCATGGCAGGGGTCGGACGGTATCCATGTCAGGAGATCAGAGCGTGACGGCCAGGCTCTCGACCGAGGCGGCGCTCGGGGTCACCAGTACGGGCACCGATTTGGAGGTGGGGGTGAAAGAGCCCTCCCCTATGCTCTCGATGGCCACCAGGGGGTTGGTCTCCGGGTAGTAGGCGGCGATGTTGCCTTTCGGGATCTCGTAGAAGATGACGCTAAAGCCCCGCACCACCCGCTCGCGCCCGTCGTTGCACACCGCACTCATGTCCACCCGCTGCTCCTCGGCGAGCCCCAGCCTCCTGGCATCCTCCTCGTTCATGAAGACCACGTTGCGTCGCCCCTTGATGCCGCGATAGCGGTCATCCATGCCATAGATGGTGGTGTTGTACTGATCGTGGGAGCGCAGGCTCTGAAGCAGCAGCACGGGCTGGTCCACCATCTGCTCCGCGTGGCTGGTGCACTCGGGCAGGATGGAGTCCGGCAAACGGCTCGCCCTGAATTCGGCGCGCCCGCTCGCGGTGTTCCAGCGCAGCAGGGCGGCGCTGTTCTCCAGATGGAAGCCGCAGGGCTCCTCGATGCGGCGGTTGAAGTCGCCAAAGCCCGCGATGGTCTCCTCGATGAGATCCCGCAGCAGCCCGTAGTCATCCCGCAGCGCCAGCCAGTCCACCCGATCGCTGCCAAGCGTTGCCTCGGCCATGCGAGCCACGATGTCTATCTCGGAGAGACAGAGCGGCGAGACCGGCTCGTTCATCCCGGTGGAGGCGTGCACCATGCTGAAGGTGTCCTCCACGGTGATCTTCTGCACCCCGGAGCGCTGCTGATCGAGCTCGGTACGGCCCAGGCAGGGGAGGATCAGGGCATCTTTTGACACCATGAGGTGGCTGCGGTTGAGCTTGGTGCTGATCTGCACGTTGAGCTCGCTCCTTCGCATCGCTTCATAGGTGAACTCGGTATCCGGCGCGGCGGCTGCCAGGTTGCCCCCAAGGCAGATGAGCACCTTGCTCTTGCCGCCATGAAGGGCTTTGAGGGCCTCGTAGACGTTGTGCCCCGGCGTGCGCTTGAAGCCCACCGGGAAGCGGCGCTCCAGGCGATCGAGGAAGGCGGCATTGGGTTTCTCGTTGATCCCCATGGTGCGGTTGCCCTGCACGTTGCTGTGACCGCGCACCGGACAGAGTCCGGCCCCCGGCTTGCCAATCTGGCCGCACATCAGGTGCAGGTTGACGATTTCGCGAATGGTGTCGACCGAATGCTTGTGCTGGGTGATCCCCATGGCCCAGCAGCTGATCACGCTCTCGCTGCTTGCGAAGATCTGCGCCGCCCGGGTGATCGCCTCCCGACCGAGGCCGGATTGCGCCTCGATCTGCGTCCACTCCGTGGCCTTCACCTGGGCCAGGTAGTCGTCAAAGTGCGCGGTGTGCTGCTCGATGAAGGCGAGATCGATGCGCCCCCCCTCCTCTTCCAGGATGTATTTCGCCATGCCGCGAATGGCCGCCATGTCACCGCCCAGCTTTGGCGTGAGGTACTGGTGGCTGATGGTAGTTGCCGCCGGGGTCAGTAGCTCCGCCGGGCTCTGGGGGCTTGCGAAGCGCTCGAGGGCCACCTCTTTGAGGTTGTTGAAGGTGACGATCTGGCACCCCTGGCGTGCCGCCTTGCGCAGGGCGTTCATCATGCGCGGGTGGTTGGTGCCCGGGTTCTGGCCAAAGACGAAGATGGCTTTGGCGGCGTCGAAATCATCGAGCACCACGGTGCCCTTGCCCACCCCGACGGACTGGATAAGCCCCACCCCGCTCGCCTCGTGACACATGTTGGAGCAGTCGGGGAAGTTGTTGGTGCCATAGAGACGGCCAAACAGCTGATAGAGGTAGGAGGCTTCGTTGCTGGCGCGTCCCGAGGTGTAGAACTCCACCTCGTCGGGGCTGGCCAGGCTCTTGAGTTTGTCGGCGATGAGGGCAAACGCCTGATCCCAGCTCACCGGCTCGTAGTGATCGGTGGCCGGGTTGTAGCGCAGGGGCTCCGTCAGTCGCCCCTGATATTCGAGCCAGTAGTCGCTCTGGGTGGCGAGACGGCGCACCGAATGCTCGGCGAAGAAATCGGCCCCCACCGTCTTGCCGGTGGATTCCCAGGCCACCGCCTTGGCGCCGTTCTCGCAAAACTGGAAGGCCCCCTGCTTGTTGTCACCCCAGGCGCAGCCGGGACAGTCAAAGCCGTCGGTCTGGTTGACCCGCAGCAGGTTCTTGATGTTCTGGCGGGTCTTCTGGCTGCGCAGCACCTGCTTGAAGGTGGACTGCAGGGAGGAAAAGCCGCCGGCCTTGGCCGGTTTTTCAATATGACTGGACATGGGAGTCTCCAACGTGATCCTGGGCGCGGGGGCTGGCATAGCAGACCGGGGCATCGGATCGGGGCACATGGATCAGGGTCAGGTTGTACTTCAGGGCCAGTCGCACCGCGAGCTGACTGGGGGAAGCAAGGCTGATGAGGTGAGCGGCGCCAAATTGCACCGCCTTGTGAATGAGTTCGCTGCCGCAGCGGCTGGTGATCACCAGGGTGGCGGCCTGCACCGGCTGGCGCAGCTGCATGCCGATGAGCTTGTCCAGGGCGTTGTGCCGCCCTATGTCCTCCCGGCAGGCCAGGATCTCGCCGCGATCATCCAGCGCCAGGGCGGCATGAAGGGCGCCGCTCTGGCGGGCCTTGCTCTGCCAGGGGACGATGCGCTCCCGCAGATCCTGCAAAGAGGCGGTGTCGAAGGGGGCACCCGGGGTCAGCGGGGTGAGCACGGGCAACGCATGTTCGATGGCCTCCACCCCGCAGATGCCACAGCCGCTGGCACCGGCCAGGCGGCGCTTGCGCTGGCCAAGCATTGCCAGACAGCGGTTGGCGATGGTGACATCGAGCACGATGCCGTGCTCGGACGGGGTGCTCTGGATATCGTGTACATCGTGGTTGCCCCCGATGATCCCCTCGCCAAACAGAAAACCGATGGCGAAATCGTCGAGATCGTCCGGGGTGGCCATCATGACGGCATGGTTGATGCCGTTGATGTTGACTGACACGGCCACCTCCTCCACCAGCTCATCCAGACTGGGCAACCGTGAATTGAAAGGGATCATGCGAGACGCTTATAAGCTGTATTCGGGCCTCAAGTTTAGATAAGCCGCCGCGCCAAAACCAATGAAACAAATCTATTCACCAATAGATAACTTCTATTGCTATCGGGATGTCGATTGATTAAATTTGTCGCTCATTGCCTTTGCCTGCTGCCATTACCACGATGAATATCAAGCAGTTGCACTATTTCTACGAGCTGGCCCAGCACCGTCACTTCGCCAAGGCGGCCAAGGCTTGCTTCATCACCCAGCCGACCCTGTCAGCCAGCATCACCGCCCTGGAGAAGTCACTTGGCACCGAACTGGTGGTGCGCAACAGCCAGTTCGTGGCCCTGACCCAGGCGGGGGAAGTGGTGCTGCACCACGCCGAGCGGATGCTGCAGGAGCAGGATGCCATGCGCCAAGAGCTCAGCCTCTTTCGGGGCGGGCTGTCGGGGGCGCTACGCATCGGCGTCGTGCCCCAGTCGAGCATCGACATCATGCCGCTGCTTAAGGGGTTCAACGACGCCTACCCCAAGGTGGGCCTGCACCTCTGCGTGATGACCCATGCCACCCTGATGGAGCAGCTGGATCTGCATCGCATCGACATCGGGCTCGGCTTTGACGAGTTGCTCACCGAGCATCAGCGCAGGGCCCTCGACGTCCAGCTTCGCCACCCCAACCCCATGGCCCTGCTGGGCCCCCTGCCTGCCCACTGCGCCCCGACCGGGCCGCTGACCCTGGCGGACCTGCAAGATCTCCCCCTGATCCTGCCAAGCACCACCATGCAGTTTCGCCGCTACCTGGACGAGGCCGCCGCCCGCCAGCAGATCAGCCTGCGGGTGGTGCTGGAGACAGACTCCCTGTTCCACCTGGTCAACGGGGTGAGCCACGGCCTGGGCTGCGCCGTGGTCAGCGCCGGCATCGCCGCCACCGCCCAGCAGCTCTTCAAACTGCCCTGCCACCACCTGAGCGATGCAAGCGCAGGCACCATCGCCTTCATCACCCGAAAACACAGTGTCACCCCCGCCATGAAGGCGTTTCTCGCCAAGGCAGGGGCATGAAAAAGGCAGCCCATGGGGGCTGCCTGCACTGATCAAGGGGGGAACTTGCGCCTCTCCTGGCGTCAGTCTGCCCCTTGCTGTTTGTCCAGCGCCGCGATGAAGGCGCTCGCCAGGGCGTGGTCGGAGAAGGGATTCTGGCCTGTGATGAGCTCGCGATCGATCACAACGCCAGGCTGCCAGGGTGCCACGAACTGCATGCTGCCGCCGGCCTGGGCCATGGCCTTCGCCGGGTAGTAGCGCAGCTTGTCACCCCCAAGGGAGCCTTCAAACACCGCCTCTTCCTTGTCGGAGAAGATGGTCATCCTGTAACCGTCGTAGATCCACTCTCTGGCGCCGTCTGCCTTGCCTGCAATGACCGACTGCTCGAACCCGGCCGGATCCGCCTGCGCCGCCAGCAGCGCGATGGGGCCATGGCAGATGGCGGCCGTGGGTTTGTGGTTGTCATGGAAGTGGCGAAGCAGGGTCCCCACCTCGGGATCCTTGGCAAGATCGATGAGGGGTGCGTGGCCGCCGGGAATGAAGAGGCCGGCATAGCGCTCGGGACCGGATGCCAGCACCTCCCTCAGGGAGAGCACCTTGCCGGCGCCAAGCAGCCCCTCCACGACGGCGCCGATGCGCACCATCTCCTGCGGGTTGCCACCAAAGTACTGGGGATCGACGGAGTGTTTGTCGACAACGGGCCGGTTCCCTCTCGGGGTCACCGGGGTCAGGGTATAACCGGCCTCCAGCAGGGCGGCGGCAGGCACCCCCAGTTCATTCTGGTAGAAGCCGGTGGTCAGGCTCTTGCCCCCTTGCAGCGGCAGTTCGGTCTCGCTCGAGAGCAGCACCAGGATCTCGCCTTTCGGGGAGGCGCTGGCCGCAGCGGAGGTCGCCAGCAGCAGTGAGGCCAGCACGGCCTTGAGGGTGTTCTTCATCGTGATCTTCCTTTTGATGGCAGTGATCGATCGGGCGGCCACCGGGCCGCCCTCGATGAGCAATTTACTGATTACACACGGACGAATAAACTCACACCATTGAACTTGATTATTTACATGGATGAACATATGTCCCGTGCCTTCGACCCCGTCCAGCTCGGCACCATAGAGCTCTTTTGCAAGGCAGCCGAACTTGGTAGCTTTACCGCCACGGCTCAGGTACTGGGGGTAACGCCCGCCTCGGTGAGCCGCTCCATCCAGCGTCTCGAGGCCAGGCTCGGCGTCAAACTCTTCCATCGCACCACCCGCAGCGTGCGCCTCACCCATGACGGGGAGCTCTATCGGGAACAGTGCCAGCAGGCGCTCGAGCAGATCGCCGAGGCCGAGCGGGCCATCACCGGCCGCCAGCGCCACCCCAGAGGAGTGCTGCGCATCAGCGTGGGCACCGTCTATGCCCACCACCGTCTGGTGCCCCTGCTGCCAGGCTTCATGGCGGCCTATCCCGAGGTCGAGCTGGAGCTCAATGTCTCCAACAGGAACATCGACTTCGTGGAGGATGGTTACGATCTGGCCATCCGGCTGGGGGAGCCGCGCGATGGGCGGATCATCGCCCGCAAGCTGGAGGATGCCAGCCTCGGGGTCTTCTGCACCCCCGATTATGCCGCCCGCCGCCCCGCGCCAACCTCCCTGGAGATGCTGTCGCAACATGATCTGATCCAGTTCATCACCCCGAGCACGGGTCGCCCCTTCCCCTGGCAGTTCGTGAACGAGCAGGGGGACCCTGTCGACCTTCATGTCCAGAGCAGACAGCGGGTGCTTGACGATGTGCTGGCGGGCCTGGGCTGGGCGGTGGCTGGGGGCGGTCTGTTCCAGATCTACCATTTCGTGGCAGCCGAGGCGCTGTTGCAAGGCAAGCTGATCGAGGTGATGACCCCCTTTGCGGGGCGATCCCGCCCCTTCTACGCCCTCTATCCACAGCACCGTCACCTCTCGGCCCGGGTCCGGGCCTTCGTGGATTATCTGCTGGCAGCGGTGCACCCAGAGGGGTCGCCTGTGCCAGGGGAATATCCCCCTCTTCGTTGACGAGGGCCCCTCATCTGCGTGCCTGCGCCCCCGATACCGGGGGCAAAAAGCAGGTGGCACTCTGGACACAATGGTTGCCTAATTAAATAAATATGCATAAAAATCAATACAGGCAGGGCTCGATATATGAACTCTTCTGCTGTTTGTATGAAGCATCGTGCTGCTAAAAATTTTCTGTGAGCCACCTCCCGCCGTTTAATTCAAGAGCCTATAACCTTGACCCGTACAATAAAAACCTGACGTGTTCCGGTTTATTTCACCATGCATCACAAAGGAGTGTCATATGTATAAAAAAGTGAAACTGGCGAGCATTATCAGCACCCTTATTCTCTCGGCCACTGCATATTCTGCAGAGATGACCGTGGGCTTCTCGCAAATTGGTTCTGAATCCGGGTGGCGAGCTGCAGAAACATCGGTCGCCAAGAGCGAAGCCCAAAAACGCGGCATCATCCTGAAAATTGCCGATGCCCAGCAGAAACAGGAGAACCAGATCAAGGCCATTCGCTCCTTTATTGCCCAGGGGGTGGATGCCATCTTTATTGCCCCCGTGGTACAGACTGGTTGGGAGCCAGTATTGCAGGAGGCGAAAGAGGCCGAGATCCCGGTCTTCCTGCTGGATCGCAATATCACGGTAAAAGATGACGGTCTCTTCATGACCGGGGTCGCCGCCGACAGCGTCCACGAAGGGGAAGTGGCAGCCCAGTGGCTCATCAAGCAGCAGGATGGCAAACCGTGCAACGTGGTGGAATTGCAGGGCACGGTGGGTGCCAGCGTGGCGCTGGATCGCAAGAAGGGCTTCCTCGACACCGTCTCGGCCGTGCCCACCATCAAGATCATCCGCACGCAGTCCGGCGACTTCACCCGCAGCAAGGGCAAGGAGGTGATGGAGAGCTTCATCAAGGCGGAAAATAGCGGCAAGAATATTTGCGCCGTCTACGCCCATAACGATGACATGGCCATCGGCGCCATCCAGGCCATTAAAGAGGCCGGGCTGAAACCGGGCAAGGATATCAAGATCATCTCCATCGATGGCGTGCCGGATATTTTCAAGGCGATGATCGCAGGCGAAGCCAATGCCTCGGTGGAGCTCACGCCGAATATGGCGGGACCGGCCTTCGATGCCCTGCTGGCCTATAAGAAAGATGGCACCCTGCCCCCCAAACATATCAAGACGGAGTCCAAACTGTTTGAGCCCGGGAGTGCCGAGGCGCAGCTCGAGCTGAAAAAAGACATGGGTTATTAATCCCGCTCCCCCGCCAGACTGTCACATAGCGCGCCATATAAGTGATTGAACTTGTATGGCGCGCTATATCGGAGAGCCAATGTTCATGTCAGAGAACACTCACGATGTCGTATTGAATGCCCGCGGAATATGCAAGGCGTTTCCCGGAGTACGAGCCCTGCATCAGGTGGACTTCTCCCTGCGCCGGGGAGAGATCATGGCGCTGCTCGGCGAGAACGGGGCCGGCAAGTCCACGTTGATCAAGACCCTCACCGGTGTCTATCAGCGAGACGCTGGCCGTATCGAACTCGATGGCGTCCCCATCTCCCCGACGGACACCGCCCATGCCCAGCGTCTGGGGATAGGCACCGTCTATCAGGAGGTCAACCTGCTGCCGAACATGTCGGTGGCGGACAACCTCTTCATCGGCCACGAGCCACGCCGTTTCGGCTTCATCGACCGGGGCGCCATGACCCGGCAGGCCAGCGCCATCATGGCCAGCCACGGCTTCGAGATGGATGTCACCCTGCCCCTCGACCACTACTCGGTCGCCATGCAGCAGATCGTGGCCATCGCCCGGGCGGTGTCACTCTCCGCCAGGATCCTGATCCTGGACGAGCCCACCGCGAGCCTGGATGCCAGCGAAGTCCAGATGCTCTTCTCCCTGATGACGCGCCTGCGGGATCAGGGGGTGAGCCTCATCTTCATCACCCATTTTCTCGATCAGGTCTACGCCATCAGCGATCGCATCACAGTGCTGCGCAACGGCGAGCTGGTCGGCACCCGCGACACCCAGGCACTGCCACAACTGGAGCTGGTCAAGATGATGCTGGGACGCGAGCTGGACGACAATGCCCTCAAGCGGGCGGGCAAAACACTGCGCAGCAACCAGCCCATGGTGTCGTTCAGGGACTATGGCAAGCGGGGAGTCATCACCCCTTTCAGTCTCGACGTCATGCCCGGGGAGATAGTGGGCCTCGCCGGCCTGCTCGGGTCCGGTCGTACCGAGACCGCCGAGCTGATGTTCGGCATAGTCCCGAGCGATAGCGGCGAGTGCCGGGTGCGGGACAAGCCGGTGACCATCCGCTCTGCACGCCAGGCGGCCGCCAACGGCTTTGGTTTCTGCCCGGAGGATCGCAAGAGCGCCGGCATCATCGCCTCGGCCTCGGTGCGGGAGAACATGGTGCTGGCCCTGCAAGCCCAGCGGGGCTGGTTGCATCCCCTGTCTCGCAAGGAGCAGGACGAGATCACCGCCCGCCTCATCGAGCAGTTGGCCATCAAGACCCCGGGACCAGAGCAGCCCATCCAGTTTCTCTCCGGGGGCAACCAGCAAAAGGTGCTGCTCGCCCGCTGGCTGCTCACCAAACCCCAGTTCCTGATCCTGGACGAGCCTACCCGGGGCATCGACGTGGGGGCCCACGCCGAGATCATCCGCCTCATCGAATCCCTCTGCGCCAACGGGCTGGCCCTGCTGGTCATCTCCTCCGAGCTCGAGGAGCTGGTGGGCTATGCCGATCGGGTGATCGTCCTTCGTGACAGAAAACAGGTGGCAGAGCTTGCGACGGACGCCCTGAGCGTCCCTGCCATCATGAACGCCATTGCATGTGAGGCCTGATATGACGTCATCCATTCTCCCCCTCGCCAAGGGGTCGCGCGCCCGCAGGGAGTGGCCCACGGGCTCGGCCCAGTGCGCCGCCCTGGTGTGCGTGCTGCTCATCAATGCCCTGGTCGCCGACAACTTCTTCGCCATCCACATCCAGGATGGGCGGCTGTTTGGCAGCCTCATCGACATCCTCAACCGCTGTGCCCCGGTGGCCCTGCTCTCCCTCGGCATGACGCTGGTGATCGCCACCGGCGGCATCGACCTGTCGGTGGGAGCCGTCATGGCCATCAGCGGGGCCACCATGGCCAGCCTGGCCACCGGCGGTCACAGCCTGCCGGTCATCTTCGCCGCTGTCATCGGGGTGGGCCTTCTGTGCGGCCTGTGGAACGGCCTGCTGGTGGCGGTGTTCAAGATCCAGCCCATCGTCGCCACCCTGATCCTCATGGTGGCGGGCCGGGGCATCGCCCAGCTCATCACCGAGGGGCAGATCATCACCTTCAACAACGACGCACTCGCCTGGATCGGCAGCGGCTCCCTCTTCTATCTGCCCACCCCGGTCATCATCACCCTGGGCATGGCGCTGCTGCTCTGGCTGCTGACCAAGCGCACCGCCCTCGGCCTCTTCATCGAAGCGGTGGGGATCAACATCAAGGCCGCCAAGAACGCCGGGCTCAACACCCCCATGGTGGTGATCGCCACCTACCTGCTGAGCGGCATGATGGCCGCCGTCGCCGGCATGATAGTCGCCGCCGACATCCGGGGTGCCGATGCCAACAACGCCGGACTCTGGCTCGAGATGGACGCCATTCTGGCGGTGGTGATAGGGGGCACCTCCCTGATGGGGGGGCGCTTCAACCTCGCCCTCTCCCTGATCGGCATACTGATCATCCAGGGGGTGAACACCGGGATCCTGCTCTCCGGCTACCAGCCCCAGTGGAACCAGATCGTCAAGGCCCTGGTGGTGCTGGCGGTGCTGGTCATGCAGTCACCGGCCCTCAACCACCTCTTCCAGCGAGGGACTCGCCATGTTTAAACGCAACCTCCCCCTGATGGTGACCATCATGGTCTTCGTGCTGGGCTATCTGCTCTGCCTGGCCTCCTTCCCAGCCTTCATGTCCACCCGCATCATCTGCAACATCCTGACGGACAACGCGTTTCTGGGAATAGTGGCGGTGGGCATGACCTTCGTCATCCTCTCGGGGGGCATCGATCTGTCGGTGGGGGCCGTCATCGCCTTCACCGGCGTGCTGCTGGCAACCCTCATCGGGAAGCTGGGCGTCAGCCCCGTGCTGGCCATCCCTCTGGTGCTGGTGCTCGGGGCAGGCTTTGGCGCCCTCATGGGCTGGCTGATCGACACCCTGAAGATCCCCGCCTTCATCATCACCCTGGCGGGCATGTTCTTCCTGCGGGGGGCCAGTTTTCTCATCTCCGAGCAGTCCCTGCCCATCGATCACCCCACCTTCACCTACCTGTCGAGCCTGTCGTGGAAGATACCGGGGGGCGGTCGCCTGAGCCTGCTGGCCCTCATCATGCTGGCGGTGGTGGTCTTCGGCATCCTGCTCGCCAACCGCACCCGCTTTGGCAACAACGTTTACGCCATCGGCGGCAACGCCACCTCGGCAGCCCTGATGGGGATCTCGGTGCGCCACACCACCATTCGCATCTACCTGCTCTCCACCACCCTGGCGACCCTGGCAGGCATCGTGTTCGCGCTCTATACCTCGGCGGGCTACCCGCTCGCCGCCGTCGGGGTCGAGCTCGATGCCATCGCCGCCGTTGTCATCGGCGGCACCCTGCTGAGCGGCGGGGTGGGCACCGTCTTCGGCTCCCTGTTCGGGGTGCTGATCCAGGGGTTGATCCAGACCTACATCAACTTCGACGGCACCCTCAGCTCCTGGTGGACCAAGATCATCATCGGCCTGCTGCTGTTCAGCTTCATCGCCCTGCAGCGCCTGCTGATCCTGGTTTCGGAACACCGCAAGGCCAACAAGCCAGGTCCCTTCAAGCGCCAGGTTGCCGCCCAGCCCGAGTGAGGTATCAGCAAGACTCTGGTGGCAGAAGATAACGCGGCAAGGCGCTCCCGTGCGCCCTCCCCGCCTGGCCGTCGCGGGTCCGGCGCAGAGGATGGGGAGGCAGCGGGGGCGCTCACAGGGCCCGGCCCCAACCTCCCGCACGCCCCTTTGAGGGGTCACACCGTCTTTGGAAGGCACTCAGGTCAATCGCGCCACCAGGGGCTACCCTCATGGGGGCTCAGCACCTCCAGAGGCTCCCCCATGACAGGCGTGGTCAGGGGGATCTGTTGCTCGGCAGCCAGTCGGGCAATCTGCTCAAGCGGGTCGTTCCAGCGGTGCATGGCCAGATCGAAGGTGCCGTTGTGCACCGGATAGAGCCATTTCCCCCCGAGATCGTGAAACGCCTGCGCCGTCTGCGCCGGGAGCATGTGCACCAGCTCCCAGCGCTTGTCGTAGGCCCCGGTCTCGAGGAAGGTCACGTCGAACGGACCGTAGCGCCTGCCAATCTCCTTGAAACCGTCGAAGTAGCCGCTGTCACCGCTGAAGAAGAGGTTGACCCCCTCGCCGCGAATGACCCAGGAGGCCCAGAGGGTCTGGTTGCCGTCCCCGAGGCCACGGCCGGAGAAATGCTGGGCCGGGGTCGCTACCAGGGTGACACCGCCCACCCGGGTCTGCTGCCACCAGTCCAGTTCGCGGATCTTCTCCTTCGCAATCCCCCAGGCCATGAGGCGCGCCCCCACCCCGAGGGGCGTGATGAAGTGGTCGACCTTCTCCTGCAGCGCCAGTATGGCCCCGTGATCGAGATGGTCGTAGTGATCGTGGGAGAGGATCACCCCCTCGATGGGGGGCAGCGCCTCCAGGGTGATGGGCGGTTGATGCCAGCGCTTGGGGCCGAACCACTGCACCGGCGAGGCCCGCTCGCTGAACACGGGATCCGTCAGCCAGAACGTGCCCTGCAACTTCAGCAGCAGAGTGGAGTGGCCGAGGCGCCACACGCTGTTGTCCGGCGCCGCGATGAGCCCCTCCCGGGTCATGACCTGTACCGGAATGGCGCGATCCGGCACCGTGCCCTCAGGCTTGGCGAACAGAAAGTCCCACCAGAGCCTGGCCCCTTCCCACAGACTTCGCGCCTGGGGTGTCACGGCATTGTTGAACCGGCCCCCATGATATTGCGAGGAGTCCGGGTGTTCGGGCAGGCCCGGTTTGAGTAGAGATGCGATCATGCCAATCATCAGGGCTCCTTTGAGCAACCACAGAAAACGGCGCCCCTCAGGGGCGCGAAAAGAGGCTGACGGGGTCTGCATTCATGCCACGCCTGTCAGCCTGGTCTCTGGTGAGTCGAGAGCAGCCCCTGCACGGGGCCTCACCATCCATAAAACAGAACGGGAGAGTCGCACGGTATGAAACCGGTTCCCGGCGTCTCCAGTAACGGCAAGATAGCCTGCCCGGGCTCCCGCCACCAGAGGGGTTCGCGTTGCCGCGTGGCCCCGGCATGGTGTCGCATCAAGCGCATGGCCTCACCTGCTCTGCCGGCGCCAACAAAAGGAGGCGTCAGATGGCGTACTGCAAGAGCTTGCAGTGCTGAAAGTCAGAAGATGGCTGGGCCATAGAGGCCACGGGAGGTGACTGAGGGAAAGCATGATCTCAAGGGGACAGTGCTGAAGATCAAGAGGAAGTTTGAGCCAGGCGCGGTCTGAAGCCTGATGAACGCCCATAGGGCACAGGCTCACCTTGCGGTAGAGCAAATTGCATGTGAAGAGAGCTGAAAATGCACTTTGAAGACTCCTGATTCATCCACATGAAGTGGATTACCAAGAGGTCTGAAGGGGGTATTAGCTGTAACTTGTTGAATGGCAGAAACAGGTGGTGGCCCTACCAGCCACATCCCGGCACTCGAGTCCCCCGCCTTGGCTGCTACCTTCCGGTCCTGACCAGGTCGACGGGTTATCAATGCGAGAGGACCAATAGGACCACCGGCGAGGAGAATAGGCAAACTGGCCCCTCAATGCAATGGCTTTCTACCGCATCGCGAGCCGTTCGCCTTATTTTTCAACAATCTGGCCAAGGGTTCAGCTAAAGAGCATGAATTTGGCACCCACCAGCAACATGAGCAGGGCAAAGGCCTGCTTGAGCCGCCGGGGTGACATACTGTGTGCCAGTCTGGCGCCCAGACGGGCAAACTGGGTGCTGGTGAGCACGATGCCAAGCAGGGCCGGCAGATAGATGAATCCGACGCTCCACTCGGGCAGATCGGCGTCTCCCCAACCGGCATAGAGGTAGCTGAGGCTGCCTGCCAGGGCGATGGGCATGCTGCAGGCGGCGGAGGCGGCCACGGCGTTGCGCATGGGCACCGAGTTCCAGGTGAGGTAAGGCACGGTCAGCGAGCCGCCACCGATGCCGAACAAGGCCGACATCCAGCCGATGACGGTGCCGGCGATCCCGGTACCAAGGGGGCCCGGCATGTGTCGCTCCGCTTTTGGCCTCAAATTGAGCCCCATCTGCAGGGCCATGGTCCAGGCGAAGCAGCCGATGATGATGTTGAGGGTGCTGGCGCTCAGCAGATTGGCGGTCATGCCGCCGAGCCAGGCACCGACCAGCATGCCGGCGCCCAGGCGCCGAATCATCCCCCAGTCCACCGCTCCTGCCTCCTGGTGCGCACGCAGGGAGCTGAAACCGGTGAAGATCATGGTGGGCAGCGAGGTGCCGAGGGCCAGATGGGTGATGATCTCCGGCGCCACGCCCTGTGCGTGAAAACTCAGGACCAGCACGGGGACGATGATGAGGCCGCCGCCGATACCGAACAGCCCGGCCAGCATGCCCGCGAAGGCCCCCAACACCAGATAGCCCACAAACAGCATAAACATTCCTTCAATAACGAAACAGCGGTCAACTTGACCGCCATTGCCCATAAAAAAAGAGATGGCATCTTGCCATCCCTTTATTGTGCCGATTAATGCAGGGGAATGGTACCGTCCATCACCTTGTAGAACGCCAGCACGGCGCAACCGAGCAGGGCTGCCGTCATCCCCTGCTCCAGCCGGTTGAGGCTGCGCAGGCCGTGGTGCTGGCGCGCCTTCCAGTAGATGAAGATCCCCGGGCTGTAGAGCAGCGCCACCAGCAAGAGGTACTCCACCCCGGCGGCATAGACCAGCCAGCAGCCATAGACGGTGGCCACCAGGGCCAACAGCAGGTCGCGCTTGCGCTGATGGGGCTGGCCCGCGTAGGTCTCCCCTTTCAACGCCAGCTTGAGGCCGTAAGCACCGGAGAAGACATAGGGCACCAGGGCCGCCGAGGTGGCGATGTTCACCAACGCCAGATAGGTGCTGTTCTGGAAGTAGATGATGATGAGGAAGATCTGCACCAGGCAGGTGGAGCACCAGAGCGACACCTTGGGGGAGCCATTCTTGTTCTCCTTGGCGAACCAGGCCGGGAAGACCCCGGTCTTGCCCGCGATGTAGGGCACTTCCGCCGCCAGCACGGTCCAGCTCAGCAGGGCCCCCATCACCGAGATCACCAGGCCGATGTTGATGAGCCAGGCGCCCCAGGGGCCGACCACGGCTTCCAGGATCATGGCGGTGGAGGGGTTCTTGAGGGCCGCCAGTTGCGGCTGGTTCATGACCCCCAGGGAGAACAGGGTCACCATGACGTAGAGCGCCAGGGCCCCCAGCAGCGCCAGCACGGTGGCGCGGCCCACGTCCTTGCGATGGCGGGCACGGGCGGAGACCACCACGGCCCCCTCGATGCCGATGAAGACCCAGAGGGTCACCTTCATGGTGGACTTCACCTGATCCATCACGGAGCCGAGCTCGGGACTCCCCTGCCCCCAGAGATCCAGGGTGAAGGTCTCCATGTTGAAAGCGAGCAGGATGGCCACGCAGAAGACGATGAGGGGCACCATCTTGGCGATGGTGGTGACGATGTTCACCAGCGCCGCCACCTGGATGCCGCGCAGAACCAGGGCATGCACCGACCAGATGAGCAGGGAAGCGAGCGTGATGGCGACCGGGGTGTTGCCGTCACCGAAGATGACATTGTCCGGCGTGTCGAAGAAGTAGCTCAGCGCACTGAACACCACGATGGCGTAGGAGACGTTGGCCAGCAGCTGGCACAGCCAGTAACCCCAGGCGGCGTTGAAGCCGACGAAATCCCCGAACCCCGCCTTGGCGTAGCTGAAGATGCCGCCATCGAGATCCGGTCGACGCATGGAGAGATTCTGGTAGACCAGGGCGAGGCAGATCATGCCGATCCCCGTGATGGCCCATCCCAGGGCGACTGCCCCGGCACTGGCGTGCGCTGCGATGTTTTGCGGCAGACTGAAAACCCCGGCACCGACCATGGAGCCGATCACCAGCGAAATGAGGGCACCCAGCCCCAGTTTCTTGTCCATCTCAAACCTGTTTTATTAGGCGGCGGCTGAGCATCCGTATTCATACAGCGCGCGACATGGGAGGGGCTAGAAATCCGTACCCCGTGAAAAAGGCGGCAACTATATTGCATGACTATTCCGGCCGCAATCCCTCTTGCCGTCAATCATGAGCCGCCTTGACCGCGCGCAATTTTACAGCACTGACCCGGGGTGCCTGTGAGCTGGTTCAAATTAAGAAAGACCCGTTGATATTTCACGACTTTTCATGATGTCGCCCCGCTTTTCAAAAGCCGGACCTGCATGGCTATGCACCCTTGCACTGGGGCCTTTCCCCTGCAAAAACGCCCCTGCAGGAGGGGCGTCAGAGAGGGTATATGCAGGGGGACTAGAGCCTCAAGCCGCCGTCCAGCTCGATCATCCGCCCGGACAGATAGTCGTTGGCAAGGATGAACTGCACCGTCTGGGCCAGCTGCGCCGCCTGCCCCAGGGTGCCCACCGGGATGGCCTGTTGCATGCGGGCCATGGCTTCGGGCTTCATCGCCGCCGTCATGTCGGTGGCAAAGACGCCGGGGGCGATGCCCATCACCCGGATGCCGTGACGGGCCAGCTCCTTCCCCCAGGTGACCACCAGAGAGGCCACCCCCGCCTTGCTGGCGGCATAGTTGCTCTGGCCCATGTTGCCGGCCCGGGCGATGGAGGAGATGTTGATGATGACGCCCCCCTCCCCGCCGGTGGCCATCAGCGCCGCCCCCTCGCGCCCGCACAGGAAAGTGCCGGTGAGATTGACGTCGATGACGCTCTGCCACTGGGCCAGGCTCATCTTCTCCGTCAGTGCCCCCTCCTTCACCTTGATCAGCATGCCGTCGCGCAGGATGCCGGCACAGTTGACGAGGCCGTGCAGCGCACCGAACTGATCCTTGATGGCGGCGAAGGTCGCCTCGACCTCTGGCTCGCTTGCCACGTTGCAGACGAACAGGGCGCAGCGGCCGTCACGGCTGCGCACTTCTGCCTCGGTCACCTCCAGATCGGTGCGGTTGACATCGATGAGCGCAAGCACGGCCCCCTGCTCCGCCAGACTCAGAGCGATGGCGCGGCCCAGCCCCCTACCCGCCCCCGTGATGGCGATGACTTTCCGTGTGATATCCATAAATGCTCCTGGTGAGATGGCCGGTGACTGTCGAGTCAAAGACTATCGGGTAAATAGGTAGATAGCGGCCCTTAACCCGGCGCTGTCTTGTCCCGATAGAGCTCGAGGATGCTGGAAAAATCCTTGTTCTCCTGGCCCAGGCTCGCGTGCAGGTTGAAGAGGTTGCGGGCCAGGGCCCCCATGGGCACGGCGCTGTGGGCATGTTCCGCCAACGCCATGGCGAGCCCCAAATCCTTGACCATCAGCCGGGTCATAAAGCCCCCTGCATACCCACGGGACGCCGGCACGTTCTCCATCACACCGGGCCAGGGGTTGTAGCGCTCCAGGCTCCAGTTGTTGCCCGAACTCTTGCCCATGATGGTGGAGAGCACGACGGGATCCAGCCCCTCCTTGACCCCGAGCGCCAGCGCCTCGGCGGTGCCCGCCATGTGGATGGCGAGCAGCATGTTGTTGCACATCTTGGCGATCTGGCCGGCGCCAAGCGCCCCGGCGTGAAACAGGTTCTGCCCCATGCAGGCGAGCACGGGTCTGGCCGCTTCATAATCCGCTTGTTCGCCGCCGACGATGAAAGTGAGCGTGCCCGCCGCCGCACCGGCCACCCCTCCCGAGACGGGGGCATCGAGAAAACGGATGCCGCTCGCCTTCGCCGCCGCCCCCACCTGACGGGCCGAGGCCACGTCTATGGTGGAGCAGTCGATGACCAAGGTGCCGGGCGACAGGGCCGCCAGCAGATCCTGGCCACCCCGCTCACCGACACTCTCCCCCAGCCAGAGGCTGCGCACGTGCTCCCCCGCTGGCAGCATGCTGATGACCAGCTCGCAGCCGCTCACCGCTTCCCGGGCATTCCCGGCGGCAATGCAGCCAGCCTCGATGGCCCGGCTCAGGCTCTCGGGCACCAGATCAAACACCTGCATCCTGTGCCCCGCCCTGGCCAGGTTGGCGGCCATGGGGCCCCCCATGTTGCCAAGCCCGATAAACCCAATCCTTGTCATGGTGTGCTCCTTGTGTGTGATCCCGCGTCAGCGGAGGCGCAAGGGGTTGTCCCCCTCGGGCCAGCGATAGAAGGCATCCAGCCAGGCCTCGCCCGCCTGCGGGGCCTGCCAGCGAGGGGATTTGTCCTTGTCGATGAGCAGAGCCCGCACCCCTTCCACGAAGTCCCCTCTGAGCACGCAATTGACCGAGAGGGTCAGCTCGTCGGCAAACACCTCGGCCAGGGACTGGCGCCGTGCCTGCCAGAACTGGCGCCAGAGGATGGCGCGGCTGATGGGGCTGCCGCGAAGGCAGGTCTCCCGCCCCTGAGTCAGCGCCGGTTCGTCCAGCTCGGCGCCCTCGAGGCGTGCCAGCACCCCTTGCAGAGAGCGGCCAGCCAACAGCGCATCGATGCGGGCCTGGTGGGGCAGCAGTACGGGAGGGGGCAATGCCTGACCAGGGACCTCCTGCAAATCGGTGAGCAGCACCTCGATCTGCTCGCAGGGGTCGCCTGCGGACCAGTCGAGGGCGGCGAGGCGCGCCGGCAGCTCCACCCGCTCGCGGCTCCCCATGGCGTGATCCGCGAGCCCCAGGCCGATGGCGTCCGCCCCGTTGAAGCGGGCACCGGTGAGGCCGAGCCAGAGTCCGAGCCGCCCCGGCATCCGGCTCAAAAACCAGCTGGCCCCCACATCCGGATAGAGGCCTATGGTCACCTCCGGCATGGCGAACAGACTCTTCTCTGTCACCACCCGAAAAGCGGCCCCGGCAAAGAGGCCGATGCCGCCCCCCATGCAGATGCCGTCCGCCACGCAGACAAGGGGCTTGCCGTAGCAGTGGATGTGATGATCGAGCCGGTACTCCTGCAGGAAGAAGTCGCGGGCATAGCCGAACAATTCAGAGTGGCTCGCCTCCTGCTTGCGGTAATAAAAGGAGCGGATGTCACCACCGGCGCAGAATGCCTTCTCGCCGGCCCCTTGCAACAACACGCAGACGATGGCCGGATCCTGCTCCCAGCGGGTCAACGCCCCCTGCAACAACTGGATCATCTCAAGGCTCAGGGCGTTGAGGGAGGCGGGGCTGTCCAGAGTCAGCATGCCGATGTGGCGGCCATCCGCCGTGGGGTGGGTCTCGATGAGCACGGGCTCACTCATGGGCAGCCCCCGTAGACCGGGTATCTGCCCCTGCGACATGGCGGGTCGCCATCAATACCTCATTCATCCTTCGCTCCCTCACTCTTTCGGTTTGGATTGGTCGTAACGCCAGCGCGGGGCCCGCTTCTCCAGGAAGGCCGCCACCCCTTCGCGCTGATTGGCATCGTCAAACAGGGCGAGAAAGAGGCTGCGCTCGAGTGGCAGCGCCGCGTCCCTGTGGGTGCTTCGCCCCTGATTGATGAGCTGTTTGCAGGCGCGCAGGGCGCTCGGGCTCTGGCGCTCCACCAGCTGGGCCATCTGCTGCGCCGCCTCCCAGGCGTGCCCCTCGGTCACCACCTCCTCCACCAGCCCCATCTCGTAGGCCAGGGTGGCGCTCACCTTCTCGCCGCAGAGGATCATCCGCTTGGCCCAGCCCGGCCCCACCAGCTCGGTGAGGCGCTGGGTGCCGCCGGCGCAGGGCAACAAACCCACCGAGGCCTCTGGCAACCCCAGCTTGGCCTGCTGCTCGGCGATGCGGATGTCGCAGGCCAGCGCAACTTCGAGCCCCCCTCCCATGGCATAGCCGTTGATGGCGGCGATGCTGACCCCGTGAAAGCGGGCCAGCGCCTCGAAGGCGTGGCCAAAGGCCTCGGCCACCTCGCGGGCATGCGCCAGGCTGCCGTCGGCGAACATCTTGAGATCGGCGCCGGCGCAGAAGAATTTCTCTCCGGCACCGCGGATCACCAGGGCTACCACGTCGGGGCGACCATCCAGCTCCACCATCATCTGCAAGAAGGCTTTCAGGCTGGCGAGCGTCCAGGTGTTGGCGGGTGGGTGATCGAGGGTGATGTAGGCCACGTGGCCGTGATATTCGAGCCTGATCCTTGTCATTGCGTTGTCCTTGTCAAAAAAACTGCCCCATGATGACAGGGTTGAATGGAGCCAACCTGCACCTGGCTCACAAAGCCTGAGGACGCGCCGACTGCGTCCTCAGGGCAGGCTACTCCCGCTACTCCAGCGACAGGCCGGGGTCGGCCAGCAGGCGGCGGGCGATGATGAGCCGCATCACTTCATTCGTCCCTTCCAGAATGCGGTGCACCCGGGTGTCGCGCAGATAGCGCTCAAGCGGATACTCGCGGATATAACCATAGCCGCCAAAGAGTTGCAGGGCGTCGTCGCAGATGCGGTGCCCCACGTCGGTGGCAAAACGCTTGGCCATGGCGCACCAGGCGCTCTTGTCCGGGCTGCCCTCATCGAGTTTGGCGGCCGCCTGGCGCACCAGCAGGCGGGCGGCAGCGAGCTCGGTGGCCATGTCGGCCAGGCGAAACTGCACGCTCTGGAATTCGCTGATCGGGTGTCCAAATTGCTGGCGCTGCTGCACATGGGCCAGGGCATCGTTGAGAGCCTGCTGGGCTGTGCCCAGCGAACAGCTGGCGATGTTGATGCGCCCCCCATCGAGCGCCTGCATGGCGAACTTGAACCCTTCCCCCTCCTCCCCCAGCCGGAAGCGAGCGGGAATGCGCACGGCATTGAAGTTCACCTCCCGGGTCGGCTGGCTGTTCCAGCCCATCTTCTCCTCCGCCTTGCCGTAGCTCACGCCGGGGGTCTGGGCCGGTACCATGAAGGCAGAGATCCCCTTGGCCCCCTCACCACCGGTGCGGGCCATCACCACCAGCACGTCGGTGCTGCCGGCGCCCGAGATGAACACCTTGCTGCCGTCGAGGAGGTAATCCGCGCCATCGCGCACGGCGCGGGTCTTGAGGGCCGCAGCGTCGGAGCCCGCCCCCGGCTCGGTGAGGCAGTAGGATCCCAGCAGCTCGCCGCTGGCGAGCCTGGGTACCCACTCCGCGGCCACCTCGGCAGGCAGCCAGCTGCCCAGCATCCAGCTCACCATGTTGTGGATGGTGAGATAGGCGGTGGTGGAGGTGCAGCCCATGGCGAGGCGTTCGAAGATGAGGCTGGCATCGAGCCGGCTCAGGCCCAGACCGTCATACTGCTCCGGGGTATAGAGGCCACACAGGCCCAACGCCGCCGCCTGCTTGATGGTGGGGATGGGGAACTCGTGCTCCCTGTCCCAGCGCGCGGCGTGGGGTTTGAGCGCCAGATCGGCGAAGGCGCCGGCCGACTCGACACAGGCCCGTTGGGATTCGGTCAGGGTAAAATCCATCTTGTTCGCTTCCTTTGTACTTGTTCCGTCGATCCGTTGCTGTCAATGGGGGCACCCGGGCAAAGTGGGCAACCTGCCGTCAGCGCAGCTGAATGGTCATATTGGGGCCGCTGGGAATGTCTTCGTCGAACCAGCGCTCCGTCACCGTCTTGGTCTCGGTGTAAAAACGTACCGCCTGCTTGCCGTAGGCGTGCAGATCCCCGTAGAAGGAGCCGCGCCAGCCGGTAAAGGAGAAGAACGGCAGCGGCACCGGGATGGGCACGTTGATCCCCACCTGGCCCACCGCCACCTCGTGGCGAAACTTGCGGGCGGCGGCGCCACAGCCGGTGAAGAGGGAGGTGCCGTTGCCATAGGGGTTGGCGTTGATGAGGGCAAGCGCCTCATCCAGGCTCCCCACCTCGAGGCAGGCCAGCACGGGCCCGAAGATCTCCTCCTTGTAGATGCGCATCTCGGGGGTCACGCCGCGAAACAGGGTCGGCCCCACCCAGTTGCCCACCGGGTAGCCGGGGACGTCGCAAAAACGGCCGTCCAGCAGGCACTCGGCTCCCTCGGCAATCCCCGCCTCGATAAGCCCCTCCACCCTGACTTTCGCCTCCGGGCTGATGAGGGGGCCGTAGGCGGCCTCGGGATCGTGCCAGACACCGGGTTTCACCTTGGCGAACTCGGCGGCGAGCTCGGGGATCCACTCCCTGGCGCTCCCCACGAACACCGCCACGCTGATGGCCATGCAGCGCTGACCGGCGGCGCCGACTCCGGCTCCCACCAAGTTGCCGAGCACCTGCGCCTTGTTGGCATCCGGCATGATCACCATGTGATTCTTGGCGCCGACAAAACACTGGGCGCGCTTGAGCTGCGACGTGGCGCTGCGATAGACGTGGCCGCCGACCCGGGCCGAGCCCACGAAACTGACTGCCTTGACATCGGGATGGGCCAGCAGCGCATCCACCTGCTCGGCGCCGCCGTGCACCACCGACAGAATGCCCCTGGGGGCCCCCGCCTCGGTAAACAGCTCGGCCAGGCGCATGGGGGTGAGGGGATCCTGCTCGGAGGGCTTGAGCACAAAGCCGTTGCCGCAGGCCACCGCCAGCGGGAACATCCACAGCGGTATCATGGCTGGGAAGTTGAACGGCGTGATGCCGACGCAGACCCCGAGGGGCTGCACCCAGGAGTGGCCATCCACCCGGCGCGCCACGTTGCCCATGGTCTCCCCCAGGGTCTGACTGGCAATACCGCAGGCCTGCTCCACCACCTCGATGCCGCGCCACACATCCCCCTTGGCATCCGCCAGGTTCTTGCCGGTTTCCTGGGCCAGCAGGGTCGCCAGCTCGTCGTGATGCACTTTCAACAGATGCTGGTAGTTGAACATGACCCGGGCCCGCTCGGGGGCCGGCACCTCCCGCCACAGCAGGTAGGCGTCGTGGGCGGCGCGCACCGCCAGCTCAATTTCCGCAGAGGTAGCTTTCGGCACACGCGCCAGCAGATGCTGGTCCGCCGGGTCGGTCACCTCTATCCACTCGTCGCTTGCGGACGGACACGCCTCGCCACCGATGTAGAGCGGCAGATCCCCGTACTGGGTGTGATGCTGGCTCATGCCCCCCTCCTAGCCCGTTGGCTGGCGATGGCAGGCCACTGCAGGCCGGCCACATCCATGTTGCTGTTGCACATCCTGTTCACTCCTTGCGCTCCTCTGCCCGGGTAGCCCCTTGCGGCGGGCTGCCATCGAATTTACCTTAGACTAACAATCAACTTACGTTTACGCTAACGTAAACTTGAATCACGAATGGACTGACCAGTCATCACCCTGATGGCAGGGGAAATCGGCAGTCCACTGCACCAAGGAGAGCACGGATGCATGCCCTGATGGATGAAACCCTCCAGGCCCTGACCGAACAGGTCGAGGCTTTCTGCCAGAAAGTGATCGCACCGCGCGCCAGCGAGATCGATCAGAGCAACGCTTTTCCCCGGGATCTCTGGCCCCGCATGGGTGAGCTGGGGCTGCACGGCATCACGGTGGCGGAGGAGTATGACGGGGTGAACCTCGGCTATCTGGCCCATGTGCTGGTGATGGAGCAGGTGAGCCGCGCCAGCGCCTCGGTCGGCCTCTCCTACGGCGCTCACTCCAACCTCTGCATCAACCAGATCCACCGCCACGGCACCCCTGATCAGAAGGCGAAATATCTGCCCTCCCTCGTCAGCGGCAAACACGTGGGGGCGCTGGCCATGAGCGAGCCGGGTGCCGGCTCCGATGTGGTGAGCATGCGCCTCACCGCGGTGCGCGAGGGGGATCACTTCGTGCTGAACGGCAACAAGATGTGGATCACAAACGGGCCCGATGCCGACACCTTCGTCATCTATGCCAAGACCGATGCCGCTGCAGGGCCCAAAGGTATTTCCGCCTTTATCGTCGAGGCGGGAACTCCCGGTTTTTCCACCGCCCAGAAGCTCGACAAGCTCGGCATGCGCGGATCCAGTACCTGCGAGCTGGTGTTCGACAACTGCCGGGTGCCGCAGGAGAACCTGCTGGGTCCCCTGCACGGCGGGGTCAAGGTACTGATGAGCGGGCTCGACTACGAGCGGGTGGTGCTGGCAGCAGGCCCCCTTGGCATCATGCAGGCCTGCATGGACGTGGTGCTTCCCTATGTGCGCGAGCGCAAGCAGTTCGGCCAGGCCATCGGCGAGTTCCAGCTGGTGCAGGGCAAGCTCGCCGACATGTATACCCGTCTCGCCAGCAGCCGGGCGCTGGTCTATTCGGTGGCGAGCGCCTGCGATCAGGGCCGCACCAGCCGCAAGGATTGCGCCGCCGCCATCCTGTTTGCCGCCGAAAATGCCACCCAGATGGCCCTCGATGCCATCCAGCTGCTCGGCGGCAACGGCTACATCAACGAATACCCCACAGGCCGCCTGCTGCGGGACGCCAAACTCTACGAAATCGGCGCCGGCACCTCGGAGATCCGCCGCTGGCTCATCGGCCGCGAGCTGATGGGGGATAATGCATGAGCAGGATCCACTCCCGTCTCGACACCGCGAGCCCCGACTATGAGGCCAATCGTGCCGCCATGCAGGCACTGGTCGACGATCTCAATGCCCGCCTGGAGGAGATAGCCTTGGGCGGCGGTGCTGCCAACAAGGCCCGCCACCAGGCCCGTGGCAAGCTGCTGCCCCGGGAGCGCATCGACCAGCTGCTGGACCCGGGTTCCCCCTTTCTCGAACTGTCGGCGCTGGCTGGCTGGCAGGTCTATGACGAACCGGTGCCCGCTGCCGGCATCCTCACCGGCATCGGACGGGTCTCGGGGCGCCTGTGCATGCTGGTGGTGAATGACGCCACCGTGAAGGGCGGCACCTACTACCCCCTCACGGTGAAAAAGCACCTGCGCGCCCAGGCCATTGCCGAGCGACTGCGCCTCCCATGCCTCTATCTGGTGGATTCCGGCGGTGCCTTCCTGCCCATGCAGGACGAGGTGTTCCCCGACCGGGAGCATTTTGGCCGCATCTTCTACAACCAGGCTCGCATGTCGGCCCAGAGCATCCCCCAGCTGGCGGTGGTGATGGGACTCTGTACCGCCGGGGGTGCCTACGTGCCCGCCATGGCGGACGAGTCGATCATGGTCAGGGAACAGGCCACCCTCTTTCTGGCGGGCCCGCCCCTGGTCAAGGCCGCCACCGGTGAGGAGATCAGCGCAGAAGCCTTGGGCGGCGCCGAGGTGCACTGCGTCCACTCCGGGGTGGCGGATCACATGGCCAGGGACGATGCCCATGCCCTGGCCATCACCCGCACCCTGGTAAGCAACCTGGGTGACAACCAGACGGCGGCGTCACCCGCCCCATCCGCTCCCTCCTATGATGAGCCGCACTACCCCATCGAGGAGCTCTACGGCCTGGTGGGCACCAGTCTCAAGCGCCCCTATGACGCACGAGAATTGATCGCCCGACTAGTGGATGGCTCTGTGTTTGACGAATTCAAAGCGTTGTTCGGCACTACCTTGGTGACGGGTTTTTCCCGCATTGAGGGCATGCAGGTGGGGATCCTCGCCAACAACGGCGTGCTGCACAGCGACAGCGCCCAGAAGGGGGCCCACTTCATCCAGCTCTGCAACCAGCGGGGGATCCCGCTGCTGTTTCTGCAAAACATCACCGGCTTTATGGTGGGGAGTACGGCGGAGAAAGAGGGGATCGCCAAGCACGGCGCCAAGCTGGTGACCGCCGTGGCCTGCAGCCGGGTGCCCAAGATCACTCTGATCGTCGGCGGCAGCTTCGGTGCCGGCAACTACGGCATGTGCGGGCGCGCCTATGAACCGGATTTTCTCTTCAGCTGGCCCAACAGCCGCATCTCCGTCATGGGGGGCGAGCAGGCGGCCGGGGTGCTGGTGCAGGTGCGCCGGGACAAGCTGGCCGCCGAGGGCAAGACTCTGGGCGAGCCGGAGGCGGCCGCCATTCGCGCCCCGGTGATCGCGCAGTACGAGCGCCAGGGTCACCCCTATTACGCCAGTGCTCGCCTGTGGGATGACGGCGTCATCGACCCGGCCCAGAGCCGCACCGTGCTCGCCCTGGCGCTGGCGGCCTGCCAGGGGGCCGAGCCGGGCCCCGGGCAGTACGGCATCTTCCGGATGTAAGGAGTTCATATGTCAGACCCGCTCTTCAACGATCCCCTTGCCCATTTTCGCCTGGAGCGCCACGGCCCGGTGATCGAGCTGGTGCTCGCCCGCCCGGCCCGTCACAACGCCCTCGATGCCGACCTGATGCAAGGGCTGCTCGACTGCCTCGACGAGCTGACCCACGGCCAGCCCCTCGCCGACCGCCCCCACGTGCTGCTGCTGCGCGCCGAGGGGCCGCATTTTTGCGCGGGCGCCGATCTCGAGTGGATGCGCAAGATGGCAGGGGAAGCGTTCGACCCCCGCGCCTTTGACAAGAATCGCGAGGACGCCCGGGTGCTGGCCCACCTGATGCAGGCACTGGACGAGCTGCCCTTCCCCACGGTAGCCCTGGTGCAGGGGGCCGCCTACGGCGGCGCCTTAGGCCTTGTCTGCGCCTGCGACATCGTGCTGGCCAGCGAAAATGCCCGCTTCTGCCTCTCCGAGGTGACCCTGGGACTGGTGCCTGCGGTGATCAGCCCCTACGTGGTGCGCACCATGGGGATGCGCCAGGCCCGCCGCTACATGCTGAGCGCAGAGCCTTTCGATGTCATCACCGCCTGCCGACTCAACGTGGTGCACAGGCTCAGCCAGCCTGATCAGTTGCTGGCGGAGGGACGCGCCATGGCCCTGCGGTTGTGTCGCAACGGCCCCCAGGCGATGAAGGAGACCAAGCGGCTGCTGGCCGCCCTCGAAGGGCGCCCAGGCCACCAGCACGAAGAGCAGACCGTCGAGACCATCGCCCGGGTACGGGTCGGTCTCGAGGCCCAGGAGGGGATCCAGGCCTTCTTCGACAAACGCCCCCCAACCTGGCGCCCCCGTTTCAAGGACGAAGCATGACTCAATACCACCTCATCAAGCACCTGCTGATCGCCAACTGTGGTCAATATAACGGGAGTGTGGATCAACACGCTTCGCACTTGTGCGCCTTGAACAACAGGGAGGCAGCATGACCCATCACACTCCCATCAAGCGCCTGCTGATCGCCAATCGCGGTGAAATCGCCGTGCGCATCATCAAGACAGCACGGCGCCTCGGCATTCACACCATCGCCCTCTACTCGGACGCCGATGCCCGCGCCATGCACGTGCGCGAAGCCGACGAAGCCTGGCATCTGGGGCCGGCCCCCGCCCGGGAGAGCTACCTCGACACCGGCAAGGTGCTCAAGATTGCCAAAGAAGCGAATGCCGACGCCATCCACCCGGGCTACGGTTTCCTCTCCGAGAACAGCGACTTTGCCACCGCCTGCGAGCAGCGGGGCGTGCGCTTTGTCGGCCCAAGCGGCGCCGCCATCCTCGCCATGGGGGACAAGTCGGGGGCCAAAGGGCTGATGCAGGCAGCCGGCGTCCCCGTGCTGCCCGGTTATCACGGCGCGGATCAGCATCCCGACTTTTTGCGCGATCAGGCGAGCCGGGTGGGCTTCCCGCTCCTTATCAAGGCGGCCAGCGGCGGCGGTGGCAAGGGGATGCGGCGGGTCGATCAGCTGGCCGACTTTGACGACGCCCTGGCGGCGGTCAAGCGGGAGGCGAGTGCCGCCTTTGGCGACGACCATGTGCTGCTGGAGCGCTATCTCCCCCGCGCCCGTCACGTGGAGGTGCAGGTCTTTGCCGATGCCCTTGGCAACGCCATCTATCTGGGGGATCGGGACTGCTCCTTGCAGCGCCGCCACCAGAAGGTGATCGAGGAGGCCCCCGCCCCCGACATCTCCCCTGCCCTGCGCCGCGCCATGGGCGAGGCGGCCGTGGCGGCGGCCAAGGCCATCGCCTATCGGGGGGCGGGCACCATCGAGTTTTTGCTCTGCGGGGAGGAGTTCTTCTTCATGGAGATGAACACCCGGTTGCAGGTGGAGCACCCGGTTACCGAGGCCATCACAGGCCAGGATCTGGTGGCCTGGCAGCTGGCGGTGGCCGAGGGCAAACCGCTGCCCCTCACCCAGGAACAGGTGGTGCTGCGTGGCCACGCGGTGGAGGCGCGCCTCTACGCCGAAGACGTGGCCGCCGGTTTTCTGCCAGCGAGCGGCCCCATCCACTGGCTCACCTGGCCCAAGGGGGTGCGCATCGACACCGGCGTCACCGCTGGCGATGAGGTGAGCCCCTATTACGACCCCATGATCGCCAAGCTCGTCGCCCACGCACCGAGCCGCAGCGAAGCCTTTGCCACCCTGGCCGATGCCCTGGCAGCCCTGGATCTCGGCCCTCTGGTGCACAACGGCCCGCTCCTGCAGCGCCTGTGCGAAGCGCCAGAGGTGCTGGCGATGCGCCACCACACCCAGTGGCCCATTCCCACCGACACCCTGCCCGTTCCTGCGCTCGCCTGGCCCCTCGCCACCCTCTGGCTCGCCACTTGCGAGCGCGATGCCTCCCCCTGGCAGCAGGCCGCAGGCTTTCGGCTGGGCCCCACCCGCCGCTTTTGCGCCACGGTGCGCATCGGCGAGGAGACCCGCACTCTCACCCTCGCCGAGCGGGCAGGCAGCCTACTCTGGCAAGGCGAGCAGATCCCGTTTGAACTCGGGTCAGAACAGATCCGCCTGTGCCAGGGTGGACATTGGCAGCGCTATCCGGTGCAGCCCCTCGGCGAGGACGCCTATTTGCTGCACCTGGCGGGCAGGCGCATCCGCTTCTCGCTCGATGATCAGCATCATCAGCTCCACCATGATCACGACACGAGCCATGTCCCGGGCATCCTGGCCCCCATGCACGGCATCGTGGTGGCGCTGCAGGTCGAGGCCGGCCAGCCGGTCAGCAAGGGGCAACCCCTGCTGGTGCTGGAGGCAATGAAGATGGAGCACGTCCTCAAAGCTGACCGGGACGGGGTGATTGAGGCCCTGCAGTGCCGCCAGGGCGAACAGGTGAGCCAGGGCGCCGTGCTGGTGCGCTTTGCCGAGGACCATACCGCGCAGGAGGAGCGCTCATGAGCCACACGCACGAGAACCGGGACGACAAGGTCAGCCTGGTGGAGATGGGGCCGCGGGACGGCCTGCAAAATGAGACCGCCACCCTCTCCCTGGCGCAGCGGCTGGCGCTCATCGCCCACCTGGCCGAGAGCGGGTTGCAGCGCATCGAGGTGGGGGCCTTCGTGTCGCCCAAGAAGGTGCCGCAGATGGCGGATTCCGCCGCACTCTTTAATGCCCTGCCGCGCAGGGGGCCGACCCGCTATGGCGCCCTGGTGCCCAATCTGCAGGGTCTGCAGGCCGCCGTCGCCGCACGCGCCGACGAGATAGGTCTCTTCACCGCCTGCTCGGACGGCTTCACCCGAGCCAACATCGGCATCAGCGTGGAGGAGTCCCTGGTGCGCTTCGCTCCCCTGGTGCAGGAGGCGCGCAGCCTCGGCATCAAGGTGCGCGGCTACCTCTCCACCGTCATCGCCTGCCCGTTCGACGGCCCGACCCGCCCGAAACGGGTCGCCGCCCTTGCCGAGCGGCTGCTGGATCTGGGCTGCCATGAGATATCCCTCGGCGACACCATCGGCGTCGGCACCCCGGGCACCGTGGCTCCCATGCTGGATGCGGTGCTGCACGAGATCCCGGCGGGCCGGCTTGCGGTTCATTTTCACGACACCTACGGCCAGGGGCTGGCCAACCTGCTGCCGGCGCTCGAGCGCGGGATCCGCACCATCGACTGCTCGGTGGCCGGGCTCGGCGGCTGCCCCTATGCCCCCGGTGCCTCCGGCAATGTGGCGTCGGAAGAGGTGGTCTATCTGCTGCACGGCCTTGGCATGAGCACCGGCGTCGACCTCGACCAGCTGGCCGCCACCGGCCAGTGGGTGAGCGAGCTGCTGGGGCGCCCCAACGGCTCCCGGGTCGGCCAGGCCCTGCACGGGAGGGGGCGGCGCTTCGCACAAGAGCGTGAGCAGCGCCCCCCGGGAGGCCATCATGCATCATGAACCCGGCCCTTGCCGCGGGGCCAGGACCCCGCCAGCTCATCAGGAGGGCGCACCATGAGAGCCAGACACGCCAGTGGCAAGGAGAGGACCTACAGCATCTCGGAGCTGGCCCAGGAGTTCGACATCACCCCCCGCACCATCCGCTATTACGAGGACGAGGGGCTCATCACCCCGACCCGGGAGGGGCAGACCCGTATCTACAGCCACAAGGACAGGATCCGCCTGAAACTGACCCTGCGCGGCAAGCGCCTCGGGTTCAGCCTGGCGGAGATCCGCGAGCTGTTCGACATGTACGACACCGACCGCTCCAGCCGGATGCAGCTTCACTCCATGATCCAGCTCATCGAGGCCAGACGCCACTCCCTGCGCCAGCAACTGGAGGACATCCAGATGGTGATGGCCGAGCTCGATGCCGCCGAGCAGCGCTGCATCCACTCCCTCGGCGGCTTGAAAACCGACGGGGATTGACAGACTCTGGGGGTATCTCGCCCCCGGTATCCCGGTTTTCCAGTGGATATTCGCAGTGGCAGGCCCTGACCCGGCAACCCCCTTGTTCCCCACATCGCCCGTCACGGCATGCCGGACAGACTGGGCGGTTTGGGCAAGCGGCGAGGTGGGGCAAACGGGGGAAATCCGGCCTTGGTCGCACAATAATTCCCCAGCCCGGTCAGAGTGCGGCGCACCTCATGAGTCCTTCCCATGAACCGGGCACGATTAATTGCTACCATATGCGCATCAAATGGAGACCATCATGCTCAAGCCTCTGCCCGCTCGTCTGCTGCGCTATGCCCTCTATCTTCTCGCGCTCCTGCTCATCGGCATCACCATCCTGCTCTGGCAGGCGCCGACCCTCATCCAGCGCCATCTCCCCGGCTGGCTTGCCACCCATTACGGTCTGCACCTCTCCCTTGGCAAGATAGAGGTGGGGATCCGCTCCCCCTCCCTCGTGCTGGGGCCCAGCGCCCTGCTCGATGACAAGCAGCAAGCACTGGTGTCATTTGAAGAGCTGAAGCTCATTCCCGCCTTGAAAGCGAGCTGGCAGCAGCGCGCCCTGGTACTGGAAGAGGCCACCCTGACCGCCCCCAGGGCAGATCTGGTGCGCCTCGAGGATCTCAAGGGGGAGGCACGCTTCAACCTGACCGATGCACTGGCCTCCCTGCTCGCCCCTGCGCCGGAGCAAACACCGCCAGCTAGCGCCGAGCCCGTGCTGGTGACCATCGGCAAGCTGTCCGTCGAGCAGGGCCGGCTCAGCTACCGGGACAGCCGCAAGCAGAGCAGCCCGGGGTGGGTCCCGCCCCTCACCCTGGACAAGCTCGCCCTGCACCTGCCCGGCTTTTCCAGCGCAGACGGGGTGCTCAACCCCTATCGCCTGTGCGCCACCGTCAACGAGAAGAGCCCCCTCAAGGCCGAAGGGGAATTCGACATGATGAGCGGCGCCGGCAAGGGCAACCTCAGCCTTGGCAAGGTGGCCATCGCCCCCTTCGCCCCCCCTCTGGGCCCCCTATCTCAAGGCGACCCTCGCCAAAGGGGAGGCCAGCGCCGAGCTCGCCTATCGCCTCACCCAGGGCAAGCAGGGACTGGACTGGCAGTTGTCAAAGGGCAAGCTGACCCTGGCCAACTGGCAGCTCACACGCAACAAGGGGGAGGAATTTGCCCGCTTCAAGCAGTTGGCGCTGACCGGGATCCGCATCGATGGCAACAAGCAGCGCCTTGAGCTCGATGCCGCCACCCTCAAGAGCCCGGCCATCACCGCCGTCCTCGACCAACAGCAACAACTGGATCTCGCGGACCTGTTGATCCCCCAGAAGACCCCCAAGGGGGGCAAACAACCGGCCACCCCCGCCAAGCCCTGGCAATGGGCCCTCAAGCAGACCCGCATCGACCAGGGCAGCCTCACTCTGACCGAAGCCACCAGCGGCAAGCCCCTGAAACGGGCCATCTCCGCCCTCGCCCTCACCCTGGGGCCCCTTGGCAGCCAGACCGCCCAACCCAGCCCCCTCACCCTCAACGCAACCCTCGACACCAGGACGACGGTGGCGTTTGACGGCACCCTGGGGCTGACCCCCTTCACCCTGAACGGCGCCATCCGCCAGCAGGGGCTGCCGCTGACCCTGGCTCAACCCTACCTGCAGGATCTGCTGCGCATCAGCGTACGGGACGGCGAGCTTGCCAGCCGCACCAGGCTGGACCTGGCCACCGACCGCCAGGGGGCCATCAGCAAGCTGGAGATAAGCGGTGGACTCGAGGTCGCGGGGCTCAACGTGTTGGATCGGGCCGACAACCAGCGCCTGCTCCAGATAGAGAATCTGCAATTGAGCGGCCTGCACTATGATGGCCTGAGCCAGCAACTGCGCATCGCCGACATCCTGCTGAGCAAACCCTATGCCCGCATCGAGATCAACGAAGAGGGGATCACCAACGTGCAGCAACTGCTGCTGCCGCAACCCGCCGCGAACGCCAGGGAGAGCGCCCCCGCCCCGCACATCGTCATCGATCAGATCCGTACCGCCCAGGGCAACCTGCGCTTCGCCGATCGCAGCCTGAGCCCGGAGTTCGTGGTGGACATCGCCTCCCTCGACGGCCAGAGCCGCCATATCAGCAACACCCCGGGGCAGCGCTCCGAGCTCGCCTTCAACGGCAAGGTGGACCGCTACGCCCCCGTCACCATCCGGGGGGGCGCCAACCTGCTCATCGAGGATCCCGTGCTGGATGTGGCCGTGGCCTTCAACAATCTGGAGCTCACCACCTTCACCCCCTACTCCAGCACCTATGCAGGCTATGCCATCGACAAGGGGCAGCTCTCCATGAAACTCAACTACAAGCTGCAGGGCAACCGGCTGGAGGGGGACAACGACATCACCATCAAGAAGCTGCAACTCGGGGAGAAGGTCAAGAGCGAGCAGGCCAAGGATCTGCCCCTCGGCCTCGCCATCGCCCTGCTGAGCGATTCGAACGGCGTCATCAAGATGAACCTCAAGGTGAAGGGCAATCTGGATCAGCCTGATTTCAGCCTGGGCAACATCTTCTGGGACGTGCTCGGCAATACCCTCGGCAAGGCCATCACCTCCCCCTTCTCCCTGCTTGCGTCCTTGACGGGGGGCACCAAGGATCTCGACGAGCTCCCCTTCCTACCTGGCGATCCCGCCCTGACCCCGACCCAGCAGACCAAGCTGACCACCCTCGCGCAGGCCCTCAAGGAGAGGCCCAAGCTCAGCATGAACATTCGCGGCAAGGTCAACTTCAACGAAGAGCGCCCCATCCTCCAGCGCCAGAAGCTTGAGCGGCTGCTGGCCAAGACCACCGGCAGCCCGGTGGATTTGACGCTGCTGGAGCAGGATCCCGCCATGCAATCCGCACTGGCAGAGGCCTATGAAGCTAAGTTCAACGAAGATCTCGGGGATCTGGCCGACCGGTTGCGACTCGATGAAGGGAGCGAGGCCCTGCGCGCCCAGGCGGTGCTCCTGCTACGGGATCAGCAGCTCATCACCGCCAAGTCCCTGCGAAACCTCGCCATGCGCCGCGCCCAGAACACCAAGGAGTATCTGGTGGATACCCAGGGCATCGCGCCGGAGCGCCTCTTCGTGCTCGACAGCCAGGTGAAGGAGACGGACAAGGAAGCCAAGGTGGTGCTGACTCTGGACAACTGATCCGGCGCCCGCCGGATGCCCCTCTTGTTTGCCCCGACGGCATATGGCCCAAGGGGCTCCCACCCCCGACCCCCACCGGATAACGCCTTCCTGGCCATTTAAGGTGCCCACCGCCCAGATACCCGTGCGGTGCCAGTTGCTCGACCCTTTCTCATCCCTTTCTTTCCCGCCGGAGCGAGCGGGCGGTGGCTGGTCCCGCGCTTTGCCCCTGCTGTTCCCTTTGTGCCTAGCGGCGGCGACATCATGGTGGAGCTGCCTTATCCCTGCTTGCCTCCCCTTCTCTAACCTCCCCCGACCCCTGCCATCAGGATTTATCTCTCGCTAGCCGTCTCGAAAGATCTCGTTATCCCGTTATCCCGTTATCCCGTTATCCCGTTATCCCGCATGTCGGCATGTCGGCATGTCGGCATGTCGGCATGTCGGCATGTCGGCATGTCAAAATAGATGGCCGATTAGATATACAGTGTCTAATCGGACCAATCCTGAACACCCTCTCGCGCACGCCAAAGGGCCAACCCCGCGCCCCCCTTCCATTTCGAAGCGTCTTTACTGGGCCCATGGCCCATCCCGCCTCTGGCTTTCTGACAAGGGCAGCCTCTGATCCTGCCCGTTAATCTTGCGCCCCTTTCGCCCGTGGCAGTCAACACAGCGCGCCTGCGGGTTTCTCAGGCGCCCCGCCCTTGTGTAGGGAACACGGTGGCGAGCGCGGGGTTGACGAGAAAATGGGGAGCGCAACGGACACTGCGATGGCAAGCGATACGGGAGGTCCATGCGCCACAAACAGGAGGGAAACACTCTGGTCTGATGGCATATGAACTCATTTTTCAATCAAACCGCCATGACGCGACCATCCGGGGCGCGTTTCCCTCACCAGTCCCAGTCACCATCGTCGTTGCCGACTTTCATGCCAAGTTGCCTTTTATACAAAATCGCAACGTTGAAAACGTTTTTCATTCACCACTCGTCTACCTGAATGGCACGAATGGTTGGCCACTTAAACTTTCGTGTTCTTTTTTTACCATTTCTGTGTGTCCCCCCCTTGCCCGGGCCCCTGAGCCTGCCTAAAATCGCGCGTCTTTTATCAACCCCACCTCTATTGTTGGAGAACACCACGTGAGCGAAAAATTGGCCAACCCTGCCCCTCTGGGTCTGATGGGTTTCGGTATGACCACCATTCTGCTGAACATCCATAACGCAGGTTTCTTCCCCATCAGCGCCATGATCCTGGCCATGGGTCTGTGCTATGGCGGTCTGGCCCAGATCATCGCCGGCATCATGGAGTACAAGCGTGGCAACACCTTCGGTGTCACCGCCTTCATCTCCTACGGCACCTTCTGGTGGAGCCTGGTGTTCCTGCTGGTGATGCCGACCATGGGTCTGGCCGAGGCCACCCCGCACGCCTACATGGGCTGGTACCTGCTGATGTGGGGCATGTTCACCCTGTTCATGCTGATCGGGACCGTCAACTTCCCCCGCGTGAAGCAGTTCGTGTTCGCCTCCCTGACCGTGCTGTTCTTCCTGCTGGCTGCCCGTGACTTCACCGGCAGTACCCTGATCGGCACCATCGCCGGTTTCGAAGGCATCATCTGCGGCGCCAGCGCCATCTACCTGGCCATGGCCACCGTGATCAACGAGCAGTTCGGTCGCACCGTGCTGCCCATCGGCGAGCAGAAGAAAGCCGCTCCCGCCCAGCTCAAAGCCGCTGCCTAAGCACCCGGCGACATCGCTGTCACGAAAAAGGCACCCTCAGGGGTGCCTTTTGTGTTTCTGCCGCCCGGACGCAGTGCCGGTCAGCCCTGCGCTCCGGGATCTCCGGCCAGCAACCGGGTGGCCGGGTAGCGGGCAGCGGGATCCTGACCGTAGAAGCGGGCGAACTGGTCATAGACCGCAGGGTAGACGGCACGCAGACGCAACGGATCGGTGAAGAAGCTCTCGCTGCACACCGCGAAGAATTCGGCGGGGTGCGAGGCGGCGTAGGGGTCTATCTCGGTCACCTCCTCACTGGTCAACTGATCGTTCATCTCGTCAAACGCACCTTGCAGCGCCCGGGTCCATTGCTGGGGATCCATGCCCCGCGGCAGGGGCGGTGCACCGTCCGCATCCCCTCCCAGCATGTCGAGCTTGTGGGCAAGCTCATGGATCACCAGGTTGAATCCGTCCCAGTCCCCGTCCTGCTGCAATTCGCTCCAGGCCAGCACCAGTGGCCCCTGGGGCCAGGATTCACCGGCGTTCTCCTCTTCAAATTCGCTCACCAGCCCGAACTCGTCCTGCACCTCCTGACGACGGGTCACGGGCTCGGGGATGATGATCACCTCGTGGAAACCTCGATACCAATCGAACCCCAGGTGCAGGATGGGCAGCACTGCCTGCAGGGCCAGCACCCCCTGCTGGCGGGGCGTCAGTTCCACCCCGATCTGGGTGAGGGTCTTGCGCGAGAGAAAATGGCGCGCCAGCTCCATCAGCCTCTGCGCCTCTTCTTCTTCAAGCCCCTGCAAGATGGGCACCGCCGCCAGCGCCTCGCGCCACTCCTGCTCTTCTGGGAGACGAGGCTCCCGGGGAGATGCACCACCCAATACCTCTTTCAACCTGGACCAGAACACACAGACTCCTCTTGCCAATCAGACAGCTTTCACAAAACGTTTCGGACGCTCGCAATACCCTTGCGCCAGATAAAATCGGTGCGCCCCTTCGCGCTTGAGGCTGCTGGAGAGCTCCAGCTGGCCGCACCCCAGGGCTGCCGCCCGCTGCTCTGCCGCCGCCAGCAGCAGGGCCCCGATGCCCCCGCCCCTTGCACCCTCATCGACAACCAGCGCCGAGATCAGGCCCCAGGCTGGTGCAAGGTGCATGGGTTGCAAGTGGTGCCACACCAGCACCCCCACCGGGATCCCCTCGCACAGGGCTACCAGTACCTCCCGCGCCGGATCGGGCTGGGCCAGCCTGGCGCTGACCGCCCCGTCAGGGTTGGGGTAGCCCAACTGGGCAAACAACCCCGTCAATCCGGCCCCATCCGCCTCCCCGGCGAGGCGAATGATGTATCTGTTTTCCCTTGTTGCCACTCCTGGCCTCCTATTTGCATTACCTCAATCAGCCCTCTGGGCATGGCAAAGCGGCAGATGATGGGTATGTACCGAATCTTGTCCAGTTCCATTCACCATTTGTTAATGTCAATTCACAAATTAACAAAGCCACAACACTTTTCACTAGGAAGGCCCTGAACAAACCGATATGTTAAATCCCGCGGACTAACCAGTCGAAAGTCCCGCACAATCCTGAGTGACCCCCTTGGTCACCGCATATTTCAATGTTAAGGGAGCGAGGCATATAGACCTCGCCAAGACAGCGCAACAAAGGAGTTGTTGTACATGAATGAGATCGTCAATGCCATCAATGGCGTGATTTGGAGCCCAGCGCTCATCTATCTGTGTCTGGGGGTAGGCCTCTACTTCTCCCTGCGCAGCCGTTTCCTGCAACTGCGCCACTTGAAAGGCATGATACGCCTGATGTTTCAGGGCAAGGGCAACGATGCCGGTGTCTCCTCCTTCCAGGCACTCTCCATGACCCTGGCCGGTCGCGTCGGTACCGGCAACATCGCCGGTGTGGCCACTGCCATCACCTTCGGCGGCCCGGGCGCCCTGTTCTGGATGTGGATGGTCGCCTTCCTTGGCGCCAGCTCCGCCTTCGTGGAGTCCACCCTGGGCCAGGTCTACAAGGAGAAGATCAACGGTGAATATCGCGGCGGTCCGGCCTTCTACATCGAGAAGGGCCTGGGCATGAAGTGGTATGCCTGGACCTTCGCCATCGCCACCATCTTCGCCTGCGGCGTGCTGCTGCCGGGCGTGCAGGCAAACTCCATCGGCTCCAGCCTGCAGACCGCCTTTGCCATCGACCCCAACGTGACCGCCGCCGGTCTGGCGCTGCTGCTCGGTTTCATCATCTTCGGCGGCGTCAAACGCATCGCCAATTTCGCCAGTACCGTGGTGCCCTTCATGGCGCTGGGTTACATCATCGTGGCCTGCGTCATCATCGCCCTGAACATCGGCCAACTGCCGGGCGTGATCCTGCTCATCTGGAAGAGTGCCTTCGGGATGGAAGCCGGCTTCGGCGCCATTCTGGGTCTGGCCATCATGTGGGGTGTCAAGCGCGGGGTCTACTCCAACGAAGCCGCCCAGGGGACTGGCCCCCACGCCTCCTCCGCCGCGGCGGTGAGCCACCCGGCCAAGCAGGGCCTGGTGCAGGCGTTCTCCGTCTATATCGACACCCTGTTCGTCTGCTCCGCCACCGGCTTCATGCTGCTCATCACTGGCCTGTACAACGTGCAGGGTCCGGACGGTGCCGCCCTCTACACCGGCATCGCCGGCATCGCGGCAGGCCCCGGCTATGTGCAGACCGCCATGGAGAGCATGATGCCAGGCTTTGGCAACTACTTCGTCGCCATCGCCCTGTTCTTCTTCGCCTTCACCACCATCGTGGCCTACTACTACATCGCCGAAACCAACATCGCTTTTGTCAACCGCAAGATTAACCGCCCCTGGCTCACCTTCCTGCTGAAGATTGCGCTGATGGCTGCCACCGTCTACGGCACCGTCAAGACCGCCGATCTGGCCTGGGGCCTGGGTGACATCGGGGTCGGCCTGATGGCCTGGCTCAACATCGGTGCCATCCTGATGCTGCAAAAGCCGGCTTTCGCCTGTCTGAAAGACTACGAGGCACAGCTGGCCAAGGGTCTGGATCCCGTGTTCCACCCGGAAAAGCTCGGCATCAAGAACGCGGACTACTGGATTGAAAACCGCGCCGAAGTAAACCTGATGCGCGAGCAAACCGGCCACCCCTTCGAGGCGGACCCGGATACCGTTGCCAAGTAATCAGACGGCACAATGCAAAATGGCAGCTTCGGCTGCCATTTTCATTTGTGTTGGATGGGTGAGGGGTTCAAAGCGCGTTGCGGCGCGGTCCGAATGGCAGGCGCCAGCGAAACAGGCTGTTGAGGGTCGCCCGCCACTGGTTGGGGCGCCCCAGGATCTGCCTCTGCAACCGGGTCTCTTCCTTGAGCATGGCCTCGTCACTGCGAGCCCAGGCCTGGGTGTAGAGCTGCTTGATCCCCGCCAGCGCATCCGGCGACTTGGTGATCAGGGTCCGGGCAAAGGCCCGCGCCTCTTCCAGGGGATCCGCGCACACCCGGCTCACCAGGCCGAGGGACTTGGCTTCGCTGGCTTCCAGCTCGCGCCCGCTCATGGCAAGCTCCATGGCGGTATCCATCCCCATCAGGTTGCGCAGGGTGACGCTGCCGCTCATGTCGGGGATGATGCCCCACTTGATCTCCATCACCGAGAAGCGGCAATCCGGGGTGCTGAAGCGAAAATCGGCGCCGAGCGCTATTTGCAGGCCGCCGCCAAAACAGACCCCCTGGGTCACCGCAATCACGGGCACCGGCAGTTGATGCCAGCCATAGGCCACCCGCTGGGCCAGGTTGGTCGCCTCGTCCGCCTCGCGCTTGAGGATCTCCAGCGCCGCCACAGGCTGCCTCAGCATGGATTTCACATCCAGCCCGGCGCAGAACGCCCGCCCCTCCCCGTGCAGGATCACGGCCCGCAGCCCTTTTTGCCGGGATAGCGCGTTCAGCGTCTCGTCGATGGCGTCGAACATGGCCCGATCCAGCGCGTTGAGCTTGTCCCCCCGGCAGAGCATCACCTCGGCGATCCCCTCCTGAAACACCCATTTGACCCTTGGCTTTTCCATCTCCGTCTTCGTCCTTTTGATTCAACTGGTCATACCACAACGTTACCAGAGTGTTATGGGCAGGTACAGGGAGGCCGCCCCGGGCCTGCGACTAAAGTCGGCTGGCCCGGTGGTGGAGCCTTTGTCAGACTGGCCCCATGGTCACGGTGGAGCCTCTCATGTCACTTCTGTTCAATTTTGCCCGTCCACCGTTCGACGGCCTGGACGAGGAGGCACGCCAGCGGCTCGGTCAGCACCTCAGCATCTGCTACTTTCGCGCGGGCCAGACGGTGCAGCACGCCGGGGAGGAGCCCGCCGGGCTCTACCTCATCATCAAGGGGGCCGTGGAAGAGTCTGCCCCCCATCAATCCTTTGGCGACTATGGCGAGGGGGACATGTTCGACGTCCGTGCCCAGTTTGACGGGCACTGCCGCCACCGTTTCGCCGCCCTGGAAGATACCCTCTGCCAGCTCATTCCCCGCCCCGTCTTTCTGGCACTGTGCGACGCGCACCCCCATATCGCCCGCTACTTCACCGCCACCCTGGCGGAGCGCCAGCGGGAGCAGGAGCGGCGCAGCCAGCTCGGGCAGCAGAACCTGGCGGAGTTCATCCTGACCCGCATCGCTCCCGACCATCTGCAGGCGCCGCTCATCGTGGAAAGCAGCCTCTCGCTCCTGGCCGCCACCGAGGCCATGGTGGCCAGGGGCACCGACTGCCTGCTCTATCCCGGAGCAGACGGCAGCCTGAGCCTGGCCACCCGCAAGACCCTGCTCCACGCCCTCACCCTCAAGGGATTGCCGCTCAGTGCGCCGCTGGCGGTGCTGACCCCCACCCCGCTGACGGGTCTGCCACTGGGGAGCTATCTGTTCGATGCCCTGCTGCTGATGACCCGCCACCGCATCAAGCGCCTGGTCATCTGGCAGGGGCAGGAGGTGGCAGGCATCCTGCATTTGACCCAGGTGCTCGGGCTCTTCTCCACCCACTCCCATGTGTTGACCCTGCGCATCGCCCGCGCCGACTCCCCGGCCGCCCTCGAGGCGGTCGCCCGGGAGCAGCAGCAGCTCATTCGCTCCCTGTTTGCCCAGGGGATCCACACCCTGTTCCTGATGAAGCTCATCGCCACCATCAACGAGCAGTTGATCGCCAAGGCCTTTTCCCTGGTGATCCCCGCGGCGCAGCAAGAGCAGGTGTGCCTGCTGATGCTGGGGTCGGAGGGGCGTGGCGAACAGATCCAGAAAACCGATCAGGACAATGCCCTGATCCTGCCGGATGGCCTGCCGTGGCCCACCCAGTCGGCGGATCTGGCCGCCTTCAGCGCCCTGCTGGCGCGCCTGGGTTATCCCCCTTGCCCGGGCAGGGTGATGGTCAACAACCCGGCCTGGGTGAAGCCGCTTGGCGGCTGGCTGCAAGGGATAGAGCAGGCCTGTGTGCGCGCCAGCGAAGCGGATCTGCTCTGGCTCGCCACCCTGGCAGATGCCCAGGCCATCACGGGAGATCGCGCCCGGCTCGCCCCCGTCGCCCGTCACCTGCGGGCCTGCCTCGCCGACCGGCCGGATCTGCTGGCGGAGATGGCAAGGGCCGCCGTCGCCTTTCACGCCCCCCTCACCCTCTTTGGCAGGCTGGAGCAAGCCCCGGAGGGGCTGGATCTCAAGCGGGGCGGCCTCTTCCCTCTGGTCCACGGCGTCCGGGTACTCTCCCTGGAGGCGGGGATCCTGGAGACCTCGACCACGGGGCGCATCGAGGCCCTGGTGGGCCAGGGACGCCTCAGCCGGGACTATGGCACCAATCTGGCGGAGGCCTTCCGGCTGTTCATGCGGCTTCGGCTGCGCAGCCAGTTGCAGGAGGGAGACGGACGGGTGCGGGTGGCCGACCTCGGCCCCGCAGAGCGGGATCTGCTGCGCCATGCCCTGCACCAGGTGAAGAAGTTCCAGCAATGGCTCACCTTGCACTTTCGTCTTAGGCAATAGCGATGTGGATGCACTGGCGCCGCCGCTGGCTTGGCAGGACGTTTCGGGAGGGGGAGTTTGCCCCGCTCTTTGCCCGCCCTGCTGGCGACGAGTGGGTGGCGCTGGACTTCGAGACCACCAGCCTGGATCCGGCGCTGGCGGAGATCGTCTCCATCGGGGCGGTGCGCATCCGGGGCAACCGGATAGAGACGGGCGATGCCCTTGCCATCCGGGTCCAGGCTCCCGCCAGCCTGAACGCCGGGTCCGTGGTGATCCACGGCCTGCGCCATCAGGATCTGCAACAGGGAATGGCACTGGAGCCCGCGCTGAGCGCGCTGCTGGAGTTCATCGGCCCCCGTGAGCTGGTGGGGTATCACATCGCCTATGACCTGCGCATTCTCAACCTCGCCTGCCAACGGCTGTGGCGGCTCACCCTGCCCCAGCGCGGCATCGAGGTGAGCCGCCTCTATCACGATCACCTCTATCGCCGCTATCCCGATGCCGCCATCGATCTGCACCTGGCCGCGATCTGTCGCCATCTGGCGCTGCCAGCCCTGCCCCCCCACGACGCCCTGAGCGATGCCGTCACCGCCGCCCTTGTCTTTGTACGCCTGCATCAGGGCGGCCCGCTGGCTTATCCCAAAGTCTAATTGTCCACGAATAACATTTAATTCACATTTTGATTACATGGACAGCCGTGCTGTCCGGTAGGGAACCCCTCATCCACCGCTGACATTCACTGTCATGGAGAACTGCAATGGAACAGCAACCGTATCTTCGGATCCAGCAAGATCCCAACTTCCAGGCACTGGTCGCCAAACGCCAGCGTTTTGCCTGGACCCTCTCCATCCTGATGCTGGGGCTCTACCTGGCGTTCATCCTGCTCATCGCCTTTGCACCGGGCTGGCTTGGCACCCCCTTGAGCGAAGGCTCCAGCATCACCCGTGGTATCCCGGTCGGGATTGGTCTCATCGTATCGGCCTTCGTGCTGACCGGTATCTACGTATTTCGTGCCAACGGCGAGTTCGACGAGCTGAACCAGAAGATCCTCAAGGGAGCGCAATCATGAAAGGCAAGTTTCTGCTGCCGCTGGCAGGTCTGATCTCCACCCCCTTGCTGGCGGCCGACGCCATCAGCGGCGAGGTGCAACGCCAACCCCTCAATATCTCGGCCATCGTGATGTTCGTGGTCTTCGTGGCCGCCACCCTGTTCATCACCTACTGGGCCTCCAAGCGCAACCGTTCGGCTTCCGACTACTATGCCGCCGGCGGGCGCATCACCGGCTTCCAGAACGGTCTGGCCATCGCCGGTGACTACATGTCCGCCGCCTCCTTCCTCGGCATCTCCGCCCTGGTCTATACCTCGGGCTACGACGGTCTCATCTACTCCATCGGCTTCCTGGTGGGCTGGCCCATCATACTGTTCCTGATCGCGGAGCGGCTGCGCAACCTCGGCAAGTACACCTTTGCCGACGTGGCCTCCTACCGCCTCAAGCAGACCTCGGTGCGCAGCCTCTCCGCCAGCGGCTCCCTAGTGGTGGTCGCCCTCTACCTCATCGCCCAGATGGTCGGTGCCGGCAAGCTCATCGAGCTGCTGTTCGGCCTCCAATACCACGTGGCCGTGGTGCTGGTCGGCATCCTGATGGTGCTCTACGTGCTGTTCGGCGGCATGCTGGCCACCACCTGGGTACAGATCATCAAGGCGGTGATGCTGCTCTCCGGTGCCTCCTTCATGGCCATCATGGTGATGAAGTCCGTCAACTTCGACGTCGGTACCCTGTTCAGCGAAGCGGTCAAGGTGCATGCCAATGGTGCGGCCATCATGAGCCCGGGCGGCCTGGTCGCCGACCCCATCTCCGCCATCTCCCTTGGGCTGGCCCTGATGTTCGGTACCGCAGGTCTGCCCCACATCCTGATGCGCTTCTTTACCGTGAGCGATGCCAAGGAAGCCCGTAAATCGGTGTTCTATGCCACCGGCTTCATCGGGTACTTCTACATCCTCACCTTCATCATCGGCTTTGGCGCCATCCTGCTGGTCAGCACCAACCCGGACTTCAAGGACGCCACCGGCGCCCTGCTGGGGGGCACCAACATGGCGGCGGTCCATCTGGCCGATGCGGTGGGCGGCAGCCTGTTCCTGGGCTTCATCTCCGCCGTGGCGTTTGCCACCATACTGGCGGTCGTGGCCGGGCTGACCCTGGCGGGGGCCTCCGCGGTCTCTCACGACCTCTATGCCTGCGTCATCAAGGAAGGCAAGGCCAACGAGGCCGACGAGCTGCGTGTCTCCAAGATGACCACCCTGGTGCTGGGTGTGGTCGCCATCGGCCTTGGCATCCTGTTCGAGAAGCAGAACATCGCCTTCATGGTGGGCCTGGCCTTCTCCATCGCGGCGAGCTGCAACTTCCCGGTGCTCTTCCTCTCCATGTTCTGGTCCCGCCTGACCACCCGTGGCGCCGTCTATGGCGGCTGGCTCGGTCTCATCAGCGCCGTGACCCTGATGATCCTGGGCCCCACCGTCTGGGTGAAGGTGCTGGGTCATGCCCAGGCCATCTTCCCCTACGAATACCCGGCGCTCTTCTCCATGGGGCTGGCCTTCATCGGGATCTGGTTCTTCTCGGTCACCGACAAGTCCCAGGCAGCCTCCGACGAGCATGCGAAGTTCTTCCCGCAGTTCGTCCGCTCCCAGACCGGGCTCGGTGCCTCCGGCGCCTCCGCCCACTAAGTAGCATCCCACGCATCCAAGCCGGCCCAGTGCCGGCTTTTTTCATGACCGCCCCCTCGCCTCCCCTCTGCAAGAGAGGCCGGAGCCCGTTGCCGGCCTGGTCGTGAAATCTTCCCCCCTGCAATGGGGCCAGATCACAGTTCCTGCTAAAACTTTCGGGGGATCTGTGCCATAATGCGCGCCATTTGACAGACCAACCGGGACATTCCAGTGCTTTCAAGCAACAACATCACCATGCAGTTCGGCGCCAAGCCGCTGTTTGAGAACATCAGCGTCAAGTTTGGCGGCGGCAACCGCTACGGCCTCATCGGTGCCAACGGCTGTGGCAAGTCCACCTTCATGAAGATCCTCGGCGGCGATCTCGAACCCACCGGCGGCAATGTGAGCCTGGATGTCAACGAGCGCATCGGTAAGCTGCGCCAGGATCAGTTCGCCTACGAAGAGATGCGCGTACTGGACGTGGTCATGATGGGCCACACCGAGCTGTGGGCCGCCATCGCCGAACGCGATGCCATCTACGCCAACCTGGAAGCGACCGACGACGACTACATGAAGGCCGCCGAGCTGGAAGGCCTGGTCGCCGAATATGATGGCTACACCGCCGAATCCCGCGCAGGCGAACTGCTGCTGGGTGCCGGTATTCCCATCGAGCAGCACAACGGCCCGATGAGCGAAGTGGCCCCGGGCTGGAAACTGCGGGTACTGCTGGCGCAGGCGCTCTTCTCCAACCCCGACATCCTGTTGCTGGACGAACCGACCAACAACCTGGACATCAACACCATTCGCTGGCTGGAGCAGGTGCTCAACGATCGTGAAAGCACCATGATCATCATCTCTCACGACCGTCACTTCCTGAACTCCGTCTGCACCCACATGGCGGATCTGGACTACGGCGAGCTGCGGGTCTACCCGGGCAACTACGACGAGTACATGCTGGCTGCCACCCAGGCCCGCGAGCGCCTGCTGGCCGACAACGCCAAGAAGAAGGCCCAGATCGCCGATCTGCAATCCTTCGTCTCCCGCTTCAGCGCCAACGCCTCCAAGTCCAGCCAGGCTACCTCCCGCCTCAAGCAGATCGACAAGATCAAGATTGAGGAAGTGAAGGTATCCAGCCGTCAGAACCCCTTCATCCGCTTCGAGCAGGACAAGAAGCTCTACCGCAACATCCTGGAGATCGAAGGCGTCTCCAAGGGTTATGGCGACGGTCCCCTGTTCAAGGGGCTCAACATGATGCTGGAAGTGGGCGAGAAGGTCGCCATCCTGGGTACCAACGGGATCGGTAAGTCCACCCTGATCAAGACGCTGGTCGGTGCCCTGGCACCGGATACCGGCACCATCAAGTGGTCCGAGAACGCCCAGATCGGCTACTACGCCCAGGATCACGCCGAAGACTTCGACACCGATCTCAATGTGTTCGACTGGATGGCCCAGTGGAAGCAGGAGAACGAAGACGAGCAGGCGGTGCGCTCCGTGCTGGGTCGTCTGCTCTTCTCCCAGGACGACATCAAGAAGCCGGTCAAGGTGCTCTCCGGTGGTGAACAGGGCCGGATGCTGTTCGGCAAGCTGATGATGCAGCGCCCCAACATCCTGATCATGGATGAACCGACCAACCACCTGGACATGGAATCCATCGAATCCTTGAACCTGGCGCTGGAGATGTACAAGGGCACCCTGATCTTCGTCTCCCACGACCGCGAGTTCGTCTCCTCCCTGGCGACCCGCATCCTGGAGCTGACCGAAGACGGCATCCGCGACTTCGGCGGCACCTACGAGGATTACCTGCGCACCCAGGGTGTGGTGTAATCCCCCGCCTTCAAGCAAAGCGATCAGAACCGGCGCCTCGTGCGCCGGTTTTTTTATGCCTGCTGGCAACGCCGAGCGGGATGCAAACTAGGACGACGTATCCCCCCTGCGAGCGGGCAGCAGCTCTCCCTTGTGCCGCGTGCAGATAAAAAAACGGCTCCATCATGGAGCCGTTTTCACACTTGGGGCCGTGAGGCTGACTTACTCGACAGTGGCTTCCACGTCGGTGAAGTATTCGATCTTGGCCGCCTTGCGCAGCTCGTCGATCAGCGACTTGTAGTCGGCCTGTGCCTTGCCCTGACCCAGCTGACCTTGCAGCAGGCTCACCATCTGGGACGGCTCCTTGATGACGTTGACCTTGTCCAGCGCCACCACCACACGATCACCGTTGGCTTCGGTCACCAGCTCGACGCTCGGCTTGCCATCGATCGGATGGGGCATGCGGAACGCCTGGGTCACCAGGTTCTGATCCATCTCCTGGGCGAAACGGGATACGCCGGTATGGGTATCCACTTTCAGACCCAGCGCGGTCAGGTCGGCCTGAACGTTCTCACCGGCCTTGAGCTTGTCCAGCAGACCCTGGGCCTTGCCACGAGCCACTTCACTGGCCTTGTCGTGCTTGATGGCGGTGATCACCTGCTCTTTCACCTCGGCAAGCGGCTTGGCCGCCTTCGGCTGGTGACCCATGATGTGCAGCACCAGCGCCTTGCCGTCGGCCAGCTCGATCACGTCGGAGTTGGTGTTGTCATCACGCAGCTGTTCGGAGAATGCCACGGAGAGCACCTTGGGATCATTGAGCGGTGTGGGCGCATCGGCCTGGCTGAAATAGCCGGTGGACTGCACCTGGAGGCCCATGGCTTCGGCGGTCAAGTCCAGGGAGTCCGGGTTCTCGAAGCTGCTGTCGGCCATCTTCTGCTGCTCGGCGAAGAACTGCTCCTTGGCCTTCTCAGACTGCAGACGGGCGATGGTATCGCTCATCACGTCCACGAAGGGCTTGGTCTTGGCCGGTTCGACGGCCAGCAGCTTGATGATGTGGAAGCCGAACGGGCTCTTCACCACGGCGGAGAGATCGCCAGCCTTGGCCAGCGCGAACGCGGCTTTCTCGAAGGCAGGATCCATCACCCCTTTCTCGAACCAGTCGAGCTCCCCGCCCTTCTTCGCGGAGAAGGTATCGGAGGAGTCGGCCTTGGCCAGCGCGGCGAAATCGTCACCTGCCTTGGCCTTGGCCAGCACGGCCTCGGCTTTCTGCTCGGCGGCCTTTTCATCCTTGCCAAACGGGATCAGGATGTGCGCCACCTGACGGCGCTCGGGACGCTGGAACAGATCCTGATGCTGGTCGTAGTAATCCTGGGCATCCTGCTCGGTGACCTTGATGTTCTTGCCAAGGTTCGCGGCATCGAGCAGCAGATAGTCGACCTTGACCGTCTCGTCGTTCATGAAGCGAGCGCTGTTGGCCTTGTAGAACTGCTCCACCTCGGCATCGCTCACCTCGATCCCGCCCACATAGGCGGAAGCGGCCAGACGGATCAGGCGCAGGTCACGGGTCTGGTTGTAGAGACGATCCAGTTGCTCTGCTTCACCCTTGAGGGCGAACTCCGATCCCAGCACGGCGCCCATCAATTGCTGGCGCACCATGTCCTGGCGCAGGGAGTCGCGGAACATCTCGGGGGTCATGCCGGCACGGCGAATGAGCTGCAGGTAGCGGTCATTGCTGAACTTGCCGTTCTCGGCAAACTCGGGCATGGCGACGATGGCCTGCTTGATCTGCTCATCGCTGACGCGCAGACCCAGGGAGCGGGCCTTGTCATCGATCAGCGCCTGATCGATCAGACGGTCCAGCACGCCACGGCGGAACTGTTTCATGTAATCGGGATTGGCGGCCAGCTGGTTGAAGGCCTCACCCATTTGGGATTCCATACGGGCCCGCTCATTGCGGTAGGCATTCTCCAGTGCGGGGGCACTGATGTCATTGCCGTTGACGGTGGCGGGGGCGGTACGTGCCGGGCCATTGAGGTAGCTGCCTACCCCGGCCAAGGCAAAGGAGAGGATGATCAGGCCCAAGATAACCTTGGCTACCTTGCCCTGCGCCCCTTCGCGTAGTTTATCCAACATCATGTTTGTACTTATGCTCCCGAACTCGATGGGCGTAAATAATGAAAAGGCGCACCGATTGCGATGCGCCTTGGTCAAGCAGTATGAGGGAGAGCCCTCTCACTTGTCTGGTCAGAGACCAAGGACGGTGCCGATAGATATCAGCGACCGGCTTAGTTGACCGCGTCTTTCAGGGCCTTGCCGGCTTTGAAGGCAGGAACTTTACCGGCAGCGATTTCGATGGTCGCACCAGTTTGCGGGTTGCGGCCGGAACGGGCTGCACGCTCGCGAACGGCGAAAGTACCGAAACCAACCAGAGCAACCTGGTCACCCTCTTTCAGGGCTTCGCCCACGGCATCGATGAAGGCATCCAGCGCACGGCCAGCGGCAGCTTTGGAGATATCAGCACCGTCTGCAATCTTGTCAATCAGTTGAGATTTATTCACTCTTATATTCCCCTTTTATCGAACATCGCTGCGGCGCTGATTTCCCTGGCCACAACAAGTGGAGGTTTTATAACAAGCCTCCTGATCAGTTGCAAGTGACAATCTGGCGCAAACCCGCGCCACATCACGCATTGCGACTCATCATGAGTACCCGATCGGTGGTCAAGGCTACTTCCGTTGTCCGGTGCATGCAAGCCTTAACCACCCCCCGAATGCGCCAAATTTGCGGCGCATCAACATTTACACGACAGAAACGCGTTCGAAACCTTGCGGATTGTCCTGCAACGCCAGTGCAAGCACCTCATCAATCCAGCGAACCGGATAGATTTCAAGATCTTGTTTGACGTTGGCCGGGATCTCCTCGAGGTCACGTTCGTTCTCTTTCGGGATCAGCACACGCTTGATGCCACCACGGTGGGCCGCCAGCAGTTTCTCCTTGAGACCACCGATGGGCAGCACCTCGCCACGCAGGGTGATTTCACCCGTCATGGCCACGTCGGCACGCACCGGGTTGCCGGTGAGGCTGGAGACCAGGGCGGTACACATGGCGATACCGGCGCTCGGGCCGTCTTTCGGGGTCGCCCCTTCCGGCACGTGCACGTGGATGTCGCGCTTCTCGTAGAAGTCGCCGTTGATACGCAGCTTCTCGGCACGGGCCCGCACCACCGTCATGGCCGCCTGGATGGACTCCTGCATCACGTCACCGAGGGAACCGGTGTAAGTGAGCTTGCCCTTGCCCGGCATGTTGGTGGTCTCGATGGTGAGCAGATCGCCCCCCACTTCGGTCCACGCCAGCCCGCACACCTGACCAATCTGGTTCTGGTCGGTGGCCTTGCCATAGTCAAAGCGCTGTACCCCCAGGAACTCCTTGAGGTTCTCCTGGTTGACCTGAACATGCTTGATGCTCTTGTCCAGCAGGATGCGTTTGACTGCCTTGCGACAGATTTTGGAGATTTCACGCTCCAGGCTGCGCACACCCGCCTCGCGGGTGTAGTAGCGAATCACCCCGATCAGCGCCGAATCCTCAATGGTGATCTCGGAAGGCTTCAGGCCGTTGCGCTGGATCTGCTTGGCCACCAGGTGCTGCTTGGCAATGTTGAGCTTCTCGTCCTCGGTGTAACCGGACAGACGGATCACTTCCATCCGGTCCAGCAGCGGACCCGGGATGTTCATGGAGTTGGAGGTCGCCACGAACATCACGTCCGACAGGTCATAATCCACTTCCAGATAGTGATCGTTGAAGCTGCTGTTCTGCTCGGGATCCAGCACCTCCAGCAGGGCGGAAGCGGGATCGCCACGCATGTCCGAGCTCATCTTGTCGATTTCGTCGAGCAGGAACAGCGGGTTCTTCACGCCGACTTTCGCCATCTTCTGGATGAGCTTGCCGGGCATGGAGCCGATGTAGGTACGACGGTGACCACGGATCTCCGCCTCGTCACGCACCCCACCCAGGGCCATGCGCACATACTTGCGGCCGGTGGCCTTGGCGATGGACTGGCCCAGGGAGGTCTTGCCCACGCCGGGAGGCCCGACCAGGCAGAGGATGGGGCCCTTGAGCTTGTTCACACGCGCCTGCACTGCCAGGTATTCGAGGATGCGATCCTTGACCTTGTCCAGGCCATAGTGATCCGCATCCAGCACCTCCTGGGCCTTGCCCAGGTCTTTCTTGACCTTGGAGCGGGTCTTCCAGGGCACCTGCACCATCCAGTCCACATAGCTGCGCACCACGGTGGCTTCCGCCGACATGGGGGACATCATCTTGAGCTTGGCGAGCTCGGCCTGGGCCTTCTCGCGGGCATCCTCCGGCATCCCGGCCTCTTCAATCTTGCGATTGAGGGCTTCGAATTCATCCGGGCTATCTTCCAGCTCACCCAGCTCTTTCTGGATGGCCTTCATCTGCTCGTTGAGGTAATACTCCCGCTGGCTCTTCTCCATCTGCTTCTTGACCCGGGAGCGGATGCGCTTCTCGACCTGCAGCAGATCGATCTCCGACTCCATCATGGCCATCAGAAACTCGATGCGCTCGGACACGGAGGCGATTTCCAGCACCTTCTGCTTGTCTTCGAGCTTGAGCGGCATGTGGGCAGCCATGGTATCGGCCAGGCGCGCCGCATCGTCAATCGCCGAAATCGAGGTGAGTACCTCGGGCGGGATCTTCTTGTTGAGCTTGATGTAACCTTCGAACTGGCCGATGGCAGAGCGCACCAGCACGTCCTGATCCTTCTCCTCGATGGGGGCGGACGCGATGTACTGGGCCTCCCCGACAAAGAAGTCGCGATCGTCGATCATCCGCTCAAGGCGGGCACGCTGGCCCCCCTCCACCAGCACCTTGACGGTGCCGTCCGGCAGCTTGAGCATCTGCAGAATATTGGCCACTGTCCCGACGGAGAAAATTTCCTCCACCGTCGGTTCGTCAGTCGACGCATCCTTCTGGGCCACCAGCAGGACTTTCTTGTCCTGCTCCATGGCCGCTTCCAGACAGCGAATGGATTTTTCCCGCCCCACAAAGAGTGGAATGACCATGTGGGGATAGACCACCACGTCACGAAGAGGCAGGACGGGAATCTCGATGCGTTCTGAACGCTCTAGGTTCATATATGTCCTCTCGGCTTGTTATACCGTTGGCAAAGGCTTGGCTGAGTATATGGGGGCGCAAAGATGAGATTCAATCGCCTTGGCCGTAAAAAGCATGAAAGGGGCAAAAAGCCCCTTTATGTGATTAAAAATCAGACAGTTACTCTGAGGCTGCGGCCTGAGTCTCGGGATTGTCGTAGATCATCAGAGGCGCGGAGTCCCCCTTGATCACCGTCTCGTCGATCACCACCTTGCTGACCCCTTTCAGGGAGGGCAGGTCATACATGGTGTCAAGCAGCACGGCCTCGACAATGGAACGCAGACCCCGGGCACCGGTTTTGCGCTCCATGGCCTTGCGGGCAATGGCATTGAGCGCGTCGTCACGAAACTCCAGCTCCACCTCTTCCAGGGCAAACAGCGCGGCATACTGCTTGGTCAGCGCGTTCTTCGGCTCTTTCAGGATCTGGATGAGGGCGGCCTCGTCAAGCTCGGTCAGGGTCGCGACCACCGGCAGACGACCGATGAACTCGGGGATGAGACCGTACTTGATGAGATCTTCCGGCTCCACCTTGGCAAAGTTCTCGCTCAGGGTTGCCTTGGCATTCTTGGATTTCACCTCGGCGCCAAAACCGATGCCGGTGCCCTTGACGGAGCGCTGCTCAATCACCTTGTCCAGCCCCGCGAAGGCACCACCACAGATGAAGAGGATCTTGGAGGTATCGACCTGCAAAAACTCCTGCTGCGGGTGCTTGCGACCGCCCTGGGGGGGCACGGAGGCGATGGTGCCTTCGATCAGTTTCAGCAGGGCCTGCTGCACCCCTTCCCCGGAGACGTCGCGGGTGATGGAGGGGTTGTCCGACTTGCGGGAGATCTTGTCGATCTCGTCGATGTAGACGATGCCACGCTGGGCCTTCTCCACGTCGTAGTCGCACTTTTGCAGCAACTTCTGGATGATGTTCTCCACGTCCTCGCCCACATAACCGGCTTCGGTCAGGGTGGTGGCATCGGCCATGGTGAAGGGCACATCCAGCAGACGAGCCAGGGTCTCGGCCAGCAGAGTCTTGCCGCTGCCGGTGGGGCCAATCAGCAGGATGTTGGATTTGCCCAGCTCCACGCCACCGGACTCGCTGCCGCTGCGAAGACGCTTGTAGTGGTTGTAGACAGCCACTGCCAGCACCTTCTTGGCGTACTCCTGACCGATCACGTAGTCGTCCAGATGGGCGCGGATCTCATGAGGGGTCGGCAGCTCGCTACCATCGCGCTTGGGAGAGATCTCGCGGATCTCTTCGCGGATGATGTCGTTGCACAGCTCGACACACTCATCACATACGTAGACGGAAGGGCCAGCGATCAGCTTGCGCACTTCATGCTGGCTTTTGCCGCAGAAAGAGCAATACAGCAGCTTGTCGCCCTCACCCTTGCGTTTCTCTGTCATTCAGCGACCTCGTTTTATCAATAGAGGATGGATCGTCCTGCTGAGTTTACAACAGGACGGGGTACCCTGCTCAGCCGCGCTGGCTCAGGATGCCGTCAACCAGACCATAGGCAACGGCCTGCTCGGCGGACATGAAGTTGTCACGGTCGGTGTCGCGCTCGATGGTGGCCATGTCCTGACCGGTATGGAACGCCAGACGATCGTTCAGGGTATTCTTGATTTTCAGGATCTCCTGGGCATGGATCTGGATGTCAGAAGCCTGCCCCTGGAAGCCGCCCAGCGGCTGGTGGATCATCACTCGGGCATTGGGCAGGCAGAAACGCTTGCCCTTGGCGCCACCGGCCAGCAAGAAGGCCCCCATGGAGCAGGCCTGCCCCATGCAGACGGTGCTCACGTCCGGCTTGATGAACTGCATGGTGTCATAGATGGACATACCCGCAGTGACGGCGCCACCCGGCGAGTTGATGTAGATGCTGATGTCCTGATCCGGGTTCTCGGACTCCAGGAACAGCAGTTGGGCCACCACCAGGTTCGCCATGTGATCCTCGACCTGACCGGTCAGGAAGATCACCCGCTCTTTCAGCAGACGGGAATAGATGTCGTAGGAACGCTCCCCTTTCGCGGTTTGCTCTACCACCATCGGGATGAGCGCATTGCGTGGGGATTCAGTCACATCGTTATAGTTCTTGTACATAAGGCATTGTCCCTAAAATAAAATGGCCCGAGTGGAGATCACACGAGCCATTATACTTAACAGTTTTGACCTTAAGTCAAATGTTCTTAGGCAGCGGCACCGGACTTGTTGATCACTTCGTCGAAGGCAACTTCTTTCTCGGTGACTTGCGCCTTGGACAGGATCAGATCGATGGCTTGATCTTCAATGGCCAGGTTGCGCACGCCGTTCAGCATCTGCTCGTTCTGCTGATAGTACTCGATCACTTCTTTCGGATCTTCGTAGGCAGTGGCCATGGACTCGATGATGCTGGTCACACGGGCGTCGTCAGCCTTGATCTCGTTGGTGCGGATGACGTCACCCAGCAGCAGACCAACGCGGACACGGCGCTCGGCCTGGGTCTGGAACAGCTCGGCCGGCAGCTCGGGGGCGTTGCCGCCCTGGAAGCCACCGAAGCGCTGCAGAGCCTGCTGACGCAGGGTGTCGATTTCCTGGGCAACAGCAGCCTTCGGCAGATCGATCTGGTTGGCTTCAACCAGGCCGTTCAGTACCTGCTCTTTCACGCTGTTTTTCAGGGCCTGGGCCAGTTCGCGCTCCATGTTCTTGCGCACTTCTGCCTTCAGCTCTTCAACGCTGCCGCTCTCGATGCCGAAACGCTTGACGAACTCTTCGGTCAGCTCGGGCAGCACTTGCTCTTCAACCTTGTGCAGCTTGGAGGCAAACTTGGCAGCCTTGCCCTTCAGGGCTTCGGCGTGGTAGTCAGCCGGGAAAGTCACCTCGATGGTGAACTCGTCGCCCGCTTTCTTACCCAGGATGGCGTCTTCGAAGCCCGGGATCATGCGGCCAGCGCCCAGTTCCAGGGTGAAGCCTTCAGCCTTGCCACCGTCGAACTCTTCACCGTCGATGGAACCGACGAAGTCCATGGTCACACGCATGCCGTTGGCGGCAGCCACAGCGGCTTCAGTCCAGGTGGCGTGCTGCTTGCGCAGGGTGTCGATCATGTTTTCCAGGTCGCTGTCCTTCACGGTGGCAACCGGCTTCTCGACCTTGATGCTCTCCAGACCGGCAACTTCGAACTCCGGATACACTTCGAAAGTGGCGGTGAATTCGAAATCCTGACCTTCTTTGATCTCTTTCGGATCCATGGTCGGGGCGCCAGCCGGGCTCAGTTTGTTCTCGATGATGGCCTTGATGAAGTTGTTCTGCATCATTTCATCGGCAACGCGGGCGTGAGCCATGGCACCGAACATCTTCTTGATGATGGCAACCGGAGCCTTGCCAGGACGGAAACCGTCGATGCGACGGGTTTTGGCCAGGCCATTCAATTCTTTGCGCACGGCGGCGTCAACGGTAGCGGCCGGTACAGTGATGGTAAGACGGCGTTCCAGACCCTGGGTTGTCTCTACAGAAACTTGCATTCTTTTACCTCGTTCAACTCAGCACTGCGTGCTGACCCTTTATTGCCCCCGGGCAAGCCCGGAGTCTTCCTGTTTATAAAGACAACGACTGTCTTTGTGATGAGAAAATATGACGCGACATTATAGCGGCGTGCAGTGGTCGCGTCGAGCCGCACATCCCCCATCCGGGGCACAGACAGCACAATTTGCGCAAGACTTTCTCCTATATGGGGAAGCCTTGCACCGAGTTCAAGCATTCCATCCGCAATAATTTGCACTGGCTCACTCTTTTTCACGGCGAACGGGCCATTTTGATCGCCATCCGCCGCCAATCAGGCACAAAAATGGCGTGCTGCGACCCAAATTGTCCACCTTCTCGCCTGTGCCATTGCGTCCCCCGGCAGGGCTCGCTATGGTGACAGCCAATTCACGTGCTGCTGGAGTCACCCACATGTCCTTTTTCCGCTTCTTGTTCAATCTGCTCTGGTTCGTGCTGGGAGGCGTCTTCATGGGGCTGGCCTGGTGGCTGGCGGGGCTGCTCTGCTTCATCTCCCTCATCGGGATCCCCTGGGGACGCGCCTGCTTCGTCATCGGCACTTTCACCTTCTTCCCGTTTGGCAAGCAGGCGGTGAGCCGCAAGAGCATGACGGGCCAGAGCGACATCGGCACCGGTGCCCTGGGGCTGATTGGCAACATTCTCTGGTTTGTGCTCATCGGGGTCTGGCTGGCCATCGGCCACATCGCCTCGGCGCTGGCCTGTTTCGTCACCATCGTCGGCATCCCGTTCGGCATCCAGCACCTCAAGCTGGCCCTCATCAGCCTTGCCCCCATCGGCCAGATGATAGTGACCAACCACGAGGCCGAATCGGGCCGCTACATCCGCTGACAGCCCATCTCAGGCTATCCTTGCGGGTGGAAAAAAGGGCAGACTAGGGTCTGCCCTTTTTCATTGCCCCATTCGAGGTCTTCCATGCTGCCCAGCCATTTTTTTGCCAACCTCGCCCGTATGCGCCTCATCTACCGCTGGCCCCTGATGCGCAACATCCAGCCCGAAAACATCGCCGAGCACAGCCTGCAGGTCGCCATGGTGGCCCACGCCCTCGGCCTTATCAGCAATCGCCTGTTCGGCGCTCAGGTGGATGCAGACCGGGCCGCCGTCATGGCCCTCTACCACGACAGCAGCGAGGTACTGACCGGGGATCTGCCCACCCCGGTCAAGTACTTCAATCCCGAAATCGCCCGCGAATACAAGAAGATTGAGCTTGCCGCCGAGCAGCGCCTGCTGGGCATGTTGCCGCCCGAGCTGGTCGAGGACTTTCGCCCCCTGCTCGACTCCGGCGCCCAGGACGAGGCCCTCACCAGCCTGGTGAAGGATGCAGACACCCTCTGCGCCTACACCAAGTGTCTGGAGGAGCTGAGCGTCGGCAACCGGGAGTTCGAGCCCGCGCGAAAGCGCCTCGAGCAGATGCTGGACGCCAGGATGAACCCCGCCATGCGCTACTTCATCGATGTCTTCGTGGGGAGTTTTTCACTGCCTCTCGATGAGTTGAATGCCCATTGATGCCATCAACACGGCACCAGGCATCATCTCCTCCTGCGTATTACTCCGATAACCGCCACTTCGGGGGCTTCCCCACAAAAGAGTGACAATAAAAAGGGCCCCGCAGGGCCCTTTATCACATCCATGGGCATCAATGCCCCAGTTCCCGGGACGGCACCAGGCCGCTCGCCCGCCAGGCGGGATAGAGGGTCGCCACCAGGCTCATCAGGATGGCGGCGCCGGTCACGATGAGCAAGTCCTGCATGTGCAGCTCGGTCGGCAGGAAGTCGATGAAGTAGATGTCCGGATTGAGGAAACGGTGCCCGATCACCCCTTCGATGGCGCTCAGGATCTGGGTCAGCTTGCTGGAGAGCAGGCCGCCCAGCAGGGCGCCTAGCAAGGCTCCCGCCACCCCGTTCACCATCCCCTGGATGACGAAGGTGAGCCGGATCTGGCCCGGGCTCGCCCCCATGGTCTTCAAGATGGCGATCTCGCTGCGCTTCTCGTTCACCGCCATCACCAGGGTGGAGACGATGTTGAAGCAGGCCACCGCCACCACCATCAGCATCACCACGTACATCACGGTGCGCACCATCTGGATGTCCTGATAGAGATAACCCTGACGGCTCATCCAGCTGCTGATATAGACGTAGTGCGGGAATTTCTGGGCCGCCGCCACCGTGATGGACTGGGCCTTGAGCACGTCGCTCACCTTGAGGCTGAACCCCTCCACCGCGCTGCCCATGCCGGTGATGGCCTGGGCGTCCGCCAGGTGCATGAAGCCGAGCAGGCCGTCGAGCTGGCCGCCGATCTCGAGCAGCCCCACCACGGTGAGCGCCTCCCGTTTCGGGTTCTTGATGCCGGCGGCATCCCCCGCTTGGGGCAGCAGCAGGGTGACGGTGTCCCCTGTCTTGACCCCCAGCTTGTCGGCGATGATCTTGCCGAGGATGACCCCGTGTTCACCCGCCTGCAGCTCGCGAAGGCCCCGCCCCGTCATGAAGTTGCCCGCATCGGAGAGATTGGCTTCCAGCTCCGGCAGCACCGCACGCAGCTGGACCCCCTTGAGGGCGGAGCCGTGCTCCAGCAGGCCGTCCAGGCGAATGACCGGGGCAGCCGCCTCCACCCCGGGCTGGGCCAGCAGGTAGTCCCTGAGCCGCGGCCAGTCAGGCAGTGGCGCCTCCATGCCGATGAGCTCGCCGTGGGGTACCACGGAGAGCACCCGGTTCTTGAGCTCCCGCTCGAACCCGTTCATGGCGGAGAGGCCAAGAATGAGGGCCATCACCCCGAGGGCGATGCCGATGAGGGAAGAGGCCGAGATAAAGGCGATGAAGCCGTTGCGGCGGCGGGAGCGGCTGTAACGCAGGCCCAGGAACAGGGGCAGCGGTTTGAACATCAGGCGACCTCCGCCATGATGCCGCTCACCAGGGTGACCCGGCGGTGGAGCTTGGCCGCCAGGCTCAAGTCATGGGTCACCACCACGAACGCGGTGCCAAGCTCGCGGTTGAGCTCGCACAAGAGCTCATAGACGGCGGTGGCGCTGGCATGATCCAGGTTGCCGGTGGGCTCGTCCGCCAGCACCAGGCTGGGTTCGTTGACCAGGGCACGGGCGATGGCCACCCGCTGGCGCTCGCCACCGGAGAGCTCGGACGGTCTGTGGTTGAGACGGTGGGAGAGCCCCACCCGCCCCAGCATCTTGCTCGCCTTCTCGGTGGCGCTGGCCACCGACTCACCGGCGATCAGCAGCGGCATGGCCGCATTTTCCAGCGCGCTGAATTCCGAGAGCAGGTGGTGGAACTGGTAAACGAAACCCAGCTCCTGGTTGCGAAACCTCGCCTGGGTGCGGCTGTCCCAGCCATGGATGTCCTGCCCCTTGAACAGCACGGCGCCGCTGGAAGGGTTGTCCAGCGCCCCCATAAGGTGCAGCAGGGTGGTCTTGCCGGAGCCCGAGCTCCCCACCACCGCCAGCATCTCCCCGGGGGCGACGTCCAGCTCGATCCCCTTGAGTACCTGGGTCTCCAGATTGCCCTCTTTGTAGACATGATTGAGGGCCTGGCAGCGCAGCAGCGGCTCGCAGGAGACGGATTGATTCATAACGGGGGCTCCACTTGCACCAGTAACAACAGAAGATGAATTATTCATAACGCAGCGCCTCCGCCGGTTTGACCCGGGCCGCGCGGGAGGCCGGGTAGAGGGTGGCACTGAAACTCAGCAGCACGGCACCCAGCAGGATCGTCATAACCTGGGCCGGCTCGACGATGACTGGCAGACCGCTGCCCCCCGCCGCCATATAGAGGTTGAGCCCAAGGGCATTGAGCAGAGGATTGAGGCCGAAGCAGAGCGCCAGCCCCGCCAGCCCCCCGAACAGGGCGCCGATGACGCCGCTCGACGCCCCCAGCACCATGAAGATCTTGACGATGCCGGATTCGCTCATGCCCATGGTACGCAGGATGGCCACCTCCCCTTCCTTGTCGGTGACCACCATCACCAGGGCGGAGAGGATGTTGAAGGTGGCGACCGCGATGATCAGCACCAGCATCAGCCCCATCATCCGTTTTTCCATGGCCACCGCCTGGAACAGCTCGCCGCGCTCGCGGCGCCAGTCCTGCCACTCCAGCCCGTCCGGCAACGCGGTCTTCACCACCTCGTCGGCGGCGAAGGGATCGTCCAGCCAGAGGCGGATGCCGCCCACCTTGTCTGCGGGCAGGCGCAGCATGCGCTGGGCATCCCCCAGGGCAATCAGGGCCACCTGGCTGTCCACGTCGGCGCCGACCCCGAAAATGCCGGAGACGGTGAAAAGACGCTGGGCCGGCACCCGGCCAAAGGGGGTAAAGCGGGTACCTTCGGTCAGAATGAGACGCACCTGGTCGCCGATAGAGACCTTGAGTCGGCTGGCCACCCCCTGCCCCAGCACGATGTGGTATTCACCGGCCTGCAGGCTGTCAAGGCGCCCTCCCAGCATCTGGGCGTGCAGGATGTCATCCTTGGGCCAGCGGGCGGGATCGATCCCCTGCACGCTCACGCCGGTGAGCTGACCCGGGCTTTGCAGCATGCCTTCGCTGTCGAGCATGGGGGCCGTGGCCACCACGTGGGGCAAGCCGGCCAGATCGGGCAGACCTTCGGGCTCGGCCTCGATGCGTCCGGCCTGATTGGTCACCACCACATGGGGGATCACCCCGAGGATGCGCCCCTTGAGCTGGCCTTCGAACCCGTTCATCACCGAGATCACCACCATCAGGGCGGCGACCCCGATGGCGATGCCAAAGGTGGAGAACAGGGAGATAAAGGAGACGAAGCGGTTACTGCGTCGCGAGCCTGCATAACGCAGGCCGATGGCCAGCGACAGTGGCTGAAAAAGTCCGGTCTTCAAGGATATCTACGTTGCCAACGAAATAAGATACCGGATAATAAAGGGAAACCGTCTATGACAACAAGGGATAGCCTCCATGCAGGAACAGTTCTTCAGCGTCACCCATGCCACGCCGGTCAATGTGATCCCCATGCCGGCCGACTTTCGTCTGCCGACGCTGGAGGCCCTGGAGGCCGAGTTGCCCGAGCCGTTTCGCATCGCCTCCGCCATCACCTCCATCGATCTGGTGAGCAGCCGGCTGCTGCGCAGCCAGAACGAGTCCATGCACGATCTGGTGGAGATCATCAATCAGCAGTCCCGCAAGATCGACATGATCATGGGCTATGTGCTGGCAGCCCAGGATCATCCCGAGCACCGCTTCCACACCCTGCGCTTTGGCGCCGGGCAGCTCACCTACCTGCACCCCCACCAGGGGCACGGGGAGGCCCCCGCCCTGCACCAGATCGTGCGGCTCAAGATCTTCCTGCGGGAAGAGGCCTCCGCCGTCTACTGCTACGGCGAGGTCGTGCAGCGGGACGCCGGAGAGCATGGCACCCACGTGGTGCTCGACTACGTGCGCATCCGCGAGGATGACCGGGAGCTGCTGGTGCGCGCCAGCCTGCATGTGCAGTCGAAACAGCTCAAGCTGCGTGCCCAGGAACGTCAGCGCTAACCCAGGTCCATGTCAAAAGAACGCCAACAGTAAAAGACTCCGATGATGCCAATGACCCTCCCCGCCTTGCCCGCCAAAGCGGGCCAGAAGACAACGTTCGGCCAGCTGGTCGGCAGCAGCCTGGCTCTGGTTGCCGCCCGCCTCACCCGGGAAGCCCGAAGACCCGTCCTGCTGGTCACCGCCGATACCCCGAGCGCCCTGCGCCTTGAACAGGAACTGGGGTTCCTGCTGGCGGATCAGGATTGCCCGGTGCTGCTGTTCCCGGACTGGGAGACCCTGCCCTACGACAGCTTCTCTCCCCACCAGGACATCATCTCCCAGCGCCTCGAGACCCTCTACCAGTTGCCGCAGATGCGCCACGGCGTGCTCATCGTGCCCATCTCCACCCTGATGCTGCGCACGGCGCCCCAGGCTTATCTCGACAAATACAGCCTGATGGTCACAAGCGGCCAGCGCCTCAACCTGCAGCAGCTGCGCGGGCGTCTGGCGGAGGCGGGCTACGTGGCGGTGGAACAGGTGCTGGAGCACGGCGAATTCGCCGCCCGCGGCTCCCTGCTGGATCTCTTCCCCATGGGAAGCAGCCGCCCCTATCGCATTGATTTTTTTGACGACGAGGTGGACTCCATCCGCCCGTTCGACCCCGAGACCCAGCGCTCCAGCGAGCCGGTGAAGTCGGTGAGCCTCCTGCCCGCCCGGGAATTTCCCACCGACGAGGGGGCCATCGAGCTGTTTCGTGGCCAGTATCGCGAACAATTCGAGATCTCCCGCGCCGAGGGCTCCGTCTATCAGGAGGTGAGCAAGGGGCGCTGGCCCGCCGGCATCGAATACTACCTGCCGCTCTTCTTCCAGCAGACTGCCAGCCTGTTTGATTACCTGCCCGAAAACACCCTGCTGCTCACCGTGGGGGAGATCTACCCCGCGGCCCAGCGCTTCTGGAACGACATCGGCCAGCGCTATGAAGACAGACGCTGGGACAACACCCGTCCCCTGCTGCCGCCCCAGCAGATCTATCTGCCGGTGGAGCAGCTCTTCGCCGCCCTCGGGGACTATGGCGCCGTGCGTCTGCAGGAGGCGACCGTTGACGGCGGAGCGGGTCAGCACGATCTGCCCCTCGCCCCCCTGCCGGATCTGCAGCTCGACCACAGCAAGGAGCAACCCCTGCTGGCCCTTGACGGCTTCCTGCAAGGCTTTACCGGGCGCACCCTGTTTGCGGTGGAGTCCGAGGGGCGGCGCGAGGGGCTCGGGGATCTGCTCGCACGGATCAACCTGCAACCCCGGGAGTTTGCATCCCTCGACGCCTTCCTGGTGAGCGATGCGCGCCACGGGCTGCTGGTCTGTCCCCTGGAGCGGGGCTTCCTGCTGCAAGAGCCCGGCCAGACGCCCCTTGCCCTCATCACCGAAGCCGAGCTGCTCGGCGGCAAGATCCGCAGCAAGCGCCAGCGGGATAAGAGCAAGAACTTAAGCTCCGATGCGGTGATCCGAAACCTGGGCGAGCTGACCCAGGGCCAGCCGGTGGTGCACCTGGATCACGGGGTCGGTCGCTACCTGGGGCTCGAGACCATAGACGCAGGCGGCCTGCCCACCGAGTTTCTGACCCTGGAATACGCCGGCGGCGACAAGCTGTTCGTGCCGGTCACCAGTTTGCACCTGATCAGCCGCTACACCGGCTCGGACAACCCGCCCAGCCACAAGCTCGGCGGCGAGGCCTGGGTCAAGGCGCGGCGCAAGGCGGCGGAAAAGGTGCGGGACGTGGCGGCCGAGCTGCTGGATGTCTATGCCATGCGGGCAGCCCGTCACGGCTTTGCCTTCAAACACGACCGGGAGGCCTACAGCCAGTTTGCCGCGAGCTTCCCGTTCGAGGAGACCGAGGATCAGCTCAATGCCATCAACGCTGTGCTCGGCGACATGTGCCAGGCCAAGAGCATGGACCGCCTGGTGTGCGGCGACGTGGGCTTTGGCAAGACCGAAGTGGCGATGCGGGCGGCCTTTGTGGCCGTGCACGGCGGCAAGCAGGTGGCCGTGCTGGTGCCCACCACCCTCCTGGCCCAGCAACACTACGACAACTTCCGCGACCGATTCGCCAACTGGCCGGTGCGGGTGGAAGTGCTGAGCCGCTTCCGCTCCGCCAAGGAGCAGAGCGCCGTGATGAAGGAGATGGCCGAGGGCAAGGTGGACATCATCATCGGCACCCACAAGCTGCTCGGCGCCGAGCTCACCTTCAAGGATCTGGGCCTGCTCATCGTCGACGAGGAGCACCGCTTCGGGGTGCGCCAGAAGGAGAAGATCAAGGCGCTGCGCGCCGACGTGGATATCCTCACCCTCACCGCGACCCCCATTCCCCGCACCCTCAACATGGCCATGTCCGGCATGCGGGATCTCTCCATCATCGCTACCCCGCCCGCCAAGCGGCTCGCCATCAAGACCTTCGTGCGCCAGCACGAACCTGCGGTGGTGCGCGAGGCGGTACTGCGGGAATTGAAGCGTGGCGGCCAGGTCTACTACCTGCACAACGACGTGGAGAGCATCGAGAAGTGCGCCGCCGATCTTGCCGAGCTGGTGCCGGAGGCGCGCATCGGCATCGCCCACGGCCAGATGCGCGAGCGGGAGCTCGAGCGGGTGATGTCGGACTTCTACCACCAGCGCTTCAACCTGCTGGTGTGCACCACCATCATCGAGACCGGCATCGACGTGCCGAGCGCCAACACCATCATCATGGACCGGGCGGATCATCTCGGTCTGGCCCAGTTGCACCAGCTGCGGGGCCGGGTCGGTCGCTCCCACCACCAGGCCTATGCCTACCTGCTCACCCCCCATCCCAAGCTGATGACCAAGGATGCGGCCAAGCGGCTGGAGGCCATCGCGTCGCTGGAAGATCTCGGCGCCGGCTTTGCGCTCGCCACCCACGATCTGGAGATCCGGGGCGCGGGCGAGCTGCTCGGCGACGATCAGAGCGGCCAGATTGAATCGGTGGGCTTCACCCTCTACATGGAGATGCTGGAGCAGGCGGTGGAGGCGCTCAAACATGGCAAGGAGCCGTCGCTGGAGCAGCTCATGAGCCAGCACACCGAGGTAGAGCTGCGCCTGCCCGCCTTGCTCCCGGACGACTACATCCCGGACGTCAACATGCGCCTCTCCATGTACAAGCGCATCGCCAGTGCGGCCGACGAGCAGGAGCTGCGGGAGCTCAAAGTGGAGCTCATCGATCGCTTCGGCCTCTTGCCGGAGCCGACCAAGACGCTGATGGAGCTGGCCGCCTTCCGCCAGCGCGCCACGGCGCTGGGCATTCGCCGGGTGGAGATGAGCGAGCGCGGCGGCTATCTGGACTTCACCCAGGAAACCCGCGTCAACCCGGCCTATCTGGTCAAGCTGCTCTCGGAGCAGCCGCGCATCTACAAGATGGACGGGCCGACCCGGCTGCGCTTCCAGGTGCCGACCCAGGACAGGGCCATGCGCCTCAAACTGGTGGACGGCCTGCTGGCGGATCTCGCCCGCCATGCCACCCCCTGAGGGGAAGCATGACGTCAGCAGGGCGCGACCTGCCGCCTACAACAACGGGAGCCCCAGGGCTCCCGTTTCGTTGCTGGCAAGGGGCGGCATCTCGCCCCCGGCCCGCCTTCTTGCCTCCCGATGCCTCGGTTCGCCCTTCTGGCAGCACCATTTTGCCGCCGAATCCATCTGTTGATACGATGCATTGAGTCATAACCCATCTGAAAAACAGATGGATGTGGGGATGATCGTGGGCAAAAAACGGGTTCAACGCGCCTCGATAGCCCCGCAGATGGCCCGTGCCGTATTTATCCCGCCCACGTATCCAGACCAGGTATCCAGGCCAGGCATCCCGGCAAGGGGGCCACCAGCCATTGCACCGCGACAACCGAGGCGCCGCGTCAGTCCGTCAGTCCATCAGTCCATCAGTCCATCAGTCCGTCAGTCCGTCAGTCCGTCAGTCCGTCAGTCCGTCAGTCCGTCAGTCCGTCAGTCCGTCAGTCCGTCAGCATATCAACCTGGCTACACCCGCCTGCACGCCAATAAAAACGGGAGCCTTGACGGCTCCCGTGACGAAGGGACGCTGGCCCGGACTCAGTCCTGGTTGGCCGGATCCTCGTGGGCGGAGAACTCCCGCATGAAGGCCTCGGCCCGCTCCACCATCCTGGTGGACCCGACGAAGTAGGGGGTGCGCTGGTGCAGAGCGGTAGGCTGGATGTCCATGATGCGGCCAAAGCCATCGGACGCCTTGCCACCGGCCTGCTCCACCAGGAAGGCCATGGGGTTGCACTCATAGAGCAGGCGCAGCTTGCCGTTCGGAGAGTTGGTGCCGGACGGGTAGATGTAGATGCCCCCCTTGAGCAGGTTGCGGTGGAAATCCGACACCAGGGAACCGATGTAGCGGGAGGTATAGGGCCTGTGAGTCGCCTCGTCACGCTCCTGGCAGTATTTCAGGTACTTCTTCACCCCGTCCGGGAACTTGATGTAGTTGCCCTCGTTGATGGAGTAGATCTTGCCCTCCTCCGGAATGCGGATGTTCTCGTGGGAGAGGCAGAAGCAGCCGATGGAGGGGTCATAGGTGAAGCCGTTGACCCCAAAGCCGGTGGTGTAGACCAGCATGGTGGAGGAGCCGTAGACCACGTAGCCCGCCGCGACCTGACGGTGACCCGGCTGCAGGAAGTCCTCCAGAGTGACCCCGGCGCCCGGTTTGCTGACCCGGCGGTAGATGGAGAAGATGGTCCCGACCGAGACGTTGACGTCGATGTTGGAGGAGCCGTCGAGGGGGTCTATCAGCACCACGTACTTGGAGTGACGAGAGAGCTCGGAATCGAAGGAGACGAAGTCCTCCTCCTCCTCAGAGGCCATGCCGCACACCTCGCCACGGGCCTCCAGCGCCGCCTTGAAGCGCTCGTTGGCATAGACGTCCAGCTTCTGCTGCACCTCGCCCTGCACGTTTTCGGCGCCGATGGAACCGATGATGTCCGCCAGACCCGCCTTGTTGATCTCCCGGTTCACCACCTTGGCGGCCAGGCGGATGGAGCTGAGCAAGGAGGTCAGCTCGCCGGTCGCGGTCGGGTAGTCCGCCTGCTTTTTGACGATGAACTCGCCCATGGTGATCATGTTTCGCATTCTTGTTCCTTTAAGATCGTTTCCGTTGGCCGTTGAAAACGTTTGCAAGTGTCGGCAAAAAAAGTGCCGATCCCCGGCAGCGTTGTTTTGTAACCCAATGTAACGCCTGTTTTTTGTTTTTGCAGCGAATTAAGCCGTTCTTTAAATCGCCAGAAAGCCGCGCCACCACGGGCTTTCGCCGTGAAAAAAGGGTGCCATCCGGCATCTTTTGGGGGGTTAATTCGTGACAAGAATGCATCCGGGCCGACGCGGCTGCCCGCCTTGCTCCCCCTGGCGCCCGGCAATGTTGCGCCAGAGGCGCCCCTCTTGAGATCTGCCCCCCAATCCCGCACACTGGCTGCGCTTTGGAAGCAAAAAAACATAAGGATATTCAATGAAAAAGTCGCTTATCGCCGGGGCGGTTGCCGCTCTGCTCACCCTCCCCGTCCTCGCCGCCCAGGTGCCTGAAGGCACCCAGCTTCTGCCAGCCGCCCAGCAAGTGTTCGTGCGCAACATCGGCACCGAGCCTGCCTCCATCGATCCCCAGATGGTGGAAGAGAGCGCGGGCAGCGACGTCGTCAACGATCTGTTCGAGGGGCTCTATACCCTGGATGGCAACGGCAAGCTGCAGGCGGCGGGCGCCCTTGGCTACGAGCTCGATGCCACGGGCACCGTCTACACCTTCAAGCTCAGACCCGATGCCAAATGGTCCAACGGCGAGCCGGTGACGGCGGCGGACTACGTCTATGGCTGGCAGCGGGCGGCGGACCCCAAGAACGCCTCCAACTACGCCTGGTTCATCGAGCTGACCGGCGTCGCCAATGCCAGCGACGTGGTGCAGGGCAAGCAGAGCCCGGATGCCCTGGGGATCAAGGCGCTCGATGACTACACCCTGCAGATCACCCTGAAAAACCCGGTCCCCTTCTTCCTCAAGACCCTCTCCCACTACACCACCTTCCCGGCGCCCAAGGCCACCATCGAGAAGTTCGGTCATGAGTGGGTCAAACCGGCCAATATAGTCTCCAACGGCGCCTTCGCCCTCAAGGAGTGGACCCCGAACGAGCGCCTCATCGCCGAGCGCAACCCCCACTACTGGGACAACGAGCACACCGTGCTGAACAAGGTGATCTATCTGGAGATCGTCTCCGATACCGCGGCCTACAACCGCTATCGTGCGAGCGAGCTGCACTACACCACCTATCCCCTGGAGCAGTATCAGCAGATCAAGCGCCAGAGCCCGGAGGAGCTGGTGAGCGCCCCCATGCTCGCCACCTACTACTACGTGTTCAACACCCAGCGCAAACCCTTTGACGACGTCAGGGTGCGCAAGGCACTCTCCCTTGCCATCGACCGGGACACCATCACGGAGAAGATCCTGGGACAGGGGCAGCTCTCCGCCTTTAGCCTGACCCCGCCGAGCGTGGACGGATTCGAGCTCAAACGCCCCGCCAGCGAGCTGATGAGCAAGGAAGAGCGCATCAAGCAGGCCAAGGCGCTGCTTGGCGAGGCGGGTTACGGCCCGGACAAGCCGCTGACGGTGGACATCCTCTACAACACCAACGAGGGGCACAAGAAGATAGCGCTCGCCATCTCCTCCATGTGGAAGCACAACCTGGGGGTCAAGGCGGAGCTCAACAACATGGAGTGGAAGACCATGGTGTCGGCCCTGAACGAGGGTGACTTCGGGGTGAGCCGCTACTCCTGGAACGGAGACTACAACGATGCCTCCACCTTCCTCGATATCATGACCTCCAGCAGCAGCGCCAACAGCGGCAAGTGGTTCAACAAGGAGTACGACGCCCTCCTGGCCAAGGCCCATGACGCCAAGGACCCCGCCGAGCGCAACCGCCTCTATCAGCAGGCCGAGGTGCTGATCGACGAGGAGGCCCCCATTGCCCCTGTCTACTTCTACGTGAAATCACGGCTGCTCAAACCCAACGTCAAGGGCTACCCCTACCAGAACCCGCAAGACCTGGTCTATGCCAAGGATCTCTATCTGACGGCGCAGTGACGCTGGGCACCGAACCAAAAAGACCGCCTCGAGGGCGGTCTTTTTTTATCCTACTTTTCCTGACAGCCCGCCACCGCGAGCCGGGCGCCCCTTCGCACCGTCACGGGCCTCACCAGCAACTGCGCCAGCAGCACCCCCATCAGGGTCATGCCGCCACCGATGAGGTGATAGCTGGTGAGCCGCTCCCCGAGCCAGCTGATGGCAAGGGCGGCCGTCATCACCGGCAACAGGTTCATGAAGATGGCGGTGCGGCTCGCCCCGAGCAGGGCAATGCCCTGCATCCAGAGCCAGGGCGAGAGGGCCGAGGTCGGGATCCCCGCATAGAGGATGAGCCAGAGGGCGCTGCCATCGGGCCAGTGCCCGTCCACCAGCAGATAGAAGGGGGTGAGGAACAGGAGGCTGCACAGCACCTGACCGTAGAGCATGGACCAGTTGTCCAGCCCCAGATCCCAGCGCTTGAGCAGCACGCTGTAGAGCGCATAGGTGGCCGCCGAGAGCAGCATGTAGACGGAACCGATATGGATGCCCTGGGTCAGCAGCCGGGCCGGATCCCCCTGCCCCAACAAAATCGCCAGCCCCAGAATGGAGATGGCGCCTCCCAGCAGCGCCCCCCAGGTGGGCCGCTCGCGCAGCAACCAGATGCTGAGCAGCACCGTCATCAAGGGGGTCAGTCCCATCATCAGGCCAATCTCGGTGGCCCCCAGGGTCTGGGCCGCGTAATAGCCAAAGGTCTGGTTCAAGACCATCCCGAGCAGGGCCAGCACCGCCAGCTTCGAGAAACCGGCCCGCAGTTTGCGGCGCTCGCGCCAGGCCCGGTGAGCCAGAAACGGGGTCAGCACCAGGGCCGCCACCATCCAGCGCGACCAGGCGAGCGCTGCTGGAGACAACACCCCGACCGCCAGCTTGCTGACGATGCCATTGCCAGCCCAGATGGCCATGCAGGAGAAGGGAAACAGGAAGGCAAGGGGCATTGCGATATCCAGAATAAAAAGGCGGGTATTGCGCGCGAGTATAGAGAGGCAATCAGGATAAGCAAGCCTGCCAACGCAGGAAGAAGCGCCATGACGCGAACGGTTGGCGCCGCGCCCAGGCGCCATCAACAATCATGCCCGCACAGGGGCGGGCATGAGGGGGACCAGGGTCAGCCTGAGGCGCCTCAGGCGGCATCCATGTGGAGCCTTGAAATCAGTTCATTGACCTCGAGCACCGTCTGGCGATGGGGAATGTCGGCTTGCAATGGCATCATCAGCAAGCCCGACTGGAAATCGAAGCGCCCCCTGCCGTGGATGTAAATCCGCCCCTTGAAGAAGGTTTTGACATGTTTTGCCACCATCAGTGGCAGGTACTTCTTGAACACTCTCATCGTTTGCAACCTCTTGAAGTTGTATCCGTATGACAGCAGCTTATGCGAAATAATTCCGTTAAATTTATATAAAAAACCGGAAAATTCGACTCTCTCTTCCCCAAAAAACCAAACTGTAACTTATTATTAACTTTTACCGTATTGTATGCGGTCCTTCCAGCCAGAGCAAGACTCCTTTGCCATCTTGCCATTCGATGCAGGCCAGCCCGGACGTCGCGAACATGGGCGCCCCTGCTGCCGGGCAGAGACTCTGGACCAGATACCCCACCAGCGGCAGGTGGCTGACCATCAGGATGTTGTCATGCTCCGCCGCCAGCGCGGTGAGGTAGCTCGCCACGAAGGCCGGATCGCCATAGGGGGTGATCTCGCCACTCTCCTCGATCTTGAGGGCCTCGGGCAGCTCGGGGGCGATGGCCTGCCAGGTCTGTCTGGCACGCAGGTAGTTGCTGTGGATCACCAGGCTCAGGGAGCCGGTCAGCTGGGGAGCCAGCCAGCCCGCCATGTGGATGGACTCTTCGATGCCTTGTTCGGTCAGTGGACGCTGTTCATCAGTCTTTGCGTTCATGCCAGCCTGGCCATGACGCATGATGTAGATTTTCATTACAACCTCGCCCAGGGGGCCTGTTTAAATAGCCGGGGGATCTTACCCCGCCATGCCGGGGGAAACAATTGCGCTACCTCTCAGAAAAGGGTTTGCCTCGTGAGATAGCGAGGTCGATAATCATGTTTAAATTCAAATAAATTCACCGCGAGTCACGCCCCAATGAGCCCATATGCCAGTCCCAACGACCATCGGCAGTATCACTATCTGGAGCTGGCGAACCGGCTCAGGGTCCTGTTGATCTGCGATCCCGAGACCGACAAATCCGCCGCCTCCCTGGCGGTGAATACCGGCCACTTCGACGATCCTGCGGATCGCCAGGGCATGGCCCATTTCCTCGAGCATATGCTGTTTCTCGGTACCCGCACCTACCCCAAACCCGGTGAATACCAGCAATTCATGAGCCGTCACGGGGGCAGCAACAACGCCTGGACCGGTACCGAGTTCACCAACTTCTTCTTCGACATCGACAACGGCTTCTTCGAGGCGGGGCTCGACCGGTTCTCCCAGTTCTTCATCTGCCCCACCTTTGCACCGGAGTGGGTCGACAAGGAGCGCAACGCGGTGGACTCCGAGTACCGCCTCAAGCTGCAGGACGATGTGCGCCGCGGCTACCAGGTGCACAAGGAGACGGTCAATCCGGACCACCCCTTCTCCAAATTCTCGGTGGGCAACCTCGACACCCTGGCGGATCTCCCCGGCCGGGATCTGCGCTCGGACCTCATTGCGTTCTACGAAACCCACTACAGTGCGGATCGCATGGCGCTGGTCATGCTTTCACCGGCACCCATCGAGACCCAACTGGCCTGGTGTGATCGCTTCTTTGGTGCCATTCCGGATCGCCACCTCGGCCCTCCGGTACTGAGCCATCCTCTCTACCGGCTCGATGATCTCGGCATTCGCATCCAGCTGACCCCGGTCAAGGAGACCCGCAAGCTGGCGCTGACCTTCCCGCTGCCGTGCGTGGATGAGTATTACGACAAAAAACCCCTCACCTTCCTGAGCCACCTCATCGGCTATGAGGGGGAAGGCAGCCTGCTCTCCCTGCTCAAGGGGCGGGGCTGGGTCAATCAGCTCGCCGCCGGCGGCGGCATCAGCGGCGCCAACTTCAAGGACTTTGGCGTGAGCTTTGGCCTCACCCCCCTTGGGCTTGAGCATGTGGACGAGATCATCGCCGCCCTGTTTGGCTATCTGAAGCTCATCGAGCGGGGTGGGGTGCAGGCCTGGCGCTATGAGGAGAAGCGCAGCGTGCTGGAATCCGCCTTCCGCTTCCAGGAGCGGGGCCGGGCCCTCGACACCGTCTCCGGCCTCGTGCTCAACCTGTTCAGCTACGGGCCGGACGATCTGCTCTACGGCGACTACATGATGCGCGAGTTCGATGAGCCGCTGATCCGGCGCTTCCTCGCCAAGCTGACCCCCCACAACCTGCGGGTGACCATCCAGGCCCCGGAAGTGAGTACGGATCGCCTCGCCCGCTGGTACCAGACACCCTACAGCGTCCAGAGCATCAGCGAGGCCGAGAAGATCCGCTGGCAGCAGAGTGAACCGGATCCCGCCCTGCACCTGCCGGCGCCCAACCCCTTCATCAGCACCCGCCTCGACGCCCGTCTGCCGGCGCTGCCCGCCGACATGCCGTCCTGCCTCATCGACAGGCCCGGTTTCCGGCTCTGGCACCTGCACGAGCATCAGTTCAGCGTGCCCAAGGGCAGCCTTTACATCTCCGTCGACAGCGAACATGCGGTCAAGAGCCCGCGTCACATCGCCATGGCGCGTCTGGCCGTGGAACTGCTCACGGATCATCTCAACGCCCTTACCTACCCGGCGGAGCTCGCGGGCCTTGGCTACCAGATTTATGCCCATCAGGGGGGCTTTACCATCAACCTCAGCGGCTTTGCCGACAAGCAACCGCTGCTGCTCGACATGATCCTCGGCAACCGCACCCTGGGGTATCCGGATCCGGCCCGCTTTAGCGAGATCAAGGAGCAGCTTATCCGCAACTGGGAGAACCAGTCCAAGACCCGCCCCATCTCCCAGTTGTTCAACCAGCTCACCAGTTTGCTGCAACCCAACAACCCGCCCTTCGAGCAGCTGTTGCGCCACCTGCGCACCGTCGAACTCGGCGAGATGCCCGGCTTCGTCTCCGAGCTCTTTGCCAGGGTGCATCTGGAGGCCCTGGTACACGGAGACTGGACGGCCGCCGAGGCCCTCGAACTCGCGGCCCTGCTGGAGCGCCACCTCGGTGCCAACAGCCAGCCCAGCGCCGAGACCCGCCGCCCCCTCATCTCCATCCAGGACAGAGGCACCCTCATTCGCGAGCAGGGGTGCGATCACGAGGACTCGGCGCTGCTGGTCTACTACCAGTCGCGCACCACCCGGGCGCGGGATCTCGCCTGCTTCACCCTGGCCAACCACATCATGTCATCCACCTTCTTCCACGAGCTGCGCACCCGCCAGCAGCTCGGTTACGTGGTGGGAGCCGGCAACCTGCCCCTCAACCGCCATCCCGGTCTCATCTTCTATATCCAGTCGCCGGTGGCGGGGCCGCAGATCCTGCTGGATGCGGTGGAGGAGTTCATCGATCTCTTCCCGCTGGCCATGCTGGAGTTCACCGAGCAGCAGTGGCAGGAGAGCAAGGCGGGGTTGCAGGCCCAGCTCAGCGAGCGAGATGCCAACCTGCGCAGCCGCGGCCAGCGGCTCTGGGTCAGCATCGGCAACAAGGATCTGGGTTTTGATCAGCGCGAACGGGTACGCGAGGAGGTGGGCAGGCTCAGCCGTGCCGATCTGGTGCGCTTCATCACCCAGCTGAGATCCCGTACCTCGAATCGCCTCATCCTCTGCAGCTATGGCCTAGGCCACGAGCACGACGAGCGGATCACCGGCCAGTTTGTCGACGATCCCAGGGCATTTCGGCTCAACGCCGCCACCTTCGAAGGCTGACCTCCCCTGTTGGCAACGCGCAGACAATAAAAAGCCGACCCCGTGGAGTCGGCTGGAAAAACCATAATCAATTGCGACCAGAGCCGCCAAAAGTGAACATGAGCGTGAAAATCAGACACTGGGTTGATGTTCGACCGGCGTTCAAACCAGAGCTCACCGGTCGGCACCAGCAGTGATTGAGAAACAGCCTCATCTTAGGCATTTCCCTGATTTTCCACGTTGATCTATGTCAAAGGAGGTAAAACAAGCGCCACTTCCCTCCTTGGCATCGGCCTCGCGCCCTCTCAGCCCCGGCGGATCAGCCGGTAAGCCACCTCGTCGAAATAGGAGAGCTGCCCCGAGAGCACCCTGGGGTGATCCAGCTCCGCCCCCCGGCCCAGCACCTCGACACCAAAGTCGCGCTCAAACAGGGTGCGCACCTCCATCTCCCCTACCGAGAACGGCGGCTGTAGCTGCTGCTCGGGCTGATACTCGAGGGTCACCAGCAACACCTGCCCTCCCGCCTCCACCAGGCGGCTCATCAGGGCGGCATACTGGCGGCGCATGGCGCCCGGCAAGGCGATGAGGGCCGCCCTGTCATAGACCAGGCGATAACGCTGACCAAGCTCCGGAGCGGCGAAGAAGTCCCCCTGATAGATGCGCAGATCCTCGTGCCGGTGGCACTGATAGGGACCCACCTCGCTTCTCTCTGCACTCAGGTTGTTCTCGTCAAAAAACTGGGTAATGGCGAGCTCGGAGAGCTCGAAGCCATCCACCGGATGCCCCTGCTCACGCAGCCAGAGCATGTCCCGGGACTTGCCGCAAAGGGGCACCAGCACGGGGTCGCTCCCTTGCTGGGCCGACCACCAGGATTGCAGCCAGCGGTTGAAATCTGCCTGATGAAAGCCAATCCGGTTCTCTTTCCACTTCTGGTGCCAAAATGCCGCTTCCATCATCTTCCTCTCGTCATCTGCAATGGTGCATCACTATCACAACTTCACCGAAGTGGCGCAAGCCCCATGATCCCGCCCCTGTGCAAGAGAACGCCCACGATGGGCAGGCCTCAGGCCACGACCCCAGGCAGGCTTGTCGCCATCGCTGCCAGCCGGGTCAGGATCTGCGCGAAGGTGGGTCGCCGGGAAGGCACCTCAAAGCCGCACTCTCTGGCCAGTCGATGAAGGGGGTCAAGGTCGGCGTCGCCCCCATTACAGCGCGCCAGCAGCTCGGCCAGCAGGCAGCCAAAGGCCCGCACTTCCAGGCGCTCCAGCCGCCCGGCCAGCACCTCATCGGCGCGGTCGTAACAGGAGGCGGCACCAAAGTCCCCGAGCAGCACCCGGCCCGGCGCCTCCTGCGACGAGTGAGGCATCGCGGGCTGCAAGGAGTACAGCAGGTTGTGTGCGTAGAGATCGCCGTGGAGGATGCCCCGCTCGTGCAGGTGCCGGGCGGCCGCAGCCACCCCCTGCACCATGGCCATCACCTGGGCCGGGGTGAAGTTCAGATCCTCCCCATAGACATCCCGGGTGCAGGAGTCCAGGCTCGGGGGGCCCGCCAGGGTGGCGAAGGCGGGGTCTATCAGGGGCATCACCAGTGCCGGGATGCCGGAGGGATGATCGCTCACTCTCCCCATCACACCGACCAGGTTTGGATGACGACCGGCGGCCAGGGACGCAGTCATCTCGCTCAGGGGCAAGCCATCGCTGGTGACGGCCCCCTTGAAGAGCTTGACCGCCACCGCCCCGGGCCCTTCGGCACCCGCCCACTCGGCGCGATAGATGACGCCGGATGCTCCCTCCCCGAGCACATCCCCCAGTGAGAGCGCCTGCCAGGGGATCTCGGTAGTGAGCTCCGATGTGCCGTTCAGACACGCCTGCTCATCACAGAATGGGTTGCCCGCAAAGGCCAGCCAGGACAGACGCGGCATCGAGGGCAGCCAGCTCGGCAGCGCTGGCAGGCGGTTGGCGGCGATGCGCAAAAGCTCCAAACGGTGGCAACCGGCAAGCGTCTCGGGAAGCTCATGTAGCCGGTTGCCAGAGAGCATCAGCTTTTGCAGGGCGTCACACTGCCCCAGCTCGTCCGGCAGTCGTTCAATGGCATTGTCGGTCAGGATCAACCAGCGCAATCTGGCGGGCAGGGAGGTGGCCGGGACGGTCGCGATGCGGTTGGCCTTGAAGCCCACCATGGTGAGCGCAGGGCAGCGCCCCAGCACCTCGGGCAGTTCGGTGAAGTTGTTCTCGGAGCAGAAGAGGATGCGCAGCTTCTTGCATTCGGCCAGCGCGTCAGGCAACTCGCTCAGCTGGTTGCCGGTGAGATCCAGCACCTCCAGGGTCTCCTTGAGGCTCAGGATCTCGGGAGGGAACACCGCGAGGTTTTCAGCAAGTTTGAGGTGGCGGGCGCCGCAGAGTTCGCCTGCGCGAAGCTGTTCCAGGGTATGCATGGGATCGTCTCTATCAACATTCGGGCTTGCGGTGGCTCACTGCGGGACACTCCCCCCAGACCACAAAGGAGGGGCATTATAGGGAATGACGGCCAAAGATGGCCGATTTTCTTGCAACGCCTTCTCTTGCAAAGGCCCCCCATCGCCACACTCCCGCTCTCCGTTGCCATGGACCATTCCGGTCGCGCGCTTGGGTGGTTGATCATTTGATTGGCGCCATATAGTATGGCGCCATACAAAGTCATTCGAGACTCACCATCATGATCACCCTGGAACAGAAACACCTCGCCCTGCTCGAGGATGCAGAGCGCCGCGGACACGCGGACACCCAAAACATGCGCGTCTGCTTTGAGGTGTTGACCCTCGCCGCTGCCATCGATCAGGCGTGCGCGGCGCGCCTGGCCCCTCACCGCCTCTCCGAAGGCAAGTTCGTGCTGCTGTTTTTGCTGCGCGACCTGCCAGAAGGGTTGGCTCCCCACGAGCTTGCCGACAAGGCGGGGGTCACACGGGCCACCATCACCGGCCTGCTCGACGGGCTGCAACGGGACGGCCTGTTGGCTCGCCACAGCGACAGCCTGGACAGGCGAAAGATCTCGGTGCGCCTGACAGAGCAGGGCCAGGCCCTGGCGCAGCACCTGCTCGATGAGCACAGCCAGTGGATAGGCTCCCTGTTTGCCGGGTTCGATCAGGCAGAGCGGGAAACCCTGAGCGCCCTGCTCAAGCGGGCCTGGCTCAATGTCATCTCATCCCGGGCAGGCTGCACTGAGGCCGCCACAGAGGAGCACCCATGACACGCAGCCGCATCACGGATATCGCCCCCTCACGCCTCGCCCAGCTCAACCGGGGAGAGGCTGAGGCAAGCAACCTGACCGAATGCCTAGCGGTGGATTTTGCCGCCCTGATGCAGTGCACCCTGCCTTCGCTCGGGCCCCAGGCGCTGGCATCGATGCACGCCGCATCCGGGGAGGGCATTACCCGGCGCATGGCACTGGCCGCCAGGCTGCTCCTGGCCGAGAACGGCACGAGGGATCTTGCGGCGCTCAGCCGTCATCCCTCCGATACCGTGCGGGGCTGGGCCTGTTTCATGGTGGGCGCGAGCGAGGGACTGTCGCTCAGCGACCGCCTGGCCCTCATTCGCCCCCTCGCCGATGACCCGCACTTTGGGGTGCGCGAGTGGGCCTGGCTCGCAATGCGAACGACCATTGCTGCGCAGCTGGAGGCGGCCATTGCCGCCCTGGTGCCCTTGACGGCGGAGCCGTCCGAGCGGCTGCGACGCTTTGCCAGCGAAGCGACCCGGCCCCGCGGCGTCTGGTGTACCCATCTTGCGTCCCTGCGACAAGCGCCGGAGCAGGCCCTGATGCTGCTCGAGCCCCTCAAGGCCGATCCCGCCCTCTATGTGCAGGACTCCGTTGCCAACTGGCTGAACGATGCGAGCAAAGACAGGCCACAGTGGGTCACTGACCTCTGCGCGCGCTGGTCTCGCGAAAGCCCCAGTCCCGCGACAACCCGGATTTGTCAACGCGCCTTGCGCACCTTGCGCAAGGGCCAACTCCCGAAGGAACCCCTATGACCCACTATCTGACAGAGCTCTACACCCCCACTCCCGCCTGGCTGGCATTGAGCCAGACGGCTCGTCAGCAGTTCTTCGAGGCCATTGGCACAGGCATGGCCAACCTCGCCGCCCTCGGGGTGGAGCCCATCGCCCTGGGCGAGACCGATGCTGCCACCCTCCATGGTGCGCCCCACCCCTTCTTCGCCATCTGGCGCGGGCCGGATGCCGCAGCCATCGAGGCCCTCGTCCAGGGGATAGCCGCATCGGGCTGGCACGACTACTTCGAGACGGTCAACGCCACCGGCGCCGGGGTCTCTCTGGGCGAGCACCTTGCACAGTTGGCCGCCCTGCCCTGCGCCGCTACATCCAGCCCCGCCCTGGCCTGATAACCCCTAAAAGAGCGTTATCCCACCAGGCTTTGCGTCAGTGCTGCCGACACCGGTGGCACTGTTTTCCATGCACTGCCCTTGCAAACCCAGGTCACCACCACCTGGGAAAGCGGCGCCACAGCCCCGCTCCCTTCCCACTTCCTTCCCACTCCCTTCAAAAAACGCTGATATCTCCTGATGCCGTGATGAGCCATCGCGATGGCACAAGTGAGCAAGATCCGGGTCGTCGTGACAAAGGTTCGCCGCCATAGTGCTTTCAAACCAACAGTCAGAGGTGAAAAGACGCCATAAGGCGTCTTTCTTATTGCTGGTTGTTAGAGCAAACCGGTTAGGCGATCTCCCCCTCCCCGCAACCCACCCAGATCGGGGTGATGGAGGTGATATGAGCCGACCCATCCAGGGATTGGAAGATCTGCACCATGGCTTCCCCGTGGAGCGGGTTGGGCAGCGGCACCGTGGTTTTGCATTTGAAACGGTAACTGGTGCGCCTGCTATCACTTGGGGGGATTTTGAAGAAGTGTTTGATGCTGGACACAGTGGCACTTACCTTTCTGGGCATAACACTCGTGGATGGCCTTCAGAGGCTATGCAGCAAAGCCTTTCCCCTGCCCGGAGAAACCACAGCCTGCCGCCTTGTGTGGATGCGATAGATGAGGCTCTGCCTATCGACTCGGGCACTTACCATGACAACGTTGGCAACAGGGCCTCTATCCCCTTCGCCAGGAGCAAAATTTTCTCGCAAACGATTGGAAAAAGAAAAGGCGCCTCAAGGGCGCCTTTTTGACAGTTTTGCGTGATCTCAGGGAGAGGCGTTAACCGCTTATTCCCATTCGATAGTGGCAGGCGGCTTGCCGGAGACGTCGTACACCACGCGGGAGATGCCGTTGATCTCGTTGATGATGCGGTTCGACACGTGGCCGAGGAAGTCGTACGGCAGGTGAGCCCAGTGGGCGGTCATGAAGTCGATGGTCTCGACGGCGCGAAGCGCAATGACCCAGTCGTACTTGCGGCCATCGCCCATGACGCCGACGGAGCGCACCGGCAGGAAGACGGCGAACGCCTGGCTGACCTGGTTGTAGAGGTCGGCCTTGCGCAGCTCTTCGATGAAGATGGCGTCAGCCTTGCGCAGCAGGTCGCAGTACTCTTTCTTCACTTCGCCAAGCACGCGCACGCCCAGGCCCGGACCCGGGAAGGGGTGACGGTAGAGCATGTCGTAGGGCAGGCCGAGTTCGAGGCCGACACGGCGCACTTCGTCCTTGAACAGCTCGCGCAGCGGCTCCACCAGCCCCATCTTCATCTCTTCCGGCAGGCCGCCGACGTTGTGGTGGGACTTGATGACGTGAGCCTTGCCGGTCTTGCTGGCAGCGGATTCGATGACGTCCGGGTAGATGGTGCCCTGGGCCAGCCACTTGGCGTTCTTGAGCTTCTTGGACTCGTCGTCGAACACTTCGACGAAGACGCGGCCGATGGTCTTGCGCTTGGCTTCCGGCTCGTCGATACCCGCGAGAGCGGAGAGGAAGCGCTCTTCGGCGTCGACCTTGATGATGTTCAGGCCGAAGTGATCGCCGAACATGTCCATCACCTGCTGGCCTTCGTTCAGGCGCAGCAGGCCGTTGTCGACGAAGACACAGGTCAGGCGATCGCCGATGGCGCGGTGCACCAGCATGGCGACCACGGAGGAGTCCACGCCGCCGGAGAGGCCCAGGATCACCTCGTCGTCACCCACCTGCTCGCGGATGCGGGCAACGGCGTCGTCGATGATGGTGGCCGGGGTCCAGAGGCACTCGCAGCCGCAGATGTCCTTGACGAAGTGCTCCAGCATGCGGGCACCCTGACGGGTGTGGGTCACTTCCGGGTGGAACTGCACGCCGTAGAAGCGCTTGGCTTCGTCGGCCATGGCGGCGTGGGGGCAGGTCGCGGTCTGGGCGATGGTGGTGAAGCCGGCGGGGATCTCGGTGACCTTGTCGCCGTGGCTCATCCAGACATCCAGCAGGGCATTGCCGTTGTCAGCAATGGCGTCTTCGATGTTGCGCAAGAGGGCGCTGGTCTTGCCGGACTGGCCCAGCACTTCGACCTGGGCGTAGCCGAATTCACGCAGGTTGGAGGACTGCACCTTGCCGCCGAGCTGCTCGGACATGGTCTGCATGCCGTAGCAGATACCGAACACCGGCACACCGGCGTTGAACACGTACTCGGGGGCGCGCGGGCTGCCCGCCTCGGTCACTGATTCCGGGCCGCCGGAGAGGATGATGCCGCTCGGGTTGAACTCGCGGATCTGCTCTTCGGTTACATCCCAGGCCCACAGCTCGCAGTAGACGCCGATTTCACGGACGCGACGGGCGATGAGCTGGGTGTACTGGGAACCGAAATCCAGGATAAGGATACGGTGGGCGTGAATGTCTTTAGTCATTTTATTCCTGCATCAGGCTGATGTTGTCACAAAAAGCACGGGATAAAAAAAGGGTGGAAAAACGGGGCGTAGAGCCCCGTTTCATCAGCCCATCCGGTAGTTGGGGGCTTCTTTGGTAATGGTCACGTCGTGAACGTGGGACTCTTTCATCCCGGCGCCCGAGATGCGCACGAACTCGGCCTTGGTGCGCATGTCGTCGATGGTCGCGCTGCCGGTCAGACCCATGGAGGAGCGCAGGCCGCCCATCTGCTGGTGGATGATCTCTTTGAGGCGGCCCTTGTACGGCACGCGCCCTTCGATCCCTTCCGGCACCAGCTTGTCGGCGGCGTTATCGGTCTGGAAGTAACGGTCGCTGGAGCCCTTGGACATGGCACCCAGAGAGCCCATGCCGCGGTAGGACTTGAAGGAGCGGCCCTGATAGAGCTCGATCTCGCCCGGCGCCTCTTCGGTACCGGCAAACATGGAGCCCACCATGACGCAGCTTGCGCCCGCGGCGATGGCCTTGGCCACGTCACCGGAGAAGCGGATGCCGCCATCGGCAATCACCGGCACGCCGGTGCCTTCCAGGGCGTCGACGGCGTCGGAGATGGCGGTGATCTGGGGCACGCCCACGCCGGTCACGATACGGGTAGTACAGATGGAGCCCGGGCCGATACCGACCTTGACGGCGTTGACACCCGCTTCCACCAGCGCCTTGGCGCCAGCGGCGGTGGCGACGTTGCCGCCGATGATTTGCAGGTCAGGATAGGCTTCACGGGTCGCCTTGATGCGATCCAGCACGCCCTGGGAGTGGCCGTGGGAGGAGTCAATCAGCAGCACGTCCACACCGGCTTCCACCAGGGCGGCGACGCGCTCTTCGTTGCCGGCACCGGCACCGACGGCGGCACCGACCCGCAGACGGCCACGCTCGTCTTTACAGGCGTTGGGCTTGCGCTCGGCTTTCTGGAAGTCCTTCACGGTGATCATGCCCTTGAGCTTGAAGTCGCCGTTGACCACCAGCACCTTCTCGATGCGATGCTTTTGCATCAGAGCCACCACCTCTTCACGAGGGGCCCCTTCACGCACGGTCACCAGACGATCTTTCTGGGTCATGATCTGTTCGACGGTCTGGGAGAGATCGATGACGAAGCGCACGTCACGGCCGGTGATGATGCCCACCAGCTGGTTGCCGTCAGTCACCACGGGGTAACCGGCGAAACCGTTCTTGTGACTCAGCTCCTTGATCTGGGCGATGGTCATGTCAGGGCGCACGGTAACGGGGTCGCTGACCACGCCGCTCTCGTACTTCTTGACCTTGCGCACTTCGGCAGCCTGCTGCTCGATGGACATGTTCTTGTGAATGAAGCCGATACCGCCTTCCTGGGCCAGTGCGATAGCCAGACGGGCTTCGGTCACTGTGTCCATGGCAGCGGAGATCATCGGGATATTCAGCGTGATCGCAGACGTGAGCTTGGTACGCAGGTCGGCGGTATTGGGGAGAACAGTGGAGTGGGCTGGAACCAACAGTACATCGTCGAAGGTCAGCGCTTCTTTGGCAATCCTGAGCATGGCAATATCTCACCGTTGAGGAGTGGGGGTGTAAAATATTGCCGACAAATTTTACTCATGCATTGGGCAGTGGTAAAGAAGTTTTTTGAATTTTTTATGGCGTAGCCCGATTTAACGCCACCAACAGGGCAAAAAACCAATAAATTCAGCCGTAACCATGCCGTTTTTCCCGACAAGATGATCTTTTTTGCCGTTGAGCCCCTTTCTGCCGCCAGTCTCCCGGAACGACCTTTTTTCCACTCACAGCCGTCAGCCAGACCGGCGGTCAGTTCCCCTGATAGCGGCCCGGCTTGTGCCAGTTCATCAGCATGGCGTTCATGGCCAGCGCACTCAGGGTTGACCAGAGCAGCAGGGGAAGCGGCAGGGTGAGCAGAGAGAGCGCAAACACCAGCACATCCAGCACCATCTGGCTCTTTCCCGCATTGATGCCGGTGCGCCGTTGCAGCCAGAGCGTCACCACGCCGGTGCCCCCCACGGAGGCATTGTGGCGCGCCAGAGACAAGACCCCCATGCCGAGGAAGGTTCCCCCCACCAGGGCGGCAAACAGGGGATGGACATAGCTCACCGTTAGCAGCAGCGGCACCGCCTGGGTGGCCGCCGAGAGGGCGACGTTGACGATCAGCGTCTTGAGGGTGAAGGCGCGCCCCATGGTGACGTAGCAGAACACCATGAAGGGCAGGTTCACCAGGAAGAAGAGCACGCCGATGGGCAGGGTGCTGACATGGGCGATCAGCAGGGCGATGCCCGCGATGCCACCGGTGATCATGCCGGAACACTTGAGCAGATTGAGCCCCACGGCGATAAACATGACCCCGAGCACCATGCCGTAGACATCGTCCTTGAGGGTATGGGCCAGCCCCCTGCCCGCAGCCGCTGGCTGCATGGTCATTTCACCTTCCATATGACTCCTTAGATCCGATGTGATGGTGGCATCCGTTGCCCGACAACCAGGCCGCGTTGGGGCTGATGGCGGCGGCCCGTTCACCTTGCCGTCCCCACCCCCCAATCTTGCGTCCCCCGCCCCCTTATGTCGCCATCGTGGGGATGACAAGGCACAGCAAAAAGAGCGCCAATCAAAACAAGAGTCCGCGATACCATAAATAATCGGATTTAAATTCTGATAAATGCGCAATGTGCAGATCGAATGCACCACTTCAGTGATCGGCCATCACAGTGGCGCAGCATGTTTACCCGAGTCACCGAGAAAGGCCTCGTGGTATCCCCTTCACAGCCCGTTTTTTCGGCAGATCATGTCGATACGATGCCGCTTTTCAGCATGGATGATGCCTGTCATGGGGTAAGCCCGAGGGCCATACGGCGTGTTTCTTCGGGGCGGGCTCCAGGGGCGGATGTGGATGGAGCGCACCAATAAAGTGCAATTGCACCAATATAGATCAACCGAGTGGCACAGTTTGCCTTGCACCGCGGCGCAAAGGCGACATGGGCACCGCTTTGCTCACTGCCACGAGCACTGCAATATGCAGAGCATGAAGTGACTCGAGCGGCGGATGCACTACTTCCCTTCCCTCTAGCCCCCTTCCCATGAGCGTGCTGGTCGCGAGTCCACAGGCCTGCCCATCCACCAGCCCCCCCAGCCAGAGTCCCATCAGGATGGGGCATCCATTCAGGCATAGGCAGAAGGCAGAATAAAAAAGTCGGCCCGAAGGCCGACTCGCTGCTCCCTGTGACAGGGCTTCCTTACTTGAGGTATTTGCCGTCAGCACCGACCTTGCCCGGGCCGTTCAGTACCCAGACCCGCGCCGAATAGGCGGGCACCGCAAAGCTCAGGCTGCCGTTGCTGACGCTCTGGCTCGCACCGGTTACCGCGTCCGTGTAGGTGCCGTTCTTCAGGCCACTCAGGTTTATCTGCTGGGCCGAGTTGGCCGCAAGGCCCACGGCGGCGTAGCTCCCTTGGGCGCTCAGATCACGCACGAAGCTGATGCCGCTCCCCCACTCGTTCACCTGGCTCATGGGCGCCTTTTGCAGGGCGGGCACCGCCTTGCGGATCTGGTTCAGGCGCTTGATGTGCTGATAGAGCGGGTGGCTCGGGGTGGCGGGGTTGTCCAGCACCTCCCCGTAGTAGGCACGACCGGTCTGATCCACCGTCATGGTGGCCCCGTCGATGTCCTGGGGCTTGCCCGCCTGGAACATCACCTCCTCCCCGTAGTAGAGGGTCGGGATCCCCCGCGCCGTCCAGAGCAGGTTGTAGGTCATGGCCGCATTGCCCTCTTCCCCGCCGTAGCGGTACTTGAAGTCGTTGTCCGGCCCCACGTCGTGGTTCTGGAAGAAGGTGATGAGCTTGGTGGCATCCCCATAGACCCAGTCCATGGCGAAGATCCCCCCTACCCCGCCAAAGTTCCCCCGGGCGACGTTGTCACGGAAGGTGGAGAACAGTGAGAAGTCCAGCACCGAGAGGCCGGAATCGCCCCCTGCACGGGGATTGGCCGGGTTGGCCGTGGTGCGGGTATACCACCAGGGGCGGATCACCGCCGAGGCATTGTCGTTGGCCAGCTCAGAGCCCCATCCGGTGCCCTTGACCAGGTTTTCGCCAAAGACGAACAGCCCCGGCTTGTGGGCCTGCCAGTCGTGGACATAGGTCAGCAGTTCGTCCCGCTCGATGTGCTTCAAGGTATCGATACGGATGGCATCGACCCCCATGTCGAGGTACTGACGAATGGCGCCGTTGAGGTAGTCCTTGACGTTCTGGTTGCCGGTGGCCAAGTCGATGCAGTCCCCCGCCATGTGCTTGCGCTGCAGGGCAAGCGGGCTCTCCCAGTCACCGCCGGACATGAAACCGTCCAGGTGATACCAGGCGGGATCCAGGGTCTGGGCGTCGATGCCGAAGAAGCGGTTGGGGTTGTAGCCTGCGCTCGGCACGGTGGCGCCGGTCTTGGGATCTACCAGGGGCTGGGTGCCCGCCGGATCCGACTGGCAGCGGGCCTTGTACCAGTCGGGAGCCGCCGGGTTGTCGTCGTCACAGCGGTTGGCACTGGCGTAGTCCCCAAGATTGCCCTGATAGGGACCATTGTTGATGAGTCCCTGGCTCGACCCCGCCGGTACGTAGTATTTGACGGGCAGGCGATCGATCCAGGTCTTGCCGCGCAGGCCGTACTGGCTCGAGTGGTTGAGCACCACGTCCTGGATCACCTTGAGCCCCTTGGCGTGGGCCGCCTGGATGAACTCCCGGTAACCCGCCCCCGGCGACTCCAGACGGGGATCGACCCGGTAGAAGTCGTAGGCTTGACATCCTCCCCCACCTTAGCGCTTCGCGTCACAGGAGGGGGATCCCCATTACTGGGTGATAGCTGCTCGCGCAGTACCGGGTTCCTGCTTCATCGGGCGGCCTGATTGCACCGCGCCTCCACAGGCTAAAACGGCGTGTCCCGCCGCTAAAATATTGCGAGCGCCGTTCACATCGGCGTTCGCCTCATAACCACACGCAGCGCATTTAAACTGGCTTTGCGTCTGGCGGTTATCCTTCGCAGTATGCCCACAACAGGCGCACTGCTGGCTCGTGTAGGCCGGGTTTATCGCCAACACCTGACCACCTCGCCATGCCTGCTTGTATTCGAGCTGGCGGCGCAGCTCAAACCAGCCCTGATCTAATATCGAACGATTCAGCCCTGATTTTGCCCGGACGTTGCGCCCCGGCTGACTGGTCGTGCCCGCTGCTGATTTTGACATGCTGGCAACCTTCAAATCCTCAATGACGATCATCGCGTGGTTTTTGCTGATAGTCGTTGTGACCTTGTGAAGGTAATCGCGGCGGGTGTTGGCGATATGTGAGTGCAGCCGCTGGATCTTGGCTTTTTGTTTCTTCCAGTTGCTGCTGAACTTTACCTTTTTGCTCAACTGGCGTTGGAGCCTTGCCAGCTTGGTCTGATTGGTTTTGAAGCTGTTGACGGGCTCAAACACCGTGCCATCTGACAGGGTTGCGAGCTTGGCGATCCCCGCATCCAGCCCGACCATTGAGCCGGAGGGGTGAATTGGCTCGGACGTCTCCTGCTCGACCTGAAAGGAGATATACCAATCCCCGGCTGCTTGGCTGACGGTCGCGTTTTTAATTTTTCCTTCAACTGGCTGGGACTGGCGAAACTTGACCCACGCCAGCCCGGCAGGCAGCTTCACGCGACCTTTTTCAAGGCGGCAATACTTGTCAAAGTTGACGAAGCGGATCGAGTCGCGGTTGTCGCTTTTCTTCTTGAAAACGGGAGCCTTGGCGGCGAGTTTTTTATCAAAGCAGCGCATCCACGCGCCGTGCAAGTCTTTGAGTTTCTGCTGGAGGTTGTCGGTATATGCCTCGGTCAGAAAGGCCATTTCTGGGTCTTTCTTCCAACTGGTGAGCATCCGGTTCAGCTCAAAGGCAGAAGGTAGTTTTTCGCCAGCATCCAGAATGCGCTTTGTCTCTGCCAGCCCGTGATTCCAGACATAACGAGCACAACCGCCCAACTGGCGCAGGCGTTGCGCTTGTTGGGCGGTCGGTTCGAGTCGGAACTTGTAGGCTTTCAGAATTTGCATTTAGCGCTCAGTGTGTAGCATTATTGCCATATCTATTAAGCCCGATTGAGTGACAGAATGCAATTCACTAAAATTAATAAATCACGCCATGCGACCTACGTTTTGCACGTACATTTGGTGTTTATCACCAAGTATCGAAAGCCGATATTGGGGGATCTGCATCACGCTTCCTTCAGTCAGTGTGCGGCAGAGGTTTGCAGAGATTTTGGTGCGGAACTGAAAGAGTGTGACGGAGAGGCTGATCATGTTCACATGCTGATAGAGTACGGCCCAACAGTGCAGCTATCGGTGCTGGTGAACTCGTTAAAGGCGGTCACATCAAGGCGACTGCGTAATGAATTTCTGGACTTGAGGGGTGCTTACAGCAAACCCGTACTCTGGTCACGCTCTTACTTTGCGGGCTCTTGCGGCGGTGCGCCGTTAGAGGTGATCAAGCAATACATTCAAAACCAGCGGGGCTGACGCCCCGGCGAAATTCCCCTCCCACCTACGTCGGAGGGAGTCCCCTTTCGCATTTAAGATGGTAGCCGTGGTAGTCGAGGCCGGAGCGGTTCTCCACCGGCGGCGTCACCCAGATGGCGGTGAAGCCGAGATCCTTGATGTAGTCGAGCTTGGCGATCAAACCCTTGAAGTCGCCACGCCACTGGGGATCCCCCGCCTTGTAGCGATCCCGGTTATGGTAGTTGTTGCCGGCATCGCCGTCATAGAAGCGGGCCGTCAGCAGGAAGTAGATGCTCTCGGCGCGAAAATCGCCGCTCGCCACCCCCTGCTCGCCGATACGGTACTCGAAGCGCTGCTCCCGCTGGTTGCCGCTCTCGTCCACCGCGAGGGTGCGGATCACCAGGTCCGTGCCGCTCCCCTTGTCGTTCGCCACCAGGGGCTGGCCTGCATAACAGGCCGACGCCGTGGTGGGCTGGCTGCCGTCCGTGGTGAAATGCACGGCGGGGGCGGCGTCCTGATCGTCGCTCACTCCCAGGGTGATGGACTGGCTGTCCACATAACTCCCCGGCGCCGGGGTAGCGGTCACCGTGGGGGCCTGCACATCTGCCCCCGCCAGGGTCTCGAGTTCAACGACCTTGCGCTGGCTGTCAAAGCAGATGCGATAGCGGGTGTTGGCGCTGACCAGGTAATCCTGGGCAGGATAGGCCTCGGTCCAGTCCCCCTTGTGGTCAATCTTGAAGCGGGGGTTGCTGCTGCCAAACGCCTGCTCGGTGCAGAAGGTGGTGCCATCCTCGGTTGTCATGGGGGTGAGACCCCAGTTATTGGGGGTACCGCGGAAGTACCAGCTGTCGCCGCTCTGTCCGGCGGCCACCACCACGCTCACGCTGCTGCTGCCCTTGGCCCCCTGATCGTCGGTGACCGTGAGGCCATAGGTGAAGGTGCCCGTCTGTGCCGTGTTGACGACCATGCTCTCCGTGGTCTCGCCGCTGCTCCACAGATAGCTCGCTATCTGACCGTCGGGATCCGTGGAGTCACTGCCGCTCAGGGTGAGCGCCGCACCCTGGGCCACGTTCACCGTGCCCCCCGGGGTGATGACCGCAAGCGGCGGCTGGTTGTCATCCCCAAGCGGCACGATGCTGTAGGCCAGGGTCTGGTCATTGACCTGGATGCGCACCGTGCCGGTGCCGTTCCAGAAGATGTCGCCGTCGCCGTTGCTGTCCCCGAAGTTGATGGCCCAGTCGCCGGCCTGATCAAACTTCAGGCGCTGGCTCGCCTTGCCATCCATGTAGGCCTCGGCCTGCCACAGGTGATCCCCTATCAGGGTCATGGGGAGGCTGGCCCAGCCGTTGAAGGTGCCGCGCACATTGAGCTGCGGCAGAGTGCTTGCAAACCCCGAGGCCTCGCAACTGGCGACCGCCGTCGTGCTCACCGCCTGGGTCGTGGCGTTGATGCGGATCTGGTACGCCGTGTTGGCATTGACCCCGTAGTCGGCCGCCGGGTAGCTCTGCTGCCAGTTGCCGTACCTGTCTATCTTGAAGCGCGGCCCGCCACTGGCGTCGCCGCTCACGAAGCGCTGGCAGGTTTCAAAATTGACGCCGTCGGTCGACGCCATGGCGGTCGCCGCCCATCCATTTGCGGTGCCCCGGAAGAACCACTCCGCCGCCATCCCGGGCGGCGTGATCATGGTCCCCAACATTCCGGCCACGAGTATCCATCTAGCCATTGATAGTCCTTTGTTTTTCATTGTGTTGTGTGTGATGCCGGTGTGCCCCGGCATTCCCCCATCCGCGACGTCCCGCCTTCAGATGAGCCCGACCAGTCTAGAAGTCGCCGTGGTCGATTCGTGGCCATAAGGTGCGAAATGTGACCGCCATAGACCAGGAAATAAGCTGTATGTGATTGATAGCGCTTTCATTTCTGGGCATGGGGTCGAACTTCCCAGGATAGAGAGGCGCTCCCCGTGACGGCCGTATCGGGGGGTAGGATCAGCGCTCTGCACGGCGCCGTTGCCATTGGGGGCTCTTGCCGCCATGATGCAGGGCCGCCCTTGCCATCCCGGGCACCGGGCGGCTCATTCAAGGAGAGACGATGAGACCATCGGATTATGGGAGGCTGCTGGCGCTGGCCGCCATCTGGGGCGCCAGCTTCCTGTTCATGCGCATCGCGGCGCCGGCGTTCGGCTCCATCAACACCACCTTCCTGCGGGTCTTCTTCGCCCTCGTCGGGCTCGCCGCCATGCTCCTGCTGCTGCGCACCCCCATGCAGTTTCACGGCAAGCTGAAAGCCATCATGGTGCTCGGCATCATCAACTCCGGCGTGCCCTTCCTGATGTACGCCGTGGCGGCCCTCTGGCTGCCCGCCGGCTACTCGGCCATCCTCAACGCCACCACGCCGCTGATGGGGGCCCTCATTGGCTTCTCCTTCTTTCACGAGGAGCTGACCTTGCGCAAGTGGGCCGGGGTCATGCTGGGGCTGGTGGGCATCGGGCTCATCACCACCACGGGGGAGGTCGACCTGAGCGGTCAGCTCGCCATCGGGGTGCTGGCCTGCCTCATCGCCACCGCCTGCTACGGCTGCGCTGGCTTCCTGACGAGGCGCTGGATCACCGAGCGGGGCGGACTGGACGCGAAGCTGGTGGCCTTCGGCAGCCAGATCGGGGCCGTCCTCTTCCTGCTCCCCTTCTTCGGCTACAGCCTGACGAGCGGGCCCGCCGTCGACTGGGCCCAGCCTGGGGTCTGGGCCAGCGTGCTGGCGGTCGGGCTCCTCTGCACCGCCTTCGCCTATCTGCTCTATTTCAGGCTGATCGCCGACATCGGGCCCCTGCGCTCCCTCACGGTCACCTTCCTCATCCCGCCGTTCGGCATCCTCTGGGGCTATCTGGTGCTTGGCGAAACCCTCACCGGCGGCTTCGTGCTCGGCGGCGCCGTGGTCTGCCTCGCGGTCTGGCTGGTGACCAGCCACGCCAAGCCGGCCAGGGCGCAGGAGTAGGGCAAAGCCTCATCTGTCGGGCCCCATGGCTCGGCAGATGGGCACAACTGGGGTAAGATGGCCCCCATCGTTTCTCCCGCCCCGGCGGACACCACAGCAGGGCCAGCCTTGAATCAGCTCAACCAATCCAGCCAGAACAAGCAGCAGATCTTTACCGTCACCCGCCTCAACAGCGCCGTGCGCATGATCCTGGAGCAGGATCTGGGGCTGGTGTGGCTGACCGGGGAGCTCTCCAACCTCGCGATGCCAAGCTCGGGCCACTGGTACTTCTCCTTGAAGGACATGTCGGCCCAGGTGCGCTGCGCCATGTTCAAGGGCAACAACCGCCGGGTGCCGTTCCGCCCCCAGGACGGCATGCAGGTGCTGGTGCAGGCCCGGGTCTCCCTCTATGAGCCCCGGGGCGACTATCAGCTCATCATCGAGTCGATGCAACCCGCCGGGGACGGCATGCTGGCCCTGCGCTTCGAGGAGCTCAAGCGCCGCCTCGGGGCCGAGGGGCTGTTCGACGAGGGGGCCAAGCGCCCCCTGCCCCGCGAGCCCCGCGCCGTGGGTCTGGTCACCTCGGCCACCGGCGCCGCCCTGCACGACATGCTGACCGTCTTGCGCCGCCGCGCCCCGGACTTGCCCGTCTTCATCTACCCGACCCTGGTGCAGGGCAGCGCCGCCACCGCCCAGATCGTCTCGGCGATCATGCTTGCCAACCGGCGCGCCGAGGTGGATGTGCTCATCGTCGGGCGCGGCGGCGGGTCACTGGAGGATCTCTGGTGCTTCAACGAGGAGGCGGTGGCCCGTGCCATCCACGGCTCCGCCATCCCCGTGGTGAGCGCCGTGGGTCACGAGGTTGACGTCACCATCAGCGACTTTGCCGCTGACTTGCGCGCCCCCACCCCCTCCGCCGCCGCCGAGCTGGTGGCGCCGGACAGGAGTGCCCGCGCCCAGCGCCTCGTGCACCTGCGCCAGCGGCTCACCCAGGCCATGAACCGCCACCAGACCGCCGCCCGCCACGGCTTCGCCCTGCTGCAAAAGCGGCTCGACCACCAGGATCCCAAGCGCCGGCTGGAGCAGCAGTCCCAGCGCCTCGACGAGCTGTCCGCCCGCCTGCAGCAACTGCTGGCAAGCCGCCTGCATCAGGGGGAGCGACGCCTGGCCAATCTTGAGCTGCGCCTGCAGGCCAAAAGCCCCGAGAAGCTGCTGGCCGCCGGCAAGCGCCGCCACCAGCTCGCGGAGGAGCGGCTCCATGCCCTGATTGCCCGGCGCCAGGATGTGGCCGGACACCGCCTCGCCATGCTGAGCGCACGCCTCGACGGGGTCAGCCCGCTGGCCACCCTGGGACGCGGCTACGCCATCGTACGCACCCCGACCGGCGAGGTGATCAGCCGCGCCGCTCAGGTGAACGTCGGCCAGCCCCTGGTCACCACCCTGGCCGAGGGCCAGCTGCGGGTGCGCGTGGAAGAGGTGCACAACCCCTAACCCAGCGGGGGCACTCATGGCGCCCCCGCTGCACTGCACTTCACCTCCCTCTCCCACCCTCTACACCAAGGTGGGGTGTACCGCCGCCCGGTTGCCGGATGACCCGGCGCCCCCCTGCTCCCCCGCCAGCGGGTTGCGTTGCACGTATTCAAACAGCCCGGCCTGCAGATTGACGTTCCAGAAGCGTCCCGCCAGGGTGAGCTCAAGGCGCTCCTGACCGAGCTCGGCCAGTCCGTGCGCCTGCCAGCGCTCGAACAGCGGCAGCAAATGGGCCCGCAGCGGCGCAGGCAGGCACGTCAGATCCAGCCAGCCCGCGTCCAGGCCTCCCCGCAGCAGACCGTCGATGCGCACATCGGGGGTCTGCCCCATCACCATGCCTGGGGGGCGTCGCCCTTCGGCCAGCGCCTCGTGCCAGGCGGCCAGATCCCGCCCCTGCATCAGGCCGTGGCCGTGAATGTTGCCCCCCGCCCCCGCCCCGAAGGGAAGGATCTCGGCGCCGCACTTCGCCATCTGGTTGTAACGGCTGCGCTCGGCGGGGGTGCGCCGCCAGTGGCTGCAGGAGAGGCGCTGCCAGCCTCCCGCCTCCAGCGTTTGGGCGCCCTGGGCATACATGGCAGCCCGCTGCGGGCCATCGGCGGCCCAGCCCAATGTCCCCTTCTCCCCGGCGCGGGCCAGGTTGGTGCCCGCCATGGCGATGAGCTGGTAGAGATCCACCCCGTGCACGCCGCTCGCCATCACGTCCGCAACGTCCTGGCGCCACACGAAGTCGTCCTGGCCGGGCAGACCGAAGATGAGATCCGCCGCGATGACGGCCTCGTCGTGGCGGGTCAACGCCCCTAGCCGGGCCAACAGGGTCTCCCTGTCGTCGAAGCGGGCCGCCTGCTGGCGCACGCGAGTATCAAAGCTCTGCACCCCGAACGAGAAGCGGTTGAAGCCCCCCGCCAGCGCGGTCTCCCACTTGGCGTCATCGAAACCGTTGAGGCGCCCCTCCAGGGTCAGCTCCACATCCGAAGTCAGGGGGAAGCGACCAATGGCATTGGCCAGCAGAGCCAGATCGCCCGCCGCCATGTCGGTGGGCGTGCCCCCGCCCACATAGACGGCGGAGAAGGACTGGCTCTGCACCAAGGGGGTCTTGGCCGCCCTGGTCAGCTGCTCGCAGAGGGCCGCCATATAGCGCAATGCTGTTCACTTAAGCGGAGCCGCATTGCGATTTACCGGAAAACGGGTCTTTGATATCTTCACCGCCCTGGGTCTCGATGGCCTGGGGCGTTTTTCTATGAACATGACGCCTATGCAGCCCCGCAACTCCGCCAACCTCCGTGGCGTATGGGCTGGCGATAACGCGCCCGCCATCACTGCCATCTGGTTCGCGATGAACTGACAGGCAAACTTAAAGCTCACCTCATTGGGCGCTCGCTGATGGGCTACGGCGGCCTGGCTGGCCTCCCGCCTGACCAGATTGTATCCAAGCAGCAATCCCCACAGCTCCTGATAGACCAAGTCCACTTTCTTGCTTCTCAGCGTGATGGCGTTGTGCTGCATCGCGCTTTTGATATCCCGGTATCCCAGCTCGATTTCCCAGCGCTCGTGGTACAGGGTCGCCACCTGAGCTGCGCTGAATCGCGCCACGGGCAGGGAGGTAAAGACCGTTTTCTCCTTGCCTGCCACCTCATAGGTCACTGCGCGAACTTGCCAGTGTGTCGGCAACGCCGGGTTTTTCTTGCGAGCCTGAGGCGAGACCGTCATTTGCAACAGACGGTCACCGTCGCCATAGCGCTCAAGTTCCGTGTATACCAGCCCCTTGCGTTCCGGGATGAGCCAGTGACGGTCGGTGTCTTCGGCCTGAATACGCAGCAACAGGTCGGCACCGAAGAAGCCTTTATCCAGCAGGGTCACTGACTTGTCCGGCAATGAGTGAATGAACTCGCTGGCCAGGGGGATTTCCCCTTTGCGGTACGGGCTGATGGCCGCGTTGGCAATGACATGCGAGCGGACATTCATGAGCGTGACCAACCGCAGCATCGGGTAGGGTGTCTGCCGGTTGGTTGAGGTGTTACCCGAGCCGAAATGTGCTCTGAGTTCAGGCATATCCTGGGTTCGGAACAGGGCCCCATCGATGGCAAAGACCTGTAAACCGTGCCAATGGTCTTCAGGATAACGTTCCCGCCCCCACACATCGGCGCACTGTTTGAACAGCCACTCGAGCGGCTGTTTGCCGAGTCGCTGACGGGCCTGAGACAGGGCACTGTCCGCGAGCAAGGCATCATTGGCCAACCCTTCTGCACAGATGTTGAGGCGCCGAGCGACCTCGGAGATGGGCTCATTGCGGAAAAAGGCCATCCCCACGACGAGCCACAAGACCATATCAGAAGGTAAGCGGCGTCGGCGGATAGTGGCCTTTTCAGACAAGGCGGCAGCGGCAGTAATCCATTCGTCGGGAATATGGTCGGCAAAAATGGCCAACCGAGCCAGCATGTCGCCAGATGCCTCAACAACATCGTTCAGATCGTTTGCAATAGACATAAAAAATCCGGAACCAGTGATTGGTTCCGGATTGTCCTACAGCAGAAGGATCGGTCAATGGATCCTTAACTGATCAGCATTGCGCCATATAGCGGCTCATGCGCGCCGGATTGGCGCCATTTTCGAAGAAGTTGCAGAAGCTGCAGCGCTTGCGGCAAACGGGACGTGGATGTAGAGCGCCCGCGCCTCGGCCTGGCTCGGTTGCTGCCACCAAGCCTGCCAGCCCGCCTCGTCGAGCATCAGGGGCCCGGCACCGCCGCGGCTGGCGTGGGCTGAGGTCTTGGCGGTGAAGGCGAATGCGAGGGGATCCGGGGTCGCAAGACCCGTCATGGTCGGGGTAAACAGGGGGGTCATCACTGTGGCTACCATCTGCAAATAATGCAAATGATAACCAATATCAACAAAGCCACCCTTGTGCTGGATCAAGTTCTGGACCTGGGTGCTCAGCCAGGATTCTCAGGAGCGGAGGAGGTTCAACGCCGTCGAAGCGGGTGCGGAAACAGCGGGATGAATAGAAGAAAGGGAAGGACAATGCTGGAGGAGGAAGAGAGCCACTCCCCGGCAGGAGAGTGGTATCACACACGCAGTCGGACATCAGAGACAGCCTCGTCATGCCGACGCAGGGACAAAATGGCTCAGCCGTTGTCGATGACGATGGCGACCCGGCGATTCTCCGCTCGTCCGGCGGCGGTGCCGTTGTCGGCGATGGGCGCCGCTTCACCCCGGCCGCGGATGTCCAGGTTCGCAGGTGGCATGCCCACCGACATCAGGACATCGGCCACGGAGCGGGCCCGTTTGAGCGAGAGCTGCTCGTTGTAGCTCGCCTCCCCGTTGGAGTCGGTGTGGCCGTCCACCCTGGCCCGGTTCAGACCGACGCCGATGAGGGTCTTGCCAAGACGCTCCACCACCAGGCGGGTCTGGGGAGTGAGGGCCCCGACATTGTTGGCAAACAGCACCTTGTTGGAGATATCCAGGGTCCAGCCCTCATCGGTCAGCTGAAATCCCTGCTCCCTGAGGGTGGCGATCTGCTCCGCCGTGAGCCCCTGGGGCGCACTCTGACACCCGGCCAGCACTCCCAGCAGCAGCGCAACAAGCCCGATTTTTAGCGCCTTCAAAATGATCATTGTTATGGTCCTTTCACTATGTCCGGTTCAACTTCACGTGGTTCTCCTGTGTGCTTCTTCCTCCTTACGTTGTCGTTTGGCTTGATACATGGCGTCGTCGGCGAACTGCAACAGGGCCTCCGCCGTCTCCCCCTGCTCGGGGTAGAGGGCGGCGCCGATGCTGATGCCCACCCCGAGGTGGCGGCCGTCGCTCAATACCACAGGGGTGCTCATCCCCTGCTGGATCCGCGTCATCACCTCGTGCACCTCGTGCTCGTCCCGGATCGGGGCGAGCAGGATGACAAACTCGTCGCCCCCGAGGCGGCACACCAGATCCAGCGGTCTGAGCTGGTGCTGCACCCGCCGCGCCAGAGCGATCAACACCTCGTCGCCTACCCCGTGGCCCAGGGTGTCGTTGATCTGCTTGAAGCGATCACAGTCGAGGTAGAGCAGGGCGAAGCGCTCCTGATCCCCCTGGATGGCCTGCCCCAGCCGCGCCTCGAACAGAGCCCGGTTGGGCAGGCCGGTGAGGGCGTCGTGGGTGGCCCGGTGCAGCAGGCTGGCATTTTCCCGCTTCTGGTGGGCCTGCCAGGCCTCCAGCTCGTCGAGCAGGGTGTTGAAGTCCTCCCCGAGCGCGTGCAGCTCGGCGATGTTGGCCGCCGGCACCCGCTGCTTGAGGGCGCGCTGGCGACTGACACTGTAGGCGACCTCGGCCAGGGCCTTGAGGGGCGCCGTGATGGAGCGCTGCATGCGGCGCGCCACGTGGAGAGCCCCGAGGATGCTGAGCAACAGGCGCACCAGGGTCGCCAGCAGGGTCTGCAGCAGGAAGTGCAGCAGATATTGTCCGTGCCCCACCAGGTGCACCCGGGCTATCTCCCGGCTCTCCCGCACCATGGCCACTTCCACCGGCCCCGGCAGGATCAGGCGGGCCAGGTGCTGCTCCAGGGTAGTCCAGGGGGTGGTGATGGCACGGCGCCAGCTTGCCAGCACCTGGCCATCGGGCAGCACTATGCTGGCGCTCGCGATATCCTCCCGGGAGGTGATGGTCTCCAGGGCATCTTTCGCCGCCTCCTCGTCATCGAACACCACGGCGGCCTCTGAGGTGTAGCTGATGGCGCGGGCCACCAGCTCGAGGTTGTGATCCGCATAGAGGCGCAGCGCCAGCAGCGCCGTGATGGTCAGGAACAGGCCCGCCATGCAGACGGCGGTCAGGGAGATCATCATGTGGGTGCGGCCCAGGCTCTGTCGCAGGGTGAGCCTGGGGCTTGCGGGTGCAGTCGTCATCGTGCGCCCTCGTCAGCCTTGGCGAGCTTCAGCACGGCCGGGTGCACCCGCACGCCGCTGCGGGCGAGCGCATCCAGGTTGACCCGAAAGCGGACCCGATCCGTGTCCGGCTGAAGGCAGAAGACAGCGTCGGCGATGCACTCCCTGCTCTGTTCGCTGATGCTGAGGATGGCGTGCCCCTGCAGTCGCTCGAACAGGGGGAGACGCCGCTCCGGGGCCAGCACCCCCAGATAGATCACATCGCAGCGCTGGATCAGTGCCTCGTCGTCGAGCCCGTAGCGATGCACGTCCACCGGGCGCCCGTTGGCCTGCCGCTCGATGGCAAAGAGGGCGCCGGCATATTCCGTCGGCGCCGCAATGCAGAGCCGAAGCTTTGCAGGCTCCTTGGGCCAGCGGGTGTAGCTGAGGATGTCGAGCACGGTCTGGCGCACCAGCTCGCTGCGAAGCTCGGCCGAGGTCGCCGCCACGGCCGCATTGGCCAGCACCAGCGTGCAGCCCAGTGGCAACAGCCACACAAAAATCCGGATGAAAGACAACAACTGCATGATGTCCGCACTTATGTTTACGTCGACAATGGGGTGGGCCGACGCCCATGAAGGGATAGCCTGAAGGGAGTCGTACCGAGCTTATCAGCCCGAGGGGGTTGCCCCATCCGCCCGCACGCAGGGTGCGTCACGAGGTGTCGCAGTGCCGCCCGGGGTGCGCGTCAGCGCACGCCACGGGCAGCTCAGCCGCTACTTCTTGCCAATCCCGTACTCGCGCAGCTTGTTGGCGATGGCGGTATGGGAGACGCCGAGCCGCTTGGCCAGCTGGCGGGTGGAGGGGAAGGCCGGATAGAGGCGCTCCAGCAGGCGGCTCTCGAAGCGCTTCACCGCCTCGTCGAGCCCCCCTTCGAACCACTCGTCGATGAGGGGCATGGCATCGGCCGCCACCGGCAGATCCACGTGCTCGGGGCCGAGCTCGTCCCCTTCCAGCAGGGTCATGGCCCGGTAGAGGCAGTTGCGCAGCTGGCGCACGTTGCCCGGCCAGCGGTAGGCGGTGAGGTACTCGGCCATGTTGCGGGTAAAGCGCGGCTTGGGACGTTGCAACTCGCTGGCGAAGCGGGCGACGAACTGCTGGGCCAGTGCCATGATGTCCGCCTTGCGCTCGCGCAGCGGCGGCAGCGCCAGGCTGAGCACGTTGAGGCGGTAGTAGAGGTCTTCCCGGAACTTGCCCTCGTGCACCAGATCCAGCAACTGCTTCTGGGTGGTGCAGATGAAGCGCACGTTGACCCTCACCTCCTGCTCGTCACCGACCCGGCGAAAGACCCCGTCCTGCAGTACCCGCAGGAACTTGGTCTGCAGATGAGGGGACATGTCGCCGATCTCGTCCAGCATCAGGGTGCCGCCGCTCGCCAGCTCCAGCACCCCGCGCTTGCCCTCGGTGTTGTTGCCAAAGGCGCCGGGGGCATAGCCGAACAACTCGCTCTCCGCCACGTTGTCCGGCATGGCGGCGCAGTTGAGGGCCATGAAGGGGTGGCTGGAGCGCAGGCTGGCGCCGTGGCAGGCGCGGGCCAGCAGCTCCTTGCCGGTGCCGGTCTCGCCGACGATGAGCAGCGGCGCATCCTGCATCGCGAGCTTCGCCGCCTGGGCCAGCACCTCCTTCATCTTCTGGCTCTCGGCCTGCAGGTGTTCAAAGCCCCCCACTTCCACCGCGTGCAGGGCGCTGAAGTGCATGCCGACCCGGCGGGCGGACTTGAGCACCACCACGGCGCCGGCCAGAGCCTGCCTGCCCTTCTCCTCGGCCACAAACAGCGGCATCAGATCGCCGAGGTACTCCTCGCCGCCGAGGCTGAGCTTGCAGGTCTGGGGCTTGATCTCCCCCGACTCCAGCCAGCGGCCAAACGAGAAGCCCTTGACCAGGGAGGCGATCGCCACGCCGCGCACCTCGTCCGGTGGCAACGCCAGGGTGGTGAGGGCGGCCTGGTTGGCCTGGGTCACCCGCCCCTTGCTGTCGAGGGAGAAGACCAGGTCCGGCAGCGCCTTGAGCAGGGCCTCTATCTCGTGGTGCTCCCGCTCGGAGGGCATGTAGGGGATGGTCTTGACGTCATAGACGCCGGGAATGCGGCGAATTTCCGGCATCAGATGCTGAAAGTCACGGAACTCCAGCTCGGGAAAATTGAGATAGATGATGCCTGAGGTATCGATTTCGATGCCGCGCAGATCGATGTTGTGCTCCACCAGTCGGTCGAGCAATTCCCGGGTCAGGCCCAGACGGTCTTCACAGCTGACTTCAAGACGCATTCGGCACACACTTCCTAGCTAACATTCTGAATAACGGGATAATACAGACTCGATCCCGCCAGTGCGAGCGCTCCCCCACAAAAATGCGGGCCTGCCCCGCTTTCACCGGGCAGGCCCTGTCTACGTTGGCGCCAGACGGCGGTTACTTCATCAGACCGTCGGTGCGGGCTGCCATGATGAAATCGTTGCGATGCAAGCCGCCTATCTTGTGGGTCCACCAGCTCACGGTCACCTTGCCCCATTCAAGCAAGATCGCCGGATGATGGAACTCCGCCTCCGCCAGTTCTCCGAGGCGGTTGGTGAACGCCAGCCCCTCCTTGAAGTTGCGAAACACAAATTCACGACGCAGTTGCAGCTCGCCGTTGACCACCAGGGGCTGCCAGTCGGGGATAAGGTGCATCAGCTCCCCCAGCTCCTGATCGCTCACCCTGGGGGCATCGGCGCGGCACGCCTCGCATCGTTGACTCGCCAGTTCAGTCATTCGGGACTCCTTTCATGAAACATCGTGGGAATGAATACGGGTCAGCTCGCCTGCTTGCCGGCAACGGGGGCAAAGCGGGGTGGACGCAGGCCAAGACGACGGGCCTCGGCCACGGCCGCCATGATCCCCTGCCCCTCCAGACCATAGAGGGTATCGAGACGAGGCAGCACGAAATAGGTCGGCTGCATGATGTCGATGCGATAGGGGGTACGCAGGATCTCCAGCAGATCGAAGGGTTGCTGCTCGGGCTTGCCCGAGAGGGCATAAGCGGTCTCGCCGATGGAGGAGAGAATGCCGCCGCCGTAGATGCGCAGCCCCTCCTCCCCCTGCAGGAGACCGAACTCCACCGTGAACCAGTAGAGCCGCGCCAGATAGACCCGCTCCTCCTTGCTCGCATGGAGTCCGAGCCGACCATACAGGTGGGTGAAGTGGGCAAAGGCCGGGTTGGTCAGCATGGCGCAGTGGCCGAAGATCTCGTGGAAGATGTCGGGCTCTTGCAGGTAGTCGAGCTCGTCCCGGCGGCGAATGAAGGTGGCGACGGGAAAACGGCGATCAGCGAGCAGCGCGAAGAAGTGATCAAAGGAGATGAGGGCTGGCACCGCTGCCACCGACCAGCCGGTGGCGGGCATCAGGGCGGCGTTGATCTCGCCCAGCTGGGGGATGCGGTCCAGAGGCAGGTCGAGGCGTGCCAACCCGGCCTGGTATTCGTCGCAGGCCTTGCCATCGAGCGCCGCAAGCTGGCGTGCAATCAGGATCCGCCAAGTGCCGTGCTCCTCGTCCGTGTAGTGGATCCGGCCCTGCCCATCCGGTTGGCGGGCCGTGTAGAGACTTGCCATGAATGCTCCCATCCTTCGGGTGCCAGCCGCCATCCGGGCGGTCACTGGCCGTTGAGTCATGGGATCACTGTAACGGTTTGCCCTTCAAAAAAGCAGCCGACCCCGGGGTCGGCTGCTTTTGACAATTGTAAATAATTTGTGACATCCATGTCGGGTGCCAGCCACCTCACGACTTGTTGAGATAACCCGCCAACTGGCCGATCAGCCGCTTGCGCAGCTCGCCCACTTTCGGCTTCTCGTCGGCACACCAGGGGAGCGGACGACAGGCTTCCATGGTACGCATCCCGAGGCGCGCGGTGAGCAACCCGGCCCCGACCCCTTGGGCGGCGCGGGCGGAGAGCTTGGCGGTCAGCTCGGCGCCCAGCAGATCCATCCCTACCTCGGTCACCAGCTCGGTGGCCCCCGCATAGAGCATGTTGCGAAACACCTGACGAATGAGGCGGATGCGGCTCCAGTAGCCGAGCTCGATGGCATAGACATCGGCGATGTCCTCGATCATCCGCAGGTTGCGCCAGAGCATCAGCATCATGTCGACGGTGGCGAGCGGACTCAGGGCCACCAGCACGGCGGCCTCCCCCGACCATTTCGCGACGCGGGCCTGGGCCAACTTGTCCCGCTCGGTGAGCACCAGCTGGCTGTAGAGGGTCAGCACTTCCCGATCGCTGTGGCTCTCGTCAAGCTGGGATAACCAGGTGCGATACCCTTCCCGCCCCTTGTCACCGCTCTTCTCGGCCAGGGCCTCGCAGAAGGCCTGCCCCTGACCGCCCCCCTGATGGGCCAGCAGATCCTCGGCTCTTGAGCGCACATCCTGGCGCCGCTTCAAGGTGCGCAGCCGCAGCCATTCGCGCCCCGCCACCGCGGCGGTGCCCACCGCCACCAGGCCAGAGGCGAGCAGCCAGGCGCCGCCCCAGAAGGGGGAGGCGGCAAACTGATCCACCAGAAAAGCGCCAAACTGGCCAAGCGACAGCAGCCCCACCCCGCCCAGCCCCCAGGCCAGCAGACGATGACGGCGCCGAGGCCTGACGTGAAGCGCGGGTTCCACCTCGGTGAGCTCGTCCAGCGCGTCCAGAGGCTCGAAGCTCTCCTCTTCCAACCGCCGGGCCGGGGCGGGTGGCTTCGCTTCGCTTGCCATCGAAGGCGCGGGCTCCAGCGTCACCTTGCCTTGCAGAGGAGCGGCGTCATCGGTGCGCCATCTTGTCTGATCGTTCATCGCATTCTCTCCTGTGGGCGCCCCTCGAGCACAGCGGGCCACCCACCCGTTATTCGAGGTGATCCCCGAGCAGGAATTCCAGCGCCGCATCGAGCCGGATATGGGGGAGCGCCTGATGAGCGCTCATGGGCAGCGGGCGAAAGGCCTGAAAATCAAACCCTTGAGTTTTCCACCACTGCGCAGGCGGGATCTGGGCAGGCACCTCCCCCGGGAAGAGCAGCAAGGGCTCGCCCGAGAGGGTAGTGCCACGAATGGCGGGAAATTCCCGTCCGTCTGCCACCCCCTTGCCCACCTCGGTGGCCTTGATGGCGGCCAGCGCCAGGCATTCGGTCTCTATCCCCTCGAAGCGGGCCTGACCCCGGCCACGGCTCACCAGATGCTGCAGGAGCGACACCAGAGGCCCGTGCTGCTCCGGCGTGACGTGATCGGCCTTGCTCGCCACAAACAGCAGCTTGTCGATGCGCGGGGCGAACAGACGGCGCCACCAGTTGCTCTTGCCGTAGGCGAAGCTTTCCATGATGCGGGCGATGGCCTGCTGCATGTCACCAAAGCTCGCGGCACCGGCATTGAGGGGCGCCAGGCAGTCCACCAGCACGATCTGGCGATCAAAGCCTGCAAAGTGCTGCTCATAGAAGCCCTGTACCAGATGCTGCTTGTACTGCTCGAAGCGCTGCTTGAAGGTGGCGTAGAGAGTGCCGTCTTCGGGGGAGTGCGTGGGCATCTCCCACACCCAGGGCACGAATTGCAACAGCGGCGCACCGGCATACTCGCCGGGCAACACGAAACGCCCGGGCTGGATGAGGTGAAGCCCGAGATCCTGCTTGCAGGCGTGCAGATAATCGGTGTAGCGGGCGGCCAGTTCGCTGGCGGCCCGCTCCTCGAAGGCTTGATCTGCCTGCCAGAGCGGCGTCAACCAGCCTGCCGCCAGGGCTTGCAGCTCGGGGCGGCACAGTTGCTCCCGCACCTGCTCGCTCCACTGCTCGTAGTTCAGATCCAGCAGCGGCAAATCCAGCAGCCACTCCCCGGGATAATCCACCAGATCCACATAGAGGGTGGAGATCTCCCCCAGGTGCCGACGCAGCGGATGGCGGGTGCGATAACGGATCTCGAGGCGTACCTCGGCCACCCCCCGGGTCGGCGCGGGCCAGGCGGGCGGATCGCCAAACAGGGCATCGAGGCCCCGTTCATAGGGAAAGGTGGGAATGTGGGCGTTTTGCTGGGGCACCCGGCGAGCACCGAGGATGCGTCCCTGGCGCTGGGCGTCCCAGAGTGGCAGACGACCGTCGATGGCCGCGTGCTCCAGTTGATTGACCAGCGCCGTGATAAACGCTGTCTTGCCACTGCGAGAGAGGCCGGTGACCGCCAGCCGGATGTGGCGATCCCGGGCCCGGTTCACCGCGTCAGCGGCCTTGTGCTGGAGCACAGACCAGGAGTGTTCAAGTTTGTTGCGTATCAAGGCGGGTCTTCTTCTCCTTGTGATCACATCAGAGAGACGGCCGCGAGGCAGTATCCTCGCGGCCCGGCACGATTAGAGCTTGCTGAACTCCCGTTGCAGGGTGAACTCCTTGGAGGTCACCAGCTTCTCGATGCGCTGCACCCTGGGCTCCAGTGCATCCAGCTCCTGGCCGATGCGGGCAAGGGCCTGATGAGGTGTGACGCCTGCCTGCCAGCTGCGCGCCTTCATCCGCACCTCTGCGAACTCGGCATCTTCCTGGGAGTAGAGGGTGACCGGCTTCTTGTCGAGCAAGAACCAGGCGGCAATATAGGCGGTGAAGGTGATGAAACCGGCGAAGATGAGACCACTGATGGCCAGCAGCCGCACGATCCAGGTCTCCACCCCGAAGTACTCTGCCAGACCGGCACAGACCCCGGCAATCTTGCCCCGCTGGGGATTCCGGTACAGGTTGCGCCCTTCACGACTGACAGTGTTCATACCTTGTGCCTCCAACCGGGGACTTCCGCATCCAGAATCGACGCCAATACGGTTCCGGCCCGCTCCGGCTTTTTGCCACAGTCATGACATCTCTCATTGAAAACCGTCATACCTTGTTTCTCCAACCAGGAACCTCGGCATCCAGAATCGACTCCAGGGCGCCGACCCGTTCCTGCATCTTCTCGGCACGCACCAGCAAGCCCTGCAGCTGTTCACGCTCACCATCGGCAAGGCCGGCGCCAATGCGTCCCTTGGCGCGGTAATGCAGCACCAGCCAGATGGGGGCCACCACCACCATGAAGACCACCATGGGAACCATCAATACACCCAGCAGATTTTCCATCTGTTACTCTCCCTATTTCTGTGCCGGATTGTGCTGGCCCAGCTTTTGGCGCATGGCTTCCAGCTCGCGGCTGATCTGGTCGTCCGCTTCCAGCTCGGCAAACTGCTGGGCGAGCGCCTTGTCGGACAGCCCCAGATCGGCGCGGGCTTCCATCTCGTCGATGCGGCGCTCCATGCGCTCGAACTTGCTCACCACGGCCTGACTGTCGCCACGGGCCACCTGGCTTTGCACGTTGAGGCGGCTGCTGGCGGCTTCGCTGCGAATGGCCATCGCCTTCTGGCGGGCACGGGCGTCTTCCAGCTTGGCTTCCAGCTGGCGGATCTCCTCCCCCAGCTTCTCGATGCCGCTGTCCACCGCCTGCTGTTCACGAGATAGGGCGTCGGCAAGCTCCGCCTGCTTGCTCTTCTCGATGAGGGCGGCACGAGCCAGATCTTCGCGCCCCTTGGTCAGGGCCAGCTCGGCCTTGCCCTGCCACTCGGCGACCCGCTCCTGATGGCGGCTCACCTGACGGCCGATCTCTTTTTGATTCGCGAGGAAGCGGGCCAGATTGGAGCGCTCCTTCACCAGTTCATCTTCCATTTCCTGGATGATCAGACGCACCATCTTCTGGGGATCTTCCGCCTTGTCGAGCAGGGCCGTCAGATTGGAATTGATGATGTCGGCCAGGCGAGAAAAAATGCTCATGATTGTACTCCTGTGATAGGCATCGGGTTGTGTCTCCATTGACAATGGCAACTTGTGTGCCAATCTGGAACAACATTTAACTTGTTGATTTATATGGGCACTCAGAATGCAGTTCAAGTCCCGGGGAAACAAGTGATGATTAAAATAACCAACTTTTGGTAAGATTAACCAGATTTTTCAACTCACAGGGGCAGGGATGACCACGGCCACGGAAAGTCTGTTGGGTGAATCCAACGCATTTCTAGAAATCATCGAGCAGGCATCGCGCCTCGCGCCGCTGCGCAAGCCCGTGCTGATCATCGGCGAGCGGGGGACCGGCAAGGAGCTCATCGCCCACCGCCTACATTATCTCTCGGATCGCTGGGATCAAAGCTTTGTCACCATCAACTGCGCCACCTTGAGCGAGAGCCTGCTGGAAACCGAACTGTTCGGCCACGAGGCGGGCTCTTTCACTGGCGCCGCCAAGCGTCATCAGGGGCGCTTCGAGCGGGCCGACGGCGGCACCCTGTTCCTCGACGAGCTAGCCACCACCAGCGCCCGGGTGCAGGAAAAACTGCTGCGGGTCATCGAGTACGGGGAGTTCGAGCGGGTGGGCGGTGCCAAGCCCCTCAAGGTGGATGTACGGCTGGTGTGCGCCACCAACGAGGATCTGCCTGCACTGGCAGAGAAAGGACGGTTTCGTCACGACCTGCTGGACCGGCTCGCCTTCGACGTCATCACCCTGCCCCCCCTGCGGGAGCGGCGCGAGGACATCCTAATGCTGGCGGAGCACTTCGCCCACGGCATGACCCGGGAGCTGGGGTATCCGCTCTTTGCCGGCTTCTCGCGCAAGGCGACCCAGCTGCTGCAAGATTACCCCTGGCCGGGCAACGTGCGGGAGCTCAAGAACGTGGTGGAGCGCAGTCTCTATCGCCAGGGCAACCCCCAGTTGCCGCTGGCGGATCTGGTGCTCAATCCCTTTGACTCCCCCTGGCGCCCCCGTGCCCGAGGTGACGCCGCCCCTTCCTCCGACGCGCCGACCTCGGCAGAGACGGCCCCGACCCCGACCCTGCCGCTGGATCTCAAAGGGGCGGTGGCGGAGTACGAGATTAATTTACTCAAGCAAGCGATGCAGCAATCCCAGTATAATCAGCGCAAAGCAGCCCAGTTGCTGGCCCTGAGCTATCACCAGTTCCGGGGGATGCTGCGCAAATATCAATTGCTGGACGGGGATGACAACAGTGGCAACCAGGAGGCGGGCTGATGCCTGGCACCGGGTCTGTGCGCGCGGATAACGCGGCGCACGTCACCCCCGACGGGAGCGCCTGCCCTGTCGCCCCCCGCAACGCGCCCGCCCCCTGGCGGGCAACTTTGTCTGAAAACATGGTTCCAACATGAGAATGCTCACCCCCCTGCTGCTTGGTCTCCTGGTTCTGGTCAGCGGCTGTCAGAAACGCGATGAAGCCTCCAAAACCGGGCTCATCTATTGTGCCGAAGGGGCACCCCGAACCTTCAACCCGCAGCTTGCCAATTCGGATGCGACCCTGGATGCCAGTGCCCGTCCCATCTACGATCGCCTGCTCGAGGTCAATGCCAACACCCTCGGCATCGAAGGGGGGCTCGCCACCCGCTGGCAAAGCAGCGAGGACGGCCTCTCCTATACCCTAACCCTGCGCAAGGGAGTGACCTTCCACCGTACCCCCTGGTTCAGCCCGACCCGTCACTTCAATGCCGACGACGTCCTGTTCACCTGGCAGCGTCTGCTGGACGAACACCACCCCTTCCACGCCGTCTCCGGCGGCGAGTACCCCTATTTTTACAGCCTGGGGCTCGGCAACCTCATCAAGCGGGTCTACAAGAAGGGGCCCTATGAGGTGGTGTTCGAGCTGAACCGCCCCGATGCCTCCTTCCTCGCCACCCTGGCCAGCGACTACGCCATCGTGCTCTCCGCCGAGTACGGGGAGCAGATGCTAAAGGCCGGCACCCCGGCGCTGCTGGACAGCCGCCCCATCGGCACCGGCCCCTTCAGCTTCAAGGAGTATCGCCACAACGAGTTCGTGCGCTACCTGCGTCACCCCGGCTACTGGGGCGGCGAGGCCAGAATGGAGCAGCTCATCTACGACATCACGCCCAAATCCTCCAAGCGCCTTGCCAAGCTGCTGACCGGCGAGTGCGACGTGATGAGCACTCCCTCTGCCAGCCAGCTGTCGGTGATCGACAAAGACTCCCACCTGGATCTGTCGGTGCAGTCGGGGATGAACGTCGCCTTCCTCGCCCTCAATACCCGCAAGGCCCCGTTCAACAAGGTGCAGGTGCGCCAGGCCCTCGCCAGCGCCATCAATGTGCAGAATCTGCTGCAGGCGGTCTATTTCGAGACCGGCCAGAGCGCTGCCAGCCTGCTGCCGCCCCTCTCCTGGGGTTACAACCCCTCCCTGCCCCAGCGCAAGCCGGATCTCAAGCTCGCTCGCCAGTTGCTCAAGGACGCGGGCTACCCCAACGGCTTCGAGATGCAGGTGCTGGTGCAACCCGGCGCCCGTCCCTACAACCCGGACGGCCTCAAGACGGCGCAACTGATGCGCAGCGATTTCGCCAAGATAGGGGTGAGCCTCAAGATAGTGCAGCAGGCCTGGCCGGTCATCGAGACCCGGCTCGCCCATGGACAATATGACAGCCTGCTCTCGGGCTGGATCGCCGACAACGCGGATCCGGACAACTTCTTCCGCCAGTTGCTGAGCTGCGCCGCCGTCGAGCGGGGCAACAACTACAGCCGCTGGTGCAGCCCCGCCTTCGATCAACTGCTGGACGATGCGGTGACCACCCCGCAGCTCGCCTTCCGCCTGCGCAACTATTACTATGCCCAGTCCCTGCTCAACGAGCAGTTGCCGCTCATTCCCCTGGCCCATGCCCTGAGAACCCAGGTGAGTCGCAGCGACATTCAGGGGCTGACCCTGATGCCCTTTGGTGGCACCACCTTCAACCAGGCCCATCGGGAGTGACCATGACAGATAACCACTCCATCGTCGGGCCATCGGCGCACCGTCCCCAGGAGGCATAAGCATGTTTTTCTATATCCTGCGCCGCATCACCCTGCTGGTGATCACCCTCCTGGTGCTGACTCTGGGGGCCTACCTCCTGGAGTTTCGCCTCATCACCCAGGTGCTGGATTTCTGGCACGGCTATCCTGACTTCCTCCAGCGCATCGCCGCCGGGGATTTCGGGCTCTCCAGCGTCTCCGGCCAACCGGTCCTCGACGAGATCCGTCACTACTTCCCGGCGACCCTGACCCTCTGCCTCGCCGCCTTCGCCATCTCGCTGCTGGTGGGCATCCCTCTGGGCACCCTCGCGGCCCTCTATCAGGGGCGCAGCCCGGACCTCTCCATCATGGCCGCCGGCCTCGTCGGCTATGCCATCCCGGTCTTCTGGCTGGGGCTGCTGATGGTGATGTTCTTCTCCCTGGATCTTGGCTGGCTCCCCTCCTCCGGCCAGATCAGCCTGCTCTACGACGTGCCCTCCATCACCGGGATCGCCATCGTCGATGTGTTGATGAGCCAGGAGCCCTGGCGGGAGGCGGCCCTGCACGATGCCCTGCGCCATCTGGTACTGCCTTCCCTGGTGCTGGCCGTGGTGCCCACCACCGAGGTGATCCGCCACGTGCGCAGCTCCCTCATCGACGTGATGAAACAGAACTACATCAAGGCTGCCGCCAGCCGCGGACTTTCCCGCCGCCAGATCGTCTGGCGTCACGGGCTCAAGAACGCCCTGCCCCCGGTGTTGCCGCTGCTGGGGCTGCAACTTGGCAGTGTGCTCACCTCCGCCATGATCACCGAGGTGGTGTTCGACTGGCCCGGCATCGGCCGCTGGCTGGTGAGCAGTATCGCGCTGCAGGACTATGCCGCCATCCGCGGCGCCTTCCTGGTGGTGGCGAGCTTCGTCATCTTCATCAGCGTCAGCACCGATCTGCTGACCACCATCATGTATCCGGCACGGCGTAAAGAACTCTATGCAAGACAAGATTGATTGCGGTCTGTGGATGAGCCACGGTGGCCCATGGGCCACCGGCGCACAGGCGTGCCCATTCCCTTGCGACCAGCACGGGAGCCTGCATCATGCACGATAAATCGAACATCTATCCGGAGCTCAAGATCCTCTCCCCCCTGGAGCAGACCTGGGCCTCTTACCGACGCAACCCGCTGGCCATGGCGGGGCTCTGGTGCTTCGGGCTGCTGCTGCTGGTGACCCTCATCGGCCCCCTGGTGATCCCCTACGGCATCGACGATCAGCACAGCAACCACCTGCTGCTCGCCCCCTCCTGGGCCAACAGCGGCAACATCGATTACTTCCTGGGGACCGACGATCTGGGGCGCGACATCCTCTCCCGTCTGGTGGCCGGGGCCAGGCTCACCTTCGGCAACGCCCTGCTGGTGGTGCTCATCGCGCTGGTCATCGGCTCGGCCATCGGCATCCTCGGCGGCATGAGCAAAGGGGTGAAGTCGAGCGTGCTCCATCACCTGCTCGATACCCTGCTCTCCATCCCGTCCCTGCTGCTGGCCATCATCGTCGTGGCCATCCTGGGGCCGGGTCTGTTCAACACCCTGATCGCCATCACGCTCGCGTTGATACCGCCTTTCATCCGGGCGACCTACAACGCGGTCCACGCCGAGATGCAGAAGGAGTACATCATCGCAAGCCGCCTCGACGGCTCTCCGCCCCAGCGGATCATGCGTCTGGCCATCTTGCCGAACATCGTCGAGACCCTGGTGACCCAGACCACCCGCACCCTCTCCGCCGCCATCCTGGACATCTCTGCGGTAGGCTTCCTCGGTCTCGGGGCCCAGTCTCCCCAGCCGGAGTGGGGTGCCATGCTGGCCGATTCGAGCGATCTTATCTATCTGGCCCCCTGGACGGTGACCCTGCCCGGGATGGCCATCCTGTTCAGCGTGCTGGTGACCAACCTGGTGGGCGAAGGCATTCGCGAAGCACTCAAAGAGGGGAACGACTGATGTTGCCAGCCTTGTTATCTATCCCCGCCCCCGGACGCCCTGAGCGACCCGGCTGCGCCCTGAACGGGAGACATTGCTGATGCCCCTGCTCGATATACGCAACCTCACCATCGAAATCGACACCCCCCAGGGCAAGGTCAAGGCGGTGGACAGAGTCAGCCTGACCCTGAACGAGGGGGAGATCCGCGGGCTGGTGGGGGAATCCGGCTCGGGCAAGAGCCTGGTGGCCAAGGTGATCGTTGGCATCCAGAAGGACAACTGGACGGTGCGCGCCGACCGGATGCGCTTCAACGACATGGACCTGCTGACCATGGCGCCCAAGGAACGGCGCCGCATCATGGGGCGGGAGATAGCGATGATCTTCCAGGATCCCATCAGCTGCCTCGACCCCTCGGAGGAGATAGGCACCCAGCTCGAAGAGGCCATCCCCACCAGTGCCTTCACCGGCAAGTTCTGGCAGCGCTTCCAGTGGCGCAAGAAGCGGGCCATCGCCCTGCTGCACCGGGTCGGGGTCAAGGATCACCGCAAGGTCATGCGGGCCTATCCCCACGAGCTGTCAGACGGCATGTGCCAGAAGGTGATGATCGCCATGGCCATCGCCAACCAGCCGCGCCTGCTGGTGGCGGACGAGCCCACCAGCGCCATGGAGTCCACCACCCACTCCCAGATCCTGCGGTTGCTGGACAAGATGAACAAGCTGGGCAATACCACCATCCTCATCATCAGCAACGACATCGCCGCCATCGCGAACCTGACCGACACCCTCAACATCATGTATTGCGGCCAGATGGTGGAAGTGGGGACCCGGGACCAGATCCTGGAATCCCCTCACCACCCCTATACGGATGCCCTGCTCAAGTCCATCCCGGACTTTGACAAGCTGGTGCGCCACAAGTCCCGGCTCGAGACCCTGCCTGGGGTGATACCGCCGCTGCAGCATCTGCCCATCGGCTGCCGCCTCGGCCCACGCTGCCCCTACGCCCAGAAGCAGTGCGTGCAGACACCGCTGATGAGCAAGGTCAAGGGGCATCAGTTCAGTTGCCACTTCCCGCTCAACATGGAAGAACCGAAGAAATGAACCGGCACCAGACCCTGATCCGGGGCACCTGCCCGCCCCGTCAGCCCCTCTATCCGGCGAGCGCACCCAAGGAGACCACGTCGTGACCGAACCTTCCCTGCTGCAGGTCAGGGGCCTGTGCAAGACCTACCAGAACCGCACCGGCCTGTTCAGGCGCCGCGCGGTGGAGGCGATAAAGCCCCTCTCGTTCGATCTCGAGGTGGGCCAGACCCTGGCCATCGTCGGGGAGGCGGGCTCGGGCAAGAGCACCCTGGCCCGCATTCTGGCGGGCATGATTGAACCGAGTGGCGGGGAGATCGCCATCGAGGGGCAACCCATGGTCCACGGCGATTACCAGACCCGCTGCAAGCTGCTGCGGATGATCTTCCAGGACCCCAACACCTCCCTTAACCGGAAAATCCGGGTCGGCCAGATCCTGGAGACCCCCCTTCGCCTCAACACAGCCCTGAGCGAGGAGGAGCGCCGGGAGAAGGTGATCCAGACCCTGCGCATGGTGGGCATGCTGCCCGACCACGCCCTCTTCTATCCCCAGATGCTCTCCGCCGGCCAGCAGCAGCGGGTGGGGCTGGCACGGGCGCTCATCCTCAATCCCAAGATAGTGGTGGCGGACGAGGCGCTCTCGACCCTGGATATTTCGGTACGCTCCCAGATCATCAACCTGCTGCTGGAGATGCAGGAGACCATGGGGCTGAGCTATGTGCTGGTGGCCAACGATCTGGGGATCGTGAGCCACATCAGCGACGAGGTGCTGGTGATGCACGAAGGGCGTGTGGTGGAGCGCGGCAAGACCTTGCGGGTCTTCGCCGACCCCCAGCACGATGTCACCCGCCGCCTCATTCAGAACTACAACAACGAATACCGCCGCTGATCCCGCGGCGCGTTTCCCCTTGCGCCAGACATAAAAAAACCCGGCCTGATGTCTCATCAGTCGCCGGGGGATTGCGCTCAAAAAGTGATTGCGTCGCTCGTAGTAGGAACAGGGGAATGGTAGGCAGCCCCCGTCACCTCAACAACTGTCAGATCTGACAGGCAGTCCGCTATGGAACCGGAATTGCGGATCCGGCGAACAGATGAGCTCGGCCTCCAGGCGACCGAAGAAGGCCACTCGCTCGCTGATGTCTTCGTCTGCGAACGTCTGTGCCAGGGCCAGGTAGTCCTGATAGTGACGCGCCTCCGAGCGCAGCAGGGAGACATAGAAGCGGCCCAGCTCCTCGTCCAGATGAGGGGCCAACCTGGCAAAACGCTCGCAGGATCGCGCTTCGATATAGGCACCGATGATCATCTTGTCCACCACGGCGGCCGGCTCGTAGGTGCGCACATGGGTCAGCAGGCTGCGGGCATAGCGGGAGGCGGTGACGGGACCATAGGGGATGCCCCGTGCGGCCATGATCTCCAGCACCTGCTCGAAGTGGTGCAACTCCTCCTGGATGAGGCGCACCATGGGGAACAGCAGGGGATTGCGCTCCAGCTCGGCAAACACGCTCCTGTCTGATTCGCCCATGGTGCGCTTGCCGAGGATCTCCGCCTTCTCCGGCAAGGCATCGAGCTCCCGGTAGAAGGTCAGCTTGGGCAGCAGGTGACGCTTCTCCTTGGGCAGGCAGTAGCGGCGCACCAGGCTGTGGGCGGTGAGTGCCGCCTTGTTCTCGCAGTTGGCGTGATCGATAAGCAGGGTCGGCAACTGGGCGGGATCCCGCGCCATTTCCACCCACTCATCCGGGGTCTCGCAATGCAGGAACTGACGAACGGGGGCTAACAGGTCATCCATCTGAACTCTCATCTGTTGATACGACACGCGGCGCCTGGCGCCGGGGGGCCTATGCTAACGGATCACGCCCGGCCTGCCCACCGCCATCATGACTCAGCCCGTCAGACGCCTGAGGGAGTCGCGGCGGATCAGGGTGCCGCTGAAGGCGGGCAGTGCGTCCCGGCTCCCCTCCTCCACCATGGTGATCAGGCGGTTGATGGTCTCCTGGATCATCCCGTTCACCGGCATCTTGACGCTCGACAGCGCGGGAATGACGTAAGGGGCCAGGGGAATGTCGTCAAACCCCACCACCGAAACCTCGTCAGGCACCATCACACCGGCTTCGTGCAGCCGTTTGATCGCCCCGATCGCCATGTCATCGTTGCTGGCCACCAGGGCGCTGAAGCGAGCGCCTCGCGCCAGCAAGGTCGAGACGGCGGCCGCGCCACAGGCGGGGGTCCATTTGCCGGGGGCGATCAAGGTCTCCTGCACGGGGATGCCGTGCCGGATCAGCGCCTGCCGGTAGCCGGCCAGACGCTCGGCGCCAGTGGGGGAATCCGCAGAGCCTGCGATGAAGGCGATCTCCCTGTGCCCCATGGCCACCAGCTTGTCCACCACCGCCTCCGCCGCCTGCTGGTCCGCATAGACGCAGTGGGCCGGATCGCGGCTCAGACGCCGGTTGAGCACCATGATGGGCTGCTCATGCTGCTCGATGATCTCGTCCATCTCCTCCACCCCAAGAAAGCGCGGATAGATGATGACGCCATCGCAACGGGAATCGAGCAGATACTGGATGGCCTGGCGCTCCTCGTCGGCGCTGTGCTTGCCGTCCGCCAGTATGAGCTGGCGCCCGCGATCCTCGGTCATCCGCGCCACCTGGGAGAGCAGCTCGCCGAAGTAGACGCCGTGGTAGAGGGTGTTGGTGACCACCAGTCCCAGGGTCCGGGTGTGCCTGGTCGCCAGCTGCCTCGCCACCAGGTTGGGGCGATAGCCGCACTCCTCGATGGCCTGCTGCACCCGGTCCCGGGTCTCCTGGCTGGTGTAACCATTGCCCGACAACACCCGGGAGACCGTCGCCTTCGACACCCCTGCCCGCCTTGCCACCTCCAGCATCGTCGTCATTGTGTTCTCCCTTGCTCGTAACGGGGCGCAGTGTACTGCACCGCCCCCGGCTTGTCGTCGCACGAATGGCGTGCAGGCCCGGGTTCAGTGATGCCATTCACGGATCCGGACGCTCGCTGCACAAGATGCTTGTCTCCCGCGCTCAGGCCGCGCACTCCATGCGGAACCGGTTCCACACTCAGTTTCATGCGCGTTCCCGCCCTTCGCGGCGGCGGGGGCGAGCAGGCCCACTTGGTTAAAAGGATCTACCTCGATGTCAAAAAACTATGCGGCTCTGGCCGGTACCGTCATCACCGCACTCGGCGGCGCCGACAACGTCGTCGCCGTGACCCACTGCATGACGCGGCTGCGCTTTGTGCTCGGCGATCCCGCCCGGGTCAATGGCCCTGCCCTCAAGGCCATCACGGGCGTGCTCGGGGTGGTGCAGGCGGACAACCAGTGTCAGGTGATCATCGGCAACACCGTCTCCCACGCCTATCGCGAAGTGCTGGCCCTGCTGCCCCAGGGCGGTGGGCAGACTCCGCTTCCGGAGGCTTCCGCTGGCTGGAGCCTGCGCCGCATGGGCGCCGCCATCCTCGACGCCCTGATCGGCACCATGTCCCCCCTCATCCCGGCCATCATCGGCGGCTCCATGCTCAAGCTGCTGGCCATGGTGCTGGAGATGACCGGCGTACTGGAGAAAGGCTCCTCGACCCTCACCATCCTCACGGTAGCCGGGGATGGGGCCTTCTTCTTCCTGCCCCTGATGGTGGCCGCCTCCGCCGCCGTCAAGTTCAAGACCAACATGTCCCTGGCCATCGCCATCGCCGGGGTGCTGGTGCACCCCAGCTTCATCGAGCTGATGGCCAGAGCCGCCGAAAGGGAGCAGGTGACCTTCGCCCTAGTCCCGGTGACCGCGGTCAAATACACCTACACCGTCATTCCGGCGCTGGTGATGACCTGGTGCCTCTCCTACATCGAGGGCTGGGTCGACCGCATCACCCCGGCGGTCACCAAGAACTTCCTCAAACCCATGCTGATCGTGCTGATCGCGGCCCCCCTCGCCATCCTCTTCATCGGCCCCGTCGGCATCTGGATTGGCACCGCCATCTCCGGCCTGGTCTACACGGTCCACGACTACCTGGGCTGGCTGTCGGTGGCCATCATGGGGGCGCTCTGGCCCCTGCTGGTGATGACCGGCATGCACCGCGTCTTCACCCCGACCATCATCCAGACCATCGCCGAGACCGGCAAGGAAGGCATGGTGATGCCCTCCGAAATTGGCGCCAATCTCTCTCTTGGCGGCTCGTCCCTGGCGGTGGCCTGGCGCACCCGAAACCCGGAACTGCGCCAGACGGCGCTCGCGGCGGCCGCCTCCGCCATCATGGCGGGGATCTCCGAACCCGCGCTCTACGGTGTGGCCCTGCGCCTCAAGCGTCCGCTCATCGCGAGCCTCATCAGCGGCTTTGTCTGCGGTGCCGTCGCCGGCATGGCGGGGCTCGCCAGCCACTCCATGGCCGCCCCCGGGCTCTTTACCAGCGTGCAGTTCTTCGATCCGGCCAACCCCATGACCATCGCCTGGGTGTTCGGCGTGATGGCCCTCTCGGTGGTGCTCTCCTTCGTGCTGACCCTGGTGATGGGGTTCGAGGACATCCCGGTCGAGAGCCCGGCCTCCCGCGCCGAGCCCGTGCAACCCGTCGCCACCAGCCAGACGCAGGCCGGGCTGTGACACCCCATTCAGACATGACAAGAGGTAACAGATGTCGTTAACAAGATTTCCCGAGGGCTTTCTCTGGGGCGGTGCCCTGGCCGCCAATCAGGCGGAGGGCGGCTATCTCGAGGGGGGCAAGGGGCTGACCACGGTAGACATGATCCCCCATGGCCCGCGCCGCATGGCGGTCAAACTCGGCCAGGAGAAGCGCATCACCCTGCAAGATGACGAGTTCTACCCAAGCCACGGAGCCATCGATTTCTATCACCGCTATCGGGAGGACATCGCCCTGATGGCCGAGATGGGCTTCACCGTGTTTCGCACCTCCATCGCCTGGGCCCGTCTCTACCCCAGGGGTGACGAGCGCGAGCCCAATGCCGAGGGCATCGCCTTCTACCGGGCGGTGTTCGAGGAGTGCAGAAAGTACAACATCGAGCCCCTGGTGACCCTGTGCCACTTCGATGTGCCCATGCACCTGGTGACCGAGTACGGCTCCTGGCGCAACCGCCAGATGGTGGAGTTTTTCACCCGCTACGCCCGCACCTGCTTCGAGCAGTTCGACGGCCTGGTGAAGTACTGGCTCACCTTCAACGAGATCAACATCCTGCTGCACAGCCCCTTCTCCGGGGCGGGGCTGGTGTTCGAGCAAGGGGAGCACCAGGATCAGGTGAAGTATCAGGCCGCCCACCACGAGCTGGTGGCCAGCGCCCTGGCGACCCGGATCGCCCACGAGGTGAACCCGGCCAACCAGGTGGGCTGCATGCTGGCGGGGGGCAACTTCTACCCCTACTCCTGCAAGCCCGCAGACGTCTGGACCGCCCTCCAGAAAGATCGGGAGAACCTCCTCTTCATCGACGTGCAAGCCAGGGGCGCCTATCCGGCCTATGCGCAGAGGGTATTTCGTGACAAGGGGATCACCCTGGTGAAGGGGCCGGAAGATGACGAGATCCTCAGGCACACCGTGGATTTCGTCTCCTTCAGCTACTACGCCTCCCGCTGCGCCGCCGACATGAATGCGGGCAATACCAGCGAGGCCAACGTGGTCAAGTCCCTGCGCAATCCCCACATCGAGGTGAGCGAGTGGGGCTGGGGTATCGATCCCCTGGGCCTTCGCATCACCCTCAACACCTTGCACGATCGCTACCAGAAGCCGCTCTTCCTGGTGGAAAACGGCCTGGGAGCGGTGGACGAAGTGAACGAGCTAGGGGAGATAGAGGACGACTACCGCATCGACTACCTGCGCGCCCACATCGAGGCCATGGGGGACGCCATCAAGGACGGCGTTCCTCTGATGGGGTACACCAGCTGGGGCTGCATCGATCTCGTCTCCGCCTCCACCGGCGAGATGAGCAAGCGCTATGGCTTCGTCCACGTGGACCGGGACGACGCCGGCCATGGCACCCTGACCCGCCGGTGCAAGAAGTCGTTCTGGTGGTACAAGAAGGTGATCGCGAGCAACGGGGAGGATCTGGCCTGAGGACCCTTGTGTGGGTTGTCCAGGCGCTGCGCCGAGTGCACGAATACAAGATGGGGGCCTAGGCCCCCATCTTTTTTCATCACGCTGGCAATCTGAAAACGTTTAACTGCCTTCGTTGAAGATCTCGAGGTTGCTGGTCCCTTCCTGCCACTCGCGCACCGCCTTGTTGTCGTCGCTGCGCAGGGCATTGAGGTGGTCCAGATAACCCTGATCCACGTCGGAGGTGACGTAGTGGCCGTTGAAGACCGAGGTCTCGAAGTGGCGCAGCTCGGGGTTGATCTCCCGCACCGCCTCTTCCAGATCTTCCAGATCCTGGAAGATGAGGCCGTCGGCACCGATAAGCTTGCACACCTCTTCCACTTCACGGCCATGGGCAATGAGCTCGTTGGCGGTGGGCATGTCGATGCCGTAGACGTTGGGGAAGCGAATTTCCGGTGCGGCCGAGGCGAAGTAGACCTTGGCGGCCCCCGCTTCACGGGCCATCTGGATGATCTGCTCGGAGGTGGTGCCCCGCACGATGGAGTCGTCCACCAGCAACACCTTCTTGCCCTTGAATTCGGAGCTGATGGCGTTGAGCTTGCGGCGCACCGACTTCTTGCGCTGGGTCTGGCCCGGCATGATGAAGGTACGGCCGATGTAGCGGTTCTTCACGAAGCCCTGACGGTACGGCAGGCCCAGGGTGTGGGCGATTTCCAGCGCCACGTCGCAGGAGGTCTCGGGGATGGGGATGACCACGTCCACGTCGAGATCGTCCCACTCCCGTGCGATCTTCTGGCCCAGCTTGCGACCCATGTTGAGGCGGGCGGCATAGACGGAGACCTTGTCGATGAAGGAGTCGGGACGGGCGAAGTAGACGTATTCGAAGATGCAGGGGTTCATCTGCGGGTTCTCCGCACACTGCTCGGAGAAGAGCTGGCCCTGCTCGGTGATGTAGATGGCCTCGCCCGGGGCGACGTCACGCACCGTCTCGAAGCCGATGGCGTCGAGGGCCACGCTCTCGGAGGCGAGCATGTACTCCACCTGCCCCTGCTCGTCGACCCGGCGACCCAGGATCAGCGGGCGAATACCGTTCGGATCGCGAAAACCGATGAGGCCGTGGCCGATCACCAGAGAGACCACGGCATAGGCGCCGCGGATCTGCTGGTGCACCTTGCGCACCGCCGAGAAGATATCTTCCGGGCGCAGCGCCATCTTGTCGCACAAGTCCAGCTCGTGGGCCAGCACGTTCAACAGCACTTCGGAGTCCGAGGTGGTGTTGATGTGGCGGCGGGCCACCTTGAACTGCTGCTCCTTGAGCTCCTTGGCGTTGGTGAGGTTGCCGTTGTGGGCCAGCACCATGCCGTAGGGGGAGTTCACGTAAAACGGCTGCGCCTCTGCCGCACTGGAGCTGCCTGCGGTGGGATAACGGACGTGTCCGATGCCGATATTCCCTTTCAGGCGCTGCATGTGGCGCACTTCAAACACATCCTTCACCAGACCGTTGGCCTTGCGTTGCCGGAAGTTTCCACTGTCAATGGTCACGATCCCGGCGGCATCCTGTCCCCTGTGCTGCAACACCGTCAAGGCGTCGTAGAGGGCCTGATTGACGGGGGTGGTGCCAACTATACCGACAATACCGCACATGTCTTTGCTACCTCGAAGTCACTGTACCTGTTGAAGAAAACTGGACGAGTTCATCATGAACCCGAAAAACCACTGGATCACCGGCTTGAACTCCGGCACCAGCCTGGACGCCACCCACCAGTCGCTCTGGGAGAGGCTGGTGAAGGTATCCATGAAAAACAGCAGGGCGCTGACGATCAGCACCCCTCGAATGGCGCCAAAACAGACCCCGAGCACCCTGTCGGTGCCAGAAAGCCCGGTCTTTTCCACCAGCAGGCCCACCACGTAGTTCACCACGCTCCCCAGGATCAGGGTCGCCACGAACAGGGCGGCGATGGCCAGACCGTTGCGAACCATGGCATCGGAAAAAGAGGTGAAATAGACGGCGAGATCGGGATAGAAATGGCTGGCAATGAAAAAGGCGACGAACCAGGTGACCAGAGACATGGCCTCCTTGAGAAAGCCGCGCACCAGGCTGATGAGGGCGGAGAAACCGACGATGCCGATGATGGCGTAATCAATCCAGACCATAGAAAAAGATGTCCTGCGAAATTGCGGCGCAGTCTAACAAAAACGATTGCGCAATGCTTGATAAAATTGTGTTACAGGCCCGAAGGGAGCTATCCCTTCCCCTTGCGGCGGGTTTCCCGGGCCCAGAATGCACAACGCCATGGCATGCCATGGCGTTGTCGTCTGCAACGAGCGCTTACCCGATGTGGGTCAGGCCGCCCATGTAGGATTGCAGCGCAGCCGGGATGGCGATGCGGCCATCTGCCTGCTGGTAGTTCTCGAGCACGGCCACCAGGGTACGACCCACCGCCAGACCGGAACCATTCAGGGTGTGAATGAGCTGCGGCTTGCCGTCGATACGCACGCGAGCCTGCATACGGCGCGCCTGGAAGTCGGTGCAGTTGGAGACAGAGGAGATCTCGCGATAGGTGTTCTGGGCCGGCAGCCACACTTCCAGATCGTAGGTCTTGGCGGCGCAGAAGCCCATGTCACCGGTGGAAAGCGCCATCACGCGATACGGCAGCTCCAGCAGTTGCAGCACCTTCTCGGCGTGACCCACCATCTCTTCCAGGGCATCCCAGGATTTTTCCGGGTGCACCAGTTGCACCATCTCGACCTTGTCGAACTGGTGCATACGGATGAGGCCACGGGTATCACGACCGTAGGAGCCCGCTTCGGAGCGGAAGCAGGGGCTGTGGGCGGTCATCTTGATGGGCAGCTCCTGCTCGTCGAAGATCTCGTCACGGGCCATGTTGGTGAGCGGCACTTCGGAGGTCGGGATGAGGGAGAACTTGCGCACCTTGCCTTCGTCTTCCCCTTCCCCTTCGATGCCGGTATTGAAGAGATCCTGGGAGAACTTGGGCAGTTGGCCGGTGCCGTACAGGCTGTCCGGGTTGACCAGATAGGGCACGTAGCACTCGGTGTAGCCGTGCTGCAGGGTGTGCAGGTCCAGCATGAACTGGGCCAGGGCGCGGTGCAGACGGGCAATCTGGCCCTTCATCACCACGAAACGGGCACCGGAAAGCTTGACGCCGTTCTTGAAGTCGACCCCCTTGGCCGCCTCACCCAGATCGATGTGGTCGCGTACCGGGAAATCGAACTCACGCGGTGTACCCCAGCGGCGGACCTCCACGTTGTCGTTCTCGTCACGGCCCACCGGGGTGGTCTCGCTCGGCAGGTTGGGGATGGCGTCGGCGATCCCCTTGAGCTGGGCCAGCAGGGCCTCCAGCTCGACCTTGCTGGTCTCGAGCTCGTCGTTGATCTTGGTCACCTCGGCCTTGAGGGGGGCAACATCTTCACCACGACGGGCAGCCTCACCGATGGACTTGGAGCGGGCGTTGCGCTCGGCCTGCAGCTCCTGGGTGCGGGACTGCAGATCCTTGCGTTTCTCTTCCAGAACATTGACCGCCGCTACGTCCAGAACGTAGCCACGTGTCGCCAGACGAGCGGCAGCTTCGGTGATGTCGCTGCGCAGATATTTGGGATCCAGCATGGTTTACCTACTTTTTTAATGGGATCTGGGCCCGGGTCATCGTGACCGGGTTGGGAAACAGATCCGGAAGTTAACATCGGTTGGCGCACCCCTTTGCCTTCGGAATCGGGCCTTCGAAATCAAGAAGATGGTGCAAGGCCAAGACAACCGGGGTCAGACGGGCAGTGTAGCAGACCGCCCCCCCGCCCGAACAGGGACTATTGCGCCCGTTTTTGCCGGGAACCCCCTCCCCTGATGCCCTGGCCGTGCCCTTTTCCGGGCAAGGAACCTGAAGGTCTTTCCTATCGCTTGCGCGGGCTCTGCTTGTCCAGCTCATGCAGATAGTCGAGCTTCTGGGCTATCTGCTTCTCAAGCCCCCGCTCGGTGGGCTGATAGTACTGCTTGCCGGCAAGCTCCGGGGGGAAGTACTGCTCGCCGGCGGCATAGGCCCCCGGCTCGTCGTGGGCGTAGCGATACTCGGCGCCGTAGCCCAGCTCGCTCATGAGCTTGGTAGGGGCATTGCGAAGGTGCGGCGGCACCTCGAAGTCCGGCAGGTTCTTGGCGTCGTGAAGCGCCGCCTTCCAGGCGGTGTAGACCGCATTGCTCTTGGGGGCGCAGGCGAGGTAGACGATGGCCTGGGCGATGGCCCGCTCCCCTTCCGCCGGACCGATGCGATGGAAGCAGTCCCAGGCCGAGAGCGCCACCTGCATGGCACGGGGATCGGCGTTGCCCACATCTTCCGAGGCAATGGCCAGCAAGCGGCGGGCGATGTAGAGGGGATCGCAGCCGGCGCTCACCATGCGGGCATACCAGTAGAGGGCCGCATCCGGCGCCGAGCCGCGAATGGACTTGTGCACCGCCGAGATGAGGTCGTAGAAGTGATCGCCGCCCTTGTCGAAACGGGCCACGTGCTCCCCCACCACGGCGGCGAGCAGGGTACTGTCGATCACCCGCGCCCCTGAGCTGTCGGCCTCGGCCATGTCGGCAAGGAGCTCCAGATAGTTCAGAGACTTGCGCCCGTCCCCGTCCACGGCTTTCGCCAGCGCCTCCTTGGCCCCGGGGGCAAAGCGCAGGCTAGGGTCATTGAGGCCGCGCGGGTCCTGCATCGCCTGATCGATCATGGCGAGGATGTCCTGCTCCTCCAGCCTCTTGAGCAGATAGACCCGGGCCCGGGAGAGCAGCGCATTGTTGAGCTCGAACGAGGGGTTCTCGGTGGTGGCGCCGATGAAGGTGATGGTGCCGTCTTCGATGTGGGGCAGGAAGACATCCTGCTGGCTCTTGTTGAAGCGGTGGACTTCATCCACGAACAGGATGGTGCGCACCCCGCGCCAGCCGTTCTCCTTCGCCTTGTCGAGGGCGGCGCGGATCTCCTTGATGCCGGAGGTGACCGCCGAGAGCCGCTCCACCTCCGCCTGGCAGTAGTGGGCAACCAGTTCTGCCAGCGTGGTCTTGCCGGTGCCGGGGGGGCCCCAGAGGATCATGGAGTGGCAGTGCCCCGCCAGGATCGCTTTTCGCAGGGGCTTGTCCGGCCCCAGGATATGCTGCTGGCCGATGTACTGCTCGAGGGTTTGCGGCCTCATCCGGGCCGCCAGCGGACGAAAGTCCGAGGAGAAATCCAGGGATAAATTGCTCATCTGCATTGACCTTGCATCTGACCGGTCGTCCATGACGCCCGGTCAGACGATAACGCCGGTAACGGCTGGCTCATCAGCGCTGGTCGTCCAGCTCGACCCCCTTCGGGATCTTGAAGACAAATTCGTTGCCCTTGAGCACCGGTTTGCGGTTGAAGCTGCTCAGGGTGAACTCGCTCCACTGGCCCTGGGCCTCTTTCACGTCGAAGCGACTGATGTTGTTCTGACGGTCGAAGGTGATGCGAAAGGAGGCGATCAGCTCGTCCTTGTTGCGGCTGGTGACGGTATAGACATCCCCTTCCTGGGTCACGTCATAGTTCTTCCAGAGGCTGTTGTCGTTGCCCGCGATGAGCACGAAGGGGGTGTTGAGCACCGCATCCTTCATCTTGAGGGCGGTGACCTGCTCGACGAAGGGGTCGTACACCCACACATCCTTGCCATCGGCCACGATCAGGCTCTCGTCCGGGGAGGTAGTGTGCCAGTTGAAGCGGTTGGGTCGCTGCACCAGCAGGGAGCCGCTCGCCTTTTGCAGCTCCTTGCCCTTGCTGTCATAAACGGTCTGGGCAAATGTCGCGGAGAAGAGATTGACGGAGGAGAGCTTCTCCTTGAGATCACTGGCCGCATCGGCCCATACCTGGCTGCTGGCGACCAGCAGAATGGAACCCATCAACAGTTGTTTTTTCATCAGGCTCTTCATAGGGAGGTTCTCGATAAAAGGCCACGCCCGCAGAGGGCATGGCCAGAATGATACAGGAGTTAGGCTTAGTCACGAACCGGCGGCGGTGCCAGCACGTCGCGCTGGCCGTTGCCGCCCGGGGCGCTGACGATGCCCTGGTTTTCCATCTGCTCGATGAGACGGGCCGCCCGGTTGTAACCGATCTTGAACTTGCGCTGGACGCTGGAGGTGGAGCCACGGCGGGATTCCACCACGAAGGCCACCGCCTCGTCGAACAGGGGATCGAGCTCTTCATCGCCGCCCCCGCCGAAGTCGCCACCGCCGCCCTCGCCGTCCGACTCGCCGGAGAGGATCTCGTCGATGTAATCCGGCTCGCCACGCAGTTTCCAGTCCGCCACCACCTTGTGTACCTCGTGGTCATCGACGAAGGCACCGTGGACACGGGTGGGGTTGGAGGTGCCGGCAGGCATGTAGAGCATGTCACCCATGCCGAGCAGGGATTCGGCGCCCCCCTGGTCCAGGATGGTGCGCGAATCGATCTTGCTCGACACCTGGAAGGAGATACGGGTCGGGATGTTGGCCTTGATGAGGCCGGTAATGACATCCACCGACGGACGCTGGGTCGCGAGGATAAGGTGAATACCGGCCGCCCGCGCCTTCTGGGCGATACGGGCGATAAGCTCCTCAACCTTCTTGCCGACGATCATCATCATGTCGGCGAACTCGTCCACCACCACCACGATGTGGGGCAGTTTTTCCAGCTCCGGCGGCATCTGATCCATGGAGTCGCCCGGACGCCACAGGGGGTCGACCAGGGGATCCCCCGCCTCGATGGCGGCCAACACCTTGTCGTTGTACCCCTTGAGGTTGCGCACCCCGACCGCGGACATCAGCTTGTAACGACGCTCCATCTCGCCTACGCACCAGCGCAGGGCGTTGGCGGCATCCTTCATGTCGGTGACCACCTCGGTCAGCAGATGCGGAATGCCTTCATAGACCGAGAGCTCCAGCATCTTGGGGTCGATCATGATGAAGCGCAGATCCTCGGGGGAGGATTTGTAGAGCATGGAGATGATCATGGTGTTCACCCCCACCGACTTGCCCGAGCCCGTGGTACCGGCCACCAGCAGGTGAGGCATCTTGGCGAGGTTCACCACCACGGGTTCCCCCGCGATGTCCTGACCCAGCCCCATGGTGAGCGGATTGCGGCTGGCCGCGAACGCCTCGCAGTCGAGGGTTTCCCGCAGGTAGACGGTCTGGCGTACCCGGTTGGGCAGCTCGATCCCGACGAACGTCTTGCCCGGGATCACCTCCACCACCCGCACGCTGCTGGCAGAGAGAGAACGGGCGAGATCCCGGGAAAGATTGGTGATCTTGCTCGCCTTCATGCCCGGCGCCAGGTCCAGTTCGAAGCGGGTAATGACGGGACCGGGATAGACGCCCACCACCTTGGCCTGCACGTTGTAATCGGCGAGCTTCGCCTCCACCAGCCGGCCCATGCGCTCCAGCTCGTCCTTGCTCATCATCTGGGTCTTGGCGGGCGGCCTGTCCAACAGATCGATGCTCGGTAAAGGGGCCAGACCGGGCTGGGGACGGCGCTTGGCTTTCACCGGCGCAGCGGCAACGGGAGCATCGGGTTCGTCATCCCCCTCCGCCCAGGGCAAGTCGAGGTCATCTTCTTCCTGGCGCACGGCGGGACGCGGACGGCCATTGGCCACGCGCTTGCCCTTGGCGGCAGGCGCCGGAGCCTCGTCCTCTTCGTCGTCAAACTGCGGATCGAACTGGAAGGTGTCTTCGTCAAGCTCCGGCAGCCATTCGTCAGCTTTTGTCTTTTGAGCGCGATTCTTCGCCTTGGGGTTGCGTGTCCAGCTGCCGTGGGGGTCTTCGTCATCCTCTTCCTGATCGAAGCTGCCCACGCCCCCTTCCAGCAGGGGATCCGGCCCCTCATAGCGGGGCTGGCGCCAGCCACCGGTGAGCCAGCGGCCCAGGGTGGTGGGGAAATGGTAGATGGCGCTGACTGAGCCGGTGCAGGCGGCACCGATGCGCTCGACAATGGTGAGCCAGGACCAGCCGGTAAAGAGGGTGATGCCGGTCGCCACGAAGCAGAGCAGCATCAGGTTGGCCCCCACGCCGCCAAACAGCGGCACCACGGCGGAGGCGATCACATCCCCCACCAGGCCGCCGGCGGAAAAGTTCTGCAAGTCGTTGAAGTTCATGCTGGCGATGGCGGACATGCCAAGCACCGTCAGCACGAAGCCGATGATCCGTACCGACAGGGTGAGGTAATCCACTTCCAGCAGCTTGCTCGGGCGCCAGAACAGGCTCCAGCCAAGCAGCACCACCAGAGGGGGCACCAGATAGGAGAAGGCCCCGAAGGTAAACATGGTGATGTCGGCGAGCCAGGCACCGGCGCTGCCCGCGAGGTTTTTCACCTCCCCTTGCCAGGAGGTTTGCGACCAGCCGGGATCGGCGGGATGGTAGGTCAGCAGGGCAAGCAAAAGATAGGCAGCCATCAAGGTGATGGCGATCAAGACGGCCTCGAAGATCCGTTGTGTACCTGATAAAGGAGTAAACAGCTTTTTATCGGCCAAACTCCGGCTCCTTTGTGAAAACATGAATGCGGGGATAGGGGGCCTAGTATCCCTGAAAAGCCCACCGATTGTCAGCCAGTGCCTGAGGGCGGGCCTGAAACTCTCTATAAGAAGAAACGAGCGGACCGGCCGCTCGTTTCTGACTATCGTGACTCGTCATGGAACTTGCAAGTCACAGCACAACCCCGCTTATCGGGTGCTGATCACCAGACGACTGCTCTGTTTGACCTCTTCCATCACCACGTAGGTGCGGGTGTCGTTCACGCCCGGCAGACGCAGCAGGGTTTCACCCAGCAGGCGGCGGTAAGCGGACATGTCGCTGACGCGGGTCTTGAGCAGATAGTCGAAATCACCGGACACCAGATGGCACTCCTGGATCTCTTCGAGCACCTGAACAGCCTTGTTGAACTGCTCGAACACATCGGGGGCGCCACGATTGAGGGTAATTTCCACGAACACCAGCAGAGACGCGTCCAGATAATGAGGGTTCAGAATGGCGGCATATCCTTCGATATACCCTTGTCGCTCCAGGCGACGAACCCGTTCCAGACACGGTGTGGGACTCAGGCCAACTCGTTTGGACAACTCAACGTTCGAAATCCTGCCATCCTTTTGCAGTTCATTCAGAATGTTGCGGTCAATCCTGTCCAAATCCTTTAGCCGACTCTTAGCTTCCATCATTTAATTCCATCCTTTGGCTATTTTTTGGTAAGAATCACCAGTCACTTTATAATAATGGTCACAAATCCTGTCAATACCTGAATATACTAGGCGCAAATATCGCTTAACATCTAGGCAACATAAACCACCAATCGATAGACGAGGGATAGCATGATTATCGGTGTACCTAAGGAAATAAAAAACCATGAATATCGCGTAGGCATGGTTCCGGCCAGTGTACGTGAACTGACAGCACGAAACCATACTGTTTTCGTCCAAAGCGGCGCAGGAAATGGCATTGGGTTCAGTGACGCAGATTATCTGGCTGCCGGAGCCGAGATCCTGGCCTCCGCTGCCGAAGTTTTCGCCAAGGCGGAGATGATCGTCAAGGTCAAGGAACCCCAGGCAGTGGAACGGGCCATGCTGCGTCCTGGCCAGACCCTCTTTACCTATCTGCATCTGGCGCCGGACCTGGCCCAGACCCAGGATCTCATCGACAGTGGTGCCGTCTGCATCGCCTATGAAACCGTCACAGACGGTCGTGGCGGTCTGCCCCTGCTGGCCCCCATGTCGGAAGTGGCCGGACGCATGTCTATTCAGGCCGGTGCCCAGGCACTGGAGAAATCCCGTGGCGGCAGCGGCGTGCTGCTCGGTGGTGTGCCCGGTGTGGAACCGGCCAAGGTGGTGATCATCGGTGGTGGTGTGGTGGGCTCCAACGCAGCCCGCATGGCCGTCGGCCTGCGTGCCGACGTCACCATCCTCGACAACAACGTCGATACCCTGCGCCGTCTCGACAGCGAGTTCCAGGGGGCTGCCAAGGTGGTCTACTCCAACCGCGAGACCCTGGAGCGCCATCTGCTGGCGGCGGACCTGGTCATCGGCGGCGTGCTGGTGCCTGGCGCCACTGCGCCAAAACTTGTCAGCCGTGACCACATTGCTCGCATGAAACCCGGTGCGGCCATCGTGGACGTGGCCATCGACCAGGGCGGCTGTGTCGAGACCTCCCATGCCACCACCCATGAAGATCCCACCTTCATCGTCGACGAGGTGGTGCACTACTGCGTGGCCAACATGCCGGGTGCCGTGGCGCGGACCTCCACCGTGGCCCTGAACAACGCCACCCTCCCCTTCATCATCAAGCTGGCCGAACAGGGCTATCGCAACGCTCTGCTCGCCGATCCCCACCTGTTGCACGGCCTGAACGTGATGGCGGGCAAAATCACCTGCAAGGAGGTTGCCGTGGCCCACAATCTGGCTTACACGGATCCCCTGACCCTGCTGAACTGATCGCGTCCCTGCAAAGGGAGGTAGATGAGTGAAAATCCGCCCGCGATGGGCGGTTTTTTTATGCCTGCCATCCCCGGCTCACCCCTCTTGTTGGCGATTGCCCCAATCGATGCGCTGGCCTTTGACCACGGATCACGAATTACCTACAATCGCGCAAACTCATCACGTCTCGGAAATCACATCATGAGCCAAGTCACTCACAGCAAACTGCTGATCCTGGGATCCGGTCCGGCAGGTTACACTGCGGCCGTCTATGCCGCTCGCGCCAACCTCAATCCCCTGCTCATCACCGGCATGCAGCAAGGTGGTCAGCTGACCACCACCACCGAAGTGGAAAACTGGCCAGGGGACGCGGAAGGGCTGACCGGCCCGGCCCTGATGGAGCGCATGAAAGAGCATGCAGAGAAGTTCGATACCCGCATCCTCTTTGATCACATCAATGAAGTGACGCTGACCGAGCGTCCCTTCCGCCTCAAGGGCGACAACGGGGAATACACCTGCGATGCGCTGATCCTCGCCACCGGCGCCTCCGCCAAATACCTGGGTCTGCCCTCAGAAGAGGCCTTCAAGGGCCGCGGCGTCTCCGCCTGCGCCACCTGTGACGGCTTCTTCTACCGCAACCAGGAAGTGGCCGTGGTCGGTGGCGGCAACACCGCCGTGGAAGAGGCTCTCTATCTGGCCAACATCGCCAAGAAGGTGCACCTCATCCATCGCCGCGACGAGTTCCGCGCCGAGAAGATCCTGATCAAGCGCCTCAACGACAAGGTCAAGAGCGGCAATATCGTCCTGCACACCCATCAGACCCTGGACGAAGTACTGGGTGACGACATGGGCGTCACCGGCGTGCGCCTGCGCAGCACCCGGGATGACACCACCTCCGAGCTGCCGCTGATGGGGGTCTTCATCGCCATCGGTCACCAGCCCAACACCCAGATCTTCGAAGGGCAGCTGGCGATGGAAAACGGCTATCTGAAGGTGCGTGGCGGACTGGAAGGGTTCGCAACCCAGACCAGCATCCCGGGCGTGTTCGCCGCCGGCGACGTGGCCGATCACGTCTACCGCCAGGCGATCACCTCCGCAGGGACCGGCTGCATGGCCGCCCTCGATGCAGAGCGATATCTGGACGCACAATAATCGGAAGGATATAAAGGGCATGCCAGTTGGCATGCCCTTTTTTATTGCAAGGAGCAGGATGAAACGAAAAATAATGATAGTGGAAGACAGCCTGACGGTACGCCGCATGCTGACCCAGGCCATTGCGCAGCAGACCGGGCTGGAAATCGACGCCTTCGATACCCTTGAAGGGGCTCGCGATTGCCATGGGGAAGATTATGTGGTCGCCCTGGTGGATCTCACCCTGCCGGACGCCCCCAGCGGAGAAGCTGTCAATGTGCTGAGGGAGCGTGGGTTGCCGGTGGTGATCCTGACGGCCGACATCAGCGAAGAGAAGCGGGAAGCCTGGCTGGAAGCCGGGGTGCTGGACTATGTGATGAAGGATTCACGTCACTCCCTGCAATATGCCGTCGGTCTGGTGCACCGCCTCTACCTCAACCAGGCCATCGAAGTCTTGGTGGTCGACGATTCACGCACCTCCCGTCACCGTACCGCGGCCCAGTTGCGCAAGCAGTTGTTGCAGGTGCACGAGGCCAATTCAGCCCGCGATGCGCTGGCGCAGCTCGAGCAGCACCCCGCCATTCGCCTGATGCTGGTGGACTACTACATGCCGGAGATCGATGGCATCAGCCTGGTGCGAATGCTGCGCGAGCGCTACAGCAAGCAGCAGCTCGCCATCATCGGCATCTCGGTGTCGGACAAACACGGCCTCTCGGCACGCTACCTCAAGCAAGGGGCGAATGATTTTCTCAATCAGCCCTTTGAACCCGAGGAGCTGCAGTGCCGGGTCAGCCACAACCTGGAGGCCCTTGAGCAGTTCAACAACATCCAGGAATCGGCCAACCGAGACTACCTGACCGGACTTTACAACAGACGCTACTGGTTCAACGAGGGTCAAAAGTGGTTCGAGGAGCATCAGCGCCATCAGGCGCAGCTCTCCCTGTGCGTGCTCGATGTGGATCACTTCAAGCAGGTCAATGATCACTGGGGGCATGCCATCGGCGATCAGCTGCTCTGTCATCTGGCCAGGCTGCTCACCCAGTTCTTCCCGGATGCCATGATAGCCCGATTCGGTGGTGAAGAATTTGCCCTGATGGTGCCCCACTGCCCCGTTCCCGTGCTGCTCAAGCGACTGGAAGGGCTTCGTCTGCAAATGCGCCAGCAACCGCTGTCGCGGGAGATATCGCTCTTTGTACGCGCCAGTTTCGGCGTCATCAATGTCGGGCGGCTCTCCATGGACGAGGCGCTGAGCGAGGCAGATCGCCAGTTGTATCAGGCAAAGAATACCGGGCGAGACAAGATAGTCTGTCAGGACGTCTGAGCAAGCATCAGCAGAGACACTCCGTGTAGTACCGCCCGGCGCCCCTTGTGTGGCGGCCGCCGGGTCAATCCCTTCTTCACCGTTCAATAGGTCTTGTCGACCCGCACTCCATCGTTGAAATAGAGGATGCGTACCTTGTCGCCCTGCGCAAAGACCATGGCCGGATCGTAATCCTGGATCACGTTGATGAGCCCATTCTGCTCGTTGCGGATCAGCAGCTCCACCAGCTTGTTCTCCACCACGCTGCCCCCTGACTGAAACTGCTGCACCGCCGCCGCTCCCGCCAGTGCCCCGACCGCAGTGGCAATCTCCCGCCCGTGCCCACCGCCAAACTGGTTGCCGAGCAGCCCGCCAAGCACGGCCCCTCCCAGAGTTTTCCAGCCGGAATGCTCTGATTCCACCATCTGGCGCTGGGTGATGTTGCGCACCGCATCCACCTGGCCGAAGACCACCTGCTCCACCGGACGCGCCGTGTTGCGTTCATACACCGCACTCCAGGCCGGTGCCGTGACAAAGCCAAGCAAGCTGGATACTATCAGGATAATGGCCTTCATCTATGAACCTCTGCCTTATGTCTCGCTATCTTACCGAACTGGATGATGAGCTGTGCTGGTTTCCCTCCCCCAGCCATGCGCTGGAAGAGCCCAACGGGCTGCTCGCGATTGGGGGAGATCTCTCCCCCACTCGATTGCTGGCAGCTTACCACAGCGGGATCTTTCCGTGGAATGAACCCCATCAGCCACTGCTGTGGTGGTCACCGGATCCCAGGGGAGTCATCGTGCCCGAGGAACTCCACATCGGCCGCAGCCTGCAGAAGTGTTTGCGCCGCACCCCCTTCGAGATTTACATCAATCGCGCCTTTGATGACGTCATTGCAGCCTGCGCCGCCCCCCGTCGCACCGCCAGCGGCACCTGGATAAGTGCCCCCATGATCGACGCCTATCGGCGCCTTCATCGCCTCGGTCATGCCCACTCCATCGAGATCTGGCAGGATGATCAGTTGCAGGCAGGCCTCTATGGTCTCTCCCTGGGTCGACTCTTTTGTGGTGAATCCATGTTCAGCCGCATCGACAATGGCGCCAAACTGGCCATGGTGGCCCTCTGTCGCCACTTTGCAGGGCACGGCGGTGCCCTCATCGACTGCCAGATGCAAAACGACTTTCTGGCCACGCTGGGCGTCCAGGAGTGGCCAAGGCAGCGCTTTCTGACCACCCTGGCCACCCTGACCCGGCAACCGTTGCAAGAGGGATGCTGGCAACCGAGGAGAATCAGCCTATGAGTGAAGAAGTGATCCTCAAGGTCGGGCTGACCCCCAGGCACCCGTGCAGCTACCTCGGTCACGAGCAGGAGCAGTTGCTGGTCCTGATGGACCATGAATTGCTCAACGCCGCCGGGTACGAACGGCTGCTGACGGCAGGATTCCGGCGCAGTGGCAACGACATCTATCGTCCTCACTGCCCCGCCTGCAGCGCCTGCCAATCCTTGCGCATACACAGTGAACGCTTCACCCCGAGCCGTGGGCAGAAACGCATCCGCCAGTTGAACCGAGATCTCGAACTCGTGCTGAGCTATGACGACAAGCCCGAGTATTACCAGCTCTATGAACGCTATATCCGTGAGCGCCATAGGGATGGCAGCATGTATCCACCGAGCCGGACCCAATACAAGGGGTTCCTGCACTGCGACTGGATGCCCCCCCTCTATCTGGAGATGCGCAAGGAGGGACGCCTCATCGGCGTGGCCACCACGGATCTGCTTCCCCACTCTCTGAGCGCCATGTACACCTTCTTCGACCCCGACTATGCCGACCGGTCGCTCGGCACCTTCGCCATCCTGAGCCAGTTGGAACTGGCCAGACGTACCGGTCGTCAGTGGCTCTATCTGGGGTATCTGGTGGAGGAGTGCCGCAAGATGAATTACAAGCGCCAATACCTGCCCCATGAGCTGCTGGTACAGGGCGAATGGAAAAAAATCGACACCAAGCCCGAGTAAACTTTACACATAGCCTTAAATCCGGCATGATCCAGCGGTTTTTTGTTGTGGCTTATCAAGAGGATTCAATGGCTAAAGAAGACAGTATTGAGATGCAGGGTACCATTCTCGAAACCTTGCCCAATACCATGTTCCGTGTGGAACTGGAAAATGGTCACGTGGTTATCGCTCATATTTCCGGCAAGATGCGCAAAAACTACATCCGTATCCTGACTGGGGACAAAGTAACGGTGGCTCTGACTCCGTACGATCTCTCCAAGGGACGTATTGTTTTCCGCTCTCGCTAAGCCAGGAATTCAGCAAAAAACCCCAGCCTCTCGGTTGGGGTTTTTTGTCATTTCCGGCCTTGCTCACAGTCAGTGAGAGACAGCTTCAACGTTGACCTGAAAATCAAAGCTGAGGCTGTTGTTCACCAGCTCGACCTTCACAATGCCGCCATCGACCAGGGAACCAAACAGGATCTCGTTGGCCAGGGGCTTCTTGAGGTGCTCCTGAATGACCCGGCCCATGGGTCTTGCCCCCATTGCCCTGTCATACCCTTTCTCTGCCAACCAGTGGCGCGCCTCTTCAGACACCTCCAGTGAAACGCCCTTGGCATCCAGCTGAACCTGCAGCTCGACGATGAACTTGTCGACCACCTGATGGATCACTCCCATGTCGAGATGGTTGAACCAGATGGTGTGATCGAGCCGGTTGCGGAACTCCGGACTGAACGTCTTGTTGATCACCTCCATGGCATCGTGGCTCATGTCCTGCTGCTGGAAGCCGATGGACTTGCGCTGGGTTTCCTGAACCCCTGCGTTGGTGGTCATCACCAGGATCACATTGCGAAAATCTGCCTTGCGCCCGTTGTTGTCCGTCAGGGTGCCGTTGTCCATCACCTGCAGCAGCAGGTTGAAGACATCCGGGTGCGCCTTCTCGATCTCGTCAAGCAGCACGACGGAGTGCGGATGCTTGAGGACGGAGTCGGTCAACAGCCCTCCCTGCTCGAATCCCACGTAACCGGGAGGAGCCCCGATCAACCGGGACACGGTATGGCGTTCCATGTATTCCGACATGTCAAATCGCAATACCTCGACCCCGAGCGCCTTGCCAAGTTGCTGGGTCACTTCGGTCTTGCCCACCCCGGTCGGGCCGGCAAACAGGAAGCAGCCCACAGGTCGGCGTTCGTTGCCAAGCCCTGAACGTGACAACCGAATGGCATCGGTCAGCACCTCGATGGCCTTGTCCTGCCCGAACACCACCATCTTGAGATTGCGCTCCAGATTCTTCAGCACCTCCTTGTCGGAGGAGGAGACAGATTTCTCTGGTATACGGGCAATCTTGGCAACAATGGCCTCGATTTCCGGCACATTGATCACCTTCTTGCGCTTGCTGACGGGCAAGAGGCGTTGCCCTGCCCCCGCCTCGTCGATGACGTCGATGGCCTTGTCAGGCAGATGGCGATCATTGATGTACTTGGCGGAGAGCTCCACCGCCGCCCGGATCGCCTTGACGGTGTAACGCACGCCATGGTGAGACTCATAACGGCTCTTGAGTCCCATCAGAATGCGAGTGGTGTCGTCTACTGTGGGTTCGACGATGTCGATCTTCTGGAAGCGACGAGCCAGGGCCCTGTCCTTCTCGAAGATCTGGGCATATTCCTGGTAGGTGGTGGAGCCCACGCAGCGCAGCAAACCATTGGAGAGCAGCGGCTTGATGAGGTTGGCCGCATCCAGCTGGCCACCGGAAGCCGCACCAGCGCCAATGATGGTGTGGATCTCGTCGATGAAGAGGATGGCCCCCTCCTGACGTTCGATCTGCTTGAGCAGCACCTTGAGGCGCTTCTCGAAGTCACCACGATACTTGGTGCCCGCCAGCAGGGAGCCCATGTCCAGGGAGTAGATGGTGCTACCCGCAATCACCTCGGGCACATCCCCCTTGACGATACGGTAGGCAAGCCCTTCGGCGATGGCGGTCTTGCCCACGCCGGCTTCCCCGACCAGCAAGGGGTTGTTCTTGCGGCGGCGGCACAATACCTGAATGGTGCGATTGAGCTCCTGATCACGGCCGATGAGCGGATCGATGCGCCCCTCCAGCACCAGCTGGTTGAGGTTGGTGGCAAAGCTTTCTATCTGGGCAGAGGATACCTCGTCATCAGATTCCGCATTGTTGCCACCACTCTCGGGCTTGTTGTCCTTGCGCACCCCGTGGGACAGGAAGTTCACCACATCCAGGCGGCTTATTTCGGCTTTTTTCAGGAAGTAGGCGGCCTGGGACTCTTGTTCGCTGAAGATGGCGACCAGGACATTGGCACCGCTCACCTCGGTATTGCCGGACGACTGGACATGGAAGACGGCACGTTGCAGCACGCGCTGGAAGCCCAGCGTCGGCTGGGTTTCCCTGTCTTCGTCGTCACGGGGGATGAGCGGGGTCGTTTGATTGATGAAGGCGCGGATCTCTTTGCGCATCTGTTCCACATCCGCACCACATGAACTCAGCGCCTCATGGGCTGAGCTGTTATCCAGCAGGGCCAACAACAGGTGCTCGACGGTCATGAATTCGTGGCGCTCGTCACGGGCCAGCTTGAAAGCCTCGTTCAGCGTCTTTTCTAGATCTTTGTTCAACATAGGCACCTCCCCTCAGTACAGCAACAATGCGGTGTCGTTATCGCCATCAAGTCATCAGATTCAAGCCTTTTCCATGGTACATAGCAGTGGATGTTCGTTGTTACGTGAATAGGTGTTGACCTGGACCACTTTGGTCTCGGCAATCTCGGCGGTAAATGTGCCGCAGACCCCCTTACCACTATAATGCACGCTCAGCATCACCTGAGTGGCCTTCTCCAGATCCATACCAAAGAACCTTTGCAGCACCTCCACCACGAACTCCATCGGTGTGTAGTCGTCGTTGTTCAGGACGACCTTGTACATGGGTGGCGGTTGCAGCTTCGTTTTCTCTGCCTCTGCAATCTCTTCATTAGCAAAGAGTTCTTTCTGCTTGCTCATAGTTGCGCTTTGGTACCTCTAGATTACTACCGTGTCGCTCAAGATTGTCAATAGACTTGTTAACCAGATCACATCGGTTGTTAACAACTTCTTGACTCGCTTAAAAGTTGGACTAGATTGGTTACTTGCTAATCGGCGCCCGTCTGCTACGGGGTCATGCCCTAGTTATATAAGGCTGGCGCAGGTTACTCAACGACTTCAGGGTAATCAATAAAAGGATGTAGATGTATGGCAACCGGAACAGTCAAGTGGTTCAACAACGCAAAAGGATTTGGGTTTATCTGTCCGGAAGGCGGTGGTGAAGACATCTTCGCTCACTACTCCACGATTCAAATGGAAGGTTACAAGACCTTGAAAGCAGGTCAGGCAGTCAACTTTGAACTGCAGCAGGGGCCGAAAGGAAATCATGCCTCTGTCATCGTGCCAAACGAAGCACAGAACATCTAAGAGTCAAACTGGATAAATTAAAAAGCGGCATCCCAAGGGATGCCGCTTTTTTATGGACAGGCACGAAGAGGGGAACAAGAAAGGCCAGGCCTTCCCTGTTCCCTGCTGCAGCTACCTCAGCGGGCCAGCAGGATGTTCAGCATGCGACGCAGCGGCTCGGCGGCGCCCCACAGCAACTGGTCACCCACGGTAAAGGCGGCCAGGTACTCCGGACCCATATTGAGCTTGCGCAGACGACCCACCGGGATGCTGAGGGTGCCAGTAACGGCAGCCGGGGTCAGCTCGCGGGCGGTGATGTCGCGATCGTTGGGGATCACCTTGACCCAGTCGTTGTGGGCGGCCAGCAGGGCTTCGATCTCGGCCAAGGGCACATCTTTTTTCAGCTTGATGGTGAAGGCCTGGCTGTGGCAGCGCAGGGCCCCGATCCGCACGCACAGACCATCCACCGGGATAGCGGCGTTTTCGATACCCAGGATCTTGTTGGTCTCGGCCTGGCCCTTCCACTCTTCACGGCTCTGGCCGTTGTCGAGCTTGGTGTCGATCCAGGGAATGAGGCCACCGGCCAGCGGTACGCCGAAATTGTCCACCGGCAGGGTGCCGGAGCGGGTCTTCTCGGTGATCTTGCGCTCGATGTCGAGGATGGCGGAGGCGGGATCCGCCAGCTCCACCGCCACTTCATCCCGCAGCATGCCCATCTGGGTGACCAGCTCGCGCATGTGGCGGGCACCACCACCGGAGGCCGCCTGATAGGTGGCCACGCTCACCCACTCCACCAGATCGGCCTTGAACAGGCCACCCAGGGCCAGCAGCATCAGGCTGACGGTGCAGTTGCCGCCAACGAAGGTCTTGATGCCGTTGTTCAGGGCGTGTTCGATGACGTCGCCGTTGACCGGATCCAGGATGATGACAGCGTCCTTCTCCATGCGCAGGGAGGAGGCGGCGTCAATCCAGTAGCCCTGCCAGCCGGCGGCTTTCAGACGCGGATAAACATCCTTGGTGTAGTCGCCGCCCTGGGCGGTGATGATGACGTCCTGCGCGGCCAGCGCCTCGAGATCGAAGGCGTCCTGCAAGGTGCCGGCATCGACACCAAAATTGGGGGCGGCCTCACCGGCCTGGGAGGTGGTGAAGAAGGTGGGTTGAATGCGGGCAAAATCCTTCTCTTCCTGCATCCGGCTCATCAAGACCGAACCCACCATGCCACGCCAACCGACCAAACCTACTTTTTTCATAATGTCCTACCCTGGATAGCTGCTTATAGAAATCGTGTGTGATACCCGTGACCCCTGCCTTGGCGCCAGCCGTTTACAAGGGATTCACAATATATGAGTTGCAAAAAATGCGTCTGTCCACATTACGGATTGTGACGGCGGGCGCAAGTCGAATTGCGCAATATTCTGTGCCATTCGCTGCAATATCCGTCGGCCTGGCCGACCTGCGGGCAGCCGGTTGGCATCCTGCCTCCAGTTGGGGCATCATTGAGACCGACCGGCAGCCCCGCTGCCCCTCGGGGACGGCCCCGAGGCCTCCTGATACGCAGGGACGACCCTGCTTCCTGCGGAATCTGCCTTATGTCGTGGTTGCTCCTGCTGTTGGCCGGCCTGTTCGAGGTCGCCTGGGCCATTGGCCTCAAGTACACCGACGGTTTCAGCCGTCCCCTCCCCACCCTGCTGACCCTGAGTGCCATGGCCGTGAGCGTGCTGCTGCTCGCCATGGCGGTCAAGCAATTGCCCCTTGGCACCGCCTACGCGGTCTGGACCGGTATCGGCGCGGTCGGCACCGTGCTGATGGGGATCTGGCTGTTCAACGAACCGGCCACCCTGGCCCGGGTGCTCTGCCTGCTGCTCATCATCGTCGGCATTCTGGGTCTGAAATTCATCGGTTAGGCGCGCTGAAAGGGCCGGGTACACCGGCCCCGACGTGGCAAGCTCCAGGGGGCGATGTCAGCCCGGCATGTTGCTGTGTTCCTCTGCTTGCTGATGTGTTCGCAGGCGGTGGGGAAAGGCGGGTGGCACAGACGTGGCATGGCGCGTGATGGCGAGCAAGATCCGCCCCATGACCGCCCGGGCGAGCATGGGGCGCCTCCTTTTATCTTTTCGTCTGCTCCTTCAATCACTCCACCAACGTCTGCTCGATGCGGGCCCCAGGCATCATCTGCGTGAGACCGGCAATCAGCCTGTCGCCGGCCTCCCACAAGGCCGTGCGCGGCATCGGCGGCAGACACTCCAGAATGAACCACATCCGGGGGGAAGAGAGGCTCAGGCGAGTGCGGATCCCCTGGCGCCAGTTCCAGCGGCGACAGGTGACGCCGAGATCGTCCCGCCACACCACCTCTCCGGGAGCCGGTGCCTCCTGGATTGGCAGCCCTTCTTTGAGGGTGTCAAAGCATTCGCTGCCATCGGCAATCACCAGGCGCGGCGTCCCCACATAGGCCGCCAGATCCTCCCCGCCCACGGGAATGGCATACTCGATGCTGATGGCGTTGTAGAGATCCACCACAGGATCGATGGCGGGCAAGACGCCATCGCGCAGCACCCGCTTGCGCAGTGCCTGGGCCGAGCAGGGCGTGCGGGCAGGCTTGGCGCCAAACCCCTTGAACACCTGATCCCAGGCGGCCAGATGTTCAAGGGCCCAGGGGGCCTCGTCGGTGCCAAGGGCCGCACATGCCCGGGCCAGGGCCCGCTCCCCCACCAGAGTGTCAATCACGGGGGCGGCTTCCACCACGATGCTGAGGGCACAAAACCCCGGCGCCAACCTGGCTATCTCGGGGTCGATACGGGGGATCATCGGGAACATTCAGCACTCCTGGTCAAGGCTCATCAAGACGGGGTGGCGGAACGGGCACGGGCGTTCCCCTCTTTTCCTTCCCCCGCCAACGGTTGACGCCATGATGAAGGGCACAGGGTCATAATAAAATTTACTTTATCTTAATTATGTTAAGTAAAACTGATGACCCAACCCTCTTTCCCATGAAAAATCGCCGCCCCGCAGCGCACCGTCCGGCCCCACTACCACACCCCGCCCATCCAATGCAGACCTGGGCAAGCCCACACCATTGCCCTGGCCGCTTTCCCCGTCACTCATGCTATTATCTGCGTCCAAACATGAGCCCATAAAATCAGGACATTGTGATGACCGACCACACTTTTATTCCCGGCAAGGACGCAGCGCTGGAAGATTCCATCGAACGCTTCCAGACCAAGCTGCAAGCCCTGGGGTTTGATATCGAAGAGGCCTCCTGGCTCAACCCCGTGCCCAACGTCTGGTCCGTGCACATCCGGGACAAGGAGTGCGCTCTCTGCTTCACCAACGGCAAGGGTGCCAGCAAGAAGGCGGCGCTCGCCTCCGCCCTTGGCGAATATTTCGAGCGTCTCTCCACCAACTACTTCTTCGCCGACTTCTACCTGGGCGAGCAGGTAGCCAATGGCGACTTCGTCCACTACCCGAACGAGAAGTGGTTCCCCATCGAGGGGGATCAGCTTCCCACTGGTCTGCTCGACTCCTTCACCCGCAAGTTCTACAACCCGGACGGTGAAGTGACCGCCGACATGCTGGTGGACCTGCAATCCGGCAACGAGGAACGCGGCATCGTCGCCCTGCCCTTCGAGCGCCAGTCTGATCACCAGACCGTCTACATCCCGATGAACATCGTCGGCAACCTGTATGTTTCCAACGGCATGAGCGCCGGCAACACCCGCACCGAAGCCCGCACCCAGGGGCTGTCGGAGGTGTTCGAGCGCCACGTGAAGAACAAGATCATCGCCGAGGCCATCAGCCTGCCCCAGATCCCGGGCGAGGTCATCGCCCGTTACCCCGGCATCAAGGCGTCCATCGATGCACTGGAGGCCGAAGGCTTCCCCATCTACAGCTTCGATGCCTCCCTCGGCGGCCGTTATCCGGTCATCTGCGTGGTGCTGCTCAACCCGAACAACGGCACCTGCTTTGCCTCCTTCGGCGCCCACCCGCGCTTCGAGGTCGCCTTCGAGCGCACCGTCACCGAACTGCTGCAAGGGCGCAGCCTCAAGGATCTGGACGTCTTCGTGCCGCCGTCGTTCGACAACGAGCAGGTGGCGGATCACCACAACCTGGAGACCCACTTCATCGACTCCTCCGGCCTCATCAGCTGGGATCTGTTCAAGGAAGAGTCCGACTTCGAGTTTGCCGACTGGGACTTCCGTGGCACCTCGCAAGAGGAATTCGACCACCTGATCGGCATCTTCCACGAGCTGGAGCAGCCGGTCTACATCGCCGACTACGAGCACCTGGGTGTCTACGCCTGCCGTATCCTGGTGCCCGGCATGTCAGACATCTATCCGGTGGAAGATCTGCTGCTGGCCAACAACACCATGGGGGCCCACCTGCGGGAAACCATCCTGGCGCTGCCGGCGCTCGAGTTGGACGCAGATCAGTACATGGCCCTGTTCGACCAGCTGGATGAAGAGGGGCACGACGAGCGGACCCGGGTGCGCGAGCTGCTCGGCATCGCCGCCGCCAAGGGCACTGCCCTGCACACCCTGCGCGTCGGTGAGCTCAAAGCCATGCTGGCGCTGGCCGCTGGTGACCTGGAGAGCGCCCTCGACCTCATCGACTGGACCATGGAGTTCAACCAGTCGGTGTTCCCGGCAGATCGCGCCGCTTACTACCGCGCCCTGCGCGCCTGCGTCGAGCTTTTCCTCGACGAGGACCGCGACCCCGAGCAGTACCGCCCGGTGTTCGCCCGCATGTTCGGGGAAGAGACCCTGGCACAGGCGTGGGCCAACGCCCGCGGCGAGGCGCGCTTCCACGGTCTGGAAGCCGCCGATCTCTCCCTCTCCCAGTTCCCGCTGCACCAGAAACTGCTGGCCGCTTACGAGAAATTGCAAAAAGCCAAACGAATCCATACCTGGAACTGATATGCTAGCGTGACGAAGGGGCCTTATGGCCCCTTCTGTTTTATGGTCTACGCTTTGGCTGGCCGTGCCACAAAGATGAAATAAAAGACAAAAAATACCTCTTAGGGGGTTGTTAATTTGGCACTCATGGTGCAGTGCGGCTGCACAGGTGCCTTGCCGGTACGTTTTTCAGGGTGTCCTTTATAAGTTCTTAAAAATCATAAAATTAATAACAGACTCATTTCTGTTTCACCTGAAACCTGGTGTAAAGAAACGCTTCCGGATGGCGAAAAATCCTGTAGTAAAATTACATTCACAATCTGTAATTCTTGATCGGAGTCAATTTTGGGGATCAGCCCCTTTGTTATGATTTCCACAGGCAAAATATGCAGGTACTGAGAATTGAAAGCAGAATCTCCCTTTGATTGTCTGAAGCCCGAAGCCATCGCCGCCCTGGCCGAAGACATTACCTATGCCAAGGCCACCAAGCCCGCATACAAGGTCATTCCCCTGGCCATCACCGCTGGCGCCTTCATCGCCATCGCCTTCGTCTTCTATATCACCGTCACCACGGGCTCAAGCGGCATGGCCTGGGGCATGTCCAAGCTGGTGGGCGGCATCTGCTTCTCCCTCGGTCTCATCCTCTGCGTCCTGCTCGGCGCCGAACTGTTCACCTCCACTACCCTCACCCTGGTAGCCAAGGCGGCGAATCGCATCAGCTGGGCCCAGCTGCTCAAGAACTGGGGACTGGTCTACTTCGGCAACCTCATCGGCGGTCTCATCATCGTCGGCCTCATCATCATGTCGGCGGAATACACGGCAGCGGATGGCCAGTGGGGTCTGAACGCCATGAAAGTGGCCCAGCACAAGATCCATCACACCTTCTTCGAGGCCGTGGCCCTTGGCATCCTCTGCAACCTCATGGTGTGTCTCGCCGTGTGGATGGCCTTCGGCGCCCGCAGCGCCACCGACAAGGTGATGGTGATGTTGCTCCCCGTCGCCATGTTCGTGGCCTCCGGTTTTGAGCACAGCATCGCAAACATGTTTATGATCCCGGTCGGTATCGCCATCCACAGCGTCGCGAGCCCGGAATTCTGGCAGGCCATCGGCCAGGATCCGGCGACCTTTGCCGACCTGACCGTGTCCAACTTCGTCCTGCACAACCTCATCCCTGTCACCATCGGTAATATCATTGGTGGTGGCGTCATGGTTGGGCTGACTTACTGGTTTATCTTCCGTCGCCATCATTAAGGATGGCGGCAGACACATAAATACCTTGAGAGGTAATGAAAATGGCAGAACTTAACGAACAGTTCCAAAAAGCATGGGAAGGCTTCGCAGCCGGTGAATGGCAGACCTCTGTCAACACCCGTGACTTCATCCAGAAGAACTACACCCCGTATGAAGGTGACGAGTCCTTCCTGGCTGGCGCGACCGAAGCCACCACCAAGCTGTGGGACAAGGTCATGGAAGGCATCAAGATCGAGAACCGCACTCACGCGCCGGTCGATTTTGATACCGACCTGCCCTCCACCATTACCGCTCACGATGCCGGCTATATCGACCAGAGCCTGGAGCAAATCGTTGGTCTGCAGACCGACAAGCCGCTCAAGCGCGCCATCATCGCCAACGGCGGTATCAAGATGGTCAAGACCTCTTGCGAAGTGTACGGTCGCCAGCTTGACCCCATGGTCGAGAAGATCTTCACCGAGTACCGCAAGACTCACAACCAGGGCGTGTTCGACGTCTACACCAAAGACATCCTGAACTGCCGCAAGTCCGGCGTCATCACCGGTCTGCCGGATGCCTACGGCCGTGGCCGTATCATCGGTGACTACCGCCGTGTTGCCCTGTACGGTATCGACTTCCTGATGGCCGACAAACTGGCTCAGTTCAAGTCCCTGCAGGCTGACCTGGAAAACGGTGTCAACCTGGAAGCCACCATCCGTCTGCGCGAAGAGATCTCCGAGCAGCACCGTGCCCTGGCCCAGATGAAGGTGATGGCTGCCAAATATGGCTGCGATATCTCCGTACCGGCCAAGACCGCCAAAGAAGCCGTACAGTGGACCTACTTCGCCTACCTCGCGGCGGTCAAGTCCCAGAACGGCGCGGCCATGTCCTTCGGTCGTACCTCCAGCTTCCTGGACATCTACATCGAGCGTGACCTGCAAAAGGGTCTGATCACCGAGCAAGAAGCCCAGGAGCTGATGGACCACATGGTCATGAAGCTGCGTATGGTTCGCTTCCTGCGTACCCCGGAATACGATTCACTGTTCTCCGGCGACCCGATGTGGGCCACCGAGACCCTGGCCGGTATGGGCGTTGACGGCCGTACCCTGGTCACCAAGAACAGCTTCCGTATGCTGAACACCCTGTACACCATGGGCCCGTCCCCTGAGCCGAACCTGACCATCCTGTGGTCCGAGAAGCTGCCGGTCGGTTTCAAGAAGTACTGCGCCAAGGTATCCATCGAGACCTCTTCCGTTCAGTACGAGAACGACGACCTGATGCGTCCGGACTTCAACAACGATGACTACGCCATCGCTTGCTGTGTGTCCCCGATGATCGTCGGCAAACAGATGCAGTTCTTCGGTGCCCGCGCCAACCTGGCCAAGACCATGCTGTATGCAATCAACGGCGGTATGGACGAGAAGCTCAAGATCCAGGTCGGTCCGAAGACCGAAATGGTCACCTCCGAGTACCTCGACTACAACGACGTGATGGACAGACTGGATCACTTCATGGACTGGCTGGCCAAGCAGTATGTCGCCGCGCTGAACATCATCCACTACATGCACGACAAGTACAGCTACGAAGCCTCCCTGATGGCGCTGCACGACCGTGACGTCTATCGCACCATGGCGTGTGGTATCGCCGGTCTGTCCGTAGCCGCTGACTCCCTGTCTGCCATCAAGTACGCCAAGGTCAAGCCGGTACGTGATGCCGATGGCGTCTCCATCGACTTCGAAATCGAAGGCGAGTACCCGCAGTTCGGCAACAACGACGCTCGCGTCGATGACATCGCCTGCGACCTGGTCGAGCGCTTCATGAAGAAGATTCAGAAGCTGAATACCTACCGCGGTGCCGTGGCGACCCAGTCCGTGCTGACCATCACCTCCAACGTGGTGTACGGCAAGAAGACCGGTAACACCCCGGATGGTCGTCGCGCCGGTGCGCCGTTCGGCCCGGGTGCCAACCCGATGCACGGTCGTGACCAGAAGGGTGCCGTTGCTTCCCTGACGTCCGTTGCCAAGCTGCCGTTCGCTTACGCCAAAGATGGTATCTCCTATACCTTCTCCATCGTCCCGAACGCCCTGGGCAAAGACATGGAAGCCCAGAAAGCCAACCTGGCCGGCCTGATGGATGGTTACTTCCACCATGAAGCCAACCTGGAAGGTGGTCAGCACCTGAACGTCAACGTGATGAACCGTGAAATGCTGCTGGACGCCATGGAAAACCCGGAGAAATATCCGCAGTTGACCATCCGCGTATCCGGTTATGCCGTTCGCTTCAACTCCTTGACCAAGGAGCAACAGCAAGACGTCATCACCCGTACCTTCACCGCTTCTCTGTAATAGCGTCTCGGTGAACAAAAACCGGCGCCAAGGCGCCGGTTTTTTTATGGCTGTTTGGCAGTGTGCAAGCCGCTTCCCACCTCCCAGGCCCGCTGGCTCGTGGGCTCTGACCCGCAGGCTCGGCCAGACGTTAGCCTCAGCCTCCTAACGCCCCTCTCTATGCCCCTTCTCCACTCCCCTCCTGCGCTTGATGCACGGATGTGCCCACCGGCACTCAGACACTCAGACACTCAGACACTCAGGCACTCAGGCACTCAGACACTCAGGTACTCAGGTACTCAGGTACTCAGGTTCTCAGGTTCTTGTCTCAGGTTCTCAGGTTCTCAGGTTCTCAGGTTCTCAGGTTCTCAGGTTCTCAGGTTCTCAGGTTCTCAGGTTCTCAGGTTCTCAGGTTCTCAGGTTCTCAGGTTCTCAGGTTCTCAGGTTCTCAGGTTCTCAGGTTCTCAGGTTCTCAGGTTCTCAGGTTCTCAGGTTCTCAGGTTCTCAGGTTCTCAGAAAAGCAGAGCAGAACCATGCTCGACCACCAAGGGCTTTGCATAACAACCTCGATCCATTCCCTCTTCCCTTGGGAGAGGGCCAGGGTGAAGGGAAACCACTCTGCATCGCCAGAAGACGCCAGAAAGCAACAAGGGCAGCGTAAGCGCCGCTAAATCGACCTACTTGCCTTCGTTGTATTGCGCCACTTTTTTTGCAATGGGCTCCAGCGGGACGTTCCAGGGTAGCAGAGCTTCGAGTTTTTCCAGGCTATCAGCATCGCCGATCTGCGCCAGCACATAGTTGATATACGCTGATGGCTCCAGGTCATTTGCTTTGGCTGTCTCCAGCAACGAGTAGCAGGTCGCGCTGGCCTTGGCGCCTTGCGCGCTGTCGGCGAACAACCAGGCCTTGCGCCCCACGGCGAACGGGCGGATCGCGTTCTCCGCCAACACATTGCTGATGTGTAGATCACCCCGCTCGCAGTAGCCGACCAGATAGGGCCATTGCCCCAGCGTGTATTCCATCGCCTGTCGAGTCAGCGAGCCTTTCATCACCTTGCCGACGTTATTGTCCAGCCAGGTTTTGAGCTCCGCCAACAGGGGCATGCTACGTGTCTGCCGTGCCTGATAACGCTCGGCATCACTGCGCTCCTTCTGCTCCCGCTCGATGGCATAGAGTTTACCTATGTACCCCAATGCTACATCGGCCAGGCCAGTGCTGGCTTTGCTCTTGCCTTTGCTCTTGCCTTTGCTCTTGCCTTTGTCCTTGCCTTTGCCCTTAGGTGCGGCTCGGGTCGCTTCGATGAATTTGCGCCGAGCATGATCCCAGCAGCCAATCCGGGTGAGACCGCTCTCTTTGCACACCTGGCTATAGCCGGAATAGCCATCAGCTTGCAGTATGCCGCTAAAGCCCTCCAGCAGACGCACGGGTACGCTTCCGGCGCGTGACGGATCATATTCAAATAATACAGAGGGGCGGCCCGGCGGACCGCCGCGGGTCACCCACATCCATTTGTCCGATTGCGCGGTTTTGCCCTCTTCTTTGAGCACCTGGATCCGCGTCTCGTCGGCTTGCAGGTACGTCGCGTGGTTCTGCTCCTCGCGCAGCAGGTTCATCAATGGCTGGAACACCTCATCCAGCCGGATGATCCAGTGGGCCATGTTGGTGCGGCTCACCTCCTGCCCTAGGCGCTTGAACATCTGCTCCAGACGGTACAGTGGCAGGCCATCAGCATACTTAGAGGTAATGATGTAGCCCAGCAATGACGGCGTGGCGATACATTTGCCCAGCGGGTGTACGGGGCGGTTGGCCGCGAGGATCACCTCTTCGCCATCACGCTCGAACACCGCCTTCTCTTGCCAGATCTCCAGCACCTTGAGTTGAGCCGGAATGAACTGCAACTCCTCTTTGACCTTGGTAAAGAACACCTTGCTGGCCCCGGCTTTCTGCTCATCGCTGAGGGTGAGTTCGATGCGCTCGCGCAGCAGTGAGGCGGAGAAGCCACGTTGACGCGGCTTGGCCTTTGCTTCGGCAGTTTGCGGCAGGTCATCGGGTAACTGGGCCAGCAGGGCGTCCATGTCCGCTTCCAGCTCTGCCTCATCAAAGAGCTGGAGCTGATGGAGTTTCTCGCTGCTGGCGGCAAAGCGCTGGATCCTGCGCAGACGCAGCAGCTCTTCGAGTAACAGGATATGGGCGTCACGCCGCTGGATAGCCTCTTCTTTGGATTGAAGAGCTTCGTCTTTTAACGCCAACTGTTGCTGAAAACCCGCAATAACCGCCAACAACTCAGCGGCGCCAAGGCCGCTGAGATCAGGTGATGGGGTGAGGTTTTCTGGCGTAGTTTTCATGGGGAAATTATAACAAAAACAAGGCGGTAAAGCACGAGATTGGTGGTATTAAAGCGTCTCGTAATGCAGTGTTTTATGGCCCTGCATCAAGGAGATATCGTAGCCATCGAGCAACCAGTTGATCTGCTCGGAAGAGAGGGAGAGTAGCTCATCGGCAGACGATGGCCACTTGAATTTCTCCTCGGCCAGCGCCTTGTAATAGAGCACAAAGCCGTTGTCCTCCCACATCAGACACTTGATCTTGTTGCGGCGGCGATTGGTAAAGGCATAAAGGGCGCCGGTGAACGGGTTGTGCCCCAGTTGCTGCTCGACCAGCGCCGCCAGGCCGTGGGCCTGTTTACGAAAATCGATAGGAGCCCGATAGAGGTAGATCTGCGGCATGGTCAGTGCCGGACGCAAGTAACGAGGGCGCATTACAACTGCCTCATGATAGCGCCGAGCAAATCGATATTGCCCGGATGTAACCCGGAGAGAGTGATCCCGTTGGGTAAGGTGAGCGTCAAGCCGACTTCGTTCGTGACAGGAGCAGGCATGGCTACTCTGACAAAGCCAGGAAGAGAGTCCGAGTCTACAGGCTGTTCGAGCTTTTTACGCCAGTAAGCAAACTGGTGATAGACCAGTGCCTGGCTTTTGCAAAAGGCGTGGCCGGAGAGGCCGGAGTCAAGCCAGGCAGTGATCTGCTGCTGCCAAAAATCAGCACGTTCTTGAGTGGTCATAGTGAAAATCCAGCGAAGAGGTAATGGATTTCAAGTGTGACGAGCTGATTTTGGGAAAAAAAGATGCCGATTCAAGGGCGCTTACAGGGCAGCGGAGTGTGGACTCTGCTGCCCTTGTGTCTAAAAGCGATTGAACGAATGCAGGCGGCGTTAGAGACGGCTTCTCACCCCCCTCACTACGCTCATCTCACCACGAAGCTTTAAACTGCCTTTATCGCAAAAAACTGATCACTTATATGCCAAAAACAACAGGGGCAGCGAAGTCTAAATCCCCTGCCACTGTAGAAAGCAATAAACGGTGGATTAAGGCTTAGCTCGCCCAGGTAATGATATGGTCGGCCCAGTCACCAGCCTGCGCCTCGTGCACTACCTTGCCGCGCACCGACTGGCCAGCCTGGTGCATGGCGCTGCGACTGCCGGTGATAAGGGGATGCCAAGTCGGCAGGGTCTGCCCTTCCGCCAGCAGGCGGTAGGCGCAGGTGGAGGGTAGCCAGTTGAACTCGGCAATCTTGTCGTGGGTGATCTGCAGGCAGTCCGGCTCTTTTTTAAAGCGGTTGCCGTAGTCGGAGCACTGGCAGGTCTTGGTATTGAGCAGGTTGCAAGCCACGTTGGTGAACACCAGCTCCTCGGTGTCCTCGTCGATCAGCTTGTTCAGACAGCACTTGCCGCAGCCATCGCACAGGGACTCCCACTCCGTCATGGTCATCTGCTGCAGGCTCTTTACCTGCCAAAAGGGGGCGGTCTGCACGGGTTCACTCTGCTGCATAAAAGTTGGCTCACTCAATACACTGACAAGCGCGTGGTTATACGCCCTATGACCCGATTTTTCAAGGTTGGTGGCTGTCTACGAAGCTCAACACACGAGATGCTCATGGCTAAAAATTGAAGCACCTGAAATTTGAACGTTTTGAGAATACAGCCTAGCCATATTTTGGTTAAAACCAGCACGGAGTCGCCCATATTGCCAGCTTTACCATCTGCAATTTATTTGTTGACACTTTACATAAATTTTTCATTCTTTAACTTTTACATCCCTACAGCATCGGCTAGGATAGCTTGCTGAGCAATAAGTAGGCAAGCGATGCTTTTATAATAAATGGAGCGTAATCACTCCCGAAATAGTTTAAAAGTCACATCACTATCTATAGTGAACGGCATATGTACCTACACAATGGAAATCGTGTTATATGAGTAAGGACAAGGATAACCTATGCAAAGACTAAATTTAGCATTACTTTTTTTATCATTACCAGCAATAGCCGACTCAATGAGCTTTGACTCACCATATGGAACATTTGTTATCACGGAAGACCAGTCTTCTATGGAGAAAACTTTCAAATTCAACAACAATTATCTAGGTAGTTCAGACTCTTATGTGCAGATTGAGGCAACACGACTTTCAAATCCTGATGAAGAACATAAATCCATAATACTGCTAAAAGGATTTACGGGCGGAAGTGGTTGTGAAAGTGAACTGTCCATAGTCACTATAAAAGAGGAGGGTGTTTTTTTCAGTCCTTCACTTTTAACCTGTGGGGGCGTTCATGACGTTTTTATTAAAGACGGGTATGTGGTCGTAGAAGCTGATGAAGATAGAGACAACAAAATAAAAGTAACTTATACCGTACTCGACTCTTCGGTATCCAAGAATGGCTTGCCAATGAAGGAACCTAATGCATTTATTACAAAATAAACATATGAAATGCCGCCCTAGGGCGGCATTTTTATCAGAGATAACAGGCAAAAAACTTACCAGCCGGTTACTTCACGCAGGGCCTTGCCGATATCGGCCAGGGAGCGCACGGTTTTCACGCCGGCATCTTCCAGGGCGGCAAATTTCTCGGCCGCGGTGCCTTTGCCACCGGCGATGATGGCGCCCGCATGACCCATGCGCTTGCCAGCCGGGGCGGTGACGCCCGCGATGTAGGAGACCACCGGCTTGGTAACGTGGGCCTTGATGTAGGCCGCCGCTTCTTCTTCGGCGCTGCCGCCGATCTCGCCGATCATGACGATGGCTTCGGTCGCAGGATCCTTCTGGAACATCTCCAGAATGTCGATGAAGTTGGAGCCCGGGATGGGGTCGCCACCTATGCCGACGCAGGTGGACTGGCCGAAGCCCTCGTCCGTGGTCTGCTTGACCGCTTCGTAGGTCAGGGTGCCGGAGCGGGAGACGATGCCCACCTTGCCCGGCTTGTGGATGTGGCCAGGCATGATGCCGATCTTGCACTCACCCGGGGTGATGACGCCCGGGCAGTTGGGCCCGATCATGCGCACGCCGGTTTCCTGCAGTTTCACCTTGACGTCCAGCATGTCCAGGGTCGGGATGCCTTCGGTGATGGTGACGATGAGCTTGATACCGGCATCAATGGCTTCCAGGATGGCGTCCTTGCAGAACGGGGCCGGTACATAGATGACGGAGGCGGTGGCGCCGGTGGCTTCCACGGCGTCACGGACGGTGTTGAACACCGGCAGGCCCAGGTGGGTGGTGCCACCCTTGCCCGGGGACACGCCACCAACCATCTGGGTACCGTAGGCAATGGCCTGTTCGGAGTGGAAGGTACCCTGACCGCCGGTAAAGCCCTGGCAGATCACCTTGGTGTCTTTGTTGATCAGAACGCTCATTATTTGGCCTCCGCTGCTTTTACCACTTGCTGAGCTGCGTCAGTCAGACTCGTTGCGGCGATGATATTGAGGCCGCTGTCGGCCAGTTTACGGGCACCCAGTTCGGCGTTGTTGCCTTCCAGACGCACCACCACGGGCACTTTCACACCCACTTCCTTGACGGCGCCGATGATGCCTTCCGCGATCATGTCGCAGCGCACGATGCCACCGAAGATGTTGACCAGCACGGCTTGTACCTTGCTGTCGGAGAGGATGATCTTGAAGGCCTCGGTCACGCGCTCCTTGGTGGCGCCGCCGCCGACGTCCAGGAAGTTGGCCGGGGAACCGCCGTGCAGGTTGACGATGTCCATGGTACCCATGGCCAAGCCCGCGCCGTTGACCATGCAGCCGATGTTGCCATCGAGGGCCACATAGTTCAGCTCCCACTGGGCGGCGTGCGCTTCGCGGGGGTCATCTTGGGACGGATCGTGCATCTCGCGCAGCTTGGGCTGACGGTACAGGGCGTTGGCGTCGATGTTGATCTTGCCGTCGAGGCAGTGCAGGTTGCCCTTGTCGGTGATGACCAGGGGGTTGATCTCCAGCAGGGCGAAATCGCAGTCCAGGAACATCTGGCCCAGGCCCATGAAGATCTTGGTGAACTGCTTGATCTGATCGCCGACCAGACCCAGCTTGAAGGCCAGCTCGCGGGCCTGATAAGGCTGCGGGCCTACCAGGGGATCGATGGCAGCCTTGTGAATGAGTTCCGGGGTTTCGTGGGCGACTTTCTCAATCTCCACACCACCTTCGGTGGAAGCCATGAAGACCACGCGGCGAGAGCCACGGTCGACCACGGCGCCCAGGTACAGTTCCTTGGCGATGTCGGTGCAGGACTCCACCAGGATCTTGGTAACCGGCTGACCATTGGCGTCAGTCTGATAGGTCACCAGGTTCTTGCCGAGCCAGTTCTGGGCGAAGGCGCGGATCTCGTCCTTGCTCTTGGCCAGCTTGACGCCGCCCGCCTTGCCGCGGCCACCGGCGTGGACCTGGCACTTGACGACCCAGGTGTTGCCGCCAATCTTGTCGGCCGCTTCGGCCGCTTCCTGCGGGGTGGCACAGGCATAACCTTCGGAGACCGGCAGGCCATACTCGGCAAACAGCTGTTTTGCCTGATATTCATGCAGATTCATAGATGCTCTATCCGTGTTGTAGGTATTTCCGTCCGGGGCTCGTGTTTCTCAATCCCCTGTGAATGGGGGCCTGGGCGGCCCCTCGTTATCTTTCAGTCACGCTTGCTCAGACATCCAGCAGCAGACGGGTCGGGTCTTCCAGGAGCTCCTTGATGGAGACCAGGAAGCCCACGGACTCGCGGCCGTCGATGATGCGGTGATCGTAGGAGAGCGCCAGGTACATCATCGGCAGGATCTCGACCTTGCCGTCGACGGCCATGGGGCGGTCCTGGATCTTGTGCATACCCAGAATGGCGCTCTGGGGCGGGTTGATGATGGGGGTGGACATCAGGGAGCCGAACACGCCGCCGTTGGTGATGGTGAAGTTGCCGCCAGTCAATTCATCCACGGTCAGCTTGCCGTCACGGCCCTTGCCGGCCAGGTCTTTGATGGCCTTCTCGATGTCCGCCAGGCTCATGTTGTCGCAGTCGCGCAGCACCGGGGTCACCAGACCACGGGGGGTGGAGACGGCGATGCTGACATCGAAGTAGTTGTGGTAGACGATGTCGTCACCGTCCAGCGCTGCGTTCACTTCCGGGTAGCGCTTGAGGGATTCGACCACGGCCTTCACATAGAAGGACATGAAGCCGAGCTTGATGCCGTGCTTCTTCTCGAAGATCTCGCCGTACTGCTTGCGCAGCTTCATGATGGGCGCCATGTTGATCTCGTTGAAAGTGGTCAGCATGGCGGTGGTGTTCTTGGCCTCCAGCAGACGCTCGGCGATGCGCTTGCGCAGACGGGTCATGGGCACGCGCTTCTCGGTGCGACCGGCCAGCGGCGCAACCGGTGCGGCAGCCACGGGAGCGGCAGCAGTCGGCGCAGCCACGGGAGCCTTGCCCAGATTCTTGATGAAGGCTTCCACGTCTTCCTTGGTGACACGACCACCCTTGCCGGTGCCGGTCAGCTTGGCGACGTCGATGTCGTGTTCGGCCACCATGCGGCGCACGGAAGGGCTCAGGCCATCGGCAGCGTCATCGGCCACAGCTTCCACCGGCTTTTCGCTGGTCGCTTCACCGGCAACGGGGGCCGGCTTGAGCATGGCGATCAGCTGACGGGAGAGCACGGTGGCCCCTTCGCTCTGCAGGATATCGCCCAGTACGCCGGCTTCCGGCGCGGGCACTTCCAGCACGACTTTATCGGTTTCGATGTCAACCAGCACTTCGTCACGGGCAACCAGATCACCCGGTTTCTTGTGCCAGGTCGCGATGGTGGCATCCGCCACTGATTCCGGCAGGTCCGGTACCTTGATCTCGATAGTCATGTAATCAGTTCCTTGTTACTTCTTGGCCAGCAGGCTTGTTCCAGGTCAGAGAGGGTCCCGACACGGGCCCTCTCATCCACAACTCGTTATTCCAGGGTAAGGGCGTCTTCCACCAGGGCTTTTTGCTGCTTGGCGTGGACGGACATGTAACCGACGGCCGGTGAGGCCGAGGCCGGGCGACCGGCATAACGCAGACGGGCATGGCTTGGCAGCACGCTGTCGTAGTGATGACGGGTGCTGTACCAGGCGCCCTGGTTCTGCGGCTCTTCCTGACACCAGACGAAGTCGGTGACGTGGGCATAGTCGGCCAGGATGGCGCGCACTTCCTCTTCCGGGAAGGGGTAGAGCTGCTCGATCCGAACCAGAGCCACGTCCTGCTGCTCGGCCTTGCGACGGGCATCGAGCAGGTCGTAGTAGACCTTGCCGGAGCAGAAGACCACGCGCTTGACGCCTTTGGGATCCAGCGCATCAATTTCGCCGATGGCGTTCAGGAAGGTGCCCTCTGCCAGCTCTTCGAGCTTGCTCACCGCCAGCGGGTGGCGCAGCAGGGATTTGGGCGTCATCACGATGAGCGGACGGCGCATGGGGCGCACTACCTGACGACGCAGCATGTGGAACACCTGCGCCGGGGTGGAGGGCACGCACACCTGCATGTTGTGCTGGGCGCACATCTGCAGGTAACGCTCCAGACGGGCGGAGGAGTGCTCCGGGCCCTGACCCTCGTAACCGTGGGGCAGCAGCATGGTCAGGCCGCACATCCGGCCCCACTTCTGCTCGCCGGAGGAGAGGAACTGATCCACCACCACCTGGGCGCAGTTGGCGAAGTCACCGAACTGGGCTTCCCAGATGGTGAGACCGGCCGGCTCCGCGCTTGCGTAGCCATACTCGAACGCCAGGACCGCGTTCTCGGTCAGCACGGAGTCGTACACCTCGAACGGGCCCTGCTCGTCGTGCAGGTTGCACAGCGGGGTGTAGGTGCTGGCATCGGTCTGACTGTGCAGCACGGCGTGGCGATGGAAGAAGGTACCGCGGCCGGAGTCTTCCCCGGTGAAGCGGATGCGGGATCCCTTGTCCACCAGGGTGGCGTAGGCCAGAGTCTCGGCAAAGCCCCAGTCCACCAGCTTCTCACCGGCGGCCATCAGGCGACGGTCTTCGTAGATCTTCTCGACCTGGCGTTGCAGCACATGGGTCGCCGGGTACTGGCTGATGCGCTCACCCAGGGCCTTCAGATGATCCATGGGCACAGTGCTGTCATAGGCCATGGCCCAGTCGTGACCCAGATAAGGGGTCCAGTCCACGGAGTGCAGCTCCATGGGGCGCCATTCCTTGCTCACCCGCTCGCCCCGATCCAGGGTATCGCGATAGTCGTTGACTAGCGTGGTGGCCAGCTCCGGCGCGATGGCTCCTTCGGCGATCAGCTGATCGGCGTAGATCTTGCGCGGGGTCGGGTGCTGCTTGATCTTCTGGTACATCAGGGGCTGGGTCGCGCTCGGCTCGTCAGCCTCGTTGTGGCCATGACGACGGTAGCAGACCAGCTCGATCACCACGTCGCGTTTGAAGGTGTTGCGGTAATCCAGGGCGATCTGGGTCACCAGCACCACGGCTTCCGGGTCATCCCCGTTGACATGCAGCACAGGGGCCTGCACCGCCTTGGCGATGTCGGTGCAATATTCGGTGGAGCGCAGGTCACGGATATAGGAGGTGGTGAAGCCCACCTGGTTGTTGATGACGATGCGCACCGTGCCGCCCACGCCATAGGCACGGGTCTGGGACATGTTGAAGGTCTCGGCAACGACCCCCTGCCCCGCGATGGCGGAGTCACCGTGGATGGTGATGGGCAGGACGCTGGAGCCGTCCTTGTCACCGCGGCGGTCCATACGGGCACGCACGGAGCCGATGACCACGGGGTTGACGATCTCGAGGTGCGACGGGTTGAAGGCGAGCGCCAGGTGGACGTTGCCGCCCGGGGTGGCGAAGTCGGAGGAGAAGCCCATGTGGTACTTCACATCCCCTGTGCCCCAGGATTCGCCGTGCTTGCCGGCAAACTCGTCGAACAGGTCCTGGGCGCGCTTGCCCAGCACGTTGATGAGCACGTTGAGGCGACCGCGGTGGGCCATGCCGATGACGGCTTCCTTGCAACCCTGCTCACCGGCGCGGCGAATAAGCTCTTTGAGCATGGGCACCATGGCATCGCCCCCTTCCAGGGAGAAACGCTTGGCCCCTGGGAACTTGGCACCCAGGTATTTTTCCAGCCCTTCGGCGGCGGTCAGGCTCTCGAGGAAGCGGGTCTTCTCTTCGAGGGTATAGTTGCCCTTCCCTTCGATGGATTCCAGCCTGTCTTGCAGCCAGCGCTTCTCCTCGGTGGAGGTGAGGTGCATGTAGTCGGCGCCGATGCTGCCGCAATAGGTCTTCTTGAGCGAGGCATACAGATCGGAGAGCACCATGGTCTCGCGACCGATGGCGTAGGAGCCCACATTGAAGGTGGCCTCCATGTCTGCACCTTGCAGATTGTGGAAGGCCGGGTCCAGCTCGGCGACCGGCTCGCGCTGCCACAGACCCAGGGGGTCCAGGTTGGCGTTCTGGTGACCGCGGAAACGGAAGGCGTTGATCAGTTGCAGTACGCGAACCTGTTTGGCATCCACCTGGGGATCGGAGACGGGAGCGCTGTAACGGGAGGAGTCCTTGGCCAGGCGGCGGAAATAGTCGCGAACCTGGGAGTGGGGTTGTTCTACTGCATGTCCGTTGACCTGGGGCAGCGACTGGAACAGGCTGCGCCATTCGTCGGCAACGGAGTCGGGGTTTTCCAGGAAGGATTCGTACAAATCCTCAATGTAGCTTGCATTCGCACCAGCCAGGTGAGATGACTCCAACCAGGCCTTCATCACGCCGTTATGCATTTCTATCCCTTGTACATCTTGTTCGCTGCACTGCAGCTTGTAGGGTCATAGCCATCCCGGGGCGGGATGGCTATCCAGAGGTCGGGCCCGGCGCAAGGCGCCCTGGCCCCGATACTACACGGCCCGGTTGAGCAACATCGACTTGATCTGACCGATGGCCTTGGTCGGGTTCAAGCCCTTGGGACAGACGTTCACGCAGTTCATGATGCCGTGGCAGCGGAACACGCTGAAGGCGTCATCCAGGTTGCCCAGTCGCTCACTGGCCGCAGTGTCGCGGCTGTCCGCCAGCCAGCGATAGGCGGCGAGCAGGCCGGCCGGACCGATGAACTTGTCCGGGTTCCACCAGAAGGAGGGGCAAGAGGTGGAGCAGCAGGCACAGAGTATGCACTCGTACAGGCCATCCAGCTTGGCGCGCTCTTCGGGGGATTGCAGGTGCTCACGCACGGGCGGCAGTTTTTCGTCGTTGATGAGGAAGGGTTTGACCTTCTCCCACTGGGTGTAGAACTGGGTCATGTCGATCACCAGATCCCGGATCACCGGCAGACCGGGCAAGGGTCGAATGACGACCTTGCTGCCCTTCTTCAAGAGATCCGAGAGCGGCGTGATGCAGGCCAGACCGTTCTTGCCATTCATGTTGAGACCGTCAGATCCACAGACCCCTTCGCGGCAGGAGCGGCGGAAGGCGAGCGTGGGATCAAGCTCCTTGAGCTGGATCAGTGCGTCGAGCACCATCATGTCGGAACCTTCAGGAATATCAAGACGATAATCCTTCATATACGGGACGTTATCAACGTCCGGATTGTATCTGTAGACAGAGAATGTGACGTTCATTGTGCTTGGCTCCGCAATCAGTAAGTCCGGACCTTGGGCGGGAACGCCTCACGGGTCTTGGGTGACATGTTGACAGCGCGACGGGTCATGGACTCGGTGTCCGGATGATAGAGGCTGTGGCACAGCCAGCTCTCATCGTCACGCTCCGGGAAGTCGAAGCGGCTGTGGGCGCCACGACTCTCGGTACGGAAGTTCGCCGCCACCGCGGTGGCATAGGCGGTCTCCATCAGGTTGTCCAGCTCCAGGCACTCGATGCGCTGGGTATTGAACTCCTTGGAGGTGTCGTCCAGACGGGCGTTCTTGAGACGCTCGCGGATGAGTTTCAGCTCGGCCAGCCCTTCTGCCATGGCATCCCCTTCCCGGAACACGGAGAAGTTGTTCTGCATGCAGCGCTGCAGGTCCTTGCGGATCTGGGCCGGGTCTTCCCCGTCACGGTTGTTTTCCCAGCGGTTGAAGCGCTCCAGCGCCTTGGCGATGTCGGCGTCGGTGGCTTCCGTGCCGTGCTCCATCGAGCCCAGGGTCTCCACCAGGTGCATGCCGGCAGCACGACCGAACACAACCAGATCCAGCAGCGAGTTGCCGCCCAGACGGTTGGCACCGTGCACGGAGACGCAGGCGATCTCGCCCACCGCGAACAGACCGACAACCGGCACGTCGTTGCCATCCTTGTCCTGGGTCAGGCACTGGCCGTTCACGCTGGTCGGCACGCCGCCCATCATGTAGTGGCAGGTCGGGATGATGGGGATAGGCTCTTTGACCGGATCCACGTGGGCGAAGGTGCGAGAAAGCTCGCAGATGCCCGGCAGACGGGATTCCAGCACCTCTTTGCCGAGGTGATCCAGCTTGAGCTTGATGTGCGGGCCCCAGGGACCGTCGCAGCCACGGCCTTCGCGGATCTCGATCATGATGGAACGGGCCACCACGTCGCGACCGGCCAAGTCCTTGGCGTTCGGCGCATAACGCTCCATGAAGCGCTCGCCGTCCTTGTTCAGCAGGTAGCCGCCTTCACCGCGGCAACCTTCGGTCACCAGTACCCCTGCCCCGGCGATGCCGGTCGGGTGGAACTGCCAGAACTCCATGTCCTGCACGCCGACCCCGGCGCGCAGCGCCATGCCGACGCCGTCACCGGTGTTGATGTGGGCGTTGGTGGTGGACTGATAGATGCGACCGGCGCCGCCGGTGGCGAGCACGGTAGCCTTGGCCTTGAAGTAGACGACTTCACCGCTCTCCATGTCGATGGCGGTACAGCCGACGATATGACCATCCTGGTTCTTCACCAGATCCAGGGCATACCACTCGGAGAAGACGGTGGTCTTGTTCTTGACGTTTTGTTGATACAGGGTGTGCAGCAGGGCGTGACCGGTGCGGTCGGCTGCCGCCGCAGTGCGGGCAGCCTGCTCACCGCCGAAGTTCTTGGACTGACCGCCGAATGGACGCTGGTAGACGGTACCGTTGTCAAAGCGGGAGAAAGGCAAGCCCATGTTCTCCAGCTCATAGATGGCCTCGGGGCCGGTCTTGCACATGTATTCGATGGCTTCCTGATCACCGATGTAATCGGAGCCCTTGACGGTGTCATACATGTGCCACTGCCAGTTGTCGTCGTGGGCATTGCCCAGGGCGACCGTGATCCCGCCCTGGGCGGAGACCGTGTGGGAACGGGTCGGGAAAACCTTGGATAACAGGGCGCAGCTCTTGCCGGACTGGGCAATCTGCAGCGCGGCGCGCATACCGGCGCCACCGGCACCGATCACGACCGCATCAAATTCACGAGTTGGAATAGTCACCTTACACACCCCACAGCACGACGAAACCAGTCATCACATAGACAAACAGCACCACCACCAGCACAAACTGCAGCGCACCGCGCAGTCCGACCGGCTTGATATAGTCGGTCAGCACCTGCCACAGACCGATCCAGGCGTGGATCAAGACGCATACGAGCGTCAGCAGGGTGAAGACCTTGGTGAAGGTGTTGGAGAAGAAGCCGGTCCACACCTCGTAGGTGATGTCGTTGAACGCGACAAAGCCAACCAGATAGAGGACGTAGCACGTCATGATGAGGGCGGTGGCGCGGATCAGGATGTAATCATGAACACCGCTGCGCCCGAAAGTTGCAGAATTGGTTACCATACCAGTACCCCCGCCAATACCGCCAAAACCGCGGTGATCACGAAGGCCACACGGGCACTCTGATTACCGGATTCCAGCTCTTCCCAATAGCCCATGTCCATGACCAGGTGCCGCAGACCGCCCACGATGTGGTAAGCCAGCGCGGTCAGGATCCCCCACAGCACGAACTTGACCAGGAAGTTGTCCATGATGGCAACGACCGATTCAAATCCTTCGGGAGAGGCGAGTGAAGTACCAAGCATCCACAGCAAGATGGCCAATGCCACAAAGGTGATGACCCCTGAGACACGATGCAAGATGGAAGCGATGGCGGTGACAGGAAAGCTGATCGTCTGTAGGTCGAGGTTTACAGGTCTCTGTTTGTTTTTCACGGCTTTGCCCACTCAGCTCCATTGAGCACGTTAGTTATTGTTTTCACACGCTTTGAGGGCGAGGAGTGGCATTTGTTAGGTTTTTGTTACCAAAACAACTCAGGAAAGCCAAAAATAACATTTTCGATATCACATCTGGCTTTGCGAAAGCGTTTCAAACACCGACGACCATCACCCACGTGGCGCAGTATATCGGCGGCCTTAACCAATGACAATCAAATAGCTACACAGAAAATCCAAAACCGTAAACCAGATCTCACAACAGCTTTAACAAGTCATTAATGATCATCCAGCAAAATTGACAAAGACATGGTTCTCTGGTTCAAATAAGGCGCTCCAGCCGCCGTGGTACGGGTAAGAACCTTTGCCAGCGTCATAACAGTCGTAATAAAGTAGGGCTGGAACCAAATTATAAAAGAGCAAAGGAGACGTGCTATGGCTGATAAGATAGCCACCCTACATCTGCCCGGAAAAGAGCCGGTTGAACTGCCGATCCTCTCCGGTACCGTTGGACCCGATGTGATCGATGTCAGAAAGCTGGGCACGCAAGGATATTTCACCTTCGACCCCGGCTTCATGGCCACCGGTTCTTGCAAATCTTCCATCACCTACATCGATGGCGACCAGGGTGTCTTGCTGCACCGCGGTTACCCCATCGCCCAGTTGGCCACCCAGGCCAGCTACCTCGAAGTCTGCTACATCCTGCTGTACGGCGAGGCCCCCACCAAGACCCAATATGCGGAATTTGAACGTCTGGTCACCCGCCACACCATGGTGCACGAGCAGATCGCCTTCTTCTTCCGCGGCTTCCGCCGCGACGCCCACCCCATGGCCGTCATGTGCGGCGTGGTCAGCGCGCTGTCCGCCTTCTATCATGACGCCCTCGACATCAACAACGAGGAGCATCGCGAGATCTGTGCATTCCGTCTGCTCTCCAAGATGCCGACCCTGGCCGCCATGTGTTACAAGTACTCCATCGGCCAGCCCTTCATGCAGCCGCGCAACGCCCTCTCCTATGCAGGCAACTTCCTGCACATGATGTTTGGCGTGCCGACCGAAGAGTACAAGGTCAACCCCATCATCGAGCGCGCCATGGACCGCATCTTCACCCTGCATGCGGACCATGAGCAAAACGCCTCCACCTCCACCGTGCGTCTGGCCGGTTCTTCCGGTGCCAACCCGTTTGCCTGTATCGCCGCGGGGATCGCCTCCCTGTGGGGCCCGGCCCACGGTGGTGCCAACGAAGCCTGCCTCAAGATGCTCGAAGAGATTGGCTCCGTGGATCGCATTCCCGAGTACATCGGCCGCGCCAAGGACAAGAACGATCCGTTCCGTCTGATGGGCTTCGGTCACCGGGTCTACAAGAACCACGACCCCCGTGCCACCGTAATGCGCGAAACCTGCCACGAGGTACTGACCGAGCTGCAGATCAAGGATCCGCTGCTGGACGTGGCCATGGAGCTGGAACGCATCGCGCTGTCCGACCCCTACTTCATCGAGAAGAAGCTCTACCCGAACGTGGACTTCTACTCCGGCATCATCATGAAGGCCATCGGTATCCCCATGTCCATGTTCACCGTGATCTTCGCCATCTCCCGTACCATCGGCTGGATTGCCCACTGGAACGAGATGCACTCGGACCCGGATCAGAAGATCGGCCGTCCCCGTCAGCTCTACACCGGTCAGCCCCTGCGCGAGTTCGTGCCCCTCGACCAGCGCTGAGCCCGATCTGTCATGGTTTGTTACAAAGGCGGTCATTGACCGCCTTTTCTTTTGCAGGTTTAATCGCGCCCTTTTACGCCAAGGACATTCATCATGAAATCTCCCCTGCTCCTCAGCTCCGCCCTCCTGCTCAGCGCCTGCCAGAGCGCCCCGACCACCGAAACCCTCTATATCCAGGACAAGTTGGCAGACTGCGTCGGTGTCGCCCCCATGAAGTGCATGCAGGTGCGCAGTCAGCCGGGAGAGAACTGGAGCCTCTTCTATCAGCAAATCGAAGGCTTCACCTTTGAACCGGGCTTTCGCTATCAACTGGAAGTGAGCAAGGAGCAACTTGCCGATGTGCCGGCCGATGCCCCTTCCTTGCGCTACCAGCTGATCAAGGTCGTGAGCAAGGAGCCGGTTCGCTGACGAGTCGCTGACAGGTAACCCGGTTTCGTTTGTGTGCTCTCTGAGGTATGCTGTCACCCCTTTTTGCCACGGTTTGAGTACGGACCCGACCCGCATCATGATCACGATCCGCACCATCCGCACGCCAGACTGGCCCGCCATCATGGCCATCCAGCACGAGTGTTATCACCAGTTCGAACCCGAGCCCCTCGAGGTGATGCAGAACAAAACCGAGCTGGCCCCCGCCTGCTGCTGGGTGGCCGAGCGTCAGGGCAAGGTGCTGGGCTACCTGCTCTGCCACCCCTGGCGTGCCCACCAGCCCCCGCCCCTCTCGGTGCCGATGAAGGCGCTGGCCGGCCACGACGAGTTCTATCTGCACGATCTCGCTGTCTCGAGCAAGGCACGCGGCCTGGGTGTCGGACAGCGACTGCTGGCAAGGGCACTCGCTTTCGCGAGCCATGCTGGATATCGCCATGCAGGCCTGGTGGCGGTTCAGGATGCCCCCGCCTTCTGGCGCAAGCAGGGGTTTGTGCCCGCCGACACCGGCAAATCGCTGGTGGAGTATGGTGACGGGGCTGTCTATATGCGGTTGCCCCTGGCAGACAGCGGTCCCGAACCGGGAACCATCAGCAGAGTTCAATAAAAAGAGTTCAATAAAAAAGGCGCCTTTCGGCGCCTTTTTCTATTTCGCGTTGCGCTCCCCACGGGGAGATCAAGCCTTGAACTTGCTGAACACCAGAGAGGCGTTGGTACCGCCAAAGCCGAAGCTGTTGGACATGACGGTATTGAGGTCGGCCGCTTCGTATTCACGCACGATGGGCAGGCCCACGGCTTTCTCGTCCAGGTTCTCGATGTTGATGCTGGGGGCGATGAAGCCGTGTTCCATCATCAGCAGGGAGTAGACGGCCTCATGCACGCCGGCGGCGCCCAGAGCGTGACCGGTCATCGCCTTGGTGGCGGAGAGCTTGGGTGCATTGCTGCCAAACAGGGTCTGAATGGCTTCCAGCTCCTTGGTGTCACCAACCGGAGTAGAGGTACCGTGAGTGTTGATGTAGTCCACCTTGCCGACACCCTGCATCGCCATCTTCATGCAACGCACGGCGCCTTCGCCACTCGGGGCCACCATGTCGTAGCCGTCGGAGGTCGCACCGTAACCGGTGATTTCGGCGTAGATGTGGGCACCACGGGCCAGGGCGTGTTCCAGCTCCTCGACCACCAGGATGCCGCCACCACCGGAGATGACGAAGCCGTCGCGGTCCGCATCATAGGTGCGGGACGCTTTTTCCGGGTTGTCGTTGTACTTGGTGGAGAGCGCGCCCATGGCGTCGAACTGGATGGTGGAAGACCAGTCAAGCTCCTCGCCGCCACCGGCAAAGATGATGTCCTGCTTGCCAAGCTGGATCAGTTCCAGGGCGTGACCGATGCAATGGGCAGAGGTCGCACAGGCGGAGCTGATGGTGTAGTTGACACCTTTTATCTTGAACGGGGTGGCCAGGCAGGCGGAGGTGGTGGAGGACATGGTACGCGGCACCATGTAGGGACCCACCCGCTTGACGCCCTTTTCACGGGCGATATCGGCAGATTCGGAGGTGTTCTTGCCGGAGGCGCCGCCGGAACCGGTCACGATGCCGGTACGCTCGTTGGAGACCATCTCTTCCGGCAGGCCGGCATCTTCGATGGCCTGCTGCATGGAGAGGTAGGCGTAGGCCGCGGCGTCACCCATGAAACGCATGACTTTACGGTCGATCAGTTCAGACGGATCGAGTTTGATGTTACCCCAGACACGGCTGCGCAGGTTGTACTGCTCGAACTGCTCGGAATAGGTGATGCCGGATTTGCCTGCTTTCAGGGAGGCCAGCACCTCTTCCTTGTTGTTGCCGATACTGGAGATGACGCCGATACCGGTGATCACTGCTCTTCTCATTAATTCATCTCGTCTGGAAAAACTGGCACCGAGTCTACCCGCTTTCGGCTGCCAAACTGGTCTGCTTTCACGTAGAATGCCCGCGATTTTGTGACGCGAGCCGAGGAAAACGTGAGTCAAACATCCTTACATCATGCCCGATTGGACTGGAACGAAGCGGGAACTCCAGTCTCCAGTGAGTTCGGGGATGTGTACTTTTCCAATGATAACGGTCTAAGTGAAACCCGCTACGTCTTTTTGCAGCAAAATCGACTGCCAGAGCGATTTTCGCACCACGATAGTGACAGTTTCGTGATTGGTGAAACAGGTTTCGGTACAGGACTTAACTTTCTGGCCACAATGGCCGCCTTTCTGGAACAGGCCCCCCTGTCCGGCAACGGATCCCGGCTGCACTTCATCAGCGTCGAGAAATACCCTCTTACCCAGGCCGATCTGCGCAAGGCCCTGGCCGCCTGGCCCGAGCTCGCCCCCTTGAGCCAGCCTCTCATCGACCAGTGGCCGTTGCCGGTCTCCGGCTGCCATCGCCTGCTCTTTGCCGATGGCCGCATCCGTCTCGATCTCTGGTTTGGCGACATCAAGGAGATGCTGCCCCAGGTGCCCCATCCGGCAACTGGTCTGGTGGACGCCTGGTATCTGGACGGTTTCTCCCCTGCCAAGAACCCAGAGATGTGGACCCAGGATCTCTTCGACGATCTCGCTCGCCTCGCCCGCCCCGATGCCACCCTCTCGACCTTTACCTGCGCCGGTTTCGTGCGACGGGGGCTGATTGCCGCCGGCTTTGCCATGAAGAAGGTGAAGGGCCACGGCAGCAAGCGGGAGATGCTGGCGGGTGTTCGGGAAGGCAAAGTGCCGCAGCAGAGCATCGCCCCCTGGTATGCCCGCCCCGCAGGGCGGGAGGGAGAGGTGCTCATCATCGGTGGCGGCATCGCTTCCGCCATGACGGCGCTCTCTCTGGTGGAGCGGGGTCGGCACGTCACCTTGCTGTGCGAAGACGGCGAACCGGCCAGCGGCGCTTCCGGCAATCGACAAGGAGCCCTCTACCCCCTGCTCAACGGCGAGCACGATGCCCTGTCGCGCTTCTATTCGCTGGCCTTCGGCTTTGCCAGAAACCGGCTGCTGGCTTTGGCAAAGCACCACCCCGTCGCCTTCTCCCTGTGTGGCGTCACCCAACTCGGCTACGACGACAAATCCGCCGCCAAGCTTGCCAAGATGAGCCAGGGCCCCTTCCCCCCCGAGCTGATGCACCCACTCTCGGCAGCGGAGGTTGAGCAGGTGGTCGGCCTGCCCTGCGATGCGGATGGTGTGAGCTATCCCCTGGGGGGCTGGCTCTGTCCGGCGGATCTCACCCGCGCCGCCATCAGGGAGGCGCAGGCCAGCGGGCGGCTGGAAGTGGTGTTCAATGCCGCTGTAACCCGCATTGCCGAAGAGGCCGATGGCTGGCACCTGGAGAGCCGGGATGGCCGCCAGTGGCGTGCCCCCAATCTGGTGGTGGCAGCCGGGCATCAGTTGCCAGCCCTTCTCCCCTTTGCCGAGCTGCCGCTCTATCCGGTGCGCGGCCAGGTGAGCCATGTGCCGACCACGGCTGGCTTGAGCCAGCTCAAGAGCGTGCTCTGCTACGATGGCTACCTCACACCGGCCCACAACGGCGCGCACTGCATCGGGGCCAGCTATGGCCGCAACCAGACCGATCTAGCTTACCGCACCGACGAGCAGGAGCAGAACAGGGCGCGGCTGCAAGCCTGTGTGCCCCAGCAGCGCTGGCCTGCCGAGGTGGATGTGAGCGGTGCTCTGGCCCGCATCGGGTTGCGCTGCGCCAGCCGGGATCACCTGCCGGTAGCCGGGCCCGTCGCCCGGTTGGCGGCGCTGGCGGATCATGACGTCAACGCCCCCGCGGATCAGCAGAGCGCACTGCCCCTGCACGCCGGCCTCTACGTGCTGGGGGCGCTCGGCTCCCGGGGTCTGTGCTCGGCGCCCCTGTGCGGCGAACTGGTCGCCAGCGAGATCTGCGGCGATCCCCTGCCGCTGGCCGCCGATCTGCTGGAGGCGCTCCATCCCGCCCGCTACTGGGTGCGAAGGCTGCGCAGGGGCAAGCCACTGCGCGACTAGCCACCCAGGAGCCGGGGCTGCCAGCCTCCACGCTATTGGCGCACCAACAAAAAAACGGGCTCAATCAGCCCGTTTTTTTATGTTTCCCATGAGCGGCCATGGGACTGTACACGTGTTATCAGCCAGCCCTGGGCCAGACGACCCCCAGCTTGCGACCCTGATCGGTCTGGCGGGCCAGGCTGTCGAACCGCGCCCGGGTGGCCTCCAGCACCGCCTGCCCTGCCTGCCAGCCCTGATGCTCCAGAGTTGGGCAATCCCGGGTCACCGGCAACTGGGCGAGGCGCGTGCCAAGCTGGCTCACGCTCTCCAGCAGGATGTCCTTGTGACGACTCTCGTAGTCAAACATGGCGGCCACCAGCTTGTCCCACTTCTGGCGCTCCTTCGCGGGCGCACGGGCCTTGTCCATCCAGTTGGGCACCCTGACCTGGATGCGGGCACGGACGCTGGCCTGCTCCAGCTCGCAGCGCGCCGCCGTCGCCTTCGTCTGCAACTGCCAGGAGAGCTGATAGCTGGCCTTGCCGATGTGCCCGTCCGCCTGGGTGGGCGACAAGGCGGTGATCTGGCGCATCACGGCCCCCACATCGGCCCCGGAGACCCGATAGAACTGGAAGTCGACCTTGATATCGGGGGCGACCTTCACACCGGCATAGTGGGAAGGTACAGCACCGATTGAGGCGGCATAAATGAGGGCCACCGTCACCCCTGTCTTGCTGAAGAGTCCCATCTGTCCGCGGCTTTGCTCCTTGTGAGTCCCGGCTTAATTTCAATTAATAATCAATGAATTAATAACCCGATTGGGAGATTACCCCTGATCCAGCCCCCTGTCATCCGCTCTTGGCACCCGGTTGCTGCAAACGTGCGAGTCATCACCCCGGCTCAGGCGGGGATTTGCAGTCGAGATCACAAGCTGCCATCGAACGGATGGTGAAACACTCCTTAGTGGGTAATATCCGCAGTGTTTTTGTTGGCCGATGCCGGATAGTCCAGCGCAACCCTCTGGTGAGCCCTGGCAGGCCACCCCCTCACTTCAACTCTTGGGAAGGTTTTATGATAGAACTCCTGATCGGCACCCTGGTCACCCTGGCCGTGGGTCGCTACATCTTCAAGGGCTACTCCGCCACCGGGGTACTGCTCAGCGGCGGCCTGCTGCTGCTGGCGATCACCGCCCTGATGGGCAAGGCGGTGCTGCCGGCGAGCGTCCCCTCTACCGGCCACATGGCCACCGACATCTTCGAATACGTGCGCTTCCTGCTGGTCGACAGGGGGGGTGGCCTCGGCATGCTCATCATGGTGCTGTGCGGCTTTGCCGGCTACATGAGCCACATCGGCGCCAACACCATACTGGTGAAGCTCGCGAGCAAACCCCTCGGTGTCATCAAGTCCCCCTACATCCTGCTGGTGGCCGCCTATCTGGTCGCCTGCGCCATGTCGCTGGCGGTGAGCTCCGCAACCGGCCTCGGGGTTCTGCTGATGGCCACCCTCTTCCCGCTGATGGTCAACATGGGGATCTCCCGTGGCGCGGCAGCGGCGGTGTGCGCCTCGCCGGCCGCCATCATCCTCTCCCCCACCTCGGGGGACGTGGTGATGGCAGCCCAGGCCGCGAACATGGAGCTCATCGAGTTTGCATTCAAGCTGACCCTGCCCATTTCCCTGGTGGCCATCGCCGCCATGGCGGTGACCCACTTCTTCTGGCAACGTTATCTGGATCAGAAGGCCGGGGAGCACAACGCCGCGGTCGCCCCGAGCGATCTCGTCACCGACGCCCCCGGCTTCTACGCCATCCTGCCCTTCACCCCCATCATCGGTGTGCTGCTGTTTGACGGCAAACTGGGGCCCAAGCTCGACATCGTCACCATCATCGTCATCTGCCTAGTGCTGGCCGCCCTGCTGGAGCTGGTGCGCAAGCGCAACGGCCGCGAGCTGCTGGACGGGCTGCAGGTGTGCTGGCGCAACATGGCCGACGCTTTCGCCGGCGTGGTGATGCTGCTGGTGGGTGCCGGGGTCTTTGCCCAGGGTCTGATGGGACTCGGTTTCATCGCCAACCTCCTGGATCTGGCTCAGAGCTTCGGTACCGGCGGCATCGTCATCATGCTGGTGCTGGTGGTCATCACCACCCTGGCGGCCTTCACCACGGGTTCCGGCAACGCCCCCTTCTACGCCTTCGTGGAGCTCATCCCCCATTTGGCCACCAGCCTCGGCGTCAACCCGGCCTATCTGGTGATCCCCATGCTGCAGGCATCCAACCTCGGCCGCACCATCTCGCCGGTCTCCGGGGTGGTGGTCGCCTGTGCGGGGATGGGCAATCTCTCTCCGTTCGAGGTGGTCAAACGTACCTCGCTGCCGGTGGCCGTCGGCCTGCTGGTGGTGATCCTCGCCACCCAGATCATGGTTCCCGCCTGACTCTTTACCGGCCCGGCTGCCGCCGGGCTGGTATCCCCCCCACCCCATGCAGTAGACTCGGTGCTCTTTTTTCCTAAGGAGGACCGAGCCTTGAGTATGACGGTTCAACTTGCCCACTTCAGCGACTGCCACTCCCATTTCGATGGCGCCCCCATGCGCTTCTCCCCCGATGGCAAGTCCGAATGGCGCACCCAGTGCGGCGGCTATGGCCGCATCCTGACCCGGCTCACCGCCCTGCGCCAACAGGCCGAGGCAGCCGGCCAGACCTGCCTGCTGCTGCATGGCGGCGATACCTTCCAGGGGTCACTTTACTTCAACCGCTTCAAAGGGCGGGCCAATGCGGACCTGCTGGCCCTCTTGCGACCGGATGCCATGGTGATCGGCAACCACGAATTCGATCTGGGCAACGGGCCGCTGGTGGAGTTTTTGCGCCAGCTCGATTTCCCGGTGCTCGCCGCCAACATCGACAACCGTCAGGAGCCCGCCGATGCCCCGCTGCGGCTGCAGGGGCTGCCGCAGCTGTTTGACGCGAGCCGCCCCTGGCACAAGCGCGTCATCGACGACGTGCCCTTCGCCCTGCTCGGCATCACGCTGCCGCAGATGGCCGCCATCGCGAGCCCCGATCCCCACACCCGTTTCCACGGTATCGAAGAGACCTTGAGCCGCGCCCTCGAAGAGATCAAGGCCGAGGGGATCCACCACATCATATTGCTGAGCCACCTGGGTCTGGCGCAGGACAAGCGACTGGCGACCCGCTTCCCCGAGCTCAGCCTCATCGTCGGCGGGCACACCCACAGCCTGCTGGGGGATCTGGCGCCGCTCGGGCTCGACAGCGAAGGCAGCTATCCCCTCATGGTGAACGGGGTGGCCATCCTGCACGCCGCCCACAGCGCCCTCTGTCTCGGGGTGTGCGAACTCACCTTCGACGAGCAGGGACGCGTGTGCCAAAGCCGCGGCCAGCTGGAGTGGTTACCCTGGGATCCCTGGCCCTTTGCTTCCCCGCCTCCTGCGGGGCTGCACTTCTGCGAACCGGCCCCCGAGCTCGAGCAGCATCTGACCAGACGCTATCGCCCCGAGCTCGAAACCATGACCCGGCGCGTGGTGACCCGGCTCGCTGATCCGCTCCATCACCAGCGCCTGCCCGATGCCAGCCTGCCCGCCGGCAGCCAGGTCGCCCCCCTGGTAGCGAGTGCCATGCTGGCCAGTGCCCGCGAACAGGTGGGTCAGGTGGACTTTGCCTTGCACAATGCCGGGGGCGTGCGCTGCTCCCTCGAGCCAGGCCCCCTGACCGAAGCAGACGTTGCCGGACGCCTGCTGCCCTTTGCCATTCCCCTCACCCTCTACCGGGTGCACGGCCATGAACTGGCCGAAGCGCTGGAGGGGGCCATCGACAACGCCACCAACAATGGTGTGACGGGCAATGGCAGCGGCAGCTTCCCCTATACCGCCGGGGTGCGCTTCTGCTATCAGGCCGACAGACCCAAAGGGGAGAGGATCACTCGCCTGGAATGGGAAGTCAGCCCAGGTCAGTGGCAGCACGTCGAGCCGGATGCCATCTATCGCGGGGTCTCCAGTGCCTATACCGCCTCCGGCAAGGAGGGCTACACGGCCCTTGCCCGCACCCTGACCCAGCACAATCAGGAGCTCGGCATTACCCTGGCGGATGCCTTCCTGCGCTGGGCACGCCACCTGCCGGAACTCAGCCCCCTGCCGGCCCTGGTGGAGTATCACGGCCAGTGAATCTGGCACCGGCCCATCCCGGGTCGGTGCCGCCTTTCCCCCGCATAGGGGCATCCTGATCCGCTCCCAGGCGCAGGCCCCCTACCATGCAACCTCAGGCTGTGACGCCCGACTGCGCCAGCCCTGTCTTGTGATGGGGCCTGCCAGTGCAGCCAGAGGCGTGAAAACGATACTTTTACGAATTATTTCAGGTGCCTACACTTCTTCCATTGCATCGTGCAGCCCGGCTCGGCAAGATAAGCCCGCTTTTTCAGTCTTTCCCGCAGGAACAGGTCACCCATGAATCATGCCATCCGCTTTACCCCGCACCGCCACAATCCCGGGATCAGGCCGTCGGTCATCTTGCTCACCGCCCTGATGGCTCTGCTGTTCTGTCTGCGCAATCCGCTGTTCCACGGCATGGCCCCGGGATTTGATGCCTCCCTGTTTGCGGTGATGGGCAAGATGTGGAGCGAGGGGGGCGTACTCTATCGGGACATGATCGACATCAAGGGTCCCATGATCTTCGCCCTCGATGCACTGGGCTATGGCCTTGGTGGCTTCTTCGGGATCTGGCTGCTGGAGTGGGTGCTCTGCTGGCTGGGCCTCATGGCGAGCTGGCAGGCTTTTTCGCAGCTCGGGCTCTCGGTGCGGGCGCGACTTGGCAGCATGCTGGCCCTGCTGGCGCTCTACAGCACTCGCTACTACTACGGCAACATGACAGAGGACTGGACATTCCATCTGGCCCTCATCGCCCAGTGGGCTTTCATCACCATGCTGCTGGACAAGCGATTCAGCTGGGGACCGGCCCTGGTCGCCGCACTCACCTTCGCCATCGTGGCCTGGATGCGCACCAACAACGGCGCCTTCTGGGGTGCCTGGTATCTGGTGCTCTTCTGTCACTGGTGCCTGCGTGAGCAGTGGCGCTGCGCCTTTGCCCTGCTCTTTTCCAGCCTGCTTGGACTGGCCCTCGTCGGCGGCCCGCTCTATGCCTACTTCCAGCACCACGACGTGCTGGCCGAGTTCAAATACTACGCCTTCGGCATCTTCTTCGAAGGGAGCTACGGCAACGGCTTCTCTCCTGAGGTGGGCGCCGTCGGTCTGCTGCGCACCGGCCTCATCATGCTGCTGCCCGCCTTCCTCGTCCTGATGCTCGGGCGCCGCCAGGAGTGGTATCTCCCCGCGCTGTGCGCCACCCTGCTGGGGGTGCTGTTCACCCTGATCGCCAACTCGGTCTCCGGCCATGTGTTCGATCACTATGATGTGCTCTATCTGCAGCTTGGCCTGCTGCCGCTCGCCTGCCTGCTGGACAGAAGCGAGCAGCGATCCGATGCCCTGGGGCTACTTTGCATCTCCCTGGTGGTGCTGACCGCCAGCTGGTTGCTGGCCCAGCAGCTCGGTTACGGCTGGAGCACCAAGGAGTGGTCTCTGGAGCGGGTGCGCGAGGTGCTCGGCAACAGCCTGCTGTGGGCCTTGCCCGTGCTCATTCTGGTCCCGCTCTGGCGCGCCTGGGACGTGCGAAGCGCCACCCCCTGGCTCGCCTCGCTGGCCATGCTGGTACTGCTGGTCAACAACGCCTGGGAAGGCAATCTCAAGGGTAGGCCGTTCAATCCCCCCGCCCAGGTCAGGGTCGATCGTATCCTGGCCGAGACGGCGCCTACCGACAAGATCTGGGTCGATGGCATCCAGCCGCAATACTACCTCTGGACCGATCGCCAGCCGGCCTCCGCCTATCTGTTCTTTGCCAACGTCAACCCGCCCTACGATGTGCGCGAGCGGGTGCTGGCTGACATCCAGCGCCAACAACCCAAATTCATCATCGCCAAACCGGAGCGGGTGGCACAGGAGCTCAAGACTCCGACCTCCCCCTCCCACCTTGCCTTCTACCAGTATCTGGCAGCCCAGTATGAAGAGGTGGACCCGGGCCTGTACCGGCGCCGCTAATCAGGCACACAGAAGGGGCCATCCTGGTGATGGCCCCTTTTCGTTGTCGTCATAAAGAGGGGGGCCGACCATGTTCAAGGGGCCCCATCCTGACTACAATGGCGCTCTTTTTTGCGGCAGAGGGAAGAATCATGGCGGAGCTGACTTATCTGGGGGGCTATCCGGAGCCACTCAAGGCTCAGGTACAGCAGTTGATTGCGGCGGGCAAACTCGGCGAGATGCTGGCCAAACGCTACCCGCAAACCCACCTCGTCCAGAGCGACAAGGCGCTGCTCGCCTATACCATGGAGCTGAAGAACCGCTACCTGAAAAGCTCGGCGCCGCTTTCCAAGGTGATCTTCGACGGCAAGATCAACGTGATCAAGGATGCCCTGGGACTGCACACCTATGTCAGCCGGGTGCAAGGCAGCAAGCTCAAGGCCAAGAACGAGATCCGCATCGCCGCCCTGTTCAAGGAGGCCCATCCCGCCTTTCTCAAGATGATAGTGGTGCATGAGCTGGCCCACCTGAAGGAGAAGGATCACAACAAGGCTTTCTACCAACTCTGCCAGCACATGGAACCGGACTATCATCAACTGGAGTTCGATCTCAGGCTCTGGCTCACCTGGCGTGATATCGAGCGTACCGCCCGCTGATCCCCTTGCAAGGAGGCAAGATGCGCCCATGGCACACACCTCTCCAGCCCGTTCGCCATGGGCACTGGTTGCTCCCGGGGCTGATGCTCTGGCTCTTCTCCCTGCCGCTGTCGGCCACCGAACGCTGGCAGCGTGATGACTACCTTGTCCAGAGCTTCATGGAAATCGCCATGAAACGGGAGTATGGCCATGAACAACAGGAGCACTTCTCCCGCTGGCCGGGCCCCGTGCGTCTCAAGCTCGTCAACGAATTCGGCGACAAGCCGCTGCAGGCCGAGGTCGTCAAGGTACAGACCCGTCACCTGAGCAGGATCACCGGTCACCCCATCGAGATTGTCAACGACAACCCCAATCTCACCCTCATCATGACCCGGCACAAACAGATGGCGAGCTGGGCTGCGCGCACCATGCGCCAGGACGAGTCGGTGCGCATCGCCCTCAAGGAGGGGATCTGCCTGGCCAATTTCGCCACCAACGCTCGCTACGAGATCACCCGTGCCACCATCATCATTCCGGTGGATTACAGCCGGGCAAAGGGCCGTTTTCTGGATTGCGTGGTGGAAGAGCTGAGCCAGGTGATGGGGCTGCCCAACGACTCGGACAAGGTGTTCCCTTCCATCTTCAATGACAGCAGCATCGACAGCTTTCTGACCGGGCTCGATTACGTGTTGCTCAGGCTTGCCTACCACCCGGCATTGCAACCGGGCATGACGGCGGACGAGGTACGCGCGGCGCTCCCCACCGCCCTCAAGGCACTGCGTGCCAATGGCGACATCGCACAGGCCACCCAACGGGTGCAGGTCGACAGCCTCAAGCGTTGGGCGGGACTCTGAGCGCAGCCAGAAACATTACTCTTTCGCCTTTCGCCTTTCGCCTTTCGCCTTTCGCCTTTCGCCTTTCGCCTTTCGCCTTTCGCCTTTCGCCTTCATGGTCATGCGCTTACCCCATCAACGCAACACGCAGCCCGAGGCTGCGTGTTTTGAAGAGCGGTTCGGCAAAGCCGGTACAGGGATCATCATCCGGCTGGAGGTTCCTCCTCGCGCCCTGGCGGATCACGACGATGTTTGCCGCTGAGAGCTTATCTTCAGGCCTCCAGAGCCTCTTCTTCCGGCATCCAGCTATCGGCGTTTTCCCACACCTCCTGCACCATGGCTTCGGCCAGCTCCTTGTCTTCCTTGCTGGCGCGACTGACCGTCAGAGCCATGGCACTACCCGGTGCCACCCGCACATGCAGATCGGGAAAGCGCTCACCCAGTTGCTTGAGCAGCTCCTGGCGCAAGGCCTCCATGGTCGAGGTGGGAATCTGGTGTTTTCTGTCGATGATGATTTCCAGGCGCATAAGGTACGTCTCCATGATAGTTTACTGTATTTTTATACAGTAATTTTGAAAAGTAAAGATGGTGGCTGCACATAGGCCCTCACCGCCCATGCCTTCTTGCTGACGATGTGCAGCCGAACGGCCCCGATTTTCCCCCATCGCTGTCATCATGGAAAAAACAGTTGATATTAATTCTCATCCATCGCATTATTCACGTCTTGTTATAACATAACAAAAGAGGCAATCATGCGCCCCCATATTCACCCTGAATACCGCAAGGTTCTGTTCCACGATCTCGCCAGCAATACCTACTTTCTGATCGGCTCCACGCTGGCCACCGATCGCACCAGAGAGTGGGAAGATGGCAACACCTACCCCTATGTGACGCTGGATGTCTCCAGCGCGTCCCACCCCTTCTATACCGGCAAACAGAAGCAGGTCGGCAAGGAAGGTCAGGTCGCTCGCTTCGGCCAGCGATTCGGTCAGTTCTTCAGCAAAGGAAAAGAGAAACAATGAAAGTCCTCGCCTCCCTGAAATCCGCCAAGTCGCGTCACCCGGATTGCCAGATCGTGCGTCGGCGCGGCAAGCTGTTCGTCATCTGCAAGAGCAATCCCAGGTTCAAGGCTCGTCAGGGCTGATTGCGCATCCGCCCCCTCATGGATAACAAAAGCCCTCGTCATGAGGGCTTTGTCATCTCTGGGCTCTGCTCATAGCGGGGTGGCGCACTTGCGGTATTCGGTGGGGCTGACCCCTACCCGCTTTCGGAACACCCGCGAGAAGTAGAGCTGATCGTCATAGCCCACCTGCTGGCCTATGGTGGAGACCGACAGCGGCGTGGTCTGCAGCAGCAGCTTGGCCCGCATGATGCGCTGATCCTCGCGCCAGCGCACTATGCTCACCCCCACCTGCTCGCGAAACAGGTGCGCGAGGCGCGAGGGGGACAAGAACACCTGCTCCGCCAGCGCTTCCACCGAGATCTCGGCCGAGAGGGACTCGCTCAGGATCTGGCATGCCTCGTGGACCCGGTGATCGATGGCGGGATAGGCATTCTGGGACGATGCCTCGTAGCAGCGGATGAGCAACCGCTCCAAGAGGTTCATGGCCAGTTGCTCCGACATGGGCCGCAGCTGCTTGTGGGTCTCCTCGATGTCGAGGAAGAGGGCGTCGAATTCGGTGAGCAGCTGGTTGTCCGCCAGTTGCAGCCGCCCCACCTGCTCCGTCACCTGGGGCCACTTGAGCCAGTCAGCCCAATAGGCCCGCGGCCGGAAATAGACCCAGCGGTGATACCACTCCCGGGCATCCGGCGCCCGGCCGTAATGGTGCACCGCCGCTGGAGGAAAGAGCAGCAGGTCGCCGGGTTCCACGGTGAAGGCCTTGTCCCCCTGAAAGATCTGCCCCTTGCCCTTGATGGTCAGGTTGACGATGAACCCCTTCATGCCGTGGGGCCTGTCGATGGTGAAATCCAGCGCGCTCCCCTGCTCGATGGGAGTCATCCCCGAGACCAGGAAGACGTCGAAGGCATAGCCAGGCAGCAGGGGATTGAGTTGTTTCGGCTTCTCTTTTTGCATCGAGGACATGGCGGAAAACAGGGTTTCGGTAAAAAAGTCGACATGGGCCATTGTAGAGATCCGGCGTAGGAACCCCCTAAGTTCGCAAGCTGTGCGTTGTGAAATTGTTGAACTGGCTCACAGCTTGCCGGGGAAAACACCGGGCCGGCGCGAGGCCGACCCGGTGACGAGGAAAGACATCGCTCAGATACGGGCTTTGCGCACCTGCTTGTAGCGGTCGAACAGCACGGCGGCGAGCAGGATGAGGCCACGCACCACGTACTGGGCAAACGGGGAGATGTTGAGCAGGTTCATGGCGTTCTCCATCAGCCCCAGGATCAGCACCCCGGCGATGATGTAGGAGATCTTGCCGATCCCCCCCTTCATGGAGACCCCACCCAGCACGCAGGCGGAGATCACCACCAGCTCGAAGCCGATGGAGGTCATGGGCTGACCCGAGGTCATGCGGGATGCGAGGATGATGCCGGCGAGCGAGGCGATGAGCCCGGTCATGGTGAAGATGATGATCTTGGTGCGCACCACGTTGACCCCGGCCAGACGCGCCGCCTCCTCGTTGCCCCCCATGGCCAGGGTATTGCGCCCGAAGGTGGTCTTGTTGAGCAGCAGACCGAACAACACGAAGCAGACAGCCGTCAGCCAGATGGGCGTCGGGATGCCGAGCAGGGCGGAGTTGCCAAGCTCGAAGAAGCCCTCCTCCACGATGCCCACCGCCTTGCCGTCGGAGATGATGTAGCCCACCCCGCGCGCCATCTGCATGGTGGCAAGGGTGGTGATGAGGGCGTTGATCTTGAATTTGGCCACGACGATGCCGTTGATGAGGCCAAAGACAAGGCCCACCGAGAGACCGGCCAGAATACCGAGGGGGATGCTCTCGGTGGCGTTGATGCCCACCGCGCAGGCAACCCCGGAGCAGGCCACCACGGAGCCCACCGACATGTCGAACTCGCCGGAGGCGAGGCAGAACAGCATGCCGCAGGCCACCATGCCCGACATGGAGACGGCAAGCCCGAGCCCCCGCATGTTGATAAGGCTGGCGAAGTTGGGGACCAGCACGCAGGCGAGCAGAAACAGGATGGCGAAGATCACCAGCATGCCGTACTGATCCCAGATGCGGGTCAGTTGCAGGCGGGTACCGCTCGCCGCGGTGTCGTTGGCGGCTTGGCCGACCGAGGTCGTTGTTGTCATGGTATTTCTCCTGAAAATTCCGGGTGCTATCTCGTTGCGGTCAGCAGATCAACGGGCCGGCATGGCCAGATTGAGCGCCTTGACCTCGTTGGCCTCGTCGTGGGAAAGCTCTCCGGCGATCTCCCCCTCCCGCATGACCAGGATCCGATCCGCGATGCCCAGCACCTCCGGCAGCTCGCTCGAGACCACCACCACGGCGATGCCCACCTTGGCCAGATCGTAAATCACGTTGTAAATCTCGTTCTTTGCCCCGACGTCGATGCCTCGGGTCGGCTCGTCGAGCAGGATCACTTTCATGTCTTCCGACAGCCAGCGCCCCAGAATGGCCTTCTGCTGGTTGCCGCCGGAGAGGTTCATGATGGCCTGCTGGGGAGACGGGGTCTTGACCCGCATGTCGCGGATCCGCAGCCTCGCGTTCTCGTCTTCCCACTTCTGGTTGATCCAGAAGCCTCCCCACGCGTGGTGGCGGCGAGCGCTGATGTTGATGTTCTCCTGCACCGAATGGATGGGGATGATGCCGAGCGCCTTCCTGTCTTCGGTACAGAGCATGATGCCGCTGCGAATGGCGTCGATGGGGCTCTGAATGACAACCTGTTTGCCAAACACCGATATCTCGCCCCCTCGAGGTGTCTCGGCGCCGAAGATAAGCTTCATCAGCTCGCTGCGCCCGGCCCCCACCAGCCCGAAGATGCCGAGGATCTCCCCTCTCTTTACCTCGAGCGACACCGGCGCCTTGAGGCCGGGCCCCATCAGGTGCTCCACCTTGAGGCCCGCCTCGCCAAGCGGCCTTGGGCTGTAACCATAGATGTCGGTCAGTTCGCGCCCCACCATGGTCTTGACCAGCAGATCCCGGTCCACCTCGGCCATGGAAGCGAAGGTGCGCACGAACTGGCCATCCTTGAACACCGTGATGGCATCGCACAGGGCGAAGATCTCGTCCATGCGGTGGGAGACGTAGAGAATGACCTTGCCCTCGTCCCGCAACTGGCGGATGACCCGAAACAGCTGCTCAATCTCGCGGGACGAGAGGCTGCTGGTCGGCTCGTCGAAGGCGATGACGCTGGCGTCCCGGGTCAGGGCCTTGGCGATCTCCACCATCTGCCACTGACCCAGGGACAGGTACTTGAGCGGCGTCTCGGGGGAGACATCCATCCCGAGGCGTGCCAGCTGCCTGGCTGCATCCTGATAGAGCTTCTCCCGATCGATGACGCCGCGCCGGGTCGGCAACTGCCCCAGGTAGATGTTCTCCGCCACGCTCATTTCAGGGACCAGGTGCAGCTCCTGATAGATGATGGCGATCCCGCTCTCAAGGGCATCGACCGTGTTTTGGAACACTTTCTCCTGACCCGCCAGCTTCACCACCCCGCGGGTGGGCGCCTGAAAACCGCTCAGGATCTTGAGCAGGGTGGACTTGCCGGCCCCGTTCTCTCCCATCAGCGCGTGTACCGTGCCCTGCTGGCAGGCGAAGGAGACGTTCTGCAGCGCCTTGACGCCGGGAAACTCCTTGCTGATGCCGCAAAACTCCAGATATGGAACTTGATTCATGAGATGACTCCAGCCAGCCGGCACGGCGCACTCCGCCATGCCGGCATGGGTATCAAGGGATGGGGATCACAGCCCTTTCTTTTGCAGCTCGGCCTTGAAGTTGTCGCGGGTGATGAGTACCACGTCGGTCACCTCGGTGAACTTGGCAGGCTCGGCGCCGTTGACGACCCAGTCATGGAGCATCTGGATGCTCTTGTAGCCGTGTACGTCCGGGCTGGGCAGCAGGGAGCCGAGGAAGCCGGTGGCGCTGGACTTGGAGAGCTCGTTCACCGCATCCACCCCGTTGATACCGATGCCGATGACGTTCTCCGCCTTGAAGCCCTGCCCTTCGGTAGCGCGCACGCCGCCGAGCACGGTGTTGTCATTCATGCCGACGATGAGCCAGTTCTTGACCTCGGGGTGTTGCACCAGCATGGAGTTGGCGGCATCCAGCGCCCCCGGAATGTCGTTGCTCTTGGTGGGCGCGTGGAAGATCTGGCCCTCGGGGAAACCGGCGGCCTTGAGCGCGCCCAGGGAGCCCTCGACCCGGCGACGGGCGGTGTCGAGCTCGTCGGCGGTGATGGCGAGCACCCCGGTCGCCTTTACGTCCCACTGGCGCTTTTGCATCTCCTTGTAGAGCTCCTGACCCTGACGCTCGCCAATCTTGGTGGCGGCCATCATCACCAGGGGCACTTGCTCCATGGGCTGGCCCTTGGCGTTGACGAACTGGTCATCCACCGTGATGACCTTCAGATCCATGCTGTTGGCCTTGGCCATGATGGCGGCACCGAGTTTGGGATCAGGGGTACAGATGACGAAGCCCTTGGCGCCATTCGCCGCCAGACTGTCGATGGCATTGAGGGTCTTCTCCCCGTCGGGGACGGCTATCTTGATCACCTCGAAGCCCAGTTCCTTGCCCGCCTTGTCGGCGAAGTTCCACTCGGTCTGGAACCAGGGCTCCTCGGGCTGCTTGACCAGGTAGCCCAGCTTCAGCGCTTCGGCCGAGAAAGCAGAATTTGCCATACCAAGGGCGAACCCCATCGCGATCATGCCTTTAACGATTTTGTTCATGCGAATGTCTCCAACGGTTCTATCAATCCATGTATCCACGCAGTGCTGCTCGTTGAGTCAATCAAGTCGCAGCCATATAAAAACATGCTTAAACAGGACGTTATTGTTGTTGCTGATTGAGCGAACCAAGTTGTAATCGTTTTCACAATTAAAAATGGAGAGCAGGATCACGCCATGAGATTGCAGCCATTTCGTCTATATAATTAGCAATTTCGTCACATATTGAATTTTAGAGAGCCGTCACCCTGTCGCACTGACAGCGTTAAAATCCATATTTCCAGCAGCCAATGGCTAACCGCCCCTCCTGCCCATCTCCTATGGTTCCCCCCAGTCACCCCTCATTGATGGTCAGGAGCACTTATGTCTGAGCACATCGTCATCGGACTCGATTTCGGCAGCGACTCGGTCAGGGCACTCGCCGTGCGCTGCCAGGACGGCGCCGAGCTGGCGACCCATGTCGTCTATTACCCGCGCTGGCAGGCAGGCCACTACTGCCAACCGGTCAACAACCAGTTCCGCCACCACCCCCTCGACTATCTGGAGTCCATGGAGCAGGCAGTGGTGGCGGTGGTGAGCCAGCTCACGCCGAGTCAGCGCACCGCCGTGCGCGGCATCGGGGTGGACAGCACCGGCTCCACCCCCGCCCCCATCGACAGAGAGGGGCGCGTGCTGGCCCTGCGTCCGGAGTTTGCCGACAACCCCAACGCCATGTTCGTGCTGTGGAAGGATCACACCGCCATCGAGGAGGCGGAGGCCATCACCGCCCTGTGCCACGGCGGCCAGTTCCCCGACTACAGCCGCTACATCGGCGGCATTTACTCCTCCGAGTGGTTCTGGGCCAAGATCCTGCACGTCTCCCGCGCCGATGCCGCCGTGCGCGCCGCCGCCTGCAACTGGGTCGAGCTGTGTGACTGGGTCCCCGCCGTCCTGAGCGGCACCCAGGCCCCGGCCACCCTCAAGCGCGGGCGCTGTGCCGCCGGCCACAAGTCCCTCTGGCACCCGAGCTGGGGCGGCCTGCCGCCCGCCGACTTCCTCAATGCCCTGGATCCCCTGCTGACGGAGGATCTCGACTTCCCCCTCTTTACCGGCAGCTGGACCGCCGATCTCCCGGTCGGCACTCTGACCCCGGAGTGGGCGGAGCGGCTGCACCTCTCCTGCGAGGTGGTGATCGCCGGCGGCGCCTTTGACTGCCACATGGGGGCGGTGGGAGCCGGGGCCGGCAACAATGCGCTGGTGAAGGTGATAGGCACCTCCACCTGCGACATCCTGATCGCAGATGAGGCCACCATAGGTGATCGGGCCATTGCCGGGATCTGCGGCCAGGTAGACGGCAGCGTGGTGCCGGGCATGGTGGGGCTGGAGGCAGGACAGTCCGCGTTCGGTGACATCTATGCCTGGTATCAGCGCCAGCTCGGCTGGCCCCTGGACAGCCTCGCCGCCCAGTATCCGGAGCTTCGCACCGCCATCGAGCGCCACAAGCAGGCCCTGTTACCCAGCCTCGCCGCCGCCTGGGATCAGCAGCGCGACCTGGCGCACCTGCCGGTGGTGCTCGACTGGTTCAACGGCCGGCGCACCCCCTATGCCAACCAGCGCCTGCAGGGCACCCTCACGGGGATCAACCTCGGCACCGATGCCCCCGATCTCTTCGGTGCCCTGGTGGCCTCCACCGCCTTCGGTGCCCGCAGCATCATGGAGTGCATGACCAGTCAGCAGGTGCCGGTGGAGCAGGTGATCGCCCTTGGCGGCATCGCCCGCAAGTCCACCACCGTGATGCAGACCTGCGCCGACGTGATGAACAGGCCTATCCAGGTGGTGGCCTCGGATCAGTGCTGCGCCCTGGGGGCGGCCATCTTTGCCGCCGTGGCGGCCGGGATCCACGCCGATGTGGCCAAGGCCCAGCACCACATGGCGAGCGCCGTGGAGCGCACCCACCAGCCACACCCCGAGCGGGTCGCCGAGTATGAACGCCTCTACCAGCGCTACCTCGCCTGGGGCGCCGCCGCCGAACCGCTCTACAACCGGGGGGTGCCGGCATGAACCTCAAGACCCTCAAGGATCAGGTGCTCGCCGCCAATCTGGATCTGCCGCGCCATGGCCTGGTGACCTTCACCTGGGGCAACGTGAGCGGCATCGACCGAGAGCGCAATCTGGTGGTGATAAAGCCAAGCGGCGTCAGCTATGAGCGGATGCGGGTCGAGGACATGGTGGTGCTGGATCTGGCGGGCAAGCAGGTGGAGGGGGACCTTCGCCCCTCCTCCGACACCGCCACCCACCTGGTGCTCTATCGCGCCTATCCGGAGCTTGGCGGCGTGGTGCACACCCACTCCACCCATGCCACCGCCTGGGCCCAGGCGGGGCGTCCCATCCCCATTTTCGGCACCACCCAGGCCGACTACTTCCACGGCGAGATCCCCTGCTCCCGCCTGCTCACCCCGGGCGAAGTGGAGGAGGATTACGAGGGGCTGACCGGTCATCTCATCGTCGAAACCCTCAAGCAGACCCCCATCCTCACCATGCCGGGGGTGCTGGTGGCCAACCACGGCCCCTTCAGCTGGGGCAAGAGCGCCGAGGATGCAGTGCACAACGCCGTGGTGCTGGAAGAGGTGGCCCGCATGGCCTGGCTCACCGGCCAGATCAACCCGGGGGCCCGCCCCCTGCCCGATTACCTGCTGGAGAAGCACTACCAGCGCAAGCATGGCAAACACGCCTATTACGGCCAGACAAAAGCCTAAAAGAGGACAAACTCATGGAATTGATGAAACAGCTGGAAGTGTGGTTCCTGGTCGGCAGCCAGCACCTGTATGGCGCCACCACATTGAAGCAGGTGGCCGATCACGCCCACACCATCGCCAGCCAGCTCAACGAGGGGGCGAACCTGCCCCTCAAGATAGTGCTCAAACCCACCGGTACCACCCTGGATGAAATCAGCGCGGTGGCCCGGGATGCCAACCACGACGAGCGCTGCGCCGGGCTCATGGTGTGGATGCACACCTTCTCCCCCGCCAAGATGTGGATCCCGGCGCTGAGCCAGTTGCAAAAGCCCCTGCTGCAATTTCACACCCAGTTCAACCGGGATCTCCCCTGGAGCGAGATCGACATGGACTTCATGAACCTGAACCAGACCGCCCACGGCGGGCGCGAGTTCGGCTTCATGGGGGCCCGCCTGCGGCTGCCGCGCACCGTGGTGGTGGGTCACTGGCAAGATGAAGAGGCCAGACAGAAGATTGGCAACTGGATGCGCATCGCCGCCGCCATCCACGACAGCCGCCACCTCAAGATCGCCCGTTTTGGCGACAACATGCGCAACGTGGCGGTCACCGAGGGCGACAAGATTGAGGCCCAGATCCAGTTCGGCTATCAGGTGAACTACCACCCGGTCGGCGATCTGGTCAAGGTGATCGATGCCGTGCCCGAGAGCGACATCGAGGCGCTGCTGGCCGAATATGAAGCGACCTACACCCTGACCGAGGCGGTGCTGGCGGGTGGGCCGCTGCGTGCCTCCTTGTACGAGGCGGCGCGCCAGGAGCTGGGGATGAAGAAGTTCCTCACCGACGGCGGCTTTGGCGCTTTCACCACCACCTTCGAAGATCTCTATGGTCTGCACCAGCTGCCGGGCCTCGCCTGCCAGCGTCTGATGGAGCAAGGCTTCGGATTTGGGGCAGAAGGGGACTGGAAGACAGCGGCCCTCTTGCGCACCCTGAAAGTGATGGGATATGGCCTTGCGGGGGGTGCCTCCTTCATGGAGGACTACACCTACCATCTGGAAGCGGGCAACAACCTGGTGCTGGGGGCCCACATGCTGGAGGTCTGCCCCTCCATCGCCGCAGGCAAACCCGTGCTGGACGCCCAGCACTTAGGCATAGGCAAGAAAGCCGATCCGGCCCGCCTGCTGTTCGCGGCCCCGGCGGGCAAGGCGGTCAACGCCAGCCTCATCGATCTCGGCAACCGCTTCCGCCTGGTGGTCAATCAGCTGGAAGTGGTGGACCTGCCAGAGGCCATGCCGAAACTCCCGGTGGCCAGCGCCCTGTGGAAACCCCTGCCGGACCTGCAGACCAGCGCCGAGGCCTGGATCCTGGCGGGCGCCGCCCACCACTCGGTGTTCACCCAGGCGGTGGACATCGAGCAGCTGCGCACCTTCGCCGACATCATGGGTATCGAGTTTGTGGTCATCGACGAGCACACCCGCATCCCCGCGCTCAAGGAGCAACTGCGCTGGAACGAGGTCTACTACAAGATCTGCCAGTGACCCTTTAATCGGCCAGCGGCCATCACCATGACTGTATGGAGATGGTATTCACCTGACAACAGCCCCGCCCGCGGGGCTGTTTCATTTCGCGTCCCTCAGGGATGACCCTCCCCCTCCAGCAGCCAGTGACAGACTCGCTGCACCCCGTGGCGCTGGCTGTCGGGCCGGGCGATCAGGGCGTATTCGTGATCCGTCTCCAGCACGGGGGCAAAGGGAGCGACCAGGGCGCCGCTCTCCAGCTCCTCGGCCACTATGGTGGGATCCCCGAGAGAGAGGCCAAACCCCTGCAAGGCGGCATTCATCGCCAAGTCCAGGGTATCGAACAGCTGCCCCCCCTGGGGCTGCCAGGGGATGTCGAGGAAGGCAGCGAACCAGTTGCGCCAGTCCCGCCTATCGGCGCTGGCATGGATGAGAGGCAGCAGGGGCAGCTCGTTCAGGTCGCGCTCGAACAGACGATGCTTGGCAGCAAACGCCGGGGCGCAGACCGGGGTCAGCCGTTCCCGAAACAGGGGCTGGCTGTGGGGATAGCGCCCCAGGCAGGGCTGGTAGACGATGGCGAGATCGAAGGGCTCCCGGGAGAAGTCGATGCCATGGCTATGGCTGCCACGCACCTCCACCGCCTCCCCCTCGAACGCCTGCAACCGCCGCAGCAGCCAGCGGCTGGCGCAGGAGGGCACCTTGATGCTGATCGCCTGTTCGTGGGGCAGGGTCTGCAAGGCGCTGAGCCCCTCCCCCATGCGGGCCAGCCCTTCACGAACGAAAGGCAGCAGCCGCTCGGCGGCGGGGGTCAAGGTGAGACAACGGGTGCCGCGCACGAACAGCAGGTGGCCCAGGCGCGCCTCCAGCTGGGCGATCTGCTTGCTCACCGCCCCCTGGCTCACGCACAGCTCGTCGGCAGCCAGGGTAAAACTCAGGTGGCGGGCAGAACACTCGAAGACCTGCAGGCCATAGAGAGGCAACTGAGTACGCGGCTGGGTGGACAACATGACAAGCCTCCATGCTTGAGAAAAACTCATGCATACCATGCCGAATAATCCGTTGTCCGGCAAGCCTTGGGGGGGCTAAAAAGGGACCTCTTTCACACACGCAGGTGACGGCCCCATGTCCATCCCCCAGGTTTCCAGCAAACTGCCCCAGGTGGGCACCACCATCTTCACCGTGATCGGGGATCTGGCCGCCCGCCACCCCAGCATCAACCTCTCCCAGGGGGCGCCGAGCTTCCCCTGCGATCCCGAGCTCATCCGGGTGACCCACGAGGCCATGCTGGCCGGTGAAAACCAGTACGCCCCCATGACGGGGCTGCCTGCCCTGCGCGAACAACTGGCGGCCAAGATTGCAGCCAGCTACGGCCATCACTATGACGCGGGCGAGGAAATCACCATCACCGCCAGCGCCAGCGAAGCCCTGTTCTGCGCCATCACCGCCCTGGTTCACCCCGGCGACGAGGTGATCATGTTCGAGCCGGCGTTTGACAGCTACCGCCCCATGATCCAGTTGCAGGGAGCCACCCCTGTGGTGATCGCCCTCAAGGCGCCGGATTTCGCCATTCCCTGGGACGAGGTGGCCGCCCGCATCACCCCCCGCACCCGCATGATAGTGCTCAACACCCCCCACAACCCCACCGGCACCGTCTGGCAGGCAGGGGATCAGGAGCGCCTCGCCCGCCTGGTGCGCGGCACCGACATCCTGATCCTCTCGGACGAGGTGTACGAGCACGTGGTGTTCGACGGCGCCCTGCACCAGAGCGTCATCCGCTATCCGGAGCTGGTGGAGCGCTCCGTCGCCGTCTTCTCCTTCGGCAAGACCTTCCACGTCACCGGCTGGCGGGTGGGCTACTGCGTGGCTCCCCGTCCCCTGATGGAGGAGATCCGCAAGGTGCACCAGTTCGCCATGTTCGCCGCCGACACCCCCATGCAGTACGGCTTCGCCCACCTGTTGCAGCAACCGGCCCACTATCAGGGGCTGGCAGCCTTCTACCAGCGCAAGCGTGACCTGCTCGCCTCGGCCCTGGCGGATTCGCGCCTGACCCTGCTCCCCTCGGCGGGCAGCTTCTTCATGCTGGCGAGCTACGAGCGGGTAAGCGACGAGCCCGACAGCCTCTTCGTGCAGCGGCTCATCCGCGATCACGGGGTCGCCACCATTCCGGTCTCCGCCTTCTATCACGACGGCACGGATCAAAGAGTCATCCGCCTCTCCTTCTCCAAGGATGACGACACCCTGCTGGCGGGCGCCGAGCGCCTGTGCGCCGTCTAGGGGGCACCATGGATTCACTGCGCGTTGCCGTCCTCCAGATGGTCTCCGGGGATGACCTTGACCACAACCTGACCCAGGCCGAGGCGTTGCTGCGTCAGGCCGCGGCCGAGGGGGCAGAGCTGGCCCTGCTGCCCGAATATTTCTACCTGATGCCGGTCGATGAGCGGGCGCGCGTGGCCCTGGCCGCCCCCGTTGGCGATCACCCCCTGCTTGCCTGGGCACAAGGCTTGGCCCGGGAGCTCGGGCTCTGGCTGCTGGCGGGCACCCTGCCCCTTGAAAGCGAGGAGCCAGGCAAGATGCACAACAGCAGCCTGCTCATCGACCCGCAAGGGCAGCTCGCAAGCCGCTACGACAAGCTGCACCTGTTTGGCTTTTGCACCGGGCAGGAGCAGTATGACGAGGCCGCGACCATGACCCCGGGCCGGGAGGTGGTGAGCCATCCCCTGCCCTGGGGCGTGCTGCGCCTCGGGATCTGCTACGACCTGCGCTTCCCGGAGCTGTTTCGCCTGGGGCCCGCCCCCGATTTCATCGCCCTGCCCGCGGCCTTCACCCACACCACCGGGCTCGCGCACTGGGCGCTGCTGCTGCGGGCCCGTGCGGTGGAAAACCTGGCCTTCGTGTTTGCCAGTGCCCAGGGGGGACATCACCCCGGTGGGCGGCGCACCTTCGGCCACAGCATGATCATCGATCCCTGGGGCCGGATACTGGCCCAGGTAGAGGAGGGTCAGGGCATGGCCATCGCCACCCTGGATCTGGCAGCACAGCGCACGGTGCGCAGCCAGTTGCCGGCCCTCACCCATCGCAAGATAGCCGTCGGCCCTTGAGGCCGGCACCCTTTAGCACGCTAGGAATGACACCACACTTCAAGGGACTGACCATGAAACTCAACACACTGATGATGCTGATGGCCCTGGCCACCGCCGGCCAGGCCGCCGCCAAACCCCTGGTGATCGCCACCGATGCCACCTATCCCCCCTTCGAGATGGTCGACAGCAGCGGCAAGCTCGGCGGCTTCGAGGTCGATCTCGCCTATGCCCTGTGCGCGGCCATGAAGACCGAGTGCGAGGTGATCAACCAGCCCTGGGATGCCCTGCTGCCGGGCCTGCAGGTGCGCAAGTACGACGCCATCATGTCCTCCATGAACATCACGGACGAGCGGCGCCAGAAAGTGGACTTCAGCCAGGTCTACTACATGATGCAGAACCGCTTCGTGGGGCGCAGCGACAAGGCGGCCGACTTTGCAGACGATCCGGCCCACTTCAAGGGCAAGGTGATCGCGGTGCAGGAGGGCACTCCCCAGGACAACTTCGTCACCGCCCGCTATGGCGAGGTGGCCAAGATCAAGCGCTACGTCAACGCCCAGTCTCCCATGCTGGATCTGCAGTCCGGCCGCGCCGACTACACCTTCGGCAAGATGGTGCAGTTGAAGGTCGGCTTCCTCGACAAGGAGATGGGCAAGCAGTTCGCCTTCGTCGGCCCCCAGTTCAACGGCACCCAGGACAAGATCCTGGGAGAAGGGGTGGCGGTAGCCCTTCGCAAACACGATGACAAGCTCAAGGCCCGCTTCGATGCCGCCATCGAGAGTGTCAAGGCCGACGGCACCTTCAACACACTGCTCAAGAAGTACCAGCTCGAAGATCTGCTCTGATCCCGGCATGCCGGCCCCCTGGACAGTTGCAAGGGGCCACGGCAACAGGGCGGCCATTGGCCGCCCTGTGTCGTTTCCCGGCCTCTCGCCGTTATTGGGCCAGGCCCAGGTGTCCGGCAATCTCCTGATACAGGGTCTGGTAGTTGTCGTCGAAGTGGTGGGAGCCCGGCAGGGTCACCGTCGTCACGTTCGGCTGCTGCAAGCGCGGACAGAGTTTGACCGGGGAGTCATCCTCCGCCCCCTGCACGCAGAGCAGCGGCAGAGTCTGAATGCGTGTCACCTCCGGCAGGGTGGGATAGCTGCCCCCCTTGTCGTGCACCACCATGTCGCTGACGTGGATTTCGAAATCCGACGCCGTCGAGGGGGAGAGCATCACGGCCCCCGCCAGGCTGCCGCGATAGGCTGGCGGCAGACGATTGATGACGAAGGGCACTATCTCGGCACCAAAGGAGAAACCCACCAGCAACCAGCGCTGGCGCCCCCAACGGGACTGGTACTCGGTGAGGATGCGCACCAGATCCGCCGTCGCCTGCTCCGGCGTCTTCTTCTTCCAGTAATAGGAGAGCGAGCTCCAGCCCACCACCGGCATGCCGTGGGCCTGCAACTGGGCGCTGAGCCCCTTGTCCAGCGCCGCCCAGCCGCCATCCCCGCTCATGAAAACCACCATGGGGGCAGACGAGGCTTGCGCCACCGGCAACTCCACCAGCCCCAGCTCCGCACCGACCCGGCCCGGCTGGGCGGCCACTGCCGGCAAGGTGAACGAAGAGACGAAACAGCAAATCAACAGCAACAACATGGCTCTCATGGGCCAACTCCTATTTTTTCATGAGCCCGAAGGGGCCGCGACTGATGAGGGAGACGAGATGGGTCAAGGTGCGGGGCAGCACCAGATGGCCGGTACAGAGCAGGTAGCGGGGCTCCCACCTTGGGCCGAACTTCTCCTTGTAACGCCGCAATCCCTGGAAGTTGTAGAAACGGCTGCCCCGGGTGAACAGGGTGTTGCCAAGGCGGGCCCAGTAACCGCCGAGGGGGTTGTCGTTGAAGCCCGACATGGGGGCCATCCCCAGGTTGAAGCTGGCATAACCCTCCTGCTTGCCCCACAGCAGGAGCTCGACAAACAGGAAATCCATGACAGGCGCCGCCCCTGTGTCGAGGCTGTAGCGCATCAGATCGATGGAGAGGCTCTCCTTGTTGTCGCTGGTCCATAGGTTGGCAAACCCGACGATCTGCCCCTCCCGCCGCACCAGCGCCATCGGGTTGAGGGTGAGGTAGGCGGGATCGAAACTGCCCACGGAGAAGCCCTTCTCCCTGCCCTGCTTGCTGTGCAGCCAGCTGTCGGAGATCCCCTTCAACTCGGGCAGCAGGGGGGCAATCTCACCGGGGGCCACCACCTCGAAGCGCAGCCCTTCCCGCTTGCCCTTGGCGTGACTCTGGCGCAGGTTGCGCAGGCGACTGCCGGCGAGATCGAAGCTCGGCAGATCCACGATGGCCTCCTCCCCCAGCTTGAAGGGGATGAGCCCGAGATCCAGATAGACAGGCAGATAACGGGCCGACACCTGGTAGAAGACAGGGCTGACGTCGTGCTCGTCACAGCGCTCGCGAAACTGCCAGAGCAGCTCCTCCACCAGAGAGGGCTGACCGACGGGATCCCCCATCACTATCCAGCTACTGCCCTCGGCCCCGTACATGAGTAAGGCCTCGCCGCTGGGGTGGAACAGCAGGGACTTGTCCCCGAGCTGGGCCAGGTAGCCGTGGCCTCCCCCTGCCCGCATCACCAGCCCATGGGCACGGGAGAGCGCCTCGGCATCCGGCTTGCCGACGGGCAGGCGCAAGGGGGCCAGCAGATGGGCCACCCCGACCACCGCCAGCACGCCGATGACGCTCCCCATGGCGCGCAGGGCACGGGAGGCGGCCCCGGGCCCGTGGGCCGAGACGTGCAGCCAGAGGGAGGGGTCGTACTCCACATGGCGGTAGGAGAAGAGCAGCAACCACAAGGCCCCCAGCAGCACGGCCCCCACCGACATCAGCCAGGAAGGGGTGAACCGGGCGTGAAGCAGGGAACCCTTGCGATAAAAGAGAGGGCGGCAGGGGGTGATGATGAGCAAGAAGCCCCCGAGCAGCAGGGCGGACTCCCAGTCAAACCCCTTGAACAGGGAGAACAGCATGCCAAGCCCCAACAGCCACTGGGTGATCCTGAATGCCCCGTCATGACGGCGGTAGAGGCTGTGGGCCAGCAACAGCAGCAACACGCCGCTGACGCTGCCGAGCACATGGGAGAGCTCCAGCAGGTGCAGGGGCAACACCTCCAGGAAGGCTTCGATCCGCCCCCTCATAGTCGGGATCATCCCGGAGCAGAGCAGCAGGGTGCCCGCCGCGAAGGTACCCATGCTCACCAGGGCGGGCACGAACTCCCGGGTCGCCATCATCACCCCCTGCAGCCGGTGCAGGCGGGCCCGCTGTTGCAGCAGCTCCTGACCTGCGAACAGCAGCAGGGCACAGAGGAAGGGCAGGAAGTAGTAGACGCAGCGGTAGATAAGCAGGGAGGCGAGCAGCTTGTCCACCGGCAGATAGTGGGTGAGCAGCAGGCTCATGCTCGCCTCGAAGACCCCGATGCCCCCCGGCACATGGGCCAGCACCCCGAGCAGGCTGGAGAGCACGAAGGCACTGAGCAGCACCGGATAGGGCACGCTGCCCGATGGCAGCAGCACATAGAGCACGGCGGCGGCGGCCATCCAGTCGAGCAGGGCGATGAGCAGTTGCAGCAGGCGGTATCTGATGCGCGGCAGGAACAGCGGGTGTCCGCGCCAGACCAGGGCTGTCCCCGGCCACACCAGATACGCCAACACCGTCAGCAGGGCCAGGCCCCCCGCCAGTTGCAACAACCCGGTCGCCCAGCGGGGCCAGTCCACCAGCAGGGCCGCCCCCTGCCCCAGCAGCAGGGCACTGCCCCCCCAGCCCAGCAGACCGAGGAAGAAGGTGATGGAGCAAAAGAGGATTACCCTGGCCACCTCCCCGGTGCCAAGCCCCAGGGAGGAGTAGAGCCGGTAGCGTACCGAGGAGCCGGTGAGCAGCGCAAAGCCCAGGGTGTTGGAGAAGGTGTAGGCGATGAAGGAGGTCATCCCCACCTGCTGCCAGGGCAGGCGTTTGTCCAGCACCTTCAGTGCCAGCAGATCATAGCAGCAGAGGCAGCCATAGCTGAGCAGGGTGAGCAGCAGGGCGCCCCCCAACTGCGGCAAGGGTTGTGACCAGATGGCCTGGCGGATGTCGTGCCAGTGCCACAGGTGGGTCAAATGATAGAGGACGGTCAAGGCCGCCCCCAGCAGCAGCAGGCTGCACAGGGGGCCTATCCAGATCAACAGCTGACGCCGCATTCAAGATTCCTGTCAAAAAGCGTGGAGAAAGAGAGCCTCCGAAAGCGGGCGGACAAGGCGCCCTCCCGGAGTGACTCCCCCACAGGCGGCGCGTGACGCCGCACGTTCACGGGGGCAATCCTATGATTTACCAGGCCCTGCCCGCTCGCCACTTTTCTTCTGTAACCTTATGTACAGGCAGACAAAACATCCCCGTCCGGGATAGAGGCAGGAGACGCCATGACACCCTCCCCCCTGATAAGACGCTTCCCCCAAAACGCCCTGGGGCGCGATCTGGCCGTCGGCGACATCCACGGCCACTTCGCCCTGTTGCAGCAGGCCCTCGACACCCTGGATTTTGATCCCGCCCGGGACCGTCTCTTCAGCGTCGGGGATCTGGCGGATCGCGGGCCCGAGTGCAGCGAGATGATCCACTGGCTGGCCAGACCCTGGTTTCACCCGGTCTGCGGCAATCACGACGACTACGTCTGCCGTTACGAGAGCTGCGATCGGGAGAACTGGATCCGAAACGGCGGCGGCTGGTTTCAGCACCTGACCCCTGCCGAGCAGGCGGCGTTCGCCGTCCACTACCGCAGCCTGCCCCTGGTCATCGAGGTGGCCACCCCGGCCGGTCCGGTCGGGCTGCTTCACGCCGATTGTCCCTTCTCCTCCTGGCAGGGGCTGCTGGACCAACTCGATGCCGGGGTGAGCGGCGGACGGCTTCGGGCCATCAAGAACGTCTGCCTCTGGTCAAGGCGCCGTATCGAACGGCTGGACGAGAGCGGGGTCGCGGATCTCGCCGCCCTGGTGGTGGGCCACACCCCGGTGAGGGAGCCGGTGCGCCTTGGCAACGTCCACTACATCGACACCGGCGGCTGGTATCCCGAGGAGGGCGGCTACTTCACCCTGCTAGACCTCAATACCCTGACCCCTCACTTTCCCCTGCCCTGAGCCGGACCGATGGGATGATCAGGCTCACGGACAACGCCCACTGCCCATTAAAGCGCCAGGCGAACGCCCCGGACTTCGCTCTGCCAGCGCGATGGTTTACCATGCAGGCAATTGCGGTGCATGGCACCCCCACCCAGGCGCCAGGCGCCGCCGTCATCGGACACTCCTTTCGAGCAACATGAGCACATCAGCGCACCCGGCCAGCGGGCCCACGTTCTATTTCCACGTTTTGCAATATGTCTTTTTTAATGGCCTGATTTATAAAGATTTATGATTCTAACGCTGATGAGAGTGGTACACAATTGGGACGTGGTGAAATTTGAGGGGCATTGCTACAGATAGTAACACTCTTCGACTGAGCAACTTAACCGACAGGATTTCATCCGTTTTTGCCGTAATAGAGCCAAGCCAGACCCGTCCAGCTGTTTCATATTTGAAACATCACATGCAGAAGTTCGTAGACATAAACTGCAGAAGTTCATTTTCCTGTTATATTTAAATCACTTGCTGAAGAATTCAAACAACATCACTCAAGCCTGAAAGGCTCCCCCATGTAGAAAGCACCCACCAGAAGACCATAAACAAGCCGCACTCGCTCATCCCTGCCTAACAGCACACCGAGTAGCACTTCGCCGCTTGCCAAATCGTCACCATGCCAGAAGCACCAGAGGGCGACTTCTACCACATCCAGCCGGCTGGCATGGCCCAGCTGATTGCGAGACTTGCGCCGCCAGCTACCACGCACCACCGAACCAGTATTCGGGGAGCGGGCAGCTAACGCCCGCTGCTCCATCACGCTTGGTGTGAGTCCATCCAGCTTGGCCTGACGACGACCCCCTCCCCGCAGCAATTTGTCAAGCAACAGCGCCAACAAGCGAAATACATCCTGATCTTCAAAGCAGGCATACTTCCCCAGCAAGTCGACAGCACTGGTTGTATGGAGATGGTTTTCACCTGACAGTTTAATGCGCGCCGTTGCCCAGATAGCTCAGTCGGTAGAGCAGGGGATTGAAAATCCCCATGACAGTTTCCATACCACAGCTCTGGATAGCACACCCCACAAGGCTTCGCTTTCAATGCGAGGCCTTTTTGTTATGCGTCTCTGGTCAATCTCTGGCAAGGTTGCTCACCGAGCACTGGATTAATAATCCTCTTACCTCTGCTCCGCTGCTTCATCTGACAACAGATAGCAAAGTACGCCCCCCTCCCCTGCAATGACCTCCGCCTCCTACGAACAACGCGTGCCCTCCCAGCCAACTCTTGTGTGATACCGCTTATGTGATACAGGTTGTGTCGTGAGCCGAATCCCCGTTATTATCGGCTCACTATGTGAGCCAAATACGCATCAGATTCGGCTCACATATCGAGCCGAATATGCATTCGATTCGGCTCATCGGTGACGTGACCTGTAACAATAAGGGGATGGGCAAGCAGATGACTGAAGATTGGATCTGGCAGCATGAGGGCTGGCCACACTTTTGCTGGCAAGATGAACCGCTACAGCCACGGCTGCGCACGGCGCAACGCAATCTCGGGATCCTCCTCGGCACCCATTCCGTTCACGGCTCTACGCAAACGCAGCAAGCCCAGGCGCTCGATACCCTGCTGGCGAATATCCTCGCCTCATCGGCCATTGAAGATGAACGGCTCAATGCCCAATCGGTACGCTCATCGCTGGCCCGTCGCCTCGGCGTATCCGAAGAACAGCCCTACCCCATCTCGGATCGCTCCGAAGGCTTGGCTGCCATGATGCTCGATGCCATCGACAATCGACATCAGCCGCTAACGCTGGAGCGCCTGTTGCAATGGCATCACTGGCTGTTTCCTGCCGACGACTGGACATTACAGCGTGTGCGGGTGAGCCAGCTACGCGGTGAAGAGCCGATGCAGGTGGTATCCGGGCGACTGGATCGGCCCACAGTGCATTTCGAGGCCCCGCCACGCCAGGGTCTTGAGCAGGCACTCGCCTGCTTTATCGACTGGTTCAATGCCAGCCTGAACGACCCCAGCCAGGATCCACTGCTGCGCGCCGCCATCTGCCACCTGTGGTTTGTCACCCTGCACCCCTTTGATGATGGTAATGGTCGTATCACCCGTGCCCTCACCGATCTGGCGCTCTCTCAGGCCGACAGCCAGAGCATCCGCCTGTATGCCATGTCGGTGGCGATCCTCGAACAGCGAGCCGATTACTACCGTGCTCTGGAACAAACCCAGAAAGGCGGACTGGATATCACGGCCTGGCTGATCTGGTTTCTGGATACGCTCAATGCCACGTTGGAGCAGGCCCAACAAGCGATCACCCGCACCTTGGCCAAGAGCCGTTTCTGGCAGCAACACGGCAGCGAACCACTGAGTGCCGAGCAAATCAAGGTGTTGAACAGGATGCTGGACGGCGGCGAGAGCGGTTTTTTGCAGGGTATCAGCGCCAGCCAATATCAGAAGGTGGCCAAGGTCAGTAAAGCCACCGCAACCCGCCATCTGGCCGACTTGTTAGAGAAAGACTGCCTTGAAAAAATGCCTGGGGGCGGTAGAAATACCCGTTATCAGATCAAGGTGACGCCGTAAGAGTAGTGATTTTGGTCAATGTGCATGTTCTAAACCGAAGATTATCAGGGCATTACGGGTAACTGACAGGCGAGCAAATCGTCGTGATCCGGTCTTTCCGCGCAACCAAGCGTAATCTGTATTTTGGTTAAACTGTGCGCTAGCACTGTGTAATCCACAATCTCACTGCAACAGCCTGCACCATGGCGAGCGTCGGTAACACATCAGCTGAATGCTTAAACCCGGGCACCCATCCGCTAAAAAGATCAACGGTCTGATATAGAGAGTCCGCGCAGATCTACTGAGGTAGATACATGAATTACAGCATCAATGATTTCGGCAATTCTGCTTCCAGACTTGCCGGTAACTCGCAAGCCCAGTTCCAGTGAATATTCGAATGACCATCTATTCATGTTCGCCGACCCAACATAAGCTGCCTGGGCGTCAACCAACACCACCTTGGCGTGGAATGTTTCATAGCCAGCCGTATCGGCACGGCCTAGTCTGAAGTTGTAACAACGAACACCCAAGGCGTTTAGTTGTTCGGCGACTTTTTCCAAGCCTACAGGCAGGCCGCTGTCGGAGCCACATCGAATAATCAGCTCACGCCTCACATCTGGGCGTGTATTGGCGAAAAGGCTGGCGATGATGTCAGCACCGGTATCATCAACAAACGGGGTCATGATGGCAAAACGCTGGGTGGCCTGCTCCGCCATCATCGGCAATAGGTCTCTAGTATTGATAAGGCCCCAGTCACCCCGAAGAGTGTTATCCAATGCCTGAGCCACCCGGCTGGAGCCGGCTGGCTTGGTTAGCACCACATCAACCTCGTCGTTCGCGGTATGTACTTCCGAACGATAGATCTCGACGGCAAATAACATTGAGGCGAGCTCAGCAAGTCGTTTCGGCTCATGCAGCGACCAAGTCAGACCGGAACTGCGTTCGATCAAGCCGACGCGCTGCGCCGAGACAAGAAAGGCTTCCACTTCCGCGCAGTTGGATTGGGAGAGCCCCGACATCGTGCACACATTCCTCAGATTTACCGTTCCCCCCAGGCGTCCGTCGGCAACCGCTGCACAGATTGGTGCACCGACTCGACTATGTGGAGCCAAGGCCACCAGAAAATCCGTGTACTCAGTAAGTCGAACCGCCATTGGTTACCTCAAAGAAACCAGGAATCCGTTGGGCCTTATGCGTTAGGTCTTCACGTGGCGCGAGCCCACCCCGAAGCACGGCACGAGAAAGCAGTTGATTCTGGGCGATACATGTCGTCTCCGGTACCATGATGCAGTCTGGGCACGCGCCGCCGTGGAAGTCGCATAAACTGCCGGAGTTGCAACGATGTGACGTAGGATCAAGTAGTTGATAGAGGAATTGGTTGTGCTCGTTACGCCACAGCGATGAAAGATTACCCAAGTCCATTGTGGTGCCGTTGCGATAGACCACGAACGCAAGGTCGGCCGGAAACAGGTATTCACCAAGTGAGCCCACATCCAGACCCGAGAGTTCAGCTACCGTCTTCGTGAATAGATGGGCATAGCTGTGCAGCAGGGTGTAGAGGTAGCGGTAGGTGCTTGCCTCCCCGGGGTGCAATGAAGAGAAGTAGCGCCCAAATGGCTCGGCGGTCTGAATCAAGGCACCACCTAGTGAAATCTTGTCGGCAGGGTTCCATGCGGGGAGGTCTACCACCCCGACCTTTTGGAGCCACTCGTAGACAAGCTCCGGTTTCAACTGCACGTAAATAGCTTCGTTCGATTGGGTTACCACATAGATGGGACGCTTACCGTTGCGCAGCGACTCAAAGAGCTTCAGCCGAACAGGAACATCCTGGCCGCGCTTTTCCATCACTGGGGTAGCGTTGACACGGGTATAGCCATGGGTGAACTTGCAGAGGTCGAACTCCCGGATCAGACCCAGTTCGTTCATACCAAGCATTCCCATCAGCCGGCGGGTCTCCTGTTCCTGCGCTATCTTATCGTGCTCGTCCTTAGGTGCCAGGTCGTTGTCCAAATGGTGGAAACGAACAAAGGGAGCGCGTTCGCCACGCACGGCGGTCCGACTTAGTTTGCTACGCGTCAGTGCTTCGTGCTCCACGGACAGCACAAACGGGTCGTAGCGACTGGAGAATTCGAAACGGGAAGCCATCATTTCGTGAAGCACTTGCGGCAGTTCGCTCTTAACTGGGATTAAGGGTTGTTCGCCCTCTTGCCAGCGTTTGATGAGCTTCTGCTGCTCGTCGGCCATCTTTTGCGCAGTAGTATGATCCCCCATGCCTTCGAGGAGGCCCCTCATCTTGGCGTGGGTCTCGTAACTTTCCCATTCGCTTGCATGGCCACCGCGCAGGAGGATGTCCTTCATCTCCACCTCCGTCGGCAGGCTGCCGCCAAAGCCATATTGGCTGGCGATGAAGCTTGCGAGTTCCGCTTCATGCCCTTCGGCAAGGAGCGCTAGCAGGCCTTGGTCCTTCTGCGAGAAGACCACGAACTGTTCGGACTGGGCGTAGAATGCAGATGATGCTCGGTACGAAATGGGCTCCATACGGCGCTCACCAACTCGCTTGCCCGCCGTCTCTCGGAATACCTCTGTCGTGAAGGGGTCGTTCTGGAGCCACGTGGCCCGCTCCTGGTGGCCGCATTCGACACACTGGAAAGACCATTCCCCGATGCGCGGTGATTCAGTGTTGAGGAGGAAGTTCTTTTTTCCGCAATGAGAACAAGCCTCTCCCGCGAGCCAGGCTTTGTTTTCCTTATCCGACCATTCCCACATGCCCGGCATGGCCGGCTGCCATTCACCGGACCAGTGCACGAAAATCACGTCGAGCTGCCGCCACTGGCATTTGCCCTTCGCTTTCGGGTTTGGGCAATGCTTGCGGGAAAGGTGGTCAAAGTCTTCGGCAAGCTTTGCTACGGAATCGTATGTGCGGAACTGCTTGCAGGTATTGCAGACAAAGGTTAGCGGCGCCGGTGCATAACCTATCTTTGACGGATTGACGAAGGCGATATTCGATGAGCCCAGGAAGGCGAGATTGTCGTCCTTCAGGAGCATTTCATCCACGCATTGCTGCGGCGAAATCGGGCGGTTGGCGGTACTAATGGCGTGCGCTCGAGAGAACCAGCTTTGCCAAACCTCACGCAGGCGCAATAGGATTTGCTCCTTGGTCGGCTCGTCAATCGGTGCCTCATCGACGACGTCAGCCTGGTCGGGTAGCGCAATGCAGGAGCCCAGTCCGCCTTCAAAAGTGAAAAACGAGCCCGGGGCGTACGCCGTTGCGAGTTGGTTGCGTGACCGGCTCATTACCGGCGTTGCGGGTTGTTTGCGTTCGTCGTCAGCAAGAAAGGGATGTGGCATGGTTGGTCTCACTCAGATTCAGCAACGCCGTGGCGGATAAGGTTCATGGCTTTCAAAACTTCTGCAGCTTGTTGGCGTTTGCCCTTCGCGTCGCGAGGGGACATGGCAATCAGACCGCCTTGGTCGACGTCGCGTAGTGACGTCATTGGGCGCTTCATATTGTCTTTCTGACCATCGAAATAGCTCTTCAGGGGGCCGCTGCCGTGCATGGCGCTACTCGTCCAGAATTTGAGAAGGTCAGTCGTCATTTCATCAATCTTCTGCTTGTAGTGCTCCGTTCCCGGAGGCATGTAGCCGGCACGCAAGCCCACCGCGAGCTCAATAAACGTGTTGATTTCGTTTGAGAATGCTGCACGGCGGTCCTTGTACTCCGAGGTGATGTTCGGAATAAATCCGTAACTTGGAGCATCCTTCTTCTCGTCGTCCGGAAGTTCGATAACTTTGCGAGTGGGCAGCACCCCGAGCAGATACGCCTGGAAAAGACTTGGGAAGACGCGCTCGATGGCTTTCTCAGCCCAGCGGTCGATGGCCGCTGGCTGCACCATCCGTTCAAGGAATCGGTGGAAAATGTCGAAGACCTCGACAATGTAGCGGTCACGACGACGCTGAGGCGTCGGAACCAGTACGACAAAACCGATGTGTGTCCGGCCAACGCGCGATGAGGCTTGAATGTACTCTGCTATGTCAGAAGGCATGCCCGCAAAGAACATCGAGTTGAACTCTTCGACGTCGACACCGTGCGAGATGGCCGAGGTAGCTATAACCGAGCGTAGTACCTTGGAGAGCGGTGAAAATTCATGGCCTGGCTCATCACGCTCTTGGGCGCGTGCCACAACAGCCTGAACCTCCCCCTGCTCGACAGAGCCAGTAATCAGCTTTGTGTCCAAACCCTCAAGGGGGACGTTGCTGTTCATGTGCCGCTTGCGAGTCTCCTCCAACTCGGCGGCCATAATTTGGTCGCCCCCCTTCTTGTTCGTCACGTAGGTCAGGGCAATTCGATGGAGATCGATAACCGTCATCAGATCATCGAAGCTCGCATCGCGTAGCGTCTGCTGGTGCAGCGTCTTAAGCGAGCCACTGCTTACGCACTCGACCAAATAATCGCGCGCAGAAACCCGGCGGGCATCGTCTCCGTTAACCAAGTCATCGAACAACCGGCTGATACAGAGGTGGAAGGTCGACAGAATCGCCACGCTAGTTGCAGTATGTGGCTTCCCATTAGTCATGTAGGCGCAGTAGACACGCGCCTGCCGAGCACGTTGCTCTGGGTCAGGTAGCTGACAACGCTCGGCTTCTGCTGCGTCCGGCTCCTGAGGTGAGGCGTAGAACGACTCATAGAGCGACGGCCCTGGATGGGGAAACTGCATTGCAGGCACTTCGCGTTGATAGAGGTGCTCGAGCTGACGCTGAGGCTCAGCGACGGTCGCTGAAGCGGCGATGACTTTTGCCCGGCGACGCTGTCCGCCCGGCGTCAGGGCGACAATGCCCGTCAGGGAGCGAGAGATATGGGTGAACACAGCATCGAGCGTGGACTCAAATAACCCAGCAAACGTACCCAGAGATTCGTCGAGGAGGTGCGCCTCATCCTGAATAATCAGACTGGGGAAAGGGTCCAGGAAGAGCTTCAAGCCATGCGGGTACGCCGGGAAGAGGGGGATGCATCCCTTGGAGTCTGGGCCGTCTTTAAGCTCTTCGCTCTTCGGAATGCGAAGGCGCTTGGTCTCCTTGTCACGCCACGGAGCGCCACCGAGCATTCCATAGATTCGGCGGATGGTGCCTTCTGCATGGCCTATGAGCGCCAGCTTATCGACTGTGCCCAGCAGCACGGACGGCGCATAGTCGTAAATGTCCTCGTCGCAGATATAGAACGGTAGCGGTTGCCAGCCATCATGATTGGCGGCGCAATCCTTATTCGAGCAGACATGAGCAATCGTTCCACCGTGCGCGGGAAAAAGTCGCAATGCCGTTTTGCTGCCGCAGAATGGGCAAGACGGAATCTTGTTCCAGGCACGCCAAGCAATGAGATATTTGGAGTCGTTATCGTGCAACACATTTTCAGTTGCCTCATCTGCCGGCGCATCTTCAATGTTCGGGATGGCGGCGACACCTTTTTCACTGTGGCGGTTTGGTGAGCCACCACTTCCCACCCAGAAGCCGATGGAAAGTGGGTCACCACCATAGTTGTACTGGCGACGCACAAGCTCCGCCTGCGCAAGCACCTTGGCACAGCGCTGTGCTTGCTGAATGGTCAGGAGTCGAAGGGGATAGCGCAGCATGGCGGTCACGCCCGTGTGCTTTCCGCGTAGCCGGTCGAACAGAAGGTTGAACACCAAGAGGCCAAAGAAAGCTTCCGATTTGCCGCCACCGGTTGCGAAGTACAGGAGCGTCACCGTGTCATCGCGGTTGGCGACATAGTGACCTTTGAACTCCGGCATCCGGGAAGCCAGCGCCGGTATGTTTGCTACGATAAATGCGAGCTGGAAGAGGCGCCATTGCCCAGTATCGGTCTTAAATCGCTGCTTCATGAAGTTGGCCATGGCCTCGTTCATCGCAAGCCATGCTTCGAAGACGACGGCTCTTGGGTCCTTCTGCGAGCCGCGTGCTGACCAAACAGCTGCAGACTCTTGGAGGATAGCGATCCCCGCCTCAATCGCGTTTTTCTCGTCTTTCCAGCGCAGAAGGTCTTCTTGAAATTTCTGTTTTTCCGCCGCAATGGCATCCACATTTTTCGGGTCGATACCCTCAGCCGTATCAATTCGGCCGGGCAATCCATCTAGCCAGGCCTGCATTTCCTCAACAATAGGAGCGAGGCGTTTGAGGCCTTCTGGCTTGCTAAGTTCACGCACGCACCGTTCCACCTTGTTGCCGCCCGTCGGGACAATACGCGGTTGAACGTAGCGTGGCGCCCACGTGGTACGCATATGGACGATATCGCCCACAGTCGGCTTTACCTGTTCTACGCCACCGTTATGGCCCATCGCCGGGTAGCGCAGATAGGCGTTAAACCTGTAGGAAGGTGTTACCCGTTCAAGCTGCAGGTTGCGGTGTAGTAGCTTAGGCAGAGTAACGTCCAGATTTACTTGGAAAATGGCCGGATCGGTCTCATCGACCTTGGCGCGTGGCTCTTTGCTCTTGTTTTCGAGCGCGATGAATACATTCTTGCAGCTTGGGTTGAGCCAGTCCGAGACAAGCTCAATGTTCCAGCCTAGCTCAATGGTCGGCAGCGGGATGGTGTTGGAACTCTTTCGGGCAAGCTCAAGAACCTCAGACCACTTCTTGTACTGACTCGGCCTGAATGTCAGGTCGCTGCGATAGGCCCAGAATGCGCCGCCCGTCTCTGGGTCAGTGCTTTTCGCCCACACCCCAAGCTGGTCGGCAATCAACTTGTTCATCAGAGCCGCATGGGTGTTCGCCAGCTCTTGGCAGCGAACAAGCGGTTCGTTCGGCGAAAAGACGAGGGGCGGGAGGTTTATTTCTAGCCGAAGCCACTTGTGCGGTGGAACCATTGGCTCGAAAAGGTCGTCATTGAGCGGAACTGCACCTTCGGCTGGAACGACCACTCCTTCTGCGGGCGGCGTATCTTCGATGCTGTTACCTTCGGTAGCTTCGCCGGTATCGAGCCGCAGAAGATTTTCTGGGATGCCTCGTTGGGCATACACGGCTTTGCGAATGTCTTCCCGAATAGTTCGCCATCCGGGATGTTTGGCCTTCGATGGGTAACTGTCTTTCTCCTTCTCCCAGGCATCATCCAAACGCTTCTTGATGGTCTCCTTGATGCTCTTGGTTACTTCCTTCTGGAGGCGGAACACTGCGCGGCAGCCGGGTCGCGCCAGGTCTTGCTCGTTCGGCAGCACACGGACGTAAGCAGCAAACTTCGGCAGGATGGAAATGGTACCTTCCACGCCGGTCTGAACCTGGAAATTGAGGCCGTGTGAAGAAATCCAGATGGGTGAAGTCACTTCATCTGCGCCTTCGATGTTCTTTTGAGGGAGGACAAAACCAGAGTTGAGCAGCAATCGAGGACGCGCGCCATAGAGGTACTTGCCGTGCCGGCCAGCGCCACTTACCTCGGAATGAACCATCGTCAGCAACGCGTCGACCACAGCTTCTTTCAGTGTCGAGTGCAGCGTTTGCGGGTCGTTGCGAACAATTGGGTTAGGCATTGGTGGTCTCTCCAACGGGTGGGCATATGGATTCAACGGTCACGATGTTTTCCCGGGCTTTGTTGAACAGCATCTTGATGGTTTCGCGCTTGATGCCGGAATGGACCATTACGGATTCCGGCTGCAGCAGCATATGGGTGTATAGGTCGGACACATGTCGACCGTCGAGCCGGCGTGCATTGCGCACAGGCATGATGACGCGACGCCAGTAGTAGGCGGCCTCGAGCTTAGAAAATCCCAGAGCATCTGCGAAGGCAGCGAAGTGTGCTTCCTTCATTGGGGCTTGAGGGCGAAGCGCATCGAACGGCGTATCTGGCGAGTCGCCGAGATTGACCCAGTGCCGCACGGACTGCTCGGCCGGAAAATCTTTGGCGAGCTTTTCGTTGACCTCCAGGATAGAGGCTCGAAGCTGCCGCACTTGGTCGGCAAGCTTGGTGCCCGGAAATTTGGTTTTCAGAGCTTTCAGAATGCTCTGATGATAGTCGCGCAGGGCCCCCTCGAATGTCTTGTCGTGCTCAATAGGGATGCCTGCTTCCTTCAGGACAACCTCTACTAGCTCACGCAGTTCTGCAGTCATCACAAAGAGCTTGTCGCCGGGTTCCAGACTTTGAACCTTGCAACTGCGAAAACCGCGATCCGTAGCATCTGCACTTGCGGGGTCATACACGTAGACATCATGAGTCGGGCGTCGATGCAGCACAGCGCCGAACTCCAGACGGATACTCCACGCCTCCGGATCATTGGCATCTTCCGTCGCCTCAACCTCTGCCGATAGGTCGATTCGGAATGCAGGCAACACGAAGTCAGCATTCATCAGGAGCTGATTACCTTCTGGCAGATGCTTGAGACGATGGAGGATGGATTCCATGCGCGGCTTCCATTGCCGGAATGCTGGAAATTCTTGAACAAGCGGCTTCAGAGTGTTGCGAAGACTTTGTCCGTTGCGCTGGGTCAGGAGCAGCTCCGTATGTGCTGGGATCTGGTCATCAGTAATGACGAGCCGCAATCCGTCCTCATCCAGCCCGGAGAAGACTAGGTGAGCGCCATTCAGATGCGCGAGGGCAGTTTCGAGTTGTGATGACGAGATAAGCCGCAGGCGCTTCTGGAAGTCCCCGAATTGGATACCTTGCGGGTAATCGCGGTAGGCAGATAGATAGCGCTCCGCCAGACGACGATAGATGGGGCTCGTGAAGACGACTATTAGCGATTTGCGTTGCTTGCCACACACTTGGCCGACAATCTCAGCCAAACGGTGCGCAAGCGGAGTACCTAGCTGGTAGTTCTCATAGAGCTGTGTCCCCATCTGCATGCATTTGCGCAGCTCAATTCGCTCAAAATCGGCTTCGGCTGTCATATCGAAGGTAACGAGCTTTGCATGGAAGGAGGACCAGCTGTATGCCTCACGCGTGCGGTCACGAATTCCGCTCTCGCCAAGCCACTCCACAAGCGTAGCCACGCCGCAAGGCAAGGCAGCCAGTCGGGCAAGATAGTTTGCCGCGTCCCAGACGGGTTTGGCCAGCTCTTGGGAATTCGGAATCTGCCCAGCCAGCCGGTAGAGCTTGTTGATGACCTTGGCGGCATCGACATCCACCACCGAAACATCGAGTGTGCGGGGAATCGGTGCACGAATTTCAGTCTGCCCAGGGGCAACCAGCCCGTCTTCCTTGAGTGCACTTGCAATACCTGTAATAGCGTATTCGTTAGGTCTCGACCAGCGCAGTTCCTTGCGCTCATGATTCAACCGCCAGAGGTCGTCCTTCAAGCTATAAGCACTTCGTGGGTGGTCTGTCACCACCAGAACCCCTGGGCAGTTTGCACCAAATACCTCTTCCAGCATTACCAGGAACCGGCACAGTGCCCCCCGCCATCCACGTGCCTCCATGCGAATTTGGCGCGTGGCATTCACGATGACAACTTCGGGGGGGCCCATCTTCTTCAGTCGTACAAGTGCCGTGCGCAACTCCTCCCTGGTTAGACGGCCATCCAGAGCGAACAAGGCGTCCGGGGCGGTTTGGGCGTTTCCCATGAACTGGCAGTTGCTGGCCAATGCTTTTTTATGGGAGCGGCGAGCGAGCTTCGCGCGGACATGCTCAAGGAGGTGAGAGTCGCATGATTCCCACGAAAGGTCGCCGGGCGTTGCCAGAAAATGGGGAATAAGCTCGCCCATGGTGGGATGGATGTGATCGCCCTCAGCTGGCTGTGACGCAAGAGAGAACAGAAACGCGTCTTTGTCGCTGCACCTGCGCTTGAGTTTGCTTGTGTCGACGCCGCTGACTTCTGCCAACTGCCGAGCATGGCGAAGCACGTCCTCGCGCCCCAGCATCAGGTGGTTGAGTGGGTAGAAGGCATTTGTCTTGGTCGGAAACACCAGACCGCGCACTCCGAGTTTGTCACCGCGCGCCCAGCGTTCCAACGTAGCCAGGGCATGCACCACTGCCAGAGTTTTTGGGCACACCGGCCACATAAGGACGATGTGCCGCGTACGGTTCTGTGCTGCAGATAAATAGAGGTTAATGAGCTCGATTAAGCCAACACCAGGAGTACTTGGAGCAGTGTCGTCTTCGCGGTAAACGCTTACGTTAGCTTCTCCGTACCAAGAAGTAATCTCGGACACAGGAGGAATACTGATATTTTTTTCAGGAGCCGTGGACACGGCATTGATAGATTCGACTAAAGTAATATTACTTTTATTTGATTTTCTTTTTAGCAACTGCTGGAATAGGAGTGTTTTTTTCTCTTTTTCGCCCATCCGTTTCTGAGCTGCGTCAAGACGCCTCCCTTTTACTGAGAAATCCATAATGACTATGCTCCTTCTTGGTCGGGCAAACCATATGCTTTACGTACAGCAGCATCAATGTCAAGTCCTTGAGCTATTGCATTAAGAATTTTTTTTGGGTCAGGAAGCGGTAAATGCCGCAGCTCATAAGCTGAAACATTGGTTGCCCCAGAAATACACCGAAAGAGACGATCTACCGTTCTAGTTCGGAGAATCTTGGCGAGCAACTCTGGTGTAATGTCAGGATCATTTTTAACCTGCTCAAGGAAACAAACATGATTTTCGCCAACAACACCGCCAAATTCAATTAATAATTCCGTTGGCACTGCCGCACCAACAAGCCTTCTTGGCTGCTCGGTTGAGCTGACTCGCTGTAATGCGACAGCGGGCTTGCGAATTACACCAGCTGCGATAGGCTCGCCCATGTCTATGTAACGCTCGATAGATGGACCAGAAACCCTATCTAATGAGAACTCACCATTCTGACTAATATTTTTTGACCAAATCAAGGGCATTAGTGCCTTGGGGTTAATTGCCTGCTCGCGTGACACAAAACGCGGCCGTTTATCTCTGTGAAAGACAATAACACCTATTTTAGTGCGGTAACCATAATCATCAAGAGTTGCCTGAGGTTCGCTGAATAAAAAAGATAACTCTTTATCAATAGCACGCCTAGGTATTGGCCAAGGTTTTGGTTCAGTAGGAAGTTGCAGAGTTCCTGCGAAATCAACTTTCCCTTGAGATTCGAGGCAAAATACTTGGGTTACTTTTTTAGTAGCCTGCCCAGGCAGTTTTCGCCAAATGGTAATTACAGTGTCCTGTTCGGCAGAAAAAAATATACCCCCTTTGTCATGAATAAGATCAAATTGCTCAACACTCCCCCGCTCACTTAATATTTTTCTAACAGGGGAAAAGGATTGGCCAGAAAAAAAACTCATTGGGGTTAGTACAGCACCGACACCACCGTGCTTCAGAATTTTAGTGGCAAGCCCAATAAATAAACCATATAGGTTAGGCTGTCCTTTCATTACATCGCTATATGTATTGAGGTAAGGTGACATTTCCACCTTGTTTATTTTTCGATAGGGTGGATTGCAAAGAACCACATTGAAACGCTGCTCAGTGCCCTCAAATATTTTTAAGCTATCGCCTTGCGAAATTTTAAACTCTGGTTCCCGCCCAACCTCCTTGATAATTGGGGCGATAGCCATTCGTAGAAATGTAGTGGTCAACCAACAAAGAAATTCATCTGTATCACAACCATAAATATTATTTTCGAGATGTAAGAGAATTTCTTCGCTGCTACCTCCCCGTGACCGAAGCTTCTCAACAATTCGAATAGCCGCCGGAGCAAGAAATGCCCCGCCACCACAGGCAGGATCAATAAGTGGACCTGACTCAATTGCAATGCACCCATCAACACTCTCCAAGAGACGCCCTGTCAATCTCGGAGGGGTAAAATACATGGCACTGCTTTTACGTTTTTCAGTCGGAAGCAGAGCGGCGTATGCAGAGCTTAACCAGAATGCCCCAGTTATTAAGTTGGATTCGTTTAACCATTCCGCAAACTTGACAATGGAAGCATCAACGTCAAGTGCTGTTGAAACATGTTCAAGTTTCAAATCAGGATAGGATAATGACATCCAGCACGCTAGGATACTTTTAGTGATGTCTGACGGAGTCGCTCCAGCTTCCATTAAAACTTTAACGGATTTTACGAACTTTGAAAAGGTAGCACTGTTATTCGGCAACATGTTCTAACCAATGCAGATGACATTGAGTTTCAATTTTATCATGATAGACATACCGATAATATCGATTTATCTGTATTTCTTGTTCTGAATTACCTTCCAGCCCCAAAACGGCTGAGAAGTGTCTAGGGAAGGTGCGGCCTAATGTTTGAATTGAGCAGCCTAGGCGGATTTTCGCGCAGGTCCGGTGGAATAATGGGTTCGGCGTCTTATGCATACGGATTGACTTCGCCATACCGGCCCAAGTGATCAATGAGTTCCTGGGCAAACCATGATCCCGACTTGGCGAGTATTGAAATTGTCGGGACTGAAGACTTACCGTTGTTCATTGCCAATATGAGAGCTGCGCACTCCCGAGTGAACGGAAGCAAGTTAACGTCAGCGATAATCTCTGTCAGACATTGTGTTGCGTTTGGCAAGGCGGAGATGATTGCTTCGACTGACTGCCCAATAGTACCCCTTGCAATGCCCGCTCCTTCATCGACAAATGTCAGGAGCTTTTCAATCTCCAATCTGCCAAAACTAGCAAACAGCTTGCGGGCATGCTCCTTCGTTCTTTCAGTGATGCTTTCCCCTGTGTGCCAGATGTCGGGATGCCATGATATGTGCGCAAAGAAATAGACCATCACATCGCGGATGTCTTCGAGCGGCCAATCTCGAAGGGCTTGGACCAACTCATTCCATGTGCTTTCCGAATTCGGATAACGTCGGAACAGCGTTATCAGTCCCAAATATGACTCATCTGGTTTCGATGACCGAAAAAGCTGAATTCCCTCTAGCAGGGTGAGATCTGGTATCTCGCGAAGAATTGTTTGAACAAATATCCGGCCAAACGTCGAACTATCAAAGCGATTGGCCTCACTCGTTTGATAACGGATAACCGCCTTGCCCGGGTTCTCCTTTAGGTATGTCTTGATATCTATCCAATGGGCTCGGCCAAGGGATGGGACGAAAACTATTCCGAGGACAGGCAGAGGATGGTGTAGCCAATACTCTCGATGACCCTCCACAGGAATCAGACATTCTTCACCCGCACTGTTGTAGTACGAGGCACCAGACTTTATCTGAACGGCAATTTGGTGATTCAGCGGTACTTCGTCGCGAATGAGCTCAATCAATGCGTCGATGCCAAGATCGTTCTCGCCATCGATCTTGTGGAATAGCGACCCTGCGTCCTCGGTAATCCCCCCGAAAAACTGAGGTGCTCATAAGTAGAATTTTCTCGTATCTTGAACGCAGGAGGTTCTACATGAAAACATCACGCTTTAGCGATGCACAGATCATCGCCATCCTCAAGCAGGCCGAGTCTGGTTCACCCGTCCCTGAGCTCTGCCGTGAGCATGGCATCAGCTCCGCCACCTTCTACAAGTGGCGCTCCAAATTCGGTGGCATGGATGCCTCTCTCATGGCGCGCCTCAAAGAGCTGGAAGAGGAAAATCGTCGCCTTAAGAAGATGTATGCCGAGGAGCGCCTAAAGGCTGAGATCATCTCCGAGGCGATGGCAAAAAAGTGGTGACGCCATCTGCCCGCAGGGAGATGGCGACCAAGGCTGTGGCTCATTACGCCATTTCTATCCGTCTGGCTTGCCAGGTGTTCAAGGTGAGCGAGGGTTGCTACCGTTATCAGCCCGTGCTGGCTGATGAAAACCAGGAGATTGCCGACTGGCTACTGCGCCTCACCGCCAACCAGCGCAACTGGGGTTTCGGACTGTGCTTCCTGTACCTGCGTAACGTCAAAGGCTTTGGCTGGAACCACAAGCGGGTCTACCGGATCTATCGGGCGCTAGAGCTCAATCTGCGGATAAAACCCAAGAAGCGGCTAGTACGCGCCAAGCCGGAGCCGTTGGCAGTCCCTGACCAACCGAATCACTGTTGGTCGATGGACTTTATGCATGACCAGCTCAGCGATGGTCGTTCGGTGCGGTTGTTTAATGTGATCGATGACTTCAATCGCGAAGCACTGTGCATCGAGGTGGATTTTTCCTTGCCTGCCTCGCGAGTCAAACGGGTGCTGGAGCAGGTCATCGAGTGGCGGGGCAAACCAGCCGCAATCCGCTGTGATAATGGTCCGGAATACATCAGCGAAGAGCTCAAGCAATGGGCGCAGCAGAAGAGGATTGCGCTGAGGTATATCCAGCCAGGCAACCCGCAGCAGAATGCCTACATAGAGCGATTTAACCGCACTGTGCGTTACGACTGGTTGGGCCATTACCTGTTTGAGTCACTGAATGAGTTACAGGAATTTGCCACGAACTGGCTGTGGGTTTATAACCATGAGCGGCCCAATATGGCGCTGGGCGGCTACACGCCGAAACAGCGCTTGGCACAGGCCGCATGACCTCTACTTTTGAGTGCTCCAAAAAATGGGGGGATTACCACATCTCGGCCACTGTCGTCCAGCTTGTTTCCAATAATGCCATCTTTATCGAGCGCGACTAAATCTAAGTGTTCACGGAGTGCCTCTGGCGCAGAAAGAAAAAGCGCAAAGCAATCGAACTCCTTGCGAATAATCAACAGCTCTTCACCGAGTTATGAAGGTTCATGTGCCCGGCGCACCCTACATGGAAGCGTGATTAGATCACAGATGATCTGCCCGTTCAAATTTCATTAACAAAGTGCGATCCCGCCTTGCCATAAACCCCATTCACCTTCATGCCTACGCACTACCGCAGCACTTGCAAATCCGTACTCTTTAGCTTGAAGGTACAGCCTTGTTCGATGCGCTCCTCCCGATTTGCCAGCACCAGAGGGTAGAGCAGGGGATGTTGTTGGTGTTCGCCGTTATAGCTCACTAGCATCCGCTCCAATGCGTAATGCACCAAGGGGATCCGTTGGCTGATCAATAGCCGGTTCCCGGTCATGGCATAGTCGCTGGCAATAATGGTCTGCTGGCTGGTGCTTTCTATCTGCCAGATCTTAGTGATTGAAGAGGCAGGGCAGTCGTTGCCCCGCCATCTTGCGGCTGGTTAACCAGCCAGCTCAACCACCGGATAACAGGCATCTCCCCACAGGGTATCGGGATGAACCATCATCAACTCGATGATCACCGGGACCAGTTTGCCGAGCAGGTTGGCACAATCCTTCAGTTGTTTGCGATTGACCGAGCTGTTCCAGGTCGCACCGCCATGGATCAACTGGTTGCGCAAGGTATAGAGGCGGTTAAACACCACGCCCAGCAACTGCGGGGTATTGCCGCTGGCGAGTGCCTGGTTTGCCATCTTCTTGCCTTGTGCCAGCCGCTCTTTCCACTGGGCTTCGCTTATCTTGCCGCTGTGATAATCCCAGAAGCCTTGTAGTACAAACGGGGTATCCAGCAGTATGCGGATACTGCCCGAGAACTCCTGCCAGACCAGATGTTCGATCTTTTTGTGCTCATCCAGGTCGCACAGTTTCTCCAGAAAGCCTTTGAAGGTCTCCTGTTCCGAGAGGCGACGATCGTCATCGATTTCAGTGGCATAAGCTGCATTGAACGCAATCCAGAGAAAGATAAAGCGCCCATCTTCATCTTCGGCCATTTCAGCGCGTTGCAGCCAGCTTATTGCACGATGAACTCGCAGGTTGAGATTGCTGGGAGAGTGTTCACGCAGCGTCCGGTGACGGGTTTTCAACTGTTCAAAATTCAACGATGATCTCCTTCTCAATCAGATGAATAGCCAGCTTTGGCAACCATGCTCTCTGTCCTGCTGCTTGAGCATCTGGTTGGTGACGAACTGGCTGGAATAGCGAGGGGTAATAACAGCGATTACTTGCGGATGACACCCTTCAGCGTCGCAATGGCCAGTTCCACCATGGTGGCCGACGTTTTTTCCAGTGGGGCATGGTGGCACTCGGGACAGGCCTCAAACCAAGTGTGGCCACGTACCATAACGTCGCTCTTGGGGACAACCGTCTTGTGCCAGCCACATGTTGGGCAGCGATAAGTAGAAGGGGGTGGTTGTATCGGCATGATATCCCTCAGGCAAGTTCCATTTGACCTAGACTAACACGGCTCAAATTATTGCCGTTAGATCCTTGTTCACACTCTTTTTAGGTAAGCGCCGCTAAATCGACGTACTTGCCTTAACGGTATTGCACCACTTTTTTTGAAATCGGCTCCAGCGCTACATTCCACGGTAGCAGCAATTCCAGCTTTTCAAGGCGGCCCGCTTCGCCGATCCGCTCCAGCACATAATTGATATACGCTGACGGCTCCAGTTGATTGGCTTTGGCGATCTCCAGCAACGAGTAGCAGGTCGCACTCGCCTTGGCGCCTTGCGCGCTATCAGCGAACAACCACGCCTTGCGACCCACCGCGAAGGGGCGGATCGCGTTCTCCGCCAGGACATTGCTGATGTGCAGATCGCCTCGTTCGCAGTAACCCGCCAGACAGGGCCACTGCGCCAGCGTGTACTCCATCGCCCTACGCGTCAGCGATCCTTTCATCACCTTGCCGACGTTATCTTCCAGCCAGGTTTTGAACTCATTTAGCAGGGGAACACTCCGCACCTGCCGCGCCTGATAGCGCTCGGCATCACTGCGCTCCCGCTGTTCCCGCTCGATGGCATAGAGCTTACCTATGTACCCCAGGGCCACGTCGGCCTTGCTGGCACTGGGCTTGTTCTTGCCCTTCGCAACGGACGGTGCCGCCTGGGTAGCCTCGATAAATTTGCGCCGGGCATGGCCCCAGCAGCCGATGCGGGTGAGCCCGTTGCGCGCGCGCACTTCCCCATAGCCGGCGTAGCCATCTGCCTGCAGGACCTCCCCTTTGTTGCCCAAACAGGCATTGTCGCAAGGCTTCTAAATTGCCCTTACCCGAGTGGGATGACGCCAACTAATTTGTCAATTTCAGCCGATGCTGACCAAAGGTAATCTTATGCAACCAATTTCTTCCCGAGCACGAAGACATCAGCGCCGTCATCGAAAGAGACGAGCACAAGCCCTTACTACAGGCCAAGGTTATCACCCCAATATCATCTTCTTCACCGGGGCTGGCTTGTCAGCGGAAAGCGGAGTACCCACGTTCAGAGGCAAGGAGGGTATTTGGCATCACGATGAAAACTGGCGCTATTCACACGCGAGCAGCCTGGACACGGATCTGGCTGGTTTCCTGGCCTTTCACAACCAGCGGCGTCAAACCATGTTGGAAGCCTCCCCCTCGCAAGCCCACTATCTGATCGCCCAGCTACAGCCGAAATATCGTGTTGGGATCATCACCCAGAATATTGATGACTTACATGAGAGGGCCGGTAGCCATGGTGTTATTCATCTGCATGGTTCAATCCGGTTTTTGGTACCCAAGGGCTTTCGTAGTCCAAAATACCGGCAGCTGTGGTCCAAGGATGTAAAGATGGGCGAGTGCTGCCCATGTACCCGCTCACAGTTGCGCCCTGATATCGTGCTGTTTGGTGAGACGGTTTATGAGTATCAACACGCTCGTCGCTGGCTCTGCGAGGCCGATATTGTGATAATTATCGGCACCAGTTTACTGGTTGAACCTGCATTCTCTTTGCTGCAAAACATCAACCCAGGCGCATCTGTCTATTACATCGATCCCGACCCCGGGTTGTCATCCCGGCTGCCGTTTCCCGGTGAGCAGATTGTTGATGGGGCTAATCGCGGTGTTGTTCGCCTATTGCAGAAAATATGTCATGACTGATGAGCCTGTAGTGACCAAGAGGAAGCAACATGAAATTGTATCTGGACGATGAGAGAGAAACACCGGCAGGGTGCGTTCGCGTATTCTGGCCAGACGAAGCGATTGCATGGCTAAAAACAGGAGCAGTGACAGAAATTAGCCTCGACCATGACCTAGGTGATGATAATAGAGGAACAGGCTACGACGTTATTCTTTGGATAGAAAAAGAGGTAATGACCAATCACTTCATACCACCCCTTATTCGTGTTCACTCCGCGAATGTCTCCGCACGAAGTAAAATGGAATTGGGTATTATGGCTATTAATGATTTTCTGGCTAAGCCATCACGGATCGCCCCAGATGATACAAATCGTGTTCGCTGACTCAGTGACATGAGGGAGGGCCAATTGAATAAAGCAGTAGGGGTGCATGTTAGGTTGCGGTGGATTCAACTCTGAAGCAAAACCCTACCCTAAAGGCAACCAAGGAGACAGAACGAGCACCTCCGCCATTGAAATTTACATATCATGACCATGAGCCATATTGATACACGACCTTTTTCATTGCTTTTATAATATACAAAAACACGTATAAAATTGATTTTCGTAGTATGAGCATGGCGACTTGTTTTTCTATATCATAAAAGCAAGCCATCTAAAAACGGAGCAAATTGACACATACGCTAATGGTGTTTTAACCTCCTAAAAAACAGGAGGCTATATGAACAACAACGAACCTAAACTAATAAAAACCAAAGCGCTTTTAAAACAGCTTGGCATTTCCAGATCAACACTGTACAGGTGGATTAAAGAACACAAGTTCCCACCGCCACACAATAAAGGCTTTTATTCTACCGCAGAGGTCAGGGGTTGGATATCAAGGCAAGATAGTTCAACTTAGACGATCAATTAAATCGCCATTTTATGGTACCGTTATAATTAAAATTCCTGCAAGGATTTTACTGCATCCATTATTTTTGTATCCCATAACTCATATGCCTCACGTTGCTCATCAATCCAATCATGTAGATTGTAAATAGCCATGACACCCGCCATCCTGTGGCCAAGCGTTTTCTCGGTTACCTGTGGTAGAACTCGTTCTTCCGATAAACGCGTACTCAACGTTCGACGCATGTCATGCATACGCCAAGAGGATTGAATTGAAAAAGAGAGAGGCTCCCGGCACTGTCAGTCGGAAGCCTCTTCATTCAGGTTTATAGGATTAGATTATGCGGAGTCGAATCGGCCAACTCCCGCGCCTTGTGCAGCCAACCCTGCGGCGCTTTTCAAGATAGTTGTCCAAAAACCAGTGGTTGCCATACTCAGTAAATCACTATAATTCGTGTGTGAAATAATTGAAAATACCCCTTACTCGAAGCTAAACAGAATAGAATTATGAGAATATCCACGCTAAAGAGATGCGGTAAAGCGTTAAGCCGTGTGCTGTTTCGTCTGCTCGCCGACAGATCGCTGCCGCTGGAGGAAACGCCCACCCGACGGCATATCGTTGTGCCGCGCTGGGATGCCAAACTAGGAGATGCCATCGTCTCCTCCTTCTTTTTTCGTGAAGCAGCCAGAATGAACATGCGGGTTACGGTAATCACCGTCGCAGAGCTAGTGCCGCTTCATCAGCAGGTTTTCGGCGTTGAACGGGTGGTGGTCACCTCCGCTAATCCCGGCGTTGTAGAGCTTATACGCCTCGTGCGGCAACTGGGCCCAGTCGATACAGTTGTCCATCTAGTGTGCAAATTGCAGCCCGCGGAAATTCTGTTTATTCGCCTGCTCCGCCCCGCCAGCCTCTATTCGCTTGATGACGACTTGCGCTGCGTAAACCGCAAATGTGGGGCGGTAACGGCAGGCCTGAACGTTATGGAACGCTACCGTCACGTGCTGCAAGCCCTTGGCGCACAGACGGTAAATAGCGACTATATTGTTCCCCTTCCTGCTGAGTTGCCCGCCCCTGACGCGGCGCCGCAGATCCTGTTTAATCCTTGGGCTAGCCGCGAGGATAAATCGCTCTCCCTGAGCTGTGCCACAGTGACACTGCGCGCGATAGCAGCGGAGTTCCCTGCTCACCGGATAGGCATTCTTTATGGACCGGCCAGCCGGGAACAGGCGAATCGGCTGGAAGCCGCAGTTAGCTGCGCCAACGTCATACGCGTGGCAAATATCGCCACCCCAGCCGACGTAGCCGGCTATCTTTGCCGTGCTCAGGTGGTGATCAGTATCGATACGGCAATTGTGCATCTGGCAGTGGGTCTGAAAAAGCGGCTGATTGCCATCTATCCCGGATCCCCCGAGGTGGCGAATCCCTGGCTCCCCCCGGCTTCGGCGCTAACGGAAGTGATCTACAGCCCGCAACCTGCTTCAGCGGCAGTAGGGGGTAAAAAAGCAATGAACCATTTCTCGTTACCGCTGCTGCTGGACGCCTTGCGGGAACGAGTGGTGCCTACCTCACATCGCGCTGATCGCTTGTCTCTGCGGGCGCAAATCGTACCAGGCCTTGGCGTTGCCACCGGCACGCTGGCACGCCAACTGCCGCTTATTGCTCAGGATTTCCCCGAGGTCGCTGACTGCTTTCCAGGCACACTGAACCTCAAGCTTGAGCTACCGCTGGAGGTGACCCGCCCAGACCATCGCACCTCACCGCTGGCCTGGACCCCAAGCGGTAGAACCCGTGAGGTGTTTGATCTGCTGCGGATAGAGCTAGAATTTGCGCATTTTCCAGCACCAGTTACGGCTTGGCTTTACGTCGCTCACTGCTCACCCCACCGTGCCACGCCGACCCTGCACGAGGTGATCGCACCACAGCTGGCGATCGGTGACGTTCGCCAGTGTCGCATCCATTTACCCAGTGGCGCGGTGGGTGTGGTGGCAGACGTGCATCAGGCCAGCTCGTCCATCAGCCGTTCACTTTCATCCAGCCAGTAGCCTACATCAGACTCAATATGTAAAAACAGGCGCGCCAGCAGCGACCCGTTAGCCAGAAACCCGGCTACTGACTCAATACGGCTGGCGGTGCGCCTAAAGTAGGTGTTGTACAACTTCAGCAACGCCACCGGCCGCAGCAGAAAGCTATCGACAGCCAGATCGGTACGGTGCATCACCTCGCAGCTAGTAAAGTTGTACAGCGGGCGGTAGCCCGGATCGATAAACTCTCCGCTGATGTTTACTACTTCTTCTGGCGCCTGCGGCACCAGATCCTTTATACAGCCCGGATTTCCCCAAACGTGCCTCTCTTCCGCCAGGCCAATCGCCAGCGCCTGCGCCAGCAGTGGGTTCCCCGGCAGGGAACCGAACAGGCACTCGCTGTGCCAGTGCAGCTTTGTGCTTAACCCATCGGGAAACAGAATGTCGGTGGGATCGCGCAGCATCAGCGTATCTGCGTCCAGCCAGACGCCGCCGTACTGCTGCACCCAGGCCATGCGAATAAAGTCACTTTTGGCGATAATTTCTTCAATACCAGTGGCGAGAGTAAAGGGCAGAGGTTCGAAGGCCCAGCGCTTGTCTACTACCGCCGGGTCAATCGCACTCTCCAGCATTTGCGGCGTCAGTAGCAGGAAGCGGTCGCCAAGCACTCTACGCATCGACACCAGCGCCAACGAGACGTAAGGTGCCATCGTTTGGCCTGGAGCATTTTCCCAGTAGCTGACGTAGCGCGGCATACGGGCGAAGGCGGTGATCATTGCGCACCTCCACTGCTGACGGCCAGCAGGCCCTGCTGCACCAGATAGCCCCTCAGCAGCTGTAGCGAAGGGCAGCACGCTGGCTGACGTAAGAACTCGTTACCCAGCGCCGAACGATAGAGCTTAAGCCAGACCGGGTCGGGGACGCGGGGCAGGAAGTCCGCCAGTGCTTGGCGATTCTCCTCACCAAAAAGCAGGCGTAGCATACGTAAAATGGGCTCGTAACCGCTGGCCGAAAGCAGACGGGCCACATTGTCATTTAGTTCTCCGGTAATCGCCACTCCGTTCAGACGGTCTTCAACTGCGGCATCTCCCAGCGCCACCCGGGGATCGATGGCCACCAGGTAGATCGCTCGGAACGACTTCGCCCCGCTCAGTAGCGAGTGGTAAAGCACCTTATCCGCCGTAGCACCGGTCACTAGCACGTCATCCCCAAAAATGACATGAACCCCGCTCCAGCGATAAAAATTTTCCGCTGGGATCACGTGATCCTGCACCAAATTAACCCGATCCCGCTCCTGCTGGCTGAGACTGGCGTAATTTTCGCAGGGAGGCGCAATGCGCGGCAGCTTCACGTTGACGATAGTTGGTAACTCCATATGCGCCAACTTAACGTTGATCTCTTCGACCACGATGTTATATAGCACGTTGGCGGTAGAGGGAACATTGCGCCAACCGGTGGTCATCATCGCTACGTTATCGCCCTTCTCTTTCGCTTCGATAAATAAGCGCAGCCAAGGTGAACCGGCCCTGTCCAGCTCGGCGCTCAGATAGTCGACAACCCGTTTGGCAAGCCAGGTAATATCTTCCACCCCGCCATACTTGGCACGACTGTAGATAGCTGCGAGTGGCGCTGCGTCCTCACCGCTGGCCATCTCGACAAAGCGGCCCGTACCCTGCGGCGCCAGATGGTACAGCGCATGGCCGCCGAGAGTAGCAACGTAATCAGACATAGTGATCAGGCCGTCGGCTAGCAGCCCGGCGGCAAAAGGACGCAACCCGGATTTTACATCGGCCGGGTCTATCGCCTTTTGCGCCAAGCGAAATTTTTCTAAGCGCGCCGGCGGCGACAGAGCCGTCCCGGTCCAGCTAAGCGAGTCAGCGGAAATTAAGGCACTCAAGGTAAAATTCCTGTTTTTGGTTTTGGTGTGATGGCTGATAGTAAATCATCCAATGCAATATCGGTTCGTTGCCGCTGGCGGAAGTAGCTTAAGTGCTGTAGCCCCTGCAGAGACAGCTCATGCATCAGTTCGGCTATTCCGGCTCCGGCATCGCGCGGGTCATGAGCATCAGAACCAATGGTAAGTGGTACGTTAAGATCGATAAGCTGTGCCAGCAGGGTACTCGATGGATAAGACAACAGGCCGTCGACCTCCTGCCCTGACATCGGATCCAGCGTGGTTTTACGCAGGCCTGAGGCGTTAAGTTCCCATGCAATGCTGCTATGTGCCAGCACGCCGAGCAGCGGTTCGAAATAGCGCAGGAATTGCGCCTCCGGAATGCCGCGAAGCAGGCTGTCCGCGTGGCCAACTGCATCGAACAACCCGCTTTCTAGCAGACCCTGCAGGCTGCCGAAATAGCGTTGCAAAAACGCTTCCCCGGCCAGCCTCGGCAGCTCCCAGACCTTGACCATTGGCTCATGGTCCAATTTAACGTAATGAATCGAACCGATAGCAAAGTCGATCGGATAGCGTGCTAGCAGCACACGAGTGTCGTTCTCTGTTCCCGGCATATAATCCAGCTCCAGTCCGCTAAGCAGGGTAATTTCCCCGCTATAGGCACGCCGCGCGTTATCGATATCGGTAAAGTACTGCTCCAGCTCCGCCTCCAGCAGCCGGTTGCCGCTATCAACGATAAAGGGTGCATGATCGGTAATGGTCAGAATGGTCACACCCGCCGCGATAGAGGCGCAAACCAGTTCATCAACACTACCAACCGCATGCTTGGAGTAGAAGGTGTGACTGTGGCTATCGATCATGCAGCCTCCCACTGTTCAAGCAGCCCGCTATGCTTAGCCAGCTCTTTGACCAACCAGTAGGGATTATTCACCTTGGCAATGCTGTTGCGCAGTTGTTCGCTGACCTCCATCCGTGCCAGCAGTTCGGTAAGCGGCTGGGTATAGAGCGTTCTGGCCAACGGGTCCTGACGCAGCCAAGCGGCGATCTGTTGCCAGCTCAGCTTATCGACATGAATATTACCCAGTCGCTGGGTTTCAATACCGTAGAGGTAGACGCTGCCGTCAGGTTTTACGGTAACATCCATGCCGTTTGCCTGCGGCTGCGGGTTCAGGCTGCCGAAGGTAAAGCGCTTGTTGACCTTAGATTCAATGGCGGCCACATATCCGGCGAGATCAAGATAGCCTGACGGTGTGCCCGGCGCGGGGTGGACAAGGTTTTTGTAATCGATGGAAAAGCGCTCTTTACCGATGACCAGCGTATCCTCCAGCACGCTGTGCGCCTCAATACCTGCCTCAATGCCCCACGCAGCCAGCTCGTCCAGCAGGTAGCGGCGGGTAAAGTCACGGTCAATGTCAATTGAGCGAAACGAAAAGCTTAACCCTGCGGGGCGACTATGGCGTAGGTAGTCCAGACTCATGTACAGGATCTTTAGCGCCAACCAATTGAAATAGATATAAAAAAGGCTTCGTTTGTGATCTAATTTTATCGCCAAACAAAATCAACACGCGCGAAGCCTATGACCATTATTAATGCTAATCACTATCTGGAGCAACTCCTGGCTCCCGCCGCACTCGAGCGCATTGCTCGGCTCTGCAAGTTTTGTCTGCGTCAGCGCGCCATTACCCCTGCCATGCTCGTACCTGCACTGTTGCGGGCCATGGGGGGCGACCAGGTCAATGACATTGCCAGCTTACACCGTCATTTCAATGCCTTGCAGCTGACGAAAGAGCATCAGGTTTCTTACAAACCGTTTCACAATCAGCTGCGTAAAGAGAGCTTTGCCCTGTTTATGAAAGCGCTGGTCGAACGGGCCATCGCCTTGCGTATCGACCATCAACTCAAAGCGGCCTCCCTCGGCGCGTTCAAGCAGGTGTTATTGCACGATGGCACCTCCTTCGCGGTGCACCGGCGTCTGGCGGCTGACTTTCCCGGCCGGTTCAAGACCATCAGTCCGGCGGCTATCGAGTGCCATATGACCATGTCTCTGTCGGAGCAGAGCCCACTGTGCATGAGTGTGTCTGCCGATACCGCAGGGGAGCGGCAATTTCTCCCTGAGGCTCACAAGCTGGCCAACTGCCTGCTGCTGGCTGACGCGGGTTACATTGACAGGGCCTGGTTTGAGCAGGTGAACGACGCTGGCGGATTTTATCTGGTGCGAGGAACGCAAAGCCTGAACCCCAAGATAATCCAGGCCTGGCGCGGTGATGGACGGGAAGTGCCAAAACTGGCGGGACTGTCACTGAAAGAGGCAGGACGGCGGCGCTGTCGGGCCGAGGTGCTGGATATGGTGGTGAAGTCCGGCAAGGTCGAGTACCGCTTGATCCGACGCTGGTTTGCCGAGGAAAAGCGGTTCTGCTTGTGGATGACCAACCTGCCGCGAGCGGCATGGTCAGCAGAGCAGGTGATGAGCCTGTATCGCTGCCGTTGGCAGGTGGAGTTGTTATTTAAAGAGTGGAAATCGCACAACCGGCTCAAGGGGTTTGTGACGGGGGAGAAAGCCATCGCCGAGGGATTGGTGTGGACGAGTTTGCTGTCGCTGGTGATGAAAAGGCGGGTCGCGCAGAGTGTGATGACAGGGAAGCTATCGATGTTGAAAGCGTCAAAGAACAGTACGACATGGTGGTTGCCGCTATTGGAAGCAGTGGCCCATAGAGCGCTGACAGAAATAAGGGAAAGACTGGAATGGGCAGCTGATTATTTGGCCAAGAACGCTTGCCGAACCAAGCAGAGAAAATCGATACAGAACAGGACCTTGGAAGGAGTTTTAAAGGGACTCAACGCTTAAGGTCCTGTACATGAGTCCAGACTAAAGCCATGTGCGCGCCACTTAATTTTTTCAATATGGTGGCTATCCGAACTGAGGCGTATATTGCAGCTGTCGCCATTTTGCAGCACGATGCGGTTAGTCTCTTCGTAGAAATCGACCATTTTATCGTGACGCAGAAAGCCGCTGGTAATAAACTCAAAATGCCTGCCGCCGCGCGAGAGAGCAAGAATTTCGTGAAACGTTCCAATATTATTTAGCGGCTCCCCTTCTCCGCTGACCGAAATTCGCTTCACTGCTGGATCATTAATTAAGCGCGCCAAGTTTTCCCGTGCACGCACTGACAGCTCCATGCTTTTACCGGTTTGATGCTTATCAGCATACATGCAAAACGAACAGCCGATACCGCAGAGCTGCGTGATGTCGATATAAAGCAGATGACCATGTAATTTCATTGTTATTCACTCACTAAAAGCGCTGCAAGGTGAACGACAGGGCGAGAGCACGCCAACCTAAAAAATGAACAACCAGAGCAAAACGCCAGCTCTTCGTATAAAAAACGCTCACACCCAGGAGTAAAACTTAGTGCTATTTACTCATTAGCTGAGTTTTTTATGAGCTGGCGGCGTGGCGGGCCTTGATTTAACAAAGTGAGCTCCCGCTCTGGGTGAAAGAGAGGGCGAAGACGTCGCAACACACAAAAACATACTTCAGTAACCAATTGAAATTAAAGGGCTACAATTTCAGCTTCACTGTAATAGCTGTCACCTTTAATTGGTTGGTTTTGATTATGCACATGATTAAAAAAGTGGTCAAAACAAATTAGAAGTTTCTGTTTTATATAATTCTTTTTTGCCTACTTAACCTGGTCGGCGGCCCATCACATTCAACTAACTCCGGCTCCTTATGCAGCAAGCCTAGTCATCCCCTGATTTTCAGGGCAAGGAATGAGCACGTTTGATACGTAGAATATGGCCTAATGCCACTGCTCTAAAAGGTGCATTATTCTTGTTGGTGCCCCTGATGATATTGATCCGCTCAAAACGATATTTACCACCTCAAATCCGCGCCATGCCTCGCTCATATGAAGGAATGGCTGAGGTAGCCTAATGTAAACAGCAATTACTATTTGATTGAGAATGGCCAGCCATTAACCACTAAAGAGCCATCATCACGAATCCGCCACTCAACTTCCCGGTTCAGAATATCTCCTCCTTCAATTGAGTTGCTGTACCGGTCTGTCAGATAGTGAAATCGCTGGTTTGTGGATCCAACCCAATTCCGTGTCCGGTCCGGGCGTGAAGCCTCATAGGGACCGTCGACAAGCACATCGGTCCAAGTCAGCAAGCCTCGCGTGCCAGGCAGCGACAAATCATTCAGTTCCTCAAGCGTGTAGCCGGTGAACGTCATGACTGATAACCCCGCACGTGATACCGCCTCGGCAACTACAGCAAGTCCCTGCGCCTGAAGAAATGGTTCGCCACCAAGAAACGTGACTCCCTCCAGATCCCACTCCTCGTGTGCCGCCAGCAATTGTTCAATCATGGTCTCCGCACTCAGAATGTCACGTTCCACGATCTTCAGGTAGCCTGGGTTGCAACACCCGACACAACGCTTGTCGCAGCCTTGAACCCAGAGTGCCGCACGTTTTCCAGGCCCCTCAACTTCCGTGCAAGGTATCCATGACGCCAGATTCAACCAAGACACGGATCACTCCAGTTCGAAGTCGAAGTTCGGCTTGGCCCCAGCTTGTACAACCCTAATGGTTCGACCTTGGGATCTGTCTGGCGAGCCGACCTGATCAAAAAGGAACTGAGCTAGTGGGTCGAACAAGTAAATTGTCAGCGCGTTGAGAACACCACGCCCTCCGCTGCTTCGATCGACCATGCCAACGATCGACTGCAGCGCCTTGGTCTCGTCAACGAATTGCAGCGCAGAAGCCCCCCATTTTTCGCTGAGGCGGTGCCGTAGTGGCTCGAGCTTTGATCGAGCAATGTCGACGAGAAACTTGTCGTCCGCCATGAAGTTGAAGGGAATGATGTTCCCCTCGCCGATACGGCCAAGCAATTCCGGCCGCTTCAGTTCATTCACAAAGTGCGCACGGACTCTCTCGACAAACGCTGATCCCGCGTCCGGGTTGTCCGCTTCGATTTGCGCCGCCCCAATGTTCGACGTGAACACGATAACGGTGTCGGAAAACAGAACGGTATCTCCCTTACCGTCAGTCAGTCTTCCGTCCTCCAGGATCTGAAGGAACTTATCAAGAATCCTCGGGTGCGCCTTCTCGATCTCGTCGAACAGAAGCAAAGAGAATGGGCGCTTCTTCACTGCATTGGTGAGCTGCCCCCCTTCTTCATAGCCAACGTAGCCTGGAGGCGCTCCGACCAAGCGCTGATCAGCATGCTCGTGATTGAACTCCGACATATCGAATCGGAGACAAGCCTCATCATCACCGAACAGAAACTGCGCGAGGGCTTTGGCCAGCTCTGTCTTGCCCACGCCAGTAGGGCCGACAAAGAACAATACGCCTTTCGGTGTTCTTTGCTTGCTGGAATGCTGTAGCCCTGACAATCCGGTGTATGCCCGAACCAGGATCTGATTGACTGCATCGATTGCTTGATCTTGGCCTTTGACTCGGACTTTCAGTGTCTCGACAGCCTTGCCAAGTTTGTCCCGGTTTAATTGCTCCCACGGGCTATGGCGCTCACCGTAGCGATACATGCTGACTAACGACTCAGCGCTCATCTTCGGCAGCTGGCGCGAAAGCTTCGCAAGATTGTGAATGTCGCGAAGTGTGAGTCCCTCTAGGGAATCGACAATATCCGCGAGGACTCGGCTCTTAGGAAGCACTGGCGGCTCAACACTGAGTACAGAAGAAAGCTGAAGCACGGCAGCCTCCCGCACTACACGAGATGGCAGAGGGACATTGATTTCTTTGAACAGAGGGTTATTCAGATAGAGCGATGGCGGCAAGACCGAGAGCCCCTGACACAGAAAGACCATCAGTGTTTGCGGCCTATCTACATCGGCCGGGCTGAGCGTAATTTTCGCATCCCTGGTCGCCTTGCCCATCATCAGCAACCATCCTCTTTCGGCTTCGCTCAGGGCATTGGCTTGTCCAAACAGGAGATGTGACCAGTCCAAAACGAACGCAACGCGATCTGGACCAGACTGCTTCATCGAGCGCGAAACCACCGACAGAAAGTCCTGTGGGGTTACCTCAAGTGAACCCGTTTCCTGAGCTTGGCGACTGGGGGCGAGCGGTTCGCCCATGTCGTAGTCTTCTCCTGCCGCAGGAGGTGCAGTGGCAACGGCAGACGCCGCCAGCTCTCGCCAGGTTCTCGAGTCGACGCCGGAAACGCCTGCGACACGATCCCAACGGATCACGTGACGATAACCACGCTGCTTGAGAATAGTGTCCACTGCGTCGGGCACGCTCTGCCAACGATCAAGCGAGCTTGGATCAGCCACCACATCGACAACATTGCCGTGCAGGATGATCCCTCTCCGAATGCCGCATTCCCGAAGGAAAGCGTCTTGCCAAGATGTTTGTCCAGATGCCATTTACTTCTCCCTTGTCATGCCAGGCTGTGGCTTGGCATCGCTGTCCTTGTCATCCGGGTTCTCCCAAATCGTGCGTTCGGTGGAAAGCTGTATTCCATAGATTGATTGCAGTCGCGGCAGGACCGTATCGATGTCTTTCTTGCACGCAGCGCCGTGATAGTGATCAAACTTGTAATTCAGCTTTCCGCTGAGCTCTACCTTGAACTCTGCCTGGGCACCAGCGGGGCGTTTTCCGCGAATCAGTACCTCGTTGGAGCTACCTTCGCGAACGAGTCGAGGCTTTTCCGTGACAAACCCAGCGTCCTCCAGTGCGCGGTATACGGCCTGCACAACCTCACGCCTGCAACTCTCATCAACCACGACAGCATCGAGATCTCGGGTGACTTCAACCAATCGCCTAGATACCTCTTCGGGCGACATCGCGCTGGTTGAATTGAGCATCGATCCCAATGCTTGAGCGCGCTCTGCTGCTCCGCCACCGACGGATGCGATCTGCTCACGACATAATTGCAATGCATCCGCTGACGCACTTTCCTCTGCTGCTTTGGACTCCTTCTCTCTGATCTGCCGAGATCGCTGCTCGTACTCGGCCTTGATCGTTCCAATCGCCGTTCGAAGCTCAGCGATCGACGTATGGCTATTCACCCCCATCAGGCGTGCCCGAGCTTCGGACAGCGATTTGAAAGCCAACTGCCTGGCCAATGGGTCTGCCCAACGCATCAACTCGTCTTGCCACGCGGTTTCCAACTCGTCCCGCGCCTTAGCCTCTTGTTCGACTCTACGGCGAGCCTCTTCTCTGGCTGCTTCTTCGGCTTGGCGTTGTGCCTCGATGTATGCATGTCTCATTCCTCGTGCATGTCGTGGCAGTGCATGCACCTGTCGCCCTAACTCAATGCTGCGGTCTCGCGCTGCGGCAGGATCGCTCTTGACAAGACGTGTCAGACTTGCCAGCTCCCTCTCCAGCTCAGAGAACTCTGCCTGAACGTATTCGTTAAGGCCTTGGCTTTGCACATCTTCCAGAATGCCGCGATATCGCGCGAGGTAAGTGCAAGTCGTCTCTCGAACACGCTGGTTAAAAAGATCCTGACGCCGTTGGCGTTCGATCTGATAGCGTGCCTCGTCATGTCTGCTCATTTGCGTTTTCCTCCTGCGTCGCGACGCCCTGTCTGATTTGGACTTCCGCCTCTATACTCTTCCGGCAGCATGGCAGTGATGTTCTCTGCACGTGCCTTGTTTCTAAAGTTTCTGTCACCGGTCACCACGATGACGTCACTCAGCCGGAGATAGAGCGCCACCGACAAGATTCGATTGTCTGATGTTGGCTCCCAGTCTGGCGGTAAAAGATCCAGCACCTCAGACTCGTAGCGGATGGCTTGCCTGGCACGCTCCAAAGAACGAATTGCAGCCCGCGCCTTCTGGGCTCTTTCCTCTTCGGGGGAGTCCTTGATTCCGTCCAGTTCCTCAAGCACCCGTCGGGCAACAACAGGGATGTCGTTTCGACGCATAGTAGTAAGAAGATCGGGAGCCAACATCAAGGCATTGGTATCCAGCACGATTAGCCTTTGGCCGGTCGTTGTCGGGTGCGCAAGTTTCCGCACGGCCAAGTCGCGCCATGAACCGACCAATGCATCAAATTGATGAATTGGCAAAAGTGTGTCGCCCGTGAGAGATCTCCGCATATTGAGAACACTCGAGCAAGCCTCCTGCCACTTTTTGACGCTGGCCAGAGCAGAAGTCTTTACGCCTTGAAGGCTAAGGCTTCCATCGGAAGCATCCTGAAGGGATTTCAAACCGACATCGCGCAGTACAGCTTGGTGAGCAGACCTAATCGCCGTCAATGGTTGCGAATAAGAATGGGGACCATGAAGGGCCAAACTGGAATCGGTCAGGACTTGGGCGACCCAGGTCTGCAGAAGCGCATCGCCAATCACGGCATCAGGCAGGGATAGCGATGGCCCGACAGCTCTGCGAAGCGATTCAAGGGACTCGGTATCAGAGATCGGATGGCAGTGCTTCAAAAGAGCAGACTTGATCTCATCCGACTGATTTGGCATCAGCCGTTCGGCTCCGGCGAAATAGGCCAACATCTCGGCGAGATCAACATCATCAGCCAAGCGATCGATCGCCGACATCAGCCGATCCGCCAAGGCGCTATACCAGCCTGCTCGCCAACCATCCCCAGCGTCGGGTGAAAAGCGCTCCAGCGCGGTGATGAAATCAGAGGCGTCTGTGAGCAACTCGCCGATAGGCAATGCCTCGACTCGCGATCGCCAGCGCAAAATGGTTTCCTGTGGCGCTTCCCACAGCGAAGCGATCGCGTAGGCGTCGGCAGGCTGTGCCGAACTCAAGGCGGTACTCAACTCGGTCTGCACAGTTTGCCAAACGCGCGCGCTGGAACCTTTCTCGGCAGTTAGCGTGAGCACTGCACGACGCTCCTGGCCCGCCCAAAAGACTCGCGACGATCCAGTCATTCGCACCTCTGGTGAGTGATCGTCTTTGCGAAGCACCAATCCGTCGAATCCTGGGGGCAGATCCGGTGGTGGAGCCATTTCAAGCCAGATCGTTCCCTGTTGAGATGGCAACCGGCGAAGGCCATGATCTGCACCTCTGAACAGCGCAGTCAACCGCTGGAAGACATGACCGTCTTTTTTCAGCAGAACGATGTCTTCGCCAATGTGATTTTCCAGTTGCTCCTCATCAACCAATACGCGCAGCACTGCCCTCGATAGGGTCGCCTTGTTACGATCAACTGGAGAGTCTGCGTCCAGCAGAGCAATCGCAACAGCACTGCGGACGCTTGCTTCACTGAGCGCTGGCCAGTCGAAAGCTGCCTCACTTGCGAGGATTGGCTCTAGAACGTGTTCCCAGATCACATCGGGATTTGCCGCGGCTAGCCATCGCTGAAAGTCAGGCGAACCCTTCGCGCTGACAGTAAGTACGCCTGACTCATCGCACTCCAACGTGACTTGATGCTGCTCCCAAACAATGCCGACAACTTGGGGTTGAACGGAGTGAATCTCAGTATTCGGTGTTTTCCAAGCGTGCCGCTCTTTTTCAACAGACTCCCGAACCAACGCGGAGCAATCGGAAGGCTCAAGCACAGCACCTGCGATGAACGGACGGCTAGGTGATCTTGATAGCCGAGTTTCACTTCGATGAGGCTTGATCGAATTGGAAAGCGGATAATACAGGTGTGAGACGGACGTTTGCTGAGACCGGCTAGGTAATCGATCTCGCTCGAGAAATGTCACGCCATCGGCGGTAAGCGCAAGCTCTGCGAGCCGAAGATCCATATAGTCTTGCGATGTTGGTCCGCTCAAAACGCCCATATAGATCAGATTTTCAACGCTTGGCCCGACCAGTTCAGTGGCCGAAGCCACGCCAAGTTGATGCTCAAAAATTTGAGACAGTGTCATGTCAGCGATCCCATGGGTCGCCCGATAGCTACCGCATAGCTTCATTACCGTCCGCTCAAATACTGTCGGCGTGCGCACGGTCTGGTACGTCACCTCCGACTCCACTTCGTAGAGCGGCATGCCGACAGAGAAAGAACCCAACTTCATCGCTGATTACCTCGATTGCCGTTGCTAGGGTGCGGTGTGAACTTGCGTTGACCAGGGTTATCGTTTCGCATAAGTCGGCTCGCCGGAATCAGACGGGCGTCTCTATCCAGCTGATCGAGAATGTCCTTATAGACCGTGCGTGTCGTTGAGCCCTCCCGATCCATATGCGGTAGCGTTACCTCATATGACTCATACATGCTTCTTGCACCAAAAACAATCAGTAGCTCCTGCGCTCGAGAGAAGGCAACGTTGATGAACTCGTATCGTGCGACATTCGCACGGCTAGATCTGCGCCTTGCCATACCCTGACTTCTGGTGTCGATTCCGTCATTGCGAACCAGACTAACAAGAATGATTGGCTTCTCCTTACCCTGATACCGTATTACGGTGTTGACCTCTACATCCAGGCATTCGAATCGCCCGGAAGGTTTGACCGTACGGATCGCCTCTCGGATTAACCGGCATTGACGCGCGTAGAAGGAAACCACGCCGACTTGACGCCGCTTTTGAGGTGAATATCCAAGAAGGGCGCTCTGCTTGTCGAGCTGAAGCAATGTGTGGGCAATCAACTGTGCTTCGAGGCGGTTGCTACGCGCAGGTTTACCCGCTGCGTCCATGTCCTCCTTGTGGATCTGCCCTTCCAAATTGCGAGATGTATCCACCCACAGTACGTGGTCACCCTCGTGAACGACTTTCTCTTTTTCTGCACGAGGAATTTCTGAGGACGGCAAACTAATGTTCTTGGAAATTCGATTGCCCCCACCATCAAGCGCGGGCTTGACGATAGATTTCCCATCTGCGTCGACCAGAACCAGCCCATGATTGCGATCGTAATTCGGGAACTCTAGCCCGCAGGTCAGGCGGCGCTCATAGAAATGGTTCACCATTGCCATGATCTGCGGATGCATACGGAACTGGACCTCGAGGCGTGCGCGTATCGCATCATCTGCCGCTTCAAAGTGCGACTTGAACAAGGATGCCGTAACCATCTTTTCGAATCGGTGCAGATTTTGCCCGGTCAAAGCCGTTCGACTCTCTTGCTCGTCTTGCTCCGCCTCTTCAACAACGTCGCTGAATGTCTGGGCATTTGCCCCCTCCTGAAACAATGGTGGAAGCTGACGGTGATCACCCACCAAGATTGAGCGCCGCGCACGCATTAGAGGTAGCAGCATCTCCAGAGGAGTCGCCTTGCTGACTTCATCGATTATCGCAACGTCAAAACTTACCTGACCAGAGTCTTCGAGCGTTTGTTCACGTTCATTGCATGTGATGGCGACGACGTTGCACTGCGGCACATAGACTTCTTTGAAGTGCTCCCAATCAGACTGTGCTGAAGCTGGTCTGCGAAGATCATTCACCCAGTCCTGGATCAGTTGCCCCCACACATATTGCTCACCCTTCTGATTTTGTATTTGTTCCTCCAGCGTGCGGACCTCGCCTTGGCGAACCAAGATTTCTTGGCTGAGCAAGGCAGCGACATCGACCGGGTTGTCATTCGCGGAGTTTTCTACTGCCTGCGCAAGAAGAAGCTCTGATGCACGGGCAAGAGAACTTGTCAGAGGCTGATTTACCCTCGGCTCTGTCCTGATGTGCTGCTCGAGTTCCTGTTCGCGCTGCCGCCATTCAGATTCATCGATTTCCGGAACCTCACAGAGATCAATGAGCCTGTGCACCTCTGCAATCAGTCGTTCCAAAGCCTGATCAATGGCCGCATTGCTGGTACGTAATGCGGCCAAACGATCGGCAAGCTCTGCGCCAACCTGTTCTGCGTTGTCGATGGCCGAACACCAGCGATCAGCGTCCACGAAGAGAGCGCTGTACAGATCGGCACTCAGCCCACCGGCAGAACTGTTTCGGAGTTGCTTGATCTCCTGACGCTTGGCTCTCCAGGCCGAGACCAAGCTATCGTCATCGTCAACCCGCTCAGCCAGGGCCTTTTCTTCGGCCTCCAGTTCCGCAATGCGAATAGCCACATCAGGACTCTGTAGAGATCGGGGCCCCGCCGCATACAAGCGAGCCACATCCTTCTCCAGTTCTTGTTCACGTGTCCTCAACTTGCGCCAACACCTCACCAGTCCTGCAAGCATTTGAGGACGTTGTTGTGGCACGGCGTCCCAATCGGCCTTCGAGACCGGGAGCTTTGTTCGCGCTGCCGTCAACCCGAAGAGGCTGGACGCTAGCTCTGATGACAGTGGTTCAGGCAGCGGCCCCCCATCTGCAACATCCTCTTCGCCTGTCACCAAGAGTTCACTTAGGGTCGAAAGGCGGTTCCGCTTTCGTTTCGCGTCCTCGTGATTCTGTGCCTGCTCCTGCAGCTTTTGCCACGCCAAGTCTCTCTCAAGCTTTGCCCGGACAAGACCTTGCTCATATAGATCAATACCTCTTTGTGCTTCGACAATGTCGCGGCGCACATACTCGGCTCTGTTCAGCCAGGACTGAAGCCGACTCATCCGATCGGCAGTTTCACGCCAAGGCTTCAAGAATCGGTTGCTCGCATGCTCCGCCAGGGATGAGTAATACCGGGACAAAGCCGCTTGCTGGACAAAGTACTTTCCATCACCAGAGACTTTATCTAGGTCACGTGCCAAACGAATAACTCGCAAATCAGGATGTTTGCCGAGCCGTTCTAGTGCGTTGTCAACGGCCGTGTGGGCTTGACTGGCCAGCAGTACGCGCTCACCGCGACGGGCCAATTGCATGATGGCCTCCGCGATCACGGTTGTCTTACCTGTACCCGGCGGCCCTTGAATCAGGCACAGGTCAGGCGCGGTCAAGATCTTCTCGACTGCCTCTTTCTGGAATGGGTTCAGATCATCTCGGAACCAGTGCGTGATCGATTCTTTGGCTGAAGGCTTCTTAGCTTGTCGGGCATCAAACAGGTAGGAGGAGAGGTAAGGGGCATAGCCTCCTTGATCTTGCAAGCGCTTGATCGCCATCTCATGGCGGCGAATCAAAGCAAGATCACCCGCAGCCGATACGGACAAGAACCCTTGCTCGGGGATTCTGGAAAGGATCATCTGGCGAATGTTCGCCAAGTCTTCCACAACTGTTAGCTGATTCTGGTCGTCTTCAGAGAGAGCAACCACGACTTCAGCGAGGTGTGGCTCATTCCATTCGCAGTCCTTGATCTTCTCCTTGTGTGGTGCGATCTTCGCCATCGCCTCAGGTTGGCCGAGCTCAAAACCTCTCGGAGCACGCTTTGCCCCTTCCCGATCGCTGATTCGAAAGGCCCAGGGATCGACAGATACATTAAGGTCAAATACCATAACGTCTTGACGTGAGAGCGACCGATGAACTTCGCGCAGGGACTGCTCGCTCTCGCCAATCACTCTGAAGAGGATCCTGTCCTCTTGCCACTCACGCTGAATGAACCTCAACCCACGGGTTTTCTCCGACACGAGCTTGCGTTTCCACTTCAGGAATTCGGTCCAATCGACCAATTTCTCCCGGGTGGTGATTGAAATGGGAGGTAGCTCGAATGCCAACTCACGGGTCAAGGCATTGTTGTTGCGTTGGATTCGTGGCAGCTGCGGGTTTTCCTGATATACCACCACCGAAAGGCTGCGCTCATAGCTGTGCCCAGACGCATCAGCGACTTCAAACAAGTCCTGAACCATGAACACAGGGCTGGGAACGCGAGTCGGCCAGAAGCCCCTTACCGCCAGCGAACAGCCTCTTGGAAACGGCCAGGGCTGTTCAGGATTGATGACCGGACGAAGCGCAAGGATCAAGTTGTCGTCGGGGCGGTTTTCGATGCTGAGGTTAGCCGCGTGGTATTCCATGGGCATCCCATGCGGAAACAGCAGATTCAAGACGCCTTCAATTCCATCGCCCTCACCCAGAAAATCCCGGAACTGAGAATGTCGGCGCGCAAGGTCACTAACTACACGGACGACTTTGTTGCGATTTTTTTCGTCAACCCAAACGTAAATATTAGCCATTCGAATGCGTTCACTCATGAGTGAGAATTGAGGCGACTTACACGTATGCTTTTTCCATCATATCGCCGAGATCACAGAGCCATGGCTAACCGGTGCAAACGCAGGAGTGCTAGCTTTGTGTTCACCGCAAGAATGTGATTGTTCTTGGAGCAAACACGTCGTTTTGGGATAGCCCAAATTGCACACTTTGTACTCACTATGCAATATTCTACCGGACGTGACCCTTCGCAATAACTCATTGATGGAAAAGCGATAAGCTTCTTGTGGAACCAAAATACTATAAAACCATATCCCTTTAAAGGCCTGTATAAATTCACATGTCACATTTTCAGGCAGAAGTTGGCTCCCCCCCCCCCGCTTTTACCGCGCCACCCGCTCCCAAAAGTAGCGCCCCCTCTCCCTTGATGTGGATTCAACTCACTCACGGCGCTGGCCAGCTGGCCGTAGAGCTCCTTCCAGACTACGTAGGCGGTGGCCTTTTCTACTTCACATCACTCTTGTTGACCTGTACCTTCAAGCTCAAGAGTGCAGACCTACAAATGCGACCAAGTTAACCATGGCACCATGATGTCCGACTTCTCCGCACATCCGGCAACCTGATTACCCATGATTAGCAGTCAGTTACCACGAACTATACTGATCTTACGTACAGTTATCGAGGTGCGAGATCATGGCCAAAAGCAAAATCCAATTCCAGAAAGGCTACAGCCTGTTTGAGTTTCTCAAGGACTATGGCACTGAGGCTCAGTGCGAAAACGCGCTGTTCACTTGGCGTTTTCCTAACGGCTTTGTCTGCCCTGAATGTGCCAACAAGACCTGTTGTCGCCTGAGAAGGCGGCCACGTGTGTGGCAATGCAATCACTGCCGTCACCAGATGTCATTGACTGGAAACACGATTTTCGCAAACACCAAGCTCCCACTGACCAAGTGGTTTCTGGCAATGCACCTGTTGTCACAAACCAAAACAGGCTTGTCAGCGATGGAGCTAAAGCGCCAGTTGGGCGTCAAATATGACACCGCCTGGATGCTCAAGCACAAGCTGCTGCAAGCCATGAAAGAGTCCGATGACAAGCAGCCCATCAGCGGCATCATTCAGCTCGATGATGTCTACTGGGGTGGCGAGCGCCGTGGTGGTAAACGGGGTCGGGGCGCGGCAGGCAAGACGCCGTTTGTGGCAGCAGTGGCCCTGAACAAGGAAGGACATCCAATCAAGATGCGGATGACGGTGGTCGATGGTTTCAAAACCAAGTCCGTTGCTGATTGGGCAAAACGGCATATTGCCAGTGGTAGCGCGGTGATATCCGATGGATTGGCCTGTTTCAAAGCGGTCAAGGAGGCCAATTGTGAGCACCTGGGTGTTGTCACCGGGGGCAACCTGGACTGGCTGGATCATCCGGCATTCAACTGGGTAAACACGATGATAGGAAATGTGAAAAACTCGCTGCGGGGCAGTTGCCATACGCTCGGAGCGAAGCATTTACCAAGGCATCTTGCGGAATACTGCTTCCGGTTTAATCATCGTTTTGACCTCAAGAGCATGTTGGTTGAATTGGGGCATGCAGTCGTGGCAAGCCCTCCGATGCCATATCGGCTCTTGAAGCTGGCTGAGGGTCATGGGTAATCAGGTCCGGCAAAGAGAGATAGAAATAAGAAAGGCTCCCGACATGGCGGGAGCCTTGACTGTAATAAATCGTTTAATCGGAATTCGTGTTTTGGGGACGCCCGTAATTATTCTCGGCAACACTCATAACATCTGGGTGCTTTGGCGACTCACCATGCCAACGCAGCTTGGCCACCTTGCCATAATGATGAAAAAGGGTATTGGTACAAGGCTTATCAACACATTTTAAGCCGGCGAACCAACCGCAGATAACCAAAGTCAGCAATGAGATCGGTCCTGTCGAACCACCGCCACCGTTGTCACCACCATCGTTGCGGCCATCATCAGTGTTGACACCTTGCACAGTAATAACGATTGGCTGGGTAATCACATTACCGCCAGTACCGCTACGCAGACCGAGGGTGAAGCTCTTGGCACCAACGAACGCCAGATCACGGGCGGTCAAACGCACTGTGTAAGTCGGATTGCCTGCCGCATCGAGTGCTGTTTGGCCTGTAGTCGGGTCAAAGCGCACCAGTTGCGAGATACCGTCGTTGTAGTGCTGGCCAACAACAGCGCTGCCAGACTCGCTATACAGCTCTACAGAGAGACGCTTACCGGCAGCATCAGTGCCAGAGGCAGTGATGGTAACATCGATGTACGGCTTCGCATTGGTCAGGGTAGTGCCGTCTACTTTCATGGTGAAAGTGCGGTCAGCAACGTCTGCACTCGGCATGACGCCTGCACCAGTGCCTTTTGTCCATCCGTAGTAAGCACGGAGGTTGCCATCAGGCATCGTCAACAGGCGAGCGGCATCAGGGCTGTCAGGGTTGTTGTAGAAGTTTTGGAGCAAATATCTCTCGCTTGGGCCGTACGGGCAAATATCCCCTTGGTCAATGGCGGAAGGACTGCCACCGAACATGTTGTTCTTGGTCAGATCACCGTAACCACACATCAGACGACCAGCCCAGATGCCCCCTTGGTCGCAGAATCCTTCTGCACCTTTACGGTTGTAAAGATCTTTTGCGCCGAACAGGTGGAAGGCTTCATGTGCGTAGGTATCAGGGGTGGCGTCATAACGACTCACCATAAAATCAGCGCCGGAAGTAGCCATCCCATCAAACTTGCCATCTGGGCCGCCCTTGGTGGTGATCCACATATCGGCACCAGAGCTGTGCGCAGCGAAGGTCAGGTCTTGAATGTCCTGCTCGTTGGTGCATACACCGTCCCACAGCGGAGGCGCCATGATGCCGAAGTTCGGGCCATAAGAGCTACGAACACCGATAACCTTTTCGTTGAGCAGAACAACCGCGGCTGAGTAGCCTGTTTTACACGTCGGGTGCAGGACGGTATCACTCATAACGAGGATCTGCTTCACCTCGAAATGCAGGTTCTCAGGATTGCCATTTTTGACGATGCCGGTGCGTTGACTAGTGTAATACTCGTCCATAGCCGCTACGCGCTGGTGAATAGTGTTAAACACTTTTTCGGCACCATCTTGATCAACGATGGATTTAGGAACCATTACGTTTACATCAATAACCGTAGTGGCCATCACCGCATTGCTTGCAACCAAGGTTGCAGCCATAAGGAGTAGCTTTGACATCAATAGTTTATCCGGAACTAGTATAACCATATGAAACCGCAAACAATACTCCAACGAATCCAATTTGCAATGCGTGACATGATGTTTTTAAAAAAACGTCATGATTTGTGAACGGATTCACAATCCCATGAAACACAAAGACTTTATTAACTCTCTGCTTAACCCCCACTTTATTACCCCCTCGGGGCTAACCTAGCCAATCACTTTTACAACTTTACCAATAATGAATAGCACCACCCGTTGACTTAACAGCACGAACACACTCTATACCCAACTATCGAGAGCTAAAACGAGCCATAATTGTTATTGAAATTTACATGTCATGACCATAAGCCATATTATTCCATAGCCATTTTTATTGCTTTTATAATACACAAAAACAATTATTAAATTGATTTTAGCAGTATGAAAATGACGACTTGTTTTTCTATATCATAAAAGCAAGCCGTCTAAAAATATGGTAAGTTGACACATATACCAATCATGTTTAACCTCCTAAAAAACAGGAGGCTATATGAACAACAACGAACCAGCACTAATAAGAACCAAAACATTATTAAAAAAACTTGGCATATCCAGATCGACGCTGTACAGATTGTACAGATCTAGGGAAGGTGCGAATAAGCGGGGAAATTCTTCTCGGCTGACTCAGTCATTTCATTTTTTCAGTTTGAGCCGATCTTTTCTCCCGTAAATGCCTTGAATCAGCCTATTTAGACCGTTTCTTCGCCATTTAAGGCGTTATTCCCAGTTTTTAGTGAGATCTCTCCCACTGACGTATCATTTGGTCCGCCCGAAACAGGTTGGCCAGCGTGAATAACATCGCCAGTTGGTTATCGTTTTTCAGCAACCCCTTGTATCTGGCTTTCACGAAGCCGAACTGTCGCTTGATGATGCGAAATGGGTGCTCCACCTTGGCCCGGATGCTGGCTTTCATGTATTCGATGTTGATGGCCGTTTTGTTCTTGCGTGGATGCTGTTTCAAGGTTCTTACCTTGCCGGGGCGCTCGGCGATCAGCCAGTCCACATCCACCTCGGCCAGCTCCTCGCGCTGTGGCGCCCCTTGGTAGCCGGCATCGGCTGAGACAAATTGCTCCTCTCCATGCAGCAGATTACCCAGCTGATTGAGGTCATGCTCGTTGGCCGCGGTGGTGACTAGGCTGTGGGTCAGGCCACTCTTGGCATCGACACCAATGTGGGCCTTCATGCCAAAGTGCCACTGATTGCCTTTCTTGGTCTGATGCATCTGCGGATCGCGTTGCTGCTCTTTGTTCTTGGTCGAGCTGGGTGCCTCAATGATGGTGGCATCGACCAAGGTGCCTTGAGTCATCATGACGCCTGCTTCGGCCAGCCAGCGATTGATGGTCTTGAACAATTGGCGGGCCAGTTGATGCTGCTCCAGCAGGTGGCGGAAATTCATGATGGTGGTGCGGTCCGGCAAGGCGCTATCCAGGGATAACCGGGCAAACAGACGCATGGAGGCGATTTCGTACAGAGCATCTTCCATCGCGCCATCGCTCAGGTTGTACCAATGCTGCATGCAGTGAATGCGTAGCATGGTTTCCAGCGGATAAGGTCGCCGGCCATTACCAGCCTTGGGATAAAACGGCTCGATGACTTCCACCATGTTTTGCCATGGCAGAATCTGCTCCATGCGGGACAAGAAAATCTCTTTTCTGGTCTGACGGCGCTTACTGCTGAATTCACTGTCGGCGAAGGTGAGCTGATGACTCATGATGAACCCTTTTTCATGGCTCCAGATGACAAACATGATCTCATATCAGGGACTTGTTCGCACCTTCCCTAGGGAAAGTGCGAACAAGTATCCCAAGAACAAAAAATGAAAATTTTAGTCATTTAATATCAATGGGTTACCAGTAAATGCTCTCGTGCCATATGACTTATTCGCACCTTCCCTAGTTATCACCTGACACCGGCCTCAAACCGGTGTCTTGTTTACGCTACTTTAGTGCGCACTTCCTTCGGTATCAATTTCAGACCCTTCTTGAACATGCTGTAAGGCGTCTGTCCCTCCATCATCCTGCCCTGATGTGGCCGCTGGGTGTTGTAGTGTTCCAGGTAGCTATCCAGGTCTGTCTGCATCTGCTCTACCGACTCATACCAGGTCGTCCTCCCCTTGATACGGAAGTGTTCATCCAGCAGTGTGCGATGCAGCCGTTCGATAAAGCCGTTGCTCTGCGGCCTGCGTACCTTGGTTGTCCGGTGCTCAATCCCCTCCAGTTGCAGGAACAGCTCGTAGGGATGGTGGTCAGCTCGTCCACAGAACTCGCGCCCGTTATCCGACAGGATGGTATAGACCCGTGCCTCGTGGGCCTCGAAAAACGGCAGTACCGTTTCATTGAGCACATGAATCGAGGTCACCGGCAGCTTGCTGGTGTAGAGCCGTCCCCAGGCGTGGCGGCTATAGCAGTCCAGCACGGTTTGCAGATACACCTTGCCAACCCCCTTGAGCGCGCCGACGAAGAAGGTGTCGACCGCCACCAGTTCTCCGGTGTAGTGAACCTCAATCTGGCGTTCGCGAAACTCGGGGCTGAAGCGTTCGAGCAGGCGAATCTGCTCGTCATTGAGCTCAATGGTCTGCTCCCGGTGAGTTTTCTCAAGGCGCAGCAAGCGGTCGTGTTTGGAGAGCAAGTCGTGCCGTTGCCACACGCCACGCACACCGCCCGCACTGACATTGATGCCTTGCAGAGCCAGTTCTTGCGCGACCCGCAGCGGGCCATGAGTTGGTCTGGTGAGGGAGTAATCGAGGATGGCCTGTTCAATCTCGGGAGCGACCCGATTGGGATGAGCCCCTTTACAGCCGGGCAATTTGTCGAGCAATCCCTCGGCGCCATAGGTCTGGTAATTACGGCGAATTTCGTAGAACTGCTGACGGCTGTAGCCGATGAGCTTGCAGGCTTTGCTGACATTATTGAGCTCTTTGGCGAGCTCTAGCAGGCTGAGTTTGCGACGTGCTACTTTCTCGTTGGTGGTCATACGGTGACTCCAGATAACACGGTAGGGGTACCGTTTTGTTATCCGGTTTGAAGCCGTATGACCACTCCCTTTTGTGGGCAACTGTCAGGTGAATACCATCTCCATACATACAGATGGATTAAAGAAGACAAATTTCCACCGCCTATCAATAACGGCTTTTATTCTGCCGCAGCGGTAAATAGCTGGATATCAAGGAAAAAGGACTCATCTTAGATGATGAATCACACCATCTTATGGGTCAGTTATATTTAAATATCCTGTAAGGATTTTACTGCTTCCATTAATTTTGTATCCCATAACTCATATGCCTCACGTTGCTCATCAATCCAATCATGGAGATTGTAAATAGCCATGACACCCGCCATCCTGTGGCCAAGAATTTTTTCGGTTACCTGTGGTAGAACTCGTTCTTCCGATAAACGCGTACTCAACGTCCGACGCATGTCGTGCATACGCCAATATGGCAGTTCCAGTTTATCTCTCACCCGCTCTGCAAGCTGGATAAGAGATGCACTACTTAATGGCATCTTTGGATTCACAGGTGAGCGACATACAGGGCCGCCCTTTAACCGAGATTTCGCTGCCGCTTCTTGCAGCAACATCATCACCCGGGTAGGAATAGGCCGACGTATTGGCGCCCCACTTTTGGCACGAGCAGCGGGAACCGTCCAAATTTGCTCCTCCAGATTAAACTCACTCCACTGCGCCCCCAATGCCTCGCCGCTGCGACAGCCCAGCAGGATCACCAGTTTGGCCGCCAATTTTAATCCGCGGCTGGCCTTACTCTGTTCGAATGCAATCCAAATCTGAGCGAGTTCACGCATGGTCAGCACGCGAGTACCTCTCTCAGGTTGAGAACCCACATCCTCCGTGCGTAATTGCAACACTGGGGAGCCGACAATCAGATTTCTCCGAATACAAAAACTAAGAATGGATTTTAACCTGCGCAATAAATGCCCTGCGTTTTTCGGCTTTTTCTTGCCAATTTTATCAAACCACTCCAGCCAGCTGGAAAACGGGATCTGTTCAACCGGAATACCAATAAACAGAGGTTCGAAATAGCGCTGCATGGTATGCTCATAAAGCATGACCGTACGGGGCCGCAGCTTGGGCAGATGATGCTCACGAAAATGCTCGCAGCACTGTTTCAGTGTGACATCATGCTTCTGGTGGAGCTTATCCCAGAAAACTCTGGGATGTTCATTACGCTCAAGTGCACCACGGATAGCAGGGATCAAAGCCCTGGCATCAGCGAGTTTAAGGTCGGGATAGCGTCCAATTTTGAGTCTCGCCGCTTTTCCTTGCCAGCGATAGCGATATTGCCATGAGATGGTGCCACGCTCGGTGACCCGAGCTGACAATCCATCACGATCTGACAATTCCGTCTTACCAAAGTAGGGCTTACCATACAGGGCACGTAGCTTCGCATCAGTAAGTGGCATATGACTCTCCTGTGATTGGCCATCTGATTTTTCACTGACACATTAACGCGCCCAGACGTGTACACAGATACGTACCAAACTGGTCTGAAACGGACTGAATCAAGATCGGACAAAGTGAGACAATCTGAGATGACACTCCGTATAACGACTTGTTTTTCAAGCATATAAACACAATTCAGAACCACGAAATGAGCCAGCAGACAAAGCCTACCTTCTATTTCCACGATTACGAAACGTGTTCATAATCAATTGATTTTAATCTTATTTAAATCCAGACAATAAAATCTGTACCATTTTTTGTACCATAATTGATTTTGAAGCATTAGGCAGGGCGGCCATCGTTCCAGATAGCGGTTCGTGATGCCGTGGAGAGGCGCAGGGCCTGCTTGAGCTGACGCACGGTCACGACCACCACTCGGTTGTCGGCCAGCGTCCACTCCGTGGCATCGGCCAGGTCATCGGCTGCGGCGATCACATCAGCCATGCGCCGCGTGCTGATCTCGTTGCCATCGAACACCAGGCCATCCACCTCGACCACCAGAGCATCTACCCGCTCCTGCCGTTCAACCTTCCATGCCTCGTAGTCGGCCAGCGCCTGCTCAGCGGCTCGGCGCTCTGACGTTATGGCTTGGCTCCAGTCAATGCTCATGACATCACCTCCGGCTCAGTCTCATACGGCGGCAGGGGAACGGGGCCAGCCATTACCGTTATCGGCACATCGAAGGCGGCGGGGAACAGTGTTTCACGCGGGGCATTCGCCCCGTGGGGTACGCGGAGGGTCAGCGATATCTCACCATCCGTTCGCGTCACATCCGATGCAATCCACGGGGAGTCGATGGCGGAAATGGGCAGGATGTCTCCCTCCCCCAGGGGGGAGAAATTCAGCGGCGTGCCGTTGAGTACCAGGGTGTCCCCATTCACATCGGCTGTCAGGCGCTCCTCGGTACTCAGGGGGCTCAATTTGATTTTCATCTACTTTTTGCCTTCAACGTTGACTTAGTGCCAGCGGCCCATGACCCCCACCAGGAGGTTGCCGTTGAAACTGGCCATGGATAACCCGGATTGGAAGACGTAGCTGGAATAGGATGTCCCTTGCGTCGTCAACACCGGCCAAGGTCGGTTACCGCCGCTGCCATACAGGGCCTCGGCGAAGCTGCGAACCGCGCCAACAAAGGTGGCGGGATAGTTCACCGTCACCGTGGCTGCACTCTGGAATATCCCCCCCACTGCCGCTGTCACAGCAAACGACGAAACTGACAGGTTGCAGAAACACACCATCAAGCCGCCCAAGAACTTGATGTACATGCCGTTCGCGTTTTCACCTGTTTCAACAATGGCGCCGGTGGGGAGCCCGTTATCCTGGGAGACTGTGCCCACGGCGTTTTTGCTATCAAACTGGGTATAAATCAGGCCGGGAGTACTGTTCGCGGGAGTCTCTGTGCTTCCCGTATTGACAAGGGAGAGCTCGACACCTGGGCTGCATCGCGCCAGGATATTCTGCGTGTAAATATTGCCGGGGATTGCATAAATGTCATACACATCACCGCCACCAGGATTGGTGAAGCAAATAGCTGAAAGAATAGCATTCTGCTTTCCTGGGTTTCTGGCGATAACGCTAATGGATTTGGGGCTGCCGTTTAACCCACGAATGATGATTTCCACCTTCTGAGCCCATTTGTTGGAGGTAGCGTCATATCCAGCATTTCCAAATAACTCAATGATTTCAGTCCGTGCTTGCGGAATGGTCACGGTGGCAATCTTGCACCAGTTCAGCGAGAGCGGAAAACTCAGGAAGACCTCCTGCTGTTTGGCTTCCAGCTCCGCCCGTGCCAATGCCGCCGTCGTCGCCTTGCTCAGAAACGACTGGGAGAACGCAGGCAGGTCGATCAACTTGGCCGCCGTGCTGGAGCTAAACACCGGCAACTTGTCCGCCGCCGGGGTCAACGCCTGCAACGCCTTTAGCGAGGCAGAGGTGGGCTGGAACGCTGACAGCGCAGGGACTTGAACCTGCTGGCCATCCGGCGCCGTCAGCGTCACCATTCCTGTGCCTGTGAGCACCTTCTGCCAGCCGTCCATCTGCGTCTGGTGATACCCCATAAACTCCGCCAGATCGCGGCTGAATGCTGGAATGCTGCTAGTCCTGGGGATGTCGATGGCATATGCCTGGCCCGCTGCCGTCGCCCCGGCATACGCCGTGACGATATACATCACTGTGTCGCTCTCGACGTAATCCAGTTCGTAAATGCGCCCATCTGGGCCATGAACGGGGTGGCCCTTGTCAGGCTTTAACGCCGTTGTTTTCCACAAGGTTCCAAAGCCGGTGATCTTCTTGCTGCCATTCGTCACGCTGACCGTGCCAGCGCGATACCAGATTCCTGCCATTTCTTGGCTCCAAATAAAAACCCGGCACAAGGCCGGGTTTGTTAGTTGGCGGCATTCAGCTTGCGCTGAAACTTCCACCTTGCTTGTTCAAATAAATCAGCCGTCGTTGAGCGGGGCGGCTATACGATGATTTTTTTTCTGCCACGTAATAAATGGTCAGAGAGGACTGCCCTGCCGGAATACTCACAGTAAGGGGGGATATATCCGAGAATATATCTCCTGAGCTTGATTGCAGGTCAATTTGCACGCCTGCTGCCGAGCCAACTTTCACATACATCCGCGCAGTTGTTGACCCCTGTTCATACCCCCATACCCTGATATCAATCTGCTCAATTGTCAGCTCTTGGATAAAGTCTGCCGAAGCGAAATTAACCGATAGCAGGGTGACGGCTGTTCCAGCGGGAATTATCTGGCCGCTCAACAACCCGAGATCAAACGCCCTAACTTTTGTGACGTCACCCACCAACTTGGCGGCATAGATGGTGCCACGCACAACACAGTTTTCCTTGACCTCCACGTTGTTCATGGTGCCCTTGTTGGCATTCACCTCCCCGGTGAACGAGCCTGCCGTTGCCTCCAGGCGCGCCGTTTTCAGAGTGCCGTCACTGCTGATCACCGTGTACCACCCCGCGCCAAACGCAGCATGGGGGCCGCCAGCGCCAAAGGCGGCCGCATTCCCCTTGAGCACGGAGTTGGTGATGGTGGCCGCATCCAGGGTCGTGACCTTGATGTACTTGGCGATCACGGCGCCCGCTTCGGCGGTATCGAGCAGGACATGGTTCAAGAAGACGCTGCCGTTTTTGACGATCAGCGGCTGGCGTTTGGATGTGGCCCCCGCAGTGCGGGAGAGCACGGCAAACACATCGGCATCGATCACAAAACTGGTCAGCGTTGAGCCATCGGCGGCCAGCTTGACCGACAAGCCAAACCCGCCGCCCTCACCGTTGATCTGGGCCTTGGTGTACCAGCCCGCCGCCACGGCATTGTTGAGCCCAGCATGGGCCTCGGCCACCGTCTGCACCGCAGACGAAACCTCATTGGCTTTGGCCTGCACGGTGTCAACCCGTTGGGCCAGGGCCGCGTCAGCCGTCACCCGCGCTTCCTGCTCCGATTGCAGACCGGCGGCCAGGTTCGCCCCCTGCAAAGTGATCTCGGCTTGCACCGTGTCCACTCGCTTGCCCAGGGCTTCATCCGCCGTTGTTCTGGCCTGCTGCTCCGATAGCAGATTGGCACTGATGGCCGCATCCGCCGTCTGGACGTCAGCGGAAACCTGCTCAATGGTCTGCGCCAGCGCCTGCTGCTGGTCAGCCATCACCTTCTGATCGCGGCGTATCAGGCCGGACGCCTCCCGTTGCCGGGTGGCTTCGGCGGCCGCACCCAGGGCGCCATGCACCGCCGCCTCGGCGGTCAGATCGACACTGGCTTGCAAGTTCTCGAACCGGCTGGCCAGGGACTGCCCCTCGCTCGTCACCACCTGCTGCAACTCGGTGATGGCGGCAGAGTGTCCGCCGGTCAACACCTCCAGCGCTTGCAGGCGCTGGGCCTGGGCGGCGGTCGTGGTGGCCACGGCTTGCGCCAGGTTAGTCACAGAGGCGCTAAGTGTCGCGTCAGCCTGTTGCAGCTCCGCCTTGACCTGCTCGATGCGCTGGGCGGTAGCCGTGGTGGCGGAGGTGTTGGCACTGAGCTGCTGCTCAGCCGCCGTCAGGCGCTGTCCTTGGGCATCCACCGCGCTCTGGGCCGCCTTCTGGCTCAGCGTGCCCTTGACGGCATTCAACTCCTGTCCCACCTGGGTGACTTGCGACCCCACCGCCGTGACTTCGGATTTGGTGGCCGTCTGGGCCAAGGTGCCGTTGATACCGTCGATCGCCTGCTCGACGGAGGTGATGCGCTCCAGATCAGCGCTGATCTCAGCCTTGGTCACACAAGTTTTCACGATGGCTTCAACCGCATCGAGATGCTGGCTGACGGTCGAGATCTCGGCGCCCAGTTCCGAGCGCACCGCGTTGATCGCCTCCATGGTGATCTGGCCGGTTTCGGGGTCCAGCTTGAACACCGCATCCCGGAAGTCGGTGAAATCCAGGTTGTAGCGATCAATGCGCTGGCGCAGTTGCTCTTGGATCAGGGTCACGTTGATGTAGTTCGCCCCGAGCTGGTTCTGGGTGTTCTCCAGCAGGGTTTTCACATCCTTCTCGCGCTTGTCCAGGGCCGAAAGAGCGCCCCCCAGATCCGTCACGGACTTGCTCAGTGCGGGAATATCGGCGATGGGCTTGCGCAGCTCCTCGCGCAGGTGCTCGGCACCGATCTCCCCGTCCAGCACATCGAGGATGGAGGCGGCGTCGTAGCTGGTCTTTGCCTTGGCAGCGAGCAGCCCAGACTTGCCGTAGGCGTTGACCGCCCGCAGCCAGACGAAATATTCCGTGTCCGGGCGCAGCCCCTGCAGGGTCATGTAGCTGGCGATGCCCGCCGGGGTGGCCTTGGCCATGGCCTCCCCCAGGGGGTGATCGATATGGCTCCACCACCATTCGCACAGCACGCCATAATCGTGGCCACCGGCGAAGCGGGGGCGCAGCGCCAGCGACCAGTTACCCGCTTCCACGTCCACGCCTTGCGGCATGGTCGGGGCCGAAATCACGAAGTTGACCGCCGCGACCGGCGAATGGGCACCGGTGAGCGCCACAGTGCGCACCAGGGCAACATAGTTGCCCGTGGCCAGGCCGTTTACCCGACAAGACTGACCCGGCACCTGGGCGGTCATGACGGTGACCGGCGCCGCCCCTTGGGTCAGGCGCTGTATGATCACCTGGTTGTATGCCACGGTGCCGGTGTTGCGCCAGGACAACACCCCTTGCAGCACCTCACCAACCGTCTCAACCTCATAGCGCAGCAGATCCGGCATGGCCGCACCACCCGTGGGCAGGCCGGTGATCTCCGGGCGGGGCATGGGCTTGCCAATGGCGTCCGCCCAGAACAGCGGGGAGTCCTCCCGCAGGGTCAGATCCACCCCGCCGTTGAGGCTGAAAGACCAGTCCGTGACCCGGAACTCGACGCCATTGATGCCCAGCGGCGGGACATAGAGCTTGATGGTCTGGCCGGGGCGGTAGCGCCAGCCAGACAGGTTGACGCTGCATGTGAGAGTGCGGGCATTGCGGCGCTGGCGAAGGATGATATTGGCCAGGCGCTGGGCCTGGTGCTCACTGGTGACACAGCGCAGATCGAGATCTTCGATCAGCGGGTGGCCACCGTCTTCCTCGACCCATTCCGGCACGATGACGGCGGGGAAATCGGTCTTCTTGAAGCTGACCGGATCGACGAAGGTGCCCGCCACCTGGTTGATCTTGTCGCTGCTGGAGGGCTCCGGCAGCAGCTCCAGATCACCGATGAGCTGATGGGCTCGCAGCTCGTCGCTCGCCGGGCCATAGTAGGCCCCCGCCAGGATGCCATGCTTGCCGCCCACATAGGTCGGCTGGCCTGCGCAGGCCATGTGCATGGCCTCCAACACCTTGGCCCTGGGCTCGCTCAGGTCAAATTCCATGTTGATGGTGTAACGAGCCTCGGTGCCACCGCCGGGGATGGCCACCCGCTCATCACAGAGGTTCGCCGCTTGGATAAACTCGTCCAGTCGGATCTCATCGTCCGGCACCTTGAGCCAGGAACGGTAATAGTCGAGGATCACCAGGGCGGCGTTCGCGCTCCACTTCCACTTGCCGTCTCGGGGATCCCACACCTCCTTGCCAAATTTCTCCACTTTGATGTTGGGCAACCCGGCGGGGAACTTCTCGGCGTCAAACTTGCACGAGATCCGCAGCCAGGTGATCCCCTTGCCAATCATGTCCGAGCGCCAATCCGCACAGTTGGCCAGCATGAAGGGATCACAGGTCTGACGGTCGGCGTGCAGCTCGTAACTCACCAGCGCCCCGTATGTGGCCACCAGATCGTCGCCGAGCCAAATGTCACCGATGCGACTCAGCTTGTGGCCAGCCAGCACCAGAGCGATATGCAGCCACTCCCCTTCATCCTGCTCGCCAGCTTGCTCGGCGGCAAAGCTCATGAGGCCGGACGAGATCACCCGTCCATAGACACAGTTCTTGTCGCTGGCAGCCGCCCGCAGGATCTGACTGCGTTCGTTGGCGCTGCGATAGTCCCCCAAGTTCGGCTTCTTGGCAGTGATCATCATGGTGGCGCTGGCCACCGCCGTCCCGATGGCGATGGCCGTGGCGGTGGTGACTACCAGGGCCGACCCCGCACCAGCGGCGACACCAGCAATGACAGGAATGGCGACAGCGGGCATTACTCGACTCTCCAGGCAAACAGGGGAACAACATCAGGAATGGGGCGGGCACCCTGTTCGGTCATGGCCCACACCTGCCCCGCCCACATCACGGCGGCGGTCTGGCCCTGGGGGCCGTCGAACACCAGGGCATCGCCACGTTGGGCCATGGCCACGGGCACCCGCTCAAACAGCACATCGAGGGCGGCAGCAATGCTGCCGTGGGTCTTGGCCAACACCCGCTTGGCGCCGATCTCGGTGCGGTAGCGACCGCGATACGCCGCCGCCGGATCTTTGTCGCAGACAGCAAGACAGATGTCTGCCACGAACAGGCAACAGTCGTTTTTACCCCAACAAAAAGGCCGCTCGGAGGCGCAATGCTGATCAGTTAAGGATCCATTGACCGATCCTTCTGCTGTAGGACAATCCGGAACCAATCACTGGTTCCGGATTTTTTTATGTCTATTGCAAACGATCTGAACGATGTTGTTGAGGCATCTGGCGACATGCTGGCTCGGCTGGCCATTTTTGCCGACCATATTCCCGACGAATGGATTACTGCCGCTGCCGCCTTGTCTGAAAAGGCCACTATCCGCCGACGCCGCTTACCTTCTGATATGGTCTTGTGGCTCGTCGTGGGGATGGCCTTTTTCCGCAATGAGCCCATCTCCGAGGTCGCTCGGCGCCTCAACATCTGTGCAGAAGGGTTGGCCAATGATGCCTTGCTCGCGGACAGTGCCCTGTCTCAGGCCCGTCAGCGACTCGGCAAACAGCCGCTCGAGTGGCTGTTCAAACAGTGCGCCGATGTGTGGGGGCGGGAACGTTATCCTGAAGACCATTGGCACGGTTTACAGGTCTTTGCCATCGATGGGGCCCTGTTCCGAACCCAGGATATGCCTGAACTCAGAGCACATTTCGGCTCGGGTAACACCTCAACCAACCGGCAGACACCCTACCCGATGCTGCGGTTGGTCACGCTCATGAATGTCCGCTCGCATGTCATTGCCAACGCGGCCATCAGCCCGTACCGCAAAGGGGAAATCCCCCTGGCCAGCGAGTTCATTCACTCATTGCCGGACAAGTCAGTGACCCTGCTGGATAAAGGCTTCTTCGGTGCCGACCTGTTGCTGCGTATTCAGGCCGAAGACACCGACCGTCACTGGCTCATCCCGGAACGCAAGGGGCTGGTATACACGGAACTTGAGCGCTATGGCGACGGTGACCGTCTGTTGCAAATGACGGTCTCGCCTCAGGCTCGCAAGAAAAACCCGGCGTTGCCGACACACTGGCAAGTTCGCGCAGTGACCTATGAGGTGGCAGGCAAGGAGAAAACGGTCTTTACCTCCCTGCCCGTGGCGCGATTCAGTGCAGCTCAGGTGGCGACCCTGTACCACGAGCGCTGGGAAATCGAGCTGGGATACCGGGATATCAAAAGCGCGATGCAGCACAACGCCATCACGCTGAGAAGCAAGAAAGTGGACTTGGTCTATCAGGAGCTGTGGGGATTGCTGCTTGGATACAATCTGGTCAGGCGGGAGGCCAGCCAGGCCGCCGTAGCCCATCAGCGAGCGCCCAATGAGGTGAGCTTTAAGTTTGCCTGTCAGCTCATCGCGAACCAGATGGCAGTGATGGCGGGCGCGTTATCGCCAGCCCATACGCCACGGAGGTTGGCGGAGTTGCGGGGCTGCATAGGCGTCATGTTCATAGAAAAACGCCCCAGGCCATCGAGACCCAGGGCGGTGAAGATATCAAAGACCCGTTTTCCGGTAAATCGCAATGCGGCTCCGCTTAAGTGAACAGCATTGCGCTCGGAGGCGGCCTGAATGGTGTGGATGGTGCGTAGTTGCCAGTCTGGATGGCGCATGATGATCAGTCCTCATAAACGAAGCCGGGCGCGTCCTTGACCGAGCCCCAGAAGATGGAGCGGTCAGCCATCTGGCTCTGATAGCGGAAAAAGTGGTCGTCCGGGTAGAGGCGGCGGTGGCTCTCGTCGGTGTTGCGTAGGTTCAAGCCGCGCTGCCAATCCTCGAAAATGTTGCTGATGGTGAGCTGGATCGTGTTGGTTTTGCCCACCTTGACGGGGGTCTGAGCGATACGCCCCTTGAACTGGAGGCAGGCGTTGAGCGGTGCCCCGTCAGGCCCCATCACGACGAGGTAGAGCCAGGCCATCCGATCCACGATGCGCTCGCGCATCACCTCGGCGAGCAGGCTGTCATCGAGCCCGCCCAAGGCGACCGACAACTTGGTTGGCGATGTCGAGAGCTGTTCTTTCTGGGGGCCGACAGACCCCATGGACCCCACGCCGTAATAGGTCTCACCGTTGATTACCAGGGGCCCCAGGCCGGAGTGAACCCGGCTGACGCCGCTGACCAGATCCAGCTTGAGCGCATAGACAGCAGTTACATGGGGCTGATTGAGCGCATGGATAGTCGCCGGGTCTAACCCGGTCAGCAGAACAGTCATGGATAGAAGCACTCCACGAAGGAAAGAGACACATCGGTGAACACGCCAGGGGAGCGCTGAAACGTCACCGCCTTGTCGCCGTTCAGCATAAACACCCCACTGGGGCGACTCACGGATAGGGGGGTGCCGGAGGGGTAATCCGCCCGCAACATAGGGGCAATTCTGATGAGGGCGCTACCACTCAGGTCTGATGTGACATCAGCCAACACCCGTTTCAGCTCATCGCCGATCTGGATCCAGTCGCCGACCTGCAAAACCTTGGTGGCAGGGGTCCAGCCTCGACTGGTCAGCACCTTTCGCATTGCCAGCCCTTCGGTCACAACCGGTGCGCCGCGCACCGGCTGAGGGCGACTGATCAGCTGCGCACCGAAATCCCACAAACGAACCCTGCCGGCTTGACCATCCAGGGAGAAGATCAGCGCCTCCAAACGCCGAGCCTTGTCCACGGGCAACCCCTTGAAACTGAGCTGCATCACGACTTTCGAGCCAGGGGTTTCAGCCGTCTGGGTGGAACCCGTCCACGGGGATTCAAACGTCCTGGTCATGCTTTCCAATCCCAGTCCCATCTCGCCAGGGATAAGATCCACCGGCCAATCAATTACCTCAGCCATTCATCATCATCCCATCAATTTACGGATAGGCCCGTAGCTAGACACATCATCAACCACCATCTGATACGCCTGCTTTGCTCCCGCTTCTGCACCCTGCCGAGCGGCCTGCTGACAGGCGAGGGCCAAGGCTTCATCGCCTGCACCGGATACGGAAATATGCTGGACGACTGTCACCCCGCCGCCGTTACCACCCCGCCCCGCCGCTCGCTCCAGGATCTCCGAAGACTCACGGCGGCTGGTCACTTTGGCTGGGCCACGAACCAGGGTGCCGTTGACGAACTCATCACCGAGCTCAGACACGATGCCGAACTGGTTGGCCGGAATATAGCCGCCCTTGTCGAACATGCCAGCAAGGGTCTGGCCTGCCACAACGCCGATAGAGGCATAACCCAACGTCTTGACGCTGGCCGCCAGCGGAATGCTATACGGCGCAGGAACGGCACCTAGCGCCTTAGTAGCCGCATCTTCTGTTGCCACGATCATCGATGGAATCGCCGCCGCTTTCTGCGCCGCAAACAGCACTTTATAGAGGGCGGATTGTTCCATCCCAGCCTGCTGCATCGCCGAGGTGGTGATACTCATCTGTTGTTGGGTAAACGTCAGCAACTCGGCCGCCACCGTGGCCTGATACTCGCGCTGCTTGTTGACCCGGTCGTTTTCGATTTGTAGCAAGCGGGATTGGTGATCTTGCTCCAAAAGCTCGCGGGCACCGTAGCGCTCCATCTGCAGTTGCATCTGCAGCTCGTGATTGCCGGCAGCCGCATCATAGGCGCTGGCGTATTGCTGTTGCAGTCGAGCCTGGGCATCTTGCCAACGGCTCGCCTCCTCGATAATGGAGGCGCCATAGGCTTCCTGAGCTTGAACTGCACGGGCGTCATACCAGCGCTGGTCTACCCCGGCGAGGGCAGCATTGCTGTTCTCAAGCAATTCTTGGCGCTTGGACAGCTCGCGGGCGATCTGTGCGGTTTCCTCACGGAAGGAATCGACGGCGGCATAATTGGCGGCCTTGGCTTTCTTCGGCGCCTTGGGGGCATCCGGGATCGCCACTACTCCGACTGGACGAGCAGCACCAGGAGCAGGCAAAGGCGCTTCGCCATCACCTGCTGTTGTGGCTTCGGCAATCTTCTGGCGGAGCAGACCAAGGTTCTTGAAATAGCCATCCCAGCCGTTGCTCTCGCCGACGTTCAGAAACGACTTAACCCGTTCCTCAGCCTGAGACAATGCCTCGCCCATTTGCGCAAGATGGCCAAAGGCGGGAGCGGCCGCACCTTCATCACTGGACGCAGCGATAAACGCCTTCTCGGCCTCGTTGTAGTCGACGCGAGCAGCGAACAGGTCGGCACGGGCCTTGAGGTAAGGCGCCCGCATCGACTCGTTCATCAGGGGCTCTATCTTGTTGATCGTCTGATCAACCCACTGCATCAGCGCTTGCAGTGCGCGGCTGGCCTGTTCCACGCCATCAATCACGTAGAGCGCGATCCCCTTGCCCAACTCGGCAAAGCCGCCCTTGGCCTCGGCACTGTCGGTGATCCACGTTCTGATCAGACGGGACCCCTCCGCCACGGCAGGGGCCATGCTGGCCTTGACCTGCTGCCAGAGCGACCCCATCACCGACACCAGCCGATCTAGTTCGAGACGGGCATCGCGCACGGCGGCGAACTGGCCACCAGTGAGCGCCATCCCCATCGCCTCGATGCTGTCGGCAAAAGTCAGCAGCTCCCCGTTGCGGGTGTAGAGGGTATCGAACAGCTCGGCGGCGGCGTCGTTCAGCTCATCAAGCCAGAATCGCGCATCGCTGGCGCTCATCTTCTGCAGCTCAGCGGTGAAACGGCGCAGCTGCTCGTCCGGCGAAAGAGCCGCCCAAGACTGCGCCGACTGGCCGATCTGCTTGAAGAAGTCCGCCATGGGGCCGCCGCCGGTCTTGGCAGCGTCGGCGATCTTGACGTTGAGGTCTTTGACCACATCGGCCAGGCGCTCACTGCTGGTGCCCGCCCATTCAGCGGCCTGGGCATAGGCGTGCCACTGCTGCGCAGCGATGCCAACATTTCGGCCGAGCTGGGCAGTCTGGTCCAGCGAACTGTACGCGGCCTTGATGCCCGCGAGGGCAGCCCCCGAGCCGAGGGCAATCAGCGCACTGCGCAGGCTGAATATCTGCGCGATCGTGGCCTGAACGCCACCGGCCACCGCCTTGGCACCGGTGACGATGCTGCCGCCAAAGCTGGTGAAGTCGTCTCGGGAACGTTTCAGCTCGCTGCGAAACTGTGCAGCATTGAGCCCCAGGGTGGTGACCAGGGAACGAAGTACGGCCATGGGGGCTCCTTACCCAAGCAGCGCCTTGACGGCAAGCCTGGACTCTTCTGGTGTGATGGTGTTGGGGTCTTTCGGGGTGGGGTGCAGACGTTCGTGCTCAAGCCAATACCACGCCAGCCAGGTATTCAATTCGGAGACCGGCAAGGCCATGATCTCCGTGATGCTCTTGTGTAGATCCAGCGCCAGGCGGATCACCAGCTTCATGGTGTCGCTGGCGCTTATTCGTTTTTTTCCTGCTCCAGTGCCTTCTCGCCCATGTGGTTGAGGCGCTTAGCCACCGGCAGCAGCCGGTCAACCAGGGATATGGGCATGGCGTCCATCAGCTGCGGCACATCGTCTTGGGTAGCCAACGGATCTCCATCCTCGTTGACCATACAGGCCACGAGCAGGGAGACCATCCACTGGAACGGGTTGTCGATCAGGGGGTGGCCGGTGAGTGGGTCAAAGTTGCGCTGCTGGTAATCCTGCAGGCCGGCGACGGACATCTCACGCACGATGATCTCCATGTCGTCCCCAAACTCTGGGGCCGGGACACGCTCATGGCGATAGGCCAACTTGTTGAGCAGGGCCAGCGCCGTGACGGTGGTACTCTTGGGTTTCTTCGCTGTCATGTTCGATTACGCCCCCACCTTCTTGCCCCAGGTCACTTGGCCGTTTTGCTTGCACGGCACCACCCAATCGATAGTCTTGTCGCCCCCGGTCTCATCGCGCATATAACCCAGCAGCACCACCTCATACTCGGCGGTCACCTTGTCAGGCCACTCGTGCTGGATGATGACGATCTTGCGCGCCCGTGCGGCAGCAAAGAACGCTTGCTGACCTTCGTCGGCGTCATAGGCTTTACCCTTGAGCTCCTTGTCCGGGCCATCGAACAGGCCGGCGATATAGCGTTTGGAAGTGTCCTCCAGAGTGGTTTGCTCCAGAGTCGGAGTCTTCTCGCCGACCTGGCCGATGGAGATGGTGCCAGGCACCTGCTGGAAGGCCGTGGCGGCGCCCTTCTCCTTGAAGAAGGTCAGGGTGCCGGCACCCAGGACGGCGTCTTGCGGGGATGCTGGAGTGGTCATGCTCTATTTCTCCGATTGGTGGTTTGGATCTCAACGATGGCGCGCAGCTCGCTGCCGCCCTCGCTCTTGGCGTCCCGCGCATCGAGCACGGTCACCCGTTGAAACTGATCGGTGGTGGTGCCGTCCAGGGCGGAAAGCCGGTTGGCCAGCTCGTCGAGCTCCGTGCGGCGGGTGGCGAACAGGTCGATCTGCCAGTTGTGACTCTGCAGGGTGATCCCGCCCTCCAGGGTGCGGGCGGCTTGCACCGGCGAGGTGAGGAAGTAGCCCGCCGCCGGCAGCGCGGCCTCTTGAGGCACGGTGCCGGGGTATGGCTCAATGCCCAGGGCGCCGCTGATCAGCCGGTGAAACGCTTCTCTGAAAATCATCGCAATGCCTTGTCGATGGCCGCTGACAGCGTGGTGCGCTGGATCTCGAGCGCATCCTCGATATGGCGGTCAAATGCCGGGCGGATAAAAGGGCGCGCCTCGATACCGGGGTGAATAAGAATCTCTTGCCCTGGGCGGTCGCGACGCAGGTGGGCGCGCTTCTGCGCCTTGGCAGAATCGCTGTGCTTCTTGAGGCTGGCCCCCGAGGCGAGGCTGTGCTCGCGGGTGCCGTGCTCCAGCCAATAGGCGTACACCGGGGCGTCGATGGCCTTGCCTGCCGCCACCTGCACCTTGTAGTTCTTGAACACCCCGACCGAGGCCACCACATCGGCCCAGGTGGGATTGCGCGGAATGCTGACCCGCAGCTTGATGCTCTCGCCAAGCTGACCGGTGTCGTGGTCCCAGTTCTGTTCGTACAGCAACTGGGTATCGGCCAGCACCGGCTGAGCCGAGGTACGGGCGACTTCTCGCAGCACCTTCTTCTGCACGGCCAAATCCAGGTTGGCGAGTTGGCTTTCCAGCTCATCAAAGCCGGACACATCGAACGAAGTGGTCATGGGTCGACCCTCTCGGCGGTGATGGTCAGCCAGGCGCGGCGCTGGTCTGGCTGCGCCAGCTTGATGTCCAGTACCTCACCCGATACCGCCAGCCGGATGCGCTGCGCGGTGGTCACGCCAGGACGGTGGCGAATGCGGATGCTGTACTGCCCCTCACTCACCTCTCGCCCGGCCCGCATCTGTTCACGACCGCCGATCATCTGCACATCCGCCCAGATGGGGCTGGATTCATCCCAGCCATCGAGAGGCTGACCAACGGCATCACGGCCAGCTTGGCGGGTCAGCAGAGTGATACGGTCTCGCAAGCGACCTGCTGGCATGTTTCCTCCGGTAATAAAAAACCCCGCCGAAGCGGGGTTGTGAGTGTTTAAAGGGGCGGTCATCACCATTCGCGCCAGAGTCGGCGCATCGTGCGTTCGGCATTGTCCACGATGCTGTTCAGGGCATTGTGTGACGATTCCAGATGAGATTTGAGAGACCGCAACTCGGCCCGACAGGCCGACACCTCGTACTGGCGCTGCTCCAGCAAGGTCAGCAGGGCACCGATGGCAGAGCGGGCATCGCCTCCGATCAGCGCGCTGGCCGGGATACAAGCCCCGCCCATCGCCTGACTTCCCATCAGCGGCGCGTTCAGGGCCATCCAGGCATCGAGTGGGAAATGGATATCGAGCTGCCTTGCCACCTCTCTGGGCAGCAACTCACCTTCCAGCGGGATCCGGGCCACCAGCGATACCGCGTCCGCGAAATGCTCGGCGTCGATTTCCTTATAGGTCACCCCAAACTTGGACTTGAGCGCCGACCAGCAGGTGATCGCCGCCTTGGCCTGCTTCTCTTGTGGCAGTGCGTCGACTCGTGCTTTCACCAGCGCCTTGATGCTGATTTGCTGCTCCACGGTCAGGCCGTGGGGCAGAGCCTTGGATTGATGGGGCGGCTGGAGATGATCTTCTTTTGCCTTGAAGTAGCAGTCTTCCAGCTTCTCGAACACCTCCCACGCCTGCTCGGTTTCCAGCATCTTGGCATGGCGGGCGGCACCACGTTCGGACCAGAGAATAAGGCTGCGGGCTTTGGGGGAAATTTGTAACTCGCTCAAAGATAGTCGCAAACTTTTCAGCTCTTGCCCGACGAGTTTGAAGTAGTGCTTTCCCTCTGTGAAACGGTCGTTGTTACGCTGATGGTTCTGCTGGATACGGATCACTTCGGTATCGTACAACTGCGCCAATGTTTCAGTGGTAAGAACTGGGATCTGGTTGTGCGTGATCAGGGAAAGGCTTTCGGCAGAAATATTGGTGTTCATGTTGTGTCACTCCGTTCGAATCGGATTGACCACCATCAGAGTATGGTGGCCGGGAGGTTCGAAACCGTGAACACGCGGCGGAGTTATTCCCCTTGCGGGTATTTTATTCCTCACCCTCCCGGCCATAAAAACTGGCTCAGGTGCCCACTCTGGATAGATTTTGGGCATAAAAAAACTACGGCTGACGGGCGTAGGATGGACCGGTGTTCAACAAGAGTTTCGACGCTCTTGGCGGCAAGATTATCGGCTTTGATAGGAACCGTCAAGCCTTGCCGCCCTAGGCTGGAGGTTAATCATAAGTCGTTAGTAGCCTGAGCTGCTCGCTGCTCTCTGTCCTTGGTTCGCTCATCAAAAATGGGCATATAGAGATATGAGATCTCGCCATTTTGGCGGATATCATTGAATGTAAGCGAGAGGCCTACGTCACTGTCCTTTGCCGCCCACAAGTAATCCTCTGCATACGAATTTTGACGGATTGGTTTACCGTACTTTTGAACTAGTGCTTCCTTAATTTTGGAGAAGTTTCTTACACCATCAAATTTGACCCCAACACCAAAAAGACGGTCTTTGTGGTAGCAATAACCAATCCATTTCAGGTCTGCATCGCCAATCTTCAGCTTCTCTTGCTTTCTGGTGTAACACTTCGAGTCATGATCATCGTCCTCAAGTGTCATCCCGCCCGCCACGCTACTTGGCGATGAGCCCCAGAGCATGTCACGAAAACCAGCGGGAGGAGTGAACGTTGCCAGTGCTGTTGTAGATACGAGAATCGAGCCCATAACTAAGTGCTTGAACTGCATAGTTTATCCTTCCATGAATACTATGGACTGGATTCTATCGCTGCCTAACGATAGCTACTACCGGGTTGATCACAACTCCGGATACAAAATCCGGTACGGGCCGAGCAGATGGGCATAGGCCATGGGCACTTCGCTGGCGGTGATGCCGGTGACAACGGTCTCCCGATTCTCATACATCTGGGCGGCGTGCATCAAAATGGCTGCCACCACCGCCTTGTTGTCGAGGGTCAGGCCGTAGCTGTCGCCCTCAGGCACCAGCTCCCCCGCCGGGTAGAGCTGACGGCCGATGTAGTTGGCGGCGGCCTGTTCTGCGGCCCCCAGGTATACCTCCAGCAGTTCATCCTCGGCAGTGTCGTCGGCATCAAGCCGTAGCTGCTTTTTCAGCAGCACCACATCAAGTAGCGGCACTGGTGCCTCCCCTGCCCTTGCGGGGCGGCTTCTTGTCGGGGTCGGCATTGCCATCGGTGGCGTATCTAGCATACCCCGCCTGTACCAGCTCGTCCGCCTCTGCCTGATTGGCAACGGTCAGGAGATCCCCTGCGTTGCCGCTGCGCTCGCCAAACAGCGAGGTCGTTAGAATGACGTGCATCGCGCACTCCTTCAGTTCCTGTACACCGGGAGCCCGTGGCCCCCGGTGTGGGGTTAGGCCTTGACTGTCAACACCTTGACGGCGGCTTTGTCTTCGAGCAGGGCGTCGAAGCGGTGGAACATCAGGAAACCGACCATGCCGAACTCGGCATACTTCTCGGTCAGGCGGCGCAACTCCATGCCTTTGACGCGGCGGATCTGGAGGTAGCTGAAATCGCCGTAGGCCACCGCCTTGGCATTCGCGGCCACATCGGGCATCCCCTGGTCGATCTGGTACTGGTCGCCGTCGATGGTGGCGGGTGCCACGCCCTCAATATCAGGCAGCCAGAGCGGGCGCCCCTGTCCATCTTTCATCAGCTTGAGGCCGAGCAGGGTGTTGTCGTTGAACAGCCAGCGGGCAGTGCCGGCACGGTAAGCCGGATCCACCGCGTGCTTGAGGGCCAGCAGGTCGGCATGGGCGATCGCGCCAGACGCCGCCGAGGTCTTGCCGCCGGTGACCTGGTTCAACAGCCCCTTGATGTTGTTGCCGGTACCGTTGCCGGTCAGCAGTTGTTTAGCCTCGCCACGCCCCAGGCGGGAGCCGATGCGGCGGGCAATCAGGCCAGCGATATCGACGCCAGAGTCCTGAAGCAGCTCGTCGGAGATCTTGACGATATTGGAGGTCATCTTCTTGGCACCAATGACCACCTGACCAAACTCCATGTCCCGCTCGGTGCTTTCCTCCTTCTCGCCGATCATCACCCCCTCGTCGGCGGTGCCGTCGGTGATCGCCCAGGTGATGGGGTTGCCGCTGTCGGTCTCGAACACGGTGGCGATGTTGGCGAGGCCGCCGAACGCCTTCATGGCCTCGGCCACCCGGTTGCGGAACTCGGTCGGCACGGTGAAGCCGCCCTCGGAGCCGGTACCAACCGTCTGGGCGCGCATCTCTTTAAACAGCTGACGCTGTTCGGTATCGAGCGCACTGAAGCCACCACGCAGCATGGTGTCGAGCACCTTGATCTGGCGCGCTTCGGTGACACTGGTGTCGGTGTCGATCAGGGAGCGGCGCTCGGGGTCGCTGTTCAGGTCGTCGGTGTCCAGGCTGAGCAGCTGCTCCTCCCGGGCGATGGCTGCATCCAGATCCCGCAGCTCTTGGTTCATGTCCCCCCACTGCTTGGTCAGGGCTTCATCCCAGCGCTTCTCGCTGTTCTCGTCGTGCAGTTTGCGCATCTGACCGGCGATGGTGGCGCGCTTCTGCTTCATTTCGTGCAATTTCATGGGCACTGCTCCGTTAGGACAATAAAAAACCCGCCGAAGCGGGTCAGGGTTTACAGCGCGGTCAGGCGCCGATCAGGTTCAATTCTCGCTCCCGGCGCTCGCGCTCCTCGGCGGCAAGGGCGCGGGCCTCAGTGGCCAGGTATTCCTGCATAGAGCGGGAGGCGGCGGCAGAGTCCGGATAAGCAGGGAAGGCCACCGGCCCCACGTCGTAGAGGCGGGCAAACTTGGTGATCTCGCGGATCAGCAGGCCGTCATCGTCGTAGTACCAGCGCTCACCGTCGTGGGCCACCCGGAAGTTGAACGAGCTACCGTCGATGTCTCCCCGCTGCAACGGGGCCAACACCAGATCCCGCACCGTCTGGGTGTCCGGGGCGTCGATCTCGTAGCGCAGGCCGGTGTCATCCAGGGTCAGGCGCAGGGTGCCGCTCTTGGTGCGGCCCAGCACAAAGTTGGGGTCGTGGTTGAACAACCCACGCACATCGTCCTGCATCACGCTGTCAAAGGCGCCGGGCTTGATGATCTCGCGAAAGCCGCCGAGGTTTTCGCTCAGGCTGTTGAAGGTGGCGCCGTAGCCGATGATCTTGGCCCCCTGCCCCTCCCCGCCGGGATCGGCCCGCACCTCGCAGCGGAAGAAGCGGCGCTCCCGATCACTGGTTGCTGTTGCTTGGGTCATCTTTAACCTCGTCGTTGGTTTTTTTGTCTTTATCGCCGATCAGCTTGCTCGCGTTGACCGAGACCAGCATCTCGTCCAGTCCATCCTTCTGGTTCTTGTCTTCGAGCAGACGGACCTCGTTGCGGGACATCCAGCCATCGGTGATGGCGTAGTGATAGAACTCGGCCCGTTCTTTGGCGGTGCCGCGCAGCAGACCGGCCAGGTTGAACTTGACGTAGTAACCCGCCCGCCGCTCCATATCCGTGAACAGCTTGCGGTTTAGCTCCTGCTCCCAGCGCACCACCCAGGGCATGATGCTGTGGCGCACGAAGTGGATGGCCTGCTCGCTGATGTTGGAGAAGGTCGCCTTCTCCAGGTCGTTGATCATGTGGCTGGGGACGTTGAATAGCCCGGCGATCTCGCTGCGGTTCATCTTCTGGGTGTCGAGGAACTGCGCCTCTTCCGGCGAGATGGTGATCGCCTTGTAGTCCAGATCTCCCGAGAGCAGGGCTGTGCGGCCGCTACCCTTGCCGATACCGCCCTCTTTCCAAGCAGATTTCAGGTTGGCGCGGTGTTGCTTGCCGAGATCGCCAACAGCGTTGGGGGTTTTGTCGATCAGGATGCCTGAGGGTCGACCACCACCACCGAAGAACTGCGAGCCGTATTTCTTGGCCGCGAGGCCCAGGCCAATGGTTTCGGCATGGTAGCGGATCGGGCTCATTCCCCAGTAGCGGCTACCGCCAAACCCCTTGATGTGGGCGGCGTCATAGATCGGCAGGGCAAACCAGCGTTGCTCCTGGGCGTCATAGGCCGGGTAATACCAGCCGGAGGCCCCCCTGATAGGCTCGCCGATATGTTCCGGTTCGAACAAATCCAGCTCGATCAGCTGACCACGCCGATCACGGCGCAACCGGGTGATGGCGTTGCCGTTGGTCAGCACCACCTGCTGGGCCTGCTCGCGCCAGTCGTAGCTGGATTGCCACTGGTTCGGCGAGGTGGAAAGCAGGGCGTGGGCCGGGTGATCGTTGCCATCCACCACGTTGCTACCGTCCCGGCGCATTACATGAAGCGGAAGCTGGGCCATGTTGCTCGACAGCCGATGGACGCAGGCATAGACCGCCGCCAGGCGCATGGCGCTCTTGGTGGTGACGGCGATGCCGCTGTCAGTCACCGGGGCCAGGCCAAACCATTCGGCCAGCGCCGGATCTGACGAGGACAGCACCTCTGCACGCGATTCACTGCCGAGCAACATCCCGAGCATGGCGGTCTCCCCATCGTTTCAAAATTACCAGGACGACCAGCAGGGCCAGCCCCAGCAGCAAGCCACCGACCAGCAACAGGGCGGGGCCGAGGCCATAGGTGAAGTAGGCCCCGGCGCCAATCAGGCAGAGGCCGAGCAGCAGCGTCACGTCAATCAAGACGCGCATCAGTCGGGTCATAGTCATCATCTGCATAGGGGCTCATGAACTCGCCCTTGTTGAGCATGGCGCGGCCCACGGCCATGATGGCCGCGACGGCACCGTCGATTTTGGCGTCGCGGTTCCCCTTGCGAGGGAACACGTTTTCGTTGGCATCCTCCTTCGCCATGACGTTCGAGATCATCCAGTTGAGCACCGGATTGCCGTCATGGTGCAGGCGCCCGGAGGCGATCGCCGATTCGATCTCCTTCATCGGTGCGCTGAGGTGCGCCGTGGTTTGCGGGATCGCCACTGGCAGCCAGCCGGCCGCCGCGATTTGCTGGGCGAGCTGCGCCGAGTTCCATGGGTCGTGCGGCACCTCACGGGGCGAGTAGACATTCGCCAGGCCGATCACCTCTTCCCCGATCTCGCCGAAATCTATCTCGGCGCCATCGGTGGCATTGAGAGCCACCCATCCACTGTTGTGCCAGGGGGTGGCGATCCACTCCTGATAGCGCGCCATGTTGCGGTTGTCCGGGTCGTTGACCGTCTCCTCCGGCAGCCAGTGACGGCTGAACAGGTAGTAATGGAGCTGGCCGTCCGACTCGTAGCGGGCGAACACGATCACCATGGAGCAGACGTCGAGCTTGCTGGCCAGGTCGAGCGAGAACCAGCAGGGGCAACCGATGAAGTCCTCTATCCTCAGCGTCGTGTCACCGGCGGCTTGCCAGTGGCCGAAGTTGAAGAAGGTGACGGCGGCGGTAGTCCAGACGTTGCAGTGTTTGATCAGGTATTTTGTCTGGTTGCGAGCGCTGCGTTTGGCACGTAGCAACTGGGCCGCCAGGTAATCTTCGAACACCGACACGCCAAAATTGGGGTTGGCCTTGCGCAGGGCCTCGATGCTGTAGGGATCATCCCCATCATCCAGGGTGTAGATGAGTGCGAATAGCTCGTCATCGGGTTCGACCCCCGCGAGCATCTTGACGCACTCGTCCCAGAACTGTTTGCAGGGACCGGTCGGGTCAAAGCCCGCCGTACTGATGACCAGCATCAGCGGCTGTTCACGGGCCCCCATACCGGTGTCCATGGTGTCGAACAACTCGGCGGTGTCGTGCTCGTGGTACTCATCGACAATTGCCAGGTGGGGACTGGAGCCATCGCCGGGGTTACCAATGATGGGTTCAAACACAGAGCCATCCTGGCGCATCATCTTCTTGGCGGCGACCATGACACCGAAATGACGACGCAGGTTGGGTAACTGGTGCGTCATCTGCAGGGCTGGCTTGAACACCTCCCACGCCTGTTTCTCGGTCGTCGCCCCGCAATACACCTCGGCGCCAGGCTCGTTATCGGCGGCGAACATGTAGAGCCCGTTCCCAGCCGCGACGATGGACTTGCCATTCTTGCGCGGCACGAACAGGGCCGCCCGCCGAAACCGGCGCAGGCCGTCCTTCTTGCGCTTCCAGCCGTAGACGCAAGCATGAAAGAACAGCTGCCACGGCTCCAGGGTGATACGGCGCTGGGCCAGCGGCAGGCGCCGCCATTTCCCCTTGGTGTGGGGAAGCAGTTGTATGAACTTGCAGGCCCGCTCGCCGGCGGCGATGTCGAACCTGTACGGATAGGCTTTATCTTTGGCCTTCTCCAGATCGTCTAGGTGGCGCTGGCAGGCCTGCCGAACATAGAGCCCGGCGGTGATTCGACCCGAGACAACGTCGCGGGCGTACTTGTTCGCGGCGTTGACATTCGGATTGGCGGCCATGGTCAGAAGGTCCTAAATTCATTGTCCCCCTCGGGGTCGCCGCCTCCGCCACCTCCAATCAGCCGGCGGTAACTGGTCGGGTCCAGACCAAGCAGACTACCGACCCGCACCAGGGTAGACAGCGCATCCTGACGCACAGCGACCGCCGGGTGCTTCTTGATGCCGCTCTCGGTCGGCGTGGTGATCCCGTCCTCCTTGATCATCTTCTTGGCGGTGAGATACAGATCGAACGAGTCGCAATAGGCTAGCACCAGCGGCAGGTGATCTCCGGTGAGCTGTTTGCGGTTGATCAGGATCTTGATGGTCTGCTTCCACAAAGCAGCGGCGGGGGCGGAGTCTTGCAAATCTTCGGGAACAGGGGGCGCCCTGGTGATCAGTTGGTCGGAGGCAACCGCCGGCAGATCTCCGCCAGTCGGGCGGCCTCCCCCTGCGGCTCTTGTCATAAACGCACCTCGTGTGACATCACGCCGCCACCTCAATCGGTGGCCGTGACATCACGCTGGAAAATTTTTCTTATTTCCCGCCCGTGTAAAAATCCCTGGGCGGCGGTACTAAGGGGCTTGAGGCGGTAGGGATTTGACCACCCCCGCCCCGCCTGACCCGCGCCGCGACTGGATCTCGGCGGCCTTTTTGGATCTCTTGAGGATCTCGCCGAAAGGGTGCCTGGGGAGGGCTGTTTTCTGGGTTGGCGTTCAGTTTCACGCCAGTTCACCGCCGGTTCAGCCGCTCGTTCGCGGTCTTAACCTTGTGGTGAGCGGTACAAATGGACGCCAAGTTGCTCGGGTCATCCGTGCCGCCGTGCGCCTTTGGCACCACATGGTCAACAATGTTCGCGGGGGTGTATGTCCCCTCGCCCAAGCAGGTCAGGCAAAGGTATCCATCACGCTGCAAGATAGTTTCCCGCAGCTTATCCCATGCCGAACCATACCCGCGCTGATGCCTGGACAACCCAGCCTGATATCGCTCCCATCCAGAAACGCGGTGAGCCTCGCACAAGCCGGACTTGTCATTGGTCAGAGCACTGCAACCGCCAGGATGGCGGCATGGCTTCATCCGTCTTGGCGGCATGGTCACTCCACAATAAGGGCCGCCCGCTGCTGCTATGGGCATCGCTGCATGGCGCTAGCATTGGGCGGCAAGGTAAATCAATGTCTGCGCATGTTGCCAGTATCAAGCAACGAGGCGGGGGCAACGTCAAAGCGCTGCACCTTTGACCTGGGGGGTGGGGTATTGCGGTAGTTGGGTTAACGGGGTTGAGTCAATGAGAGATAGGCTCTTTCACAGGCCAATCCTGACGCTCGAGCTCGGTCATACGCTGCTGCCAGCTCACCCGCTCTCTCGTCAGCCCGGCTGAGCAGGTCGGCGAGCACCATGGCAGGATGTCCGGCTGCCGGGCCTCCTTGGGCAGCCCCGGGATTGCTGGCGCACTGACTTGCTCGGGCTGCCAGGCGGCGGGCTTGCTCGCGCAGCCGGCCAGACTCAAGGTCAGCAGCAGCGGCATCAGCCTGCGCTTGGGCGATTTCTTCTTGTGCATGGTCTCTCACCTCATCGATTTCAGCCTGCCGGCGCTGCTCTTCCTCCCGAGCCTTCAGCTCAGCCTTAGTTCTGGCTGAGGCAAGGCGGGCAGCCTCTTCATTCCACTTTGCCTGCCAGGTCTTGCGCTCCCCCTCCTCCCCAGCAGCATGACCGGAGCGATAGAGCGCCACACCGCCGCCGGCCAGTGCGGCTATCACCAAGGCACCGGCCAGGAACGGCAGCACCTTGCTCTGCTGAGTCACTCCCATCACACCCCCTTGCACTTCGCATTGAGGCGCAGCCGGTCTTTCCAGAGCCCGGGGCATACCCGGTTCCCCGGTACCGAGCAGTCCTGGTTGCCGGAACGCTTGAATAGCAGGATCGCCTCGCAGGCCCCGGGGTAGTCGCCAGCGTTCAGGCGCTTCACGATGGTGGATCGGCAGAAGGCGCCGGGACCGATGTTGTGGGAGAGCTCGACATAGGCGTCGAACTCATACTGGTGGAGTGGCACCTTGATGCAGGCCTTGAGGGCATTCTCGAACACCCGCACCTCCCGAAGGCTCCTGTTCACCGCGGCGACGGGCGTGATGGTGTCACCCATCTTGACCCCTTCGGTGCTCCCAAAGCCGATAGTGGGGAGCTTGGTACCGTGTACGGGGTCGGGGTAAGCCGTCGGCTCAAACCCCTCCCGATTCAGGATCCCCACAAAGCCGGCAGCACTGAGAGTGAGCGCCGCTATGGCAATTCGTACTTTTGTCATGCCTACCCCACCTGCTTGGCGCGTGGCTTGATGATGTTCGACCAGATAAACCAGCCGATCTGAACCGAAAGCCACACAAGCGTCGCGATCAGCACCCAGTCATTCAAAGAGACACCAGCCCACGACATACTCACCACCGCTACAGGAGGGGCAGATTTCGCAGTTTCACCGACCACAGTGGTAGCGATCTGCTCATGGCCTTGACTCATGAATCCACCCCAGAAACGAAAAAACCTCGGCAAGGCCGAGGTTTGAGAGCAAGAAATAAAAAAGACCACATCCTTTCGGGTGCAGTCTTCCATCATTGGTGCCAACTTTGCCAAAAATTGCAGGGGATGTAAAGACACCGATAGATCGGAGCAATAAGCGCATTCCATTGATGGAATGATTACGCTTTATTACACTCGCCTTAGTAACAAGTATGATGTTCACATCCCGATCGCAGACAGCCTCTATGATCAACATCTGGCACAACTGAGAAGGGAGGGCCTTATCGATGGCTAAGAAATTTAACGATCTGCGCGCCAAGATGACTCCTGAGTCACAGGCTCGCGCCGTAGCAAAAACAGAGGCAATGCTGGCCGAGATGCCACTGGACGAACTGCGTCAGGCTCGCGGGCTGTCCCAGAAAATGCTCGCAGAAATACTGCACGTCCAACAACCAGCCATAGCCAAAATGGAAAAGCGCACTGATATGTATCTCTCGACACTGCGCAGCCACATTGAAGCCATGGGAGGTCAATTGGAAGTTGTGGCCCGCTTCCCGGATGGAGTCGTGAGGGTCACTAACTTCGCCACCCTGGGTGAGCGCGCCATCATCTGATCGGCCAGTAGCCATGTTGGTAATGCAATAATTGGGGGGGCGAAAGCCCCCTTTTCAATCTAGCCAGAAGCGGCTCTATCGTGTCACATACCCATAGCGCGCCTGTGTCGTAGACTCCTGCTGGTGGCACCAGGCCAGCACCGCGAGATAAAGAGGGTGCCACCCCCTCTCCCACTGCCCGCGGGTGAACTGGCCCACCAGCACCTCAATAGCCCGCCTGACCTGACTGCCCAGGATCGGACGAAGTCCAGTACCACCGCAGCGGGGACAGGCTTTGTCCATGGGCTTGCCATGTAACTTGGATAACTCCAGATCCCGGACTGTCCCTCTACCACCACAACGACAAGCAGCCCCAGGAGTGTCAGCAGTGCGGCAGTAGTGTTCCAGGGCCAACTCGGCCACCCGGCGCAAGGCCACCCGGCGCAAGGCCATGCCGTGGCCACGTTCCTTGTTGCCCCCCACATAGCGGGGAGCAATCTTGGTGCACTCGGCCTGCACCGCCAGCAGGGCCTTCTTGGCGTCCCCCAGGTCTTTGCAGTAACGCGCCATCACCAGCGCCATGCCGGCACCATTGTGCTTCTGAACCATTCCCAATGCCGTCATCACATCACTCTTTGTCAGATGAGAGCGCCCCGTTGACTGGGCCTGATAGGCGTGCAGCATCACAGAACGCGGATCCCCAATCGCGATTGCATATTCAAAGCGCACTCATCACCTCCACCGTTACCGACACCATTCCCCCTTTCACTACCGGCCCGCGCTCCACCAGCAACCGGTCGATCTGGCTATCGTCCAGCCACACCCCGGCGTGGGTCAGGGCGTCTTGCACCGCCTTCACCGTGTTATCCAGATCCCGGGCTCGCCGGTCAGGGGCCTGCACCACCAGCCGCAGGGCCAGCCGATCGGGAATCTGCTTGCCGGCTAACTTGGCAGCCAGACAGGCATCGGCCGCAGCTTTGCGATAAACCCTCCCCTCCTGGCTCAGCAGGGTTCTGGGCTTACCGCTCACGGCCACATTGCGCCAGATCCGGTTGGTTGAAGGGGGCCATGGCAGGGTCACTGTCCATGAATCAGCTTTTGGCATTGAACACTCCCAAGGAGCAAGCCAGCTCCAGTGTGTTGATAACGTGCTCCAACTGCGAACCGTGCTTGGCCTCCCAAGCCTTCCACCCGATCCGGTGCAACTCCATGTGTGGCTGGTGGGCGAGTGGGAACGACATCAGGTCATGCGCCTTGCTGCCCATCACACTCATCCCGTGACCCACAACGTGGTGCGCCTCGATGCCCTCGCGCTGGCCCGTCACCACACAGGGCAACTGTCGAACAAAAGCCAAGTAGGCCGCACACTCCCAGCGCTGTCGTTTGGGCTTGCCTAAATGCAAGGCCGCAGGCTCAGGATCAATCTGGCGAATGGCCGGTTTGGCATTGATGCGAGCCCGCAGATCGGCCAGTGGATCGCGCTCTGCCACCTCAAGGCGATGATCACGATAGCGAGCATCGGTCTCCCGGTTACCACGGGGCGACCACTTCCGATCCGGTTCGATGGGTGCCAGGCGACAGGCAGAGCGCAGCAGCGGATCCGGCAATGAAGGCAGCACCTTATAGACGGTCGCCCACCAGCACAGATCCCGGGCAGTCAGGTCAGCAGCGGCCACCCCACACCAGCCAGCGACCCGCTGCAGCACAAGCTGCGCCAGCCACCCGGCCACATCGGCGAGGCGGATCGGTAACTGCCCATTGCGGTGCTCGTTGTCGTGATGCCAGCACAAAGGCAGATGGACCCCCTCCACCTCTGCGGTGACGGTTTCCCCAATGCAGCCATCGGCTATCACGCAAGCAGTGGCATTGGCGGTCAGCAGCTCCCCACCGGCGGCATTGACCACTGCGGCGCAGGCCAGGGCCGACACCAGCTCAGGGTACTGGGCCAGCAGGTCGGATCCCTGATCGCGCACTAGGCGCACCGGCTTGCCAGCCAGTTGACGCCTCACCGCCGGCAGGCTGTCTCCCAGCGGCACCAGGGCCAGCCCCAGCGCTTCGACAAACACGGCGTTACCTGCGCTCACGCTTGCCCCCTGATCGCATTCAACTGTTGGCGAAACCACTCACGGTGCTCTTCATCCACCTCATCGATGGCGGCCACCACGACCTCACGCCCGATCTCATTGCGCCGCCGGCGCCAGACCAGCAGGTGCGCCTGCTTGATCAACTCGATGCGCTGCCGTTCAGCCGATGGCAACAGGGCCAGGTTGTGACTCATGCCGCCACCCCACGCAGGATGCCGTCACGGATCAGTCGCTCCACCAGCCACTGCTGGCCCTTGCCGGTGATCAGGGGGGTGAAGCTGATGCGCCGCTCGCCGTTGCTGTCAAACGAGCTCTCCCGGGTCGCGAACAGCCCGCGGTCCACATACTCCTGCATCGGCAGGTTCCAGCGCTCCCCGCGGCAACTCATCAAGATCTTGCGTTCCCTCAGCAGGGTGAACAGGGTATTGGGGCCAAGGCCCACCGTCTTGGCGAACGCCGACAAGGTGATCCCCTTCTCCACACTGGCGATCTGCTTGGCGAACTCCACCGCCGGGGCATCCATCGCCACCTTCTGTTCCAGCGCCATCTTCTGCTCGGCCAGCTCGGCAGCAAGGCGCAGTGCCTCCGGCAGGGTCTGGGGGATCATCATCGCGGGCTGGTGGGCTTGCTGCTCCAGCTCCTGCCAGCGGCGAATAATCCGGATCCGCAACTGGGCGCTGTAACCGGCCACCAGACAAAGGGTCTCGTCCTTGTCCAGCAACAGGCACGGCTGGGTGCGACCACGGCCATCCTGGTAATCGCCTGACTTCTCAGGAGATTGAATTTCCACCAGCATCTTGCGGATATCGGCCATCACGTTGTCGTGGCGCTTTCCGGTCAGCTCGGCGATCTCCACGCTGGTCATCGTCAAAGGGGTTGCCCCCCGCATCATCAGTTCCATCACCTCACCCCCATCGACACATTCGCGGCCAGATACACCGCTAACCCCACCAGCACCACCACCATCAGGGTACCCCTCATGAAATCGCGCATGGGATCATCTCCAGCGGGGCGGGCCGCTGTTGCTGGCCGCGCAGGGCGTTCACCGCCTTCATCACCTCAGCCAGTTCGGCACCCTGTACCAGGTAGTGCCCGGCCCGGTGGGCCTGGGAGGTGAACCCCAGTTGCCGCGGGCAATCCGACACCTCAAGGCGCACCTGCACCGGCAACCAGTCCTTCACCTCCGGGTACACCGCCACCCGCACATACCGGGCGCGGCGAATGTCCCGCTCACAGGCATCACTGAACGTCACCGCCATCACGCCATCCTCCCTGTTATCGTCACACCCTCGCGGTGCAGTTGGGCCAGCAGTGGCTGCAGCTCAGCTTGAACAGCCTCATCGGTCACCTCGCGATCACGCACATAGACAAGGGCCTCCGCCTGCATCTCGCAGGCTCGCAAAGAGACCTGGCGGCCCACAGGGGCAGACTTCGGTACCGGATTGCGCTGCAGGATGGTGGCCTTGACCTCGGCCGGGCGCGGGGCGAACTGGCGGCCGGCGTCATCGGCCAGCTCTAACACCGCCTCGCGGATCTGCTGGGCGGTGAACCCGCGCAGTTGAACACCCCAGGCCATGGCCACGCCGCGGGCATTGGCATCCAACTGGCTGGCACTGGCGGGCCAGCACCCGGCCATCAACGGCAACAGCTCATCGGCCAGGAACATCGACATGCCGGTGCTCACCTGCAGACTGGCCTGATTCACGGGCAGACTGGTCACGTTAGAGGGGAGTGTTGTCGTCATAATCGACCCCCGCGGCTCGCAGGGCCTGGGCCTGCTGTTGGGCTTGCGCCAGATTGGACAGGGGGCGCTGGTGGCCGCCAGATGGATTACCGCGCTTGGCCTGCAGCTGGTCCCACTTCTGGCGCAGCTTCTGCGGCGACAGCACGTTGGCACACCAGAACGCATCCCGGCTCACCCAGTCATACAGCTCGCAGATATCGCGGTGGCTACGCTGGTCCAGCTCGCGCATCAGCCGTATCACGTTCGCCCACTGCGCCCAGTTCGGCTCAATGGCGGTCGGGGTGATCAACTGCACCCGCCGGAACATCCACTGCGCGGTCATCAGGTCATCACCGGTTCCCCACGCCTTGCCGCTCGGGGTTTGGATGGCAGCCTCGGGAATCACCCGGGCCTTGGGTTCTGGATCGGCAACCCCCTCGATGGCAGTTCCCTCCCCCTGCTGGTCGAAAGTCGCGTCAGCGAGTTGCGACGAAGAGTCTTTAAGATCTTTGTTTGTTTTATTGTTTATCTTGTTTAGATCTTCGGCGTGATACTCCGCGCCTAACTCCGCGCCATCAGATTGCGATACCCCCTCCGTCCCCTGCTTTGATGCGGGTTGCAACTCCGCGCGAAACTCCGCGCCAATGTGTTCTGAAACTCCGCGCTGGTAAGGGTCGTAATTGAGCAGGGTGACCAGGGTATAACCACGGGTACCCTGCTTGCTGGAGCGGCTGATCATCCCCTCCTGCTCGAAAGCATCCAGGGATCGGCGAGCACTGTCTTCAGAGATGCCGCAGGCCTCCCCAAGGGAACGGGCAGAGCCTACGACCTGGCCACGCTGGATCAACAGGCGATTGCCGTTGAAGCTCACCTCGCAGCGCTCGTGCGCCGCCTCCAGCAGCAGGTGCAGCCACAGCGCCTTGCGCACCGGATCGCGGTAAAACGGCACCTCCTTCAGGCTCTTGTACAGCAGGACAAACCCACTGCGACGGTTGTCGGCCACATTGCATCCTCGCGAAACAGGGGCGGCCACCGGGGCCGCCAGTCTGACTACCTCACCCATGGCTCACCTTCTTCACTCGCGTCGGTTTGGCCGCCTTCTTGGCGTCCTTCTCCTGCTGGCGCAGCTTGCGTTGCAGCAACTTGGCCATCTTCTTTCCCTCCGCCAGACACTTGGCAAAGGCCTGCCCCTTGGCAAAGCACGGCATGGTGCGAAAATGCCGCAGGGCCGCCTGGGTTGCGGTGTGCACCACATCCGGGGTGTATCCCCCCGCCGTCAGGATCTGCGCCACGTTGCGCTCGATAAACAGCTCAGGATGCATGGGCCACCTCCTGCAGGTGCTGCATCAGGCAGTTCAGGTGACGCTTGGCCTGCTCTTTGGTTGCCGGGATCTTGATGCCGCGCAGCAGACCGCCATAGACCAGATAGGACTGGCCCTGACTCTCCACCAGACGCGGGATCACAGCCGGGATCACGTTGCGCCGCTTGCCTTGCGCTTTGTCGCCAGCTTCGATACGCTTATCCATGTTGTTTTCTCCAGTGAAATCGACCGTGGGTCCGGCTGTTACCGCGGCGCGGGCCCGATTCATTTCAACGACGTTCATCACTTCGCTCCTCCTTGCACAGCCACTGGCAACGGACGAACCTGACTTGCCACTGACTCTTCCAAACTCAACAGCTCCCTGATGGCGCGATGCACCGCCGCCGTGATCGCCTGCCGCTCGATCGGGTCAATCACCCCATCCTGACGCGCCAGATGCAGCTCACCGAACACCGCCCCCACCACAGAGGTGACCGTCATCACCTGGTCAGCCAGCTCTTCCTCGGTCACCGTGGTATCCGGCAGGGCCACCAGCACTTGGCCACGAGACAGCGCCCAGGCTTGCAGAATGGCGTTGTCACCGGTCAGCTCGGTCACGGCGATCGCCTCAGACAGATACAAGTGGTGGTCTTCACACTGCGGATTGAACTTGTTGTTCAGGGTGGTCGGGCGCTTGTTGCCCATCAGTCTTGCCAGCTCGGTGACGTTGTAGCTGCGGCTCAACTGATAAGCGGCGTCAATAGGGTCAGAAAGGTGGGAGTGATCCCGCTTCACTCTCGTGGTTGTTCTGGTGGGTTTTGTCATGATGGTCGCACCTGCTCAGTTTTCAGCTTCCCCTTGGTGAGGAGCTGGACCTGACAAGCGCGACCGTAAGGGATTTCTTCCCCCCATAGCGACACTGCCGACTTGCTTATGCCGAGTGCTTTCGCGGTCTTTGTTACCCCGCCAAAGTAGGCGATAACGTCTAGTTTCTTCATAGCCCCTCCTGTCGATGAGGAAAGGTTAAGTAAGCGCAACTCTCCGGTCAAGCACAATTAACGCCAAAAGGTTTAAATTACTTAACTATGAGCATCGGAGAACGCATCAAGCTGTCTAGGTCGCGCCTGAAAATGACCCAGCAGCAACTCGGCGACAAAATAGGCGCAAACAAGGCATCCATTTCACAGTGGGAGAATGGGGTATATACCCCTGACGCAAAGAACCTTTCCGAGTTGGCAAAGGCACTCTCCGTCTCTGTGTTTTGGTTGATGGATGGGAAGGGCGAGCCTTCTGGTCAGAACATGGAGATAGCATCACCAGACACTCACCGGATCCCGGTGATCAGCTATGTGCAGGCAGGGGTATGGACAGCACCAAACGAGATCCGCGAGTGCGATGGCAATATGGCCTACATCACCACAGACCTCGAACTGGGGGAGCGGGCTTTTGCCATAGAGTTGAAAGGCCACTCCATGGAACCGGAGTTTGTCGAAGGGGATGTGGTGCTGATTGACCCGGACGAACACCCTCACCCAGGGGATTTCGTAGTTGCCAAGAATGGTGAGGAAGCTGCAACGTTCAAGAAATATCGCCCTAGGGGAATCGGAGAGGATGGCCAAGAGGTCTTTGAACTAGTCCCACTTAACGACGATTTTCCCACCATGCGCTCGGATCGCCAGCATATCCAAATCATCGGCACTATGGTTGAACATCGCCGAAGAAGAAAGCGCAGATAACAATTCCAATGTATCACCTTGCTGGAATAGTTTGGGGTGATTGAAAACTGTTATAAGTGAAAGGACTGAACAATTCAGCTCTTAATAGACAGCCAATTAAACAACCATAAATTCAACAATGGTGTCTTATGCTTTTATTTTCTATAAGCTAAGAAAAATCTGTCCAAATAACATTGGTTCTAAAAATAAAAACAAAGGATTAATATGAAAACAGTTCAACCATTATTAATAACAACCCTAGCTATTAGTGTTCTCAGTGGTTGTGCAGTGACGCTGCCATTCAACAACCGCCTCTCATATCCAACATATCAAGAACTCAAAAAAGAAGCTGTAGATAGAGATTTGCCAGCGGTCATGATCACATGGGCCCCATCAAGCTTCCCAACCAGGATCGATGTTCAAGGTGCTTCTGGCTATGTGGGCAGCGCATCCCAAACCCGGATTCCGACCGGTGTCGCCATGGCAGCTAGGATCAGTGAAGCCATTAGCGCTTTCACTCAGGTTTCTCCAAATGGTCTTCCTTTACTGATTGATGTTATTGAAGCAAAGTCAAAATTCGAGTATTCAGCTGGCGTATTTAATGTAACCCCCTCTCTAGACGTAGGTGAGATAACATTCAAAGCCAAGCTTACCTTGGGCAAAAGTCAGTGGGTGAAAACCTATTTCTCACGTAAAAATGATCCATCCATAGGCGGTATGAGCGCTACAGGTATCTTGGAAGCAGCTTGGGACGATGTTGCCTCCCAAGTGGCTAGAGATGTTGCAAAACAACTTCAGGCCGTGAAATAGAAACTACTGCACTCAAGCCCACCAGCACGGCGGGCTTTTACCAACAGTAGTGTTAAGCATTCACAACATCAACCTTTACTTTAGCGTTTGGATGACTTAACTTATCCCGTACTCATCAGTACACGGGATGACCCATGTCGAACCAACACCACCAAAAGCGCATCTACATCGCCGGCCCCATGACCGGCATGCCTGACTGCAACCGCCCCGCCTTCCATGCCGAGGCCAACCACCAGCGTGAGCGCGGCCATATCCCGCTCAACCCTGCCACCCTCCCCGAGGGCCTGAACCAAGCCGAGTACATGGCCTGTTGCCTGCCTATGGTCATGCTCGCCGACGAGCTGGTCATGCTCCCAGGCTGGCGCGATAGCCAGGGCGCCACCGCCGAGTTCCACCTCGCCATGAAGTGCGGAAAAGTCATCCGCCAAGCCGAAGACGGCTTTGCCTGGTATCCCACCACTGAAGGAGAAGCAGCATGAAGCACGTCATGTTGGATCTGGAAACTATGGGCAATGGCCCGCGTGCGGCCATTGTCAGCATAGGGGCCGTGTTCTTTGACCCGCTGACCGGCGAGTTTGGCGCAGAGTTCGAGGCTGCCATCGATCTGCGCTGCAGCGCCAAGTCCGGGGAGATCGACCCCGATACCGTGCTGTGGTGGTTGGGTCAAGGAGAGGAAGCAAGAGCAGGCCTCATCAAGGGGGAGCAGTTCCAGCTGCCCGATGCCCTCTGCAACTTTTACCGCTGGATCGTCGCCTGCTGCCCTGATCGTGATGTGCAGATGTGGGGCAATGGAGCGGGTTTTGACAATGTGATCCTGCGCAGTGCCTATGTGGCGTGCGGCCTCATCGTGCCTTGGAAACACTGGAACGACCGTGATGTGCGCACCATCGTTGACCTCGGTCGTACCCTGCTCGGCTTCAACCCCAAGAAGGAGATGCCCTTCGAGGGAGTTCGCCATTGCGCCCTGGACGATGCCAAGCACCAAGCCCGCTACGTCAGCGCCATCATTCAGCAGTTGGCGGGCAAGCCCACTCAGGAAAGGAGCACAGCATGAACGCCAACATCATCGCGCTGTTTGCCGAGCATGGTCCCATGACCGTCAGCGAGGCCATGACGAAATGGCTGGGCCAGATCTGCTGCACCTGCAACAACTACAACGCCCGCTACCACCTCAATCAGTTGGTGAATGCAGGCCAGCTCGCCAGACGCAGTGCGCGCCGTCAGGTGCGGGGCAGCATCGGCCGCTACCCACGCCAAGCCAACGTCGTCATCTATCAGGTGAAACCCCAATGAACCACTACGCCCAAGCGCTGGCCGAACTGCAGGCCCAGCCTGACCACGAACTCAAGCAGATCGGCGATCAGTGGCAGACCCCCAAGGCGCTGGCCTGGGGCCTGTTCCACCAGTTCGCCCCCACCCTGGGGCCAGTGGTGCTCGACATGTTTGCCGACGACTGCAACCACCTGGTGCCGCACTACTACGATGCCGAAGACAACGCCCTCACCCAGGAGCTGGCCGCCGACCTGCGCCGCCTGGGGGGCGCTGCCTACGCCAACCCGCCCTACTCGCGCCCCTGCACGGATAGTGAGGGGAACCCCATCACCGGGATGGAGGCCATCCTCAACTACTGCCGCGAGCAACGGGCGCTGGGCGCCAAGATCATGTTGCTCATCAAGGCCGCCACCAGCGAAACCTGGTGGCCAGAAGATGCCGACTTCATCCAGTTCATCAGCGGGCGCATCGGCTTTGAGGTACCGAGCTGGTACGTGCCCCGCGACCCGAAGAAGGACAAGCCCAGCTCCAGCGGCTTCGCCTCAGCCGTGGTGATCTTCGACGCCGGCTGGCAGGGCGAGCGCCGCCCCGAGGCGCGCCTGCGCCGTGACGACCTCATCACCACCGGCAGCATCATCCTCGACATGATCCACCGCCAAGCGGTGGAGCTCACCCTGGCCGCCGATCACGTTATCCGTAACGCCACGCCCAAGCTGACCCCCGTGGTCACCCAGGAGCAACCCGCCGAAACAGAACCGGCCGCGGGGGAACCACCAGCAGCCGACGATAACGAGGCCAGCGCCGCGGCGGCGGCCGAACTGGGCTATGCCGATGCCAGCAGCATCATGGCCAAGCAGATTGAGTGCGTTGATCTCGGCGAAGAGCAACAGGATACGGTCAGGGGTTATGTGCAAGGCTGGCTGGACGAGCCTTATCCACTCTCCGAGATCTTCTATCGGCTCGATCTGGCAGTCGCCAACCTGCTGGCAAGCCTATCCATCAGGGCTTTGTCGCAGAAGAGAGTCGTTCCCCCACCCTGCCCCACTGGCAACGCCACCCAGCAGTGAAGGGGGTTATCTACCAGATCGACGATGCGGACATCCTGACCCAGGCCAGGACCGCCGAGCTGGCCGCCTGGATCATCGACAACCTGACGGCCCCAGGCGATCTTCTGGAACTGGCCACCGCCAAGGCCGCCGAGCTGTTGGCGCAGAGTGCCGAAGCCACCAGCCCAGAGCCAAACCATGCAGAGCGGCAGCTCGAGCTGCTGGATGCCCACCACCCAACCGAGGAACCCAGCACCAAGCCGCTCGAGGACTGGGCCTTCGACTACCAGAACGACGAGCTCAATCTGGGCGGCGCTGAGTGGTCGTGCTTTGTCGCCGTGCTGACAGTGCTCTATGGCATCAAGGAGCACTACACCGCCCGGGAGGTAGCGATCGCCATCTCGGTCAGCGATGAGCAGCTCATGGACGAATACACCACCCTGGACGAGGAAACCAAGGCGCTGCTGCGCAAGGCTGTCTCCACTCTGAAGCAGGTTGAGGGATACAACTTCACAGAAGCCTTCACCATGCTCGACCTGCACCGCCAGGAGGCCGTCATCGCCTTTATGAACGCCCTGCATAACGAGCCGACCCTCAGCCCCGTCACCCAAAAGAGCGTGATGGTCAATGCCATTACTCGAGTGAATGAGGTGGCAGCATGAGCAACACACTTCGTCGTTCCCGCGCCGTCAGGGCCAAGGTGACCGGGACCCCGCTCAATCTGGAGTTTGCCATCAACGTGGACTTGTTCGCTGGCGGCGGTGGCGCCAGCACGGGGATAGAGCGTGGGCTGGGGCGCCCGGTGCACATCGCCATCAACCACAACCCCAAGGCACTCTCCATGCATCAGGCGAACCACCCGGAGGCCCTGCACCTGCAGGAGGATATCTGGGCCGTGAACCCGGTTGCTGTGCTGGCAGGGCGCTCGGTCGGTTGGCTGCACGCCAGCCCGGATTGCACCCACCACTCACAGGCCGCCGGCGGTCAGCCGCGCAAGCAGGAGATCCGCAGCTTGGCCTGGGTGATCACCAAGTGGCTGGCCCTGAGCAAACCTGCAGTGCTTTCCATGGAGAACGTCAAGCAGATGCGCACCTGGGGGCCCCTCGTCGCCAAGCGGGACAAGGCCACTGGCCGGGTCATCAAGCTGGTCGAGGTTCAGCGCGGCAAGAAGACCAAGATCGAGCAGCATATCGCCGACCCAGGGGAGCGGGTGCCACGCCAGCAGCAATACCTGGTACCGGATCCCAAGCGGGCAGGCCAGACCTGGCGCCGCTTTCTGGCCAGCATCGAGCGCATGGGGTATGAGCTTGACCATACCGTCAAGAATGCTGCCGATTACGGTGCGGCCACCAGCCGCCAGCGCCTCTACCTCGTTGCCCGCCGGGACGGGGAGCCCGTTTGCTGGCCCGCTCCAACCCATTGCAAGGCCCCGGCACCAGGCAGCCACCTCAAGCCGTATCGGGTAACGGCGGATCACATCGACTGGTCTATCCCCTGCCCCAGCATCTTCCTCACCAAGGAAGAAGCCCTGGCACAGGGGCTCAACGTCAAACGCCCGCTGGCCGATGCGACCCTGGAGCGCGTGGCAATCGGGGTGATCCGCGAGGTGCTGACCAATCCCAAGCCCTTCATCATTGAGCTGGCCAACTGGTCAGGGCGCGGTGTCGATTCGGTTGACGCCCCGCTGCGCACCATCACCGGCTGGCCCAAGGGCGGTGCGTTCGCCTTGTGCAACCCGAGTCTGGCCCCGCTGGTGGTGCGCCACTTTGGTAAAGGGGGCGAGCACGGGGTCGATGAGCCCGCTGCGGCCATCATGGCCGGCGGCGGTGGCAAGTCTATGCTGGCGGCCCCCTTGATGGTGCAGGCCAACGGCGGGTTCAACACCGTGCCTGCCAGATCCGTGGCTGATCCTTGCAGCACTATCACTTCCAGCGGCAGCCAGCAGCAACTGTCCTCCGCTTTCATGGTGCACCTGCGCAAGAACCTGCCGCCGAGCACTCCTGAGAGCCAGCTCCCCACCATCGTTTCAGCGGGCCAGCATCACGCTCTGGTGCAGACCGTGATGGCGAGCCCGGGTGAGTTTGGCCTGACACCGGAGCAAGAGGCCGGGGCCCTGCGGGTCAGCGCCTTCCTGATGCGCTACTACTCGAGCGGCGGGCAGTGGGGGGCCGTCACTGAGCCGATGCACACCATCACCACCAAGGACCGGCTGGCACTGGTGACCGTGACCTGGTGCGGCAACACATGGGTGATCGTGGATATCGGCCTGCGCATGCTGGTACCGAAGGAGCTGTATGGCTGCCAAGGCATGCCGCGCCACTACATCCATGACCGCGGTCACGACGGCACCCCGCTCTCCATCACCGATCAAGTGCTGATGGTCGGCAACAGCGTCAGCCCGCCGCCGATGGCAGCCATCGCCAGAGCCAACAACCCGTACAAGCACCTGCAAGCCAGGAGGGCAGCATGACCAAGCAGCAAGCCGCCGGGATCACCATCCTGGTGCTCAACACACTGGCCACGCTCATTGCGCTGGCGCTGATGTAAGGAGGACGCAGCATGATCACGGTCACCGATACCAAAGGACAAAAACACCACTTGGCGCTGGACGCCATAGCCAAGGTGAGCGAGGCCTCTCTCAGCTCACGTTGGCATGGGATCCACGCCTTCATCAAGACGTTCGACGGCGATGAGCTGGGTGTGCGGGAGGAAGCCGAGCAGGTACTGGCGCAAATCGAGGCGGGAAACGTATGAGCATTGTACAGGACATTGCCGAATGGGTTCATGCCCGAGGCGGCGGCGCCATCAGTGCCGAGGTGGCCGCCGAGTTCTCCCTCACTGTCAGTGAGGCCAGCATCGTGATGGGCCAGATCCACCGAGAGTCCCGCTTCACCACCCGGATTGAACACTTCTGCATGGTTGGGGATAACGGTCGTGGACGCCATACCCGCCGCCTCTTCGTTGACGCAGTCAAACCGCCACAGTGGCGCAAGACCCCGGTGATTGGCATCAATGGGGATCAGGTCGTCCGGTTCGACAGCGTCACGGATGCCGAGACCAAGGGAGGCTTTGTCAGGGTCGGCATCACCCGCTGTCTTGCCGGCCAGCAGAAACAACACGGCGGCTACCGCTGGCAGATCGACACAACCAAAGGAGCAGGCCAATGCACCGTTACAGCTACACCCTGAATGCGGCCACAGAGTTGGGAGCCGCACCGGATCGCCTGACCGGAACTGTCGAGGCGCACCACCCGATGACCCACCAGCAGATCCGGCTGGCCGCCATCGACAAGGCCCCGGCCCAGTATCTGAATTTCAACGAACTGGAGTACCAGGAGATTGAATCCCCCCTGAATTGAATGCCCGGCCATGCTGCCTGGGTGTAACGAACCACGACTGTCCTGGAGGACACGATGCATATCAAACTTTACCAGCGCAATTACCGGGATGATCTCAAGCAGGCCATCCAGCAGGAGCATGCCGGCAACCATCAGGATGCGGCCCTCTCCTACAAGAAAGCCCAGCACCACGCCACCAGCGCCAACATACTGGAGAAGGCCAAGTTCGCGATGGCCCGTCGTATCCACTGCCTCAAGCAGGCAAAGGATCCCGAATGGAAGCAGGTCAACGCCAAGTTCCAGCAACTCCATCAAGCCCTGGAGCATCGCTGATGGCCAGCCGCGGCATCAACAAAGTCATCCTGATCGGCAACCTGGGTCAGGATCCGGAAGTGCGCTACATACCCGGCGGGAACGCTGTCACCAGCATCACCCTGGCTACCTCAGAAACATGGCGTGACAAGCAGACCGGCGAGGCCAAGGAGCGCACCGAGTGGCACCGGGTGGTGCTTGTGGGCAAGCTGGCCGAAGTGGCGGGCCAGTACCTGAAGAAGGGTTCACAGGTCTATGTGGAAGGGAAACTGCAGACCCGCAAGTGGCAGGACCAAAGCGGTCAGGACCGCTACACCACCGAGGTGCAGGTCGACAGCTTCACCGGGGTACTGCAGATGCTTGGCGGCAAGCCGCAGCAAGGCAGTTCGCAGAAGGCTCAGTCCCAGCCACCAGCCAGGCCTGCCGCCACCCCATCTGCGGGCCAGCAAAGCAACGAGCCGCCATTTGATTACGATGACGACCTGCCGTTCTAGGATTCACCGGAGGATTTATGTTAGAGCCCATTGAGAAAATTGAGCAGAAAGAACTGATGGTGATGCTGGGAAAAGGTCGAACCGCCTTGTATCACCTCCGCAATAAAGACGCGACCTTTCCCAAGCCTATCGACCACCAGCCACTGCGCTGGATCAAATCACACGTCATGGCCTGGATTGATAGCCACAACCGGATCAGTGGCAACGCCTAGCTCCCGCTGGATCACTGTCCACCAGCGCTCATAGGCAGCCGCTTGATCCTCAAGCCAGTCATGTTTGTTGTAAACAGCCATCACGCCAGTCAGGGTGTGCCCCAGCATCACTTCGGTGATATGGGGCGACACCCCCAATTCCGATAGCCGGGTCGACAGCGTTCGACGAGCATCATGAATCCTCCAATGGGGGATCCCCAGGCTGCTGCGCAAGCGGCTCACCAACCGATTACATGAGTGGATCTCCAACGGCCCATTCCCCTCCCCCTGACCCGGGAACAGATAGACTGGGTCCACCGACGCCATGGCTGCTCGTTCGAACAGTTGCTTGCCCACCGATGTGATGGGGCGGCGGATAGGCCGGCCGGTCTTGCTGATCTCCGCCGGTACGGTCCAGACCATAGACTCGAAATCCAGGTCCTGACGCTTGAGCGTTCTGGCCTCGGACAGCCGGCACCCATAGACCAGACAAAGCAAGTGAATCACTTTGTTGCCGGTTCCGGCCCGGCTGGCCTCAATGGCCCGCCAGATCTTTGCAACCTCTGGCACCGTCAACACCCGGTGACCGGTCTTGGCGGGGGCGCCAACATCCCTGGCCCGCAGACTCATCATGTTGGGCATGTTGATCGTGCCGCGGCGAACATGCCAGTTGAAGCAGGCCTTTAGCCCCGTGATCACCACACGGGTAACCCCGGGTGCCCGTTCGCTGATGGCATCGAAATAGCTCAACCACATGTCCATGGTGATCTGGCTGATTGGCCGGTCAGGCAAGCGGTTCTTCACCGACGAGAAGGTATAGCGATAGTATTTCTGGGTACCTTCTCGGCACTCCCGCATCACGTACTTCTCGAACCACTCATCAAACAAGGCTGCAGGCGTAGGCTCGTCGCCCGAGGCACTGATCGGCGCAACACCGCTTTTGAGCTCATCGGCCTTTATCCGGGCCTCTCGCAAGGTCAGAGCCGGGTACCGACCAAGAGAGGTCCGAACCCGCTTCCCGTCGACCACATGCCGAACCTGGAACGCAACCACCCCCTTCGGTGAGACCCGGACACTCAACCCATCACCGTCGCTCACTTCGCTCGGGCCAGCATATGGTTTACCATTCACCCCTCGAAGCCAGCTATCTGATAACGCCATTGCTACCCCATTAAAATTTTGTACCACTCTCATGGGGTGTTTTGTACCAGATAATGTACCAGCAGGCCATTGAACAACGTCAGGTTTGGGTGAACGATGAAAGTGTCTTCGGAATTTGCACCTCACCAGAACGGCACTAAACCCTGAAAAATCAATCAGAAGCGCGAACACACAAGAACACATGAGCACATCAGCGAAGCAGACCACCCAGCCCACTTACTACTTCCACGACTACGAGACCTTCGGCATCAGTCCGGCCAAAGACAGGCCGTCGCAGTTTGCGGGCATTCGCACCGACGCGGATTTCAACGTCATCGGCGAGCCGCTGGTGATTTACTGCAAGCCGCCGGCGGATTACCTGCCGGAGCCGGAAGCCTGCCTCATCACCGGCATCACACCGCAAAAGGCGATGAAGGACGGACTGTGCGAGGCGGACTTCATCCGCCAGATCCACGCAGAGTTCGCCACCCCGGGCACCTGCGTGCTCGGCTACAACAGCATCCGCTTCGATGACGAGGTGACCCGCTACACCCTCTATCGCAACTTCTACGACCCCTATGCCTACGCCTGGCAGAACGGCAACTCCCGCTGGGACATCCTCGACATGCTGCGGGCCTGCTACGCCCTGCGCCCGCAGGGGATAGAGTGGGCGTTTGACGACGAGGGCAAGCCGAGCTTCCGGCTGGAGAAGCTGACGGTGGCCAATGGCGTGGCCCACGCCAACGCCCACGATGCGCTCTCGGATGTGCTGGCCACCATCGAGATGGCCAGGCTGGTGAAAAAAGCCCAGCCCAAGCTCTTCGAGTACCTCTTTGATCTTCGCAACAAGAACAAGGTAAAGGCCCTCATCGACGTGGTGACCATGAAACCCCTGGTGCACGTCTCCGGCATGTTCTCCCCCTGGCAGGGGTGTGCGAGCTGGGTGTCGCCGCTCGCCTGGCACCCCAGCAACCAGAACGCGGTGATCATGGTGGATCTGACCCGTGACCCGACTCCGCTCATCGAGCTCTCCTGCGAGGAGATCCGCGAGCGCCTCTACACCAAAAAAGAGGAGCTGGGGGATCTGGCCGGCATTCCGGTCAAACTGGTGCACATCAACAAGTGCCCGGTGCTGGCCCCGGCCGCCACCCTGACGCCGGAGCGGGCGGACGAGCTGGGCATCAATCGGGCACAGTGCCGCAAGAGCCTGGATCTGCTGCGGGCCCACCCCGAGGTGCGGGAAAAACTGGTGGAGGTGTTCAACCAGGAGTTTGCCGGCAGCACCGACGGCGACCCCGACACCCAGCTCTACGCCGGCTTCTTCGGCCACGGCGACAAGTCCACCATGGATCTGGTGCGCGCCACCCCGGCGGATCTGCTGGGGGAGCGGGAGTTTGCCTTCACGGATCCCCGTCTGCCCGAGATGCTGTTCCGTTACCGCGCCCGCAACTGGCCCCACACCTTGAGCGAAGCGGAGCAGAAGCGCTGGCGCCTGCACTGCAGCGACTACTTCAGCCGCCGCCTGCCGGATTATGTGCCGCGCCTGGAAGCCCTGGCGGAACAGAACCAGGGGAACGAACGGAACTTTGCGATTCTAAAGAGTCTCTATCACTACCTTGAAAATCTGTGAGATGTGAGCCGTTTCACAGTTAAAAACCGATGCGTTTCCCCGGCTCGCGACATAATGGGCAGGGAGCCCAAGCTCCTGATAGTGTGAATATTTAGATGCGCTGACGGCATGGATGCCGTGCTTTCGACTGTTGGGGAACTCTCGTTTTATGCGTTCAGCTCTGCCTGCTTTGACACTCGTCGCCTGTGCCCTGCTGCCCCAGGCCGCCCTCGCTGGCGCCCGGTTCGAGGTGCCAGACTACCTCTTGCGCCTGCCGGAGCAGACCTACCGGCTCATCGAGCGCAATTTCAGCACCCTCTACCAGCAGACCGACTTCACCCCGCAAATCACCAACAGCTATTTCAACCACTCGGATCTCTACCGCTTCGCCGGCATTCCCCTGGCCATCACGCCGCAAAACGGCTTCCAGATGGAGGTGTTCGGCCAGCTCTACAACAAGTCGTCCCAGATCTATGCCCAGATGAGCCAGGATCTCTCCCTCTATCGCACCCTGCGGGTGGACATGATGGGGGATCAGAGCGACGAGATCGCCATCGGCATGGGGCTCGGCATCCCCCTGACAACTCGCCTCACCGTCAAGGCACTCGCCTCCAGCAACGAGATCCCGGGCTATGGCTCCGCCAATTACGCCATCGGGATGGAGTGGCACTTCTAGAGACCATTTCGCCACGTAAAAAAGCTCCCGAGGGAGCCTTTTTGCAGTGCAACGCCATCAGGGGTAGCGGATCACCGCCCCCTGCCCCCCTTGCAGCACCAGGGTGCTCCCCAGGGGCGTCTCGTCCCAGAAGTCCGTGCCCCCCGGCGCCAACGGGAACTCGCAGGGGTGCTCCCCCCAGTTGAACAGGCAGAGCAGCTCGCCGCCCCCGGGCAGCGCCACCCGCCCGCGCTCGAATGCCATCCCCTCGAAGCGGGCCGCCGGGGTGCGCGCGGCGCACAGGGCGAGCAGCTTGCCAAGGCGCGCCCCTTGCGCCGCGTCCAGATCATGCAATCTGTCCCCCGCCAGCACCATGCCACCGCTCGCCACCAGGGCGGCCAGGTGGAAGTCGTACTCGGCGCAGCTCCCGTGCTGGCCCGGAATATCCCGCAGGCAGACGCAGTCGGGGTCCAGCACCCAGAGCCGCTCGTGCTGCCAGGCGCGGCAGAAGGCTTCTCGCGCTATCTGGCGAAAACGGGGGCCCTGGCGCTCTACGTCATCGCTCACCCGCATGCCATGCACCAGGCCGAGGCTCGGCCACAGCGGCGCATTGCAGCCGAGCAGGAAGGCCCCCTCCCCGGCGCCGCGCAGGATGGCGGCCATACCGCGCCGATAGGCCTCCACCCGGGTGGCGGCGGGGTCGTGGAAGCGACCACCGTGGATGGCCCCCCAGAAGTTGGCATCGAGCTTGAAGTAGTGAATGCCCCACTGGGTACGCAGGGTGCGAAATACCTGCTCCAGGTGCGTCTGCACCTCGGGGTGGGTGCCATCCAGCACGTACCAGGGGGTGCAGCGCCAGCCCCCGTAGGTGACTCGCTCCGAGGGGAGCGGCAGGCCATCCTCCCCTTTCACGAACCAGTCAGGGTGCTGCTGGAACACTTGCGAGCCGGGCTCGGCGATAAAGGGGGCGACCCAGAGCGCAGGCTCGCAACCGGCGGCGCGGATCTCCCCTGCCAGGGCCGCCACCCCCTCCTCGAACTTGGCGGAAGGGGTGAGCCAGTCCCCCATCCTGGCCTGATAGCCATCGTCTATCTGCACGTAGCGCAGGGCCGGGAAACGCTCGGCCCGCACCGCCAGGTTCTCGCGAATGTCCGCCGCGCTCACGTTCGCGTAGTAGTGATACCAGGAGCACCAGCCGCTCGGGCGCGTGGGCACCTCCCCCACCAAGGAGCCGTGCTCGGCGGCGATATGCTGCGCCAGCGTCGCGAGCAGGGCCTCCCTGTCCGGCCCCTCCAGGCAGATCAGCGCCTCGCTCTGCCAGTACGCACCCGGCGCCAGGGTGCGCCCTTCGGTGTTCATCACGATCTCGAGGCGCCCGTCGGGATGGAGGCGAAATTCCCCGCCAAAGCGCTGGCAGCTCGCAAAGGCCAGCAGCAGCCAGCCCCCCTCCTGCGCCACCAGCAGCAGATTGTGCACCGTGTGGTAGCCATGGTCGGCGGTGATGCGATAGACAGACGCATCGGGGCAGCGGCCCAGGTGCTCGGGGGCATTCCAGCGTCCCCCGGTCTGGGCCAGCATCTGGAACCCCTCTCCGTAGATGGCCGCGTCGGGCGCAAGTCCGAGATCCCCCTCAAACAGCCGCCAGTGGTGGACGGCCTCGGACTGCTTCCCGGTGTTGTCAAGCCTCACCCGGCAAAGCGGCCCCTCCCATTGGCGGGTTTGCAGCAGGGTGTCAGGGAGGGCGGGATCGGCGGGCAGTTGGCGCAACCGGGCCAGGAGAGAGGGGGTCGACATGGGAACTCCTTCTTGTGAATGGGGATGAAGCCGGGGCCATTGTATCCCCTGCGGGCCAGTTGACCCTGTTCCCTCCCCCCCGTGCCTGTTAAACTGCGACCTTGCTCACACTTGCCAAGATGAGGCCCCCGTGCTGCTGCAACGCACCCTGCGCTACCTTCGTGATTGTCTGGTCATCATCGCCTGTCTGCTGGCAGGCAAAGCCGTGGCGGCCATCCTGCCCTTCGCCTTCCCCGGCAGCATCATCGGCATGCTGCTACTGTTCGTGCTGCTCTCCTTGCAGATCGTCCGCTTCTCCTGGGTCGAGCTGGGGGGCGGCCTGCTGCTGCGCCACATGGGGGTGCTGTTCGTGCCGGTGGCGGTGGGCCTGGTGGCCTGGCTCGAGCCCCTGCGCCAATCCTTCGGTCTCATCATGCTCTGCGTCGTGCTCGGCATCGTGCTCATCCTGGGCGCGGTTGGCCACCTCTATCAAAGGATGAACAAGCCATGATCCTCTGGTTTGCCCTGCCCCTCACCTCACCTTACCCTGTCATCACAAGGATGCAGCCATGATCTTCTGGTTGGCCATTCCCCTGACCCTGGCGCTCTATTTCATGACCCGGGCCCTCTACCGCCGCCTGCCCTGGCCCGTCATCAATCCGGTGCTGATCCCCACCGCCGTCATCATCGGCCTGCTGCTCTGGCTCGATCTGCCTCTGGATCAGTACCAGCAGGGGGCCTCGCCCCTGACCGCCCTGCTGGAACCCGCCGTGGTGGCCCTGGCCCTGCCGCTTTACCAGCAGGCACGCCAGATCCGCGACAAGCTCACACCCATCCTGGCCTGTACCCTCACCGCGGTGCTCATCTCGGTCTGCACCACCCTGGGGGTCGGCCACCTGATGGGGGCGGATCCGGCGCTGCTCGCCTCCATCGCCACCAAGTCCATCACCACGCCGCTCGCCATGAGCGTCAGCCAGTCCCTCGGCGGCATTCCCGCCATCGCCGCCGCCGTGGTGGTGGTGGTGGGGATCCTGGGGGCCCTGGCGGGCTATCCCCTGCTCAAGCTGATGCGGGTCACCGACCCCGAGGCCCAGGGGCTCGCCATGGGAGCCTGCGCCCACGCAATCGGCACCGCCGCCTCCGCCGAGCAGGGGGTGACCCAGGGCGCCTTCTCGTCGCTGGCCATGGTGGTGTGCGGTGTGCTGACCGCAGCCATCGCCCCCCTGCTGTTCGCCCTCTACCACTGGCTGAGCTGATCCCCGTTGCCATGGCCGCCCCTGCGGCCATGGCCTCTGTGCCCTTTCACCGTTTCCATCCGATACCCTCACCTCCCTGATGCCGGGAGCTGGCGCACAGATTGCGAAAGACAAACGTTTCCTTTAACATCCTCGCCCCTTTGCCCATCAAGGCGTGAGCGCGCTCACACAATTCGCCGCGCTTGCTCCCTACAATGGCCCCCCAATTGGCCTTTGAGGACACAGTATGCATCCCCGCTTTGCCAAGCCATTCGAGACCCTTTCCGCCCCGCTCCAGGCCGCCCTGCTGCCCATGCTGGGGGACGATTTCCAGGCCCGTTTCACCCCGGACCAGGTCGCGACCCTGAAAGCCGCCACCGGGCTGGATGACAGGGCCCTGCGTCTGGCCTTGCTGCCGCTGGCGGCCGCCTGCTCGGTGGCCCCCATCTCCAGGTTCTTCGTCGGCGCCATCGCCTGCGGCCTGAGCGGCACCTGGTACTTTGGCGCCAACATGGAGTTCGCGGGTCAGGGGCTGTTCCACTCGGTCCACGCCGAGCAGTCCGCCATCTCCAACGCCTGGCTGGGTGGCGAGACCGGGATCTCCGAGATCACCGTGAACTACACCCCTTGCGGCCACTGCCGCCAGTTCATGAACGAGCTGAGCACCGCCAAGACCCTGAAGGTCTCCCTGCCGGACGATCTCAGCGAGCTGCAATCCTTCCTGCCCCACTCCTTCGGCCCCGCCGATCTCGAGATCACCGATGCCCTGATGAGCCCCCAGGCTCACGACGAGCTGGTGCTCGAGAGCGACGACCCCCTATGGCAGGCTGCGCTCGCCGCCGCCCGCCAGAGCTATGCCCCCTACAGCCAGGGCTATGCCGCGGTGGCGCTGCAGTTCGAGGACGGGCGCATCTTCTGCGGCCGCTATGCCGAGAACGCCGCCTTCAACCCGAGCCTGCCGCCGATGCAGATGGCCTGCGCCCACGCGGTGCTGGGTGGCGAGGATCTCGCCACCGTGCGCCGCGCCGTGCTGCTGGAGAGCAAGGATGGCCAGATCAGTCAGCGGGATTCGGCCCAGTCCACCCTGAAGGCCCTGGGCTCGGTCGAGCTTGAGTACAAAGCCGTCTGACCCCGGCATCCACCAACGGGAAGGGGAGCTGCGGCTCCCCTTCTTGCTCTCTGCGGCTCTCATCCTGCCCCTCACCCCCTTTCTCTGCGCCTCTGGCGCCGTGCATCAGATGCCCCCCTGCCCCATGTGAGGGCGGTCTCCCTCCGATGACCTTATTGGCAGACCTCCTCTGCGGCAGCGGGAAGCGTCGGTGAAGGGGTCAATGCCCCGCCCTCTCCCCTTGCGGCCCCCTTGTTTGACCTCAAGATGCATGTGCCAAGCCACTGGGATCACCCCTCTCCATGGATTTTGCAAATACCTTTCCCTGCCTGTTCCCTCGATGCGGGGCGGTATGGCGGCGGCAGGAAACGTCGGGGAAGGGATAAATACCTCGCCCCCGCCCCTTGCAGCCCCCGTGTTTGACCCCAAGATGCATTTGCCAAGCCACTGGGATCACGCCTCTCCATGGATTTTGCAAATACCTTTCCCTGCCTGTTCCCTCGACGCAGGGCGGCATGGCGGCAGCGGGAAACGTCGGTGAAGGGGCCAATGCCCTGCCCTCGCCCCTTGCGGCCCCCGTGTGTGACCCCAAGATGCATTCGCCCAGCCACTGGGATCATCCCTCTCCATGGATTTTGCAAATACCTTTCCCTGCCTGTTCCCTCGACGCAGGGCGGCATGGCGGCAGCGGGAAACGTCGGTGAAGGGGCCAATGCCCTGCCCTCGCCCCTTGCGGCCCCCGTGTGTGACCCCAAGATGCATTCGCCCAGCCACTGGGATCATCCCTCTCCATGGATTTTGCAAATACCTTTCCCTGCCTGTTCCCCCGCCGCGGGGCGGCATGGCGGCAGCGGGAAGCATCGGAGAAGGCGTCAATGCCCCAGTCCCACCCGCCCCCTGTCGGCTGCTTCCCCCTGAAATACAGCGGGGGAGCCACTGGCTCCCCCGACTGTCATTGATGTGGCCGATATGGCGGCACCGACCCCTGTCAGGACTCCCACAGGATGCGCTGGCTGCCGGACCAGCGCTCGCCGATGTCCGCGTATTTTTGTTCCAGCAGGTGGCGGCGGATCTTCATGGTGGGGGTCAGCACCCCGTTCTCGATGTTCCAGGGGCTCTTGACCACCAGGATGCCCCGCAGGCGAGCATGGGATTCCAGCTTGTCGTTGACCCGATTGAGGGCAGCCTCCAGCTGGGCTTCCACCCCGGCTTTGTCCCCCTTCATGGCGCTCTCGGCGAGCTGCACCAGGGCGACCGGCTGCGGCATGCCGTAGCCGATGACGCAGAGCTGCTCGATGATGGGCTCCTGCCCGAGCATCCCCTCGATGGGCACCGGGGCCACGTACTTGCCCTTGGCAGTCTTGAAGACGTCCTTCATGCGGCCGGTGATGGTGAGGTAGCCCTCCCGGTCCAGCTTGCCCATGTCACCGGTGTGCAGCCAGCCCTCGGCGTCGATGGCCTCTGCACTGTGCTCGGGATCCTTGTAGTAGCCCACCATCATGCCGTCGCAGCGACAGAGGATCTCCCCCTCGTCGGAGATCTTGATGGTCACCCCGGGCCCGGCCTTGCCGACGGTGCCTATCTTGTCCGCCCGGAACGGGTAGTTGAGGGTGGAGTAGGCGTGGTTCTCGGTCATGCCCCAGGCCTCGGTGATATGGATGCCGATGCTGTGATACCACTCCAGCAGCGCCGGGGCCACCGGCGCCGAGCCGCAGCCCAGCACCCGCGCCTGATCCAGCCCCAGCCCCTTTTGCAGCTTGCTCTTGATGAGGCTGGAGACGAGGGGGATCTTGAGCAGCAGCGCCAGCTTTTTCTGGGGCAGCTTCTCGTGGATCTTGATGCGGAACATGGCCCAGAGCCGCGGCACCGAGATGAAGACGGTGGGACGGCAGCGCTTGACGTCCTCGATGAAGGTGTCGAGGGATTCGGGGAAGGCGATGGTGGCACCGCTGAACAGGCTGCCGCCGTAGATGTAGACCCGCTCGGTGATGTGGGCAAGGGGCAGGTAGGAGAAGCCGCGATCCTCGGCGGTGAGGGAGACCGCCTCCACCAGCTTCTCGCAGGACCAGGCATAGCGCTCCACGCTCAGCATGGCCCCCTTGGGCTTGCCGGTGCTGCCGGAGGTGTAGACCAGGCTCAGCAGGGCATCCGGCGCCTGCACCGGGCTGTCCGGGATGGGGTCGTATTGCGCCAGCAGATCGTCCCACTGGTGGGCGGCCGGCATGGTGTCGTAAGGCAGGGCGATACGCAGCAGATCCCCGGGCACCCCCGCCTCCTGGCTCTTCCAGTCGTCCAGCTTGCCGACGAAGATCGCCCTGGTTTCGCTGTGGCGCAGCACGTATTCGATGGTGTCGACGTTGGCGGTGGGGTAGATGGGCACGCTCACGTATCCCCCCATCTGCATCGCCAGATCGGCGATGAACCACTGGGCGCAGTTCTTGGAGAGCAGCGCCACCTTGTCACCGGGCTCCAGGCCCAGGGCACGCAGTGCCGTCACCATGCGCCGCGCCTCGTCGGCGACCTCACCCCAGGTGAAGTCGACGTATTCGCGGTGGATGGTCTGACGCAGATAGATTCGGTCGGGACACTGCCGCTCCCAGTGATAGAGCATCTCGAGCGGCAGTCTGGTGGCAATGCGTGAGGTGGAGGCCATGGTTTAATCCCTGAAACAAAAGGCGAGCCTCATTATTAACCTTTTGATAACACTCAGGGAAGCAGATTACTTAAACTTGTGTTTGAACTGCGAATGGGATCAAGCTTCCGCCTGGGCCTGCAGACGCTTCCACATCTCCTGCACCAGCACCTCGTCCTGCTCGGAGAGCTCACCCTGCAAGATGGCCTCGTTCAGGCTGCGCAGCACATAGCTCTTGACGTCCCGCACCAGGGTCTTGCCCTCCAGCTCGGCGCGCGCCACCGCAAGGGAGATGTGCCCTCGCAGATAGCCACCCGCAAACAGCTCGTCTTCGCTGGCCGTGGCGACCATGGCGTCGATCAGTCCCAACAACTTGTGTTCAAAATCGTGAATCGTCATTTAACGCAGCCTCATTTCCGGGGTTGCCGGCAAAAAATTCGGGGAGTGGAACCGCGATCCGGTTGATCGCGGCTCTCTGGCGCCAGGCCAGCCGCATCCTTGATGTCCTATTCCGGGTTGGCCACCGGGTAGATGACCTGATCCTTGTATCCCGTGGTTATGCGCAGATAACCACTCAACGACCGGTTCAGTGCCGGATCGTCGGTGTCCACCAGCAGCGGACGGCCTTCTAGCGCCGCCAGCTTGGCTTTGGTGGCGAGCACCTGGATATGCTCGCGCCCGACGGCCCGGATCACGTCTGGACTCAATTGCTGATTTCCGCGCCCGAACAGATGTCCCTGACCGCCGATCAGGGTGATGATCAGACGGCAGCGACGGCCGCGGATCCGGGTCAGGATCTCGGCGGCGCTGAGATCCTGCCCGATAAGCCGGCCATTTTCCACCAGATCCACACCGAGCAAGGTATTTTCCAGACCCAGCTCCCCCATGCAGGCGGCCACCGTGCTCCCCGACCCCATCAGGTAGAGGGTATCGGGCTCCATCTGCTCCACCACGCCAGCGGCGAGATCGGCGAGCACCAGCTCCTCGGACTCCCGCCCCCCCTGCTTGACCGCCTGCACGTAGCGCAGATCCCCGGGCACCAGCAGCTGGCCGTAGTGGCGGGCGCGCACCTTGCCGGCGCGAAACGCCTCCTCGTCGATGTCCATCACCTCCGCATCCACCAGGCTCAGAAGCTCCCCTGCGATCATTCTGGCCGCCACCCGGCCACTCGCCGCCGGCGTCACCCCGTAGACCCCGGAGTGGATCTTGCACCCCGCCGGGATACCTAGCACATGGCAGGACTCCCCCACCGCCGCGCAGATGTCACGGGCGGTGCCATCGCCACCGGCGAAGAGCAGCAGATCCACCCCGGCATCGCGCAGGGCCAGGGCGGCAGCCCGGGTGTCCTCGGCACTCGTCTGCGCCCCGGCAGGCCGATGAACGATGCGATGGGGCAGCCCCAGCTCGGCGGCGAGGTCGGCCCCCATCTCTTCGGCCACCGTCAGCAGCTCGAATGGGGTGGTCAGCTCGCACAGGGGCAACAGGGCCTGGCGAGCCCGCTCCCGGGCCTTGGGGACGGCCCCGCGCGCCAGCGCCTCGGCGACCATGCCGTCACTGCCCTTGAGACCGACGGCCCCGCCGATGCCGGCGACGGGGTTGATGATGAGCCCTAATCGAAACATGTTTCCCTCCTGTTGGATCGCCGCCATTTTTATCTTTTCCCGCCACTGGGACAAGCCATGACCCCCTGCTAAAATGCGCGGCTTCTACCTCAATCACTGTTCAACCAAGGTTCAATCATGCTGGAATGGATTGCGGACCCCTCCGCCTGGGTCGCGCTCGCCACCCTGACCCTGCTCGAGATCGTGCTCGGCATCGACAACATCATTTTCATCTCCATCCTGGTGGGTCGCCTGCCGGAAGCCCAGCGCCAGAAAGCGCGCATCCTGGGGCTGGGGCTCGCCATGGGCACCCGCATCCTGCTGCTGCTCTCCTTGGCCTGGGTGATGCGCCTCACCGAGCCCCTCTTCACCGTGCTGGGGGAAGCCATCTCGGGACGGGATCTCATCCTGCTGGTGGGGGGTCTGTTCCTCATCGCCAAGAGCACCCACGAGATCCACCAGAGCCTGGAAGGGGCCGCCGAAGAGGCGGGTGTGGTGAGCAAGACCGCGGGCTTCCTGTCCACCCTGGTGCAGATCGCCATCCTCGACATCATCTTCAGCCTGGACTCCGTCATCACCGCCGTGGGCATGGCGGATCATGTCCCTGTCATGGTGCTGGCCATCATCATCGCCGTCGGCGTCATGATGTTTGCCGCCAAGGCCATCGGCGACTTCGTCGATACCCACCCCACCATCAAGATGCTGGCCCTCTCCTTCCTTATCCTGGTCGGGGTGGCGCTGATGGCCGAAGGGCTGGATCTGCACATTCCCAAGGGTTACATCTACTTCGCCATGGCCTTCTCGCTGGTGGTGGAGATGATCAACATCCGCCTGCGCGGCCACCAGGAGCGGGCCAAGTAAACCGCGACCTGCCGAGAGATGGCCAAACAAAAAGCGCGACCCAGGGTCGCGCTTTTTTATTGCCCCGCCAACGGGGCGCCTTGGGCTCAGAGGGCGTTGCGAGCGGCCACAGCGTCCGCCAGGTTGCGCAGCAGCACCTCGGTATCGGCCCAGCCGATGCAGGCGTCGGTGATGCTCTGGCCGAAGGTGAGCTCGCACCCGTCCACCAGATCCTGACGCCCTTCCACCAGGTGACTCTCCACCATGACGCCGAACACCGCCTTGCTGCCGGCACGCAGCTGACCGGCCACGTCCTCGGCCACCAGCATCTGGTTCTTGAACTGCTTGCTGCTGTTGGCGTGGCTGAAGTCGATCATCACTTTCTGGGGCAGACCGGCCTTGTCCAGACCACTCACCACCTCATCCACGTGACGGGCGCTGTAGTTGGGCTCGCGGCCACCGCGCAGGATGATGTGACAGTCCGGGTTGCCGGCGGTCGAGACGATGGCGGAGTGACCGTACTTGGTCACCGACAGGAAGTGGTGCGGGGCGCTGGCGGCGCCGATGGCATCGATGGCCACCTTGATGGTGCCGTCGGTGCCGTTCTTGAAGCCCACCGGGCAGGAGAGACCAGAGGCCAGCTCGCGGTGTACCTGGGATTCGGTGGTACGGGCGCCGATGGCACCCCAGCTCATCAGATCCGCCACGTATTGCGGGGTGATCATGTCGAGGAACTCGGAGGCGGTCGGCAGCCCCATGTCGTTGAGATCCAGCAAGAGCTTGCGACCCAGGCGCAGGCCGTCATTGATCTGGCAGCTGTTGTCGAGGTAGGGATCGTTGATCAGCCCCTTCCAGCCCACTGTGGTACGGGGTTTTTCGAAGTAGACCCGCATCACGATCTCCAGCTGATCTTTCAGCTCGTCGCGCAGCACCTTGAGACGCTTGCCGTATTCCAGGGCGGCGACCGGATCGTGGATGGAGCAGGGGCCGATCACCACCAGCAGGCGATCATCGTCGCCGGCCAGGATGTTGTGGATGGCCTGACGGGATTCAAACACGGTGGCCGAGGCGGTGTCGGTCGCCGGAAACTTCTCAAGTACCGCAACCGGGGGCAATAACTCTTTGATTTCACTGATACGAACGTCGTCGGTTTGATGCTGCATGACCAAGTTTCCTGCTAGATGACTGCGATAAAGAGATCTCAATCTAGCCCTGTGCCGGGTCGGTGTAAATAGAAAATTACATTCTTCGGCAAGGAATTTTATTATCGCACCTTGCAAGTTTGTATAATGCTGCTAGGAGGCATGAAAAAAGCGGGGGGCAGAGATGAAAAGGCCCGCACGAAGCGGGCCGAAAGGGCTCAGGCCTGACTGACGCTGGCCAGCTTGTCGAAGTAGTCCGGGAAGGTCTTGGAGGTGCAACCCGGATCATTGATGGTGACCGGCGTATCGGAGAGTGCCACCAGGGAGAAGCACATGGCGATGCGGTGATCGTTGTAGGTGTCGATGGCCGCGTGGGTCAGCTGTGCGGGCGGAATCACGGTGATGAAGTCGTGCCCCTCCTCCACTTCCACGCCCAGCTTGCGCAGCTCGGTCGCCATGGCGTGCAGGCGGTCGGTCTCCTTCACCCGCCAGTTGTAGATGTTGCGGATGGTGGTGGTGCCCTCGGCAAACAGCGCCGTGGTGGCGATGGTCATGGCCGCATCCGGGATGTGGTTCATGTCCATGTCGATGCCCTTGAGCGGCCCCTGCTCGGCCTCGATGAAGTCATCGCCCCAAGTGATACGGGCACCCATCTTCTCCAGTACGTCGGCGAAGTGGATGTCCCCCTGGATGCTGTGCTTGCCGATGCCGGTAACCCGCACCTTGCCCTTGATGGCGCCCGCCGCGAGGAAGTAGGAGGCGCTGGAGGCATCCCCTTCCACCAGGAAGTCCCCCGGGCTGACATAGGTCTGGTTTCCCTTGATGTAGAACACCTTGTAGTCGTCGTGCTCGATGACCACCCCGAACTGCTTCATGATGTGCAGGGTGATGTCGATGTAGGGCTTGGAGACCAGCTCACCCTTGATGTGGATGCGAGTGTCGCCGGCCGCCATGGGGGCCGCCATCAAAAACGCCGTCAGGAACTGGCTGGAGACGGAGCCGTCGATGTGGACATCGCCACCCCAGAGCCCCTTGGCATCCACCACCAGGGGCGGATAGCCATCTTTCTTCAGGTACTGGATGTGGGCACCCGCTTCGCGCAGGGCATCCACCAGGTGGCCGATGGGGCGCTCTTCCATGCGCGGCTCGCCGCCCAGGGTGTACTCGCCGGAGCCCAGGCACAGGGCGGCGCACAGGGGGCGCATGGCAGTACCGGCATTGCCGAGGAACAGGTTGACCGGTGCCGAGACCGCGAAGCTGCGACCCAGACCGTGCACGGTGCACTCGGTCTTGTCGGCGGAGAGCTTGTACTTGACGCCGAGCTGGGTCAGCGCCGCCAGCATGTGGCGGATGTCATCGCTGTCGAGCAGGTTGGTCAGCCGGGTGGTGCCCCGGGCCAGGGCCGCCAGCAGCAGAGCCCGGTTAGAGACACTCTTGGAGCCGGGCAGATTGACCACCCCGGCCACGCTAGAAATGGGTTCCAAACGCAACGAATTCATAGACTTCCTGTTCGATCTCAATTAAATCACCTGACCGGACGTTAACAGCCCGCGTCCCCCGCGGCAAGTTCGACAATGGCACGACCTCGGGAGAGGGCGGCCTGGGTCAGGATGGGTCTGAAAAACAGACGCCGGGGAGTCCCCGGCGTCTGGCAATGGGGAGACACGCCTCAACCGTGGCGTTTGGCAAAGTCATCCATAAAGCTGACCAGGGCCTTGACCCCTTCCAGGGGCATGGCGTTGTAGAGGCTGGCGCGCATGCCACCGACGATGCGGTGTCCCTTGAGGGCCAGCAGACCGGCCGCTTCCGATTCCGCCAGGAACAGCTTGTCCAGGGCCTCGTTCTTCAGCTGGAAGGGCACGTTCATGCGGGAGCGGCAGGCCACATCCACCTTGTTGCCATAGAAGTTCGACTGATCGAGGTAGCCGTAGAGGAAGTCGGCCTTCTCCTTGTTGCGTGCTTCCATCGCCGCCAGGCCACCCTGCTCCTTGAGCCACTCGAACACCAGACCGGCCAGATACCAGGCGTAGGTGGGGGGCGTGTTGAACATGGAGTCGTTCTTGGCGGTGAGCTGGTAGTCGAAGATGGACGGCACATCGGCACGGGCCTGGTTCAGCAGGTCATCGCGCACGATGGCGATGGCCAGACCAGAGGGGCCTATGTTCTTCTGAGCACCGGCGTAGAGGATGCCGAAGCGGCTCACGTCGAGGGGACGGGAGAGAATGGTGGAGGAGAGATCCGCCACCAGGGGCACATCGCCGGTGGCCGGGATGTCGAACATCTCGATGCCATCGATGGTTTCGTTCGGGCAGTAGTGCACATAGGCGGCATCGGCGCGAAACGCCGGCGTCGGCAGCAGGTGGGAGACCCCCTGCTCGTTCTTGGCCACCCCCTGGAAGGTCTGGATGTCACCGTATTTCTGGGCTTCATCCACGGCGCTCTGGGCCCAGACGCCGGTCACCAGGTAATCAGCCTTCTTGTTGGCGCCACCCAGCAGGTTCATGGGCACGGCGGAGAACTGGCCGCGGCCACCGCCGTGCATGAAGAGCACCTTGTAGTTGTCCGGCACCGCCAGCAGGTCGCGCAGATCGCTTTCCGCCTTCTCGGCGACCGCCATATAGGGCTTGCCGCGATGGGAAAGCTCCATGACCGAGGCTCCCAGCCCCTGGAAATTACAAAATTCGCGCTGGGCGCGCTCCATGACTTCAACCGGCAACATGGCGGGGCCGGCGCAGAAGTTGTAAATCTGTTTGCTCATGACGCTTTCCGTGAATGGATGTGTGTGATCGGTGACTCGAACGTTTTTACACGACAGCCCCCCGTGGGGGCAAAGGCTTTTTGGGATCCAACGCAACCTTTTGCCCTGGCGCCACCGGGCACCCATCAGACAAAAGCCCTGAACGGGCCAGGGCTTGCAGAGAATATGCATGGAAACGGGGGCGAGACAGCACGGACGGCTTTACTTCGCCCCTTTGTGGCAAATTTACAGCTTGGCGGTGAGCTCCGGCAGCAGGGTGAAGAGATCCCCCACCAGACCGTAGTCCGCCACCTGGAAGATGGGGGCCTCCGCGTCCTTGTTGATGGCGACGATCACCTTGGACTCCTTCATCCCCGCCAGATGCTGGATGGCGCCCGAGATGCCCACCGCGATGTAGAGCTCGGGGGCCACCACCTTGCCGGTCTGCCCCACCTGCAGGTCGTTGGAGACATAACCTGCATCCACGGCGGCCCGCGATGCCCCGACGGCAGCCCCCAGCTTGTCCGCCAGAGCGTCGATGAGGGCAAAGTGCTCTTTCGAGCCGAGTGCCCGCCCGCCGGAGACCACCACCCGGGCCGCCCCGAGCTCAGGTCTGGCGGAGCGCACCGCACGCCGCTCGATGAGCCGGGTACGGCAGCGCACCTCGCCCACCGGCAGCGATTCCATCACGGCACGCTCCTCCCCGGACCCGGCCTTGGCGAACGCGGTGGGCCGCACGGTGAGCACCTTGATGGGGGCGCTGCTCGCCACCCGGGCGATGGCGTTGCCCGCATAGATGGGACGCAGGAAAGTGTCGGGCCCCTCAATGCCGGTCACCTCGGCGATCATCTCCACCCCGAGCCTGGCCGCCACTCGCGGCAGCAGATCCTTGCCCTGGCTGCTGGCCGCCATCAGGCAGTGCTGGTAGTCCCTGGCCACCTCGGCGAGCAGTCTGTCTACCCCGTCGTTGAGCCCCTCCGCCAGCATGGGATGTTCCGCCAGCAGCACCCGGTTTACCCCCGTGAGAGCGGCGGCCTGCTCCCCCGCCTCCGTCAGCCCCTGCCCCAACAGCAAGAGATGCACCTCGCCCCCCAGGCGCCCCGCCGCCGTGACCAGCTGGGCCAGGTTGTCGGCGATCCGCCCCTGATGATGTTCCGCAATCACAAGTACGCTCATGGCAGCACCTTCATGTCATCCATTGATCCCTTGCTCCCCGGGGCCGCTGCCCCATGCATGGCGCTCACGCCTGCGGGAGGCATCCCTCTCATGCCCCTGCCCATCAGAGCACCCGGGCTTCGTGCTTGAGCTTGTCCAGCAGCTCGTCCACCGAGCCCACCCTGATGCCGGCGCTGCGCACCGGCGGCGCCATCACCCCGAGCTGCCGTGTCTGGCCGGCCGGCACCACCCCGAGGGCGGCGAACGGCTGGCTCTCCAGCGGCTTGCGCTTGGCCTTCATGATGTTGGGGAGGGAGGCGAAACGCGGCTCGTTGAGGCGCAAGTCCACGGTCACCACGGCGGGCAGCGCCATGCCGAGGGTCTCGAGACCACCGTCTATCTCGCGGGTCACCTGCAATTCCCCCTCCACCAGCCTGATGGCGGAAGCGAAGGTGGCAAGCGGCCAGTCATTGAGGGCGGCGAGCATCTGCCCCACCTGATTGTTGTCGGAATCGATGGACTGTTTGCCGAGCAGCACCAGATCGGGCTGCTCCTGCCCGCACACCGTTTGCAGGGCCCGGGCCACGGTGAGCGGGGTCAGGGTCTCGCCGGTAACATAGTGCAGCGCCCGATCCGCCCCCAGCGCCAGGGCATGGCGCAACTGCTCGGCCGCCGCCTCGGGGCCGAAGGTCACCACCACCAGCTCGGATGCCACGCCGGCTTCCCGCAGCCTGACCCCCTCCTCCACCGCGATTTCACAAAACGGGTTGATGCCCATCTTCACATTGGCGAGCTCCACATCGGAGCCATCCCCCTTGACCCGGATCCTGACGTTGTAATCAACGACCCGTTTGACTGCGACCAGCAGCTTCATGGCGGTCATCCCTCATACCTGTTGTGTGGGCCCACCTTGTCGTCACTCACTTTTCTGCTGACAAAGTGGTTTACGTTTACGTAAACTACCAGTACTACCCTAGGCCAAGTCGAGCACAGAGGCAAGATGGAACGCGAAGCAATGGAATTTGATGTCGTCATCGTCGGTGGCGGCCCGGCAGGCCTGAGCGCCGCCATCGCATTGAAGCAGCAGGCCCCGGCCCTCTCGGTCTGCCTGCTGGAGAAGGGGGCCGAGATAGGCGCCCACCTCATCTCCGGCGCCCTGCTCGATCCCGTCGCCCTCAGGGAGCTGCTGCCAGAGAGCTGGCAGGAGGCCCCCCTCGGCGTGCCGGTGACGGATGATCAGGTCCATCTGCTGCAAAGCGACAGCCGCTCCCTGCAACTGCCCCACTGGGCGGTGCCACCCCGCATGCACAATGACGGCAGCCACATCATCAGCCTCGGCACCCTCTGCCGCTGGCTCGGCAAGCAGGCCGAGGCCCTCGGTGTCGAGATCTACCCGGGCTTTGCGGCGAGCACCCTCATCGTGGGGGAGGGCCGGGTGCGCGGGGTGGTGACCGGCGATCTTGGCCTCGACAAGGAGGGCAACCCCAAGCCGGATCACGTGCCCGGCATGGCCCTGTATGGCCGCTATACCCTGTTTGCCGAAGGGGCGCGCGGCCACCTCGGCAAACAGCTAATCGCCCGATTCCATCTGGAAAATACCGCCCAGCCGCAGCATTACGCCATCGGCTTCAAGGAGGTGTGGCAGGTGCCTGCGGGACAATCCCATCCTGGGCGGGTGCTCCATGGCAGCGGCTGGCCCCTTGGTGAGGGAAAGGGCAACAAGAGTCAGGGGGGCTTTTATCTCTATCATCTGGCCCAGGATCAAGTGGCAGTCGGCCTTATCGTCGATCTCAACTACCAGAATCCCTGGCTCAGCCCCTTCGACGAATTCCAGCGTCTCAAGCACCACCCCCTCATCGCGGCAACGTTGCAGGGGGGCGAGCGCATCAGCTACGGCGCACGAGCCATCACCAAGGGGGGCTGGCACTCATTGCCGCGCATGCACTTTCCCGGCGGCCTGCTCATCGGCTGTGACGCGGGCACCCTGGACTTCTCCCGCATCAAGGGGATCCACACCGCCATGAAGTCCGGCATGGTGGCGGCCGCGACGGTCGCCATGGCACTGCGAGGAGGGGATGAAGGGGGACGGGATCTGGCCGAGTTTCAGGACGCGCTGCTGCAAAGCTGGCTGACCCGGGAGCTGAAGAGGGCCCGCAACGTTGGGGCCGCCCTGCACCGCTTCGGCCCCTGGCTCGGCGGCGCCTTCAACTGGCTGGAGCAGCGACTCTTTGCCTTGACCTCTCCTTTTACTCTGCTGGACAAGGAGCCGGATTACCGCCAGCTGCGCCTGGCCAGCCGTTGCCAGCCCATCGACTACCCCAAACCCGACGGCAAGCTCAGCTTCGACAAGCTCTCGTCTGTCTATCTGGCCAGCACCAGCCACGACGAGGATCAACCCTGTCACCTGACCCTTCAGGACGCGCGCATTCCGGTCGAGGTCAACCTGCCCACCTGGGCCGAACCCGCCCAGCGCTACTGCCCGGCGGGGGTGTTCGAGATCCTTGATGGGGATACCCTGCCAAGGCTGCAGATCAACGCCGCCAACTGCATTCACTGCAAAACCTGCGACATCAAGGATCCCAGCCAGAATATCGTCTGGACGCCGCCCCAGGGCGGCTCGGGCCCCAACTACCCCAATCTGTAACAGGCTTGCCCACGCACACCAGAGCAGATAACAAGGAGACGCCGCCCCGGAACACCGCCCGGAGACCGTTTCCTGCGCTTGGCCGGGGGCTGTCGCAGGGCGACCATAAACCCGCCATTCCCGCCGGTGAGCCCGGGCCCTCCTCCACTCCAGGGCGAACAAAGGAGGCGACGCCGGGATCGCCCGCATCGGGGTCGCCACGGCTGATCCGACCTCGCCGCTTTTTTGAGCGAACAGGCTGAACCCCTGATGAATAGGCCCTGACAAGCGGGTCCCGCCCCTGTATAGTTCGCCGCATTCAGGTTGTCCATCGGCCTCGTTATGCTATTTCATGGGATCGCTTTCCGTGCGATCTAAGGCCGCATGAACCTGTGCAACCATCCCTGATTACCCATGACTTCTTAAGGGGGGACAGATGATCACCGCCTACATTCTCAATAACAAGGTGCTGGACATAGTCACGCTCGGGCCGGATGACATCGTTCCCGACAACACCGTCTGGCTGGATGCCTACAAGCCGGACACAGCGGAGCGAGAATGGTTGACGGGCCTGTTCCTGGAGGAGGTGCCGGACAAGGAGGAGCTCGATGACATCGAGGCATCCGCCCGATTCTACTGGGACACCGACGGTCTGCACATCCACTCCCTGTTTCCCCAGCGCATCGGTCGCGACACCAAGGGTGTGCACGTCTCTTTTACCCTGCGCAACAACCTGCTGATCAGCATTCGCGAGGATGACATCGGCCTGGTGCGTCTGCTGCGCCACTACATGCGTCAGGACAGGCTGGAGGTCGAAGACGCCCTCGACATCCTGCTGGAGGTGCAGAACCTCAAGGTGGAGTACCTCTCAGACCTGATCGAGGATGGCTACAAGACCCTGGAGAACACCGCCGATCAGATCTTCGAGCCGGACCAGATCAACCCCATGCTCAAGGAGCTGATGGCCCAGGAAGAGGCCAACGGCCAGATCCGTCTCTCCCTGCACGATACCCGCCGCGCCCTGCGCTTTCTCAAACGCAGTCTGCGCCAGCGCATGACGGGGGAGCAGAATAAGTGGATCGACGAGATGCTGCACGACGTGGAATCCCTGCTGCCCCATACCCAGTTCCTGTTCGACAAGATCAACTTCCAGCTGGAGGCCTCCATGGGGGTGACCAATCTGGAGCAGAACAAGGTGATCAAGATTTTCTCGGTAGCCGCGGTCATCTTCCTGCCGCCGACCCTTATCGCCAGCATCTACGGCATGAACTTCGGCCGCATGCCGGAGCTCGCCTGGGAATACGGCTACCCCCTCTCCCTGGTGCTGATGGTGATGTCATCGCTGGGCACCGGTCTCTTCTTCAAGAGAAAAGGCTGGCTGTGACGCCGGAACCCGGCAACTAAAGACTGTGGATTGGGGGGGCTGGCCCCCCGATTAATTCCCGGCCGTTGCCGGCCTTGCAATGGCCTGCCCTGTGCCCCATATCCCCTTCATCACTCGCACTGCATGAATGGATACCGGGCCACCATGACCCTCTACCCCGAACACCGTTACGACGATCACGGCCAGTTGCGCCCCCCGCTCTGGTTCTGGCCCATAGCCCTCTTGCTGACCCGCTCGGTCTGGCTGTTTCTGATGGCGGGGGTCACCCGGGAGAGTGGCAGCGCCATCCTGACCCTCTTCTACCCGGACAAGCTCACCCTCTATGTCAGCCTGCTGACGGACGTGCCCGCCATGCTGGCGCTGCTCGCCTGCGGCGGCACCCATCGCCAGACCCACAGTGCCAGAGCCTGGCTCAGACGCCACAGCCGCGCTCTGCTGCTTTGCTCCACCGCGAGCGGCCTGGTGATGCAACTGCACAGCCTCAATCTGCAGCAGTGGTCGTTCAACTGGCCCACCGCCCTGGTGCTCATCGCCAGCCTCTGGGCGCTCTGGTATCTGCTAAGAAGCCGCCAGTTGCGGGATTACGCTCTGGATCAGCCCCACTGACAGGCTGGTTCACTGGCGCGTGACCCGGATCTGCAGAGTCTGGCGTTCGCTGCCGCTGGCCCCGCCCATGCCTGATGGATTGGCGATCGCGGCCTCCCGGCTGCCTTGGGTTGTGGAAAGCTCCCCCACCGTCAGCCACTGGCCCGGGGCGCCGCTCACCTCGGTGGCACTCTGGCCGGTGTGTATGTTGCCTCGCTCCACTCTTGCCTGTTCACTGCTGAGGGCCACCTGCACCCTGTCCCCTATCAGGGTCGCGGTGGCGTAGAGACCGTTCATCAGCGGCATCATGCCCACCACCCTTCCCCCCTGCCACTGGTAAAAGGTGACCGGCTGATAGGACCCCATCTGCAACAACACGGGCCGCCCGGAGAGGCCACGCACCTGCCAGTTGTCACTCTGGCTGCGTTCATAGTGCCGGGCATCCCCCTCCAGCAACCACTGCCGTTTGGCATCCAGGCCGAGCCCCACTCCGGCCTGCTGACGGCTGGAGGCGCCATCCACCCGCCACTCGATGAGCAGGCTTTGGGGCGGCTGGTTCACTTGCGCCAGGGTACGCTCGGCCTCCTGCAACTGGGCGGGGGTTCCGCTCAGTACCAGCTGGTTGCCCATGGCGCTCACCCCGAGATCCGGGTAGATCTCCTTGAGCGTCTGCACCGCGGCATCCGCCTCGAATACCGGTATGACCTTCACTTCGGCCCTCAGGGGCAATGCCAGCAACAGGCAGCACCCCAGCCCCCAATACCCTGATCCAGCGCGCATCTTCTCCTCCCGGCGTTCACCGCCACCCTCTCGCTTCCTGCCATCATGGTCCATGGCGCCCCGATTGCAACGGGCCTGGTATGCAACCCCATACAGAGGCATCTGATAAAGACTCGTTAAGATACCAATCAATACAAATAAAAATGGTTATCATTTGTTGTCACAACAAAAACCCTCGGATACAATTCGGACTCATTTTTTCGAGTCAGCCTCTGATGAAGCCAGAATCCGTCGCATCCACCCCTGCCGCCATCCACCTGGCGCTGCTCATCAACATGCTCTCCATGGGCTGCATGATGATGGTGATGCCCCTTGGCCCGGAACTGGTAACCCGTCTGGGGATGCTGCCGGAGCAGACAGGTTACTTCAGCGGCGGCGCCACCCTGGGAGCCGCCCTGCTGGGCCTCCTGGCCGCCCCCTGGCTCGATCGGGTCAACCGCAAACCCGCTCTGCTGGTACTGCTGGTCCTGCGCTTCCTGCTCTTGATGGCTTGCGCCCTGGCCGAGGATAGCCAGACACTGCTGCTGCTCTTTATCCTGTCCGGCTGCGTGGCCGGCCCCCTGGGGGCCATCCTGATGGCGGCGGTGCTGGATCTGGTACCGCCCGCCGAGCGGGGCCGCCGTCTCGCCTACGTGGGCATGGCGTTTTCCCTGGCCGCCATTCTGATCGTGCCCGCGGCCCTCGTGCTGGCCCAGTGGTCTGGCTGGCAGAGCCCCTTCCTCTTGTTTGGTGCAGGCGGCCTGCTGCTGGCCCTGCTGTGTGCCATCTGGCTGCCGTCCCTGCCGGTCAACCGGGCCCCGGCAGGCCAGGGGATGCGCCAGTTGCTGGGGTCACCGCTCTGCCAGGGAGCCCTCTTCATCCTCTGCCTGCAGATGTTCGGCCACTTCCTGCTCATTCCGCACTTTGCCAACTACTTCCAGTTCAACCTGGGTTTCCCGCGCGAGCAGATCGCCAGCCTCTATCTGTGCGGCGGCCTTGCCAGCATGGCCACCATGCGCCTGTGCGGCGGCTGGATCGATCAGGGCCGCGCCCAGGGCGCCATCCTGCTCACCAGCCTGGCCCTGGCCCTGATCACCCTGGTGGGCTTTGCCTTGCCAGCAGGCCTGCCTCTCTATCTGCTGTTCACCCTCTTCATGGCCCTGAGCTCCGCCCGCGCCAGCACCACCCTCGCGGTCACGGCGGCCATTCCGGCCCCCCATCAGCGCGCCGCCTTCATGTCTTTCCAGGGCTCGGTCACCAATGTGGCAGCGGGCCTCGGCAGCCTGCTCTCCGCCAGATATCTGGTCTCCGACGAGGGGGGCGCCCTGCACGGTTTCCCCACCCTGGCCTGGATCAACATTGCGTGCACCCTGGTGGCCTGCGCCGGTGTCTGGTTCCTCATCCGGGGCCTGAAGCGCACAAGAGATAACAATAATCCTGCCTCTGGCACCGCCAGACAAGGAAGTCAGTGAGCACCGGATCAGAAGAATCCGGACCCCATAACCTCAGTTATATCCATGGAGTTTTTGACAATGCAGTTGCAGCACGGCCTCTTTAAACTGAACCCCATTCTGCTCTCCCTTGGTCTGCTGGCCGTACCGGGCCTGGCCCAGGCCGAGTCCGTCAAGGCCAACGAGACGGTGGTGGTCACCGCCACCCAGACCAAGCACACCGAGCTGACCGCCCCGGCCAGCGTCTCCGTGGTCACCCGCGCCGATCTGGACAAGATGAACGTCAACAACATCGGCGATGCCCTCAAGCACGTGCCCGGTGTCAACATCATCGGCACCAACCCCACGGGTCGCAACGAGATCAAGATCCGCGGCATGGGCGGTGACTACACCCTGCTGCTGGTCAACGGCAAGCGGGTCAACGCCCGCGAGACCCTGGGCAGCTCCTTTGGCAACGACTTCGACTTAAGCTCCATCCCCATGGCCGCCATCGAGCGCATCGAGGTGATCCGCGGTCCCGTCTCCTCCCTGTACGGGGCCGATGCCCTCGGCGGCGTGGTCAACGTGATCCTGCGCCAGGCCAAGGAGAACACCGAAGCGGCCGTCGGCTACACCCACACCATGCCCACCAAGGGGGATGGCGGGGATGCCAACCAGGGTAGCGCCTTCGTCTCCGGCGCCCTGATCGACAACAAGCTGCTGGGCAGCGTGGTGGTGGAGGGCTATCAGCGGGATCGCTGGAAGAGCGAGCAGTCCAACAACCCGGATGCCGACGCCCTGGAGAAACGGGAAGTGGTCAACGTGCTCTCCAGCCTGAAGTGGCTGGTGGCCGACAACCAGGACATCGACTTCGATCTGGGTTACAACCAGAACGACATGGACAGCTACTTCAACAACGTGCCCCGTGCCCCGACCGCACCGGCCACCCCCCACAACGTGCAGAAACTCGATCGCCTGAGCCTGGGGCTGACCCATAACGGCCGTTGGGAACACTTCGACAGCCGCGCTCGTTACTACTTCGAGCAGACCGATCTGATGGATGACTCCCAGCTCAACGGTGGCGCCGCCGACATCACCCAGACCAACAACACGGTGGATGGCCAGTTGAGCGGCTACCTCGGGGATCACCTGCTGACCTCGGGTGCAGAGTTCCGCAAGACCGAGCTGGAGCACAGCCGCAGCATCCAGAACGGCAGCGTGGATGCGAGCCAGAGCGCCCTCTACCTGCAAGACGAGTTCGGCTTTGGGGATCTGGCCCTGACGCTCTCCGGCCGTCTGGATCACCACGAGACCTATGGCAACGAGTTCAGCCCCCGTGCCTACGCCCTCTACTCCCTGAGTGACGAGTGGGTGATCAAGGGCGGCGCTGGCAAGGCGTTCAAGGCCCCGACCCTGGCCCAGTCCAGCGAAGGATTCGCCACCACCGCCTGCCGCGGCGCCTGCAAGGTAATAGGCAACCCGGATCTGAAGCCGGAAACCTCCGTCAGCTACGAGCTTGGCACCGCCTACAACGCCGATCGCTTCGGTGCAGGGGTGACCGGCTTCCACAACGAGATCGAGGATCTGATCCAGAGCGATCAGTGGGGCCCGGGCTACCGTCCGACCGTCATGACCTACCTCAACGTCAAGAAGGCCCGCATCAAGGGGCTGGAGCTGACCGGCTGGTTCGACGTGCTGGACAACGTGCAGCTGACCGGCAACCTGACCCTGCTCGACTCCGAAGACAAGAGCACGGGTGACGATCTGGCCAAGACCCCGGATCACACCGGCAACATCGGCCTGGACTGGAAGGCGAGCGACGTGGTCAGCGCCAACCTGGCCTGGCAGTATGTCGGCAGCCAGGTGATCAAGGTGCCGGCCCGCAACGCCCAGGCATTCACCTCCAAGCACTACCAGACCCTGGACGTGAACACCAAGTGGACCGTCACGCCGGCCCTGGACTTCAAGCTCGGCATCACCAACCTCACCAACACCCAGCGTGACGAGGTGGCGACCGACGCCGACTTCATCCTGGAAGGTCGCACCGTCTACGCAGGGGTCGATTACAAGCTGTAATCCATCCTGTATGCGGGAGCCCCGGTCGCGGGGCTCCCTTTTTGCGTTTCTGCCTCCCCGAATTCAAGGAGTCATTGAGTGCTCAGATACCAAGCTCGGCTGTTCTGGCTCGGCGTGCTGCTCCTCTTCCTGCTGATTTGTCTGTCACTGGCCACCGGGGCCGGTGTCTATGGTGGCCGCGAGGTCGCCGGTTTCCTGATGGGCGATCCCGCCTTCGTGGCCGATGAAAAGCTCGCCATGATAGTCCATACCCTGCGCCTGCCCCGTACCCTGGCAGCCCTGGTGGTGGGGGCGTCACTCTCCCTGGCGGCTTCCATGCTGCAAAGTGCCACCCGCAACCCCCTGGCCGAACCCGGCCTGCTCGGGGTCAATGCCGGCGCCGTCTTTGCTCTGGTGATCGGCCTCACCTGGTTTGGCGTCGAATCCGCCTACGGGTATCTGCTCTGGTCCGGCATGGGGGCCCTGCTCGGCAACCTCATCGTGCTGGGCCTCGGCCTCATGGTGGGGCGCTCCAACCCCCTCAAGCTCATCCTGGTAGGGGTCGCCCTCTCCGCCACCTTCGGCGGTCTTTCCAATTTCCTGCTGCTCTCCAACCGGGTGGTGCTGGAGCAGTTCCGCTTCTGGAACTTAGGGTCCCTTGCCGCCTCCAGTCTGGAAGCGGTACTCACCGTGGTCCCCTTCGCCCTGGCCGCCCTGCTGCTGACACTGGCGCTCTGTCGCCCTCTCACCCTGATGCAGATGGGGGATCACCAGTCCAGGGCCCTCGGCATCCGCCCCACCCGGGTGCGGATCGGCGTGCTCCTGGCCGCAACGCTCTTCACCGCCTGCGCCATCGCCATCGCCGGTCCCATCGGCTTTGTCGGCTTCCTCGCCGCCTACTGCGCCCGCCTGGTGGAGCCGGTTCGCCTCGCCATCCAGGTACGCTTCTCCGCCCTGTTCGGGGTGCTCTTTCTGCTCGGTGCCGATGTGCTGGCCCGCTGGCTTATCCAGCCCTACGAGCTGCCCAACGGCGTCATTCTGGCGCTCATCGGGGCGCCTGTGCTCATCCTGGTGGTGCGCAGCGGCGGCTTCCGCTCCCTGCTGGCCGTCAAATAAGGTGCCACGCCCATGAAGAACTCTCTCTCACTCCCGAGCGGCACCCTCTGCCTTCGCCTTGGCAGCCGCACCCTGTTGCTGCACCGCCGCGCCTGGCTCATCACCCTGTGGCTCCTGGTCACCCTCACCCTGCTCTCCCTGCTGGCCCTCACCCTGGGTTCCGGCAAGATCACCATGATGGGGGTGATCCAGACCCTGCTCGGGGAGGGAAGCCGACTCGATCAGGTGACCGTCTTCAAGATCCGACTGCCGCGCCTGTTGGCGGTGCTGGTGGCTGGCGCCGCCATGGGACTCTCGGGCTGCCTGGTGCAGACCCTGGTGCGAAACCGCCTCGCCACCCCGGACATGATCGGGGTCAACGAGGGGGCATCCCTGGCCATCATCATCTTCTCCCTCTATCTGACCCTGGGTACCTGGCCCTGGTGGGCCGCCCCCTTCGGCGCCCTGTTTGCCGCCGCCGTGCTCTATGCCCTGTGCAACAAGCCGGGGGAGCAGGGCTACCTGTTCGTGGTGATCGGCATCGGGGTCTCGGAGCTGATGAACGCCCTCGGCCAGTTCGTCATGTCCACCCAGTCCCTGGTGCACCTCACCAGCCTCTATCTGTGGAACATGGGCAACTTCGTCGGTCAGGGCTATGGCACCTTGCTGCCGGTAAGCCTGCTGCTCCTGCTCATCTGTCCCTGGACCGTCTGTCTCTCCCGCTCCCTTGGCGTGCTGCGCCTGGGACCGGTCACCGCCCGAACTCTCGGGGTGAACGTGAACCGGGTGCAGCTCGGGGTGCTGGCCCAGGCCATCATCGTCGCAGCCCTTGGCACCGCCATCGGCGGCCCCGTGGTTTTCATCGCCATGGCGGCCCCCATCCTTGCCTCCTGGCTCAGCCGGGATCGCATCGTGCCGCTCTGGATTGCCGCCCTGTGCGGCGCCCTGATGCTGCTCGCAAGCGACACCCTGGTGCGGGTGCTGGCCAGCCCCCACGAAGTGGCTACCGGCATCATGACCCGCATTCTCGGCGGCCTGCTGCTGCTCTTCATCCTGCTCAAAGATCGCCAGAAGGCCGACTGACCATGGCATTCATCCATTTTCAATACAGACCGAGGGCCGCCCGATGACGCTCACCGTGAACCGACTCCAGTTCGGCTACCCGCAAAAGACCATCTTCAAGGAGATCTCCTTCTCCCTCCCCCGGGGCAAGCTGGTGGGGATCGTCGGCCCCAACGGCGGTGGCAAATCCACGCTGCTCAAGCTCCTTGCGGGACAGGAGCAACCCCGGTCCGGGGAGATCCTGCTCAAGGAGAAGCCACTCGGTGCCTATGGCGCCAGAGCCCTGGCTCGGGAGCTCGCCTATCTGCCCCAACGTCCCCTGGTCCCCCCCGGTATCCTGGTGGAGCAGCTGGTGCAATATGGCCGCCATCCCCATCAGGGCTGGTTCAATCAGTGGAGCGAGGAAGATGCCCGCATGGTGGACTGGGCCCGGGAGCGGATGCAGCTCGATGCCATCTGGCACCAGAGCGCCAGTTCGCTGTCCGGCGGTCAGGCCCAGCGGGTGTGGCTCGCCATGGTGCTGGCCCAGGATGCGGACATCATCTTGCTGGACGAGCCCACCAGCGCGCTGGACATCGGCCACCAGACCGAGGTGATGGAGGCCATCCATCGGGTCGCCGCCGAGGGCAAGACGGTGCTTATCGTCATCCACGATCTCGCCACCGCCGCCCGCTACTGCGACGAGCTGATTGCCCTGGGGGATGGCGCCATCCAGGCCATGGGCCCGGCCCGGGAGGTGGTGACCAAGCCCCTCATCGATCGCCTCTACCAGACCGATGTGGACATACTGCACGCCCCCGGCGACGGGGCCCCTGTCATCGTGCCCCGCCGACGGGCTGACGAAGTGCCCCGCCTGCGCACCGACCATGGCGTGTCGGCCTGAGCCAGATCCTGTGCCCAAAAAAGAAACCGCCTGATGGCGGTTTCTTTTTTGGGCTTTGCGTTGGCGTTATCCGGGCGCTGGCATCGTGCTCACAGCAGCAAGACGGTGAGCACACCCCCCGGCAGGGCTTGCCAGTGCAGGGTGCAGCGCCAGCCGGCAGGCAGGGCCGGCGTCAGCGGGCATTTGAGCTCCAGGGTGAGAGTCTGCACCGTCATGGCGAGCCAGCGGGCATCGAGAAAATCAAAGTAGCGCCCCACCCTGGGATAGAGCCCCTTGAAGAGGCTCTCCTTGGCGGAAAACACCAAGGTCACGCCCTCTGCCAGGCTCAGCTGGGCGTCGTGAACCCCCGCCTCCAGCCGCCCCCACTCCTCCCCATCCATGATGCCGGGCCAGAGCTGCGCCCCTTGGTCGCCATCGAGCCAGGCCTCCAGATCCAGCCCTATTCCCTCCTGGCCCGGGCGCACCGCACACAGGGCCACCCCCTCTCCCGCCAGCCGGCTGTGGCTGATGCTCCCCTCCACCCCTTCAGGCCAGAGCGGCTCCCGGGCCGCTCCGATGTCCACGCTGCATCCTGCAAGACCGAAGGGACGCAGGGCCTCGCGGGCCGCGAGGCGCCCCGCCAGAAACTCCCCGAGGCGCTTGGGGGCAGCCCCCTGCAATGAAGCAGGCAGGGTGATGCCCTGGGCCCCAAAGCACTCCGGCGAGAAGGCGGCGGGATCAAAACTGACCCGATGAAGAGGCAGCGTCTCCAGGCCCGGCAGGCACAAGGTATCGGATTGACGGACAAAGGATCCATCGAGTGAGGGACAACGAGGCAACATGAAAGGCTCCTGACAGGGGTCTGCGATGGTACCAAAGCAAGCCGAGGTCATGCCACAAATACAAATGACAACGCTTCTCACTTGCTTTGTGGTAGCATGTCCCCGCCCATTCGGGGCTGGCCGGGCGGCTCTCAGGCACTTTCCACAGACTCCGGCCCACCGATTTCACCCATAAGGATGTCACCATGAAGATCTTCTCCCCGCTGGCCACCTTGCTCATGCTGGCCAGCCTGACGGGCTTCCAGGCCCAGGCGGGCAGCCGCCAGGTCATCGATGCCAACGGCCAGTCCCAGAGCGTCCCCGATGCGCCCCGGCGGGTCGTCGTGTTGAGCGAACTCGATCTCGACAGCGCCCTGACTCTGGGGGTGCAGCCGGTAGGCACCGTCAATGGACGCGGCCAGTCCACCCTGCCCCGCTATCTGCTGGACAAGGCGGGCAAGGAGATCGCCGTGGTCGGGGATCTGGACAACCCCAATCTGGAGACCCTCATCGATCTGGAGCCGGACCTCATCCTCACCGGCCAGACCAAGCCCGAGCTCCTCGCCCTGCTCAAGGAGATCGCCCCTACCGTCGTCACCGGCAACTGGGGCGAGCCCTGGAAAACCGTGTTCGGTCGCAGCGCCGACGCGATGAACCGGGTGGCCGAGGCCAAGGCGTTCCTCACCCGGTATGAGGCCCGCCTGGCAGAGGCCCGCAGCAAGCTCGCCCAGCATCAGGGGGAGCAGATGAGCATAGTGCGCTGGAACCCCAAGGGGCCGAGCTACATGCACGGCGGCACCTTTGCCAGCAGCGTGGTCACCGAGATGGGGCTCACCCGACCGTCCCACCAGATTGGCGACAAGAGCCCCCACTCCCCGGCCCTGAGCCTCGAATCCCTCAACCTGCTGGACGGTGACTGGCTGGTGATCGGCACCCTCAGCACCAGCGGGGATGCGGTGGATGCCATGAAGCAGGCCGAGCAGACCCCGGCCTTCCAGCAGCTCGGCGCCATCAAGGGCAAGCGCTTCGGCGCCGTGGACGGGTCACTCTGGACCTCCACCGGCGGCCCCCAGGCGGCCCTCAAGGTGATCGACGACGTCGAGCGCCTGCTGACCAAACCGAATGCCGCCCCCATCGCTCACTAATCCCCCCTCGGTTGACGGCCAACAAGAAGCCCGCATGATGCGCAATGCTGATCAGTTAAGGATCCATTGACCGATCCTTCTGCTGTAGGACAATCCGGAACCAATCACTGGTTCCGGATTTTTTTATGTCTATTGCAAACGATCTGAACGATGTTGTTGAGGCATCTGGCGACATGCTGGCTCGGCTGGCCATTTTTGCCGACCATATTCCCGACGAATGGATTACTGCCGCTGCCGCCTTGTCTGAAAAGGCCACTATCCGCCGACGCCGCTTACCTTCTGATATGGTCTTGTGGCTCGTCGTGGGGATGGCCTTTTTCCGCAATGAGCCCATCTCCGAGGTCGCTCGGCGCCTCAACATCTGTGCAGAAGGGTTGGCCAATGATGCCTTGCTCGCGGACAGTGCCCTGTCTCAGGCCCGTCAGCGACTCGGCAAACAGCCGCTCGAGTGGCTGTTCAAACAGTGCGCCGATGTGTGGGGGCGGGAACGTTATCCTGAAGACCATTGGCACGGTTTACAGGTCTTTGCCATCGATGGGGCCCTGTTCCGAACCCAGGATATGCCTGAACTCAGAGCACATTTCGGCTCGGGTAACACCTCAACCAACCGGCAGACACCCTACCCGATGCTGCGGTTGGTCACGCTCATGAATGTCCGCTCGCATGTCATTGCCAACGCGGCCATCAGCCCGTACCGCAAAGGGGAAATCCCCCTGGCCAGCGAGTTCATTCACTCATTGCCGGACAAGTCAGTGACCCTGCTGGATAAAGGCTTCTTCGGTGCCGACCTGTTGCTGCGTATTCAGGCCGAAGACACCGACCGTCACTGGCTCATCCCGGAACGCAAGGGGCTGGTATACACGGAACTTGAGCGCTATGGCGACGGTGACCGTCTGTTGCAAATGACGGTCTCGCCTCAGGCTCGCAAGAAAAACCCGGCGTTGCCGACACACTGGCAAGTTCGCGCAGTGACCTATGAGGTGGCAGGCAAGGAGAAAACGGTCTTTACCTCCCTGCCCGTGGCGCGATTCAGTGCAGCTCAGGTGGCGACCCTGTACCACGAGCGCTGGGAAATCGAGCTGGGATACCGGGATATCAAAAGCGCGATGCAGCACAACGCCATCACGCTGAGAAGCAAGAAAGTGGACTTGGTCTATCAGGAGCTGTGGGGATTGCTGCTTGGATACAATCTGGTCAGGCGGGAGGCCAGCCAGGCCGCCGTAGCCCATCAGCGAGCGCCCAATGAGGTGAGCTTTAAGTTTGCCTGTCAGCTCATCGCGAACCAGATGGCAGTGATGGCGGGCGCGTTATCGCCAGCCCATACGCCACGGAGGTTGGCGGAGTTGCGGGGCTGCATAGGCGTCATGTTCATAGAAAAACGCCCCAGGCCATCGAGACCCAGGGCGGTGAAGATATCAAAGACCCGTTTTCCGGTAAATCGCAATGCGGCTCCGCTTAAGTGAACAGCATTGCGCATGATGCGGGCTTCTTTTTATCCATGGCTCGGCAAGGCCGTCTACTCCGGCAATGGCAGCGCCTTTCTGTCGAGCTTGCCACTGCTGGTCTTGGGCAGGGCATCCAGCAGGATGAGCCGCGCCGGTACCATGTAGTGCGGCAGCGTCGCCTGCAACCCCTTGCGCAGGGCGAGGCGATTGAGGGTCACCCCGCTTTTCGCCTCCACGTAGCCCACCAGCATGGCCTCGTCCCCCTCTCCCACCAGACGCACCGCTGCCTCCTGCACCCCGGCCTGGCGGCGCAGTCCCGCCTCCACCTCGCCGAGCTCGATGCGAAAACCGCGCAGCTTGATCTGATCGTCGCGCCGCCCCAGATAGAGGAAGCGGTCCGCCCCAAGGAGGCGCACCCGATCACCGGTGCGATAGAGGCGATGGGTGGCAAGGCGCAGGAAGGCGGCACTGGTCAAGGCCGGCTTGCGCCAGTACCCCTCGCACAGGGCCGGGCTCTCGATGCAGAGCTCGCCGCACTCTCCCTCTGCTACCGGCTGCCCCGCCTCGTCCAGCACCCAGTGCCGATAGCCGGGCAGGCTGTGGCTGATGGTAATCTGGCCATCAGTCGGTGGCCAGCGCACCTCGCTCACCAGGGACCAGACGGTGGCCTCGGTCGGCCCGTAGCAGTTCCACAGTCGCCGGGTGCGGGCACAGAGCTGCTCGGCCAATCCCAAATCCAGCGCCTCGCCGCCGCACAGGGCGGTGAGGGTATTGCGCCCCTGCCAGCCGGCCTTGAGCAGCATGCGCCAGCAGGCCGGGGTGGCCTGCAGCCAGTTGATGGAGGGATCGGCCTCGAGCAAGGCCTGCATCCCCAGCGGATCCTTGTTGTGCTCGCCCCCGGCCACCGTCAGCCGACCACCGCCCCAGAGCGGCCCCAGCATCTCCAGCAGGGAGATGTCGAAGGCCGGGGTAGTGATGAAGAGCCAGTGGCAACTCGGTGAGAGCCCGAGCCGCTCGCGGATCCCGTCGAGGAAGCAGAGCAGGGCCCGCCGGCTGATGACCACCCCCTTGGGCTCGCCGGTGGAGCCCGAGGTGAACATCATGTAGGCGGCCAGGGCATCATCCACCTGGGGCCAGGAGACGAGCCCTGCCGCTGCCGGCCCGTCGAGGGTGCGCAGCGGACAGCCGAAGGCGGGAGCCGGTCTGTCACCGTCGCAGATCACCGCCGACAGGCGCGCCTGGCGGGCGATCCCCTGCAGCCGCTCCACCGGAAAGTCCGGCTCAAGGGGCACGAAGGTGAGGCCGAGCCGCAGGCAGGCCAGCAGGCAGGCCACCAGGTCGGGGCTACGGGAGAGATGGAGGCCGACCCGCTCCCCCACCGCCAGCCCCTGCAATCGCGCGGCAATCTCGCCGACCCTGACATTGAGCGCGCCGTAGCTAAGCCACTGCTCACCTGATCCGTCCTCGCTGATGCCAGCCACGCCCATGCGGATGGCGGGGGCCAGCGGGGTGGCGGCCAGACAGGCCGCCAGCCGCGCCCCCAGGTTGGCCGCCCCCTCACGGGGGGCAGGCCGGGTTTGCACGAGCGGAGCCTTATGCTTGATGGTCACCGTCATAGCGCTGCCTCCGTTTGGCGTACCAGCCAGTGCCCATAGAGTCGGCTGGGGGATGGATGGGCCTTGAGCGTCTGCAGGGTAAGCGGCGCTCGCTCCTGTGCAAACGCCTCGTTGAGGGCCGCCAGCAGGGCGAGTTGCTGCACCGAATCCACCCCGAGTTCACACAGGGTCTGCTGCCAGATCCCGGGCACGCCGCACTGGCGCTCCCACAGGGCCAACAGCGCGCGGGCCTCGGCCGGTGGCGGAGCCAGGCTGGGCTCCGCCCTGGTGGTGGCCACTTGCGCCCTCCCCGGGGACGGCGCGGCCGCCGCCACTCTGGCCGGCTGGCTCAGGTCCGCCTGCGCCAGCCAGTCGAGCTCGGCCAGCCAGTCAGCCAGCACCGCCTCTGCCCGAGCCTCGGGGATCTGCTCGCCATCGAACTCGAGGCGCAGCTGGAGCGTCTCGCCCCGGCTGCTGACCACGAGCGACAGAGGAAGCTCCACCTTCTCCACCACGGTGCCAAAGCGCGGCACCAGCTGGTGAGGTTCGGGGGCGACAGGGGCCGCCGGCATGGGGTAGTTCTCGAACACGAACAGACTCTGGAACAGACGCGCCCGGCCTTTGGTCAGTGCCGCCAGCGACTGGGTGCCGTGCTCATTGAGTGCCATCAGGTCGGTCTGCAACCGGGCGATATGCTCGGCCAGGGTCAACTCGGTGCACCACTCCAGGGCCAGTGGCAGGCTGTTGATGTAGAGCCCGACGCTCGCGGTGATCCCCTCGATGGGGTAATCCCGGCCCGGGGTCACGTTGCCCACCAGGGTGACGGCATCGCCAGAGCGGCGTGCCAGCAGACGGTGCCAGGCATATTGGGCCAAGAGGCCCGCAGTCACGCCAAGGTCGCGGGCACGACTCGCGAGCAGGGTCGCCACCTCGGCCGGCAGCGCCGTGGCGCGCACCGCCGGTCGCTGCTGGGTATGGCGCCCGCTTGAGCCTGCGTCCAGCGTCACCCCGAACAGGCAGGCGAGATCGTTAGGCGTTGCCAAGAGCTCGCCCTGCCCCTGCCAATAGGCGTCGGCGCTGCGGGTTTGGCTGGCAATATGGCGGCCAAATTCGAGCCAGGCGGTATCCGGCTCGCCCTGCGGCAACAGGCCGTTCATCAGCGCCTGATAGGCGCGATGCAAGGAACCCAGCAACACGGGACCGCTCCAGCCATCCAGCACGCCGTGATGGGCGCTGAAGATCACCTTGTGGTGATCGGGGGCCAATTTGAAACAGGCAAGGCGCAGCAGGGGGGCCTGTTCCAGCGGGATCGGGCTGGCCAGATCCTGCTCGCGATAGGCCTGGACCCGTGTATCTGCATATTCCACTTCAGACAAATCCTCATAGTGGAATGGCAACTCGGCGTGCTTGAGGATGCGCTGGAGCGCCACCCCATCCGCCAGCACCAGCTCGCTGCGAAGGGCCGGCCAGCGGGCGATCTGCCCCTGCCAGGCCTGACGGTAGACCGCCACGTCCAACGGCTGGTGATAGTCCATCTCGGTCTGCAGGTGATAGGCGTGATCCCGGGGCGCCAGCGCCCTGTGATGGAACATGCTCTGCTGAAGCGAGGTCATGGGCAGCAGGGTCTCCACTTCGCGCCCACTCAGCACCCGATCGAGCGCGGCTTGCGAGAGGCCAAGCCCCGGGAAGTCGCTCGGGGTATGGCGCGGAGCCTTCAAGTTGCAGCAGTGCTCCACCAGCGCCGTCAGGTTGTCCGCCAGCCGCGCCATCAGGGCGTCGCTCGCCTGCTGGTTGAGGGCGCCCACCTGACGCAGGGTGAGGCGGCCATCAAACACGCCACCGTGCAGACTGACCAGCTCGCGCGGCAGGTTGTCAGGGGAGCTGGGTGCCCCCGGCGCCATCGGCAGGGGCTGCCAGGCTTGAGCGGCCTCACCCTGATGGCTGACCCCCAGGTAGTTGAAGACCACCAGGGCCTGGGGCAGCTCAGACCCACGAGGGTGGTGCAGTCGCAGGGCGTTGAAGCCCACCCCCTTGTCCGGTACGGCGCGCAGCTGCTCCTTGGTGGCGCAGACCAGCGCATCCCACGCCCCGGCATCCGCCAGCGCCAGCGGATAGGTGCTGGTGAACCAGCCGAGGGTACGGCTCACGTCCAGTTCAGCATCGATGGCCTCACGACCGTGTCCTTCCAGCATCACGCAGTGACGGCTGCCGTAACCCTGCTCGTTCAGGGTACGGGTCAGTGCCGCCAGCAGCAGGTCGGGCACCCGGGTGAAGTAGGCCTGGTTGGCGGTGTCGATGAGCCGGGCCGTGGTCTCCTGACTCAGTTGCAGCAGGCTGGCGGCGGCGCGGCCATCGGCGGCGCGTCGCTCCTCCAGCAAGCCTGGCTTGCTGGCCTCCCCCTGAGCCAGCCAGAAGCCAAGCTGATCCTCTTCTCGTTTGGCGTAGGCCGCGAGCCCCTCGCCCCACTGGCGATAGCTGCTGCCCTTGGCGGGCAGTGGCTCGCCCTTGCTCACCCGTGCCAGATCCTCGGCCAGAATGCGCCAGGAGACCGCATCGATCACCAGGTGATGGAAGGCGAGGAAGAGCCCCTCCACTGTCTCGCGCTCGCCCTCCCGCTCACCTTCCAGAGAGAGATTGCGCAGGCGGGCCCAGGCCAGGGTGTGGCCGCTGGCAGGGTCGAGCTCTCCCTGCAGCTCGGTCAGGCGGGCTTGCAGCTCGGCCTCGTCAAGATTGGCGGCATCCAGGGTCGGCAGCAGCGGCAATGGCAGTTCGGCCAGGTAGCGCTGGCCAGTCGGGGTCACCGCCAGGCGCAGGGCATCGTGGTGCTGGCGCAGGGCATTCAGCCAGCCGCGCAGGGCCTCATCGTCCACCCCGGCCGGCAGGCGCAGGATCACCCCCTGATTCCAGTGACCGGGCCTGGCAAAGCCCTGCTCGAAGAACCAGTGCTGAATGGGGTGGAGCGGGAACTCGCCGGTCAGGCTGCCCTGCTCGCTCCTGTGGCTGACCGCCTGCTGCTGGCCGAGCTGGCGGCAGAGGCGGCGCACCGTCTTGGCTTCGAACACGTCCTTCACGCTGCAGTGCAGTCCCGCATCCCGCAACCGGGTGGTGAGCTGGATGCTGAGGATGGAGTCACCGCCTAAGCGGAAGAAGTCATCCTCCACCCCGAGCGGTTGCTTGAGCACCCCTTGCCAGATGGCGAGCACGGTCTGCTCCAGTTCGTTTTGCGGCTCGCCCTTGCTCTGCTGCCAGACGATGGCGGGCAGGCGGCGCAAGTCCAGCTTGCCGTTGGGGGTGAGCGGCATCTCGGGCAGCCAGCAGAGGCGCACCGGCACCATGTATTCGGGCAGGCACTCGCCGGCCCGCTGCAGCAGGGCATCGCCGTCGGGCTCCCTTGCTCCGGCCTGCAAACAGGCGTAAGCCAGCAGGCGCCCCTCCTGCACCACCACCTTGACCTGGCGCATCGCCGGGCACAATTCGGCAAGCCGGGTCTCTATCTCACCCGGCTCGATGCGATAGCCGCGCAGCTTGATCTGCTCGTCCATCCGGCCCAGATACTGGATGTTGCCGTCGCGGCGCAGCAAGGCCCGATCGCCGGTGCGATAGAGGCGATGGGGTCGATCAGCCAGCGCCAGCTCGATAAAGGCCTCCTGAGTGCGCGCCGGCAAATTGAGGTAGCCGCGGGCCAGCCCCAGCCCTGCCAGGCAGAGCTCGCCGGGCACTCCCACCGGGCAGAGGTTGCCCGCCTCGTCCAGGATCAGCGCCTTCAGGTGGTTGACGGGTCGACCGATTGTGATGGGCGCCCCCGGGGTGAGCTGCGCGCAGAGCGCGGTGACGGTACACTCGGTCGGGCCGTACATGTTGAACAGCGCCACCCGCTCCCCCCAGCGCTCCACCAGGCTGCTCGGGCACGCCTCGCCGCCAAAGCCGATGGCCTTGAGGGAACCGAGTTCCGCCGGTGGCAATAGATTCGCGAGCAGGGCGGTCGGCAAAATCATATGGCTGGCACCCCGAGCGATCGCGGCACTGATCACCCCCTCGCCCGGCTCGCCAAAGTGCAGGGCCGCGCCGCAGTACAGGGGCAGCAAGCTGGTCATGTTGCCGGCATCGAACGAGAGGGACATGCAGTTGAACATGGCGCCATCCTTCCCAAGGGCGATGCGCTCACCGTGATCCGCCATCAGGTTGACCAGGCTGCCCTGCTCCACCATCACCCCCTTGGGCAAGCCGGTGCTGCCGGAGGTGTAGATGATCTGGGCCAGCATGGCAGCGTCCCGAGACAGTGCGGGCGTGCTGGTTGGCATCTTGTCCAGCGCAAGCTGGTGCAGATCGTGATATTCGGCAGTCGTGCCCGCCAGCGCCTCGCCAAGCCGCGGATCCGGCACGCCGCCCAACACCAGGCTGATGGATGCATCGCCTAAGATATGGGCCAGCCGCTCGGCAGGATAGGCAGGGTCGAGGGGTACATAGGCCGCCCCCGCCTTCCAGCAGGCGAGCAGGGCGATGACGAAGGCAACATCGCGTCTGGCCTGGATGCCGATGGCGGCGCCCGGGGTGACGCCCTGAGCCTGCAGCCAGTGGGCCAACCGGTTGGCACGCGTTTCCAGCTCGCCATAGGTCAACGATTGCACGCCGTCGCTGACCGCCAGCGCGTCCGCCAACTGAATAGCGCGCCGCTCGATATGACAGAGCAGGGTGTCGCGGCTCGGGTAGTCCGGCGGCAGATCGGCAAGCTCGGCGGCCAGCGCTGCCTGGTCGGTGCCCGCCTCCAGCGGCAGTTGCCAGATGTCGGTCTCGGGGGCCGCCACCACGGCGCGCATCAGGTGCAGCAGGCGATCGGCGTAGGCCTGGATGGTCTCTCGCTCGAACAAGGCGGTGGCGAACAGCCAGTCCACCCGGACGGAGTCCATCAGCTCGGTCACCTTGACCGAGATGTCGGTCTTGGCCGGCAACACAGGCGAGGTCTCCTCCACCAGCTGGCAACCGGGGATGAGATCGTTGAAGTCCACCTTGGCCTGATAGACCAGCATGATCTGGAAGATGGGGTTGATGGCGGTGGTGCGATCGGCGCCGATGGCCTCGGCCAGCGCCTCGAAACGGTAGAGCTGGTGATCGAAGGCCGCCAGATCCTCCTCCCGGCACTGCTGCAGATAGTCGACAAAGCTGGGCTTGCCGCTGAGTTGAGTGCGCAGCACCAGGGTGTTGACAAAAAAGCCCACCAGCGACTCGATCTCGTGGCGCTCGCGATAGGCGAGCGGGGTACCGATCACCACCTCCTTCTCGCCGCTCTGGCGCACCATCAGCAGGGCAAACAGGGCGTGCAGACCGATGAAGTTGGAGGTGCTGTGGCGCTGACAGAGGCGCTTGAAGCTCTCCCACAGATCGTTATCGATGGTGGAGAAGACCAGCTCGCCGCCGCTGTCCTGATGGGCCGGGCGCGGCTTGTCGAGCGGCAGGCCGTGCACCTCGGGGCTGCCACCGAGCCGATCGACCCAGAACGGTTTGAACTCGGCATGATAATCGAGAAAACGGTCTGAATTGAACCAGCGGGCATAGTCGATGTAGGTGAGGGGCAGCTCGCTCACCTGCAGGGGCTCGCGGTTCTGATGGGCAAGAAAGGCGCGCTTGAGATCCGCGAACATGTTCTTGACCGACCAGCCGTCGGAGATGATGTGGTGCTGGGTGATCAGCAGCACGTGCTCGCGGCTGCCGAGCCGAATAAGGTGCACCCGGCTGAGATCCCCCAGGGTCAGGGAGAAGGGACGCCCTATCTCCTCGCGCACCCGGCGGGCCACATAGGCCTCCCGCTCGGCTGCGGGCTCTGCGCTCACGTTCTCAATGTGCAACTTGAAGGGCACGTGGGGCAGGATCTCCTGGGCCCCCCTGCCCGCCTCGTCCTTGATGAAGCGGGTGCGCATGCTGGGGTGGCGGGCAAACAGGTGGTCGAAGGCAAATTCCAGCGCCGCCGTGTCCAGCTCTCCCTTGACGCGAAAATAGACCGGCATGTTGTAGAGGTGGGAGGCCTCCTCGTACTGCTCGATAAACCAGAGCCCGCTCTGGGACGACGAGAGCGGCCCCTGCCGGGCGCCCTCGGCATCACGTTGCGCAAGAATGGGCGCCTCGAAGGCGGCGCGGGCCGCCAGGCAGCGCACCAGTTCATCCTTGTGGGCCTTGATGGTGGCGCCGATGGCCGGCGTCACCGCCTCCTTGCTCGACTGGGAGATAAGCTGGCCCTTGTCGTTCAGCGCCAGCTTGACCCCCTGCCGCTCCAGCTGTTTCAACAGCAAAATCATATTGTTCATCTATTTCTCAAGCCTCAGGCACTCAGGGTGGCGCCGCCGTCGACGACCAGATCCTGCAGCGTGATGTGGCTGGCCAGATCCGAGGCCAGGAAGAGGACGGTATGGGCGATCTCCGCCGGGGTGGCGACCTTGCGCAGGGGGATGCCGAGCTTGAACTGCTCCGGCAACCCGGCGATGGTGCGGGCCATGGCCTCCTCGCTTGGCAGCATGCCGCGCAGCATGGGGGTATCCGTCGAGCCCGGCGACACCAGGTTGGCGCGCACGCCGAAGGGGGCCAGCTCCAGCCCCACCGTCTGGGTCAGGCTGGTGACCGCCGCCTTGGAGGCGCAATAGGCCGCCATCTGCATGCGCGGCACATGGGCGGCGTTGGAGCCGATGGTGACGATGGCACCGCGCCGCTGCCCCTTGAAGTGGGGCACCAGGGCCCGTAGCAGATAGAAGACGCCGCTGGTGTTGACCGTCATGCAGTCGTGCCAGTCGTCATCGCTTAAGGTTTCTGTGGAGCCGAGGCGCAAGACCCCGGCCCCGTTGACCAGCACATCGAGCCCGCCGTCCGCCAGCAGCGCTGCGCAGCAGGCGTTGACCGCCTGCGAGTCGCCGATATCGAGCAGCCGGGTGGCATAGGGGTAGTCGGCTTCGGGAAACGCCAGATCCAGCCCCACCACGGATGCGCCGGCCGCCACGAACTGCGTTGCCACCTCGCGGCCGATACCACGCCCGGCCCCGGTCACCCAGACCCGCTTGCCAGTGAAATCAAAGGCCATTGCTTGTTGCTCCTTATCCATCACCACACCATCTCCACGCTCTCTTCATCCTCGGCAAGCAGGCCGTCGAGGAAACGGCAGAAGTCATCGAGGCGCGGGTGATCGAACACGTCGGAGACCTTGACCTGCACCCCGAACTCGGCGCCGAGCCGATTGACTATCTGGATGGTCTGCAGGGACTGGCCCCCCAGTTCGAAGAAGTTGTCCGTGGGCGCCATGGTGGCCAGCCCCAGGATCTGCTGCCAGATGGTGCCGACCCGGTTCTCAGTTTCGCTGCCAAGGGTCAACGCCTCACCACCCGCCTGGTAGGCGGCCAGCAGGGCCTTGCGATCCAGCTTGTTGGAGCCGGTGCGGGGCAGCTGGTCATAGTGGCGATAATCAGTGGGGATCATGGCGGCAGGCAGCACCCTGGCCAGCTGCGCCTTGATGACCCGGCTGTCGCGCTCCGGCCCCGCCACGAAGGCCACCAGCCGGCGCACGCTGCCGATGCTCACCCCCTGCACGCAGGCCTCGTCCACCCCCGGCAGGGCCAACAGCTGGGCCTCCACCTCGCCGGGCTGGATGCGATAGCCGCTTATCTTGAATTCGTTGTCGCGCCGACCGAGGTAGACCAGCCGGCCGGCCACCAGGCGCACTCGATCGCCGGTGCGGTAGACGGGCAGCTCCTCCTCACCGATCCGCAGGGAGCCAAAGCTCCCTTGCACGCCCCCCACATAGCCATTGGCCAGCTGCGGGCCGAGCAGCACCAGCTCCCCCTCGCTGGCGGGTTGATCCCCCGCTCCCAGAATGAGCGCCTGCATGCCGGGCAGCGGCAGGCCGATGGGTAGCTGGGCCTGGCTCGGGTCTTCCTGTTGCAGCTCCTGGGTGGTCACCACCACTGTGGTCTCGGTGGGGCCGTAGGTGTTGAACAGGCGCACATCGGAGCGGCCCTGACGCTGCCACTGGGCCAGCTGCTCGGGGTAGACCGCCTCGCCACCGATGATGACGGCGGTAAGCCCGGCAGGGATGTGGGCCTGACCCGCCGTCAGCGCCACCACCCACTCGTTCCAGAACGCGGTGGGCAGGTCGAGGTGGGTGATCCCCATCTGCTCCACCCCGGTCGCAAAGGCGGGCATGGATTCGAGCAGGGCGTCGGTGCGCAGCACCAGGGTGGCGCCGGCGCTCAGGGTGGCGAACACCTCCTCGATGCTGGCGTCGAAGTTGAAGGGGGCGAATTGCAGCATTCGCGCCTCTTCATCCAGGTGATAACGGCAGCGGGCGGCGGCGGCGAAGTGATCCAGCGCGCCGTGGCTCACTGCCACTCCCTTGGGCAGGCCGGTCGAGCCCGAGGTGAACATCAGGTAGGCGACGGCGCGGCCGGCGGCCGGCTGGTTGAGCCGATCACCGCTCACCAGATCCCCCGCCAGCAGGGTGCGCCCCTCAAACAGGCTGGCCAGCTTGTGACGATACTCGGCCTGGGTGATCAGGGTCTTGACCTCCCCCAGCCGCAGAATATGGCCCTGGCGCTCCAGCGGCTGCTCGGGATCGAGCGGCACGTAGACGGCGCCCGCCAGCAGCACCGCCAACTGGGCGAAGATGGCCTGGGGGGTGCGGGCCAGCATGACCCCCACCTTGTCGCCGGGGGCGACGCCTTCGGCCTGCAGAGCGGCCGCCATCTGTTCGGCTCTGGCCAGCAGCGCCTCGTAGCTGAAGCGGGCCTCTCCCTGCTCCAGCGCGATCTTGTCCGGGGTCTGGGCGGCGAAGTGGCAGAGCGCCTCCAGCACCGACCGTGTCTTGATCACTTCATGGGCGGGGCCGGCGATCAGGGCGCTGGCTCGCTGCTCGGCCAGCCAGTCGGCCTTGAGCGCACCCAGGGTCTGGGCGGGCTCGGCCAGCCAACGTCCCAGCAGGGCAAACAGGGTATCGGCGATGACCGCCAGATCGGCCTGCTGGTAGCAGCCGGGGTTGGCGTCCAGATCCAGTCTGGGCAGGCCATCGACGCCGACCTGCACTTCGATGGTGAGATCCTCCACCGGGCCGGCGCTGATGTTGAGAATATGGGCAGATAACGGCCCGAAGCGGCGAGCGTGATCGAACGGCATGATGTTGACCAGCGGGCCGAACAGGCGCTTGTCGCCCCCCACCAGGCCAAGGTCGCGGCGCAGCAGCTCGTAGCGGTAGTGCTGGTGCTTGCGCACCCCGCGCTTGGCCTTGGCCACGGCGCCAGCAGCCCCCGCCAGATCCAGTTCTTCACCCAGAGTCAGCGCCAGCGGGGTAATGTTCATCTGCATGCAGGGCACGGTCAGCGACGCCGAGCCGATGCGGTTCATCATCATCAGGCCGAGCAGGGTCTTATTCTGGCCGCTCGACAGCGACAACTGAGCCGAGAGACCGGCCAGCAGCAGATCGGGCCAGCCCAGCTTGTGCTCGTCGGCAAAGCCGGTCAGGGATTGCCACAGCGCCGCCGGCAGCGGACGGCTCTCGCGGATAAAGTCGGCGGCAATCGGTGCGCGGGTCTCGCCAAAGGACTTCACCTCGGGCCAGCCTTGCAGCTGCTCCTGCCAGAAGGCACGGGCGGCGTCGTTCTTGCCGCTCTGCTCGCGGCTCGCCTCTTCTGCCAGCACCTCAGCCAACGAGCCGAAGGGAGATGGGGAGTTCATCTCACCGGCCAGCCCCTCTGCATACAGTTCGGCGATGCGCTGGAACAGCAAGGTGGTGCCAAAGCCGTCGAGGGCGATGTGGTGCACGCAGCTGTAGAGATAATCGCGGCCGGGGCCGCGCAGCAGGGCGAAACGGCAGGGCGCTTCTTGGGTCAGCTCGAACGGGCGGCGCAGATCGGCCCAAGCCCAGGCGCGGGCCAGCGTCTCGTCATCGTGCTCGAGGGAGACCTCTTCATAGGCCAGGGGCAGCTCATGCGAGACGAAGCAGACCGCCTCCTTATCGTCTTCGAAGTGGCCCTTGAGCGCCTCGCACTCCCCCACCGCCTTGGCAAGGGCCGCGACCAGCACGGCCGCCTCGACCTTGCCGTCGAAGGCGATGCACTCGGCGGTGTTGAACATCGCCTTGTCGTCATTGAGCAGATGTCCGGACCAGAGCCCCTGCTGGGGGATGGTCAAGGGGAAGCGGTTCATGGGGTCACCTCCAGGGCCTGGGCTGCCAGCTTGGCCTCGATGAGGCGCCACCAGCCGTTGAGGGTCGGCAGCTTGGCGAGATCCACGAAGCCGAGCTCCACCCCGGCGGCGCGCCACTCGGTGAGCAGGGCCATGATCCGAACCGAATCCAGACCGTAGTCGATGAGGTTCTCGTCGGGGTCAAACTCATCTTCGTCCTCGTCGATATGACTCAGCAGCCGCGCCTTGAGCCCCTCATACGTCAGCAAGGGATTGGTGGGCTGGGCGGCAGAAGCGGAAGCCGGGGCAAGGGCCAGCACCTCCTCGCAGGGGATCACCTTGCCGCAGCGGGTTGCCACGTAGTCGAGCGCCATCTGATGGTCGGCCAGGGAGAAGTCCGCCACCCCGTCCGCCAGGAAGAAGGGCTGGATGTCGCGCATGAAGGCGTCGCAGGCGGTCATCATGCAGCCAATATGGCCGTAGATGCCGCCGATGAGCAGCTGATCCCGTCCCAGCGCTTTGAGCATCTGCTCCAGCTCGGAGCGCTGGAAGGCACTGTAGCGCCACTTGACCAGCACGGTGTCGTCACGCTCCGGGCAGAGTGCTGCCACCACTTGCTGCTGCTCGGGCCGCTTGTTGAGCCCCGGGCCCCACATGTCGTTGAGCAGGGCGCGATCTTCAGGGGATTGATCCTTGGGCTGGGCGGTGTAGAAGACCGGAATGCCGAGGGCCTTGCACTGCTTGCGCACGGCGGCCAGGCGCTCGGTGAGCGCCGCAATCAGCGGGCTGTTTTCGCCATAGAAGGCGGTGAAGTACTCCTGCATGTCATGGATCAGCAGGGCGGCGCGTTTGGGATCCAGAGACCAGTCGACCTTGTTGGCCTTCCACTGGCTGGGCATGGCGTAATTGTTCAGGGTTGGGATAGCCATAACGTCATGATTCCTTTTTAGTTTTATGCTGTTGTCAGGGGCTGGTTGGCGGCGATGGCGTGCGCAATGCGCGCCCGCAGCCCCTGCTTGTCAATCTTGCCCACCGCCGTCATGGGCAGGGCGTCCAGGGTTTCGAAACGGTCGGGCAGCTTGAAGTCCGCCACCCCGCGCTCGCGCAGAAACTTGCGCAAGGCCAGCGGCTTCAAGGCGGGATCCGTGCTGACGATAAAGGCGCAGCTCTTCTCCCCCATGGCGCTGTCGGGCATGGAGACCAGGGCCGCATGGGTGATGGCAGGGTGGTGCAGCAGCTGGTTTTCCACCTCTTCCGCCGCGATCTTCTCGCCGCCCCGGTTGATCTGATCCTTCTGCCGCCCCACCACGGTGAGGTAACCATCGGCATCCTGTACCACCAGATCGCCGGAGCAGTAGAAACCCTCGGCATCGAACACCCGGGCGTTGTGGGCCGGGCTCTGGTAGTAGCCGCGGAAGGTATAGGGGCCGCGGGTGTGCAGGGCGCCAGGCTCGCCGGGGGCAACCGGATTGCCCGCCTCATCGAGGATGCGCACCTCGTCGTCCGGGCTCATGGGGCGGCCCTGGGTATGGATCACCTTCTCGTCGGGGTCGTCCAGCCGGGTGTAGTTGACCAGCCCCTCCGCCATGCCGAACACCTGCTGCAGCCGGCAACCGAGCAGCGGCCCAATCTTGCTGGCCACCGCCTCCCCCAGCTTGGCGCCGCCCACTTGCAGCAAGTCGAGGCTCGCCAGTTGGGTGCGCGCGGTGGGATCCGCTTCCGCGGCCTGCAGCCAGAGCGAGACCGCCGGCGGCACCAGCGAGGTGAGATTGACCCGGTGGCGGGCAATCAGCGGGAAACAGCTGATGGGGCTGGGATCGGGGGCGAGCACCACAGTGCCGCCCGCCTCGAATACCCCCAGAGCGCCCGGGGAGCTCAGGGGGAAGTTGTGGGGCGCCGGCAGGGCGCACAGATAGCGGGTATGGGGGCCGAGGCCGCAAATTTCGTTGCTGCGGCGCACGCTGTACAGGTAATCGTCGTGGGTGCGGGGGATGAGCTTGGGGGTGCCGGTGCTGCCGCCGGAGAGCTGGAAGAAGGCCACCTCGTCCGCCGGGGTCGGGCCACATTTCACCGGCTCACTCTCATCCCCCTTCGTCAACCAGTGGGTCAGCCCCAGCTCCCCCCCATCGCCCTCCAGCAGCACCAGCTCGGTGCCGATGGTTGTCAGCAGATCGCTCTCGCGACCCTTGCTCGCAAACAGCGGATGAGCCAGCGAGCCGATAAAGAGGCGCGGTGTGATCTGCTCGGCATAAGAGAGAAGCTCCAGCCGGTTGTGGCTAAAGAGCGCGTTGACCGGCGCGATGCCGGCCTTGAGCAGGGCGAAGAACACCAGATAGAACTCGGCCACGTTGGGGAGTTGCACCAGCGCGGTGTCCCCCACCCCCAGGCCGTGGCAGGCCAGATTCGCGGCCAGCCGGCTCGAGGCGGCGTCCAGCTCGCCATAGCTCAAGCGGCGCTCGCCGCAGAGAATGGCCTCGGCGTCGGGGGCCAGTTCGCACTGACGCGCCAGCATGGCGGTCAGCGGCTCGCCACGCCAATAGCCCTTGGCGCGGTACTGCCGGGCCAATTCGTCGGGCCAGCGGGTATAGGGCAGGAAGCGGTTGAATTGGCTCATTGCGCTACCTCCAAATCCAGGCCCAGTGCTTTCAAATTCGGCTGCACACTCTGCCAACCCAGATATTGAAGCTGCGTCATTGCGCCACCTCCAAATCCAGGCCCAGGGCCTTGAGCATGGTCCCCAGCTTGGTGCCGGTCTCGGCCCACTCCATGGCGGGATCCGAGCCCGCGACGATGCCGGCGCCGGCAAACAGCTCGACCTGATGGCCATCGAGCACGCCACAGCGGATCACCACGGCCCACTCGCCGTTGCCCTGGCTGTCGCACCAGCCGACGATGCCGCTGAACAGGGCGCGCCGGAAGGGCTCCTGCTCGCGAATAAACTGGCGGGCGAGCTCGGTGGGATAGCCGCACAGGGCCGGGGTGGGATGAAGCTGGCAGGCCAAGGAGAGCACCGAGGCCTCGCCACCGTGCAGTCGGCCGGCGATGGGAGTGCCCAGATGCCAGAGGGTATCCGTGCTCATCAGCGAGGGGCTGGACGGGATCGCCAGCTCGCGGCAGTGGGGCGTCAACACCCGGCGGATCTCGTCGATCACCAGGCGGTGCTCATGCTGATCCTTGCGAGAGGCCAGCAGCTCCCGGGCCACCATCTCGTCTTGCGCCGGCTCGCTCACCCGTCTGGCGGAGCCCGCCAGCGGGTGGGTGAACACCTCTCCCCCGCTGACCCGCAGCAGCAGCTCGGGGCTGGCGCCCAGCAGGCGGCGACCCTGGCCGAGCGGCAGGGAGAAGTGGAAGGCGTGGGGATTCTGGGCCATCAAACGGGCCATCACCTGCTTAGGGTCGGCAGGCTGGTGCAGGGTAAGGGTGAGTTTGCGCGACAACACCACCTTGGACAGCCGGCCTTGTGCAAACGCATCCAGCGCCGCACTGACCGAGGCCTGGAATTCGCTGGCCGGCGGGGTGCTCTGCACCGAGATGACCCGGTTGGCCTCGACGGTCTGCTCCACTTCTGTCGCCGGTGTCGGCTCTGTCGGGGCCAGTTTCTCGCCCCGCTCATAGCGGCCGGGCACATAGAGGCAGGAAGCCTCCGCCGGATCAAACGCAAAAGCACCGATGAGCAGGGGGTTGGTCTGGCCGGCAGCCCTAGCGGCATCGAGGGCCAGGGTTATCTGCTGTGCCAGCAGGGGCCACTCGCAGGCGGGGGTGGTGATGGGTTGCCCCAGGTCAGTGGCACTGATCGTGCCCTGACACGAGGTAAACAAGAAATCAGGCGACATCTTCGCCTCGGCAGGTGTGCCATTTTCCATTACTCGAGTCTTCACGTCATACCCTCAAAGAAGATTCAAAATGATAATGATTATCAATTTGACTTTGTGCGGCGGTAAAATACTCGCTTTGAAATCGCGGGGTCAATGGGATTTTGCATCGTTAAAACAGGAGCTTGTCTGTGGGTATGTCGGGGATGACGCCAGGGCGGGCCTGCTGGCGGTGAAGGGAAATAGCTACTCGAATGAAAACGGATTGCCATCCCCATATGGGGGATGCGACAGAAACCGGTCAGGGCGGCCCCACTGGCGGCCAACCCGCTTTGCCTCTAAGATGGCGCCACCTCTTGTGACAGCCCCGAAAATGGAACCCTCCCATGTTGAAACACCTGCTTCTGCTTCCCTTCGCCCTGCTGCTGGCGGCCTGCTCGCTGACCCAGTACAGCGTCAGCGAAGGGGAGATCAACCAGTACCTCAAGGAGCGAGTCGCCTTCGAGAAACAGCTGGGGATCCCCGGCATCATGTCGAGCAAGATCCGACTCGATGACATGCAAAGCCGCATCGGCCGCAGCCAGGCCGACAAGGTCGAGCTGGATGCCGCCGGCGAGCTGCAGGTGGCGAGCCCCCTTGGCAGCCAGCAGATGAAGATCCGCCTCTCCCTGCGGGCACGCCCGGACTATGTGGCCGAGCAGGGCGCCATCTATCTGCGCGATCTCGAATTGCTCTCCGTCAAGACCGAGCCGGCGGACGTGGGCACCGCCCTCTCCCCGCTCTTGCCCACCTTCAACCAGTCCCTCTCCCTGTTCCTCTCCCAGACCCCCGTCTACCGGCTCGATGGCAGCCGCCAGAACGAGGCGCGGATCAAGGAGAAGGTCGAAGCCCTCAAGGTGGAGCCGGGCCGACTGGTCATCCCCTTCAAACTGATGTGACACCTGCCGCCGCGCCTCTCCTCTTCACCCCACCGGGGCGCGGTTTTTTTCTTCTCAAGCCCCGCCCTTTGCCCCATAATGCACACCATTCTCATTTAGATTCATGAGAAGCGTCATAATAAAATCAACAATATGGTGAGAAGGACATGAGAAAAACCGTACTGGTGCAGGCGATCGCCTGCGCACTCCTCAGCAGCGCCGCACAGGCTGCCGTCAAGGTGGAGGACAAGACGTTCAACACCGCCGCCAACATGCTGGCCTACACCGAATTCGAGCTCTCCGGCGAGCCGCTGGCCGAGGCCCTGGGGCTGGATCTGGATGTGCTGGACGCCAACCGCGCCGACGAGCCGACCCCGTTCGACTTCGCCGCCGGGATCGAATCCTATGAATACTCCGAAGAGGCAATGTACGCCCTCAACTACCAGTCCGGCATGGGCCCCCATCTGGTAAACGGGCCGCAAAACCAGGCGCGTGGCGGCACCCTGGCCGACCTGGGCAAACGGGTACTGGCCATGGCCGAGGCCGTCGGCTTCCCCGCCGATGAAATTCCTCAGGGCATGTATCCCCTCTCCCTGCCCTACGCCTCCGCCAACCCGGAGTTCGCGCAAGCCGTCAACGCCACCCCAGTCAACGGTGACCAGATCACCATCAAGACCGCCAAGGGCAACGAGAAGAGCGTCAAGACCCAGGTCCCCGCCTACTTCCGCGACTACGCCACCCTGCGCTGGAGCGGCAGTGACAACCTGCTGGTCCCGGCCGCCGTGGGCGGCATCCTGCTCAAGGAGGTGATGTGGTCCCAGGACTTCCTGGGGGGCATGCACGTAGCCGAGACCGATGAAGAGGTGGAAGCCGCGTCCGTCACCATGGATCAGGACGGCAAGCACAAGCTGGGGGTTTCTGCCGCCGACGGCTTCAACGGCATGATGCTGACCGAGCAGTCCATCGACAAGCTCGCCATCCTGCAAGATCAGCTCGGCTTTGACGGCAAGACCCTGGGCGCCAAAATCACCCCGCAGTACGATCCGGCCAAGGGGGTTGTCTACTTCCCTCATCAGGTGAAAGTGACCGAGACCAGCAAGAACGACGCCGGTGCCATCGGCAAGCTGGAGGTCGTGGACGGCTCCGCCCAGTTGCGCGACGCCTGGATGCTGCTGTGGCCCCTCTCCGAGTTCTACGCCTTCAGCGATCAGCGCACGGCCAACACCAATCAGAACCCGGCCTTCCACGCCGTGTTTGACGGTGCCCCGTTCGCCGCCGCTCCGGCTGCCAACCAGACCAACGATCTGGGCAAGGCGGTGGCGGGCAGCGATGCCTTCTCCCTGGCCCTGAACCTCTCCAACCTCACCTTCAAGAACCTGCTGGCCCTGCACTTCGAGCCCAAGGCTGGCACCCTGGTCGACAGCTGGCAGGCTGGCAAACAGGCCGGGCACGTCACCACCTTCGACGCCGCCTACGCCCTAGTCGCCCTACAGATCTTCCAGCGCGCCCAGGATGCGCTGCCGGTGGGTTACGCCGCCGGTGACAATGGCGAGCTGAACCTCAAGACCCCACAGGGTGAGCAGGCGATCGCACTGGTCCGCAAGCAGGCCGATTTCATCCTCGCCAACCTAAAGGGCAAGAACGGCCTGGTCCATGACGGTCTGACCCTGGGCGGCAAGCTTGACGCCGGTCAGTCCATCGACGCGCAGTTCGCCGCCATCCGCGGCCTGACCGCCGCCTTCCTGGCCACCTCGGATGCCAAGTACCGCACCGCGGCACGCGAGCTGTTCATCGCCACCGACAAGGCCTACTTCAACCAGAAGGCCGGTACCTGGCTGGCGGGCAAGCAGGGTGAATACACCCCCTGGACCCAGGCCGCCATCTCCGGCGCCCTGCGCTCTGCCATGCTGAACCTGCGCAACGAAGGGGCTGAGAAGGCGCCCGAACTGGAACTCGCCACTCTGACCAAGCAGTACGTGAGCTGGTTCCGCGGCACCGTGAACGGCGGCATGCAGATGGCCGAATGGGTTGGCGACTCCGGCGAGAATCTGGTGGAAGGCGCGGGCCATGACACCGACGAAGACGGCGTGCCCCAGGTGACCGCCGCCGGTGGCAAGCACGGCACCGCCATGGTGATGGCTGGCAAGGCCGTGATCGGCGAGTGAACCCTGTAATACCCCATGAAAAAGGGAGCCTTTGGCTCCCTTTTTTTATCCTGCCGTCAAGCTCACACCAGCTTGGCCAGCATCGGCTTGGTCACCAGCACTATGCCCTGCTCGGAGCGGTAGAAGCGGCGTGCATCTTCGTCCGCATTCTCCCCCACCACCAGGCCATCTGGCAGCTTGCAGCCCTTGTCCACCACCACCCTGCGCAAGCGGCAACCGGCCCCAATCTCGACCCCGGGGAAGATCACCGCCTGATCCAGGGTGCAGAAAGAGTGCACCCGCACATTGGTGAACAACACCGAGTTCAACACGAAGGAGCCGCTGACGATGGAGCCCCCCGCGAACATGGAGTTGATGGTCATGCCGTGCTGACCGTTTCTGTCCTGCACGAACTTGGCGGGCGGCGACATGTTCTGGCTGGTCCAGATGGGCCAGCTCTCATCGTAGATGTCGAGCTCGGGCACCACGGACGCGAGATCCATGTTCGCCTCCCAGAACGAGTCCAGGGTCCCCACGTCGCGCCAGTAGGGTTTTTGCCCCTCCTTGGCCCCGACACAGGACATGTTGAACGGGTGGGCAAAGGCCTTGCCCTCGCCCACGATGCGCGGGATCACGTCCATGCCGAAGTCATGCTTGGACTCCTGGTTGTGGATGTCCTCCTCCAGCAGCTGGTAGAGGTAATCCGCCTCGAAGATATAGATACCCATGGAGGCCAGGGAAACGTTCTCGTTACCCGGCATGGCGGGCGGATTGGCCGGTTTCTCCACGAAGGCGCGGATCTTGCGTTGCTCGTCGATGTCCATCACGCCGAAGGCCGATGCCTCGCAGCGCGGTACCTCGATACAGGCCACCGTCACCTTGGCGCCGAGGCGCACGTGATCGAGCAGCATGGCGGCGTAGTCCATCTTGTAGATGTGGTCACCCGCCAGCACCACTATGTATTTGGGGCCGTAGTCGCGAATGATGTCCACGTTCTGGTAGATGGCGTCTGCTGTCCCGCGATACCAGTGCACTTCGTCCACCCGCTGCTGGGCGGGCAGCAAGTCGATGAACTCGTTCATCTGGTAGCGCAGGAAGGACCACCCGGACTGCAGGTGGCGCAACAGACTGTGAGACTTGTACTGGGTCATCACACCCACCCGGCGGATGCCGGAGTTGATGCAGTTGGAGAGCACGAAGTCGATGATGCGGAATTTACCGCCAAAATGGACGGCGGGTTTGGCACGGTTGTCGGTCAGTTGCTTCAGGCGACTGCCTCGTCCCCCTGCGAGCACCAAGGCCATACTCTGATTCAATAGCTGCCGCGCTTTGGCTGTGTTTACGGGTTCTAGCGACATATCTACCTCTTCTCTGTTGGGGCTGTTTTCAACCCATCTTCGCTTTTTTTACAGACCATGAAAGTGTTTTCACTCACATTTAGTTGCATTCCGCCGGCGCTTTATCGTGGAGTTGCGTGAGTACTCATGTTTTGCGCCAGCGACTTGGTTAGAATTTCTACATCATGAACATCATCAAGGATGAAACGATGTTGAATAAACATGAGGGAAACCTGCTGCTGGTCAGCGCACTGGTCTGCATTCCCATGCTGCTGTTGCAGGGAGTGCTGCTCGCCCCCCCCGCCTCACCGCTCACCCTGCTGCTGGTCCTGATGACCACCCTGACGGGATTCGCCCTGCTGCTCTTTCTCACCCACAGCGTGCGCCGTGGGGAAAAGGCGAGGCAGGAGCAACGCTGGCTGCTGGCGCTGCAGCAGCGGGATCCCGCCATGCTCGACAGCCTACAGGCACAAACGACTCTGCGCCAGCTGCTCGCCTCCTTCAATGAGGCCGAGCTCGATGCCCACCGCCAGATCACCGAGCTGCACAACCAGGCGACCCGTGACGAGATGACGGGGCTGTGCAATCGCCACGCCTTCCGGCGCGATCTGACCGAGCTGCTGCAGCAGGAGAACACCCAGACCGCCATCCTGGTGCTGATCCGCGCCACCGAGCTCGGCAAGCTCAATGCCCAGCGCGGCTTCCAGTCCGGAGATGCCTACATCCGGGACATCGCCGCCCTCATCAGCCACACCGTCAGCCGCTTCCCGGGCCACCGGGTCTATCGCATCTCGGGGGCCGATTTTGCCGTCCTGCTGCCCCCCCTGGCCCAGATCCCGCCCCATCTGCTGGGACGGGATCTGAAGCTCGCCTTCGATCGCTATCAGCACGATCACGAGCTCGAGAGCGCCGCCTACTCGGGCATGACCCGCTTGAGCAGCGAGCAGAAGATAGAGGCCATTCTGGCCCGGGCGGATCTCGCGCTGGCCCGCGCCCAGACAGAGGTAGTCAATGGCTGGGCCATCCAGCAGAACGACGAGGTGGTCGAAGTGCAGGGTCAGCGTCACTGGACCCAGGTGCTGACCGATCTGCTGGAACAGGAGAGCATCAGCTTCACCTGCCAGCCCATCCAGCCCCTGCATCGCGGCATGCTCGCCTATCACGAGATCTATCCCCGCTTTTGCAGCAGCGACGGCACCGTGCTGCCAAGCGATACCCTGCTCGCCATGGCGCAGCGGCTGGACATGGTACTGCGCCTGACCCAGATGGTGATCCGCCACGTCATCCGCCAATACCGCGCCTTCGGAGGCCACAACAGCCGATGGGGTCTCAATCTACCGGGCTCCCTGCTGCAAAACAGCGCCTTTCTCATCTGGCTGGATCACCAGTTGCAAAAAGACCCCGACATCGGGGCCAACCTGGTGTTCGAGCTCGACGAGGAGCACCTGGAGCGCAACCTGACCGGGTCCAGGCGGCTGTTCGAGCTGCTCAGGCGCCACGGCAGCCGCTCGGCCATCTGCAACTTCGGCAAGGGGATCGGCTCCTTCAGCCTGTTTCGCGAGCTCAAACCCGACTACATCAAGCTGGACCCCGGTCTCATCACCGAGCTGGAGCAGGATCTCACCAACCAGCAGTTCGTGCGGATGATCGTCGACGTCTCCCATCGCATGGGCTGCCTGGTGATCGCGGAAGGGGTGGAACAGATAGGCCAGAAGCAGATGCTGCAGAGCATGTATGTGGACGGCTTGCAGGGCTACCTCATCGCCCGGCCCCAGGAGCTGGGACCGGAGATCGGTCAGATGGGGATCTTCACGGAGACGGTTTCAGCTTCAACAGGGTCAGAATGATGTCGTTGAGCTGGCGATAGCGCTCCAGCTCCTTCTGATCGTAACGGGTCGCCAGCATGGTCGGGTTGTGGCGATGCTTGAGGTAGCGGTTGATCTGCAGGCGGTTGAACCCGGCCACCTTGTAGATCTGGCCGAGCAGGGCATTGAGCTCGTCGTCCGCCAGCCCGGCCCGGGTCAGGTAATCGGGTTGGGACGGGCTCTCCTGGCGGGCCGTGACCTTCTCCAGCTGGCCACGCTCCTGCAAATAGGTGAGCCACTGCTCCACGTAGAGCGGCTTGCAGCCCCCCAGTAGATTGAAGTACCCCACGGCATCACAGCGACACCCGCTCAGCAGCACCAGGGCCAGCTCGTCGCTGTCACACTGAAAGCTCACCGGGCCGCTCTGGCTCCAGTCCAGCGCCTGCACCTGGATCCGCCCCTGCGCCCCCGCCTTCGTGGTCACGTCAAAGACAAACATGGCACCTCCCGATCGGCAAAGGGTTGATGATGACCCATCCCCGGGACGGGTGCAAAGGCAAATCGCCTTTTCATGGCCCATGGCGGCCATAAAAAAGGTTCATCGCGGCTTTCCGGGGAAGGCCGCCTTGATTTTCAGAAAAAAGTATTCTGAGTCCCTAAATCCATATGCCATACGCTTTATCACTTTGATCTTGTTGTTCACCCCTTCCAGCACACTCGTGTGCATCGGGTAGTTTGCACTCGCCAGGATCCCCCGCATATATTTCGATAAATTTCGACCAAATCGTTGCAGCGGCGCTAGCCCGCTTTCCTTCACCTGCCGCATCCAGCTCCGCCATCGTCGCCATCCTTCCCACACGCTCGGCGCATACCAGATGCCCTTCAACCCCTCTTTCAGCACGTACACCATCGCCAGCGGTTGATTCGCCGCCAACAGCTCCTGCAACTTCACATCCTGTTTTTCACTCAACTTCGCCCGATTACGTAGCAGCAACCAACGCGCACTTTTGACCACTTTTCGCGCCGGTTTATCGCTTTTCAGTGCATTCGCCTGCTCCACTCGCACCCGGTCCACCACCTCTCGGCCATAGCGAGCCACCACGTGGAACAGGTCGTAGACCACCTCCGCCTGCGGGCAGTGTTGCTTCACCTCCAGGTCGAACGCCGTGTTCATGTCCATCGCCACCGCTTCAATCTGCTGGCATCGCTCGCCGAGCTGCTCGAAGAAGGGACGGATAGCGGCCCGGCTGTTGCCGTGCCCCACCCACAGGACGCGGGTTCGCTCGGCATCCATGATCACGGTGGCATAGCGGTGTCCCTTGTGCAGGGCAAACTCATCCATCACCAGCCGCCGCACCTCCCCAAGTTCGATGGTGCCCACACTGGTCTGCAAACGGCGCTTGTCGATCTCCTTGATGGTGTGCCAACCGACCCCGGTGAGCTGGCTGACATGGCGGATGGGGAGGTACTGAACGAGCGCTTCAATCCAGCACTGCATGCGCCGGGTGAGGCGGGAGCCAGAGGGGAGCCAGTCGATATGTTCACTGACGCGACCACAGCGCAGACAGTCGACGCGGCGAACAGGCAGTTGTAACCAGACTTGTCGGTCAAATAGGTCTCGCTCACGCACCCGGCGGATACGTTGGTCGTGGATCAATGGCGTGGGTTGCAGGCATCGGCGACAACGGGGCAACAGGTCGGCGCGAGGCTCAAGGGTAAACAGGGTGTGATGGTTGGCAGAAAGCGCTTGGGCGATGACGGTATAACCTGGCCAGAAGGAGGCAATATCAATATGATGCACGGCGACAGCAGGGTGATGGTGGTGGTGTGTTTGGAGACAGCCAGTTTACCAGCACCCTGTCTGTCAACTTCCACTTCCCCAAGATCCCGCGAAGAACCATAAAAAAACCGGCCCCCCGAAGGGGGCCGGTTCATCACAATCCGGCAAGACGGCAGACTCAGGCGTCCAGTTCCACCAGCGCCTTGGCCAGCTCGATGGGCTCGAGCTCCTGGCCTTCCAGATCGGCGTTCCAGTTCGGGCCGACCAGCACGTCGTCCTCGTCCAGATCGTTGATCCAGATGTCCAGGAACTCTTCGAGCTCGATCACTTCCGGCTCGTAATCCGCCCACTCGTCCACGCAGTGCAGGCGGGCATCTCCTTCGGCGGACCAGAGCGGCATCACGTCCGCATCTTCGAACTCGGCGGAGCGGCACACCACCCAGTCTTCACCGTAGCGCAGACCCCACACCTGACCCGACTCGCGGACTTCTTCGATGAACAGCTGGAAATTGGCGTCAAGATTGTCAGTTAGTTTGCTCATGGGGTCTCTCTCTTGCAAAGCAATGGCAGGCTGTCGGCCAGGGCTGGCCGAGAATGGGGCAGATGGTGTCCCAAAAGCCCCCCAGACTCAAGCCTTATCCCGAAAAAGCGGGGATAAAGGCCGTCAGATGCGATATTTCGCCACCAGGGCCCCCAGCTCGTCGCAGGCCAGCGCCAGTTGCCCGGATGCCTGCTCGGTCAGCCGGTTCTGGGCCAGGGCATCCGCCGCCAGCTGGGTGATGGCCACCAGCCGCTGGTTGATCTCCTCCGCCGCCCGGCTCTGCTCCGCCGCCGCCGTGGCAATCTGCCCATTCATGGCAGTAATGGTGTGGACGGATCCATCGATGGCATTGATGGCGACATCCGCATCGCCGGCCCTGTCCGCCGTCGCGCGGGAGAGCTGCTGCAACTGGCTGATGCCGCTGACCACCTTGCCGGCCCCCTCCTGCAGCCGCTGGATCATCTGCCGGATCTCGTCGGTGGAGCTGTGGGTGCGGGTCGCCAGGGTACGCACCTCGTCGGCGACCACCGCAAAGCCGCGCCCCTGCTCCCCGGCCCGTGCCGCTTCAATGGCGGCGTTGAGGGCCAGCAGGTTGGTCTGCTCCGCCACCCCGCGAATGACGTCGAGCACGGAGCCAATCTGCTGAGTCTCCTGCTCGAGGCGGCTCACCGCCTGCACCGTCTCCACCATCTCGTCCGCCAACTGGCTGATGGACTCCCGGGTCTGGACCACCACCTCGCGGCCATGCTGGGCCAGATTGAGAGCCGAGTCCGCCGCGTCGGCGGCCTGGGCCGCGTGCTGGCCCACTTCGCGGCTACTCACCGTCATCTGCTCCATGGCGCTGGCCACCCGCAGGGTATCCTGCTCCTGGCCGGTGACGATGGCGCCGGTACGCTCCACCACCTCGGCCAGCTGGTGGGCATGCACCCGGTTCTGATCCGCTATATGCTGGCTGCGGGCCACCAGCTGCGCCATCTGGCTGGCGAAGAGGTTGAAGTTGATGCTGAGCTGGCTCAGCTCGTCACGCCCCGACTCCGGCAGACGTACCCGCAGATCCCCCTCCCCCCTGGCGATGTTGCCAAGGGCCGAGACCGAGCGGGAGAGGGGCACGACGATGCTGCGCACAATGAGGCCAACCACGGCAAACAGCAGGAGGGCCAGCACCAGCCCAATCCCCAGCAGGGTGTGCAGCACCTCCCGGTACTGGGCCTCGACGTCGTCCACATAGACGCCGGTGCCGATGATCCAGTCCCAGGGGGCGAAGCGCTTGATGTAGGAGATCTTGCGTACCGGTTCGTCCACCCCCGGCTTGGGCCAGTAGTAGGCCACCTCCCCCGCGCCCTGGGCCCGGGCCAGATCGGCGAAGGCGACGAACAGCCTGAGCCCCTGCTTGTCCTCCACCCCGGAGAGATCCTTGCCGTCCAGCTCGGGTTTCATGGGGTGCATCACCATGGTGGGGTGGCTGTCGTTGATCCAGAAGTAGTCATCGTTGCCGTAACGCAACCCCTTGATCAGCGCCAGCGCCTCGGCCTTGGCGCTCGCCTCGTCCAGCTCCCCCTTGCGTACCCTGGCTTCCAGCCCTGCCACCAGGCTGTAGGCGGTCTCCACCTGGGCCTGGGTCTGGCGGCTCTTCTCACCCATCAGCCCCTGCTGATAGATCTGCAGGCAGAAGAACAGCAGCAGTCCCAGCAGCGCCAGCACCATCAGGGTCACCAGCGACAGACGCCGACCGATACTCCATTGTCTCAACATACCCTCGCCCCGCAGCAGCTACATATCCTTAACACAAGGTATGCCGCCGCGACGCGGGCTGTCCACGATGTCAGCAAAAGCGATGCCAAAAACATGATCCAGCCCCAAAAACAAGAAAGGGTGCCCAGTGGCACCCTTTCTCGTGGTCGACAGGAAGAGGTATCACCGCTCCCAGTACACCTCTTCCAGGCTGTCTTCCTTCTCCGGCAACCCGCGGGAGAGGCGCGGGCTGCTCTGGGCCAGCACCTCGTAGCTCACCCGGTTGGCGTACTTGCACACCTGGGCCAGAGAGGAGTAGGTCAGGAATTCCGAGAGATGCTTGGCGGAGTTCGGCACGTTCATGCGGTGGTAGGCGTTCGCCACCATGTCGTGCAGCACGGCGGACAGCGCCCCGTCCCCTGCCCCGTTGGTGTTCTTGATCTTCTCCGGGCCGCCCATGTAGGGGGAGATGTGGGAGTAGATACGCGCAGGCTTGCGGCACTTGTCCCGGGCCATGGGGCGGCTGAACTCGTACATGTTGAACTCGGGGATGACGCCGGGCAGCAGGGTGTGGGTGGTCTCGCGCTTGTAGTCCTCGTCGGTGTAGCTCGCCATGTAGAGGCCGATGGGGCCGGCGGTGCAGAGCACCATGTCCGCCCAGTCCAGCGCCTTGTCGGCCGCGCCGAGGGGATCCTTTATCCCGGTCAGGGCCTCCGCCTCGTCCTCGTTCATGGCGAGCACGGTCACGTTCTCGCTGATGAAATCGCGCCACCACTGGGGATTCTCGTCGATGACGAAGCGGGTGCCCAGGGTCAGCACCACGGGCACCCCGGCCTCGCGGGCATAGCGCACCGCGGCCATGGCGGCCTCCTTCATGGGGGTGCCGTCGGCGCCGCGCACCAGGTAGGCGGTGATCACCAGGGCCGAGGCCTCCTTGATGATGGTCTCGGGGATGTGGTCCACATCCAGGTGATCCATCTTGCCGGCGTTGATGCCAAAGCTGCGCTCTCCCCCTTCGGTGATGAAGGTGAAGCAGCGTCCGACCGGGCCGTCCACCGGCTGCAGGTAGTCGAGGTTGACCCGGGAGGAGGTGTTGCACAGATAGCGGTAGGCATAGCTGCCGATGCGGATGTCCTGGCTCATGACGCCAAGCAGGATGGAGTGAGAGTCCGCCAGCACGGAGTAGTTGTGCATGGTGTTGCCGATGGTGCCACCGGCAAATTCGCTCACCACCATGTTGTTGGCCTTGAGCTCGTCGTAGACCAGCTCCGCCACCTCGTCGGAGATGAGCATGGAGTGGCCCTTGCTCAGGCCGTACCGGTTCAGGAAGTCTTCGTCCACATGGGCTTCGATATCCACCAGAGTCTGATCGATGCCCACTACATAGGCCTTGCCCAGTTCGGTGAGCTGGGAGTTCTGCGGGATCAGGGGATCACGTCTGTCGACCGGGAAGTAGTGTTTGGACTTGCGCTGACCGGGAAATTTCATGGCAATCTTCTGTGCTCTGGGGAAAAGAGGGGCGGGATTTTAACACAATCCACCACGCCGAAAAGTCGCACGATTGAATTTTGAGGTCAGTATAGACAAGGGCTTGCGAGGAAAACGTTTGACTTGGCTGCCACAAAAAACCACCCCGTGGCGGGGTGGTGTTGCGGGATGACATTCAGCTTGCCGAGAGCCCCTGCACCAGGGCCAGCACCGAGAACATCCCCAGCGACAGCCAGAAGAAGAGGGTGCCGAAGAGGCGCGGCATGTTGGGAGCCCTGGGGATCTGGATGCCGATGGCATGCAGGATGCGACCCACCAGCAGCAGCACACCGCCCAGGTGCAGCCAGAGCGACCCGACCCCCGCCAGTTCGCACAGGGCCATCAGCAGCAGAGTGAGGGGCACGTACTCGGCAAAGTTGCCGTGGGCGCGGATCGCGGCCAGCATCTCGGGGGCTTCCCCCTCCCCTATCATCACCCTGAACTGGGCGCGGCGCTTGACCACCCAGAAGGAGAGCAGCAGGAACAAGAGCCCGAGCAGGCCGGCGTAAATCAGCGTGATATGCATCATCAGGACACTCCTTTATCGTTGAATCCGAACGTCCGCCACGTCGGGCACCGGATGAGAACGGCCATCATGCCAGCTCGCGACAGATGAGGGAAACCATCATGCGGATATGGGCCTGATCGCTGTTGAGGGCCGGGATGTATTCAAACTGCTCGCCACCGGCGGCCATGAAGATCTCCCGGTTCTGCACCTGGATCTCCTCCAGGGTCTCGAGGCAATCCGCCGAGAAGGCCGGGCAGATGACATCGAGCCGCTTGACGCCGCGAGAGGGCAATTCGCCCACGGTCAGGTCCGTGTAGGGCTTGAGCCACTCCTCCTTGCCAAAGCGGGACTGGAAGCTCGCGGTCCACTGCTCCGGGGCCAGCCCCAGCGCCTCCGCCAGCAGGGCGGCGGTGCGTCTGCACTGATGACCATAAGGATCCCCTTCCCGCTCGTAGCGCTCGGGAATGCCGTGGAAGGACATCAGCAGATGCTCCCCCTGGCCGTGCTGCTCCCAGTGGCGACGCACGCTCATGGCCAGCGCCTGGATGTACTCCGGGTGGGCATGGTAATCGCGGATGAGCCGCACCACCGGCAGATTGCGCTCGGTTTTCATCGCCCTGGCCCAGGCGTCGAACACCGAGGCGGTGGTACTGACCGAATACTGGGGATAGAGCGGCAGCAGGATCACCCGGTTGACCCCCTGGGCCTTGAGGGCCTGCCAGCCATCGGCCAGCGACGGGGCGCCATAGGTCATGGCGAGCGCCACCGGCACCTCGACCCCTTCCCGCTTGAGCTCGTGCTCCAGGGCCGCGCGCTGCTGCTGGCTGATGACCATCAGAGGGGAGCCCTGCTCGGTCCACACCTGCTGATAGAGCTTTGCCACCTTGGGGGAGCGGGTCGGCAGGATGATGAAGTGAAGCAGGGGGCACCAGAGGTAGCGCGGCAGGTCGACGACCCGCTGATCGTGCAGAAACTGGCTGAGAAACGCCTTGACCGCCGCCGTGGTCGGCGCGGCCGGGGTACCCAGATTGACCAGCAAGATCCCGGTTTTCGTGGTCACGTTAGCATCCTGTCGTTCTGTGTCGTGGGAATGGAATGCAAGAAAGGGCCCGGTATGGACCCTTTTCTCACTCTCGTCGCCAGCCGGCGAACGGCTGCGTCCTGCCGGCCCTGAATGGCTTAACCGAGAATGGCGGCCAGTTGCTGGCTGACCAGATCCACCGGCTGGGTGCCGTCGATCTTGACGTAACGGGTGTTGCCCGCTTCCGCTTCCTTGCCGTAGAAACCGATGAGCGGCGCGGTCTGCTGATGGTAGACATCCAGACGCTTGCGCACTGTGGTCTCTTCGTCGTCGGCACGGATCACCAGATCCTCGCCGGTCACGTCATCCTTGCCTTCCACTTTCGGCGGGTTGAACACCACGTGGTAGGTACGGCCGGAGCCGGAGTGCACGCGGCGGCCGCTCATGCGCTTGACGATCTCTTCGTCCGGCACGTCGAACTCCAGCACGAAGTCCACGGTCACACCGGCATCCTTCATGGCTTGCGCCTGGGGAATGGTGCGGGGGAAGCCGTCCAGCAGGAAGCCGTTGGCGCAATCCGGTTGCGCGATGCGTTCTTTGACCAGGCCGATGATGATGTCGTCGGAGACGAGCTGACCTGCGTCCATCACGGCTTTGGCCTTGAGGCCCAGCTCGGTACCCGCCTTGATCGCCGCACGCAGCATGTCGCCGGTGGAGATCTGCGGAATACCGTGTTTTTCCATGATGAACTGAGCTTGGGTACCCTTGCCGGCGCCCGGAGCTCCCAACAGAACAATGCGCATACACGCTCCTAGTTGATTGGTTATTCAATTCTTGAGAAGGCAAAAAACTACACGTTTTCGCCCGTATTAACAAGCTCGCCCCGTGTGAGTGGCCAGATTATCACCACACTCCCGCCCCGTCTCTGCGACCAAAGACGCAGACGACGACCACGAAAAATGATTGAAAATGCAGCAGCGCACCAGAGGGGAACGGCCAAAAAAAAGCCCACTGTCATGCAGTGGGCCAATCACAATCACATCACGCCTGGAGTAGCAGACGGTTGATACGGGAGACGAAGCTCGCCGGATCATTGAGGCCGCCCTGCTCCGCCAGCTGGGCCTGCTCGTGCAGGAGGGAGACCCACTCGCCAAACAGGCTCTCATCCTCGATGGTGCCGAGCTTCTTCACCAGGGCATGGTCCGGGTTGAGCTCCAGGATGTACTTCTGCTCCGGCACCGGTTGACCGGCGGCGCGCATCAGCTTGATCATCTGGGTGCTCATGCCGTGGGCGTCGGTGACGATGCAGGACGGCGAGTCGGTCAGACGGTGGGTGACGCGCACCTCTTTCACCGCCTCCCCGAGGCTCTTCTTGACCCGCTCCACCAGACCGGCGTTGGCTTTTTCGGCCTCTTCCTGCGCCTGCTTGGAGGCGTCGTCTTCCAGATCCCCGAGATCCAGTTCGCCACGGGTGACGGAGACCAGCTGCTTGCCGTCGAACTCGGTCAGGTGGCTCATCAGCCACTCGTCCACCCGCTCCCACATCAGCAGCACTTCGACGCCCTTCTTGCGGAAGATCTCGAGGTGCGGGCTGTTCTTGGCAGCGGCATAAGAGTCGGCGGTGATGTAGTAAATCTTCTGCTGACCTTCCTTCATGCGGCCAACGTAATCCTCGAGCGACACGGTCTGGGCTTCGCCCTCGCCGGCGGTGCTGGCAAAGCGCAAGAGCTTCGCGATCTCTTCCCGGTTGGCGTAATCCTCGGCCGGGCCCTCTTTGAGCACATTGCCGAACTCGCTCCAGAACTTGGCGTACTTCTCGCCATCCTCTTTCGCCAGCTTGTTGAGCATGGTGAGCACGCGCTTGGAGCAGGCCTTGCGCAGGGAGGCGGTCACCTTGTTGTCCTGCAGGATTTCACGGCTGACGTTGAGCGGCAGATCGTTGGAATCCAGCACCCCTTTCACGAAGCGCAGGTAGGTCGGCATGAACTGCTCGGCGTCGTCCATGATGAAGACGCGCTGCACATAGAGTTTCAGGCCGTGCTTCTGCTCGCGGTTGTAGAGATCGAACGGCGCGCGGGCCGGGATGTAGAGCAGGCTGGTGTACTCCTGGGCCCCTTCCACCCGGTTGTGACCCCACAGGAGCGGGTCTTCGAAGTCGTGGGCGACGTGCTTGTAGAACTCCTGATACTCCTCGTCCTTGATATCTTTCGGGTTACGGGTCCACAGTGCAGTGGCGCGGTTGACCTGCTCCCACTCCCCCGGGGTGCCGACGATGGTTTCACCATCCTCTTCGCGATCCGGCGTGCCCTCTTTGTACATTTCCACCGGCACGCTGATGTGGTCGGAATATTTGCTGACCACGGAACGCAGACGCCAGTCGTCCAGGAACTCCTCTTCATCGCTGCGCAGGTGCAGGATGACGTCGGTGCCGCGACCAGCTTTGGTCACGTCAGCCACGGTGAAGGAGCCTTCCCCTTGTGATTCCCACTGCACGCCCTGCTCCGGCGCGGTGCCGGCGGCGCGGGAGACCACGGTCACCTTGTCGGCCACGATGAAGGCGGAGTAGAAGCCCACCCCGAACTGGCCGATCAGCTGGGAATCCTTGCCCTGGTCACCGGAGAGGTGCTTGAAGAACTCGGCGGTGCCGGACTTGGCGATGGTGCCCAGGTGCTCGATCACCTGGTCACGGGTCATGCCGATGCCGTTGTCCGAAATGGTCAGGGTCTTGTTCTCTTTGTCCACCACCAGGCGCACGCGCAACTGGCCGTCGTTTTCGAACAAAGAGGCATCGGAAAGCGCCTTGAAGCGCAGCTTGTCCGCCGCATCGGAGGCGTTGGAAATCAGCTCGCGCAGGAATACTTCTTTGTTGGAGTAGAGGCTGTGAGCCATCAGGCTCAGCAGTTGTTTGACTTCAGTCTGAAAGCCGTGGGTTTCGGCGTGAACACTTTGGGTCATCGACCAGTCCTCAAAACGTCGGGTTGAACAGATTCCCAAGCTAGATGGGGTTGGCCTTTCAAATATCAAGGGGCTTGCGTGCAAACTTGAGAGCAAATTTGCACACAAGCCCCTCGCTTGGCCCACACAGGCAACCCCCTCCCGGCCTCCCCCTTCACAAGGGGGAGGTGCACTGCCATCCCCTGTCTGGCGAGGAGGGTCAGATTGGGATCGAGCGTGGAGCCAATGGCGGGGTCAGCCTTGCTCTCCCCTGCCAAGGGGAGGACTGAGGTGGGGTTCGTTGCTTTCTCCCCTGCCAAAGGGAGGAGTGGAGCAAGATCCATTGCTCCCTCCCCTATCAAGGGGAGGGCCGGGTTGGGTTCGTTGCTTTCTTCCCTGCCAAAGGGAGGAGTGGGGCAAGATCCATTGCTCCCTCCCCTGCCAAGGGGAGGAGTGGGGCAAGATCCATTGCTCCCTCCCCTGCCAAGGGGAGGGCCGGGGTGGGGTCCGTGGTGTCTTTAGCTCAGGCGCTGGCGCCCCATCAGGGAGTGGGAGAGCGTGGTGCCATCCACCAGCTCCAGCTCCCCGCCCACCGGCACGCCGTGGGCGATGCGGCTCACCTCCACCCCGGCGGTGCGTGCCATGTCGGCGATGTACCAGGCGGTGGCATCCCCCTCGATGGTGGGGTTGGTGGCGAGGATCAGCTCCTTGATCTGCTCCTCCTTGAGGCGGCGCTCCAGGATATCGAGCCCCAGCTCCTCGGGGCCGATGCCGTCAAGGGGCGACAGGTGGCCCATCAGCACGAAGTAACGGCCGGAGAACTGGCCGGTCTGCTCGATGGCCGCCACGTCCGCCGGGCTCTCCACCACGCAGAGCAGGCCGTTCTCCTCACGCTTGGGATTGGCGCAGATCTCGCAGCGATCGTTCTCGGTAAAGGTGCGGCAGTGGCTGCAATGACCTATTTCGGTGAGCGCCCGGTTGAGCAGGGAGGCCAGACGCAGACCACCGCTGCGCTCGCGCTCCAGCAGGGTGAACGCCATGCGCTGGGCGGACTTGGGGCCCACGCCCGGCAAGACCTGCAGCGCCTTCATCATCTCATCGAGCAGGGGACTGAATTTCATGGGGATATCCTTTAAAGCCGCGCCGAAGGAGTGATTCGACCCGCTTGCCTGAAGCGGCGCCGACTCCTCCATCCGAACCTATCTTGTTGGCGCAGGACTATACCCGAGCCGGCCCCGAGCGCCAATGGCCGATCCCGCCACAGTGCCTGACGGCCCAACATCACCCCGGTCGGGGCGCAGCATTGAGCGGCAACCTCCCTTTCCCCTCTTCCCACAACCCAGATCACACCATGATTGCCAAACCAATTCCGGGGAAACCGGGAAACCCTCCCAGATTGCCCCAACTCACTCCCCACCAGCCTCCAGACAAGCCAGCACGGCCAGAAACCAGGCCCACATTGTTTGGTTTTTCTATTCGATAACCAGTTATCGTTTAACAAAACCAAACAATGAATGCCCTCTTGAGGTCCCGATTTATGACGTTGCGCCGGTTTTCAACGGCTCCCCCTTCTGTTTTTTCACTAGCCGATTAGTATGACTCACGCGACAACCAGCTCCGTTGAGGCCGTTACTAGGGAAGGTGCGAATAAGCGGGGAAATTCTTCTCGGCTGACTCAGTCATTTCTTCATGTTTGAGCCGATTTTTTCTCCCGTAAATGCCTTGAATCAGCCTATTTAGACCGTTTCTTCGCCATTTAAGGCGTTATCCCCAGTTTTTAGTGAGATCTCTCCCACTGACGTATCATCTGGTCCACCCGAAACAGGTTGACCAGGGTGAATAACATCGCCAGTTGGTTATCGTTTTTCAGCAACCCCTTGTATCTGGCTTTCACGAAGCCGAACTGCCGCTTGATGATGCGAAACGGGTGCTCCACCTTGGCCCGGATGCTGGCTTTCATGTATTCGATGTTGATGGTCGTTTTGTTCTTGCGTGGATGCTGTTTCAAGGTTCTTACCTTGCCGGGGCGCTCGGCGATCAGCCAGTCCACATCCACCTCGGCCAGCTCCTCGCGCTGTGGCGCCCCTTGGTAGCCGGCATCGGCTGAGACAAATTGCTCCTCTCCATGCAGCAGATTACCCAGCTGATTGAGGTCATGCTCGTTGGCCGCGGTGGTGACTAGGCTGTGGGTCAGGCCACTCTTGGCATCGACACCAATGTGGGCCTTCATGCCAAAGTGCCACTGATTGCCTTTCTTGGTCTGATGCATCTCCGGATCGCGTTGCTGCTCTTTGTTCTTGGTCGAGCTGGGAGCCTCAATGATGGTGGCATCGACCAAGGTGCCTTGAGTCATCATGACGCCTGCTTCGGCCAGCCAGCGATTGATGGTCTTGAACAATTGGCGGGCCAGTTGATGCTGCTCCAGCAGGTGGCGGAAATTCATGATGGTGGTGCGGTCCGGCAAGGCGCTATCCAGGGATAACCGGGCAAACAGACGGATGGAGGCGATTTCGTACAGAGCATCTTCCATCGCGCCATCGCTCAGGTTGTACCAATGCTGCATGCAGTGAATGCGTAGCATGGTTTCCAGCGGATAAGGTCGCCGGCCACTACCAGCCTTGGGGTAAAACGGCTCGATGACTTCCACCATGTTTTGCCATGGCAGAATCTGCTCCATGCGGGACAAGAAAATCTCTTTTCTGGTCTGACGGCGCTTACTGCTGAATTCACTGTCGGCGAAGGTAAGTTGATGACTCATGATGAACCCTGTTCCATGGCTCCAGATGACAAACATGATCTCATATCAGGGACTTGTTCGCACCTTCCCTTGATTAATTAACCGGCCCACATCCATGCTTCACCATCCCTGGCCACGGATGACCTGTCTCTCCGGCCGCGTGCGCCACCAAGCCGGCCACAAGCTTTCTTAGTGGCGTACACCACTCGCCGGTTCGACGAGATGCCCTCTTTAATCCGGCAGTTCCACCTTCACCCCCCATGGAGCTGGTAGCCTGCTTTTCTCCTCTGCCATGCACCTGCCCCTCCCCACACCTTGGCCAGGGGTCGGCAACCCCACCTGCACGCAGCCGGTGCGAAAAGCCGCCAACAATGTGCGAAAACGGCTCGATCCCCCTCCCGTTTTAAGGGGAAAAACCAGTGATAAATATTGCCCGATAGGGAGCCAGAGAAAGCGTTGGCAGGGAAATTTATACCGAGGAATATTCCGTATTTTGCGCATTTACGCATTCCTATTCGCCACATAATTTACCAACAAAAAAACAACTGATAACATCTTTTTACATTTTAAAGCATATAAAAAACATGATTCAGTGACCCCCGTTTGCTCGTCCCGGCAGCCAGGATCACCGGATCGGGATTGAAACCATCAGCCAACTACTCATCGAGCAGACACCCGACCCATGATGAACACAGTTACGGCCAGCATCGATATCGATGCACTCCAGCACAATTTCACCGTGGTGCGCCGCCATGCCCCCCACAGCAAGATCATCGCGGTACTCAAGGCAAATGCCTATGGCCATGGGCTGCTGCAGGTGGCCCACGCCCTCGCCCAGGCCGATGCCTATGCGGTGGCAAGGGTCGAGGAGGCGCTGGTGCTGCGTGCCAACGCCATCACCAAGCCCATTCTGGTGCTGGGAGGCTTCTTCAGTGCCGAGGCGCTGCCGCTGCTGGCGAAACACGAACTGCAAACCACCTTGCATACCTGGGAGCAGCTGGCACTGCTCGAGCAGGCCAGTCTGCCCGCCCCCATCAAGGTGTGGCTCAAGCTCGATACCGGAATGAACCGGCTCGGGCTGCGCACCCTGGAGCTGCCCGCCTTCATCGAGCGGCTGAGCCATTGTCGCAACGTGGTGCAGCCGTTCCATCTGATGACGCACTTCAGCCAGTCCGATGAGCAGGATACCCAGGCCACCCGGCTGCAGATCGAGGAATTCAACCGCCTCTCTGCTCATCTGCCGGGCGAGCGGGCCATGGCCAACTCCGCCGGCATCCTCGCCTGGCCGGCATCGCGCAGCGACTGGATCCGACCCGGCCTCATGCTCTACGGCGCCTCCCCGTTTACCGGTCAGCTTGCCGCCGACCATGACCTGCGCCCGGTCATGAATCTCAAGAGCCAGCTCATCGCCACCCGCGCCTGCCAGCAGGGCGAGGCGGTCGGCTATGGAGGACACTGGGTGGCGGATCGAAATACTACCCTCGGCGTGGTGGCCGCGGGATATGGCGATGGTTACCCCCGCATGGCGCCCGAAGGTACCCCCATGCTGATCAATGGCCGCCGGGTGCCCATCGTGGGTCGGGTTTCCATGGACATGATCACCGTCGATCTGGGGCCGGCGGCCAGCGACAAGGTGGGAGACGAGGTGACGCTGTGGGGGGAAGGGTTGCCGGTGGAACAGGTGGCCGAAAAGATAGGCACCATCCCCTACGAGCTGCTGACCCGCCTGACCAGCCGGGTCCATCTGACGCACTGTGACAAACGCGAACAGATGCCGATGTTGAAGCTGGCCTGAGCAAGCGGTCTGAGACCGGCCACAGAGAAGTGTCAAACCAGCCCTTGATAAACAAAAGGCCCCGTCTTTCGACGGGGCCTTTTGTTTTATTTGGCGGTGAGGGAGGGATGATTCGCCACTGCGTGGCTCACCCCTTCGGGGCGGCCTGCGGCCGTTCATCGCAGCAAGCTGCTCTGCTCGAACCCGGCGAGGGTTCTCACCCCCCCTCTTCGAGATGAGCTGATGACACTTCCCCAAAGCAAAAAACCGACCATAAGGTCGGTTTTTTGCAATTTGGCGGTGAGGGAGGGATTCGAACCCTCATTCTCACATGTTGCAGCACAAATATAACCTTCAATTTCAATAACTTACGCAATTATCGGTAGCTATAAAAGCTATGTAATTGTCTCAGGTAATTGCTATGAGACTTATTGTACTTTTATATAGAAAATTAATTAAATGTCAACCACATAGGTTGTGGCAATTCACTGCGTTGTTGATCACGGACAATTAAGTTGGAAACCGACAATTGAGTTGGAAACTCAACGGCCCTGCAACAGCAGGGCCTTTTTATTTTTTGCGGTGATTAACTGTAATTAAATTACAAAATGATCTCGGTTGGATCTTTCAGGCAGGTCAGGGTCTACCTCTTGTCAATGGCACACATAAAAGCATCATTCCCATTGATGCAAAAATAATGGGCATTGATATTGACTCAGTAGCGTCAGATGCGACACACTGTAACTGCATCATTAACGATGAAGAGATTTTTGTGAAGCTGAACCAAATTGCCACCATCAGTGCTGGGCACCCCTATCGCGGCAAGATCCCGGAGATCGATTCCGGCAGCATGGCCGTGGTGCAGATGAGAGATGCCTCGCCAGAAGGGGGGGTTGACTGGTCTGCCTGCCTTCGTTCTGAGCCTACCAGCAAGAAGGAGCCTGACTGGCTGCAAACCGGCGATATCCTGGTGGCGGCCCGTGGCAGTACTAACTATGCCGTGCTGGTCGATACCGGGCTTGCATCATTGCCCGCCGTAGCCGCCCCTCACTTCTATGTGGTGCGGTTGCATAGCGAGGCGCTCAGTCCCGAATTTCTGGCCTGGCAGCTCAATCAGTCCCCTTGCCAGCGCTACTTCGAGCTTCACGCCGAAGGCAGCGCGGCAAAAAGTATTCGCCGTCAGGTGTTGGAGGAGGCCCCTATCGGCATCCCGTCTCTTGCGAGACAGGCCGCCATCATGAAGCTGGCCCACAGCCTGCGTGAAGAACGAAATCTGATGCAACAACTGCAACGTAACGGCGAGCAGATGATGCAGGCCATCGCTGCCAGCCTGCTCGAACAATCCGATCAGCTAGCGAAATAGTTTCGCTGAGCAGCCCATTTTTCCAAGAAATACCCAAGGAATTGTGACTTATGACTACCTCGATAAACCAGGACGATATCAACAAGGCCCTCTGGTCTGCCTGTGATACCTTCCGGGGCACCATCAGTGCCGATACCTATAAAGATTTCGTGCTCACCATGCTGTTCCTGAAATACATCTCCGATGTCTGGCAGGATCACTACGATGGCTACAAGGCCGAATATGGCGATGAGCCGGAGCTCATTGAAGAGATGCTCAAAAACGAGCGCTTCGTGCTGCCCAAACAGGCCAGCTTCTACAGCCTGTTCGAGCGTCGTCACGAGCCGGGCAACGGCGAGCGGATCGATCAGGCGCTGCACGCCATCGAAGAGGCCAATGGCACCAAGCTCAAAGACGCGGGCAAGAGCGTGTTTCAGGACATCAGCTTCAACACCGACCGCCTCGGCGAAGAGAAGCAGAAAAACACTATACTGCGTCATCTGATGGAAGACTTTGCCAAGGATGAGCTCAACCTCAAACCGAGTCGGGTCGGCACCCTGGATGTGATCGGCAACGCCTATGAGTATCTCATCAAGAACTTCGCCGCCAGCGGCGGCCAGAAGGCGGGGGAGTTCTATACCCCGCCCGAAGTTTCCGATCTTATCGCCGAGTTGCTGGAGCCGATGCCGGGCGACACCATCTGCGATCCGGCCTGTGGCTCGGGGTCACTGTTGATGAAGTGCGGCCGCAAGGTGGTGGCAAACCATGGCGAGAAGCACTACGCCCTCTATGGGCAGGAGGCCATCGGCTCTACCTGGTCGCTGGCCAAGATGAACATGTTCCTGCACGGGGAAGACAACCACAAAATCGAGTGGGGCGACACCATCCGCAACCCCAAGTTGCTCGATAAAAACGGCGATCTGATGCGCTTTGATATCGTGACCGCCAACCCGCCGTTTTCGCTGGATAAATGGGGTTATGAGGAAGCGGGGAACGATAAGTTCGGTCGCTTCAAGCGCGGGCTGCCACCCAAGACCAAGGGGGATTACGCCTTTATCCTCCATATGATTGAGACCCTCAAACCCAAGAGTGGTCGCATGGGGGTCGTGGTGCCTCACGGCGTGCTGTTCCGGGGTTCCAGCGAGGGCAAGATCCGTCAGCAGCTGATCGACGAGAACCTGCTCGATGCGGTGATCGGCCTGCCAGAGAAGCTCTTCTATGGCACCGGCATCCCGGCCGCCATCCTGATCTTTAAAAAGCAGAAGGTGGATGACAATGTGCTGTTTATCGATGCCAGCCGTGAGTTCAAGGCGGGTAAAAACCAGAACCTGTTGAGTGCGGACAATATCGCCAAGATCGTCGCCACCTACCGCAACGGCGGCAATGTCGATAAATACGCCTATCTCGCCTCGCTTAAAGAGATCAAGGAGAACGACTACAACCTCAATATCCCACGCTATGTGGATACCTTCGAGGAGGAAGCCGAGATCGATCTGCTGGCGGTGCGGGCCGAGCGCGAACAACTGAAAACCCAACTGGCCGAGCTGGAAATCGAGATGGCTAAGTATCTGGAGGAGCTGGGCTATGGTGCCTAAGGGGTGGACGGTTGGTACATTAAGTGAATTAGCAGATACCGTTATGGGGTTCGCATTTAAAAGTAGCGACTTTACTCCTACGGGTATTCCTTTGCTCAGAATGGGTAATTTATATCAAAACAATTTAGATTTTGAACGAAATCCAGAATATCTACCTGAGTCATTCAAGGATGAGTATGCTAGATTTCTGGTGAGACCTGGTGATCTGGTCATGTCTATGACGGGGACTATGGGTAAACGCGACTATGGATTTACAGTAGAAATACCATCTCATGCGCCCGATTCACTATTGAATCAGCGAGTAATGAAATTTGTTCCTAAGAAAAAAACAAGTGCTGGTTATTTACTAAATTTACTGCGAAGTGAAGTGATTCTTTCACGATTATATTCATTCCCTGGGGGCACAAAACAAGCTAATTTGTCTGCAAAGCAGGTGCAAGAACTTGTAGCGCCAATACCTCCTCTACCCGAACAAAGAAAAATTGCCAATATCCTATCCACTTGGGATAAGGCTATCAGCACCACCGAGCAACTGCTGGCCAATAGCCAGCAGCAGAAAAAGGCGCTGATGCAGCAACTGCTCACCGGCAAAAAACGCCTGCTGGATAACAATGGTGTGAGGTTTAGTGGGGAGTGGAAATTCCAAAGCATTAGTCAAATTTCCAAAAGAATCCAGCGTAAATCTGATGGTGAAGGTCATCCTATTCTCACTATTTCATCTTTATCTGGGTTTGTTAGGCAGGATGAACGCTACAGTAGATATATGGCTGGTGAGAGTGTTAAAAACTACATTCTTTTGAAAAAAGGTGAATTTGCATATAATAAAGGAAACTCAAAAACCTACGAGTTTGGCTGCATTTTTGATCTTGATAGTTATAAATCCGTCATTCCGCACCTGATTTTGCTATTTTCAGTGCTTGACGGCGATCGGCCGTTCTGATCTATTACTCTCTTTTGCAGGTAGATCATCATGGCCGCACCCGCTATCTCGATCCGTAACCTCGATCACCTTGGTTTGGTCGCCGCACTCTGCCAGGAACTGGGCATTGCCCGCATGATCGATGCCTTGCTCCCCAAAACCCCGCCTTTCAAGGTCTCACATGGTGAAGCCTTGGTCGCCATGATAGTGAACGGCCTCGGCTTTCACAGCAGCACCCTGCACATGTTCCCGCAATTCTTCGCTAACAAGCCGGTTGAGCGCCTGATTGGCCCCGGGATCTGTGCTGATGACCTCAATGATGATGTGCTCGGTCGCTGTCTCGATGCCCTCTTTGAGGCCGATGTCAGCGCCTTGTATCAGGTGATGGCGGCGCAAGTTGTCGAGCGGCTGGGGCTCAAAAGCACCGCAGTGCACCTCGATATTACCAGCTTCCACGTCGATGGCGCCTATGACTGTGCCGATGGGGATCTGGTCGGTAAGCTGCAACTGGTGCGTGGTTATAGTCGTGATCACCGGCCAGAGCTGAATCAAGTGATCCTTGAGCTCATCTGTGAAAATCAGGCCGGCCTACCTGTCTATATGCAGGCCCTGAGCGGCAATAGTAATGACACCAAAGCCTTTGCCCAGACCGTTCGTCGCCATTTGAGCAGTCTCAAGGCCGCGCAGGAGTGCCGTTATCTGGTCGGCGATGCCGCACTGTACTGCGCCGATACCTTGCAATTACTGGCGCAACAGCAGCAACTATTTGTGACCCGGGTGCCCGTCACTCTCAATGAGGCAAAGCAGGCCGTGGCAACCATAGGTGCACAACCGCTGACCGCTCTGGGCAATGGCTATCATGGCCGTTGGCAACACGCGAATTATGCCGGGGTCGCGCAACGTTGGTTGCTGGTGCGCAGCGAACAAGCCAGCCACCGCGAGCAGCAGACATTGGCCAAAAACCTGCTCAAAGACAGTACCCGCGAGCTCAAAGCCTTCGCCAAATTGTGTGCCCGACGCTTTGCTTGTGAGGCGGATGCCCAAGCTGAGTTGAGCTGTTTTACCGCCAGCTTGATGCTGCTGCAACTGGATGCCGAAGTGGTAGGTGAACCCGTTTATACAGGACGTGGCAGACCCAAGCGTGGCGAAGAGCCAATTGGCCATCAGTTTCAAATCACTGGGTTGGCGGCAACTAGCCTGGCTTGCGTTGAAGAGGCCCACAACCAGACCGGGGTGTTCATCCTGGCGACCAATGACCACAGCGATACGCTGACCATGGCCGAACTTTTGGCCACCTATAAAGCGCAGCAGAATGTCGAACGGGGCTTTCGTTTTCTCAAGAGCCCGGAGTTTTTAACCTCCTCACTGTACCTGAAAAAGCCGGAGCGGATTGAAGCGTTGCTCATGGTGATGACCTGTAGCCTGATGATTTACGCAGCGTTGGAGCACCGGATCCGGCAGGGATTAGTGGAGCAGAATCGCAGTGTGGCGGATATGAAAAAGAAACCGACCCAGCAGCCGACGGCCCGTTGGATCTTTTTGCGCTTTGGTGGCATCCATGAATATCGACTGGGAGAAGCTCCGCCACAAGTAACGGAGCTAACAGGAGACCAGCAGATCATTTTGGAGGTATTGGGTGAGCGCTATCGGCAAATTTATTCCTAAATCAGGTGCGGAATGTCGGATAAATCTGGGTTGGTACCCCACGTGTATGTGTGTTTCAAACTTCATCAAGGGCTTAGCCACCGCTATTTCAAGTACCTTTTTGAAGCAGACTACCTTAAACCTCAGCTTGGTGCCTTGGTAAATACGGGGGTCAGAAACAACGGGCTGCTGAATATTAAACCTTCTGAGTTTATGAATACCAAAGTTCCAGTACCATGTTTCGATGAGCAGGAGCAGATTGCCGATGTTCTTCATGCATCAAGCGAAACCATCAATAAGCTGCAACTGAAGCTTGACGCCTTAAAGCAAGAGAAAAAAGCCCTGATGCAGCAGTTGTTGACGGGTAAGCGCCGCGTACAGCTATAAGGAGATTTGAAATATGACGAAACCGTGCACCCTGTCTTTTTTCTCTGCGGATTCCAAACTGGTTGATGAACAAGAGATTCCGCTGGCGATTGAAGTAGGGAAGGATGACGAAAAAGCTAGATTGGCGCCATTTCACAAGTTCATCAATCAGTTAGTTGATGCTGAGAATTTAATCGTTCTGGCAGGGTCAGGTACTTCGCTAACTTTCAATCAAAAAGAGCAGGATAATATTGCGCCCAGCATGGGCGATCTATGGCGTATCTGTAGTGACTTAGATGCTAGCCGATTTGATAAAGTCTTGAAGGCTGTCAAATATTCAGATGTGGCAGAGAAATGGGACGATGGAGAGCAAAAAAATGATATTGAATTGCTGCTCTCATTGTGCGACTCCTACCTTACTCTGAAGTGTTTATCATCGGCCGATCAGGAATGTGTCGAGGCTTTTTTGAAAGCGGCGAAAGTTGCTATTTTGGAGCACACCAACTTTGTTGATCGTGTTGCAACTGATGGGTGGACTGCTCACAATACCTTTGTCGGTGTATTAGGGCGCAGGTCACCAAAGCAGAAACGGCTAAAGCTATTTACGACCAACTATGATCTAGCATTTGAAATGGCAGCCTCGAACACAGGGATGATTGTTATTGATGGCTTTGAGTTTTCAAATCCATCTCGATTCAATCCCGCATGGTTTCACTATGACATAGTGAACAGAAGTCAAGCCACAGAAAAAGGTGGGGCTTACCTGCCGAATATAGTGCATCTGTACAAAATTCACGGGTCTGTAGATTGGGTCAGGACTAGCCAAGGGGTTCAAAAACGCAGCGCATTAAACACCACCGAAGGTGAGCCAGTGTTCATTTATCCTAGTAGCTCCAAATATCAAAGCTCCTATGACTCTCCCTATCTGGATATGATGGCTGCGTTTTTAGATGCACTGCAAAAGCCAAAAACGGCACTGCTCTGCATTGGGTTTGGCTTCAATGATAAGCATATCAATAGCGCAATCACGATGGCGCTACGCACCAACCCTGAATTGATGGTTATGGCTGCAACCAAAGATCCATTCAGCGTAAATGGTTCATTTAATTCAGCGATACGATCTCAATTAATGAACGTCATTAAGGCTGGTGATTCAAGAGTTGCTATTGCTGATTGCACTTTTGATGTGTTTGCTAGCCTTTTGCCAAATCGACATAAACCAACCCCTGAGGAAAGCTTGCTCAAAGCCTTTGAACTGGTTGTTCAGCGTGGGGGCGCGGTATGAGCGAAAGTTGGTTTTCTCCGCATGATAGTAATCGCCGAATCGGTAGCCTAGTCGATATGTCTGCAACCGAGGCCAAAATTAATTTAACCAAGGCTGGTTCTGGTGAACAGACTTGGATTCTAGGTACTCGTATTCCGGTTGGTGAAGTTAATGAATTTGTTTTCATCGACTGTGGACAGCTTTCTATCCTCGCTCGGGTCGTTAAAGTTTGGCTAGAGAATGGCGAGCGTCTGAGTGTTGAGGGTTTAGATGATAGCCATCCCAATAATAATCCGATTGGGATTGTGCAACTGCTGGTAAGTGTTGATGTTGAAACTGGCTTTAACCATCGCGGGGTCAAGCAATACCCTCGCTTGGGTGCTCAAGTCTACGCGGCTCACCCTAAGTTGGTTTCGATGTTGGCCGAAGGTGTACTAAACACAAGCGCAAATGATTTACAGTTGCCTATTGCAGAAATGCCGCATGATTCCTCTGTCAATATCGGCATTACTCCAGAAAAATTATTCTCCAGACATTGCGCCATTCTAGGATCTACCGGTGGTGGTAAAAGCTACACCATGGCAAATCTAATGGAAAATGTGTATGAGCATGGTGGGAAGATCTTGCTCATCGATGCCACCGGTGAATATGAAAATTTGCCATGTGAAAGCTATTACGTAGGCGAGAACACGAACGCAAAAGATGGTCAAAAGGTGACATACCCTCATTGGATGTTCACCGATACTGATTTGCGTGCTTTATTACGACCATCTGCTCAAAGTCAGGCTCCGAAATTGGAGGCTGCGATTCAAAGTCTCAGAGTTGTAACTCAGTACTACCAAACTGCTAATCATGGTTTGCCAATCAGCACAAGTTATACCATGGAAAAAGCAGGTAGAACTAAAGCAAACTTTGAAAATGCAGTTCAAGCTATTAGCACGTTTGAGAGTAAAATACCGTGGTCTTTCTCATGTCTTGCTAAACAAATTATTGAAGAGTGCATCTGGCCAAACGGTGGAACAGCACAAACACCTAGGCCTGAAATATGGGGAGGGCGTGCTGATAATGATGTCGGTCATTGTTTGAACCTGATCTCTCGAATTCAAGCTATGTCAGCAAACCCTAATTTTAGGTGGATGATTGATAGTGATAGTTCGCTGAAAAATATACCTGCTTTACTTGATGAATTTTGCGAGTTTCCCGATGCGAAAATTCTTCGTCTAGATTTGTCTGCTATACCATTTGAGGCTAATGCCAGAGAAATTCTTGTCAACGCAATTGGTAGAAGGCTTTTATTATGCGCTCGTAACACTAAAGTTAGTCATGAAAGTCCACTGCTCATATTTATTGATGAATCTCACCAGTTTCTAAATAAACGGGTTGGAGATGAAGCATCGAAATTAGACCTGGATGCTTTTGGGGATATTGCAAAAGAAGGTAGGAAATATGGCCTAAATGTAATCATTGCCACACAACGCCCGCGTGACATTCCTGAGGATGTATTAAGCCAGATAGGTACTCTGATTGTTCATCGTTTGACCAATGAAAAAGATCAAGAGATTGTGAAAAGAGCTGTAGGGTCGATTGATCAGCGTTCTGCATCATTTTTACCTGTTCTTGGGCAAGGTGAAGCTCTTTTGCTTGGGGTTGATTTCCCTTTTCCAATGACAGTGAAAATTAAGTCACCAAAATCGAAACCTCAATCCAGAAGTGCAAATTTTTCATCTGCATGGAAAAAGGATCGACGATGATGCAACTAGCACCGAAATTTCAAGAAGAGTACAGCGCCAAGATCCCGGCCCTGACCCTGTTGACCCAGCTGGGCTGGACTTTCCTCTCCCCCGAACAGGCGCTTATCGCAAGGGATAACAAGGCCGATCAGGTAGTGCTGCGTCAACAGCTACGCAGCGTACTGGCCGAGCGCACCTTTGTGTTTGCGGGCAAGACCTATCCGCTTTCCCCTAAGTCAGTGGACAATCTTGTGAGCGAGCTGTGTAGCCCGGCCCTGAATGAAGGATTGCAGGCGGCCAACGAGCGGCTCTATAACCACTTGCTCTATGGCATGTCGGTCACCGAGTTTGTTGATGGCAAGAAGGTGAGCCCAACCATCCCCCTTATTGACTGGCACAACCCGCAGAATAACCGCTTCACCTTCACCGAAGAGTTTCGGGTTACTCGCGCAGGCGGCATCGAGTCGCGTCGCCCGGATATCGTCTGCTTCGTCAATGGCTTGCCCTTGGTGGTGATTGAGGCCAAGCGCCCGGATGGCAACGCCAAAAAAGGGCCGACCATCAAGGAGGGGGTCTCTCAAAGCCTGCGCAACCAGCGCCCCGACGAGATCCCGCTGCTGTTTGCCTACAGCCAGTTGTTGCTCTCCATCAATGGCATCGAGGGGCGATATGGCACCTGCGGTACGCCGGAGAAGTTCTGGGCCGCCTGGCGTGAGGAGGACATCGGTGATGGCGAGATGACAGCCATCAAAAATCAGCCGCTCTCATCCGAACAACGCTCTGCCCTGTTTAGCCACCGGCCCGCCGCCGATCTGGGCTGGTATCAGTCCCTAGTTGCGGCTGGCGAGCTGGCCGTCAGTGATCAGGATCGGCTGCTCATCAGCCTGCTCTCGCCGGAGCGGCTGCTGGAGATGACCCGGCTGTTCACCCTGTTTGACAAGAAGGCGGGCAAGATAGTCGCCCGCTACCAGCAGGTGTTTGGCATCAAGCGGTTAATCGAGCGTATCAACCAGAAACGTCCAGATGGCGGGAGAGAAGGTGGGGTGATCTGGCACACAACTGGTTCGGGCAAGTCGTTCACCATGGTGTTCCTCAGCAAGGCGCTGATCCTGCACGATAGTTTGAAACAGTGTCGCCTGTTGGTGGTGACCGACCGGGTGGATCTGGAGAGCCAGCTCAGCAAGACCTTCGCCTCCAGCGGCGAACTTGCGGGCAAGAAAGATAAAGAAGCGGCCATGGCTACCTCGGGCAAGCGGCTGGCCGAGCAGATCGGTAAGGGCAGCGAGCGGATCATCTTCTCGCTTATTCAGAAGTTCAACTCAGCGACCAAGTTGCCGGAGTGCATCAACAAGAGCCCGGATCTCATCGTGCTGATCGATGAGGGCCACCGCAGCCAGGGGGGCGAGAACCATGTCCGCATGAAGCTGGCATTGCCCAACGCCGCGTTTGTGGCTTTTACCGGCACGCCGCTTCTCAAGGATGACAAGACCACCAATAAGTTTGGCCCCATCGTCCATGCCTACACCATGCAGCGGGCGGTCGAGGACAAGACGGTGACGCCGTTGCTCTACGAGGAGCGCATTCCCGATCTGGAGGTCAACGAGCGGGCTATCGACAGCTGGTTTGAGCGCATAACCCAGGGGTTAAACGAGCAGCAGCAGACCGATCTGAAACGCAAATTTGCCCGCAAGGGCGAGATCTACAGCGCGGAAGATCGCATCAAGCTGATTGCGTTCGATATCGCCAGTCACTTTTCAAACCACATTGTCGAGGGGCTCAAGGGCCAGCTGGCCTGCGATAGCAAAGCCTCGGCGGTGCTCTATAAAAAGTACCTCGACGAGGCGGGGCTGTTCGAGTCGGCGGTGGTGATGAGTCCGCCCGACAGCCGGGAAGGCAACACCGAGGTCGATGAATCGACCACACCGCTGGTCACTCAGTGGTGGAAGGAGAATGTCGGTGCTCTCTTTGGTTCTGGGGATGAGCAGGCGTACACCAGACATGTCGTGAATCGTTTCGATCAGGATGACGACCTCAAGTTGCTGATCGTGGTGGACAAGTTGCTGACCGGCTTCGATGAGCCAAAGAACACAGTGCTCTATATCGACAAGCCACTCAAAGAGCACAACCTGATCCAGGCGATTGCGCGGGTCAACCGGCTGCACCCGAAGAAGCAGTTCGGTCTGCTTATCGACTATCGCGGCATCTTATCCGAGCTGGATACCACTATCGGCAAGTATCAGGATCTCGCTTCCCGCACCCAGGGCGGCTATGACGTTGACGACCTCAAAGGCCTCTACAACCAGATGGGCACCGAATATAAGCGGCTGCCTCAGCTCTACCAGACCCTGTGGAACATTTTCGCCGGGGTGAAGAACAAGCAGGATATCGAGCAACTGCGTCAAGTGCTGGTGCCCAAGATGGAGGAACTGGACGGCGAACTGGTGGATGTGAACCTCAAGGTGCGAGAAGACTTCTACGAGGCGCTCACGGCGTTTGCCAGTTGCCTGAAAGTGGCGTTGCAGTCGGCCTCTTTCTTCGAGGACAGTGCCTTTAGCGAGGCGGATCGCCGTCACTACAAGGAGACGGTGAAACAGCTCTCCAGCCTGCGCCAACTGGTGCAGCAGGATGCCGGTGAGAAGGTTGACTACGACGAATATGCCGAGCAGGTGAAGAAGCTGCTGGATAAGCATGTGGTCGGTGTAGAGGTCAAAGAGCCGGGTGGCGTCTACGAGGTCGGCAAGATGGGCCAGCAGCAGCCAGAAGAGTGGAACGAGAACAAGACCCGCAACGAGACCGACATCATCAAAACGCGGGTCAGCCGCATGATTGAGCAGGAGCTACGAGATGACCCTTACGCCCAGGAAGCCTTCTCCAAGCTGCTGCGACAAGCTATCGAGGAGGCAGAGAAGCTGTTCGAGCACCCGCTCAAGCAGTACATGCTGTTTCGGGAGTTCGAAGAGCAGGTGCAGGAGCGCCGCCTGAGTGACATACCTGACGCCTTTGCTGGGCATCGCCACGCTCAGGCCTACTTTGGGGTGTTCAAAAAGGTACTGCCGGAGGTGTTCGCCATTACCGACAGCCAAGTACAGGATAAGTGGATAAAGCTGGCCTTCGAGATCGATACGGTCGTGGATGCGTCTGTGGCCGAGCACTCCATCAACCCGCAGAACATCGAGGCGGGTATTCGCAAGAAACTGTTGCCGCGCATGTTCCAGGAGTGCAAAGCAATCGGCAGTGGTATGGAGCAGGCCAAGAAGATCGTCGAGATGGTGGTGCAGATCACCCGAGTCGGCTTGAGCGGAGTCTGATCAGATGAATGTGCCTATTCGGGCCAAGGGCGATGCTCAGGCCCAGGCTCCAGCTCCATCCTTTAGCTTTCGCTACGGCGATGAGCGGATCGCCTTCGAGCGGGTGCAACGGAGACAGGCTAGCGGCAAGGTGCTTATCAAGGTGCATCCCGATTGCCGCGTCGTGGTCTCGGCCCCGCGTGAGGCGGCTGATGAAGCGGTTCTCGCAGCGGTCAAGCAGCGCGGACGCTGGATCTACGAACAGTTACGCGACTTTCGCCAGCAGTTGGAGCACGTCACCCCACGCCAGTACATCAGTGGGGAAAGTCACTATTACCTCGGCAAGCAGTACCTGCTCAAGGTGATCGAAGCCCCTAATTCGGTGCCGGGGGTCAAAATGCTGCGTGGCAAGCTGGAGGTGTCGGTCAGGAGCCTAGTCACTGATAGCGCAAAGAGAGCCGAGAAAGTCCATGCACTGCTCGCTGACTGGTACAAGGCCCGTGCCAAAGAGGTGTTTGCCAGACGCCTCAATGCCATGCTCGATCAGGCCATCTGGGTCACCGAGCGTCCGCCACTGCGCATCCTGACCATGCAGACCCAGTGGGGCAGTTGTTCCCCCAATGGCCGGATCACGCTTAACCCGCATCTTGTCAAAGCGCCCCGCGAGTGTATCGATTACGTCATCCTGCACGAGCTCTGCCATATTGCCGAGCACAACCACAGCGAGCACTTTTACCGGCTGATGGGTCAGGTGATGCCCGGTTGGGAAAAGACCAAAGCGCGGCTGGATGGGATGGCTAATCGCTTGTTGACGTGAGTTATCCGCTCGTCAGTCACCCACAGCCCGGCAGACCACCCTTGCCGGGCTGAATTTTTTGGTATGGATGCATTGATTACTCTTCGCATGGAGCCTTTTGTAGCCAAAAACGGACATTTTTTCTGAGCGGAATCATCAATCGCTTCAGAATAATGTTCTACCTGATTACCCATGATTAGCAGTCAGTTACCACGAACTATACTGATCTTACGTACAGTTATCGAGGTGCGAGATCATGGCCAAAAGCAAAATCCAATTCCAGAAAGGCTACAGCCTGTTTGAGTTTCTCAAGGACTATGGCACTGAGGCTCAGTGCGAAAACGCGCTGTTCACTTGGCGTTTTCCTAACGGCTTTGTCTGCCCTGAATGTGCCAACAAGACCTGTTGTCGCCTGAGAAGGCGGCCACGTGTGTGGCAATGCAATCACTGCCGTCACCAGATGTCATTGACTGGAAACACGATTTTCGCAAACACCAAGCTCCCACTGACCAAGTGGTTTCTGGCAATGCACCTGTTGTCACAAACCAAAACAGGCTTGTCAGCGATGGAGCTAAAGCGCCAGTTGGGCGTCAAATATGACACCGCCTGGATGCTCAAGCACAAGCTGCTGCTGCAAGCCACGAAAGAATCCGATGACAAGCAGCCCATCAGCGGCATCATTCAGCTCGATGATGTCTACTGGGGTGGCGAGCGCCGTGGTGGCAAACGGGGTCGGGGCGCGGCAGGCAAGACGCCGTTTGTGGCAGCAGTGGCCCTGAACAAGGAAGGACATCCAATCAAGATGCGGATGACGGTGGTCGATGGTTTCAAAACCAAGTCCGTTGCTGATTGGGCAAAACGGCATATTGCCAGTGGTAGCGCGGTGATATCCGATGGATTGGCCTGTTTCAAAGCGGTCAAGGAGGCCAATTGTGAGCACCTGGGTGTTGTCACCGGGGGCAACCTGGACTGGCTGGATCATCCGGCATTCAACTGGGTAAACACGATGATAGGAAATGTGAAAAACTCGCTGCGGGGCAGTTGCCATACGCTCGGAGCGAAGCATTTACCAAGGCATCTTGCGGAATACTGCTTCCGGTTTAATCATCGTTTTGACCTCAAGAGCATGTTGGTTGAATTGGGGCATGCAGTCGTGGCAAGCCCTCCGATGCCATATCGGCTCTTGAAGCTGGCTGAGGGTCATGGGTAATCAGGTAGCTAATTGATTAAATTCACGATCTTTTTCTGGGATCATGAAGGGGCAAAAATCGCTTTACGGGTCTGATGGCGCTTGCTGCTGAATTTACTGTCGGCGAAGATGATTTGATGACCCATTATGTCACGCTGCGATAGAGATCTAGATGGAGATCACGATCTCAAGGTATTATTCGCATCATCGATTAAACAGACGTTATGCTACAAAAAGTCAACGCAGTACCGATAAGGACAAGATATGAACGATGTAACACTATCAGTTCAACGGTTAGCTTCATACAGAGAAGCCATAAAAAAAATTAAACAAGGCAAATGTTCCTTATCTTTCCCGAAGGATACCAACATAGAATCCATTCTCGATTTTGAATCTGATCTTGTTCAGTTGGCTGCCTGGCTTGATGCCCGACTTGATGGGTTTAATAAAATTCAAGAAATATCCACTGAAATCAGTAAAGGCAGTGTTCTTGATGAGGTTTTAAATCGCATATATGACACATTTCATGAAATAATACCTTACGATAGGATCGGCTGCGCATTAATATCTGATGATTATGAGCGGGTTTTCGCTCATTGGACAAAAAGAAATTACCCAGAAAAAGTAATGATCAAAAATGGATATACTGCTTTTTTAAGTGGTAGTAGTTTAGAGGGGATACTAACCACGCAACAACCCCGCATTCTTAACGACCTGCAACTATATTTAGCTGAAAACCCTAACTCATTATCAACTAAATTAATAGTTGCTGAAGGCATTCAATCAAGTTTAACCTGCCCGCTCATTGCAGATGGTAAGCCTATCGGTTTCATTTTCTTCTCTAGCAAAGAAAAAAACACATACATTGATGCCCACCAAAAAATATTTATTAACCTTGCAAGGCAAATATCATTTTTAGTCGAAAAAAGCCGTCTTTATCAACGCATCTATGACATAAACAATCAGTTGGTAAATGCATTGGCGCAACTCAAAGAGCAGTCTTCTCGGGATGCACTTACTGGTGTTTTTCATCGGGGCGCTATAATGGAATTCCTAAAAAACACCATCGAAAAAGACACAAGAAAAAAACAGCCTACTACTGTAATACTTGCTGATATAGATCATTTCAAACATGTCAACGACACATATGGTCATGTTGCTGGTGATACAGCGCTGAAGGAGGTCAGTAAAAGTTTAACTAACCACTTAAGGAGTCATGATTGTGTTGGGCGTTATGGTGGTGAGGAGTTTTTAATTATACTGGGTGAAACCAATGCCACAGATGCTCTGTTAATTATAGAGCGTATCCGTCAAGCAATTTCTGATCTAAAGTTTGAAAGGAATGAAGGCAATTTTTCTGTCACCATGAGCTTTGGTATTGCCTGTTCAGATAATACCTCACATATAAAGACTGAAGAAACATTACTACTAGAAGCGGATAGTGCTTTATATCATGCAAAAAACGAAGGTAGAAATCGTGTATGTATCGCATAAAAAGATTTAATTTGGCTTGAATAGTGAGAATCGGCATCTCACTGGGGAGCGAGGTGCCGTTGGTCCGTGGAGGATTGATCTGTGATCATCTAGTTACTTATGGACACAAACCTGATTTTTACCCGCATGCTTGGCGGTATACATCGCCGAATCAGCGGTATTTACCAGTTGGTCGGCAGATCTTTCATCATAAGGGTGATGCATCGAAATTCCGATACTCGCGCTGATGGTGGCGGTTACTGAATCGAGTTGTATCGGGTGCTGAAGGGTCTCCAGTATTTTTTGTGCCAACATATTGGCATCGGGAATACCGTGCTTAATGTTTTCCAATATTACAGTGAATTCATCCCCGCCAAGGCGAGCGGCAGTATCTGTCTGCCGAATACTAGCTTGTAAACGAGCGGCTACCTCACGCAAGACGGCATCACCGGCTTCATGGCCATGTGTATCGTTAATTTGTTTGAATCCATCCAGATCGATGAAAAGTAGTGCCAGAGACGCCCGAGTGTAATGACCCAGCCGTTCCTGCACAACTAAGCGGCTTCGGCATAGGCCTGCGCCGGTGTTTTCATCTTTAGCGCCTGGTGAGGACGCTTCTGGTTATAAAACTGGATCCAGTCGCCAATCACCCGACTGGCATGCTGCAAGGTCTCGAACCTCTGCCGATGGGCACACTGCTCCTTGAGCGTTCTGATCACCCGCTCGACCATGCCGTTTTGTTCCGGCGTGTACGGCGTGATGAACTCCTGCTGCAACCCATAGCTCTTCACCAGTGCTGTGTAGTTGCGGCTGGTAAACACCAACCCATTGTCGCTACGTAACAAAAACGGCGATGCAACTCGTCCCAAGCCCCGAAGCGAGCAATTAAGGCTTGCTCCAGCGCTGCCTCGGCCGTTTTCGATTTACCACTGCGCGAGAGATGCCATCCCAGTAGTTCACGGGTATGGCAATCAATCACCAGCGCCAAGGAACACCAGCCATCGCGACCAGCCCAGATCCGGCATAGGTCCGTCGCCCAGCGTTGGTTGGGCGCTGAGGCCACCGAAGGCAGGGCCTGGATCCGGGGGCGAAACCCAACCGGACGCTTGCGAACTTGCCAGCCCTTGAGCTGGAAGATGCGCTGTACCGTGTTCTTGTTGAACCCCAACAGGGCTGCAACCGTCCGGTAACCGAACGATGGGTTCTCCTCAATCATGTTTTTGATCGGGGTGACCAGATGCTCCTGAAGCTTGGGCGCGGCCTTGACGCTGCGGTAGTACCAACTACGACGCGGCAGGCCAAACCAGCGGCAGAGCTTGCTGACGGAGACATCAATACCTTCTGCGCGTAATCCCTGCTGAACATCGGCGACTATCTGTCGTCCTCGCCCAGCAGGGAGGCCAGCTTTTTTCTGGCGCGTAACTCCAGCATGGCCTCGCCATAAGCTTCCTGGAGTTCCTTGAGCTGCTTCTCGTACTGCTCGCGAATATCCAGTGGCTTGGCCCGTAAGGCGTTTTCCATGCCCCGTTTGGCGTCATCTACCCATTCTTCAATCTCGGAGGGCGGCAAATCAAAGGCTCGAGCCGCTTCGGCGACGGTGGTCTTGCCCTGAATGATTTCCATGACCAAGGCGGACTTGCGCTTGGCCGTCCAACGTTTGATTTCTTCGTCCATCGTGATGCTCATGTCTGTGATCTCCACTCATTATGACCTGAGCAGGATTTCAGTGGGTCATTACAAACAAGCATCCGCGAAAAAACAAGGCTGTGATTGCCTTTGAGAGGCTCAAATCCAGCATCCGCGCCAAAGTGGAGCACCCGTTTCGGATCATCAAACGTCAGTTTGGCTTTGTGAAGGCGCGGTTCAAGTGGCCGGGGCTGCGCAAGAACGACAACCAACTGGCGATGTTGTTTACGCTGGTGAATCTGTTTCGCGTGGACCAGATGATACGGGCATGGGGGGGATAGCTGTGCCCAAAAATCGAGATAAGCCTCGAAAATGAGGCTAAATGGCGCTTAATAGCCGAATACTTGCGGCAAAAAGTTAGGTTTTTGGAGTGATGGGCATTTCAAATGCGGACAAAGAGCTCGTGGTGAAAGTGCGATCCACTTGTTCGCACCTTCCCTAGACTAACTGCTCGCGACACAAATCCCGTTATCCCGCAGCATTCCATCCGAACACCGTGCGACAGTGGAGTGAAACGCATCGCTGAGGTCGTAAACCGGATCGTGGAGCAAATTGAACTCGGTCACTAACAGGCTGGGGTTCATATGAGGATGGCTTGGGATTGCACCCAGCAGGTGGTTACGCAGATGCTGGGTCATCTGGAAAAAATTCTCGCCCGATAACAGGGGGGTATCCAATCGAATCAGCTCAGTGAATGGCTGTGGATAGCTAGAGTCGATGATATAGCCGCTGACCTGATAGGTGTATGTTCGATCCCTTAGTCGCCTCTGGCATCTATGCCCATCCTCTGGTTGCGTATAGCACTGCTCCCGGGGTGGCTGCGGGATAAACTCGAGATGCGGCAGATCGGGATGACCCAGCAGGATAAATTGGGTGATCAGGCAGTGTCGAACGTCGGCGCTGCCACTGCCAGCATTAAAACCAGCTTTGACGCTGTCACGTCGCAGTTGGTTGAAATGTTTAGCCAGCAAAATGGGTTGGTTATAGGATCTTTCATCGATAAATGGGAGCACAGATCCGGGCTCGGTGACATAGCCGTTTAGGTGGTAGATGAATGGGCCGATGAAAGGCTTTTTAGTTAAAATTATCATGATTAGTCCAGTGGGGGAAATTGGCAAACGGTTGCTGTGGTGATGATATAACAATCATCTTATTTGAATACTCTTGGAGCAGAACCCGATCACGAGCCCCACGAAAAATTAGTATAAATAGAGATATTGAAATTTTTAAATGTCTCCCGCCATTTCAAACTCCTATCGCATAGTTGATCCATCATGAGTCGCCATTGGTTTTCTAAGAATGTCACCACGGTAAACCGAGAGATCGCGATCTGTCAAGCCAGAAAACTGGATCATGCCATTGATTTTAAAGGAATTATTTATTGAAAAAATAATTGTACAAATTTTGCTCTTGGTTTTTTTTTGCTCATTCTGGGTGTTTGTTGCACAGTTATTGACCGGCAATCCCCCCCCGAAAAACTGGGGTGCTCATAAGAACAATTATCTCGTATCTTGAACGCACCAGTAACTTGGCCGACGGGTCTATCCTAACGAGATCAGAGTTGACCGTTAATACACTGAGATGAGTTCTTATTGACCGGCCTGCATTGCTAAACTCTGGATCATATATTCACATAGAACGCAGTTCTATGTGGAATTTATGAAAGTAAAGACGGCTTCCGATGAGACGCATTTTTACAAATGGCGATAAGGAGGAGAGTGCACTGAAAAAGAGGCAGCGTGAAGTTCAATCCCAGCCAGTAAAATAATAAAACCGTTTTTTTGTTTTCATGAAAAAATTCCTTTTTTATTTGAAAACAAACGGGGGGGTTAGATTTTTTTAAAATTAATACTTGATGCTTTCATACCTACTTATTTTCGAGATGTCAACCGATGAGGATAAGAGTAGATTTATCCTCATCGAGCCGGGGGATTGTTAAGGGGGTGCAATATATCACATGCAATACTTATATATATGTAGTTCATTGCACCATTGCATCCAATTAATTGGCGGATGTGGATGAATCTGCTAAATGTTTGATAGCAATGCCATCTGTTAATACATATTCAGTCCGTTCAGATGTCGCCACCCTTGTCACCCAACCATTATCGACACATTTTTTTATGTAATTTTTTGCCTGCCGTTCTTTTACAGAGAAATACTGGCAAAACCTCTCGGTCAATGTGGTGGCAGAAATCGCCTCCAGGCCTTCCAGTGCCTCCAGCAGCCCATCCATCAGCCTGTCGCGCTCCTCCCCGATGGCACTGACTAATGTCAGCCCAATACGATTAAGGAGTATTTCGTCAGGTGTTTCAACCGCCCTCGCACTGAACGTCAGGTTGTAGCGAGCGCCCTGACCCTCTCGCGTCCCCAGTGAGATGACACCATCGGCCTCACCATGAATCGAAGAAGCTCCCCGCATGCTCATTACGCCAGCGTTAACCCCACCTGCATTAGGCGAAGCCTTTCTGGCGTGATGAACGATGATGTGTGCAGCGGCGCCGCTGATTTTTCGAATGGCTCGCATCACCTGACCCATTTCGCCATTGTTGTTTTCCTCTGCATTATGCATCCGAGCGAGGACATCCCAGATGATCAAATCCGGTTGAATGTCGTTGACAATATCTATTATTGCCTGTGATGCCATAGGATCTAATACATCAGTCGATTTATAATCGCCGCACCGCAAGAATGTTTTAATGTTTTTTGCATCTCCCAAGTTGGTCTGTTCCGACATGGTGTAGTACCGCTGCCAAAACAATCTGTCATTGACCTCAAAATCCATATACAATACGAGCGCTGGCCTTTTAATTTCCCAATTTAAAAATACACTACCGCTGGCTACAGCCAAGCCCAACTGCGTTGCAAGCATCGATTTACCCGTTTTGGGCGAGCCATTAATAATCCACTGTTCGCCTTTTTCAATCAGATTATCCACCACCCAATTAGGGCGTTGCTGGCTGGAAATTAATCCAGCAGCAGGACTGAAATTATAATGTTTTTCATTATTCATAAACATACCTATATTATTGTGGTGACTTAGTACTATGTTGATATGTCTCATCGTTTACATATATGCATAAGCTAATCATGCGTATATGTATAATTAACTACCCCGTGTTGTTGCAGATACAGTGTTTTTATGTCTGATATTGCGCTATCAGTATGAAGGGCATGGATAATCAGGTATAAAAATGCCACCAACAATGGTGGCATTGGTCGTCTGTCCTCGATCAGCAAATGAGCCCGAGCGCCCGAAGGCGTTGGAGCGCCCGATCCTGTGCATCGTTCGAATAATCGGCTTCCAGAGTGATCCGAGCAAGGCGCTCAACCAGCCGCCTGCCACTTTCATCGAGCCTCACAGACACATCGAGCAATGACACTGTGTATTGAGTGTTACATGCCGATGCCAACGCAGCAGCCAGCACCCTGCTAGATCCGGTGCGCGGGTGTTCTGAAATGATTGCCAAAATTTCGTTTAGAATTTTCATCTATTTCCTCTATGTTGTTAAACAATATGGTGCCTTTTCGGCTGTCATAAATTCTGCTGGTTAGATACTGGTTGTGATGTAAACGCCCTCGATTGATCAGCACCAAGCGATGTTATGGCTGCGTTTTGTGTAATAACAAATAATCATCTAAACATTTTTTATGTCTGGTATTTCGCCATCAATATGGATGACCGTCACCGATATATAGGCATCAAGGTAGTTCCTCCTCGTGCCTCGTCAGACTCCACCTTGACCCCTATATTCGGCTCCTTTGTCATGCCATATTAATCGCTTCATACCCTCCATAAAAATGGGTTCTCCACCCCACTCCGGTCGCTGCGCAACCTACGGGGGTTCCGGTCTCGTAACCTCGACACACCCACATTCTTACGTTCGTAAGAATGTTTTACCCCGCGTTCTTACGCTGTGTTGGCTCTGCGTTCTTACGGTTGCGACGAAGGCGTTCTTACGGTTGCGCCCCAGGGGGATTTGCCATGCAGTGATAGCAGCAAGGCTGTCCCCCTGTAGCCGCTCCCTTATCGGGATAAGTCGTCATCGGCATCGCGATGCCGATTGATGAATGCCGCCATGCCTCTCGGCGTTGTTGGGGCAGTTGAATCTGCGCTCGGCGAAGGCTCAGCCACTGTTGTGGGTGTAGCTACCTGGCGATGAGTTTTGTTATCCACAGAAAGCTCGGCGTGCGTTGTCCTGATATGGCTCAGGTCAGCATCCGCTGGGCAAGTGGGTAACACGTTACCATTAGCGGATTTACGATTGCCGTATTTGTCCACAGAAGACGTTGCCTGATGACCCATGATGTAGGCAATGCGCTGCCGGTCGAGCCCAGACGCTTTGAGCTCAGAGCCCATCTGATGGCGCCAGCTGTAAAAGGTCGGCAGCGATTTTCGCGCCGGCCAGAGGTTTTTGCCCGCCGCACGCAGCTTGTCCTGCAATGAGCCAATTTTTGCTTTCTTTGCCTCGGTCACCATGAGTTGCAATTTCTCTGGCGAAATCGTGTCAAACTGTAAGACCCTATCTGCACCACGTTTGCCATCATGACTTTTTTTGGCTCCGATAACGGTGAGCCGATTACCCTGCGCAGTTATGGTGGCTAGTTCAGCAGGTCTTATCCCCGCGCGCATAAACAACAATATGGCCGCCAACATAGCGCTGTCATTACGCGCCTTAAAATACTGAATCAGTGCAACGAGATCATCATTATCGACCTTTTTAACTCTTTTTTGTTTTGCCTTAACCGGTATATCTGGCCTACTCAGGGCCTGAATTCGCTCGGCCGCGTCGGGAAAATTCAACAATTGTTGATGATATACCAGTGCACAGCGCAGTTTTCGCCAATAGCCAGGACTGCATTTTGAAGCGCGAGCCAACAATTCATCCGCAATGTTTTTTGCTGTGATATTAAGGCCCTTTTCCTTTAGGATTTCATAATGATTTTTTGCCAGTCTTTCATATTCCTTTTCCGTTGCCTGTGTAGCCATTCGGTCATCTCCCAGAGCGCTTGAATAACGCCTTCTTTAGATAGTGGGCAGGATTTCCCCACCCACGACGTGGATCCCTTTATTAAAGGTGCGATTTAGTTTTAAATTAATGCTGAATGCGTGATGTAGACAGTGATTTACTGCGCCACAGAAATTCGCTGCATTAAAACACTCATCAATCTCTGCATGACAGCAGGAGTTGCCAGTAATGCGTCGACATCGAATTCGCTTTCTGTGTTTTTATCTTCAGTTTTTTGATTACAGCTCGGCACAGTAACTTGAGCCTGCTGACCAGCCATACAGGCATTAAATACCGTGTCAGCCCTACCCCTATAATCAGGGGCGTCCTCCATCAACCACTTGCCATAATGGCGTACCACCATTTCTGTACCGGTGTGCCCCATCTGACGGGCTATCCACTCGATGCTGATCCCCGCCGAGAGCAGTTGGCTTGCATAGGTGTGCCGAAATTGAGATGGCCCCCGATAACGCACCCCAGCAGCCTGACAGAACGGCCTGAAAAACCGCTCACGGAACTCATCAACCGAGGCATAACTGCGCCTTTTGGCGTTGTAGTAAGCCAGCAGGGTGCGTTGTTCACTCATCTGAGTGCGATTGTCCGACCTCGTGACCGTAATCTTCTTAGCCTTACGATGCTCCGCTAGCCTCATCAAGGTTTTGAGAGATCCAACAGCCTGTTCTGACAGCTCTATCGTGCGAATAGATCCCCTGGTTTTGGGCGTTTTGTACTGCCCATCAACCAACGCAAGGTCAACCAATAAGGTCATCTTGTCGAGATTGACCGCCTCCGCACTGACCGCCATTAACTCACTGATGCGCAGACCCGTAGAGATACCGAGTTGGATGAGTGACACCTCCTGCGTATTCCGGCGAAGTTGAACAGCCATTCCGGCCAACGTGAACACCCTGATCCTTAACGCGCTCACGTCATCCCGTTTCTAACTCGACTGTTCAGATTGGGTCAACTCACTTCTCCTCTTTCTCATCGATTCTCCCTTCAGTGACAGCCGGTGAGCGTTGTGCATCAGCCGGTCCAGGATCGCATCTGCCAGGGTGTTGTCCCCCAAGCTCGCGTACCACTCTTCCGTTGGCAACTGACTGACCACGACCGTCGAGTATTTCCCATACCGATCATCCATGATCTCCAGCAGTGCGTTGCGTTGCTCGGCATTCACCGCTTCCAGTCCCCAGTCATCGAGGACCAGTAGCTCTATCCTTGCCAGTTGACCCAGCAGTCTGGCGTAACTGCCATCTACCTTGGCCTGGCTCAGTTCAAGCAGCAGACGTGGCAGCCGGTAGTAACGAGTGCTATGCCCTTGCTGACAGGCTTGGTAGCCCAGCGCACAAGCCAGGTAGGTTTTTCCACAGCCACAGGGGCCGGTAATGAGCAGGTTCTGGCCTCGGCGCAGCCACTCTCCTTGGGCCAGGTTTGCAACCTGTGACCGCTCCAGGTTGCGTGCAGACTGGTAGTCCACCTCTTGCACCGTGGCTTGGAGTTTGAGCCGCGCCTGCTTGACTAGCCGAGCTTGTTTACGTTGCTCCCGGCTCAGTTGTTCGTGTTCGACCAGCAGGCTTAGACGCTCGATGAAGGGCAGCCCTTCGTAGGTACTGGCCTGTTCCAGTTGTTGTTGCACTGCATCCGCCATGCCGGTCAGTTTCAGGTTTCTCAGGCGGGTCAGGGTTTGTTGGGTCATGGGGCGTATCCTCTTTAGTGGAAGCTCTGGGGGCCACGGATGTTCTCGTGCTCTTGCGATAACTCTGGGTAGCTCAGCGGGCTTGCGGGCAGTTTGTCGCGGCCACTGCTCAGCACCGACTTGAGCTGTTTGAGTCGCACCAGTCCTTCCCGATTAGCCAACTGGCAGCAGGCCTCGACCCGTGATGGCGGATACTCCCGGCTAAGACTCAGTAGCCCCAGGCAGAGTCGGTATGCCTGCTCGGCATGGGCTTTCTCTTCCAGCCGTTCGCTAACCCAGCACAAGGTGCCCGGTCCGATGTCAGCAGCCCATTGCTTGAGACGGCCTGGCGTCCAGCGTTGCTGTTTGCTGTGGCGTTCCGGCATATGTTCCGGGAGCGTGCTCATCCCCGGGATGGTTTTACGCGGATGGCTCGCGACCAGATGTTGCTGGTGATAGACCTGAAGCAAAGTGTCGCCAGCATGGAGCTCCAGTTGCTGGCCCACATACTGGTGTGGCACCGAGTAGTGGTGCTGCTCATAGCTGACGTGATAGTCGATGTTGACCTTGACCGTTTTGATGGCGACATAGCGATAGGGATGCACCGGCAGTGGTCCCAGCGCCGGGCGGTCCAACTGCTCAAACGCCTCGCGCCGGTTACCGGGCAGTTGCTTGAACGGGCGCTCGTTGAGTTCGTCCAGCAAGGCCCGGATGCACTGGTTGAGCTCGGCCAGCGAGAAAAAGGTCTGGTGGCGCAAGCGGGCGAGGATCCAGCGCTCGACGATCTGCACACCCACCTCAGCCTTGGCTTTATCCTTGGGCTTGTAAGGGCGAGCTGGCATCACTGCCACCTGATAGTGCTCGGCCAACTGCTGGTAGCTGGGGTTGAGCTCGGGATCGTATCGGCAAGCCTTGCTGACACCGCTTTTGAGGTTGTCGGGGATCAGCAGTGCCGGTGTACCGCCGAAAAACTCAAAGGCACGGACATGGCTTTGCAACCAGTCCGGCAGTGACTGTGACCAGGTAGCCTCGGCAAAGGTGTAGTTGGACGCACCAAGCACGGCGACAAAGATCTGGGCCTGACGGACCTCCCCCGTGGAGGGCGAGGCGATGGGCACCGTGGGCCCGCAGTAGTCGATAAAGAGCTTTTCCCCCGCCTTGTGGATCTGGCGCATGGAGCGCTTTTGCAACTGACACCAGGATTTGTAACGGTCGCAGAACTGGGAGTAGCTGTAACAGCTGTTGGGATAGCGCTGGGTGTACTCCTCCCAGAGCAGTTGTTTGGAGACCCCCTTACGCTTGAGCTCCTGATGGACAGAGGGCCAATCCGGTACAACATGGCGGGCCGAGATGGTGGTATCGGCCTGCGGATAGAACAGGGCCGCCAGTTGGCCATCATCAAGCTGGCTAGGTAAGGGCCAGGTCAGGCCGAGCGTCTGGGCACTTTTGAGGAGTTTCTGGATGGAGCCAACGCTGACCTTGGTGCAGCAACTTATCTGGCGAACAGAGAGGTCAGCTTCCAGCCGCAGTCGCAGCACTTCACGAATTTTACGCATTGCAATCCTCTTGGCAGACATAGGCTCTTCCCTGGCAAAAGGGAGAGCGTATCAAAGGTTGTTAAATCAATGCGTTAAGGATGATTCCGGTGAATGTGAACAGTGATTCCGGGATGTTGAACACTGTTTCCGGAAAGGAGGAGCAAAGTGTTCAGGTTGAGCCGGAATGAGCGTTCACATTGGTCCGGAAATGGTGTTCACGTTGAACCGGAATCGGTGTTCATGATCGGCCGGAATATGCACCTCCAGCAAATGGGTGCTTTTCAGGGCAAGAAATGCCTTAATTTCGTATTGATAAAATGGATCGGGTTCGTCCACCTCAAATTTGCATTTTTTAATGCCATCCATTGGACTGGTATGAATAACACCATCGCTGACAGCTCGGGCAAACACTTGTCTCAATATATCCAAATATTTGTTAATGGTATTTCCTTTATATTTTTTGTTGCAAAATTTCACTACGAGCAGTTCAATGTCACTCGCACGATATGACGTCAGCGGTTTATCACCAATCCATTTTATCAACTGTTCTGCTTTACGCTTCGAAATGTCATAGGTTGTCTGCGCATACTGGTATTTTTTGATTTCCAGGTGCTGACGAATGGCTGACGCCAGTGAATGCTCATCAACAATGACTGAACGCACAGTGTTGTGTTTAGTTTTTTGTTTTTGAACGGTCCTTTTATTGGTTTGTTTGTTCATAATTACCCTCATTACAGTTATAAATACTCCTTCAATTACAAAAACAGCAATAGCAAAACGTGATGCTCACGCATCGATACCGAGAGGGTAATAGTGCACCTAAAAACAGCGATATAAATTACTCTGTGACGCTATAAACAGATAAGTTTCACCTCAAAATCCTGTTAATTTGTCAAATGCCAAGTATACATTAGCGATAGCTGATGTCATTTAATCGATATAATCAAATGTTCCCGTCAGATTTTTACTCAACATTGCATCAAGCAAATACCATGTGTTATTCACTTCACCCGAATTTGGGTAATAACAACCCGTTCAGCGTATCGAAGATAGCTGTGATATTGGCGGTATTTTTTAAATCTGAAGGGGTGATAACCCTTGTTTGAACGAGATAAACGTGTCGGTGTGTTCTACGCCATATTCATTTCGTTTCGATCCTTCGTGTTTACTGTCGTTGTTATGTCCTTGTTAGCAGCTTTATCAGCATACTACAACGATTGAGGACCACTCGTCAATGAAAATAACCCACAAAGAAAAAGAAATGTCAACATATTTTTATTAGGTTTTTTAAATATTTTCCAATGTGCTTAAAATCATTATAAATCATGAAGATAGGGCCATACCCGCCCCATTAAACCGCCGAGAAATGCTCTCATATTGGTTTTTTCATGGGGGGGAGACAGCCCTGTTACCCAAAAAATATGCGTCATCTTTACGGTGATTTTCCCCCTGACAGCAGGTGGTGGGGTATCAGGTCGGTAGGAAGGGATTGGATTTTCTCATTCAGCAGCCTAATGTTCACACGTTTGCCATAGCGGCCAAACGTCAGGCCGTTTTTACTGTGTCCCGCAAGTTCGGCTACAACATGCTCAGCGACATCCGCCTGCTGTAACTCATCGATGAAGGTATGCCGCAGCCCGTAAAGCGTGGGACGGCCCTGACCTACGATGCCAGCCTCATTGAGGTGGCGTTGGAAGCGACAGGTGATGTTATGCGCCCAGTCGTCGTCTTTGCCTGATGGTTGGTCATCGAACAAAAATACCTTCCCTTGACTGCGACGACTCTCCACATAGTCCAGGAATTGATGTCCGATCAACGCACTGTGCAGTGGCACGGTACGGTACGCATTGACGGTTTTGAGCTGCTGATCCGCCTCTCCCGCATCGACCATCAAACACCAAATCCCCTCAACCTGTTTGATGTTCTGAGTTTTGAGCTGGCAGGCCTCGGAAGGCCGCAACCCTGCGTATAGGCACAGCAGGGGCACCCACCAGTCCTGAATTTTCAACTTTCTGCCTTTCTGGGATTGTTTGCTGCGCAGGCTGGCAAACAGTTGGGCCAGTTGAGGGCGATGCCAGCGCACTCGCTCTTCATCCGCCCGTTTGCTCGGTCTTTTACCTGCCGTCAGCCCATCGAAAGGGTTACGACTGCAATAGTCCAGTGCCACGCACCAACGGAAGAACTGTTTCAGGGCTGCCAGATAATCGGTCTTAGTTTTGAAACTGATGTCGCTCTTGCGCAGCAAGATGTTGCGGTACTCCTGCGCCAAGGTTGGGGTCACCTGATCGGCTTTGACCCCTTTGGCCCAGGTGACGAAGGCGTTGATCCGAAGTTGGAGCTGGCCCACGGATTTATGTTGGATCCCCTCACTCGATTTGGCGTCGAGAAACTGTGTCAACGCCTGGGTAAGGGCAATCCCCTTGGCGGGGCAAGTCGAGGACTCGATGGGGGAAGCAATGGATTGGGAGGGCGTAAGAGATGCAGCAAATCCCGCAGCTTTGAAAGCGTCTAGATCGGCGCGGATCCAGCGATAGAAACTGCGGGGTGTAGTATCGGCAGGGGTAGCCGCGATTAGTGCACGAGTACGAGCTGCCACTGCTAGGTTGCGGTCTACGGCGAGCTGCCTATCTTTGGTGCAAAGGGAAGTACGGATAGCGAAGGGCAAGCCACGGTCACGTAATGACTTAGGCAGCGGGAGACGAGTGTAGTAGGTGCCGGAGGCATTTTTACTCAGATACATGATTGTTCCACCCAGTTGATCCAGGAAAAAAATCACGTAAGTCTAGAAATGAAAAAACCCGTTGAAATTCAACGGGTTATATTTGGCGGTGAGGGAGGGATTCGAACCCTCGATACGTTGCCGTATACACACTTTCCAGGCGTGCTCCTTCAGCCACTCGGACACCTCACCAAATTTTCACTGCTTGAAGTGGCTTTCGGAGCACGCTGCGCGTGCATCTTGCCGACTTCGTCGGTGGGCAGCCACTCGGACACCGCACCCAATTTTGGTCTGTGCTTTAACGTGTTCAGCCAACACGAATTCGCTGCGCCGTTGCGCTGGAACGGGGCGTAATGTAAGGGATAGGCGCGAGGCGGTCAATGCAATTTTTTATCTTTTGCCACTGTTTGCTCAATAAGCGAACCAAGTGACTAAAAATATGCCATTTCCTATCCCTTTCCATCAATTTTCAACCGCTTCGTGCAAATGTTCTCCTCGAATTGCCTCTTCCAGCGAACCGTAGAACTCCAGCTCTCCCGGCACCGGACGCACCTTGGCCCGCGCCAGGGTCTTGAGGGGCTGGAATTGCAATTCAGCCACCTTGAGACGGATCCCCGCCTTGGCCATGCGTTTTGCGAACTGCTGGAAGGCGGTGAGACCGCCAGCATCCAGGATGGAGACCGCCTCCATTTGCAGGATCAACTCCTTGTGGTCCTTCACCTGGGCAAGTAACTCGTCAAAGACCCGCTCGGCGGCGGCAAAGAACAGTGGCCCGTTGATCTTGTAGACAAGGGTCGAGGGGGACACCTCGCTGGCATAGCGTTTGTGATCCGCCAGGTTGTGCAGCCTGGTCATCTTGGCTATCTCGCGCATGAACAGCAAAGAGGCCAGGATCACCCCGAAGGTGATGGCGATGACCATGTCGAAGATGACGGTCAGCGACAGGCAGACCAGCAGCACCAGTACATCGGATTTAGGCGCCCGGCGCACCAGATCCACCACCTTGTGGGCCTCGCTCATGTTCCAGGCCACCAGCAGCAACAGGGCGGCCATGGCAGAGAGCGGCAACCAGGAGAGCCAGGGAGCCAGCACCAGGATGGCAGCCAGCACCACCAGCGCATGGACAATACCGGAAATGGGCGAGGTGGCACCGGCCCGCACGTTGGCGGCGGAGCGCGCGATGGCGGCCGTCGCCGTGATGCCACCGAAGAAGGGAGCCAGGATGTTGCCAAGGCCCTGCCCCACCAGCTCGCCGTTGGAGCTGTGCTTGCGACCCGTCATACCATCGAGCACCACGGCGCAGAGCAGGGATTCGATGGCCCCCAGCATGGCCATGGAGAAGGCGGCGGGCAGCAGCCGCTCGATGGCGGCGAGATTCCACTCCACCGGCGCCCCGTCCGGCCCCGGCAGCGCCCAGGGCATCACCAGCGTCGGCGCGATGGGGGGAATACCCATGCCCTGACTGCCGTCGGCCAAGGTATAGCTGAACTTGCTGCCGATGGTGGCGACGTCCACCCCGAACTGGTGCAGACCAAACCCGAGCCCCACCCCCACCAGCACGGCGGGCAGATGGCCGGGGACCGGCAGGCGCAATCTCGGCCAGAGCAGCAGCACCGCCAGCGTCGCCACCCCGACGAGGGTGTCCCCCCACTGCCAGCTTGGCAGGGCATGGGCCAGCGCCTGTACCTTGCCCAGATAGGTTTCCGGCATATCCAGGACCTGCAGGCCGAAGAAATCCTTGATCTGCAGGGTGGCGATGACGATGGCGATACCACCGGTGAACCCCAGGGTCACCGAGGGGGGAATGTACTCGATGAGGCGCCCGAGACGCGCCATGCCCATGGCCACCAGGAAACAGCCCGAGATGAGGGTCGCCATCAAGAGACCCCCCACGCCAAATTGCTGGGCCACCGGGTAGAGGATCACCACGAAGGCGGCGGTTGGGCCCGAAATGGAGAAGCGGGATCCCCCGGTCACGGCGATGACGATGCCGGCGATGATGGCGGTATAGAGCCCGTGCTGGGGCGGCACCCCACTGGCGATGGCCAGTGCCATGGCAAGGGGAATGGCGATGATGCCGACCGTGATGCCGGCGATGAGGTCGCGGCCAAAGCGCGCCACGCTGTAGGGTTCGTCAATGCAGGATTGGCGCAATGCGATGGCCAGCTTCACGCCTTGTAAGGAAGCTTGATTGTGCATGTCTAGGGTAATACCAGAAGAGGGAGACAAAGGCCGGGGTGAACCGGCACCCGATCATCATCAAGGGCCGGCAGAGCTGTCGACGCGGCGATGGTATCCAGAGCAACCATACCCGAGCCGGCCCGATAATTCGATGGGCAGGATCAAGAAATGGCCATTACCCCGCATTATTGTCATCGATAGCTCGCATATCGCCGATTTTCCCAGCCATCCCTTCATTTCTATGCTCATCTTTCGGCTCATCACGAGCCAGCATCTTCCCCGCCTCCCTCGCCCATCACCTCGGAGGCAAGCCCATCGACAACCGGTATATCGCCGATTTCCCCTGCCATTCCCTTAATCGATCCCTGGTCATCGCGAACCGGCATCTCCCTCGCATCCCCCACCACCTCGGAGGCAAGCCCATCGACAGGGGCGACATCGCCGATATTCATCGGTTCCCACCATGATCGGCTCATCCATTGCCCCGCACCCTCCAGGCCGGGGCGCGCCTTCACGGCCAGCTCGACCGTGGCCGCTGGCGGAAGCATCTCAAGCTGCTGATTGTGCTGAAAATAGTCCACAGCGCCCAAGTTTTGGGCAAACGGGCCGAAAAGCCCTTTTTCCGTGGAGTGGCGGGTTGACACCCGTTCGGGGGATCATTAATATCCGCTGCGTCTCGACGAGACAGGCAATTCCTCCTTAGTTCAGTCGGTAGAACGGCGGACTGTTAATCCGTATGTCACTGGTTCAAGTCCAGTAGGAGGAGCCAATTCCCTCGTAGTTCAGTCGGTAGAACGGCGGACTGTTAATCCGTATGTCACTGGTTCAAGTCCAGTCGAGGGAGCCATCTTCTAAAGCCCAGTCTCAGGACTGGGCTTTTTCGTATCTGTCTCTTCATTTGTATGGAGATGGTATTCACCTGACAGTTGCCCACAAAAGGGAGTGGTCATACGGCTTCAAACCGGATAACAAAACGGTACCCCTACCGTGTTATCTGGAGTCATCGTATGACCACCAACGAGAAAGTAGCACGTCGTAAACTCAGCTTGCTAGAGCTCGCCAAAGAGTTCAATAACGTCAGCAAAGCCTGCAAGCTCATCGGCTACAGCCGTCAGCAGTTCTACGAGATTCGCCGTAACTACCAGACCTATGGCGCCGAGGGCTTGCTCGACAAACTCCCCCGGCTGTAAAGGGGCTCATCCCAACCGGGTCGCTCCCGAGATTGAGCAAGCCATCCTCGATTACTCTCTCACCAGACCAACCCATGGCCCGCTGCGGGTCGCGCAAGAACTGGCTCTGCAAGGCATCAACGTCAGTGCGGGCGGTGTGCGTGGCGTGTGGCAACGTCACGACTTGCTCTCCAAGCATGACCGCTTGTTGCGCCTCGAGAAAACCCATAGGGAACAGACGATTGAGCTCAATGACGAGCAGATCCGCCTGCTCGAGCGCTTCAGCCCCGAGTTTCGCGAACGCCAAATTGAGGTTCACTACACCGGGGAACTGGTGGCGGTCGACACCTTCTTCATCGGCGCACTCAAGGGGGTAGGCAAGGTGTATCTGCAAACCGTGCTGGACTGCTACAGCCGCCACGCCTGGGGACGGCTCTACACCAGCAAGCTGCCGGTGACCTCGGTTCATGTGCTCAACGAAACGGTCCTCCGTTCTTCGAAGCCCATGAGGCTCGGGTCTATACCATCTTGTCGGACAACGGGCGCGAGTTCTGTGGGCGCCCTGACCATCATCCCTACGAGCTGTTCCTGCAACTGGAGGGGATTGAGCACCGGACCACCAAGGTACGCAGGCCGCAGAGCAATGGCTTTATCGAGCGGTTGCACCGCACACTGCTGGATGAGCACTTCCGTATCAAGGGGAGGACGACCTGGTATGAGTCGGTAGAACAGATGCAGACAGACCTGGATAGCTACCTGGAACACTACAACACCGAGCGGCCACATCAGGGCAGGATGATGGAGGGTCAGACCCCCTACAGCATGTTCAAGAAGGGTCTGAAATTGATACCGAAGGAAGTGCGCACTAAAGTAGCGTAAACAAGACACCGGTTTGAGGCCGGTGTCAGGTGATAACTAGATCTGTACACCTCTCCTGACGTAGATTTCCCCTGAAAAACTCTCCGGTCACAGCTTCCGGTCTTTCTGCTAGGAAACCATGGGGATGTTCAGACCGGAACTTGTTGCACTGGCGTGGAGATAATGCAGATTGAAAGATGGAGGCGATCACGAAGAGCAAGGAAAAGGAATGGTTAGTGAAACAGACCGGGGTCGTTCTGGGGCATATCCGGTCTTTGTGGATGTAGCTGAGTTTGCCAAGAGTTGTGCAAAGCCGCATCGATGCCGACGCGGTGACGGGTCGTCACGCCGACGCGATCGTCGGCAACCTTCACTGGAGTTAAGCTCAGCCGATACTTTGAGTTTTACCCCGACTCTTACAGAAACGAACCCATTGCAGCTTTCTGGTCTTCGACACCATTTGTTGCAATGCAAAAAGGTGATGAGATTGCCCCCTATGCTTGGCCTAATGGTCATGAGGGTAGTTATACAAATAAGGATATTGTTAAACCAGGTTGCGTACTTGATGTAACAGGAATTCGTCATTTAATGATGACGGCAGCTAAAGACCATATTTGACAAAGCATCAGTATTAAGGTGGTCTAGAAGGATAACGCTTAATATAAATAGTTATATTTTCAAAAACTAAATATAGCTCCATCCTTACAATGAAGATGTCCAGACCTGAGCCACTAAGGGCATATCCGATCTTTTTAGCTTGGGGCAGTATTGCCAGAGGTAGCGGGAAGTTTCGTCGATGCTGACGAGGTATCTATTTTTCTGTTTCTGTGTAGAGTGGTTATTCACTACCGACCTCAAAAACCCAAGTGACATCATCACTTGGGTTTTGAGAAAATCTACGCTACTTCAGTGGAAGTCAAAGCTCTTTTATCAAACTCCGGTTCAACAGCTTGAAGACGCAAACTCTCATAGTATTCCTCTGCCAGCGCAGTCATTTTAAAGTCAGCGTCAATATCAACAATTGTATCCACTGCATCCTTTATCGATAACAAGTCCACTTGGAAGAACTCTTTTCTCAAGTTAACTGCATTGACCCGATGCTCTCGAAACTCCCGATGCAAAGTAGCCTCCAACGCCGGAGCATCATCGGAATAAATCATAGCATGAACATCAAAAGAAAATGGCACACTAGCATCACCGAGCTCTTTAACTCGATCCATAGGGTCTAGTCGCCTTGTTAAACCAATTTTATAGACATCCTCACCAAATGAACCAATATTACTGATAACGTATACATGGCCTTTGCGTGTTTGTTCAGCCATGCTCTTTGCCCGAGCCTCTTTCATCTCAGCCTCAAGTAGTTGCTGTTCAAGCTCAGCTATTCTCTGCTCTGCAAATGCCCTTTCGCTCTCAGATGCTTTCAACAACTCTTCTCGCGCCTTGTTCAATAGCTCCCTATATATACGTTCTTCCTTTTCAGCCTCAGCAATAGCCCGCTCATACTCTTTAATAGCTCGCTGTTCTTCGCGGATTTGTTCTTTTATGATTCTTTGCTCATCCGCCTCTTCTTGCTTTTTCAAGGCATATTGATACTGAAGTTTGCACTCTTCGAACTTCAATTCTACATAGCTGATATTAAAACCACATTTCAATGTTGCCGCTGATTTTTCAAGTGTATTAGCCAGGTTCTCTATTCTCTCCAAGGTTCGAGCAAAGTTACTAGGGCTCACTTTACCGATCAAGAGATCACATTCAATATTAAATGCTGTTAGCATTAACTTTACTTGACCATCAAGAATCTTTTTATTTAATGACTTGTCATTTGCTATAGTCAGAGCGATAGGATACGTTATCGCATTTTTATCTCTAATTAAGTCTTTTTGTTGGCTTCGGACATATTTTATTTCTTCTGAGAATCTGGCTGATGTTTCATAGAGATACTCTGGAGTTTCAAAATGCCCAACAGATGTGAACTCGTCCAACCGAGAGTATAGATCAAGCATTCCCATCAAATTTTTAACGTCAACATTGAGCTTTGTTATTTCTAATGCCAGCCTGTCTTTTTCTTCATTTTGCTTGTTATTTGTTTCAGTTGCTTCGCAGATTCGTTCTAAAAGCCGAGCTTCATCTGCCTTAAGTGCCTGTAGATCTTTCGTCTCAATTCTGACCCGCTCTAATTCTTGCGCATCGTTATATAAATCACTTTTAAGCGATGAAAGGCTATCTTTTAACTGAGACAACTCCTGCTCAAGGCTTGTATGCTCGCCAAGTTTAGCATCAATGTTGGCCTTATACTTAGCCAGTTCCTTATTACTTTTTCCCTTGATAATAAAATAGCCTATCAATATTGTTGCAATTGCACCAATGATGACGGCTAAAAGCATGTATTCCATTTTTCTACCTTAGTTGTAAACTGATAAATTGCTGGCGTAGAGTCGCTCTCTCCAAACATCTGTCTTCATATTCTTCTTGGGCATCAGCAAGCTCATCTTTTAATCTTTCCTTTGCCTGAACAATACTCAGCTTTTCAGCTTGTTTTGCCAGTGCAGATCTTTCTTTTTCTGCACGAATTGCATCTCGCTCCTGTTCTCTTAAAAATTTTTGATATTCTCTTTCTGCTCTAGCATTTTCGCGTTCAGCTGCTTTCTGTCTACGCGCTGAATCCCTAGCAGCCTGTTTACCAGCCCTGTCAATAGCTTTAACAACTTTGATAGATAAACCTAAAAGACTACCCCGCCTTGCCAAACCATCCTCCTTACAACATTTTGTTTATATAGCCTTAGTCATATGAAAACATAGAAGCCTATTTGAAATCCATGATCGATATAACAGTCTCGGGACTGGGCTTTTTCGTTTCCCCTGCCCCAGCTCGGGGCAAGGGGGCGCGCCTCCCGCCCCCGCATCCCGCTGCGCCCGTCCCTTGCCCTCATGGCCTGTTGCCACAAGATGGCGCAGCCATACCCTCTCTGGGGTACCACTCTGGTGCGCCCTGCCTTGCCCCGTGATGACATAAAAGTCATCCATATGATTTTTCAATGAAAAATTACTGACACTGGCCTCGATAGCGACTCAATTGGCTGGCACAGCCCTTGCACTTTGTGATGTACGCAGGGACGTCACAAGGAGTTGCCTATGCTGCCCATCAAGCCCCCCGGACCCGGTTGTTACGACGAGATGCTGCTCACCGACAACCAGTTTCGCGATCATTACCACGCCTACCTCTCGTGGCTGCACCAGACCGACGAGAAGAGCATAGAGCGCAAGCGTGAAGAGGCCGACCTGCTGTTTCGCCGGGTCGGCATCACCTTCAACGTCTACGGGGATGGGGACGGCGCCGAGCGCCTCATCCCGTTCGACAGCATTCCCCGCATCATTCCCGCCCGGGAGTGGCAACATCTGGACAAGGGGATCCGCCAGCGCGTCACCGCCCTCAATGCCTTTCTGCACGACATCTATCACGATCAGCGCATCCTGAAGGCGGGGGTGATCCCGGCCGCCCAGATCCTCACCAATGCCCAGTACCAGCCCTGCATGCAGGGGGTCGATCTGCACCGGGACACCTATGTCCACATCACTGGGGTCGACATCATCCGCAACCACGACGGTGAGTACTATGTGCTGGAGGACAACCTGCGCACCCCCTCCGGGGTCTCCTACATGCTGGAGAACCGCAAGATGATGATGCGCCTCTTCCCGGAGCTGTTTCACAACCAGCCCATCGCCCCGGTGGAGCGCTACCCGGCCCTGTTGCTGCAGACCCTGCGCGAGAGCAGCCCGGTGGACAACCCCTGCGTGGTGGTGATGACCCCGGGGCGCTTCAACAGCGCCTACTTCGAGCACAGCTTCCTCGCCCAGCAGATGGGGGTGGAGCTGGTGGAGAGCGCGGATCTGGTGGTCAAGGATGGTCAGGTGCTGATGCGCACCACCACGGGGCTGAAACGGGTGGATGTCATCTATCGCCGCATCGACGACGACTTCCTCGATCCCCTCGCCTTCAACCCGGACTCCCTCATCGGCGTGCCCGGGCTGCTCTCGGTCTACCGCGCCGGCGGCGTGGTGCTGGCCAATGCCATCGGCACCGGGGTGGCGGATGACAAGTCCATCTACCCCTATGTGCCGGAGATGATCCGCTTCTATCTGGGGGAAGATCCCATTCTCAACAACGTGCCCACCTGGCAGTGCCGCGAGCCGGCTGCCCTCTCCCACGTGCTGGCCAATCTGGAGGAGCTGGTGGTCAAGGAGGTCCATGGCGCCGGCGGCTACGGCATGCTTATCGGCCCCTGCGCCAGTCGCGAGGAGCTGGCCCGTTTTCGCGAGCTGCTCAAGGCGCGGCCGGACAACTACATCGCCCAGCCGACCCTCTCCCTCTCCACCTGCCCGACCTTCGTCGACGCCGGCATCGCCCCCCGCCACATCGATCTGCGCCCCTTCGTTCTCACGGGGCAGGAGCTGCGCCTGGTACCGGGCGGCCTGACCCGGGTCGCCCTCACCGAAGGCTCCCTGGTGGTCAACTCCTCCCAGGGCGGTGGCACCAAGGACACCTGGGTCATGGAGGGCAGCCCATGCTGAGCCGCACCGCAAGCGAACTTTACTGGATGTCCCGCCACCTGGAGCGGGCGGAGAACACGGCGCGCATGCTGGACGTCACCCAGACCATGTCGCTGATGCCCTCCATCGACGCCGATCACAGCGAGCTGGTGGCGCCCCTCACCATCAGCGGCACTCACGAGCCCTTCCTGGCCCGCTACGGCCAGGTGAACATGGAGAACCTGCTGCAATTTTTCTGCTTCGACGAGGAGAACCCGAGCAGCATCTTCAGTTGTCTGCGCATGGCCAGGGACAACGCCCACGCCGTGCGGGGCAAGATCCCCGGTGAGGTGTGGGAGAGCATCAACGCCGCCTGGATAGAGATCCGCCGGCGCCGCCAGGCGGGCCTCTCCAGCGGCCAGGCCCAGGAGTTCTTCGACTGGATCAAGGAGCGCTCCCACCAGTTTCGCGGCGCCACCTATGGCACCATCATGCGCGGTGACGTGCTCTGGTTCCTGCGCCTTGGCACCTTCATCGAGCGGGCCGACAACACGGCGCGCATCCTGACCGTGAAGTATCAGGTGATCCGGGAGGACGAGGACAGCGTGCGCGAGTTCTACCGCTGGAACGCCCTGTTGCGGTCAGTGGGCGCTTACGAGGCCCACCAGACCCTTTACAAGACGCTCTCCCATGCCTCCATCGCCGAGCTGCTGATCCTGCGCAATGAAGTGCCGCGCTCCCTGCGGGCCTGCCTCGACGAGATGGAGCTGATCCTGGCCCAGATCGAGGGCAACGCCGGTCAGACGCCCCGGCGCCTGACCACCATACTCAACGCCCATCTGACCTATGGCGCCATCGACGATGTCTTTGCCCTCGGCATGCAGGAGTACCTGAGTGATTTCCTCAGCGACATCGGCGCCATCGGCCAGAGCATCCACGCCGCCTACCTGGAGGTATTATGAGACTCATCATCGATCACCAGACCCGCTACCACTATGCCGACGTGGTGCGCCGCAGTACCCAGTACCTGCGCCTGACCCCCCACAGCACTGCCCGCCAGCAGATCCTCTCCTGGGAGCTGGAGCTGCCGGGGGAGGCCACCTGCACCACGGACGGTTACGGCAACATACTGCACGTGCTGAGCCTGGAGTCCCCCCACGAGGGGATCCTGATCCGCGCCCACGGGGAGGTGGAGATCTGCGACGACGCCCCGGAAGATGAGGAGTCCTCCCTCATCTCTCCCCTGAGCTACCTGAGGCCCACCCCCCTCACCCGCCCGACCCCGGCCCTGCAGGATCTCGCGAAGGCCTGCCTGCCAGAGGAGCCAACCCTGGCCGACTTGCAGAGCCTGATGGCACGCATCCTGGTGCTGATGCCCTATCAGCCAGGCAGCACGGATGCCACCTTCAGCGCCGACGAGGCACTTGCTTCGGGCAGCGGCGTCTGTCAGGACCACACCCATGTCTTCCTGACCTGCTGCCGCCACGCCGGCCTGCCGGCCCGGTACGTGAGCGGTTACCTCTACAGCCAGGACAACAGCCACGTGGCGATGCACGCCTGGGCCGAGGTGTGGATCGAGGAGCGCTGGCACACGTTCGACGTCACCAACCTCACCAGCTCCACCAGCGAGCACCTCAAGCTCGCAGTCGGCATGGATTATCTGGATGCCTGTCCGGTGCGCGGCGTGCGCTATGGCGGCGGGTGCGAACAGTTGCAGAGCCAGGCGCAGGTGACCCGCCTGGATGGACAGCAGCAATGAAGACCGGGAGAGTCCTGGCGGGAGTGCGGTCATGACCTATTGCGTCGCCATGTGCCTGCAAGACGGCATGGTGTTTGCGTCCGATTCGCGCACCAATGCGGGGGTGGATCACATCGCCACCTTCCGCAAATTGCACCTCTTCACCCGGGAGGACAGGGTGATAGTGCTGCAAAGCGCGGGCAATCTGGCCACCACCCAGAGCGTCATCAGCCTGCTGACGGAGGGGCAGGAGCTCCTTGCCCTCCCCAGCCTCTACGAGGCTGCCGCCCTCATCGGCCAGACCATACGCACCGTCATCAGCCGGGATGGGGGTCAGCAGCAGGGCCATATCAACTTCGGCTGCAACATCCTGCTGGGGGGGCAGATCCGGGGGGAGCGCCACCGCCTGTTCCACATCTATCCGGAGGGCAACTTCATCGAGGCGAGCGCTGATACCCCCTACTTCCAGATTGGTGAGAGCAAGTACGGCAAACCCATCATCGATCGCATCATTCACCATGAGACGCCGCTTCAGACCGCCCTGCAGTGCGCCCTCATCTCCATCGACTCGACCCTGCGCAGCAATCTGTCGGTGGGCTTGCCTCTGGATGCCCTGGTCTATCACGAGGGCAGCTTCTCGGCGACGAACCAGCACCGCATCACCGAACAGAATCCCCATTTCGTGGCGCTGCGAAAGGCCTGGGGCGAGGGGTTGCAGCAGTTGTTCCAGGGCCTTCCCACCTTCCCCCTCTAGGCCGGGCGGGAGGCGCCAAGGCGCTTTCCCGCTCCTTTCTTTCCGGATATTCTGGCTGCCTTCCTTTTCGATGGAGTTTCCCATGCGCCGCTTCAACGTCATGCTCAACGGCAGCCGGTTGATGATGTTCCCCTTCTATGTCTGCATCCTTATCTGTGTCGCCCTCCTGATGGTGAAGTTCGCCATGCAGCTCTATGTGCTGTGCCGCGACATCATCGACATCCACTATCTGGATCTCATCACGGGGGTACTCACCCTGGTGGACTTCGTGCTGGTGGCCCAGATGCTGATCCTGGTGGCCATCTGCGGCTACGTGCAGTTCATCAAGACCCCGGAGCAGCGAGCAGCCCTTGGCGACAACTGGCTCAGCAAGATCAACTTCGCATCCCTCAAACTCATCGTCATCAACTCCCTGGTGACCATCGCCGGCATCGAGGTGCTCAAAGCCTTCCTCGACGACGGCACCGGCAACGAGATCGAGATGAAGTGGTCGGTCATCGTCTTCCTCGCCTTCTCCACCGCGGCACTTATCTATGCGGTGACCGAGCGGCTGGCGGAGCACAAATAGGACCCGATGCCATTCAGGGTCTATTCATCAAGAGCCGAATTGATAACTCTTTTCATTACCCTTACTGCATTGTAAACTTGCTCGCCCCGGGCTGAACCGCCCGGGAGCTGGAGCACCCATGACGAGTCTTTCCCTCTCACCACGACAATGCTGGCAGTGGCTGGCCTATCACCATCAGGCGGCCGAGGGTGCCCTTTATCTGATGTTTTTCTCCGGTCTGCTGCTGTGGGAACCCCTGACGCCGACCTGGTCCCTGGCGCGCTGGAACCTGTTTTTGCACGTCGCCCTCTCGCTCACCCTGTTCCCCTTGCTGTTTGGCGCCTTCTGGCTCTCCCATCGCAGCCTGCTGCGCAAGAGCCGCAAGCCTTTTCTGCGTACCACGGGACGCATCATCGAAGCCTTGCTGCTGGTCTGTCTGGCAAGCGGACTGGTGCTGGTGCTGCACGGCACCCCGGGGGATAGCCTCGGCAACCTTGCCTGCTGGGCCCACTGGCTGAGCGCCCTCGCGTTGACGCCCCTGGTGCTGCGCCACGCTTGGCGCTGGACCATCTTGAAATGGCGCACCTGATCTTATGTTGAAGCTGTTGTTATCCCTGATGTTGGCCACCCTGTTGCTGGGGACCGCCTCGGCCCGGGAGATGGGCGCCGCCATGATTGCCTATGACGAGGGGAGCGCCCCGCGCCTCGTCACCGCCAACCAGAGTGCCGGCTCGATCACCCTGCTTGAGCGCGATAGCGGCAAGCGACTCAAGGAGGCACAACTAGGTGGCGATCTGCGCCAGCTGGCCCGCGCCGATGACGGCACCCTGCTGGTCACCGATTACAGCGGCGATCGCCTGCTGCTCTTGGATGATGAATTCGAGCTGGAAAAGGCGATCCCCACCGGCCATAGGCCCTATGGCGTCATCTTCGATCCCAAGCGGCAGTGGTTCTGGGTCACGCTGTTCGAGGGAGGGCGCCTTCAGGCTTATGACAGGGCGGGCAACCTCCAACTGGATGCAAAAACCGCCGAGACTCCCCGTGGGCTGGCCCTGACCGACAATGATCGCCTGCTGCTCACCCACGCCATGACCGGCCAGCTCGCCATCTATGATCTCGCCAAGCTTGAGAAAGACGCTAAGGGGGCTACTCTGCCCAAGCCCAAGCTCATCACCCTGGCGGAAACCCACAGCGCGCCCCCTACTGGAAAAGCGAGCGACTCCCAGGGCTTGCCGCGCCTGCTGGACGGCATCGCCCTCTCCCCCGATGGCAGCGAAGCCTGGCTGCCCCACGTGCTCTGGAGTTTCGATCACCCCTTCCAGTTTCAGAGCACCGTCTTCCCGGCCGTCTCCATCATCGATCTCGATGAAGAGAAGGAGCGGGTCGATGAAAGAAAACAGCTCTTCTTGCAGATCAACCTGCCCAGCGTCGGCAACCGCAGCCAGATCGTCTCCAACCCGTTCGCGGCGCGCTTCGCCGCCGATGGCAAGCGGGTCTACCTGACCCTGGCGGGTTCCGAAGACTTGCTGGTGTTCGACCTGTCGCGCAGCGGCAAGCAGAACAGCAACCGCCACCGCCGCAAGAAGTTTCAGGGGGGCGCCAAGGCGACCCAGCTCTTGCGTCACCTGCCGGGCCAGAATCCGCGCGATCTGCTGATCGATGGCGACCACATCCTGGTGCACAACGTCATGGGGCAGGATCTCACCCGTCTCAACACCGGCGGCAGCGGCCCGTTTGCCCGGGTCACGGTGGATGTGCCCCACTTCGCCAAACTGGTAGAGACGGATCCCCGCCCCGAGCCGCTTCAGCGCGGTGAACGATTGTTCAACCTGGGCAACACTGCCGCCAACAGCCGCTTCCCCATGGCGGGGGACAACTGGATGAGCTGCAACTCCTGCCATCTGGACGGGTTCAACTTCACCAACCGCTATCTGATGGCGGCCCATCGCCAGAAGAGCGGCGACAACGCCATCAACGGCCACGCCAACCTCGCCAACATGGTGGCGGGGGACTTTATCGGCGAATACCTGCGCATGACCCAGCAGACCCAGGGCGGCATGGGCCATGACACCCGCGATGGGGCCGATGCGGTCGACCCCGCGAGGCCCCAGCCCGAGGTGCAGGCGATGATGGAGGATCTGCACGCTTTCGTCACCAGTGATGGCAACCTCCCCTATCTGGCCAACTGGCTTAGGCTCGATGCCCCGCGCAGGGATCCTGCCAAGGCGCCGACCACTCATCCGAAGGAGTGGCTCAACTCCGCCTCCTGCCAGAACTGCCACCAACAGGCGTTCAAGGACTGGAGCGAGAGCAACCACCGGCTGATGGGCAACTCCCACCCCTACTACAAGGTGGTGCAGGCGCTGGCCCGCGAAACCGAAGGGGAGGCCTTCGGCCAGTGGTGCCAGGGCTGTCACATGCCCCAGCAGGTGATGAACGGCCAGACTGATCTGCCCAAGGGCTCTCACATGTTCGAGCAGGGCGGTGCTTCGCTCATTGCGGCCCACCAGAAAGGCGAGCCCGTGGTGGAGGAAGGGACTGGCTGTGTGCTCTGTCATCGCATCACCAAGCTCGAGGATGCCGGCGGCAACAGCGCCTTTACGGTCAATTTGAAAGACCGCGAGAGCTATGTGTTCGAGGATACCCCGGGGGGCAGCCTCCAGCACTGGCTGGCAGAGCGGCAGATCAACGCCCGCCCCGCCATGCACAAGGCCTCCTACCAGAAGGATTTCTACCGGGACGCGGCCCTGTGCAAGTCGTGCCACAACGAGTTCGCCCCCGGCACCGGCGCCAATATCGTCAACACCTGGGATGAGTGGGAAAAATCCAGCTTCGCCAAAGCCGAAGATCCTGCCAAACGGCGCACCTGCATCGACTGCCACATGAACCCTACACCTGGCAACGGCGGCGCGCCGGTGGCGGGCCAGTCCACCGAAAACGGCACCGTGAAAGAGCGGCTCTATCGCCACAACTTTACCGGCGCCCAGCATCAGCTGGTGGGGCTGAGGAGTGCAACCCTTGAGCAGGAGAGCCTGGCGCTCTTGCGCTCCAGCGCCACCCTCTCGGCCCGCATTGAAAACCAGAGCGGCCAACCCGCACTGGTGGTGAGAGTCGCCAACACCGGCGCCGGCCACGCCCTGCCCACCGGGGTCGCCGATTTCCGTGAACTCTGGCTGGAGCTGACCGTTACCGACGCCAGCGGCAAGCTGGTGCTTGAAAGCGGCCAGCCGGTGAACGGCGCCGTCCCTGAGGATGCGCGGCTGTTCAGAAAAGTGTTCGGCGATGCCGAGGGCAAGCCGGTGGGGCTCAAGTTCTGGCGCTATGCCAAGCTCCTTGAAGACACCCGCATCCCGGCCGATGGCTCGCGCGATGAAACCTGGCCGCTGCCGGCGGACGCTCAGGGGCCCTTCAAGGCCGATATCAGACTCAATTTCCGCACCTACCCCAAGTGGGTCAATGATGCGGTGCGCGCCGCCGAGCCGAGCTTGCCGGAGCCCCCCATAGTGCTACTCAATCGGCTGCAACTGACCCTGCAGCCCCTCCCCGTTACGCCCGATACGGAGCCTCAATCCTGATGTTCGCAAGTTTTCTCATTACCCTGCGCGAGGGGCTGGAAGCCTTCCTGCTGGTCGGCATCTGCCTCTCCTACCTCGCCAAGCTGGGGGCAAGCCGCTACAACAAGTTCATCTATCTGGGGGTGGGGCTGGGTCTTATCGCCTCCCTCGTCGTCGCCTTCCTGTTCCAGGTGGTGGTGAGCCAGTTCGAGAGCGAGCGCTATAACCATTTGCTGATGGCGGGGATCCTGATGTTCGCCACCCTGGTGCTCACCTATATGGCTATCTGGATGCAAAAACAGGCCAAATCCCAGGTGGGGGCCATGACGGCGCGCATCGATGCCGCCATCGACGGTGGCAACCTGTTTGGTCTGGTGCTGCTCGCCTTCCTGGCTGTGATGCGCGAAGGCTTTGAAACCGTGCTCTTCTTCTCGGCCCTGGTCTACTCCGGGCAAGGGGTGGATCTGCACCAGGGGCTGATGGGGGCGCTGGCCGGACTGCTGGTCTCTGTGGTGCTGGTGTGGGGGCTGCTGCGCTCCACCCGCAAGGTGGCGCTGGCCCCCTTCTTCCGCTGGACCGGCCTGCTCATCATCATCATCGCCGCAGGCTTGCTCTCGTCCGCCGTCAACATGTTGCAGGCAGCGGACGTCATCACCTTCTGGGCAACGCCGGTCTTCAACATCAGCCACATCCTCGACGATCAGGGGGTATTCGGCACCTTCCTGCGCGCCCTGTTTGGCTACAACGCCTCACCGGCCGGCCTGCAGTTGCTGACCTGGGCCAGCTACCTCATGATCTTTGTCACCCTCTGGCATCGCAGCTATCGCCCCCAGGGGAGCGCTGCCCCGACCAAGGGCTGAGCCCGGGGATCACACTCTGTTCGGGAGCCGCGCACAGGCGGGCTCCCCCAGCTATCACGCCGTTTCGGAACACTCATGAACGACAACAACAAGAAGCATATTGCGGTGCTGGGTGCCGGCCCTGCCGGTTTGATGGCCGCCTGGCGCCTGCGCCAGGCCGGTTTTGCGGTCACCCTGTTCGAGCAGGAGAGCGTGGTGGGCGGCATGTGCGCCACCCAGACCTTCAAGGGGCGCGACGGGGAGTATCGCTTCGACTACGGCGGCCACCGCTTCATCACCAAGAACCCCGAGCTGCTCGCCTTTATCGATGAGCTGATGGGGGACGACCTGCTCCACGCCGAGCGAAAGAGCGTCATCCGCTTTGGCGGGTGCACCTATGACTACCCTTTGAACCTGCCCAATTTGCTCAAGACGGCGCCGCTGGCCCTGATGGCCGGTGCGGTGAAGGATCTGCTGCTGTTGCCCTTTGCCAAGAAGCCTACCGATTTTGCCAAGGCGAGCTTTGCCGAGTGGATCCAGAGCCACTTCGGTCGCACCCTCTACCGCCAGTTCTTCGAGGGCTACACCGGCAAGCTGTGGGGCATCAACCCGGACAAGCTCTCCGCCGACTGGGCCGGCCAGCGCATCAGCCTGATCGATCTCAAAGACGTGGCACGCCGCCTGCTGCCAAGGCGCAACGGCAGCATGTCGGTGCGCACCTATGCCCGCAAATACCGCTATCCCAAGTACGGCTTCGGCCAGATCTTCACCACCTTGGGGGAGCGGTTGGTGGCCGAAGGGGTTGAGCTGAAAACCGGCGCCACCATCACCCGTCTCGAGCAGGCTGATGGCCGCATCGAACGGGTTTATTGGAAACAAGATGACGTGGAGCAGAGCGAGCGCTTTGATCAGGTGATCTCCACCCTGCCGCTGCCGCTCACCTGCCAGCATCTGGGCTTGCCGTGTGATCTGCACTACCGGTCGCTTCGCTTCGTCAATATGCCCCTCAAACAGGAGAACCTGTCGGACAACACCTGGCAGTACCTCTCCGACCCCCATATTCTGGCGACCCGTCTGCAGGAGCCGCGCCGGCGCAGCCCCTTTATGGCGCCCCAAGGCCAGACCTCGGTGATGCTGGAGATCCCCTGCAATCCGGGGGATGCCACCTGGCAGGCACCGCTCTCTGATCTGCGCGGCCGGGTCACCGCCGATCTCGACAGCCTCGGCGTCGATACCCAGAAGCTCGGCGATGAGACATTCGAAGCGCGCAGTGAATACGCCTATCCGCTGATGGATCTGGGTTATCAGGCCCGCCGCAACGAAGCCATCAAGGCGCTGATGCCGATAGGCAACCTCATCATGACCGGCCGTCAGGGGACATTCCGCTACATCTTCACCGACACCGCCATGGAGATGGGGATGATGGCCGCAGACATGGTGATCGACGGGGTGGACAGACGTCACGCCATCTTCAATCATCGCAACGAAAATACCGTCATTGAAACCCAGAGCGTGGCCTGAGTGCCGCGCCATGGGCATAACCTCTTGGCATAAGTAAGGAGAACACGATGACCATCCGCCCGGGTTTACTTGCCCTCACCCTGCTGCTGACCCTGAGCGGGCAGGCGCAGGCTTACTCCTACGCCGCAGCCGGCAAGGAGCCGCTGATCGATGCCCGCGAGGCACTGCTGGGCGCCGCCACTGACGGCAAGGATGCCAGCGCCACCTTGAGCGAGATTGCCGAGGAGCTGACCTATCTGGAAGAGCACCACCAGGTCGAGCTGCAAGCACCGCTGGCCGCCGCCATCAAGGCCAAAGACGCCGTGGCTACCGCGGCCCTGCTCAACCGGGCCTACAAGGCGGAGATCGAGCGCCGCCTCGAAGGGGCCAGCCAGAACCTTGGCGACTACCAGACCGCCAAGGTGCTGGTGGTCAAGAGCAAGCGCTTCTTGGATTTGATCCTCCCCTCCCTCAATGAAGGAGATCGCAAGGCCGCCGAACAGGCGCTGGCCAAGGTGCTCGATGCCATCGGCAACCCGGGAGTGTTCGGCGTGGGTGCCAAACCTGCCGATGCCGCTGCCTTTGGCGATGCCGAAAAAGCGCTGATGACCGTGCTGGCGCCGCTTTGATGACCTCTCATCGATGACGACGGCCCCCCTCATCCCCACCCCTTCTCCCGCAAGGGGAGAAGGGGGGCGTCGCCACGGCCGATTACGCTTCGCTAATCGACCCTACTTGCTTGCCCTGCTGCAACTGGCCTGGCTTGGCTGGCTGCTGACCTTCCCCGTGGCGCTCGATTCCGACGATGCCCTGAACATCGCCCACGGGGTGGTGCGCTTCAGCGTACTGGAGTTCTCCCCCCACTTTCCGGGCTACCCCGCCTTTATCTGGCTGGCGCGGCTGATCAATCTGGCGGTGGACGATCCGGCCCGCGCGGTGCAGTGGGCCAGCCTCTTGGGGAGCAGTTTGCTGGCGCCACTCGCCGCCTCCCTCGCGGTCAGATTGTGGCAGCGGCCCAGCCTGCTGGCGCCGGTCTGGCTGCTGGTACTAGCCCTGCCGCTCACCCCGACGCTCGCCCTCTCCGGCCTGTCCGACGGGCCGGCGCTGGCCGCCTGGCTGGGCGCGCTCCTGGCTTTGCAACAGCGCAAGATAGCGCTGGCGGGTCTGCTGTTGGGCCTCATGCTGGCCCTGCGTCCCTCCTACTTCGTGCTGGCCCTGCTGCCCCTTTGGCTGGGGATGGCGCAGCAGGGCACGCGCGTCAGGTTTGTGCTCCCCATCGCGCTGGTGGGGCTAGCCTGCCTGCTGTTTGTCTGGCAGGCCGATGGCTGGGCCTATTTCAGCGAGGGGCGGCGCTTTACCGACGGCCACTTTACCCTGTGGGGCAACACGGCGGCAGCCCACGGGGATCGACTGCTGAGCTGGGCGAATACCTTCAACGATCAGCTCACCCCGCTCTGGCCCCTGTTGATGGGAGCCTTGCTGGTACTGCCGCTCTGGCAACGGTCAAAAGATCACAATGCGACCCCCTCCGTGCTCTGGACGCTCTACTGGCTCGCCCTGCTGCTCTGGACCCTGGTTGGCCAGAATCCGGACAATCCCCGTCATCTGGCGCCCATCACCCTGCTCGGCCTCGTGCTGCTGGCAGGCTGGCTGCCACGCCGAGGAGTTGGACTGGTCGCGTTGGCCGGATTGCTGCTGCTCGCGGTGACCTTCACCCCACCCCGCCCATCCGCCATGGTGCAGGCGGCCAGAGTCGCCGAAAAAAACTGCCCGGCGCTGGTGACCCAGTGGGGAGTGAGGCTGCTTAGGGAAACCACAACCCTGCCCGTCACCGACGGCTGGTACCGGGGGGATGCCGCCCTTGCGCTCACCCAGGGGGCCTGCCGCCTCAGCCGCCGCCCCCTGGGGGCAGAGGCGCTACCAGGCCCTTATGACACCCTCTGGTTTGCCCCCCGCTTTCACGCCGAACCCGGCCTCTGGCTCGCCCTGCCTCGCTAAACCGGGCACTTGCGAGGGCATCGCACGACTCGTCTACACTCACAGCCGGGTCTGTCAGGAACCAGTGCAATGGAAAGAAACACGAGCGGAACCGGGGAGGGGATCCGGGTCGCGCTGGCCCTGTTGCTGGCCTGCGCCCTGCTGATGCTGCCGCTCTGGTGGCAGGGGGGCAGCCAGGGACACGATCTGTTTCATCACCTGCTATCCGGCCACTACTTTGCCCGTCAGCTCTGGCAGGGGGAACTCTATCCCCGCTGGCTGATGGCCATGAACGGCGGCTTCGGCAGCCCCACCTTCTTCTTCTATCCCCCGCTCCCCTACTACGTCAGCGCCCTCTTTGCCGGGCCCGGTGCCCACCCCCAGCAGGCCATCTACCCTTTGCTTGGCAGCGCCACCCTGGCCCTGCTGCTCTCCGGGGTGTTTGCCTATCTGTGGCTGCGTGCCACCACGCCCCCTGGCCGGGCCCTGGCCGCCAGCCTGCTCTATCTGGCGCGGCCCTATCATGTCGCCATGGATCTCTATGCCCGCTTCGCCCTGGCGGAGTTCTGGGCCTTCGCCTGGGCTCCCCTTATCCTGCTGGGGCAGGATCTCGCCCACCGCGGACGACCTCAGGGGTTGCCCCTGCTGATCCTAGGGCTGGCGCTGCTGGCCTTCTCCCACCTCCCCAGCCTCTTGCTCATGATGGGGCTGGTCACCTTGCGCGCCTTCTGGTTCGCCAGACGCACCCGCACTCTGACGCCCTGCTGGCAAGCCCTCGGCGCCCAGGGGGTGGGGCTTTGCATGGCAGCCGCCCTGCTGCTGCCCGCCCTGGCGGATCAGGGGGCCATCTCCATGGAGCTGATGCGTGGCGGCATGTTCGACTACAGGCGCAACTTTCTCGACCGCCTGCCCAGCGCCTGGGAGGACTGGCGTTTTCGCGGTCACCTGGCGTGGCAGAGCATGCTGACCCTGGTCCTGCTGCTCATCGCCTGGGCCGCCGCCCGGGAGCCGCGCCACCCCGAGCTGCTGTGCTGGGGGGCGATCGGCGTCGTCGCCTTCCTGATGATGCTGCCCCCGAGCCAGCCTCTCTGGAGCCTGCTTCCCCCCTTGCAGCGGGTGCAGTTTCCCTGGCGGCTCAACCTGGTGCTCGCCCTTGCCACGGTCGCCGTGGTGGCGCTCGGCACCCAGCCCCATCGTCTCTGGCAGGGGCTCTGGTGGGGAGTATTTCTGCTGACCCTCCTCTCCACCCTGGCCTATGTGCGTCACGCCCCCCTCACCCAGGCCCCCGAACGGGAGGCCATGGCATTCGAGTTCGACAGCAAGCGCAGTGCCCGGGAATACAGGCCAAGGCAGGTGCCGGGGGGCATGTTCGCCCCGACCCTGCTCGCCTGGAAGGAGGAGTTCCAGCCGCCTGTCAGCGCCGAACCGCCAGACGCAAGCTGGACCCTGACCCGCTGGCAACCCCGCGCCCTGGCGCTGGAGATCAAGGCCCGGGTGCCGACTCGGCTGGTCCTGCACCAATACCATTACCCCGGCTGGGAGGCCCGCCTCGACGGACACCTGGCGCTGACGGTGAGCGCCAATCGCCAGGGGTTGATGCAACTCTGGGTTCCGGCGGGCCACCACAGCCTCACCCTGACCCTGGCGGCACGCTGGCCGGAGCGCACCGGCAATGCCCTCTCCCTGCTCGGATGGCTTGCCTGGCTCTGGCTGCTCTGGCGCCACACCAGACAAAAGGGCATCGGGCAGGATGCACCTGATCGCGCCCGCCAAAACTGATAGACTCAACACCTGCCTCTTAACCCGGCCCAGCCCACGACTCGGATACCCTATGCCCCAAGCCAGCTCCCTCTCCCCCCGTTTCCTCTTCATCCTGCTCGGTGCCCTGGCGGGCCTGACTCCCCTCGCGGTGGACATGTATCTGCCCGCCATTCCCGCCATCGCCCGGGATCTGGCTACCAGCATCGACGGCGCCCAGCTCACCATCAGCGCCTTCCTGGGGGGCTTTGCCATCGGCCAGCTCTTTTACGGGCCGCTCGCCGACAGCTTCGGCAGAAAGCCGGTGATCCTGGCGGGCCTGACGATGTTTGCCGTGGCCTCCGTGGGCTGCGCCATGGCGGACTCCCTGCCTGAGCTCCTCGCCTGGCGCATGTTGCAGGCCGCAGGGGGCGCCGCGGGTTCCGTGGTGGTCAACGCCCTGCTGCGCGACCTGTTCGAGAAGGATGCGTTTTCCCGCGCCATGTCCTTCGTCATCCTGGTGATGACCCTCGCCCCCCTGGTGGCCCCCGTGGTGGGGGGGTACATCAGTGCTCACAGTGACTGGCGGGTCATCTTCTGGCTGCTGGTGGCCATCAGCCTGCTCATCTGCCTGGTGATGCAGTGGAAAATTGAGGAAACCCTCAAACCCGAGCACAAGCAACCCCTGCGACTCGGGCAGGTGCTTCGCAACTACTGGGGGGTGCTCTCCCACCGTGGTGCCATGGGCTATGTGCTGTGCGGCGCCCTGTCGAGCTCCGGCATGTTCGCCTTCCTGAGCGCCTCCCCCTATGTCTACATCGAGTATTTCAAGGTGCCGACCGAGCACTACGGCTGGCTCTTTGGCCTCAATATCCTGCTGATGATGGTGGTCACCTTCGCCAACAGCCGGCTGGTGAAAGGGGTGGGTGCCGAGCGCATGCTGCGATACGGCCTGACCGTGCTGCCGCTCGCCGGGGCCCTGCTCATCTACAACGCCTGGAGCCAGACCGGGGGCCTGTGGGGCATCGTCATCCCCGTCGTGCTCTTCGTCGGCCACATCAGCCTGGTGGGGGCCAACGCCATGACCGGCCTGATGGGCCACTTCCCCCAGTCCGCAGGCACCGCCTCGGCGCTGGCGGGCACCCTGCGCTTTGGCCTTGGGGCCCTGGTGGGGGTACTGGTCAACCTCAATCCCCCTGAATCGCCGCTCCCCATGGCCATCGCCATCGCCGGTTGCGGCCTGGGGTCGGCCCTCAGTTACTGGCTGCTGAGCGGCAAGCGCGTCCCCTGATGCCTTGCAATGAAAAAGCCCTGTCCATGGACAGGGCTTTTTGCATCGGGGCGCAGGCCTCAGTCATCGGCCTGCAACCCGCTGCGCGCCAGGATCTCGCTCTCCAGCCCATCCAGGCTTAGCTGGTTCTTCTTGCGCCAGTAGGCCTCAATCCCCTCCCGGCCCTGACGGGCCGACCAGTTGGCAAGATCCTCCCTGTCCCCCTGGTACTCATACAGAGGCACCGACATGCCGCACGACGTCTGGACCCGTTCAATGTCCAGCAGGAAGATCTGGCGAGCCGCGACGCTTGGGGGGAACAGCGCCAGCAACGACGGCCACTGCGGATCAGTGCGGTGCAGCACCCGTGCCTGGCCATAGGCCCGCAGAATAAGCGGCGCCCCCTCGAAGGCGCAGAACATCACCGTCATGCGCGGCTGTTGCAGCACCTGGGCTGCGGACTCGTTGCCGCTGCCGGTCAGGTTGAGCCAGGCCAGGGTGTGGGCATCGAGGACGCGCAGCGAATCCCCGCCCTTGGGGGAGAGATTGACCGATCCCTTCGCGGCCGCCGTACCGACGAAGAAGATCTTCTGCCCCTCGATAAAGGTGACATGGCGCGGCAAAAGCGCCTCGAACAGTTGTCCCATCCTGCCTCTCCCTGGTGCCTGGCACCGGGTTGCCTAAAACAGGGCGCTGTTGAGCCACAGGTGCGCCCCTATGCCGACCATATAACCAAGCAAAATGGCAGGCAACCACTTGAGGTGCCCGACGAAGGTATACATGCCCCTGGCCTGGCCCATCAGGGCCACCCCGGCGGCGGAGCCGACCGAAAGCAGACTGCCCCCCACCCCGGTGGTCAATGTCACCAGCAGCCACTGCCCCGTGCTCATCTGCGGCTCCATGGAGAGCACGGCGAACATCACCGGAATGTTGTCGATCAGGGCGGAGAGCAGGCCGATGGTGACGTTGGCCAGGGTCGGATCGCCACCGTCATAGAGGAAATGGGATGCAAGCGCCAGATACCCCATAAACCCGAGGCCGCCGACGCACATCACCACCCCGTAGAAGAAGAGCAGGGTGTCCCACTCCGCCTTGGCAATCTTGTTGAACACATCGAACGGCACCACCGAGCCCTGACGCAGCAGCCTGGCCTCGTCCCCGGTGCGCTCATACAGCGCCCGTGCCCGGGCCAAGGTAACGGGCTGGGTCTTTCGCAGATAGAAACTGAAAAATTGCAGGTAGCCCAGCCCCATCATCATGCCGAGCACGGGGGGCAGCCCCAGGAAATGATGGCAGGCGACGGCGGTCACTATGGTGAGCACAAAGAGCAGCACGATGACAACGGCGCCGCGCCTTGGCACCACCATCTCGCCCGGCATGGCGGGCACCAGACGGGGCACCATCAGGCTCATCAGGGTGGCCGGCACCAGGAAGTTGAGCAGGGCGGGGATGAAGAGCAGCAAGAACTGCTGGAACGGCACCTTGCCCGCCTGCCACACCATCAGGGTGGTGATGTCGCCAAAGGGGCTGAAGGCGCCGCCCGCATTGGCCGCCACGACGATGTTGATGCAGGCCAGGTTGATGAAGCGGCGCTCCCCGTTGGCCACGTTGAGCACCACTGAACACATCAGCAGCGCCGTGGTGAGGTTGTCCACCACGGGGGAGATGAAAAAGGCGAGAAAACCGGTGAGCCAGAAGAGCGTACGCAGGCTGAAGCCCGCTTGCACCAGGCGTACCCGCAGCACGGCGAACAGCAGTCTGTCCTCCATGGCGTTCACATAGGTCATGGCCACCAGCAAGAAGAGCATCAGCTCGGCATACTCCAGCAGGTTGTGGCGAAAACCAGCCTGAACCAGCTCGCTGTGCCCCTGCCCCGTATAGACCAGGCCGATGGCTATCCAGATGATGCCGGCGGCCACCAGCACCGGCTTGGACTTGCGCAGCTTCAGGTACTCCTCGGCCATCACCAGGGCATAAGCCAGGGCGAAGATGGCGAGGGCGAAGAGCCCGACCCCGCTGTGGGTCAGATCGAGGGGGCCGTTGCCCGCAGCGGCGGGGGCACTGAGCAGGGCCGCCCCGGGCACGAGGCGAAGGAGTCCAGACATGGCGGCATCTCCTGGCAGGCGTCTGGCATTGAGGCTAGCAGCCCAAAGGGAAGCCGCCCTCCTTGTCATCCTGATGAGCGGCCCGCCGCGGGCACTCAGGCAAACATGAGCGAGGCCCGTTGCCAGGCCCCGTCATCAGGAGGTCTTCTTGCCAAAACCCGATTGCTTGAGGGTGTAGCCTGCGCTGTTTTGCCAGGCATCCAGCCCGCTTCGGTTGTTGCCCGCCACCAGGCTCGCGGCCAGGCTCGGGCTGTTGAACAGCTGATCAGCGGTAAAGATGAAGCCCCCTTCGGGGTGGGGAACGAGCACCCCCTTGCCCAGCAGCTCCTGGCGCAGCTCGATCACCGCCTCGCGCAGGGAGGCCGCATCCTCGCCGTTGGCGGTGGAGCCCGCCTGGACCATGAAACCGGGGTTCTGCCGCTTGCCCACCGGATAACCATGGGCCTCTGCCCCCTTGCCGTTGAAGTGGTAGAGCTCGCGCTCCCCCGGCTTGTTGTCGGAGAGGGCCTTTTGCAGGGTCATCAGCTCGTTGTAGATATCGATGGGGACCACGGCAGCCTGCTTGACGCCCTTGCTGTCGACGATAAAACTGACTTGCTTGTGTAACATCCTTGCTCATCCTGTGACCCATGGAAGGCCCTATTCTAACCACCTCAGGCGAGCGGGATCCAGCGAGGATCCCCATCCCTTTTGCAGGCGCGATCACTAACTGGCATAGTGACGGACATTGTGAAAGCCATTGACCATCAAACGGTTATACCATGCTTAGCCTGCGCAACCTCAGTAAACGCTTCGCCAACGGCGGCGAGACGCTCCCCCTGTTTGAGGGGCTGGATCTCGCCCTCACCCCGGGGGAAACCTGCCTGCTGCTGGGGCAAAGCGGCTGTGGCAAGTCCACCCTGCTCAACCTCATCGCCGGTCTCATCGCCCCGGACGAGGGGGAGATCTGGCTGGAAGAGACCCGCCTCGACACCCTGCCGACAGACGAGCGTGCCCGGCTTCGCGGGCGCCATTTCGGCATCGTCTATCAGGATTTCAACCTGCTGCCGACCCTGACCGTGGCCGAGAACCTCGCCCTGCCCCTTCAGATAAACAACCTGCCCCAGGACGATGGGCGCCTCGATGCCCTGCTCACGCGCCTTGGCATGAGCCACAAACGCCACGCCTGGCCGGAGCAGCTCTCCGGCGGCCAGCGCCAGCGGGTGGCGCTGGCCCGTGCCCTCATTCATCAGCCTCGTTGGCTGCTCGCCGACGAACCCACCGGGAGTCTCGACGAGCACAACGCCGAGCAGGTGATGGCCCTGATGATGAGCGCGGTGCGCGATACCGGCGCCGGTCTCTTGCTGGTGAGCCACAACCCGGGCTATGGCGACCTGGCGGATCGGGTGCTGCGCCTTGAAGGGGGACAGCTGGTCGAGCTCAAGGGGCGCCGCCATGGCTGACGTCTGCCGGGGGGCCTGCTGATGTTGCCGCTCAAGGCACTGCTGCGCCTCTATCGCGCTCACCCCTGGCTGCTCTTGATGAGCCTGGCCGGGCTCACCCTCGGGGTCACCCTGGTGGTGGCCATCGAGCTCTTGAACCACAGCGCCCGCACCAACTTCGTCGCCGCCCGCAGCCAGCTCGCCGGGGAGGCCAACTACCGCCTGGCCCCCCAGGGTGACCTGGATGAACAAGTCTACGTGAGGCTGGTGCGAAGCCAGCCGAACCTTGACGCCATGCCAGAGCTTCACGCCTGGCTCAAGGACGAGCAGGGGCGCAGCTTCCAGTTGCTGGGGATGGATCTCTTCAACCCCGGCCCCCTGCGCCGCCTCTTTGGCGATGCGCCAGACAGCCAACCCGATGTCTCGTTGAATCGCGCCGACAGCGTCTGGCTGGCCGCCCCCGAGGCGAGGCGCCTTGACTGGCAACCGGGCCAGTCGCGAACCTTTGTGCTGGGGGATGAGGGACAACGCCCCCTGACCCTTACCCTGGCCGGCACCTTCGAGCCCGGCGCCGTCCCCATGGAGCGGCTGCTGGTGACCGACATCGGCCTCGCCCAGCCCCTGCTTGGCAAGGCTGGCAGACTGGATCGCATCGTCTTCAAACTCAGTGAGCAAGAGGCCAATACCTTGCAAAGAGCCTTGCAGGCGGCCCTGCAATCCTATGCCCCCCATCAGCCCCTCTGGCTTGAGCCCATCAGCCCAGCGCTCGATGCCAGCCAGCTCGGGGATGCGCTGGCCCTGAACCTTACCGCCCTCTCCCTGCTCGCCATGGCGGTGGGATTGTTCTTGGTGTTCAACGCCCAGCGCTTCGTGCAGAGCGTGCGCCGCCCCCTGCTCGCCCAGCTCATCATCCTCGGGATGCCGCCGCGCCGGGTGCTTGGCTGGCTCATGCTGGAGCTTGTGATCCTCGCCACCCTCGGCACTCTGCTCGGGCTGCTACTGGGGATCCTCTTGGCCCTCTCCCTGATGGGGCAGCTCACCCAGGCGCTGGCCGATCTCTATGGCCCCAACCCCATCGATCTGCTGCGCCTCTCCCCCGCGAGCCTTGGCAAGGCGCTGGTCATTGGCCTGCTGGGCACGCTCGCCGCCAACCTGCCCGGCTGGTGGCAACTGCTGCGCCAATCCCCCCTTGCGCTGCGAGAGGGCAACAGTCGCCCACCGGCTCACCCCTGGCAACGCCGGGGGCTTGCCATCGCCATTCTGCTGCTGTGCGCCCTGTGTCTGTGGCGGCCAGAAACCGGCCTTGGCGGCGCCCTCTTCGTGGCCGGAGGCTGGCTGCTCGCCATGGCCCTCCTGCTGCCCGATGCCCTTCGCTCCTTGCTGGGGCGGCTGCGTGCACGCGGCCCCCTCACCGCCCGGCTCGGGGTGGCCGAAACCCTCTATCACCTGGATCGCACCGCCATCGCGGTGATGGCGCTGCAACTGGCCATCGCCGCAGCCATCGGCATCGGGGTCATGGTGTCGAGCTTTCGCTCGAGCGTGGAGATCTGGCTCGGCCAGCGCCTGGCCGCCGATCTCTACGTCACCGCTCCCAAGGGGGTGGCGGGCAGCAGGGGCGCCCTCGGCGAGCAGACCCTCAACACCATCCTCGCCTCGCCGGACGTGCGCGCCGCCTCCCGCCGTTCGGTGCACCCCGCCCGCTGGCAGGGGCAGCCCATCGAGTGGGCGCAGATGGACTTTATCCCCGAGCTCAAAGCCGCCTATCCCTTGCTCGCCGGGCGCTGGCCCGCCGCTCCCGACGAGGTGCTGGCGAGCGAACCGCTGACGGTACGCCTCGGGGTCAGGGTGGGCCAGCGCCTCGAGGTAACCAGCGAGGGGGGGCCGAGGGCTTTCACCGTCACCGGCGTCTATCAGGATTACGGCAGCGACAAGGGGCAGATACTGCATGCCTTCGAAGGGGGCAAGGTGCAATCCCTTGCCCTCTTCAGCCCGGACCCCGAGCACCTTGGTGACAGGCTCAGGAGCCAGTTTGGCGAGCAGGTGAACCTGTTGCCCGCCCCCGCCATCCACGCCGCCGCCCTCAGGGTGTTCGATCAGACCTTCGTGGTGACCGAACTATTGAAGTTGCTGATCCTGGGGATCGCCTTCGTCGGCATCGGCTCGGCCTTTATGGTGCTGGGGCTGGCCCGGCGCGGCGAGTTGCAGACCCTGCAAAGCCTTGGCCTGAGCCCGCGCCACTGCCGCCGGCTGCTGGTGTGGCAAGGGGCAGGCCTCGGGCTGCTCACCGCATTGTTGGCCCTGCCGGTGGGCTATGGCCTTGCCTGGGTGCTGATTGAGGTGGTCAACCCCCGCGCCTTTGGCTGGCGGCTGGCCTTCGAGGCCGCCCCCCTGCACGCCGTCACGGCGCTCCTGCTCGCCCCCGTCTGTGGCGCGCTCGCCTCCTGGTATGCCGCAAGGAGAGTGGTATGAAAGATTGGTTGGCGCACTGGCTCAGCCATGGCTTGACGTTCCCATTGACCAGATCTCTATCACCGCCCCTGATTCAGCGCAGAGAAGCGCACAGAGCTGCCGCGAACCATCCCCTCTCCCTTCGGGAGAGGGCCAGGGTGAGGGGAATCTTGTCCTCTTGGCTTGCAGCCCTCTTGATCCCGCTTGTTGCCATAAGCGGCCACGCGCAGGCCAGCGATCTGGGGAGCATCCTGGGTGACGGCAACGATCACTTCAAAAAGGCCCTGCCGGGTCAGTCCATCAACCTGCCCGCCGATCACGGTGCCCACCCCGACTACCGCTCCGAATGGTGGTATCTCACCGGCAACCTGAAAGACGAGCAGGGACGCGGCTACGGCATGCAATGGACCCTGTTTCGCCAAGGCATTGAACAGGAGATCACCTCGGAGAACCCCTGGCTCACCCCTCAACTCTGGTTGGCCCAGTTTGCCATCACGGATGTGAGCAAAGGCAGCCACCAGCAGGACGAGCGCACCAGCCGCCAGGGGCCAGGGCTCGCCGGTGCCAGCGGCGGTGAGTATTGGCTGAAAGAGTGGGTGCTTACCTCTCAAGGGGAATCGCTCTTTCCCGCCACCCTCAAGGTGCGGAGCAAGGCGGGGGATCTTGATGTGAAGGTGAGCGCCGCCAAGCCCGCGGTACTGCAAGGTAAAGCGGGTTTCAGCGAGAAGAGCCCGGGCAACGCCTCCTTCTACTACTCCTACCCGCGCCTGACCATCAGCGGCACCCTGATCTTGGATGGGGAGACCCGTAACGTCAGCGGTGAGGGCTGGTTTGATCACGAGTGGAGCAGCTCGGTATTGGCCCAGTGGCAATCGGGCTGGGACTGGTTTTCGCTGCAGTTTGAAGATGGCCGCGAGTTGATGCTGTTTCGCCTGCGCACCAAATCGGGACGCTCTGAGCCGGAGAACCGCTACGGCATCCTGATTGAACGAGACGGCAGCAGCCGGGTGCTGAATCCTGCGCAGATCCGCCTCACCCCCGGCAAGACCTGGCGCGGCCCCAAGGGGCAAGCCTACCCCATCGAGTGGCAGCTGGCAGCCGGCGATATGAGGCTCACCATCCAGGCGCGCCTGCCCGATCAGGCCATGACGGGACGCTTTGACTACTGGGAGGGGGCGGTATCCGTCTCGGGGGATGCAAAAGGCGTCGGTTATCTGGAGATGACGGGCTACTGAGTCTTACCCCGTTCGCCATCGCGGATGAGCAGGTTCGACTCATGGATGTCAGCATCGGTGCGCGTTTGGCGATGCTGTTGGCCGCCTTCTCGCTGTCACAGGCGGACAGGGCGGCGGTGCAGGCGATGGCCAGCATGGCTTAGTGGTGCATTCAATCGCCGCTGAATTTACTGGAGGAAGGGTTCGCCGGTCGACGCAAGATCTGTAACCAGCTGTTACAAGGCATTGATGAGCAAGAGATAACACATGACTTGGTTGGCCGGGCGGTGTGGCAATGAAGAGAAGCCATCTCCCCTCCCCCCGTTTCTCTTGACCTTTCCCTGTAAAAATCTGACCACCATCAAGATTTCATTCAAATCCCACGGAACGGCTGTGTTTTTACTCAACAGGAGCGGTCGGCCTTTGATAGGCTACTACTCATCCGGCCCTTATAGCCCCAGAGGCATCCAGAGAGTGGCAATGTTCAATCCTATTTTATTCAGCTTGAAGGCAGCACAACGGAAGCTGAAATCCGTGCGGTAGGGAAGGTGCGAATAAGTCATATGGCACGAGAGCATTTACTGGTAACCCATTGATATTAAATGACTAAAATTTTCATTTTTTGTTCGTGGGATACTTGTTCGCACTTTCCCTAATAAGTTACCTTAGTAACCCTATTGAAAACGGCAGGATATTTATCCTGCCGTTTTTATTTTTCTATCTCGCCGCCTGATCCACCAGATAGAGGATGCTGTGATAGGGAATGCCAGCGTGCTGGCTGAGCCCCATTTCACAGGTGCGGCTATTGCTGAATCCCTGACGGCAATCCCTGGGCACTTGAGCTGCCAGGCTGGCAAGTGCCGCGGCGTTGAGCTCCGGGGTCATCAACCCCTTGTCACCGGCAAAGCCGCAGCACTGGATATGCTCTGGCACGATCACCTCGCGGGCACAGGCGCGGGCCACCGCCAGCATCTTATCGCCGAGCCCCATGCGCCGGCTGCTGCAGGTGATATGAAGCATCACGGTCTCATCGATGGGGGTCAGCTCAAGGTGGGGCAGCAGATGTTCCAGCACAAAGGCGGAGGGCTCGAACACCCGAAGACCCTTGCCGAACGCCCCCGAGAGCAGTCGCTGCACGCAGGGGCTGGTATCGAGCAGCACGGGCCAGCGCCCCTGTTCGCTTGCCTGCCACAATGCATCGGCCAGCTCACTGCGCTTGGCTTCCGCTACCTCGCTCATCCCCTTGCTGTCATAGGGCATGCCGCAGCAGAGCCCCTCGATACCTTGCGGCACTATGACCCGGCAGCCCGCTTTATTGAGCAAGGATTGCACCACGTCCGGCAGTGACGGGGCCTCCTCCTGCTGGCCGAATACCCGGCTGGCACACGACGGCAGATAGACCACAGCGCGCTCGCTGGATCCGTCATGGCTCCCCTCCCCTTGCAGCCATTGGTAGCGGCTCGGCCCCGGCAGGGTGGGCAACCAGGCGGGGGTGCGCTGGCCGCTGAGCTTGCGCACGCCCCCCACCAATCCTGCCAGCGCCTTGTCTCCCAGCAGCTTGCCGGCAATGGCTTTGAGGCCGAGAGACCCACGGGCCGCGCGGGTAACGCCGGCGAAGTGATCGGCGCTCCAGCGGGCGATGGGCACAAAGCGCTGGTACTTTTCGCTACGCAGCTTCTTGATCAGGCTGCCAGTGTTGATGCCCACCGGGCAGCGATCGGCGCACAGCCCGGTGGCGGCGCAGGTATCGATGCCCTGATAGTCAAATAGCTGGGCCAGCTGGTTGGAGGGCTCATCGGCACGATTGCGGCGGGCCAGTTCGCGGTAAAGCACGATGCGCTGGCGCGGCGACAGCGACAGGGTGCGCGAGGGGCAGACCGCCTCGCAAAAGCCGCACTCGATGCACGGATCCACGATGGCATCGCTCGCCGGCATGGGCTTGAGGTGGGCCAGGTGGGCCTTGGGGTCATCGTTGATGATGACGCCAGGATTGAGCAGGCCGTCCGGGTCCAGCAGCGCCTTGATGCGCCGCATCAGCGCCATCCCCTCCGACCCCCATTCCAGCTCCACATAGGGGGCCATGTTGCGGCCGGTGCCGTGCTCGGCCTTGAGCGACCCGCCAAAGCGCACGGCGACGAGCTCCGCCACCGCATCCATAAAGGCGCCGTAGCGGGCCACCTGGGCCGGATCGTCAAAGCCCTGGGTAAAGACGAAGTGCAGGTTCCCCTCCAGCGCGTGGCCGAAGATGATCGCTTCACCGTATTCGAAGCGATCGAACAGGGCTTGCAGCCCCGCCACCCCTTCGGCCAAGCGCTCGATGGGAAAGGCGACATCTTCAATGATGACGGTGGTGCCTGTGGTACGCACCGCCCCCACCGCCGGGAAGAGCCCCTTGCGAATGGCCCAGAGGTCGGCGCTGTCGATAGTAAAAGGCACAGAGGCGACCTGGACGAACTCGGCGGCCATGGCCGTCACCTGCTCGCAGCGAGCCACCAGCGCCTCTTTCGATTCCCCATGCACCTCCACAAGCAGGGCGCAGGCAGCCAGATCCAGCGTCTTGATAAAGTCCGGCAGACCGGGCTTGCCCGCCACCGAGCGCAGGGAGCGCCCATCCATCAGCTCCACCGCCGCCACCGGCGCACTTTTCAGGCGCGAGGTGGCCAGACAGGCCTGCTCGGCGTCCCGAAACACCAGCAGGGCCGAGGCCTTGTGGGGGTATTCGGGCACGGTGTCGAGCACCACCTCGGCGATAAAGCCGAGGGTCCCCTCCGAGCCAATCATCAGGTGGGTGAGGATATCGACAGGGTCCTCATGGTCGAGCAGGGCGTTGATGGCGTAGCCGGTGGTGTTCTTGAGCCGGTACTTGTGGCGGATCTTGGCGGCAAGTTCGGCATTCGCCAGCACTTCGGCACGCAGGGCGGCAAGCCCCGTGAGCAGCTCCGGGCGCCTGGCCGCCAAGGCGGCGCGGCTCTGGGGATCGCCGCTCTCCAGCACGGTGCCATCGGCCAGCAGCAACGTCATGGCGTGCAAGGTGTGATAGCTGTTGTGGGCGGTGCCACAGCACATGCCGCTCGCGTTGTTGGCGGCGATGCCACCCAGCTTGCAGGCGTTGATGGAGGCGGGATCCGGCCCAATCTTGCGCCCCAGGGGTGCCAGATAGCGGTTGGCATCGGCGCCGATCACCCCGGGTTGCAGGGCGATGCGCGCCCCCTCGTCCAGAATGCGGTGGCCGCGCCAGCTGTCGGTCAGGGTGATGAGCACCGAATCACTCAGGGCCTGGCCCGAGAGGCTGGTGCCGGCGGCGCGAAAGGTGCACGGCAGGCCCAATTCGCGGCACACTCCGAGCACGAAGCGCACCTCCTCGAGGGAGTCGAGGCGCACGATGCGCTCAGGCACCAGGCGGTAGAAGCTCGCGTCCGTGCCGTGGGCCAATCGCAAGTCCGGGTCGCTCACCAGCCGCTCCGGCGGGATGCGCGAGAGCACGGCGGCGTCAAATTCATTCCAGCGCATCAGCAATCCTCCACCAGCACCACCAAGAGGCGGCTCGGGCCGTGGGCGCCGTAGGCCAGGGTCTGCTGGATGTCGGCGGTCTTGGAGGGGCCGGAGACCAGCAACAGATTGGTGGGCATGGCCTGCTGCCAGCGCCCGGCCGCCACCAGCCCCGCCAGGTTGTCGGTTATGGTGGAAGCCGCCAGCAGGGCGATATGGCAGGGGGGCACCAGGGACAAGGTGCGCGGCTCGCCGCCATCGGGCAGCAATACGAGCGTCCCGGTATCGGCGATGGCGCCCGCGCAGTGGGTAATACCCGCCTGACAGACGTCGAACAGATCGTCCTTCCAGCTCGCGAACTTGCCTGCGGGGGTCAGCACAGATCGCCCGGCGCAGGCGGCCGCGACCGCCTCCTGCCAGCGGCCGCCCTGGCCACAGGCCAGACTCGTCACGCCCTCTTCATCCAGCCAGGCGGCCAGATCCCGGGCAAGGGTTGCTTCCTTGACGGTCAGGATCTCGGCGTGGCTGGCGCTGATCCCGGCAACAAAGCGCTCGCGCCGCGCCTGTTCATCCTCTCCGCGCCAGGGCTGCCAGCCATGGGGGGCATGTGCCATGGGGGTGGCGGCGCCGCGCAGGCGGCTTAATATGGCCTCTTTGCTCGACATCTCAGGACTCCTTCTTCTTCTGGCGCAGCAGGGCGTGCAGGCTCTGGGGGGCGGGTTTGGGGGCTTCGCGGCACTGGGTCCAGGGGCCCAGGTGTTTGGGCATCAGCCCCCGCAGGCGACCGGCCACCCCGGTTGCGGCGTGATAGAGGCGCGGGTGGGTGGCGGCAAAGGCAAAGCCCTGCATGGCGAGGGTCTCGAGCCGGCTCCTGGCCGCCCCCTGCCCCGCCAGCGGTTCGTGGCCGGGCTGTGCGTCGTGCTTGGCCTCCCGACGCAGGCGCTGCAACATATCGGGAATGGGGATGCGCACCGGGCACACCTCGCCGCAGGCACCGCACAGGCTCGATGCCGTCACCAGATCGCTCGTGCTCTCCAGCCCCAGCAGATGGGGGGAGATGATTTTGCCGATGGGCCCCGGGTAGATGGTGCCATAGGCGTGGCCGCCGATGCGGGTGTAGACCGGGCAGTGGTTCATGCAGGCGCCGCAGCGGATGCACTGCAAGGTCTTGCGCAGCTCCTCGTCCCGGTAAGCCTGGCTGCGGCCGTTGTCGAGCAGCACCAGGTGCACCTCGTCCGGGCCGTCCAGCTCCCCTGCCCGGCGCGGGCCGCTGATGACGTTGAAGTAGGTGGTGATGGCCTGACCGGTGGCCGAGCGGGTCAGGGCGCTGTAAAGGGGCGGCACGTCGGATAGGCACTCCACCACCTTCTCGATGCCGGTGATGGCCACGTGCACTTTCGGCACCGTGGTGCACATGCGCCCGTTGCCCTCGTTTTCCACCAGACAGAGGCTGCCGGTCTCCGCCACCGCGAAGTTGACGCCGGAGAGCCCCATGCCGGCGCGGCGAAACTCTTCGCGCAGGGCTCGCCGCCCGGTCTGGATCAGGGCGTCCACGTCCGTGGTGGGGGTGAAGCCTTCCAGGTTGCTTGCGAAGGTGTCGCTCACCTCCTGCTTGTTCTTGTGGATGGCGGGCATGATGATGTGGGACGGGGTGTCGCCGTCGAGCTGGACGATAAACTCCCCCATGTCGCTCTCAAGGCAGCGGATGCCGTGGCGCGCCATCTCGTGGTTGAACCCCACCTCCTCGCTCACCATGGACTTGCCTTTGACGATGGAGCTCACCCCGTGCTGCTGGGCGATGCGAAGGATGATGGCGTTGGCCTCGGCCGGCGTCTGGGCCCAGTGCACCCGGATGCCGTTGCGCTCGCAGTTGGCTTCGAGCTGCTCCAGCAGGTCCGGCAGACGCGAGAGACAGCGCTGGCGGATTTGCTCCGCCGCATCGCGCACCGCCGCTTCTTCGGCGGGGTCGGCGAAGGCATCGCGGCGCTTGGCGCGCAGGTAATCCATGGCGCCGCGAAAATTCTGGCGCAGCACCGGGTCGGCCAGGGCCGCCTCGGCCTGGGGATGGAAGCGGCGCGGCGAATACTTGGCGTGATCAGACATGGGGCTGGGCCTCTTTGGTATGAGCCAAATCGCTAACAGCGGCGCCGTTATGAGCTATTTCGTCACTGTCGGGGCGGCTGTGGGCGAGCAGGAAGCTCGCCAGGTGGGTGGCAGGCAAGATCCTGCCCTGATAGGCCAAGGATCCCTTGATGTTCAAGAGGCACCCCCAGTCGGCGCTCACCAGGGTGTCGGCGCCGGTGGCCAGCAGGTGGCGGGTCTTGTCCTCCACCATGGCCTGGCTGATGTGGGGATGGCGCACCGAGAAGGTGCCGCCAAAGCCGCAGCACTCGCTCTCGTAGGCCTGTTCATGCAAGGTGACGCCATCGAGCTGCCCCAGCAGGCTGCGGGCCGTGGTGTGTACCTGCATCTCGCGCCGGGCCGAGCAGGAGGTGTGCATGACGATGCTCGCCTCCCCCACCCCGTGCCAGCGCACCCGGCAGATCCGGGCCAGAAACTCGGTGAGCTCGAACACCCGATCGCAAAAATCCGCCACCTCGGGGCTCTCGGGGAAGAGGCGGCGGTAGTGGTGGTGCATCATGCCGCCGCAGGAGCCCGACAGCACCACCACCGGCCAGGGCTCGGGGAAGAGCGCCATCTGGCTTTGCGCCACCTTGCGCGCCTCCTCCTCGTGACCCGAGGTGTAGGCCGGCTGCCCGCAGCAGGTCTGTTTCTCGACAAAGTGCACCCTTATCCCTTCCCGCTCGATCAGGGCGATGGCATCGAGCCCCGCCACCGGGTCGAACAGGTCCACCAGACAGGTGGCGTAGAGATAGACATCGGCCGGCTTGGCCGGGTAGACCCGCATTACCTTCATCACTTGCTCTCCTTACTTGAGCTGCAGCAGTGCGTCCGAGATGTGGAAGCTGTACATGAGCGCCAGCCCGATAAGGCCGGTGACCAGCAGGTAGTAGAGGGTCGGCAGCGCCGTCTTGCGCAGCGTCGCCCCCTCACGGCCGAGCAGCCCCACGGTGGCCGAGGCCGCCACCACGTTGTGAATGGCGATCATGTTGCCGGCCGCTGCCCCCACCGCCTGCAGCGCCAGCATGGCGGCGGTGGAGACCCCCAGGGTCTGGGCCACTTCAAACTGGAACTGGCTGAACATCATGTTCGATACCGTGTTGGATCCGGCGATAAAGGCCCCCAGCGCCCCGATGGTGGCGCTGAGGGCCGGGAAGAACTCCCCCACCAGCCCGGCGGCAAAATTCGCGGTGGTCACCGGCATGCTGGCGAGATCCGCCCCGTTGACGCCGGAGTTGATGAAGATGCGCACCATGGGCACGGTGAAAATCAGCACGAAGCCGGCGCCGATCAGGGTGCGGCTGGACTCCCCCAGCGCCCGCCCGAAGGGGACGAGGGAGCGCGACTGCAGCCAGGTGGCGAGCAGGGCGCAGAGCACCAGCAGGCCCCCCGGCAGGTAGAGCGGCTCAATCGACGCGCTGACCCCCGTCTCCCCCAGCAGATCCGTGAAGGCGAGGCTCACCGACAGGAGGCTCGCCTTGAACTCCGGGCTCACCCGGCTCGCCACCAGCAGGAGCGCCAGCGCCACATAGGGGAGCCAGGCCAGCATGAGCGACATGGGGCGACCGGCGGCCTCTTTGAGATCGAGCTTGAGGGAACCCAGCCACTCGGCGGGCCACTCGTTCTCGGGGGCGAAATCCCAGGAGTTCTTGGGCACCAGAAAACCGGCTCGCGCCGCCGTCACCACCAGGGCCAGCCCCACCAGACCGCCGATGAGGGACGGGAACTCGGGGCCGAGCAGCATGCCGGTGAGGGCATAGGGGACGGTGAAGGCGAGCCCGGCGAAAATCGCAAACGGCAGGATGGAGAGCCCCTCGGTCCAGCTGCGGTTGCGGCCGAAGAAGCGGGTCAGCATCATCACCATCAGCACCGGCATCAGGGTGCCGACGGTGGCGTGAATGAGGGCTACGTTGGTGGTCACCTGTTGCAGGTAGATGTCCCAGCTGCTGCCACCGGCGCTCAGGGTCTGGCCGATGGCCTGGTTATCCAGCCCCTTGTTGATGCCCACCAGGATGGGGGTGCCCACCGCGCCGAACGACACCGGGGTGGACTGGATCATCATGCCGAGCAGCACGGCGGCGAGCGCCGGGAAGCCGATGGCCACCAGCAGCGGCGCGGCGATGGCGGCCGGGGTGCCAAAGCCCGAGGCCCCTTCGATAAAGGCGCCGAAGCACCAGGCGATGATGATGGCCTGGATGCGCCTGTCCGGCGAGATGTTGGTAAAACCGCCGCGAATGGCGGTGATGGCACCGGTGTGTTTGAGGGTGTTGAGCATCAGGATGGCGCCGAACACGATCCAGAGCACGGTCACCGTGATCACCAACCCCTGCAGGGTGGAGGCGAAGACCCGGGTCGGGCTCATCTGCCAGCCCCAGAGGGCGATGAACACGGTCAACAGGAAGGCGACGGGCATGGCGCGCTTGGCGGGCCAGTTGAGGCCGACCAGCAGCACGGCGGCCACCAGGATCGGCGAGAAGGCCACCAGGGCCAGCAGGGTGTCTGTCATCATTGCGTCCTTGTCCAGAGGGGTGCAGAGGCGCACCTTGTTGTTGTTTTGTTAAGCGGACGTGACCTTACCCTGTTCCTTTTTCGCGATATATGGAAATAATGAACAACATTCGTTCCAAAAGTTGATCAATATGGCCAGTACCGACGACCTCATCCTCTTCGCCCAGGTGGTGGAGGCCGGATCCTTCAGCAAGGTAGCGGAACAAAATTCCCTGACAAATTCAGTGGTTAGCAAGCGGATCGGGCGTCTTGAAGAGGAGCTCGGGGTCCAGCTCCTCTATCGCACCACCCGCCGGCTCACCCTGAGCGAGGCGGGCAAGGCGCTCTATCAAGGTGCCAAAAATGTGAAGGCCGCCGCACTGGACGCCTTCGACGCGGTGGCGGGATTTGGTGAAAAGGTGAGCGGTCATGTGCGGATGTCGGTGCCCACCATCTCCGGCGAGCTCTTGCTCGCCGATGCAGTGGCCGATTTTTGCCAGCAGCACCCGGGGCTCACGGTGGAGATGTCGCTGGACAACCGCTTCGTCAACCTGGTGGAAGAGGGGTTCGATCTGGTCATTCGCACCGGCTATCTGGATGACTCCAGCCTGATTGCCCGCCACATTCTCGACTCCCAGTGGGTCATCTGCGCCGCCCCCGCCTATGTGCGCCGCTTCGGGGCGCCGCGGGAGCCGTCGGATTTGCTCACCCACAACTGCCTGCGCTACGCCTACCAGAGCACGGGGGCCTCGGAGTGGGCCTTCAAGGGGGAAGAGGGCAACTATCTGGTGTCGGTGTCGGGGAGCTTTTCAACCGACAACGCCGGAGCCCTTCGCAAGGCGGCGCTGGGGGGGCGCGGCATCGTCTATGTGCCACGCTGTCTGGTCTATCACGATCTGATGAACGGCGAGCTGGTGGATCTCTTCCCCGATCAGGTGGGCAAGAAGCTCGGCATCTACGCCGTCTACCCCTTCACCCGCCAGCCGCCGCGCAAGATAAGGCTGCTCATCGAGCACATCCGCCAGCGCTATCTGGAGATTGGCCACTACTTCATCTGAGGCCCTTGTCGGGCCTCAGAGGGCGGATGACGCCGCCTGACGGGAGAGAAACGCCAGGGACTGGCGGTTGAAGTGATCCGGCTGCTCCACGTTGCAGACGTGGCCGCACTTTTCGATGATTTCGAGGCAACTGTAAGGGTCGCGGGCCACCTGCTCGCGCACCGGGGCGAGGAACATGTGATCCTCCTCCCCCATCACGTAGAGGGTGGGAATGGGCAGGGCCCGCTCGCGAAAGTAGCGCATCAGGGGGTTCACCTCGGTGGCGAGACGGAACCAGCGCTTGAACTCCTTCTGGCAGAGCTTGCGAGCCTCGCGCACGAAAAGGTTGCGGGACTCCTGATGGTGCTGGCGCGGCATGATGATGAAGGCGAACAGGCGGTAGAGCCACATGTAGGGCAGGAAGTGCTGGCCGAGGCGGCCAAGCTGTACCAGCACCCGGGAGCGGATGTCGAGACGCAGGATGGCACCGCCGAGCACCATGCTCTTGACCCGCTCGGGGCGAAGCTCCGCCAGGTGGCGGATGAGGATGGTGCCAAGGGAGATGCCGACAAAATGGGCGTGGGGGATGCGCAGGTGATCCAGCAGGCGCAGGATGTCCTCGGTCACGGCCCGAAAGCTGTAGTGCCCCTTTACCACCTGCTGCAGCTGGTTGGACTGGCCGTGACCACGAAGGTCCAGCAGCAGCACGTTGAAGTGCTCCCGGTAGGCCCGCAACTGCTTGAACCAGATGGAGGAGCTGCCGCCCGCACCGTGCACGAACACCACCCAATCCCGATCGGGACCCAGTTCAAAGGTCTTGTGGTACAACATCTCATGGGCTCCCGAGGTGATGGGGGGTATACTCGGCGCGCATATTAACAGAAGGCTCACCCCGGTGAACATGCTTCCACCATGATCGGACCAGCCTGGAGTCCCCATGACCCTCGTTCAATTGCGTGAATTTTTGCTCAGCCAGCCCGGCGCCACCGAGGACACCCCCTTCGGCCCGGAGATCCTGGTCTATCGCATCGCCGGCAAGATGTTTGCCCTGGTGGACTGGCAGGCGGAGCCCCTCTCCATCAACCTGAAGTGCGAACCCGAACTCGCCCTGCTGCTGCGGGAGATCCACCCCGAGGTGAAACCGGGCTGGCACATGAACAAGCAGCACTGGAACACGGTGACCCTGAGTGAAGGCCTGTCTGACGATCTCTGGCAGGGCTGGGTAGTCCACTCCTATGAGCGGGTGGTGGCGGGTCTGCCCAGGGCGAAGCGGCCCCAGGCCCCCCGCGCGACCATCAGGGAGGGTTGACCCATGCCGTCTCCTTCTTCTCCTCGCATCGTCCCCCTCGAGGAGGCGCACATACCAAGGCTGCTGGATCTGTTCGAGCAGTCGGTACGCCGCCTGGGGCCTGCACACTACAGCCCGGAGCAGGTGGAGCAGTGGGCCAGGGGCGCCCATCACCCGGGGCTTGCCAGCCAGTTGCGCGAGCACCATGGCTGGGTCATCGAGCAAGACGATGTGCCCCTTGGCTTTGCCACCCTGAGCGATGACGGTCATCTCAGCCTGCTCTACGTGAGCGCGGATCATCCGCGCCAGGGGCTCGGCACCCTGCTGCTGGAGCGGGTGCTGGCAGCCGCCAGCCAGATGGGGCTTGGCAGCCTCACCACGGAGGCGAGCGCCTTCAGCCTCGCCCTCTTCCTGCGTCACGGCTTCCTGCTGACCGGATTGGAGACGGTGGAGCGCGGCGGTGTCCAATTTATCCGCCATCGGCTCCACTGTCGCTTGCCATGACGGGTTCAGCCACTAAAATACGCACCATTTCCCCAAGGCAATGAAGAAAGGGCAGCCATCATGGTGGTAGAGAGCGACGGTTACATTGCGCTGATCGAGTATCTGGTAGAGAGTCTGGGTCTGTTCGAGAGCCAGCAACAAGGCGGCGGCGCCCAGACCATCGAGGATCTGGTGAGCAGCCGGGTGGCCGACAACCTGATGGCCATCTGCGAGCAGAACCCCCAGCTCGACCCCAAGGTGCGCTTCCTGATCATGCAGGAGGCCGATGCCGTGGTCGCCGACCTGGAAGAGGTGCTCTCCGCCGTCTGGTTGTCCGCCCCCAGCGAAGCCCAGCAAGCCTTCCTCATCGAGTTCATCGACCTCATCAAGAACCTGTTCGACAGCACCATCGGCTGACCCCATCCCTGCCGTGACGGCAAGGGGACGAGATGCAATGAGGCGAGGAGTGAGGCGGGACGCCCAATGAAAAGGGCCGCCTCATCGGGCAGCCCTGCTTGCTAGCATTGTCAATTCATCGCGCTTGTCAGAGTAATGAATATCGGGGCAAAAAAATGTGTCTGGTCTTGGCAACCATCCGTGGTCGCTACCCTGTTGGTCAGCCAGGGTTCAGTTTAGTTCCCCACCTGACGCATTTTTTTCAATTATTTTTCATCACAATGACACGGGGGCCTGATGGCCCCCGTGGTATGCAATGACGCCTCAGCGATTCAGGCTGGGAGGCAGGCAGACGCCGATGCCCCCCAGGCCGCAATACCCCTCGGGATTCTTCTCCAGATATTGCTGGTGATAATCCTCGGCGTAATAGAAGGGGGCCAGCGGCAGGATGCGGGTGGTGATGGTGCGCCCGTCACCGCTCGCCGTCATGGCCTGCTGGTAGGCGGCCAGGCTCTGCTGGGCAATCGCCTCCTGGGTGTCGTCCCCGACGAAGATGACGGAGCGATACTGGGTGCCGATGTCGCCACCCTGGCGCATCCCCTGGGCCGGATCATGGTGTTCCCAGAACAGCTTGACGAGATCCCCATAGCTGATGACCTTGGGATCGAACACCACCTGCACCGTCTCGGCGTGGCCGGTCAGGCCGCTGCACACCTCCTTGTAGGTGGGATTGGGGGTCAGCCCCCCCTGATACCCGGCGGCGGTGGAATAGACCCCGGGCTGCTGCCAGAACAGACGCTCCACACCCCAGAAACAGCCCATGCCGAACCAGGCAAGCTCCATCCCCTCGGGCCAGGGCCCCTGGGTCGGGTGACCGTTTACCGCGTGCACCTGGCCAATCTCCAGTGCTTCCCGCCGTCCCGGCAGCGCCTCTGCCGGTGAAATAATCTGCTCCATATGCCCTGTCCTTGTATAAAACCCCGCGCAATGCGGCTGACGAAAAGGAACACCGAAGATATCAGGTTATAAGCCCGGATCAACCAGGGAGCGGCCCCCGGGGCGACCCTCCCGCCCTCGCCTGCGTCTTCCCCTCCCCGCCCGCACTGGTCAAAATGGCGACAAAAAAACACCAAGTCGATATTTAGTCTTGATTTGTGAATTTATTTTCATATATTGGGCAAATTGCTGCTTTTTTATGGAATGAAACACGTGCGTGAACGCGAACCCAGCCTGGTCCATGCCTTTCGGCAATCCACCCCTTATGTCAATGTGCACCGGGGTGCCACCTTCGTCCTGATGATCGGCGGGGAAGCCATTTGTCACCCCAATTTCGCCAACATCGTCAGCGACATCGCCCTGCTGCAGACCTTGGGGATCCGCCTGGTACTGGTGTTTGGTTCGCGTCCGCAAAATGACGAGGCCCTGGCCCGCGCCGGCATCCAGGCCCAGTATCACAAGCGGATCCGGGTCACCGACGATGCCAGTTTCGCCATCATCAAGCAGGTGTGCGGCGGTCTGCAATACGACATCACCGCCCAGCTCTCCATGGGGCTCGCCAACACACCCATGCAGGGGGCCCGCATCAGCGTGGTGAGCGGCAACTTCGTCACCGCCCAGCCGCTGGGTGTGGATGACGGCATCGACTTCTGCCACAGCGGCCGGGTGCGTCGCATCGATGTGGAGGGGATCACCCGCCAGCTGGATCAGCACGGCCTGGTGCTCATCTCCCCCATTGGCTGCTCGGTCACCGGCGAGAGCTTCAACCTGAGCTCGGAAGAGGTAGCCCGCCGGGTGGCGGTGGATCTCAAAGCCGACAAGCTCATCTGCTTCAGCAGCACCCAGGGGGTCATGGACAGGCACGGGGAGGCCATCTCCGAGCTCTTCCCCGAGCAGGCCGAAGAGCTGCTGGTGGCGCTGGAGCAGGCGGGGGAAGAGATGTCAGGCACCGCCCGCTACCTGCGCGCGGCCATCGCCTCCTGCCGGGGTGGCGTACCCCGCTCCCACCTGGTGAGCTATCAGGACGACGGCGCCATGCTGCAGGAGCTGTTCAGCCGCGAGGGGCTGGGTACCCAGATCGTGCGCGAAAGCGCCGAGCGGGCCCGGGCCGCCACCATTGAGGACATCGGCGGCATCCTGGATCTCATCCGTCCGCTGGAAGAGGAAGGGATCCTGGTGCGCCGCTCCCGGGAGCAGCTGGAGATGGAGATAGACAAGTTCACCATCATCGAGCGGGACGGCCTCATCATCGGCTGCGCCGCGCTCTATTGCTTCATGGAAGAAGCCATGGCCGAGATGGCCTGCGTCGCCATCCACCCGGAGTATCGCAACTCCAACCGGGGAGACACCCTGATCGCCAAGGTGGCCGAACGGGCCAGGCGGCTCGGCATCCGTCGCCTGTTCGTGCTCACCACCCGCTCCATCCACTGGTTCCGGGAGCGGGGCTTCGATCCCCTGGAAGTCGAAGATCTGCCGGTGGAGCGCCAGCGCTTCTACAACTGGCAGCGTCGCTCCAAGGTTTTGTCCAAGACCATTTCGTAACTGATTGATCTTGTGCCTGGTTACCGTCAATTTTGTTCTTTTTTACGAACTCGATTGACAGTGCAATCCAGACCAAGGTATTTGTACATGCACGCCACCTGTCACAGGTGGCACCAGAAGAGGAGCGCTGCCCAGGCAGCCCAGGGGAGGACACCAGTGTCCGGTGAACTTGGGTCAGGGGGAGCAGCGCCGAGACGAGGCGAGTGACTGGACACCGCCACGTCGGCTGCGGGGGCTGAATCCCCCGGGTTGTCATCGGTAGTGGTCATCCCACACCGCGCCCCACTTAGGGCGGGTACGGGATGGGCTCTGCAGGTGGAGTGCTTCTGGCCGGGATCCTCGCGTTTTCCTGCCATTTTTTGCCTCCTCCTCTCTATTTGCCCGATGAAACCGGATTTTCACCTTGAGACAGGAGTATGCAATGAACCCGATCAATGTCGCCAAGTTTGGCGGAACCAGCGTCGCCAATGCCGCGGCCATGAACCACTGCGCCGACGTGGTGCTGGCCAATCCGGCGACCCGGGTGGTGGTGCTGAGCGCCAGCGCCGGCGTCACCAACCTGCTGGTGAGCCTGGCTCAGGGTGAACTGGACGAAGCCGGACAGGATGCCCAGCTTGCCAGGCTTGCCGACATCCAGCTGGCCATTCTGGCCGCCCTTGGCAACCCGAGCGACGTGAGCGCCCTCATCCATGCCCAGCTCGGCGACATTCGCACCATGGCCCGTCAGGCCAGTCAGCACACCGACGCCGAACTCGCCGATCGCCTCATCGCCTGCGGCGAGCTGATGTCCACCCGTCTCTTCACCGAACTCCTGCACCAGCGCGGGGTCAAGGCCCAGTGGCAGGATGCGCGCCAACTGCTGCGCACCGACAGCCGCTTTGGCAAGGCCACCGTGGATCTCGCGGCGACCCGCGCCCTCTGCCAGCAGGCGGTGGGCCCGTTGCTGGGTGACAGCCTGGTCATCACTCAGGGCTTCATCGGTGCCGACGGCGATGGTCGCACCACCACCCTCGGCCGTGGCGGCTCCGACTACAGCGCGGCCCTCCTGGCCGAGGCACTGGACGCAGGCAGTATCGAGATCTGGACCGACGTGCCCGGCATCTACACCACGGATCCCCGCCTGGTTACCCGCGCCCGCCCCATCCCCGAAATCAGCTTCGTGGAGGCGGCGGAGATGGCCACCTTCGGCGCCAAGGTGCTGCACCCGGCCACCCTGCAACCCGCGCTGCGCCAGGACATCCCGGTGTTCGTGGGCTCCGCCAAGGACCCCGCCGCCGGTGGCACCTGGATCCGCGCCACCACCCGCAGCAACCCGCTGTTCCGGGCCGTGGCCCTGCGCCGCCAGCAGGTGCTGGTGACCCTGCACAGCCTCAACATGTTCCACGCCTACGGCTTCCTGGCCGAGGTGTTCGGCATCCTGGCCCGTCACCGCATCTCGGTGGATCTCATCACCACCTCCGAGGTGAGCGTCTCCCTGACCCTGGATCACACCGGCAGCCAGAGCAACGGCGAACCCATCCTGAACGACAAGGTGCTGGCGGAGCTCGGCCAGCTGTGCAAGGTGGAAGTGGAGACCGGCTTCGCCCTGGTGGCGCTCATCGGCAACCGCATGAGCGAGGCGGCCGGGGTGGGCAGCCAGGTGTTCGACGCCATCCGCGAGCACAACATCCGGATGATCTGCTACGGCGCCAGCGCCCACAACCTCTGCTTCCTGGTCAAAGAGGACGAGGCGGGCCACATCGTCAACTGCCTGCACCGGGAACTGCTCGACTGAGTCGCCCCAGCGCTGGCACACAACGAGCCTCCTCCGCCCCATCACACCCGGGGCGGCCTTCCCCACTCAGCAAAGAGGGGCGCCGCGGCGCCCCTCTTGTCACTCTTCTTCCACCATCAGCTGGTGACCAGGGTAGCCCGGGTGGGCAGCAGATTGGCCCGGATCTGCTCGCGCAGCCCTCCCAGCCGTTGCAGCAACCCGGCCTGACCGAGCCCCGCTTCGTCAGGGGCCAGATTGTCCACCAGGGCCGGGAAGTGCTCCTGTACCGCCTGCTCCAGCCAGTCGAGGCGGCGCAGGGTGAGCGGGCCGCAGCTCTTGCCGCTGAGGTCGTCCAGGATGTCGAGCCGATGGCTGCGGTACATGTCGCGCCACCAGTTGGCCGCCAGCGCCTCGTCGCTTGCCAGCGCCGCACTCCACTCCCCCACCAGTCCCTGCATCCGCGCCAGCACGGGGGCGCTCGCCCCCTCCCGCGACAGGTATTGCAGCTCTCCCCTGGCCCAGGCGAGGCAGAGCTCGCGCCAGCGGCGAAACAGCGGCAAGGGATCCGCCTCGTCCAGCCAGAGCCCGGAGAGGGTGCGGGTTTCCAGCCGCTCAGGCACGTGGAAGTCGGGATCGGTGAGGCCGTTGGAATTGAACTCGTGCAGGGGATCGAAGGGCCACATGTAGCCAAAATCGAACACCGAGATATGCTGGCCGTCATCCAGCAGGTTGCCCGGGCTCGGATCCCAGTCAAACCAGCCCCAGCGGGCCAGCTCCGCCTCCACCGCCAGCATCTGCGCCAGGTTGCGCTCGCAGAGCGTGCGCACCGGCTCCCCCCGCAGCCAGGGGGAGACCAGCACCCCGGCCCGGGCGGAGCCGAAACTGGTGCAGACCACGTTGGAGAGGATGGTGGGGTGCAGCTCCCGCAGGCTCTCTATCTCCCGACGCCGCTCCAGCTCGGTGAGAAAGGCGGTCTTGCCGTCCACATTGGCCACCAGAGAGTCCTGGCGGCAGCGTTTCAGGCACCAGTGGTGCCCCTCCACCTTGAGATGGAACACCTCGGCGGTGAGCCCGTGACCGTAGACCTTGACGACGTCCGGGTGATCCTCGGTCAGCCGGACGAGCTGGGGCAGCGGCAGGGGGCAGTCCCGCTCCCGCCCGATCCGGATCTCTTCTTTGCTCTCCAGCATCTGGAGCAATCTGGCCTGACGCGCCGCAACTTTGGGATTCATACATGTACCTCCAACCGTTACTGAGAGACTAAACAGCGCCCCCCTCCCAGACCAGCAGCAAAGGCTCATGATGACGCTTTCATCACAGAATGAGTGCCCCTGGCGGATCGGGATCACAAATTGCTTCACTGTGCTCATCACGGAATATTCATCTTGTTGTCATTAAATTGACATCAAGGAACAAGCCACGCACCATCGGGTCAAAATAGAGGCAGTCGTCGCTGCCATGACCGCTCCAAGGATGAGCCCTTATGAATGCCCCCGTCACCGGCCACCGCCCCGCCTCCCAGCCCCTGGCCGGGCTGTTGCTGGGTCTGCTGACCGCCCTGCTGCTGCTGACCCTCGCCCTGCCGCTGCTCAACCCCGTCAGCTGGCTCGGGCGTGCCGCCCCCCTCATTCTGGGCCCGGCGGATCAGCCCATCGCGACCCTCAATCGCTACAGCCTGCTCTACAAAAGTGACAACCGGGGCTTCTATCTGGTGGTGCGCAGCCAGTGGCAACTGCTCAAACCCCTGCAGGAGGGGGACAAGGTACGGGTGGAGCTGCTCAACGACAAAGGGGTACGCATCGATCAGCTGAGCCAGGCGGTGGACAAGCGCCAGAAGTGCCGCAAGGAGCGCTGCACCCTGAGCCTCAACAGCGCCCTGCGCGCCCCCGACGACGCCCTGGACAGCCGCTACCAGCTGCGCATCGGGCTGCTGCTGGCAGACAGGCCGGAGAGCGTCGAATACAGCCAGATCCTCCAGACCCTGCCGGAGCGCGGTTTCAACCTCCTCTACCTGATGACCAGCCTGCTGCTGGTGCTGCTGGTGAGCGCCGCCGTGCTCAAGGCCCTGCTGCCGCGGCTGCGCCGAAGCTACCGCGCCCGGGTGGCAGGCAGCCTGCTGCTCGGCAACCTCACCTTCGTGCTGCTTCACGGCTTCGTGGTGTTCAAGCTGGGGGAATTCCTGTTCTGGTCGGGCTTTCGGCCAGAGCACTACTACCTCGCCTGGGGCAGCATGGTGCTGGGCTGGAGCCTCTGCGCCCTCGCGGGCTTCAGCCTCTATATGGGGCTGCTCTTCACCGCCCTCTCGGGCATCGGGCTACTCGCCAACTTCATGAAGATCGCCATCTACGGGGTGCCGCTGGGGGGGGACGATCTGGGCAACCTGCTGGCCCTGCTGCACATCCTGCTCGATCAGCACCCTGTGGTGCCGGTGCTCGTCGTGCTGGGGCTCCTCTTTCTGGTGTGGCGCTTCGCCCTCTCTCGCTGGATCCTGCGGGGCTTGCTGCGCACCGCCGCCGCCACCGCCGCCTTCTTCGCCCTCTGCGTGTTCGCCACCCAGACCGGCAACAAGCTGCTCGGGGCCAACATCCGCTACGTGGACAGGGCGGTGAACTACCACAGGGACATCATCCGCGCCGGCCCCGGCCTCTACCTGTTCAACCTGGTGGACGAGATGCTGCAAAGCGGCAACGTGTTTCGCTACCCCTTGCAGATCAACGAGCGCACCCCGGAGCTGAGCCTGCCCGCCCAGCCCAGGGCTCCCCGCTTCGATCTGGTGATCGTGCTGCAATACGAGTCACTCTGGCTTGACTGGCAGGGCCGTCTCTGCGCCCCCGCCCCCACCTTGAGCCTGCCCGCCAGCGTGGCCCAATGGCGCAAGACCATCCACTCCCCCACCACGGGGGGCATGACGGTACTGGCGGAGTTCGAGATGAACACCGGCCTGCCGGTGGGCCTGCTCAAACAGGGGGTGGTGCCCTACTACTACCTCTCGGACAAGGTGCCCGGCCTTGCGCGCAGCGCAGCCCAGAGCGGCTACCAGACCCTGTTCGCCCACCCCTATGTGGAGAAGTTCTGGGGCCGCGCCAAGGCGATCCCGGCCCTCGGCTACCAGGAGCGCTGGTTCGATACCCGCTTCACCGCCCTCGAGCACAAGGGGCTCTACATCTCCGACGATGCCCTCATCGATCACCTGCTCAAACGCAGCAACCAGGACGATCAGCCCCTGTTCGCCTACGCGGTCACCATGCAGGGGCACGGCCCCTTCGACGGGGATCGCTACCGGGCCCAGCAGCGCAGCGGCGCCTGCCCGGATCAGAGCCCGGCGGATACCCAGTTGCTCAACACCTACTACACCGGGGTGGTGGATGCCATGGCCTCCCTGGAGCGGCTGCTCAAGACCCTGGACAGCTCCGGCAAGCGCTACCTGGTGGTGGCCTTCGGGGACCACCAGCCCTTCCTGATGTCGGCCGGCAAGGGCATCCACGGCGCCAAACCGCCACGGGATGCCAGCTACCAGATCCCCATGATGGCCTTCACCCGGGCCGGGGACGGGCTGGATCTCGCCCGCCAATTCGACCCGGTGCGCCAGCTCTACCAGATGGGGCAGGCCACAAGGCAGCTGCTGGCGGGGGACCTCACCCCCATCCGTGACCAACCCCTGCTCCACCCGGTGCTCGGGGAGGAGAAAGGCTTCGACCCCTCCCCCCTGGTGCCGCAGATCCGCGCCAGCTTCCGGCCCGATGCATTGCCCTGATCGATTGAGACACGAGGGACACAGATCCTTGCAACACCTTCCGGCCCGATGCCCTGCCCTGAGCCGCAGCGAACTAGCAGACGACAAAGAGGTCGCCCGGGCGACCTCTTTTTATGGGCGGGATGCGAGTACAGTGCCGCCTGCACCTCGCCATGTTCGTCCCGACCTGGGCTCTACGACCCCTGACAGGTCATTTTTTGTTTAGATATATCAAACGATAACTCATTATCGAATAGTAAAATTGAACAACTTTGCCGACCTTCAGGCCCTGTGCCCCCCCATGTTCCCGCACCTTCTCCGGGCCGGGCCGCTTTTTCTCTCATTCCCGACCAGCCCAGAACCATCGGGGCATTCGATACGTTCAGGCCTTGAGCCCCACTCACTTGCACCCACCTTTGCGCGCCACACCCGACAAAAAGCCGACCTCGAGGTCGGCTTGTGACGGGGCGTTTGGCCATGCAGGGCCGGGCACTGGCGGGCTAGATCACCACGGCGGTGCCGCTGATGCTGACCATCAGCATGCTGCCATTCTGGCCCACCACCTCGTAGTCGATGTCGATGCCCACCACGGCGTTGGCCCCCAGCGCCTGGGCACGCTCCTTGAGCTCCTCGAAGGCGATCTCCCGGGCCCGGGCCAGCTCTTTTTCGTAGGCGCCGGAGCGACCGCCGATGATGTCGCGGATGCCGGCAAACAGATCCTTGAAGATGTTGGCGCCGAGGATGGCTTCGCCCACGACGATGCCGCGGTACTCGCGAATGGTCTTGCCTTCCAGGGTGGGGGTGGTTGAGAGGATCATGAGGTCTCCTGTGAGTTGGGCTGGGTGCGCGAAGCACCGTTGCCGTCATGGTAGCAAGGCGCTGGCCAAAGCATAAGCCCGGCGTGGTCAGGGGCTTCAAGCACAGCGTCCGCCAGGTTCATCAAGGAGCCATCCATAGGGCCTGTGTCGTGCCACTTTCCCCCGCACAGCGACCTTGGGCTCCGGTGCTGGGGAGAGGGCTTCCGGGCCACGATGAAAGCGGGGCCTTGATGATGCAGACACGACGGCAGCTGCACCGGCCCTCTGCGTCTTCGCCCTGAACGGCGGCAGGCGCTGCCAGGAGCGCCCCGCGTCGGCCATAAAAAAAGGAGAGGCAAGCCTCTCCTTTCTGATGTTCGCAGCGGCAGCCGCCATGCACTCAGTGCAGCTTCATGCTCGGGCGCAGCACCCGGTTGATGCGGCCCACCAGCATGATGAGGCCGGTCTTGATGTAGCCGTGCAGGGCGACCTGGTGCATCCGGTAGAGGGAGATGTAGACGATGCGCGCGATGTAGCCTTCTACCATCATGGAGCCGCGCATCAGGTTACCCATCAGGCTGCCCACGGTGGAGAAGCGGCTCAAGGAGACCAGGGAGCCGTGATCGTGATAGCGGTAGGGCTTCATCTCGCCGCCGTTCATCTTGGCCAGGATGTTCTTGAACGCCTGGGTCGCCATCTGGTGGGCGGACTGGGCGCGGGGCGGCACGAACTTGCCGTCCGGCTGCGGGCAGGCGGCGCAGTCGCCGATGACGAAGATGTTCTCGTCCCGGGTGGTCTGCAGGGTCTCGTGGACCACCAGCTGGTTGATGCGGTTGGTTTCCAGGCCCGCGATCTCCTTCATGAAGTCCGGCGCCTTGATGCCCGCGGCCCACACCATGAGGTCTGCTTCAATCAGCTCCCCATCCTTGGTGTGCAGGCCCTCGGCGGTCGCCTCGGTGATCATGGTGGCGGTGCGCACGTCCACGCCCAGCTTCACCAGCTCCTGATGGGCGGAGCCGCTGATGCGCTCCGGCAGGGCCGGCAGGATGCGAGGGCCCGCTTCCACCAGGGTCACCTTCAGGCTGTCTGTGGTGAGGTTCTTGAAGCCGTAGGCGTAGAGCTGCTCCACCGCGTTGTAGAGCTCGGCGGAGAGCTCGACGCCGGTGGCGCCGCCGCCGACGATGGCGATCTTCACCTTGTCACCGGGCTGGTATTCGGTGGCGAACTGCAGGAAGCGGTTCATCATGCTGTTGTAGAAGCGGTGCGCCTGGGAGGGGCTGTCCAGGAAAATGCAGTGATCCTTGATGCCCTTGGTGTTGAAGTCGTTGGAGACCGAGCCGATGGCCATCACCAGGATGTCGTAAGCCACTTCCCGCTCGTTGACCACCAGGGCGCCGCTCTCGTCGTGGATGGGGGCCAGCACGATGCGTTTCTCGTCGCGCTTGATGTCGGTCAAGCTGCCGAGCTGGAATTCGAAGCCGTGGTTCTTGGCGTGGGACTGGTAGCTCAGGGCATCGATGCCCGCATCCATGGAGCCGGTGGCCACTTCGTGCAGCAGGGGTTTCCACAGGTGGGTGCGATTGCGATCCACCAGGGTGATCCTGGCCTTGTTCTTCTTGCCCAGCTTGCGGCCCAGGCTGGTCGCAAGCTCGAGACCACCGGCGCCACCGCCTACAACGACAATATTCATCATGATGATTTTCCTTGGTTCCTCAAAACGAAAGGGAGCCATTGGCTCCCTAAAACGAAATCGGTTGACGTGATGGCTCAGGCTTCTTTGAAGGCCTTCATCCGTTGCAGATGGTGCGAGATGTTCTTGAACTTATGGGTCTCGCGCTCATCCCATACGATGTCGTAATAGTTCTTCAATTCACGTTCAGTGTCCCGATTATCGCGGATTTCATCCTGAACGGAAAGGATGCACAGGCAGTTTCCTGAATTTTTATTACGAAATTCGGTTACACACTTGGTGCCGATGTCCTCGTACTCTTCCGGCCTGTCGATCTTGCCCTGCATGTTCTCTTCCGGGTGCAGGTTGGGGTTGAAGACCACCTGCTTGATGCCGCACAGAAACCCGATCCGCTCGCTCCAGTAGCCACCCAGGCCCACGCCGCAGATGAGGGGTTTGGGATCGGTGCTCATGTCGAGCTGCTTCTTCACTTCCTTGAGCAGGTGGCTCATGTCGTGGCGGGGGTGAACCGTGCTGTAGTGCACGAAACGCACATCATCATCGATAAACTGCAACTGCAGCACTTTTTCATGATTGCCGGGGCTGGTGGCATCAAAGCCATGCAGATAGATGATCATGGACAAGACCTCAAAAACTGTGTCGGTTCTATCGAAACTACCCCAGCGACAGGGCCTTGCGCCACCAAAACATCCCACTTTCTTGCTTTGGATCACGCCCCTTCGGGCCACCAAACCGCGCGTCGGGGCGGCTGTGGCAGCGCCATGCCCCGGCGGGACATGGCGCAAACCGGGTCTGGCGAGGTTAACTGCCGCACTGGGCGAAGCGCGCCACCGCCGCTTCCACCAGGGCCAAGCTCCCCTGCCAGAAGGCGGGCTCGCGAATGTCCTGCCCCAAATGCCGTTCGACCAGCTCTTCGGCACTCATGCGACCTGTGTCTCGCAGCAGAGCGCGGTAGGCCTTCGCCACCCCCTCCTCCCCTGCGGCCTGGCGGCTCATCAGCTGCTGATAGACCCCGAGGCTGAACAGATAGCCAAAGAGGTAGGGGTAGTTGTAAAAACCGAAGCCCGCGATGGAGAAGTGCGCCTTGGCGGCCCAGAACAGGGGGTGATAGCGGTCAAGGCTCTGCTCGTACCAGCGCCCCCAGGCCTCGTCGGTGAGCCCCTTGAGCCGGGCCGACGACACATAGCCCTGCTCGCGCTCGGCCACCAGGGCCCGCTCGAAGTCGAAGCGGGCCGGGATGTTGACCAGGAAGGTGGCGGCGCCATCGGCATCCGCCCAGGCAATGGCCAGACGCTCCTCGGCGCTTCGGGCCTGCTCGTAGAGGGCGCTGCGCACCAGGGTCTCGGCGAAGATGGAGGCGGTTTCCGCCAGGGTCATGGGGTAGCTGCGCTGGCTCATGGGCAAGTCGCGGATGAGCCAGTTGTGCCAGGCGTGACCGAGCTCGTGGGCCAGCGTGATGACGTTGTCCATGGTGCCCGCATAGGTGATGAAGACCCGCGGCTCCACCGGCTCGGCAAACTTGGTGCAATAGGCCCCGGTGCGCCGGTTGGGGGTGGGGGCGGCATCAATCCAGCCGCGCTCGGCCATCATGCGGGCAAAGTCCCCCATCTCGGGGTCAAAGCGCGCGAAAGCCAGGGCGATGATGTCGACCGCCTCCTCGAAGGGGATCTCCCGGCGGCTGGCGGCAGGGGGCGGCACAAAGAGATCCTCCGGCCCCAGCACCTCGAGGCCGAGGTGACCGGCCATCAGCCCCAGGGCCCGCTGGCCCAGATGACGGGCCTGCCAGGTCTCCGCCATCAGGGTATCCAGGGTCGCCCGCTCGATGTGGCTCTGGTGGCAGGAAACGTCCAGGGCATCGAGGCGCCGGTGTTTGCCGCGCTGGCGCGAGAGCTCCAGGCGCCAGCCGTTGAGGGCGTTGAGGATGGCCGCCACCGTCTCCTGCTCCCCTTCCCAGCCGGCGCTGATGGCATCGAAGGCCTCTTTGCGCAGGGCCCGATCCGGGCTGGAGAGCAGGTTGCTCGCCTCCGCCAGCCCCATCTCGCGACCCGCGATCACCAGCCTTATCTTGCCCACCAGATCGTTGTAGAGGTTGCCCCAGGCGTGCAGGCCGTCGGTGCCAAGGCCGATGACCAGCTGCTCCGCCTCCACCGGCAACCGCTGATCCTGCAGGCGACGCTCGTGGCGCAGCCGGTACCCCTCCTCCCCGAGCAGGGGGTCGGCCATCAGTTGCTCAAACTCGGGCGCAGGCAGCCCCAGCATCAGATCTTCGATGGGGGCAAGCGTCTTGAACAGATCCGCATTGAGGGCACGGGCCCGGGAGGCAACCTGCTTGGCGAGGGGATCCCGGGCGTCCTGGCTCCCCTTGCAGGCCGCCAGCACGGCGATGTTCCAGCCGATGTCGCGAATGCGGCGGGCCCGCAGGCGTACCTCCCTGAGGAAGTCCTGCAAGGCGCCTGGGGTGCGAGGCACCTGGGCCAGTCCCTCGATAAAACCGCTCAGCTCGGCCAGGCTGGCGCGGGCCAGGCTCATGTCCGCCTCGAGGACACAGCTGTCGAGGGAGGGGTAGATGTGATCATTTTGCCACTGCTGTGGATAGACTCGTTGTTGCATCGAACGCTCATCGTCAGGGACGGGCCTGGCCCGTCGTGAAATCCAGGTGGCCAGAGCCACCACCTTCGCGTGCAGGCATCACACCAGCCGCTCGAGGCGCACCACCGCCTCTTCCACATAGCGCAGGCTCTCCTGCCAGAACCCGGGTTCGCGGATGTCGACCCCCAGGTGCTTCTCCACCAGCGCCTCGGCGCTCATGCGGCCGGTATCTCGCAGCAGGGCGCGATAGGCGGGCACAAACTCGCCCCCGGCCCGCGCATGCTGGGCATAGAGCCCCAGGCTGAAGAGATAGCCAAACAGATAGGGGTAGTTGTAGAACCCGGACTCGGCGATGGAGAAGTGACCCTTGCTGGCCCAGAACAGCTCGTCATACTGGCTGAGGGCGTCACCATAGCACTGCTGCTGCGCCGATTTCATCATCTCCCGCATCTGGCTCGCCCCCACGTAACCCGCCTCCCGCGCCGTCACCAGGGCGCGCTCGAAGGCAAAGCGGGCGGGGATGTCGAGAAGCAGGCTCGCGGCCCGCTCCCCGTCCAGCCAGGCGATGGCCCGGCGCTGCTCCACCTTGTCGGTGGCGGCCAGCAGGGCATCGCGCACCAGGATCTCGGCAAAGAGGGAGGCGGTCTCCGCCAGCGTCTTGGGGTAGCCCCGCTGTTCGAAGGGAAGATCCCGCAGCAACCAGCTGTGCCAGGCGTGGCCGAGCTCATGGGCCAGGGTGATGACGTTGTCCATGGTCCCCTCGAAGGTGAGGAAGACCCTTGGCTCGGGCGGATCGGCATACTCGGTGCAATAGGCGCCACTTCGCCTGTGCTCGCTCGGGGCGGCATCAATCCACCCCTTGTCGGCCATCATGCGGACAAACGCCCCCATCTCGGGATCGAAGGCGGCAAAGGCCTCCATCACCAGATTCAGCGCCTGCTCGAAGCCGAACTTGCCGTGCACGGCCTGGGGCGCCGGGGCAAAGAGATCCCAGGGGGCGAAGTCGGTGATCTGCTGGGCACAGGCCATGGCCCTCAAGGCGCGGCGCCCGAGCTCCCTGTGCTCCCCGGCCGCCGCCATCAGGGTCTCCAGGGTCGCGCCCGTGATGTGCTCCTGATGGCAGGTGACCTCGAGGGCATCCAGCCTGCGCCCCTTGCCACGCTGGCGGCCGAGCTCGTTGCGCCAGCCGTTGATGGCGTTGAGAATGGCGGTCACCGTCTCCTGCTCCGCCTCCCAGGCACCCTGGATGGCGTGCCAGGCACTGGCGCGCCGCGCCCTGTCCGGGTGGGCGAGCAGGTTGTCCGCCTGGGCAAGCCCCATGGGCACCCCCTCCACCACCGGCAGCAGCCGCCCCACCAGGTTGTCATAGAGATCCCCCCACCCCTGCAGGCCGTCTACCGCCAACCCCTCGATGAGCTGCTCGCTCTCGAGCGAAAGCCACTGATCCTGCTGCGCTCTGTCGTGATGGATGTGGTAGGCCAGCTCGAAGAGTTCGGGATCTTGCAGCAGGGTGCGCACCAGTGACTTGGGGGCGCGAACCCAGAACAGGTCCACCGGCTTGCTGCGCTGGGCCAGGGTCGCCTCCAGCTGCTGGCCCCGGGAGAGCAGTACCCGGGCCTCCTCGTCGCGCCCGTTCTGGCTCAGCCGGTTGTAACCATAGACCTGACTGTTCCAGGCCAGGCTCTTCACCCCGTTGGCCTCGCGGCGGATGGCCCGCAGCAGGTGGCGCAGGGCATTGGCATCCGCAACGGGATGGGCGGGATCCGGCAGGTCCGCCAGGAGGGCGTCAAGCCGGGTGAGGGCGCGGGCAGCCTCCTGGAAGGCGGCCTCGATGGCAGGATCGTCGGGGGCGGCATAGATGTGATCATCTCGCCAAACGGGTGGTTTCATGGTTGTCCTTGTCTGTTTGCGTCCATATCGGGTCACCCCGCCTCTGCGGGCGGGTGAAACCGGATAGTACGAAGGGGGCCAGGCACTTGCCTAGCCCCCATTCGAGGCAACCGGCAGAAGAGCGCCCCCGGGTGCGACGGCCCCTGTCGGCCCTCCCCCGACAAGCGACCTATTTGGCGGGCTGAAGCTTGCTCACCAGGGTCATGGCCACCACCAGCACCAGCCCTGCCACCACGCCGGCCAAGGCGCTCAGCAGGGTGGGCGTCACCACGGCCAGTACCCCGCCGACCCCGGGCAGAGCGGCCACCGTGTCCGCCGTCCCTTCGATGAGATGATGGAGGAAGGGCCAGCCATGGACCAGAATGCCGCCGCCGACCATGAACATGGCGATGGTGCCCACCAGGGCAAGCAGGTGCATCAGACGGGGCGCCGTCACCAGCAGCCCCTGCCCCACCGCCCGGCGCACGGCGCCGCCATCGGGCTTTTGCAGCAGGTGCAGACCGATGTCGTCGAGCTTGACGATGAGCCCCACCAGGCCATAGACCCCGACGGTCATCAGCAGGGCGATGCCCGCCACCACGGCGATCTGCAGGCCCAGGCTCGACCCCTGCACGGTGCCGAGGGCGATGACGATGATCTCCGCCGAGAGGATGAAATCGGTGCGAATGGCCCCCTTTACCTTCTGGCGCTCATAGGCCGCCAGATCCTCGGGCACCGGCGCCGCCTGATGCGCCTCTTCCTCGTGGGGCAGGAACTTGTGGACCAGCTTCTCCGCCCCCTCGAAACAGAGGTAGGCCCCCCCCAGCATCAGGAGCGGGGTGATGAGCCAGGGGATAAGAGCACTGATGGCGATGGCGGCAGGCACCAGGATGAGCTTGTTGCGAAACGACCCCTTGGCCACCGCCCACACCACCGGCAGCTCACGCTCGGCCCGCACCCCGGAGACTTGCTCTGCATTGAGGGCGAGATCGTCCCCCAGCACCCCGGCCGTCTTCTTCGCCGCCACCTTGGTCATCAGGGCGACATCATCGAGCACGCTGGCAATATCATCGAGCAGGGTCAACAAACTGGCTCCGGCCATATCTGGCATTCCTTCTATTGAGTGGGACACATCCGGGCTGCCCCGGTCAGGGTGATGAGGGGGTCAGGGGACCACGGGCCCATCCGGGGATCACCCTTTGGGGCAAAAGATGGCACAGTGTAACGGGAAGCCGCCACGGCGGCAGCCCCCCATGGCAGATCCCCTGCTCCGTTTTCACCTCACGGCCACCGGCCCAAGGAGTTCCCATGCAACCCTGGCAACCTCTGCTCGATTTCTGGTTTGGCGATGACGCAGACGACGCTCCCCGTGCCGCCCGTCAGGCCCCCCTCTGGTGGGGCAAGAGCAGCGAGACCGATGCCCTGCTGGCCTCACGCTTCGGCGAACTGGCGGCCCGTGCCGCAGCGGGCGAGCTCGCCCGTTGGGAGGACGATCCCGCAGGGCGCCTGGCCCTCATCCTGCTGCTGGACCAGCTGCCGCGAAACCTTCACCGCCACACCCCCGCCGCCTTCGCCCAGGACGACAAGGCCAGGGCGCTGTGCCTCAAGGGGCTCACCCTCGGGGTCGACAAGGGGCTCTCGCCGCTGGCCCGGGTCTTCTTCTATCTGCCCCTCGAGCACGCGGAGTCCAAAGAGCAGCAGGCCAGAAGCGTCGCCCTGTTCGAGGCCCTGGCCGACGAGCAGGCCACAGACCCGGCCCGGACCACCTTCGAAGGCTTTGCCGACTTTGCCCGCCGCCACCAGGTGATCGTCGATCGCTTTGGCCGCTTCCCCCACCGCAACGCCATCCTGGGCAGGGCGAGCACGGAGGAAGAGGCCGCCTTCCTGCAACAGCCCGGTTCGGGGTTCTGACATAAAAAAATCCCCGCCATGGGCATGGCGGGGAGAGAACAACCGATCCGCACCTCACTGGATGCGATAGCGGGAGATCTGCTGGTGGATATTCTCCGTGGTCACGTTCAGCTCCTCTGCGGCGGCGGAGGTCTCCTCCGCCGTGCTGCTGGTCTGCTGCACCACCTGGGCTATCTGCTCGACCTGGAGGGCGATGGATTCCGCCGCCGAGGTCTGCTCGCGGATGGCCAGGGTGATCTCGCCGACCTGATCCATGACGCGATGGGAGGCCTGGCGGATCTGGGTGATGATGGCCCCGCTTTCCGTCGCCATGGCCACCCCTTGCGCCACCTTCTCCTCCACCAGGACCATTCTGGCCACCGTGGCCTCGGACCCTTGCTGGATAGCCTCCACCGTCCTTGAGATCTCCTGGGTCGACTGGGCCGTCCGCTCCGCCAGCTTGCGCACCTCGTCGGCGACCACCGCAAAGCCGCGTCCCTGCTCACCGGCCCGCGCCGCCTCGATGGCGGCGTTGAGCGCCAGCAGGTTGGTCTGCCCCGCCACATCGTTGATGACGTTCACCACCCCACCGATGCGGGAGATCCCCTCCCCCAACGCCGTCACATCGCGGGAGGCCTGACGAATGGCGTCGGCGATGTCGTTGATGGCGAGCACAGTGCGCTCTATGGTGGCCCCGCCGTCACTGGCGAGCTTGCCGGATTCATTGGTGATGCGGCTGGTCTCCTGGGTGCGCTGGGAGATGTCCGTGATGCTCACGCTCATCTCCTCCACCCCGGCGGCGATAAGGCTGGTGGCGTCATTGGCCTGACTCGCCGACTCCGCCATGTGCTGGGCCGCCTGGGAGAGGGACTCTGCCGTGCTCTTGATCTGCAGGCTGCCCACTGAGAACTCGGTGAAGGTCTGCTGCAAGGTGTCCAGCAGGCGGTTGACCGCCGTCAGCGTCTGGCCGATCTCGTCCTGCTGGCTCACATTGGCCCGCAGGGTGAAGTTCAGGTCGCGCTGGATCTCGGACAGGGTCGCCATGGCCAGACGGAGGGGATTGGCGACCTGCCTGAACAGCCAGAGAAAGAGCACCAGCGTGAGGGCACCCGCGCCCACCGAGATGAACAACAGGGCCTGCATGCTGCTATCGGCATTCTGCTCGCCTCGCAGCTTGACGGCGTCACCTTGCTGGATGTTGAAGTGGACGTGCTTGTCGATGGCCTGGGAAAGCTGCTCAAACAAGGGGGCAAGCTCCTTGTCGATCGCCTCTCTGGCCTCCACATTCTTGTTCTCGCGGGACAGGCGCAGGACGTCTTCAGAGGCCTTGCCGTACTGGGCAACCAGGCGCCGATCATCGGCGACGAGCTGCCTGTCCTCCTCATTGGAGATCATCCCGCTTTCATACTGGCTCAGCAGGGCGTCCATCTTGGTGTGAAGGGATGCAATGCTCTGCTCTATCTGACTCATCTTGCCGTCGTCGGTGTTGAGCACGTGCGCCTGGATCAATGAATGCAGGGCGTAGAAGTCTGTTTGTATCTCCTTGATCGTGGAAATGCTGGGGACTGTGTTGTCTGTTACATAGCTGAGATCCGCATTGGCGGAGGAGAGTCTGCTGATACTGAACCAGCTGAGACACCCCAGGGCCAGCATGACCAGCAGGGCAATGAGTTGAAGCCGACGAGCGATATTCATGAGTGCTTACTCCATCCATAGACTCCCTGCCAGGGTAGCCGATGCGGGCCCCGAAAATAGCGCCTAAAACATGCATTTCATTACACTTTTCAACTTCTGCTCGGCCGCGTCACACCCGCCGCCCCAACCCGGCCTTCGGGACCGCCGCCCCCCTCTGGCAGAATGGAAAAAGGAAGGCATTCGCCTTCCTTTTTTGCCCGGGGCGGCCGCACTGGCCGCCCATGAGCCCCGTGACAGGGCGCTCGCCGGTCACGCCGCCTCGGCCAGCTCCTCCTCTTTTTTCTGGTAGGCCTGGGGGGAGAGCCCCAGCAGCTCCTGCACGGTGGAGGCCACCGTGATGGAGGAGAGCGTCCCCACCAGGATGCCGGCGAACAGGGTGAAGGAGAAGCCGTAGAGGGCGTCGCCGCCGAACAGGAGCAGGGCCCCCACGGTGAAGAGGGTGGTGCCCGAGGTGATCATGGTGCGGCTGAAGGTGGCCTTGATGGCCACGTCCGAGCACTCGTGGATCCCCATGCGGGTACGAGACCCCAGCAAGTCCCGCAACCGGTCCGAGATGACGATGCTGTCGTTGAGGGAGTAGCCTATCACCGCCATCAGGCCCGCGATGACGTTGAGGTCGAACTCGATGTCAAAGAGCGCGAGCAGCCCGATGGCCACCAGACCATCGTGCAACACCGACACCAGGATGCCGATGGCCTGGCGCCACTCGAAGCGCACCGCCAGGTAGGCGGAGATGGCGAGCGAGGCCACCAGCACCGCCAGCATCCCCTGCTGGAACAGCTCCGCGCCCACCTGGGGCCCGACGATGGTGGTGCGCAAGAGCTCCACCGGCAGGGCGAGTTGCTGCCCCAGCATGGTCGCCAGATCCTCCGCCGCCCAGGGCAGCGCGTGGGGGGGCAGCTTGATGAGCCACTCGCCGGGCACACCGGCGCCGTGCAGCTCCACCACCCCCGCCAGGGGCGCCGTCAGCAGGGCGTTGAGCTCATGGGCCTCCTTCAGGGTCTGGATGCGAAACTCCAGCAGGATCCCGCCGGTGAAATCGAGCCCGAGGGCGAGCCCTTTTGTCGCAAGGACGGCCACGCAGGCCAGGGTCAGCAGCACGGAGGCCCACAGCCCGATATAGCGCCAGCGGGTCAGCCCCATGGCCAGGATCATTCTCAGCATTGTTCTTCCCTCGACGTCAGGTGGTTCAGACTTCCCGGCAGGAAGCGGTCGGTGCGCAGGTCATACAGACTCACGGGTGCGGCGTCATGGTGATGAAGTCGGTTCATGGTCATACCCTCAGCAGCTTGGCGCGGCTGTTGCCCCACAGGGGGTTGATGATGGCGCGGGTGCCCCAGATGCCGGTCACCATGCTGGAGATGAGCCCCAGGATCAGGGTGATGGAGAAGCCCTGCAGCGGCCCGGAGCCGATGGCATAGAGCACCACGGCGCAGATGAGGGTGGTGATGTTGGCATCGAAGATGGTGCGAAACGCCGAGCGATAACCAAAGTCGATGGCGTTGGCCAAAGACCCCCCTTCCCGCAGCCGGTCCTTGATCCGCTCAAAAATCAGCACATGGGTATCCACCGCCATGCCGACGGTGAGCACCAGACCGGCGATCCCCGGCAGGGTCAGCACGGCCCCCGGCAATACCGCCAGCATGCCCACCTGCATCAGCAGGTTGGCAACCAGCGCCGTGATGGCGACCCAGCCGAACTTGCGATACCAGGCCATCATGAACAGCATCATGCCCGCCATGCCGAACGCCAGGGCGGTGAAGCCCGCCTCGATGTTCTGCAGACCCAGGGTCGGGCCTATGCTGCGCTCCTCCAGGATCTTCAGCGGCGCGGTGAGGGCCCCGGCCCGCAGCAGCATGGCAAGCTCCTGGGCCTCGGGCAGGCTGCCAATCCCGGTGATGCGGAACTGGTTGCCAAGGGCGGTCTGGATGGTGGCGACGTTGATCACCTCGCTTCGGGCGCGCAGCTTGCCTTCGGCGTTGGTCTTGTACTCGGTGAAGACGGTGGCCATGGGCTTGCCCACGTGCTGGCGGCTGAACTGGTTCATCTTGCTCCCCCCCAGGGTGTCGAGCACGATGTTGACCTGGGGCTGCCCCATCTCCCCCATGTTGGCGCGGGCATCGACGATGTGCTCGCCGCTCAGCACCGGCTGGCGGGCCAGCCCCACTGCCTGGCCGCTGCGATCCGCCATGAAGAAGCGGCTGTCGGCCTTGGCTTCATAGAAGGCCAGGGACGCGGTGGCGCCGATCACCTCTTTCGCCTGCTTGGGGTTGTGCACCCCCGGCAGCTCGATGCGGATGCCGTCCTGCCCCTGACGCACCACCGAGGCCTCGACGATGCCGAGCTCGTTGATCCGCTTTTTCAGGATCGACAGGTTCTGGGTCACGGCGTTGTTCACCAGCAGGGTGCGCTCGGCGTCGCTCAGCACCAGGGTCAGTGCATTGCCGGAACGGCTCAGTGTCCACTGATCCTGGCGGGTACCGGCACTCTCCTTGATGATGGAGAGCCAGGCCTCCTGCCCCGTCACGTCGGGCAGGGTGACGGCCACGCTCCCCTGGGCGGTGCGCATCACGCTGGCGCCGCGCAGGTTGGCCTCGCGAAAACGGGTGCGCAGGGTATCCACCAGGTTCTTGGTCTGGTTGTCGATGACAAAATCCACGTCCACCCCGATCAGCAGCTGGGAGCCACCGCGCAGGTCCAGCCCGAGCTTGATGGGATCGGCGCCGAGCCGGCTGATCCAGGCCGGGGCGTTGGAGTAGAACTCCAGGGTCAGGGCGGCGCTGTCCAGCCCCTGCTGCTCCAGCAACTGCTTGGCCAGTTGCTGCTCCCCCTGGCTGGCGAACACCAGCGCTATCCGGCCACCCTGGGCGATCTGCTTGAGGGGGTCGATGTGGTTCTCGGCCAGCAGGGTGCGCTGCGCGTCGCTCAGGCGCGACTGGCCGTGCAGACCGAGGGAGGGCTGCTCACCGAAGAAGGTGGGCAGGGAATAGAACGCGAACGTGACCAGCATCAGCAGCAACAGGGCGTACTGCCACAGGCTCATGCGGTTCAACACGGTATGACTCTTTTTTCTCATGAAATCGGCCTCTGTCAGGCGATGGCAAGGGGCGACACCGGGGTCGCGCCGTGCAAAAAAATGAAACAAGACAGCCTAGCCGTTCACTAAAAGTGAACAGCAACAGAGAGAAGATGAGGCAACAGGTGGCAAGCTGACCCCATCGGGGTCAGGCGAGGAAGCTCTGGGCGAAGCGGTACTGCAGATGCCGGCGCTGCAGGCGGCGCCTGTGAATGCCGGCGAAGTGATCGCGAAAGCTCGTCCCCGGGTAGAAGAGGGCGGCATAGAACAGCAGGCCGCACAGCAGCAGCAGGATCGCCTGCTGGGACCAGCTCATCACCAGCTCGTAGACCACGCTGCCGGGCTGATGATCGCGGCTCAGGGAGTGCTCGAGGCGCAGCAGGTGATTCTGGTGGGAGCCGACGAACTTGACGATGCCATCGTCACTGCCGCTGACGCCGTGGGCCGCCGGGCTTGCGTCGGCAGGCGCCGCCCCCTCCGCCAGCGAGTGGGCCTGCTGGGCCGAGGGCTGGAACGCGGGTACCTTGACCCCCTCCACCGAGAGGGTAGAGAACAACAGTGCGAGGGTGATGAGCAGGGTCATCGCCGCCAGTTTCACGTTGTCGGTCAGGTTCAAAAGTTAATTCCCACACAATAGAAAGGGCAAGCTACCACAGCCTGCCCCACAAGAACAAGGGCGGCAGGCCCGGGGCCCGCCGCCCTTGTGTTGTCTCATCGCGTCCTCAGCGGCTGCGGGTCATGCCCTCGAAGTCCTCGGCATAGTCCTTGAGCAGGGTGTAGAGGTGGGCCCGCTGGGAGAGATCCATGGAGTGGCTGAGATCACTCAGCCACTGGATGGTGCGCTGGCGGGACTGGTCCGTGTAGCCGGTGAAGCGGCCATCCATCAGGCCGTCCCCCTGCTGGAGCAAGCGGGTCAGCTCCTGGCCGAAATCCGGGCTCTGGCGCTGTTTCATCAGCCGATCCAGCTCCTTGGTCCAGGCCTCCTGAAAGTCGAGCCAGGGGGCCATCATCTCGTATTGCCACTCGGCCCACTGCGTGATGAGGGGCTCCTGGGCCGGCTTCACCTTGCCAATCCAGAACACCAGGCGCTCGTTCATCTTCTCCCGAAAGCCCTTGATCATCTCGGCCTTCGACTGGGTGGCAAAATCGTGCTGACGCTCCTGCTGGCGCGTCACCCGATCGGCCATGAAGCGAGCCACCTGCTCGTCGGTCAGGGTCTTGGCGAGGCGCACCGTGCGGGGAATGGCGTTCTCCAGGGTACGGGTCAGGCTCGCCTGGGTTCTGTCCAGATGCAGGGTCACCTGGGCAGGGCTCATGGGGCTGGCCACCGCCTTGGCCAGGGCGTCGAGATCCCGGGCATAGATGGGCAGCTCATGCTGCCGGTGCCAGGCCATCAGCCCCTTCACCTCCTGGTCCAGCAGCTTCTTCTGGCTGCGGTCCAGGGAGAAGTAGTCGTCCAGTTGCCAGACGATGGCCGAGTCGAGCCAGTAGTAGATCACCCGGGTGGCGCAACCCGTCAGCAGCAGGCAGAGCAGCAGCAGGCTCCAGCTACGCGGTTGACGCCATGAGAATGTGGTCACCATGCATGCCTCCCATTCATTGAATACACGCGTCGCGCGGGCCGTTGCCGGGCATCACTCCAGGCGCTGGCGGTTGATGTCGATCAGGGCCTGATACTCGGGCCCGGGTTGCTGTTCGGCCATCAGCAGCGCCCACAGCAGGCCGATGTAATCGACCCAGGGCAGGAAGGCATCGGCCTGGAATCCCCGGGGCCCCAGCCCCGTCGCTGCCCCGTCCATGGCTTCAAGATAGCAGCTCTCCAACTGGCACCGCTGCTCTTCGCTCCAGCCGTGGGTGCGCTGAATGCTGGCGACCTCGAACCCAGGATGACCGGCGGCGCCGTACTCCCAGTCGATGACCCAGGGCCGCGCCCCCAACAAGTTAGCCGGATTGAGATCGTGATGGCAAGGGAGCCAGCAGTCGTCCGGCTCCCGGCTCGCGAGCAGGGCCCGCTCCAGGGCGGGCAGCCAGGGAGGGATATGGGCCAGACGCTGCCGATACCCGCCGCTGTGGGCCCGCACCGCCATCACCACGGTCGGCACCGGCAGGCGGTGCAGCCGCACCAGCACATCCGCCATCAGGCGGGGCTGCGCGGCGAGAGGCGGCGCCTGCTCGGCCCAGTTGGGTTCGTCGCACCACGCCAGCAGCATCAGGCCGGTGGCGGGATCGCCGTGATGACAGGGCAACGCCAGCCCCTGCCCCACCGCCCCCTGGTAGAGCTGCCACTCGGTGGCCCGGTCGATGCCAAGGCGCACCGGATCCGGATGACCGCGGCGCAGGAAGGCCTGCTCGCCAGTGGGGAGACAGAGCCGGTAGTTGCCGTTGGTCAGGCCCTGGCCCAGCGGCTCAAGGCGCCCCTGATCCCAGGGCGCCGGCAGGCTGGCGAGGAGCGCCAGCTCCGCCAGATCCCCCTGCCCCCGCGGGTCCTCACCAGCCAAAGGTGGACTTCTTGGCCTGTTTGCGGATCTCTTTCTGATCGGCCCACAGCAGTTCGCCGTTCTCCACATCCATCAGGTTCATGGTCATCTGGTAGTAGACGTCCTTCACCTTGCCGTTGTCCTTGACGATGCTGGCGAGGTTGCCATAGACCATGTAGCGGGCACCGGTCTGCTTGCCGAGCCGCACCATGGTGGCGGGATCCACCATGCCGCTGCCCTGCTGGTATTCGAGCTGCTGCTTGACCGCCGCCACCTTGCTCATGTCCACGAAGCGGAACTTGCCCGAGCGCAGCAGCTTGGTGCGGATAGTGTCGGTGATGGCCTCGGTGTCGATGTGCTCCGAGGTCTTGTTGCGGATGGAGTCCATGAACATCACCGGGCGGCCCCCGGCGGTGATCTCGCTGGTGGCCGGGGACGCCAGCATGGAATCCGCCATCTTGTCGGCGATGGCCTGCAAGTCGGAGGAGCCGTAATCGACGGTCACCGTCTCGGTCTCGGTGGGATCGCCATAGCTGACGGTGGTGCTGGAGCAGCCGCCCAGCAGCAGGGCGCCGGTCAGGATCAGCAGGGCATGATTCATTTTCATCAGTAGGATTCCTCCATCACTTCGCGAACGTAAATCCGGTAACCCCGGGCGGCCGGGCTCGGCGCCAGGGCGGACAGGGTGCGGGTCTGGTAGCCATGCAACTTGAGGGGGGTCCAGCCGCGGCCATCGCTGGCCACCTCCTGCCCCGCGTCGTCATACCAGTAGAAGAGATATTGCAGCCTGTTGTCACCACGCTGGGTGCTGGCCGCCGCCACGTTGACCTGCAACAGGCCGTTCTGCTGGCGCCGGCTGAGTTCGGTCAGGGTGACGTTGACGTTTTGATGCTGCTCGGCCACCGCCGCCGCACCGGCCGCGCCATAGAGCGCCACGCCGGAAGTATTGGTGGCACAGCCCGCCAGCAGCAGAACCAGGCCCAGGGCCAACCCTTGTGCTTTCATCTTGCTCTCCTTGCCGGTGGCCGTCGGCCCGACCGGTCATTCATCTGAGTTGCCATATCCGGTTCCCCCTAGAGGGGCATCACCCGGGTCGTGAGCCCGCTCCCCAGGCGCTGTACCCACACCAGGGTGGTGCGCCCGGCGTGGACGCTGAGTGGCAGGGTACGCATGGCGCTGCCCGCCCCCAGGGTCAGGGTGACGTTCCCGGCCGGGACCATCCCCTGCCAGCTCGAGGCCTTGGCGGGCAGCGTCAGCCAGCTGCGGGTATCCGCCCGCTCCGAGAGGGTGTTGAAGATCCCCACCAGGATGTTGCCCACATCCCCCCCCTCCTTGGCGGCGGTGCGCCGCACCTGCTCCTTGGCCACCAGCCGCAGGGCCTGCCGGGTCAGCATGCCAGGCAGCCGCTCCTGCAGATCCTTGGCCGCCAACGCCTCCAGCCTCACCAGCTCGCTGGTCTGCGCCACCCCCTTGCCCACCGACAGGGTGAGCGGGGCGCCGTCGCTGGCCCGATTGTCGTAATAGGGCACCGCCACGGTAAAGGTACGAAAATCGCCGCTGGAGGTGGAGATGGGCAGCGGTAGGAAGAGCTCACGGCGCGCCGGGATGAGGCCATCTTCAAACAGCACCACCAGCTGGCCCTGATCCTTGGCCAAGGGCGGCGCCTTGCGGCCCATCCGTTGCTCGGTCTCCTTGAGCTCCTCGGGAGAGCCGCGAAGCCGGGCCAGGCGCAGCAAGGCATCCTGCAGGCTCTGGTTGTCCGGCGCTATCTGGTAGCCGCGCTGGTAATCGACCCAGGCATCGTTGAGATCCCCGGCCGCCTCGTAGAGCACGCCGGAGAAATAGAAGGTGTAGGCGTTCTGGAAACCGTTTTTCACCTGGCCTATCAGGCGATCGAGCTCGGGGGCGCCGCGCGACATCAGCTGGCGCATCTCCCCGGCTTCGTCCTCCTGCTCCCCCTCCTGCGCGGCCTTGCGCACCTCGTCGGCCCGCCGTTTAAGGGCCTGCTCCTGCACCTGGTTGGCACGGCGCACCTCTACCAGGGCGCCGTCGGCATCCCCGCGCTGCAAGTAGTTGAGCGCCAGATAGTGGTGCAGCATGGTGCGCTCGTAATCGGGCGCCTGGTAAGCCAGGGTCTGATCGTTGGTGAGCAGGCTGCCCGCCTGGGCCAGTCCCTGGCTCAGGCGGTACTCGGCCTGATTGTCTTCCCACGCAAGCCGGCTGTCGGCGGTGGCAAAGGCCTGCTTGCTGGGGCCGTCCTGACCCGCCAGCCAGGCGATGCGCCCCTTCTCCAGCTGGTCGAGCACGAAGGTGTCGTCCCCCGGGGTCGATTCGCGCACCTCGGGCAGGGCTTCGGCGGCATGGCCCAGCAGCAGCTGGTTGCGCAGAGGCACCATCTGATCCGAGTAGGAGACGAACATGTCTTTCCACTGGGAGGCACAGCCTCCCAGCAGCAGACCGGCCAACAGCAGGCCGGTCGACGGGACGAGGCGCATCACAGGCTCAGCAGGGGTCCCAGGGGCTCGCCACCGACCAGGTGCAGGTGGATGTGATAGACCTCCTGCCCGCCGTGGCGGTTGCAGTTCATGATGAGGCGGTAGCCGTCCTCGGCGATGCCCGCGTCGCTGGCGAGCTTGCGGGCCACGGTGAACATCCGGCCCAGCGCCAGCTCGTGATCCGGCTCCACATCGTTGACGGTGGGGATGAGCACGTTGGGAATGATCAGGATATGGGTCTTAGCCTTGGGCTGGATGTCGCGAAACGCGGTCACCAGATCGTCTTGATAAAGGATGTCGGCGGGGATCTCCTTGCGGATGATTTTGCTGAAAATGGTTTCTTGCGCCATGGGTAACTCCTTTATAGGAAAAAGAAAATTCAATACAAAGCTCAAGCGGCTCCCAAACAGGCCGCCGCAACGCGCCAAGTGTGACACAAGCCGACATTTGGCACAGCCGTTGTCCCAATCGCTTCAGTTATTGTGAAGAATACCGATAGCGAGGAGACGTCCCGCGAACCACAACGGCATCCCCTTCGGGGCATGCAGGGTATCAAAGGGACGGGGTACTCAGGCAAGGGACTTTTGCACAGACAGCGGGACAATAATGAAACAAACAATGTCAGACCTCTCGATCCTACAGAGAGTCTATCTGGGCTTTGCCATCCTGGTCGCCGTCATGGTCGCCAGTGCGGTACTGACCTTTCGCGGCCAGAGCGAACTCAGCGGCGCCCTGGATCAGGTGACCCAGGAGTCCATGCCGCTGGTACTCGCCAGCAGCCAGACCCAGATAAGCCTGCTCAGCGCCAACAAATGGCTCACCGACGTGCTGACCGAGCAGGATCTCAAGCAACTGCCGGCGGAAGTGGCCGAGTTGCAACAGGCCAAGGGCCAGGTCGACAAGATGGTCGCCAGCCTCAAGCAGCAGGTGGCGGTGCATCCCCAATTGCAGGCGGACATGACAGTCCTCGTCAAGCTGGTGGATGACTACCTGCAACTGACCCAGACCCTGCCCGGCGAACACGAGGCCCTGCTCACCCGGCTGCACAAGGTCAATCAGGCCAAGGGCCAGTTCCAGGTCAGCCTGCCCCAGTTCAAGAAGAACCTGGGGGACATGATGGTCACCATCGACGACAGCTTCATCAAGATGCTCTCCGAGACCCTGACCACCAAGCTATCCGCCATCGAGCTCTCCACCATGGATGCCCTCAACCAGAGCATCCCCGCCCCCATCGAGGCGGCGCTCAAGCGCAACAAGATGCAGATCGAGGGCTTCAACAGCACCATCAAGGATCTCCAGGGGGAGCTCAAGGACTTCGACAACAACATGGGCCACTACGTCCATGGCTTCGTGCGCGACACCACGGGCAATGACGGCGTGCTCTCCCAATACCTGGCCCTGATGAAGCAGCAGCAGGCCATGCGCGAGCAGAGCAAGCAGGCTAGCCAGCTCATCCTCAGCATCCAGAACAAGCTGGAGGGGATCACCGCCCAGAGCCAGCAGCTGATGAACGCCAGCATCCAGGCCTCCGATCGGGTGCAGACCCAGAGTACCCTGACCCAGGGGATCAGCATCGCCATCGCCATCTTCGTCGCCATCCTGGTGGCCTTCACCCTGGGCAAGGCCATCCGCCGCCCCCTGAAAGAGCTGCTGCGGGTGCTGACCGAGGTGACCCAGGGTGACATGACCCAGCGCGTCGGCTTCAAGAGCCAGAACGAATTCGGCCAGCTCGCCAGCCAGATCAACCTGCTGATCCACCAGATGGGGGATGTGCTCAAGCAGCTCTCCCAGGCGTCGACCCAGCTCAACAGCGCCGCCCACGACAACCGCCACACCACCGAATCGGTGCGGGCGGATCTGGAGAAACAGCGTCAGGAGACCGCCTCGGTCGCCGCCGCCATGACCCAGATGGAGGCCTCGGTGCGGGAGGTGGCCCAGGCCGCCAACCAGACCCTGGAGCGGGTGCAGGATGTGGAGAAAGCCTCCGAGATGGGGCGCAAAGTGATGGCAGGCAACATCACCACCACCCACCAGCTCGCGGGCAAGCTGCAGCAGACCGGCAAGGTGATTGGCGACGTGAGCGCCATGAGCGGCCAGATTGGCAACATCCTCGACGTCATCCGCGGCATCGCCGAGCAGACCAACCTGCTGGCCCTCAACGCCGCCATCGAGGCGGCCCGCGCCGGCGAGCAGGGACGCGGGTTTGCGGTGGTGGCCGACGAGGTGCGCAACCTGGCTGGCCGCACCGCCCAGTCCACCAGCGAAATCCAGACCATGATCGAGAACCTGCAGCAAGGCGTCGCCCGGGCAGTCAACGTGATGCAGGAGTGCTCCCGCGAGATGGACAGTTGCGTGGATCAGAGCTCCCAGGCCAACAACGCCATGGAAGAGGTACAGGGCATCGTGGTGCTCATCAGCGACATGTCCAGCCAGATAGCCTCCGCCGCCGAGCAGCAGCAGGCCACCAGCGCCGACATCGCCACCAACCTCAACCGCATCTCCGACATCTCGGATCTCAACTATCAGGGCATAGAGCGGGTCGCCGAGACCAGCAAGCAGCTCGACTCCCTTGCCGAGCAGCAGGAGGGGCTGGTCCAGCGCTTCCGCCTCAGTGCCTGATGGCCACGACCCGATACGACAAGGCCCCGCATTGGCGGGGCCTTTTCATGGCAGCGAAGAACCTGGCTCAGGCGTAGGCGATGGCGCCCTTGCCGACCCCTTCATAGGCGACAATCTTGACGAACTTGTCCCCTACCTGCTTCTTCACCTCGCGGGCGATGTAGTGGGCCAGCAGCTCGATGGTAGTGTCGGTGTCGATCATCTCCACCTCCACCGCCGGCATGGCGAGCTGGAACAGCCCCTGGGGCGCCACGTACTTGAAGCCGATGTAGTGAGCGTCCCCTTCTTTCAGTGACGCCTCGGCCCGCTTGCTCAGGGCGAGTTCGCCAAGGGCCACTCTGTCCTCTTCGGTGCCCAGGTAGATGTCGGCCCAGCGCTCGGCCCAGTTGAACTCCAGCTCCTCGTCACGCTCTCCATCCACCAGGATCTCGACGGGAGAGCGGTGGCCGTGGGCGATGCGCTGGCAGTTGCCGTCGTGCTTCTTGAGGCCGTGGCTGTAGTGGTAGAAGGCGCCCTCGATGCGCTCCGAACGCAACGTCAGGGAGAGATCCTTGATGTTGCCGGGCAGACGCTTGGCCAGTACCCCCAGCAGATAGCGGGTCACCGACTCTTTATCCACCTGGGGGGCGGGAATGAAGGCAAACCCTTGGGTCGGGCAGCGCAGGTGGATGGCGCGACCCGGACGCAGCAGATCCACGGTACTCTCGTCGTTGTCCAGCGCGTGGACATGGACCAGGGGACATTCCGTCGGCACCAGCAGCTTGTGATCCACCTCTTCATCGATGATCGACTTGATGAGCTTCTTCACCCGACCGAAGTCCAGCAACATGCTCATCTCGTTGAGCTCGCCGCTCATCTCGATGTCCACCAGCCAGCTCTCGCCCACCATGCCGCGGCGCTCGCATAAATAGCTGGAATCGATCACAGTCAAATCTCTAACAAATAACTTCATTACTCAGGCCTTGCTACAGAGAAAGGGCGGTTTGCGCTATTATGACCCGCGATCACTGACAAAGGAACCGGACTCCCCCATGAACAAATTGCTTATCAAGAATGCCACCCTGGTCAACGAAGGCCGCATCTATGCCTCCGACGTCCTGATCGAGGGTGAGCGGATCGCCCGCGTCGCCCCGGACATCAGTGCCCCCGATGCCGTGGTGATCGATGCAACGGGCCGTCATCTCATCCCCGGGATGATCGATGATCAGGTCCACTTCCGGGAACCCGGCCTGACCCACAAGGGAACCATCGCCAGTGAATCCCGGGCCGCCGTGGCCGGTGGCACCACCAGCTTCATGGAAATGCCCAACGTCAATCCCCAGACCACCACCATCGAAGCCCTCGAAGCCAAATACCAGATCGCCGCCAACTCCGCCGCCGCCAACTACAGCTTCTACCTGGGTGCCACCAACGACAACCTGGAAGAGATCAAGAAGCTCGATCCCAAGCAGTCCTGCGGCATCAAGATCTTCATGGGGGCCTCCACCGGCAACATGCTGGTGGACAACCAGGAGACCCTGGCAGCCATCTTCCGCGAGAGCCCGGTGATGATCGTCACCCACTGCGAGGACACCCCGTCCATCAAGGTGCTGGAAGACGAAGCTCGCGCCAAGTGGGGCGAAGACGTGCCCATGCGCGAGCACGGCCGCATCCGCAGCGCGGACGCCTGCTACAAATCCTCCAGCATGGCGGTCTCCCTGGCCAAGCAGTACGGCGCCAAGCTGCACGTGCTGCACCTGACCACGGCGAAAGAGCTCTCACTCTTTACCGCCACCCCGGATCTGAAGGATCTCAAGGACAAGAACATCACCGCCGAAGTGTGCGTCCACCACCTCTTCTTCAACGAGGCGGACTACGACACCCTGGGCAGCCAGATCAAGTGCAACCCGGCGGTGAAGAGCGCTGCCGACCAGCACGCCCTGCTGGATGCGGTACGCAACGACGTGCTCGACATCATCGCCACCGACCACGCTCCCCACACCTGGGAAGAGAAGCAGAACAGCTACTTCAAGGCGCCCTCCGGCGTGCCCCTGGTGCAGCACTCCCTGCAGGCGCTGCTGGAGCTCTACCACAACGGCGTCTTCTCGCTGGAAACCATCGTCAAGAAGACCTCCCACGCGGTGGCCGAGCGCTTCCAGGTGCAGGATCGCGGCTACATCCGGGAAGGTTACTTCGCCGACCTGGTGCTGCTGGATCTCGGCAAGCCCTACGTGGTCACCGACAGCAACCTGCTCTACCTGTGCGGCTGGTCCCCGTTCAACGGCTACCGCTTCCAGAGCACCATCGAGATGACCCTGGTGAACGGACAAATAGCCTGGCAGAACGGCCAAGTCACCGACAAGGTATTGGGCAAGCGACTCACCTTCAACCGCTGATCTGGATGATGACCGCTTCCAGCGCGCCCTGCTTGAGATGACCCTGGTCAACGGGCAAATAGCCTGGCAGAACGGCCAAGTCACCGACAAGGTATTGGGCAAGCGTCTCACCTTCAACCGCTGATCTCGGCTTGAGAGCATCACGCCAAACGGCCACCTCCGGGTGGCCGTTTTTCCTGCAAGACAGCGGTGAGGTGCCGACAAAATGCACCACTGGTCGCACTTTGATCCGAAGTTGCTCGCAAAGCAGGCAAACGATCTCGAACCTGAATTTCCCCTGTTGACAGGGTCGGGGCATCTCCATAAACTCCCTCCCCGTCAGCCGAGCTGACTCCGTCGGTGTGTAGCGCAGCCAGGTAGCGCATCTGCATGGGGTGTAGAGGGTCGGAGGTTCGAATCCTCTCACACCGACCAAATTCCCCGAGAAAGGCCTTGTCAGACGACAAGGCCTTTTCTTTTATGGTCTTCCACCGCGATTGTCTCTCCGATCCCTTTGTGCTGTAGTAAAACCCCCTTTGCCAAGCGGCCCGCATCATGTTGTCTTCCCTTCGTACTTTCTGCACCCTTGCCCTCAGCGCCCTGCTGGTCGGCCAGCTCGCGGGCTGCGCCACCGCCTATGACAGTGAAAAATCGTTCTGGAATGGCCAGACCGGTTTTTCACAGACCCAGCTTGGCCCGGCCCGCTGGCAACTGGAGTTTGTGGGCAACGATCTGGTGGACAGGGAAACGGCGCGCAAATACGTGCTCAAGCGGGCCGGTGAGGTGGCACAGGCAAAGGGATACCCCTGGATTCAGGTCGAGACGCTGACCCTGTCGCGGGATGCCGTCAGGGTCACCCCGACCCGCCCCCAATTCGGGTTCGACGAGTACGAGCCAGACACCTTCATGGACGACATGCAGGTGGAACACCGCACCTCGGCCCTGCTCGTCTTCACCCTGGAGGCCAGCCCCCGGGACGCGCAGAGCATGGAAGCCGTTTATCTCGCAAAAATTAAAATAAACAGCGATTAATACAAATAAATCACAAGATACATATCAAATGCAGCTAACAACAACACAAAACTCCGAAACAAGTCACTGGATTTCCCCTTCGCGATTAGGCATGCTCCAGCACACCGGCTGTCTGGATTCCACCGCCCGGATCACAAAAAAGGACTGAGGCGGTCCCTCGCCGCCTGCACAGGCATTGCACCTATCGAAACCGGAACTCCCCCATGAAAATGAACAAGTTGACCGTTGCCATCCTCATTGCGATGTTGCTTGGCATCGTGACCGGGCAGGGTTATCGCCTGCTCGCGCCCGCACAGGCCGCAGGCTTTGCCGATGACATCACCCTGCTGACCGACATCTTCCTGCGCCTCATCAAGATGATCATCGCCCCCCTGGTGTTCACCACGCTCGTGGTCGGTATCGCTAAGATGGGCGACACCCGCACCGTGGGCCGCATCGGCGTCAAGACCCTGGGCTGGTTCATGCTCGCCTCCCTGATGTCCCTGACCCTGGGGCTGGTCATGGTCCACCTGATGCAACCTGGGGTGGGGCTCTCCCTCTCCCTGCCCGATGACGGCACCAGCTCAGGCGTGGTTGCCACCGCCATCTCCCTCAAGGATTTCGTGACCCACGCCATCCCGAAAAGCGTGGTCGAGGCGATGGCCACCAACGAGATCCTGCAGATCGTGGTCTTCTCCCTCTTCTTCGGGCTGGCCGCCGCCGCCCTGGGGGACGACGCCAAGCCCGTGGTCAAGCTGATGGCCAGCGGCGCCGAGATCATGCTCAAGGTGACCGGCTACGTGATGAACTTCGCCCCGTTCGCGGTGTTTGGCGCCATCGCCGCCATGGTCGCCAAGGAGGGGCTCGGCATCCTCGCCACCTATGGCACCTTCATGGCCCAGTTCTATCTGGCGCTCGGCTGCCTCTGGCTGCTGCTCATCGCCATGGGCAGCCTCTTCATCCGCCGCCGCATCCTGACCCTGCTCGCCCTCATCCGCGAACCCATCCTGCTGGCCTTCTCCACCGCCAGCTCCGAGGCCGCCTACCCCAAGACCCTGGACAGGCTGGAGAAATTTGGCTGTGACAAGCGCATCGCCAGCTTCGTGCTCCCCATGGGCTACTCCTTCAACCTGGACGGCTCCATGATGTACTGCACCTTCGCGGTGATGTTCATCGCCCAGGCCTATGGCATCGAGCTCTCCACGGCCCAGCAGATCACCATGCTGCTGCTGCTGATGGTTACTTCCAAGGGAATGGCTGGGGTGCCCCGCGCCTCCCTGGTGGTGATTGCCGCCACCCTCAACCAGTTCCACATCCCGGAAGCGGGCATCCTGCTGCTGCTCGGTATCGACCACTTCCTCGACATGGGGCGCTCCGCCACCAACGTGCTGGGCAACGCCATCGCCGCGAGCGTGGTAGCCAAGAGCGAAGACAGCCTGGGGGAGACCGCTCCCCTCGGCGAGGTGGACACCGCCAAGGCGTGATCCCCTGACCCCCATGACAACGGCCCGCCTATGCGGGCCGTTGTCATATGCCTGATGGGCACGCCGCGCCTCAACACCAGCGCCTGACCTGCCGGCAATAGTCGTCATAGGCATCGCCGAATTGCCGCCGCAGCGCCTGCTCCTCTGCCAGGATCTGGAAGCGGGTAAGCCAGCCCCAGAGCAGCAGCGGCCCGAGCCACACTGCCATGCCTCCCAGATAGCACGCCAGCGCCAGGGTCCAGCAGAGCAGCCCCAGGTACATGGGATTGCGGCTGATGCGATAGACGCCCCGAGTCACCAGCACCCGGCTGCTCTCCAGCCGCTGGGGGTGCACGGTGGTGCGCTGCTGCCAGAAATGCAGAAGCGCACCGCCTCCCAGCAGGGCTCCCGCCAGCCACAGCGTGGCGACCAGCACCAGCCACAGGGGCGCTGCCCTCCCATCGCCCCGCCCCAGCCACATGGCGAGCACGATGACGACGAACAGCAGCAGCGGTGGAATCCGCAACGTCAGCTTCATATTTTCTTCCTGCAACACGTGCCACGATTGACGCCATTGCGATACACTCGCAGCGTCGGCATCTGGGTAAAAAGTGAAACATATCATTAGCATAGCAACATGCTATGACCAGCCCTGCCGCAGCTCGCCTCAGCGATGAGCCCAGCCTCAACTCAAGACAATAAGAAAGGACTTGCCCCATGCACAAGAAAACACTGCTCGCGACCCTGATTTTTGGCCTGCTGGCCGGCCAGGCGGTCGCCGCCCCCTATCTGCCGCTCGCCGACGACCACCGCAACGGTCAGGAACAGACCGCCGCCAACGCCTGGCTGGAAGTGGATCTCGGTGCCTTCGAGCACAACATCCAGACCCTGAAGAATCGCCTCGGTGACAAGGGCCCGCAGATCTGCGCCATCATGAAGGCGGACGCCTACGGTCACGGCATCGACCTGCTGGTCCCTTCCGTGGTCAAGGCAGGCATCCCTTGCATCGGCATCGCCAGCAACGAAGAAGCACGTGTTGCTCGCGAGAAGGGCTTCGAAGGTCGCCTGATGCGGGTGCGGGCCGCCACCCCGGATGAAGTGGAGCAGGCCCTGCCCTACAAGCTGGAGGAGCTCATCGGCAGCCTGGAGAGCGCCAAGGGGATCGCCGACATCGCCCAGCGCCATCACACCAACATCCCGGTGCACATCGGCCTGAACTCCGCCGGCATGAGCCGCAACGGCATCGATCTGCGCCAGGACGATGCCAAGGCCGATGCCCTGGCCATGCTCAAGCTCAAGGGGATCACCCCGGTCGGCATCATGACCCACTTCCCGGTAGAGGAGAAAGAGGACGTCAAGCTGGGGCTGGCCCAGTTCAAGCTGGACTACCAGTGGCTCATCGACGCCGGCAAGCTGGATCGCAGCAAGCTCACCATCCACGCCGCCAACTCCTTCGCCACCCTGGAAGTGCCGGAAGCCTACTTTGACATGGTGCGCCCGGGCGGCATCATCTATGGCGACACCATTCCCTCCTACACCGAGTACAAGAAGGTGATGGCGTTCAAGACCCAGGTCGCCTCCGTCAACCACTACCCGGCGGGCAACACCGTCGGCTATGACCGCACCTTCACCCTCAAGCGCGACTCCCTGCTGGCCAACCTGCCGATGGGCTACTCCGACGGCTACCGCCGCGCCATGAGCAACAAGGCCTATGTGCTGATCCATGGCCAGAAGGCCCCCGTCGTGGGCAAGACTTCCATGAACACCACCATGGTGGACGTCACCGACATCAAGGGGATCAAACCCGGTGACGAGGTGGTCCTGTTCGGACGCCAGGGTGATGCCGAGGTGAAACAATCTGATCTGGAGGAGTACAACGGTGCCCTCTTGGCGGACATGTACACCGTCTGGGGCTACACCAACCCCAAGAAGATCAAGCGCTAAGCAAATTACTGACATGAAAAAGGGCTCCCGAGGGAGCCCTTTTTACTGCACCGTTCACGCCGCCTTTTTGCGGGTCATCAGCAGACTCAGCCCCATGGAGGCCAGCAGGATCAGCGCCACCACGCCAAGGGCGATGCCGGTCGGTATCTTGAAGATATCGAGCAGCAACATCTTGACCCCGATGAACATCAGGATCAGCGCCAGGCCGTATTTGAGCAGGGCGAAACGATCGGCCACCCCGGCCAGCAGGAAGTACATGGCGCGCAGCCCCATGATGGCGAAGATGTTGGAGGTGAGCACGATGAAGGGATCCGTGGTCACCGCGAAGATGGCCGGGATACTGTCCACCGCGAAGATGAGGTCGCTCACCTCCACCAGCACCAGGATGAGCAGCAGCGGGGTCGCGTAGCGCACACCGTCACGCCAGACGAAGAACTTCTCCCCCTCCAGCGTCTCGGTCACCTTGAAGCGACGACGCATCCAGCCGAGCAGGGCATTGTTCTCGAGATCCGGCTCCTTGTCGGCCGCCCACAGCATCTTGGCACCGGTCAGCAGCAAGAAGGCCCCGAACAGGTAGAGGATCCAGTGGAACTGCTCGATGAGCCAGCTGCCCGCGAACACCATGCCGGCGCGCATCACGATGGCCCCCAGCACCCCGTAGAGCAGGACCCGGCGCTGCAGCTCCGCCGGGATGGCGAAGTAGCCGAACAGCATCAGCCAGACGAAGACGTTGTCCACCGCCAGTGCCTTTTCGATGAGGTAGCCGGTGAGAAACTCCAGCCCCTTCTGGTTCGCGATTTCGCGCCCGGCACTGTGATCCAGCCAGAGCCAGATGGCCAGGTTGAACAGGAGCGCCACGCTGACCCAGATGAGAGACCAGATGCCCGCCTCTTTCAGCGACACCTTGTGCGCCTTGCCGCCACCGACAAAGCGGATATCAATCCACAACAGGACCAGCACTATGCTAAAGAAACCGGTCCACATCCACCATTCACCCATTTTCACTTCTCCCAAAACGACAAAACCCACGGCCGGGAGGCAGTGGGTTCGCGTTTGGAGCAGATACACCTTGCCTCTCGGCAAGGTCTCACTTACAGCCGACTTGCGTCAACTGCCCGGCTGCCGGGTGCACTGCAGGATATGGGTGCACCGTAATGACGACAAACCGGCGAGAAGTTACTCCCCTTGTGCGGCGGATAGTAGCAGCGACAACCGCTGGCGCCAAGAGGCATCTTATCCCCCATGCAATAAAAAGGGCGCCAGCACGCGCCCTTCTCGATACGGTTCTCCTTAAAACCTGTTTACGAGCTGTCGCGAGAGGTCGTCAACAAGGTAAAGAGCAGCGCAGGAACCGGAATGTATATGAATACATGAGGATTCCGAACAGCGCATGAGCCTTGATCACGGCCTCGCAGCAAGATCGTTAACAGGTTCTCAGAGCGGATCCACCTTGAGACAGGAGACCGCGTGGTCGAAGTTGCCCTCGAGCTGTGGCCGGGTCTTGGCGCACTCCGGGCCTGCCACCGGGCAGCGGGTGCGGAACACGCAGCCGGAGGGCGGATTCATGGGGGATGGCAAGTCCCCTTCCAGGATCTGAATGACCTTGCTGCGCTCCACGTCCGGATCCGGGATGGGCACTGCCGACATCAGCGCCTTGGTATAGGGGTGCAAGGGGTTCGCGAAGATCTCCTTGCCGGTGCCGAGTTCCACCGCGTTGCCCAGGTACATCACCAGCACCCGATCCGAGATGTGCTTCACCACGGAGAGGTCGTGGGCGATGAAGATGAGGGAGAGCCCCATCTCCTTTTGCAGGGATTTCAGCAGGTTCACCACCTGGGCCTGGATGGAGACATCCAGCGCCGAGACCGGCTCGTCACAGATGATCATCTTGGGCTCGAGGATGAGCGCCCGGGCGATGCCGATGCGCTGGCACTGACCACCGGAGAACTCGTGGGGGTAGCGGTTCACCAGGTTCGGCAACAGACCCACCTTGGTCATCATGGCGCGCACCTTCTCCTTCACCTCTTCCCTTGGCTGGGTCGGGTAGAAGGTGATGAGGGGCTCGGCGATGATGTCCCCTATGGTCATGCGGGGGTTCAGGGAGGCCAGCGGGTCCTGGAAGATCATCTGGATCTCCTTGCGCTTCTCCCGCAGGGCGTTCTGCTCGAGCTTGGTCAAGTCCTGCCCAAGCCACACAACCTTGCCGTCGGTGGCCGGTACCAGGCCGATGAGGGCACGGGCGAAAGTGGATTTGCCGCAACCGGACTCCCCCACGACGCCCAGGGTCTCCCCTTCGTAGAGGCGCAGGGTCACCCCGTCCACCGCCTTCAGGGCGGAGGGCTTGGCCCAGGGCCAGGCCTTGTCACTCTTGATATGGAAGTGAACCTTGAGGTCGGACACTTCCAGCAGCAGTTTCTTGTCAGTACCCATTTAGTTCACTCCCTTGATCATGGCATCCGATACCCAGTGGCACGCCCGCTCCCGGCCGTCGTTGAACGGTGTCAGGATCGGAGACTGCTGGCCACAAATCTCGCTCACCCGGTGGCAACGCTCCTGGAAGGGGCAGCCGGTGGGCAAACGCAGCAGGTTGGGCGGATTGCCCGGAATGGTGGGCAGCTCTTCCCCTTCGGTGTCGAGGCGGGGAATGGCGCGCAGCAAGCCTTCGGTATAGGGGTGGCTAGGGCGATAGAAGATATCGTTGACCCGGCCGTACTCCATGGTCCGGCCTGCGTACATCACCAGCACCTTGTCGCAGATGCCGGCCACGACGCCAAGATCGTGGGTGATCATGATGATGGCGGTGTTGAACTCGCGCTTGAGCTCGTTCATCAGGGTCATGATCTGGGCCTGTACCGTCACGTCCAGCGCCGTGGTCGGCTCGTCGGCGATGAGCAGCTGCGGCCGGCACAGGAGCGCCATGGCGATCATCACCCGCTGACGCATGCCGCCGGAGAACTCGTGGGGGTACATGTTCATCCGCTTGCGCGACTCGGGGATCTTCACCGCGTCCAGCATGCGCACCGACTCCTCGAAGGCGGCAGCCTTGGTCATCCCCTTGTGCAGCATCAGCACTTCCATCAGCTGATCCTTCACCTTCATGTAGGGGTTCAGGGAGGTCATGGGGTCCTGGAAGATCATGGCGATCTTCTCGGAGCGGATCTTGTTGAGCTTGTGCTCCGGCAGATTCAGGATCTCGTCCCCCTGAAATTTGGCCGAGCCGGTGATGACACCGTTCTTGGCGAGCAGCCCCATGATGGCAAAGGCAGTCTGGGACTTGCCTGAGCCTGACTCCCCGACGATCCCCAGGGTTTCGCCGGCAGAAAGAGAAAAGTTGAGGTCGTTGACGGCCACCACATTGCCGTCCGGGGTCTTGAACTCGACCCGCAGATCTTTCACATCCAGTAATTTCATCTCAGTACTCCTTATCGCGCTGTCGTGATGGGGGCCTGCCCGTGGTGAACGCGGTGCGTTCCCTGAACGGGTCTGATGGCCCCTTGGCGTCTTGCCGGTCCCTGGGTATCAGCGATCCTTGGGATCCAGGGCATCACGCAGACCATCCCCGAGGAAGTTGAAGCAGAACAGGGTCACCACCATGAAACCGGCGGGGAACAGGAGTTGCCAGATGGCCACTTCCATCGACTTGGAGCCTTCATCCAGCAGGGCGCCCCAGCTGGTCATGGGCTCTTGCACGCCCAGACCCAGGAAGCTCAGGAAGGATTCGAACATGATCATCCCCGGCACCAGCAGGGTGGCGTAAACCGCCACTATGCCGAGCACGTTGGGCACGATATGACGGGTGATGATCTTCCACTTGGAGACGCCGCAGACGTGGGCCGCCTCGATGAACTCCTTGCTCTTGAGACTCAGGGTCTGGCCGCGCACGATCCGCGCCATGTCGAGCCAGCTCACCGCCCCGATGGCGAGGAAGATGAGGGCCAGGTTGCGACCGAAGAAGGTCACCAGCATGATCACGAAGAACATGAAGGGGAAGGCGTTGAGGATCTCAAGCACCCGCATCATCAGGCTATCGACCCGGCCGCCGATGAAGCCGGACGCGGCGCCGTAGAGGGTGCCGATGATGACGGCCACCAGGGCCCCCATGATGCCGACCATCAGGGAGATGCGTCCGCCGAGCAGGGTACGCACGAACAGGTCGCGCCCCAGGCTGTCGGTGCCGAACCAGTGGCCGGTCTCCATGTCCGGGGCACTCTGCATGGCCCCCCAGTCCGGGTCATCGAACGTGTACTGGGACAGGTGGGGCCCCACGATCACCGCCAGACCGATGATGGTCAGGATGATGAGGCTGGTCAGGGCCGCCTTGTTGCGCAGGAAACGGCGACGGGCATCCTTCCACAGGGAGCGTCCTTCCACCACTTCCACTTTCTGGGCGAACGCCTCGACGGCTTCGCGCTTTTCAGTTGTGACTACCATGATGAACTCCCGGCTTAGTAACGGATCTTGGGATCGATGACGGCATAGAGAATATCGACCACGGCGTTAAAGGTGATGGTCAGCGCCCCGACCAGAATGGTCAGGCCGAGCACCATGGAGTAATCACGGTTCAGCGCACCGTTCACGAACAGCTGGCCGATCCCCGGCAGGCCGAAGATGGTCTCGATGACCACGGAGCCGGTGATGATGCCGACGAACGCCGGTCCCAGGTAGGAGACCACCGGCAGCATGGCCGGGCGCAGCGCGTGCTTGAGGATGATGTGACGCAGGGGCAGCCCCTTGGCGCGGGCGGTACGGATGAAGTTGGAGTTCATGGTCTCGATCATGCTGCCGCGCATGATGCGGGAGATGGCGGAGATGTAGTACATCATCATGCCGAACACCGGCAGTACCATGAACTGGGCGCCGCCCCCCTGCCAGCCTCCCGCCGGGAACCAGCCCAGATAGATACTGAAGAAGAGCACCAGCAGCGGTGCCAGCACGAAGCCGGGTATCACCACCCCGGCCATGGCCGACGACATCAACAGGTAGTCGATGAGGGTGTTCTGTTTCAGGGCCGCAATGGTGCCGAAGGTGACCCCCAGGGTCACTGCCAGCAGGAAGGCGACCGAGCCTATCTTGGCGGAGACAGGCAGGGCCTGGCTCACCAGATCATTGACGGTGAAGTCCTTGTATTTGAAGGAGGGCCCCAGATCCCCCTGGACCAGGTTGCCGAGGTAAGTGAGGTATTGCATGCCGATGGGCTTGTCCAGGCCATATTTGGCTTCGATGTTGGCCAGGACTTCCGGCGGCAGGGCGCGTTCGCTGGTGAAGGGGTTACCCGGGGCGAAGCGCATCATGAAGAAGGAGACGGTGATCAAGACCAGCAGAGTCGGGATCGCTTCCAGTAGACGTTTAAGGATGAATTTCAACATAGACATTTCCTGTCCTGTACTGCTTCCAAAGGGTCGCGGTTGTAATAAAGGCCCGCCGTCTGGCGGGCCCTGCTTGTTATGCGACTTGTTTCTTTACTCAGTGAGCAACGATGTACATGTCTTTGCTGTAGATGTTGTCCAGCGGGTTGGTCGGGTAGCCGCCCACGTAGGGCTTGACCATGCGGGAGGTCACGTACTGATAGATGGGGGCGATCGGCATGTCCTTGGCCAGGATCTCTTCGGCCTGGACATAGAGCTTGTTGCGCGCCTCGGCATCCACCTGGTTGCGGGACTCGCTCATCAGCTTGTCGAACGTCGGGTTGGAGTATTTGCCGTCGTTGTTGCCGTGGGTGGTCTGCATCAGATCCAGCATGGAGGAGGCTTCGTTGTAGTCCGCAATCCAGCCGGCGCGGCCCACGTCGAAGTTACCCTGCTTCTTGGTCTCCAGGTAGGTCTTCCACTCCTGGTTCACCAGGCTCACCTGCACGCCGAGCTTCTTCCACATGGAGGCGACGGCCACGGCCACCTTTTTGTGGTTGTCGTCGGTGTTGTAAAGCAGCTCGAACTTGAGCGGCTTGCCCGGGCCGTAACCGGCTTCGGTCAGCAGCTCTTTCGCCTTGGCATCGCGCTCTGCCTGGGTCAGCTTGGACCAGGCCGGCGCCACCGGCTTGAAGCCATCTACAAAGTCAGGCACGAGCGTGTAGCCCGGGGTTTCGCCCTTGCCCATCACCTTGTCGGCGATCACGTTGCGATCGATGGCATAGGATAGGGCGGTACGCACCCGCACGTCGTCAAACGGCTTGTGCTTGAAGTTGTACTGGTAGTAGTAGGTGCCCACATAGCCGCTGACCTTTACTTCGTCCGGCAGCTCTTTCTTCATCTGCTTGAAGCGTTCGATGGGCATGTTGTAGGTCAGATCCACTTCGCCAGCCAGATAGCGGTTCAGCTCGGCGTTGGTGGACTGGATGGGCAGGTAGGTCACCTTGTTGATGACGGTCTTGCCGTTGTTCCAGTAGTTGGGGTTGCGCTCGACGTCGACGCGCTCGTTGACCACCCAGTCCTTCAGCACGTAGGCGCCGTTGGATACCATGTTGCCGGGCTGGGTCCACTTGTCACCGAACTTCTCGATCACCTTCTTCGGGACCGGATAGGTGGTGGTGTGGGAGAGCATGCTGACGAAGTAAGGCACCGCCTTCTCCAGCTGCACCTCGAAGGTATGATCGTCCACCGCCTTCACACCCAGAGTGTCGGCCGGCTTCTTGCCCGCGATGATGTCGGAGGCATTGATGATGGTCGGGATCTCCATGTACCAGGAGTAGGGAGAGGCCGTCTTGGGATCCACCGCGCGCTGGAAGGCAAAGACGAAGTCATGAGCGGTGACGGGATCCCCGTTGGACCACTTGGCATCCTTGCGCAGGTGGAACACGTAATGTTTGTTGTCCTTGGTTTCCCAGGACTCGGCGACGCCGGGCAGGGTCTCACCCTTGGGGCCGGAGGAGACGAGACCTTCGAACAGGTCACGCAATACGTTGGATTCGGGGGTACCTTCCACTTTCTGGGGATCCAGGGTGGCGGGTTCGGAACCATTGCCTTTCACCAGGGTTTGCTCGGGAGCAAGCTTGGTACCGGCGGGGACATCGGCGGCGTGAGCCAGGGTGGCGCCACCGAAAAGTGCAGTCAATAAAAGGGTATTAATAATTGTTTTTCTATGAGTCATTTCCATACTCCAACAAGAACATTCCATGCATTTGTTATCCACGAGACAAACACCTCGCTGCCCGCATAATTCCCTGACAATTCTGATAATGCAATAGATATCATCAGGAACAGGCCGCTTTCATGGTCAAAAAAACAACTTAAAACCATTTATTCAGCATTTAAATATCCCGCAGCGGTCATTTTTCGTACAAGGCCGCTCGATTCTAGGAAATGACCAACAAAAAAGAAACAATAAAAAGCCGGTCACAAGGACCGGCTCCGACAAAAACGGACCTGGCTCACACCAGACCGGGGAAGACTCCCTTGATGCCCGCCACGATGATCTCGATGCCAAGGGACATCATGATGAGACCCATGATACGGGTCACCACGTTGATGCCGGTGTTGCCCATCAGCTTGAACAGCAGGGGAGCGGCACGGAAGATGAGCCAGGAGCAGCAGGCAAACGCCACCACCACCACGAACATGCCGGCCATCTGGGGCAGGGTCTTCTGGCTGGCATAGACGATGGAAGAGGAGATGGCACCGGGTCCGGCCATCAGCGGCAGAGCCAGGGGCACCACGGCAATAGATTCACGCGCAGCCAGTTCACCCTTCTCCTGCTTGTTGTGCTTCACCTCCCCCAGCTTGCCCTGCAGCATGGACCAGGCGATCAGGGTGATGAGAGAGCCACCGGCAATGCGAAACGACGCCAGGGAGATGCCGAAACTGTCGAGGATGAGCTGTCCCATGCACATGGAGACCATCAGGATGATCATCACGGCAATGTGGGCGGTGGTGTTGGTCTTGCGTCGCTCCTCCGGCGACATGTGGCCCGTCAGGCTCACAAAGACCGGCAACAGACCCAGCGGGTTGATGATCGCAAACAGGCCGACGAAAAATTTCAGGTATAAAGAGAAGTCTATTGCTGCCATAGGCGCCATCCAGAACCAATACGAGCCACAAGGGGCCAGCCCCCAAACTGAGCGTAAATTTACACCATGGCTTTTCCCTTCTCCAATCAAATAATCTCACCCTTACCGGGGCTTTTTAGTTAGTTCCGCTAATGTATCGACAAAATTCAACATATCGGGTTGTTAAGGGAGAGTGGCCACCATTAACATCGCCGGGTGCCATGACAGCGCGTTATATCAACCCTCAGCCAAGAAACGATATTTTCGGCAAATGGCACCCTTGCTTCTCACCACACCTGCTTGCCGCCCCCACCCGCTCCTGTGACCCCGATTTTGGCCTTTCTCACCCTGGTGCGGTGCCAGTGGGGCCGGCTGTGCAGAGGTGACAAGCTCCCTGCCACCGCCAGATGTGCTGTTTCGCCAGGGCGACTGGATGAAAACAACAACCCCTTTCTCAACATAAATGAAACGTCAGGGGGCTAGGCGTTCTGCCGCCATCATGGCAATGCCACCTTCCCCCATCCCGGTCAAGGCGAGAATTCATCGGATCCCCTTCCCTGAGCTGATATTTCAAGGGCGCGTGACAGCAGCTCGTGATGCCAAGAAAGGATGACACACTCCCGTAACATAGTGGTGCGATAAGGGGTGAAACAAAATTTCTTTTGTTCTTTTGTTACATATGATCCAGATCAATCTTTTCTGACACATCCCGACCCTATAATCGAGTCAGAAAACAGTTTACTAAGGCATGTAAATACCCCGTTATGGTGATTCTCGCCTTGACAAGGTGGCTATAATTGCCGGGCATTGCCAAGGTCTTACTAAACAGTTTTCAAATCATCAGGAGATAAACATGGCAGTAACCAATTTGGCTGAACTGGATGCACTGGTTGCCCGCGTCAAAGAAGCACAGCGTCAATTCGCCAGCTTCTCGCAAGAGCAGGTAGACAAGGTCTTCCGCGCCGCCGCTCTGGCCGCCAGCAACGCCCGTATCCCCCTGGCCCAGATGGCCGTTGCCGAATCCGGCATGGGTATCATCGAAGACAAGGTTATTAAGAACCACTTCGCCTCCGAATACATCTACAACGCCTATAAAGATGAGAAGACCTGCGGCATCCTCAGTGAAGATGACGAGATGGGCACCATCACCATCGCCGAGCCGGTAGGCATCATCTGCGGTATCGTACCGACCACCAACCCGACTTCCACCGCGATCTTCAAGGCCCTCATCTCCCTGAAGACCCGCAACGCCATCATCTTCTCCCCGCACCCCCGCGCCAAGAACTCCACCAATACCGCTGCCAAGCTGGTACTGGATGCTGCCGTGGCTGCCGGTGCGCCGAAAGACATCATCGGCTGGATTGATCAACCCTCCGTCGAACTCTCCAATGCCCTGATGCGTCACGACGACATCAACCTGATCCTGGCCACCGGTGGCCCGGGCATGGTGAAGGCCGCCTACTCCTCCGGCAAACCCGCCATCGGCGTGGGTGCGGGCAACGTGCCCATCGTCATCGACGAAACCGCCGACGTGAAGCGTGCCGTCGCCTCCATCCTGATGTCCAAGACCTTCGACAACGGCGTGGTCTGTGCCTCCGAGCAGGCTGTCATCGTGGTCGACTCCATCTACAACCAGGTCAAGGAGCGTTTCGCGACCCACGCCGGCTACATCCTCTCCAAGGACGAAGCGGACAAGGTGCGTAAAGTGCTGCTGATCAACGGCGCCCTGAACGCCGACATCGTGGGCCAGCCTGCTACCAAGATCGCCGCCATGGCCGGCGTGACCGTGCCTGCCACCACCAAGATCCTCATCGGTGAAGGTCTGGAACTCTGCGCAGAAGACGAGTTCGCTCACGAGAAACTCTCCCCGACGCTGGGTATGTTCCGTGCCAAGAACTTCGAAGAAGCCGTCGAAATGGCCTGCGACATGGTCAACATCGGTGGTATCGGCCACACCTCCGGTCTCTATACCGACCAGGATCGCAATGCCGACCGCATCAAGTACTTCGGCGACAAGATGAAGACCGCCCGTATCCTCATCAACACCCCCTCCACCCAGGGTGGTATCGGTGACCTGTACAACTTCGCGCTGGCCCCGTCCCTGACCCTGGGTTGCGGCTCCTGGAGTGGTAACTCCATCTCCGAGAACGTCGGTCCCAAGCACTTGATCAACAAGAAGACAGTCGCAAAACGGGCAGAAAATATGCTGTGGCACAAACTTCCGAAATCCATCTACTTCCGTCGTGGTTCCCTGCCGATCGCCCTGGGCGACCTGGAAGGCAAGAAGCGCGCCATGGTGGTGACCGACCGCTTCCTGTTCAACAACGGCTATGCCGATGAAGTGGTTCGCCTGCTCAAGAAGCTGAACATGGAAGTGGAGATCTTCTACGAAGTGGAAGCCGACCCCACCCTGTCCGTGGTCCGCAAGGGCGCCGAGATGGCCAACTCCTTCAAGCCGGACGTGATCGTCGCCCTGGGTGGTGGTTCACCCATGGATGCCGCCAAGATCATGTGGGTCATGTACGAGCACCCGGACACCGCGTTCGAAGACCTGGCCATGCGCTTCATGGACATCCGCAAGCGTATCTACAAGTTCCCGAAAATGGGCGTGAAGGCCGAACTGGTCTGTATCACCACCACGTCCGGTACCGGTTCTGAAGTGACCCCGTTTGCGGTCGTGACCGACGACGCCACCGGCATGAAGTACCCGCTGGCCGACTACGAGCTGACCCCGAACATGGCCATCGTGGATGCCAACCTGGTAATGGGCATGCCCAAATCCCTGTGTGCCTTCGGTGGTATCGACGCCGTGACCCACGCCATGGAAGCCTATGTCTCCGTGCTGGCCAACGAATACTCCGACGGTCAGGCGCTACAAGCCCTGAAACTGCTCAAAGAGTACCTGCCCTCCAGCTACATCAACGGCGCCAACGACCCGGTTGCCCGCGAGAAGGTGCACAACGCGGCCACCATCGCCGGTATCGCGTTTGCCAACGCATTTCTGGGTGTGTGCCACTCCATGGCCCACAAACTGGGTGCGGAGTTCCACATCCCCCACGGTCTGGCCAACGCCCTGCTGATCAGCAACGTCATCCGCTACAACGCGAACGACAACCCGACCAAGCAGACCGCGTTCTCCCAGTACGACCGTCCGCAGGCTCGCCGTCGCTACGCCGAAGTGGCTGACCACCTGGGCCTGACCGCTGCCGGTGACCGTACCGCCGCCAAGATCGAGAAGCTGCTGACCTGGCTGGACGAGCTGAAGGCCACCCTGGGGATCCCGGCCTCCATCCGCGAAGCCGGCGTGAACGAAGCGGACTTCCTGGCCAAGGTAGACCAGCTGGCCCTGGAAGCCTTCGATGACCAGTGCACCGGCGCCAACCCGCGCTACCCGCTGATCACCGAGCTGAAAGCCATCCTGATGGACACCTACTACGGCCGTCCCTTCATCGAGGAAGCCCCTGCTGCTGCCCCGGTTGCAGCCAAGGTCGACGCCAAGGTGGACAACAAGAAAAAATCCAAGGCCTGATAAACGCCACGGATGACAAGAGCCCGCGCACATGCGCGGGCTTTTTTGTTTGTCTATCTGTTTAATTTTGCTAGCTTGTTGATAGGCAAATTCGACAGAAGAGCTAGTCCATGGCGCTGATACAGGCCTCCATCGAGCAGTTGAGAGTCGGCCACTACATCCATCTTCCCACGGGATGGACAAGCCACCCTTTCATGTTCAACGCCTTCAAAATCAAGGACCAGCAACAGCTCGACATCATCCGCCACCTCGACCTGACCCTGCTGATGGTGGATCCCGACAAGAGCGATCTGCCGGTCGAGCCCTTGCTGCGGGCCGAACCCGTCCCCTCGCTTGAGATGAGCGACACCGGGGATACCACCTCCTCTTCTGAGGGCCCCACCTTCGACGAAAAGGCGTTCAGGCGCTCCCTTCGCATCGCGGACAAGGCGTTCGGTCAATCCCTGTCAGATCTTCGCGACGCCCTTGGCGCCCTCAACCTCAAACCGGACGAAGGCCTGGCCAATACCGCACAGATAGTGCGCAGCACCGCCGCCCGTCTGGCAGAACACCAGGGGCCGCTCGGTCTGCACCTCATCCGCAGCCAGAACACGGATACCCTGCTGCAACACAGCCTGAGCGTGGCCTTCATCGCCATGCTGATGGCACGGGAGCTTGGCATGAATCCCGTCGAGATCGAGGAGACCGGTCTGGCGGGCCTGATCCACGACATCGGCGAGCTCAGGATCCCGAGCCAGATCATCCAGAAGCGGGGGGAGCTCAGCAAGGCGGAGCAGAATTTCCTCAACATGCACCCCCAGTACGGACTGGAGATGCTCAACCAGTTGCAGGCTTTCGAACCCAGAATCCGCGAGGTCGCCTACCTGCATCACGAACGCCTCGATGGCAGCGGTTTTCCCCTCGGGATCAAGGGCGACAAGATCCCCCCCCTCGCCCGCCTCATCGGGCTGGTGGACCACTATGACGAGCTGCTTCACCCGCGCAGCGGCCTCAACCCGCCGGGACCCAGCCAGGTGATCGGCCAGCTCTACAAGCTCTCCCAGAAGAAGTTCGAGCAAACCCAGGTCAGGTTGCTGATAAAGGTGCTGGGGGTCTATCCACCGGGTTCCCTGGTGCGCCTGGATGACGATGCCCTGGCCCTGGTGCTCTCCACCGAGCCCAGCATGCCCCTCAGACCCAAGGTGCTGCCCTACCTCAAGGGGCAGCGGCCGGAAGGGGTGGCCATGATCGATCTGCGGGAAGATGCGCGAAGCATCGTCGCCCCCCTCAGACAGGAAGAGCTGGACGACGCGCAGCGCGCCTTTTTCGGTCTGGGTCGGCGGGTCTGTTACTATTTCGCCTTCTGAGTTATCCCCAGAAGCTGGGGATAACTCATTGGACAAACCTGAATAATTGCTCAGGTCCCCTCGAAATCGTCCACCATTGGAGCTGGATAAAAAACGCCCAGCCGATGGCCGGGCGGAGCATGCCACCTCCGTGTGGCGTATCCGGTGGATACCTTCATGCTCGCATCAGCAATATCAAGCGGGCATCGATTACACAAATATCAATTTAACGTGCTGATTTTATATGGTTTTATTTTTCCATTCTGGCAAACTGCCGCAGCGTTCAGCCCGCAGCCCGCATCAAGACGGGCTCAGGCTCACCCTGCGTCATGACAACGCCCGGCTCCGGCGTGGTGTTTGAGGAAGCTTTTTTATGCAACTAGTCCTCTCTCTGCTCCAGCAGATGAGCGTCAGTCTGGTCATCGCCTACCTTTTTTCCAAGAGTCCCCTGCTGCGTCCCTTGGCCAACTACTCCGTCAGGCTGCCCCACAAGGTGCTCATCTATGTCATCTTCTCCTGCTTTTGCATCCTGGGAACCTATGTGGGCCTCGACATCGATGACGCCATCGCCAACACCCGGGCGGTCGGTGCCGTACTGGGGGGACTGCTGGGCGGCCCCCTGGTGGGATGCCTGGTGGGGCTGACCGGCGGCCTGCACCGCTATACCCTGGGGGGGTTCACCGATCTCGCCTGCGCCATCTCCACCACCTGCGAAGGCTTGTTGGGGGGGCTGGTTCACTGGCGGCTGATGCGGGCAGGCAGGGTCAATGACCTCTTTGCACCCAGGGTCGCCTTCTTTACCACCTTCGTGGCCGAGATCATGCAGATGGTGATCATCCTGCTGGTCGCCACCCCCTTCGACAAGTCCCTGCTGCTGGTGCGCACCATCGCCACCCCCATGATCCTCGCCAACTCCTGCGGGGCGGCGCTCTTCATCAGCATGATCCGCGACCAGCAGCGGATGTACGAAAAGTTCTCCCGGGTCTTCTCCGCCAAGGCGCTCACCATCGCCAACCGCACCGTCGGCATCATGAGCCAGGGGTTCACTCCGGAGGCCAGCGGCAAGATAGCCCATATCGTTCAGGAAGAGACCGGCGTCGGCGCCGTCGCCATCACGGACACCGATAAAATCCTCGCCTTCATCGGCACAGGAGAAGATCACCACAAGCCGGGCACTCCCATCACCTCGGCGATCACCCTGCAAGCCATCGCCCAGAACAAGGTGCTGTTCGCCGATGGCAACAGCCAGCCCTATCGTTGCAGCATCTCCCCCCAGTGCCAGCTCGGCTCCGTGCTGGTGATCCCCCTGCAGGGTGACGAGGGGGTGATCGGCACCATCAAACTGTATGAGCCCAAGAAGCGGCTCTTCCTCAAGATCAATCACACCCTGGGAGAAGGGATCGCCAACCTGTTGTCCCAGCAGCTGCTGGCAGGCCGCCTGGAGCAGCAGCAGCGCCTGCTGGTGCAATCCGAGCTCAAGCTGGTGCAGGCACAGATAAACCCCCACTTCCTGTTCAACACCCTCAACACCATCAGCGCCATTACCCGCCGCGATCCGGGACGGGCACGGGAGCTGCTGCTGCACCTCTCCCGCTTCTTTCGCAACAACCTCAAGCGCCAGAGCGGCCTGACCACGCTGCGTGAGGAGCAGGAGCACTGCCTCTCCTACCTGGAGATAGAGCAGGCCCGCTTTGGCGAGCGGCTCACCGTCATCAACGAGATCCCGCTCCACCTTGCCGAGGTGCAACTGCCGAGCTTCACCCTGCAGCCCCTCATCGAGAATGCCATCAAGCACGGCATCTGCTCCCTGCTGGGAGAGGGGCGACTTCGCCTCTTCGCGAGGGAGACCCCCGAGGCGATCACCCTTTGCGTCGAAGACAACGCCGGGGCCTGGCAACCATCCGGCCAGGGGGATGGTCTGGGGATGAGCCTGGTGGACAAGCGCCTCAAGAGTGCCTTTGGCGAGCGCTATGGCATTGACGTCCAGTGGGAGCCGGAGCAATGGACCCAGGTCTCCCTGACGCTCCCACGACAACCCCGCACCACCGCCAAGGAGATGACATGATCCGCACCCTGATCGTCGATGACGAGCCCTATGCCCGCGAGGAGCTGGCAGAGCTGCTGGCCAGCGATCCCGACATCGAGATCCTGGGCATGGCGGGCAACGCCATCGAGGCGCTCGGCCTCATCCAGCAACTCAAGCCGGATGTGGTGTTTCTCGATATCCAGATGCCCAAGCTCAGCGGCATGGAGCTGGTGGCCATGCTCGATCCCCTGCCCCGCATCGTCTTTGTCACCGCGTTCGACGACTACGCCATCCAGGCCTTCGAGGAGAACGCCTTCGACTACCTGCTCAAGCCGGTGGAGCCGGCGCGCCTCGCCAAGACCCTGGCGCGGCTCAGGCAGGACATCACCCCGCAACCGGTCGGGACCCTGGCCCCGACCATCCACCATATCCCCGGATACCTGCACAACCGGGTGCGGCTGCTCCCAACCTCCCAGGTGGAGTACGCCTTCTCCGATCTCGGCGGCGTCCATGTCGCCTGCCAGGGAGAGCTGTTTCACACCCAGCTCACCCTCAAGTCCCTCGAGGAGAAGACCCCGCTGCTGCGCTGTCACCGCCAGTATCTGGTGGCCCCGGCCGCCATCTTCGAAATCCGTTTGCTGGAGAATCAACTGGCGGAGATCGTGACCCCGAGCGGGGCCCGGGTACCGGTCAGCCGCCGCTACCTCAAGGAGCTAAAAGACGAGCTGGGACTGGAATAAAGCGGGGCGCGATGTGCGCCGGATCACAGCGGGCAACCACTCGGGTCGCCATGTCGCCGCTCACCCCCTTTCACCTGCCGTTAACAGAAGTCCCCACCTACACTGGCTGCGCACACCAAAAAATAACAAAGCAGGAGCGTAGCAATGATCTGGTTCTTCCTCTGTGTCGGCTTGTTGATAGCCGGCTACTTCATATACGGCAAATTCATCGAACGGATATTCGGGCCCAAACCCGAGTTGAAGACCCCCGCCATCACCATGGCGGACGGGGTGGACTATGTCCCCATGTCGGACAAGAAGGTCTACCTGGTTCAACTGCTCAACATCGCCGGCGTCGGCCCCATCTTCGGCCCCATCCTGGGTGCCCTCTATGGTCCGGTCGCCATGCTCTGGATCGTCTTTGGCTGCATCTTCGCCGGTGCGGTCCACGACTATTTCTCCGGCATGCTGTCGGTACGCGCCAGGGGCGCCTCGGTGCCGACCGTAGTCGGTGAGCACCTGGGCACCGCCGCCAAGCACTTCATGAACCTCTTTGCCGTGGTGCTCCTGATGCTGGTGGGCGTGGTCTTCGTCCTGAGCCCGGCGGGCCTGCTCGCCAACCTCACCTCCACCGATCTGGTCTACTGGATTGCGGCCATCTTCGCCTACTACATCCTCGCGACCATCGTTCCCATCGACAAGATCATCGGCCGCTTCTACCCCATCTTCGGTGCGCTGCTGGTCTTCATGTCGGTCGGCCTCATCATCGGCCTCATCGTCTCCGGCAAGGGCTTCTACAACACCGGGATGGACTTCTCCAACCTGCACCCGACGGATCTGCCGCTCTGGCCGCTGCTGTTCATCACCATCGCCTGTGGTGCGGTCTCCGGTTTCCACGCCACCCAGTCCCCGCTGATGGCGCGCTGCATGCAGAACGAGAGCTCCGGTCGCTTCATCTTCTACGGCGCCATGATAGGGGAAGGGATCATCGCCCTCATCTGGTGCACCCTGGGTCTCTCCTTCTACGACAGCACCGAGGCACTCAACGCCACCCTGGCCAGCGGCGGCCCCTCTGCCGTGGTGCACGAAGTCTCCACCAGCCTGCTCGGTACCGTGGGCGGCATCCTGGCGATCCTCGGCGTGGTGATCCTGCCCATCACCTCCGGTGACACCGCGTTTCGCAGTGCCCGCCTCATCGTGGCGGACTTCCTGAACCTGACCCAGAAGCCCATGGCGAAGCGTCTGCTCATCGCCATCCCCATGTTCATCCTTGGCTTCATCATCTCCAAAGCCGAGTTCGGGGTGATCTGGCGCTATTTCGGCTGGGCCAACCAGACCACCGCCGTCATCATGCTGTGGGCTGCGGCCGCCTACCTCATCAAGGAAGGCAAGCTGCACTGGGTATGCACCATTCCCGCCATCTTCATGACCGCAGTGGTCATCACCTACCTGGCCAACGCCCCCATCGGTTTCGGCCTCGAGATGAATGTTTCCACCATCATCGGTCTGGTGAGCACTGCCCTCATCACCCTCGCCTTCCTGGTGAAATTCAGGCCCTCCCAACTGAGAGAGGCCAAGGAGAGCTGAGGCGTCAGCTTCTCTTCATGACAAGAGGCCCGGCATTGCTGCCGGGCCTCTGCTTTTTGTGGTCACTCCCTGGCGGGGGGCTCGTCGGAATCGGGCGCCCGGGCCGGTGCCTGATACCACTGCTCCCTGGCCACCAGCACAGCCTGCTCCGGCTGGGCAATGAAGTTGGGGGACATGATCTGCACCCCGAACTCGTTGAAGACATCCTGAATATGGCCATGGAGCTCCGTCTTGACCACTGCAGGGAGTTCGCTTGCCTTCATCCTCACCTGCAACTCGTACTCCACATACCAATCCTGCAGATTCAGCTGCCGCACCAGGGGAGCTTCATCCTGATTGAGCCGGGTGCAGCGCCGCGCGGCCAGCTCCAACATGGCATGTACCTGACGCCAGGGGGTGTCATAACCGATGGTCACCTTGGTCAGCAGGGCCACCCCCTTCTCGCCCGCCAGCCGTGTCAGGTTCACCACCTTGCCCCCCACCACCACCGCATTGGGCAGCGTGACCTCGTGATCCTGGCGCGTCACCAGCTTGGTCGAGAGGGCATTGAGCTCGCTCACCATCCCCTCCACCTCGCCGATCTGCACCAGATCCCCTGGCCGCAGTGCGCGGGAGTAGATGAGCACCAGTCCGCTCATGGCATGGTTCATGATACCGGCCGATCCCAGTGTCACCATCAGACCGAAGAAGACGCTGATCCCCTTGAAGGCATCGGAATCCGCCCCCGGCAGATAGGGGTAGGCCACGGTCAGGGCAAACAGCCAGATCACCACTGACAGCAGTCGCCGGGTGGCGCCTATGGTCTCGGCGTGCAAACCCTGCACCCGAAACTGGCCACGCTCGATGCGGTCGAAGAGGATGGCCAGCATCTTGATGAAGAAACGGGTGATGACCACGATAAGCAGCACGGTTACCAGACCGGGCATGGCGGCAATCATGCCCTCCAGCATGTCGCCACACAGGGCAAACAGGGATTCCCCAAGCTGATAGCTCCAGGCCCGGGTCTGGGGGAACAGGCCGAGCACATAGGTCAGCCAGCCATAGGTGAGCATGAAGATGAGCAGCAGAGTGATGAGGCCGAGCAAGCGGACCTCGACATTCCCGGTGACCTGGCGCCAGGAGTGGGGGACCAGCCCCTTCTGCAGCAACAGGCGGTTGGCCAGCCACTTTCTGACTCGCCGATGCCCCCGCTGCAACAGCCAGATGAGGCCGAAGAAGATCAGGCTGACCACCACCGCCAAGCCGACGGCTCTGAGCAAATAGGGGGTCGAGTGCAGCTCGAGATACTTGATGCGCACGCCGTCGAGCCGATGCAGGACACGTTCGGCCGCCTGATCCAGGGTCAGCTCGTCGAATTCATCAAGGTCCCCTTCCAGCAGCACCAGAATGCGCTTGCCATTGACCAGAAACTCCCGGCTCTCCTGGCCGTGTCGGCTGCCTTTCGTCACGGCCACAGGCGTCATGAGGTCGCTTGGCTCCATCCGCTGAACTCGCTCATGGGCCAGCCGTACCCTGGCCGCCCCATCCATGTTGCCATATTTAGCCGTCAGCATAACGATGGGTTCATGAAGCAGGACCAGGGTCTGCGCCCGCTCCTGCTCATTGGGCTCCATTCTGGGTTCGGCGGTCCAGCCGAGGCGGGACCACAACAGGCAGATCAGCAACAGGCCAAGCCGCCATCCTTTGCCACTGCACCATTCGTTCATCAGGTTCACCTCTCACCTTGCCCGGGCATCCATTGCTGTTTGATTTTATCTAACCAAATCAATTTTGTGTGTTAAATGAGCAACCGATGAACCATGCCTGTACCGCCACACCAACTCTCCGATTGCAGACTTGCACCGACGGCATATGCTGTCATTATTGCCGAAGCCTCGACTCGACAATCGAAGCATTGTTAGCGACTCAGACGGGAGAAATCGATGGTACTTGACTACATTGCCCTGGGGATCCTGGTGTTTGTCGTCTTGGTCATGTTCTATGGCATTATCGTCATTCACGATATTCCATATGAAATTGCCAAGCACCGTAATCACCCCCACCAGGACGCCATTCACGTGGCAGGCTGGGTCAGCCTGTTCACCCTGCACGTGCTCTGGCCCTTCCTCTGGATCTGGGCCACGATTTATCGCCCCGATCGCGGCTGGGGCTTCTCGCAACGCCTACAACATGACGAAACAGAGATCAGCGCACTCAAAGAGGAGCTGGCCGCACTGCAGGCTCGCATGGCCACGCTCGAACAGACCGACAAATAGGTAACGCCCCATGGACCTGCTACTTATTCTCACCTATACGGCCCTCTGCATAGGTATTTTCAAGATCTTCAAGATCCCGCTCAACAAGTGGACCGTGCCGACCGCCGTGCTGGGTGGCGTCATCATCATCGGCACACTCATCATGCTGATGAACTACAACCACCCCTATTCCGAGCTGGCTCGCAACTATTATGTCTCCACCCCGGTCGTGCCCCTGGTCAAGGGACGAGTCACCGACGTCCCGGTCAAGCCCAACCAACCGGTCAAGAAAGGGGATGTGCTGTTTCGCATCGACGCTGAGCCCTTCCAGGAGAAGGTCGCCAGCCTGACGGCGCGCCTCGCCTCCAACACCGATTTTCTGAAGGCTCTGGACGCCCGCCTGCGCTCCGCCAGCCTGGACAGGGATCGCGCCCAGGAGCTGATGCGACGGGGCATCGGCAAACAGCGCGACCTCGACGTCACCCAGGCCAACGTGGATGACATCGTCGCCCAGATAGATCAGCAAAAAGCGACCCTCAATGACCTGAGTGCCCAGCTCAACATCGCCAAGTACGATCTGGAGCAGACCGTGGTCTACGCCCCGAGTGACGGTCATGTCGTGCAACTGGCATTGCGCCCGGGCATGATTGCCGCCCCCTTCATGTTCCGCCCCGTGATGACCTTCATTCATGAAGATGCCAATGCCTATGTCGGCTGGTTCTGGCAGAACAGCATGCAGCGGCTCAAGGCGGGTGACGAGGCCGAAGTCGTGCTCGACGGCATCCCGGGTCGCATCTTCAAGGCCAAGGTGCAGTCCGTTATCCCGGCCATGGCACCGGGCAACATCCAGGCACAGGCAGGTCTTATCGATCAGACTTCGGCTCAGGTACCGGGTCGCCTGCCCATCGTGCTCGAGATCACCGATCCCGAGTGGGCAAACTACCAGGTGATCGCGGGCTCCAGCGGTCAGGCCGCCATCTATACCGAGCACTTCCACCACGTGGCCATCATGCGCAAGATCCTGATGCGCATGGGTAGCTGGCTCAACTACCTGTTCCCCTTCCACTGAGGTCCCTGACCTGCACGGGCCGGCATCTTGCCGGCCCGCTTCCTGTCAGCACGCCCCCCTCACTGCATTTTCCCTGCAAGATCCCTATAATGGCGCCACCTTGCGCCACAACCGTTCCCCATGTTCGTTCTCAGACCCTATCAAACCGACGCGGTCAACGCCGTCATCAGCCACTTTCGCAAACACCCGGATCCCGCCGTGGTGGTGCTGCCCACCGGGGCCGGCAAGAGCCTGGTGATCGCCGAGCTGGCCCGCAAGGCCCGTGGCCGGGTGCTGGTGCTAGCTCACGTCAAGGAGCTGGTGGAACAGAACCACGCCAAGTACGAGGCCTGGGGACTCCGGGCCGACATCTTCGCCGCCGGGCTGGATCGGAAGGAGGCGAGCGCCCAGGTGGTGTTTGGCTCGGTGCAGTCGGTGGCGCGCAATCTGGATGCCTTCGACGGGGCTTTTTCGCTGCTCATCATCGACGAGTGCCACCGGGTCTCGCTCGATGACGACAGCCAATACCATCAGGTGATCGAGCATCTCAAGGCCGCCAATCCGGCCCTCAAGATCCTCGGGCTCACCGCCACCCCCTATCGGCTGGGGCTGGGCTGGATCTACCGGCGCCACTACCACGGCATGGTCAAGAGCCACGGCGAGCGGCTGTTCGGTGACTGCGTGTTCGAACTGCCCCTGCGCTTCATGGTGAAAAACGGCTACCTGACCCCGCCGCGCCTGGTGGACGCCCCCATCGTCCACTACGACTTCAGCAAGCTGGTGCCGCGGGAAAACGGCCTGTTCAGCGAGGCGCAGCTCAACGGCGAGATCAAGCGACAGGAGCGGGTCACCCCCCATATCCTGAGCCAGGTGCTGGAGTATGCGGCCGACCGGCAGGGGGTGATGATCTTCGCCGCCACCGTCGAGCATGCCCGGGAAATTCATGACCTGCTCGGTGCCAGAGACCAGCAGGCCGCCCTCGTCACCGGCGAGACGCCGGGACCGGAGCGCGACGCTCTAATCAGTGCCTTCAAGGCGCGCGAGCTCAAGTTTCTGGTCAACGTGGCAGTGCTCACCACCGGCTTCGATGCCCCCCACGTCGACCTCATCGTGATGCTGCGCCCCACCGAATCGGTGTCGCTCTATCAGCAGATTGTGGGACGGGGCCTGCGCCTCTCACCCGGCAAGAGCGATTGCCTGGTGCTCGACTACGCAGGCAACAACTTCAACCTGTTTGCCCCCGAAGTGGGGGAACCCAGGCCCCACGCCGGCACCGAGCCGGTTCAGGTGCCCTGCCCCGCCTGCGGCTTTGCCAACACTTTCTGGGGCAAGACCGACGAGGATGGCAAGGTGGTCGAACACTACGGCCGCCGCTGTCAGGGACTGTTTGAAGATGACGAGGGCAACCGCGAGGAGTGCGACTACCGCTTTCGCGCCAAGATCTGCCCAGGTTGCGGTGCTGAAAACGACATCGCCGCCCGCCGCTGCCAAAGCTGTGACCAGCTGCTGGTGGACCCTGACGACAAGCTCAAGGAGGCCCTCAATCTCAAGGACTGCATGGTGATCCGCTGCGCCGGTTTGACCCTGAGCCCTGGGCGCGGCAAGCAGGGGGAGCGGCTGGAGGTGACCTACCACGACGAGGATGGCCTGACCCTGACGGAGTACTTCCCCTTTCACTCCCGGGGTGCACAGCGCTTGTTTCAACAACGCTTTGTGCGTCATCATTGGCCCGCCCCGGGCCTGGAGCCCGAATTCACTACCCTGGCGAGCGTGATGCTCGCGGCAGACCAGTTCCGTCACCCGGATTTCGTCATCGCCCGCAAGTCGGGACGCTTCTGGCAGGTGAAGGAAAAAATATTCGATTACGAGGGGCGTTACCGGACTGCCAACGCCCCGGCCTGACCCCATGGCAGGCGATACCCGGCAGTCACCCGGTTTGATTATCGGGGCGGTTTCTGATGCCGCCCTTTCGTTCAGTTAGAGGATCCTATGCAGCGGCTGTTGATTGGTTTTTGTGCTCTCTTTTCTCTGGCGGTCCAGGCCGCCCCGCTGACCCCGCCCAAGGGGGGCCAGTACGCCGTCATCGTACAGGGTAACAACGGGGTGGAATTTGCCCGTCACGCCGATGACATGATAGCCCCCGCCTCCACCATGAAGGTGCTCACCGCGCTCGCCGCCCGCCTCGAACTCGGTGCCGACTTCCGCTTCGCCACCGACATCCAGGCCCAGCCCGGCGCCAAACAGGGCACTACCATCAACGGCGACATCTGGATCAACTTCGTCGGCGACCCGACCCTGTCGCGCATGGATCTGGTTGCCCTGTTCAAACAGTTGGGCGTCACCCGCATTCAGGGCAACGTCTATGTCAACACCGGTGCCTACAACGGCTATGAGCGTGGCAACGGCTGGTCCTGGGGGGATCAGACCCTCTGTTTCGCCGCTCCCGTCTCCTCGGTCATCATCGACAAGAACTGCGCCTACGGCACCATCACCGCCACCCAGATTGGCAAGCCTGCGGTGGGCAACGTGGCCACCGGCGTGCCCATCGGCATCGGCGCCGACAACGTGGAGGTGATGAGCTATGGCGACATGGCGCGTCAGTTCTGTGCTCTGGAAGTAGACATGGCCAAGGGCAACTTCTACGAGCTCAAGGGCTGCATCACCCCGAACAAGGAGCCACAAGGGCTGCGCTTTGCCATCCATGACGTGGAGGCCTGGGGCTGGGACAACATCCGCTGGGCCATGAACCGCGCCGGGATCAGCCACGACGGCCTGCTGCGGGTCACCCATCAGGCCCCTGTCGGTGCCCAGACCCTGGCGACCCACTACTCTGTCTCCCTGCCGGTGATGCTCGCCAAGATGTTGAAAAAGTCCGACAACCTCTACGCCGATACCTTCCTCAAAACCGTGGGGCGTCACTACTACAACAAGCCGGGCAGCTATCGCAGCGGCACCATGGCGGTGCGCGCCATCCTGACCAAGCACGGCATTGACCTTGGCAACGCCACCCTGGCCGACGGCTCCGGCCTCTCCGCCCACAATCTCATCAGCGCGCGCCAGATGTTGTCGGTGCTTAACTTCATCCAGAAGAACGATGCCGAGCTCGACTTCATCAAGCTGCTGCCAAGCTCCCAGGTGGACGGCACCCTGGCCTGGCGCCGCAGCGTCACCGCCCCCATGATGAAGAACAAGGTGCACGCCAAGACGGGCACCATCACCGGCACCTCGAACCTCGCCGGCTTCATCGACACCGCAAGTGGCCAGCGCAAGGCCTTCGTGATGTTCCAGCGCGGCCTGTCGCAAGACCCCGCCACCCACGAGCGCTATCGCGCCAGCAAGGCCCCCTGGCCCTGGACCGTCTTCGAAAAAGGCGTGCTGGAGAGCATCTACCAGCAGCAGCCCATCCAGATCGCCGAGCAGTGATGAACGATATAGGTGGCCTTGCCAGCAAGGCGGCCCCCATTCCCCGACCTTGGCGCGAGACAGGGGCTCTGGAGCCTTCATCAGCAATGGGCGCAATCGGGGGTGGCGAACGGACGCATCGCTATTTTCGGCTTTGACTGGCACGGCGGCGGGGCTATGCTGTGCCCAGCCTCATCTCAATGGCCTTCTTCAACGGCTTGTTTAATGGAGAGAAAAGATGTTTGTAGAGATTTTTGGTCGTCCCGGTTGCCCCTATTGCGTGCGTGCCAAGCAGATTGCCGAGCAACTGACCGAGGAGCGCGATGACTTCGAGTTCCGCTACGTGGATATCAACGTGGCCGGGCTGACCAAGGACGATCTCGCCGCCAAGGCGGGCAAGCCGGTCACCACTGTGCCGCAGATCTTCCTGGATGAGCAGCACATCGGCGGCTGCACCGATTTTGAGGCCTATGCCAGAGCCAATCTGGGTCTGTAAGCCCCGACACCATGAAAAAAGGCGCCTCTGGCGCCTTTTTTCATGTCGCCAAGCCTGCCTCAGGCCACCGGCGTGAAGCGGCTCACCACCTGTCCCTGATGTTCAATCCACTCCATGAACATGGCGACGGGGCGGGCATAGACCTGACCATCCTGTTCGGATTGATAGATCACCAGCTGCTCCTGGGTTTCGGTGTGCAAGGCCAGGGCAAGAACCTGGTAATAGCCCCCCTTGAAATGGCGGTAGCGACCGGTGGCGGGTGCCTGCATGAGTGAACCTCGAGAGCGGGAAGATGAGCCCCTGTGCCTGCGTGCTCCCCTGGCAGACCGACGGGTCGGGGCCTTTTTTACCCCAGCCAATCGTGCCAGATGGGGGAGATATTTCAATACACTCATGTTGCTTTATGAATCTGCCCCTCATCTTTCACTGATCTACCAAAGAGAGGCAAACGATCATGCTGAATTTAACATTTCAACAACCCTGTTTCAGGGGTAAATATCAGGGATTTATTCCATAAATTAGATTGTTCTAGCATTCAATTCTGTGAAGAATAGGGGCAGAGAAATTTGATACTAAAAACAGCTTTTCTGCCAACGCGCCCCACGGGGAAGGAATCACGCTCACCATGTTCACTATCGACAAGTCGCACAAGCTCGACGATGTCTGCTATGACATCCGCGGCCCGGTGCACAAAGAAGCTCGCCGTCTCGAAGACGAAGGTCACCGCATCATCAAGCTCAACATCGGCAATCCGGCCCCGTTTGGCTTCGAAGCACCGGAGGAGATCATCAAGGATGTGATCCTCAACATGCCCCAGAGCCAGGGCTACTGCGACTCCAAGGGGCTCTTCTCCGCCCGCAAGGCGGTGATGCAGTACTACCAGCAAAAAGGGATGCGCAAGGTCGACATCGACGACATCTACATCGGCAATGGTGCGAGCGAGCTCATCGTGATGGCGATGCAGGCGCTGCTCAACAACGGCGACGAGATGCTGGTGCCCTCCCCCGACTACCCGCTCTGGACCGCGGCCGTCACCCTCTCCGGTGGCCATGCGGTGCACTACCGTTGCGACGAAGGGGCTGACTGGTATCCGGATCTCGACGACATCCGCGCCCGCATCACCCCGCGCACCCGCGGCCTGGTGCTGATCAACCCCAACAACCCGACCGGCGCCGTCTACGGCAGCGAGTTCCTGCTGGAGGTGATCGAGATCGCCCGCCAGCACAACCTCATCATTTTCGCCGACGAAATTTACGACAAGATCCTCTACGACGACATCTCCCACACCAGCGTCTGCACCCTGTGCGACGATGTCATGGTGGTGACCTTCAACGGCCTCTCCAAGGCCTACCGCGCCTGTGGCTTCCGCCAGGGCTGGATGGTCATCACCGGTCCCAAGGGTCGCGCCAAGGGCTACATCGAGGGGCTGGAGATGCTGGCCTCCATGCGGCTGTGTGCCAACGTGCCCATGCAGCACGCCATCCAGACCGCCCTTGGGGGCTACCAGAGCATCAACGAGCTGATCCTGCCGGGGGGCCGCCTGCGTCGCCAGCGGGACAAAGCCTGGGAGCTTTTGAATGAGATCCCCGGTGTCTCCTGCGTCAAGCCCAAGGGGGCGCTCTACATGTTCCCGCGCCTCGACCCCAAGGTGTACGACATCCGCGATGACCAGAAGATGGTGTTCGATCTGCTGCAGCAGGAGAAGCTCCTGCTGGTGCAAGGTACCGGCTTCAACTGGCCTGCACCGGATCACTTCCGCCTGGTGTTCCTGCCCCGGGAAGAGGAGCTGGAAGAGGCTATCGGCCGTCTCGCCCGCTTCCTCAAGGGCTACAAGCAGTAAGCAAGGCTCATGAAAAAGGCTCCCGCGGGAGCCTTTTTGTTGTCTGTCGTTTTCTATCCGCGCCATCAGCCGTGCAGCAGAGCCCCGGCCACCAGTACCACCATGGTGATGAGAGCCGCCCCGATGATGAAGGGCAGCACCCAGCGCACGAAGCGATCGTAGGGGATCCTGGCGAGCGCCAGCCCCGCCACCAGGTGAGCGGCGGTGGGGGCGAACAGGTTGATCCAGCCGGAGGCGGACTGATAGGCGGTGATCACCAGATCCCGCGAGATGCCGGAGAAGTCCGCCAGCGGCCCCATCAACGGCATGGAGACGGTCGCAAGCCCCGAGGTGGAGGGAATGAAGAAGCTCAGGATGATGTGCACCAGATAGGCCATCAGGATGAAGACCGACGACGACAGCCCGCTCACCAGTCCCTCGGCCCAGTGCAGTATGGTGTCGATGATGACGCCGTGCTCCATCACCACATAGATGCCGTGCGCCACCGCCACCACCAGGGCAACCCCGATGAGATCCCGCGCCCCGTTGAGGAAGGTCGCCACGTAGTTGGACTCCGGCATCCGGTTGATGAGGGCAATCAGGATGGAGGCGCTGAAGAAGAGGGTGGAGAGCTCGTCAAACCACCAGCCCAGGGTGGGCAACAGATCGATGCCCAGATCCGACCAGGGCACCACCGCATAGATCATCAGCAGGAAGGTGCCGAAGAAGACCAGCATGGTGAGCTTCTGCTTGCCGCTGAAGGCGAGGTTGCCGCTCTTCATCTGGGAGAACTCGTCGTCATAAACGATATCAGCCAGCACGGAGCGGGACTTGTCCTGCTGCACCTGCCTGGCGTAGCGCATCACGAACCAGGAGGCGAAGATCACCAGCAGCAGCCACTGGATGACCGTAGCCCTATCCCCTCACCGATGGGGATACCCGCGAAACCGGAGGCGATGCCGGTGGCAAACGGATTGACGGTGGAGGCGAGCACCCCGACCCCGGAGCCGAGCAGGATGATCCCGGCCGCCACAATGCGATCGAAGCCCGCCGCCATCATCACCGGCACGATGAGTGCCCAGAAGGCCACCGTCTCCTCCGCCATGCCGAAGGTGGAGCCACCCAGGGCGAACAGGGCGATCAGCACCGGGATGAGCAGCCGCTCGCGCCCGGCGAAGGTACGCACTATGGCCCCGACCCCGGCATCCAGCGCACCGCTCTGCATGGTCACCGCCAGAAAGCCGCCGATGATGAGTACGAACAGTGCTACGTCCGCCGCCTTGTGAAAGCCCTGGATGGGCGCCTTGAGCACATCGAATACCCCCTGGGGTTGGGAAGGGAGCTCGGTGTAACTGCCGGGTACCGGCAGCAGTCGCTCGTCACCGCTGTAGTCGGCCACGGCCGCTGCCGCCACCGGCTGCTGGGTCTTGGCCGTCACATAGTTGTATTTGCCCGCCGGCAGCACCCAGGTGAGGGCCGCCATCAGGGCGATGATGATGAAAAGCAGGGTATAAACCGTCGGGAGCTGGCGCTTCTTGGGCGCCTCATGGGATGTGGTCATGACTTTCGTACCTCGGCGGTGCCGTCTGTGATCCGGACAGCGCAAGCCTAGCGGGTTTGTTCGGGGAAAAAGGTGATCGCGGATAATAAACCTGAGGCAACAGGTTGAGTCTGCTGCAAAAAAACAGGGCCCCGCAGGGCCCTGTCTGTGCTGGTGACCGACTTACAGCTCGACCACGTCGAATTGCACGTCCGGATTCACGTCCGCATCGTAGTCCACCTCGTCCAGACCGAAACCGAACAGGCGCAGGAACTCCTGCTTGTAGCCGGTGTAGTCGGTCAGTTCACTGAGGTTCTCGGTGGTGATGGAGGGCCAGAGATCACGGCAGGTCTGCTGCACGTCTTCACGCAGTTCCCAGTCATCCATGCGGATGCGTGCCTGCTCGTCCAGCGCCATGTCGGCGCCGTACAGGCGGGTGCGCATCATGCGGTCCACCTGCTCCATGCAACCCTCGTGGATGCCCTTCTCCTTCATGATCTTGAAGGCCATGGAGATGTAGAGCGGCATCACGGGAATGGCAGAGGAGGCCTGGGTCACCACGGATTTGAGCACGGCCACGTGGGCGGTCCCCCCCTTGGCGGCCAGATCGCCACGGATCGCGGTGGCGGCACGGTCCAGATCTTCCTTGGCTCGGCCCAGGGTACCATGCCAGTAGATTGGCCAGGTCAGGTCGGTACCGATGTAGGAGTAGGCCACGGACTTGGCACCGTCAGCCAGCACACCCGCATCGCGCAGAGCCGCCATCCACAGTTCCCAGTCCTGGCCGCCCATGACGGTGATGGTGCTCTGGATCTCTTCCTCATTCGCCGGCTCGACGGTGGCGGTGATGATCTGATCCTTGTTGGTGTCGATGGCGGTGGAGGTGTAGACCTCGCCGATGGGTTTGAGGGCGGAGCGCACCACTTCGCCGGTGTCCGGCAGCTTGCGCACCGGAGAGGCCAGGGAGTAGACCACCAGATCGATTTGACCCAGATCCTGCTTGATGAGCTCGATCACCTTGGCACGGCACTCGTGGGAGAAGGCATCGCCATTGATGCTCTTGGCGTAGAGGCCGGCCTCTTTGGCGGCCTTGTCGAAGGCGGCGGAGTTGTACCAGCCGGCGGAGCCCGTCTTGGTCTCGGAGCTCGGCTTTTCGAAGAAGACACCGATGGTGGCAGCTCCGCTGCCGAAGGCTGCGGCAATGCGGGAGGCCAGACCATAGCCGGTGGAAGCGCCGATCACCAGCACCTTCTTGGGGCCATTCTCGATGGCGCCCTTGGCTTGGGTGTAAGCGATCTGGCGACGAACATTGGCTTCACAACCAACCGGGTGGGTGGTGGTGCAGATAAAGCCGCGAACCTTGGGTTTGATGATCATGTGTTGTCTCTTATCCGTTTGATGGATGAAATCGGGGCATAAGATACCTCATTGCGGCCCGTTATGGTGCTCTGATGTGTTGAACTGCGGGGAAACAGGCAGGGATCCGTCGCTTTGTGCCGCCATGGCACACCCATTGCGCAGGAGATCTCCCCGCCATGGACCAGAGAGAGGCGACGTGAGGACCGGAATGTCACACCCGGAACGAGGCCGTTGTCTGACCTTGCGCCATGTACTAGTGTGCAAGGAAGAGGATTCAAGGAGGAGTCTATGTCACGCATGCTGGTCATCTCTCTCGCCTGCCTGGGGCTTGCCAACGTCCCCGTTGTCCAGGCGGCTGTCTATCAATGCGCCCGCGATGGGCAGATCACCTTCAGCGACATCCCCTGCAGCAGCGACGCCAAACCCATGGTACTCAATGTCTATACCCCCTCCCCCGAGGCGGTGGAGCAGGCGGCCAACCAGACCCGGGAGATAGAGCAGAGCCTGGCGAACGGCCAGAAACAACGCCAGGCCGAGGCTCTGCGCACCGAGATCGAGGCCAAAAAGCAGAAGATGAACAACGAGATGACCCAGATCACGGAGAACAAGGCAAGATCCCGCAATGTCTCGGCAGAGATGCAGTCGGTCACTACCCGATATCAGAAAGAGATTGAGTCCCTGAACCAGAAACTCTCTACCTTGCAGGCAAAATAAACACTCCCTGTTTCGGGACAGAAAATATACCGAAGCGGCAATGTCGTCACGGGTTCACACATGCCGGATATCCAAAAACTCACACCCTTGGCCGTTTATTTCTCACACCAGAGAGTCAGATAGCGGCTTTTTCCCGATCCCCGTAGCCACCTAATTTCACCGCGTTCCAGAAGACTCAACTTTATCCCCACCGAGATCCCTGACGTGCCACAGGGTTCATACGAGGGCGATATATAGGGGCATCGTGACAATTGTCAGTGCCAAAAGAGGCGCCTTCATGCCAATATTCCCTGGGGCCCAAAGCGGTCCACGAGATAAATAACCTTGGTACGAGACCCTACAATTAAGAAGCTATTTATCAACATTGAAAAATAAAAAGTTAATTTGAGTACGATGACGACTCATCAGGACGCAATGCTATTGTTAATTTACTCATATTTGGTCGTTATCCCATTCAAGGGTCTCATGGAGGAGCGCTGTCATGTTCTGGAATCAAAAAGCAAGCAAGGAAGCCAGTGAGCAAGCGGCAAGGGTGGTGGAGCTGGGGGCATTTGAACAGGCTATCCAGTTGCAGGTCCCCTTCGTCCAGTTCACCCCGGCGGGAGTGGTCACCTTCGCCAACGCGCTGTTTCTCAAGATCGTGGGATTTGAACGTGACGAGGTGATCGGCAAGCATCACAGCACCCTCTGCTTCCCCGACGACGTCAATACCCGGGATTACGAGACCTTGTGGCAGGATCTGCGCCACGGCGTCTCCCGCAGCGGCCGCTTCATTCGCCAGTCGAAATCCGGCAAGGCCGTGTGGCTGGAGGCGACCTATTTCCCCATCGTGATCGACGTCAAGGTGGTGCGGATCGCCAAGGTCGCCTCCGACGTGACCCAGCAGCAATCCACCCTGGAGCGCACCCAGGCCCTGCTGGCAGCCCTGGACAAGTCCCTGGCGGTCATCGATTTCCAACCCGATGGCACCGTCATCACCGCCAACCAGAATTTCCTCAACTGCTTTGGTTACCGGCTGGAAGAGGTGGTCGGCAAGCATCATCGTCTCTTCTGTGACACCGAGTTCTACCAGAACAACCCCCATTTCTGGCAGGATCTCGGCTCGGGTGACATCAAGTCCGGGCTTTTCATGCGTCTGGGTCACCGGGGGGAGAAGATATGGCTGGAGGCCACCTACAACCCCATCTTCAACCACGAGGGCAAGGTGGTCAAAATCATCAAGCTGGCGAGCGACATCACCGAGCGGGTGGAGAAATCCATCTCCACCCGGGAAGCGGCCCAGAAGGCGTGTGCCATCGCCAGCGAAACCGTCGCGAGCGCCGCCAGGGGGCGGGAGGTCATCGACAGGGTGCTCGACACCTCCTCTCACATCAACACCTCGGTCAATGCGGTCAGCAAACAGATAGAGCAGCTCAACCAGCAATCCAGGAGCATCGAATCCATCATCTCCACCATCAGCGGCATCGCGGATCAGACCAATCTGCTGGCCCTCAACGCGGCCATCGAGGCGGCCCGCGCCGGGGAACAGGGACGGGGATTCGCGGTCGTGGCCGACGAGGTGAGGCAACTGGCGGCGCGCACTTCCAGCTCCACCAGCGAGATCGTCACCGTCATCAAGCACAACTCGGAGATCACCTCCCAGATCACCCAGACCGTCTCCGTCGTCTCCGACAAGGCGGTGGCAGGTCAGGAGCAGGCCACCATCATCGCCGACGTCATCAAGGAGATCATCGAGGACGCCAACTCGGTGTCGGACACCGTCAAGAGCCTCTCCATCTGAGCGACAGCTGCCAATGACAACGGGGGGCCCAGGCCCCCCGTTGTCATTGCTGTCCGCCCACCCGACACCCGCTCAGCCATCCCCCAGGAGATAGTGTCTGGCTTCCTCGTCCGCCAGCGCGAGGGCGATGTCCCATAGCGCGGCGATGCAGAGCCCCTCCTCCCCCACAGCTTCCTCTTCCAGCGCCTCCAGGGCTCTGGCATCGGCCAGGGTAAAGGGGGGATGGCTCAACAGGCTTTTGGCCGCGGCCAGCAAGTGCATGTCGCTCATCGGTCGGCTCCTTCTTAGACAGCGTGTTTCCCTGCCCAGACTGTAGCCCAATGACGGCGACTCATCCCCCGGTGGCGACTGCCTGCGCACGCTTCCTGCCGGACGGCAGTTGGCCCACCCCGATGCCGGCCAGCACGGCGGCACAGGCCACCCATTGCAGGGCAGTGAGCGTCTCTCCCAGCAGCAGATAGGCGAGCAGCAGGGTAAAGACCGGTATGAGGTTCACATAGGCAGCCGCCAGGGTCACCTTCACCTGGGTCACCGACCAGTTGTAGAGCAGGTAGGCACCAAGTGTCACGAAGGCGCCGAGGAAGAGGATGACCCCCATGTCCTGCCAGGCCCAGCTCGCGGGCCAGGGCGCACTGAAGGCAAAGGGCGCGAAGAAGAGCATGCCGACGAAGGCCTGCAACGCTGTCAGTGTCATCACGCCGTAGCGGCTGGAGAGCTTCTTGAATACCACGGAATAGGTGGCGGCGCAGAGCATGGCGCCCATCTCCAGGCTGTTGCCGAGCAGGGCGTTGGGGGCGAACTCGTCTGCGCCCTCCCCCAACCCCAGCAGGGCGATGCCAACGATGGCGATGGCAAAGCCCAGCAGCTGGCGGCGACTCACCCGCTCTCCAAGCAGCACGAAGGCCACCAGAGCCACCATCAGGGGAAGCAGGGCACAGACCATACCGGCCTGGCCGGCACTGGTGTAACGCAGGGCGTTGACTTCAAGAAGAAAGTAGAGGCAGGGCTCAAGCGCCCCCATCAGGGCCAACCAGCGCCAATCCCCCTTCTGGTAAGTGACGCGGCCAAGCTGGCGGTAGCAGAGCAGCCAGCAACAGGACGCCACCCCCATCCGCATGAAGAGCACCTGACCGAAGGACCAGATTTCCAGCACATGTTTGAGGGCGATGAAGGAGCTGGACCAGAGCAGCATGGCCAGGGTCAGCGTCAGGACGGGTAAAGGGCGCACAATGCCTCCATCTTAAATGCGAAAGGGGACTCCCTCCGACGTAGGTGGGAGGGGAATTTCGCCGGGGCGTCAGCCCCGCTGGTTTTGAATGTATTGCTTGATCACCTCCAACGGTGCTCCGCCGCAAGAGCCCGCAAAGTAAGAGCGTGACCAGAGTACGGGTTTGCTGTAAGCACCTCTCAAGTCCAGAAATTCATTACGCAGTCGCCTTGATGTGACCGCCTTTAACGAGTTCACCAGTACCGATAGCTGCACCGTTGGCGCGTACTCTATCAGCATGTGAACATGATCAGCCTCTCCGTCACACTCTTTCAGTTCCGCACCAAAATCTCTGCAAACCTCTGCCGCACACTGACTGAAGGAGGCGTGATGAAGATCCCCCAATATCGGCTTTCGATACTTGGTGATAAACACCAAATGTACGTGCAAAACGTAGGCCGAATGGCGTGATTTATTAATTTTAGTGAATTGCATTCTGTCACTCAATCGGGCTTAATAGATATGGCAATAATGCTACACACTGAGCGCTAAATGCAAATTCTGAAAGCCTACAAATTCCGACTCGAACCGACCGAACAACAAACGCAACGCCTGCGCCAGTTGGGCGGTTGTGCTCGTTATGTCTGGAATCACGGGCTGGCAGAAACCAAACGCATTCTGGATGCTGGCGAAAAACTGCCTTCTGCCTTTGAGCTGAACAGGATGCTCACCAGTTGGAAGAAAGACCCAGAAATGGCCTTTCTGGCCGAGGCATATACCGACAACCTCCAGCAGAAGCTCAAGGATTTGCATGGCGCGTGGATGCGCTGCTTTGATAAGAAACTCGCCGCCAAGGCACCCGTATTCAAGAAAAAAAGCGACAACCGCGACGCTATCCGGTTCGTCAACTTCGACAAGTATTGCCGCCTTGAAAAGGGTCGCGTGAAGCTGCCTGCCGGGCTGGCGTGGGTCAAGTTCCGTCAGTCCCAGCCAGTTGAAGGGAAAATTAAAAACGCGACCGTCAGCCAAGCAGCCGGGCACTGGTATATCTCCTTTCAGGTCGAGCAGGAGACGCTTGAGCCAATTCACCCCTCCGGCTCAATGGTCGGGCTAGATGCGGGGATCGCCAAGCTCGCAACCCTGTCAGACGGCACGGTGTTTGAGCCCGTCAACAGCTTCAAAACCAATCAGACCAAGCTGGCAAGGCTCCAACGCCAGTTGAGCAAAAAGGTAAAGTTCAGCAGCAACTGGAAGAAACAAAAAGCCAAGATCCAGCGGCTGCACTCACATATCGCCAATACCCGCCGCGATTACCTTCACAAGGTCACAACGACTATCAGCAAAAACCACGCGATGATCGTCATTGAGGATTTGAAGGTTGCCAGCATGTCAAAATCAGCAGCGGGCACGATCAGCCAGCCGGGGCGCAACGTCCGGGCAAAATCAGGGCTGAATCGTTCGATATTAGATCAGGGCTGGTTTGAGCTGCGCCGCCAGCTCGAATATAAGCAGGCATGGCGAGGCGGTCAGGTGTTGGCGATAAACCCGGCCTACACCAGCCAGCAGTGCGCCTGTTGTGGGCATACTGCGAAGGATAACCGCCAGACGCAAAGCCAGTTTAAATGCGCTGCGTGTGGTTATGAGGCGAACGCCGATGTGAACGGCGCTCGCAATATTTTAGCGGCGGGACACGCCGTTTTAGCCTGTGGAGGCGTGGTGCAATCAGGCCGCCCGATGAAGCAGGAACCCGGTACTGCGCGAGCAGCTATCACCCAGTAATGGGAATCCCCCTCCTGTGACGCGAAGCGCTAAGGTGGGGGAGGATGTCAAGAATTGGGCATTCGAATAATAACCATACGGCCTTGCGGTTGTCTAAAGGCACCTAACATCAGATAATACGGCCGCCTTCATACCGGATAACCCATCTTCAATGACTGAGTACCTGCTTTTACTGGTCGGCACCGTGCTGATCAACAACTTCGTGCTGGTGAAGTTCCTCGGCCTTTGCCCCTTCATGGGTGTCTCCGGCAAGCTGGAAACCGCCATCGGCATGGGTCTGGCCACCACCTTCGTCATGACGCTGGCCAGCGCCTGCTCCTATCTGATGGAGCACTATATCCTGATCCCTCTGGAGATCGCCTACCTGCGCACCCTGGGCTTCATTCTGGTGATCGCCGTGGTGGTCCAGTTCACCGAGATGGTGATCCGCAAGAGCAGCCCGACCCTCTATCGCCTGCTCGGCATCTTCCTGCCGCTCATCACCACCAACTGTGCCGTGCTCGGCGTGGCGCTGCTCAGCATCAACGAGCGCCACAACTTCATCCAGAGCATCATCTACGGCTTCGGGGCCGCCGTCGGCTTCTCTCTGGTGCTGATCCTGTTTGCCGCCATGCGTGAGCGGCTGGTGGCCGCCGACGTGCCGGCACCGTTTCGTGGCGTCTCCATCGCCATGGTCACCGCTGGCCTGATGTCGCTGGCCTTCATGGGTTTTACCGGCCTCATCAAGATATAACGCTATGATTCACATACTCTTTGCCATTCTGGTGCTGGCCCTGCTTGCCCTGGCCTTCGGCATCATTCTCGGCTTTGCCGCCGTCAAGTTTCATGTGCAGGCCGATCCCATCGTCGATCAGCTCGATGCCCTGTTGCCCCAGACCCAGTGCGGCCAGTGCGGTTACCCGGGCTGCAAACCCTACGCCGACGCCCTGGCCAATGGCGACAAGATCAACAAGTGCGTGCCCGGTGGCGACGCCACCATGCGCAAGATTGCCGACCTGATGGGGGTCGAGCCCCAGTCTCTGGACGGCGGTGAAGACGCGGCAATCCCCGTCAAGAAGGTGGCCTTCATTCACGAAGACATGTGTATCGGTTGCACCAAGTGCATCCAGGCCTGTCCGGTCGACGCCATCCTGGGTGCCACCAAGGCGATGCACACCGTCATCGCCGCCGAGTGCACTGGGTGCGACCTCTGCGTCGACCCCTGCCCGACCGACTGTATCGAAATGATCCCGGTGCCGACCACGGTCGACAACTGGAAATGGGATCTGGCCAAGGTCGCCATTCCGGTCAAGATAGTGGAATAAACAGCGGAGTAACCATGCAGCATCTGCTCGAACGCATCAAAGCCGGCACTCTGTGGGATTTTCACGGCGGCATCCATCCCCCCGAGAACAAGCACCAGTCCAGCCTGACCCCCGTCGTTGACGCGGGCCTTCCCCCACAGCTCATCATTCCGGTGCGCCAGCACGCGGGTCCGGCCGGCGAACTGCTGGTGCGGGTGGGGGACAAGGTCAAGAAGGGGCAACCCCTCACCCGTTTTGACAAGGGACGCATCGTGCCGGTGCACGCTTCCACCTCGGGCACCATCACCGCCATCGAGCAGCACACGGTGGCGCACCCCTCCGGTCTTGACGATCTCTGCATCCTCCTCACCCCGGACGGAGACGATGCCTGGGGCGAGCGCACACCCCAGCCTGACTACTGGAACCTGGAGCGGGGGGCGTTGCTCGAGCGCATCCAGCAGGCCGGCATCGCCGGGCTCGGCGGCGCCGTCTTCCCGACCCACAGCAAGCTCGACGGCCGTGGCCAGCTCACCGAAATTCTCATCATCAACGGGCTGGAGTGCGAACCCTACATCACCACAGATGACCGTCTGATGCAGGAATACGCCGACGAGATCATAGACGGCATCCGGGTACTCAAGCACCTGCTCAAGCCCAAGCTCACCCTGATCGGGGTGGAAGACAACAAACCGGCGGCCATCGAGGCCCTGACCCGCCATGCCAGCGACGCCGACGTGCTGGTCAAGTCGGTACCGACCAAGTACCCCTCCGGCGGCGCCAAACAGACCATAGAGCTGCTCACCGGACGCCAGGTGCCCAAAGGAGGCCGGGCGGTCGACATGGGCATCATGGTGCTCAACGTCGCCACCGTCTTTGCCATCAAGCGCGCCATCATCGATGGGGAGCCGCTCATCGAGCGCATCGTCACCCTCACCGGCGACGCCTTCAAGAAACCCGGCAATGCCTGGGTGCGTCTGGGCACGCCGGTACGCTGGCTGCTCCAGCGTTTCGAGCTGCAACCGGAGGCGGATCAGCGGGTCATCATGGGGGGCCCCATGATGGGCTTCACCCTGCCCCACGCCATGGTCCCCGTGGTCAAGGCCACCAACTGCCTGCTCTCCCCCACCCGCGCCGAGCTGCCGCCCCCCGGCCCGGAACAGGCCTGCATCCGTTGCAGTGCCTGCGCCGATGCCTGCCCCGCCACCCTGCTGCCCCAGGAGCTTTACTGGTACAGCCGGGTCAAGGAGTACGACAAGGCCGAGAAGCTCAACCTCTTTGACTGTATCGAGTGCGGCGCCTGTGCCTGGGTCTGCCCGAGCGAAATCCCCCTGGTGCAGTACTACAAGATCGCCAAGGATGACATCCGCGAGGCCCGTGCCGAGGCCGAGAAGGCCGAACGTGCCAAGCAGCGCTTCGAGGCCAAGCAGGCTCGCTTCGAGCGTGAGAAGGCGGCCCGCGAAGCCCGCCACGCCGAAGCCGCAGCCCAGCGTCGCCAGGCCATGACGACGGCCGGGGGCGAAGATCCGGTCGCCGCCGCCCTGGCCCGCATCAAGGCCAAACAGGAGACGACCCAGGTGGGCGTGAGCACACCCGCACCGGACAACGAGGCCATGATTGCCGCCCGTGAGGCGCGCAAGCAGGAGGCCATCGCCCGTCGTGCCGCCAAGGCGGTCAATGGCGAGGACAATGAGCTGGCTGACACCCCGGCACCTGGGGAGCAACATCCCAAGGCAGAGCTGGATCCCAAGAAAGCCGCCATCGCCGCCGCCCTGGCACGGGCCAAGGCCAAGAAGGCTGCTCAAGCGCAAGGTGACGGGCCGGTGGTCGCGGATAAGACATCCGTGAATACAACCGAACACGCCGTTGAGGCCTCGGCCGCCGTATCCGAACCCGCCGCAGAAGTGGACCCCAAGAAGGCGGCCATTGCCGCCGCCATCGCCCGGGCCAAGGCCAAGAAAGCCGCCCTGGCGCAAGGTGACGCACCGCTGGACGCGGATAAGACATCCGTGAACACAAGCGATAACGCCATTGAGGCCCCGGCTGCCGCATCCGAGCCCGCCGCCGAGGTGGACCCCAAGAAGGCGGCCATTGCCGCCGCCATCGCCCGGGCCAAGGCCAAGAAGGCTGCTCAGGCGCAAGGTGATGGGCCGGTGGTCGCGGGTGAGACATCCGTGAACACAACCGAACACGCCGTTGAGGCCCCGGCCGCCGCATCCGAGCCCGCCGCCGAGGTGGATCCCAAGAAGGCGGCCATTGCCGCCGCCATCGCCCGGGCCAAGGCCAAGAAAGCCGCCCAGGCGCAAGGTGACGGGCCTGTGGTCGCGGGTGAGACATCCGTGAACACAACCGATAACGCCGTTGAGGCCCCGGCCGCCGCATCCGAGCCCGCCGCCGAGGTGGACCCCAAGAAGGCGGCCATTGCCGCCGCCATCGCCCGGGCCAAGGCCAAGAAGGCCGCCCAGGCGCAAGGGGATGGGCCTGTGGTCGCGGGTGAGACATCCGTGAACACAACCGATAACGCCGTTGAGGCCCCGGCCGCCGCATCCGAGCCCGCTGCCGAAGTGGACCCCAAGAAGGCGGCCATCGCCGCCGCCATCGCCCGGGCCAAAGCCAAGAAGCTGGCGGCCGAGGCTGCCTCCTCCCCTTCGACCGACAAGAGCCACTGATCCATGTTCAATATCGCGAGTGCGCCCTTTGCCCACAACCGCAAACAGACCCAGACCCTGATGGTGCTGGTGATCCTGGCCTGCCTGCCCGGCTTCCTGGCGCAGACCTGGTTCTTCGGCTGGGGGACCCTGATCCAGATCCTGCTGGCGCTGGTCACGGCCCTGGGTTCGGAGGCCCTGGTCCTTCGCCTGCGCGGCCGCCCCGTCAAACCGGCCCTGCTGGATGGCAGCGCGGCGCTCACCGCCGTGCTCATCGGTCTCTCCCTGCCCCCCCTGCTGCCCTGGTGGATGCTGGTGCTGGGCACGGCGTTCGCCATCATCATCGCCAAGCATCTCTATGGCGGGCTCGGTCAGAACCTGTTCAATCCTGCCATGGTGGCCTATGTGCTGCTGCTGGTCTCCTTCCCGGTCCAGATGACCAGCTGGCTGCCCCCCTCCAGCATCGCCGCCTACGACATCGGCTTCGCCGATGCGGCCTCGGTGATCTTCACCGGCTTCAGCCTCGACGGCTACAGCATGCTGCAGCTCAAGCAGGGGGTGGATGGCCTGACCATGGCCACGCCGCTGGATACCTTAAAGACCGGACTGACCCAGGGACTGACCGCCACCGAAGTGATGACCCACAAGGTCTTCGAGGGCTGGGGTGGTATCGGCTGGAGCTGGGTCAACCTCGGCTACCTGCTGGGAGGCCTCTTCCTGCTCCAGCAGAAAGTGATCAACTGGCGCATTCCGACTGCCGTGCTGGGCGCATTGCTGCTCGCTGCCACCCTGGGCTATCTGGCCACCCCGGATGCCACCGCCACCCCCATGCTGCACCTGTTCAGCGGTGCCACCATGCTCGGGGCCTTCTTCATCGCCACCGATCCGGTGAGTGCCAGCACCACCGCAAAGGGGCGCCTCGTCTACGGTGTGCTCATCGGCGTGCTGGTCTATGTCATCCGCCGTTTTGGCGGCTATCCGGATGCCTTCGCCTTCGCCGTGTTGCTGGCCAACCTGTGCGTTCCCCTGATTGACAGTCTGACCCGCCCCAAGGTCTATGGAGCCCGTCGCAAATGAACCCACATCTGAATTGCCGCAGACGCGAGACAGGGAGCCTCCCATGTTGAAAAGCATGCGCAAGAATGGCCTGACCCTGGCCCTCTTTGCCCTCGGCTGCACCGCCATGGTGGTGCTGACCAACGAACTGACCCGGGATCGCATCGCCCACCAGCAAGAGCTGGAGAAGCTGCGCACCCTGCAGGCCCTGCTGCCCGAGGGGAGTTATGACAACGATCTGGTGGCCAGTTGCAAGCTGGTCAGCAGCCGGGAATACCTGGGCAGCGATGAGCCCATGCCCCTCTATACCGCCACCCTCAAGGGGGTGCATACCGGCTACGCGCTGGAAACCGTGGCCCCCGATGGTTACAGTGGAGCCATTCGCATGGTGGTCGGCACCGATGCCAAGGGGGCCGTCAGTGCGGTCAGGGTGCTGGCCCACAAGGAAACCCCGGGGCTTGGTGACAAGATAGAACTGAAGAAATCCAGCTGGATCGACAGCTTCACCGGCAAGTCCCTCACGGCCGACAACGACACCACCTGGGCGGTGAAGAAGGATGGCGGCGAATTCGACGCCTTCACCGGGGCAACCATCACCCCGCGGGCCGTGGTCAAGGCGGTGAAAAATTTGCTGAGGCTGCAACAGGAGCACCCCGAACTGCTGCACGATGCCCCCTCCTGCCATACCAACCCCTAACGCCGGAGCACACGCTATGGAACAAGTCGACGTGATTGACACGGCCAGCCAACCCGCCGGGGAAAGTGGCCGCCGCGAAGAGCTCAAGGAGCTGATGCTGCAGGGACTGTGGAAGAACAACCCCTCCCTGGTGCAGGTGCTGGGACTCTGCCCCACCCTGGCGGTCTCCTCCACCTTTACCAATGCGTTGGGGCTCGGCCTTGCCACCATGGTGGTACTGGTCTGCTCCAACCTCGCCGTCTCCCTAGTGCGCAACTGGGTGCCCAAGGATATCCGCATCCCGGTCTACGTGATGATTATCGCGGCCCTGGTGACCAGCGTGCAACTGTTGATGAACGCCTACACCTACGGCCTCTATCAAGCGCTCGGCATCTTCATCGCCCTCATCGTCACCAACTGCGTCATCATCGGCCGCGCCGAAGCCTATGCCTCCAAGAACCCGCCCCTGCTTGCCGCCCTCGACGGCTTCATGATGGGGCTGGGCTTTACCCTGGTGCTGCTGGTACTGGGGGGCCTTCGCGAGATCATCGGCATGGGCACCCTGTTTGACGGTGCCGAGCTGCTGCTGGGTGACTGGGCCAAGTCATTGCGCGTCGAGCTGTTCCACGCCGACGCCAGCCTGCTGCTGGCGATCCTGCCCCCCGGCGGCTTCATCGGCCTCGGTTTGATGATCGCCGGCAAAAACGCCATCAACGACTGGATGGGCCGCAAGCAGAGTGCCGAGAAGGCCCACTGCACCGTGCCGGCGGCGGGCGCCCGCACTACCCAGCTCTGAGACAAGAGAGAGCCATGAACAACCAGAAACGCAGGCTGATCCTGGAGCGGTTGCGCGATGACAACCCCCATCCCACCACAGAGCTCAACTTCACCACGCCCTTCGAGCTGCTCATCGCCGTGCTGCTTTCGGCCCAGGCCACCGACGTGAGCGTCAACAAGGCCACCGACAATCTCTATCCGGTGGCCAACACCCCCCAGGCCATGCTGGATCTGGGGGTGGATGGGGTCAAGGAGTACATCAAGACCATTGGCCTCTTCAACACCAAGGCCGAGAACGTCATCAAGACCTGCGCCATTCTGCTGGAGCGCCACGGCGGCGAGGTGCCGGAGAATCGCGAGGCCCTCGAGGCCCTGCCCGGCGTCGGCCGCAAGACGGCCAACGTGGTGCTCAACACCGCCTTCGGCTGGCCCACCATCGCCGTCGACACCCATATCTTCCGGGTCTCCAACCGCACCGGCTTTGCAGTGGGCAAGAACGTCGATCAGGTGGAGGAGAAGCTGCTCAAGGTGGTCCCCGCCGAGTTCAAGCTGGACGTGCATCACTGGCTCATCCTGCACGGGCGTTACACCTGTCTCGCCCGCAAGCCCCGCTGCGGCTCCTGCATCATCGAAGATTTGTGCGAATACAAAGAGAAGGTCTATCCCGAGAGTTGATCTGCAGGCCTCTGCGGATCCGGTCTCGGGCCATGGATTCAAGGCAGTACCAATCCACCAACCCGGAGAATTGAGCAATGAGAATTCTGCATACCATGTTGCGCGTCGGCGATCTGCAACGTTCCATCGACTTCTACACCCGAGTGCTGGGCATGACACTGCTGCGCAAGAGCGAAAACAGCGAATACAAGTACACCCTGGCCTTCGTCGGCTACGGCGACGAGAAGGATGAAGCCGTCATCGAGCTCACCTACAACTGGGGCGTGAGCGAATACGAGCTCGGTTCCGCCTATGGTCACATCGCCCTGGAAGCGGACGACATCTATGCCACCTGCGAGGCGCTGCGCGCCGCCGGCGCCAAGATCACCCGCGAACCGGGCCCTGTGAAGGGCGGCACCACCGTCATCGCCTTCGTGGAAGACCCGGACGGCTACAAGATTGAGCTGATTGCCAAGAAAGACGCCGGTACCGGCCTGGGCGCCTGAGCCCACGCCGCCTGGCGGTGAGAAAAACAACGGGGCCCAGGGCCTAATGCCAGTCAGTTAAGCCTGACTGGCATTGTTTTTACTAGGTTTTCTCGTCGCATACTTCTGTGGTTTGGCTTTGATGCACCTTGGGTAACTTCGTTCTCGGCGGGCGGGTAACTTGAACTGCTCTGCCTGTTTGTCCAACTCAGCGACACGCCCTGGAACCATGCCCGGTGACACAAACGGCAGGCAACTGAGTTCATGCAGCAGATACACCGATGCCATGTGAAAGCTCAACTGGCTGGCCGTATAGCCCTTTAAGCTCGCCGCCATCCTAACCATCTGATATCTCAGTAGGTTATAGGCCAATACCAAGCCCCATAGCTCCTGCCTTACTCCATCGGGTTTCTTGCTGCGCAGCGTCAGCCGGTGCTGTTGCAGGCTATGTTTCATCTCCCGATAGCCCAGCTCGATTTCCCAGCGATTCTGGTATAGCTCCATCAACTCGCTGGCCGGGAAGCGCAGCGGGTCGGTGAGCGAGGTCAGCACCTGCCGCTCCTTGCCGTTTACCGTCCGGGTCAGCAGCCGGGCTTCGAACTGCTCCGGCAACTCGCTCCACTTCTTCTTGGCCTGCGGACTGGCTCTGAGGCGTACCAGCACATCCTGCCGCCCCAGCTTGCGGATGACCTCGTATTGAGCCCCCTTTTTCAGCGGAATAAGCCAGTGACGCGCTACGCCCTGGCGTTGCCAGGCATGGAGTAACCCCAGTGAGTAGAAGCCCTTATCGAACAGGGTCAGGCTATTATCGGGTGTTTTTTCAATCAGTTGCTCTGCCAACACCATCTCGTTTACCGCACAGGAGTCCATCACTGTCTGGGTCAGCAGATGACTGGTCAGCTCCATCTGACACAACATGCGGACCTGGGGATATTGCGTCTCCCCCTGGACGGTTTTCGACTTGGCAAAGGCGCCGGCATTGTCCGGAGTATCGGGCGTGCGCCAGACCACCCCGTCCACGGCCAGCAGCTGCAAGCCGGCCCAGGTGGGGTGCTGACACAGCTGATGCCAGAGTGTGGCGGTCTGCTGGAACACCTGTCGAACGGCTTGGTCAGCCAGTTTTTGGCGCGCCTGGATGAAGGCGCTGGGGACGACAAACGGCCGGTCGCCGGGTAACAGGATATCGAGCTGGTTGGCCAGCTGGGCCATAGGGACATGACGAAACAAGGACATCCCGATAATGGCCCATAGCACCCGCTCCATGGGCATGCGCCGTCGGCGCAAGGAGACGGAGCCCGTCTCGGCCAAGCAAGCCTGCACCAGTTCAGGTGACAGCAGGTCAGACAGGGACTCAAACTTTCCGGGAGGACAGGCGTGAATGAAGTCGAGAGCTTGGTCGATACGCATAAAAAAATCCGAAACCCAACAAGGAGTTTCGGATTCTTACACAGCCTGAGGATCGGTCAATGGATCCTTAACTGATCGGCATTAGGGCCCAGGGCCCCGTTTTCATTGGCTGCGGCCACCGTCAGGCCAGGCGGAAGCGCCCCATGCTCTGGCGCAGACCCGCCGCCAGCTGGCTCAGCTCCAGACAGGCTTTGGCGGTGTGATCCGCGCCGGTCGCGACCTCGTTGGAGGAGTCGTTGATGCGCGCCACGTTGCGGCCCAGCTCATCGGAGACCGCATCCTGCTCGCCACAGGCACTGGCAATCTGGATCGCCATGTCGGCTATCTGGGCCACCGCCTCTTCAATCTGACGAATGCCCGCGCTGGTGCGTTCGCTCTGGCTCACGCACTGGCGGATCATCTCGCAACTCTGGCCGGTCACCGACTTCGCCCGGTTGGCACGGGCCTGCAGGGTCTCGATGATGGCGACGATTTCGCCGGTGGAGGCCTGGGTACGCCCCGCCAGGGTGCGCACCTCGTCGGCCACTACCGCAAAGCCGCGCCCCTGCTCACCGGCACGGGCCGCCTCGATGGCGGCATTGAGTGCCAACAGGTTGGTCTGGTCGGCAATGCCGCGAATGACATCCACCACCAGGTTGATCTGGGCGGACTCTTTCTCCAGTTCACTCACCAGGTTGCCCGCCTGCTCCATCTCACCAGCCACCCGGGTGATGGCATCCAGGGCCCCCTGCACATCCTGACTGCCGCGACGAGCCAGGGCATTGGCAGAGCTTGCCGACTCCGAGGCCACCTCGGTGTTGCCCGCCACATCCGCTACCGTCGCCTTCATCTGGGCCATGGCGGTGGCGACCTGGGCTATCTCCTGCTGCTGGATCTGGATCCCCTGGGATGATTGCTCGGAGACCGCGCTCACCTCCTCGATGGCGGCCCCCAGCTGGGTCACGGCGGCGGCCACCTCCTCGATGAGCCCACGCAGGTTGTCCTGCATCTTGAGGGAGGCGCTGGCCAGCATCCCCAGTTCGTCCTGCCCGATGTGCTGGCGATCCAGCCGATGGGTCAGATCTCCCAGGGCGATGGCATTGGCCTGGGCCACCACGGCTTGCAGGGGCAGGCAGATCTGGCGGGTGAGGAACCAGGTCATGACCCCCATGAAGATCAGCAGGGTCGCGATGCTCACCACGGCAAAGGTCATCACCATGGTGACGCTGCCAAGCAGGCTGCCACGGTTCTCTTCCACAAAGCCAAGATTCACCTTCACCAGGGCACGCACCGCCAGCTCCAGCTCGGTGTAGAGCCCGTTCGAGCGAAACAGCGCCTCCCTGGCCTCATCCCTGCTGCCCTGGAACAACAGGGTATCCACCTGGTTGACGGCCCCCAGATATTGCAGCCACTGCAGCTTGACGCGGTTGAAGGCCTGGCGTTCATGCTCGGCCCCCACGGTTGCCTCGTAGGCATCCATGACCTGCTGCACCTTGCCCAGGCTCTCCTGGATGCGGGCGCGGCGAACCTGCCTGTCGACGGCATCTTCCACCATCAGCAGGGCAAACTGGGCACGGCGCACATAGGAGACGTCGTAGAGCAGGTTGTCAACCGAGAGCACGCTTGGCAGGGTGGAGTCGGTGAAGTTCAATACCCGATCCCGAATGTCCCGCAGTTCGGTGGCGAGAAACAGGCCGAAGACGGCGTTGATGACAGCAATGACCGCAAAGACGGCGGCAATCTTCTTGCCGATGGAGAGATGCTTGTAAGACATGTTGGCTGGTGATCCTCGACTGCAGATGTGCAGTGACACAATGATCACATCCGTGTAAGCGGTGACCCGAGACTCCTGACGGGAAATGACGATGGGAGCAAAGAGAGGGGATCCCTTGCTTCCCGCTCGCCCCACGCCGGGCCTTGTGCCAGCCACGAGGCTGCCAGCACAGTAGCGACCAGCTCGACGCAAAACTTGAGCCGATTGCCACAATCGGTCCGTCGTCATGGACAAAGCAGGGGCCAGGTTATGTAATGGCCGTTCGTCTCTCCCCATTCCTGTCTTCAGAGGCCCCATGGACAACGTATCGACCCTCTCCCCTTCCTGGTCTGTCCAACTGCGCGAGCAGATAGCAGATCGCCCCCTCATCGCCCTGGGGCTGCTGCTCGCCCTGGTCGCCGTGCTGCTGCTCCTGGTGCAGAGTCTGGTCGTGCTGGCGGCCGGTGACATCACCGCCGGCATGCGCTATGGCCTCATCGGCGGTGCCGCCGGCTTTGCCGCCACGGCGCTCGGCGCCCTGCCGGCCCTGTTCCTGCGCGCCGTTCCCCAACGGGTGGAAGACGCCATGCTGGGTTTTGCCGCCGGCATGATGCTGGCCGCCAGCGCCTTCTCCCTGTTGCTGCCGGGCCTCGAGGCCGCGGAGGGGATCACAGGCGACGGCTTCCTCGCCGCCGCCGTGGTGGTGACGGGCATGGCTCTCGGCGTCCTGCTGATGCTGGGGCTGGATCAGTTCACCCCCCATGAGCACGACAAGACGGGGCCCTGCGGTCCCGGCCACGAGAGCTGCTCCCGGGTCTGGCTGTTCGTGTTCGCCATCGCCCTGCACAACCTGCCGGAGGGCATGGCCATCGGGGTCAGCTTCTCCCAGGGTGACATGGCCGTCGGTCTGCCGCTCACGACCGCCATTGCCCTGCAGGACATTCCCGAGGGGCTGGCGGTGGCGCTCGCCATGTGCGCCGCCGGTTTTCGTCCCCCGCTGGCCGTGCTGGTGGCCATCGCCAGCGGCCTGCTGGAACCGCTCGGGGCCCTGCTCGGGGTGGGGCTTGCCAGCGGCATGGCCATCGCCTACCCCATTGGTCTGGGGCTCGCGGCCGGCGCCATGCTGTTCGTGGTCTCCCACGAGGTGATCCCCGAGACCCACCGCAACGGCCACCAGACCCACGCCACCCTGGGCCTCATGGTCGGCTTTGCCCTGATGATGACCCTCGACACCGCGCTCGGCTGATCACCCCCCTCAAGCCCCGTACGCCCGGTGACGACAGCGCGAACCCCTTGAAATAAGAGGGGGAAATCGCCTAATGTTGAGCCCCCGGCGCCCTTTGACTGGTTGATGTACGGCGCCTGAATCCCATCGGAAGCCTGCCCGGATGACCCTCAGGATAATCCTGCTGCTGTGTCTGCTTGTCCTCACCGCCAGGGCCATTGGCGCCACCGAGGTCTTTCATACGGCCGCACAACAGGCGTCGTCCCCCAAGTACGTGACGCTCCCCGACGGGCATGTCGGCGGGATCTGCGTCGATCTCTTCCGGCTCATGGAAGCGAGGGAGCCTGCCCTTCGCATTGAGGGAGATCAGCGCTTCCTGCCGCTGCGACGGCTGGAAAAAAAGGTGCAGCACGGCCAGCTGGACTTCATCTGCGGCGTGGGGGAGAACCCGGCCAGGCGGGATCACTTCATCGTCCTGACCCCCGCCATCTTCACGGTGCGCTACCACCTGGCGGTGCGCCGTGACGATCCCGTCGAGATACGCAGCTGGCAGGATGTCAGGGCCCTCGGCCAGGGGGGCATCATCCTCATCAACCATGGCAGCGGTGCTATCGCCCGGCTCCAGGACATCGGCGGCCTCATCATCGACAGCGGCGGGATCAGCAACTAGGCCAACTACGAGAAGTTGTTGATGAAGCGCGGCCGTTTCGTCTACTACCGCTCCCCGGGGTTTGAGTCCGACTTGCGCGAACAGGGGCTGGCCGACAAGATCCGCATCCTCCCCACCGTGATGGAAGAGACTCCCTTCTACATCCTGTTCCATCGCCACAGTGCCCCCGAGCGCCTGACCCTGTTCGCCAACACCCTGCAACGGCTCGCAGACAGTGGTGAACTGGCCGCCCTGGCCAGACGCTACCCCTGACCCCCCATCCGCGCCATCGCAATGCTCGGCGCCACCGCCAAGTTTTGCTATCATCCACGCCAACTTTTTCGGCCCAGCGGCCATCGAGACGAGGTAGATGATGAAAGTAGGTATTATCGGCGCCATGGAGCAGGAAGTAGCCCTCCTGCGCAGCCAGCTGAGCGAGCCCACCACCCTGCAACTGGGCGGCTGCGAGTTCTATCAGGGCAAGCTGGCCGGTAAAGAGGTGATCCTGACCCGCTCCGGCATCGGCAAGGTCGCCGCCAGCGTCGCCACCAGCCTGCTGCTGGAGAAGTTCGCTCCCGATTGCGTCATCAACACCGGTTCTGCCGGCGGCTTCGCCCAGGATCTGCACATCGGTGACGTGGTCATCGCGAGCGAGATGCGCTTCCACGACGTGGACGTGACCGCCTTCGGTTACGAAATGGGCCAGATGGCCCAGCAGCCCGCCGCCTTCCCCTGCGACGAAAAACTCATCGCCCTGGCACAGGCCTGCATTGCCGAGCAAGGCAAGCACCAGACCAAGGTCGGGCTCATCTGCACCGGCGATCAGTTCATGTGCAAGCCGGACGCCATCGCGAAAGCCCGTGCCGACTTCCCGCAGATGCTGGCGGTGGAGATGGAAGGGGCCGCCATCGGCCAGGTGTGCCACATGTTCAAGGTGCCCTATCTGGTGGTACGGGCCATGTCGGACATCGCCGGCAAGGAGCAGGTGGAATCCTTCGATGCCTTCATCGAGGTGGCGGGTCAACACTCCGCCGAAGTGATCATCGCGCTGCTCGGCAAGCTGTGATCGACGCCCCCTCCTGGGATGTCCTGATGACCGCCCTCGCCTCCACGACGGCGGGCATCATGGTGGGGGCCGCCCTGCTGGAGGCCCTGCTGCCCTGGCCCGTACGCTTTCGACCCGGCGCAGCCGTGCCTCTGCTCACCCGCCTCGGCCAGAAGGTCTATCGCCCCGACGGCACACCGCGCCAGCAGAGCCAGGCCGGGCTCCTTGCCCTGCTGGTGGTCTGGGTGCCCTGCGCTGCCGGTCTCTGGGCGGTGCGCAATCTCTCCCTGTCCGAGCCCCTGTTCGACCTCCTGTTCCTGCTGCTGATGCTCGAATCCCGCCCCTTGCGGGAACTCGCCCGAGGTAGCTGCGCCCTGGCGACCCAGGAGACGCTGGTCGTGGCGAGGCTGCAGGTCGCCCCCTGGCTCAAGCGGGAAACCGGCAAGCTCTCGGTGATGGGGTTGAACAAGGCGGTGAGCGAGACCTGCGTACTGCGCCTCGTCGGCCAGTGGGCCGCCCCCCTGCTGGGCTTCGCCCTGGCCGGGGTACAGGGTGCCCTGCTGGTGCGGCTCGCCCAGTTGACCCATCTGGCGTGGAACCCCAAGCAGAACGCGTTCGTCCACTTCGGCCGCCCTGCTGCGGCGCTCTATCAGGGTTTCTGCGCCCCTGCCATCCTGCTGCTGGCGCTCCCCCTGTGCCTGACCCAGGTGCGCGGGCTGGGCAACAGAGTGCGACCTGCGTTGCATTGGCCCCATCCCGCCATGGGGGTCCTGCTCGCGCTGCTGGCCCGGGCGACAGGCAGCCGACTCGGCGGCCCCCGCTACTATCAGGGCCAGCTGGTGCGCTTTCCGGTATTTGATGAGGGGAGCGAACCCGATGCCAACCTGCCCCTGCGCCTGCTGCAGCGTCTGCAACTGACCGGCTGGGGCTGGCTCGGGCTCTCGCTACTCCTGACATGGATGGAGCTCAATCATGGCTGATCGCGTTTCCCTTCGTGCCCTGGGCCTGTTTGTCTGCCTGCTGGGCACCTCACTGTGCGCCATGGCCACCCCGCCGCAGCGCATCGTGAGCCTCACTCCCCATCTGACGGAACTGCTGTTCGATATCGGCGCCGGGGATCGCGTGGTCGCCACCGACGATGCCTCCGATTACCCCGTCGACGTGGCCAACCTCCCCAGGGTGGCCAACTATCGCAGCATCAACCTCGAGGCGCTGCTGGCCCAGAAGCCGGATCTGGTAGTGGCCTGGCGCTCCGCCCAGGCCCGCATGCTGGGCCCGGTCGAGCGCCTCGGAATTCCCGTCTTCTACTCGGAGCCCACCGACTTTGCCTCCCTGGCTACCGAGATGCGCAGCCTGGGGCACCTTCTCGGGCTCACGTCCAGGGCCGACGAGCAAGCCCGCGCCTATCTGACCCGGCTCGACGCCCTGGCTGCGCGCTACGGCGAGCCCAAGCCCCTGTCTGTCTTCTATCAGCTCTGGTACCCGCCGCTCACCAGCGTCAATAATTCGACCTGGCCGGGGCAGGCCATCACCCTCTGCGGCGGACGCAACATCATGGCGACGACGGGAGCAGCCTACCCCCAGGTCGGGCTGGAGCAGGTGATCAAGGCCAATCCCGGGCTCATCCTGGCTGGCGGCCGGGATCCTTCCGTGCTGGATCACTGGCGGCAGTGGCCCATGCTGGACGCCGTCAAACACCAGCGGCTCGCCCTCATCAACGCCGATGAACTGCACCGCTTCACCCCCCGCGCCCTCAACGCGGTGGAGCAGATATGCGAGGCGATCGCCGGGACTAGCACGCCAACTCCTTGATGGCGCCTGCGTCACGGCGATGCTCTCTCCCATATCGTGGGTTATGGCATAAAATATGCTTTTGAATCTAACAGACACTCACTTCATAACGGGACCATGACATGTTCAACGGCAAAACGATCCTGATCACCGGGGGAACCGGCTCCTTTGGCAAGAAGTTCATCGAGGCTGTCCTCTCCCTCTACACGCCAAGCCGGTTGATCGTCTACTCCCGTGATGAACTCAAGCAGTTCGAGATGCAGCAGCGTTTCAATCACCCCTGCATGCGCTATTTCATCGGTGACGTACGGGATGCCGAGCGCCTGGACATGGCCATGCACGGCGTGGACTTCGTGGTGCATGCCGCCGCCCTCAAGCAGGTGCCTGCCGCCGAATACAACCCCATGGAGTGCATCAAGACCAACATCCATGGTGCGGAAAACGTCATCAAGGCGGCCCTCAACAACGGGGTCGAAAAGGTGATCGCCCTCTCCACCGACAAGGCGGCCAATCCGGTCAACCTGTATGGCGCCACCAAACTCTGCTCCGACAAGCTGTTCGTCGCCGCCAATAATATGGCGGGCAAGCACCCCACCATTTTTTCCGTGGTACGTTATGGCAACGTGGTCGGCTCCCGGGGCTCTGTGGTGCCCTTCTTCGATCGCCTGATCAAGGAAGGGGCCAGCAGCCTCCCCATTACCCATGCCGAGATGACCCGTTTCTGGCTCACCCTGCAACAGGGGGTCGAGTTCGTGCTGACCAACTTTGCCCGCATGAAAGGGGGGGAAGTGTTCGTTCCGAAGATCCCGTCGGTACGCATCACGGATCTCGCCAGCGCCATGGCGCCGGACTTGCCCCAAGAGATCATCGGTATCCGTCCGGGCGAGAAGTTGCACGAGGTGATGTGTCCGGCTGACGACTCCTACCACACCTATGAATTTGACGACTATTACGTCATCGCTCCCAGCATCACCTTCACCAGTCGAAATAATGACTTCGCCGTCAATGCCCTGGGTGACACCGCGGTGCGGGTCGAGCACGGCTTTGAATACAATTCCCTCAATAATCGCCACTTCCTGTCGATAGAGGAATTGAAATTCATGAATCAGCAGGTGCTCGCCGAATGATCCCCTATGGACGCCAATCCATCACAGATGAAGATATCGAAGCCGTCGTCGCCGTGCTGAAGTCGGACTACCTCACCCAGGGTGAGGCGGTCCCCGCCTTCGAACAGGGATTGGCCGACTACTGCCAGGCTCCCCACGTGATCGCCTGCAGCAACGGCACCACGGCCCTGCACCTTGCCTGCGCCGCGCTGGCGCTTGGCGAACAGGATTGGGTCTGGGTATCCGCCATCAGTTTCGTCGCCTCCGCCAACTGTGCCCGCTATTGCGGCGCCCAGGTGGATTTCGTCGACGTGGACTCCGCAACCGGCAACCTCTGCGTGACGGCGCTGCGCGAGAAGCTGCAACGGGTTCAGGGCAGCGCTCGTCAGCCGAAGGCCCTGGTCGCCGTGCATCTCGCGGGCCAGCCCTGCGATCTCGCCGAGATAGGCGCCCTGTGCCGAGAATATGGCGTGTCCCTCATCGAAGATGCCTGCCATGCCCTGGGAGCCCGTTATCAGGGAGAGCCCATCGGCAGTTGTGCCCACAGCGACATGACCGTCTTCAGCTTCCATCCGGTCAAGCCCATCACGACCGGGGAAGGGGGCGCCGTCACGACTCGCAGTGCCGAGCTGGCCGCGAGGCTTCGTCTCTATCGCAGCCATGGCATCACCCGGGATCCGGCGCAGTTGACCGTCGACACTCCGGGGGGCTGGTACTACGAGCAGCAGGTACTCGGCTTCAACTATCGCCTGACCGACATCCAGGCGGCGCTGGGAAGCAGCCAGCTCGCCCGCCTGCCGCAGTTCATTGACAGGCGCCGGTTGTTGGCTGCCCGCTACGACGAGCTACTGACCCGACTGCCGGTCGAGCCCTTGCACCAGGGGCATGACAGACTCAGTGGCTACCACCTCTATGTGATCCGGGTGCAAGACCGGGATGAGGTGTTTGCCCGCCTGAGAGACGCCGGTATCGGCGTCAACGTGCACTACATGCCCATTCCGGCCCAACCCTATTACCGTGAGCTCGGCCACGACCCCGCCAACTATCCCGGTGCCCAGGCCTATTATCGACAAGCCATCAGCCTCCCCCTGTTCCCCGGCCTCTCCCTGGCCGAGCAGGATCAGGTCGTTCAGACCCTGGAGTCGGTGCTATGCGCCTAGCACTGGGTACGGTCCAGTTCGGGCTCGATTACGGCATCAGCAACCGCACAGGCGAAGTGCAGGATCAGGAGCTCGACGCCATTCTGGCCCTGGCCCGCAAGCTGGGGGTGGATACCCTGGACACGGCCCAGGCCTACGGCAAGGCCGAGGCGAGGCTCGGGATGTACAACACCGCCGACTTTCAGGTCATCACCAAGCTCTCACCCAATATCGATGCCGCGGAGCTGACCCCCTCTTTGGAGGCCAGCCTGCAACGACTGGCTCGTCCCCGTGTCGAGGGCTTGCTGCTGCACCGCAGCCAGGACGCCAGCCCGGCCCTGTTCGAGCGGCTGGCAGACCTTCAGCATCAGGGCAAGGTGGGCAAGGTGGGCGTCTCTGTCTACACCCCCGAGGAGCTGACGCGTTGGCTCGAGCAGGGTTATCCCCTGGAGCTGGTACAGCTCCCCGCCAATCTGCTCGATCAGCGTTTTTTGCGCGCAGGCTGGTTCGATCGGTTGCAGGCCATGGGGTGTGAAATCCATGTGCGCTCCCTCTTCCTGCAAGGCCTGTTATTGATGCAGCCAACCCTTCGTCCCCCTTATTTCGACGCCTTCAGCGAACCGCTCTCGCGACTGGATGGGTGGCAGCCCCACCTCTCCCTCCTCCACAAGGCACTTGCCCTGATCCCGGCCCTGCCCCAGGTGAGCCGCTTCGTGGTCGGCGTCTGCCACGCACACGAGCTGGCAGCGATTGCATCTGCCTATGCCCATCTGCATCCTGCTCAGGACGCCGAACTGGCAACCCTCGCCTGCGACGAGCCGGCCCTCATCAACCCTGCCATGTGGAGAACATCATGATCCTCGGGATCCTGCAGGCCAGAGCCAACTCCAGCCGACTGCCTGGCAAGGTGCTCAAGCCTCTGCTCGGCGAGCCCATGCTCGCCCGCCAGATAGAGCGGCTCAAACGTTCCGCCAGGCTGGATCAACTGGTGGTCGCCACCAGCGATCAGCGCGAGGATGAGACCATCGCGGCGCTTTGCGCCAAGCTGGACGTGCCCTGTTTCCGTGGCCCATTGGACGATGTGCTGCTGCGTTTTCATCTCGCGGCCCAGCCCTTTGGGCCCAGCCAGATTGTCAGGCTCACCGGGGATTGCCCCCTCGCGGATCCGGCCCTTATCGACGAGCTTATCGCGCTTCATCTGGACGGTGGCTACGACTACAGCTGCAACTGTTGGGAGCCCAGCTACCCGGATGGGCTGGATGCCGAGATCTTGAGTGCCGCCACCCTCGATTTGCTCGCCGAACGTGCGCACACCCTGACCGAGCGTGAGCATGTGACCTACTACATCCGCCAGCATGCGGATGCGTTCAAGATTGGCACATTGAGTCGCACCCCCAGCCTCGCCCACCTGCGCTGGACGGTGGACGAACCCGCCGACTTCGCCCTGATCGAGCAGATATATCAGCGTCTCTACCCGTCAAACCCAGCCTTTGCCACCGACGACATTCTCGCCCTGCTGGCTCGTGAGCCGCAGTTGGCAACCCTGAACACTCAACATCAACGCAATGAGGGGCTGGCAAGCTCGCTGGCCAAGGAGAACCACTCATGAGTTCACGTTACCAGCATTCACTGACCTTGTCGGCCCGGGCCGAGCAGAGCATTCCCTTAGGGTCCCAGACCTTCTCCAAGAGCCGGCTCTGCTTTCCCTATGGCGCAGCCCCGCTCTTTATCGAGCGCGGCCAGGGCGCCAGGGTGTGGGACGTGGATGGCAACGAGTACCTGGATTTTGCCAGCGGCCTGCTCGCCATCAGCCTGGGCTATTGCGATCCGGATGTGAACCAGACCGTGATGGAGCAACTCAACCTGGGCTCCATCTTCTCCCTGCCCCACCGCCTTGAGACCGAGGTCGCCGAACAGCTGATCGCGCTCATCCCTTGCGCCGAGATGGTTCGCTTTGGCAAGAACGGCACCGACGCCACCTCCGCCTGCATCCGCCTCTCCCGCGCCGTCACAGGGCGAGAGCGTGTCGCGGTCTGCGGCTATCACGGCTGGCAGGACTGGTACATCGGCTCCACCACCCGCCACCTGGGGGTCCCGGAGTGCGTGCGCGAGCTCACCCACCGCTTCGACTACAACGATCTGGACTCCCTCAAGGCCCAGCTGGAAGCCCACCCCGGTGAGTTTGCCGCCGTGATCCTGGAGCCCATGAACGTCGCCTGGCCCGCCCCGGACTTTCTGCCCGGTCTGCGCCAGCTGTGCGATGAACACGGCGCCCTGCTGGTCTTTGATGAGACTATCACCGGCTTTCGTTTCCACCTCGGCGGTGCGCAGACCCTGTTTGGCGTCACCCCGGATCTGGCCGCTTTCGGCAAGGGCATGGCAAACGGTTTTCCCATCTCCGCCGTGGTGGGGCGCCGCCAGTACATGCGCCGCATGGAGGACATCTTCTTCTCCGGTACCTTCGGCGGCGATGCCATCGCCCTGGCGGCGGCGAACGCCGTGATCGGCAAGATGCGTCGGCTCGACGTACCAGCTAGGCTGGCCGAGCGAGGCCAACAACTGCTGGATGGGCTCAACGCACTGCTGGAACAAGTGAACGCCCCACGCTGGCTGCAAAGCGCGGGTCATCCGAGCTGGAGCTTCCTGCTTATCGGCGACTCCCCCAACCATTCCAGCTGGCTGCTCAAGAGCTACTTCATCCAGGAGCTGTGCAAACGGGGCATCCTCAGTCTCGGCAGCCACAACCTGAACCTTGCCCACAGCGAAGAGGACGTCCAAACCCTGCTGGCCGTCTATGCCGATATCCTGCCGGCGCTTATCCGGCTGGATGCGGACAAGGCCATTCATCAGGCCCTGGATGGCGAACCCATCCAGCCGGTGTTCAAGGTGCGTTGAGTGCTGCCACTCTGGATCTTCAGTGAAGGGGACAGGGTCCGGGGCCTGGGGCACCTCAGCCGTTGCAGCGCCTATGCGCAGGCCTGGCGACAACAGGGAGGCGTCGTCCACTGGGTGGTGGACGGTGATGCGCTTGCCAGCACCCTGCTCGAAGGGGAGTCCGTCAGCTGGGGTCGCTGGCAGCAGCAATCCATCCCCCCGCAACAGGCGGTCGCCATCGTCGACTCCTACTCGGCCAGTCTGGAGACGCTGCAGAGCATGGCAGCGGGATTTGTGCGAGTGATGTACCTCGATGACACCGAACGTCTGGACTATCCACAGGGGATGGTGGTCCATGCCAGCCCCGGTCCCCATGGTGACAAGTCCGGCGCCGCCATCTGGCGGTGGGGGCCGGGCTGGCAACCTTTGCGCCCCCCATTTTGGTCGGTCCCCACCCGAACCAGGTTTGCCGACCGTGTCGAACGCATCTTGATCATCATGGGGGGAACCGACGTGCGCGATCTGACTCCCGGGCTGGTGAGCAGGCTGCGCCAGTCCCACCCTGACATGGAGCTGAATGTTGTCAACCGGGAGCGGGACACCCGGTTGTCGGGATGCCGGCAACATCACCGTCTGGATGCCGAGCAGATGATCGCGCTCATGTCCCACTGCGATCTGGCCATCAGCGCCGCCGGACAGGTGACCTATGAACTGGCACGCTGCGGTCTCCCCGGCATTCTCGTCGGCGTGGCAGACAACCAGCGTCGTCAGCTGGCTGGCTGGTGCGGCCCGGACGCTTTCATGTCGGCTGGGTGGTGGCACGATACCGCCTTGCTCTCCCGGCTGGAGCAAGGATTGACAGCGCTGTCTGCACCGGACGAACGGGCAAGGCGGTCACAGGGGCTGCAGCAACTCATGACAGGAAACGGCACTCTGGAGGCACTTTCATGGCTCAACCAGAGATGAACCTGCAGCGCCACCTAACGCTGTCCGGTGCCACACTCACCCCCTTCGCCATGCTGGACGAACAACAGAAAATTGCCGTCTGGCAGATGCGCACGCATCCCGACATTGCCCACTGGATGAACAGTGGCGGCGACATCAGCCTGGAGTCGCATCTCGCTTTCATGGCTCGCCAGCATCAGGATACCCGCAACATCAACTATCTCTGCCAGGACAACGCGGGCCCCCTCGGAGTCATCTCCTTGCACAGGCTGGACTGGCACAATCGCCTCGCCTGGCTCGGGATCTATCGCAATCCCTTTCGCCTCGACAAGGGGCTGGGCGCACGCCTGCTGAGCGCCGTGAACCAGCTCGCCTTTGACATCGCCCGTCTGCATACCCTCAAGCTGGAAGTCGCGGCAGACAACGAAAGGGCCATCAAAGCCTATCTGAGATCCGGTTTTCGCCATGAAGGGGTCTGGCGGGAAGCCGTGTATCGCCCTCAGACATCAAACTATGTGGATCTCGTGCTCATGGGGATCACTGAACAGGAGTGGAATAATTCATGACCCAAACCATGACTCGCACCTTCAATCCGACGCGATGCTTCATTATTGCCGAACTCTCTGCCAACCACGGCCACTCACTGGAGACGGCGCTGGCGACGGTGCGCTCAGCCAAGGCGTGTGGTGCCGATGCCATCAAGATCCAGACCTATACGGCCGACACCATCACCCTTGATTGTGACAATGAATATTTCCAGATCAATCAGGGCACCATCTGGGATGGCACCACGCTCCACAAACTCTATCAGGAGGCCTATACCCCCTGGGAGTGGCATGCCGCCATCCAGGCCGAGGCCCGCAAAGAGGGGCTCGTCTTCTTCTCTACACCCTTCGACACCAGTGCCGTCGATTTTCTGGAGACGCTCGACGTCCCTCTCTACAAGATCGCCTCGTTTGAAATCACCGACATTCCTCTGATCGAGTACACCGCCAGCAAGGGAAAACCGATGATTATCTCGACCGGTATCGCGACCCTGGCCGACATTGATGCTGCCGTGCAGGCATGCCGCCGCGTGGGCAATCATGACATCACATTGCTCAAGTGCACTTCTTCCTATCCAGCGCCGGTGGAAGAGGCCAACCTGCTCACCATGCCCAATATGAAGCAGACTTTCGGAGTCGAAGTGGGCTTGTCGGATCATACCCTGGGAGAGGCCGTGGCCATGGCCGCAACCGCCCTGGGAGCACGCGTGATAGAGAAACACTTCATTCTGGACCGCACCCTGGGCGGGCCGGATGCCTCCTTCTCCATGACACCGGATGAATTCGCTCATATGGTCGAGGGAGTACGGCAAGTCGAGGCTGCACTGGGGAATGTCAGCTATCACCTCAACGACAAGACACTGCGAAACCGGCGATTCGCTCGCTCTCTCTTCGTCTGTGAGGACATGAAAGCCGGGGATGCATTCACGTCACGCAATGTCCGCTCCATCCGCCCTGCCGATGGGTTGCCCCCGGTTCATCTTCCATCCCTGCTGGGTCGCCATGCCAGCCAGGATATTCAGGCCGGCACGCCGCTGGCATGGTCATTGATTGTCTGACTGCAAGGAACATCCCATGGATCAGAAAAATGTCTTCATGGCCCGGGAAGGGAATGAATGGTATGAGCGCAACAAGAGCGCCATTCTCGGCAAGACACTGGACAACGACCCTATCTTCAAGGCGCTGGCGTATCTGGGCTGCAAACCTGCCAGGATTCTGGAGATAGGCTGTGCCAATGGCTGGCGGCTGGCGCAGCTGGCCGAGCACTACGGTGCCCGATGCTATGGGGTGGACCCTTCGGCCAGCGCCATTGAAGACGGGAGCACACGCTATCCCGGGTTGCACCTTGCAGTCGGAACGGCCGACAGTCTGCCCGATATAGAACCTGTCGATCTCATCATCTTCGGTTTCTGCCTCTATCTGTGCGATCCCCAAGACTTGTTCAAGATTGCCGCTGGCAGCGATGCGCTACTGGCCGATCGGGGCCTGATGACCATACTGGATTTCAACCCGCCGGCCGGACACTATCGCAACGACTATCAGCATCACGCCAGTCTCTTCAGCTACAAGATGAACTACGGCGATCTGTTTGCCTGGCATCCGGGTTACCACCGTCTGTTCGAGCATGTGCAGCATCACGACGGCGGCACCGAACTCGAGCCGGATGCGCTGATCTCGGTGCAGATCCTGCGCAAAGATGCGAGGCTGCTCGCGGCGCAGAACCCCTACCCTGCAAGATAAAAAATACCGACCTCAGGGTCGGTATTTTGTTGCTTCACTTCTGGCTCCGGGAACGGCATCAGCTCATCTCGCGGCACTCCCGCGCGTCCAGTCAGCTTTTCACGGTTTTCTTTCTGAACAGTGCCATCACTTCGTTATCCACCATGTCGACGCTGTCGAGCGCCCTGGGATACATCTCCCTCGCCTTCTCCAGAAACTCCAGCCAGAGTTCGATGGCGGGCTTCATCAGGGCTAGCGTCTCCTCTTCCCCCTCAAAGGAGTAGAGAATGGAGCTCAACAGGGTGAAGACATAGTTCATCGATCCCACCATGGTCTGGGAGATATGCTGCTGGCGCGTGGCAGCTATCTGGGCGAGATAGCCAAAGTTGCGCAGCATCAGCTGGTTCAGCTCATTTCGGGAGGAGAAGGGTTGACGCCACTCATCCATCATCTTGTCGACGAAGATATTGAAGAACTCGACGTCGAGCAGTGACGAGAAATCGTCCTTGGACAAGGGGATAGGGGCACAGAGCGCAGCAATCTCATCGAGCAGGGCGGCCTTGTTGACATGCTGGGAGAGGCTTATCTCACCGCTTGGCAAGGCCCTGGTATTGGCAATCCTGGCGCCATCGCTGCAGTTGAAGCAGCGTACCTCGTCGTTTGCCAAGACCTGCTCCATCACGCGGCGGGAGGTATCAAACATGGCATTGCTGATGACGGTGCCGCCAAAGTTGCCTTCCCGCTGCCATAGGCTGTCGCCATACATCATCTCCCCCAGAGCACCCGCGTTCTCTTCGTCGTTGTAGTAGGAGCTGAGTTTGGAGTGGTGGTGTCCTTTGTGCTTGTAACCATTGTCCAGACCGAACAAGTAGAGCAGCTTGAAGCCCAAGTGGACGGGGGCACTGATGCCGATGTTGCCTACCAGAGGATTGACCCCACCAAGCACAGCACGAGGATCCAGTTGATAGAAGAAGTTCTGATAAAGAGCCCCTCCAGGTTCACTGAACTTGAACCCAAGTGCCGAGCGGTTGAACAGGGTGGCACAGTCGGGGTGGATGACGTCCGTACTCAGGAACAGTACGTCACGCAGATATTCGGGGTCTTCCAGATTCACCAGGAAGTCGTAGACAATCTTGGTGCGCTCGGTCTCGACGTGGATATCCGGCTTGATCCCCACCCTGTGCAACGCCGATATGGCACTGCCACAGGAGATGATGACGGCCTTGTCCTTGTTGCGCTCGATGACAGCAATGGATTCGTCCAGCGAGGGGCCGTTGGCGACAATGAAAACCGGGGTACGCTGATACTGGGGAGAGACCCGTCGATCTTTTTGCAGGAACGGAACCCCGCGCTCGATATTCTTGATGGTGTGGGACAAGGCGATCAGGTTGTCGTCGAAGAAACCCCATCCCATTACCAACAAATAATATTCCTGCTGCACCTTCTCTATCAGTTTCTTGATCTTGTCGCTCTGATAGCCCCACATGATGAAGGCGTTGGCCACCAGGAAAGAGCCTCGGCTGTGAATGGCCGAAGCGAAGTCCCTGACGATGCTATCTTCATCCTGACCCAGCAGGATATGCAGCCCCAGATTCTCCTGATGCAGGTAAGCCAGCAAGGGGGCCCAGTCGAAGCAGAACAGGGATCCGTAGAAGAGATCCAGGTCCGGCTCGAACAAAAACAGCGTGCCTATTTTGCAGCGCTCATAGAGATAGCCAAGGTGATACCCCAGCCCGACCCCGAACACCAGGGCACTCGGCACCTCGCTGGGCACATGGGCCAGCTGCGCTTCCTTCACAGAAATGTCGTCAAGATAGGCATTGAGCCTGTTGAGGTACTCGACGTGCATGAAACCGAGGGGATTCGCCTCCTGGCCGAAAGAGAACTTGGAGAGCCCCCCCTTCTCCATGAACTCGGTCACCAGAGTCTCGCAGATGAGGTAAGGCTCCTTGCCGTAGACGGCGACATCATCGTCGAGCCAGGCCAGATTGGGCTGACCATTCTCGTTGCAGAAAAACCTGAATGGGCGGGAGGGTTGGTAGTGCTCATACATGTCGGCGATATGGGGGATATACTGACGAAACGCCGCCATATTCTGTTCAAATCGCAGCGGCAAAGCCACCGCCATGGCCGCTTCCTGCTCCGCCTGCTGCCGAAGCCGCTGCGCTTCCTGTTCCGCTTTTATCAGGGCCGCATCAATATTGCCTGGCATCAGAACTCCTTGCTGTTCACACGATAGGCCTGCCCGGCCTTGTTGGCTCTACCGACCAGAGCCAAGCGTTCGAAAATAGCGTGATGGTGGCTGGCGGCCAGGGCCTGCATGCTCTCTTCCTGCATGGACAATCTGCCAGCCAGCGCCACCGCGGCCGACCGTTGCGCCGGCTCCCGGCCAACCAGTTGCATCAGGCTCTCTATCAATGCCAGCCGCTCATCCATGCACTGCAACGCCTCGTCATATTGCTGCTGTTGCAACAGCCCCTCCACCAGACGGGCATTCTCGTTCAGGGCCTCTTCGAGGGCGGCGAGGGTGGCGCTCACAGCTCGCCCAACTGTTGTCTCATCTGGAATCCTTGCTGCTTTTCTGACTCCGGCAGTTGATCCCAACCGGACTTGATGGTCAACATCAGTGTCATGACTTCTTCAAGGGGCGCGACATCACGGGTCAGGCTGGCGTCCCAGACACGTTCGTCCATATAGGCGTAGAGCCCATACAGGTCTTCAGCCATGGCGCCCTGGCTCATGTCCAGCGCATCCTGCAGACCATGCAGCAACCCCTGGGCCTTGGAGACGGCGATGGATTTGGCCTCCATGTCGTTGCGCTCTATGGCTCCCTTGGCTTGCGCCAGACGTTCCAGGCAGCCCTGCATCATCAGCTGGATGACGCGATGAGGATCCGCCGTGGCCAGATCGGCGGCAAGGTTACCCGCCGTATATGCTTTGATATTGCGTTTGTACATGTTTGAATTCTCTCGATCTATCAAGAGTTTTGATAATTCGTCTGCAAGGTCGCCAGTGCCGAGGCTGAGCTGTTCATCTTGACCAGCAGGGCATCCAGGCTGCCGTACTGGGCGCGCAATGCCGCTTCATATTTCGCCAGTTGAGCATTGGCCGTCGCCGTTTTCTGGGTCAGCGCACGCAAATCCGAGTTCAGGACATCTTCCCGCTGTGCCAGCATGCCGCCACTCTTGGTGTACTCTTTCAGGCCGGTATTCAAGGTGGCCGCCAGCCCCTTCTCTTCACCAAAGAGCGCCACCACCTGATCGAAGTTCTTGTCGACCGCCTCACCGAACTTGGTCTTGTCGAGGGACAGTTTTCCCTTGTTGTCCATCTTGATGCCAATCTCAAAGACGGTGGAATAAGTACCGCTGTTCTGAGAAGGGCTGACCAGCAGGTTGCTCATGAAAGACTCGATCGCTCGGGTGGTGGAATCCCCGGCCAGAGCACCGCCATCGTCCTGCTTCACACCACCCACGAAGGTGTTGCGTTTGCCCAGGGAATTCATCTTGTCTTGCAGAGTGTTGTAACCATCCACGAACTGCTGGACAAGCTCCTGAATGGATGTCTTGTCGGTAGTGATATCTACCTTGTTGGCCTTGAGATCTCCGACACTGTCCTTGTCCGACACCCGCAACACGGTCACCTTGAGATCCTGAATGGAGTCGTCAAAGGTGTTGGTGTCGCTCTTGAGGACGTTGCCATCCACGTTGATCTCGGCACTGCTGGCCGCCCGGGTCTGGCTCATGACACCGCCGCCGGCCTCGAAGATGGCGAGTTCGGCCGTGTTCCCGGTGATGGTCAGATCCTTGCCATCTCCCGAGATGCCGGAGTCGATCACCAGCTTGGCCTTGCCATCCGCCGTGTTGACGATGTTGGCACTGAGACCGAAGTTGTCGCCATTGCTGTTGATGCTCTTGCGAATGTCTTGCAGGGTATCGCCCGCTTTCACATCCACCTTGAAGGTCTTGTCGCCGGCCTGGAAGGTCAGTTGCCCATCCTGAGTAACCAGGGAAGTGGTGGAGCTATCGAAGATCCCTTCCTGACGACTCGTTTCCGCCAACTTGTTGACGGTGATGTTGTACTGCCCATTGGAGGCGCCAGACTTGCTCTCCACCTTCAGAACAGGGTCATCCTTGCTCTGGGTGATGTTGATGGCGCGCTTGTTGAATGCACCAGGCGCACTCAGTTTATCAAGAATGTCGGTAAAGGCAGAGATGGAGGATTTCAGCTGACCTATGCCAGACAAGGTGATCTGGGTACTGTTTTGCTTGGTAATGATCGGCTGCTGCAGCTGGGCTTTTTTCGCTGACACACTCGCCGAGATCACGCTCTCAAGATCGATTCCAGACCCCGCCCCCGCAGAGGTAATTGCCATCACGTCCTCCTTTCTTTCGACCTAAAAAATGGGTTACACCTGACCATCGAACAGCAGCCCGGAGAGGCTGGATACCGTGTTTCCCGACTGCTCCATGGACTGTAACCTCTTGCTAATCACGAGCATCTCTTCGCTCGGGATCTGGCGGATCACCTGTTTGGTCTCCGCATCTATCACCTTGATCACCGGCTGATCGAACTCGGGGATCAGGTTGAAGTTGATCGTCCACCCTTTCATTTTGCTCAGGTTGTCCAATCTTTCTTGCAATTCTTGGGCCTGTTTTTCTATATCAGCCTTGTCCAGACGCGGCTCTGCTGTTCTGATGTGTGTCAATGGCGCCTGCGATACCTGGGCTGGCGATTCGACGTCTTTCTGCTCGACCACATCATGTCCACCCGAAACGGGGGGAGAAACAGGCATGGCGACCTGAAGGCCGCCATGTTGAGTGAGCGTCGAAGTAACAGAGGGCATGGCTATCGATTCAGTGGCCATCTGCTGCTCCTTGTATCAGTGATGTTGACGGTATGACCCGCTTAACCCAGCAGTTGCAGCGCAGACTGCGGACGCTGGTTGGCCTGAGCCAGGATGCTGGAAGCCGCCTGCTGCAGGATGTTCTGCTTGGTCATGTTCGCGGTTTCGGTCGCGAAGTCTGCATCGCGGATACGGGAGCGCGCTGCACTGACGTTTTCCGCGATATTGGCCTGGTTGCGAATGGTCGAATCCAGACGATTTTGCACCGCACCCAGCTCGGCACGCTTGCTGTCCACCACCCCCAGCATGGCATCGGCAGCAGCTAAAACCTCTTGAGCTTTACTTTGAGTGCTGATACTGATCCCACCTGCACTGCCACTACCGAAAATATTTGTTATAGCAACAGTTGTCACAGCACTGGCTGCATTCAAAACGCTAATCGTAGTTCCCGCAGCGGCAGCTATACCAGAAATGCTGAAGCCAGCGGACTGGTTCAGGCTAAAACCGATGGTCTGGTTGGCGTCGGCACCAACCTGGAAACTGCCGGTATAGCTACCATCCAACAGCTTGGTGCCGGCGAAGGTAGTATCGTTAGAAATACGGTTGATTTCAGCCCCCAACTGATCTACTTCCTTCTGCAAGGCATCACGGTCCTTGTCGGAGTTGGAGCCGTTGGCAGATTGCTGCGCCAGGGTGCGCATGCGCTGCAACATACCGGTCACTTCATCCATCGCTCCTTCCGCTGTCTGCGCCAGGGAGATGCCGTCGTTGGCGTTGCGATTACCCTGATCCAGACCGTTGATCTGGGAGGTAAGACGGTTGGAGATCTGCAGACCGGCCGCATCGTCCTTGGCGCTGTTGATGCGCAGGCCGGATGCCAGACGGGTATAAGAGGTATCCATCGATTTGCTGGTATTCATCAAGTTGCGTTGAGCATTCAGTGATGAAGTGTTGGTGTTGATAAACATGGCCATAAAAGTTTCTCCTGATGAACAAGACACTGCGGGCCCTGCTTGTTATGTCACACACAATCAGGCTCCCACCGTTCAGATGGACAGATTGAACAGATCTGTCTCATCTGGCGGGTCCTCTGTTTGAACAGACATCGAACCCGCAGTTGCGCAAATGCTGGATTTCCGAACACCCCTCAATTTGCTTCACACTCTGTAACGGCAGTTCTGTCGGTAACTTTAGGAAATTTATTGCCGCTCTCACCAACAAAGAGGCAAACACCATCCGCCCAAAGTAGAGACGACAAGAGGAAGTTCCATCATGAGGCCGCCGATCTCCTTGTCGTTACTCTTTGTTCGCATTACCTAAGGACGCCAAACAAGCTGGCACGTTTTATGCCTTTAATAGTGGACCGTCGATTTTTCGACGCCCATAAAAAAGGCCGACAATGTCGGCCAAAGAAGAGCTTACGCTCAGGAGAACAACCTCGGGGGATGACAGAGTGAACGATCTGCGCAACACTCGAGGGGTATACCAATAAGAGAACTTCTCTTTCGATAGAACAAGGCGTAAATCCGAACACCCCATTGTTCCATCTTGTTTTGCCAGGGCGGCCTGAACAACCGCCCTTTTCTTTTTCTCACTCTGAGCGTATTAACCTTGCAGCAGGGAGAGCGCGGACTGCGGGCGCTGGTTGGCCTGGGCCAGGATGCTGGAGGCCGCCTGCTGCAGGATGTTCTGTTTGGTCATGTTCGCGGTTTCGGTCGCGAAGTCCGCGTCACGAATACGGGAACGAGCTGCCGAGACGTTTTCGGAGATATTGGCCTGGTTGCGAATGGTGGAATCCAGACGGTTCTGTACCGCACCCAGTTCTGCACGCTTGCCATCGACCACACTCAGCATGGCATCTGCTGCGGCTAAGACCTCTTGAGCTTTACTTTGAGTGCTGATGCTGATCCCACCGGCACTACCACTACCGAAAATATTTGTTATAGCGACAGTTGTCACAGCGCTAGCTGCATTCAAGACACTAATCGTAGTTCCCGCCGCGGCAGCTATACCAGAAATGCTGAAGCCAGCGGACTGGTTGAGGCTAAAACCGATGGTCTGATTGGCATCTGCACCGACCTGGAAGGTGCCGCTAAAAGAACCATCCAGCAGCTTGGTGCCCGCGAAGGTGGTCGCGGTGGAGATACGGTTGATCTCGGCACCCAGTTGATCCACTTCCTTTTGCAGGGCATCGCGATCTTTGTCGGAGTTGGAGCCGTTGGCCGATTGCTGGGCCAGGGTGCGCATACGCTGCAACATGCCGGTCACTTCGTCCATCGCCCCTTCAGCAGTCTGAGCAAGGGAGATGCCGTCGTTGGCGTTGCGGTTGCCCTGGTCCAGACCGTTGATCTGGGAGGTCAGACGGTTGGAGATCTGCAGACCTGCCGCATCGTCCTTGGCGCTGTTGATGCGCAGGCCGGAGGCCAGACGGGTGTAGGAGGTATCCAGGGATTTGGTGCTGTTCATCATGTTACGCTGAGCGTTGAGCGATGAAACGTTGGTATTGATATACAGACTCATGATTTTTCTCCTAAGCTATTAAAATTTAACTTTAATTCACTCAGGCTTTATTGTGTTTTGTGCCTGATATGTTTAGTTAACGGCGCCTTTTCACAAGACTTTAATTTCTTTTTTCTGCCTTTATGGCAGTAATCGCCGCCTAACCTATATATCGGCCTCTATTCCCTTCCCTTGAGAAAAAAATCGGGATTTTTTGTCACCTGACAGCCCGCCCCCCGAGCCATAGTGCCCACAGCCCGCATCAGACAAGGCGGGAGCGTGATATTCACCCAGCCTTCAGAAACCGGCGCTGGCTCCCACTTTTGCACGCCAGCATTGCTCATCCCCACACCTTGCCCCTAAAATCGCCGCCCCATCATCTATTGGACGTGAGTTGTTCTCCATGCAGACACTGGTTGAGCAGATTGTTTACATCAGCGACATGTTTGGTACTGCGGTATTCGCGTTTTCGGGCGTACTGGTGGCCGGCCGTCTCAGGATGGACGGTTTCGGTGTCATGGTGCTGGCGGCGGTCACCGCCATCGGGGGCGGCACCATCCGCGACATGATCCTGGGGGCAACCCCCGTCTTCTGGGTGCGCGACCCCCTCTATATCTGGGTGGTCATTGCCACGGCACTCATCGGCATGTGGATGGTCAAACTGCCCCGTCGCATGCCCTGGTACGTGCTGCCGGTGGCGGACGCCTTCGGGTTGGCGCTCTTTACCGTGATCGGGGCACAAAAAGCCCTCAACTTTGGTACATCTGGGCTTATCGCCGTATTGATGGGCACCATGACAGGGGTCGCTGGGGGCATGATAAGGGACGTGCTGGCCCGGGAAGTGCCCATGGTGCTGCAAAAGGAGATCTACGCCACCGCCTGCATTCTGGGCGGCATCCTCTATACCTTGTCGCTGGAGGTCGGGGTAGACAGGGTCAGCGCCATGCTCATCAGCATGCTGGGGGTGTTTGGTCTGCGGGTGGCGGCCATCTACTGGCACCTCTCCCTGCCCACCTTCTCGCTGCAGCGCAACTGAGAAGCCTCAGAGTGGGCGAGATCCCATCCCGGCAGGGACAAGATTGAACCAAGCCGGCTTTTCTGTTGTCATACAGGGGTCGTTTCAAGCCGGAAAACCTCATGCAAAAACTTGGGCTCATTACCACGCTTGTTCTGATGATGGTGGCAGCGGCTCATGCGGGGGCACAGGCCCTGTTCGGGCGTCTGGCATCCACCCCGGTTCAGCAGTTCAACCAGCAGATCCGTCAGGCGAGCAGCAGTCAGCAAGGCTGGGTCAACGACTATCGCGAAGTGGCTCGCCGCTTCGTGGGCCATGAAGATGTACCTACCCGTATCCATGCCCAGCAGCTGGACAACGATCTGGTGCTCTCGGTGGCCCTTGATGGCCAGCGCAGCGACATGCTCTACATCCTGACCCTGTTTCGCAGCAACAACCTGTGGCAGATGCGTCAGGCCGAGATGGGCTGGCGCTGTCAGGGTCAGGAAACCTTCACCCCGGTCCCCTGCCCCTGAGCATCTACCTTCATCTGAGTGAAATAAAAAATCCGGCGCCTTGGCCGGATTTTTTATACGCGTCTTGCCGTCACATCACGGACGGTAGACCTTGACGTTGGCAAAGCCCTTCTCTTTCAGGTAAAGCGCCTGCAGCTTGCTCATCACGCCGCGATCGCAATAGAGCAGGTAGGTCTTCTCTTTCGGCAGGTCACCAAAGGCGGTGGCCAGCTTGAAGAAGGGGATATGCATGATCTCGCGCCCTTCCACCACCAGCGGCTTGTCGTCATGCTCCTCCATGGAGCGAATGTCCAGGATCACCTCGTCGTCACCGCTCTCGGCGGTGGTCTCCACCTCCTGCACCTCGGCGGCGGTCTCTTCACCGATGCGACGAATGTCGAGGTAACGGGCCTCGGCCACCACCTTGTCCAGAATGGCAAAGTCGAAGTTCTCCTCTTCCGCCTCGATGCGGGAGAGCTCGGCCTTCACGGTCGGCTTCTTGGAAATCACGCCGCAATACTCCGGCATGGTCTCCGCGAACTCCAGGGTACCGATGCGGCGGGCTTCGCTGATGATGTCCGGCTTGTCCCAGGTGATGAGCGGGCGCAGGATCACCTTGTCGGTCACCCGGTCGATGACGTTCAGGTTGGTGAGGGTCTGGCTGGAAACCTGGCCAACGCACTCGCCGGTCACCAGGGCCGGGATCTGGAACTCGTCGGCCACCTTGGCAGCGGCACGCATCATCATCCGCTTGAGCACCACCCCCATCTGGCCGTTGTCGATCTTCTCGAGGATCTCGGCCACCACGGGCTCGAAGTCCACCGCGGTGAAGCGCACCCGGTGGGAGGAGCCGAAACGGTTCCACAGGTGATAGGCCACCTGCTTGACGCCAATCTCGTGAGCCGCCCCACCCAGATTGAAGAAGCAGTAGTGCACCCGGCAGCCGCGCTTGATGAACTGGAAGGAGGCCACACCGGAGTCAAAACCGCCGGAGATGAGGCTCAGCACATCCTCCTGGGTAGCGATGGGCATGCCGCTCAGGCCCTGATGGATGGCGCTGACAATAAAGAGCTCTTCGCCGTCGATCTCGAGGTTGATCTTCACATCCGGGTTCTTGAGGCGCACGCCGTTGCTCACGCAGTGCTGGTTCAAACCACCGCCCACGTAGCGCTCCACTTCGAGGGAGGAGAACTCGTGCTTGCCGTGGCGCTTGGCACGCACGCAGAAGGTCTTGCCCTCGAGCTGATCACCCCAGACGGCTTTCACCTGCTCGAAGATGTCGTGCAGGTCGGTAAACTTGCTGGCCTGCACCTCGAGGAAGGCCTGAATGCCGGGGATGCAGGCCAGGGCTTCGATGGCTTGCTCGCGGAACTGGTCATTGCGGGAGCTAACGATCAGCTTGTCCCAATCCATCCGCACCCGGGCATCGTCGTCAAAGCGGCGCAGGACATTGCGGATATTGCCCTGCAGGATCTTGATGAAGCGCTGGCGAACCGACTTGCTCTTGATGGTGATTTCAGGGAACAGCTTGATAATGAACTTCATGGTAATGACTCGGGTGGCCTTGATTTAAGGGCGCGAATTATATCAGAACTTTGTGAGCAGCGCCTACTGCATGAGCGGCCGCTCACATTCCCCCACGCAAAGTTTGCCGCATCCGGGCAATCATGCGTATATTCCCACCCCTGCATCCTGGCAACACAGCATCCATGAAAACCCATATCTACTACCCCGGCATGGAGGTACGCGACGAGCTCTGGCTCAAGTTTGCCCTGCTCTATCTGGAGCGGCTCGCCTTCGTCTTCACCGTCAGTGAGAAGAGCGGTCTCACCGCCCTGCTGGAGACCCTGCGCCAGCAAACCGACCTGCTGGCCGAGCCGCCACAACCCGCCTTCTTCGCCCATATCACGCCCCAGGTCGAGAGCCAGATTGCCGGCCTGGTCGCCCCCGATTTTGTCCGCCACAAAGTGTTTGGCAACAGAGAGCTCATCGCCCGCTGGCGTTCAGCCGCCAACCACGACTGTTTCTGCCCGGCTCAGGCGGGACTGGAGCGGCTGCACGGGTTTTGTCTGACCCACGGCTTTGCGACGCAGGATGAAGGGGGGATCAGAATGGCGCGCCGCTTTGCCAACCTGCTCTCCATGCGCCTCGCCCGTGAGTGGGCACTCGCCAATGACGGGGCGCTTATTACCGATCACGACTATCTCGACCGCCTGCTTCACCTGCTCGAATCCCGCTACCACAATCGCGGCGGTCAGGATTGCTTCCACCTCGAGATCCCGCTGCAAGTGCCCACTCACCTGGCCGACATCCCGTTTGCAGAGCTCATTGCCCTGCGGGGGCGAAGCGGCTTTCGTCAGCAGCTCGCCGAGTTCCATCAGGCCCTCGATGCCCTGCTCGCCATGCTGGGCAGCGGCTACGCCGAACCCGCCGTGTTGACCCGCTTCGAGCAGGCCCAGCAGGGGTTCACACCCTTGCTGGGACCCGAGACCGTCACCCTGCCGCTCACCACCCTCGTCAGTACTGGCTTACCGGCCATGGCGATGATCCACCACCTCAAGGGGAGTCACCCACAGAGCGACCTGGTATTTCATCCCATCAAGAAGAGCCACTTCCACCAGCGCAAGAGCCGGCATTTCTTCACCCGGCTGGGGCAGGTCAAGCCCTGACTCCCCGCCTCTGCCGGGGAATCGACAATCAACTGACGGCATCGGGACCATCCCCGATGCCGTCAATATTCTGGCGCTCACCACGCCCTCAGGAGGGGTTTTCCAGCCGAAACTCGATGCGATCGCTGTTTCCCGCCTCATCCACCACCACCAGCTGATAGCGGCCCGCCTTGCTCACTACTTGATCCCCGTCCCAGCGCAGCCGCTGGCCGTTGAGAAACCATGCCGGCTTGCCGACACCGCCCAGCACCCTGGGCTGCAACCGATAACGCTGACTGCGGATAAGGTTGCCCTCCCCCAGTGCCAGGATGCGGATGGGGGCCTGCTGCTCGGCGCTCTGCCCCTCCCCTGCACAACCGCTGGCAAGCAGCGCCTGACGCCGCTCGCCCGGTGAGCGCCATGGCTCCAGCGACAGCGGCCAGAGCGCTCTAAAAGCGGATTGTGCCGCATCGTGGCAGCGGGTCAGCGTCGGCTTGCCGTCGACAGTGAGCGCAACCTGGCGCAGCGGCGAGGGCCAGTCCATGGGATCCGGCAAGGTGGGAGGATCCCGCCCTTCCAGCAGCCAGGCGCTCTGACGCTGCAAACAGGCCTCTGGCAGGGTCGCGCTGGCCTTGCGCCCCAGCGGCCAGCAGATCTCGGCCTCGCTCACCGTGTTGGGCTGCGCCGGCAAGGGGCTGTTGTCAGCCAGCCGCGAGTAGACAGAGAGCAGCAACGGCACCGCTGCGCTCTGGCCGTAAAAACCGGGCAAAGGGGTACCGTCGGGGCGTCCCAGCCAGATGCCGATAGTCCAGCGACCTGAGACCCCCATCGCCCAGCTATCGCGATAGCCATAGCTGGTACCGGTCTTCCAGGCCAACCGGTTGACCCGGCCGGTCGCCTCGCTGGCAAAAGGCTGGTCCGCCCGCCCCTGTGCGCTCAATATTTGCCAGATGATCCAGGCCGCTCCCGGGCTCAACAAGGGGCGCGACACCGCCTGCTGCCCCGCCAGCCAGACCGGCATTGCCACCTGCCCCTGCCGGGTCAGCGCACTGTAGAGCGCCACCAGCTGCTCGAGCCGGATCCCCGCCGCTCCCAGCGCAATGGCCGGATTGGGCTTGTCGGAAAGGGCCAGCCGCACCCCGGCGTTGTCGAGGCGGCTGACCAGTTTGTCGGGCCCCAGCGCCTCCAGCACCTGCACTGCCGGCACGTTGAGGGATTGCTGCAGCGCCTGGGCGAGGGTCACCGGCCCCTGAAAGGCGCCGGAAAAATTGGCGGGTCTATAGTCCGAGCCCAGCCTTGGCGCATCGGAGAGCAGGGAGGCCGAATGCACCAACCCTTCATCCATGGCCAGACCGTAGATAAAGGGCTTGAGGGTGGAGCCGGGAGAGCGGATCGCCTGCACCATGTCGAGGTAACCGTGGCGGCGCAAATTGCCATACTCGGCGCTGCCCACGTAGGCGCGCACCGCCATGGTTTTGTTGTCTACCAACAGCAACGCCGCTGAGGTCTGCTCGGGGAAGCGGCGAATGTAGCTCGCCACCCGTCCCTCCAACCAGCGCTGCAGATCGCCGTCTATGGTGGTATGCACCAGCTCCCCGGCCTGATGGTCGGCGGCGAGGCGGGCAAAGAGCGGCGCCTCCATCGGCGTGAAGTGACCTCGGGCCAGCACAGGCTCGATGCGTCCCTCCTGCCAAACCTGCTCTGGCCAAGCGCCCTGCGCTACCAGCCGCAGCATCACCTTGTCACGGGCGGCGCGGGCCCGCTCGGGATGCCGGTCCGGCCGGTTGCGGCTGGGAGCCTGCGGCAGCACCGCCAACAGAGCCGCCTCGGCATAGGTCAGCTTGGCCGCACTCTTGCCGAGATAGGCAAAACTTGCCGCCTGCACCCCCTCCAGGTTGCCGCCAAACGGCGCCCGGTTGAGGTAGACGGTGAGCAAGGTGCGCTTGTCGTAGTGCCACTCCAGCTGCAGCGCGCGCGCCATCTGGCGCAGCTTGCCGGGCACGCTTCTGTGGTAGGGCTCGATAAGGCGCGCCACCTGCATGGTGAGGGTCGAGCCGCCCGAGACGGCGCGCCCGTAGCGCAACCACTGCCAGACCCCGCGCACCATGGCCACCGGATTGACCCCGGGATGACGCCAGAAGTAGCGATCCTCGTAGCCCAGCAGCGCCTCGATATAGCGGGGGGAGACCTGCTCCAGGGTCACGGGGTAGCGCCACACGCCGCTGGTATCGGCAAAGGCGCGCAGCGGCCGCCCCTTCATGTCGAGCACCACCCGCGCATAGGCCGGGTCGAGTGGTGGCGGCGGGAAGAGTCGATCCAGCGCCAGCAATGACAGGAGCAGTGCTACAACGCCCAGCACCGAAAAGCGCAGCCAACGTGGCAGGCCACCAAGCCAGTGCCAGCCAGCGCGACCCAGGCTCAGCCAGCCACTCTGCCAGAAAGTGAGCGGGCGAACCCGCTCAAGGGAGGGTTTGTTACTCAGAGATACGCACCTCGTGGATATCCTCACCCACAGCCCGCAGCTCGGGGCGGTACATATCCTCCACCTGGGTCGGCGGCACCTGATAGCGGCCCGGCGTCACCGCCCGCATCAGGTAAACCAGCTGCTGGTTGCTCCCCTCGCTCAGATCCAGCGCGGCCGTGTAGCGGTCATCGCGAAACTCCTGATGCTTGAGGTAATCGTTCCACTCGTTCTGCCACGCCGGTTTCCCCTCGATGGAGAGCTCTTCCAGCTTGATGCTGTTGCCAAGGGCCGGATTCTCCAGCTCGAAGCCGGCGGGCACCATCTCCACCAGCAGGGCATCGGGCACCGCCGATTCACTGCTGACATTGAGCCGCACCACCACCAGATCGCCCACCTTCACCTTGGCGGGATCAAACGGTTGACCATCGCTGTTGAACCAGCTGCGGGTCACGCTCATTCCCATGCTGATCCGTGCTGGCGCCTGCTCGGGGTAACCGACCAGAGTGCGCTGCACATAGAGGGATCCCTTGCCCTCGTTGGTGACGGCGCTCGCCGCCAGCGCCTCAGGGGTGCCCTGCTGCAGCGGAGCCGAACCGCTCAGGGATCCACTGCCAAGAGAGGAAGCCACCCTGGCCTGCCAGTCGACGGCCGGATCGACGCGGGCGAGTCGCAGCAGGGCGAGCCGCTCCTGAGTGCTTAGCCACTGACGATGGGCCAGGGTATCGGCCACCTTGGCACTGAGGGCCGGCCAGCGCTCCGCAGCCAGCTTGTGCTGGCGCAACAACGAAAGCTCAAGGGCCTGATCGCGCAGCGGCGAGCCGTAATCCCCGAGATAGTCGTCCCCGCGCTCGGTCGTCAATGCCCGGCTGAGGGCCTTGGCGGCGTTCTGCTCATCCCCCATGGCCGAGAGCGCCAGCGAGAGGTGGAGCAGCGGCAAACCGGAGCGGGCGTGATCGGCCTGCTGCTCCCAGATAAGGCGCAGGGTAGCGAGTGGGGCCTTGCCCACTCGGGCCAGCACATAGGCACTGTAAGCCTGATAGGCCAGCCGGCTGTGCTCGGGGGCACTGCTCCAGCGCTCACCATACTGACTGTCGGTGAGATAGCTTTGCATCCGGTTCAGCGCCTGATTGAGCATCGCCTCCGGTACGGCGTCGCCCGCCTCCTTGCGCGCCAGCAGGTAGTCGACGGCATAGGCGGTGAGCCACTGCTCCTCGTCGGAGCGACCATCCCACAGGCCAAAGCCGCCGCTTGGCAGTTGCAACCGCTGCAGCCGTTGCAGCAGGGCGCGTTGCACATCCGCCTCGCTCGCCGCTTTCTTGCCCTCTGCGGGTTTGCTCCAGGCGGTGCGCTCATCGGCCGTGGTCAGCAAGTAAGGCCAGGCACGGGACAGGGTCTGCTCCAGACAGGCATAGGGGTAGTCGGCCAGCGCCTGCCACTGGGCTGCCGGATCCCAGGGGGGAGTGCCGGAAAGACTGAGCAGCCCCTGCAGATTGGCGGGATCCAGCCCGGCCAGCTCAGCTGGCGCAAAGCTCATCTGCTGGCCGGGGGCCAGCATCTGGTAGCGTTGGCGAGTCTCGGCCGGCCAGGGGGATCGCAGCGGCAAAGTCCAGTCGCGGCTGATGGCAAAATCCTTGCCGCTGGCCGCCAACTGCAGGCTTGCCACACCGCTCGCCCCGGTCACGGTGAGCGGCAGGGTCAGCCACTGCTCCTCGCCGTTTTTCAGGGCAAGGGTGCCGGGCAGCTCGCCGTTTGCCTTGAGCCCGCCGTTGAGGGTCCAGGCAAGGGAGAGGGTCTGATCCTCACCGCTCATGTTGCGCAGCTGCACCAGCGCCCGGGTCTCATCCCCTCTGGCGCCAAAGCGCGGCCAGCCAATTTCGGCCACCAAGGGCGCCACCACCTTGACGGCGCGCTCGGCCTCACCGACTTGCTGTTCGTTCCAGGCCAGCGCCATCAGTGCCAGCTCGCCGTTGAAGTTGGGCAGATCGAGCGGGATCACCGCCTTGCCCTGTTCATCAAAACTCACCTCGCCACTCCAGAGCGCTGCTATTTCGACCCGACTCTCCAGCGCGCCGCCCTTTTTCAGCGGCGCCCGATCGCCCCCGTAGTTGAGGCGGGCCAGCTTGCCATCCTGCGGCGGGATCACCTGGCCGTAGTTGTCGAACAAATCTTGGGCGAAGCGCTTGCGGCCAAAGAAGATCTCGAACGGGTCGAGGGGCTGGTAATCGCTGATATTGAGCACGCCCCGATCGACCGCGGCCAGCACCACCCGCCCCTGACTGTTGGGGGTGGAAGTGGCGGTCACCTCTAGCCGGGTGAGCGGCACCGCTTTATCCGGCGCGCTCAGGGTAAGCGGCAGACGGCGCGCTTCCCGATCCAGAGTGAGCGGCACCAGCCCGACCGAGCGCAGGCTTTGCCCCTGCTGCTTGCCAGCCGGTTTGGAGGCGCTGTCTGGCGCGGCGATCTGGGCCGAGATATGCAGGTCATGACGCTGCCACTCGGGGCTGACCGGGATCTCGAACTCGCCACGGGCATCCTTGGCATCGCCGCCGGCGCCCTTGAGCTCGATGCGCTGCCACCAGCGCAGGCCGTCGCCATCTTCCACCAGCAGCAACCCCTTGCCGGGGCGCGGCGCCACCAGCGTCACGTTGGCCTTGTCACCCGCCAGATAGGCGCGCTTGTCGAGGGTGATGGCAATCTTGTCAGGCCGCGCCTGCTCCCCACCGCCGCCCCAGGCGTAACTGCCTATCTCCACCCGCAGGCTCGATTGATGGCCCTGACTGTTCTCCACCTCCAATCGATACCAGCCCGCCGCCAGTTGCAGCGTGAGCGGGGTCGGCCCCTTGCCATCCAGCTGCAGGGTCTGCTCCTGCTCCAGATAGGGCTGGCTGTTGAACTCGTACTTCCACCCCTCCCCATCGGCGTAGTGCCAGTAGTAGTCGCGGTACTCGTTGATGAGGCGCACCTTCACCGCCCCCGCCACCGGCTGGCCTTGCGCATCGAGGTTGAGGATCTGGAAGGGGAGCGGCTTGCCCCCTTCTACCCGATCCGCCACGAAGTCGGCCTTGAGCGCAGGCCACTGGCTGCCCGCGGGCCAGCCATACTGGGTACGGCTGCGGTTGACGGCGCGGCCACCGGGTTCGGAGAGCGACACCCGATAAGCCACCTCCAGCGGCCCGAGGGCGCGCACCCCATCGAGCTCATCAGCAAGCGAAAAAGTCCCCTGCCCCTGCGCATCGAGGGTGAGACTCCGCGGCTCGAGATCCTTGGCCTGCTCGGCGAGCAGCACGTCCCCCAGCGTGAACTCCTGCCACTGGGTAAAGGGCATGGTGGCGCGGCTTAACTTCACCTCCGCCTTGGCCTTGGTGGCACTGGCCGGCGCGCCGTAGAGATAGTCCCCCTGCAGTGGCAGGGTGAGGGCGGCGTCCAGATCCGTCACTTCACCATCCGGCCCCTTGCCAAGCTGCAGTTTGAGCCGCTCCGGCAAAAACTCCTCCACCAGAAAAGGCCACTCGAAACGACTGCCAGCAGCGGTCTTGAGGTTGATGGTCCAGCGCCCGAGCGGCGCATCATCCGGCAAACGCAGACCGTAGTGGGCCGCGCCCAAATTGTCCGGCAGAAGCCGTTTCTGCTCGAGCAGCTGGCCGTCCGGCTGCTTCACCTCCAGTTCCACCGCCATCCCCGGCAGCAGCTGGCCATCCTGTCCCTTGAGCAGGATCTCGCTGTCGAGCCGCTCGCCGGGGCGATAAAGGTCGCGCCCGCTAAAGAGATACAACTGCTGGGCCTGCCAGGGCTGGGTGCCGAGATCGAAGGTGGAGAGGTCGAGCGCAGCCCCATCGAGACGCAGCACCGCCAGATGGTTGCCCTGTTCGGCCAGCAGCAAGCGAGCCCCCTGCACCTGATCGAAGCGACGATGGCCCTGCGGATCGGTGGTTTGCACCTGCAGCCGGTTGCCCTTCTCGTCGAGCAGGGAGAGCTGCACATCCTTGAGCGGGTCGGCGCTGGCCAGGGAACTCACGAACACCTCCAGCTCATCGCGGTAACGGCGGGCACTGAGCCCCATGTCGCTCACCGCGAAATAGGTGGTCTCCTTGCGCCAGTCGTAGTTGCCAAGGGGGGACATCACCGCAAAGTAGACGCCAGCCTCCGCCAACTGCGGCTCCTTCACATTGATAAGGCGGGTCTCGCGCCGGTTGGCATCGAGCTCCAGCGCATAGCGGCCACTGAATACCCGCCTGGCCCGCTTGGTGATCTGCTCAAGCTCCCAGTTGCCCATGCCGGCACCGGGGCGATACTCGGCCAGGAAACGGGGCAGGTATTCGGCATCGACCCGAAAGAAGTCGATATTGACCTCGTCCACATTGACCGCGCTGATGGGCAGGCGCAGCTCGTCGCGCAGCGGCAATACCATGCCGCTCGCGGTAAACGACGCCCCTGCCTCCAGCGGCCGGGTCTTGAGGGTCCAGCGCTGGGGGGATGGGCCCAGCCCCGCCTTGAGGCTCACCTCGTAGCGTTTGTCGGGTTGCACGTTCGGGAAATAGAGGGTGCGGCCATCGTCGGCGAGGATCCACTCCCCCTGCACCTGCTTGCCCCCTTCACTCACAGAAAGCCAGCTCTGCCAGTTTGCCTTGGGCGCCAATGGGCCGGAGAAGACCAGGGCCAGCGCCGGGGCATCGCGGTATTGGCGTGCATTGGCCTGCACCACGGAGGCGGGCGCTCCCGCCTCCTGCCGGGCCATCGGTTCTGTCGTCGGCACCTGGCTGGCAGGCTTGTCGGGGCCGCAACCAGCCAGCAGCAGCGCCGCCAGCCAGGCCACACGGGGAAGACGAGTCACGGGGCAGGAGAGAGAGAGGTGCATGGTGTTCATCCCGGGTTGGATCGCCGCAGCGCAGGAGCCAATAGAATAAAGCGTCACTCCCGGGAACACCAACTGCCATATCGGGCGGCATCGGCCAACAGAGATGGGCGCATCGCCTCGAACGGGAGCGCGACGCCCCGTGAACCGCGAGGTTTATTCGAGACCCTTCATGCGATGTCCTGTTCCATGAAAGAGGATTGTCGTGATTTTCTGAACCCAGGCTAAACCGGGCACCACTGTTCACTTGAGCGCGATCGGGCCATTCATTATTCTCGGCCCTGCTCAACGCAGGCCTTCCAATCAACGACATATCAAGCAGATAAATATTTTTTAAGCCTTGAACACCTGTGCCATACATAACGTGCAGGTGCGCTCGATGTATGCCTCAACCATTGAAAACAAACTTATTAATTGTCCATCGACCAGAATGCCGACCTTGAGTTCACACAGGGTCAGCGGGGTCATGCATCCATCCCTCTCTGGAGTCATATCAGCATGGAAAATAACGATCTGTCCCTCGTCGAAAAAAGATTGGTTGCCCGATTCCTGGACATGTTCATCAAATTTGGCCTTATTCTGGCGCTAGGCTCGTTCTGCTTCACCGTGTTCTCCCCCTTCATGAACATGATGCTGTGGGCCCTGATCCTGGCGGTCACCCTTTACCCCCTCCATCAGCGCTTTGCCGCCCGACTCGGGGGAAAACAGGGCCAGTCGTCCACCCTGCTGGTCCTGCTGGGCATCCTGCTCATCGTGGCCCCCACCGTTGCCATGCTCGGCTCCCTGGGAGACAGCGTCAGCGCCCTGATAGACAAGGTGAACAACAACACTCTGGTGATTCCGGCGCCTTCCGCCGACATCGCCAGCATCCCGCTGATCGGTGCCAAGCTGCACGCCTTATGGACCAAGGCATCCGTGGATCTGCCGAGCCTCCTCATCAGCTACAAGCCGCAGCTCGGCGACATGGCCAAGCAGACTGTCGCCATGCTCGCCAGCATGGGGGGCGGCCTGCTGGGCTTCGTCGCCTCTTTCATCGTGGCTGGCATCATCATGGCCTGGGGGGCACCGGGTGCCATCAGCGCCGAGCGCATCGCCATGCGCATCACCGATGAGCGCAAGGGCCTCGCCCTGACCAAGCTGTGCACCAGCACCATCCGGGCCGTGGCCATGGGGGTCATCGGGGTCGCCTTCATCCAGGCCCTGCTGGCTGGCGTCATCATGTCCCTCGCCGGGATCCCGGCGGTCGGGATCTTCTTCGTCCTGGCGCTGATCCTGGGTATCGCCCAGGTCCCCGTCATCCTGATCACGGGACCGGCCATTGCCTTCATGTGGATGGCGGGGGATCACGGCACCCTGCTCAACGTCATCTACTCAGTGCTGCTGGTCGTGGCCGGCATGGCCGACAACGTGCTCAAGCCGCTGCTGCTGGGGCGTGGCGTCGATGCGCCCATGCCGGTAGTGCTGCTGGGGGCCCTCGGCGGCATGGCCACCAATGGCATCCTCGGCATGTTCATCGGTGCCACCCTGCTCTCCATCGGCTATCGCATCTTCATGGCCTGGGTCAACGACGGTCTGGCCAACGCGGAAGAATAACCCCATGGCCGACGCACTTTCTCTCCTTCGCCCCCTGTTTGCAGGGGGCACCTGCCTGCTGCTCGGTGCCTGTACTCTGCTCGGGCCCGATTATCAGGCCCCCGGTGTCGAGGAGATGGCCAACTGGCACAGCGCCAGCGAGGGTCAGCAGGCGGTGACGGTGACCGACTACCGACGATGGTGGGACAACTTGCACGATCCCGTGCTGAGCGCCCTGGTGGAGGAGGCCTTCCTCAAGAATCCGGACGTGCGGATCGCCGGCCTGCGGATCCTCGAGGCCCAGGCCCAGCTTGGCATCGCCGAGAGCCTGCTCGGCCCCCAGGCGACGGTGGGAACGGCAGAATTCCTCCAGGCAGGTCAGACCCGGGGCGGCCACAGCAGCGCGGGCAACAGCTACGGCGCCGGCTTCAACCTCGGTTGGGAACTTGACTTCTGGGGCAAGTTCCAGCGCGGAGTCGAGGCGGCGGATGCCAGCTATTTCGCGACCCTGGCCCAATATGACGACATCCAGGTGTTGATGGCCGCCCAGGTGGCCCAGCTCTATGTGAGCATCCGTACCCTGGAGGCCAGGCTCCAGATCGCCCGGGAGAATGCCCGCATCCAGCGGCGCAGCCTGGAGATCACCGAGCGACTGTTCAAGAGCGGCAACAGCGCCGAGCTGGACGTGCAGCAAGCCAGGACCCAGTACCTGGGCACCCTGTCCGGCATTCCCCAGCTCGAGACCAGCCTGCGCCAAAGCCAGAACGCCCTCTCCACCCTGCTCGCCCGCGCCCCGGGGCCCCTGCCCGAGATGACCACCAACACCGGCAAGATCCCCCAGGGCGAGCTGGCCCTGGTCACCGAGATGCCCGCGGATCTGCTGCGCCGCCGTCCCGACGTGCGGGTGGCGGAGCGTCAGCTGGCCGCCCAGTCGGCCCTCATCGGGGTGGCCGAGAGCGAGCTCTACCCCTCCATCACCCTGCTCGGCACCCTGGGAGTCAATGCCAGCGGCGGGGAAAGTGGCACCTTCTCCTGGGCCGTCGGGCCGTCGCTGAGCTGGAACCTGCTGGATCAGGGGCGGCTCGGCAACCAGATCCTGGTGCAGGACGCCCGCTTCCAGCAGCTTCACGAACGCTATCGCGACAGCGTGTTCAAGGCGGCCCGCGAGGTGGATGACGCGGCCGTGGCCTATGCCAACGGCCAGGAGGAGATCGCCCTGCTGACCCAGACCGGCGAAGCCGCCCGCCGCTCCCTCGAAATCGCCAACACCCAGTACCGCGAGGGGATGGCGGACTTCCAGCGGGTGCTCGACTCCCAGCGTGCTCTGTTCAACCAGCAGGAGCGCCTGGTCAACAGCCGCGGTGCCCGGATGCGCGACCTCATCACCCTCTACAAGGCACTGGGTGGCGGTTGGGAACAGGGGCGCGAACGTCCCCTGGTGACCCCCAAGGTGGAGGCTCAACTGCGCACGCGCGCCGACTGGACCCCCCTGCTCGACGCAGCCCACTCCCCCATGACACAGAAGGCAAACTCCCATGACTGACACAGCCTCTCCCGGTCAGGCCAGCCGCGGCGCCACCCTCGGGCTGCTGGCCGCGATCCTCCTCCTGCTCATCTGGTATCTGCTGGCGGACAGGTTGACCCCCTACAGCTCCCAGGCCCGGGTGCAGGCCTTCGTGGTTCCCGTCGCCGCCGAGGTGGCAGGCCAGATCAAGCGGGTCTATGTCCACGACAATCAGGACGTGGAGGCTGGCGCCCCCCTGTTCGAGATCGATCCCGAGCCTTATGACATCGCCCTGGCCAAGGCCAGATCCGACTACCAGACGGTGCTGAGCGGCGTCAAGGCAAATACCGAAGGGGTCAAGGCGGCCGAGGCCTCACTGATGGCCATGCGCGCTGCCTACGACAACGCGGCCAAGGATGCCGAGCGCCAGGAGCGGCTCTATCGGGAGGATCCGGGGGCCATCTCGGTGCGTCGCCTGGAGGTGGCCCAGGCCAGCCGCGAGACCGCCAAGAGTCAGGTGGCGGCGGCCGAAGCCGACGTTCGCCGCACCATCGAGGCCGCCGGGGCGAGCGGCGATGACAACTCCCAGCTGCTCAGTGCCCGCTCGGCGGTGCACAAGGCCGAGCTGGATCGCCAGAACACCCGCGTGGTGGCGCCGGGTCGGGGCCTTGTCACCGACTTGAGCACGGATGCGGGCCAGTTTATCGGGGCCGGCGCCCCGGCCATGACCCTGATCGCCATCCACGACGTCTGGGTATCGGCGGATCTGACGGAGAACAACCTCGGCAACATTCGACCAGGGGACAAGGTCGCCATCCTGCTCGACAGCCTGCCTGGACAGCTATTCGAGGGGGAGATCCGCAGCGTCGGCTACGGGGTGGGCGATGGCAAGAACCAGCCCGCCGGTACCCTGCCCACGGTGGACAACAACCGCGACTGGCTGCGCCAGGCCCAGCGTTTCCCGGTCAAGGTCGCCTTCCAGAGCGACGACTTCCCCCCGGTCGAGGCGCTGCGGATCGGTGGCCAGGCCGACGTGCTGGTCTACACCGGCGAGAGCGGGGTGATGCACCTCCTGGGGGCACTCTATATCCGCCTGATGAGCCTCTTCTCCTTCCTCTATTGAGGTACCAGATGCATAACGCCGACAAGGCTGTACTGCGCATTGGCACGGGCATCGGGCTCGCGACGGGGATCTGTTACGGCCTGGCGCTGCCCATGCCCCACCTCGGGGTCATCATGGCCTGGGTGGTGCTGTGCCGACCCGGCGAGCCGCTCAGCCTTGGCAAAGGGTTGCTGGGTGGCGCTCTGCTGCTGGCCGTGATGGTCGGCGGCGTGCTGCTGGTGCCCCTGCTGACCCACTATGCCCTGGCGGCCGTGCTGCTCGTCGCCCTGCTGCTCTACCTGCTGATGCAGCAGGCGATGGCCGGCAAGGGGGCCGCCGCCATGCTGCTCATCATGGCCATCACGGTGATCCCGGTGGCCGGTCTCATCGAGCAGTCCCTTGCCATCGCCCTTGCCCAGATGATGGGACTGGGGATCCTGATAGGCACCCTGGTCAACCGCCTGGCCCACGCACTCTTCCCTCCCCTGCAGGTGGCGGGAGCGGCGGCAAGACCGGTGCCATTGCCCCCCGAACATCCCGAGCGGCTGGCGCTGCGCGCCGTCGCCATGGTACTGCCGATGTGGCTGCTGGCCCTCGGCAATCCGGCGTTCTACATTCCGGCGGTGATGAAGACGGTGACCCTGGCCCAGCAGAGTACCTCCCTCAACGCCAGACAGGCGGGCCAGGAGCTGGTGCTCTCGACCCTGATGGGCGCCCTGCTGGCGTTCGCACTCTGGCTCGGGCTCAGCCTCTGGCCCTCGCTCCTGATGCTGGTGCTGATACTGGCCCTGATGACCCTCTGGCTGGCGCGGCGCCTGGTGCGGCTGGTGGCGGGGCGTTTCCCGCCATCCTTCTGGAGCAACGCCTGGATCACGGCGCTCATCCTGTTTGGCCCGGCCATCGAGGACAGCGCCACCGGCAAGGATGTGTGGTTGGCGGCCGCCATGCGTTGCGGCCTCTATCTGGTGGTGGCCGGCTATGGCTGGCTCTGTATCTTGCTGCTCGAACAGTGGTGGCCAGTCGGCCGCCCACTGGCAGAAGCCAAGCTAGGAGATTGATATGTTAACGATTTTTTTGGTCGGCATCCCGGTGATCCTGGTCAACATGCTGCTGCAATCCCTGGTATCCGTCTGGTGCATCCGCTTCTACGTCAAGCGATTCAATCGACGCGAGGGGGCCCTGGCCGGCATGCTGGCTTTGTTTGGCATCATCACTCTGGTGATGCTGGGCAACCTGGCCCAGATCGGCGTCTGGGGCGGGCTCTTCCTGTGGCTCGGGGAGTTCGATACCCTGCAGGAGGCCGTCTATCACTCCGGGGTCAACTTCGCCACTCTGGGCTATGGCGACATAGTCATGAGCCCGCAGTGGAAACTGCTCGGCCCCCTGGAGGCGGTCAACGGTGCCCTGATGATAGGCCTCTCCGGCGCCTCCATGCTCGCGGTCTTGCAGCACCACATTCGCAATCAGCTCGCTGACAGCCCCCCCTGAGAGCGAGGGGCCACCTGCGGCAACAAAACGGGCCACTCACTGGAGTGGCCCGTTTGCATACAGAGTGATCAATCGGGCCATGTCAGCCTGGAGGATCTACTCGGCGATCACCGCCTGCCAGGTCTTGAAACCGCCTGAGAGGTTCTTGACCCGAAAACCGTGCTGGCTCAGCAGGCGGCAGGCCACGTGACCCCGCAGTCCCACCTGGCAGCTGATGAGCAGCTCTTTATCCTTGGGCAGCTCATCAAGACGGTCGCGCAGCTCGTCCAGAGGAATGTGCATCGCCCCCGGAATGCGTCCCAGCTTGTCGAGTTCGGGGCCGTTTCGCACATCCACCACCTGCTGATGGGGGTGGCGAGCCTGCACCTCGGCTGCGTGGCAGAGCAGGGTGTCCCCCTTCAGATGGTTGCTCGCCACGAAGCCCGCCATGTTGATCACATCCTTGGCTGAGCCAAAGGGCGGCGCATAGGTGAGCTCCAGATCCTGCAGATCAAATACGGTGAGGCCGGCGCGCTGGGCCACCGCCAGCACGTCGATGCGCTTGTCGATGCCATCCTTGCCGATGGCCTGGGCGCCGTAAATCTTGCCATCGGGGGCAAACAGCAGCTTGAGGCTGACCGGATGGGCGCCAGGATAATAGCCGGCGTGGCTGCCCGGGTGGACATAGACCTTCTCGAACGGCAGCCCCAGCTGCACCAGTCGCTTCTCGTTCAGCCCCGTGCTCGCCACCGCCAGATCGAACAGCTTGCAGATGGCGGTCCCTTGCGTCTTCTTGTAGGTTTCGCTTCGCCCCAGCATGTTGTCGGCGGCGATGCGCCCCTGGCGGTTGGCGGGGCCCGCCAGCGGGATCAGCACGGACTCGCCGGTGACAAAATCGATCTCCTCCACCGCATCCCCCACCGCGAAGATGCAGGGATCCGAGGTACGCATCCCGGCATCCACTTTGATGCCGCCCCGCGGTCCCAGCACCAGCCCCGCCTTGGCGGCGAGCAGAGTCTCGGGCTTGACGCCGATAGCGAGGATCAGAAGGCCGGTGTCGAGATGAGAGCCGTCATTGAGGGTCAGGCGCAGTCCACCCCGCTGGGCGGTCGCCACGGCGGCGGTCTTCTCGGCAGGCACCTCCAGGCTTTCGATGGCAGCGAGGCCGGTACGCAGGCGAAGATCGACCCCCTCCTCCCGGATGCGGGCGTGGAGCAGGTTGGCCATCTCCTTGTCCACCGGCGCCATCACCTGATCGGAGAGCTCCAGCAGGGTGACATCCAGCTTGCGCTGGTGCAGCGCCTCCATCATCTCCAGCCCGATGAAACCGCCCCCCACCACGGTGACGTGGCGGGGCTTGTCGTGCGCCAGCGCCGCCAGGATGCGATCCATGTCGGGAATGCTACGCAGGGTGTGTACCCCCGGGCTCTCGATGCCGGGGAAGGGAGGCCGGATGGGGGCAGCGCCCGGGCTCAGCAGCAGCACGTCGTAGGCTTCGCGCCGCTCTTCGCCGGTGAGCAGGTTGCGCACCAGCAGGCTCTTGCCGGCCCTGTCTATCTCGATGACGTCGTGAAACACCCGCACATCCACGTTGAAACGGCGCTTGAAGCTTTGCGGCGTTTGCAGCAGCAGGGCATCCCGATCCGGGATATCCCCCCCGATGTGATAAGGCAGACCGCAGTTGGCGAAGCTCACGAACTCGCCCCGCTCGAACATCACGATCTCCGCCTCTTCGCTCAAACGGCGGGCACGGGCGGCGGCGGACGCCCCCCCGGCCACACCACCCACAATCAGGATCCGTTTCATCTGCAAGACTCCACTCAACAGGAAATGACCAATAAATTAGACTTATCTAATTTAGAATTCAATGAAATTTTGTTTGCCACGGATTTGCAGTATTCTTGCCCTCCGACAATTGCTCAACAGGATAGTGTCAGTTCATGTCGTCTACCGCGCTCAGCCATCTTCCGACCGCCAGCCAGGCGCCCCTGTTCTTCCGCCTGGATACCCGTAGTCAACGGCTGGTCGCCCTGACCGATGTGATGCAGACGCCGCTCCACTGGCTCGACGAGCCCCGCAGTGCCTGGCCGGCCCAATTGCCGGACGCCCTGCGCCAGCCCATCGAGCAGCGGCTGGCCAGCGGCAAGGGGGGCAAGCTGGTGCTGCGCTTTGACGCCCTCCTCTGGCACATTTCCCTCTCCCACGAGCAGGACGCCTTCTGGCTCATCTGCCTGCAGACCCAGTCCCAGGAGAGCGCCGCCAGCCTGTCCCTGCAACTGCCGCGCCTGAGCCAGATGGCCAGCCAGCAGCAGTATGACGCCATGCTGGAGAGCCTCAAGGAGTGCCTGGGGGCCGATCGCCTGATCCTCTGGCACTACCAGGCCCATGGCGCCCTTGGCGGCGAACAGCTGACCCCGGTATTCACCCTGGGGGTGGACGCGCTCGGTGCCATTCGCGGAGACAGCCGTTACATCCGGGCCCTGCGCGCCCGGGGCGCCCTGAGCTTCTCGGAGGCGGCCCACCAGCCCATGTTGAGCCAGCACTACTATCTGGCCGATGCCAATGTCTGCTCCCGCCTGGACGGCGCCTTGCTGGAGCAGGAGAAGCTCATCGGCGTGCTCAGCCTGGAGTATGCCGAGAGCACCCTCATCAGCGATGACACCCTGCAACTGGTGCGTCATTGCGCCCGTTTGCTCGGCCACTGGCAGCCGGACCCCGTGGCGACCGACACCCCGGACCTCGCGCCCCCCCCGGGGCTTGCCAACCTGACCGGCAACGACTACTGCCGCGCCCTGCTGCGCTGGGCCATGGGCCTGAGCGGTGCCCACATGGGCTGGATCGGCGAATTTCAGCCTCGCGGCCAGGATCTCTGGCTCATTCCCCGCTGCGTGGTGGAGGGGGAGACCTTCGCCGTCGTCAAACCCATGCCCATGGACATCGGCCCGGGCCGGGAGATCTTCCAGCACGGGCAGAGCCTCTACGTGGAAGATCTGGCCCTGCGCTATCCCCAGTCCAGCCAGCTGCTGGCCCTCGACGCCAAGGCCTATGTCGGCATCCCCTTCCCGGGGCCAAACGGTCTCCCCCTGGGGCAGCTCACCCTGCTGCTCGCCACCCCTCTGGCCGATCCCGCGCCCCTGCTGGACGTCCTCTACGAACAGCGCGAGCGGGCCGCCAGCGAGTTGCAGCGCCTGGCCAATGACGATGCCCTGCGCCTGGCCGAAGTGGCCTTCAACACCCACGACGGCCTGCTGGTAATGGATCACGGGGGCATCATCCTCAAGGTCAATGCCTCCTTCAGCCGCATCACCGGCTTTGCCAGCGAGGAGATGCTGGGCCTGCACATCGACGCCCTGAGGCCCACCTACTATGGCGACACCCTCAAGGAGGAGGTGATCGCGGCGGTCAACCGGCAGGGATACTGGCTCGGGGAGGAACAATGCCTGCACCGGGAGGGACACCTCTTCCCGGTGCGGCTCATGGTGAGCGGGGTCAAGGACGAGGAGGAGGAGATCAGCCACTTCGTCTGCAGCTTCCACGACATCACCCAGGAGAAGGAGACCGCCCGCCACATCGAGCGTCTCGCCTACTACGACGACCTGTGCGATCTCTACAACAGGCGGAGCCTGACCGACATCATGCAGCGCACCCTGCAGACCCCGAGTGGCCAGTGGGGGGCCCTGCTGCTGCTGGATCTGGACAACTTCAAATCCATCAACGACTCCCTCGGTCACGCCTGCGGCGATCTGCTGCTCCAGGCCGTGGTGGTGCGACTCAAGTCCCTGCCCCAGGAGAACCTGGTGCTCGCCCGCACCTCGGGTGACGAATTTGCCCTGCTCTTCACGGCACTGGGCCAGGGCTATATCACCGCCAAGATCCTGGCGGAGCACTTTGCCCGGGAGCTGATGGGGATCTTCCGTGCCCCCTTTGACATCGGCGATCACAAGCTGCACTGCAGCGCCTCCGTGGGGATCAGCCTGTTCAGCGATGACGACAAGGATCACCTTGTCCTGATGCAGCAGGCCGATACCGCCGTTCACATGGCCAAGCGCGCGGGCCAGGGCAACCATATCTTCTTCAGTGAAGCCATGGCGGAAAAAGAGAAGAGCAAGCTTTCTCTCAACAACCAGCTGCGCGATGCCCTGCGCAACAACGAGCTGGTGCTGCACTACCAGCCCCAATACCGGGTCGACAACGGCACGCTCTCGGGCATAGAGGCGCTGCTGCGCTGGCAGAAGGCCGACGGCACCATGGTGCCCCCCGGGGAGTTCATCCCCATCGCCGAGGAGACCACCCTGATCCAGGAGATAGGCTACTGGGTGATGAAGACCGCCTGTGCCCAGTACAGCTTCTGGCTCAACAACGGTCTCGCCATCCCCCATCTGTCGGTCAACGTCAGCGCCCGCCAGTTCCACACCGCCGGTTTCGTGCAGCAGGTGGAGTACATTCTGCGGGACACCGGGGTGCCCCCGTCGCGCCTGCTGCTGGAGATCACCGAGTCCGTGGTGCTGGAAAACCGGCTGGAGAGCATCGCCAGGATCCGCCAGCTCAAGGCCCTCGGCCTGCTCATCTCCATCGACGACTTCGGCACGGGCTACTCGTCCCTGGCCTATCTGCGGGATCTGCCCGCCGACGAGGTGAAGCTCGACAGAAGCTTCATCCAGACCCTGGTCCACAGCGAACAGGACAAGGCCATCGTCAAGGCCATCCTGGATCTCGCCCGGGTGTTTCGTTTCACCGTCACCGCCGAAGGGGTGGAGGAAGAGGAGCAGCTCGCCGTGCTCAAGGCCCTGGGATGCCAGCATTATCAAGGCTTCCTCACCAGCCGGCCGCTCCCCGTCAAGGCACTGGAGAGCCTGCTGGGTGCCACCCCTGCGGGCTAAACTGGTAGGATTTATAGGGCTTTCTGTCATAAAATAACGACCGCTCGAACCTTGTCCGCACCATTGGAGTCGTCTATGTCAGTCATTAACCGGATCCCCGCCGTTGAATCCAAGGGACCTGCCACCCCCGGCACGCAGCGGATCCCGACCGTTGAAGCCAGCGACACCGGCACTACCGACATCATTGGCCGGATCCACTCCGTCGAGACCTGCGGGACCGTCGACGGCCCCGGCATCCGCTTCATCGTGTTCATGCAGGGCTGCCTGATGCGCTGCAAGTATTGTCACAACCGGGACACCTGGGACACCCAGGGCGGCCGCGAGGTCACCGTGCCCGAGCTGATGAAGGATCTCACCAGCTATCGCCACTTCATGAATGCCTCCGGCGGTGGCGTGACCGCCTCCGGCGGCGAGGCCATGCTGCAGCAGGAGTTCATCGCCGAACTGTTCACCGCCTGCAAGGCCCAGGGGATCCACACCTGCCTCGACACCAACGGTTTCGTGCGTCACTACGACGAGTTGCTCGACCAGGTGCTGGACAACACCGATCTGGTGCTGCTCGACATCAAGCAGATCAACGACGAGAAGCACATTCCCCTCACCCACGTCAGCAACAAATACACCCTGGAGTTCGCCCGCTACCTGGCCTCCCGCGGTCAGACCATGTGGATCCGCTACGTGGTGGTGCCCACCTGGTCCGACGATGACGAGAGCGCAGAAGGACTCGGCCAGTTCATCGCCGAGCTGGGGGAGTGCGTCGAGAAGGTGGAGCTGCTGCCCTACCACGAACTTGGCAAGCACAAGTGGGACGTGCTGGGAGATACCTATGATCTGGTCGGCATCAAGCCCCCCAGCAAGGAGACCATGGACAGGGTCCAGGGCATCCTTGGCAAGTATCACCCCAACGTGAAGTATTGAGACAGGAGGCCGCCCGGCAGAGGGCGGCCTCTTTTCATTGCGCTGGCGTTCGCCACGGCGCCATCACCGACAGCCGCATCCGGGGGAACCGCTCATGAGTGAAGGACAAGTCGCCGCCCTCCTGCTCTGGCTGGTGCTGCTCGCCTTCAGTCTGAACGCCTCCCTGCTGCGCACCCTTGGCGCCCACCCGCTCTATCAGCATCTTTGCCTCGGCGGCGCCATCGTGCTGGTACCGCTGTGGACCTTGCGGGCCGGGTTGCACGAGGGGCTCGAGATCCACTTTCTCGGCCTCACCAGCCTGACCCTGTTGCTGGGCTGGCGCCTCGCCCTGCTTGCCCCCTGCCTCACCCTGCTGCTCCTCGCTTACTTCGGGGTCATCCCCCTGGCCGACATCGGCTGGCAAGCCCTCATCGGCGTCGCCCTGCCGGTGGCCACCAGCTGGCTGCTGTTTCTGGGGAGCTGGGCCTGGCTGCCTCGCCACCTCTTCGTCTATCTGTTCGTGGCGGCATTTCTCGGGGGGGCGCTGAGCATCTCGGCCAAGGTGATCGCCAGCGCCCTGCTGATGGGGGTGAGCGGCACCTACTCCTGGCACACCATCAGCGCCGACTACCTCTCCATCTGGCCGCTGCTGCTCTTCCCCGAGGCGCTCCTCAACGGCATGACCATGACCCTGCTCGCCGTCTATCGCCCCCACTGGGTCAACACCTTCTTCGACAGGGAGTACCTGGGGCGCTGAGCCTGCCCGTGGTCCATAAAAAAAGCCCGCAGTTGCGGGCTTTTTCTCTGCTGGCAGTCAGACGCTGCGCGGGCGCAGGTGGGCATGCCAGCGGGCTTCCCACTTCTTGAACAACCAGACGATGACGAAGGTGAGCAGCATGTAGAGCAGACCTGCGGTCAGGAACGCCTCGAACGGGCTGTAGTAGCGGGAGTTGATGATCCGCGCGGCCCCCGTCAGATCGACGATGGTGATGATGCCCGCCACCGCCGACCCCTGCAGCATGAAGATCACCTCGTTGCTGTAGGCCGGCAGCGCACGGCGAAACGAGTTGGGCAGGATGATGCGGGTGAGGGTCTGCCAGCGGGTCATGCCGAAGGCGCTTGCCGCTTCTATCTGCCCCTTGGGCATGTTCATCACGGCGCCACGCACTATCTCGGCGGTGTAGGCGCCGGTGTTGAGAGTGAACGCCAGCAGGGCACAGAACCAGGCTTCCGAGAAGAGGGACCAGGCCGCACTGTTCTTGAGCCACTCCCACTGGGCGGCACCGTAGTAGATGATGAAGAGCTGCACCAGGAGCGGGGTGCCACGGAAGAAGTAGATATAGGCCCAGATTGGCCCCTTTATCAACCAGTTGCGGCTGTTGCGCAGTATGCCCATGGGCACCGCCAGCATGAGCCCCAGCATGAGCGAGGCGGCCACCAGCCAGATGGTGGTATAGAGCCCCTCCCAGTAGGTGGGCCACTCCTTGAGAATGATCGAGAAATCCATGGCTTACCTCGTCTTGATGGCGTAGTGACGCTCGGCCCACTTGAGCGCCGAGGTAGAGACTGCGGTGAAGACCAGGAAGATCAGCGCCACCGCCATGTAGAAGGTGAAAGGCTGCTGAGTCGAGCCCGCCGCGAGCGACGCCTTTCGCACCATGTCATCGAGCCCGATGATGGAGACCAGGGCCGTGGTTTTCAGCAGCACCAGCCAGTTGTTGCCAAACCCGGGCAGGGCGTGGCGCATCATCTGGGGAAAGAGGATCCGCACAAAGACCTGGCTTGCCCGCATGCCGAAGGCACGGGCCGCCTCGAGCTCCCCCTTGTCCACCGCCAGGATGGCGCCGCGGAAGGTCTCGGTCATGTAGGCACCGAAGATGAAGCCGATGGTAGCGACCCCGGCCGCAAACGGGCTGATGTCGATGTAATCGGGCAGCAGGGAGACCCACTCCTGGTTCGGGTTGCTCGCCAGCAGGTGGTTGTTGTAGGCCTCGTTGACCCAGGTGCAGATCCCGTTGATGAGCACCTGGCCGCCGAAGAAGAGCAGCATCATCAGCACCAGATCCGGGATGCCGCGAATGACGGTGGTGTAGGCCGCCGCGATGCCGCGTGCCCACTTGTAGGGAGAGAGCTTGGCCAGGGCCCCCAGCATGCCGAGCACCAGGGCCAGCAGCAGGGAGGCGAGCGCCACCTCCAGGGTGATCCAGGCCCCCTCCAGCAGAGAGGTTTCGTATCCTTTCAAATCAAACATATGCAATGCAGCTCCATCGCAATCGGGCCCGTCACTCCCAGCGGAAGGCAACGGGCCCGATGACTACTGACGGGATCAACCTGTCGTTGTTCGCCTGACGTCGGCTTACTCGCCGTACACGTCGAAGTCGAAGTACTTGTCGTTGATTTCCTTGTACTTGCCATTGGCACGCAGGGCCAGGATGGCAGCATTGAATTTCTCTTTCAGATCCTTGTCAGCCTTGCGCACCGCGATGCCGGCACCCTCACCAAACCACTTGGGATCGGTCAGTTTCGGGCCGATGAACTCGAAGGCATCGCCCCCTTCCTTCTTCAGCAGGCCGTCGCTGATGGCGGCGGAGTCGGCCATCACGTAGTCGACACGGCCGGATTTCAGATCGAGGTAGGCTTCATCCGCAGTGCCGTAGCGCTTGATGGTGGCGTTGGGGAAGTTGTCGGTGATGTAGGTATCCATGGAGGTGGCACGCTGCACGGCGATGGTCTTGCCGTCCATGAAGGCCTTGTCGAGCTGGATCTCGGTCCCTTTCTTGGCGGCGAAGCGCGCCGGGATGTGCTGGTACTTCTGGGTGAAGTCCACCTTCTTCTTGCGCTCTTCGGTAATGTCCATGGTGGCGATGATGGCGTCATACTTGCGCGACAGCAGCGCCGGAATGATGCCGTCCCAGTCCTGCTTGATCAGGGTGCACTTCACCTTCATCTCGTCGCACAGGGCGTTGGCGATGTCGATGTCGAAGCCTTTCACCTCGCCGCTCGGCTCGGTCCAGGAGAAGGGGGGATAGGCCCCTTCCACCCCGATCCGCACCTCTTTCCACTCCTTGGCCATCAGGCTACCGGAACACAGGGCCGTCATCACGGCAGTCGCCAGCATCAGCTTGTTCATGTATCTCTCCTTGATAAACACGTCGATCGTTGAAAGTACGGATGGTTGAAATTGAATCCCGTCCATCAATAGATGGACGAGATGAATTGCTTGAATCGCTCCGACTTGGGATGGGCGAAGATCTCCTTGGGATTGCCCTCCTCCTCCACGCGCCCCTGGTGCAGGAACATCACCTTGTTCGATACGTCGCGGGCGAAGGACATCTCGTGGGTCACCACCATCATGGTACGCCCCTCTTCCGCCAGCTCGCGCATCAGGCCAAGGACCTCCCCCACCAGTTCAGGGTCGAGGGCCGAGGTAGGCTCGTCAAACAGCATCACCTCGGGCTCCACCGCCAGCGCCCGGGCGATGGCGGCCCGCTGCTGCTGACCGCCGGAGAGATGACCGGGATAATAGTCGCGACGCTCCCACAGCCCCACCCGGTTGAGCAGATGCTCCGCCTTGGCGATGGCCTCGGCACGGGGCACCTTGAGCACCTGGATGGGCACTTCGATGATGTTCTGCATGATGGTCATGTGGGACCAGAGATTGAAGCTTTGAAACACCATGGCCAGCCGGCTGCGGATGCGCTCCACCTGGCGCATGTCTTCCGGCAGGCGTTCGCCGGAACGGCTGGTTTTCATCCGGATCAGCTCCCCGTGGAGGGAGACGCTGCCCGATGAGGGGGTTTCAAGCAGATTGATACAGCGTAGAAAGGTCGACTTCCCCGAACCCGAGGAGCCGATGAGGGAGATCACATCCCCCTTGTGGGCCGTCATATCGATGCCCTTGAGCACTTCGTGGGTGCCAAAATACTTGTGCAGATCACGAACTTCCAGTGCGGCAACGTCGCTCATCCATTACAACCTTGTCTGTCCCTAGACGCCGCTTCGGCGTGACTCCACCATCGTCCATTTAACAAAACGTTAACCGATGGCAACCTTCAGCGAAAATATCATTGAGGTAGTGAAAAAACAATACAGAACCGAGGTATTTGGTGTTTTATCTGTATTTTTATTGGCCTATTGAGTATTTTTCAGCACTTTGTCTGCATAAAATCCATTTTTTGTCGCACCTTACCTACCGCTCTTTTATACCCGCAGCGCACTGGTAGCAAGCATATTTCACCATATCCGCCAGATGTCATCCAAAAGGACTTTATTCACCCAGGCAGATTCCCCTTCTCTCGTCATTTCATGGGGATGAAATTGATTTCTCAGGTGATGTGGCCCTCTTTCCCCGTTTGCGTACAGAGCCGACTGTCATCAAAAAACACAACAATATGATAAAAAAGTCCCGTATGGGCCATGCTGATGCACAGATCCGTGACACAGGTGCAACAAGTCGTGATAAGGTGCCGTTTTTCCACGTTTTGTGATCGAGGCCCCGATGTTGCTCAATGTGTTGCTGATCCTGCTGCCGCTCGTGATCGGCTATCTGGTTCCCCTCTCTTCCGCCCGTCTGATCAAACTGGTCAACCAGTCCCTGGGCAAGATGGTCTACCTCATCCTGTTCCTGATGGGTCTGGGGCTGGCCTATGTGGAGAACCTGGGCAGCAACCTGGCAGTGATCTTCAAGGTGGCAGGGGTGATGCTCGCAGCCATTACCCTCTGCAACCTGCTGGCCCTGTGGTGGCTGGACAAGCGCAGCCCCCCCACCCACGAGGCCAGTGACGGCAAGATGCCGAGCAAGCTGCACCTGTTGTGGGAATCCCTCCAGCTCTGTTTCGTGGTGCTGGGGGGCGTCTTGCTTGGGCTGGTGGTGGACCTGCGCGCCCTGCCCATCGACAAGTTGAGCGAGTGGGCCCTGATGCTGCTGCTCTTGCTCATCGGCATCCAGATGCGCAACTCCGGCATGCGCCTGCGCCAGATCCTGCTCAATCCCTGGGGCATGAAGATCGCGCTCACCGTCATCCTCAGCAGCTGGCTCGGCAGCCTGCTGGCCGCCCAGCTGCTCGGCATGCCCTTTGCCCATGGCCTCGCGATGAGCTCCAGTTTTGGCTGGTATTCGCTCTCCGGCATCCTGGTAGCGGACAAGCTGGGCCCGGTGCTGGGGTCCGCCGCCTTCATCAACGATCTGGGGCGCGAGCTTATCGCCATCCTCATCATCCCGGTGCTGATGCGCCGCCACCCCAGCGCCGCCATCGGCTACGGCGGCGCCACGGCGCTGGACTTCACCCTGCCTGTCATCCAGAAATCCGGCGGCATCCAGGTGGTGCCGGTGGCCATCGTCTCCGGCTTTATCCTGAGCCTGCTCGGCCCCATTCTGATCCTGGGGTTCCTGGCCATCTGAACCCCATGGCACGACAAAGCCCGGCACTGCTGCCGGGCTTTTTTTGATGAACTGAGCGGGCTGGATGACAGACGCCGGTATTCAGGTGCGCCACCGGCCCCCACTCATCACCCGCTCGATGGCGAACGTATCAGGGTCGATCAGCAGCAGATCCGCATCCTGCCCCACCCCCAGGGTACCCTTGCTCGCAAGCCCCAGCGCCCTGGCCGGATTGGCCGTCACTACCGCCAGTGCCATCTCCAGCGCCACCCCCTTGCCGCAGGCCGCCACCACCTCCTGCCACAGGCTCCCTATCTGGCCGCAGCGCAGCTCGATGAGTCGCCCCTCGCCGTCAAAGCGCGGCAGACTGGCGTTGGCGTCCGAGCTGAAGCTGATGCGATCCACGGGCACGCCCGCCGCCAGCAACGCCACCAGGGCGTCGGCCGCGAGCCGCTCCCCGTCATCCAGCAGATCCGGGAAGCTCGACGTGGTGAGGTCGACCCAGCCACCTGCCCGACCCCACTCGATGGCCTCGGCAAAGAGCCAGGGATTGCGGTTGCAGTGGGTGGGGTAGAGCTGGCGAAGCGGGATGTCGGTGTCATCGCGCAGGGCCCGCAGGGGCGCCAGCGCCCCGCGGCCATCCCCCAGGTGAAAGAAGCTGACGCCACTTTTGCCGGACAACAGCCCGGCCACCCGCGCCTCGCTCGCCAGCCGCGCCAGCTCGTCGTGGGTGGGGGCGCTGGACCTGTGATCGCTGATGGCCACCTCCCCTACCCCCAGCACCTCGGGGATCAGCATGATGTCCGACTCCACCGTGCCGGTGAGGGTCTTGACCGGCAGGTGGTAGGAGCCGGTGTACATGAAGGCGCTCACCCCGGCGGCGCGAAACTCGCGTACCTTGCCGAGCACCTGGGCCGGGCTGCGGGTCAGGCTGTCGGTGCCGAGCGCCGCCACGAGCGTGGTAACCCCCGCCGCCAGAGCTTCCCTTGCCAAGAGCTCCGGCGTGCGAAAGCCGAAGCCTCCCTCACCGCCGCCTCCCGTGATATGGGCGAGCGGGTCAACCAGTCCGGGCACCAGATAGCGGCCGCCAGCGTCCACCCGCGTCAGTGGCCAGTCGACCGGAACCGTCAGTCCCTTGCCCATCCAGGCGATGCGGCCATCCGCCACCAGCAGATCCTGCTGGCCGAGCGGGGCCGGACTATGGATCTGCGCACCCTCGATCAGGGTCAACATGGGGTCTCTCCTTGCTGCATGAAAAAGGAGGGAGCAGGCTCCCTCCGACTGTTACCCATCAACCGCCATAGATATCGTACTTGAAGTACTTCCGGTTGATCTCCTGATACTTGCCGTTGGCGCGCAGGGCCTTGATGGCGTCGTTCAGCTTGGCCCTGAGATCCTGATCCCCCTTGCGCACCGCGATCCCCATGCCGTCGCCAAACCATTGACGGTCGGTCAGGGCCGGCCCCACATAGTCGAACTTGTCGCCCCCTTCCTTGCCAAGCAACCCCTGTTCGATGGCTGAGGCGTCTGCCAGCAGGGCCAGCACCCGTCCCGCCTTCAGGTCGAGGTAGGCTTCATCGGCACTGCCGTAACGCACTATGATGACGCTGGAGCCGAAGTTGTCGGTCAGGTACTTGTCGTGGGTGGTGGCCCGCTGCACGCCGATGCGCTTGCCCGCCATCCCTTCCGGCGTCAGCGTCAGTTCGGTGCCCCTGGCCGCCACGAAGCGGTTGGGAATGTGGGCATATTTCTCGGTGAAGTCGACCTTCTTGCGCCGCTCGTCGGTGATCGACATGGCAGCGATGATGGCGTCGTACTTGCGCGACAGCAGGGCCGGGATCATGCCGTCCCAATCCTGGGCCACCAGCTCGCACCTGACGGCCATCTGCTGGCACAGGGCGTTGGCAAGATCGATGTCAAATCCCTTGATCTCTCCGGACGCATCGGTCCATGAGAAGGGTGGATAGGCCCCCTCCACGCCAAAGCGTACCGTCTTCCACTCCTTGGCGGTGACGGGGGCAGCGAGCAGACAGGCAGCAACAAGGGCTGACAGGGTCAGTGTGGTCTTCATCGTGAGTACTCCATTACATAAAAAGCGCACAGGCGCGGTCAAGGCATCGCAGGCAGAGGCAAGCGATGGCCAACAAACGGCAAATTGCAGATGAGCGGGATTACGCCGCCATGGGCGTCAATGAACTGCTCCGGGGCCTCGACCTATTCGTCGAACCACTCGGAGAGATAGAAAGGCTTGAAGTAGAAGGCCAGAAAAAAGCCTCTGGCTTTGCGCATCATGGTGATTTGTCGCGTCCTGTGACAAAGATGGCAAGCACCTTACCACGCCTCAAATTTGCCCGGCAAGGGGACTTGGGGATGAAACATCCTGCCCATGGTCAATCCGGCCACGATTCGTTAGGCTCGGATCACCCGTTCACGCCCAGGCACGCGAGCCCCATCCCATGAATTTTCTCGCCCATCTCCATCTGGCGGCCCATACCGGCAGCTCCCTCACCGGCAACCTGCTGGGGGACTTCATCAAGGGCCCGCTGCCGACGGGTCTGGCTGACCACTTCGACGAGGGGATCTGGCTGCACCGCAAGATAGACGCCTTCACCGATGCCCACCCGGCCCATCGGGCCGCCGTGGCGAGCTTCGCCCCCCCCTGGCGCCGCTTCGGCGGCATTGTGGTGGACATGCTCTACGATCACTGGCTCAGCCAGCACTGGCAGAGGTTCAGCGCAGCCCCCCTGCCCCACTTTCTGGCGCAGAGCTATGGTCAACTTCTCCTGGATCATCACAGCCTGCCACAGGGCCTGCCGATGGCCCTGCGGCGCATGGCCGAGCAGGACTGGCTGGCCTCCTACCAGTACCGGGAAGGGGTGGGGGCGGCCCTCAACGGCATCGGTCGTCGGCTGCGCCGCCCCGTGCCGCTCGGGGAGGCGCTCCACGCCCTGGATCAGGCTCGCTGGACCGAGGCCGAGCACGCCTTCCTGCACTTCTACCCGGAGCTGATGCGCTTTTGCGAGGCGCAGATCGCCGCCCATCGCACTGCCACCTCATCCCCGCCATAAAAAAACGCCCCGAGCGGGGCGTTGTCATCGGGGGAACGCTCAGGCCTTGGGGCTGGCCGGCAGGAAGCGAAACGCCTTGGCCGGGACGAATTTCTCCGCCGTCTCCCCCGCATAGAGCTGCTGCTCGGTCAGGGGCAACTTGCGCACCGGGGCCCCCGCGGCGAGATCCAGCTTGTCCATGCTCACCCAGAAGGTGTTGGGCAGATGGGTCAGCTCGAAGAAATAGCGGCGATGCTGCTGATCCGCCACGCTGCGCCACAGGGTGGTGGAGATGTTGGGCTGATCCGGGGTGCTGATCCCCATGGGTACCGAGACGTTGCGCATCACGCTCATCACCCCGGCCACCGCCTCGTTGGCCTGGTCGGTCTTTGGCAGGGTCTTGATGTAGAAGGAGGCGCGGGCAAAACGGTCCGCCGAGCGGTTGGTGCCGGGCAGCATGGTGAGACCGCCAATCTCCTCCCAGTAGTCGTTGAGAGCCAGTTGCTTGTCAAAGGTCGGCGAGTTGGTCATCACCTGATAGCTGCGGTCGTGGTAGATCTGCAGCTTGCCCCCCACGTACTGGAAGATAGCGGAATCGCCGCTCGCATCGGAGAGGGAGAGGTGCAGCTGGCCCGGCTTGCCATCCGGGGTCAGGGTGGTCACCACATAGAACTCGTCCTTCGACAGGGCCTCGACCGCCTCGGCCACGGTGGCGAAGTTGTCCAGCGCGTACTGGGCCCAGAGCGAGATGGAGAGAGTCTTGCGCGGATCCTTGTCGCTCGGGGTCACATACTCGGACTCGGTCAGATAGAGCAGGTTGGCCACCAGCCCCTTCTCGTTCATGCCGTCGGCGGTGCCTGCATCGAAGCCTGCCGCCACCACGGAGCCGTAGCGTGACGTCCACGTCATGGAGTGCGCGCCGGCCTCCCCTTCCCGCGCGATGCCACGGGGCAGCGCCCAGAGATTGGTCGGCATGGCGCTGCGCCAGTCCATGGTGCGACCGGTCACCACCAGCGCTCCCTCCCCCTGATAGACGGCGCGGGTACAGGCATCGGCGAGGGAGCTGACGGAGAGGGAGACGGTCAGGGCCAGCAGGGTCTTGTGCAACAGGGGGGAACGCAGGATTGTCATATGGATCACTCGAGTCTGGTGAAAACACAAGCATACCCCTTTTTGCATAACAGGGGCTGACTGAGGCTGGCAAGCCAGGTGGCAGATCTGTCAACAGAGGCGCTTCCCTGCCAATCAGCGATCAATATCCATAAATTAATCAAAGAGATAAGCAAGCCACTTCGGGGCGATACGGCAAGATGCCATTCGCTGGCTTGCGTCGGTTTCAGACACATACCCTGCCCGCCAGCAGGCGGACAGGGAGGGGCTCAGCCTTCCTTCTTGCGGATACTCAGCCCCAGCTCGCGGCCGCGCAGGCGGGCATAATAGATGGTGCCCACAAACGCCAGGGTGGTGAGCACCAGCTCCACCACCGCCAACCACCGCTCCCCCTCATCCGTGGTGATCAGGGTCAGGGCGTGCAGGAAGTAGGGCATCAGCACGAAGTTGCCCCAGGCGTGGGTGTAGGGATTGCCCTGCACTATGCCCTTGAGGGGGAAGAGCAGCGGCACCGTCCAGATCACCGGCAACAGCCAGGGATTGAGGTCGGGGTGGGGCGAGAGCCAGAGGTGCCAGAGCAGCACCCAGGCCAGCAGGCCGAAAAAACCGGCCAGGGTCAGCAGGCGAGCGAAGCGGGTGCTCACTTGAGGATCTCCAGCACCTGCTCGGGCGGACGACCGATGCGGGCCTGCCCGTTTCTGATGACGATGGGGCGCTCGATGAGCTTGGGGTGCTGGTGCATGGCACGAATGAGGTCATCGCCGCTCACCTCGCCGAGCCCCAGCTCCTTGTAGAGATCCTCCTTGGTGCGCATCAGCTGCCGGGGATCCGTGAAGCCAAGCTGACTCAGGAGGGTGCGGATCTGTGCCTCGCTCGGTGCCTGCTCCAGATAGAGCACCACCTCGGGGGCGACCCCATGCTGTTCCAGCAAGGCCAGGGTTTCACGGCTCTTGGAGCAGCGCGGATTGTGGTAGATTTGGGTCTCGCTCATGATAACTCCCTGATTAATCGCAAGATGGGACAAGAAATGGCGCTATTGTAGGGGAAACGGATGGTCAGGGTAAGCGGGAAGGCTATGGAAATGAAACGGATCTGTTGGCTGATTGTGGCAACCCTGCTGGGGGCCTGCAGCCCGGCACCCGACTTCACCGACGGCGCGGGAAAGAAGGTCAGCCTCGCGGATCTCGGTGGCAAGCCGCTGCTGGTCAACTACTTCGCCCCCTGGTGCGCCCCCTGCCTGCGGGAGATGCCCCTGCTGGCAACATTGCACCAGGAAGGGCGGATCCGGGTGATCGCCATCAACTATGACCCCGCCTCCCCCGCCGAACTGACCGAGCTGGCACGGCGCCACGCCATCAGGGTTCCCCTGATGATCCCGGATGACGACGCCCGCCTCCCGTTCCCAAGGCCCGGGGCGCTGCCCACCAGCTATCTGCTCGATGCCAGGGGCACGCTGCTGGAGACCCTGGTGGGGGAGCTGGACGAACAGAAGCTCGCCGAGATAAAACGCCGCGTGGCGAGCGCCCCATAGCAGAGCCATCCATCACTCTCATTTCTTCATCATCAAGATGCGTTGAAACCGATGAAAGGCCCTATTTTAGCCTGCAAAACAAGGCGGGGTGCCCCCAAAGGAGCACCCCGCCTGCCATCAACCCGCTCCGGACTCAGCCCTTGAGGCTGTCCAGATCCTTCTTGGCCCGCTCCAGCTGGGTGATGCGCGCCTCGATGCGGGCCAGGGTCAGCTTGTCACTGGTGGTGCCCCGCGCCACGATCAGTTCGTCGATGGCCGCCTGGTAGTCCCCGCGCAGGGAAAGGGTCTCCGCCCGTGCCATGTGCAGGTCCGTCATTCTGCCCGCCTTGCGGTAGGCGTCCGACAGCAGGCTCCAGGCCAGGCTGTTCTCGTCGTGCTCTCGGGCATAAGGGTCCAGGATGGCGATGGACTTCTTGTAGTTGCCCCCCTCCAGATAGGCGTTGCCGAGGTTCACCACCACCACCTCGTTGTCCGGCATCCGGGTGCGGAAGCGCTCCAGTCTGGCGATGGCCTGGGCGCTGCGCCCCTTGGCGAGATCGATGTCGGTCAGGGCATCCACCACGAAGAGATCCTCCGGGTGACGGGTCGCCAGCTCCTGCATCAGGGTATCGGCCTCGTCGGTGCGCTTGAGCTGCAACAGGGCCAGCGCCTTGCCATAGATGGCGGCATCCTTGAGGGGGTAATCCCCCTTCTGCAGGCGGCTGTCGAAGTAGGTGAGCAGCGCCTGGGGCGTCTCGGTGCCATAGCGCACCTGGATGCGTACCTTGGCCAGCCAGAAGTCCAGGCTCGGCGGCAGGGCGCGCGCGCCATAGCTCCCGGCCCGGGCACGGGCTTCGCTGATCCGGGTCTCCGGCAGGGGGTGAGTCAGCAGCATCTCCGGCGGCTTGCTGGCATAGCGGTACTCCGCCGCCAGCTTCTGGAAGAAGTTGGCCATGCCCATGGGATCGAACCCGGCGTCATACAGCGTCTTCATGCCGATGCGATCCGCCTCGTATTCGTTGTCCCGGGTGTAGTTGATGGCCGACTGCATCGACAAACCAAGCGTGGTCTGCAAGGCCGCGATGCCGGCGGTGGGGTTGATCACCGCGAGTGCAATGGAGCCCACCAGGCCGGCCAGGGTCATGGCGGAGCTGCTCGCCTGTGCCTCCATGTAACGGGCGATGTGACGCTGGGTCACGTGGGTGATTTCGTGGGCCAGTACCGAGGCCAGCTCGCTCTCGCTCTCGGCGTAGAGGAAGAGGCCGGTGTGCACCTTGACCCGGCCACCGAGGAAGGCCGCCGCGTTGATGCTGGAATCATTGATGAGGAAGAAGGTGAACGGGAAGCGCACCCCGTCGGCATTGGTCAGCAGCCGCTGGCCCAGATCGTCGATGTATTCGTTGAGCACGGGGTCATCGATGATGGGCAGGCCCGCCCGGGCAAAACGCATGAAGGCGTTGCCGTAGCGCACCTCCTGCTCGATGGGCAGTGCGGCGACCCCGGCGGTACCGATGTCGGGCAACTGGTTGCTCCCCTGGGCGTGGAAGGTCGCCCCCATCAGGGTGACCAACAGGGGAAGCGATGCTATCAGGGGGGAAAAACGTGCCACGTTATCTCTATCTCCAATCAGACCCCAGCGGGCATCGGCAGAATACCCTTGCCATTCAAGGCCCACAAGCGTTGTTTCATCCTCTCATCACGGCCATAATGACCGCCACGCACGAGATGGAGTTCTCATGGAACAGCTCGACCTGACCCCCTGGCGTTGTCCCGAGCCCCTCATCCGGCTCAAGCTCTGGTTGCGCCAGGCCCGGCCCGGTCAATCCGTGTGCATCCAGCTCGGGGATGCAGGCTCCCGGCAGGACATTCCCGCCTATCTGCGCCGTCAGGGTCACCATGTCCAGACCCGGGAAGAGTCAGCTGCCCGCCTCTCCCTGCTGCTCGTCGTTGCCCGTCCCACCCGGGACGCCCTGCTCGCCCCCGAGCCCATGCCACCCACCCCGTGAGCCGCCATTCAAGGAAGCCTCGATGTTAGATGTATTGAAGCGCTGGTATCAGACCCGTTTTTCCGACCCCGATGCCGTCACCCTCTTCCTGCTGCTGGTCTTCTGCTTTGCCGTGCTCTGGCTGTTTGGGGATCTGCTGGCACCGCTGCTGGTGGCCCTGGTGATGGCCTATCTGCTGGAGTGGCCGGTGAGTCGCCTGCAACGGGGCGGCCTTTCTCGCACCGTCGCCACCAGCCTGGTCCTGCTGCTGTTCATCACGGTGACGACCCTGATGCTGCTGGGCCTCATCCCGACGCTGGTGAGCCAGGGGGTCAACCTGGCCAAGGAGGCGCCCGCCATGCTGGCCCATGCCCAGGACTATGTCCGCACCCTGCCGGAAAAATACCCCGAGATCATCGACGTCAGCCTGGTGGAGACCATCATCGACAACATTCGCCAGCGCATCCTGACCGGCGGTGAACAACTGGTGAGTGCCTCTTTGAGCTCCCTCATCAACGTGGTGGCCATCCTCATCTACGCCATCCTGGTGCCCCTGATGGTCTTCTTCATGCTCAAGGACAAACAGGTGCTGATGGGGGGCCTGCGCCGCTTCCTGCCCCGCAACCGCACCCTGGTGAACCGGGTCTGGGTGGAGATGAACGACCAGATCATCAACTACATCCGCGGCAAGGTGATCGAGATCGTCATCGTCGGCATCGCCACCTATGTGCCCTTCGCCCTGATGGGATTGCGCTACTCCGCCCTGCTGGCGGTCGCGGTGGGCTTCTCCGTGCTCATCCCCTATATTGGCGCCGCCGCGGTGACCGTGCCGGTGGCCATGGTGGCCCTGTTCCAGTGGGGGCTGACCCCCGACTTCGCCTGGCTGATGGTGGCCTATCTCGTGATCCAGGCCCTCGACGGCAACCTGCTGGTCCCCCTGCTCTTCTCCGAGGCGGTCAACCTGCACCCGGTAGCCATCATCATCGCCGTGCTGGTGTTTGGCGGTCTGTGGGGCTTTTGGGGCGTCTTCTTCGCCATTCCCCTCGCCACACTGGTCAAAGCGGTGCTCAACGCCTGGCCCAAGCGGGAAGATCTCCCCCGCCCCGCCCCCTGACCCTGGCAAGGGGCGAGGCCGGGTCTCGCCCCTTCCAGATACCGGCCACCAGCAGCACCTCCGTGACGCTGGCTCATGCTTGCCTTGTCGGGTTTAATTGAAAGCCGACATCCGTCTGACTTGCTACGCTGGTCTGATTCGTTACCACTGCCTACCCACCGACAAGGATCTGTCATGCCCCCACTCCCTGCCCTGCGCCATGCCTCTCTGGGTGCCTTTCTGGCACTGCTGCTCTGCTCACCCGTCCGGGCAGACCTCGACATCGGGGCCCTCAGCACCTTCTCCAGCGACAGCCCCGACAGCCCCATTCCCAAGGGGTTGGTGCTGGGCGGGGCCGTCATCGGCGGTCAGGCCCGTTACCAGCACCAGGACGACACCCTGATGCCCATCCCGGGGGCCCTCTATTTTGGTGACAACCTGATGTATCTGGGGGATCGGGCCCGCTACTACCTCAGCCGGGATGGCAACCTCTCGACCTATGCCTTCGGCCGGATGCGCTTTGGCAACCTGGACCCGGACGACGATCCCTTCCTCCATGGCATGGAGAAGCGCAAGGGGCAGTTCGAGGCCGGTGTTGGGGCCGATCTCATCACTCCCTACGCCCTCTGGAGCGTGCGGGCCACCACGGATGTGACCGGCACCAGCGACGGTCAGGAGCTGATGCTGTGGGCCAACTTCCCCATCATCCGCGGCCCCCTGCTGCTGATGCCGGGAGCCGGCGTCATGCTGCGCAGCCACAACCTCGCCAACTACTACTTCGGCGGTGTCTCTCAAGACGAAGCGAGGGCGGACAGGCCGGCGTGGAACACGGGCACCACCCTCTCCCCCATGGTCTCCCTCATCGGCAGCTATCGCTTCAGCGCCAACTGGATTGGCGGCTTTGGCATCAACTACGAACGCTACGACGACGACATCGCCGACAGCCCCATCGTCCAGCATCAGGGAGAACTCTATGCAGGCTTCGGGGTGGGCTACATCTGGTAGCCCCATCCGGACTGGGCAACAAAAAAGGAGCCCATGGCTCCTTTTTTACGGCTATCCGGCGCAGCGTCACCCTGCCACTTCGGCGAGAAATGCCGACAGCGCCCGGTTGATAAACACGGGATTCTCCAGGGTCGAGATGTGACCGGCCCCCGGGATCTCCCTGAACGGGCACCCCAGCACCTCGGCCATCAGATACCCCTCCAGCACAGGGCGAGCCTTGTCCTCGCACCCCGTCATGACCAGTGCGGGCAGCCTCATCTCTTCGAGCCAGTCGATGCGATCCTCCCGGGTCACGAAGCTGCGCCCCACCGCCACCAGGCTCGCCACCTTGTCGGCGGGCCATTGGGCCAGCCGTGCCTTGAAACCGGCCATCAGGGCCGCGTCCGGTTGATGGGCGAAGAAGAGCGGCGCCACCTGATCGGCGATGGGCGCAGGCACGGCGCCGACCTGTTCGATCATCGCCAGCATGTCGAGATAGCGCTCGCAGGTGCTCTGGGGTTCAAGGCCGACGAAGCTGTCCATCAGCACCACTCCCTTGAGGCGAGCAGGTGCCATGCGCGCCAGCTCCACGCCCCACATGCCACCGATGGAGAGCCCCACCAGCACGCACTCGTCGATGCCGAGGGCATCGAGCAGCGCCAGGTGATCCCGGGCCAGGGCCGCCAGGGTGCAGGGCCCCTCGGGCAGCACATCGGAATCCCCGTGACCCCAGAGCTCGGGCACGATGCAGCGATACTGCCCCTTGAGGGCCTCGATTTGCGGTGCCCACATGGCACTGTCCCACAGGTAGCTGTGGCCAAAGAGCAGTGCCGGACCCTGCCCCTCGTCCAGATAGGCCATGCGGCGGCCCGCTATCTCCATAAACTGCTTCATGTTTTCTCCTGTTGCCAGCGGCGATGAAACTGGCTTTCCTGTTTTTCTGTTGCCAGCGGCTGATGAGGCGGCAGTGTAACACGCCACCCTTGGCAGGGGTGCCCGCCTGGTGCAAGCTGGAGAGACTCACAACGAGGAGTCACCAAGGAGAGGATGATGGCCAAGGAAAAGAGCAAGAAACGCCCGCGTCTGGACAAGAAGACCTACGAACATCACCTCACCCACCTGCAGGAGGAGCTGGTCAAGTTGCAGGAGTGGGTCAAGCAGGAGGGGCTCAAAGTGGTGGTGCTGTTCGAGGGGCGCGACGCCGCGGGCAAGGGGGGCGTCATCAAGGCGATCACCGAACCCCTCAACCCCCGGGTCTGCCGGGTCACCGCCCTGCCCGCCCCCTCGGATCGGGAGCGCACCCAGTGGTACTTCCAACGCTACGTGGCGCACCTGCCCTCGGCGGGCGAGATGGTGCTGTTTGACCGCTCCTGGTACAACCGGGCCGGGGTCGAACGGGTGATGGGCTTTTGCAGCGACGACGAGTATCGCGAATTCCTGCGTGCCTGCCCCGAATTCGAGCGGATGTTGATCCGCTCCGGCATCACCCTCATCAAATACTGGTTCTCGGTCAGCGACGAAGAGCAGGAGAAACGCTTCAAGGAGCGCATCAACACCCCCATCAAGCGCTGGAAATTCAGCCCCATGGATCTGCAATCCCGCTCCCGCTGGGTCGAGTATTCCCGCGCCAAGGATGACATGTTCACCTACACGGATACCGAGGATTGCCCCTGGTTCGTGGTGGACGCCGACGACAAGCGCCGCGCCCGCCTCAACTGCATCTCCCACCTCCTTGGCAAGGTGCCCTACGAGGCGATCCACTACGAACCTATCACCCTGCCCCCCATCAAGACCGAAGGGTATGAGCGCCCGCCGCTCACCAGCCAGCACTTCGTGCCGGACGTCACCGCCGCCCTCGAGTCAGACAAGCACGGACAGTGACGGGCCCCGGCCAGCCGCCCGCTGGCCGGAACCCGGGCCTCGGATGACGGGCAATAAAAAGCCGGTCTTGCGACCGGCAAAAGGCATTGAACGTATAGAAAGGAAAACCTGGCACTCTCGCCCTCTCAGGCGCGGATATATTTGGCCGTGCGCGGGAACGCCTGCTCTTTGGCATCGAACAGGTAGCAGGCTTCGGCCGGGATGCCGACGCTGTACTCCTGGCCGGTGGCCACGTCGATGTCGGAGCTCGCCTTGACGGTGAAGTCATGACCATCCACGTCCATGTAGACGAAGGACTCGGCCCCCAGGTGTTCGGCAACCTGCACCACGCCGCTCACGCGGCTGTCGGCATGGGCATGACCCAGCGGCACCAGGTGCTCGGGGCGAATGCCCAGCTCCACCTTGTCGCCCACCGCGCCGCGACGGGCATCCACCCGGGCACGCACGGTATCGCCGGAGGTGAGCTTGACCACGCACTCCTGCTCGCCGATCTCCACCAGCTCGCCCGCCAGGAAGTTCATCTTGGGAGAGCCGATGAAGCCTGCCACGAACTTGTTGTCCGGGTTGTGGTAGAGCTCGAGGGGGGTGCCGAACTGCTCCAGGTTGGTGGCCGCCTCGCCCTTGAGCGGGCTCAGCACCACGATGCGGTTGGCCAGCGTCATGGCCTCCACCTGGTCGTGGGTCACGTAGATGATGGTGGAGTTGAGCTCCTTGTGCAGCTTGGCGATCTCGATGCGCATCTTGACCCGCAGGGCGGCGTCGAGGTTCGACAGGGGTTCGTCAAACAGGAACACCTGCGGCTGCTGCACTATGCTGCGGCCGATGGCCACCCGCTGACGCTGACCGCCAGAAAGGGCCTTGGGCTTTCTGTCCAGCAGCGGCTCGAGACCCAGGATCTCGGCGGCGCGCATCACCCGCTTGTGGATGTTCTCCTTGTCCATCTTCTTGAGCTTGAGGCCAAAAGCCATGTTCTCGTAGATGTTCATGTGCGGGTAGAGGGCGTAGGACTGGAACACCATGCCCACGTTGCGCTCCACCGGCGGCACATCGTTCATGTAGCGCCCGCCGATGGTCAGCTCGCCGCTGGTGATGTCTTCCAGACCCGCGATCATCCGAAGCAGGGTGGACTTGCCGCAGCCGGACGGGCCGACGAAGACGATGAACTCCCCTTCCTTGATATCGAGGTTGATGCTGCGTAGGGTGTCCTTGTGGACAGCCGGGTCGTAATTTTTGCGAACGTTGTTGAGTACTACTTCAGCCATGTCGAGCTCCGCTCTTGAATCTTTGCAAATCGTGATGACGGGGGGAGCCAGCTCCCCCGGCCATGAACCGTTAACCTTTCACGCCGCCTGCGGTCAGACCGCCCACCAGCCAGCGCTGGGCGAGCAGGAAGACGACCGTGATGGGGAAGCCTGACAGCACGGCGGCTGCGGCGAAGTCACCCCACAGGTAGTTCTGCGGATAGAGGTACTGCTGGGCCCCGACCGCCAGGGTCAGATTGTTCACATCCTGCAACAGGATGGAGGCCATGGGCACCTCGGTGATGGAGCCGATGAAGGCCAGGATGAACACCACCGCCAGAATGGGCACCGACAGGGGCAGCAGGATCAGGCGGAACGCCTGCCACGGAGTAGCGCCATCGATGGCCGCCGCCTCCTCCAGGGAAGAGTCGATGGTCTCGAAGTAGCCCTTGATGGTCCAGACGTGCAGGGCAATGCCCCCCATGTAGGCCAGGATCAGGCCGCCGTGGGTGTTGAGACCCAGCCAGGGGATGTAGTCACCGATCTTGTTGAAGAGCGCGTAGATGGCCACCAGTGCCAGCACCGCCGGGAACATCTGGAAGATCAGCATGCCCTGCAGGATGGTGGACTTGCCACGGAACCGCAGACGGGCGAAGGCGTAGGCACAGGTGGTGGAGAGCACCACTATCATCAGGGCGGTGATGCCCGCCACCTTGATGGAGTTCCACAACCAGGTCAGCACCGGGAACGGCGGCGGCGTGATGCTGCCATCGGCGTTGGTGATGGACATTCCGAGCGCCAGCTTCCAGTGATCCAGGGTCGGATTGGTGGGGATGATCTCCCCCACCGAGAAGTTGCCGTTACGGAACGAGATGGCGATGACCATGATCAGCGGGAAGATGATCAGTGCCAGGAAGCCCCACATCACCAGGTGGGTTGCCCACACCCGGTATTTGACTGATTTGGGTTGTACGATTGCCATGTTGAAGCCTCCTTACAGTTGCTTGTCGGCTTTGGACAATTTCAGGTTGAGCAAGGCCAGCGCACCCACGATGAGGAAGATGGCGGTGGCGATGGCACTGGCCAGACCGTAGTCCTGACCACCCGAGCCCTGGAACGCGATCCGGTAGGTGTAGCTCACCAGCAAGTCGGTGGTCCCGGCCGGCGTGGTGGCCCCGATGATGTCCGGCGCCCCGTTCGTCAACAACTGGATAAGTACGAAGTTATTGAAGTTGAAGGCAAAGGATGCAATCAACAGCGGTGTCAGCGGCTTCATCAAGAGCGGTACGGTGATCTTGAAGAAGTTCTGTACCGGCCCCGCCCCGTCCATGGCAGACGCCTCGTAGAGATCTTCCGGAATCGCCTTGAGCAGGCCCATGCAGAGGATCATCATGTAGGGGTAACCGAGCCAGGTGTTGACGATGAGGATCATCACCTTGGCCAGGAAGGGATTGGTGTACCAGTCCGGCTTGATGCCGAAGGCCGCTTCCAGGAACAGGTTGATTTCACCGAAGTTCTGGTTGAACAAGCCCTTGAACACCAGGATGGAGATGAACGCCGGTATCGCATAGGGCAGGATCAGCATGACCCGGTAGAAACCACGCCCCCTGAGCTGCTCCCACTGCACCAGACACGCCAACACCATGCCAATCGCCAGGGTGAACGCCACCGAACAGGCGGAGAAGATCACGGTCCAGACGAAGATCTGCATGAAGGGACTCTGGATACCCGGGTCCGTCATGATGCGCATGAAGTTTTTCCAACCCACGCTCACCACGAAACCGGGGGCAATGCCCTTGCCGACGAAGTGACCTTCCGCATCGATGTACTGGTAGAAGCCGGTGTCACCGTTGGGCTGCATCAGCTCGCCGCTCTGGTTGTCACGCAGCAGGTTGCTGTCCTTGATCATGACGCCGGACTTGAGCACGGCGCCGTCGACCAGCTGGGTATAGAGCTGTTTCTGGGCGGCGAACTTGCGCAGGCTGCTCAGGGTCAGATGGATATTGCCTTCGGGCAGTACCACATCCAGGGCACTCAGGTGGGTGCGGTGATCGACGATGGCACGAATGGGTGCCGCCTTGTCGGTCGCCTCCCCGGCCAGGGGTTGCAACTGAACAACCTGGGGCTCGTCACGGACCCGTCCTTCACGGACGGCCAGGGTACGCGCCTTGTTGTTCAGCAAGGTAAGGGGTTGACTGATAAAGGATTGGTCGTCCTGTTTCAGCAGCAGCTGAAACTGATTGTTCTCACCACCCAGGAGGGTGAAATCGAATTCACCGCCGGTCACCTTGTAGGTTTTTTTCAGATGGTAATCCCGTGCCTGCTCAAGGGAGAGCAAGTTGGATCCCGAATAGTTGGTGAAGGCGATGCCGATCGTGTAGGCAAGAGGGAAGATGATAAAAACAGCCATGCCTGCCACACCGGGGAAAATATAACGGTGGGCATAGGTCTTCTTGTTCATGAAGACATAGAGACCGACGGAGACGACCACCAGATCGAGCAGGGCAAATACCCACTCGCCGCTGGCATACATCATCACGGCCGCATAACCATTAAGCACTGCGATCAGTGCCGCCATGGTCCATTTCAGCCAGACGTACTTGTCTTTCTTCGGACCGGCATAGGATTCGATAGAAGGTACTACTTCCATGCCAATTAACCTTTATTGCGCCAAGAGAGATTGAGAGAGTGGGAGGCCCGAAGGCCTCCCGGGTAGTGCATGCTTACTGGACGATACGCTTGGCAGCGGTATCCAGGGCTTCGTCAACACCCTGACGGCCAGAGGTGATGTTCTTGAGGGCGGTTTCGAAGGAGGACCAGAAACGGCTCATCTCGGGCACGGACGGCATCGGTTCGCCGTTCTGGGCGTTCAGCATGGTGGCCTTGATGTTGGGGTCGGCTTCCAGGGTCTTCTGGAAGGACTTCAGGGCCACGGCACCCAGCGGCTTGTCGGCGTTCATCGGCGCCAGACCGGCATCGGTCAGCAGGTAGTTCTCGAGGAACTCGATGGCCAGATCCTTGTTCGGGCTGGCGGCGTTGATGGTGGCACCCAGTACGCCAACGAAGGCCTTGGCGGGCTTGCCTTTCAGGGTCGGCAGCTGGGCTACGCCATACTTGATGCCGCTCTTGTCCAGGTTGCTCCAAGCCCAGGGACCGTTGATCATCATGGCCACTTCGCCCTTGTTGAACTTGGCGTCCATCACACCGTAGTCAATGCCCTTCTCCAGGTGACCGGATTTGATCATCTCGGAGATGTAGCCGACGCCGGCCTTGGCACCTGCGTTGTTCACGCCGGTGTCTTTGACGTCATAGCCGGTGGCGGTCTTCTTGAAGGCGTAACCACCGTTGGCAGCCACCAGGGGGTAGCTGAAGTAGGGGGTGTCATAGGCCCACATGATGGCGCGCTTGCCATTTTTCTTCAGGTCTTCGTCGATCTTGGCGATCTCTTCGAAGGTCTTCGGCGGGTTGGGCAACAGATCCTTGTTGTAAATCAGGCTGACGGCTTCTACCGCGACCGGGTAGCCATAGGTCTTGCCATCGACGGTCATGGCATCCCAGGCGAATTGCTCGAACTTGGCCTTGGTGGCGGTATTCGGGGTCACGGGAACCAGCAGACCGGACTTGACCCACTCACCGTAACGGTCGTGAGCCCAGAAGAAGATGTCCGGGCCGTTGCCGGTGGCGGCGGCTTGCTGGAATTTGACTTCAACCTGATCCGGGTGGGCGACGGTGACCTTGATGCCGGTTTCGGCTTCAAACTTCTTGCCGACTTCGGCCAGGCCGTTGTAGCCCTTGTCACCGTTGATCCAGATGGTCAGCTGACCTTCATCAATGGCAGCAGTGGCAGAGCAGGCCACGCCCAGGGTAGCCAGACCGATCAGGGATGACAGCAATTTCTTTTTCATGAGCCTTTCCTTGTATTAGTTCCGCGCTGTAAGAGCATTGTGTGCAGATGCATATTATCCCAAGCAGTCAATGCCTCACATGACACGCCTCGCATTTTTGAAATGCAATTACGTATTTTCTTCCAGAAAGTTATGAAAACATTTTCTTATTTCAGCGACTTAGGAAGGGATATCCCCATATTTTTGCCAAGATATGGAAATTAAATTACAGAAAGGAAATCAATTTACGTCATCGAAAGGGATTTCACCCCACTGAAAACCCTTTCATTCCCGATATTTTGTTCAATGTGTTAACAAAAGTACTGAGGTGGTTTCCATCTACATCACCCCCTTAAATAAAAAGGCACCGGAGCGGACTCCGGTGCCTTTTTGCAAGAAATGACGGCTGGATCACATTACGACTGGCGCAGCAATTGATCCTTGAGATTGGGCGGGACTCCCCTGATGGTCAGGGTGTCGGTCTGGGGATCGTAAAAGACCCGGCTGTTGAGCAACTTCTGCTCGAAGCTCAGAGTCAGGCCGCCACCGGAGCCCACAAACTTGGTCAAGCCCCGCAGGGTGGAACGGTCCGCCGGGAAGCGTTCCTCCAGCTCGTACTCCTGACCGATGAAGCTGTAAAAATCGAGGTCCCCATCACCGGGCAATTCCGCCGACAGCTCCTTGATCTCGATCTCCTCGCCGGCGCTGGCCTGCTCGGTGCAATATTTGAAGACCTGCTTCTTGTAGTCATTGCGTTCGGCCGGTTCGAGCTGGCGGCTGTCGCAGTAATCGTCCACCGCCTGCAGCAACCCCTTGTTCTGGATCTTGGCATCCATGCCCTCCCGGGCCCCCAGCAGATCCATGAAGAAATCCCCCAGCTTGCGACCGACCCGGCCCTTGCTGAAGGTGATATAACGACGCGAATCCCCCTGGGTTTTCCACTCGGTGAGATCGATGCGGGCCACCAGATTGAGTTTGCCGATATCCAGGTACTGGATGTGGCGCAGCTCCAGCGCCTCGCTCACGGTGACGCTCTCCTTGCCTTCCAGCAGGGCGATCATCAGGTAATCCACCCCCACATAGTTGTACTTGGCAATCAGCAACACCCCTTGCTCGTCCAGGGCATGCTCCACCAGCTGCTTGACCAGCATCTGGGTCAGGTTGACGGAAAAGGGGACGAACTCGGTCTGCTCCGCCAGCAACTGCTCCAGGGCGATGCGAAAGGCGGGGGAAGGCTGCTTGGGGGCGTCTTCCCCCTCCGCCAGCTCGGCGACGGCGGCCTCGGGATCGGCGAAGAAGCCAAAGCCCTTTCCCCCCTTGCCGTTGTAGATGCGATGCAGCTCCGCCATCAGCCCTTGTACCGCCTCGTCGGCAGGCAGGGTCTGGCTGCGGGTATCGGCGTGGGGCTGGCCATCGTTGCCCGCCCGCAGGGAGTGAAGAATGATCTTGTCGATATCGAGACTCATGTCACAAAGCCATAGTGTTAGCCGAAAGGGTGAAGTATTATAAGGCGCTTTGAACCGAGGTGAACCCAAGATTATGCCCATCGTATCAAAGTACAATAACGAGCAGTTTGACGCCCTGATGAACGACCTGATCACCGCCCTGGAGAAACACAAGGCACCGGTGGATCTCAGTCTGATGGTCCTTGGCAACCTGACCACCAACATCATCAACGGCATGGCCCCGGCCCAGCGCCAGGCGATCACCGAGAAGTTCATCCAGGCACTCACCGCCTCGGTGGGCCATCGCCACGATGCGCACTGAGTTTCTTCGCATTCTTTGATGTTTTTCAAGCAGATGGATCATTATGGTCGAAACCGGCAACCCCTATCGCGATAATGTCTCTCGCCTGATCACCTGGGGGCATTGGTTCTCCTTCTTCAACATCATCCTGGCCATGCTGATCTCGACCCGTTACCTGGGCGCCATCAGCTGGCCATCGACCACGCTCGGCGTGACCTATCTCGTCATCAGCTGGATAGGTCATTTCTCGTTCCTGAGCTTCGTCACCTATCTGCTGACCATCTTCCCCTTGAGCTTCATCCTGCCCAGGGAGAAGCCGCTGCGCTTCATTTCATCCATCATCGCCACCCTGGCGCTGGTGCTGCTGCTTATCGACACCCAGGTGTTCCAGCTGTTCAAGTTCCACTTGAATGGCCAGGTGTGGCAACTGCTGCTGGATCAGGCGCAGACCGAAGAGGGCTCTATCTGGAGCATCATCTTCGTGGCGGTGCCCGCCATCTTCCTGCTGCAACTGCTGCTGTCGGCCTATGTGTGGCGCAAGATCAACAAGCGCAAACGCCGCCAGTATGGTAATCAGGTGGGGCTGGCCCTGCTGGTCTGCTTCATCCTGACCCATCTGGTCAACAGCTGGGCGGATGCGACCCTGTATCAACCCATCACCATGCAGCGCGCCAACTTCCCCCTCTCCTACCCCATGACCGCCAGGAGCTTCCTGGCCAAGCATGGCTGGCTCGACCTCGAGCAGTATGAGAAGAAGGCCGAAGATCAGGGAAGCGCTGAGCACCGTCTGCTCTATCCCTTGCGCCCCCTCAGCGTGAGCGCACCCAGCGATCACAAGAACCTGCTGGTGGTGGTGGTCGACTCCCTGCGAGCCGACATGCTCAACAACATCAACATGCCCAATCTGCAACGCTACGCGGACAACCACTTCAATTTCCGCCAGCACATGAGTGGTGGCAATGATGAAGCCATGGGGATGTTCAGCCTCTTCTACGGGCTGCCCGGCCACTATTACGGGGACATCCGGGCCGACAAGCGCCCCCCTGTGCTGTTCGACGAGATGCTGCGTCAGGACTACCAGTTCGGCCTGTTCGGTGCACTGGAAGATGCCAAGCAGTATCGCCAAAGTCTGCTTGCGGGTCTGCGCAAACAGGTCTTCGTCTCCCGCCAGACCGATGACCGCAGGCTCATCGACGACTGGCAGCAGTGGCTTGGCACGCGCACCGCGGACAGACCCTGGTTCTCTCTGGTCTATCTCTCTAGCCCGGGGGATTATCAGGTGCCCGCCAGCATCAAGGGTCCCTTCCAGCCCGAGTTGACCCGCTTCAACCCGGCCACTGCCTATCGGCCCGAGAACCTGCAGAAGCTGGAGAACCGCTACAAGAACGCGGTCTTCTATACCGATCAACTGCTGGAGCAGATGCTGACCCAACTGCAATTGCAGGGGCTTGATGAGCAAACCATCGTCGTGGTCACCTCCAACCACGGTCAGGAGTTCAACGAGACCCAGAGCAACAGCTGGGGCTATGGCAGCAATTACTCGACCTATCAGGTGCAGGTCCCCCTGGTGCTGGCCTGGCCTGGTGCCGAACCTGCGCCCCAGGCGCAGGCGAGCAGCCACCTGGATCTGGTACCGACCCTGATGAAGAACATGCTGGGTGTACGCAACCCCTATCGTGACTACAGCACGGGGCGCAACCTGTTCGAAGCCAGTACACGCACCTGGCTGCTGGCGGGGGATCAGAATGACTTCGCCATCTATCAGGGCAACACCATCACCCAGTTCAACAAGCAGGGGGACTTCGAGCTGCTGGACCGCGACACCTATCGCCCCATCAAGCACGGCACCCCGGATATGGGCACCCTGATCCAGGTGATGAACGAGCTCAATCGCTTCTATCGCGCCCCCTGATCAGCGCCAGCACACCTCCTTGAGCCCGCCCCTATGGCGGGCTTTTTCTTGCCCGCACCACACCCATACTCCTGTTTCTCATGGCGTCATTCGCAAACGTATGCCACCACCTTACTGATTTATCTCTCAAAAAATTCAATTCGATCAATATCATAAAAACAAAATGATAATGATTGTCATTTATTGATCTGCTTGACTCCCTCTGCAATAATCCGCGCCCTCAGGCTTAAATAATAATTATTCTCAAATATGAAAATTCGACTTCTTCACTACTGGCCCATGCTGCTGTCCGGTACGGCGCTGGCTGCCAGCGATCCCGCCGGGGTCGACACAACGGACATGCACCCCGAACTCAAGGGGCGCGAAACCATCGTGGTCAAGGGACAGCGCATCGAGCAGAAGCTCTCCGACGTGTCCGGTTCCATCACCGTCATCACGGAGGAGGATCTGGATCGCCAGGTTGCCACCGAGCTCACCGATGTGTTCAAGAACGAACCCGGCGTCTCGGTGACCGGCTCCGCCGGCCGCCCCCAGAACATCATCATCCGCGGCATGGGCGGCAACCGGGTGCTCATCATCAAGGACGGGGTGCGGGTCAGCGACGGTTTTGGCGCCGACGACCTCAACGACAAGGTGGGCCGCTTCAGCTTCGATCTCGACGACGTCAAACAGATAGAGGTGGCCAAGGGAGCCGGTTCCTCCCTCCATGGCTCCGATGCCATCGGCGGCACCATCGTCATCAGCACCAAGCAGCCGGAAGATTACCTTCAGGGCCAGGATGCCTATCTCAGCAGCAAGGTGCTGCACGATGGCAGCAGTGACAAGCAGAAGCTGAGCGCCACCGGCGCCGCCCGGATACGGGATACCGAACACCTGCTGCGCCTCTCCGGCTGGCAGGGACATGAGACCGCCAACTACGACGAGAGCCGCATCCCGGCGGATCTGGATGGCCTCAGCGCCTCCACCAGCTCTCGCATCCAGCTGAACGAACATCATCTGCTGCGCCTCGAACTCGACTACTTCGAGGACAACGCCGAGCGGGATCAGGGGCCGCGCGAAGTGCCCCAGCCCGATGGCAAGTGGCAGGTGCGCCAGTACCACGAGCAGGGCAGCCAACGCACCCAGGGGGGAAAGCTGGCCTGGGAAGCGAGAAACCTCGACACAATACTGGCTGACAGCCTCACCTGGAGTGCCTACGGCAATCACTCGAAAAACACCGCCAACAAGCGCAGCCTGCTGCAAAACGATCTGCTGAGCGGTTATCCGCGCTATCGCAGCGAACGGGAACTCGCCACCTTCACCGAAGACAGGATCGGTACCGAGCTGGATGTGCGCCGGGATCTCGCCACCGGCCCTCTCGCCCATCAGCTCAGTTACGGCATCGAGCTCGAGCGCACCACCCACGAGCGGCCGGTGGAGAAGCTGAGTCTGGAGGCTGGCATTCCCCAACCCGGCCAGTCCGCCCCCTTCAGCCGCGCCCGTACCGACAGGGCCGGAGTCTGGCTCGGCGACGTGGCCAGCCTGGGCCAGTGGCAGTTCACCCCCACCCTGCGCATGGATCACCAGTGGCTCACGCCGCTGGACGGCAGCCACGACAGCAACCACAGCTGGCACCTCTCCCCGAGCCTGGCCACCAGCTACCGCTTCAACGACCAGTGGCGCAGCTGGCTCAGCTATGCCAACGGGTTCCGGGCACCTTCCTACGACAAGGTGTACGGCAACATCCCCCACTACTTCGCTCTGCCACCCTTCGAGATCATCGCCAACACAGGGCTCAAGGAGGAGACCAGCCACAGCATCGAGTGGGGACTGAGTGGCGAGGGGGACAACTGGAGCATCAAGCCAGCGCTCTTCTACAACCGCTACTACAACTTCATCGACTGGCGCGAGGTGGGGCTGCGCCTGAGCGATGGCGTCATCCTGCGCCAATATCGCAACGTCGCCAAGGCCGAAACCTGGGGGGCCGAACTCGCCGCCAGCTACTGGCTGACCCAGGAGTGGGAGCTCGCCACCAAACTCGGCTGGGTCGATGGCGAGGACAACAAAGGTGAAGCGCTGCGCACCCTGACGCCCCTCGAGGGCAACACCCGTCTGAGCTATCAGGCCAATGAGTGGAGTCTGGGCATTCAGGCGGACTATGCCGCTGCCATGAGCCGGGTGCCCACCTGCGGCAACAGCCTGACCGGCCGCCAGGGGGACTGCCTCGAAAGTGCCGGCTGGCTCAGTTTCGCCCTGACGGCCGACTGGCTGGTCACCGACGCCCTCAAGGTCAACCTCAAGCTCGACAACCTGTTCGACACCCGCTACACCCGCTATCAGGATGTGGCCGGGCTGGAAGCCGGGACCGATGCTTCCCTCTTCACCCAGAGCGGCCGCACCCTGAGTGCCAGCCTGCGCTACACCTTCGTGGGGATCTGATGCACAGCCTATTGATCCTGGCCAGCCTGCTGGCCACGCCGGCCCCCGCCTCTCCCCTGCCTGAGGCAACCCTGAAGGCCGCGCCCCTCATCCCCGAGCGCCCGCAACTGATGAAGGGGGAGATAGCCCGCCTCGATCCCTATGGTGGCTGGCGTGACGACAGCCGCCAGGATCCCGCCCTCCTGACGCTGCTGCGCGAGCAGAACCGCTGGACCGAGCGGCAGCTCGCCGGCCAGGCGCCACTGGTGCAGCGCCTGCAGACGGAGTGGCAGGGCCGGGAGCGGGGCGAACCCGTGCCGGACGACTGGTTGAGCCAGGCTGGCAGCCAGTGGCGCATGGAGGCGGACGGCAGCCTGTGGCAACGCAGCGACGCCAATGACGCTCCCCGAAAGCGGCTGGCTCCCCGCCAGCCGGCCGAGGGGTATTACGAGCTCGCCGCCTGGGCCCTGCACCCGGACGGGCAACTGCTTGCCCTGGCCGAAGACCGCAGGGGAGATCGGGACTACCGCATCACCCTGCTGGATCTGGCGAGCGGCGAGACACAGGCCTCTTTGCCTCACCGCGCCGGCGATCTGCTCTGGAGTCTGGATGGCAAGACCCTCTACACCCTCGCCAACGAGCGCCAGACCCTGCGCCCCTGGCAACTGCTGGCCTGGCAGGATGGCAAGGAGACCCTGGTGTATGAGGAGCGCGATCCCGCCTGGCTGCTCGGCCTCTATCGCACCACGGATCGCCGCCACCTGGTGCTGCAAAGCAACAACCACGACAGCTCGGAGCAATACCTGCTGGACGCGGGTCGGGCCGACCTGCTCAAGGGGCGCGAGCGCGGCCTCGAATACTACCTGGATACCCTGGGGGACAGGGTGCTGCTCAAGAGCAACCGGGACGGCGCCCTCGGCCTCTATCAGGTGGCCGACTTGAGCCTGGTGGCGAAGGGAGAGTGGCAACGGCTCTGGTCCGGCGAGGGCCGGGAACTCGAGAAGTGGCGCCTCTTTGCCCGGCACACCGTGCTGCAATACCGCAAGGAAGGGGATGACTGGCTCGATGTGCTGGACGCCAAGGGTGCGTTGACCCACAGCCTGCCGCTCACCGATGGCGCAGGCACGGCCTGGATCCAGGGCAGCCAGGAACCGGCCAGCGACAAGGTGCTCATTCGCCGCCAGGGGATGGCCGAGCCACCTCACCAGCGCTGGCTGGATCTCGCCTCCGGCGCCTGGGAGGGGACACCCGAGAGCAGGGACACCTCCCCCTATCAGAGCGAGCGGCGCTGGATCGCGGGCAAGGACGGGGTCAAGGTGCCTGTCTCCCTGGTCTGGCGCAAGGGCATTACCCACCCCAGGGCACTGCTGCTCTACGGCTATGGGGCTTACGGCACCCCCATGCGCCCCTACTACCAGCCCCGGGTGCTGAGCCTGCTGGATCGCGGCTTTGTCTACGCCATCGCCCATGTGCGCGGGGGCGGTCTGCTCGGCGAATCCTGGTACCGGGAGGGTCGTGGCCGTGACAAACAGCACAGCGTGGATGATTTTCTCGCCGTAGCCGATGCCCTGGCACGGGATCCCGCCATCGATCCCGCCCGGCTGTTTGCCATGGGCGGCAGCGCCGGCGGCCTGCTGGTGGCAGCGGCACTCAACCAGGCGCCCACCCGTTTCGCCGGGGCCGTGCTGCAAGTTCCCTTCGTCGACCTGCTGGGCACCATGCAGGATCCCGAGCTCCCCCTCACCCGGCAGGAGTACGCCGAGTGGGGCAATCCGGCCATCCCGGGTGACTATGCCGCGATGCGCCGCCTGAGCCCCTACGACAACCTGCACAAGGCCCCTTATCCCCCCGTCTATGTGACGGGCGGCCTGTACGACAGTCAGGTGCCCTACTGGGAACCCCTCAAGTGGATAGCCCGCCTGCGATCCCATAGCACGGGAACAGGCCCCTATCTGCTGCGCACCGAACTCGACGGCGGCCATCTGGGCGCCCCCCGAACGGCGGCGCTGCGTGCGGCGCAGGAGTTTGCCTTCCTGCTCACCCTGGCGGGCGTCAATCACTGACACCTTGCCCTCTTTTTCTGGAGTGAACCATGAAACCCTCTTCTCTGGCCCTCTGGCTGGTGGCAACCCTGATCTCATCACCGCTGCTGGCGGCCGATCTGCAGTTTGTCGATGAACTACCCCTGACCACGACGCCGAAGCGCTGGCTCGAGCAGCGCCTCGGTGTGCTCTTCGCCCCCGATTACGACAGGGCCAGCCTGCTCGGCCACCATTACAGCTTTCGCCAGCTGGTGAACGGCCTGCCGGTGGCCACCACCCAGGCCGCCGTCAGTGTCGACGGGGACGGCCGCCCCTGGCGCCTCTATCACAACCTGCGCCCCTTGCAGAGCACAGCGCCCGGCTGCGATGCCAGCGGCACCCTGGATCCCCTGCTCGCCACCCTGCGCACCGACGACAACCAGATAGAGACGCTGGGGCCGGTCGAAGCCTGGTACTGGCGAGACGGCGATACCCTGGTGCCTGCCCTGCGCCAGCGGGTGCGCGAGCACAAGGCAGGCAATGCCAAGGCCAGCCAGGTGCAGCTGTTTGCCCGTTGCGACGGGGAGCAGGAGCTTGGCCGTCTCGGGGATCAGGCAACTACCCACCCTCTGCATGTCGCCGATGCAGGCGATATGAAGGTTCAGGCACGGGTGTTCGACCCCGATCCCCGCACCCGCCTGCAGGACGCCAGCCTGGTCTGGCACGATGAGCTGGTGCTGGCACAGGCCGCCTACCAGGATCCGGTTCCCCTGCCGGTGAGCCTGCAAGCCGGGCAGTATCGCCTGAGCGGCCCCCATGCCAGGGTGGTGGATGTCATGGCCCCCGAATCGGCCCCCTACAGCAGCAGTGACGTGCAGGGTTTTCGCCTGACCCGGGACGATCGCGGCTTTGCGGACATCAACGCCTACTACCATCTGGATCTCGCCCAGCGCCACCTCAAGGCGCTCGGCTTCACCGAGCTCATCCCCGGGGCGCTCGACATCGACACGGACGCGGGCTATCAGGACAACTCCCTCTACGATCCGTTCGAACGCAGGCTGGAGCTGGGTCGCAGCGGCGTGCCCGATGCCGAGGATCCCATGGTCATCTGGCACGAGTTCGGCCACGGGGTACAGCACCACATCCTGCCGGATCTCGGGGAAGAGGGTGACTGGGGAGCCATCGGCGAGGGCTTTGGCGACTACCTGGCCGCCAGTCAACGCCAGCGCAGCGAAGCCGGTCGCCAATTCGAACCCGCCATGGTGTTCAACTGGGATGCCCGCTTCACCGACCGCACCCCGCGCCAGCTCGACGATCTGCGCGCCCGCTACCATCCGGACTACCGCTACCCGGCCCACCGCACCATCAACGGCAGCAACGGGGATCAGCTCTGGGGCACCCCGCTGTTCCAGGCCCTGCTGACGGCGGTGGCCGAGCACGGTGAGGCGGCCAGGGACGAGTTTGATCGCGTCATCATCGAATCCCACTTCGGCCTGGGGCCGGCCATTCGCATGCCGCAACTGGCCCGGATCACCGTGGATACTGCAGCCCGTCTCTACCCGACGCGAGCCTATGCCCGTCTGCTGGAGCAGGCATTTCGCCAGCACGGGCTGCTGCAAGCTCCCGTCAATATTGCCCTCGCCGAGGGGAGCGCCATCCCGCTGGGGCAGCGCCAGTCGGTGCAGCTGACCCTCAGCAACCCGGGCAAAGGGGAAGTGACCCTCAATGAGCTGGCCCTCACCCTGCCAACCGGGTTGCAGGCCGATCCTGACAGCTGGCAACCAGCAACCCTGGCCGCCGGTGCCAGCATGACCACCACCCTGCGCCTGCTGGCCCAGAGCCCGCTCGCCTGCGGCGACGAGGCGAGCCTCTCGGTGAATCTCGCCATGAGCGGTACCAGCCCCACCGAGCGCCAGTGGCAGCAATCCCTGACCCTACCCATCGGCACCCCCGTCATCAGCCGGGCCAGTGGTCGGTCACAGCGACTGAACGATGCCCAGAGCGAGGAGGTGCGCGGCTTGAGCGAAACCAGCCTGCTGCTGGAGAAGAGCGATGCCCGTGTGAGCGACAGGCTGCAACTGAGCCTGGATCTGCAGCACGAGGCGCTGGATGAGCTGGAGATCTGGCTCAGCTCCCCCGCCGGCACCCGGGTCCAGATCTGGGACAAGGGTTACAGCCCCCTGCCGAGCCTGAAAGGGGTCTTCCCCACCGAGTTGCAGTCCCTGCAACCCTTCAGCGCCTTCGAAGGAGAACCCCTGGCCGGTCGCTGGACCCTGGAGGTGGTGGACAGCAAACCGGGCAATCAGGGTTTCCTGAACGGGTGGAGCATCAGTCAGCGTACCGGCGCCCAGTGCGGCAACACCGTGCCCGTGCCGGATGACGGCATCATCCGCTTCGATACCTCGGACAGCAGTGGCGGGGGAGCCTTCCCCCTGCTCTGGCTGCTGCCGCTGGCCCTGTGGCGCCGTCTGCGTCGCCTCTGACTCTCCCTATATAAAGAAGAGAGGGGCCAAGGCCCCTCCAAGGACACACCATGACCATGAGAATGACCCCGATCGTCTGCCTGCTGGCCCCCCTGCTCAGCGCCTGTGGCGGCGGTTCGGACGAGGCTCCCCTGACCGCGCCGGACTACCGCCTGACGGTCAGCCTGCCCGCTGCGGGCACCCTGTGCATCAACCTGAACCAGAACGACGGCTGCGAAGCCAATGAGCCCGCCGTCAGCGGCGAGGCCGGTGCCCACTCCCTGACCCGGCGCCACCCTGATCTGCTCACCACTCCTCTGCTGTTCATTCCGGCGGATCCCGCCGCCCTGCCCCTGGCCCACCCGGCGGCGCGCCAGGACAACCAGCACCTCACCCCCAGCCCCCTCAGCACCCTGCTGCAGACGCGTATCTCGGACGGGCTGCCACCGGCTCAGGCCCTGACGGACGTGCTGCTCGCCCTGGCCCCCCTTCACCCCGGCCCAGATCTGGCGGCACTGGCGCAGCTGGGCGACTTCAACCGCGCCCTCGCCGAGCTGGCCCTCGCCGCCTTCGATGACGAGGCCACCCTGCCCACCTTGGCCGCCAGCGAACGCCGCCTGCAGATCTGGCAGGGGCTGGTCACCCTGCTGCCCGAGCTCGCCCGGCACTTTGCCGCCAGCCCCGAGCTACTGAGCCAGCAGGCCAGACTCGCCGCCGTGCTGATGCAGCAGCAACCTAGGGCGTTGGTGACCGCCAGCGGCGTCACCACCTACACGGACGGGGTGGATTACCTGCTGACCCAGGAGCCTGCGGATCACCCGGGCCAGGAGGCGAGCCTGGGCCAGGCGCCCCTGCGCTATCGCAAGCTGGACGGCAAGGGGCAACCCCTGGCGGACAATGCCGACGAGTGGGAGTGCGTGGAGGATCTCAATACCGGCCTCGTCTGGGAGAAGAAGCTCGATGATCCGGACAGTCCGCGGGATCTGCACAAAGTCTTCGCCTGGGAGTTTGGCAACTATCACCCCAGTCAGGCGGAGCTGGATTATGCCTGCCCCGAGGGGGAAGCTATCTGCTCCACCGAGCAGTATCGCCAATGGCTAAATGGACAACGACTCTGCGGCATAGGGCACTGGCGCCTGCCCACGGCCCAGGAGCTAGGCAGCCTGCAACACTACGGCTCCCTCGCCCGCCAGGATGGCCAGCTCGTCACCCTGGATGTGCGCTACTTCCCCGACGTCGGTCCCTCGAGCGGCGACTTCGATGGCAGCTACTGGACCCAGACCCTGACCCCATCCCGGCGCCTCGAGAGCGTCCCCATCGCCGTCATCAGCCCTCAGTTCCTGGGGGAGGATGCGGGCACCGATTACCCCTATGGCGTCCAGAACGAAAATGAAATCAATGCCATACAACTGCGCCTTGTGGCCGAGGTAACCCGATGAACAAGTATCTTCTGACCCTGCTGCTCACCCTGTGCAGCCCCCTGGCACTGGCCATCGCCATCTGCGACGACGCCCTGCCCCGTACCAGCCCCACCGCCCGTTTCCAGGATCACGGCAACGGCACCGTCACCGACAGGGGCACCGGTCTGACCTGGATGCGCTGCCAGCTCGGCCAGACCTGGCGCAACCAGAGCTGCGAGGGGGAACCCACCCGCCTCTACTGGCAACAGGCACTGCAGACGGCGGAACGGATCCGCACCGAACCGAGCCATGCCCTGTATGGCTTTGGTGGTCATCACGACTGGCGCCTGCCCACCATCAAGGAGCTCGCCAGCATTCTGGAGTCCGCCTGTTACAAACCGGCATTGAACGAAACCATCTTCCCCCGCGCCATGGCCGGGGATGGCAAGGAGGTGAACGACGGCTATGTCTATCTCTGGTCCTCCACCCCGGTGCCGGCCCTTCAGGGCGTCGCCTACCTGGACATCACCAGCGGCTCCGTCGCCCAGCGCGCCCCCCGCGCCTGGGCGAAACAGGTCCTGCTGGTGAGGTGACAGCCTGGACATGGGGGCCACCCGGCCCCCTGTTTGACACGATGCAAGAAGCGCCAGGGTGACCCTGACCGTCAAAAAAGCATCAAATTGCGTCATGTGATGCCTGTTCAGGGCGGTTTTGCACGCCGCAGCGCTGGCATGAAACCGGCAGAGCGGTTAGTCTAGCGGCGTTGAACCAATCCCAAGAGGTACAGATGAAAACCGTGTTGCGTTTTAGCCTGCTGGGCGCCTTGTTATTGGGTGGCCATGCCTTCGCCGCCGAACCGAAAAAATTTGATATCAGCATGTTCCCCGCCGCCGAAGTGAACCAGGAACGTGTCGTGATCCGTCTGCCGGAAGTCGAGAACGAAGCCGACATGATGGTCGAGCTGCAAGTCGGCAAGAAGATGCTGGTCGACTGCAACCTGCCCCGCTTCGCGGGCAATCTGGAACAGCACAGCGTCAAGGGCTGGGGTTACAACTACCTGACCCTGGGCCAGGTCACCGGCCCCGTCAGCACCCTGATGGCCTGCCCAGACGGCCAGAAGAAGGAGAGTTTCGTCCAGATCTACGGTCAGGGCTTCTTCGTGAACTACAACTCCAAGCTGCCCTTCGTCATCTATGTGCCTCAGGAGTACGAGGTGCGCTATCGTCTGTGGCGTGCCGACAACCTGGCACAGCCAGCCATGATTGAGTGAGTGCCGCGCACTCGGGTTCAGCTCAGTCATGATGATAAGAAGGCGCCATACGGCGCCTTATTTTTAGCTTCCGAGCCCGTTTTTGAGCGGTTTTCCCTGTACAAAATCTGACATAACTCCACTATTTTTCAGGCTTTTTTGTGCAGCGCGCCGCAAAATGCCCCCTCGAGATGCGACAAACCCTGTTCGATAAAAGATATTTATTAACATAGTAAGAAAATTGATTTTGCACTCTGCGACGGCCTGATGATACTTGCCCGCAAAGGTCAAACTAACCAGAACAAGAGCACTATGAGCTTCGAATCAGACAAGCGTTTCAACGACTTCAAACATTTTCCCCGTGGCCTGCGTCGCAGTGGCGAATTCACCGTGGCCGAAGCGGACAGTCTGGAGAAATATGGCACCGTGATGCTGGCGCTCTATCAGGGCAACCTGGCCCCGCGCGATGACGTAGAAAGTGCCTTTATCGAACAGGTCAAATCCGGCGCAGCCGGCAACAACCCCCACGCCAAGGTGTGGTTCAAATACCTGAAGGTGATTGGTCCCAAGCGCGTGCACCGTCTGTGCACCGTCGCTGGCGGTGCCAATGAAGATGCGGGTGGCAGCTTTGAAGGCGGCGGTGGCGGCAGCGACGAGTCCCTCGATTAATGGATACCGAGCTGCTTCGGACCTTCATCGAGGTCAGCAAGACCAGGCACTTTGGCCGGGCGGCTGAAAATCTCTACCTGACCCAGTCGGCGGTGAGCTTCCGGATCCGCCAGCTCGAGCAGCAACTCGGGGTCAGCCTGTTTGCCCGTCATCGCAACAACATCCGCCTGACTGCCTCCGGTGAGCGTCTGCTGCCCTACGCAGACGCCATTCTGCATACTTTGGGGCGCGCCAAGCAGGACGTGGCCCTCTCCCCCGGTTTCAGCCAGCAGCTTGCCATCGGTGCCCCCGCAGTCTTCTGGGAGCTCGACTTCAACGACTGGCTCAACCATGTCTATGCCCTGGCCCCCGGCCTCGCGGTGCGTCTCGAAACGGCCTCCCGCGAGCACCTCTGTCGCCAGTTGCTGGAGCGCTCCCTCGATCTGGCCCTGCTCTCCGAGCCGACCAAGATCGACGAGATTGCCCTGCACCCCATCGGCGAGCTGGTGTTCGAACTGGTGAGCCGGGAGCCGGCCGCAAACGCCGACAGCCTGATGCAGATGCCCCACATTCATCTCGACTGGGGCACCAGCTTCGAACCACCATCGAGCCGATTGCAGAGCCTGCAGAAGACCCCAGTGCTGCATTCAAGCTCCGCCAGCATGGCCCTGCAATTCGTGCTGGCCAACGGCGGCGCCGCCTACCTGCCAAGGCGCATGGTGAGCCCCTTCCTGGAGCAGGGGCAGCTTCATCTGGTGGAAGGGGGCCAATCCCTGAGCCGCCCGCTCTACCTCGCCTATCTGGAGAAATCCGACCGCCGGGAGCTGATCGATCAGCTGCTCACCCTGCCGCTGGGCTGGCATGACGCCGACTTGCGTCAACCGCCTGCCGAATGAAAGAGGGCGATTTCACGCCCAGACCTGTGTTTTCATCTACCGTAGTTATCGGTGCAGCACAAACAACATGAAAAAGGGGCCATCAGGCCCCTTTTGTATGGATATCTTTGTGCATCAGCCGTGATGACGACGATCGTTGGCCTGCGCCAGCAGGGTGCGGCTCTCGCGCAGGAACTCCTCCGCCCGCTCGCCGAAGAAGCCGGAGACCTGGCTGAAGGCCTCGATGAAGCCCTCTCTGTCTCCCCGCTCCAGCAGGCCCAGCGCCTCGCCGAAGTTCTGGTAGTAACGACGGATCATCGCGAGGTTCTGCGGCGACGACAGTATGATGTCGGCGTAGAGATGGGGATCCTGGGCGAACAGCCGTCCCACCATGGCCAGCTCCAGCCGGTAGATGGGAGAGCTCAAGGCAAGCAGGCGGTCGATGTTGGCCTGCTCCCGGGAGAGGTGCCAGCCGTAGGCGAAGGTAGCAAAGTGGCGCAGCGCCTGAATGAAGGTCATCGCCTCGTCGTGGGCCCTGGCCTCCACCTGCTGCAAACGCGCCCCCCAGATGGTCATCTGTTCCAGCAGCCACTGGCTGGCGGCGGGATCGCGTCCCTGACAGCAGACGATCACCTGCTTGGCGAGGCTCGCCACGTCCGGCCCGAACATAGGGTGCAGCCCCAGCACAGGCCCCTGGTGTACCGCCAGCATATGGGCAAGCGGTTCACTCTTGACGCTGGTCACGTCCACCAGCAGGCAGTTCTCAGGCAGGTTGCCGAGCCGGTCGATCACCTGGCAGGTGACGTCGATGGGCACCGCCACCATCACCAGCCCGGCGCCGTGCAGGATCTCGTCGGCGCGCGGCCAATCGGCCTGACCCAGGGTTTCGACCCGGTAGCCCGAGAGGCTGAACAGGTTGCCGAACAGGCGGCCAAGCTGCCCCTGGCCACCGATGATCACCACCTTGCCGAGCTCAGGCTTCATGCACTTGAAGTGGTGCTCCTTGTCGCTGGCGGACTCCAGAATATAGGATTCGCGCATCACCCGGCGCAGCACATCCTCGATAAGGTCCCCCGGCACCCCCAGTGCCTCGGCCTCGGCGCGGCGGCGGGCCAGCATGCTCGCCTCCCGATCCGGCGCGTAGATGGGCAGGCCGTGCCGGCTCTTCACTTCCCCCACTTCCCCCACCAGGGCGAGACGGGCGGCCAGCAGATCAATCAGCTGCTTGTCCACCGCATCTATCTTGTCCCTGAGGGCATTCAACTCTTCCGCCATGTCCAGTCCCTGCTGGCGCCGCCCGCAGCGACGCCCTGTCATTCAAGAGGCAACAAGGTATCACTGCGTGGGCAGTGATACCTCGATGGTTCAATCAGTTACAACAAGATACCACGGCTTATGCCGATGTTCTGGCCAAAAGTGGTGCCGCCAGCTGGCTGTGGCAGCGGGCCAGCAGCGCATCCGTGGTCTCCCAGTCGATGCAGGCATCGGTGATGGAGACGCCGTAGCGCATCTCGCACTTGGGCTGCTCGCTGGACTGGTTGCCTTCGAACAGGTTGGATTCGAGCATCACCCCGATGATGGAGCGGTTGCCCTCCTGGATCTGGTGAATGACGTTGTCGGCCACCTTGGGCTGCAGCCGGTGATCCTTGCTGGAGTTGCCGTGGCTGCAATCCACCACCAGACCGGGCAGCAGGCCCGCCTTCTCCAGCGCCTCTTCCGCCAGCGACACATTGACCGAGTCGTAGTTCGGGTGCTTGCCGCCGCGAAGGATCACGTGACCATCCGGGTTGCCCTGGGTCTGCAGCAGCGCGACCTGACCCTGCTGGTTGATCCCCATGAAGGCGTGGGGGCTGGAAGCGGCCTGCAGCGCATTGATGGCGGTGCCGAGGTTGCCGTCGGTGCCGTTCTTGAAGCCGACCGGCATGGAGAGGCCGGACGCCATCTCCCTGTGGGTTTGGGATTCGGTGGTGCGGGCACCGATGGCCGACCAGGAGAAGAGCTCCGCCAGGTACTGCGGGCTGATGGGGTCGAGCGCCTCGGTCGCCAGCGGCAACTCCAGCTCGGCCAGCCAGCAGAGCAGCTCGCGGGCGCGGTGCAGACCCAGTTCCACGTCAAAGGTGCCGTCCAGGTTCGGATCGTTGATAAAGCCCTTCCAGCCGACCGTGGTGCGCGGCTTCTCAAAGTAGACCCGCATGACAATGTAGAGAGAGTCCTGATAGGCGTCATGAAGCGCTTTGAGTCTGGTTGCGTACTCTTTGGCAGCGTCCATGTCGTGGATGGAGCAGGGACCACAGATCACCAGCAAGCGGTGATCGCGACGGTGGATGATGTCGGCGATGGTATTGCGGGCCCCTTGCACGAATGCCAGCGCGCGATCGGAGATGGGCAGTTTCTCCTTGAGCTGGGCAGGCGTGATCATCACTTGTTCGGACTGGATATGGATGTTGTTCAGGGGATCTCTTTGCATCTTCTCATTCTCTCTACTGTTTCAAGCCAAGGGTGCTGATCGTTCATTTATATTTACACAAGTCAGCACTTTTTTACGCAACCGCCCCCACCTTACCAAGGAAAAACAAACAATCAAGTGAAAATAGCGTCTTTGCACGCTGACAGATGGATAAATGACCAAGAAAGCAGAGTGAAACAACTCAAAAGTAGCGACTCGCAAGGCCAAATCCGCCCCAAATCGTAAACATTAAATTACACACATCCATTTCAATATCATCTCTCTGCCCCCTCTCATGACCCCTTATCCGGCCCCTCATCCCGGCGATAATGCCGGGCACAAAAAAGCGGGGCACCTGGCCCCGCTTGCATTCCCGTGTTGCTCTTCTTTTATTATTTGCCGTGGGCCTTGATAGCCTCGACCGCCTTGTCGGGGAAGTCGCTGAATACCCCGTCCACATCGGCCTGATAGAGGAAGATGTTGAGCAGGTCGGTGAAGTCTTTCGCATAGGCCGGGATCTGCCCCTCATCCTGACGGAAGGTATAAGGATGCACCTTGAGACCGGCCGCGTGGGCCTCTTTCACCATGCCGGTGAAGACCGGCTTGCCGGGAGTGCCCGGCTCGGTCACCACCATGGGTTTCCAGGGACCGATTCCCTCGGCATAGGTGGCGATGGTCTTCATGGCCCCCGGCTTGAACATCCAGTCATAGCTGTAGGGGGTCGCCTTGCCCTTGGCGTCATAGACCATGGTCTCGTTCCAGTCGGTCTCGGCCATCAGCTGCACCAACTTCAAGTCCATACCCATGGCGGGCATCAGTTCGCTGTTGATGCGCTTGAGCGCGTTGGCATCGAAACACTGCAGATAGACCTTGTCGTTCTTGCTGGTGTAGCCGTACTCCTTCAGTACCTGGAGCACCGCCCTGGAGATGTCCTTGCCTTCGTGGCGGAACAGCCAGGGAGCCTTGATCTCCGGGTAGATGCCGATGTGCTTGCCGGTGCTCTTGTTGAGCCCCTGGATCATCTCGATCTCTTCCTGGAAGGTATGGATCCTGAAGCTCGACTTCCACAGCGGGAAGCGCGCCGGATAGACCGGCACCTGCTTGCCGTCCACCAGCTGGAACGGCTCGGTCATGCGCAGGGAACGCACCTCGTCCAGGGTGAAATCCACCACATAGTAGCGACCATCCGGGCGGGCCCGGCCGGGGAAGCGCTCGGCCACGTCCGTGATGCCATCGAGGAAGTGATCGTGCATCACCACCAGCTGGTCATCCTTGGTCATCACCAGGTCCTGCTCCAGATAGTCGGCGCCCATGCCATAGGCCAGGGCCTTGGACTCCAGGGTGTGTTCCGGCAGGTAACCGGAGGCGCCACGGTGGGCGATCACGATTTTGCCTTCGTCGGCCGCCAGTGCGGGCAGCGCCAGGGCGGCCCCGAGGCCAAGGGCTATCAGGGTACGGTGAGGTTGCTTCATCAAGAGGTCTCGTTGTTATGGTGTGTAGGATGCAGGTAATTGTTATAGCAGGGATTTATTGCAGTTTGACGGCGGGCGGCAAAGGCCGCCCGCCAGGGTCATCAGCAGGCTTCGGGCAGGGCGTGGTGGTGCTCGAGCAGCCAGGCACCGAGCTGCTGCTGTTCGGACTCCGACAGGCGCAGCCCCAGCTTGCTGCGGCGCCACAGGATGTCCTCCAGGGAGTGAGCCCATTCGCGCGCGATGAGATAGCGCACTTCTGATTCATACAGCCCGGCGCCAAAGTGCTGGCCGCGCTCCTCCTTCAGCCAGAGGCGGGCATGAGCGCCATAGGCTTCGGCGATGCGCAGGGCGCTGCGATCGTCGAGCCAGTCGAATTCCAGCGCAAAGGCACGCGCCAGTTCACGCACCGAGCAGTCGAACTCGCCACCGGGCAGCCGGCAGGAGGCGGTCCAGTCCTCTCCCATCTGGCTGAACCAGGGCTTGAGCTTGTTGCAGGCGGCCTGGGCCAGCTTGCGGTAGGTGGTGAGCTTGCCGCCAAACACCGACAACAGCGGCGCGCCGTCGGATTCACCACTGAGCTCGAGCGTGTAGTCCCGGGTCACCGCCTGGGGTGAATCGGACTCGTCGTCACACAGGGGGCGCACCCCGGCATAGGTCCACACCACGTCTTCCGGGCTTATCTGCCTGGTGAAGTGGGCATTGACCACCTTGCACAGATAGTTGATCTCGGCATCGCTGATCTTGGCTTCCCGCGGGCTGCCCTTGTGCTCCACGTCCGTAGTGCCGATGAGGGAATAGTCCTGCTGGTAGGGGATGACGAAGACGATACGGTTGTCCTCGTTTTGCAGGATGTAGGCCTCTTCGCGCTCATGGATGCGCGGCACTATCATGTGGCTCCCCTTGATGAGGCGAATGCCGCGGGGGGATTTCTCGCTCAGGCTCTCGTCATAGAAGGTCTTGACCCAGGGGCCCGCCGCATTGACCAGACCACGGCAGCTGACGGTGAACTGCTCGCCCCCTTCCCGCTCCAGCGTCAGGGTCCAGTGCTTGGATCCGCGCACCGCCTTGACGCAGCGGGTACGGGTCTGCACATCGGCGCCCTTGTCCCGCGCCAGCATGGCATTGAGCACCACCAGCCGGGCGTCGTCGACCCAGGCATCCGAGTATTCAAAGCCCTTGTTGATGCCGCTCTTGAGACCGTCCTGCGGCAGGAAGCGCAGACCGCAACTCCCCTTGAGCTTGTCCCGCTTGGCCAGGTTGTCATAAAGGAAGAGACCGGCTCGGATCATCCAGGCCGGACGCAGGTGCGGGCGATGGGGCAGACGAAAACGCATGGGACGGGCGATGTGGGGAGCCATACCGAGCAGCACCTCCCGCTCCGCCAACGCCTCTTTCACCAGCCGGAATTCGTAATGTTCGAGGTAGCGCAGGCCGCCGTGGATCAGCTTGCTGGAGTTGGACGAGGTGGCAGAGGCGAGATCGCTCGCCTCGAACAGCGCCACCTTCAGCCCCCGCCCCGCCGCATCTGCCGCGATGCCGACCCCGTTGATGCCGCCGCCGACGACGACCAGATCATAATGTTCGCTCATGTTCACCTACTTTCTTATTTTGTGTTTGCCATGACAGCAATGTTTGATTTCGCTCATATTAGAACATGAAAAACCAATAAACGAACATTTCGTGAGAGAAATGTGATCGCGATTGTTTTCACAATGCTAAAAATGCTGCCAGTCGGTGACGGCCTGGCAAGGCTACGGCATGTCGGAAACAGCCATTTCGGGCAGGGAGGAGAACAAAGAGTGCCGGATGGGGGTGCCCATGGGGCAAGGTGATGAAGGCGATGGCGTGAATTCCTCGCAGGCGCCTAGCGTCGGTGCAAACCTGGCGCCCGAGTGCGGGGGCAACATCAGGGGTCAAAGAAGGTGTGTCAGCGCCAGGAACTGGCCTCTTAGGCGCCGCAAGGGAGACGCCGCAGGCCGGGAGGGGGCAGGAAAAAAAGCGGCCGCCCCGAGGCGGCCTGATGCCTGTGCGGGGAAGCTCAGCAGATATGGCAGGCGATCTGATGCTGGGACATCAGTCGCATCAGTTTTTCCGGTGGCTCCTGATCCGTGAACAGGGCGTGGATCTGGTTGAGGTTGCCGAGGTTGACCATGGCGTTGCGGCCAAACTTGGTATGGTCGGCGGCCAGGAACACCTGGCGGGAGTGGGCGATGATGGCCTGGGCGATCTTCACCTCGTGATAGTCGAAATCGAGCAGGGAGCCGTCGCTGTCGATGCCCGAGATGCCGATGACGCCGTAGTCCATGCGAAACTGGCCGATGAAGTCGCGGGTCGCCTCCCCGACAATGCCGCCATCCCGGTTGCGGATCTCGCCGCCGGCGATGATGACGGTGAAGTCATCCTTGGCGGTCAGGATGCTGGCGACGTTCAGGTTGTTGGTGACCACGCGCAGCTCCCGGTGGTCGAGCAGGGCCCGGGCGATGGCCTCGGTGGTGGTGCCGATGTCGATAAAGAGCGACGAGCCGTCGGGGATGTTGGCGGCCACTTCCCGGGCGATGCGCTCCTTCTCCTTGAGCTGCATCACCTTGCGGGCGCTGTAGGCGGTGTTGACGGTGCTCGAATGCAGTGAGGCCCCGCCGTGATGGCGCCGGATCTTGTTCTGTTCGGCGAGATCGTTGAGATCCCGGCGAATGGTCTGGGGGCTGACGTCAAAATGGGTCACCAGATCGTCGGTCGAGACGAAACCCTGCCGGGTCAGGACGTCCAGGATCTCCAGATGTCGTTGGGTTTGCTTCACGCTTGCACTCCGCAGATGAGACGAAAAAAGGCCCCGGCAGGTGCGGGGCCTTTGGCAGTGTACCTGATCCCTTTTCCAATCGATAAGGGCAGGATCACGTTTTATGCCTTATGGGCAGCCGCCTTGGCGGCAATCGACTCGTTCTCGTGCTTGAGGGTCATGGCCAGCAGGATGATGGAGAGCACGCAGGAGACGGTGAGCACCATGAAGCCGCCGTCCCAGCCGAAGTGGTCAACGGTGTAGCCCAGCATGGCGTTGGCCGCCACGGCGCCACCCAGATAACCGAACAGGCCGGTGAAGCCCGCCGCGGTACCGGCCGCCTTCTTGGGCGCCAGCTCCAGGGCGTAGAGGCCGATCAGCATGACGGGGCCATAGATGAGGAAGCCGATGGCGACCAGGGCCATCATGTCGATGGTCGGGTTCCCCGCCGGGTTGAACCAGTAGACCAGCACGGAGAGGGTCACCAGCACCATGAACAGGATGCCTGCCGGGGCGCGGCGGCCCTTGAACATCTTGTCGGAGATCCAGCCGCACAGCAGGGTGCCCGGGATCCCCGCCCACTCATAGAGGAAGTAGGCCCAGGAGGAGTGATCCACGCTGAAGTCCTTGGCCTCTTTCAGATAGGTGGGCGCCCAGTCCAGCACGCCGTAACGGATGAGGTAGACGAAAGCGTTGGCGATGGCGATGTACCAGAGCAGCTTGTTGTGCAGCACGTACTTCATGAAGATCTCCTTGGCGGAGAACTCCTGCTCGTGGCTTTCGTTGTAATCCTTCGGGTAGTCGTTCTTGTACTCCTCAATGGGGGGAAGACCGACCGATTGCGGGGTATCGCGCATCACGAAGAAGGCGATCACCGCGATGGCCGCCGCCGCCGCCGCAGGCACATAGAAGGCGCTGCGCCAGTCGTTGAACCAGCCCATGCCGAGGATGAACAGGGGGCCTATCATGCCGCCGCCCACGTTGTGGGCCACGTTCCAGACCGAGACGATCTCGCCCCGCTCCTTCTGTGACCACCAGTGCACCATGGTACGGCCACAGGGAGGCCAGCCCATGCCCTGTGCCCAGCCGTTCAGGAACAGGAGCACGAACATGATGCCAATGCTGGAGGTAGCCCAGTGCATGGTCCCCATCATGAACATGATGCCTGCCGAGAGCAGCAGACCGGCGGAGAGGAAGTAGCGCGCGTTGGATCTGTCCGACACGTTCCCCATCAGGAATTTGGAGAGACCGTAAGCGATGGAGACGCCGGACAGCGCCAGACCCAGATCCCCACGGGAGAAGCCCTGCTCGATGAGGTAGGGCATCGCCAGACTGAAGTTTTTCCGTACCAGGTAGTAACCCGCATACCCGAAGAAAATCCCGAAGAACACCTGCCAACGCATGCGTTTGTAGAAGGGATCCACCTTGTCGGCCGGCAGCCGGTCGATATGGGGTGCAGGCCTGAAGAGACTAAGCATGTTCTGCTTCCTTTTATTGTTGTTCTGGGCGGTTGAGGACGCCCCGCTCATGCCGGCGATCAGACGCGTCTTGATTCGCAAGCGAGCCTATTGTGCTCATTTGTGAACATTTAATCTGTGATGAGCGCTAAATTATTGCAGTTTTATTACAAAAATTGTGACGCAGTGAGTGAACGCGCATCCAGGGTCAGCCCACGCATGGCGTGGCTTTTGGCTACTCACTAAGGAGTAATATGGCCCACAACTGTTGCTTTTCGTCACATTTTCTTAGCAATGAATGGGATCTTGCCCACATTTCCGGTGGCGGGGGTATGGTGAATTGACGCAGAAGGTTTATTTTCTCTCTCGTCCAAGAACGAGCGCAAACGAGCATAACGTTTGCGCAAGCTCAAAAAACAAGAAGAAACGTTTTCGGGCGCAATGAATGGGAATGAAAGATAACAAAACGGAACATCAAACCTACTGTGGGTGGATATAAGGAATAACAACTATGAGCATACAAAGACCCAATACCCTGCTTGGCGAGTGCCTCGCCGAGTTTATCGGCACCGGCCTGCTGATCTTCTTCGGCGTCGGCTGTGTGGCCGCCCTGGTGCTGGCTGGCGCCAACTTCGGGCAATGGGAAATCTCCATTACCTGGGGCCTGGGTGTCGCCATCGCCATCTATGTCACCGGTGGCATCTCCGGTGCCCACCTCAACCCTGCCGTGACCCTGGCGCTGATGACCTTCTGCGGCTTTGACAAGCGCAAGGTGGTGCCCTTCATCATCGCCCAGATAGCCGGGGCATTCGCCTCCGCCGCCCTGGTCTACGCCCTCTACAGCAACCTGTTCACCCAGTGGGAGCTGACCCACAACGTGGTGCGCGGCAGCGTCGAGAGCCTCGGCACCGCAGGCATCTTCTCCACCTACCCCAATGCCCTGCTCTCCAACATGCAGGCTTTCGCGGTCGAGATGGTGATCACCGCCGTCCTGATGCTGGGCATCATGGCACTGGGTGACAACAACAACGGCGCCCCCAAAGGCTTCGCCGCCGCCCTGCTCATCGGCATCCTGATCGCGGTGATCGGCGCCTCCCTCGGCCCCTTGACCGGCTTTGCCATGAACCCGGCCCGTGATTTCGGCCCCAAACTGTTCGCCTTCGTGGCTGGCTGGGGTGACGTGGCCCTGACCGGTGGTCGTGACAACCCCTACTTCTGGGTCCCCATCCTTGGCCCCATCGTCGGCGCCCAGATCGGTACCGCCCTGTATGTGAAAGTGCTGGCTCCCTGCGTCCCGGGCAACCGCGTCGCCACCGAAGAAGCCTCCAAGCTGTCTAACAAAGAAGAGGCCGCCGCCTGAGAGCGGCCCTCCCCAACGTGTAACAACGTGGAAAATAAAAACGTGGAGAACATCATGTCTGCTGAAAAGAAATTTGTCGTTGCGCTGGACCAGGGCACCACCTCCTCCCGTGCCATTGTCTTCGATCAGGACGCCAACATCGTCGCGACCTCCCAGCGCGAATTCACCCAGCACTACCCGAAAGCGGGCTGGGTCGAGCACGACCCCATGGAGATCTGGGCAACCCAGTCCTCCGTCTTCACCGAAGTGCTGGCCAAGAGCGGCCTGCACAGCGAGCAGATCGCCGCCATCGGCATCACCAACCAGCGTGAAACCACCGTCGTCTGGGAAAAGGCCACCGGCAAGCCCATCTACAACGCCATCGTCTGGCAGTGCCGCCGCACCGCCGCCATCTGTGAAGAGCTCAAGGCCCGCGGCCTTGAAGAGTACGTGCGCGAAAACACCGGCCTGGTGCTGGATGCCTACTTCTCCGGTACCAAGGTGAAGTGGATCCTGGACAACGTGGAAGGGGCCCGGGAGAAGGCAATGAACGGCGAGCTGCTGTTCGGCACCATCGACACCTGGCTGGTGTGGAAGATGACCAACGGCGAGGTGCACGTCACCGACCCGACCAACGCCTCGCGCACCATGCTCTACAACATCCGCGACCTGAAGTGGGATGAGCGCATGCTGGACGAGCTGGGCATCCCCGCCTCCATGCTGCCGCAAGTCAAACCCTCCTCCGAGGTCTATGGCTACACCACCCGTGGCGGCGGCGCCCGCATCCCCATCGCCGGTATCGCCGGTGACCAGCAGTCCGCCCTGTTCGGCCAGCTCTGCTTCGAAAAAGGGATGGCCAAGAACACCTACGGTACCGGCTGCTTCATGCTGATGAACACCGGCAACGAGCCGGTTCGCTCCAGCAACGGCCTGCTGACCACGGTCGCCATCGGCCCGAAAGGGGAAGTGAATTATGCCCTCGAGGGTGCGGTATTTATGGGCGGCGCCACCATCCAGTGGCTGCGCGATGAGCTCAAGATCATCCACGATGCCCGCGATACCGACTACTTCGCGAGCAAGGTAGGCGACACCAACGGCGTCTACCTGGTACCGGCCTTCGTGGGCCTGGGCGCCCCCTACTGGGATCCGTATGCTCGCGGCACCATGGTCGGCCTGACCCGTGGCGCCAACCGCAACCACATCATCCGTGCGGCGCTCGAATCCATCGCCTACCAGAGCCGCGACGTACTGGATGCCATGCAGCAGGACTCCGGCATCAAGCTGGCAGCCCTGAAGGTGGACGGCGGCGCCGTGGCCAACGACTTCCTGATGCAGTTCCAGGCCGACATGATGCACACCCCTGTGGTGCGTCCGACCCGCATCGAGACCACCGCCATGGGCGCCGCCTTCCTGGCCGGCCTCGCCGTGGGCTTCTGGAAGAGCTCCGACGAGCTGGAAGACAAGTTCAGCGTGGACCGCGAGTTCATTCCGCAGATGGACCGTGACGATCGCGCCAAGCGCTACAGCGGCTGGAAGAAGGCGGTGGAACGTTCACGCCGCTGGGCCGAAGAGGAGTGATGGGGTAACCGACGCGTCCTTGAGATGAAAAAAGCAAAGAGGCCGACAGCAATGTCGGCCTCTTTTTATTGGCGAGCACGACTGTTCTGACCGCCCCCGACCCCAACCCTTCCCTTGCCAAGGGGTGGAAGAAAATGACCCCTCCCCCTCGTGGAGGGGGTTGGAACTGTCGACATGCCCTCTACAACGCCTCAGCACCGAGCTGCTCTTTCAGGAAATCGAGCCAGACCCGCAGCCGGATGTCCCGCTGGGCATCGGAGTAGAAGACGGCATGGATGGGGCGCGAGGCGCCGCTGTTGCTGCGGGCCAGCACCTCCACCAGCGCCCCGCTCGCCCTGTCATCCCCCGTCATGAAGTCCGACAGGCAGACGATCCCCTGCCCCGCCAGCGCCAGCTGACGCAAGGTTTCCCCGCTGCTGGCCCGCAGGGTCGGGGTGATGGCGAACCTGTCCCCCTGCTCCTCGCTCAATAGGGGCCAATGATTGAGGTGATCGGGGTGCAAAAAACCGAGCAGCTCGTGGCCCGCCAGCAAGTCAGCCGGCTGGCGCGGGGTACCGCGTGCCTTCAGATAGTCGGGGGAGGCCAGCAGCCGCAGCCGCGAGCGGCCAAGGGGCAGGGCCCGCAGGGAGGAGTCCGTCAGCTCGCCGATGCGAATGGCCATGTCCACCCGCCGCTCCATCAGGTTGATGAAGCCCTCGGAGCTGTGCAGTTGCAGCTCGATGGCGGGGTAGCGGCGGCGAAACTCGCCGATGATGGGCACCAATCTATGCAGGATGAAGGGGGTGGCGGCGTCCACCCGCAATATGCCCTCCGGCTGCTCCCGGCGCATCAGCAGCAACCCTTCCGCCTCGCTCATCTCGGTCAGGATCTTCACCGCCCGCTGATAGAACCAGCTCCCCTCCTCGGTCAGGCTGACCCGGCGGGTGGTGCGGTTGAGGAGCACGGTGGCGAGCTTCTCTTCGAGGCGCTTGATGCCGCGGCTCACCACGGAATTGTCCATGCCGAGATTCTCCGCCGCCTGGCGAAAGCTGCCCGCCTCCACCACCGCCACAAACAGGGTCAATTCATCGGAATGGGTCTTCATTGTTGTCATCCTGGCAAGAGTAATGGGTCTTTATAGGTGCAATGGCCGGGAGTTGGCAAGACAGGCGTCGCTTCGTATCGTGACGCACCACCTGTTTTATCTGCGCCCTTGCCAGTACAATGCCGCCAACCGGCACCGTATGGCGCCACACCATGACAGGGACGATGATATGACATTCGACAACAGGCTGGCCGCCGCCCATCGGGAGCTGGCCAAGAAGGGCGTGCAAACGCTCAACTACAACCCGCCGATCATCTGGCTGCTGCGAAAGGCGGGGTTCACCATCAGGCCGCCCCACTACGAACGCTTTATGATCAACGTTCTTGCCCTGGGACTCCCCATCGGCGCTATCTGGGGGGTGTTGATGTGGTGCCTCGGCTGGCAGGATGAGGTGAGCCCGGGGTTTGCCCTGCGCCAGAGCCTGCTGTTTGGCATCGGGCTCGGTCTGCTGATGGGGACCTGGTTCTGGTTTCGGCGCAAGCAGCTCAAGCTGACCCCCTGGGACGCCTTGCCCCACTCCACGAGCCCCACGCAAAAGCGCTGGCAACCGAAATAACCACCGATATCGACAAGGAGCGCCTTATGACCAGGGCCCATGAAAAACTGAACTATGTGGAGTTTGCGGCCAGGGATCTTGCCGCCACCAAGGCCTTCTTCACCGCCGCCTTTGGCTGGCAGTTTGCCGACTACGGCCCCGATTATTGCGCCTTCGAGGGAGAAGGGCTGGATGGCGGCTTCTACCGCGCCGAACTGTGCAGCCAGAGTGCTCAGGGCGGGGCGCTCCTGGTGTTCTACAGCGCCGATATCGAGGCGACCCAGAGCAAGGTAGCCGGCGCAGGGGGCACCATAGTGCGCCCCCTGTTCGATTTTCCCGGTGGCCGCCGTTTCCACTTTGTGGAACCCAGCGGCAACGAGTTTGCGGTCTGGTCCGAACCGGCGGCCTGATGGCGAGGGGGGGCGAGAAACAATTCAGCCCCACCCCCATATACCAAGCCAGCCGTTGTCCCTAGGGAAGGTGCGAATAAGCGGGGAAATTCTTCTCGGCTGACTCAGTCATTTCATTTTTTCAGTTTGAGCCGATCTTTTCTCCCGTAAATGCCTTGAATCAGCCTATTTAGACCGTTTCTTCGCCATTTAAGGCGTTATTCCCAGTTTTTAGTGAGATCTCTCCCACTGACGTATCATTTGGTCCGCCCGAAACAGGTTGGCCAGCGTGAATAACATCGCCAGTTGGTTATCGTTTTTCAGCAACCCCTTGTATCTGGCTTTCACGAAGCCGAACTGTCGCTTGATGATGCGAAACGGGTGCTCCACCTTGGCCCGGATGCTGGCTTTCATGTATTCGATGTTGATGGCCGTTTTGTTCTTGCGTGGATGCTGTTTCAAGGTTCTTACCTTGCCGGGGCGCTCGGCGATCAGCCAGTCCACATCCACCTCGGCCAGCTCCTCGCGCTGTGGCGCCCCTTGGTAGCCGGCATCGGCTGAGACAAATTGCTCCTCTCCATGCAGCAGATTACCCAGCTGATTGAGGTCATGCTCGTTGGCCGCGGTGGTGACTAGGCTGTGGGTCAGGCCACTCTTGGCATCGACACCAATGTGGGCCTTCATGCCAAAGTGCCACTGATTGCCTTTCTTGGTCTGATGCATCTGCGGATCGCGTTGCTGCTCTTTGTTCTTGGTCGAGCTGGGTGCCTCAATGATGGTGGCATCGACCAAGGTGCCTTGAGTCATCATGACGCCTGCTTCGGCCAGCCAGCGATTGATGGTCTTGAACAATTGGCGGGCCAGTTGATGCTGCTCCAGCAGGTGGCGGAAATTCATGATGGTGGTGCGGTCCGGCAAGGCGCTATCCAGGGATAACCGGGCAAACAGACGCATGGAGGCGATTTCGTACAGAGCATCTTCCATCGCGCCATCGCTCAGGTTGTACCAATGCTGCATGCAGTGAATGCGTAGCATGGTTTCCAGCGGATAAGGTCGCCGGCCATTACCAGCCTTGGGATAAAACGGCTCGATGACTTCCACCATGTTTTGCCATGGCAGAATCTGCTCCATGCGGGACAAGAAAATCTCTTTTCTGGTCTGACGGCGCTTACTGCTGAATTCACTGTCGGCGAAGGTGAGCTGATGACTCATGATGAACCCTTTTTCATGGCTCCAGATGACAAACATGATCTCATATCAGGGACTTGTTCGCACCTTCCCTAGCTATCACCTGACACCGCCCTTTGTCGGTGGCATTTATGTGCCCCATTGCTGCTCTTATCTCAATAGTGTTTTGCTACTGCTGCCCTGTTTCCCCCAGTCTGTGGCGGGCATACTGACCGCCGATATTGCAAGGAGGTTCAGATGCCATCCCCCCTGATTGTGATTGCCCAGCTTGACGCCAAACCCGAATTCGCCGCCCAGTTTCGCGCCGCCCTCGAGCCGCTGATCGCCGCTACCCTGCAAGAGCCGGGGTGCCTTCGCTACCAGTTGCACCAGAGCCTGGAGAGCCCCCACAGCTGGATACTGTACGAGGAGTGGGAGAGTGAAGCCGCCCTGCTCGCCCACCAGCAGCAGCCCCACTACATCGCCTTTGCCAGCCTCGCCTCCCCCTGGTTTGCCAACCGGGTCGTGAGCCGCTACCGGCGCGCCTGACTGCCTCCGCCCTCGGCGCAGGCAAAGCCCATCATTTGAGCGTAGAAACACTAACCTGAGGAATTTGATGATGAAGATGCCCAACCTGGGTCTTGGAACCTTCCGCCTGAAAGATCAGCCCCTTCGCGACTCCCTGCTCCAGGGGCTGGAACTTGGCTACCGCCATATCGACACCGCCCAGATCTATGACAACGAGGCCGACGTCGGCCAGTTGATGAGCGAAAGCGGTGTTCCCCGCCAGGATATCTACCTGACCACCAAGGTGTGGACCAGCGAGTTCGGTCCGGGCAAGGTGATCCCGAGCCTGGAAGTGAGCCTGGAAAAACTCGGCACCGACTATCTGGATCTGGCGCTCATTCACTGGCCCTCCCCCCAGGATGAGGTGCCGATGGCGGTCTATCTGGAGCAGTTGGCCGAGGCCAAAGCCCGGGGCCTGACCCGGGAGATCGGGGTCTCCAACTTCACCGTGGCCCAGCTTAAACAGGCCATCGAGATTTTGGGGCCGGGCGCCATCGCCCACCAGCAGGTGGAGATCCACCCCCTGCTGCAAAACCGCAAGGTGGTGGAGTTCTGCAAAGCCCACGGTATCGCCATCACCGCCTACATGCCGCTTGCCTATGGCAAGGTGCTCGCCGAGCCGCTGCTGATGGAGATCGGCCAGCGCCACGGCGTCTCGGCGGCCCAGGTGTCGCTGGCCTGGCTGCTGGCCCAGGGCATGACGGTGATCCCGAGCTCTACCAAACGGGAGAATCTGGCCGCCAACCTGGCTGCGCTGAAGGTGCAACTCAGTCGCGATGAGATGGCCGCCATCGCCACCCTGGATCGGGGTGAGCGCTGCGCCAACCCGGACTTTGCGCCGAATTGGGACTGATCCCCCTCATCCCCAGCCCTTCTCCCGCAAGGGGAGAAGGGAGCAAAGAAAACCCGACACCGTCGACGAGAACACCAGCGGGAGGCCCAGTGCCTCCCGTTTTTTTGTCTCAATACCGGGCGCGACTGCCACCTTCCCTTGCCCTTTCCTCTTTGTGCCCCTGCCTTTTTGTCCCCAGCTTCCTCTATACGCCTTGCCTCTACAGGCTTTGCCTCTGCATTCACTTGTGCTGCATGGCCGTGTGTGTCTTCGCGGCCTCGACCACTCCCAATACCCCATTTCACGACCCCATTGCTGCTGATTTGGCAAAAGTAATTTGACGTTGCCGTCATTTTTACCAACAAACACCCTCGGCATACTGGCGCCATTCTCCCGTCGGGAGTCCCAATCCAAGGAGTTGTTATGCCACTGGCGTTATTTGCCCTCACCTTAAGTGCCTTTGCCATAGGCACCACCGAATTCGTGATCGTGGGGCTCATCCCCACCATCGCCGAGCAGCTCAATGTCTCGCTCCCCTCGGCGGGCCTGCTGGTCAGCCTCTATGCCCTTGGGGTGGCCATCGGCGCCCCCGTGCTCACGGCGCTCACCGGCAAGCTGCCGCGCAAGTGGCTGCTGGTGGGGCTGATGGCCCTCTTCACCGTCGGCAACCTGCTGGCCTGGCAGGCCCCCGGGTACGAGAGCCTGATTGTGGCCCGCATCCTCACCGGGCTGGCCCACGGGGTCTTCTTCTCGGTAGGCAGCACCATCGCCACGGGTCTCGTGGCCAAAGAGAAGGCGGCCAGCGCCATCGCCATCATGTTCAGCGGCCTCACGGTCGCCCTGGTGACCGGCGTCCCGCTTGGCACCTGGATTGGTCAGGTCTTTGGCTGGCGCGAGACCTTCCTGGTGGTGAGCCTGCTCGGCCTCGTCGCCATGGTGGGCAGCCTGCTGCTGGTACCGGGGAACCTGCCGAAGGGGGCCGCCTCCAGCGTTCGCGAGCAGCTCTCGGTGCTCACCAGGAAGCCCTTGCTGCTGGTCTACGCCAAGACGGCGCTCGGTTACGGCGGTGCCTTCACGGCGTTTACCTTCCTCGCCCCCATCCTGCAACAGGTGAGCGGCTTTGGCGCCAGTGCGGTGAGCCTGATCCTGCTGGTGTACGGGGTATCGGTGGCGGTCGGCAATATCTGGGGCGGCAAGCTCGCCGACCGGATGGGCCCATTGCCTGCGCTCAAGCTGCTGTTCGCCGGGCTCGCCGTGGTGCTGCTGGTGCTCACCTTCACCGCGCCGCACCCGGTGCTGGCGGTACTGACCGTGCTGGTGTGGGGCGCCTTCGCCTTTGGCAACGTGCCGGGTCTGCAGGTACTGGTGGTGAAACAGGCCGAGCGCCACACCCCCAATGCCGTGGATGTGGCCTCCGGCCTCAACATCGCCGCCTTCAACGTCGGCATTGCGCTGGGCTCCGTGGTCGGCGGTTTCGTAGTGGAGCACCTCGGCCTGATGCACACCCCCTGGATTGGCGCCCTCATCGTGCTGCTGGCCTACGGCCTCACCCATGTCAGCGAAGCGGGCGAGCGCCGCGCCGCCCTTGCCTGACCCCGGGCAAGCAAAAGGCCGACATCCTGTGTCGGCCTTTTTTCATGGGCAAGATGCGAGGCTCAGGGCTCCTTGAGATCCTCATCGGCAGCCCAGCGCGCCTCCAGCCAGAGCAGATTGACCAGCCCGCAGAGCAGGGCAAACCCCAGCCCCAGCAACCAGGTGAAATACCACATATCGCGTTGATCCTTATGTTGAAGCGGATTAGTAGAGGCTGTGGCCGTGCTGGCGCACCTGCTCGGCGCTGACCCTGCCGCGCACCACCCGGTAGACCCAGAGGGTGTAGCCGATGTTGACCGGCATCAGTACTCCGACGATCCCCAGCATGATAAGCAGGGTGCGCTCGCTGGAGGTGCTGTCCCACAGGGTCAGGCTGCTGGCCGGATCCAGGGACGAGGGCAGCACGAAGGGGAAGAGCGCGATGGCCACGGTCAGCATCATGGCGGCGCAGGCACCGCCGCTGGCCACGAGCGCCAGCCCGGACTTGCCGAGGCGGCTTGCCAGCGCGCACACCAGGGGCAGCAGGAGCCCGAGCACAGGCACGGCCCAGAGCACCGGATGGGCGACAAAGTTGCCAAGCCAGCCCGCCGGCACCGCCACCACCTCTTTCATCAGCGGAGTGAGGGCGCCGTTGAGATCGCCGATGGCCGTGATGCGATACCCCGCCATCTCCCCAAGCCAGACGCCGCCAAGGGCAAAGAGGACGCTCGCCAGGGGGCCGAGCCAGAGGGCGAGGCGGGCGCTGCGCGCCGCTATGGCCCCCTGGGTTTTGCACTGCAGGAAGCTGGCACCGTGCAGCAAGAGCAGCGCCAGCGCCGTCCCCATGGCGGTCAACAGCAGCGGCCAGTGGAACGCAAAGGCGCCATAGTGGATGCGAAGGGCCGCATCGAAGCGAAACGGCAGCCCTTGCAGCACCAGGCCAAGGGTGGCACCAAACACCAGGGTCGGCAGCAGACCGCCCACCACCAAGGCGCGGTCCCACCAGCGGCGCCAGACCGGGTCCGGCAGCTTGCTGCGATAGTCAAAGCCCACCGGGCGCAGGAAGAGGCCGAACAGCAGGAACATGAAGGGCACGTAAAGCGCCGAGAAGGCGGCGGCATAGACCAGGGGCCAGGCGGCAAACAGGGTGCCGGCACCGGCGATGAGCCACACCTGGTTGCCCTCCCACACCGGCCCCACGCTGTTGAGCAGCACCCGCCGCTCGTCATCCGTCTTGCCGACCACGGGCAGCAGCATGCCGACCCCGAGATCGAAGCCATCCATCACCACGAAGCCGACCAGCAGGAAGAGCACCAGCCCCCACCAGATCACTTTCAGGGTTTCGTAATCCATCAGGCAGGACTCCCGTTTTGCAACACTTCACCTTGATAACGACCCGTCTGCAGGCTGGCAGGCCCTTTGCGGATCACATGACGCAACAAGAACAACTCCACCACCAGCAGACTGCTGTAGATGAGGAAGATGGCGATGAGGCTGAACCAGAGCTGCCCCGGTTGCAGCAGGGAGACGGAGGCCGACACCGGCAGCACGTCGCTGATGGTCCAGGGCTGGCGACCGAACTCCGCCACGAACCAGCCCGCCTCAATGGCAATCCAGGGCAGCGGAATAGACCAGAGCAGGGCCCTGAGCAGCCGCGGGGATTGCACCAGCCTGCCCCGGCACAGTTGCAGGAAGGCGGCGGCAAAGAGCGCCAGCAGCGCCACGCCGATGCCCACCATCAGGCGAAAGCTCCAGAACAGCGGCGCCACCTGGGGGATGGAGTCCTCCACCGCCTTGGCGATGGCCCCCTCGTCCGCCTTGCCAATCTCCTTGGCATAGGGGGTGAGCAAGAGGCCGTAGCCCAGATCGCTGCGGTGGCGCTCGAAGGTGGCGCGGGCCGCCTGGTTGCTGCCATCTGCCCGCATCGCTTCGAGCGCCTCGTGGGCCAGCATGCCGCTGCGAATGCGCGCCTCGTGCTGCGCTTTCAGATCTTTGAGCCCCGTCACCTGTTCATCCAGGGAGCGGGTGGCGATGATGCCCATCAGATAGGGTATCTTGATGGCCGCGTGGGTGGTCTCGGCACGCTGATCCGGCAGGCCGAACAGGGTGAAAGAAGCCGGGGCGGGCTCCGTCTCCCACTCCGCCTCGATGGCGGCGAGCTTGACCTTCTGCACCTCCCCCGAGCGATAGCCCGACTCGTCCCCGAGCACGATGACCGAGAGGATGGCCGCGAGGCCAAAGCCCGAGGCGATGGCAAAGGATCGCAGGGCGAAGCGCACCTCCATGCCGCGCAGCAGATACCAGCTGCTCACCCCCATCACGAACAGGGAGGCCGCCACATAGCCTGCCGCCACCGTGTGGACGAACTTGACCTGGGCCACCGGGTTGAAGATGACCGCGGCCACGTCCACCAGCTCCATGCGCATGGTCATGGGGTTGAACTCGGCACCGACCGGGTTTTGCATCCAGCCGTTGGCGATGAGGATCCAGAGGGCGGAGAGGTTGGAGCCGAGCGCCACCAGCATGGTCACCAGCAGGTGCTGACCGCGGGAGAGCTTGTCCCAGCCGAAGAAGAAGAGGCCCACCAATGTGGACTCGAGGAAGAAGGCCATCAGCCCCTCCACCGCCAGCGGCGTGCCGAAGATATCGCCGACATAGTGGGAGTAATAGGCCCAGTTGGTCCCGAACTGGAACTCCAGGGTGATCCCGGTGGTCACCCCCATCACGAAGTTGATGCCAAACAGCTTGCCCCAGAAGCGGGTGATGTCCTTGTAAATCACCTTGCCGGTCATCACGTAGGCCGACTCGGCGATCACCAGGATCCAGGACAGCCCCAGGGTGAGGGGCACAAACAGAAAGTGGAACATCGCCGTCGCCCCGAACTGTATTCGGGAGAGGCTGACCACATCATCCAGGCTTATCATGCATGACTCTCTATGTTGCATTTAACGGACAGGTTTTCGCCCGCCAAGTACACCATGGTCCATGACACCTATAACAGATGCAGTTATAGTGAAAAACACCTATAACAGTTTGGGCCCACCATGTCCCGCTACGGCCAGTTGGCAGACCAGCTGCAACAGCAGATCACGAGCGGCCTCTGGCAGCCGGGGGAGCGCATCCCCTCCATCCGCCAGAGCTGCAAGACCCACGGCCTCAGCCCCATGACGGTGCTCCAGGCCTATCAGTTGCTCGAAAGCCGGGGCCTCATCCTGGCGCGGCCCCAGTCCGGCTACTACGTCAAGGCCGCAAGCACGGCCCGGCGGGAGAGCCAGCCCCAGCAGGCCCGCTACAGCGGCTCGGTGGACATCAACGATCTGGTGTTCGAGGTGCTGCAGGCGAGCAAGTCACGGGAGCTGGTGCCCCTTGGCATGGCGGTGGCGGACCCGACCCTCTTCCCCCACCCCCAGCTCGGTCGGGCCCTCGGCAGTTGCATGCGCCGCCTCGATCCCTTCAGCACGGTTGCAGATCTGCCCCCCGGCAACGAGGCACTGCGCCGCGCCATCGCCCGGCGCTACGCCGGCGAGGGGATGGCGGTGGATCCCCAGCAGATCATCATCACCACGGGGGCCATGGAGGCGCTCTCCCTCAGCCTTCAGGTGCTGACCGAGCCCGGCGACTGGGTGGTGGTGGAGTCCCCCACCTTCTACGGCGCCCTGCAGGCCATCGAGCGGCTCAAGCTCAAGGTGGTGGAGATCCCGGTGATCCCAGGGGTCGGCATCGATCTCGCCCTGCTGGAGGAGGCCCTCGCCCAGCGCCCCGTCAAGGCGTGCTGGCTGATGGGCAATGTGCAGCACCCCCTCGGCCACACCATGCCGGATGAGCACAAACAGGCGCTGATGGGGCTGCTCAACCGCCACCGGGTCCCCCTGGTGGAGGATGACGTCTATGCGGAGCTCTATGTCGGGCGCGAGCGGCCAAGGCCCATCACCCATTGGGATGCGCGGGGAGAGAGCCTGCTGTGCGGCTCCTGGACCAAGTGTCTGGCGCCCGGCTTTCGGGTCGGCTGGGTGGTGGCGAAACGCCACGCAGAGCGCATCCAGCGGCTGCAACTGATGTCGACCCTGTCGACCAATGTGCCCAGTCAGCTGGCGCTGGCCGACATGCTGCGCCAGGGCGGGGTCGACGCCCACTTTCGCCGCCTGCGCCACACCCTGGCCCAGCGTCAGCAGCAGATGCGGGCAGCCCTGATGCGCCTCTTCCCCGAGGCGCGTATCTCCTCCCCCGACGGGGGCTACTTTCTCTGGCTCGAATTTGACGCCCGCCTCGATGGCCGGGCGCTCTATGCCAGCGCCATCGAGCAGGGCGTCTCCATCGCCCCCGGGGCCCTCTTCTCCAGCCAGGGCCAGCACAACCACTGCCTGCGCCTCAACAGCTCCCATCCCTGGAGCCCGCAGCTGGACGCGGCGCTCAACCGGCTTGCGGACCTCATCGCCCGGCAACGGGAAACCTGGCAGAGCCCCCCTGACGCCTCACACGACAAGGGCCCGTAACGGGCCCTTTTGCAAGCGAGTGCGCCTTACCTGGCCATGGTCTGTGACTGGGCCTTGAAGCCCAATCGCTCGTAGAGGGCCCTGGCCCGCTCGTTGAAAGCCATCACCTCCAGGCGCAGCTGGCTTGCGCCCCGTGCCTTGCCCCACTGGTCACCGTGGGCGATCAGCGCCCGGCCGATACCCCGGGAGCGCTGCCCCTCATCCACCACCACGGTCGTGATGCGGCAGACGGGCAGCTTGCTGAGAAAGGGGACGCTCTCGTTGAGGTCGATGCGGGCGGTGAGAAAGCCCGCCACCTCCCCCGCCACCACCGCCACGCAGAAAAGACGCGCCTCGTCGGCAATGGCGCCGAGCAAGAAGGCCCTGTCCTCCGGGGACGGGGGGCAGAACACCTCGGGCACCTGCTCGAAGTGGAGCTGACCTATCTGCCGGTTCAGGGCCAGAATGGCGTCGATATCCTGTTCAGTTGCCTTGCGAATGTCCACCTGATGCTCCTTGCAGTGAGGGTCGCCAGCGAGGAAAGAGGCTCGGCGGTCACCCTTTGGAACCCGCATCTTATCGGCTCGTCACGGCAATCAACAGCCCCCGGCAACGACAAGGCCCCATGACGGGGCCTTGTGGACAATCCTGATGGCAATGCGGGCTCAGCCCGGCGCCCCCAGCTGGGCCACCTGGCGCTCTATGCTCCCCTTGAGGTTGTCATCCAGCTTCAAGGCCCGCGCCAGCTCGTCCAGATAGCCGCGCTCCATAAAGTGATCCACCTCGATGGTGAGCAGGGAGGCGAGGTAGACCTCGGTCGCCAGCTCCATGTCGGTCACTTCTCGCGCCAGGACATGGGGGTCAAGGGGGCGGGATAGCTCGGCGTCAATCCAGCGGGCCGCATCCCGCTCCCCCTGTTCGGTCAGGTACTCCTGGATCTTCTGGCGCTCGGCGGCATCGATGTGGCCGTCGGCCCGGGCTGCCGCCACCATGGCGCGCACCAGCAGATTGGCGCGGGCATCCAGGGCCTTGCCCTCCAGGGTGTCCAGGGGCTGGGTCGGCTGGGCCGGGGTGGACTGCTGGGTCTGCCAGTCCTGATAGAGCTTGTAGGCCAGCCCCCCGAGAGCCGCCGCGCCCCCCACCGCCGCCACCTTGGTGCCATATTTGCGCATCTTCTTGTTGCCAAGCAGCAGCGCCATGGCCCCGGCGGCCAATCCCCCCTGCGCCATGCCCTTCATCTGGGCCTTGCGCGTGTCACCACCGTCGTTGAGCCAGCCCTTGCCAGCTCCCATCAATTGCTCCAGCATCTGTTTCATGGGGCCTCCTCCCTCGCGTGATGAGTCATGCTGGGCCGCCTGCGCTGAACTCAAGGTGAATGACGGCGCAGACAAGAAGAGGCGCTGGTTGGATCAGTGTCGGCCCCGCCCACTGCTATTGTCCCCGGAGGACAGCCAAGGAGTCCCCCCTTGCCTCGACATAAGGAAGTACCATGAGCGCCCGTGAACTGACCCTGCAATTTCTCGCCGAACCCGCCGACGTCAACTTTGGCGGCAAAGTCCATGGCGGCATGGTGATGAAGTGGATTGACCAGGCCGGCTACGCCTGCGCCGCCGGCTGGTGTGGCGGCTATGCCGTCACCGTCTATGTGGGGGGCATCCGCTTCTTGCGCCCCATCCAGATAGGCCAGCTGGTGGAGGTACACGCCAAGGTGATCCACACCGGCACCACCAGCATGCACCTGGCGGTGGATGTCTACAGCCGCCACCCCACCGACCCGGAGCGGCGCAAGACCACCCACTGCATCATCATCTTCGTGGCCATGGACGAGCAGGGCAAACCCACTCCGGTGCCCCAGTGGCAGCCGGTGAGCGAGAGCGATCTGCAGTTGCAGCAGTACGCCAAAAAGCTGATGGCCCTGCGCGAGGAGCTGGACAAGGAGATGCGCCAGCACATGTGACCCGTCCAGCCCCGGGCAGCCGGGGCGTGTCTTCGCGCCGCCGGGCGCTATAATGGCGACCACCCTTGCCCTTGAGAACCCAAGATGTCCCTGGAAAATGCCCCCCCCGAGGTCCAGCTCGCGGTGGATCTGATTGAACTGCTGGAAACCAACCACATCGCCCCCGCGCTGGCCCTGGCGGCACTCGCCATCGTTCGCCGGGATTATGAGCGCAAGCTCGAGGAAGGTCGGGAGGCCTGAGCGCCCCCGCAGGAGGCACCATGTCAGCCCCCATTCGCATCGAACAAGGCCGCGCCATGCTCCTCGGGGGGCTGCGCCGTCACCACCCCTTCGAGCAGGGGGACTTCGCCGGCCAGTGGCGCGACCTCAGCGCCCTGCTTCCCCTGCCGGGGCAGCTCGGGGAGCACGCCTATGGCGTCATCTGCGCCGCCACCGACACCCACTGCGAATACCTCTGCGGGGTGGAGGTCGCCGCCCTGGAGGTGCTGCCTCCCGGGCTTGGCCGCATGCGCATCGCCCCCCAGACCTACGCCATCTTCTTGCATCAGGGGCATGTCGCGACCCTGCCGCACACCTGGCGCCAAGCCCTGGCGTGGCTCGCGCAATCGGACTATCAATCTGCCCAGCAGCCGGATTTCGAGCGCTACGGCGCCCGCTTTGACGCCGCCACCGGCAGCGGCGAAGTGGAAATCTGGCTCGCCGTGATACCAAAACAGGCCCTGGCCTGACCCCTGGCCGCCCGGGCTACCTCGGCCCCATCACCTCGTCACAGAGCGCGATCAGCGCCTCCCCCAGCCGGGCGAGGGGCTCGCTCGTGCCCGGCCCCTGGTGCAGGGCCAGCTCCACCGAGCGCACCGCAGGCCAGTGGGCCAGCACCACCTGATCCGGTTGCAGCAGGCGCGCCGGCAGCAGGCTGACCCCGATCCCCGCGCTCACCGCCCCTTGCAGGCTGGCGAGACTGCCGCTCACGTAGGCGATGCGCCAGGGGATCCCCTCGGCATCCAGGGCGTCGGTCATCTGGCGCCGGTAGAGCCCCTCGCTTGGAAACACCACCAGAGGCAGGGGGTCGCGCCCGGCGGCGGGCCACTGCCGGCTGTCAACCCAGGCCAGGGGCTCGCGCCAGCGGGCGATGGGCTCCCCCTGGCCGCGCCCCTGCTTGATGAGGGCCAGATCCAGCTCTCCCCCTTCGAATGCCTGCCACAGGGCATGGCTGAGATCGCTTTGTACCTCCAGCCGCACTTGAGGGTGCGCGCGGGCGAAGGCGGCCAGCACCGGGATCATGGCCCCCGCGGCAAAATCCTCCGGCACCCCGAGGCGCAGGGGGTGGCTCGCCTCGCTCACCCGCTCCCCCGCCCGGGCCAGCAGCCCCAGGATGCGGCGCGCCAGCCCGAGCAGGGTCTCCCCCTGGGCCGTGGTCACCACCTGGCGGCCGGATCGGTCGAGCAGGGTGCAGCCCAGCTGCTGTTCCAGGCGGCGCATCTGCTGGCTCAGGGTGGACTGGGTGAGGTGGATACGCTCGGCGGCGCGGGTAAAGCTGCCGGTTTCGACGATGGCGACGAAGCTCTGCAGCAATTGGGGGTCCAGCAGGGGGCGCTCCATGGGCAATCTCCATTTATAAAACCACTGGAAGTCATTTTATCATTTAATTTCCAAATGATGCGGCGACCCTCTAGGCTGCTGTCCTCCCCCTTTTTTGCCAGGATATGACCATGCCACCCCCTTCCCAGTCCGGTGCCCGCCTCCTCAACTCCCTCACCGCCGCCTCGGCCCCCAGCCATCAGGAGTGGCTGGAGCAGGCCCTGCACCTGGCCCTGACCCATCGCCAGCAAGGGGGACGCCCCTTCGCCGCCCTGCTGGTGAGGGAGAACCGGCTGGTGGCGAGCGCCGTCAACCGCATGCTGGAGGCGGGGGACCCCACCCGTCACGCGGAGCTGGAAGCGCTGCGGGAAGGGAGTCGCCAGGGGCCGCTGGCAGGGGCCATCGTCTATGCCAGCGGGCACCCCTGCCCCATGTGCCTGTCGGCCCTGGTGATGAACGGCATCCAGGCGGTCTACTACGCCTTTGACAACGACGATGCCGCCCCCTTCGGCTATGACAGCCGCGCGGCCTACGCGGCGCTGCGACTGCCGCTGAGTCCGCCGCCCCTGCCCCTCATCAAGCTGGCGAGCCCCATCGCGGCTGAAACCCTCTACGGTCCCCTGCCCCATGCATAAGCGCCGCCTCCCCCCGGGCAGCGGCGCCTTGCTGGTGCTGGTGATCCTCATCGCCCTCAACCTGCGCCCCTTCCTCACCGCCATCGGCCCCCTGGCCCCTCGCATCGACGCGAGGCTGGCCCTCGGGGTAGATACCCTGGCCTGGGTCACCCTGCTGCCCCTCTGGCTTATCGGGGTCGGCGTGCTGCTCACCCCGGCGCTCCTGGGTCGCACGGGCCCGCGCCCCCTGCTCGGGGTGGCCCTGCTGCTGCTCGCCCTTGGCAGCGCCCTGCGCGTTGACCTGGCGAGTGGCGCCCTGCTCATCGCCAGCGCCGCCCTGTGCGGGCTGGGCTCGGCCCTGGTGCAGGGGGTGCTGCCCGGCCTCATCAAGGAGGGGTTCGCCCAAAAGGTGCCCCTGGTGATGGGGATCTTCTCCGCCTGCATGATGGGGGGCGGGGCGCTCGGGGCCGTGCTCACCCCGCGCCTTGCCGAGTATCTGGACTGGTCTCGGGCGCTGGCGCTCTGGGGCCTGCCGGTGCTGCTGGCCCTCGGCTGGCTGGCCTGGCGGGTGCCCCTGCCTGCCCCGGCCAGCACGCCCGCCCCCACCGGGGAGCAGCGGCTGCTCCCCCTGCCCCGCACCTGGCTGCTCATCGCCTGCTTTGGCATCATCAACAGCGGCTACGGCATCGTCGTGGCCTGGCTGGCCCCGGCCTACATGGCGGCGGGCTGGAGCGCCCAGCAAGGGGGCGAGCTGGTGGCCTGGCTCGCCCTGGCCCAGACCGCGAGCGGCCTTGGCCTGCCCCTGCTGGCAGCCGGTCGGCTGGACCGCCGCCCCTGGATGGCGCTGGCCATCGCCATGCAGCTGGCGGGCTTTGGCGGCCTCTGGCTCGCTCCCCAGACCGCCCCTCTGCTCTGGTGTTTGCTGTGCGGCGCCGGGCTTGGGGGGAGCTTCTCCCTCATCATGGTGATTGCGCTGGATCACCTGCCCGACCCGCGCCGGGCGGGCGCCCTCTGCGCCCTGATGCAGGGGGTCGGCTTCATGGTGGCGGCTACCGGCCCCTGGGTGGCGGCCCGCCTGCACCATGCAAGCGGTGACTTCGCCGCCGCCTGGCAGTGGCAGCTCGGCGCCCTGGTCCTGATGAGCCTGCTGGTGGTGCGTCTCAACCCGCGCCACTACCCAGGGGCCATGGGCCTGCCCCCGGAGCAGGACATGGCTGTGCAGACGGCAGGCCACAAGCCAGCCTGATCCGGCGTGCACCGGCCTTGGGGGCCAGAAAGCACAACACCGGCCTTGGCCGGTGTTGTGTTTTCTGGGTGCGGGAAGGCCTGGTGCTCAGCGCCCCTTCTTCTGGCGCCCGCCCTGCCCTGGCCGCGGTTTGCCCGGGGCGGGTTTGCCCCCCTTGCCGGGCGCGCTTTTACCTGCTGCACCTTTGCTGGCAGCCCCTTTGCCCGCCCCGCCCTTGCCTGCGGGGCTCTTCTTCTCGAAGGCCTCGGGCCCCGGCACATTGGGCCGCCCGCCAATCTCGTGATCGTCGCTACGCCGCGGCTTCTTGCCCTGGGCCGGGGTGCCGGCCGCAGCCGCCTTGGGCTTGGCAACCTGAGCCCCCTTGGCCGGTTTCGCCTCGGAGGAGGAGTCCTCAATGAGCTTGAACAGCTCGATCAGCTCGTCGTCGGTGAGATCGCGCCACTCCCCCACCGGCAGCCCCTTGAGGCTGACGTTCATGATGCGGATGCGCTCGAGCTTGGTCACCTCGAAGCCGAAGTGCTCGCACATGCGGCGGATCTGGCGGTTGAGCCCCTGCACCAGGGTAATGCGGAACACGAACGGCGCCTCTCGCTTCACCTTGCACTTCTTGGTGACGGTGCCGAGGATGGGCACCCCGGCCCCCATGCCGCGGATGAACTCGTCGGTCACCGGCTTGTCGACGGTCACCAGGTACTCTTTCTCGTGATCGTTGCCGGCGCGCAGGATCTTGTTCACCAGATCCCCGTGGTTGGTGAGGAAGATGAGCCCCTGGGAGTCCTTGTCGAGGCGCCCTATGGGGAAGATGCGGGTGCTGTGGTTGACGAAGTCGACGATGTTGTCCTTCTCCCCCGCCTCCGTGGTGCTGACGATGCCCACCGGCTTGTTGAGGGCGATGAAGACCAGGCTGTCGGCCTCGCGCGGCTCGATCACCTGGCCGTTGACCTTGACCAGATCCCCGGCAAACACCTGATCCCCCACTCCGGCCCGCTTGCCGTTGATGAAGACGTTGCCCTGCTCGATGAAACGATCGGCCTCACGACGTGAGCAGATGCCGCTCTCGCTGATGTATTTGTTCAGGCGCATGGATTCATCGGCCAGCATGGGTCACCTCCCCGGTCGGATGGGCCTTGAGAATGGCTGGCTGGATCAGCCGCGCTGTGGTCGGGTTCGTCTGCATACAACTCCATGAAATAAGGGCCTGCGCCCTGCATGTTCGGCAAAAAACGCCGCTACAGTAGCACATTGCACGCGCACGCGCCCGGCCCCGTCGCACCCTGGCCGCTGGCTCACAGGGGGTGCAGCCCCTGATGCAGCAGCAGGCCCCCCATTATCCAGCGTGCGGTGACGCCGCGGCCCTGATTGGGCTGCACCGCGCACTCCCCGCCTCTTTTCACTTCATGGTGCTCACTTCATGGGCCGGGCCCCCGCCGCCGAAGATAGGGTGCGGCCTTCGGCAGATAGCCAGATGATCTAACGCTTGATATTTATCCAGAAAAAATGCATAAAAAGATTTTGGTCATCGCGAATTATCTGCTCTGACCCGCCGACGACGGGAAATGACACCCCCATCGGGGCGCAACAACGGGCCCCTTGAGCCCCGCGAACCCTGAAGACGGGCATGGTCCCCTCTCTGGCAGGACGCCACTTTCATCATTCACGACAGGAGTTAAAGATGAGTCATTCCCTCTCCCAGGAGGCCTTCCTGGCCCAGGTCGCCAGCCGCAACCCTCACCAGCCCGAGTTTATCCAGGCCGTGAGCGAGGTGATCGCCTCCATCTGGCCCTATGTGGAGCGCCACCCCCGTTACCTGCAACACGGCCTGCTGGAGCGACTGGTGGAACCCGAGCGCCTGGTGCAGTTTCGGGTGAGCTGGGTGGATGACCAGGGCCAGGTGCAGGTGAACCGCGGCTACCGGGTGCAGCACAGCTCCGCCATCGGCCCCTTCAAGGGCGGCATGCGCTTCCACCCCTCGGTGGATCTCTCGGTGCTGAAATTCCTCGCCTTCGAGCAGACCTTCAAGAACGCCCTCACCACCCTGCCCATGGGCGGCGGCAAGGGGGGCAGCGATTTCGATCCCAAGGGCAAGAGCGAAGGAGAAGTAATGCGCTTCTGCCAGGCCCTGATGCTGGAGCTCTATCGCCACCTGGGGGCCAACACTGACGTGCCGGCGGGCGACATCGGGGTGGGCGGGCGCGAGGTGAGCTACATGGCGGGCATGATGAAGAAGCTCACCAACAGCGCCGAGTGCGTCTTCACCGGCAAGGGACTCTCCTTTGGCGGCAGCCTCATTCGTCCGGAAGCCACCGGCTACGGCCTGCTCTACTTTGTCGACGCCATGCTGGCCCATCGCGGCCAGTCCCTCGATGGCCTGCGGGTCTCGGTGTCGGGCTCGGGCAACGTGGCCCAATACGCCATCGAGAAGGCGATGGCCCTCGGCGCACGCGTCATCACCGCCTCCGACTCCGGCGGCACCGTCTATGATCCGGACGGCTTCACCCCCGAGAAGCTGGCCCGCCTGATGGCGCTTAAAAACGAGCAGCGCAAGCGGGTCGCCGATTACGCCCATGAGCTCGGGCTCGAGTTCTTCAGCGGCCGCACCCCCTGGCACCTGGCGACCGACGTCGCCCTCCCCTGCGCCACCCAGAACGAGCTGGATGCCGAAGATGCGGCGCAGCTTATTGCCAACGGCGTGCAGTTGGTGGCCGAGGGAGCCAACATGCCCTCCAGCGCCGCCGCCATCCGCCTCTTCCACGAAGCAAAGGTGCTGTTCGCCCCGGGCAAGGCGGCCAACGCCGGCGGGGTTGCCACCTCGGGCCTCGAGATGAGCCAGAATGCCCAGCGCCTCTCCTGGAGCCGGGAGGAGGTGGACGCTCGCCTCAAGGGGATCATGACCAGCATCCACGCCACCTGTGTCCGTTACGGTCAGGATGCTGACCATGTGAACTACGAAAGCGGCGCCAATATTGCCGGCTTCGTCAAGGTGGCCGACGCCATGCTGGCGCAAGGGGTCTGCTAGTCACGGCGCTCGAGACGTCGGAATGCAACAGGGCAGCCCATGGCTGCCCTGTTTGTCATAAGCACCGCCTTGCGCTGACCTGAGCCATCGCAGGTTACCTGCCCGGCGTCACTTCACGCTCGCTTCACCGGGCCATGACACCCTCATCTCTCTTTTTATGTGCAAACGAGGAGAACCCGATGACAACCACAGGCGCCCTGCTGATCCTGGCCGGGCTCGGCTGCTTCCTGGCATTCAACCTGCTGGGCTCCACCCTCGATGCCCAGGGCTTCCTGCACGAGCCCTTTGCCCTGCTGCCCCTGGGCTATCTGCTGCTCTTCACCGGCATGGCTCTCAGCTTGCTCCCCCTGCTGCGCAAGGGGCGCACCAGGGAGCTATGACACAAACCGCAAGGTATCAGGAGCTCAGCAATAGCGGCTGATCTCGATGAGGTTCTAATCCGGGTCCAGGCAATAGACCGATTCGATGGGACCACAGGCACCGCTTTTCATCACTGGCCCCTCCACGATTTCGACCCCCTGGCTCGCCAGCTGGGCCATCACCTGATCCAGGGGCCAGCTGGTGATGAGGCAGAGATCCCCCGACCCCACCTGCGCCCGGTTGCGCGCCTCCTCCCCCAGCAACTGCAAATTGATCTTCTGGTTGCCAAAGCGCAGCGCCCGGCGGCCTGCCCCGAAGGTGATGGGCTCCATCTTGAAGGCGCCGCTGTAAAACGCCATCGCCCGCTCAATGTCGCTGACCGTCAATACCAGATGGTCGATATGGCTTATCATGCTTGCTCCCTGTCATGGTGATTGCCGCACCATCATACCCACCCGCCTCAATAGAAACTGTGGCATGGTGCACAGGGGGCTAACCACTTATTTTGACTAGGGAAATACCTTAACGCACGGCGGCACACGCCTTGTCACGCTGGGCCAGCAGGGTTTCGTCATCACTGCCCATGGCCGCCAGAATGGCCTGATTGCAGGCCCGCTCCGCGAGCTTACTCGGGCTCGGCTGGGCATCGGCGATCTCCGCAATCATGGGGCGATAGCCGATGGCGGCCGAGCAGTACATGGTGCGGTACTTGGGAAGCTGCCAACTGCTGTCGTCTTGCCGTGTCAGGTCATCGCACAGTTTTCCAAACAGTGCCTGCGCCTTGACTGTGCACTGACTGAAGCGCCGCACATCTTGCTCGTAGGGACGGCAGACACTTTGCTGTTTTATCTGCCAGAGCTGGAAAGAGAAGGGAACCTGCTCTCCCTCATAGGGCACTACCAGCGTTTTTAGCTCGGTGCCATAGATATCCGTCACCTGTTGCTGCACCAGATTGAGATAAGCCGAAAAAAGATAAGAAATTGGATCCATCACCACCTCCCTGTGGTTCGCCTTCTCTATCTTCGCCACCCATGGCTAGGGAAGGTGCGAACAAGTCCCTGATATGAGATCATGTTTGTCATCTGGAGCCATGAAAAAGGGTTCATCATGAGTCATCAACTTACCTTCGCCGACAGTGAATTCAGCAGTAAGCGCCGTCAGACCAGAAAAGAGATTTTCTTGTCCCGCATGGAGCAGATCCTGCCATGGCAAAACATGGTGGAAGTCATCGAGCCGTTTTACCCCAAGGCTGGTAATGGCCGGCGACCTTATCCGCTGGAAACCATGTTACGCATTCACTGCATGCAGCATTGGTACAACCTGAGCGATGGTGCGATGGAAGATGCTCTGTACGAAATCGCCTCCATGCGTCTGTTTGCCCGGTTATCCCTGGATAGCGCCTTGCCGGACCGCACCACCATCATGAATTTCCGCCACCTGCTGGAGCAGCATCAACTGGCCCGCCAATTGTTCAAGACCATCAATCGCTGGCTGGCCGAAGCAGGCGTCATGATGACCCAAGGCACCTTGGTCGATGCCACCATCATTGAGGCACCCAGCTCTACCAAGAACAAAGAGCAGCAACGCGATCCGCAGATGCATCAGACCAAGAAAGGCAATCAGTGGCACTTTGGCATGAAGGCCCACATTGGTGTCGATGCCAAGAGTGGCCTGACCCACAGCCTAGTCACCACCGCGGCCAACGAGCATGACCTCAATCAGCTGGGTAATCTGCTGCATGGAGAGGAGCAATTTGTCTCAGCCGATGCCGGCTACCAAGGGGCGCCACAGCGCGAGGAGCTGGCCGAGGTGGATGTGGACTGGCTGATCGCCGAGCGCCCCGGCAAGGTAAGAACCTTGAAACAGCATCCACGCAAGAACAAAACGGCCATCAACATCGAATACATGAAAGCCAGCATCCGGGCCAAGGTGGAGCACCCATTTCGCATCATCAAGCGACAGTTCGGCTTCGTGAAAGCCAGATACAAGGGGTTGCTGAAAAACGATAGCCAACTGGCGATGTTATTCACCCTGGCCAATCTGTTTCGGGCGGACCAAATGATACGTCAGTGGGAGAGATCTAACTAAAAACTGGGAATAACGCCTTAAATGGCGAAGAAACGGTCTAAATAGGCTGATTCAAGGCATTTACGGGAGAAAAAATCGGCTCAAACATGAAGAAATGAAATGACTGCGTCAGCCGAGAAGAATTTCCCCGCTTATTCGCACCTTCCCTTGCAGCAATTGGGGCGCGGACTGCGACTGGCGAGCGATAAAGAGTGCTGCACCGTATTGGACTTTGTTGGGAATGCCCGTGCGGAGTATGACTTTGCCCAGAAATTCCGGGCACTGGTGGGTAAAACCAATAAGGCGATCAGCCACGAGATCAAACAGGGCTTCCCTCACGCCCCCTTGGGCTGCCGTATCGAGCTCTCAAAACAGACCCAAGAGTTAATTCTGAGCAATATCAAAAAGGCGACTCTCAATACATCGCGCCTCATAGGCCTGATCCGCCGTTTCTCACAGGATTGCGATTTACCGCTGACACTGGCGAATTTTCTGAAGTTCTACCCTCATATCAGCCTTGAGGAGATCTACAAGCGCGGCAATTGGAGCGCCTTGGTCAAACAGGCCCACAACCATACCGTTTCTGAAATGAGCGATGAGAAGCTGTCGACCCTCTACACCCGGGCCATCAAAACCCGGCTATTGGGCTGTGATGCGCTCCATTACTTGAACTTCTTACAAACCTTGGTGGAAAGCGCCTTTACCTTAACGGCTGAACACGATGAGCGGATGGCCTTAATGTGCCATTACGACTTCTGGCAACAAAGCGGCCCCAACGCAGGCTTTAGAACGTTGGCGCACAGCCTGAAACAACTCAATCAACTTGAGTTGAGGGCCGAGCTGGCAGATCTGTTGCCTATGCTGATCAACCGGGTGCAGCACGAACAAAGAGCCATGCCGGATCTTCCCGGCAATCCACTGCAACTGCATGCCCGTTATGCCAGAGAGCAGGTGCTGGTTGGCTTTGGGGCAACCACCTTCACGCAACAGCCCTCGGCTCGCGAAGGGGTATATGTCATCGCAGAGCACAATATCGAGTTGCTGTTCGTGACCTTGAACAAAACGGAGCAGCACTTCTCCCCCACCACCCGTTATCACGACTACGCCATCAACGAGTCGCTGTTCCATTGGCAGAGCCAAAACAGCGCTCGCCCAGAGCGAGGTAAGGGGCTGAGTTACATAAACCACAGAGCAGAAGGTAAGCGTTTGTTTCTGTTCGTTCGTGAGCAGAGCAAAGATGAATTTGGCCGCACCCTTGGCTTTGTGAACTTCGGTGAGGTGGAGTACATCTCCCACAGCGGTAGCCAACCGATGAACATTAAATGGCGTCTCACTACTCCGATGCCGCCTTTTATGTGGAAAGAAGCGGCCAAATTGGCAGTTGGCTGAGCGACCCATCACAACAAGGCCCACCCACGGCGGGCCGCCTTCGTGTGGTCAGCAGGCAATCCGCTCTATGCGACCGCCACTGAGTTTGAAGAAGGCATCCTGAGGCAGCTCCTGAAGCCAGGTGGTGGTGTAGTCCAGATCCACATAGGCGCCGCGCAGCATGGCGCCAAAGAGACCGTGAGAAACCACGATGGCCTGCTCGGCAATGTGCTCGTCCTCAAGCCATTGCCGGGCCCGGCGCTGAATGCTCTCAAAACTCTCGCCATGGGGGGCCCGCAGATACCAGTCCGGCTCCTCCAGATCCAGCTCGGGGTAGGCCGCCAGCAGCTCGGGCACCCGGCGACTCTCCCACTCCCCCATCCCTAGCTCCACCAGCCGCTCGTCCCAGATGATGCGCTCCTGGTCCAAGCCAAGCTGCTGACACACCCGCTCCGCCGTCTGCCGTGCCCGGCCGAGGGGGCTGGCGTAGATCGTCCAGTCGGTGGGCTCGGTCAGGAGCTTGGCCAGACGGTCCCCCATGGCGAGGGCCTGGGCTTCTCCCCTGGGGGTCAGCTCGGAGTTGCAACGCCCCTGCAACCGCAATTCGGCGTTGTAACGGGTCTGGCCATGGCGCAGCAAATAGAGGGTTCGAGACATGGTTTCTCCAGCAGAGTCAACGAGATAAGAAAACAGGGGGAAGATGATAACAGATGTACCGGGTCAACCAAGACCCGGAGGATGCAGGCTTGTGCTGACTCCTTGAGCGCATGGCCTGCGGCTATCGTGAAGGGGTGACAGGGGCTGCGAGCCTTTATCGCACAGGCGCCTTGTGCGCATACCACACGCCTTCGCCACGGGCCCGGCGCGCCGTGGCAAGCGCCCCATGCTCCCCTATCTTGTTGTTCAGACGGGATAAAATGGGGATGTGCCGGTTTATCGGTCACAGGATGGCGGCCAATGCCAGAAAAGACAGAGTTTTTGCTCTGATCCGGGGGCCATTTTGGTACGTATCTCTGGCTCACGACAGGGACGCCTGGTGTACAATCTGCCACCCGATTTCCCCTGACCCGGCCCAGGCTCAGGCCCTGATGTACCCCAGAGTAAATGAACGTGACCCCAACCCACCCCATGCTCGACAGTTATTACAGCCAGGATCTGGTGTTCTTCTCCATCCTGGTGGCGGTGCTCGCCTCCTACACGGCGCTGACCATGACCAGCCGGGTGAGCCAGAGCCGGGGACGGGCCGCCGTGCTCTGGCTCGCGGGGGGAGCCTTCGCCATGGGGCTCGGCATCTGGTCCATGCATTTTATCGGCATGCTCGCCTTCAACCTGCCCATCGCGCTGGGATACGATCTGACCCTCACCGGTCTCTCCCTGGTGGCGGCCATCGGCTCCTCGGCCTTTGCGCTCTGGCTGGTGAGTCGTCCCCAGCTCCCCTGGCACCAGATCCTGTTCGGGGCCGTGCTGATGGGTGCCGGCATCGCCACCATGCACTACATCGGCATGGCGGCCATGAAGATAGCGCCCGGCATCCACTACCTGCCTGGGCTTTTCATCCTCTCCATCCTCATCGCGGTATTCGCCTCGGGGGCCGCACTCTGGATAGCGTTTCGCCTGCGCAACAGCTCGCCCCGCGCCTTCTTCAGCAAGGCCCTCGCCTCCCTGGTGATGGGGGCCGCCATCATGGGCATGCACTACACCGGCATGGCGGCGGCCCAGTTCCCCGCAAAGAGCCTGTGCGGGGCCCTCTACACCGGTCTCAATACCCAGTGGCTGGCAACCGTGGTCATCATAGTGACCCTGACGGTGTTCGCCATCGCCTTCGTGCTCTCCATGCTGGATGCCCACGCCGCCAGGCTCTCCACCTCCCTGCACCAGGCCCACGACGAGCTGCTCAAGCTGGCGCTCCATGACAGCCTGACCCGGCTGCCGAACCGGCTGCTGTTTGCCGACCGGCTGGAGCAGCGCATCCAGGAGTGTCAGCACAGCCAGCGCAGCTTCTCCCTGCTGTTTCTCGATCTCGACGGCTTCAAGATCATCAACGATGCCCACGGCCACCACACCGGGGATCTGCTGCTGGCCGAGGTGGCCCAGCGCATCACCGGCCTGCTTGGTGCCAGCGACACCGCCTCGCGCTTTGGCGGGGACGAGTTCGTGCTGGCACTGGCGCCGGGGGATGTGAGCCAGACCACGGCCTTTGCCGAGCGGCTGCTGGCCACCCTGGCCCAGCCCTATGAGTGGGAGCACCACAGCCTGCACATCACCGCCAGCATCGGCATTGCCGTCTATCCCCAGGATGGCACCAGCCTGCACGAGCTGACCCTCAACGCCGATGCCGCCATGTATTACGCCAAGGAGCAGGGGCGCAACGACTACTACTACTTCGACAGCGCCATGAACGCCAACGCCCACCAGCAGTTCCTGCTGCACAAGGAGCTGCAACACGCCCTGGAGCGGGAGGAGCTGGCCCTGCACTACCAGCCCAAATACTGTGCCCGCAGCGGCCAGGTGGTCGGCGCCGAGGCCCTGCTGCGCTGGCAGCACCCGGAGCATGGTGCCGTCTCGCCGGCCAGCTTCCTGCCGCTGGCGGAGAAGAGCCGGCTCATCATCCCCATCGGCAACTGGGTCATCGACGAGGCGTGCCGCCAGATGAGCGCCTGGCGGGCGGCGGGTCATCACGACTGGAGCGTGGCGGTCAATCTCTCCACCATCCAGCTCGCCAGCCCCGGGCTGCTGGAGGAGGTGCAGGGCGCCCTCGCCCGCCATCGGCTCGAGGCCCGTCACCTGACCCTGGAGATCACCGAATCCACCGCCATGCAGAAGGCCGAGGAGAGCCTCGCCATCCTCAACCGTCTGGCCGAGCTCGGCCTTGGCATCTCCATCGACGACTTCGGCACCGGCTACTCCAGCCTGCTCTACCTCAAGCGCTTCCCCGCCAACGAGCTCAAGATTGACCGGGGCTTTGTCACCACCCTGGAGCGGGGAGGCGACGATGCCACCATCATCGCCGCCATCATCGCCCTGGGTCAGGCCCTGGAGATGCGCATCGTGGCAGAGGGGGTGGAAACCCCGGAGCAGCGGGACCTGCTCACCGAGCTGGGCTGCGACACCTTGCAGGGCTACCTGCTCGGACGCCCCATGACCGGGGAGCAACTGCTTGTCCACTGCGCTCCCGAGACTCCCCAACGGGTGCTGGAAGGTGTGCTTGCCTGACAAGCAGGTGAGGCGCAGCGCCCGTGTCGCCAGGGTCATCACCAGCCCGATTGCGTCCCTTCACTACTCAAGGTAGTCTGCTGCAAGACTCGAATGCTCCTTTATTTTGCCGGGCGCATCGAGCGCCCCCCATGGCAGATCACCCGTTCAGAGGAGCCACATCCATGGCCAGATACCAGTTCTTCAGCGTCCCCGCCTCCCGCCGTCAGCAATATACCTATGTCGACATGGCCTCCCCCACTTTCCTCACGGAGAAGGAGGCGCTGCTAACGCAAGGATTCGAGGTGGAAGAGGATTTCATCGACGCGGCCACTCCCCGCGAGGCGGTGGAGAAGTACAGATCCGGCTTTCTCTACGTGGCGGACGAGATAGGCAAGTCAGACGAGGCCTATGCGGCGGCAACGGCCTTGCTGGAGATGGGCAAGAAGATCCTGGGCCGCAAGGCGGGCTGAGCAAGGCGGGCCGCCGGGACGATACCCCCGATGGCCCGCAGGCAGTCAGCGTTGAGGGTGCTGGCGGAGCATCTCCACCAGCTCCTCTTCACTGCCGGGTTCATGGGCAAGCTGCAGGCTGGGGGCGGCGCCCCCCATCAGCATATAAACGTGAGTGCTACAGTGATCGTAGTGATACCACTTACCGTCGATACAAACGTCGGTATAGCATCTCGGGTCCTTCTTGAGTTCCATACGCACATCCTTATGTGTCATTCACCAACATCACCCTTGACCGTAAAATAAGCGGCCCGAGTCCCCCTTGACCTGGATCAAGGGAGGTGGCGGGCAGAAGCGGGCAGTGGCCGGATCTGGCCGGGGCCGGATGTCGCCAGCCCGGATGACAGAGCCCACCAACCGGCCCCAGCCAGGCAACAGCGCAACAAAAACGGCGCCCGAAGGCGCCGTTTTTCATGTCCGTCATTTGACCGACGGGGAACAAGCCGCTGGCTTATTCGTCTTCCAGGTAGGCGTAGCCTTGCAGACCCAGCTCCAGCTCGTCGAGCAGGGCCTTGCGGGTCTCGTCGTCCAGCGCCGGGTGGGAGACGATGCGCTGGTAGTTCTCGCGGATCACGGATGGGTCGATGTTGACGTAACGCAGCAGCTGGTCGACGGTGTCACCACGCACCACGTTGCGGATGTCCATCTTGCCTTCTTCATCCAGCCACACTTCCGCGCAGTGGGTGTCACCGAACAGGTTGTGCAGATCCCCCAGGATCTCCTGATAGGCACCCACCAGGAAGAAGCCGACATGGCACTCTTCGTGCTCACCGTAGACCGGCATCGGCAGGGTGCTTTCCACCCCCAGACCGTCGACGTAGTGCTCCACCTGACCGTCGGAGTCACAGGTGATGTCCATCAGGATGCCGCGGCGGGTGAGCGGACGCTCGAGGCCGGCCAGCGGCATCACCGGGAACACCTGACCGATACCCCAGGCATCCGGCAGGGACTGGAACAGGGAGAAGTTGGCAAAGCACTTGTCAGCCAGTTTCTCGGAGAGTTCGTCGGCCAGGGCGCGGTGGTTGCGGTTGACTGGGTTCAGCAGCTCCTTGAGCGCCAGACAGGTGTTCTGGTGCAGCATCTCGGCCCAGGCACGTTGCTCCAGGTTCAAGAGGCCCATGGTGTACTGGGCGTTGACGTCACCGAGATCCGCCACGGAGTCGTGGAAGATCTCCAGCAGGGAGGGATCTTCCCCGCGCAGGTCCAGCCACCCTTTCCACATGTTCTGCAAGATGGTGGGCGCGTCCTCGTCCGGGGCGCTGATGTCGTTCACCTCCACCCCTTCGGCACCAATGATATTGGTGACCAGCACGGCGTGGTGTGCAGTCAGGGCACGGCCGGACTCGCTGATGATGGTCGGGTGCGGCAGGTCGAACTCGCGGCAGACATCGCCGATGCCCCAGACCACGTTGTTGGCGTACTCGGAGAGGCTGTAGTTCGCGGAGCAGTGGCTCTGGGAACGGGTGCCCTCGTAGTCCACACCCAGGCCGCCGCCCACGTCCACCACCTCGACCTTGGCGCCAAGACGGCACAGCTCGGCGTAGAAGCGGCCGCACTCGCGGATGCCGCCCTGGATGTCGCGGATGTTGGCGATCTGGGAACCCAGGTGGAAGTGCAGCAGTTGCAGGCAGTCCAGCTTGCCGAGGCTGCGCAGACGCTCCACCAGCGCCAGGATCTGGGAGGCGGAGAGACCGAACTTGGACATGGAACCGCCGCTCGATTCCCACATGCCGGAGCCGGTGGACGCCAGACGGGCGCGCACCCCGATGTTGGGCTTGATGTTGAGACGAGCTGACTCGTCGAGCACCATTTCCAGCTCGGAGGGCTTCTCCACCACGATGTAGACCTTGTGACCCATCAGGTTGCCCAGGAGGGCGTGGCGGATGTATTCGCGGTCCTTGTAACCGTTGCAGACGATCACGGACCCTTGCTCATGATGATGGGACAGCACGGCCAGCAACTCGGGCTTGGAGCCCGCTTCCAGCCCAAGCCGGGGCTTGTCGCTGTAGGACTGACTGATGGTCTCGATGACGCGGCGCTGCTGGTTTACCTTGATCGGGTAAACGCACAGGTAATCCCCTTCATAGCCTGACTTTTCGATGGCCTGACCGAAGGCGTTGAACAGCGCATCGACCCGGCTCTTGAGGATGTCGGGGAAACGCAGCAACACCGGCGTGGTCAGCCCGGACTGGCGCAGTTGCTCGATGGCCTCGGACAGCACGATCTGAGCCTCGGGGCGAGACTTGTCGGGAGAGACGGTCACATGACCGGCGTCATTGATATTGAAAAAACCCGCACCCCAGTAGGGAACGTTGTAGACCTTCAAGGAGTCCTTGCTGGACCAGTTAGTCATGGGCTATGCCTCGCAAATGAGCGGCCGTGGGCCGCCTTCGTTACCCTCAATCACATCCAGACCATTGATTGCAAAATGCGGCAAGCCAGAGCGGCCTGCTGACGCTGGACCCGCAACGGAGCATGCTCCGCCACATCCTGTTCATTGCACATCGCGGCAAGCCAAGGCTGCCTGGTGGATCTTGGGAAGTAACGAGTCTTGATGTGGGGCTGGTGGCTTTACATCAAGCTCAACGGTATGCGGTAACACCTTGCCGGCGTACCGCGGTACTTTGATGACAATCGGCATCAGCCACGCCGTTTGTTCATCATTCGGCAGCCACCCCGACGGACAGGAGAGGGTTTCAAGGAAGAGAAGGGAAGACGTCAGCACGCATCGTGTTGATGGACGACAACCACTACGACCCGCTCAACGCCAGTGACCGCCCATGACAAGGGAGATGATGAGCCCGAAGCCCACTCGGTCAGCTGAAAGATGAGAGTCCGTTGTTCTCCCTGATACCGGAGCCTAACCGGTATTAAAGAAACCATTCCCCAGCAGTGTCTGTCGTTTCTGCGTGCCTCGCCCTATAGGCGTCATGATCCTGCGGGTCTGGCGGACACGGCCTGCGCAGGGTTGCCCTCGGATCGGCGCGGAGTGTACACACTTACCGCAGCCAGTGACAATAAAAAATCGTGTTAAAAAACGGGTTTTCATCGGGGGGCAAAATCTCGCTGCCAGCAAGGCGGGCTCTGGGATGGCGGGGGATGGGAGTGCGTGGGCGAGGCGATGAAAATAACCAACACGTCACGCATTTGGGGTCACCCCTTGCCAGCGCTGGGCCGAGGGGAAATTCAGCTTTTTCGCAATTGCTTAACCAGTTTTTATTTTGGAATTTTTATGCAAGGTGCCAAGCGATGATCCCCGCCCCTCCCCCTCGATGGCCCTCCTCTCCCCCACAAAGTCATCAAAAACTGCGCTGACGCAATAAGCGGCGCCGCCGTCTTGGCCACAATGACTCCTCTTTCGTGACCCGAGGCTTGCCCATGAACACCCTGCTTTCGCGCTTTCTCCACTACCTCACCTTTCATACCCGTTCCGATGCGACCAATCCTGCCTGCCCCAGCAGCGAGGGACAGCGCCTCTTCGCCCGGGCCCTGTGCGACGAAATAACGCAGATGGGGCTAAGCCAGGTCACCCTGGACGAGCATGGCTACCTCACCGCCTGCCTGCCGGGCAACCAGCCGGATGCCCCCGCCATCGGGCTCATCGCCCACATGGACACCGCCGATTACGAGGCCGAATGCGTCGTCCCCCAGATAGTCGAGAACTATCAGGGGGGCGATATCTGCCTTGGCAAAGGGGACGAGGTGCTGGCCATCCGCCAGTACCGCTTCCTGAAAAACTACCTGGGGCAGGATCTCATCACCACCGACGGCACCACACTGCTGGGTGCCGACGACAAGGCGGGCATCGCCGAGATCCTCACCGCCGTGGAATACCTGCAGGCTCACCCCGAGATCCCCCGTGGCGATGTCTGGGTCGGCTTTACCCCGGACGAGGAGATAGGGCGCGGTGCCGACCGCTTCCCGCTGGACCGCTTCCCGGCCAAGTGGGCCTACACGGTGGATGGCGGCGAGCTCGGCGAGCTCGAATGCGAGAACTTCAACGCCGCCAGCGCCACGGTGCGCATCACAGGCAACAACGTCCACCCCGGCACCGCCAAGGGCAGCATGATCAACAGCCAGACCCTGGCCGCCCGCTTCCATGCCGCCATGCCCGCCGAACAGACCCCGGAGTGCACCCAGGGGTATGAGGGCTTCTTCCACCTGGCCCGGATGGAGGGCACGGTGGAGGAGACCACCCTGCACTACCTCATCCGCGACTTCGACGATGACTGCTTCGCCGCCCGCAAGGCCCAGCTCAAGGAGCGGGTCGCCTCCCTTCAGCTGGACGCACCCAAGGCGCGCATCACCCTGGAAATAGTGGACAACTACCGCAACATGCGCAGCCAGATAGCGCCCCATCCCCACATCGTCGAGCTGGCCAAAGCCGCCATGGAGGCCGCCGACGTGGTGCCCAAGATCAAACCCATTCGCGGCGGCACCGACGGCGCCCGGCTCTCCTTCATGGGGCTGCCCTGCCCGAACCTGTTCACCGGCGGCCACAACTTCCACGGCAAGCACGAGTTCATCCCCCTGCAATCCATGGAAAAAGCGGTCGCCACCCTGGTGGCGCTGGTGCGCCTCACCTCTGCCTGGCGGGCAGAGTAAGGGGGCAAGGACGGGGCTCGCCCCGTCATCAAACCGTCACCCAACCGACACACGAAAGGCACGCAGGGGCGTCAAGCTGAGGCAAAGTTCAGCGGAGCCTTGCCCATGTTCGACGTCGATACCCTGCTGAGGCAGCACCTGCCCCGCCTCGCCAGCCAGCCCCTACTCCGTCCCCTGATGAGGCAGGGGCTGAGCTGGTTGCTGCACGAGGAGGCCTTCACCCGCTTTGCCGCGCGCCATCCCCACCTGCGTGGTCTGGACTTCGTCGAGCAGGCCCTCACCGAGCTCCACTTCGACTACCGGGTGAGCGAGGCCGAGCTCGAGCACATTCCCGCCAGCGGCCGGGTCATTCTTGTCGCCAACCACCCCATCGGCTCCCTGGACGGGCTGGCCCTGCTGCGCCTCATCGGGCACATCCGCCCCGACGTCAAGATAGTGGCCAACCAGGTGCTGGCCCAGCTCGCGCCGCTGCGACCATTGCTATTGCCGGTGGACAACATAGGGGGCAAGACCGACAGGCAGGCCATCCTCGCCATGAATGAACACCTCGCCGCCGACGGGGCCCTGGTTATCTTCCCCGCAGGCGAGGTCTCCCGCCTCGGCCCCAAGGGGGTGAAGGATGGCACCTGGCAGGCCGGCTTCATCAAGCTGGCCCAGCGCAGCCGAACGCCCCTGGTGCCCATTCACCTGGGAGGGCGCAACAGCCTCTGGTTCTATCTCGCCTCCTGGCTCAACAAGCCCGCCTCCGCCCTGCTGCTGGTACGCCAGCTGTTTCGCCAGCAGGGGCGGACGCTGCCGGTGACCATAGGGGCGCGCATTCCCCTCGCCAGTTTTCAGGAGTTGCCGGCCAAGACGGCAGCCCGGCTGGTGCGCGGCCACCTCTACCGAATCGCTCGAGGCAAGGCGGGACGGTTGCAGACCGAGGCCCCCATCGCCCTGCCGGAGGATCGCCGCCTGCTGAAACAGGCCATCGACGGGTGCGAGCTGCTCGGCCAGACCCCGGACGGCCAGCGCATCCTGCTCTATCGCCGCCACGAGCAGAGCCACTCGGTGATCCTGCGTGAGCTGGGGCGCCTGCGGGAGATTGCCTTTCGGGCGGTGGGGGAAGGCTCGGGCAAGCGGCGAGATCTCGATGCCTTCGACGATGACTATCACCACCTCATCCTCTGGGATCCCGCCCGCCTCGACATCATCGGCGCCTACCGTTTCGCCCCGGTGGCCGAACGGCTGGCCAGCAAGGGGCTGGATGGCCTCTACAGCCACACCCTGTTCGGCTTCGAAGAGAAGCTGCTGCCCCGGCTGGAACAGGCCATCGAGCTTGGCCGCAGCTTCATCCAGCCCGCCTACTGGGGCAAGCGGGGGCTCGATTACCTCTGGTTCGGCATCGGGGCCTATCTGGCCCGCTATCCCCAATACCGCTACCTGTTCGGGCCCGTCACCCTCTCCGGCAGCCTGCCGCCGGCGGCCAAGGATCTGCTGGTGAGCTTCTATCGCCAGCACTTCGCCCCCACCCTTGCCCTCGCCCCTTCCCGCCGCCCCTATCCCGCCACGCCGACGCTGTTCGAGGGGCGCGATTACGGGGACGACCTCAAGGTGCTCAAGGCCGGGCTCGACAACCTGGGCTGCGCCATTCCCACCCTCTACAAGCAGTACGCCGAGCTGTGCGAGCCGGGGGGCGTGCAGTTCATGGACTTTGGCATCGACCCGGACTTCAACCACTGCATCGACGGCCTGGTGTGGGTGGACGTGAGCCGCATCAAGCCCCACAAGCGGGCCCGCTATATCGGCCTCCCCGCCGGGGAAGCGCCGGCCACATCTGGCGACCGTTGACCGGGTGCTGCAACGAAAGAGGGAGGCCTGCGCCTCCCTCTTTCACATCATGGGTGATGCCGCCTACTCGGCTGCGGGTTTGCGATCCGCATGGCCGAGATCCCGCTCCGGGGCGATGACATCCCGCACCCGCTGCTTGATCTCCTTGGCCTCGGGGAAGCCCTCGTCGGCCACCCTGTCCCACACCAGCACCCCGTCCACCAGGATACGAAACTCCCCCTTGCTGGCGGGCACCAGGGCCACCTCTCCCAGTTCGCCGTCGAAGGTGGAGAGCAGCTCCTGGGCGAGCCAGGCGGCTCGCAGCATCCAGCGGCAGAGGGTGCAGTAACGGATTTCGATGCGCGGTTTCGCGAGGGGCAAATGGGTGTCTGTCATGGGGTGACTCCGTGAAAATCGGTCAACCAGTGGCGAGCGATGCGCTGCATGGTGGCCTGGGGCAGTTCGTGAAGGCCCGGGGTGGATGCATGATGGGCCAGTTGGTGCACCCCTTCGATGATCTCCGCCAGCACCAGGTAGACATATTCGCCGATGACGGCGCCGTGGACGAAGTTGACCGCCTCCCCCCGGTTGAGCAAAAAGATGGTGCTGCCGTCCGGCCGGGTCAAGGCCAGCACATGGGGACACACCTCCTCGCTCGGCCAGGGCAGCTGGGCGAGGCTGAAGGCGAATTCGTCGTCGGCGGAGGTGACCGAGGCCAGCATGGCGCCGGGGCGCAGGGCCTGCATATCGGTGATGTCGAGGGAGCCATTGCCGGTGGAGCAGATCACCAGCTCGGCGCGGCCCAGGGCCTCGGCCTTGTTCACCAGCTTGAAGCCGTGGGAGAGCGCCTCCACCTGGCGCAGGGCATCCGTCTCCACCAGCTCCAGATGCAGGTTGCGACAGCGCAGTTCCCGGGCGATGCTGCGCCCCACCTTGCCATAGCCGAACAGGGCGGCCTGGCAGACATTGAAGGTACGCCTCAGGGTACGCGCGAGGGACTCCGCGGAGTAGACCACGCTCAGGCCGATCTGGATATCTTCCGCCTGCTTGAGGGGGCTGCGGGCCACCGAGATGATGGGGGCCGCCAGGGACTCCTGTTCGTAGCGCTGATGGCCGTTCTCGGTCATCTCCACCACCCCGATGAAGCGGGCGCCAAAGTGCTCGGCCAGTACCGCCTGGCTCTTGGCGAAGTAGCCGCCGATGTCGAGGATGATGAGCCGCTCGTGGGACATCACCAGGGGGGCAATCTGGGCGATCACCTCACCGGGATCCGAGGTCCAGTGGCGATTGAGGGGAAGCACGGGGTAGTGCTGCTGGGCCCAGGCCAGCGTCGGCCCGTGCACGGACTTGGGTTTGGGCAGGATGGCGCCGACCCGGCCCACCCGATCGAGCACCTGGATGAAGTCGGGTCTGTCGGGAAGCAGGTGGGTCACCAGCAGGATGCAGAGATCCCCAAGACATCCCTGTTCGGTGAAATGGCGAAAAAACAGATGCTCAGATCCCTGACTGTGCAACTGTGGCCTCCTTAGCATGCCGCGGGAAAGCAGGCAAACAGAACCCGGCATAGCCGGGTTCTGTGTGTATCCAGATAATTGAAAATCCTTTTTATCCGAAAGCACCATGGGTCTCAATCTTTATCTGTCCAGACTTTGACAAGCCCATCAATTTCTAAGGTAATAGCCTGTTTTTCATGCAGAAATCAGTAAAGTGACGCCTCTGGCCATACCCACCACAGACTCACTCCGGCACCAACGGCCGCCACCAGGATCAAGCCCCCCCAGCGAGAGAGTCCCGGGCGCCCGTGCAGGGCACGTTCCAGCAGCGGCAACAGCCAGACCGGCAGCAGCACCAGCAGGGGCACTTCCACGTACTGCCAGGCGAGCATCTGCACGAAGGCGAGTGCCAGCCCCAGGGCGGCCGGGGTCACCTTGACCCCTGCAAAGGCGCCGAGCAGGGCACGGAATCCGGCAAACGCGGCCAGGGCCCCCGTCAGCTGGGCGATGAGCAGGCTGCCATCGATGCCGATGACCAGCGCCAGCCAGATGAAGGCCAGGGCGAAGCCGAGCCCCTCCTCGCTGTCACCGCGCCAGCTCATCCAGCCAGACCAGAGGATGGCGGGCAACAGGGCCAGCCAGATCCCGGGCTCGCTCGCCAGCACGGAGGCCAGCCCCTGCCACCACACCAGGGCGCCCAGCCCCCCGAAAAGCGCGAGGGCGATCCCCTTGTTGGTACCCTGGGTCAGAGCGGGCACCAGCAGGGTCAGCGGCAGCCACTGCCACGCCTTGACCGGCAGGCCATAGGCACCGCCCAGCAGGCAGCCCACCAGCCAGATCCCCAGGGCGCCCCACAGATAGCCCAGCCGCGGCCAGCGCCACGACAGCAAAGCGGCCCCTAAAGGAGCCGCCAGGGTTTGAAGCAGGAGTGCTGCGCCCATTACTTGCGCACGCCTTCAACGAACAGGTTGATGGTCATCTCGTCAGGGATGTTCGGCACCATGTAGTTCACGCCAAAGTCGCTGCGCTTGATGGTGGTGGTGGCGTTGAAGCCGCTGCGGTAGCCGCCCCAGGGATCCTTGCCCTCGCCGATGTGGACCAGGTCGAAGGCAACGTCCTTGGAGACGCCGTGCAGGGTCAGGGTGCCCTTGAGCACGCCTTTGTCCTTGGTGCCTTCATAGCCGGTGCTGACGAAGGTCATCTTGGGGTACTGCTTCACGTCCAGGAAGTCGGGGCTGCGCAGGTGCTTGTCGCGGGCCTCGTGGTTGGAATCCACGCTGGCGGCATCGATTTCGAAGCTCGCCTTGGCCGCCGCCGGGTTGGCGTCGTCCATGCTGAAGGTGCCACTGAAGGTGTTGAACCGGCCGACCAGTTCGGAGAAGCCGAGGTGGCCCACCTTGAACTGGACTGTGGTGTGCGCTGCATCGACATCGTAATCGGCAGCCATCAGGGGAGCCGCCATAAACAGGCAGGAGGCCAGCAGGGCCTTGGTCATTTTCATTCCGATCGTTCCTTCATTGGGGGTTCACAACGGTGAACAAAATGCTAACCTCCTATCGAGAATAGATAATCATCGATTTATTAAAATAATTATCAACCGAGAGTGGAATATGGATCAGATAGCCGCCATGCGCACCTTCATCAAGGTGGTGGAGTGCCAGAGCTTCACCAAGGCCGCCCATCAGCTCGGGATCTCGGTCGCCATGACCTCCAAGCTGATGCAGCAGCTCGAGGAGTCCCTCTCCACCCGACTGCTGTCGCGCACCACCCGCCAGGTCAACCCCACCGAGGCGGGCCAGTTCTACTACCAGCGCTCCCTGGCCCTGCTGGCGGAGCTGGAAGAGACCCACAGCCAGCTCACCCACAACAACCAGCAGCCCCAGGGCACCCTCAAGCTCTCGGTGCCCATGGATTTCGGCTACCTGCACCTCTCCCCCGCCCTGCCCCTGTTTCGCGAGCGCTACCCGGACTTGAAGCTCGAGATTGAGTACAGCGACCGGCGGGTGGCCCTGGTGGAGGAGGGGTTCGATCTGGCGCTGCGCATCGGCAACCTGCCGGACTCCTCCCTGGTGGCCAAGCCGCTCGCCATGATGAAGATGGTGGTGTGCGCCAGCCCCGACTACCTGGCCCGCCGGGGCAGGCCGAAGACCCCGGAGGATCTCAAGCAGCACGACTGCCTCATCTACACCCTGACCCAGCCAGACTGGGTCTTCAAACGGGATGGGGAGGAGCACAGCATCCGCCCCCAGGGGCCCCTTCGCGCCAACAACGGGGTGGCCCTGACCCGGGCCGCCTGCGACCACCAGGGCATCATCTTGCAGCCCACCTTCATCGTGGGGGATGCGCTGCGCTCGGGGGCGCTGGTCCCCTTGTTGCTGGAGTGGGAGAAGGGGCAGGTGGGGCTCTATGCCCTCTATCCGCACCGCCGTTTCGTGTCGGCCAAGGTGCGCTGCTTCATCGAGTTCGTGCAGGAGCGCTACCTGGCGCCCCACTACTGGGACAGGGAGACCTGAGCCCGGGCTCAGGGGGTGGGCATCAGCTCGGCCACCAGCAGGTGATCCTGCTGGCTCATCTGCCAGCGTGGCAGACGCTGGCGCAAGGCGGCGAGCTCGGCCTCCCCCAGCGCATAGGGCAGGGTGACGTGCAGGCAGTGGCAATCCAGCATGGCCGCCAACTGCATCATCAGGGCGAGGTTCGCCTCGTCGCTCTTGTGCTTGTTGATGCGCTTGCCGAGCTCGTGGCGAAAGTGGGTCTCGGGATCCTGGGTCATCGCCTGCCAGCCGTAGCCAAAGAGCGGGATGAAGGCGCTGACGATGCCAAGGGCGGTGAGGGGCCGTTTGGGCGGGTGATAGAGGGCGTTGAGATCCAGCAGGATGGGGCTTTGATGGGGCTCACGACTGCCGGATAAAATAGTATTGCTCATTGGATTACCCTGTTGATTCCTCTAGACTTCGCCGCATATTTGACCTGACATGCCAACGAGGTGCTGATGCTAAGCGATATCGAGATCTCCCGCCAGTCCCCCCGCCTGCCCATCGCCGAGGTGGCAGCACAGCTCGGCATAGCGGCCGCCCATCTCCACCCCCACGGCCATTACAAGGGCAAACTCGACCTCGCGCTGCTCCATCACGCCCCCGCCCGCGAGCCCGGCAAGCTGGTGCTGGTGAGCGCCATCACGCCCACCCCCCTTGGGGAGGGCAAGACGGTCACCACGATCGGCCTCTCCATGGGGCTCAACCACATCGGCCAGCCTAGCATCGCCACCATTCGCCAACCGAGCCTCGGCCCCGTCTTCGGGGTCAAGGGGGGCGCCGCCGGGGGCGGCATGGCCCAGGTGGTGCCGATGGAGGAGATGAACCTCCATCTCACCGGGGATTTTCACGCCCTCACCGCCGCCCACAACCTGGCCTCTGCCGCCCTCGATGCCCGCCTGTTCCATGAACGCAAACTCGGTGACCAGTTCAGCGCCAGAACCGGTCTGGCGCGGCTCGATATCGACCCGGCCAACATCCTCTGGCCCCGCACCCTGGACATGAACGACCGGGCGCTTCGCCACCTCACCCTCGGCCAGGGCGGCGCTGCCGATGGTGTCGAGCGCCCCGATCGCTTCGTCATCACCGCCGCCTCCGAGCTGATGGCCATTCTGGCCCTGGCCAGGGATCTCAAGGACTTGCGCGCGCGTATCGGCCGCATCCAGCTCGCCCTCGACCAGCGCGGCAAGCCCATCACCGCCGAGCAGCTGGAAGTGGCGGGGGCCATGACGGTGCTGCTCAAAGAGGCCCTCAAGCCCACCCTGATGCAGACCACGGAGCAGACCCCTGTGCTGGTCCACGCCGGCCCCTTTGCCAACATCGCCCACGGCAACTCCTCCGTCATCGCCGATCGCATGGCGCTGGGTCTTGCCGACTATGTGGTGACCGAGGCGGGTTTTGGCTCCGACATGGGGCTGGAGAAGTTCTTCAACATCAAGTATCGCCAGTCCGGCCTTCCCCCCGCCTGCGTGGTGCTGGTGGCCACGGTGCGCGGCCTCAAGGCCAACAGCGGCCTGCTCGACATCCGGCCGGGCCAGCCGCTGCCGGCCAGCCTGCAAGGGGAAGATCTGCCCACCCTGACAGCGGGGTGCGCCAACCTCGCCTGGCATATTCACAACGCCCGCCGTTACGGGGTGCCCGTGGTGGTCGCCATCAACCGCTTCCCCACCGACAGCGACGCCGAGCTGGCCCTGCTGGAGGCGGCGGCGCGCCAGGCCGGTGCCTGTGGCGTCGCCCTCTCCCGGGCCTTCACTGACGGTGGCGCGGGTGCGGCGGATCTGGCTCACGCCGTGGTGGCGGCCTGCAAGCAGCCCAGTGAGGTCAGGCTGCTCTACCCCGATGAGATGAGCCTTGTCGCCAAGCTCGCCACCCTGGTGGAGTGCGGCTATGGCGGCCGGGGCGTCACCCTCTCGGACAAGGCACGCCAGCAACTGGCCAGACTCTCGGCAGAGGGTCAGGATCACCTGCCCGTCTGCATGGCCAAGACGCCGCTCTCCCTGAGCCATGACCCGGCCAGGAAGGGCGTGCCGACGGACTTCGAGGTCCCCATCGAGGAGGTGAAACTCTGCGCGGGGGCAGGCTTCGTCTATGCCCTGGCGGGCCCCATCATGACCATGCCGGGCCTGGGCAGCCTGCCGGCCTATCGCCATATCGACATCGACGATGACGGCGACATCGTCGGCCTGAGCTGACGCGCAGGCTGGCAGCCTGCCGTCCCTGAACACCATATGGACATCGACGATGACGGCGACATCGTCGGCCTGAGCTGACGTACAGGCTGGCAGTCTGCCGTCCCTGAACACCATATCGACATCGACGATGACGGGGAGATTGTCGGCCTGAGCTGACGGCGCCCAGGTCCAGCCAGAAACGACAAGGCCCCGCCGATTGGCGGGGCCTTCTGCGCTGTGCCGGGTGGCAGCAAGACTCAGAGGGTGAAGCGCTGGGTCATATGGTGCAGGGTATTGGCCAGCTTGCTCAGCTCGACACAGGCCTGGGCGGTCTGCTGCGCCCCCTGGGCATTCTCGTCGGCGGCGGTGTGGATCTTGACGATGCTGCGATTGAGCTCCTCGGTGACCGCGTTCTGCTGCTCGGTGGCGGTGGCGATCAGGGTGTTCATGTCGGTTATCTGGGTGACGGCGCCATTGATGCTGTCGATGCTGCTCCCCGCTTCCCGCGCCAGCTCCACGCTCTCCTGCATCTGCTGACGGCTCAGCTGCATGGCGCTGCCCGCCTCGGCGGTGCGCTCCTGAAGCACTTCGATCATCTTGCTGATCTCGGCGGTGGACGCCTGGGTGCGCTGGGCCAGACTGCGCACCTCGTCCGCCACCACCGCAAAGCCACGGCCCTGCTCGCCAGCCCGGGCCGCTTCGATGGCCGCGTTGAGGGCCAGCAGGTTGGTCTGCTCGGCGATGCCGCGAATCACGTCCAGCACCATGCTGATGCTGGCGCTGTCGGTCTCCAGTTGCTGCACCACGCTCCCGGCCTGCTCTATCTGGCGGGAGACCTGCTCTATGCTGCCGATGGCGCTGCGCACCACCTGGTTGCCCTGGGTGGAGGTGCGGGAAGCCTGCTTGGCCGCCCCCATGGCGTCCGTGGTGTTGCGAGCCACCTCATTGACGGTGGACTGCATCTCGTTCATGGCGGTGGCGACCTGAGAGACCTCTCCCTGCTGGCTTGCCATGCCTTTGGCGGACTGCTCGGAGATGGCGCTCACCTCCTCTACCGCGCTGCTGAGCTGGCTCACCGAGCCGGAGATTTCACTCACCAGCTCTGCCAGTGCCCCCTGCATCCGGTCGATGGCCGACCCCAGCTGACCCAGCTCGTCGCGGTTGAAGCGGTTGCCGCGGACCCACTCCTGCAGCTCGCCCCGACCGAGATCGCCGCTCGCGATGCGCTGGGCCTGACGGGCCAGCATGATCAGCGGATCGCGGATCTGGCGGGTCAGTACCACGGAGAGCACCACCACAAGGATCAAACCGATCACCAGCGCGATGGTGACACTCAGATTGGCGGATTGATAAGAGTCGACAATATCGCTGCGGGATTCAGACGCATAACCATGGTTAATCTGGATAAGGGAGGCCACTGACTTGCTCAGCGCGGTATAAAGGGGAACCCCCTCCTCAAGGAAGATCTGTTGGGCTTCGGCAAGCTGATCGCTGTCTTGCAGTTGTTGGACTCGCTGGTGCAGGGCGACGTAACGATCCCAGTCAGATTTCACCGCATCGAAGGTACGGCGCTCCGCCACATCCTCAGGCCAGATCGTCTTGTCATGGGCAATCAGCTGCTGCGCGATCGAGTTAAGCTGTTGACTGGCAATATTCCGATATTCAGCCCTTTTCAGCGGCTCGGCGGCCACAACGAAATAACCCAGCTCATAACGACGCAACTCACCGAGAGAATCCCCGATCGCGCTGGTGCGATTGACCGCTGGCAAGATGCTGTCGGTAAACCGGATGGCAACATCATTCATGTTGCCAAACTGGACAAGGGAAAAACCGCCGATAAAGGCAACCATCAAACCGAGCACGGCAAAGCCGGCGGTGAGTTTTTTGCCTATGGTCATGGAACTGGTATTCATGGGATATCCTGGTGGTCGTTAAATTCGTAGCACTCGTCCGGTTCACGCCCTCCTAGCATGAACTATCTGGCCACCTGTTCAGTGGCCCACCATCCAACCTTGATGAATATCTCTGAATTCCATGAGCGGCAGCGAGAGCCGTGAGGGGGCGCTAGAGTAACCGGATTGTGACGGTTCGGAAAGAGTCTGCCCGGTTACTTTTTGTAAGGTGAAAACGAGGGGTTTTTCGTGTTCGATTAAATATACCGCTCAGATGAATAAATCGGAAAAATGCATAACGTTTGCATAAGGCAAGCCGCGCGGGTCAAGCCGTTGCAGGCCGCCACTCTCATCCGGGACCAATGAAAAACGCCAGCAATGGCTGCTGGCGTCTCGTTTATTCAGCAAGGCGGTTACAAAACAACCGCCATCTTATCCGCGCAGGCCGCCCAGAAATTCGGCCCGGGTATCGGGCTGGGTCTTGAACACCCCGCCCAGGGAGGTAGTGGTGGTGTAGGAGGTGGAGTCCATCACGCCACGGGCCTTCACGCAGAAGTGGGTCGCCTTGATGCTGATGGCCACGTCCCTGGTGCCAAGCAGGGTCTGCAACGCCAGCAGGATCTGCTGGGTCAGCCGCTCCTGTACCTGGGGACGACGGGCGAAGAACTGCACGATGCGGTTGATCTTCGACAGGCCAATCACCTTGCCGCGGGGAATGTAGGCTACGTGGGCAAAGCCGTCTATGGTGACGAAGTGGTGCTCGCAGGTGCTGGTGAGGCTGATGTCCCGCACCATGATCATCTCGTCCACCTTCATCTTGTTCTCGATCACCGTCACCTTGGGGAAGGTGGCATAGTCGAGGCCGGAGAAGATCTCGTTCACGTACATCTTGGCAATGCGGTGCGGGGTCTCGGCCAGACTGTCGTCGGCCAGATCCAGTCCCAGCGTCTCCATGATGGCGCGCATATGACCTTCGATTTTTTCCTTTTTCTGCTGGCCGCTCAATTCAGTGGCCACCAGAGGTGTCTCAAGGCCCTCGGCCTCGAGCGCCGCCCTGACCAACAGGGCTTCCTGGCTTAAGCTCGTCATCGTGTTTCTCTCCCACGCTCAGGGACTGTGCTGGCCTGCGGCATGGTGCCGCGGCGCAATCTTACAGGGCGATTATTGTCATAATTCTGTCTAACTCAAGCCCGGTGCCCGACTTTATGCCAAACCACCCCGTTTTGTCCGCACCGGCCTGCCCATTCGGGGGCAAGGCGCACGGCCGTGCCGCCTCTTCCCCACCTGCAATCCCGCGCAAGCCTCGCCCTGGTTACCCATCAGGAGGTAATTCAACGGGATAGCGCCCTATCATCCGATCACACCGGGGCATCTGCCCCCCATTACCGCACCTTCGGCCTGCCCATCGGAGCGGATTTTTGGGATAATCCGCCCCCTACACACCAGAGAGGTCATGATGATGGGATTCGATACCGGTGCACTCCTCCCCTTGGACAAGGCCCTGCAAGGGATGCTGGAACAACTCACCTGCTGCTGCGAGACGGAGCGGTTGCCCCTGCCCCAGGCGCTGGATCGGATCCTGGCCGAGGAGATAAGCTCTCCCCTCTTCGTCCCCCCCTTCGACAACGCCGCCATGGACGGCTATGCCGTGCGCCTGGCGGATCTCGCCGCCGGGGTGCCGCTCCCCGTGGCGGGCAAGGCCTTTGCGGGCCAGCCCTATGAGGGGGAGTGGCCCGCCGGCCACTGCATCCGCATCATGACCGGGGCCCCTGTGCCCCTGGGTGCGGACGCTGTGGTGATGCAGGAAGAAACGCAAGCCGGCGACAACGGGATCACTTTCCTGACCCGCCCCGTTGCTGGCCAGAACATCCGTCGCCGCGGCGAGGACCTGGCGCAGGGCGCCCGGGTGCTCGAAAGCGGCCTTCGCCTGAGCCCCAGAGAGCTGCCGCTGCTCGCCTCCCTTGGCATCGCGAACGTCACGGTGCGCCGTCCCCTCAGGGTCGCCATCTTCAGCACAGGGGACGAGCTCAAGCCTCTGGGCACCCCGCTCCAGCACGGAGACATTTACGACTCCAACCGCTACGGGGTCAAGGCGATGCTGAGCCGCATGGGCTGTGAGTGCCTGGACCTTGGCATCATCCCCGACGATCCGGCTGCCCTGCGCGCCGCCTTCTTGCAGGCCGACCGCGAGGCCGATGCCCTGATCACCACCGGGGGAGTCTCGGTGGGGGAAGCGGACTTCACCAAACAACTGCTCGAAGAGCTCGGGGAAATTGGCTTCTGGAAGCTCGCCATCAAGCCGGGCAAACCCTTCGCCTTTGGCCGGTTGCCAAACGCCTGGTTCTTCGGTCTGCCGGGCAACCCGGTCTCCGCCATGGTCACCTTCGATCAGCTGGTGCAACCGGCCCTGGCCAGACTGGCCGGTCAGCAGTTTGCACGCCCGCACCCCCTCCAGGCCTTGGCGACAGAGCCGCTCAAGAAGAGCCCGGGGCGCCTGGACTTCCAGCGCGGCATCCTGAGCGTGGGCCCCAATGGCCTCGAGGTACGCAGCACCGGCTCCCAGGACTCCGGGGTGTTCAGCTCCCTGTCCCGGGCCAACTGCTACATCGTGCTCGAACAGGAGCGCGGCAAGGTGGCCGCCGGTGAGACGGTCACCGTCGAGCCCTTCTCGGGGCTGCTGCTGTGAGCGAGATCCTGAGCGACGCCGAGCTCCTTCGCTACAACCGCCAGATCGTGCTCAAATCCTTCGACTTCGAGGGGCAGGAGGCGCTCAAGCAATCCCGCGTGCTGGTCATCGGCGCCGGGGGCCTGGGCTGCGCCGCCAGCCAGTATCTGGCGGTGGCCGGGGTCGGCCACCTCACCCTGGTGGATTTCGATCGGGTGGAGCTCTCCAATTTGCAGCGCCAGGTGCTGCACAGCGACGAGCGCATCGGCCAGCTCAAGGTGGAGTCCGCGGCGACGTCCCTGCGCGCCCTCACCCCCTGGCTCGAGGTGGAGACCCACGCCACCCTCGCCGACGAGGCGCTGCTCGATGCCCTGCTGCCAGGCCATCAGCTGGCGCTCGACTGCACCGACAACGTCGCCATCCGCAACCTCCTGAACCAGCGTGCCCGCCAGCACAAGGTGCCCCTGGTCAGCGGCGCCGCCATCCGGCTGGAGGGGCAGCTGTGCAGCTTCACCTGGCAGGACGATGAACCCTGCTACGCCTGTCTCAGCGCCCTCTTTGGCGATCAGGCCCTCACCTGTGTCGAGGCGGGGGTGCTGGCCCCCGTGGTGGGGCTGGTGGGCAGCCTGCAGGCGCTCGAAGCCATCAAGCTGCTGGCGGGCATGGGCAAAAGCTACAGTGGCCGCCTGCTGATGATCGACGGTCTGGGTGGCAGCTTTCGCGAGCTGAAACTGCCCAAGCGCCCCGACTGCCCGGTCTGCTCAAGGCCCTGAGCGGCACCCACAAAAAAGCCGAACCCCGGGGTTCGGCTTTTTTCATTGGGCTGTGGGTCGTCACAAAGGGCCTAGAAGATCCCCTTCGCCTTGACCTTCTTCATGCTCGCCACCTGGTTCGAGAGATCCTCGATGAGGGGCTCGGCCAGCTCGGACGAGCCAGCCCCGCGGGCGGGCTGACTGGCCAGGCGCTGGATCAGGCGGTGCTGCTCGCGAATGAGCCGGGACTGCTCCTCCAACTGGCGGGAAAGCAGCTGGATGCTGCCCGCAAGGGGGGCCAGATCCGCCTCTCCCCCCGCCGTCGGCAGCTTGCCCGCGATGGCCTCTGCCAGCAAATCGTGATCGAGCGGAGCCGGCAACCCTTGCTTCAGCTCGTCCCAGAGCCCGGTGGGCTGCTGCTCGCCGATGCGGCTTACAATCTCGTCCACCAGGCTGTCCGGAAGTGGCGCCGCCGCCTGCTGACCCAGACGCTGAACGATTTCATCCGCCAGCCCCCGGTTGTCTCCCTGCCCCAGCTGGGGAGCCAGCCTGGCCACGATTTCATCGATCAGGGTATCGGTCGCCACGGGCGCACTCCCTTCCCCCAGCTTGAAGCCGCAACTGGCGAAGACATGGCGCAGGGTCGAGAGGTTCACCTGCTCCGGGCCGAAGGCATTGGCCATCCCCTTGCACAGGCTCGGTGCCAGCACGTACAGGAACATGCCGCTGAGGTAGATGTCCTTGTGAAAACGGCTCTTGGAGAAGTCGAACTCCTCCACATCGTCCTGGATCTTGCGCGCCCGCTGATACCAGCTTTGCAAGATCCCGGCCGCATAGCGATCAGACTCCAGCGCACCCGGATCCATGAAGATGGAGAAGGTCATGCGCTTGAGTTGACTACTCATCGCCGACCTCGGCCATCACGGGCGCCTCACGGTACACCTCTTCCTCTTCCGTGGTGTAGAGGCAGATCTCCCGCGCCAGGGCGGACTGGGCATCGTCCAGCAGCTCCACCCGCTCCCCCAGGGTCGGATAGGCAGCCTTGATGGCATCGACGATCAGGGACGCGCCGCCACCGACCAGATAGATCCGGTTCGGGTTCTTGGCGAACTTTTTCGCCTCGTGGGCCACCTGGGATCCGAGCTCGTCGATCTTGTTCTGCATCTTCTCGAGGATCTTCGGGATCTGGCTCTCGTCGTTCACCACGTCCCGCACGAAGCTCATGTTGTGGCGGCGCTTGATGAATTCGTTGGCCACCAGATAGCTCGAATCGCTGTCTGCCGCCGCCAGCGCCTTGCGGGTCGCGTCGGTTACCATGGAGACGCCGATCTCGTTGTTGCCATACACATCGGAAACGTCGTCAAACTCGCCGACGATGATCCCCATGTCCAGGGTGGTGCCACCGCAGTCGATCACCAGCGTCTTGGTGAACTCGTTGCAGCCCGAGCCAATCAGGCGGGAGAGTGCCGCCGGCAGGCTTTCCGGCATCACCTCCACGCTGACGATGTTGAACAGCTCGCCCTTGTTGAGGCTGATGGCCCGCATCAGGTTGCGGCGCTTCTTCTCGATCTTCTCCTCGTTGCGCTGACAGTCATCCGGGTTGTAGAACTCGGTGATGGGCAGGGTCACGGTGATGGCCACATCGCAGGGGGTCACGCCGGTCTGCAGCAGGGCATGGTGCACGGAGAGCAGGTTGAGATCGTCGTACTGGTACTCCACGTGGGTGGTGGCCAGGGACTTGTCGGAGGTGGCGTCGTAGGTGTACTTGGTATTGCCTATCTCGTAGTTGTAGATCTTCTTGTCCTTGCGCAAGGCGGCACTCTTCCAATCCTTGCGAAAGGAGTTGGGGGAGATGATGGTCTTGAGCACCTTGTTCTCAATCCAGCTCACCTTGACGTTGGTTGAACCATCGTCGATGGCCATTTTCATTACTTCAGACATGAGGAAATACCTGTTCAATAGGGCAAGATGGGTCCGATTGCCTTGCCATCTGCCACTGGCAAGGCGATCGGACCAATACATACACGGGGGATCAAGGTCAAAAGGCGACAAGTCTAATGGGTTTCTAAAATCCGGTGAAGCAAATGATTGAACCCGGCAGGATCTTCCGCCGGCCAGGCGTGGTGACCATCCGGGGTGTGGATGGTGGCATTGGGCAGGGAGGCGAACTGCTCCACCCGCCGCGCCAGGGGCAGATAGTCGTGACTGGTGGAGATGATAGCCACCGGCTGCCAGAGGGTGCCGAGACGAGCCCGCACCGACCAGCCGGGCAGCGCCTCCAGCAGCGCCTTGTAGGTCTTCTTTTTGTTGCGCACGAAGCGCCCCCGGAAGGTGTGGCGCACCTGGGCGAGATCGGGGCCGGGAAAGAGCTCACGACCTAGCCACCACGCCAGCGGCCGCATGCCGAACCAGCGCAGCCACTTGAGGCGCATGGCATAGCGCTCCTGCTCCTTTGGCGTCTCCAGCAGAAATTCGCTGAAGCCGTTGACCAGCACCAGCCCCTGCACCTTGTGGGGCAGTTGCAGCGCCAGCTCCAGCGCCACCATGGCACCGAGCGACAACCCCACTACCCAGGCAGGCTCGGGCTGCTCGTCGAGCCAACGGACCACGTCCGCCGCCAGGGTGGGCACGTCAAAGGGCCCCTCCTGCATGCTCTGGCCGTGGCCGCGCAAGTCGATGGCCACCACCCGGTAGCGCTCGGAAAAACGCTCGATCTGCGCCTGCCAGTCGAGGCTGGAAGAGCCCAGCCCGTGCAGCAAGAGCAGCAAGGGCCCCTCCCCCGCACTGCGCAGGGCCAAGCCATGGGATTTCATTACCTGATTGCGACGCACCCGTCCCCCCTTTCTCGACGCCATGCCGGCCACTCAGGGCCAGCCAATCCGTACTCCGGTCCCCTGTCTACCCCTCTCCCACCAGGCTCACCGCCTTGATGTAGGCGTAGAGGCGCATGGCCGGCGTCAGGGCGAGCCGCTGCGCGGAGCGGCTGGTGATCCGGGCCAGCAGTATCTGCTGCCCCAGCGCCAACTGCAACAGGGTCTGCCCGGGTCGCACCTCCCGCACCTCCAGCAGCCGGGTCTCGAGGCAGTTGGAGAGGCTGGAGTGCGCGATGGGCTCGGTGGCGATCACCAGATCCCGCGCCGCCACCTTGATCTGCAAGGGGCCTGCTTCATCGGGGGCATGCTCCATGGTCACCATCAGGGTCTGCTCCCCGAGTCGCAGGGTCGCCATCTGCTCGTGCTCGTCGTAGTGGGCCAGGGTCGCCGAGAGCATGACCCCGACGTCGTCGCGACTGGCCAGCGACAGGTCGGTGCGGGAGAAGATCTCTTCGGGGGTGCCCTGGGCCTCCACCCGTCCCTCTGCCAGCAGCACCAGGCCATCGCAGAGCAGGCTCACCTCCTCCATGGCGTGGCTGACGAAGATCATGGGGATGCCGCTCTCCTGCTGCAAGCCCTTGAGCACGTGGGCCTGATGGATGCGGCTGCGCCTGTCCAGCGCAGAGAAGGGTTCATCCAGCAGCAGCAAGTCGGGCTCGGCCAGCAAGGCCCTGGCCAGTGCCACCCGCTGACGCTGACCGCCGGAGAGGCCGTGGGCCGGTTGCCCCAGCAGCTCGGCAAAGCCGAGGCGCGCAGCCAGATCCTCTGGCTGCCAGCGCCCCCTCCCCTTGCGAGCCGCCAGTTGCAGGTTGCCGAGCACGCTCAGGTGGGGGAAGAGACGAGCATCCTGAAACACCAGCCCGATGCGCCGCGCCTCGGGGGGCAGGGCTGCAAGCTCGCGCCCCTGCCAGCGCAGGGCATCGCCCGGGGCCCTGTCGAGCCCGGCGATGATGCGCAACAGGGTGCTCTTGCCACAGCCCGAAGGACCGAACAGGCCGAGGATGCGGCTGGGGGGCAGCGCCAGATCGCACGCCAGGGTGAAGGGGCCGAAATCACGTCTGGCCTTGAGGTAGAGGTTCATCCGAACAGCCTCCGTTGCCGACGTTGCAGCACGCCGTAGACCAGCACCAGCATCACCAGGGAGAAGCCCATCAGGCCGCCGGCCAGAATATGGGCATTCTGGTAATCCATCGCCTCCACGTGATCAAACAGGGCGATGGAGAGCACCTGGGTCTCCCCGGGAATGTTGCCGCCGATCATCAGCACCACCCCGAACTCCCCCAGGGTGTGGGCAAAGCCCAGCGCCGCCGCCATCACGAAGCTGGGCAGCGTCATCGGCAGGATGATGCGAAAGAAGCGCTCAAACGGGCCCATCCCCAGGGTGGCGGCAGCCTCCAGCTCCTTGTTGCCCATGTTGACGAAGGCGGAGGTGAGGGGCTGTACCACGAAGGGGAGCGAATAGATGACGGAGGCGATGAGCAGGCCGAGAAAGCTGAAGGCGAGCGGGGCCCCGAAGGTCTCCCGCCACCAGCCACCGAGGCCGTACTCCGGGGAGAAGGCCAGCAGCAGATAGAAGCCGAGCACGGTGGGCGGCAGCACCAGCGGCAGGGCCACCATGGCCTCCACCAGGGGGCGCAGCCGGTGCTGGCTGCGAGACAGCCACCAGGCGAGCGGCGGCGACAGCAGCAGCAGGATGGCAGTGGTGCTGGCCGCCAGTTTCAGGGTCAGCCAGACCGCCAGCAGATCCCCTTCACTCATAGGGTCCCCTCTCGGGTGTCGATAAAAAACAGGGCGCCGTCATGACGGACGCCGCCTTGGGACACATCAGGCACCGGATCTGGCCAGCACGGGGCTGGCCGGCAGACGCCGGGCGCTTACTGCGGCAGGGCGTAACCCGCCGCCTTGATCTGCGCCTGTCCCGGCCCCTTGAGCCAGGCGACCAGGGCATCCACCGCCGCCCCTTTCTTCAGCACCAGGGCCTGCTGCTCGATGGGGGGATAGAAGCTGGCCGGCACCGCCCAGGCTTCGCCGGTCTTGCCCGCCTCCACCAGATTGGCCCAGGCGACGAAGCCCAGCTTAGCATTGCCGGTGTCGACGAACTGCCAGGTCTGGCTGATGTTGGTGCCGGTCAGCACCCGATACTGCTTGGGATCGATCTTGAGATGAGCCAGGGTCGCCATGGCGGCGGCGCCATAGGGCGCTGTCTTGGGGTTGGCGATGGCCAGCTCCCCCTGCCAGTGGCGCAAGGTGGCCTCGTCAGGGGCAGGTCCCCCCTTCTGCCAGAGGCCGAGCTGACCGATGGCATAGGTGAAGCGTTCGCTCCCCTTGCCTTCCGACTCCAGCTTTTGAGGGGTCGCCACGTCGGCCGAGAGGAAGAGATCGAAGGGCGCACCGTGGGTGATCTGGGTATAGAGCACGCCGGTGGCCGCCGAACTGATGACGACGCTGTGGCCGGTTTTGGCGGTGAACTCCTTGCCGATGCGCTCTATGGTGCCCTTGAAGTTGGCCGCCACCGCCACCTTGACCTCGTCAGCCAGCACAGCGCCGCTGTACATGGCGCCGGCGCCCAGCACCAACAGGGATACCCATCTCTTCATTCCATTGCTCCTTATGTTCCGGCACGGCCGGATCGATTGACGCGAGCCCGAGGCTCACTCCCCTTGTTGCCAGCGGGCCAGGGCGGCGTCATCGCTCGCCCTGGCCTCGACCCAGCGTTGCACCCCGTCGGCGGTCAGCTCTTTTTTCCAGAACGGCGCCCGGGTCTTCAAGAAATCCATGATGAAGTGGCAGGCCTCGAAAGCCGCCTCGCGGTGGGCGCTGCTCACCACCACCAGCACGATCTGATCCCCGAGCAGCAGCTCGCCGATGCGGTGAATGAGGGTGCACTCCTGCAGGGGCCAGCGGCTGCGGGCCTCGGCCACTATGTTCGTCAGCGCCTTCTCGGTCATGCCGGGGTAGTGTTCGAGGGCCAGCCCCTTCACATGCTCCCCCTGATTGAAGTCGCGCACCTTGCCGACAAAGCTGACAATCGCGCCTGTGTCCTGCCGGGCAGCAAGGCGGGCATATTCGTCGGCCAGCGAGAAGTCATCCCGCTGCACCAGAATGCGATCTGTCATGGTTGTCTCGCTCATCATCAGCCTCCGGTCACCGGCGGGAAGAAAGCGACCTCATCCCCGTCATGGAGGGGGGTATCCAGCGGCACCAGGGTCTGGTTGACCGCCACTAGGAGCTTGCCGGATTCGAGCGCCAGCGCCCACTTGTCACCTCGCTCGCTCAAGGCGGCGCGAAGGACATCGGCACTGACGTAGTCGCAAGGCAGGCTGAGCTCGTCGCAGCCGACCAGCTCACGCACCTGCGCAAAAAACAGAACCTTGATCATGCCTGCTCTCCTTTGGTCGCACCCAGCTGGAAATGACCGGATTTACCGCCCTTTTTCTCCACCAGACGCACCTGCTCGATCACCATGTCCTTTTGCACCGCCTTGCACATGTCGTAGATGGTCAGGGCCACCACCGAGGCGGCGGTGAGCGCCTCCATCTCCACCCCGGTCTTGCCCGAGAGCTTGCACAGGGTGCGGATATGGACCCGATTGTGCGCCGCCTGGGGTTCTATCTCTACCTCCACCCGGGTCAGAGCCAGGGGATGGCACAGGGGAATGAGGTCGGCGGTCTTCTTGGCCGCCATGATGCCGGCGATGCGCGCGGTGGCGAAGACGTCCCCCTTGTGGTGCTGACCGCTCAGGATCAACGCCAGGGTCTCGGGGGCCATGGTCACGAAAGCCTCGGCGCGGGCCTCGCGTTCGGTCACCAGCTTGTCGGTGACATCCACCATGTGGGCCTCGCCGCTCTGGTTGAGATGGGTCAGGTTCATCTATGCCCCTATCGAAAAATAAGATGGATGATCCGGGTTTACTCCCGGGATCACAGATGGGTCACGAAGTTGCACGGCCGGGTACGGGCGTCGAGCTGATCCCGGATAAGCAGTTCCCAACCCAGACGGCAGGCGCCGGTGGAGCCGGGCAGGCAGCAGATCAGGGTGCGATTGGCGAGCCCTGCCAGGGCACGGCTCTGCATGGCGGAGCCTTTTATCTTGGCAAACGAGAGCTGGCGGAACATCTCGCCAAAACCCTGCACCGTGCGCTCGAACAGCACGCCGACCGCCTCGGGCACCCGGTTCTGCTCGTTGAAGCCGGTGCCGCCATTGATGAGCACCACCTGGACTCCCTCGTCGGCAATCCAGTCGCTCACCTGGGCGCGGATGCGAAACAGGTTGTCGGGGCAGAGCGCCCGGTCGGCCAGCACGTGGCCGGTCTGGGTCAGGGCCTCGACCAGATAGTCCCCCGAGCTGTCATCGGCAGCGGTGCGACTGTCGGAAACCGTCAGGACGGCGATCTTGAGAGGGATGAATTCGCTGTGTTTGGGTGCCATTGGGGCCATTCCTGTCAATCATTGACCACGAGAGGATGAGGTGAACGCGCCGCACCGTGGTGCCAGCCATGAAAGGAGCCGGTGGGCGCCGCGTTGCCGGGAAGGGATTCTATCAAAAGATGTCTGGCTGGGGGGCGTCATTGCCCATTAATCTCGAAGGCCGCCGGATCCCGGGGATCCGGCGGCCTTCCCATCAGAAGCCTGGCACCCCTTTCATGTCAGGCAGTTGGTGCGCAATCCCCTTGTGGCAGTCGATGCAGGTGTTGGCCCCGCTTGCCAGGTTGGTGGAGTGCATCTGGGCGGCCCGACGCCCTTGCAGGGAGAAGTCCATGTACTCGAAGTTGTGGCAGTTGCGGCACTCGCGCGAATCCGTCTCCTTCATCCGCTGCCACTCCCGCTCGGCCATCTCCCGCCGGTGGGATTCAAACTTCTCGCGGGTATCCACCTTGCCGGTGATCATGCCCCACAGCTCCTTGGAGGCCTGCACCTTGCGGATGATCTTGTAGGTCCACTCGTGGGGTACGTGGCAATCCGGGCAGCTGGCCCGCACGCCGGAGCGGTTGGCGTAGTGGATGGTGTCGCGGTACTCCACGAACACGTTGTCCTTCATCTCGTGGCAACCGGTGCAGAAGGCCTCGGTGTTGGACGCTTCCATGGCGGTGTTGAACCCGCCCCAGAAGATGACGCCACCGAAGAAGCCCATCAGCAGGATGACCCAGAGGGCCGCCTTCGACGGTGACTTGAAGGTGGTCCACAGACGCTTCACAAAGCCGGGTAATTTCATCTATGGGTTCCTCAGTTCAGCGCTTCAACCGGTTTGAAGGTATTGTTCACCAGCGGCTTGGCATCCGCTTGCGGCACGTGGCACTGCAGACAGAAGTAGCGACGCGGCGAGACTTCGCCCAGGGTCATGCCGTCGCGGGTCTCGAAGTGGGTGGGGCTTATCTTGGGGGCCTTCATGGCACTGGCGTTCTTGAAGCTGTGACAGGCCAGGCACTTGTTGACCTTGTTGTCCACTTCATAGTTGCGGGTGTCGTGGGGGATCAGCGGGGGCTGGTGCATGTACTGGCGATCGTAGAGGTCGCCATCCTTGCGAAAGTTCTTCATGGGGGCCGCGTCGGCATCCGTCACCAGATCCGTGCTTCCCCGCTCCGACTTGATGCCCCCCGTGCTGTTGGTGATCTCAGGGACGGCCGCCATCAAGGAACCCGCCATCAGGCAGGCCAGCATTGCTCCAATCAGCTTCTTCATTATGTGTTCTCCGACGTTTTCTCTGCCTTGACGGCAAAACCTACAGTGATTTCAAAAACTTGCTCCGCGCAGACATCGATGCAACGGCCGCAGTTGGTACACTCCTGAGCCGCAATCAAGGGCCCGTGACCACGCCTGGCACCATGAACGGGGCCGCGCAGGATGGGGCGCTCCGGGCAGACCGCATAACAATCCATGCAGTTGCTGCACCGCTCGCGCCCCGAGGCTGCAATCTTGATGAACCCGACCCGGTTGACCAGGGCGTAGAAGGCCCCCACCGGACAGAGGTGGCCGCACCAGCCCCGCTCCACCACAAAAAGGTCGAACAGGAACAGCACCGCCAGCAGGCCCCAGCCCGCCCCCATGCCAAACAGCAGGCCCCGCAGGGTGAGCGACACCGGATTGACCAGCTCCCACACCAGCACGCCTGTGATGGCCGGCGCCACCAGCACCATGGCCAGCAGCCAGTAGCGGGTAGCGCGGTTGAACTGACCATTGCCCTTGAGCCCGAGCCGCCCCCTGAGCCAGGCGGCGGCATCGGTGACCAGGTTGACCGGACAGACCCAGGAGCAGAACACCCGCCCCCCGACCAGCCAGTAACCCGCGAGCACCAGCCCGGCCCCGAGCCACAGGGTGGAGATGGGCCACTGGCCCGCCGCCACCGACTGCAACAGGGTCAGGGGATCCGTGAGGGGCACCGTCTCCAGCAGCAGGGAGCTGGAGAGGTTGCCCTTGAGGATCCAGATGCCCGCGAGCGGCCCCAGCAGGAACAGCCCCAGCACCCCGAACTGGCAGAGCCGGCGCAGCAGCAGGAAGCGGTGGGCACGCCACCACCCCAGCCTGGCCGTGGCCTCGGCTCCCGGATACCGACTCATAGACCCTCCGGTTTGCGGGTCGGCAGGGTCAGTCGTTCACCGATGAGGGACTTGCCCGCCTTCTCCTTCTCTTCCCACCCGAGCCGGTAGTGGTGACCCAGCTCCCCCTTGGCAAGCTGGCGAGGTACCACCTTGATGGCCGCCTCCTCCAGCACGCAGGCGTGCTCGCACTTGCCGCAGCCGGTGCAGAGATCGCTGTGCACCGTGGGCAGGAACATGGCGTGCTTGCCGGTGCGCGGGTTGTGTTGCAGATCCAGGGTAATGGCCTTGTCGATGAGGGGACAGACCCGGTAGCAGACGTCGCAGCGCAGCCCCAGGTAGTTGAGGCAAGTCTCGTGATCGATGAGCACCGCCACTCCCATCCGCGCCTGATCGATGTCGGTCATGGCCCTATCCAGCGCCCCGCTCGGGCAGGCCACCACGCAGGGGATGTCGTCACACATCTCGCACGGGACGGCGCGCGCCTTGAAGTAGGGGGTGCCGGTGGTCACGGGTTCAAACAGCCGGGCGAGCTTGAGGGTGTCGTAGGGGCATGCCTCGACGCAGAGCCCGCAGCGCACGCAGGCGCCGAGGAACTCGGCCTCGTCGAGGGCGGCCGGCGGGCGCAGCGCCTGGGCAGGCAAAGCCTGCACCTGCTGGCGCGCCACTCCGCCGAGCCCCACACCAAGCAGGCCCACACCACAGGCCCCCTTGGCCATGTCGGCCAGAAACTGGCGCCGACTACGACTCATCTCGCGCTCCCCCGCCTCAGGCCTTCATGACCTTGACGGCGCACTTCTTGTAATCCGTCTCCTTGGAGAGCGGATCGGTAGCGTCCAGGGTCAGCTTGTTGACCAGCTGGCTCGCGTCGAAGAAGGGCATGAACACCAGTCCCTTGGGCGGACGGTTGCGGCCCCGGGTCTCGACCCGGGTCTTCACCTCGCCCCGGCGGGAGGAGACGATCACCTCTTCCCCACGGCGCACACCGCGAGCCTTGGCATCTTCCGGGTGCATGAACAGCACCGCATCCGGGAAGGCGCGATAGAGCTCGGGGACCCGGCGGGTCATGGTGCCGGTATGCCAGTGCTCCAGCACGCGACCGGTGGAGAGCCACATGTCGTACTCTTTGTCCGGTGCCTCGGCAGCCGGCTCATAGGGCAACGCGAAGATGACCGCCTTGCCGTCGGGCTTGCCGTAGAAACGCACCCCCTCCCCCGCTTTCACATAAGGGTCGAACCCTTCGCGATAGCGCCACAGGGTCTCCTTGCCGTCCACCACAGGCCAGCGCAGGCCACGGGCTTCGTGATACTGATCGAACGGCGCCAGGTCGTGGCCATGGCCGCGACCGAAGGAGGCGTACTCCTCGAACAGCCCCTTCTGGACGTAGAAACCAAAGTGCTCGGCCTCGTCGTTCAGGGCCCCCTTGCTCTGCTCTTTCGGGAACTGGTTCACCTGGCCGTTGGCATAGAGCACGTCGAACAGGGTCTTGCCCTTCACTTCCGGCATCTTGGCGATGAGTTCGGCCGGCCACACCTCTTCCACGGTGAAGCGCTTGGAGAACTCCATCAGCTGCCACAGGTCGGATTTGGCCCCTTCCGGTGCCTTCACCTGCTGGTGCCAGAACTGGGTGCGACGTTCGGCGTTGCCGTAGGCCCCCTCTTTCTCCACCCACATGGCGGTGGGCAGGATGAGGTCAGCCGCCTGGGCGGTCACGGTCGGATAAGGGTCGGAGACCACGATGAAGTTGGCCGGGTTGCGATAACCGGGCAGCGCCTCTTCATTCATGTTCGGGCCGGCCTGCATGTTGTTGTTGCACATCACCCAGTAGGCGTTGAGCTTGCCGTCTTTCAGCATGCGGTTTTGCAGCACCGCGTGGTAGCCCACCTGCTCCGGGATGGTGCCTTCCGGCAGCTTCCAGATCTTCTCGGCGATGGCGCGGTGTTTGGGATCCGTGACCACCATGTCCGCCGGCAGACGGTGGGCGAAGGTACCCACTTCACGGGCGGTACCACAGGCGGAGGGCTGGCCGGTCAGGGAGAAGGGGCCGGAGCCCGGCTGGGAGATCTTGCCGGTCAGCAGGTGGATGTTGTAGCAGAGGTTGTTGGCCCAGACGCCACGGGTGTGCTGGTTGAACCCCATGGTCCAGTAGGAGACCACCTTCTTGTCCGGATCCGCATAGATCTGGGCCAGCTTCTCGAGCTTGTCCTTGGGCACACCGGAGAGCTTGGAGACGGACTCCAGATCGTAATCCGCCACGAACTTGGCGAAATCGTCGAAGCTCATGGGGGTGGAGTCGCCGCTGTCCGGGTTCTTGGCCTTCTGTTGCAGCGGATTGGTGGGACGCAGGCCGTAGCCGATGTCGGTCACCCCTTTGCGGAACTGGGTGTGTTTGTTGACGAACTCCCAGTTCACCTTGTCGTTCTGGATGATGTAGTTGGCGATGTAGTTGAGGATCGCCAGATCGGTCTGGGGGGTGAACACCAGTCCGTTGTCCGCCAGCTCGAAGCTGCGGTGCTCGAAGGTGGAGAGCACGTGCACCTGCACATCCTGGTGGGACAGACGGCGATCGGAGATGCGCGACCAGAGGATGGGGTGCATCTCGGCCATGTTGGAGCCCCACAGCACGAAGGCGTCGGCCTGCTCGATGTCGTCGTAGCAGCCCATGGGTTCATCCATGCCGAAGGTACGCATGAAGCCCACGACCGCGGAAGCCATGCAGTGACGGGCATTGGGATCCAGGTTGTTGGAGCGCAGGCCCGCCTTCATCAGCTTGGCGGCGGCATAACCTTCCCAGACGGTCCACTGGCCGGAGCCGAACATGCCGACGGCGGTCGGGCCCTTCTCTTTCAGGGTCGCCTTGAACTTCTCGGCCATGATGTCGAAGGCCTGATCCCAGCTGATGGGGGCGAAGTTGCCGTTCTTGTCGAACTTGCCGTTCGTCATGCGCAGCATGGGCTGGGTCAGGCGATCCTCCCCGTACATGATCTTGGAGAGGAAGTAGCCCTTGATGCAGTTCAGGCCACGGTTGACCGGTGCATCGGGATCCCCCTGGGTCGCCACGACGCGGCCAGCCTGGGAGCCCACCAGCACGGAGCAGCCGGTCCCGCAGAAGCGGCACGGCGCCTTGTCCCAGGTGATGGCGGTCTTGTCGGTACTGGTGATCAGGTTCGCCGCCAGAGTGGGGGCACTGACACCGGCCACGGCAGCGGCTGCCGCCACCGCATTGGCCTTCATAAAGTCGCGTCGACTCAGCTTCATGACATATCCTCGCATTGCTTAATCACATCAATGACAGCCATTGTAACGAGCCGCGCTGGCTCAGCTCCATGGCGCTTTATTCCTTTGCTCTGGGCTTTTCGTTCATCGAACGCAGACAACAGACCCGGCATCCCGTGTATTAGCCGTGGCGGTCAGCGAACGACTCTTGCGCTTCTGCCACATGACGCCTTATTCCCCATCTTCGGCGCCCATTTCATCGAACTGGTGGTAGATCAGGGCCGCAGAGAGCACCCCGGGCAACCCCTGAATGGTGTCGATGGCCGCCATGATGGGGCGCTGGCTCGGCCCCTCCAGGGTCACCACCAGCTTGCCCTCCTCGCTGACGGCGTGGATCTCGGCCCCATCCAGGGTCGCAATCCGCTCTGCCAGGGCGTGGCGCAGATCGGGCTGGGTCAGCACCACCAGGCTGGATACATGGAACTCTTCTCGCGTCATATCACCGTTTTCCAACTTGTTCGTCTCTTGGGTCATCGCGAAGCCTCGCCACGAGACAGACCGATGCTGATGCTGCCCACCGGGCAATCCGCCACGCAGGCCCCGCAACCGTTGCACGACTCGGCATGGATGCTGGGGGTGGGTACGCGCCCCAGCAGGGGGGAAAAGCGGATGGCCTGCTGCTCGCAGCTGTCCTGACAGCGCTGGCAGAACACCTGGGCCGTGGCCAGACAGCCCGCCTCGATATGGGCCACATACTCCCAGGGTGTCTGGGTTGTCGGCCTGAACACAGGCGCCTGGCAGGCGCTGACGCACTCGGTGCAGAAGGTGCACTCGCCGCGGTGAAAATCCACCGTGGGGAAGCCCCCGTCTCCCTTGATCAGGGTCTGCTCCGGACAGGCCGCCAGACAGTCGCCGCAGCGGGTACAGCCGGCCACGAACTCGTCCCAGGAGACGGACCAGGGCAACTGGATCCCAGCCTTGGGGGCGCTCAGGCGTCCCCGAAACAGGCCTCTGCGTGACAAGTTGACCCCATCGGTCATATCGACTCCTCTTTTCGGGGGCGGATGCCCCCGCGCGGATCCCGTGACTGGCATTTTCAATACCAATTATAAGCGTGGGTGTATATTGCGGCCCTGACAAGTCAGGGGATATACCACCAGGGAGATAAACAGGGGGGATTCTTGCGCTGGATCAAACCCTTGGCGCAATTAGACACAGCAGGGGCAAGGTAAATTACCCCTATGTGAGGATTGATAATTAATCGAAGGTTATTTGAGGTGCACGGCGGCTGTCAGCCGCCGATGGAGGCCAGGTGGGGGGTCATGCCTGCATTACCTTCATGGAGGCGATGGGTGGCGGCCTTGCCGGTCAGTGCCTGGCGAATACGCCATTGCAGCGCCTCCTGCTGGCTGTCATCGGTGAGCAGATCCCGCAGTTCCACCCCGTTGTCGCCAAAGAGACACAGGTGCAGCTTGCCCTTGGAGGAGACCCGCAGCCGGTTGCAACCGGCGCAAAAATCCTTGCTGTAAGGCATGATGAGTCCCACCCCGCCCCTCGAGTCCGGATGCGTGAACACCTGGGCTGGGCCATCATCCAGGCCGCGCAGTTGCTGCACCCAGCCGCTCTCTTGCAGGCGCTGCTTGATGAGTTCACCGCTGGTATGGTGATCGCGAAACAGGGCGTCCATCTCGCCGGTCTGCATCAGTTCGATGAAACGAAGCTCGATGGGTTTGTCCCGGATCCAGGCGAGGAATGTCTCGAGCTGATGATCATTGAGCCCCTTGAGCAGCACGGCGTTGATCTTGACCGACCGGAAACCGGCACTCAGGGCGGCGTCTATCCCCGCCATCACCTCCGCCAGCTTGTTCTCGCCGGTGATCTGGTGGAACTGACGGGGATCCAGGCTGTCGACGCTGACGTTCAGGGCCGTCAGCCCCGCATCGAACCACTCGCGGGCACGCTCCTTGAGGCGATACCCGTTGGTGGTCATGGCCACCTTCTCGATGCCGGGGGTATTGGCCACGGTCTCGATGATGGCCGTGAAGTCGCGGCGCAGGGAGGGCTCGCCTCCGGTCAGACGCACCTTGCGCGTCCCCATGGCGGCAAACCCGGAGACGACGCGACGGATCTCCTCCAGGGAGAGGAAGGACTGGCGCCCCTCACCATCTCCTTTCGGCGGGTGATAGCCGTCCGGCAGACAGTAGGTACAGCGGAAATTGCAGACGTCGGTGACCGACAGACGCAAATAGTAAAAGCGACGGGAAAAACCATCTTCAAGTGGCAACATAAACACCTTTCCAAATACGGGAGGCCAGGGCATTTCTTTCCTGACCCTTTCAGCTCGAGCATCGGCTGACGGCGATCTCCCCCTATCTCAATGACTTAGGCAAAATCGCTCGGAGTTCATCTAGTTTTTCGATGCTAGCACAACTTGGAGTACACTCCCATGCTACTTTGTGGGGTCTTTGTGGGTGAAAAGGGAGCCGGTCGGCATGGGAAAATGGTTCAGAGTGCAGTCGGTCAGCAGCGCCATCGGTCGCTCCATGGTGCTGATCCTGTTCATGGCCAGCCTGATCGCCGTGGTGGCCATGGTCACCCTCTTCTATTCGGTTCCCGATGCCAAGGCCATCAATCTGTCGGGCTCCCTGCGCATGCAGGCCTACCGCATGGCCTATGAAATCGAGAAGGATCAGGTCGTCCTCGGTCGGCTCGCCCAGTTTGAACAGACCCTTCATGCCCCCGAGCTGCAGGAGACCCAGCGCTGGATCACGCCCGCCTCCCTGCGCCGCACCTATGGTGAAGTCCTGCTGCAATGGCAAGTGATGCGCGAACACATCGAGAATGCCACTCCCAGCCGTTATACCGACAATACGGAGCAGTTCGTCGCCGCCATCGATGACTTCGTCAACCAGATGCAGTACCACGTGGAGTTCAAGGTTCGCATGCTGGCCCTGGCAGAGGGGTTGGGTCTGCTCGCCATCATCACCATCGCCTGGTGCACGGTGCGCTTCACCCGCCAGCAGGTGGTGGCGCCCCTCAATCAGCTGGTCTATTGCGCACGCCAGATCCAGCGCCAGGAGTTCGATCTCACCCTGCCCCCCCACTGTGAAAACGAGCTGGGAGAGTTATCGGGGGCGTTCGCGACCATGGCCGACGAGCTTGGCAAACTCTACCGGGAGCTGGAGAGCAAGGTGGAGGAGAAAACGGCCAAGCTGCAACAGGCCAACGACACCCTCTCCTTCCTCTATTCTACCGCCCAGAAACTGCACGCGGCGCCCCTCAGCCGCCGCACCCTGCAAAAGCTGCTGGAGCGGGCCGCCGCCCACCAGCACATCGAGTACATCCGCCTCACCCGCTTCGAGCACAATGCGATGCCGGTCTACATCACAGGTCGCAAGGGGTGGCCGGGGGATCTGGACGCCGTGGTGAGCTTCTACCTGCAGATGGATGACGAGGAGTATGGCCGGCTCGACATGATAAGCGACCACCCCATCGACGAGCGGCTGATGAAGAACTTCTCCATGTTGCTGGCCCAGGTGCTGCACAAGGATCAGACCCTGCTGCAGCACCAGCGCCTGCTGCTGATGGAAGAACGCGCCGTCATCGCCCGTGAACTGCACGACTCCCTCGCCCAGGCCCTCTCTTACCTGAAGATCCAGGCCACGCTGCTCAAACGCTCCTTCGCCAAGGGAGACAGGGCCAAGACCGAGGCAGCCATGGAGCAGATCGACGAGGGACTCAGCAATGCCTATACCCAGTTGCGCGAACTGCTCGGCACCTTCCGCCTCAGCATCGGCGATGCCAACCTGGGTGAAGCCATCGCGGTCATGCTCGAGCAGCTCAAACCCCAGACGCACGCCGACATCAGGCTCCAGTACGGACTGACGGACACCGACCTTGAAGCAGGGCAGCACATTCACATCCTGCAGCTGATCCGTGAGGCAGTGCTCAATGCCATCAAGCATGCCAGTGCGCGGCACATTGACGTTAGCTGTGAGACCCTGGCTGATGGTAACATCCAGGTTCAGATTGCAGACGATGGTGTTGGAATAAGGGGCGCAAGCTCGGCGGTGAATCACTACGGTCTCAGCATCATGAATGAACGCGCCAGCAAATTGCGCGGCCAGTTGACCATCAGTGAACCGCCCTCCGGGGGCACCCGCATACACCTGACCTTTCCCACCAGCCTAACAAGAGACGCCTGATGGACGAGATGAAATACAGTGTTCTGGTCGTGGACGACCACCCCCTGATGCGCAAGGGAATTGTGCAACTGTTGGAGTTGGAAGATCACATCGACGTGGTTGGCGAGGCCTCCAACGGCACCGACGCCGTGGCCATGGCCAAGGAGTCCGAACCGGACCTTATCCTGCTCGACCTCAACATGAAGGGGTTGTCAGGTCTCGATACCCTCAAGGCGCTGCGGGCCGAAGAGGTGACTTCCCGCGTGGTGATCCTGACCGTCTCTGACGCCCGCCAGGATGTGGTTGCCCTGCTCAAGGCAGGCGCGGACGGCTATCTGCTCAAGGACACCGAGCCTGACATGCTGCTGGCCCAGCTGGCTGACGTGATGACCGGCAAGCAGATCCTGAGCGAGCCGCTACGTCCCTATCTCGAGAACATCTACGAGCTGGACCACCTGCAGCAGAAGCTGGAGAGCCTGACCCGACGCGAGATGCAGATCATGCGTGAAATCGCCAAGGGGTTGTCCAACAAGCAGGTCGCCTCCGTGCTCCATATCTCCGAGGGAACCGTCAAGGTCCACGTCAAGAGCCTGCTGAAAAAGCTCGAGGCCCAAAGCCGCGTCGAAGCAGCCGTCATGTACCTGGAACAGCGCAACTGAGGTCCCGGCCTCCTGCCAGCAAGGGGTCACCATCCGTGCCTCCTTGCTGGCCCCCTCTCCTTTTCCCCAAATGGCGCGGAACCCGGTGCTCTATTGAGTAGATGGATTATTATTTTCATGACATCGAACGGGAAGGAAACATCGACATGACCTTTGAGCAGATAGAGCTGGTCCAGAAAGCCTGGGGCAGGGTGAGCGCCCTGAACAACAGCTATGTCCAGGAGGTGTATGAAGAGCTGTTCAGATTGCCCCCCGAACTCAGGGCCCTCTTTCCCCCACATCAGGAGCTGCCCGTTGCCAAGGTGTCGGACACCCTGAACACCGTCATCACCAGCCTCTCCCAGCTGGATGCACTGGGTTTCATCATTCGCGATCTCGGCAGGCGTCACCAGCGATTCAACGTTCAATGCGCTGCTCAAACAGGCGCTGACCCAGGTACTGGCACGGCGTCTCGGCAGTGGTTTTACCCCGGCACTGGCACTGGCACAGGCCTGGTCGCAGATGTATGACGAAATAGCCGCCCTGATGCTGGACGGCATGACACAGCACACCGAATTCACCACCTGATCCCCTAGCCTTGGTCTCCAATCGCTGAATGGGTCTGTAACAGGCATTTTGCATGAATCAAATTTGCAATATGCGAAAATAGACTCATTCTGCACACGGGGTATGTTCGGCGCCCTAACACCTCACCTGAATCCCTTTCGCACTACCTTGCCTGCGTTCGTGATACAAAATCACAATAGATTGATTTTAAATGGATATTAAAAATAACCACGGGAAATGGCTCACCCCTTCGCCACGCCACCTCTCTCTGGCACGGTCACTGCATTGTCACATTCAGCAATGAGTGATTAGGAGGATGGAACATGAAACTTCAACAACTGGCACTGTTCCCCTTGCCGTCCCACATTCTGCCCGGTGGCAAGCTCCCCCTTCGCCTGTTCGAGCCGCGCCACCTGCAGATGCTCAAGCCGACATTCCGCACCTGATTTAGGAATAAATTTGCCGATAGCGCTCACCCAATACCTCCAAAATGATCTGCTGGTCTCCTGTTAGCTCCGTTACTTGTGGCGGAGCTTCTCCCAGTCGATATTCATGGATGCCACCAAAGCGCAAAAAGATCCAACGGGCCGTCGGCTGCTGGGTCGGTTTCTTTTTCATATCCGCCACACTGCGATTCTGCTCCACTAATCCCTGCCGGATCCGGTGCTCCAACGCTGCGTAAATCATCAGGCTACAGGTCATCACCATGAGCAACGCTTCAATCCGCTCCGGCTTTTTCAGGTACAGTGAGGAGGTTAAAAACTCCGGGCTCTTGAGAAAACGAAAGCCCCGTTCGACATTCTGCTGCGCTTTATAGGTGGCCAAAAGTTCGGCCATGGTCAGCGTATCGCTGTGGTCATTGGTCGCCAGGATGAACACCCCGGTCTGGTTGTGGGCCTCTTCAACGCAAGCCAGGCTAGTTGCCGCCAACCCAGTGATTTGAAACTGATGGCCAATTGGCTCTTCGCCACGCTTGGGTCTGCCACGTCCTGTATAAACGGGTTCACCTACCACTTCGGCATCCAGTTGCAGCAGCATCAAGCTGGCGGTAAAACAGCTCAACTCAGCTTGGGCATCCGCCTCACAAGCAAAGCGTCGGGCACACAATTTGGCGAAGGCTTTGAGCTCGCGGGTACTGTCTTTGAGCAGGTTTTTGGCCAATGTCTGCTGCTCGCGGTGGCTGGCTTGTTCGCTGCGCACCAGCAACCAACGTTGCGCGACCCCGGCATAATTCGCGTGTTGCCAACGGCCATGATAGCCATTGCCCAGAGCGGTCAGCGGTTGTGCACCTATGGTTGCCACGGCCTGCTTTGCCTCATTGAGAGTGACGGGCACCCGGGTCACAAATAGTTGCTGCTGTTGCGCCAGTAATTGCAAGGTATCGGCGCAGTACAGTGCGGCATCGCCGACCAGATAACGGCACTCCTGCGCGGCCTTGAGACTGCTCAAATGGCGACGAACGGTCTGGGCAAAGGCTTTGGTGTCATTACTATTGCCGCTCAGGGCCTGCATATAGACAGGTAGGCCGGCCTGATTTTCACAGATGAGCTCAAGGATCACTTGATTCAGCTCTGGCCGGTGATCACGACTATAACCACGCACCAGTTGCAGCTTACCGACCAGATCCCCATCGGCACAGTCATAGGCGCCATCGACGTGGAAGCTGGTAATATCGAGGTGCACTGCGGTGCTTTTGAGCCCCAGCCGCTCGACAACTTGCGCCGCCATCACCTGATACAAGGCGCTGACATCGGCCTCAAAGAGGGCATCGAGACAGCGACCGAGCACATCATCATTGAGGTCATCAGCACAGATCCCGGGGCCAATCAGGCGCTCAACCGGCTTGTTAGCGAAGAATTGCGGGAACATGTGCAGGGTGCTGCTGTGAAAGCCGAGGCCGTTCACTATCATGGCGACCAAGGCTTCACCATGTGAGACCTTGAAAGGCGGGGTTTTGGGGAGCAAGGCATCGATCATGCGGGCAATGCCCAGTTCCTGGCAGAGTGCGGCGACCAAACCAAGGTGATCGAGGTTACGGATCGAGATAGCGGGTGCGGCCATGATGATCTACCTGCAAAAGAGAGTAATAGATCAGAACGGCCGATCGCCGTCAAGCACTGAAAATAGCAAAATCAGGTGCGGAATGACGGCTCAAGGAGTCCTTCCTCGAGGATCGTGGCTTTGGCATCGTGATGGAAGAGACCACCAGCACGGGCACCTGCGGACGGATTCTCCCGGTCGGAACCCGCGTCAAGGTGACTGATTTTTATACCCTCAACGACGGTTTGCTCGGGGTCACCGTGCTCGGCCTTGAACGCTTCTGCATCCACGAGATGGAAACGGATGACGCAGGCCTCAGGCACGCCCAGGTCGAGCCACTGCCCAACTGGCCGAGTGCGGATTCTGATGTCAGCGACAACCAGCTGGTCAGCCGATTGAGAGAGGTCTTTGCACAATACCCGGAACTGGATGAGCTCTACCCGGACAAGCAGTTCGACGATGCAGCCTGGCTCTGCCAACGCTGGCTCGAGATCCTGCCCATGCCGATCTATGAAAAACAGATGTTGATTGCCAAGCAGAACAGTGAAGCGGCGCGCCAGTTCTTGCGCCGACTGATCGCACAGTGAGTCAAAGAGTGAGTCAACGGTTGGTTTGCAAAACGCGAATTCTCGGCACTGCATTCTTATAATGAAAAAATGAGAATTGCATTTTGCAATCACGGTAGCGATAAATAACACACAATTCAGCTACAGGCCGCAAATAACAGGTTTTGAAAAGTTGGCACGACTTTTTCATATAAAACCGTACAACCCGATTTATCCCGTGCTCTCTTCAGTATTTGCTGAAGAATTGGTCAACCACCAGGTTGACCATTTTTTTTACCCAAAATCAGCCGACATCACCTGCAATGGCGGAGCAGGCAGCTTCGCAGCCTGGCAAGACTGATGGGTTTGGCCAGAAAATCGTTCATGCCCTGGGCAAGGCAGCGGGCCCTGTCCTCCATCATGGCATTGGCCGTCAACGCGACGATGGGCACCTCGCACCCCATGTCCCGCAGGCGCCGGGTCGCCTCCAGCCCATCCATCTGCGGCATCCGCATATCCATCAGGACAAGGTCCGGCTGCTGCTTCGCCACCTGTGCCAGGGCTTCCAGACCATTGCCTGCCAGCCTCACCCTGCACACCAGCTTCTGCAGCATCAGGGATACCACCAGTTGATTGACCGGACTATCTTCCACCACCAACACATCCAGCTCCAGTCTGGCGCACTCTTCACTGCCGGGGGCGGCGGTCGGAGCACAGGGAGAGGCCATCCCGGGCAGCTCGAACCAGAAGCAGCTTCCCAGCCCAGGCGTGCTCTGCACGCAAATGTCTCCCCCCATCAGCTGCACCAGCCGCCTGCAGATGGCTAGTCCGAGCCCCGAGCCGGAGAAGCGGCGGGTTGCCGAACTGTCGACCTGATAGAAGGGTTCGAACAGCAACGCCTGATCCTCGGTGGAGATGCCGATCCCCGTGTCGCTGACCATGACCCCCAACTTTTCCTCCTCCCAGGTCAACGCCAGACGCACGCTGCCGGCGGAGGTGAACTTCACGGCATTGCCAAGCAGGTTGCCTATCACCTGGGAGAGGCGGACGGCATCCCCTTGAAGGCGTTCAGGGAGCGTCTCATCCAGATGCCAGTGCAGTGTGATGCCCTTGGCACTGGCCTGTGCCTGCAAGGGCTCCACCAGGGCACGGCACAGCTCGGCTGGCTGAAAGGGTTCACAGTGCAGGGTCAGGGTATGTGACTCTATTTTCGAGAAATCGAGCACGTCGTCGATGATGGTCTGCAACAGATGCGCAGAGTGGGTGGCATGGCCGATGAGGGTCTGTTGCGGAGTGTCGAGTCGGCCGTGCTGCAGCAGATCCAGCATCCCCAGCACGGCGTTCATGGGAGAGCGGATCTCGTGGGTCATCATGGCGAGGAACTGGGATTTGGCACGGTTGGCCGTCTCGGCATCGTCCCGCGCCCGCGCCAGCTCCTGCTCGCGGCGGATCTGGCTACCTATCTCCCGCGCCGTGCCCCGATAGCCGAGGAAGCGGCCACCGGCATCATGGCAAGGCTCCGCATTGATCTCCATCCAGCAAGGCCCGCCCGCCAGCATCACCTGGGCCCGCATTCCCCGCACCGGCAGATGGTGGGCGATCAGGTGCCGGTAGTGGCTCCAGGCCGGGTCCTGCTTGTCGTGGGCAAAATCATAGAGGCTTCTCCCCGTCTGGCGGGCCAACACCTCCCCCTGATAGCCAGGGGCAGAGACATAGCTGAGCCTGTGCTGGGGATCGGTCTCCCAGAACCAGTCGGAGGCCATGGCGGCAAAACTGCGAAAACGCTGTTCGCTGGCCTGCAGGGCCAGGGTCTTGAGGTCAACCTGTTCTTGCAGGCGAGCCCGATAGGCGATATTGACCAGGGCCTGGGAGATGAGCGGGCGACAACGCTGCATCGCCGCCTTGCTCTTGAGATCGAAGGTGCCCGCCACGCCGTGCCGGCAGATGAGCACACCGGAAAACCCCGGTCCCTGCAAGCCTGTCATCATGACGCTGGCCCAGCCCGGCGCCCCCGCCAGCGGCGCCAGCTCAGGCAGTTGGGCGGGATCATAGATCACCAGGGTCTCCCCCTCGATGGCCCTGGAGAAGAGCGGTGTCAGCGACCAGGTCCGGCCCACCTCGTCCGGCTGGGTGCTCAGATGGGTGCTGCCCCTCACGGCCTCCCAGGCGACCACGTCCGCCTGTTCGAATCCGATAAAGGGCTTGAGAGCAAGAATGAGACTCTCCAGTACCTGCTCCAGACTCTGGGCCTGTGCCAGGGTCGCCACCCCGCACAGCAGGGCTTGGGACTCCTCCCGATATCTGGCCTCCCGCTCCCGGCAACGCATCAGCTCCACCAGCGTGGTTTGCAGTTTGTCGCCCAAGGTTTCGAGTTCGCTATTGCCTATCATCTTGAATCCAGCACAGTGTCAGCTCTCGAGGAAGATTACGCTCGACACCATGAGGTTGCCGTGTGCCAGCTCACCATGGGGTAATCGTCCCTGTTCACCGAATGTAAAGGGCGTGATGAAGGGGATCTCACCCAGCCTCTGACTGAATTGACTGACGATGTCCCCCAGCCTGTCCCCCAGTGCCAGCCGACAACCGGCACAAAACACCACCAGGGCGCCAAAGGGGCGCATATTGCTCGCCATGCCATATTCAGGCTCGATATTCACCGCATTCAGGCTACGCTGCAACAACCCTTCCTGGCTGCTGTACATGAGCAGCAGCCGCTCTCCCAGTCGGGTTTCGGTAAAGAGGCGCAGCCCCTCCCGCGCCGTCACCGCCTCGGGATGGGAGAGCTTGTAGTAGGGCAGGTCATCGAGCATGCCGACCTGACGGGCCAGTGGCGAGAGCGTCGTCTCCCTGAGGATGGGGCCCACCGGCCAGGGCGTCGCACGCTCGGTCCAGCGACCATAGACCCGGGCCGCCGGCTCGTGATCGATGGTCAGCACCTCCCGCCCGTCTATCCCGGTAATGATGCCGCGACACTCGGTGGGTACATAGCCTGAATGAAACTGGAACGCCAGTTGGCAATCGGGGTAAAGCACCGCCAACACGCACCCTTGTGATCCCTCCCCTTCGTCCCAGCACAGCTGCCACTGCCCGGCCACGCCGTCGTCTGCCGCCGACCCGCCGACGACGGGAACGGTCGCGCCAAACTCGGCGTCGATCCCCGCGAGCACAACCTCCTCCAGCCCCGGGCTGGTGTGCAGCAACACGAGCTGCGGCAGCTCTCCCGGTCGGCCACCATCGGCGATGGCGCGGCGCAGCAATGCCCGCACATCCGGTTGATCCCCCATCTGGCCAGCCACGCCATAGGCCCCCTTGTCATCATAAAGGGCGGCGACCGACAGGCTCCAGCCATGCCGACCATGATGGCCATCCTGGGTCAGGATACCGCCGCAGGAGCTGCAACCGATCAGCCGGGTATCGGGAAAACGTGCCTTGAGCGCACGGCGCAGTTCCGCCGCCTCGTGTGCTTGGGTAAAATAGACCAGCAACAGCGATGGAACATGGGATGACTGGGCATGCAACCGCTCTGTAACTTGTTGGGCGGCCAGTGGGGTCGTCTCGGCAAGCGAGTGAGCCGTCAGGAAGTTCAACATCGTCTCCTAGGGGTACAGGATGCTGGCATCAAGCAAAAATCATACCCTTATCAAACAATTACCTGGCCATGGAGACTAGAATGGTGCTCACTGGCCTCCCACGGGATCACTGCATGTGGCAGAAAAATATCAATGACTTCGACCGGGTTGTCGCCATCGGCGGCGGGCACGGTATGGGCCGGGTGCTCTCTTCCCTGTCGTTCTTGGGATCCAGGCTGACGGGCATCGTCACCACCACGGATGATGGCGGCTCCACCGGACGCCTGCGCAAAAGCCAGGAGTGCATCGCCTGGGGGGATCTGCGCAACTGCCTCAACCAGCTGGTGACCACCCCCAGCATCGGTAGCCAGCTGTTCGAGCACCGCTTTACCGGCCGCGGCGAGCTGGCGGGCCACAACCTCGGCAACCTGATGCTGCTGGCCCTCGACAACCTCTGCGTGCGCCCCCTGGATGCCATCCGGCTCATCAGCGACATGCTGGAAATTGAACCCAATCTGCTGCCCATGTCCGAGCATCCCACCGATCTGTGCGCCCACACCGTCTGTGGCGATCAGATCCTGGGGGAGGTCTCCATCGATCAGCTCACCACGCCGCCACGGGCCCTGAGCCTGAAACCGGTCGTGCCCGCCACGCGCGAAGCGGTCGAGGCGCTGAGCCAGGCCGACATGATCATCCTGGGGCCAGGCAGCTTCCTCACCTCCATCATGCCTCCTCTGCTGCTGCGCGAGATTGCGGAGGCGATCCGCAGCAGCCGCGCCATCGTCGTGTTCATCAGCAATCTGGTGGACGAAGAGGGTCCGGCTGGCCAGTTGTCACTGTCCAGTCAGCATCGTTGGCTGGAAGAGCGGATAGGCAGCGGCCGGATCGATGCCATTCTGGCTCCCGAGGGTCCCCAGGTACCCGAGCTGCAGCACTGCCTCGTTCGGGCCGAGCTGGGTGAAGCGGCCCTCCCCCACCGCCACGACCGCCTCAAGCTGCGGCTGGCACTCGACACCGTGATCCTGAGCAGGCTTGGCGAGCGCGACATGGCGGGCTGATGCCCTTCTGGATCAGTGAAACTGGGCCAGATGGGTGAAGACCTGGGGCAGGGAGTGCTCCAGCTCAGCCAGCAGTCTGCCGGCCTCTTGCTCATCTTCCCGGCGACAGGCGGACTCCAGATCCATCACCTGCTGATAGCTGGGTTTGGCGCCATAGCTGCCACAGGACGATTTCATGCTGTGGGCGAGACGCGCCAGGGCTGACCAGTCCCGCTGTTCAAAAAGCGGCCTTAATTGGGCCAACTGCTCGCCTACCTCTTCGACAAACACCGAGATGACGACCGGCATCATCTCGTGACCGATGTCATCTGCCAGTTGTCGCAGCACTTTCTGATCCAGCCACTCCATCTTCTCTTCCCTATGATGGTATTCAAACAGACCACAATATAGCGGACCCACAGCCCCGCTGTCACCCGTCCTTCGGGCATGCCCGTATCGCTCCGGATGCTCTTGCGACACCAGAATGTGAGCAGCTTCAAGTTATCGGTATGTCAGCCAGAATGGAGAGAGATAAAGGTTGTCACAAAATTAACATTAAAGTAACAATGTAACCCATGAGAATGATGCGGCTCAGCAACACCTCTCTCATCCCTTTTTGCCTGTATGGCTGCTGCGAAGAACCAGGGTAGACATCTACCCTGGTATTTTTTATTTCTGGTTCAACAAGTTGGCTGCATTGCCATATTCCAGCTCGCCCAGCCTGAACAGGCAGAACTCCCCGGGCACCATCTTCACCCAATTCTCGTTGCCGGTGAGCGGCCGGGTGGCGATCAGGGTCACCACATCGTTCGGCGTGGTTTCACTCTGAAAGTCGATGGCCACATCCTCATCCAGCAGACGGGCTTCGCCAAAGGGAGCCCTGCGCGTCAACCAGTAAAGGTTGTTGCTGCAATAGGTCATCACGAACTCTCCGTCCGACAGCAGCATGTTGAACACCCCGAGCCCACGCAGCTCGTCACACAGGGTCACGAGGTAGCGGAACATGGCGGGGAAATTTGCCGGCCGTTTGGGGTACTTGTGCTCCAGCCTGTCGAGCAGCCAGCAGAAGGCGTGCTCGCTGTCGGTGTCGCCTACCGGGCGGTGCCGCCCCGTGGGCAGCCTCTTGTAACCGGTCAACTGGCCATTGTGGGCAAAGGTCCAGTAACGGCCCCACAGTTCTCGGGTAAATGGGTGGGTGTTTTCCAGGGAGACACACCCCCGGTTCGCCTGCCGGATATGGCTGACCACGGCACGGCTCTTGATGGGCAGTGCCTGGACCAGCTTGGCGATGGGAGACTGGGCACTGGGTTCGGGATCCTTGAAGGTGCGAAAACCCCGCCCCTCATAGAAGGTGATCCCCCAGCCATCCTTGTGGGGACCGGTCTTGCCGCCCCGCAGCATCAGCCCGGTAAAGCTGAAGCAGATGTCGGTCGGCACATTGGCACTCATGCCGAGCAGTTCGCACATATACCATCCACTCCCTGAATGTCTTGACTCTGGTTTCGTCAATCAACCGTCACGGCTGGTCGAGAGGGCCGGACATGGTCACCCATCCCCCCCTCTCAATCCCGGATCGTTGATTACTTGGCCATCTCTTTTTCAACCAGCTGGATCAGGATGTGGATCACCTTGATGTGCACTTCCTGGATGCGGTCGGCATAACCGAAGTGCGGCACTCGGATCTCCACATCGGCCAGACCAGCCATCTTGCCGCCGTCCTTGCCGGTCAGGGCAATCACCTTCATCCCTTTGGCACGGGCCGCCTCGATGGCTTTGAGGATGTTGCCGGAGTTGCCGCTGGTAGAGATGCCGAGCAGCACGTCACCACGGCGGCCGACGGCCTCCACATAGCGAGAGAAGACATAGTCATAGCCAAAGTCGTTGGAGACGCAGGAGAGGTGGCTGGGATCGGAGATGGCGATGCCGGCATAGCCTGGGCGGTTCTCGCGATAACGACCGGTCAGCTCCTCGGCAAAGTGCATGGCATCGCAGTGGGAGCCGCCGTTGCCGCAGGAGAGTACCTTGCCTTCCTGCTTGAAGGAGTCGGCGAGCAGCTTGGCCGCCGCCTCGATGTTTTTCAGATTTTGCTCATCTGCCAGGAACGCCTGAAGCACGCTGGCAGCTTCGGTCAACTCGTTGCGGATCAGTTCTTGGTACATGGTTCTTGAAATCTCGTCGTCCAACATAGGGTGGCGGCATTGTCGCACAAGCCAGTCCAATCGTCGCCCCCCGCCCGCCAAGATGGGGCGGGCAGCGCGTTATGCCGATCACAGAGCCAAGGTAACGGGCTTGTAAACAGCTTGATAAGTTTGTGCGTATGAATTACAACAGGGGCCATATCCAACAGGTCAGACCTCTGGATCAGTTAACGCCAATTTCCCAACCTCGGCAATTCATGCAAGGAGCAAACAATGACGACGACCCTCACTCTGCTCGGGGTGATCCTGGTGATCGGCGCCATGGCCTATCGCCGTGCGTCCCTGTTCACCGCCACGCTTGCCACGGCCGCCGCCCTGGTCGCCGGCACCTTCTATGGCCATGTTCCCCTGCTGGTGTGGGCGCTGTTCGCGGTGATAGCCCTGCCCCTCAATCTGGTGGAGTTTCGCCGCAACCAGCTGACCAAGCCGCTGTTCAAGATCTACAAGTCCATCATGCCGGAGATGTCCCGAACCGAGAAGGAAGCCATCGAAGCGGGGACGACCTGGTGGGAAGCGGATCTGTTTGCCGGCAACCCGGACTGGAAGAAGCTGCACGCCATTCCGGTGAGCACCCTCAGCGCCGAGGAGCAGGCCTTCATGGACGGCCCGGTTGAAGAAGTGTGCCGCATGGTCAACGACTGGGAAGTGACCCACGAACGTGCCGATCTCTCTCCCGAGGTGTGGCAATACCTGAAGGACAACAAGTTCTTCGCCATGATCATCAAGAAGAAATATGGCGGGCTGGAGTTCTCCGCCTACGCCCAGTCCTGCGTGCTGCAAAAGCTGTGCGGCGCCAGCGCCGTGCTCGCCTCTACCGTCGGCGTTCCCAACTCCTTAGGGCCGGGTGAGCTGCTGCAACACTACGGTACTGACGAGCAGAAGGATTACTATCTGCCCCGTCTGGCCGTCGGCAAAGAGATCCCCTGTTTCGCCCTGACCAGCCCGGAAGCGGGTTCTGATGCGGGCTCGATTCCCGACTTCGGCATCGTCTGCAAAGGCGAGTGGGAAGGGGAAGAGGTGCTCGGCATGCGCCTGACCTGGAACAAGCGCTACATTACCCTGGCTCCCATCGCCACCGTACTCGGCCTCGCCTTCAAGCTGCGTGACCCTGACCACCTGCTGGGTGAGGAAGAAGAGCTCGGCATCACCTGCGCCCTCATTCCGACCCACATCAAGGGAGTCGACATCGGTCGCCGCCACTTCCCGCTCAACGTGCCGTTCCAGAACGGCCCGACCCGCGGCCAGGACGTGTTTGTACCGCTCGACTTCATCATCGGCGGTCCGGCCATGGCCGGTCAGGGCTGGCGCATGCTGGTGGAGTGTCTCTCCGTCGGTCGCGGCATCACCCTGCCCTCCAACAGCACGGGCGGCGTCAAGATGCTGGCCCTGGCCACTGGTGCCTACAGCCGCATCCGTCGCCAGTTCAAGCTGCCGATTGGCAAGATGGAAGGAATTGAAGAGCCGCTGGCACGCCTGGGTGGCAACGCCTACATCATGGGCGCCGCCGCCAAACTGACGGTCACCGGCATCGATCTCGGTGAAAAACCCTCGGTCATCTCCGCCATCGTCAAGTACCACCTCACCGACCGCGCCCAGAAGTGCATCATTGATGCCATGGACATCCATGGCGGCAAGGCCATCTGCATGGGGCCGAACAACTATCTGGCCCGTGGCTATCAGGGGGCGCCCATCGCCGTGACCGTCGAAGGAGCCAATATCCTGACCCGCAGCATGATCATTTACGGTCAGGGAGCCATCCGTTGCCATCCCTACGTGTTGCCGGAGATGCTGGCAGCCAGCCACCCCGACAAAGAGCAGGCGCTGAAAGATTTCGACAAGGCGATGTTCAGCCACGTGGGCTTTGCCATCAGCAATCTGGTGCGCAGCTTCTGGCTGGGGCTGACCGGTGCCCGCTTCGCCGCCGCACCCTACAAGGATCAGACCAAGGGCTACTATCAGCAGCTCTCTCGCCTCTCCGCCAACCTTGCCTTCCTGTCAGACATGGCGATGGGCACCCTGGGTGGCGAGCTCAAGCGCAAAGAGCGGGTCTCTGCCCGCCTCGGCGACGTGCTGAGCCAGCTCTATCTGGCATCCAGCGCCCTCAAGCGCTATCAAGATGAAGGACGCCAGCAAGCCGACCTGCCGCTGCTGCACTGGGCACTGCAAGACGCTCTGTTCAAGGCTCAGGAAGCGATCGACGAGTTGCTGCGCAACTTCCCGAATCGCTGGATTGGTCTGGCCCTGCGCGTCATCGTGCTACCCCTTGGTCGCGACCTGAAGCGTCCCTCCGACAAGCTCGACAGCCAGGTGGCCCGCCTGCTCCAGGTGCCAAGTGCCACGCGCAGCCGTCTGGCCGAGGGTCAATATCTGACGCGCGAGGAGGGCAACCCCTTCGGGCTGCTGGAACAAGCGCTGGACGATGTGCTGACCGCAGAGCCGCTGTTTGACAAGGTGTGCAAAGCCGAAGGGAGCAAACGCCCCTTCACCCAGCTCGACAAGGTGGCAGAGGCGGGCCTGAGCCTCGGTGTCATCAACCAGGCCGAAGCGGACCTGCTGCGGCGCGCCGAGGAGAGTCGCCTTCGCACCATCAACGTCGATGACTTCGATCCCGTCGACCTGGTGGCCAACAAGGCACTGTTTGAAGCCTCCGCTTATCACAGGGCAGCTTGATGCCTCTGATGCCAGAACGCCTCCCTTGTGGAGGCGTTTTTCATGAAAGGGCTGGTGGATGGCATTCGATACGAAGAAAGAGAAACCGACTGGATCATATTTTGGATATCAATCCGTTTCCTATATTGAATGAAGCGGTTAAGGTAAGCACAGGATCACACACAGGATTGCATAATGGATGATCAAATCCTGATTATTGATGATGAAGATCTTCCCCAATCAGCACCGCGTCCCGCCGGCTGGAAGGTGATGATAGTGGACGATGAACCCGAAGTGCATCGCATCACCAAAATCACCCTGAACAAGTTTGAATTCGACGGCAAGCCGATCGATTTTCTGCACGCCTACTCTGCGGCTGAAGCCAAAGCCTTGCTCGCCCTCACCCCGGATGTCGCCCTGCTGCTGCTCGACGTCGTCATGGAGGTCGATCATGCCGGTCTCGAGGTGGTCAAGTTCGTGCGCGACGAGCTGCAAAACAAGATGGTGCGCATCGTGCTGCGAACCGGTCAGCCCGGCCAGGCCCCGGAAGATGACGTGGTGACCAACTACGATATCAACGACTACAAGGACAAGACCGAGCTTACCTCCCAGAAACTGCGCACCCTGCTGCGCGCCAGCCTGCGCTCTTACCGGGACATCCGAACCCTTGAGAGCAATCGACAGGGGCTGGAGAAGGTCATCGAGGCGTCCAAGGGGATCTTCGAGCAGCGTGCCCTGCGCCAGTTCGTCGAAGGAGCCCAGACCCAGCTCAGCGCCCTGCCAATCTGGAAGAGTCCCAGATTTACGATGTGAAGCACCTGGCGTATGAGGTGCGGGATCAGGTGCTCGAGCCTCTGCTCAGCGATGGTCCCATGCTGCGCCTCGTCGATGCGCCGGAAATCCTGCGCTGTGCCATGGCCAAGGGAGCCAATGTCTACGATGGCAACCAGATGGTGCTCTATTGCCAGAATGCCCGTCATCACCTGCTGTTCCACATCGAGACCACTCGCCCGCTCAGCCAGATGGATACCGGGCTGCTCAGCCTGTTCACCGAAAACATCATAGTGGCGCTGGAGAATATCCGGCTCAACGAGGTGATCGGTGACAACCAGCGAGAGATCATCTATCGCATCGGCGAACTGGTGGAGAGCCGCTCGAAGGAGTCCGGCTTGCACGTCAAGCGGGTGGCCCTCTACACCGAACTGTTCTGCAAGCTGCTCGGCATGAATGAGGACAGGTGCGAGCTCATCAAGCGGGCCTCTCCCCTGCACGACATCGGCAAAGTGGGGATCCCGGACGCCATCTTGCACAAACCGGGCAAACTCACTCCCGAGGAGTGGGAGATCATGAAAACCCACGCCCAGCTTGGGCAGGACATGCTCTCCGGCAGTGATCTGGCACTGTTCCAGATAGGCGCCACCATCGCGGGCAACCATCACGAGAAGTGGAATGGCAGCGGCTATCCCCGCGGATTGAAGGGAGAGGACATTCCGCTGGAAGGACGCATCGTCGCCCTGGCGGATGTGTTCGATGCCCTGGGCTCGGATCGTTGCTACAAGCAGGCCTGGCCGCTGGATCAGGTGCTGGCGCTGATCAAGGAGGAGAAAGGAGAGCACTTCGACCCCCTCCTGGTGGACCTGATGCTGGCCAATCTGGAAAAGTTCCTCGATATTCGCGAGCAGTACAAAGACATCTATATCGGCGCTCACTGATATCGGATTCACCCCATCCACTTGCCACCATGAAGAAGCCGCCCATTGGGCGGCTTCTTTGCAATGTGCGCGGAATTATTGCTCCGGCAGATTGAGATCCAGTTTGGGGGTTGCTGGCGTCTCTTCAAGTTGCGCCTTCTGCGCCGCCATCGCCTTGTGCAGGGTGCGGCGCTTTTGCAGCAGAATGAAACCACCGGCCCCCAGCAAGAGCAGCAACACGCCACCTCCCCCCAACGCCCAGGGCAGCCAGACCGGACTCTCCCGCTCCTCGAACCGGTCGGGGGTGGCGGCGGATGCGGGCATGGCCGCAGAGGGTGCGGGAGGGGGGGGAGGCGGTGCTATGGTGAACGACTTGGCCGGCAATTGCAGTTGCACCTCGCGACCGAGCCGGGTTGTTCCAAAGAGGGTGGCCTCCACCTTGTACTGCCCTGCCGCCTTGAGGGCGGAGAGATCCACGCCAAAACGCGGCGCTGTCGCCACCTCGTTGAACGTCATGCTACTGCCGCCGCCGTCGATGGCCTTGCCCTGGATGACCACGGAGGCGGGATCCAGTTCATCCACATCGATGACCAGAGAGAGCTTGGCTCCCCCCTCCCCGGAGGGGGGATTCAGGGAATAGCTGACCGGCCAGGGGTAGAGCAGCACCTGCTGTGACTGGGCTCGTGAGAAGACCTCATTGCCAGTGCTGAAGAGGGCTCGGTATTTTCCCGCAGGGATGTCCAGTACCGCCTCGGCGGTCAAGATACCGTCCCCCGGCACTTCGTCCACCCCCTTGCCATCATCCATGTAGCGTCCCAGGGTCTCCTCGAACACGGGATCGCCGCTCTGGCTGGCATCGTTGAACTGCTGCAGCTTGACGGTCATGCCCAGATCGGTGAGGTAGTAACCCGCTCCAGGCGCCGCGCCATCGATCAGCAGACGGGATTGCAGTTTGACCCGCTCACCCTGATAGAGGCGGGCCGGTAGCGGCTCGCTCTCGACCTGGATGTCGGTGAGCAGGCGCACCCGATTGTCGGGGTCCACCTCTCCGATCGCCTGCCAGGGGCCGGGCATGGGGTCGCGGATGGTGATGAGATCCTGATCCTTGAGGGGCAACCAGCCCACGTCGGGCGGCTTGACCTTGCCCACATAAAGCTTGCTGCCATCGGGTCGCACCAGGATCACCGAGGACGTCCCCGGCTTGCGCTTGATGATGAAGGTGATCTCCTTCACGCCGTAATCGATGCGAAAGCGGTTGTCGAGCAGAGGAATGTCGGAAGGCGCAAACACCTCGTTGGCCGCGGCCGGGAGGGAGGCCAGCAGCAGCAGCCCCCAAAGCGATCTCATTGCCGCCACAGGCAGGCACCTCCTTTTTTCTGTACCAGATCCAGCCTCGCTTCATGGACAGCCGCCACCTCGTCGCTCGCGCGCACCACCCTGAGCGGCGGGCGATTGCTCTCCAGACGACGAATGCCGGTATCCTGGCTGGTCTCGCTCTCGCTGGTTTCACTCGCCAGATTGAGTTTGGTCTGGCCACCCGTCATCAGGAGGTAGACGTCCGCCAGGATCTCCGCATCGAGCAAGGCGCCGTGCAGGGTACGGTGAGAGTTGTCGATGCCGTAGCGATCGCACAACACGTCCAGGTTGTTGCGCTTGCCCGGGAAGAGATCCCGCGCCATCGCCAGGGTATCCGTGATGCCGCAGATATCCGCCGTCTTGAAGTTCAGACCGAGCTTGCTGAACTCATAGTCCATGAAGCTCACGTCAAAGGGGGCGTTGTGGGCGATGAGCTCGGCGCCGCGAATGAACTCGATGAAATCGTCCGCTATCTGGCTAAAAGAGGGCTTGTCCGCCAGGAAGGCATCCGTGATGCCGTGCACGGCGATGGCCTCGGGATCCACCAGCCGATCCGGCTTGATGTAGACGTGGAAATGGTTGCCGGTGAGTTTGCGGTTGATCACCTCCACACAGCCGATCTCGATGATGCGGTGCCCAAGATAGACAGGGCCGCCCGCGGTGTTCATGCCGGTGGTTTCGGTATCCAGAATGATCTGGCGATTCAGTTGGGGTGTGCTCATGATCAAATCCATGTCAAACTTCGGTTTTACTCGCTAGTTTACCCCAAGCCTCTCGCTAAAACAGATTGATTGCTCATGTTGAAACAGATTGATTTATTCACGGATGGCTCCTGCTTAGGCAACCCGGGCCCCGGCGGCTATGGTGCCGTCATGGTCTATGGCAAGCATCGCAAGGAGATCTCCGCCGGTTTTCGATTGACCACCAATAACCGGATGGAGCTGATGGCTGCCATCATGGGGCTGCGGACCCTGAACGAACCCTGCCAGGTGCGGCTCACCACCGACAGCCAGTATGTGCGCCAGGGGATCACCGAATGGATCATCGGCTGGAAGAAGAAGGGCTGGATGACCGCCAACCGTCAGCCGGTCAAGAACGTCGATCTCTGGCAGGCCCTGGATGCGGAAGTGGCCCGTCACCAGATCGAATGGCTCTGGGTGAAAGGACACTCGGGCCACCCGGAAAACGAACGCTGTGACGAGCTGGCCCGTGAGGCCGCCAGCGGCAAGCAGCTTGCCGAAGACAGCGGCTACCAACCCTGATGCCCGCTAGCCGCCCTGGCGCGCCATTCCTGGCGCGGCCATCGACTCCGGCAGCCGCCAGCGGCGACGCACCGGTGTCACGGGGAAACGCCGCTTGCGGGCGGCAATCACGTAAACAGACGCCAGGGAGCGGCAATAGTCCCGCCCCAGACTCTCCCGCCACCAGCCGATCTTGCTATGCCTGCCCATGAAGGAGAAACCGAACCGCTCGTCGAACATCACCTCGCAGCCGAGCAGTTGCAGCCAGTCGGTCACCCGTGCGGGCGTGAACATGCGGGCAGACCAGGGCAGATGCCGCCGCATGAAGGGCAGATAGTGACCCAGCCCCACCAGGCTGAGCGGGTTGTAACCGCTGACAATGAGCCAGCCATCGTCGGTCAGCACCCGTTCTGCCTCCCGCAGCACCTGATGAGGATCCGGCGAGAAATCGAGGCAGTGAGCCAGCAGGCAGGCATCCACGCTCCCCGATCGCACCGGCAAGGCGAGCGGATCCCCCTGGATGTCCAGCAGCCGTCCGCCGGGGGCGACACCGATTTGATGGCGAATGGTGGAACAACCGCAGGAGAGTTCGGCGCTCAGGGCACCTATCTTGAGCAAGTGATAGCCAAAGAGGTGGGGGCACCAGTTGTCGAGGCGCTCCTGAAGCTCGGCGGCCACCCAGTCCCCCATGGGCAGTGCGGACCAACTGGTCGGAAGCGCGATCTGTTGTTCGGTACGTGCCAGCTGCATAATGGGACCAACTCGGGGGCGAATGCCATCCAGTTATATAAGATCCCTTCCTTAAAGAGAACACAAGAGACCTCGACCCATGTATACCGTCATCACAGTTCCCGCCTTCAGCGACAACTACATCTGGTTGATCCGTCATGAAAATCACTGTCTGGTCGTCGATCCGGGCGAGGCCGCTCCCGTGCTGGAACGGCTGGCTGGGCTGGATCTGGTGCTGGATGCCATCCTCCTGACCCATCACCACCGCGATCACGTCGGGGGCGTATCCGAGTTGCTGCAACACTTCCCCCACGCTCGTCTCTATGGTCCCAAGCATGACCCCATGCCGGACCATCACGGCCAGTGGCTCGACGATGGGGATCAGATCAACTGGCATGGCCTGAGTCTGGATGTCCTCCATGTGCCCGGTCATACCCTGGGGCACATCACCTATTACGGCCAGGGCATGCTGTTTTGTGGCGATACCCTCTTCAGCGCCGGTTGCGGCCGTCTGTTCGAAGGTACCCCGGCACAGATGCACACTTCCCTGCAACGGCTCGCGGCATTGCCCGATGAGACCCTCCTTTATTGTGCCCATGAATACACGCTCTCCAACCTGCGTTTCGCCCATGCGGTCGAGCCCGACAACCTGGCGATCCAGCGGCAGATCGGCGTGATCAGCAAACTGCGTCAGCAGGGCCTCCCGAGTCTCCCCTCCCGGCTGGGAGATGAGCGGAATTTCAATGTTTTTCTGCGCTGCGAGCAGGACTCGGTAAAATTTTCTGCTGAGAAATACGCCCTTAAATGCTTGGAAAATCCAGAGGATACCTTCGCTGTTCTGCGGGCCTGGAAGGACGTTTTTTGAACAAACCTTGATCAGGGGGGCATTGCCCCTTATGATGCGAGCTGTTTTTCCACAGATGACCTGAGCGAGATGAAGCTACGAACGGCCTTATTGGCAGCGCTGTTTCTCAGCGGCTGTCAAAACCTGAGCCATCAGGATGACCGGGCGGTAACGGCAATCGAGCCGATCAAATCCCCCCAAGTCAGCAAGAAAACGTACAAAAAACACTCTTCGCGGATGCTGTTCGGCGACGAACAGATAGAAGAGCTGGATGACACTGATAACCTGTGGGTGCGTATCAGCGATGATATGCAGCTGGACTCGCACGATAATGCCCGGGTTCGCCAACAGCGTGATTGGTTGTTGCGCAATGATAAGCATATGGCGACCATTGCCAGCCGGGCTGAGCCCTACCTGTATCTGATGGTAGAGGAAATCGAACGGCGTGAGCTGCCAATGGAGCTTATTACCATCCCCATGATCGAGAGCATGTTCGATCCCAATGCCCGCTCCCGCAGCAATGCGGTCGGTCTTTGGCAGTTCGTTCCTGCAACCGGCAAGAATTTCGGCCTGCGCCACGACAACTGGTACGACGGTCGACGCGATGTCCTGGCATCCACCAATGCCGCACTGGATTACCTGGAGTACCTGAACCGGTTCTTCGACGGTGACTGGCTGCAGACCCTGGCCGCTTACAATGCCGGTGAAGGTCGGGTGCGCAACGCCATCACCCGCAACGAACGGGCTGGTCGTCCGACCGACTACTGGTCGCTGGACCTGCCCCGCGAAACCCGGATGTATGTGCCCAAGATCCTGGCCATGGCCGACATGATCCGCAATGCGGACAAATACAATGTCACCCTGCCGGTGCTGGCCAACAAGCCGCAATTGCGAACCATCAATACCGGAGGTCAGATTGATTTGAACGTGGCCGCCCAGCTGGCTGGCGTTTCCGCCTCCCAGCTCAAGGCGCTCAATCCTGCGCTCAAGCGTGGCATGACCTCGCCGCAGGGCCCTTACAACCTGCTGGTCCCCGTCGAGTACGCCGACACCCTGGAGCTGGCCCTGGCCGATCTGCCCCAGCGTGAACGTACCCGTGGTGTGCGCTCCTATCAGGTCACCAGTGGTGATACGCTGTCACGGATCGCCCAGAATCACGGGGTGACCGTGCAACAGCTCAAGCTGGCCAACAACATGCGCGGCAACAACCTGCGCCGTGGCCAGAGCCTGATAATCCCCAATGGTGGGCGCGCAACCCAGGTTGTCCAGAGCAAGCCGCAGCAGCTCGCCAGCCGCAGTGGTGGCAAGGTGAACTATCAGGTGCGCTCCGGTGACAACCTGTGGAGCATCAGCCAGGCACACGGGGTCACCCACGCCGACCTGGCCAAGTGGAACGGCCTGAACGCCAAGTCGGCCCTCAAGCCTGGCATGAAGCTGGTGGTCTGGCCCAAGCAGGGCAAGAGCAGCAACAAGTCCATGGTCTATCAGGTGCGCCGCGGTGATTCCCTCTCCTCCATCGCAGCCCGCTTCCAGGTCGCCGTCAACGATGTGATGCGCTGGAACCAGCTCGGCAAGAGTGACTATCTCAAGCCGGGTCAGGAGTTGACTCTGTTCGTGAAGAACAACAGCTGATCGCTCGTCGCAATCCAAAAAATACCCCGCTTGATGCGGGGTATTTTTTTGTCTGCATGAACCAGCGGCTACGCCGCTCTCCCCTGAGGGATGACTCAGGGAGTGATGGCCTGGGCCGCAAAGCGCGCCAGAATGGGGTTGTGGTCAGAGGCATCGGTAGCCGGTGAACTCACCTCCACCAGATCCAGATTGCGATAGTAGAGGTGATCCAGCGGGCGGCCAAAAGCGGTGCGACGCAGATCAGGCACAGGTATGGCCTCCTGCAGGCCAAGCTCGCCCACCAGCTTGTTCAACCAGAACGCGCGCTTGTCGCTCCAGGTGTTGAAATCGCCGCCCAGGATGACCGGCCCCTGGTGGCGATGGATCAACGCAGTCAGATCGTTGAGCTGCTCGCGGAAAGTCGCCATGCCCAGCTCGAAATTGACCGCATGGAGATTCACCACCAGCACGCCGTCAGGATCCCCCTGCAAAGGATAGAGACTGACCAGACCTGACTTGGGGATACGCAGCAGGGGTTCGGGGGAACGGACGCCACAGACAAACGCCTGCGGCGTTTTCGCCACCGTCATCACGCCAAAGGAGACACCTCCCTGGGTGAAGGCCTGCAACTGCTGCCACTGGAAATCCCCTCTCTTCAGCCAGTCCAGCATCTCGGGCCGGGTCGCCGACTCTTGCAGCAGCACCAGATCCTGGGACTTGGCATACTCATCCAGCCCTTCCCGCCAGTTCTTGCGTTGTCCCTTGTAGAGGTTCCAGACGGTGATGCCAAACTCCCTCGGCAAGGCCGTGGAGGCGAGCGCCACCAGAGGCGGTCTGTCACAGCTTGCGCCAGGTATGATACCTGCCGCAGTCACCAGATGATCTTGATCCGGTACCTCGAAGCAACCGACCAGCCCCAACGTCAGCAGGGACGTTCCCAGAATCCGATAACTATTTTTCATTGGCTAACAATCACCTGCCTCTGCAAGACGACATGGCCCTCACACAGGCCACGGTCGCCGACTAGTCTCATTATTCGTGTCCGGCCCGACTCATCCAGAGGGAATTCAACGATGGCGAGACAGCACCAGTACCGCGTGACATTTTACGATCAACAGGGAACCTGTCATCAAGTGGAGCTTTCCACCGTCTATCAAATCAGGCGGGATCCCCAATGTGATCTCTGTCTGTTCGACACCCGGCAGTGCGTGGGGTCGGAAGAGATGCTGGAGCGCATGATACGGCAAAAAACCGGGCTTGAGCAGGAAATATCCATCATCAATGCCCGGCTCATCTGAGCAGACTCAGACCGGGACGGGGCGGGATTTGCCCTGATCGTCGATGGCCACATAGGTGAAGACGCCCTCGGTCACGCAGTACCGCTGGGCTTCGTTCTCCCGCAATACCGGCTTGACCCAGACCTCCAGCTTGAGTCGCATGGAGCTGCGACCAATCTTGAGGCAGCGACCGTAACAGCACACCACGTCACCCACCTTGACCGGGCTGTGGAAGGTCATCCCCTCCACCGAGACGGTGCAGATGCGCCCTTTTGCCAGCTCCTTGGCCATGATGCCCCCACCTATATCCATCTGGGACATGATCCACCCGCCGAAGATATCGCCATTGGGGTTGGTATCGGCTGGCATTGCCAGAGTTCTCAGCAACAGCTCCCCATCGGGGTGGCGCTTGGTCTCTTCCATCATTACCGCTCTCTTTATCATGGATGGCGGCATGATAGGGGGCGATCCCCCCCTTGGCAAACCTCAATTGTCCCGGAGCGCGCGCCGTATCTGGTTTGCACGCCAGATGACCGACTCCGGGGCCCGGATGGCGACGACCCGTTCAACCCTTCAAGGCCGCCCCGTCCGCAAACCAGTGGGCCGGATCCGGCCAGCGATAGACGAAACCAAGCTGCTGGCAGATGCGCTGACCTTCGATGGGAGCAAACTCCCCCGCCGGCTCGACGAACTGCGGCGGCACCAGCCCGAGCAGGCGGCTCGCGAAGGGGTAGAGCTGCTCCCGGCGCGGGTGAACGGGGGCACTCAGATTGTAGGCATCCCCATCCTGCCCCCGGGCCAGCATCAGCTCACAGGCGGCCACCACGTCGTCCAGATGCACCAGGTTCACAGCCTGGCCTCCCCCGGCCAGCGTCTTGCCCGCCAGAAAACGGCCGGGGTGACGGTCAGGACCATAGAGTCCGGCCGGGCGCAAGATCATGGCGCAGTCAACATGCCCTTCCAGTACGGCAAGCTCGGCCGCCCGCATCCGCGAGCCTCTGTCATGAGCTGGAGCGGGCGTATCCTCCTCCCCCTGTCCGGCCCCCCAGACCGAAGTCGCGCTGATAAACAGAACCCTCTGAACACCCGCCTCCCTCGCCTGTCGGCACAGGCTGGCCACGGACGCCGGGTAATCACCGGTCTTGCTGGGGGGCACACAGATCACCAGGTCATGACAGCGAAAAGGCAGTGATCCCATGTCAGGGGTAAGCAACAGCGGCCAGGCGGCAATACCCTCCCTCCGCAGCCGTTCAGCCTTTTCGGCCGTACTGACCGTCACCGCGACAGATTGCCCCTGCTCTTGCAATGCCCTGGCCAGGGGCAACCCCAGCCAGCCGGCGCCCACGATACCCGTCTGATACTCAAATTCGTTCGTCATACCCGGATCCTGACAAAAAAAAACGGCCATCCAATGATGACCGTCGAAAGTAACGAAGGAAATAGCCGGATTAACCGGTTACCTCCCACAGCGGGAAAATCGGGAGCGCACGCTCCTAATTCGTGGGCCTATCCTAGTGGCAGCGCGGTCAAAAAGCTTTGAAGCGGATCACAGTTGAAAAGGATTTCTGAAAGCGCTTTCACTGTTTTGCAAAAAAGTCGACCCGCACGGGGCCAACTTCATGACTCAGGCCACAGATTCCCGCCGTACCAGTTCGGCTTCGAATTTGAGCGCCAATCCCTCTACCGGCTTGTGATCCAGCAGCCTCAGGGCCAGCTCAGCGGCCCGCTCTCCCATCTCCTCGATGGGGTAACGTACCGTGGTGAGCTTGGGATAGATGTATCGGGCATAGGGGATGTCATCAAAACCAACCACAGAGACCTGCTGGGGGATTTTGTAACCCCGCTCCAGCAGACAGGAGATGGCCCCCGCCACCATGGCATCGTTGAAACCCAGCACAGCGCTGAACTCGACGCCGCGCGCCAGCAGCTCGCTCATGGCCACATAGCCACCTTTTTCATCGGCATAGGCACGGCCGATGAGGGCAGGATCCAGCTCGATACCTGCCCGTTGCAGGGCGAAGCGATAGCCGGCCATACGCTGCTGACCATCCACAAACTCCTCGTCATCGGAGGTGACGAAGGCAATCTTGCGATGTCCCGCGTCCAGCAGATGCTGGCAAGCCGTGGTGATGCCGGCCTGGTTGTCCAGCCAGACGCAGCGATCCTCGCAGCCTGGCACCTGACGGTTGATGAAGACGATGGGGGTCGTGCCCGACGCAAGCTCGCTGAGCTCTTCGTCAGGCAGCGCCTTGCTGTGCAGGATCAGGGCATCGCACTGGCGCTGCAGCAGCGCCTGGATGGCGTGCCGCTCACGGGTCGCGTCGTGGTTTCCGGACACCACGATGGTGAACTTGTTCGCCTTGTCGACCATGCTTTCGATGCCGCGCATCATCTGAGCGAAGAAGGGGCCGCCACACAGATCCCCCACCAGCACACCGATACAGTTGGAGCGTTTGCTCACCAGGGCCTGGGCGAAGCTGTTTGGACGAAAGCTGAGCTCCTTCATGGCCGCGAGGACAGCCTCGCGCTTCTCGGGCGCCACCTGCGCCGTGTTGTTGATCACTCGAGACACTGTCGAAATGGAGACATTCGCCAGCTGAGACACATCTTTGATCGTTGCCACTCTCGATTCCTTTGTTGGAAAAGCCTGTCAGTGATGATCGGGCATTGTATCGAACCTGACAGACCAAGACGCGGCGCCCGATCACCTGGCAGGTTTCCTTTTGTAACAAAGCTTAAGGGATGATAACCATTCTGGGGCAAGAATGGGAGGCAGCCGCGACAACGACTGCCCCCGAACTCAATAGGCGTGATTCAGCTCGCGTTCCGACATGAAACGCAAGGGCTGCTGCAGCTTGTGTTGATAGATGAGATCGAAAGAGAGCACGTTCTGGACATAGTTGCGCGTCTCCCGATAGGGAATGCTCTCCACCCAGACATCCATCGGCTTGTTGTCGCTCTGCTCGCGCCAGCGCTTGACCCGGCCAGGACCCGCATTGTAGGCCGCCGCCGCCAGGATCCGGTTGCCGTCATACACATCCAGCAGGCGCTTGAGGTAGGCGCTGCCAAGACGAATGTTCATGGCCGGGTCGAACAGTTGCTGCTCGTTGCGATAGGGCACCCCAAGCTTGCCGGCCGTCTCTTTCGCGGTGGCAGGCATCAGCTGCATCAACCCCCTCGCCCCGACCGGTGACTGGGCCAGGGGATAGAGTGCGCTCTCCTGACGGGAGATGGCGTAGAGCAGACTGGTGTTCATGGTGCGCTCTTGTGCCATCTGGGAGAAGGTGCGCTTGAGGGGCAGCGGGAAGCGCAGGTCCAGCGCATCCCAGGCCTCGGCACGGATGCTGGAGAGGATCGCCAGCTCGTGCCAGCCCTGGTTGAGGGCGATGTGGCCAAACTCCAGGCGCTGGGCCACGCTGTTGCGATCCATGTTGTGGATCCACTCAGAGCGGGCCGCCGTGATCTCGTTCATCGCCAGCAGCTCACGCACCCGCAGCAGGAAGGGCCAGCGGCGGCTGGCACTTTGCCAGTCCGGCACCTTGTGCGCCACGCTCTGGTTCTTCATGCGATAGGGCACACCGGTGCGCTGGGCCGCCATGAAGCCGTAGAAGCCGCGCAGGCTCGCAGTCTCGAGATAGAGGTCCCGCGCCGGTTTCTGCCGCCCCTGTTTCTCCAGCGAACGCGCCATCCAGTAACGCCAGCGATCCTCTTTTTGCAGCCCCATGGGCATCCGCTTGACCCAGCCTTCGAGGCCGCGCCAATCCTGCTCCCAGATGGCAAGACGGGCCCGCAGCTCCACCAGCTCCGGATCCTTGAGCCGCACCAGGGCCGTATCCAGCCAGGCGCGCTGGTCAGAAGATCGGTCCAGCAACAGGCGGCGGGCGGCCGCCTTCTCCACCCGACTCACCTCGGCATGGTTCAGGCCGAAGCGACGGGTCATCTCCCCCAGCTGGCGCAGAACCGCGTCGGGCTCCTGGTTGGCATAGCGGGCCAGCCCCAGTGAGAGCAGATGCCGCGACGGGGGCGCCGCCGTGAAGTTGGCAGGATTCATCGCCCGCACGGGTTGGTCATACAGGGCGATCATCTGATCGCCATACCCCTTCATGCCGCTGCCGAGCTGGGCCCCGAGGTGGCGAATGAGGTTGGGGTTCTGGGCCTCGAAAGCCAGGTTCATGCGCTCCCAGATCTTCTCCTGGGTGCGCAGACCCGCTTGCTGCCAGAGCTGGAACAGGGGATCGCAGGCATCGGGCCTGGATTGACCGCTCAACCAGAGCTTGCCTGCCTCCTGCAGGGCTTCACTTTTGTGCCCCGTGTAGTAGCGGGCCTGATAGTGCTGACAGAGCAGATCGGTGGAGCTTGGCTTGGCCGGATAGAAGCGCAGGAACTGGGACCATTGCTGGCTCTGGGCAAGATAGGTGAGATAGCTGCGCTCGAGCCGGTTGGACTGGGGGGTGTCCCCGTGCTGGCGGATGAAGCGGGTCACATCGTTGTAGTCTGCCGCCCCGGGACGGAACGCAAGCTGGTAGTAATCCAGATAGGGCAGCAGTGGATAGTGGATCAGGCGTGCCCGAAGCTGGCTGAATTTGACCTGATCATTGGCACGCACGGCCTCATGGGCCTGGCGATAGAGAGACTGCTCCATGGTCTGCGCGAAGGTAGGAGCCAACAGCCCCGGCATCCAGAGCGCAGACAAGATGATTCCCTGCACGACTTTCACGAATGGCATTCTCCCCTTGAAGGCATAACCACCGCCAAAGGGCGGTGGTGACATACCTTCATTCTACCCGCTAAGCACGGGGGCTACGCCACACTATTTTTATCGGTGCAGACGGGGCGATCACCGCGTACCTGGCGGCTGACATAGCGTTCAAGGTAGGGAACAGGGAGCGGCTTGGAGGCGAGGTATCCCTGGAAGAAATGGCAGCCCTGCGCCTGCAGAAACTCCAGTTGCTGGCGGGACTCCACTCCCTCAGCCGTCACGTTGAACCCCATGTGGCGGGCCATGGCGATCACGGCCTCGACGATGGCCATGTTGTCACCATCCTTGGGAATGTCCTGGATGAAAGAACGGTCGATCTTGAGCTCGTCAGCCGGCAGCCGCTTGAGGTAGCTCAGGGAAGAGTACCCCGCCCCGAAGTCATCGATGGCAAAGCTGATGCCCAGGGTCTTGAGCTCCGCCATCTTGCTGATGGTGTCTTCCGCATGACCCAGCACCACCGACTCGGTGATCTCCAGGTTCAGGCAGGCGGGATCCATGCCGGTGGCCGCCAGCACGTCGTGAATGCGATCGACGAAGTCGGGAGCATGGAACTGTTTGGCGCTCACGTTGACCGACAGTTGGGGGACGTGGATCCCGTTCTCCTCCCAGGAGACGTACTGGGTACAGGCTTCGTGCAATACCCAGTTGCCGATGTCGACGATGAGATCCGTCTCCTCGGCAATGGGGATGAACTCGGCAGGCGACACCAGGGCACGCCCAGGGGGTTGCCAGCGGATCAGCGCCTCGACACCGATGATCTCCCCCCCCGCCACCATGTGCTGGGGCTGGTAGTGGAGAGTCAGCTCCCCATTGTCGAGGGCACTGCGCAGCTCGTTGTGAATGTGCAGACGCCGGTCGGCCTGCAACTGCATGGAGGCATCGAAGAAGCGCCGGGTCTTGCGGCCCGCCGATTTCGCCTGATACATGGCGGTGTCAGCCTGCTTGAGCAGATCCCCCGCCTCCTGCTCCCGACCGGGGAAGAGGGTGATGCCGACACTGGCGCCGATGTGCAGCACCTGGCCTCTGAAATCATAGGGGGCAGCGATCTCCCCGATGAGCCGCTCCGCGATGAGGTCGGCCTGCATCTCCGCCTGGGGCGGGCTGATGGAGAGCGCTGGCAGCAACAACACGAACTCGTCGCCGCCGAGACGGGCCAGACAATCCCCCTGGCGCACCAGCCGCTTGAGACGGCTGGCCACCTCCTTGAGCAGCCAGTCGCCGGTGGCGTGACCCAGGGAATCATTGATGGTCTTGAAGTGGTCGAGATCGATGAACAGCAGGGCCCCGATAAGGTGACTGCGATTTGCATCGGTGAACGCCTGGGTCAGAGTTTCGTGCAGCTGACGGCGATTGGGCAGGCCGGTCAGCTCGTCATAGAAGGCGAGATCCTGGATGCGGCGCTCCGCCGCCTTGCGCTCGGAAATATCCTCGAAGAAAATGACATAGTGGCTGATCCCCCCCTTCTCATCCTGCACCGGCGTGACGATCTCCCACTGGGGATAGGCGTGACCGTCGGCGTGCAGGCGCAGGGTTTCCCCCTGCCAGCGATCCAGGGCGTTGAGCTCGTAACCCAGCCCTCCCAGCCCCGACCAGAGATCGTTGCCAAGATGCAGACCAATCACCCCCTGGTTGTCAAAACCGGTGATCTGGCTGAAGGCGTAATTGACCCGCAGGATCTTGAACTCGGGATCCGTGATGATGATCCCTTCGTGAGTTTCAAAGGCCACCGCAGACAGCCGCATCAGGGCATCGCTCTGCAGGCGCTCCAGCTCGGCCACCATGCGCACCGAGAAGATGGTCAGGACGGAGTCCAGATCCGTGGTCCGGGTCTGGCTCGGGAACAGCAGGGCGAGATGACCCAGGATCTGACCGTTGCGATCGAGCAGCGGCTGGGCGTAATAGTGCTGGCCCGGGGGCAGGTCAGGATACCCGGTCAGGGGTTCACTCACGGGGACCGCGCTGGAGGGCCCCTGGCGATAGAGCTGCTGGCAGGGCATGTCACAGAGAGCATACTCCTTGACGTCGATGCCGTGGCTCGCCAGCACCCTGAGCCTGTCGAGACCGACCCGCTCCGTCAGCCAGACGGCAGTGGCTCCCAGGATATGGGCCAGCTCGTTGACCAGGGTCTGGCAAAAATCGAGCCCCGTCTTGGCGGAGAGCGCCTGCGCCAGCTTGGCCAGCAAGGGGGCCTGCAACATGGGAAGCGGCGGTGTCACGCCTGCGGGGGAATCGGCGCGATCCATCTCGCGATGCATCATTTCGAGGGGGGCAAGCCAGCCACAACAGAGCCCCTGTGCAGGCACATACTGACCGTACCAGAGCGCATGGTGTACCTTGCCGTCCTCATCGCGCAGGTGACCGATGAACTGGCCAGGCTGGCCGGAATCGTGGAGTCTTGCAAGAAAATCGGCGAAACCCGCTTCATCTTCCCGCTCAAGTTGGGTGGCCCAGGGGTGGGTTCCCTCCCCTGCCCAGGGTTCACAAGAGACATGATCAGACAGGCTCCATTGCCCATGCTGCCGATCATAAAACCACATCATCTGGGTGGCTTGCTGCTTCATCTACGACTCCAACCACTACAACCACGTTATCCACCCCGACTCCTGCAGAAAAGCATATCCGTTTGCGCGCATATCTCCACCGGCGCATGGCAATGATTTTGCGATGCGATGAGGCGATGTGGGTGGAGAAAATTCGAGACTATGCGGCAAAAACCAAACATCGGGCCGACACAAGGCGCTGCCGAGGGGGGACAGAAACGATCCTATTTGCTGATACTGCCTGCCTGTTTCACTGAGCTCAAGCGGTTTTTGGCATGAAACGGGAAAAGCTCACAATTTATGGACAGCGGGATTCCCAAGGGGATTTTTCGTGACACAGATCACATTTTGATTTGGCGACATGGGTAATCTGGAGGTGAAGACACAAGCAAGACGACCCGAAGGGGGCCATTATGAAAATCGAAATGACCAGTAAAATCATCGACATCACCCCAGCCATCCGCGAGCGCATTGAATCCCGTTTTGAAAAGCTCGAGCGTCTTCAGGTGCCTCTTATCACACCCCATGTGATCATCTCCAAAGAGCGTTTGATGTATATCGTCGAAGCCACTATCGGCATTCCCAACGGCAAACTGTTTGCGCAGGCAGAGCATGAGGATCTCTATGCTGCCATCACGGACCTGGGCCAGAAGCTGGAACGCCAGCTCAACCGTCACACGGAAAAACCCATCGCCCGTCGTGCCGCCGGCAAGGAAGTGCCCCAACCGGACGAAGCAGACGCCTGACAAGGTTCACCACTCATAAAGCAAAAGGCGGGTTATCCCGCCTTTTTGCATTCTACCGTGCCGTCACCCCAGCCAGCGCAGCCTGGCATCCACCCCTTGCGCAAGCTCATCGAGCAGCGGCAGCATCATCAGCGGAGCCTCCTCCCTGGGGTCAGCGCCCATAGGTCGGGCCTGCCATCGCTCACGACCCAGTGCCGAGAGGTTGTCGTACACCGCGGGATCCAGCGCGGGCGTTCGGCTCACCAGTGGCGGGGAGCGCAGCGCCAGCCAGAGTCTCACATCCGTCATGCACCCGCCCTGTTGCAGACGCTCGTTGAGGCTGGTGGCATCGCTCTCTTCCACCCCGCCTTGCAGGGACGCCCGGGGCATCAGACCGAAACGGGAGCGCCAATCCAGCTCACCCGACGCAGGCTTGGGCGGGGCATCAAACCAGGGCTGCTCTTCCACCGCATCGGTCAGCAGCGCCAGATGCAGCCTGAAGTCGGCACGGTCCCCCGCACGGAGATCCTGGTTGAGCCGTTGGCCCAACTGGGCCTCATCCACGAGCAAGCGGTCACGAATCGCACTGGGCAGCATGAGATAAATCTTGGAAATGAAGGTTTCATTGCTTATCGGCCATCAACCCGATCCTTTAAGCATTAAAAATCCCGGCAGAGGGGTTCACAAGCGCGACAGATCTGTTAGTATGCGCCTCGCACTTGGGGAGGGGTTCCCGAGCGGCCAAAGGGATCAGACTGTAAATCTGACGGCTCTGCCTTCGAAGGTTCGAATCCTTCTCCCTCCACCATTCAAGTGCGCACAATCAGGTCATGCCCCGTGGAGGGGTTCCCGAGCGGCCAAAGGGATCAGACTGTAAATCTGACGGCTCTGCCTTCGAAGGTTCGAATCCTTCTCCCTCCACCATCTTTCAGAAAGCCCGGCCTTGTGCCGGGTTTTCGCTTTTCTGCCTTCCACAAATCCCCTTCTTCTCTACAAAAAAACGGGAGGCCAGGCCTCCCGTCAATATATGCACGCTCTCACCCCGAACCTGCCTACGACAGCAGTCATCGGCAGGTCAGGCAGAGGGGGATAAGCGTCCCCCCAGGCATCTGTGTTGTCATCCGCCCCCCTTACAGGGTGAAGCGATAGAAGATATCCACCGCCTGGGCCACCCCGCTCATGGCCTGCAGATAGAGCCTTGGCATCAGCTCGTAGCGCAGCTTGAATTCGGCGATGGGGCTGAACACCCCGACCCCGTACTGGAACTGCAAACCGGGCAGCAGGTAGGCCGACAGGGTCACCTGGGTGTCATCGCCACTGCCTGCAGTATCGAGGGCCACGTCGCTCATGCCGAGGGACTCCCCGATGCTGGAGACCACGCCGCTCGCCTGGCTCACGGCCCCCGCCACCAGCAGGCCGTTGAAGCCGCCATCCTCGCCGCTGGTCTGCAATCCCTTGCCCCGCAACAGATAGGAGAGCTGTTCGGACTGCGCCATCTGCGGCTCGGAATAGACGGTGATCTTCGGCTTGGCGGCTGGCCCCGTCACCCGCACCCCGACGGTCACGTTGTCCTCGATGGTGTCCGGATCCCGATAGGTCTCGATGTTGAGATAGGGCTGATCAATGGGGCCGGAGAAGAGGATCCGCCCCTCCTTGATGATGAGGTTCTGGCCATAGGCCTTGAAGCGCCCGTCCCTGAGCTCCAGTTGCCCGTTGCCCGAGAGCGGCTTGGAGGGATCCTGGCGAATGTTGAGGGCCCCTCCCACCTTGGTCTTGAGTCCCATGGCTTCGAGGCGGACGTCGTCCCCGAGCCGGATGGCGAGCCTGATCTCCATGGGCAGCGGTGCCGCCTTGGGGACCGGCGGCAGATCGTCGTAGATGACGGTGACATCATCGGAGACCGCTACCGCGCTGTCTGGCAGGCTCTTGACCAGGATGCGCGACCAGGGGATGTCCACCTGCCCGGTCACCCTGGTCTCCTCCCCGAGAGAGATGGCGATGTCAGGTGTCACCCTGACCCGACCCATGCCCGGGTACTGGGCTTCCAGCTCCTTGCCCTGAATGGTGAGGCTGCCGGTCACCGGCTGCTGGGCCCAGCTCAGCCAGCCCCCCAGCACCAGGGGGCCCTTGCCCACCATCATGGAGCCGTCGAGTTCGGCCCGGTTGCCTTCTATCTTGAGGCGGGTCACCAGCTTGGAGAGGGTCACCATGTCGGAGTGGGTCTGAACCTCCCCCTCCTTCAGGTTCAGCTCGCCATACAGCAGGGGGGCAGCCAGGGTACCGTCGAAGCGGGCATCCGCCGAGATGACCCCTTGCAGGGAGCGCACTTCGGGAATGAGGGGCGCAAAGGTCGCCAGCTTCAGATCGTCAAACCTGAGTTGACCGCCGAGGTTGCCGCGGCCGGCGGGATCCCGGATCAGCAGATCGGTGTCGATGTTGCCTATCTGCTCGGAGGCGAAATCGACCCGGATGGCGGCCTGCTGGCGCTCGAAGTCGATCCCGAGCTTGAGGCGCTGGTAGTCGGTCTTGAGTTCGTCAGCGACAAAGGTCCCAGGCGTGGTGCGCACGGTGGCGTGCAGGGTCGGCTGGTTGCCGCGCCAGCTGGCGCGCCCGTCGGCCGACAGCACCGCCTGCCAGCGGAAATTGTTCGGCAACCAGGGGCGCAGCCGCTTGAGATCAAATTCGTTCAGGGCAAATTCCAGATTGCCCTGGGACTGGGCTATCCGGCTCCCCTTGACGCAGAGACTGGCCTTCTGGGACGCGAGGCAGAGATCCCCCATGGTCAGCTGCTGTTTCGGCAGATCCAGGTCAAGAGACCAGGGGGCGGCCAGCGCCCAGCGCTTGAGGGGGGTCTTGAGCTTCAGCTCGGCAAGGGCGCCACGCCAGTGGTCACCGCGCAGGCTGCCATTCAGGCTGAGGTCTGCCGCCAGGGGATCCCCCTTCATGGTCAAGGTGAGCCCGTGGCGCTCGAGATCGCCGCTCAGGTTCAGGGCGATATGCGAGAGCTTGGTCTCCCCCTGCGCCAGGCTCGCCACCGTCACCGCCACCTCACCGGCGGGCTTCTCCCCGACCAGGGCGTTGGCCTTGATGACGGTCTCCTTGAGGACGGTGCCCGCGTAGGCGAGTCGGCCCGACACCAGATCGGCATTCACGCGCGGCGCCTGCTGGTTGCCGGTGACGCGCACCTGGCCCTTGATGTCCCCTCCCAGACCCGGGTAGATACCCCCAAGCTTGGGCGCATCCAGATCCGCATCCAGCTTCCAGGCCTGGGTCGTGAGCGAGCCTTTGGCCTGCAGCCGGTTGGGGCCGCTTTGCAGCGCCAGGGCCGGGATGGTCCACTCCATCTTGTCGTTGCCGCTGAGCCTGCCCTGCAAGGCCAGGGGATACTGGTTGAGCTTGCCATCCACCTTGAGCTCGGGCAGGGCCAGCTGCCAGTGGCCCGCCTCATCCAGATCGAAGCGACTGGTGATCTTGCCCGCCAGTACCCCCTTGATCTCGGGCACCAGCTCCGCCGGGTTGATCCCCTTGAATTCGGTCGTCCCCTGCCACTGGACCCCCTTGCTCCAGGCCAGCTTGCCGTCGACCTTGAGCTCCCCCTTGAGGGCCCCCAGCAGCAGCTCGATGCGGCTCAGCTGGTTGAGATCCCCCTTGCCCGAGAGCGCCACCTTGAAGGGGGGCACATCGGTCCCCTTGCCGGCGGTGTTGAGCGCAAACTGGTAACCGGAGAGCTTGCCCTTGGCGCTCAGGGTGCCCTTGTCCAGCCGATAGCTGGGCTCATCCTTGGCGGGCTTGTGCAGGGGCCAGGAGAGGCTCTTCCAGTCCAGCGCCAGATCGAAGGGCAGATCCGGGTCGAGGGCCGCGAGGGATCCTTTGAGATTGGCGCCCACCGGCCCCTTGGCCTTGAGTGCCAGCCCAAGCTTGCCCACAGAACCGTCCAGGACGAGATTGACCTGCTCCCCCTTGAGCTCCCCGTCCAGCAGCCCTTGACGCGCCTTGGCATCCAGGGTCAGGGCGAGGGGGTAATCCTCGTGCAGGCGCACCTGACCACGCAAGGCCAGATCTGCCATGGCATGGCGCAGGGAGAGCTCCCGGATGTCGATGCGCTCCTCCTCGGCGGTGGCCGACAGCAACAGGTTGTCTAGCCCCTCCACCAGCTCACCTTGCTGATAACGGAACGTCGTGGCTTTCAGCCCCTCCAGCTGGATGGGGAAAGGCAGTCGCACCGCCGGCAGCACCATGGACTCGGGCTTGTTTGCGGCCTGCGTCTTGTCACCGGGGGCAGCCTTGCCCTCGCCGACCGCCAGGGTGGCGCTTTTCTCATCCGCCGGTTTGGCGCCCTTGTCACTGGCCGCCTCCACCGGGGAGGGTGCCAGCACCACGTTCAGGCCATCGAGCACGGGGCCGCGCACGATGAGCCCGGCGCGATCCAGGGCGGCGCCAATGTCCAGATCCTTGAGGGTGATCGTCACGCCGGGCACCGCCACATCGAGATCGGCAACCTTGAGGCTGTCGACCTGGATTTTGAGCGGCAACGGATGCCAGACGAAGGGCTCCGACGGCTCTTCCGGCACCGGCTCGGACTCCGCCACCCGGACCACGGGGCGAGTCACCGCCAGAGACTTGATCCAGAGCTTGCCCTGCAGGAGCTTGCCCAGATCCCAGTCCAGCACGGCCCGCTCCACGGTGACATCCACCAGCTCGTCCTGCCAGCCAACCCCTTCGAAGGTCCAGCCATAACCGAGTTGCCCCGCCACCAGCTCCCCCTTGAGGGAGGGCAGCGCGGCTCTGGCCTGTTGCCACAACCACTTGTTGCCCTGATGGGTGAAGCCCAGCAGGCTGACGCCGATGAGCAGCAGGAAGAAGAGGCCCATGAGCCATAAGAAAATGCGTTTTACCCAGATCACGATGCAGACCCCTGCAAGGAAAGCAGCCGCAGCGGCCAGAAAAGAGAAAGAAGAGGATGTGCGCCTGGTTGCCGGGTCATAGTTCCGGCCCCAGTGCGAAGTGCAGCCGCAGCGGCTTGTCCTCCTCGGAGATGCCCACCGCCAGATCGAGCCTGACCTGACCGATGGGGGTGACCCAGCGCACCCCGACCCCGGTGCCTATCTTCCAGGCCTCGCTGTAGTCGACGGTGGCGGTCCCGGCGTCCACGAACAGGGCGCCGAGCCACTTCTCGCTGAAGCGGTAGTTGTACTCCAGGCTGCCGACGCTGGCGTAACGTCCGCCGGTCAGCTTGCCATCGTCCCCCCGTGGCGAAATGGTCTCGTAACCGTAGCCCCGGACCGTCTGATCGCCGCCGGTGAAGAAGCGCAGGGAGGGGGGGACCAGGGAGAAATCATCCCCGACGATGGCCCCCTGTTCGGCCCGCATCAGGAAACGGTGATCTTCGCCCAGGGTGCGCAGCCACTTGCTACGCCCCCACACCCGCATGAAGCTGATGTCGGACCCCCAATAGGGACTCGAGAACTCCATCGTCAGTTGCTGGCGATCCCCCCAATCCGGCACCAGACCGCCGCGCACCCGCAGCCGTGACCAGGAGACGCCGGGGATCAGCAGCAGGCTGTTCCCCTCGTCCTGACCCTGGACGTAGCGCTCGTTCTCCAGGCGCACAAAGACGTCTCTGTCCCAGCTCTCCGGTCGGCGTGTCCAGCGGTGCACCCCGAAGGTGGCCAGATCGGAGCGGGTGTCGTTGTTGTCGGTGTATTGATAGCCCGCCTGCAGGGAGTAGTAATCCCGTAGCGGGTTGCCCACCGGGATCTGGTAGTCGAAGCTGAGCTCCGCTTCCGGCGCCGAGATCTTGGCGGTGCTGGAGAGGCGGTGACCATAGCGGTTCACCCAGGGTTTCTCCCAGGTGGCACTCAGGCGCGGCCCCACGTCCGTGGCATAACCGATACCGGTCTCAATCTCGTGATCGACCCGGTTGGAGAGGGTCACCTGCACCGGCACCCGGTTGCCCTCGGCCTGGCTGATCAGGGGTTTGATGTCCACCTGCTTGAACAGCTTGGTGGAAGAGACATCCTGGGACATCTCCGCCAGACGGATCGCCAGATAGGGGTCGCCACTCTTGATGTTGATGAGCGGGCGAATAAGGTGCAGTGCCTCCGGCGTCGCGTCATAGCGGATCTCGCCGAAATGGTAGCGCGGGCCGGAGCGAAACAGGATGTAGATCTCCGCCTTGCCCTGTTCCGGGAAAACCTTGACCTGGCTCTTGCTGATCTTGGCGTCAAAATAGCCGCGGGCCAGCCCCAGACTGCCGAGATCCGCCTTGATGGATTCATATTTGCCGTGGTTGAGGGGATCTCCCTCCTTGAGGGGCAGCTTGTCCAGCAGCTCGCTGTACACCTCGTCGCTCCCCGCATCCCCTTCCAGCAGGATGTCGAGGCGCGAGATGATCACGGGTTCCCCCCGCTCAATCTCGATCACCACCTTGGCGGGCGCCTTCTTGTCGCGGTTCAGGGTGATCTTGGGCTGGTAGTAGCCATAGACCTGCAGCGCCTTCTGTACGCTCTCGGTGATCTTGGCGCGGGCGGGGCGGTACTGGCGTTCCTGGTAGACGGGCAGGGCGTTGAGGTAGGCCTCGACGTTGTCTTTCTGCTCTCCCCTGACCCCCTTGATCTGGTAGGTCAACTTGGCCGCCATGGCGGGCATCGCCATCAGCCAGAGAGCGAGGGCGAGCAGCAAGAGACCGGGCCCGGGGCGACGGGATCGCCCGGATGAAGTGCTCCCGGTGAGAAAAGTAGGATAGCATCCTGTCAAACGTCAGTTTCCCCGAATAACATGATTTAAAGATTGTGTTATTTAGTACGATACCGAGACTCATCCCGGGCGAGTGCCGCTCATCCTAGCATAATCGCGACGGCGAAATCCCACGCTCGGGGCCCCTTTGCGTGCCGCTCTGCCACCCCCGGTGCGGGGATCGCTTCGGCCCTGCAAGGAGCCAGCCGTGTGTAAGGAGCCAAACTGCGCACAATCCGGGCAAGGGGCGAACAAAACGCCACCACCGACCCCGCCACGCCGGATCTCCCCTGGCGGCCTTGGGCTGGCAGCAGGGTCCGGCTCGTCGCGACAACCCTTGTCGGACACCCCGCATCCGGCGGGTTTCGTCAACCCGTCCCCCTCGACTTGCTCCGTGCCCTCTTCCCCACCCTGCCTGCTATTGAACAGGAAAATAATTTTAAATCAATCACTTGAATAGATGTCACTAAAGCTTCGTTCAATTCAATCGATTTATCCCGCTGCCCCTGCGCTCCTGCCTGTCCCACACTGATCTCAATCATCGCAGGAGAGACCCCATGCACCTACGTAGCGAACAACTGGCTGACTACATCGCCGACCGACTCGAGTTCATCACCTTCCTGGCCTGCTGCAGCGCCCTGCTGGCCCTGCTGACCGGCATGAACGGCCAGCAGGCCCTCGCCTTCACCGCGCTCAATCTGCCCTTTGGCCTGGCCCTGCTGCTGGGCATGGCCCTGCTCGCCCCCCTGTCTGCCCACTGGCGCCTGCCCGGCATAGTCCTGCTGCTGGTGAGCGCAGCCCTGGCCACCCTGCAGATGGGAGGCAACTGGCTCAACCCCCTGGCCATCTGGAGCCTCTATGCCCTGCTGGGGCTGGAGATCCTCTGGCAATCCCGGGCCAGGGTCCCCCTGGCCGCCGGCCCCCGGAGCCGGGTCTCGCGCCCGAGGGGCTGACGCGGAGGCGCAATTGCAGTAATCTTGCGCCCCCTTTCCCCTCGCCGAGGAGCATTCCGATGAAAAAAGCCTGTGCCCAGCACATCCTGGTCAAGACCGAGAAACAGTGTCTGGAGATCAAGGAGAAGCTCGCCAAGGGCGCCGATTTCAGCCAGATGGCCAAGCGTTTCTCCACCTGCCCTTCCGGCAAGCGTGGCGGCGATCTGGGAGAGTTCTCCAAGGGGGACATGGTCAAGTCCTTCGACGATGCCGTGTTCAAGGGGGAGCTGCTGACCGTGCTGGGGCCGGTGCGCACCAAGTTCGGCTTCCACCTCATCAAGGTGCTCTATCGCAACTGATCCAGGGCGACGAGGCCATCGGTTCTCTGAGCCGCACGCCCGGGATTGATGATCATTTACTAACGTTATCAGGCAATTAAGTTTATCCTTCTGGGCATAGTTCCATCCTGACCCGTGGATCCCTCATATGCACAGCTCTTTGTGGTGCCCGCTGCTGACCTGGCTATTGCCCCTTTGCGGGGCCCTTGGCAGCCGCGCCCATCTCTGGCCCTGGTGGCTCGGCTTCATCCTCTGTCTCGCCAGCGCCCTCCTCAGCCTCGTGCTGCTGCTGCGCCTGCCCTGGCGTTATCGCCGCACCACCAACCTCTGGCCGGATATCTGGGGCATAACTCCCCTGCTGTTGCCCCTGCTGTTTCTCGTCCAGGCGCTGCGCTCCCCCCTCACCAACGACGTCAGCACGGATCCCTACCATCCGCCACGGCTCCAGTGGGCCGAGCTGCTCAGAAGCCCGGAGGATCTCCCGATCTCCCCCCCGCCCCTGCAACTATTTCCAGGCAACCCCGGTCCTCTCTATACCCGGGCATCCCCGGTCGAAGTGCTCGCGGAAGCCGAGGAACTGATGACGGAGCTGGGCTGGCAGGTTCATCCGGGCAGCGAGGGTATCGATGCCGTCGTCACCACCGGCTGGTTCGGGTTTCAGGATGACGTGGCCCTGCGGGTCTTTATCGGGCCCAAAGAGACCCGTATCGACATGCGCTCCGCCTCGCGCCAGGGGCGCAGCGATCTGGGGGTCAACCGGGCACGGATCATCGATTTCCTGAATCGGTTGAACGAGCGTCTGGGCGGGGCCTACAAGCCCAAGATGGAGAAGCTCAAAGAGGAACAAGATGCGCATTGAGGTCAAACCGGACCGGGCCTACGCCTGGTTCATCCATCCCTTCTTCTGGCTGCAGAAACGCAACTACGGTCAGGTGCTGATCCCGGGCAAGTGCTGGGGGCGCTCCCCCAGGCTGTTCGCCGCGGTCGCCACCCTCTACGGCGTCATCAACCGCAAGCGCTCCCCCATCGACCCCGTGCTGCGCTCTCTGGTGACGGTGCGGGTCTCCCAGCTCAACTGGTGTCGTTTCTGTGTCGACATCAACGCCATGACCCTCGTCAAGCGGGCAGGCTCCAGCGACAAGGTGGAGGCGCTAGCCCGGTGGCGCGACAGCCCCTTGTTCGACGAGCGGGAACGGGCCGTGCTGGACTATGCCGAGGCCATGACCGGGCTGGATGGCGTGAGCGACGAGCAGGCCGCCCGCCTCAAGCCCTGGTTCGATGACGACGCCCTGGTGGAGCTCACCGGCCTCATCGCCTTCCAGAACATGTCCGCCAAGTTCAATGCCGCTCTCGACATCGCTCCCCAGGGGTTCTGCCAGTTGCCGGTGCAACCCGAGCGCCCCCTCGACAAGGGACAGGGATGAACCGGGCACGCCTGCTGCTGTTGCTGGCGATGGGGGCCCTGGTCGGCACCTTCTTTGCCCTCGACCTTGACCACTATCTGAGCCTCACCCAGTTGCAGGCACACCAGGCGCGCCTGACCCTTTGGGTCGACCGCCATGTTGTCGCAGCCAGCCTGCTGTTTCTGGTGATCTATGTGCTCACCACCGCCCTCTCCCTGCCGGGGGCGGCCCTGCTCACCCTGGCGGGCAGCGCCGTCTTCGGCATCCTGTGGGGGCTCTTGCTGGTCTCCTTTGCCAGCTCCCTCGGCGCCACCCTGGCCTTTCTCAGTGCCCGCTTCCTGCTGCGGGACTGGGTCGAGACGCGCTTTGGCGACAAGCTGGCGAGCGTTCAGGCCGGCATGCAAAAGGAGGGGGACTTCTATTTGCTGAGCCTGCGCCTCATCCCCCTCTTCCCCTTCTTTCTGGTCAACCTGGTGATGGGGCTCACCCCCATCAGAGTCAGCACCTACTACTGGGTCAGCCAGCTCGGCATGCTGCCGGGCACCCTCGTCTACGTGCTGGCGGGGAGCGAGCTGGCTACCCTCACCGGCACAGGCAACCTCTTCTCCCCCGGCCTGCTGGCCGCCCTGACCCTGCTCGGCCTGATGCCCTGGCTGATGCGTGCCTTTCAGCGCCGTCTCGCCCTCTACCGGTTGCACGCCCCCTACCGCAAGCCGGCGCGCTTTGACTACAACCTGCTGGTGATAGGCGCCGGCGCCGGAGGCCTGGTCACCAGCTACATCGCCGCCGCGGTGAAAGCCAGAGTGGCCCTCATCGAGCAGCACAGGATGGGGGGGGATTGCCTCCATACCGGCTGCGTCCCCTCCAAGGCGCTGATCCGAAGCGCCCGCTTCGCCTTTGAACAGCGCAAGGCCACAGAGCTTGGTTTTACCCCGAGCCAGAGCCGCGCCGACTTCGCCGCCGTGATGGCGCGGGTCGCCCGGGTCATCGAGGAGGTAGAACCCCACGACTCGGTGGCGCGCTATGAAGGACTCGGGGTGGAGTGCATCCAGGGGCGGGCGCGAGTCACCTCCCCCTGGGAGGTGGAGGTCAACGGCAAGCGCCTGACCAGCCGTCATATTGTGATCGCCACCGGCGCCCGCCCCCGGGTGCCCGCACTGCCGGGGCTGGACAGGGTTCCCTACCTCACCTCCGACACCCTCTGGCAGCGACTGCGCGAGCCCCCCCGCCATCTGCTGGTGCTGGGAGGAGGCCCCATCGGCTGCGAGCTGGCCCAGAGCCTGGCCCTGCTCGGTATCCCCGTCACCCTGGTGGAGCAAGGCCCTCAGCTGCTGCCCCGGGAAGATAGGGACGTCGCCGGGGCCCTGGCCGCACAGCTGGAGCACGACGGCGTCACCCTGCACCTCGGCTGGCAGGCTACCTCGGCCGGGTATATGGACGGTAAAGGCGCCAACCTGCCCATCCGGCTGTACCTGCGCCGGGGGGACGAGACGCTGGTGGTTGAGGGGGACCAGCTGCTGCTGGCCCTTGGCCGGGAGGCCAACGTGAGCGGTTTCGGGCTGGAGGCGCTGGGGGTTGAACTGGCCCCCGGCGGCACCCTGGCCATCGACGGCTTCCTCGCCACCAACTACCCCAGCATCCTGGCGGTGGGGGACGTTGCCGGCCCCTACCAGTTCACCCATTTTGCCGCCCATCAGGCCTGGTATGCCGCCATCAACGCCCTCTTTGGCCAGTTCAGGCGCTTTCGGGCAGACTACAGGGTCATGCCGGCGGCCACCTATACCAGTCCGGAGATAGCCAGGGTCGGCCTCAACCAGAGAGAGGCTCGGGCCCGAGGCATCCCCTTCGAGTCGACCCGCTTCGAGATGGCCGAGCTGGACAGAGCCATCGCCGATGGCGAGTCCGGGGGCTTTGTCGAGGTGCTGACGGTGCCGGGCCGTGACAGGATACTCGGGGCCACCATAGTGGGTGCTCACGCCGGCGAGCGGATCGCCGAGTTTGCCCTCGCCATGCGCCACCGCCTGGGACTTGGCAAGATCCTCGCCACCGTTCACCCCTACCCCACCCTGATGGAGGGGAACAAGTACGTGGCTGGCGCCTGGCGCCGTGCCCGCCAGCCCGGGCGCCTGCTGGCGCTGCTGGCCCGTTATCACCGCTGGCGCCGCGGCGCCTGACTCTGACGAGGCAACCATCATGTTCACGACCCGACTTCGCGCCCTGCTCCGTCCCCTGATGGCCGCCGTCCCCCTGCTGCTGGCCTCCCCGCTCCACGCAAATGACGCATCGTGGCAGCAGACCCTGCTGGCCGCCAGGGGACAGACCGTCTACTTCAACGCCTGGGGGGGCAGCCCCGAGATCAACGCCTACCTGGTGTGGGCCAGGCAGGAGATCGCTCGCCAGTACCAGGTCGAGCTGGTGCAGGTGAAGGTGGATGACATCGCCCAGAGCGTGAGCCAGTTGCTGGCCGGCAAGCAGGCTGGCAAGACGTCGAACGGCCCCATCGACCTGCTCTGGGTCAACGGCGAGAACTTCAAGGCGCTCAAGGAGCAGGGGCTGCTGGGGGCCCCCTTTACCGACGAGCTGCCCAACATGGCCCTGGTGGACACCGCCCTGCCGGTGAGTGAAGACTTCACCGTGCCGGTCGAGGGGCGGGAGGCCCCCTGGGGCATAGGCCAGCTCAATCTGATGGTAGATGGCGACCAGGTAGACGTTCCTCCCACCTCGGCGGCCGCCCTGCTGGCCTGGACCAAGGCTCACCCCGGCCGCTTCACCTACCCCAAGCCTCCCCAGTTTCACGGCTCTAGCTTTCTCAAGCAGATCCTACTGGAGCTGACACCAGATCCGGCGCCCCTCTATCGGGAGGCGACCGATGCCGACTTCCTTCGCATCACCGCCCCGCTCTGGGCCTGGCTCGACCAGCTTCACCCCGCGCTCTGGCGAAAGGGCAGGCTCTTCCCTACCGGCGCCGCCGAGACCAGACAGTTGCTCGATGACGGCGAGCTGGCCATGGCCATCAGCTTCAACCCGGGGGAAGCCCAGAGTTCGGTGCAAAACGGCACCCTGCCCCCCACCGTCCAGGCCATCGCCATGGAAAAAGGGGCGCTCACCAACAGCCATTTCCTCGCCATTCCCTTCAATGCCTCCGCCCGGGCCGGGGCCAAGGTGGTGGTCAACTTCCTGCTGAGCCCCGCCGCCCAGGCGCGCAAGAGTGACCCCGCCTTCTGGGGGGATCCCAGCGTGCTGCGCCAGGAGGCGCTGCCAGGCCAGACCCGTCCGGCATTGCGCTTCAAGGGGGTGGCAGAGCCCCACCCCAGCTGGCAGACGCGGCTGGAAGCGGCCTGGGCCGAGCGCTACGGCCACTGATCCATCATGCAGGCGCGCGCCCCTCTTCTCCTCCTGCTGCCCTTTTTGATGCTGGGAGCCTTGCTACTGGGGATCCCGCTCGCCGGGGGCCTGCTGTGGCTGGTCATCGAGGGGCTCTCCCCCGCCAATCTATCCCTCTTGCTCCCCCAGCCCGGACTCTGGCACTCCGCAGGGTTGAGCCTCTGGGTGACGGGCGCCTCCACCCTGGGGGCTCTCGGCGCCACCGCCTTGCTGCTCGCCCAGGGGGACGGGCGTCCCTGGATGCGCTGGCTGCGCCGCCTGCTCTCCCCCCTGCTGGCGCTTCCCCACGTCGCCTTTGCCATCGGCATCGCCTTTCTGATCGCTCCCTCTGGCTGGCTGCTGCGCCTCGTCGCCCCCCTGCTTGACCTCACCCATCAACCCCCGGACTGGCAAACCCTCAAGGATCCCTGGGGGCTTGGCCTCATCGTGGTGCTCATCCTCAAGGAGACCCCCTTCCTGCTGCTGATGGCGCTGGCGGCACTGGATCCCGCCAAGGTGGCGCGCCAGCAGTGGCTGGGGGCCAGCCTCGGCTTCAGCGCCCCCCGGATCTGGTGGCGCCTGCTGCTACCCTCCCTCTGGCCCGCCCTGCGACTGCCCCTCTACGCGGTGGCCGCCTATGGTCTGGCGGTGGTGGATCTCGCCCTGCTGCTGGGGCCGGATGCCCCGCCGCCCCTGGCGGTGCGACTCTGGCTCTGGTATCAGGATGCCGACCCCGCCTGGCGCGGCGCCAGTGCCAGCGGCGCCCTCTTGCTGCTCGCCCTCAACCTGCTGCTGCTTGGCGCCCTCAGGCTGCTGGAGCGGGCCCACCTCACCCTCGGCAAGGCACGCTGGCTGGATGGGCGACGCGCCCCCGCCTCGCCCTGGCCCGAACTCATTGCCCGCATCGGCGTGTGGGGGCTGCTTCTGACCAATCTGCTGGTGCTCGCCGCCCTGCTGCTCTGGTCCCTGACCCGGCGCTGGTCTTTTCCCGCCCTCTGGCCGAGCGAATGGAGCAGCCACCACTGGCTGGCTCTGCTGCCGAGCCTGGGCCCGCTGCTGTGGCAAAGTCTGTGGCTGGCCCTGCTCTGCGCCGCGCTCTCCCTGCTGCTGGCGGTGCTCTGCCTCGAGGCGTTGCCTGCGCGCCGCGCCACACGCACCCTCTGGCTTGTCTGCCTGCCTCTGCTGCTGCCCCAGGCCAGCCTGCTGTTTGGATTGCGCCTTCAGACCGACGGGCTGGGATTCACTGGCATAGGCCCTGGCTGGGTACTCTGGAGCCAGTTGATCTTCGTCTTTCCATACGTCTATCTCTGCCTGCACGGCCCCTATCGCCAGTTCGACGAGCGCCTCACCCGGGTGGCCCTCACGCTCGGGGCCAGCCCCTGGGGGGCCTGGTGGCGAGTCAAGGGTCCCCTGCTCGCCCGTCCCCTGTTGTTCGCCTTCGGTGTCGGGGCGGCGGTGAGCCTGGCCCAATACCTGCCGACCCTGCTGTTCGGCGGCGGGCGGGTCGTCACCATCACCACGGAGGCGGTGGCCATCGGCAGCGGCCTCAACCGGCGGCTGGCGGGGCTCTACGGCCTGCTGCAACTGCTGCTGCCCCTTTTCATCTATGCCCTGGCGCTCTGGCTGCCGCGGCGCATCAACCCCGCCCTGAGGCCCTGACCCGATGCTGCACACCTCCACACTCACCCTCTTCCTCGACGGTGCCCCCCTGCTGACGCTCCCCCCCCTCAGGGTGGCCCCGGGCGAGGTGCTCACCCTGATGGGACCGAGCGGCTGTGGCAAGAGCTCCCTGCTGGCGGCCCTGGCGGGAGTGCTGCCACCCGGGGGGCCCATCCGGCTGACCGGGGACATCCTGCTCGGCGCACATCGCCTCACCCCGCTGCCCCCCCAGGAGAGGGGCGTCGGCATCCTGTTTCAGGATGACCTGCTGTTTGCCCACCTGACGGTGGCCGAAAATCTGATGTTCGGCATGCCGGCGCATCTCAAGGGGATGGCGGCAAGGCAGACCCGGGCCCGCGAAGCGCTGGCCGAGGTCGGGCTGGAGGCTCAGGCGGACAAGCTGCCCGGGGCGCTCTCAGGTGGCCAGAAAGCCCGCGTCAGCCTACTGCGTGCCCTGCTGGCCGAGCCCAGGGCATTGCTGCTGGACGAACCCTTCTCCCGCCTCGACAAGCCGCTGCGGGCGGCATTCAGAACCCTGGTGTTCGAGCGCCTGCGCACGCAGGCCATCCCCGCCCTGCTGGTGACCCACGACGAAGAGGATGCGCCGGGCACCATCTTGCAACTGATCCCCCCAGCCATCCCAGAAGAGGAGCACCACCTTGTTTGATCGCCACCTGATCCCGGTTATCCGCCGCCCCCTCGCCGCGCTCGCCCGCCCCCTGTGCCGGGCCGGGGTGAGCGCCAACCAGGTGAGCCTCGCCGGCTTTCTCATCGGCATGCTGGCGCTGCCGCTGCTGGCCTTTGGCTGCTATCAGTGGGCGTTGGCGGCGATTCTGCTCAACCGGCTGCTGGACGGGCTGGATGGCGCCGTGGCGCGGGAAACGGGCATCACCGACTGCGGCGGGTTTCTCGACATCACGCTGGATTTCATCTTCTACGCCGCCGTGGTGCTGGGCTTTGCCCTCGCCGACCCGGCCAACTCCCTGGCCGCCGCCACCCTGCTGTTCGCCTTCATGGGCACGGGATCGAGCTTTCTGGCCTTTGCCATCATGGCCGGCAAACGGGGCATCGAGAGCCCCGTCTACCACCACAAATCCCTCTACTATCTGGGCGGGCTTACCGAGGGGAGCGAAACCATCGCCCTCTTCGTGCTCATGTGCCTCTGGCCCGCCGCCTTCGTGCCACTGGCCTACGGTTTCGCCCTGCTCTGTGCCATCACGACCCTGACCCGGATCTGGAGCGGCTACCACACCCTGCGCTGACGGGATCCCGGAGGGCGCGCCGGCACGGAGCACTTGCGCCTGCACGCCAATGTTTTACCATGACGGCACTCTTTTTCAGGCTCACGAGAACCCTATGCGTCGCCTTGTCTGTGTCCTCTCCCTGTTTCCCCTGATCTACGGCTGCAGCAGCACGCCGGCGCCCAAGCCCGTGGTCAAACCCCAACCCAACAGCGCCTTCATCAACCAGACGCCGCCGAGCAAACCCTTCTACGGGCAGGTGAGCCAGCCCGGGGTCAGCAAGGGGGACTTCGCCAATCGTTCCAACGTGGACAACTTCGTGCAGCGGATGGTGCAAAAGCACGGCTTCGACGGCGCCGAGCTGCACCGGGTACTGGCCCAGGCCGAGCGTTATGACTGGATCATCAAGCTGATGGACGCCCAGGCCCCCACCACCAGACCGCCCACCGGCCCGACCGGCGCCTGGAACCGCTACCGCGCCAAGTTCATCACCCCGGACAACGTACAGAACGGCGTCAACTTCTGGCGTGAATACGAGAGTGAACTCAACCGGGCGCAGCAGATCTACGGGGTGCCACCCGAGATCATCGTCGGCATCATCGGGGTGGAGACACGCTGGGGTCGGGTGATGGGCAAGACCCGCATTCTCGACGCCCTGGCGACCCTGGCATTTGACTACCCGCGCCGCGCCGACTTCTTCACCGGCGAGCTGGAAGCCTTCCTGGTGATGACCCGGGATGAGGGGATGGACCCCACCGAACCCAAGGGCTCCTATGCCGGGGCCATGGGCTACGGCCAGTTCATGCCGTCGAGTTTTCGCAACTACGCGGTGGACTTCAACGGCAACGGCCACACCAACCTGTGGGATCCGGTGGATGCCATCGGCAGCGTGGCCAACTACTTCAAGGCCCACGGCTGGGAGAAAGGGCAGCCGGTGGCAGTACGCGGCCAGGGACAGCTGCCGGGCTATGAGCACGGCTTCCAGACCCGCTACCCGGTGGCCACCCTGCGCGGTGCCGGGCTGGCTCCCACCGGCTCCCTTGGCAATCACAAGGAGGCGAGCCTGCTGCGTCTGGATGTCGGCACCGGTTACCAGTACTGGTACGGCTTGCCGAACTTCTACGCCATCACCCGCTACAACCACAGCACCCACTACGCCATGGCGGTATGGCAGCTTGGCCTTGCCGTCAGGGATGCCAGAGGCGGCTACTGAGCCAGCCTCAATGCCAACGAAAACGGGCCCGATGGGCCCGTTTTTTTTATTCGTTTTCCAGCAGCCAGCGTTTGAGCAGGGCGGCCAGCTGCTCCTGTTCGGCCAAGGTCAATGGGGCCAGCAGGCGGCGCTCGTTTGCCACGTGCTGTTCCACCGCATGGTCAACCAGCTCCCGCCCCGGCTCCGTCAGGCAGACCAGCAGGCTGCGCCTGTCATCGGGGGAGGCTTCACGTCTTATCAGGCCACGCTGCTCCAGCTTGTCGAGCCGGGCCGTCATGGCCCCTGAACTCAGCATGGCGGACTGGTAGAGCGCGGTCGGGGTCAGCGGCTCACCGGCCCGACGCAGGGTCGCCAGGATATCGAAATCGGACCCCAACAGACCGCACTCTTTGAGGGTCTCGCTCACTTCGCGCCCGGCGATCGCCGCCATGCGCGCCACCCGCCCCAGCACCCCCATGGGGGTGCAGTCGAGGTCCGGGCGCTGCCGGGCCCACTGGGCCAGCAGCTGATCTACATGATCACTCTCCATTCGGGCTCCATTATCTTTACATGAAGATACTTGATAATAAACCAACTCGCGGCTAATGTATCTTTACTTAAAGATACTTTGTTACGAGATAACCATGCCGCTGCTGATCGCCCTGCTCGCCCCCCTGCTCTGGGGCAGCACCTATGCCGTCGTCAGTCTCTACCTGACCGACTACTCCCCCTACTGGGTGGCCGTGTGGCGCGCCCTCCCCGCCGGGGTGCTGCTGCTGTTGCTCCATCCCCGCAGACCGCCTCTCGTCTGGAGCAGGCAGTTCCTGCTGGCGTTTTGCAACATCACCGCCTTCTTCGCCCTGCTGTTCGTGGCGGCGTTTCGCCTGCCCGGCGCCGTGGCGGGTACGTTGGGAGCGACGCTGCCCCTCATCCTGATGGGGCTGGCCTGGCTGCAAGACGGTGTCAGACCGACGATCAAGTGGCTGTTGCTGGGGGTGATGGGGCTCGTCGGGGTGCTCTTGTTGCTCAATCCCTCTGCCAATCTGGATCCCGTCGGCGTGGCGTGCGCCCTGCTCGCCACACTGCTCATCGGCCAGTCGAGCCGCTGGATGCAACGCTGGCCGGTGGACGATCTGCTGGCCCTGACCGCCTGGCAGCTGCTGCTGGGCGGCCTGATGCTGATCCCGCTGGCCTGGTGGCTGGCCGGCCCCATGCCCCTGCCCCGGGCTGATGCCACTCCCGGGCTTATCTGGCTGGTGATCCTCAACACGGCCCTGGCCTACTGGGCCTGGCTCTGGGGACTCAAACGCCATGGCCCCGAGGTGATGGGCATGCTGGCCCTCACCAACCCCATGGTGGCGGTCTCCGGCGGTGTGCTGCTGGTGGGCGAGACACTGGACGGCCGGCAGTGGCTCGGCATCGCGGTGATCCTGCTCTCCCTCTTCCTGATGAAGCTGCCGGCCCGCCCCTTCCTCAAGAGCTGGCAGAACCGCAAGGCCGCCACCGGCGGCGTCGACAACGGCTGATCCGCAGTCAACCCGACATAAAAAAAGAGGAGCCACCAGGGCTCCTCTTTCACTTGGGTTGATGCCAGAAGGGTCAGACGCCGGCCTTGGCCAGGGCAGCGGAGACAATCTGCTGGGCTTCCTGCTGGATGAGGTCCAGGTGTGCCTCCCCCTTGAAGCTTTCCATGTAGATCTTGTAGATGGACTCGGTGCCGGAGGGGCGCGCCGCGAACCAGCCATGCTCGGTCACGACCTTGAGACCGCCGATGGCGGCGTCGTTGCCGGGGGCCTTGGTCAGCTTGGCGGTGATGGGGTCACCCGCCAGCATGGAAGCCTCCACCAGCGCCGGATCCAGCTTGGAGAGCACCGCTTTCTGGGCACTGTTGGCCGGGGCGTCGATGCGACGGTAGCTGGAGCGGCCGAACTTGGCTTCCAGGGCGTCGTAATGGGCCTGGGGATCCTTGCCGGTGACGGCCAGGATCTCGGCGGCCAGCAGCGCCAGGATGAAACCATCCTTGTCGGTGGTCCAGACGGTGCCGTCCTTGCGCAGGAAGGAAGCGCCCGCGCTCTCCTCGCCGCCAAAGCCGAACTCGCCGCTGTAGAGACCATCCACGAACCACTTGAAGCCGACCGGCACCTCTTTCAGGGTGCGGCCAATCTCGCCGGCGACCCGGTCGATCATGGAAGAGGAGACCAGCGTCTTGCCGACGGCCGCCTCCTTCGCCCAACCGGTTCTATGGGTGAACAGATACTGGATCGCCACCGCCAGGTAGTGGTTCGGGTTCATCAGCCCAGCCTGGGTGACGATGCCGTGACGGTCGTAGTCCGGATCGTTGCCAAGGGCGATGTCGAACTTGTCCTTGAGGGCGATCAGACCCGCCATGGCGAACGGACTGGAGCAGTCCATCCGGATCTTGCCATCCTTGTCCAGAGTCATGAAGGAGAAGGTGGGATCCACCTTGTAGTTCACCACCTCGATGTCGAGATCGTAACGCTTGGCGATGACGTCCCAGTAGGCGACGCCGGAGCCGCCGAGCGGGTCCACCCCGATCTTGATGCCTGCTTTCTTGATGGCGGCCAGGTCCAGCACGTTCTCCAGATCATCCACATAGGGGGTGACATAGTCGTGTTCCACCACGAACGCGCTCGCCAGGGCCTCGGCGAACGGCATGCGCTTCACGCCGGCCAGGTTCGCTTCCAGAATCGCGTTGGCGCGGTCTTCCACCCACTTGGTGATCTCCCCTTCCGCGGGGCCGCCGTGGGGCGGGTTGTACTTGAAGCCACCGTCTTCCGGCGGGTTGTGGGACGGGGTGATCACCACGCCGTCCGCCAGGGCCGCCGGTTTGCCTGCATTGTGGCGCAGGATGGCGTGAGAGATGACCGGAGTCGGTGTGAAGCCGAGGCCGGCCTGGATGCGGGTCTCGACACCGTTGGCCGCCAGCACTTCCACCGCGCTGGCAAAAGCGGACTCGGACAGAGCATGGGTATCCATGCCCACAAACAGCGGCCCCGTGATACCGGCCTGCTGGCGGTACTCCACCAGCGCCTGGGTCACCGCCAGAATGTGGGATTCGGTGAAGGCGCTGTGCAGGGCGCTGCCGCGGTGACCGGAGGTGCCGAAGGCGACCCGCTGCTCAGGGCGGCTCATGTCCGGCTTGTTGAGGTAGTAGGCGCTGACCAGACGGGGAATGTTGGTCAGATCGCAAAGACGAGCCGGCTGACCGGCGTGGGAATGCTGTGCCATGGCGTTTTCCTTGAGCTGAGCCTTGCCCGGCAAGGCCTGAAGTCGTTGATGGGTTAAACGGCGCCGCACACCCGAGCCGTCAGATCCTCGTCATAACCCATGCTGTTCATGAGCTGGGCCACCATGTTCTGCTTGCGGCTGGTATTGGTATTGGTGATCACCCAGAACGGGGTCTCCGGTACCGGCTTGGGCTTGGTGGTGCTGCCACTGGCACGCAGCGCTTCCGGGTCACGGGAGAAGTAGACGCGCTTGCGCCCTTTTATCTCGGTCGCCTGGGTGAAGCCTTCCGGGTTGTCCCGATAGAGGGTGCTCAATACCAGCATGAAGCGGTTGATGGACTTCTCTTCTTTCTGCAGCTCGCCGGAATCCAGCAGTGCCTCCAGCCCCATGGCATCGGCCACGGGTTGCGGTTGCATCGCAGGCGCGGCCGCCACGGTTGCCGTGCCGGCCTGGGCGGGTTGCTCCAGCAGGCGACGCAGGATATCGGACGCACTCTCGCCGATGTGCCGGGTCTGGCTCGCGATAAAGAAGTAGAGATCGTCATCAAGCTCGATGGTTTTCATAGGGATGCGCTGGACTCGTCGAAATTCGGATGCGGCGATTATACATAGGCAGACCCGGCAGCCCAAGCAAGGGGCGGACAGATGTGCATGAATCTCCTTGAGAATACGGCATAATGACGGGCCAAGTGTGTGATCCCCCGCACTGATAGCCGATCCCGGGGAGATATTTTTGAAAAAAAACCACAAAAAAATCCCCCACCAGGAATGAAATCCTTTTCTTTCAGTGTGTTAAAAATTATGGCGATAGAGCCCACGACCGATAAGGTGTCATTTTGCAACAATACCCACGATTGAACTTCAAGGATCAGGGCGAAGGCCCGACTGTCGTGCTGATCCATGGCCTCTTTGGCAGCCTGGACAACCTCGGCCTGCTGGCACGCCCCCTCAGCGAACAATACCGGGTCATCAGCGTCGATCTGCGCAATCACGGCGCCTCCTTTCACTCGGACGAGATGAGCTACCCGGCCCAGGCGGAGGACATCCTGGCCTTGCTGGACCATCTTGGACTTGAACAGGTGGCCCTGGTGGGTCACTCCATGGGGGGCAAGGTCGCCATGCAGGTCGCCAAGCAGGCCCCTCACAGGGTCAGCAAGCTGGTAGTGGCGGACATCGCCCCGGTGGCCTATCCCCACGCCCGCCACAAGAACGTGTTTGCCGGGCTCAATGCCACGCTGGCCACGCCCCCCCAGAGCCGCAGCGAGGCGGAAGCCATGCTGGCCGAGCACATCGAGATCGCCGGGGTGCGCCAGTTCCTGCTCAAATCCTTCGCCAAAGGGGAGTCTGGATGGGGGTGGCGTTTCAACGTGCCGGCCCTTGAGCGCAACTACGCCAACATCATGGGCTGGCCCGACGATGAACGCCGCTTCGAAGGCGCGACACTCTTCATCAAGGGGGGAGACTCTGACTATATGCTGCCCGAATACACCGGGGCCGCGATGGCTCAGTTCCCGGCCGCCAAGGCCCGCGTCATCGCCGGCACGGATCACTGGCTGCACGCGGAAAAGCCGGTTTTGTTCAACAAACTGGTTGTGGATTTCCTGTCGACAGGCGGTTAACAGTTTCAAATCCTTTGTGATATAGTGCGCCCGTCTTAAGGAGTGCGCGCAATCCATGCTGAGTGAACACATCGATCTCATCGAGAGTCTGGGCCTGAAACTGTTCTTCGTGGCCATCTTCCTGCTGATTGGTCTGGCCATTCAGGACGTGCTCAAACGGGGCAATGTGCCCCGCTTCGGCCGCTTCATCGTCTGGCTGGTGCTGTTTCTGGGTTGCGCGGGTTTTGTCGCCAAGGGGCTGATCGAAATGGGCTGGGAAGGCTCAGGGATCGGCTAACTACTTTTCATCTGTGATGTATGGCCAAACAGCAAACTGATCGAACAACACTGGATCTGTTCGCAACTGAGAAGCGCCCCGGCAGGCCAAAGACCAATCCACTCCCCCGCGAGACCCAGCTCAAGATCAACAAGCGCAACCAGCTCAAGCGCGATCGTGAGAACGGGCTGAAACGGGTCGAGTTAAAGGTGGAAGCCGAGTTGCTGGAGCGCCTGAACCAACTTGCGCTGCAACAGAACGTCAGCCGAGCCGAGCTGATCCAATCTATCCTGAAGCAACAGATCGAGTCTGCTCATGCAGCAGGCATCGCAATCTGAACCGTCAAGCATCAACACCAGATACGGGTAACGAAACACTATGGCTAGTGTAGGTCTGTTTTTCGGCAGTGATACCGGTAATACCGAAGCTGTCGCCAAGATGATCCAGAAAGAACTGGGCAAACAACTGATTGAAGTCCGTGACATTGCCAAGAGCAGCAAGGCCGACATAGACAGCTTCGATCTGCTGATGTTCGGCATCCCGACTTGGTACTACGGCGAAGCCCAGGCCGATTGGGACGACTTCTTCCCCGAACTCGAAGAGATCGACTTCAACAACAAGCTGGTGGCCATCTTCGGATGCGGCGATCAGGAAGACTATGCCGAGTACTTCCTCGACGCCATGGGTACCCTGCGTGACATCGTCGAAGCCAAGGGCGCCATCATCATCGGCCACTGGCCGACCGCGAGCTACGAGTTCGAAGCCTCCAAGGCGCTCGTGGATGACAAGCACTTCGTGGGCCTGGGCATCGACGAAGATCGCCAACCCGAGCTGACTGCAGAGCGCGTCAAGGGCTGGTGCAAACAGCTGCACGAAGAGATGTGCCTGGGCGAGCTGGAGTGATCTGATCTCCCTCCCTCTTCATGCAACAAGGGCCCCGACGGGGCCCTTGTTGCATCTGCAGCAGGCATTCAGCCCCCCCTGTGCTGGGGCTTGGATCTGACATAGAGGGTGCGCTTCACCTGGGCCACCAGCTCGCCCTGGCCATCCTGCACCTGCACCTCGAACTCGGGAAAGTGCTTCTCTCCCCCCTCGGTCGCCGCCACGATCGATGCCAGCTTGGCGTCGCTCAGGGTGAACTCCGCCACCAGTTTGCCCTTGCCCGGCTTGATGAAATTGATGCTGCCCGCCTTGTCCCACACGTAGTAGCGGTTCTTGAAATAGCCCATCAGCATCAACGGGTAGATGGGATCCGTCATGGCGAACATGCTGCCACCGAACTGGGTCCGGTTGGCATTCTTGTTCCACCAGCGGGACTTGAGAGTGACCCGGCAGAAGCGAAAATCGGGGCTCAGGGTTTCTATCTTGATGCCTGCACCCCAGAAGGGGGGCCAGGCGTTGAGGGCGCAGCGCACCCAGGCGGCATTGCCGAAAAGCCAATCCATGGATCTCATCCGACCAGACTATAAAGAAGTCACATAGTATCAACATTCTCTGGTCGAGCAAGCGGGCCTGAATATTCCCATGACGGGCTTGATGAGCTAAAGCCCTTGAATTGCTGGGTTTATTTTTAACTTGGCTACGACCTATAATGACAGGCCAAGCGAGTTCGTGGTTGCCATTACAGCGGCAGTCAATCAGAATAACCACACCTTCGAGAATGCGAATAAATAGAAATGGCAGACAACAACCAAGCGTTAAAAAAGGCCGGGCTCAAGATCACCTTGCCCCGTGTCAAGATCCTGGAAATCCTGCAACAGCCGGACTGCCAGCACACCAGTGCGGAAGATCTGTACAAACGGCTGATCGATCAGGGCGAGGAGATTGGTCTCGCTACCGTTTATCGCGTTCTCAACCAGTTTGATGATGCCGGTATCGTCACCCGTCACCATTTCGAAGGGGGCAAGTCGGTGTTCGAGCTGGCCACCCAGGAGCACCACGACCACCTGGTCTGCCTCGACTGCGGCAAGGTGATCGAGTTCTCCGACGAGGTGATCGAACAGCGCCAGCGCGACATCGCCAAGGCGCACAACATCCGCCTGACCAACCACAGCCTTTACCTGTATGGCCACTGCGCCAACGGTGACTGCAAGCACGACGATTGATTCGGCCGGGTCAGCGCAATAAAAAAGCCAGCATGATGCTGGCTTTTTTGTGTCCGCAATCCGGACCAGAAGCGGCAGGGTCTCCCCTGCCCTCTTCTATCAGGCCTCGGCCTTGCCCCAGACGTCACGCAGGGCCACGGTGCGGTTGAACACCAGGCGCTCGGCGCTGGAGAGCTTGTTGTCGGCGCAGAAGTAACCTTCACGCTCGAACTGGTAGGCAAACTCCGGCTTGGCATCCTTCAGGGAAGCCTCCACCCGGGCCCCTTCGATGATCACCAGGGATTCCGGATTCAGGGCCGCTTCGAAGTCATCCTCGGCGCCCGGGTTCGGCACCTTGAACAGACGGTCATAGAGACGCACTTCGGCTGGCAGGGAGTGAGTGGCGCTGACCCAATGGATCACCCCTTTCACCTTGCGACCGTCCGCCGGATCCTTGCCCAGGGTCTCGGGGTCGTAAGAGCAGTAGATGCAGGTGACCTTGCCGTCCGCATCCTTTTCGACCCGTTCGGCCTTGATGACGTAGGCATTGCGCAGGCGCACTTCCTTGCCCAGCACCAGTCGCTTGAACTGCTTGTTGGCTTCCTCTTTGAAGTCCGCTTCATCGATGAAAATTTCGCGGGAGAAATGCAGCTCACGGGTCCCCATCTCCGACTTGTTCGGGTGCGCAGGCGCCGTCAGCACTTCGTCGGCCGCCAGGTTCTCGATCACCACCTTCACCGGGTGCAGCACGGCCATGGCGCGCGGGGCGTTCTCGTTGAGATCGTCGCGGATGCAGGCTTCCAGCATGCTCATCTCAACGATGTTGTCCTGCTTGGTCACACCGATGCGCTTGCAGAACTCGCGGATGGAGGCCGGGGTGTAACCACGGCGGCGCAGACCGGAGACGGTCAGCATGCGCGGATCATCCCAGCCGTTCACGTGCCCCTCGGTCACCAGCAGGTTCAGCTTGCGCTTGGACATGACGGTGTATTCGAGGTTCAGACGGGAGAACTCGTACTGACGGGGGTGACAGTCGATGCTGATGTTGTCCAGCACCCAGTCATACAGGCGACGGTTGTCCTGGAACTCCAGGGTACACAGGGAGTGGGTGATCCCCTCCAGGGCGTCCGAGATGCAATGGGTGAAGTCATACATCGGGTAGATGCACCACTCGTCACCGGTCTGGTGGTGGTGGGCAAACTTGATGCGATAGATGACGGGATCGCGCATCACCATGAAGGGGGATGCCATGTCGATCTTGGCGCGCAGGCAGGCGCTCCCTTCGGCCATCTCACCGTTCTTCATCTTGGCGAACAGGGCCAAGTTTTCTTCCACGCTGCGATCGCGGAACGGGCTGTTCTTGCCAGGGGCGGTCAGCGTGCCGCGGTATTCGCGCATCTGCTCCGGGGAGAGCTCGTCCACATAGGCCAGTCCCTTCTCGATGAGCTCGATGGCGTAGCCGTGCAGCTTGTGGAAATAGTCGGAGGAGTAGCAGATCTCGCCGCTCCACTGGAAGCCCAGCCACTGGACGTCCTGCTTGATGGACTCCACGAACTCGATGTCTTCCTTCGCCGGGTTGGTGTCATCGAAACGCAGGTTGCACTGACCCTGATAGTCGCGGGCGATGCCGAAGTTCAGGCAGATGGATTTGGCGTGGCCGATATGGAGATAACCGTTCGGCTCCGGCGGGAAACGGGTATGCACGCTGCTGTGCTTACCGCTGGCCAGATCTTCATCAATGATCTGACGAATAAAGTTAGTTGGGCTGTTCGCCTGACTCATGGCTCACCTCAAAAATGCGTCACTGGCGGACGTTGTGCCGGCTGGCACCCTCATACCCCCGCCGTCAAGCCGGGTATGATCCCTCATTACGCGCCCTGCCTCAACCTGAATTTGGCCAATTCGGGTCATTGGCGCACCAAAAACGGCGAAACGGGAGAAATTGCAGAGATCCTGATCAAAAAAAGCCCCGCACGGGGCGGGGTCTCAAGTGATGAAAAACAGACAAAACACACACAACAAAGGTTCACACGCAGAGTCAACCTTTCCCAAACCCGATGGCCATCGCCCTTGGGAAAGGCGGGTCTTGCGACCCACCTTGCGTTATGGATTGAAGGCTAGCTATCAGTTCAGCTCGGTGACGCGGCTGGTGCGCTTGCCATCGAAGCTGGTGGTACGCAGGTAGACCTTGCCATCCACGGTCGGCTTGGCGGCAGCGTCGTAGGCGCTCCAGCTCTTGCCATCCAGGCTGTACTGGATGGGCAGACCCGGCAGATCCACGTTCGCTTCCAGCACACCGTTCACCACCTTGGCACCCGGTACGGAGAGGCGGTATTCAACACCGGCCTGGTCCAGTTTGGGCAGCACGCGCTGACCCAGCACGTTGGCAAACTGGTTCCACTCCTTGTTAAGGGTGGCCTTGTTCACATGCTTGGTGGTGCCGGAGAACTCGCGACCCTTCACGTAATCGAGCTCAAAGCCGCCCTTGTGCCAGGCGCGCTCGGCCACGGAGAAGATGCGCGGATAGACCATGTATTCGTACTGGGCATCGGTGCGCACGGTTTCACTCCACTGCTGACCGGAGATCCCCTTGAACTTGACCGGATCCTGGTCACCCTTGGCCACGAAGGCGTTGCCGTCGCGGTCAACCGAGGTCTCGGCGTTCTGCGGCAGGTTTTCCGGGGAGAAGGCGAACACCTTGCGGGTGTCGTTGAAGCGGGTTGCCCAGTAGTAGCCGCGCTCGGCCGGGTGTACCTCGTTCGGGAAGTCGAAGTAGAGGTAATCCGGGTTGGAGAGCACCACGTCATAGCCCTTGTGCGCCCACTTCATCGCCTCGTTGAAACCACCCCAGTAGAGGGTTTCCCAGAAGTTGACCCGGGTCTTGTCGGTGGCGAATACGCTGGCATCCGTGGCGTACTTCAGGCCATCTTCCCACGCCTGCAGGGTGGAGAAGCCGTGGCCCTTGACCATCTCGCTCACTTCCTTGGCAAAGTAGACCGGCAGCTCGGCCACGTCCTTGATCTTGCCATCGTCGATCATCTTCTGGCACATGGGGGACTTGCCGAACGGCTTGTCCTGCTTGCTGGAGTCGACGTTGCCCTTCCAGGCCACCAGATCTTCTTTCTTGGTGACGGCTGGATCCTGGTAACCACCGCCCTGCATGATGTTCTTCGCCTCGTCACCACCGTAGTGCCAGGCGGTCAGCGGCTGGCCGGCGGCCTGGTGCATCTGGGCCACTTCGTCCATCACCTTGGCAACGAAGGTGGCGGCACCCGGCTGGCAGGGGTTGATGAAGGACATCTTGTCGTAGAACTGCACCGAGGTGACGTTGGAGGTATCGGCCGGGTCAGTCAGACGGAACTGGTTGGCCTCGGCTTCTTTGCCCTCGCTCATCAGACGCTTGTAGCGCGCCTCCATGGAGACCACGGCGGCACGGGCGTGGGCCGGCATGTTGATCTCGGGGATCACGGTCACACCGCGGGCCTTGGCATAGCGTACCAGGTCGATGTAGTCCGCCTTGCTGTAGAAACCGGAGCCCTGGTTGTCGCTGGTGGGGCCGGAGCCGAGCTGCGGCATCAGGCACTTGGTTTCGGACTCGTCATGGCAACGCTGGCTGCCGACGTCGGTCAGCTCCGGCAGGCCCGGGATCTCCAGACGCCAGCCTTCATCGTTGGTCAGCCCCAGGTGCAGCACGTTGAGCTTCATGGCGGACATCTGGTCAACCAGCTTCTTCATGGTCTCGGGGCTTCGGAAGTGACGGGCCACGTCGGTCTGCATGCCGCGGTATTCAAAGCGCGGCGCATCCTCGACGCTCATCTGGCTCACCAGCTTGTCGTCAACACCCAGCAGAGAGATCAGGGACTGGGCGCCCCAGAAGGCGCCGTCAACGTCGTGCCCCTGGATGACGGTGCCCTTCTTGCCGATGGTCATGTCGTAGCCTTCGGCCTGCTTGAGCTTGCTGCCGAGCTTGATGGTGACCGGGTAGCCGGTGTCGGAGAGGGTAACACCCAGCTTGGTCAGTTGCGCCTTCAGGGCCTCGGCGCGATCGCTCGGCAGGTCAAGGGCATTGAGCTTGATGGTGGAGAAGTCGACTTGCGGGCCGGCCTTGACCACCTGCTTCATCGGGCTTGGCAGGATGCGGTCGTCAATCTTGCCGGCAGGCAGCAGGGTGCTGGTCTGGTTGGCGGCGAAACGGGTCTCGCTGTTCATCAGGATGTTGTTGTCATCCTTGGTGCGCTTCCAGCCATCTGCCGGCATCGGCTTCTCGTAGGTGCTGGCATCGTCGATGTTGCTCATGCTGGCCAGCACTTTCGGCTCGGCCCCTTCACTGGCGACATACCAGTTCGGCATGATGTCAGATTCGAACAATACCCAGTATTCCACCACCAGGGGCACCTCGACCGTGGCGTCCTTGGCAAAGCCCTGGAACTTCTCGGTCGGCGTCAAACGATAGAGGTCGCCGGTCAGGTGGGTGATGGTGAACTGGTCGTTGTCCACCCGCTGGATGCGGCGGATGGAGGAGACATAGATGCTCCAGTCCTTGGAGGTGACGTCGGCACCGGTGTTGGTCAGGTGCAGCTTGGCAACGCCGCAGCTCGCCCACTCGGAGCCCAGCGCCTGGCAGTCAAGACCGGCGCCGGCACCGTCATTGGTGACGACTTCGTACTTGACGACGAGGTTGCTGGCGAGGGCGTCGACCACCGCTTGCCTGGCAGCATCGGCTGCAAGTGCGGGACCGGCGAAAACGGTAGACATGGCAATGGCTAACAGAGAATGTTTCAAGTTCATAACTGCTGCTCTCATTTGAAGTAAAGGTTGGATTTTCTTGGCTTTTTTTATATGGGGCCCCGAGGCGGGGCCCTTAGTTATGTCAACAATGGACTTAGACTTGAGGTGAGCGAGTCGCTCGATTAACGCAGGGCTTTCATCTCACCGGCGATGATCTCGGCCAATGGGCCCAGAATCACCTGCAGGTTCTGCTCACCGAGCTTGACCACACCGGCCGCGCCCAGAGCTTTGAGCTTGCGCTCGTCAACGATGCTGCGGTCTTTCAGGGTCAGACGCAGACGGGTGATGCAGGCATCGATGGTCACCAGGTTCTCCTGACCACCCAGCACTTCCAGATACTGCTTGGCCAGCTCGGTGCGGTCGGTGGTTTGAGCCTGTACCGGTACGGCTTCGTCATCTTCACGACCCGGGGTTTTCAGGTTGAACTTGGCGATCACGGCGCGGAAGACCACGTAGTAGAGGCCGAAGAAGACCAGACCCTGTACCAGCAGCATGTACCACTGGGTCGCCAGCGGGTTGCGGCTGGAGAGCACCATATCCACCAGACCGGCGCTGAAGCCGAAACCGGCGATCCAGTGCATGGAGGCTGCGATGAACACGGAGATACCGGTCAGCAGGGCATGGATGACGTACAGTACCGGCGCCACGAACATGAAGGAGAACTCGAGCGGCTCGGTCACCCCGGTGAAGAAGGCGGCAAAGGCGGCAGCGATCATGATGGACGCAACCTTCTCTTTGTTCTCTTTCTTCGCGCTGTGGTAGATGGCCAGTGCGGCACCCGGCAGACCGAACATCATGATGGGGAAGAAGCCGGCCTGGTACATGCCGGTCACACCCACGACAGCCTTGCCGGCGTCGATGGAGGACTGGCCACCCAGGAAGTTCGGGATGTCGTTGATGCCGGCCACGTCGAACCAGAACACGGAGTTCAGGGCGTGGTGCAGACCGACCGGGATCAGCAGACGGTTGAAGAAGGCGTAGATGCCGGCACCGGTGGAGCCCATGCTGACGATGGATTCACCGAAGCTCACCAAGCCACCATAGATGACAGGCCAGACGGCCATCAGGATGAAGGAGACGACGATCATCACCACGGAGGTCACGATCGGCACCAGACGACGACCGGAGAAGAAGGCCAGCGCCTTGTGCAGCTCCACGCTGCTGAAGCGGTTGTAGAGCTCGGCGGCGATGACACCACACAGGATGCCGACGAACTGGTTGCTGATCTTGGCAAAGGCTGCCGGCACCTGGTCGGCCGGGATACCCTTGATCTGGGCCACGGCGCCCGGGCTCAGCAGGGTGGTGACCACCAGGAAGCCGACCAGACCGGCCAGCGCGGCGGAACCGTCTTTATCCTTGGACATGCCGTAAGCGACGCCGACGGCGAACAGAATGGGCATACTGTCGATGATGGCGGCGCCCGCCTTGATCAGAAACGCAGCCAGAGGGCTTCCGCCACCCCAACCGTTCGGGTCAATCCAGTAGCCAATCCCCATCAGGATCGCGGCGGCAGGCAATACCGCTACCGGCACCATCAGGGCACGGCCGATCTTTTGCAAATAACCGAGAATGTTCACGGTTCCTCTCCTTAGTTGGTGTTTTTCTAGAAATTAAGTGCTTATCACGTTCGACGCATAAGCCATCAAGGCTTGATTGGCAGTCTATGTGTTTTATTTCGCTGCGCAAATTAATAAACCAGCTTTCGTGATCATTATCACTCAACAGAGATAAAGGTAGCCGATAGATGTGGCTTAGTTCGCAATCTTTATTTACGCTATAAAACAACTTGAATCCGTGTCTGGTCCCTTGCCGTCACTCCCTGTGCGGCAACCGTACTGAGGTATATAGAATGCGCCTGATCCCGTTGAAGTCTGCCAGCCAGGTGGGTCTCTGGTCTGCCCGTTACATCGTTGACCGCATCAATGCGTTCAAGCCCACTGCCGAGCGCCCCTTCGTGCTGGGTCTGCCCACTGGCGGTACCCCGCTCAACACCTACAAGCGCCTGATTGAGCTGCATAAAGCCGGCGAGGTGAGCTTCCAGAACGTGGTCACCTTCAACATGGACGAGTACGTGGGGCTGCCCAAGGAACATCCGGAGAGCTACCACAGCTTCATGCACAACAACTTCTTCAATCACGTTGACATTCGCCCGGAAAACATCAACATCCTCAATGGCAACGCCGAGGATCTGGTGGCCGAGTGCCAGCGTTACGAAGACAAGATCAAGTCCTACGGCAAGATCCACCTGTTCATGGGCGGCGTCGGCAATGACGGCCACATCGCCTTCAACGAACCGGCCTCTTCCCTGGCTTCCCGTACCCGGGTCAAGACCCTGACCGAAGACACCCGCATCGCCAACTCCCGCTTCTTTGGCGGCGACATGGAGCAGGTGCCCAAGCTGGCCCTGACCGTGGGTGTCGGCACCCTGATGGACGCCGAAGAGATCCTGATCCTGGTGGTCGGTCACGCCAAGGCCCAGGCCCTGCAGGCCACCGTGGAGGGCTGCGTCAACCACATGTGGACCATCTCCACCCTGCAACTGCATCCGAAAGGGATTGTGGTGTGCGACGAACCTTCCACCATGGAGTTGAAGGTCAAGACGGTGCGCTACTTCCAGCAACTGGAAGCCGACAATATCAAGCACCTCTGAGGAGCTCCCATGTACGCTCTGACTAATTGCACTCTCTACACCGGCAGCTGCGTGCTGACCGGTTATGGCGTGGTCATCGATGGCGACAAGATTGTCGCCATCTCCCGCCAGGCAGAACTGCCCGCCGGCATCGAGCAGATTGACCTCCAGGGCGCCAACCTCAGCGCCGGCTTCATCGACGTCCAGCTCAACGGCTGCGGTGGCGTCATGTTCAACGGTCACATCACCACCGAGACCCTGGCCACCATGCAGGCGGCCAACCTGAAATCCGGGACCACCAGCTTCCTGCCGACCCTGATCACCAGCCCGGATGCGGACATGAAGCAGGCCGTCGCCGTCACCCGCGACTACATGGCCGCCCACCCCAACGAGGTGCTTGGCGTCCATCTGGAAGGGCCCTATACCAACCTCAAGCGCAAGGGGATCCACCCGGCCGAACAGATCCGCCAGCCCGCCGACGAGATGATCGACTTCTTCTGCGACAACGCAGACGCCATCGCCAAGATCACCCTGGCGCCGGAGCGCAACAAGCCCGAACACATCCGCCGTCTGGTGGAAGCCGGCATCCTGGTCTCCGCCGGCCACACCGCCGCCAACTACGACCAGGCCATGGCGGGCTTTGACAACGGCATGCGCTTTGCCACCCACCTCTACAACGCCATGACCCCGACCCTGAATGGTCGCGAGCCCGGCGTGGTCGGCGCCATCTACGATCGCAAGGATGTCTATGCGGGCATCATCGTCGACGGCCACCACGTACACTGGGCCAACGTGCGTCTGGCGCACAGGATGCTGGGGGAGCGGCTGGTGCTGGTCACCGATGCAACCGCGGCGGCAGGTGCACCGGAAGGCTTTGAGAAATTTGATTTTTGCGGCGCAACCGTCTATTTCCGCGATGGTCAGTGCGTCGATGAGAATGGTACACTCGGCGGCTCCGCCCTCACCATGATCGAAGGGGTGGAAAATCTGGTCAAACAGGTCGGATTGCCGCTCGACGAAGCACTGAGAATGGCCACCCTTTACCCCGCTCGCGCCATTGGATGGGACTCGCGTCTCGGTAGTATCCAGGTCGGAAAAATTGCCAACCTCACCGTCTTTGATCAGGCCTTCGCGGTCTGCGGGACCGTGGTTAACGGACACTACACAACACAGTGACACTATGACTGGCGGACAAATAGCAAACGTAGATCTTATCAAGCAGGTAAACAGTGCGGTCGTCTATCGCCTCATTGACCTGCAGGGGCCCATCTCGCGGGTCAAAATTGCCGAGTTGAGTCAGCTGGCCCCGGCCAGCGTGACCAAGATAACCCGGCAACTGATCGAGCACGGCCTCATCAGGGAAACCTCGCCGCAAGCCTCCACTGGCGGGCGCCGCGCCATCTCCCTGACCACCATCAAGCATCGCTTCCAGTTTGTGTCCGCCAAGCTGGGTCGCGGCTACCTGCAGCTCTCCCTGTATGACCTCGACGGCAAGGAGCTCGATCAGCACATCACCCAGGTGACCGAGATCGAGCAGCAACCCGTGGTGGACATGCTGCTGCGGGAGATTGGCGCCTTCATCGACGCCAATCAGGATCGCAGCCGCAACCTCATCAGCATCGCGCTGACCATGCCGGGTCTGGTCAACCCGGAATCCGGCATGGTCATCTACACCCCCACCTACCAGATCCGCAACCTGGGGCTCGCCAAGCTCCTGGAGCACCACTTCAACCTCCCCTGCTACGTGGGCAACGACACCCGTTCGCTGGCGCTGGCCGAGCACTTCTTCGGCGAGTCCCGCGACTGCATGGACTCCATCCTGGTGAGTGTCCACCAGGGGACGGGCTCGGGCATCATCACCAAGGGCAAGGTGTTTCTCGGCCAGAACCGCAACGTCGGCGAAATAGGCCACATCCAGGTCGAACCCCTTGGCAAGCGCTGCCACTGCGGCAACTTCGGCTGCCTCGAGACCATCGCCTCCAACGAGGCCATCGTCGACAAGGTGAAGGAGCTCATCAGCCGCGGTCACCTGAGTTCGCTGCAAGAGAAGCACATCACCATCCAGGAGGTGTGCAAGGCGGCGGTGGCCGGTGACGAGCTGGCCCGCAGCGTGATCGAGAACGTGGGGGAGCACCTGGGGCGCGCCATCGCCATCACGGTCAACCTGTTCAACCCCCAGAAGGTGCTCATCGCCGGCGAAATCACCGCCGCCGAAGAGATCCTGATCCCGGCCATCCGCCGCTGTGTCGAGCACCAGTCTCTGCCAAGTTTCCATCGCGGCCTGCCCATCGTGAAGGCGCGCTTCCAGAACCAGCCCACCATCGGCGGCTTCGCCCTGGTCAAGCGCTCCCTGCTGGAAGGGGATCTGCTGCAGATCATCATGGAGCAAAAGTAGGCCCACCCCTTCGGATACGAAAACGGCAGCCAGTGGCTGCCGTTTTTTTATGGTCTGTTTTCGCAGGTTCACCCCGCCCGGCACGGTTTGAACAGATCCAGCTTGCCGTCATAGACCTGGGTCTGCACGTCCATGATGCCGAGCATGGTGCGGGGCAACAGGTTGTCGTGCCGCTCAACCGCTCGGGCCCATTTACCCCGCCCGGCACGGCTTGAACAGATCCAGCTTGCCGTCATAGACCTGGGTCTGCACGTCCATGATGCCAAGCATGGTGCGGGGCAACAGGTTGTCGTGCCGCTCAACCGTTCTGGCCCATTCACCCCGCCCGGCACGGCTTGAACAGATCCAGCTTGCCGTCATAGGCCTGGGTCTGCACGTCCATGATGCCGAGCATGGTGCGGGGCAACAGGTTGTCGTGCCGCTCAACCGCTCGGGCCCATTCACCCCGCCCGGCACGGTTTGAAGAGATCCAGCTTGCCGTCATAGACCTGGGTCTGCACGTCCATGATACCGAGCATGGAGTGGAACAGGTTGTCGTGGGAGAAGCGCTTGCTGGCTGCCTCCTGTTGCAGGCAATCCAGATTGAGCTGACGGTCTGCCTGCAACTGGGGAGAGAACCAGGTCAGGAGCGGCACCCGGGTCTGATCGTCCGGTGCGAACTTGTAGGGGGTGCCGTGCAGATAGAGCCCCATGGCGCCGAGAGATTCGCCGTGATCCGACAGATAGACCAGCCCCACGTTGTACTGGCTCTCCAGGCTCTTGAGCTTGTCGATGAGCTGGGCCAGCACCTTGTCGGTGTAGCGGATAGTGTTGTCATAGGTGTTCACCAGCTCTTCGTTGCTGCAGTTCTCGATGTCGCTGCGCGGGCAGTCCGGCAGGAAGACGCGATCGGCGGCCGGGTAGCGGCGATAGTAGGTCGGACCGTGGCTGCCCATCAGGTGGAAGGCCACCAGCTTGCTGCCCTGTTTGCCCTGCATGTCGGCGATCTGCTGATCCAGCCCCTGCAACAGCACCTCGTCATGACAGGCATTGCCGGAGCAGTATGCGGGGAATGCCTTGGGCTCAATCTCGATGGTGGGGACGTTTTTGCACACCCCCTTGCAGCCGCCGTCGTTCTCCTTCCAGAGCACCGAGATCCCGGCATGTTGCAGCACGTCCAGCAAGCCGTCCTGGGACTGGGCCCTGGCCTCGTCATAGCCGCGCCGGGTCATGTTCGAGAACATGCAGGGCACGGAGAGCGCCGTGGCGGTGCCGCAGGAGCGCACGTCCCTGAACGAGACCACATTGGCCTCCTTCTCGGTGAAGCCGTTGGTCTCCTTCTTGTAGCCGTTGAGGGAGTAGTTCTGGCTGCGAGCCGTCTCCCCCACCACCAGGAACATCAGGGTCGGCTTCTCATGCTGGCCGATCACCCTGGCATCGGTGCCGATCTGCTGGTAGGGAATGGGAGTGGCGAAGACCACATCCCTGGCGTACTTGTAGAGCCCGTGCACATAGTTGGCGGGCACTATCTCCTTGCCGAGGGACTTGTTGTTGCGCCCGACCGAGGCGTAATCCTGGTAATAGAGGGCGGCAGCCCCCATCAGAAACAGCAAGGAGAGGGCGATGGAACCGAGGCGCAGACCCAGTCCCTTGTACCAGGGACGGGGATACTCAATCTTCACCCACAGCAGGACCAGCACCGGCAGCAGGCCGGTCAGCAGGAACCAGAGCACCACGGAGCCGTTGAGGTAGGAGCCCGCCTCCCCACTGTTGGTTTCGATGATGTTCTGCATCATGCCCATGTCGAAGATCACCCCGTACTTGAGCATGGCGTAGCTGACCAGGGAGCCGGTCAGGATGAGCAAGGCGAAAAAGGGCTTGAGCAGATAACGGAAGGTAAAGGGCAGGAACACCGCGTTGAGGGCCGCCACCAGTACCAGGGGAATGGAGAGGACAAACCCCGCCTTGACGTGTTCAAGGGCGCTGAGAATACGATAAAAGTGCAGGAAAATGGGCCAGTTGAAGACCAGTGCAAACAGCAGCACCAGCAACAGATTGACCTTCATCACTCCCAGAGTGAGACGCATAGAGAGACTCCGACAAACCAGTGGAACTAACAACCTGCCAGCAGGCTTCGTGGTGACCATCCCGGCGCTCGGCCCTGAAAAACAGGACAAGAGCCAGGGAGGTCCAGATACGGGGTCATCCTAGGACGGCAAACTTAAGCGAACATTAAGAGAGGAAATCGAACCACAAGGGGAGGTGCGCGGTCTGGCACATAAAAAAACGGCAGCCCGGGCTGCCGTGTTTGCGAAGGTAAACAAGGTGTCGCACCTGTGTGTTCGCGAACCTGAACAGGGTCGCGGCAATCTCGTCGGAGCCGGGGAAGAGGACCGTTGTGGTCGCCCTCCCCTTGCCCTAGGGGATCACAGAGTCGCGGCGATCTCGTCGGAGCCAGGGAAGAGGACCGTTGTGGTCGCCCTCCCCTTTGCCCTGGGGGATCACAGGGTCGCGGCGATCTCGTCGGAGATGGAGCCGTTGTGGTACACCTCCTGCACGTCGTCCAGATCTTCCAGCATGTCGATGAGGCGCATCAGCTTGGGCGCGGTCTCGGCATCCAGTTCCGCCTCGGTGGAGGGGATCATGGTCACTTCGGCGCTCTCGGGCTTGAAGCCGGCCGCTTCCAGACCGTCCAGCACGGTGCCGAAGTCGTTCGGGGTGGTGTAGACCTCGATGGTGCCATCTTCTTCGGTCACCACGTCGTCGGCACCGGCGTCCAGGGCGGCGTCCATCAGGGCGTCTTCATCGGCGCCCACGAAGGTCAGCACCCCCTTCTTGGTGAACAGATAGGCCACGGAGCCGTCGGTCCCCAGGTTGCCGCCGCACTTGCTGAAGGCGTGGCGCACTTCGGCCACGGTACGGTTGCGGTTGTCGGTCAGGCACTCCACCATGACGGCGGAACCGGCCGGGCCGTACCCTTCGTACACGATGGTCTCGAGCTGCTCGCCGTCACCGCCGCCGGCGCCACGCTGGATGGCGCGGTTGATGGTGTCGCGGGTCATGTTGCTGGTCAGGGCTGCCGCCACCGCCGCACGCAGGCGGGGGTTGTTGGCAGGATCCGCATCACCCAGACGCGCGGAGGTGGTGATTTCGCGGATCAGCTTGGTGAAGATCTTGCCGCGCTTGGCGTCTTGCGCCGCCTTGCGGTGTTTGATGTTGGCCCATTTACTGTGACCTGCCATAGGGACTCTCCGTTATAGTTGGAAATTTCAGTAACACTGGTATCGACCAGGGGGAAACGGGAAAGGCCGCATCGCTGCGGCCTTTGTTGCCGATAACGGCTTATTCGTCACCCTTGACGGTGGTCGCAATCGCCAGCTCGCCCAGTTGGGCCGGGTTGGCAAAGCTCGGGGCGTCTGTCATCAGACAGGCGGCCGCCGTGGTTTTCGGGAAGGCGATGACATCCCGGATGTTGTCGGTGCCGGTCAGCAGCATGCTGAGGCGGTCCAGACCGAAGGCCAGGCCGGCGTGGGGCGGGGTGCCGTATTTCAGGGCATCCAGCAGGAAGCCGAACTTCAGGCGCTGCTCGTCCGGGGTGATCCCCAGGATGTCGAACACGGTGGACTGCATCTCGCTGTTGTGGATACGGACAGAACCGCCACCCACTTCGTAGCCGTTGATCACCATGTCGTAGGCGTTGGCGTAAGCGCCCACCGGGTTCGCTTTCAGCTCGGCCGGGCCCAGGTTGCTCGGGGCGGTGAAGGGGTGGTGCATGGCCGCCAGGCCGCCTTCGCCATCTTCTTCGAACATGGGGAAGTCGATGACCCACAGGGGCTTCCAGACGTTCTCCATCAGGCCCAGATCGCGGCCCACCTTCAGGCGCAGGGCGCCCATGGCATCGCACACCACTTTCTTGGAGTCGGCGCCGAAGAAGATGATGTCGCCATCCATCGCGCCGGTGCGGGCCAGGATCTCGCGCACGATGGCGTCAGAGAGGAACTTGGCCACCGGGGACTGCACGCCCTCGAGGCCGCTCCCGGCTTCGTTGACCTTCATCCAGGCCAGGCCCTTGGCACCGTAGATGCCGACGAACTTGGTGTACTCGTCGATCTGCTTGCGAGACAGCTCCGCGCCGCCCGGTACCTTCAGGGCCGCCACGCGGCCTTTCGGATCCTTGGCGGGGCCGGCGAACACGGCGAACTCCACCTCGGTCAAGAGATCGGCCACGTCCACCAGCTCCATGGGCAGGCGCAGGTCAGGCTTGTCGGAGCCGAAGCGGCGCATGGCCTCGTCGAAGGTCATGATGGGGAAGTCACCCAGGTCCACGTTCAGGATGTGCAGCCAGAGCTTGCGGATCATCTCTTCCATGATTTCACGCACCTGGGGTGCGGTCATGAAGGAGGTCTCCACGTCGATCTGGGTGAATTCCGGCTGGCGGTCGGCACGCAGGTCTTCGTCGCGGAAGCACTTGACGATCTGGTAGTAGCGGTCGAAGCCGGACATCATCAGCAACTGCTTGAACAGCTGGGGGGACTGCGGCAGGGCGTAGAACTTGCCCTTGTGCACGCGGCTCGGCACCAGGTAGTCACGGGCCCCTTCCGGGGTCGCCTTGGTCAGCATCGGGGTCTCGATGTCGAGGAAGCCGTGCTCGTCCATGAAGCGGCGCACGAAGGCACTGGCCTTGGCACGGGTCTTCAAGTACTTGGCCATCTCGGGGCGACGCAGGTCCAGGTAGCGGTACTTGAGGCTCACCTCTTCGCTGTTGACCTGGTTGAAGTCAAGGGGCAGCGGCTCGGCACGGTTGATGATGGTCAGCTCGTGGGCGAACACCTCGATGGCACCGGTGGCCATGTCGCTGTTGCGCTGGGAGTCGGGGCGGGTACGCACCACACCGGTCACCTGGATGCAGAACTCGCCGCGCAGCTCCGAGGCCAGGGCAAAGGCGTCCGGCTTGTCCGGATCGAAGAACACCTGCACGATGCCCTCGCGGTCGCGCATGTCGATAAAGATGAGGCCGCCGAGATCACGACGACGATGGACCCAACCGCACAATGTAATGGTCTGCCCGGCATGGGCCTCATTGACCTGTCCGCAATAGATAGAGCGCATGGACTTCTTCCTTCGAAATGGTAGAGAGACGGTTCATCCTGGGTCGCCGGGCACGACTGGCAAGCACCGTCTGTCTCACAGCTGGCCAGATCCTGCTTCTTGCCCGGTTTGAAATCTGTCTCGGGTCATCCGGCTCCCCGAGCCGGATTCTTGCCGCCGCCCCAGGCATGCCCCCGCTCCCGACCGGGATGACGAGTGGGCGCCGGGGTATCGGCTGGCGTCGTTGTCTGGCCACTGCCGGGCCGCGATCATCGTCACCCGGGGGCTCGGTCGCGCGCATTACGACAATGTGGCAAACAAAAGGGTTGGCATTATAGAGGAAAACCTCCATTTGGGTAAAATGGCCCGCAGCCCCCTTTACCCTGTTTTTTGTTGTTCTGGCGCAAAAAGGAGGGCAAAAGTGCGCCAACCTGCCAACAGGAACCATCATGAGCCTCTATTTGGGCCTGCCCCAGTGGTCACACCCGGCCTGGCCCGGCCAGTTGCTGGGGATGAATACCAGGCCCGCCGAGCACCTCGCCGACTATGCCAGGGTGTTCAACTCCGTGGAGGGCAACACCACCTTCTACGCCTCGCCGACCCCGGAGACGGTGCAGCGCTGGGCCGATGCGGTCCCCGACCACTTTCGCTTCAGCTTCAAGTTTCCCAAGGAGATCAGCCACCAGAGCGATCTGGTGAGCGCGGACAAACAGGTGACGGCCTTCATCCGCCTGCTGGCCCCCCTGCATGACAAGCTGGGGCTGCTCAAGCTGCAACTGCCCGCCCGCTTCGGGCCAGAGGGGCTGCCCCGTCTGGATGCCTTCTTCGCGCGGCTGCCCCAGGATTTCACCTATGCCCTCGAGGTGCGCCACCCCGATTTCTTCGCCAAGGGGGAGGCGGAACGGGCCCTCAACCGGATGCTGATGGCGCGGGGCATCAATCGCATCATGCTCGACAGCCGCCCGCTCTTCTCGGTGCCCGCCACCACGGCCGCCATGATCGATGCCCAGGGCAAGAAACCCAGGTTGCCGGTCCATCTGCTGGCCACGGGGGGTGCCCCGGTGGTGCGCCTGATTGGTTTGCCTCAAATCGAGGACAATCACCCATTTTTGCCACCATGGTTGCCACATTGGAAACAATGGCTTCAGGAGGGCAAGGATCTCTACCTCTTTGTTCACACCGCCGACAATGCCCTGGCCCCCGAACTCGCACGGCAGATCAGCCGCCTGCTCGACCAGGAGATGGCCCCCTGGCCAGGAGAAAACGATCGCGCCCGCCAGGGGGTGCTGCCCTTTTGAGCGGCCCCCTCCCCGCCCCTTCTCCGTCCCCAAAAAAAGCCGCTTTTTTTGTGGTCCCACCGGGGTTGGCGTCAAGACAAACGCCCGCCTTTCCTCTACACTAGCGCCCCAAGTAAGGTCCCGGGCCTGGGTGCATGGCAATGCGTTGCCCACCCCAGCCCGGCACCCTGAGGGCCCGGACCATGGCCCGTTGCGAACAGGGGCAGCCCGAAGGATCCCGGAGCAAGCCGCCCCGTTCGTCAACCGGTGACGACGCCATTTCGATGCCCGTCCACCCAAGATTCAATTGAATAAAACAGCCGCCCACCACACCGGCTGTCAGGTTGCGTCAGCATGCACGATCAGATTTTTGCCGCCCCCATCGCCCGTCTGGGAGACTTCTGCTTTGACGAGCAGGTCGTCGATGTCTTCCCCGACATGATCCAGCGCTCGGTGCCCGGTTACAGCAACATCATCTCCGCCATCGGCATGATGGCCGCCCGCTACGCCCAGCCCCAGAGCCGCCTCTACGATCTCGGCTGCTCCCTCGGCGCCGCGACCCAGGCCATGCGCCGCCACGTCACCCAGCCCGGCTGCCAGATCACGGCGGTGGATCTCTCCCACCCCATGATCGAGCGGGCCCGCGCTCACCTCTCGGGCTTCAAGTCCGAGGTGCCGGTGGAGCTGGTGGAGGCGGACATCTGCGACATCCCCATCGAGAACGCCTCCGTGGTGGTGCTCAACTTCACCCTGCAGTTCGTCGCCCCCGAGAAGCGGGCCGCCCTCATCGCGCGCATCTTTGACGGCCTGCGCCCCGGCGGCATCCTCATCCTGAGCGAGAAGTTCCGCTTCGATGACGAGCAGGTCAACGAGCTGCTCATCGACTTGCACCTCGACTTCAAACGGGCCAACGGCTACAGCGAACTGGAAATCAGCCAGAAGCGCACCGCCCTTGAGAACGTGATGCGCACCGACACCCTGGCGGTCCATCAGGCGCGCCTGCGGGACGCCGGCTTCACCCACCTGGACCTCTGGTTCCAGTGCTTCAACTTCGGCTCCATGATTGCCATCAAAGCCAGCGACACCAACTAAGCCATGATCGATTTCGCCCATTTTTATCAACTGATCGCCAAGAACAGGTTGAGCCACTGGCTGCACACCCTGCCCGCCCAGCTGCACGCCTGGCAGCACGACAACCTGCACGGGGATTTGCCGCGCTGGAACCGCGCCCTCGCCAAGCTGCCCGTCGTGGCCCCCGGCCGGATAGAGCTCAAAGAGCGGGTCGCCATCGGCGGCCCCGATAGCCTGGGAGAGGGTGAGCGCAAGAAGACCGAGAGCCTGTTGCGCCAGCTCATGCCCTGGCGCAAGGGCCCCTTCCATGTGCACGGCATCCACATCGACACCGAGTGGCGCTCCGACTGGAAGTGGGATCGGGTGCTGCCCCACATCAGCCCGCTCCAGGGCCGCTACGTGCTGGACGTGGGCTGCGGCAGCGGCTACCACCTCTGGCGCATGGTGGGGGAAGGGGCGAAACTGGCGGTCGGCATCGACCCGAGCCCGCTGTTCCTCTGCCAGTTCGAAGCCATTCGCCACTTCGCAGGCAACGACCAGCGCGCCCACCTGCTGCCGCTCGGTATCCAGGAGCTGCCGGATCTGCGGGCCTTTGACACCGTCTTCTCCATGGGGGTGCTCTATCATCGCAAGTCCCCCATCGAGCACATCGAGCAGTTGCGCAACCAGCTCAAAGACGATGGGGAGCTGGTGCTCGAGACCCTGGTGGTGGACGGCGACGAAAACCAGGTGCTGATGCCCTCCGATCGCTACGGCAAGATGCGCAACGTCTGGTTCCTCCCCTCGAGCGCGGCCCTCACACGCTGGGTCGAGCGCTGCGGGTTCACCGATGTGCGCATCGTCGACGAGAATATGACCAGCACCGACGAACAGCGTCGTACCGACTGGATGATTAACGAGTCCCTGAGTGACTATCTGGATCCACACAATCCTGCACTCACGGTCGAAGGATACCCGGCACCCAAACGTGCCGTACTGATCGCCAGAAAGGCCAAAGACTAGCCGATGGCGGCTGTGGAAGTTACACTGACCCAATTCCAGGAAGCACAGTTAAATGAATGACATGAAAAGCAAATTAAAAGGAATGACCCTGCTCTCCCTGCTCAGTCTCGGCGGGTGTGTCAGTATGGAAAAAGCCCCCCCGGCCCCGACCCTGACGCTGGCCGAGCTGCGCAACGAGATCTCGTTGAGCGAGCAACGTCTGCAAACATCCATGGAACAGCAACAGAAGCAGTATGTGCAGCAACAGCACCTGCTGGTTCAGCTCAACACCGATGTCACCAACATGAAAGAGTCCGTGAAGAAAGTCGACAGCAAGCTGGCTACCCTGCCTCCCGAGCCGCCCAAGGCCATGCCCATTCCCACCGAGAAGTGCCCGGCGCCGAGCCAGGGCCACACCGTCGATGGCAAGCTGCTGGTGGGTGAAGCGGAGTGGATCTGGGTTGACGCCGCCAACGACGCCTTCCAGGCCCGGGTCGACACCGGCGCCACCACCTCCTCCATCAGCGCCCAGGAGATCACCATCTTCGAGCGCAACGGCAAGAACTGGGTGCGCTTCTTCCTGAGCCACCAGGAGATGGACGACAAGATCCAGATTGAAGCGCCCCTGGTGCGTCACGTGCGGGTCCGTCAGGCTTCCGCCGACGATCTCGACCGTCGCCCCGTGGTCCGCCTCGCCGTGCGCATCGGCGACATGACCGAGAAGGCCGAATTTACCCTGAAGGACCGCAGCGACATGACCTTCCCCGTGCTGCTGGGCCGTGAATTCCTCAAAGACATCGCCGTGGTCGACGTGGCCCGCGAATATATCCAACCCAAACCCAAGCTCAAGGATGTGAAATAATCCATGGTTTCCCGTAAGCCGTTCTATCTGCTGGTCGCCCTGCTCTACATCGTCGGCCTGGGGATGACCTTCTATCATCACATCGCGCTGGACGTCCCGCTCACGCCGGGTGAAAAGCGCCAGATCTGGTCCATCGAAGCCAAGCTCGAATTCGAGGCCACCGGCGAGCCGGTGATCGCCTCCCTGGCCATTCCGGGCACCCAGCCCGGCTTCACCCTGATGAACGAGAACGCCGCGAGCCCGGGCTATGGCCTGTCGTTCGTGGAAAAAGACGGGGATGCCCGCGCCGAGTGGTCCATCCGCACCGCCTCCGGCCGTCAGGAGCTCTACTACCGGGTCGACATGATGGCCGATGCCCATGCCAAGCCCGCCGCCAACCCGCAGCCGCCCGCCATCGAGAAGCAGATCGAGAGCGAGCCCTACGCCACGGCCATGAAGCAGATCCTGGAGCGCGCCCAGGAGCGCTCCGCCGACGGCTACACCCTGACCCGCGAGATCATCAAGGAGATCGAGAAGCAGGAACAGAACGCCGAGCTGCTCAAGTCCCACAAGAGCCGCGCCAATCTGATTGCCGAGCTGCTCAACAACGCGGACGTCCCGGCCCGGGTGGTTCACGCCCTCAGCCTGGAAGACGGCCGTCGCCGTCAGGAGCTGGTGGATTACCTGCAGGTCTTCAACAGCCCGACCGACTACAAGCTGTTCAACCCGCAAAGCGGTGAACAGGGTCAACCGGCCAACCTGCTGCTGTGGGAGTACAACTCCGGCGCCCTCCTGGACGTCACCGGCGGTCACAACTCCCGCGTCACCTTCTCGATGATCGAGCAGGAGCAACCGGTCAACGTGGCCCTGGCCCAGAAGTTCGAAAAATCTGAGATGATGAACTTCTCCATCCACAGCCTGCCCCTGGAAGAGCAAGCCCTGTTCAAGGGTCTGCTGCTCATCCCCATCGGCGTGCTGATGGTGGTGTTCCTGCGGGTCATCGTGGGGATCAAGACCTCCGGCACCTTCATGCCGGTGCTGATCGCGGTCGCCTTCATCCAGACCTCGCTGGTCACCGGCCTCATCGGCTTCCTGCTGATCGTCGGCACCGGCCTGGTGATCCGCTCCTACCTCTCGAGGCTGAACCTGCTGCTGGTGGCCCGAATATCGGCGATCATCATCATGGTGATCTCGATGATCGGCATCTTCTCTGCGTTCGCCTTCAAGCTGGGGCTGACCGACGGCATGAAGATCACCTTCTTCCCGATGATCATCCTCTCCTGGACCATCGAGCGCATGTCCATCCTGTGGGAAGAAGAGGGTCCCAAAGAGGTGTTCCGCCAGGGCGGCGGCTCCCTGCTGGTGGCGGTCATCGCCTACCTGGCCATGGACAACGAGCTCATTCGTCACCTCACCTTCAACTTCCTCGGCCTGCAGCTGGTGCTGATGGCGACCGTGCTGTTGATGGGTAACTACACCGGCTACAAGCTGAGCGAGCTCAAGCGCTTCAAGCCGCTGGTGGACGAGATGAAGTCTGGTGCCACCCCGGGTAAGGACAAGTAACAGATGTGGTTCTGGCAGAAATACACCAGTCCGTGGAGCCTGTCCAAGGCAGGCATCCTCGGCATGAACAAGCGCAACCACTCCTACATCAGCCGCTACAACCCGCGCCGCCTCTATCCGCTGGTGGATGACAAGCTCAAGACCAAGCGCATCGCGCTGGATGCGGGGGTGACGGTGCCTGAACTCATCGGCACCATCCGCGAGCAGCACGACGTGACTCGCATCACCGAGCTGGTGAAGGACTGGCCGGGCTTCTGCATCAAGCCGGCCCGCGGCTCCGGCGGCAAGGGGATCCTGGTGATCCTGCGCCAGGAGGACGGCCTCTTCTACAAGCCCAACGGCAGCGCCGCCAACGGCCAGGATCTGGAGCGTCATGTCTCCAACATCCTGGCGGGGCTCTATTCCCTCGGCGGCAAACCCGACGTGGCGCTGGTCGAAGGCCTCATCAACTTCGACGACGTGTTCGACGGCTACTCCTTCGAAGGGGTCCCCGATGCCCGGGTGATCATCTTCAAGGGGTTCCCGGTGATGGCCATGATGCGCCTCTCCACCTCGGCTTCCGACGGCAAGGCGAACCTGCACCAGGGCGCCGTGGGGGTGGGCCTGTGCCTGCGCACCGGCCGCGCCCTGCGGGCGGTGCAGTTTGGCAACCCGCTGCGCCACCACCCGGACACCGGACTGGATCTCTATGATCTGAAGGTGCCCCACTGGGACACCCTGCTCAACCTGGCGGCCTCCTGCTACGAGATGTCCGGTCTGGGCTACATCGGGACCGACATGGTGCTGGACAAGTTCCGCGGCCCCATGCTGCTGGAGCTCAACGCCCGTCCGGGCCTTGCCATCCAGATCGCCAACGGTCGCGGCCTGGTGCCCAACCTCAAGACCATCGAGAAGCTGGGTCAGGTCAAGATGAACGTGGAGCAGCGGGTCAACTTCGCCAAGGATCACTTCGGTATCTTCGACGAATAGTCCGCCCCCCTTCTGCAAAAACGCGCCCACCGGCGCGTTTTTTTATGGCCGCTCCTGCGCGCTGGGCGCCCCACCCGAAGGCCGATCCCCGTCACATCCCATGGCGGCGCCCCTTCAATGGCGCGGCACAAGGGGATAAGCTCCTGACCAATGAGGGGTGACCAGCTCATCGGCGCAGGCCACCCCATGTGCGTGAGGCAGTGCGCCTGCCAGGGGGCACCGATTTGTCGACGACAACGGGGCTTCTCGATGGTAGATTAATCAAATCAAATAGATAGCATCGATCGGGTTTCTCCTATGCAACGTTGGCCCAGCCTGAAGCAGCTCCAGTATCTGGTCGCTCTGGACGAGCACAAGAATTTCAACCGCGCCGCCAAGGCCTGCCATGTCAGCCAGTCGACCCTGAGTACCGGGATCCAGACCCTGGAGGACATGATGAACCTGCAACTGGTGGAGCGGGATCACAAGAGCTTCATCATGACGCCGGTCGGCATGGAAATCGTGGCGCGGGCGCGCAACCTGCTCTCCGACGCCCGGGATCTGATGGAGCTGGGGCAGCAGCAGGGGGGCGTCATGCACGGCACGGTGCGCCTGGGCTGCATCCCCACCATCGCCCCCTTCCTGCTGAGCAAGCTGCTGCAGGTGTGCGGTAAGGCCTATCCGGATCTGGAGCTGCTGCTGCGGGAAGACACCACCACCAATCTGCTCAAGCAGCTGGAGCAGGGGCAGCTCGATCTGCTGATCCTGGCGCTGCCGGTGGAGATCGGCGGCTTCCACAGCAAAACCGTCGGCCAGGATCCCTTCCACATGGTGATGCCCTCCCACATGGCTGCGGGCCTGCACATGCCGTTCGACTACAAGGAGCTGCCCAACCAGAGCATCTTCCTGCTGGAGCGGGAGCACTGCCTGACGGAGCACGCGGTGAGCGCCTGTCGGCTGCGGGACAAGAGCAAGATCAACCCGTTCGCCGCCACCAGCCTGCACACCCTGGTGCAGATGGTGGGGGCCGGTCTTGGCACCACCTTCCTGCCCCAGATGGCCATAGATGCGGGCATCCTCGACAACACGGACCTGGTCGCCATCCCCCTGCCCGGGGAGAAACCCTATCGGGAGATAGGCCTGGTGTGGCGCCCCAGCACCACGCGGGTGCAGACCTTCTACAAGATTGCCGAGCTGCTGACGCCGCTCATTACCCCCAAACCGGCGGGGTGATCCAGTGGCTGCCCCCACAGGCGGCCACTCGTCAATGCCGTTGTCATTCAGGTTCCAGGCAGGATCATCGTCTATGATGAACCCCGTGCCCTATCAAGGAGTTGAGATGTTTCGCACCTTGCTGCTGCCCCTGCTGCCCCTGCTGGCCCTGCTTCTCGCCGCCTGCTCCAGCACGCCGGAGCCTCCCCCTCCCGTGCGCCAGAGCGGCGCATTCGACAACTTCTATCAGCAGTGGCGCGGCGTGCCCTATCGCATGGGCGGTACCAGCCGCGCCGGTCTCGACTGCTCCGCCTTCACCCAGCTCGCCTACAGCCAGGTGCTGGGCTTCACCCTGCCCCGCACCACGGAATCCCAGGCGAGCCTCGGCCGCCCGGTGGACAGATACCGTCTCCAACACGGGGACCTGGTCTTCTTCAAGACCGGCTGGCAGCAGTACCACGTCGGGGTCTACACCGGGGCAGGTGAGTTCATCCACGCCTCCACCAGCAAGGGCGTGATCCGCTCGCGCCTCGACAACGTCTACTGGAACAGCCGCTACTGGCAGGCCCGCAGGCTGGTCCAGTAGGTGCGACCCCCAACATGAAAAGGCCCCGAGGGGCCTTTTCATGTTGTTGTCGGGTCAGTGCTTGCGGTGCCAGCGGGGCGAGGTGGCGCGCTCTCCCCAGGGGGTCATGCAGGGCAGCAGGGCCCCCTCGATGACGCCCTCATGGCTCGCCAGCGCCAGGGCAATCTTCTCGTGGAGCAGGCGCAGCAGGTTCTTCTCCTGGCCCGCCAGGGAGTAGCCCGCGGCGAAATACTCCTGCTGATGTTGCAGCGCCAGCTTCTGGGCAAACTCATAGGTATTGAAACTGTCCGGCATGCGCGCGATCACGTCATCCAGCCGGGCCAGCAGGCTATGCAATTCCCTGGTCATGTGCGGTTCTCCCTCCGAGTTGGTGCCCCACAATTACCCCTTATTGGATAGAAGACCAATCCGGATGCCTCAAAAATGGGAGCCCGGACACAGTTCCGGACAACGCTGCCCACTGGCAGCCACCCTCTGCCCTCACCCGGTTTACAAGTCGGCAACGAATCGCTAGATTTGGACCGACTAATCAGTCGGTCACTTTTCGTGCGGAGCATGCCATGGACACCACCGTCACCCCCGCCTCACCGGACAAGTTCTCCCTCCCCGAGCAACTGCATCGGCTCAGGCAGGCCACCCAGGCCACCCCCATGCCGGATCTGGCGTCCCGCCGTGCCAGACTTGATGCCCTCAAGCAGGGGCTGCTGCGCCACAAGCAGGCACTGTGTCAGGCCCTGGCCCGGGACTACGGCCAGCGCAGCGATTACGACAGCCTGATCGCCGATGTGCTCCCTTGCGTCATGCAGATCAACTACACCCAGAAACGGCTCAAGGGGTGGATGAAACCGGAGCGCCGTCATTCCGGCCTGCTGCTGGCCCCCGCCAGGGTCGAGGTGCACTATCAGCCCCTCGGCGTGGTCGGCATCATGGTGCCCTGGAATTTCCCGGTGATGCTGAGCCTCGGGCCCCTCATCGGCGCCCTCGCCGCCGGCAACCGCGCCATGATCAAGCTCTCCGAGTTCACCCCTCACACCAACGCCGTGCTGCGCACCCTGCTCGATGAGGCCCTCGGCAATGACGAGGTGGTGGTCATCGAGGGGGATGCTGGGATCGCGGCCGCCTTCAGCGCCCTCCCCTTCGACCATCTCATCTTCACCGGCTCCACGGCGGTGGGTCGGCTGGTGATGGCCGCGGCCGCCCCCCAGCTCACCCCCCTCACCCTGGAGCTCGGCGGCAAGAGCCCCTGTCTCATCGCTCCCGACATGCCCCTGGCACTGGCGGTGGAGCGGATGATCTTCGGCAAGAGCCTCAACGCCGGCCAGATCTGCGTGGCCCCCGACTACGTGCTGCTGCCGAGGGGGCAGGAGCAGGCCTTCATCGAGGCCTATCAGGCCCATTTTCGCCGCCTCTACCCCAAAGGGCTCGAGAGCCCGGATTATGGCGCCATCATCAACGCCCCCCAGTACGAGCGGCTCACCGCCTGGCTGGAGGAGGCGAGGCAGGCCGGTGCCCAGATCCACCCCTGCGTCACGCCCGCCCGGGATGACGCCACCCGCAAACTGGTGCCCCACCTGCTGACCGAGGTACCCGGCCACTGCCAGGTGATGCAGCAGGAGATCTTCGGCCCCCTGCTGCCCCTGGTGCCCTATGACGACATCGAGGAGGCCCTGGCCTATGTGGCGGCCCGGCCCCGCCCCCTGGCGCTCTATCTGATGAGCCTGGACGAGACGCTGCAGCGCCGCCTCATCCGGGAGACCCACGCCGGGGGCATGGCCATCAACGAGAGTCTGTTCCAGGTGGCGGCGGACGATGCCCCCTTCGGCGGCATCGGTCCCTCCGGCATGGGCCACTATCACGGCCGCGAGGGGTTTCTCACCTTCTCCAAGGCGAAAACCGTGCTGCGTCGCGGGCGCTTCAGCACAGGCTCCCTCATTCACCCCCCCTATCGGCGCTGGTACCAGCGGCTGATGATGGCCCTGTTCCTGCGCTAGGAGGCGAGATGCGAGAGACCATGACCGACAAACGCCGCCAGATCCTGGATGCCGCCCTGGCCCTGTGCGCGGAGGATGGCCTGCAGGGCGCCGCCACCGCCCGCATCGCCAAGGCGGCCGGGGTGGCCAATGGCACCCTGTTTCATCATTTTCCCAGCAAGGAGGTGCTGATCCAGAGCCTCTACCAGGACATCAAGCTGCGCCTTGGCGCCGCCATCACCGAGGCCGATGCCGCCCTGCCGCTCCAGGAGCAGGCCCGCCACTACTGGCACCAGGCCATGGGCTGGATGCAGGCCCACCCCCGTGAGCTCAGGTTCGTGCTGGGCTTTTTCCACTCCCCCCTGCTGGCCCGCCCCCTGCGCAGCCAGATCCTGGCGGAGACCCTGCATTTTCTGCCGAGCCTGCTCGCCCGGGGCCAGGCCAGCGGCGAGCTGATGTCGGCCCCGCCGGCCCTGATGCTGGAGGTGTGCCAGGGCCAGTTTCTGGCCTGCGCCTCCCTCTTTGTCGATCAGCCTGAACTGGGGGAAGACCCCCACTGGCAGGAGAGCGCCTTCGCCCTCTTCTGGTCCGCCATCAGCGGAGGTTCTCATGCGCCCTGACGCCCTGCTTGCCACCGGCAGGCGCCTCTGGATTGGCAGCCTGCTCTGGATCATCGGCCGCACCCTGTGCCGCGCCGCCCGGGTCGACGAGGCGGTGCGCCGCGAGCTTGCCCCCCTGCCGGATGGCCTCACCATCAGGCTGGAGGTAAACGGCATGACCCGGGGGCTGAGTCTCTACAAGTTCGCGGGGCGCTGGCACTGCGGTGAGGAGGCTGGCAGGGCGCATTCGACCTGTGCCCATGACGGCCCCCACCCCCTGCGGGTGCGCTTCAAGCACCCCGCCGTCGCCTTTCGCGCCCTCAGCTTTCGCCTCGGCATCAACCAGGCCTTTTGCGAAAACCGGCTGCTGGTGGAGGGGGATCTCGACGCGGCCATGCACCTGGTGCGGGCGCTTGAGCAGTTGCAGAGCCTGATCCTGCCCGCCTTCATCGCGCGGCCCCTGCTTCGCCACTACCCGGACCCGCATCGCAAGCTCGCGCGGGCCTGCCACATCTATCTGGGTCTGCTGACCGCTTGAACACGAGGAGAACGGGATGAGCCGTTATTACGATTTTTTCTGCCCGGTCAAGCTGATGGCGGGGGAGCAGGCACTGGAACAGTTGCCGGATGCCCTGAGGGGATTGGGAGCTGGCCGCCCCTTGCTTCTCACCGACAAGGGGGTCAGCGGCAGTGGGCTCGCCACCCTGCTGGCCGATGTGATGGCCGAAGGGGCCTTGCCGGTCGCCGCCATCTGGGACGAGATCCCTGCAGACTCCTCCACCGCCGTGGTGGAGCGGATCGCCCGCCACTACCGGGAGCTGGGCTGTGACAGCCTGCTGGCCCTTGGCGGCGGCTCCGTCATCGACACCGCCAAGGCGGTGAACATACTGGCGACCCTGGGGGGCGAGCGGCTGCTCGACTATGCCGGAGCGGATTGCCTGACCCGTCCCCTCAACCCCCTGGCGGTGGTCCCCACCACGGCGGGGACCGGCTCCGAAGTGACCCTGGTGGCAGTGATCAAGGATGAAGGGAGCGGGCGCAAGGTGCCCTTCACCTCCCCCTTCCTGCTGCCCCGGCTGGCGGTGCTGGATCCCCGCTTCACCCTGGGGCTGCCGCTGCCCATCACCGCCGCCACCGCCATGGATGCCATGACCCACGCCATCGAGGCCTTCATCGGCAACGGCAAGAACCCGGTCAGTGACGCCCTGGCCCTGATGGCGGTGGAGAAGATTGCCACCGCCCTGCCCAGGGTGCTGGCCCACCCGACAGACAAGGGTCTGCGGCTGCAACTGGCGGAGGGCTCCACCCTGGCGGGCATGGCGTTTTCCAACTCCATGGTGGGGCTGGTGCACGCCCTTGGCCACAGTCTGGGGGCGCGCTGCCACCTGCCCCATGGCCTCTGCATGAACCTCTTCCTGCCCACCGTGCTCGACTACAACCGGCCCGGCATCGACCCCGAGCTCGCCCGCCTGCTGCTGCCCCTGGTGGGGCCGGAGCGCTTTGCCGCGACCCCGGCCGAGGGGAGACCCCAGGCCACCATCGAGGCGTTGCAGACACTGCGCGATACCCTGTGGCAGACGGTCAAGCTGCCCCGCACCCTGCGGGAGGCGGGTCTCACCGACAAGGCGCTGCTGCCCGGGATCCGGGATCTCGCCATCAACGACGGCGCCCTGCTCTACAACCGCAAGGATGCAGACAGGGAACAGTTGCTGGTCCTGCTGGAGCGGGCCTGGGAGTAGCAGGCCCCTTGCCCGTCAGGCATCGGGGGTGAAGACCCCGGTGGAGAGGTAGCGATCCCCCCGATCGCAGATGATCGCCACCACCACCCCCTGCCCGATCTCTGCCGCCACCCGCAAGGCCCCGGCCACGGCGCCACCCGAGCTGACGCCGCAGCAGATGCCCTCTTCCCGCGCCAGGCGGCGCATCATGACGAGGGACTCTTCCAGTGTCACATCCAGCACCCCATCGACCCGCGCAGGCTCGAAGATGGCGGGCCGGTAGGCCTCGGGCCAGCGGCGAATGCCGGGGATCTGGCTCCCCTCGGCCGGTTGCAGGCCGATCACCGCCACCGCCGGGTTCTGCTCCTTGAGGTAGCGGGAGACCCCCATGATGGTGCCCGTGGTGCCCATGGCCGAGACGAAGTGAGTGACAGCCCCGCCGCTCTGGCGCCAGATCTCGGGGCCGGTGGAGCGGTAGTGGGCATCCGGGTTGGCGGGGTTGTTGAACTGATCGAGCACCAGCCCCTCCCCCCGCGCCTGCATGGCCAGGGCGAGGTCTCGCGCCGCTTCCATGCCCTCTTCCACCAGCACCAGCTCGGCGCCGTAGGCCTGCATGGCGTCGCGCCGCTCCTGGCTCATGTTGCTCGGCATGATGAGTCGCATCCGGTAACCCCGGGACGCCGCCACCATGGCCAGCGCGATGCCGGTATTGCCGGAGGTGGCCTCGATGAGCCGGGCTCCTGGCGCTAAGTGACCACTCGCCTCTGCCTGCCTGATGAGGTTCAGCGCCGCCCTGTCCTTGACAGAGCCGGCGGGGTTGTTGCCCTCCAGCTTCACCAGCAGGGTGACGCCGGGGTGCGGATTGATGCGGCGCAGCGCCAGCAACGGGGTGTTGCCTATCAGCTCGTCCAGGGTGGCGAAGGCCATGACGGATCCATCCTCTCTCAATGTTCTATACCTTGCCTTGCGACCATTCGCAGGCCGGCCAGTGTAAGCGAGCCCGCCATGGGCGCAAAGAATGGCGTTGGCAAACCCTGTCCGCCATGTTCTGATCTTCCCATTCACCCAGAGAGGACTCCCGATGAGCGACATCCTTCACCAGGCCGATCAGCAGCAGTTTGTCTGCACCGTGGACGGCAAGCTCTCCCGCCTTGCCTATCGCCGGCTGGACGCCACCACGGTGGACGCCTACAGCACCCAGGTTCCCCCCGAGCTGCGCGGACAGGGGATTGCCGACAAGCTGGCCCGCCGCTTCTACGACTGGACCCTCTCTGAGGGGCTCACCATAGTGCCGAGCTGCAGCTACATCGACGTCTGGTTGCGCCGCAATGCCGGTTGAAGCCGGGCCGCTGCGGGAGGCGCACCTGCGAGCCTGCACCGAGGCCCTGCTGCGAGCTGATCACCCGCGCATGGATTGCCTCCGGGCTGCGCGGGAGCTGGCGCTGCCCGACTGGGCCCTGGGGGCGGGGTTTGTGCGCAACCTCATCTGGGATCACCTCCATCACAAGGCCGAACCCACCCCGCTCAACGACATCGATCTTATCTATCTGGACAGCGCTGATCCGACTGGATTGAAGGAGGCCGATCACGAAGCCTGGCTCGCCGCCAGGATGCCGGGCCAGTTGTGGGAGGTGCGCAACCAGGCCCGCATGCATCTGCGCCAGCAGGTGCCTCCTTTTGCCAGCTCGCTCTCGGCCCTCAGCCACTGGGTGGAAATACCCACCTGCATCGGGGTCCGCCTGTTGGCAGATGATGCGTTCGAGTGGCTGGCCCCCTACGGCTTTGCCCCCAACTGGTCCCTGGTGGTGAGCCCCAATCCGCGCTGTCGCCAGGAGAGCCGTATCTTTAGCGAACGGGTCAGGGCCAAGGAGTGGCAACGCATCTGGCCTGACCTTGTGGTGAACTGGCCATGAGCGGATTGCAAAGGGCCGACGACCTTGGGCACACTAAGAAAAAGATGTTTGTAACTCAATGGGTTAAATAATGCGCGACTTCTTCTCTCTCGAGCGCTGGCTGCCGGGGCTCGCCGCCTTGCTGCAATACCAGCGGGCCTGGCTGATGCCGGATCTTCGCGCTGGCCTCTCGGTCGCGGCCGTGGCCCTGCCCGTGGCCATCGCCTATTCGGAGCTCGCCGGGGTAGGCGCCATCGTCGGCCTCTACTCCTGCATCCTGCCCATGGTGGTGTATGCCCTCTTTGGCACCTCCCGTCAGCTCATCGTCGGTCCGGATGCCGCCACCTGCGCGGTGATCGCCGCCGTGGTAACGCCGCTCGCCGCCGGGGATCCCACCCGTCACTGGCAACTGGTGATGACCATGACCGCCATGACCGGCTTCTGGTGCCTCATCGCTAGCCGCTTCAAGCTGGGGGTGCTGGCAGACTTTCTCTCCCGCCCCATCCTGATGGGGCTGCTCAACGGGGTGGCCATCACCATCATGGTGGGCCAGCTCTCCAAGATCTTCGGTTTCACCTTCAGCGAGCGCTACCTGATAGAGCGGATCCTGAACGGCACCAGCTACATTACCCAGACCCATCTGCCCACCCTGGCCATGAGCCTGACCGCTCTGCTCACCCTGCTGCTGGCCAAGCGCTACAGACCGGCCTGGCCCTCCTCCATGGTGGCCATGGTGGTGACGGCGGCCCTGGTGTGGCTGTTCAATCTCGGCCGCGTCGACATCGCCACCCTGGGGACCATCGGCTCGGGGCTGCCCGCCTTCCAGATGCCGGACTTTCCCCCCGGGCTTATCCGTGAGCTGGTGCTGCCCGCCCTCAACCTCGCCATGGTGAGCTTCGTCTCCATGATGCTCACCGCCCGCAGCTTCGCCGCCAAGAACGGCTACGAGATTGATGCGGACAAGGAGTTTAGGGCGCTGGGCATGGCGAACCTGGCGGCGGCCGCCTCCCAGGGGTTTGCCATCAGCGGGGCGGATTCGCGCACCGCGGTGAACGACGCCAACGGCGGCAAGAGCCAGTTGGTATCCATCATCGCCGCCGCCGTCATCGCCCTGGTCACCTTCTACCTGACGGCGCCGCTGCAATACATCCCCACCGCCGCCCTCGGGGTGGTGCTGGTGATGGCCTCCCTGTCGCTCACGGATTTTCGCGGCCTCTGGGCTCTGCGCGACTCGGACCGCGCCGCCTTCTGGCTCGCCCTGGTGACCTTTGTCAGCGTGCTCACCATGGGGGTCATTCCGGGCATCACCCTCGCGGTCCTGCTGGGGCTGTTCCAGTTCCTACGCAACGTGATGCGCCCCACCGACCAGCTGCTCGGCATGGACGACGAAGGGGTCGTACGCACCCTGGGAGACAACGAGCAGGCCAAGGCCATTCCCGGCATCCTGGTCTATCGCTTCAACTCGCCGCTCACCTACTTCAACGCCCCCTACTTCAAACGGCGGGTACTGGCGCTGCTGGTGCAGGATCCCCACAGCCCCAAATGCCTGGTGGTGGATGCGGTGGCCTGCTTCACCCATCAGGACATCAGCGTGATGAGCATGCTGGGGGAGCTGCACAAGGATCTGAAACGGCGCGGCATCCACATGGTGATGGCCGGTCGCCACGGCCAGATGAGCCTGTGGCTCAAGCAGGCCGGGATCCGGGTCGGCGAGGATGGCATCATCCTCTGCCCCGACATGTATCAGGCCCTGCGCATGACCCGCTGCTACCGGGAACCGGTGTTCCGGGACGACGAGGGGGTGGAGAGCACCACGGATGCCCTGCTCACCCGCTGGCCGCACGATGACGACCTGCCCGACTCGGCGCGCCTCACCCGCCCCAGCGAGCAGGAGGCCGGCGCCACGCCGGTCTGAGACACATCCCCTGGTCGCAGGTCCCCTCCTCCTGCGGCCAGGATTGCACCCCGCCCCCGCTTGGTGTTAAATGCCCCTCCAGTTGGCCCTGACGAGGGCCATCGCCAGCACCTGGATATCCCATGCAGACTCAATCCCACGCGGGCCCGGGCTCCCTCTTCGCCCTGACCTGGCCACTGTTCATCGATCTGGCCCTTCACTTTCTGACCGGGGCCCTCAACACCTTCATGGTGGGCCACGTCTCCTATCAGGGGGTGGCGGCCCTCGCGGTGGGCAACCAGGTCTTCGATCTCGCCATCACCCTGTTCAGCTTCGTCAGCATCGGCACCAGCGTGGTGATCACCCAGTATCTGGGGGCGGGAGACAAGGAAAAAGCCCGCGTCGTCATCCACACCGCCATCGGTTTCAACCTGCTGGTGGGACTGGTGGCCGCGGTCGGCGTCATCGCCGGGGCCAGTACCATGCTGGCGCTGATGAACCTGCCCGCCAACCTGATGAGCGATGCCACCCTCTACCTGCAGATCATCGGCCTGTGCCTGCTGCCGGAAGCGGCGGCGCTCTGCCTGGCCGCCACCCTGCGCGCTCACGGCCACACCCGTCAGGCGATGTACGTGACCCTCATCGTCAACCTCATCACCTTCGTCGGCAACCTGCTGCTGCTCTATGGCTGGTTCGGCCTGCCCCAGCTCGGGGTCGCCGGGGTCGCCATCAGCACGGTGGCCGGGCGCATCGTCGGGGTGGTGCTGCTGGTGTGGCTGGTGGCACGCAAGACCGGCATCCGGCTGCGTCTGCCCGAGATCGTCCGCCCAAGCCGCGCCATGCTGGACAAGGTACTGCACATCGGTCTGCCGGCGGCGGGGGAGAACCTCTCCTGGATGCTGCAGTTCATGGTGGTGACCGCCTTCGTCGGCCTGCTCGGCGACAAGGCGCTGGCGACCCAGTCCTACTTCTTCCAGATCTGCCTGTTCATCCTGCTGTTCGGCCTCTCCATCGGCCTTGGCAACGAGATCATCATCGGCCACCTGGCGGGAGCCCGACGCTTCGATCAAGCCTATCGCCAACTGATGAAGAGCCTGAAACTCGGCCTCATCGTCACCGCCGTCATCGCCATCGCCGCCGCCCTCAACGGCCGCGCCATCATCAGCCTGTTCACCGACGACGCCGACATCATCACCCAGGTGGCGCAGCTCTTCCTCATCAGCCTCATCCTCGAACCCGGTCGCACCTTCAATCTGGTGGTGATCAACGCCCTGCGCGCCACCGGGGATGCCCGTTTCCCGCTCTACATGGCGCTCGTCTCCATGTGGGGCATTGCCGTTCCCCTGGCCTATTTCCTTGGTATCATGCAGGGCTATGGCCTGGTAGGCATCTGGCTGGCCCTCGCCTGCGACGAGTGGGTGCGCGGTCTGGCCATGTTCTGGCGCTGGCGCAGTCGTCGCTGGCAAAACAAAATTCTTGTCGAAACATAAGCGGAATCACCATGAAGAAAATCGGACTCTTGTTGACGGCCATCCTGCTCAGCCCGCTCGCCATGGCGCAAACCGCCCCGGCGACCCCCAAGGCGCAGGCTCCCCAGACCTGGTATGTGGCCCCCATCGTCATCGACGAGACCAGCGAAGCCCAGAAGGCCCTGACCAAGGAGTTCACGGCCCAGATGATCAAGACCATCAAGATCAACGAGTACCAGACCGGCAAGGCGGTGGGCAAGACCAAATCGCCCAAGTGGCTGATCCGCACCAAGCTGATGCCCGCAAGCCAAGAGCCCCTGGTCGGCAAGAAGCACCCGCAGGGCCTCACCTACGGCAAGGGCATCCCCACCCAGGAGATCGTCGGAGAGCTCATCATGAACGGCACCCTGGTGGCCCACATCGGCCAGGGCTGGCGCGAGCCCATCGTCCCGGGCACACCGGTGGCGGAGAAGATCTCCATCGCCAACTACCAGTACGCCATCGGCAACGAGGCCAAGGCGCCGGATCTGGAAGAGCTGGCGGCGCAGATCGGTTTCGAGGCAGGCAAGGTGATTGCCAGAGACGGCAAGCCCCTGCCCGAGAAGAAAAAGAAAAAAGAGTAAACGGCTCACCCGTTTCCAGTCAGGGGCCTCGCGCCCCTTTCTGTTGCCCGCCCCGTTGCAGACCCCCTCTCCCGAATGTGAAGCGGATCCCGCTTCTTTCCTCTGCTGCCCCTGGGTCAGCAGGCAATCATCTTGTAATTCAAACAGTTAAAAATCGCCCTTCCCATGCAGCAAATCCGTGGCCCCGAATTGGATCGGGATCACGTTTCTCCCCGGCAGTAAGGGGTACTTTGGTCTTGCAGGCACAATCAAACGACAACAAGGAGGCTTCATTACATGTTTCCGGAGTACAGAGATCTCATCTCGAAACTGAAGAGCAGTGATGTCCATTTCCAGAAGAAGTTTGACTTGCACAACGACCTGGATGCGGAGATCAGAAAGCTGGAGAAACACCACGCCAGCGACTACAGCTCCGAGGTGAAGGATCTGAAAAAACAGAAACTTAAACTGAAAGAGGAGATATACGACATCCTCAAACAACATCCACACTAGACGCCTCGACGAATACCTGGATAAGCAACTTATCCTGCCAGCCCGGCCCGACGCCGGGCTTTTTGTTGGCCGCCCCAAGGCGCGGCAACGGCCACTTCCCTTGGCACCGGAAAACGAAGCGGGCCAATGGCCCGCTTTGTCTTACCTGTTTCATCCCATGATCACACCGGCGGATGGAAATGGCTGGCCTCGCGGGTGGCCATCTCCTCGTAGGTGGCCCACTTCTGCCACGCCACTTGTTGCGCCACCTGCATCAGCCGCTCGGCCTCCTGTGGATGGCTCTGGGCCAGCACCCTATAACGGGTCTCCTGCTGCCGATATTCGGCAAGGGGGATGGAGGGGCGCAGGCTGTCGAGGCTGAAGGGGTTCTGCCCGGCGCTGCGCAGTACCGGGTTGTAGCGCATCAGCGGCCAGTGGCCCGAATCGACCGCACGCTTCTGTTGGGCCAATCCCTGCTCCATGTCGATGCCGTGGGCGATGCAGTGGCTGTAGGCGATGATCAGCGACGGGCCCGGATAGGCTTCGGCCTCACGCAACGCCTGTAGCGCCTGCTGCGGGTTGGCACCAAAGGCGATGCGGGCCACATAGACGTTGCCGTAGGAGATGGCCTGCAACGCCACATCCTTCTTGGCCAGCGTCTTGCCTCCCGCCGCGAACTTGGCGACTGCACCGAGCGGGGTCGATTTCGACATCTGGCCGCCGGTGTTGGAGTAGACCTCGGTATCCATCACCAGCACGTTCACATCACGCCCGGAGGCGAGCACATGATCGAGCCCCGATGAGCCGATGTCATAGGCCCAGCCATCGCCGCCCACTATCCAGACCGAACGGCGCACCAGCTGATCAATCAAGGAGAGCAGCTCGCGAGCCTTGCCGGACTTCACCTCTTCCAGCCGCTCCCGCACTTGCGCCACTCGGCCCCGCTGGGCGCGGATCTCCGACTCCAGCCGCTGGGGGGCGCTGATCAGCGACTCGACCAACGCTTCCCCGATCTCCCCCTTCATCGCCTGCAAGGCTGCCACTGCCTGACCGTGGTGCTGATCGGCGGTGAGGCGAAAACCAAAGCCGAACTCGGCGTTGTCCTCAAACAATGAGTTCGACCAGGCCGGCCCCTTCCCTTCACCGTTTTTGGCCCAGGGGGTAGTCGGCAGGTTGCCGCCGTAGATGGAGGAGCAACCGGTGGCGTTGGCCACCAGCATGCGATCACCAAACAGCTGGGTCAGCAGCTTGAGATAGGGGGTCTCGCCACAGCCGGCGCAGGCGCCGGAGAACTCGAACAGGGGTTCGAGGAACTGGGTGCCGCGCACGGTGGAGAAATCCACCCGCTCGCGAGCAGGCCAGGGCAGACTCTCGAACCAGCGCAGGGCCTGCTTCTGACCAGCCAGATGGGGCGTTTTGTCCATCATGGTGATGGCGCGCTCGCCTTCATGGCTCTCATCCGCCCCGACCCGCACCGGACAGGCCTGCACGCACTGGCCACAACCGGTGCAATCCTCCGGATAGAGTTGCAATGTGTAGCGGCTGTCGGGGAAGCCCTTGGCGGTGACGGGCACCGACTGCGCCGCCTCGGGGGCGCTCGCCAGCCAGTCCTGATGGTAGAACTTGGCCCGCAGCGCCCCATGGGGGCAAACAAAGACGCAGTTGCCGCACTGGATGCAGATATCGGAGTGCCAAATCGGGATCTCGCGGGCGATATCCCGCTTCTCGAAGCGGCTGGTGGCGGTGGGGTAAGTGCCATCCACCGGCAGCATGGAGACGGGGATGCGATCGCCGCGCCCCGCCAGCATCTCGCCAGTGACCCGCTGGACAAACTCGCTGCCACCCGGTGCCAGCGGCAGCGGGTAATCGCTGATCTGCTCATCACCGGCCGGGATGGCCACCTGATGGAGATGAGCCAGAGTGTCGTCCACCGCCGCGAAGTTGCGCTCAACCACTTCGGGCCCCTTGCGGGCATAGCTTTTCTCGATGCTCTCCTTGATCAGCGCAATCGCCTCATCCCGCGGCAAGATGCCAGCCAACGCGAAGAAGCAGGTCTGCATGATGGTGTTGATGCGATTGCCCATGCCGTTACGCTCGGCCACCCGATCGCCATCGATGCAGTAGAGGCGGATATCGAGGGCGCGGATGCGGGCGCGCAGCCGCTCGGGCAGCTCGGCCCAGACCCGCTCAGGCTCATAGGGAGCATTGAGCAGCAGGGTCGCCCCTTCTGCGGCATGCTCCAGCAGATCGACCGACAGGGCGAAGCCCCACTGGTGGCAACCGATAAAGCTCGCCTGCTCGATAAGCCAGGGGGCGTCGATGGGCTCGGGGCCAAAGCGCAGGTGGGAGACGGTACGCGAACCCGACTTCTTGGAGTCGTATACGAAGTAGCCCTGGGCGTGGAAGCCCTCCAGCTCGCCGATGATCTTGATGCTGTTCTTGTTGGCGCCCACCGTGCCGTCGGCGCCAAGACCGAAGAAGAGCGCGCGCACCCGGCTGGCAGGTTCCAGATCGCCGATGGGGTGCCAAGCCAGACTGAGGCCCGACACGTCATCGACAATCCCCACCGTAAAGCGCGGGCGCGGCGCGTCGGATGCCAGCTCCTCGAACACCGCCGCGCACATGGCAGGGGTGAACTCTTTGGAAGAGAGGCCATAGCGGCCACCACTGAGCCACGGCAGCCGCTTGATAAGGCCGCGCTGCAAGCCGTCGATGAGGGCGCTCTGCACATCCAGCAGCAGCGGCTCGCCGCCTGCCCCCGGCTCCTTGGTACGATCCAGCACCGCCATGCGCCGCACGCTCTGCGGTAGCGCGTCGAGCAGCGCCTGCACCGGGAAGGGACGATAGAGGCGAATGACCAGCACCCCGGTCTTGCGATCCTGCTGGTTGAGCCAATCCACCGTCGTGCGGGCGGTGGCCGCCCCCGAGCCCATCAGCACGATGACATCGGTGGCATCGGGCGCGCCGTGATACTCCACCAGCCGGTAGTGGCGGCCGGTCAGCTCGCCGAGGCTCTCCATGCACTGCTGCACCCGCGCCGGTACCGCCTCGTAGAAGGGGTTGACGCTCTCGCGGGACTGGAAATAGGTATCCGGGTTCTGGGCGGTGCCGCGCATCACCGGATGATCCGGGTTGAGGGCCCGCGAACGGTGGGCACGCACCCAGTCGTTGTCGATAAGCGCCCGAATTTCATCTTTGTGCAGGGCGACTATCTTGTTCACCTCGTGGGAGGTGCGAAAACCGTCGAAGAAGTGGATAAAGGGCACCCGGCATTGCAGGGTGACGCTGTGGGCGACCAGGGCCAGGTCCTGCGCCTCCTGCACCGAGCCGGAGGCAAGCATGGCAAAACCGGTGCTGCGCGCCGCCATCACGTCCTGATGGTCGCCAAAAATCGACAGCCCCTGCGCCGCGAGCGATCTGGCCGCCACATGGAACACCGCCGAGGTGAGCTCGCCGGCGATCTTGTACATGTTGGGCAGCATCAGCATCAGCCCCTGGCTGGCGGTGAAGGTGGTGGCGAGCGCCCCCGCCTGCAGGGCGCCGTGCACCGTGCCGGCCGCTCCCCCTTCGCTCTGCATCTCTACCACTGTGGGGATGTTGCCCCACAGGTTGGTCTGCCCTTCTGCCGCCCAGGCGTCAGCCAGTTCGGCCATGGTCGAGCTCGGGGTGATGGGGTAGATGGCACACACTTCGCTCAGCTGGTACGCCACCCGGGCCGCGGCTTCGTTGCCGTCAACCATGATCAGTTCATGTTTCATTGGTACTCCTCCGGTTGGCGCAGCAGGATGGCGTGGCAGGGGCACTGGTCATGGCAGGCACCGCAGCCGGTGCAACGCTCGGCATCCACCTGATACCCCAGACCCGGCCCCAGCTTGGCGATGGCCTGCTCGGGACAGCTGCCATAGCAGCCGTCGCACTCGAAGCAGTTGCCGCAGGAGTAGCAGCGCGCAGCCTCGTAGCGGGCGGCCACCTCATCCAGCCCACCGATGATCTCGCCAAAGTCATCCCGCGCCGAGGGAGGTTTGACCGGCTGACTGCTGGCCGGGGCGTGGGTCTGGAACCAGAGTTGCAACTGCTCGGGCCCTACCAGCGGCTTCCCTGCCTGCAAATGGGAGAGCGGCTTGTGGTAGAGGCGACCGCGCAGCCAGGCATCCATATGGCGCGCCGCCTTCTTGCCGTGGCCGGTGGCGATGGTGACGGTGCGCTCGGAGGGCACCATGTCGCCGCCTGCAAAGAGACCCGGCACGTCCGTCATCAGGTTATCGCCAACCTGTACCACTCCCTCCTTGTTGACCCGCACGTCGGGGATGCTCTCCAGCACAGAGAGGTCGACCTCCTGACCCAGCGCCAGAATGAGGGAGTCTGCTTCGAGGGTTTCAAACTTGCCGGTGGGCACCGGCTTGCCCTCTGCATCCAGCGCCATCACCTCCACCTCGATATTGGTGCTGTCGAGCTGGCGGATGGTGCGCAGCCAGTTGATCTTGATCCCCTCCTCCTCGGCCTCATCGGCTTCAAAAGCGTGAGCCGGCATATGGTCCCGGTCGCGGCGGTAGATGATCATCGCCTCTTCCACACCGAGGCGGCGGGCGGTGCGAGCCGCGTCCATGGCGGTATTGCCACCGCCGTAGATGGCCACCCGCCGCCCCAGTTTGGGCGGTGGTAGTCCTTTCTCTTCGGCCAGACTCGCCTGTTCTAGGAAGCTCACCGCATCGAGGATCTTGCCCGCCTCCCGGGCCGGAATATCGACCCGCTTGGCCAGATGGGCGCCGATGGCCATGAAGACGGCGTCAAAGCCCCCCTCGTCGCGCTCGCACAGCACGTCCTCCACCTTGTGGTTGAGGGTCAGGGTCACCCCGGCCGCCAGGATCCGGGCCACCTCCCGATCCAGCACATCGCGAGGCAGGCGGTAGGCGGGAATGCCGAAGCGCAGCATGCCGCCCGCCAGCGGCCCCGCTTCGCGGATCTCCACCTGATGGCCGAGCCGATTGAGGTGCCAGGCGCAGGAGAGGCCGGAGGGACCGGCACCGATCACCAGCACCTTCTTGCCGCTGGCGGGTGCGGGGGGCGCAGGCTGCCAGCCACGGGCCAGCGCCTCGTCGCCGAGGAAACGCTCGATGGCGTGGATGGAGACGGCATCATCCACCTGGGCACGGTTGCAGACGCTTTCGCAGGGGTGATAACAGACCCGCCCGTGGACCGCAGGCAGGGGATTTTCTTCGATGAGGCGCTGCCAGGCCGCCTCAAAGCGGCCCGCTTCGGCCAGGGCAAGCCAGGCCTGGATGTTCTCGCCAGCCGGGCAGGCATGGTTGCAAGGTGGCAGGGCCGGCCGCCAGACGGGCAGCCGGGTACGGACCGGGCCTGTTCCCGTTTTCTGGGAGAGATCCGGCTGTGGGGTCATATCCAGTTGTTTGCTCATACATTGCTTTCTTCTTTTGTGTGACAGGCCCCATCCGAATGCGCTTGATACCGTGTTGCCTGGGCAGACGGTGGCCGGAGAGGGAAGAAGCGAAAGCGTCAGAAACTGGAAGCTGGCTCGATGATGGGCCGTTTTTTGTACGACATGGTGGATCAGGATCAATAAATGTTGCGCTTTATGGGTCGCCCCCTTCACAACCGGATCCCCGTCACACCCCGCAGCCATTCGGGCCTGTCGCCCGAGCCCCCTCGCCGCCCTCGACGTGGGCAGCAGGAGAAGATTGCCGCCCGGGACAGGAATCGTTATCTTCCCCTCTTCACAGGAATCGCCACAGCACAAGGACCAGGACATGCCGACCCTCGCCAGCATACATCTCTACCCCATCAAATCGACGGCAGGCATGCCGCTGGAGCGCGCCCAGGTGACCCAGGAGGGACTTGCCGGGGATCGCCGCTACATGGTGGTCAAACCGGATGGCACCTTTATCACCGCCCGCACCCATCCCCAGTTGCAGCAGGTGGTGGCCACCCCTGTCGAGGGGGGGCTGCAACTGCGCTATCCAGGTCTTCCCCCCCTTGCCCTCATGGAGGCGGCGTTCAGTCGCGCCCCTCAGCACACCGGTGTCTGGGGGGATCGCTTTACCGCCCTGCACACCGGGCCCGACGCCGATGAGTGGCTGAGCCGGGTGGCGAGGGAGCCGGTGCGCCTGCTCTGGCTCGGGGAGGCATCCGATCGTTTTCGGGAGAAGACCGGCACCCGGGTGAGCTTTGCGGACGGCTACCCCTTGCTGCTCATCAGCCAGGCTTCCCTTGAGGATCTCAACCTGAGATCCGATGCCTTGCACCAGATGAGCCAGTTTCGTACCAACCTGGTGGCGAGCGGCACCCGCCCCTTCGAAGAGGATGGCTGGAAGCGGATCCGCATCGGCGAGGTGGAGTTTCGGGTGGACAAGCCGTGCAGCCGCTGCATCATGACCACGGTGGAGGCAGGCACGGAGCGCTTCAATGCCCTGAAAGAGCCGCTGGCCACCCTCACCCGCTACCGCCGTGGCGAAGATGGTGAGGTCTACTTCGGCCAGAATCTGGTGGCCCTGAACGAGGGGTGGATTGAGGCGGGCAGCGAGATCGAGGTGCTGGAGCGGGCCCGGGCGCCGGTCTACCCCAACGCGGCCCCGAAAAAGCGGGAGCTGGTGTGCGTCGCCCGGGAACCCCTGGCCCGGGATCTGGAAACCTTCTGGTTCGAAGCCGCCGACGGCGAGCCCCTGCCCGACTACCTGCCTGGCCAGCACCTGCCCATCAGCCTCGATATCAAAAACACACGGGTTCAACGCCGCTACACCCTGAGCTCCACGCCGGAGCGGCCCGAACGTTACAGCATCAGCGTCAAGAAGCTGGCCGATGGCCGCCTCTCCCCCTGGCTGCACCATGAGCTGCGCGTGGGCGATCACCTGCTGGCCGCCCCCCCGGCCGGCGAGTTTCACCTAGGGTCCGAGCGCAGGCTGCTGCTGCTCTCGGCGGGATCCGGTGTCACCCCCATGCTCTCCATTGCCCGCACTCTGGCACTACGGGGGGAGCTCGGTGACGTCCACTTCATGCACCTGTGTCGCAGCGAGGCAGACATTCCTGCCGCCAGCGAGCTGCACGCCATGGCGCAGCAGGGAATGACCCTCACCCTGATCCTGAGCCAGCCTGACAAACACTGGCAGGGGCTCAGCGGCCGTCTGAATGACGATCACCTGGGCCGGATCCGGGGTTTGCAGGAGCGGGAGGTGTTCATCTGCGGCCCCCACGGCTTTATGGCCGATGCGGCGGCAAAAGTGGCAGCGCGCGGCGTACCGGCCGCACGCATTCGGCAGGAGAGCTTTGGCGGGGCCCTGCTCTCGGTGGCCCGCCCCCATCAGGCGGTGCAACTGCGTATCGGCGAGCGGGAGTTTGCGGGCAACAACCAGGGCACCGTGCTGGATCAGGCCAACAAGCAGGGGGTAGAGCTGCCCTGGAGCTGCCGTGCCGGCATCTGCGGCAGTTGCAAGCAGACCCTGGTCTCGGGCGAGGTGGATCACCCCGATGCCCCCGCCATCAGCGCCGCCGAGCGGGCCGAGGGCAAGATCCTCGCCTGCTGCGCCGTGCCCCTGACGGATCTGGTGATCAAATAGGGTGATCGGGGGGCAAAACCCCGTCCCCGGAATGCAAAACGGCTGCCCGAGGGCAGCCGTTTTCTTTAGATGACTGGCTATCAGCCACGCAGGGCGGCGATGCGCTGCTCGATGGGCGGGTGGCTCATGAACAGCTCGCTCATGGAGCGCTTGCCGTTGATGCCGAACGCCATCATGGAACCCTCCATCTGCGGCTCGGCACCGCGGGCGAGACGCTGGAGCGCGGCAATCATCTTGTCGCGGCCGGCCAGCTTGGCGGCACCGGCGTCGGCACGGAACTCGCGCTGACGGCTGAACCACATGACGATGATGGAGGCGAGCACGCCGAACACCATCTCCAGCACGAACACGGTGATCATGTAGGCGAAACCGCCGGTGCTGCTGCTCTCTTCCTCGTTGTTGGAGCTGAAGAAGTTGCTGATGACGCCGGCCACGATGCGGGCGAAGAACATCACGAAGGTGTTCACCACCCCCTGGATCAGGGTCAGGGTCACCATGTCGCCGTTGGCCACGTGGCTCACCTCGTGGGCCAGCACGGCTTCCGCCTCGTCGCGGCTCATGCTGTAGAGCAGACCGGAGGAGACGGCGACGAGGGAGTCGTCACGGCGGGCGCCGGTGGCAAAGGCGTTCATCTCGGGGGAGTCGTAGATCCCCACTTCCGGCATCTTGATGCCAGCCTCACGGGCCTGACGGGCAACAGTGCTCACCAGCCAGTGCTCGGTCTCGTTGCGGGGCTGCTCGATGACCTGGACGCCATAGCTGCGCTTGGCCATCCACTTGGACATCAGCAAGGAGATAAAGGAACCCCCAAAACCGAACACGGCGCAGAACACCAACAGACCGGAAATGCTGGACTTGTTGATCCCCAGAACCGAGAACAGGATATTGAGTACCACCCCCAGCACCAGCATGACGGCCAGGTTGGTCACCAGGAATAGCATAATTCGCTTCATATTGACTCCTTGTGAGATATGGATGCATGGTTCGGGGCGCCCCAGGGGCGACCGATGCCACACTTGCCCCAGATAATAGACAGACTCGATGAATGTTTGCTGAATGTCTGGCCTCAGAGCAAGGGCGACACATCGAGACAGTGGTGCAAATCCACCTCATTCACCGCGTCCACGAAGGGGAGCTCCCCCAGAAATGGGGCCGGCAACATGGCTTTCAAGGTGTCCAGGTTCTCCTCGTAGCGGCTCATGTGCGGATCCACCCGGTTGATGACCCAGCCCGCCAGGGTCAACCCCTGCTGGCGAATGGCGCTGACGGTGAGCAGGGCATGGTTGAGGCAGCCCAGCCTGGCCCCCACCACCAGGATCACCGGCAGCCGCTCCTGGGCGACCCACTCCGAGAGCAGACGCTGATGATCCAGCGGCAGGAACCAGCCCCCCGCCCCTTCGACAATGACGAGATCGGCTCCAGCTCCCTCAATCTCCCGCAAGCCGGCGGACAGCCCCTCGAAGGGGATGCTCGCCCCCCGCTCACGGGCGGCGATATGGGGGGCGATGGGCGGCTCGAAGGCATAGGGATTGACCTGCTCGTAGGGCAGCGCAACCGTGGCCGCCCGCTGCAACAGCAAGGCATCCAGATTGCGAAGCCCCTCCGGGGTGCGGGTGCAGCCCGCCGACACCGGTTTGTACCCGGCGCAGCGAATGCCTCTGGCGGCAAGCGCCAGCAACAGGGTGCGGGCCACCAGGGTTTTGCCCACGTCGGTGTCCGTGCCCGTGATGAAATAGGATGTCCCCATGATGATTCCTCGATGCAGTGCAGGGGCGCAGAGGCGCCCCGATATCCATGGTGAAAGGCAGGCGCGCGTCCTGCCGCTGAAGGGGTGGGTGCGCCGGGTCTTTTTGTGTCAGCGCCGCACCAGGCGCCCGAGGCAGACCTCGTAGCTGGCGGCCAGCAGGCCGTCCGGTTGACGGTGGCGCTCGTAGGCCTCCCCCAGTCGCACCAGGCGCTGGCGATGACCCAGGCCCGCAGACCGCTCGTCGTTGACCTGGCTCGCGCCTATCCCCTTGAGGTCGCGCAGCAGTCCGCTGAGCGCCGGGTAGGCGAGGGACCAGGTCAGCGGGCAGAGTGCCGGGGCCTCGAAGCCCCCGTCACGGGCCGCCTGCTGCAACTGAGGCAACGTCAGGAAGCGATTGACATGGTCACGACCATCCACGGCCCGCCAGGCCTCCCGCAGTTGCCACAGTGACCCCGAAAGCAGGGTCGAGAAGAAGACCTGTCCACCGGGTTTGAGCACCCGGTTGAGCTCGGCAAAGGCCTGGGCCGGCCGCTCGCACCACTGCAGGGCCAGGCTGGAGAAGACCCAGTCCAGGCTCTGGTCGGCAAAGGGCAGCCCCTCCGCATCGCCGCACACCAGGCGGGCTCCGCTGCCGCGAAGGGCCGCCTGGGCCAGCATGCCGGGAGCGAGATCCAGCCCGGTCAGCGTCTCGCAGCGCGGCGCCAGGGCAGGCAGGAAGAAACCGGTACCGCAGCCCAGATCCAGCCCGGCCCCTGAGCGCACCTCTTTCACGCCCCCCTCGTCCATGCGCGCCAGCAGCGACTGCCCCACCTCCTGCTGGAAGCGGGCGTGGGCGTCATAGTGGCGGGCCGCCGCCCCGAAGCGGCGGGCGAGCTGTGCCTTGTCCACCGACTGGAAACGCTCATGCACCATGGGCGCCCCCTCTCTCGTCGGTGGATGGGCGGGGTCCCAGGGCCTCGAGCAGGCGATCCACGTCATCTTCGCCATGGGCGGCGCACAGGGTGATGCGAAGGCGCGCCGTGCCGACCGGCACCGTGGGCGGGCGGATGGCGCCGGCCCAGACACCGCACTCCCGCAGCCGCTCGGCCAGTTGCAGGGCAGCGACGCTCTCCCCCACCAGCAGCGGCTGGATGGGGGTATCGCTTGCCCCAAGCCGCCAGCCTAGCGCCTGCGCCCCCTGCCGGAACCGGGCGACAAGGCGAGCCAGGTGGGCACGGGCCTCGTCGGCTACGCGTACCAGCTCGATGCTCTGGCGCACGGCGCACGCCTGGGCGGGGGGCATATGGGTGCTGTAGACATAGTGGCGGGCAAAATTGACCAGGTACTCCACCAGCTCGCGACTGCCACCCACAAAGGCGCCGGCCACCCCGAGCGCCTTGCCGAAGGTCCCCATCTGGATGTGCACGCTGGCAGGAGCAACCCCCTGGGCCGCCAGGGTGCCGCGCCCCTCGGCACCCAGCACGCCGAGGCCGTGGGCATCGTCAATCATCAGCCAGTTGCCGCTTCGGGATGCGAGTGTGGCCAGCTCAGCCCAGGGGGCCTGATCCCCGTCCATGCTGAAGACCCCTTCCGAGACGATCAGGCCCCGGTTTGGCTCAAGCAGCCGCTCAAGGGCCGCCATGTCGTTGTGGCAAAAGCGCTTCATCTTGCAGGGGAGCTGGCTCCCCATCTCCTGCAAGGAGGCGTGGTTGAGCCTGTCCTGCCACAGCAGGTGATCCTTGCCGAGCAGGGCCTTGAGCACCGCCTGATTGGCGGAGAAGCCGCAGTTGAACAGCAGCACCGCCTCCACGCCGAGCCAGTCGGCAAGCGTCTCTTCCAGCTGCTGGTGAGCGCGGCTGTAGCCGGTCACCAGGGGCGAGGCACCTGCCCCCGCGCCATATTGCGCCACCCCCGCCGTGAAGGCGGCCTTGATGGCGGGGTGACCGGCAAGGCCCAGGTAGTCGTTGCCAGAGACGTTGAGGTAATCGCGCCCCCCGACCCGGATCCGCCCGCCGCTCGCCACCTCCACCGGGGTGCGTCGGCGCAGCAGGGTGGCCTGTTCACGCTCGGCCAGCGCCTGCCCCAGGGCAAAGGGGCCGGTAACAACGGGCGTCATCATGGACGGAGGACATCAGCGCGGGAACGGGTGGCATCGTAGAAGAGTTCGCTCGGCTCGCTCTGGCGGTTCACCTCGGCCAGCAGCTCCTCCTCTTGAACCTGATCCGGCTTCTGGGCCCGCTGGGCGGGGCGAATGCCAAGGCGCTTGAAGAGATGCATGTCGCTGTTCTCGTCCGGATTGGGGGTGGTCAGCAGCTTGCAGCCGTAGAAGATGGAGTTGGCCCCGGCCATAAAGCACATGGCCTGCATCTGCTCGTTCATCTTCTCCCGCCCGGCGGAGAGGCGCACGTGGGAGGCCGGCATCATGATGCGCGCCACGGCGATGGTGCGGATAAATTCGAACGGGTCCAGGTTCTCCTGGTTCTCCAGGGGCGTCCCCTTCACCTTGACCAGCATGTTGATGGGCACGCTCTCCGGGTGGCGGGGCAGATTGGCGAGCGCCATCAGGAGGCCCGCCCGATCTTTCGCCTGCTCCCCCATGCCGACGATGCCGCCGGAGCAGACCTTCATGCCGGCGCCGCGCACATGCTCCAGGGTGTCGAGCCTGTCCTGATAGGTGCGGGTGGTGATGATGTCGCCGTAGAACTCCGGCGAGGTGTCGAGGTTGTGGTTGTAGTAATCGAGCCCCGCCGCCCCGAGACGCGCCGCCTGATCGGCGGTCAGCATCCCCAGCGTCATGCAGGTCTCCATGCCGAGCCCGCGCACCTCTTCAATCATGCGCAGGATGTAGGGCATGTCCTTCTCTTTCGGATTGCGCCAGGCCGCCCCCATGCAGAAACGGGACGAGCCGTTGGCCTTGGCCTCCCGGGCCCGCTCCAGCACTTTTTCCACCTCCATCAGCCGCTCGGTCTCGAGCCCGGTGTGGTAGCGAGCGCTCTGGGGACAATATTTGCAATCTTCCGGACAGGCCCCGGTCTTGATGGAGAGCAGGGTGCTCACCTGCACCTCGTTCGGGTCGAAATGGGCACGGTGCACCGTCTGGGCCTGGAACAGCAGATCGTTGAATGGCAGGGCAAAGAGATCCTGAACCTCGGACAGGGTCCAGTCGTGACGAAGGGCGTGGGCACCCGCGGTAAGAGCATTCATACATGGCTTCCGGTTGTTATTGGTGGGATCCTGCGCCGCGCTCAAGAGAGCGTTCGCCGCAAGACCCGCCAGCTGGACAGCGCGACGCCAGGGCGTGCGCGAAGCCAAGTGGCTGAAATTGTTGGCTAGTGTAGAGAGCACGCGTAGACTGTCAACACCGACCAGATCAAATCAATTGACAACAGAACACAAAATGACCAATCAAGAATTCGACCTGCACCACGTCTGGCACCCCTATACCTCCCTCACCCATCCCCTGCCCTGCTATGAAGTGGCCAGCGCCAAAGGGGTGACCCTCACCCTGACGGACGGGCGCGAGCTGGTGGATGGCATGAGCTCCTGGTGGGCCTGCGTTCACGGCTATCAGGTGCCGGAACTGGACGCGGCCGCCACCGCCCAGCTCGGCAAGATGTCCCACGTGATGTTTGGCGGCCTGACCCATGCCCCGGCGGTCGAGCTCTGCCGCAAGCTGGTGGAGATCACCCCGAAGGGGCTGGATCGGGTCTTTCTGGCGGATTCCGGCTCGGTGGCGGTGGAGGTGGCCCTCAAGATGGCCCAGCAGTACTGGCATGCCAAAGGGACGCCCCGCGCCAAATTCGTTGCCCTTCGGGGCGGCTATCACGGCGACACCTTCGGCGCCATGAGCGTGTGCGACCCGGATGGCGGCATGCACGAGCTCTACCAGGGCTTCCTGCCCGAACACCATTTCGTCGAAGCGCCCAGCTGCCGTTTCCACGCCCAGTGGGACGAGCAGAGCGTGGTGGAGCTGGCCACTCTGGTGGCGGATCATCACGAGGAAATTGCCGCCATCGTGCTCGAACCCATCGTCCAGGGGGCGGGCGGCATGCGCTTCTATCACCCCCGCTACCTGCAGTGGGTGCGCGCCCTGTGCGACGAGTTCGGCGTGCTGCTCATAGCAGATGAAATCGCCACCGGCTTTGGCCGCACCGGCCAGCTGTTTGCCTGTGACTGGGCGGGGATCAGCCCCGACATCATGTGCCTGGGCAAGGCACTCACCGGCGGCTACCTGACGCTGTCGGCCACGCTCACTACCGAGCATGTGGCTCGCACCGTGTGTGACGGCAAGGCGGGCGTCTTCATGCATGGACCGACCTTCATGGGCAACCCATTGGCTTGCGCCGTGGCCAACGCCTCCATCGAATTGCTGCTCGCCTCACCTTGGCAGGCGCGGGTGCAAGCCATCGAACACCAACTCAAAACCGAACTGGTGGAACTGACCCAGCACCCGGCGGTGGCGGATGTGCGGGTACTCGGCGCCATCGGGGTGGTGGAGATGAAGGAGCGGGTGGACGTGGCGCGCATCCAGCGCAAGTTCGTCGAACTGGGCGCCTGGATCCGGCCGTTTGGCAAGCTGGTCTATCTGATGCCCCCCTTCGTCATCACCCCTGAAGAGCTGCGGGTATTGACCGGCGCCATCCACGAGGCCATCACCAGCGGCGAATATTGAGTCCGGATGAACGGGCCCTGCATGAGAACGCAGGGCCTTTCGGCGCTTTTTCATCAGAATGTGAGCAAGACACCAAAACCCGTCCGGCGAGGAGAGTAGACTGCGCGGGTTTTACCCAACAGATGTACCAGTCCCATGCGCCTCTCCATTGCTGCCAAGATCAACTTCTTCCTGCTCTTCATCTTCTCCATGGTGTTGGTGTTTTCTGCGGCCTATCAGGCGGTGCGCGAGCGTGACCTCATCCTGACCCTCATCAAGGAACAGAGCCGCGAGCAGACCGAGGCCTACTTCGACGGCCTCAACATGCTGATGCTGACCGGCAAGATGGACGCCCGCGATACCCTGCGCGCCAAGTTTCTCCATCACGCCCACGTGGAAGATGCCCGCATCGTGCGCGGGGCGGCGGTCAACAAGCAGTACGGGCCGGGCCGTGACGTCGAGGCCCCGAAGGACAGGTACGATGCCCTGGCGCTGGCGGGCAAGGGGAGCCTGGAGGTAGAGCATGACGGCATGCACAGCCGGCTGGTGGTGACCCGCCCGCTGCTGGCCAGAAAGGATTTTCGCGGTACCGACTGCACCAGCTGCCACCAGGTGCCGGAAAACACCGTACTGGGAGCGGTGCGTTTTGACTACTCCCTCGACACCCTGTTTACCCGGGTGGAGCAGAACATCCTCACCTCGGCCCTGAGCCTCACCCTCATCTTCGGGCTGGGACTCCTGCTCACCCTCTGGGTCATCCGCACCTGGATAGTCAGCCCTCTCAACCAGCTGACCCGCTCCATGGAGGAGGCCACCGATCGCAACGACTTCGGCCACAGGCTGGAGGGGGATGAAGGGGACGAGATTGGCCGGGTGGCGCTCGCCTACAACCAGATGCTCGACAGCGTGGAGCGCCAGATAGGCAAGCGCCCCGCCTCTCAGGGGATGGATGACGGCGACGGCCCTCAGCCCCGGTAGTAAAGCAGCAGGCAGGCCACCAGGATCAGCAGCAGGATGAAGAGATTGACGTGGCGGGCATCTTCCTGCCGGCGGCTGCGGCCACGGGCCAGCACCAGCACCACCAGGGTCAGCAGGCAGCAACCCCAGAGCCCGCGCTCCAGCCAGGGGGTAAGCAGGGGGTCCCAGCTCTGGCGCACTTTGACGCCCCCATAGACCAGAAAGCCGTAAGCCACCTCTGGCCGGGCGAAGTGATAGAGGGAGAGCAGGGCGACAAAGCCGCCCCAGCAGAGGATCACCAGCCCCTGCAACACCCGTATCCAGCCATCCGGCCCCCGCCTGCGCTCCTTCACCCTCACCCTCGTCCAGCCGCCATGATCCATGCACGATGCATGGGGAAATCCCCGCAAGGGTCCGACATTTTTGCTTGTTTATCAAACCTGCGCGGGTAAGATGAACGGCTTAGTCTGCCATGGTGGGCCAACTGCGCCCGGGCCAGACCCCTAGTGTTGCAAATAGCGCTGCAAGAACAAGCTGGAGACAATATTTCGATGACGCACGCATCCGTAGTTGATGTGCTGGCCGGTAAGTATTCGGTCGGCACCACCCTGACTGTGAAAGGGTGGATCCGGACCCGCCGCGATTCCAAGGCGGGGATCTCATTTTTGGCCGTTTCCGATGGCTCCTGCTTCCATCCGGTGCAGGCCGTCGCCCCCAATACCCTGGCCAATTACGAGAATGAAGTGCAACGTCTGACCACAGCTTGCTCCGTCGAAGTGACCGGCACCGTGGTCGAGTCCCAGGGCAGCGGCCAGGCGTTCGAACTGCAGGCCACCGAGGTCAAGGTGGTGGGCTGGGTCGAAGATCCGGACACCTACCCCATGTCTGCCAAGCGCCACAGCATCGAGTACCTGCGCGAGCAGGGCCACCTGCGTGCCCGCACCAACATCGTCGGTGCCGTGACCCGGGTGCGCAACTGCCTCTCCCAGGCCATTCACCGCTTCTTCCACGAACAGGGCTACCTCTGGATCGCGGCGCCCCTCATCACCGCCTCCGACACCGAAGGGGCCGGCGAGATGTTCCGCGTCTCCACCCTGGACATGGAAAACCTGCCGCGCACCCCCGAAGGCAAGGTGGACTACGACAAGGACTTCTTCGGCAAGGAGACCTTCCTGACCGTGTCCGGCCAGCTGAACGTCGAAACCTACGCCTGCGCCCTGTCCAAGGTCTACACCTTCGGCCCGACCTTCCGCGCCGAAAACTCCAACACCAGCCGCCACCTGGCCGAGTTCTGGATGGTGGAGCCGGAAGTGGCCTTCGCCGATCTGGAAGACAACGCCGCCCTGGCCGAAGCCATGCTGAAGTACGTCTTCAACGCCGTGCTGACCGAGCGCCGCGACGATCTGGAGTTCTTCGCCCAGCACGTGGACAAGGACGCCATCGGCCGTCTGGAGCGCTTCGTCGCCTCCGACTTCGCCCAGATTGACTACACCGACGCCATCGACGTGCTGCAAAACTGCGGCAAGAGCTTCGAGTTCCCGGTCTCCTGGGGCATCGATCTCTCCTCCGAGCACGAGCGCTACCTGGCCGAGGAGCATTTCAAGTCCCCGGTGGTGGTGAAGAACTACCCGAAGGACATCAAGGCCTTCTACATGCGCCTCAACGACGACGGCAAGACCGTTGCCGCCATGGACGTACTGGCCCCGGGGATCGGCGAGATCATCGGCGGCTCCCAGCGTGAAGAGCGTCTCGAGGTGCTGGATGCCCGTCTGGCCGAGATGGGTCTGAACAAGGAAGACTACTGGTGGTACCGTGATCTGCGTCGCTACGGCACCGTGCCCCACTCCGGCTTCGGTCTGGGCTTCGAGCGCCTGGTGGTCTACGTGACCGGCATGGGCAACGTGCGCGACGTGATCCCCTTCCCCCGTACTCCCCGCACCGCCGAGTTCTAAGGCGACCCGCCCACTCGCACCGTGCAAAAGCCGACCCCCGGGGTCGGCTTTTTTATACCTGCCTCGCTCTTCCTGCCCCCGTTATTCCCGCCTTTTGCATGCCCAACCCTGTGCGCTCCCCCATCTTTCCCGTCATTTATCTGGTGTGGGCCAGGAAGCGGCCCCCTGTTCAAGGGCTGAACCGTAGTTTTTATGCACTTAAATCGGAAAAAAGCCGGTTGTTGAAGCAACGCAATTTTTTACCCCTTTAGGGGTGACAAAATATCCATTAACCCTTCAGGGGTAATTGATGACAGCGGATCCCGGGCAGCTGGCCGATGGGGACATGGATAAAACACACGAGGTAATGGAATGATCTTGATGGAATTTTTGGTGGTACTCGGCTGCTTGCTGCTGGGTACCCGCTTCGGGGGCATGGGGCTGGGTCTTATCAGCGGTATCGGTCTGTTCCTGCTGACCTTCGTCTTCGGCCTGGTGCCGGGCGAGCCGCCAGTACAGGTGATGCTGACCATACTGGCGGTCATTGGCTGCGCCGCCACCCTGCAGACCGCCGGCGGTCTCAACCTGATGATGCAGGTGGCCGAGCGTCTGCTGCGCCGCCACCCCCAGTACATCACCCTGCTGGCGCCGCTCACGACCTGGACCCTCACCTTCCTGTGCGGCACCGGCCACGTGGTCTACACCATGTTCCCCATCATCGCCGACATCGCGCTGCAGAAGAACATCCGCCCGGAGCGCCCCATGGCAGTGGCGTCCGTTGCCTCCCAGATGGCCATCTGCGCCTCGCCGGTCTCGGTGGCCGTGGTCTCCATGGTCTCCATCCTGGCGGCGGCTCACGGCGTGGGTCAGGCCTACGGTCTGCTCGACATCCTGATGGTCGCCATCCCCTCCTCTCTCATGGGTGTCATGATGGCGGCCCTGTGGAGCCTGCGCCGCGGCAAGGATCTGGACAAGGACGAGGAGTTCCAGGCCAAGATCAAGGACCCTGCCCAGCGGGACTTCATCTACGGCGGTGGTGAAACCCTGCTCAACACCAAGTTCCCGAAAGAGGCCTACTGGTCCACCTGGATCTTCTTCGCCGCCATCGCTGCCGTGGTGCTGCTGGGGGCCGATGAGGCGCTGCGCCCCGTCTTCACCATCAAGGAGAAGACGGGCCCCCTCTCCATGAACCTGGTGATCCAGATGATGATGCTGATCGCCGGCGCCATCATCCTGATGCGCTGCAAGGTCAAGCCGGGGGAGATCGCCAACGGCGCCGTCTTCAAGGCGGGCATGGTCGCCATCTTCTCCGTGTTCGGGGTCGCCTGGATGAGCGAAACCTTCTTCCAGGCCCACATGCCGCTGCTCAAGGAGACCCTGGCCCACGTGGTACAGGCCCAGCCCTGGACCTACGCCCTGGTGCTCTTCCTCATCTCCAAGCTGGTGAACAGCCAGGCCGCGGCGCTCACCGCCATCGCCCCCATGGGGCTGGCGCTGGGGGTCGAACCCAAGCTGCTCATCGCCTTCCTGCCGGCGAGCTACGGCTACTTCGTGCTGCCGACCTACCCGAGCGATCTCGCCTGTATCGGCTTCGACCGCTCCGGCACCACCCGCATCGGCAAGTTCATCATCAACCACAGCTTCATCATTCCGGGCCTCATCGGGGTGGTGACCTCCTGTACCCTGGGCTTCATCCTGACCAGCATCCTGCTGTAACAGGCATCCAGTGCGAGCGGCTCCCCCGTGGGAGCCGCTTTTTTATCCCCGCATCTCCGACCCGCGCTTTGCCATCGCCCCCCACTCTGGGTAGCATGGCCCCTCTTTTCTTTGCGGAAATCCCCCATGTCTCGCGTCATCCTGCTCTGGAGCGGCGGCAAAGATGCCATGCAGGCCCTCTGCCACGCCCGGGAAGCGGGCCATCAGGTGGTGGCCCTGATCACCTTTGCCCCGCCAGCACCCCGCTTTCTCGCCCATCCCCTGTCACAGGTTCGCCGTCAGGCGGCGGCCCTCGCACTGCCCCATCAGCTGGTCACCATCGAAGCGCCCTTCGATCTCGGTTATGAGCGGGCCCTGGCGGCATTGAAAGAGGAGTGGCAACTCGATGGGGTCGTCACCGGCGACATCGACAGCGTGGGGGGCGCGCCGAACTGGATCCGCGAGCGCTGTCGCCCCCTGGGGCTCACCGTTCACACCCCGCTCTGGCAACAACCCCGCGAGGCATTGCTGGCGGACATGCTGGCCCGCGGCATCGTCGCCCACCTCTCCTGCGTCGATACCCGGGTGCTGGCCCCCGAGTGGGTGGGGCGCAGGCTCGATGCTGGCACCCTCAGCGATTTGCAGCAACTGGCGGATCGGGATGGCTTCGATGCCTGCGGCGAGCAGGGGGAGTACCACACCATGGTGACCGACGGCCCCGGGTTTGCGGCGCCGCTGACGCTCGGCCACTGGCAGGTGGCGCGCCAGGAGCACCTTGCCTATCTGCTGGAGGACGAGGAATGACCTCTCACGAGGGCGACACATAAAAAACGGGAGGCGCTGGCCTCCCGTTTTGCTTGTCCTTAACGTTGACCTATTTGGCCAGCTTGCCCAGCACCCGCTTAAGCAGGCGGATGCGCGGCTCGATGCTCTCCAGCAGCAGGAATTCCGCCTCCGAGTGGAAGCCGCCCCCCATGGGGCCGAAGCCATCGAGGGACGGCACCCCGGCCGCCGCGGTGAAGTTGGCATCGGAGCCGCCACCGGCCTCCAGCCAGGTGAAGGGGACTCCCTCCTCCCTGCCTGCCGCCTCCACCAGTGCCATCAGGGCCTCGGTGTCGCCGCTCGGGCGCATCGCGGGCTTGAAGCTCTGGCGATCCACCTCGACCCGACAGCCCGTGAGGAAGGGGTTCTTGGCCATGAAGGTGAGCCGCTCGTGCACCGCTGCCGCCTCTGCATTGCTCCAGAAGCGCAGATCGACGATCGCCTCGGCAAAGTCGGGCACCACGTTGACGCCGGTACCGCCCTGTACCACGCCGACGTTCATGCTGGTGCCGGTGTCGAGGTTGACCTGTTCGTTGATGGCGAGCACCCAATGAGCCAGCTCTGTGATGGCTGAGACCCCTTCGGTCAGCGCCGAACCGGCGTGGGAGGCCTTGCCGTGGAAGGTGATGCGGTACTTGGCATTGCCCTTACGGGCGCTGATGAGATCCCCGCTCGGGCGGGCCGCCTCGGCCACCAGCACGCAGCCGCTCTGTTTGGCTTTTTTCACCAGCCATTCTTTGGACCAGGGGGAACCAATCTCCTCGTCGCAGTTGCAGCAAACCAGCACCTTGAGCCTGGCCAGCACGGCCGGGTCCAGCTCTTTCAAGGCATACCAGGTAGAGAGCAGGCCGCTCTTCATGTCCGAGACGCCGGGGCCAAAGGCCTGATTGCCTTCGATTTTCAGCGGTCGCTTGGCCGCCGTCCCCTCGGGGAAGACGGTGTCCATGTGGCCCACCAGCATGACGTCGTAGTGATCCGCCCCCGGGGCATTGGTTGCCTCGAGGCAGGGGCCGCACTCGGCGGCGAACTGGTGGCGGGTCACCTGCCAGCCGATGGCCTCATATTTCTCGGTCATGATGTCGGCGACCCGGGCCACCCCGGCCGGGGTGCGGGTGCCGCAGTCGAGGTTGATGAGCGGGGCGAGATCCGCCAGATAGGTATCGAGGGAAAACGGGCGCGTGAGGTCGTTCATTGTCTTCTCCATGGAACAATCTGCGTAAAACACAGACTGTTTTTGCAACGATAAGAGTGGGCGGGCACTCGACGCCGCCTCGTCAACGGCGGTCGGCCAGCGTGGATCAACTGGCCGCCGCCTCTACTACACCAGAGCCTTTACATGAACAGCAGATAGTTGAGGAGCAGCGCCGTCACCAGGGCCCCCGCCATGGGCACGCTGGTGCGCTTGACCACCACGAAGGGAGAGACCTTGGCGATGCCCGCACAGGCGATGAGCACCGCCGCGATGGGGGAGACGGTGCGGCCGATGCTCGAGGCGAGCTGCATCGGCAGCAGCATGGTCACCGCTGGCACGCCAAACTTGGCTGCCACCGCGGGGGCCAGGGAGGAGAAACTGAGGAAGGCTGCGTTGCCCGAGCCCATGATGACCGCCGCCACCATGATGAGCCCCACCATCACCAGGGTCATCAGGCCGCTGCCGATGCCGGCATTGCTGGCAGAGTGCAGCAGGGTATCGATGGCGCCGATGGCCTTGAGGGATTCGGCGAAGAGCTCGGCACAGACGATGAGCGCCACCACGGGGCCGAACACCTTGCCCATGCCGTCGAGGAAGCTGGAGAGCCCCGCGAAGGCGGTGCGCACCGAGCGGGTGCGCAGCAGCTCGCACAGCATGCCGATAAAGACCGACAGCAGCATGGCCACCTCCACGCTGACGCTGATGCTGGTCACCAGGAGCTTGGAGAAGGTCATCATCAGTACGAAGGGGATGATGGGCAGCAGGCCGTACCAGGTTGGCGCGGCCACCTCGTCCGCCCCTTTTTCGTCAAGCTCCGCGTGCTCGCCGCGATGCAGGGCCGGATCCCAGCCCTCCTGGCGGTCACAGTGCCGCTGCCAGAAGAAGTGCAGCACCATGGTCACCAGCAGCATGGGGGCCACCAGCCAGATCTGGTAATCGACGAAGTAGCTGGTGGGATCCATTCCGGACTGACCGGCGGAGAAGATGGCGTTGGTCTGGGTCGGGCCGATTTCGAACGCCTGGGAGGTGGCGATGACGCCGCAGGCGGAAGCCGGGCTGATGCCGAGGTTGCGCATCACAGGGTACATGGTGACCATCAACAGCAGGCCAAGGCCGGTGGCGGAGGTGACGAACAGGGAGACGAAGACCGCCACCAGGTAGCAGATGGCCAGCATCAGGTAGCTGGACTGGATGCCCGCCACCGGTTTGACCGCCACCCGCACCAGGGCCTGGGAGGCGCCGATATGGGACATGTAGGTGGCAAAGCCCGCCACCGCCATGATGGTGAGGCCAAGGCCCGCCGCCCGGTAGGAGAAGATCCCCTTGAACACCTCGAACAGGTCGAACAGGGCGAAGCCGGTGCTCTTGTCAGCGGGCAGAATGGGTGCAATCCCAGCCAGTAGGCCACCGCAAAGAGGGCCATGCCCGCCAGCGCCAACACCGCCTGCGGGTTGTAATCCTTGACGATGCCGTAGACCACGGCGATCAGCACGAGCAAGACGAAGACGAGTTCCAAGGTGCACTCCTGACAAGATTATCGAGAAGCGCAATTTAGTGGGGGATCTCCCCTTTCCTCTTGATCACCATCAATAAAGATGGAAAAAGCAAACGGTTGTAGATTTTTATTCCGAAAATAAAATTAAAAACGACATTTAACATCAAGGAACTGGATCTAGAATGCTCCCCAGGGTATCCCTGACCGACAACCGCCACTTTGTTTGCGTTGGATCAACATCCCGCCGGGGTGAACTGGCCAAGATGCCCGTCGACACAGAGCGACCATTTCGCACCGGAGAGAGTTATGACAAACCAAGCCACCGCAGGCACCCCGACCTGCGACTGCAAGCTGTGGGACATCCTCGTCGAGTCTGCAAAGGAACGCACCACCATTCGTTACTCCAAACTGGCCAGGCAGGCCGGGCTGGAGCAGTGCCAGGATGAACTGCGTACCCTGCTGCAACGCATCCGCATGTATTGCACCGAAAATCACCTGCCCATTCTCTCCGCCATCGTGATGGATGACGTGGGCAAATACGCCGGCCTCTCCTCCAGCCTGCCGGATGCCCCCTGGGAGCGGGCACGGGTCTTCGATCACGAGTGGACCACCCTGCACTGAGTGCCGCCCCCTGAATCCGGAACGCGCCCAGACCAGCAGGCGCGTTCTGGTTTTTGGCCCCCGCCGTTTCTTCCCCGGCCCCAGCGGCCCCATCCGGCCAGGTGTGCTTCCCTGTGAGGCTCCCTGCCCCCTGTCGTCCTATCCGGCCAGGTGTGCAGCATAAGGGCCTCCTCCCTCGGTCTCCCCCTTTGATGCCGCAGCGCATCCCGTCCCAGACCAGCGTGTGCTGGCGCGCGGCCCCCTCCCTTCTCCACTCGGCCTGACTGGTAAAACCAGCCCATCCGGCCATGAGCGTTGCCATGGGGGGGCCACAATGCCAGAATCGGGCCCTTGCACGATTTCAGGGCCGCCGGCCCGCAGACAAAGGATCCCCCATGGCCACCACCCTCTATGGCATCAAGAACTGCGACACCATCAAGAAGGCCCGCAAGTGGCTGGAGGAGGCGGGTATCGATTACCGCTTTCATGATCACCGCGCCGACGGTCTGAGCCCGGAACAGCTCGATCTCTGGCTCGCCAAGCTGGGCTGGGAAGCCCTGCTCAACACCCGTGGCACCACATTCCGCGCCCTGCCGGAAGCAGAAAAACAGGGGCTCGACACCGCCAAGGCCCATGACCTGCTGCTGGCCCACCCGGCCATGATCAAGCGCCCGCTGCTGGACCAGGACGGTACCCTGACCCTGGGCTTCAAGGCAGACCTCTATCAATCCCTCTTCTCCCGTTAACTTTTTCTGTTAAGGAACACCGATGTCGGACGTCATCACACTGGCCAAGGATTTGATCAGCCGCCCCTCCGTGACCCCCCTGGATGAAGGGTGCCAGACCCTGATGGCGGAGCGCCTCGCGCGCCTGGGGTTCGTCATCGAACCCATGGTCTTTGAGGACACCACCAACCTCTGGGCACGCCGTGGCAGCGAGGGTCCCCTCTTCTGCTTCGCCGGCCACACCGACGTGGTACCCGCCGGCCCCCTGGAGAAGTGGGACACCCCGCCATTCGAGCCGACCATCAAGGACGGCATGCTCCATGGCCGGGGCGCCGCCGACATGAAGGGGTCCCTGGCCGCCATGGTGGTGGCGACCGAGCGCTTTGTGGCCGAGCACCCGGACCACAAGGGCTCCATCGCGTTTCTCATCACCTCGGATGAAGAGGGGCCCTTCATCAACGGCACGGTACGCGTCATCGACACCCTGGAGGCACGCAACGAGAAGATCCGCTGGTGCATCGTCGGCGAACCCTCCTCCACCGCCCAGGTCGGGGACGTGGTGAAGAACGGCCGTCGCGGCTCCATCACCGGCGATCTGCTGGTGCGCGGGGTGCAGGGCCACGTCGCCTACCCCCATCTGGCGGACAACCCTATCCACAAGGCGGCACCGGCGCTGGCGGAGCTCGCCGCCATCGAGTGGGACAAAGGCAACGCCTACTTCCCCCCCACCAGCTTCCAGATCGCCAACATCCAGGGCGGCACCGGCGCCTCCAACGTCATTCCGGGGGAGTTGCAGGTCCAGTTCAACTTCCGCTTCAGCACCGAGCTCACCGATGCGGCTATCCGCGAGCGGGTCGAGGCGCTGCTGACCCGTCACGGCCTGGACTTCGAGCTGAAGTGGACCCTCTCCGGCCAGCCCTTCCTGACGGACACCGGCGCCCTGCTGGAAGCCACCGTCGCCGCCGTGGCGGCAGTGAACGGCCAGCAGCCGGCCCTGCTCACCACGGGGGGCACGTCCGATGGGCGCTTCATCGCTCCCACCGGGGCGGAAGTCATCGAGCTCGGCCCGGTCAACGCCACCATCCACAAGGTGAACGAGTGCGTGAAGGCGGACGATCTGGATCTGCTGGCGGACATGTACCAAGGGGTGCTGGCACGACTGCTGGCATGAGCGGTGCTCCGGACAAGAGAGACCAGACCATGAATCAGGATCAACTGCTTGGGCTGGATGAGAGCCACCTCATCCTGGTGGGGCGCGGCCCCCATCGTCTGACCGCCGCCACCGCGGCGGCCTTCAACGACATGCAGGTGGCTGCCGCCCATGCCGGTTTCAACCTGCAGGCGGCCTCCAGCTGGCGCGGCTTCGAGCGCCAGCTCGCCATCTGGAACGGCAAATGGCGCGGGGAGCGCCCTCTGCTGGATGCGCACAACCAGCCCCTCGATGCCCTGCAACTGGGCGAGACCGAGCGACTGCACGCCATCCTGCACTGGAGCGCCCTGCCCGGCACCAGCCGCCATCACTGGGGCACGGATCTCGACATCTACGATCCGGACTGCCTGCCCGCCGGCACCCGGCTCGCGCTGGAACCCTGGGAGTACGAGGCGGGCGGCTGGTTTGCCGATTTGCGCGAATGGCTGGACGATCACATGAACGACTTCGGCTTCTTCCTGCCCTATGCAAAAGGGGAGCAACCGGATCAGGGGGTGGCCTACGAGCCCTGGCACCTGAGCTTCGCGCCCGAATCCGACGGGCTGGCCCTGGATCCGGCGGCGCTGGCGCTTTGTCTGGAACGGGCGGATATTGAAGGCAAGGAGTGCATCCTGGCTCATCTCGACGAGATCCTGGCCTGCTATGTCACCCCGGCACACCACGAAAGGAGATTCTGATGAGCTTGTGGTTATGGATAGGCTTGCCGCTGCTGTTTTTGCTCGGCCTGTTTCTCAACGCCATCAAGGACATGAAGCAGCTCGAGAAACAGCTGCCCAAGTACAAGGACAAGATCCGGGAGGTCAAGGACGACGACGACTGACCCCCTCGCAGGAGCCCGTCGGCGCTCCTGCCCCCTTCCCGTCCACGGTATTTTTTCGCCCTCTGCCGCCCCCCTCGGCCTGCACTGAAAGCCCCATCCATTGCCCCCTTTCCCTGCGCTTTCCCGCGCGGGCACTCCGCCCTCGCCCTGCTTGAAAACTGCGCAACAAACGTAAAAAACTGCAAAACAATGCACAATTAAGCCACACAAAGGGGGTCAATCTGCATATAATGTGCCTGTTTTGCAGCCCGACATAAGGAGTTCGCCATTGGATGCCACCACCGTCAACAGTTTCTTCTTCATCGGTGCCCTGTTGGTGGGCGCCAGTGTCCTGTTGAGCGCACTCTCCTCCAGAGTCGGCATCCCCATTCTGGTCATCTTCCTCGCCGTCGGCATGCTGGCGGGTGAGGATGGTCCCGGCGGCATCCACTTCGCCGACTACTCGGTCGCCTACCTGGTGGGCAACCTGGCACTGGCCATCATTCTGCTGGACGGCGGCATGCGCACCCGGGTCTCCTCCTTTCGGGTCGCGCTCTGGCCCGCGCTCTCGCTGGCCACGGTCGGGGTGGCCATCACCACCGGCCTCACGGGCCTCGCCGCCGCCTGGCTGTTCGACCTCAACCTGATGCAGGGGATGCTCATCGGTGCCATCGTCGGCTCCACCGATGCGGCGGCGGTATTCTCCCTGCTCGGCGGGCGCAGCCTCAACGAGCGGGTCAGCGCCACCCTGGAGATAGAATCGGGCAGCAACGATCCCATGGCGGTCTTTCTCACCGTCACCCTGATCGAGGTGCTGGCTACCGCCCAGCAGGGGCTGGATGCCGGCTTCCTGCTGCTGCAACTCGTCAAGCAGTTTGGTCTGGGCGCTGGCATCGGCCTTGCGGGGGGCTGGCTGCTGTGGAAGCTCATCAACAGTGCCAAGCTCGCCCCCGGTCTCTATCCCCTGCTCACGGTGAGCGGCGGCCTGCTCATCTTCGCCCTCACCACGGCGGTGGGGGGCAGCGGCATCCTCGCCATCTACCTCACCGGCCTGCTGCTTGGCAACCTCTCCCTGCGCAGCCGCAGCACCACCCTCTCCGTGCTGGACGGCCTGACCTGGCTCAGCCAGATCGGCATGTTCCTGGTGCTGGGGCTGCTCGCCTCGCCCCACAAGCTGCTGCCCATCGCCCTGCCGGCGCTGGCCCTGGCCATGTGGATGATCCTGTTTGCCCGTCCGGTGTCGGTCTGGATTGGACTGCTGCCGTTCAAGAACTTCGCGCCGCGCGAGCGCTGGTTCATCTCCTGGGTGGGGCTGCGCGGCGCCGTGCCCATCATCCTGGCGGTCTTCCCCATGATGGCAGGGCTGCCCAATGCCCAGCTCTACTTCAATGTCGCCTTCTTCGTGGTGCTGGTTTCGCTGATCCTGCAGGGCAGCTCGCTGCCGCTGGCATCAAAGCTGGCGCGAGTGGAGGTGCCCGCACCGCCCTCTCCCATCAACCGCTCTGGGCTGGAAATCGATCTCGACAGCCAGTGGGAGACCTTCGTCTATCGCCTGAGCGCCGAGAAGTGGTGCATCGGCTCCCCCTTGCGGGAGCTGCGCATGCCTCAGGGCACCCGCATCTGCGCCCTGTTCCGCGGCCAGGAGCTGCTCCACCCCTCGGGCAGTACCTGCCTGCAATCCGATGACATCCTCTGCGTCATCGGCCACGAGCACGACCTGCCCGCCCTCGGTCAGCTCTTCAGCCAGGCGCCGGAGCAGGATCTGGGCCCGCGCTTCTTCGGTGACTTCCTGCTGGAGGCCAACGCCAGGCTGGTGGATCTCGCCCCGCTCTACGGGCTGGATGTGAGCGAGGTGGCGGATCAGAGCCTCGGCGATTTTATTGCCCATCAGTTGGGCGATAATCTGGTGGTCGGTGACCATGTCGCCTGGCAGGGACTGCTCTGGACGGTGGCGGAAATGGAAGAGGGTGAACCCCGCAAGATAGGGGTGCGCTTCCTGGAAGAAGACCCCGTCTAGGCGCCGGCCATCGTAGCCCGCATTTGTGTGAGAAGGGAGTGAACCATGCCTTATCAAACCCTGTTGTCCGGTCTGTATCCTCCCTCGCCCAAGCTTGGCCTCATCGAGGGTTTCTTTGGCAAGGGCTGGAGCTGGGAAGCCCGTGCCCGCTACGCCCAGTGGCTGCCCCGCCACGGCTATGGCTGCTACCTCTACGCCCCCAAGGAAGACGGCTACCTGCGCAAGCACTGGGCCACACCCTGGCCCGCCGACCAGCTTGAAGCCCTGTGCCAGCTCGCCCGCCAGTGCCGGGAGAACGGTCTGGCCTTCGGGGTGGGCCTGAGCCCCATGGGGGCCCATCACGACTATGCCCGCCAGCGACCCGCCCTGCTGGAGAAGGTGAGGCTCATCGAGGAGGCGCTCAAGCCCGATATCCTGGCGATCCTGTTTGACGACATGAAGGGGGACACCCCGGATCTCGCCCACTGGCAGCTCACCATCGCCCACGACATCGCGGCCCACACCGACGCAGGCCGCCTGCTGTTCTGCCCCAGCTACTACAGCACGGATCCGGTGCTGGAGAAGGTGTTCGGTGCCATGCCCCCCCACTATCTGCAGGATCTGGGTCAGGGGCTCGACAAGCGCATCGATGTCTTCTGGACCGGCCCCAAAGTCTGCTCCACCGAGTATCCGGCTGCCCACCTCAAACAGGCCGCCGACTGGCTCCATCGCAAGCCCTTCCTGTGGGACAACTATCCGGTCAATGACGGCAGCAAGGCGAGCAGTTTCCTGCACCTGCGCGCCTTCGAAAACCGTCCGGCAGAGCTGGCAGATCTCGTGAGCGGCCATGCGGTCAATCCCATGAAACAGGCGGCCCTCTCTGCCCTGCCGCTCGCCACCCTGCCCATGAGCTACAAGCTCGGCAAGCAGTACGATCCTGACAAGGCGCTGCACGCCTCCCTCAACGCTACCTGCGGGCCGCAGATCTCCGCCATGATCCAGGCCGACCTGCCGCTCTTCCAGGACATCGGTCTGGCCCAGCTCACCCCCGAGCAGGTCATCCACCTCAAGAGCCGCTACCTGCCGTTCCAAGATCAGGCCTGCGTGAACGAGATCCTGCGCTGGCTGGCCGGGGAATACGTGTTCGATCCGGACTGCCTGACCGACTGACCTCATGAGTCCATGAAAAGTGGGTTCATGAAAAAACGGGCCCATGTAAAAGGCCACCTCCCGGGCAGGGAGGTGGCCTTTTTGCATGATGTCTCTTCAGGTGCCCCATGGCGTCACATAGGGCGGCAGATGGAGCGGGTGTTTAGCCGAAGGCCAGCCAGACCCCGACAAACAGCATGAGAGAGCCCGCTATCCGGTTCATCAGAGTGACATTGCCGCTCTTGGCGAGGAAATGGCGCAAGGTGCGGCCACCGCTGGCATAGAGCATCAGGCAGGAGAACTCGATGACCAGGATGAGCGCGACCAGGGCCCCTATCTGGGGTGCCATCGGCTTGGCCGCATTGATGAAGGGGGGCAGCAGGGAGACCATGAAGGCCCACCCCTTGGGGTTGGCGATGGCGGTCACGAAACCCTGCACGGCCAGTCCCATGGGGCTGGTCTGCTGACCCGCCGAGAGATCCGCCGGGATGGCCATCTTGCCCTTGGCCTGCCACATCTGGATGCCAAGCCAGACCAGGTAGGCGCCACCTACATATTTGAATGCGGAGAACAGGGCCGGGTAATTGAGCATGACTGCCGCCACCCCGACCACCGACAACACGGAGACCAGGCCGACGCCGACAAGCTCCCCCCACATCATGTGCAGGGTACGGCGCACCCCCAGACTCATGCCCAGGGTCATCGCCAGGGTCATGCACATACCGGGGGTTACTGAGACAAAAAAGAACGTGGGAATAAAGAGCGCCAAGATGGCGGGATCAATCCAGTCGGACACACTACACCTCCAGGGTAACAAGCAGACGATCTTGCCTATCACACTCTTTTAACACAAGAAAAACCTTTTCATTCAGCAAGAATTTAGCATTAAAAACCCTGTGACAAGGATTGTCGCGCCTGTGTAAGATGCCGCTTCACTCCTCTTTCGGGTTAGGATCTTTCATGTCATTGAATAATCTGTCCATTCGTCTTCAAGTGCTTATCCCTCTCCTGCTCGCCAGCCTGTTGATGCTGCTGATGGCCGTGATCAGCAAACAGGAAATCGACGGTGCCATTCAGGACATGAATGAAACTACCGCCAGCGTCACCCGCCACAAGGACGACATCGCGGCCCTGATCCACGCCACCTACCGGCTGCGCACCAACGCCATCTACGGCCTCTACGATGAGGCCCTCTTCGCCCAGTTGCCGGCCCAGCTCTCCGCCGCCGAGCAGGAGATTGGCGCCATCCTGACCAGACTGGTTGTCACCGGTGCCGAGCAGGACAACCGTCAGGTCGCGGCCGCCCTGCAGGCCTACCTCGGCCATACCCGCAGCAGCATGCTGCCCCTGCTGACCGCCAAGTACCAAGGCAGTGGCGATCCCGCCGCCTATGAGCAGGCCCGCCTGCACTTTCGCGATCTGGGGGAGGCGCTCATCAAGCAGATCGATGCCATGTCCGTCCACATCAATCAGCTGACCCAGACTGAGATTGCCGAGGAGCAGGCCCACTACCGCGCGACCCTGCTGCGCACCCTGCTGCTGATGGGGGGCACCCTGATCGCGGCCCTGCTGGGTGGCTGGTGGATCTCCGGGCGCATCGTGCAGCCCATCGGCCAGTTGCAGGAGGTGATGCACGCCGTCGCCCTCGGCCGCTTCAACGTGCGTGCCAATGCCGAAGGCAACAACGAGCTGGGCCAGCTCGCCAGCGATATCAACCGGACCCTGAGCCAGCTTGCCAACACCATCCAGACCCTGACCGGCATCAGCGGCAATGTGGCCTCCGCCGCCACCGAGCTTGCCGCTGTGATGACCCAGGCAGAGGTCAACGCCCAGCAGCAGCGTGGTGAGACCGAACAGGTGGCCTCCGCCGTCACCGAGCTGGCCAGCACCGCCGACAACGTCAACCACAACGCCGCCCTGGCCGACGAGCTGGCCCGGGATGCCAACAGTCGGGTCGAACAGGGGCTGGCCCTGTTTGCCGAAAGCATCGAGGCCAACGGCCGCATGGCGGGCAGTCTGGAGAACGCCGCGACTGTGGTGGCCAGGCTCAAGTCCCAGTCCGAGCAGATCGGCAAGGTGATCGAAGTCATTCAGAGCATTTCGGAGCAGACCAACCTGCTGGCCCTCAACGCCGCCATCGAGGCGGCCCGCGCCGGTGAAAGCGGCCGCGGCTTTGCGGTGGTGGCCGACGAAGTGCGCCTGCTGGCTGCCCGTACCCAGGACTCCACCAAGGAGATCCAGGCCATCATCGAGCAGCTGCAGAGCCAGTCCCTCTCCGCCAACAGCGGCGTGCAGCAGACCCTGGAGATCCTCGGCCACAACCAGCAGCTCTCCGCCGAGGTACAGGCATTGCTGGGGGGCATCACGGATGCGGTCAACCAGATCAACGGTGCCAACGCCCAGGTGGCGACCGCGGCAGAACAACAATCCTGCGTCACCGCCGACATCAGCCGCAACCTAACCAACATCCACGAGATCGTGAACCAGAACGCCGCCGGCATCAGCCAGAGTGCCGCCGCCAGTCACGAACTGTCACAGCTCGCCGAGCAGCAGCGCAGGCAGCTCGCCCAGTTCCAGCTCTGATACTGCGAGGATCTCTTCGATACCGCGGGGCCCGGCGCAGGCCCCGCACTTGCCCCTCCCCCTTCACGCCTCCTGTTTAAAACGGGTTTTTGCCATCAAGGTGTCATTGGGGGCTGGGCTGCCTTCGCAAATGTGGGTATGGTAGAGGCACGTCACTCCCCCTCATCGAGAGATCATCATGAGCCTGAAGTTCAAGAAACCCGCTTTTATCATGCTCGGCCTCATCGCCCTGCTCTCCGCACTCTGGCTCGATTTCTATCTGCCGGAGCACACCATCGCCACCATCACCGGGGTGGAGGTGAAGCGCACCGACAAGGATGGCCCCATCAGCCAGAAGAACCCGGCTGACGGCCCCACCACCGACGTCTATTACATCTACACCGAGCGCCCCGGCGAGAAGATCCGGGTGTTTCGCAATGAAGACACCGAATGGGGCTGGCCCTTCTACTTCAAGTTCAACGCCGCCGACGTCCAGGCCAAGGCCAAGTCCATGGAGTTCGAAAAACGCCTGGCCATCATCACCTCCTACGGCTGGCGCGTGAACATGTTCTCCATGTTCCCCAACGTCACCAAGATCGCGAGCACCGAGCCCGATGCCTCCACCTGGAGCTTCTTCCGCTGGTTCTGGTTCGGTGTCTGGGCCCTGGTGATGGGCAAGGCGGCCATCGCCACCTGGCGCTACTTCGATCGCCTCGAGGACGAGATATGAGCGAGCCGAGCAAGACCCGCACCAGCTTCTATCGCCGGCTCTACGTGGCTCACCTCATCAGTCAGGGCACGGACACCGTGCCCGCCATCATGGAGGCGACCGGCATGCCGCGCCGCACCGCCCAGGACACCCTCAGCGCCCTGGCGGAGCTCGACATCCAGTGCGCCTTCGAGCAGACCGAGGGGGCTCGCCATCTGCAGGGGCACTACCGCATCAGCGACTGGGGGCCCATCAATCCGGCCTGGATTGCTGCGCAGCTTCCCGTCATCAGGCAGACCCTGGGGTATCCCTGACACCCCGGACCCGGGTCTGCTCCCATAGAGAAGGGGCCAGCCTTGCGGCTGGCCCCTTTCTTGTCTGGCCTGATATCCCGTTGCCCTCCCCCGGGCTCACTCCCCTTCGCCGAAAGACTCTTCCGGCAGCGGCTCCGCCGACTCACCCCGGGTGCAGTCGATGATGGAGCGCTTGGGATTGTTGGGGTCGCGCAGCAACAGGGGGGCCATCCCCTCGTCATGCAGCCTCTCGTCGGAAAATTCGCTGCCATAGGCGTTATGTGTCAGCCTGCGGGCATTGGCGATGGGGGTATCCACGAAGAGGGCATGTACCTCGAAGGTGGAGGCCGGCACCAGGAAACCGACGATGGGCAGGCCGTGCAACTCCTGATGGACCTTGTACCAGGCAAAGCCCTCGCTCACCTTGTCAGGGGTATACATGGCGAGCTGCGGATTGGCCGGGCGCCCGGTCTCGATGTCGAGATGAAGGGTGTCCAGCTCGCAGGTCGCCAGCCCCTGCCACATCTTCTCGAACGGGGTCGCGCAACCCGTCAGTTGCATGCATGTCAGCAGCGCCAACGTCCCTTTCCACATTCCCAACCCCTTATCCGATGTCCAGGATGTCAACCAAATGAGCGCAGTCGCTGCACCAGCAACTCGATGAAACCGACTCTGTCGAGCCCCAGCAGCACCAGGGCATTGGCCGGTTTGCCGGTCAGGTCGTAGCGATCCACCACCGTCATGCCCAGGGTATGGGTTCCGCCGGTTTCGATATCGACCCGGCACTCCACCCCGTGAAACAGGGAGGGCGCCAGCAGCCAGGCGATGGTACAGGGGTCATGGAGCGGCGCGCCAGCAAATCCCCACTTGGGATCCCGATGATAGATCATGAAAAAGTCGAGCAGCTGTGCCACGCACTGCGCCACCGGGTTGGGAATGGCGCGTACCCGCTCGATATCCTCGTCCATCACCTGGGCCTCGTGGGTCACGTCCAGCCCGCACATGGTGATGGGCAGCCCCGACTTGAAGACCATATCGGCCGCTTCGGGATCCACATAAATATTGAATTCCGCCGCGGGGGTCCAGTTGCCCGCACCGGCGGCGCCCCCCATCAGTACGATGCGGGCGATCTTCTGCTTGAGCTCGGGGTGGGCAGCCAGCAAGAGGGCAATGTTGGTGAGCGGCCCGGTCGGCACCAGGGTGACCGGCTCCGGGCTCTCGCGCAGACACCTTGCCATCAGTTCAAGGGCGCTCATCGCCCGGGGAGCAAAGGCGGGATCCGGCAGCTCTGGGCCGTCCAGCCCCGATTCGCCGTGGACGTTGTCGGCGATGATGAGCTCACGGGCCAGAGGCTTGGCAGCCCCCGCCGCCACCGGAATGTCGTCGCGGCCGAGTAGGGTCAGGATGCGCAGGGCATTGTTGAGGGTCTTGTCCGGGGTCTGGTTGCCCGCGCTGGTGGTGACCGCCAGCACCTTCAGCTCGGGGCTCGCCAGCGCCAGAATGAGGGCGATGGCATCATCGTGGCCGGGATCGCAATCGAGAATAACGGGCAACGCCATGGACAGACTCCTTACAACATGACAGGGAGCCATACCTTAGCAAGAGATGGGCAGATGAACTCAGGAGGGAGTCACAAAACGCCTCAACCAACGAGATCAAGTACTTGGCGATATGCCTTGGGAGCGGACACCCAGATTCGCCGCGCCGCCATCGTTCGGGTATGATCCCTCCCCCTTCATCGTCCGGTTGCCCCATGTCCACCATCATCGACACCTTTGTTGCTCCGCCCTGCGCCGCCACCATCGAGATCCTGTTTGAGGATGCGCATCTGCTGCTCATCAACAAGCCGAGCGGCCTGCTGAGCCTCTCGGGCAAGAACCCGCAGAACCTCGATTCGGTCCATTACCGGCTGGTACAGGATTACCCCGACTGCACCCTGGTGCACCGCCTCGACTTTGGCACCTCGGGCGTCATGGTGGTGGCCAAAAACAAGAGCATCAACGCCCTGCTCTGCCACCAGTTCAGCCAGCGCACCGTGAGCAAGGCTTACGAGGCACTGCTCTGCGGCCATCTGGCGGCGGATGAGGGCGTCATCGACGCATCCATCGCCAAGGATCCGGCGCTGTTCCCGCTGATGAGCATCTGCGCCGCCAGCGGCAAACCCGCCCGCTCACGCTATCGGGTGATGGAGTGGCTCACCCTGGAGGGGGCAGGCCAGCCGGTGCCATTGACCCGGGTCAGGCTGGTACCGGAAACCGGGCGCACCCACCAGCTGCGCATCCACAGCCAGTGGCTGGGCCACCCCATCCTGGGATGCGATCTCTATGGCGGCCTGCTCCCGCCCGGCTGCGAACGGGCCCTCAGACTGATGCTGCACGCCAGTGAACTCGGTTTTGTGCACCCGGTGAGCGGCGAAGCGGTACAGATCCGCTGTGAAGCGCCCTTTGCGCAGGCACTGGCGGCCATGACGGGGCAACAGGGGTAACGAAGAAGGGGGAAAGCAGGGCCAGGAAGGCAAAAGAGGCAAACGGCGGATAAAGATAGGGGCCGCGCTTTCGCAACGGCCCCCACCCCCCACTCGGTGTGGTGCTATCAGATCAGCTTGCGGGCGGCGCCCAGCACGATCTTGATGGCATCAGATTCGGTTTTCGCCATGGTTTCGGCGTTCGGGATTTCCTGCTGGGTACGGTTCACGATGACACCGGCCACCATGCCCGCACGCAGGCCCTGGCTGGTACACATGGTCAGCAGGGTTGCGGACTCCATCTCGTAGTTCAGCACGCCCATGGCTTGCCACTCTTTCATGGAACCCTGGAAACGTTGTACCACGCGGCCGGATACGGTGTCGTAACGCTCCTGACCCGGGTAGAAGGTGTCAGAAGAAGCAGTGACGCCCACATGCAGCTTGGAGCCCAGCTCCTTGGCGGTGTTCACCAGGGCGGTGGTGCAGTCAAAGTCGGCCACGGCCGGGAACTCCATCGGCGCGAAGTGCAGGCTGGCACCGTCGAGGCGCACGGAGCCGGTGGTGACGATCACGTCGCCCACGTTCAGGTGCGGCTGGATGGCGCCGGTGGTGCCGATGCGCAGGAAGGTACGGATACCCAGCTGGGCCAGCTCTTCCACCGCGATGGAGGTGGACGGGCCACCGATACCGGTGGAGCAGATGATCACGGCCTTGCCGTCCATCTCGCCGCGCCAGGTGGTGAATTCACGATGGCTGGCCAGGTGCACCGGGTTGTCCAACAGTTCTGCGATGCGCTTCACGCGCTCGGGGTCACCGGGGACGATCGCCAGGGTGGCGCCTTGCAGATCCGCTTTTTTCAAACCCAAGTGAAATACATCAGACATAGTGGACTCCTGGTTGCGCCCCGCCGCATGGCAGCCGAGTGCAGTTAAGGTGATTCTTTACGGTACTTTCAAGCCGGTGTCCCCTCATCCGGGGAGGCGCCAACTATGGTCGAAAGCGCTTTCCAATTCCTTGATGCGCCTCACACTTCTGCGCTTCAAAGCTGACAAAAATGGCGCGAAACGTTTGCTAAGATGATGAATTTCTTGAAAAACGTTTTTACGCTCCTTTTGCTCTCCCATCCCTTTTCAAGCCTTGAGCGACCGTCCATTTAAAGAGCGCGATCGAGTCCACAAAGTTGCAAACGAGATACCATTGACCCCTTCTCATCCCCTCCGACGCTGTTATGTTGGCGCCCGAATACCACTTAATGGCTAATCATACGGAGTCCATCATGGCGACATTCAAGTTCTACATTCCCGCAATCAACCTGATGGGGGCGGGCTGCCTGCAGGAAGCGGCAGCGGATATCCAGGTGTAGCCCGCCGCGAAAAATGAGAAATTCTTACGGGGAAAATGACTATCGACTGGAGCATGGTATTTATCATTCTCGGCGATGCAGATTCCGCCGAGAATGAAAGATGCTATTGGCAGATGAATGCTTGAGTTTCTTGACGGGTTCGGCCACTTGGTGGCGTCACAAGATTGACCTGTGCATTACCTGAGATACAGAGGCTGATGAAATGTTCATCTTCATCATCGATATCCCGAGTACCATCCGGGCTGAAAGTGCTAAATAACTGATCCCAATAGTGCTACACCTTCGCTGTGCCATAGCCATTCCCCGGGAAAGGAGACACGGTATCCATGAAGTGTTTCACTCGGGCCAGCAGGTTTGCCATCCCTCTGCATTGATGATTGCGCGTGATGGTTTCATGTAACTTGTGCCATAGCCGTTCTATGTGATTAACCCAAGGGCTGTAAACTGGCTGGAACACCAGGCAGAACTTGGGATTCTTCTTCAACCATCGCTCGGTCTGTTTGCTTTTGTGAATGATGTAGTTATCGAGGATCAACGTGATGGTTTTGGCTCGTCGGTAGTGGTGGCGCAGCTTTTCCAGCATGGCAATAAACAGCGATGAGTTTTTCTTGATCCCGCTGACGTAAAGTACCCTTCCGTTGCCTGCGTGGAGAACGCCTGCCAGATAATGCTTGGCATTCTGCCCCGGTGTGACAACCCGCTTTTGCTGCGCTCTGAACATCCAGTCGGCTCCTAATTTGGGATTGAGGTCTATATCGACTTCATCCTCATAAAACACCGGATTATCGGCATCACAGCGGGCCAGCGCGGCGTCGATATTCGCCATTTTTTCCTGATAGGCTGGGTCTTTTATCCGCAAGGTCGGCACGGGCCTGCGCCAGACAATGCCCATACGAGGTAACCATCGGCGGAGCGTGGAGGCTGCCACATTGAGCCCTGTTAACCGATTGATTTTTATAGCCAATAGTTCAGTACACCAACGGCTGCGCTGATAACCAAAATCTTGCGGAGAAAACTGCATGAGCAGCACCAGTAGGGTGACAATCTTGGCGATAGGTAAGACTGGGGCACGGCCAGCCGGTAAGGCTTCTAGCGCATCTATGCCTTCATCTCGATACCACCGAAGCCAACGACCGATGGTCGAGCGCGCAGCGCCGGTAAGGTGATGAACATCGGTGATCGTGCGTCCTTCATGTAACAGCAAGATGGCCATCAAGCGACGAGCATGTCCTTTATCACGGGTGGCATGGATGATTTTGTGAATGCGGCGCCGTTGTGGTCGTGGCAGAGGTGGTAGGATAGGCATCAACTCAGTCCTTTGGGTGTGGCTTGTTTTGTTTAGCGACTAATCAGATCGCACAAACTGGACTGAGTTCCCTTCCTCCGGTGATCTACTATTCGGAACAGCTATTTAGAGGTGATGCTGTTAGTTGCTGTCAGTGAGCTGGGGAAATCTGCACTTCTTACCAAAACCTGCTCTCCATTGTTCAGGACGTCATTTGCATTGTCGTCAATGAACACCAAGAAATGCGAGGGGTCTGCCGTTACGCAATTGTCGTTGGCATCAGCCAAACACGCAGTCACTACCGTCTGATTGTCAATTGCTTGACTACGAGCGAATCTCATGTTTTTCAGTATGTTACGGGACTCGAAATGCAGAGCGTTTCCGCTGAGCAAGCTGGATAAAGCCGGGGCCCCAATACCGAGTAAAATGACGCCCAAACTGACCGCTATCATCAGTTCAAGCAATGTGAATCCTTTCACATTCTTCATAGCGATATCCTCCTTGAACAAATAAAGCCTAACCACTGATTGCCATATCGCCAGAAAAAGCCAACGTTTAACAGGGGTTTAAACCTCGATTTCATAGGTTGGTAAATCAGGTGCGGGCCCAATGATGGCGCCTCCCTGATAAAACGCCTTCTGGCCGATGGCCACCCCTCCCCCTCGCACGATCACCACGCCCCCGCCTGGCGTCTCCAGCGTGGTACTGGTACCCGTCGTTGCGCTGACGGTACCGACCAGCAACGGGTCGGCACCGGGGATCAGCGACTGGAACTGCTTGAACAGGTTCATACAAATCGCTCCACACTCAGTTGCTGGCGTACCGTCATGGCCCGGCCCTGCAATTCAACCGCGACCCTGACGCCTCGGTTAAAGCCCTTCCAGCCATCCACCGCGAGCAACGCCCCGGGCAGGATGAGACCCGTATCGGCAGACAACGGCAGCTGGATGGTCTGGGTGCGCCTTGGCATGGTCTTGGCCAGCCCCAACACACCCTGGGCACGGGCCGCCACCACATCGCACACCAGCGGGTGAGTGATGGCCGGTGCCTGTCGCTCCCCTCCCGTGCCTTGGCGCAGCACCCGGGCACTGATGCCCTGATGACCACCGCTGACATAGATGCCGTTCGCCGCCTGCCCCGGTTGGAAGTCGCTGCCCAGCGTCGTGATGATGGCGCGGGGGATGGCCACGTCGGCCAGCGCTCCGTCGAGTTGCCAGGGCACGGTCGGATAACGCGGCTTGATGATCAGGTGCCGATCGCGCTGGTGCGGCAGCACGAACCCACCCGCCGCCTCGGCCAGGTACTTGATCGCCTCGATGGGAGTCTGATTGTCCAGGCTGAAGAAGCCGCCAGGTACCAGCCAATCCGGCGCCTGCCAGTCCAGGGTCCAGCCGAACGGCAGCAGGGCCTCCGCCAACTGGGCCATGGTGGCCGCCGCGCTCTCGCTCACCGATTGCGCCAATACATGGGTCGGCGACAGGTAGGCGGTGCGAGAGCGCCCGGTGAGGGTGGCCGACTCGCGGGCAAAGCTCTGGCTCGACTGCCAGCCATCACACACGCAGTCCCACTGCTGACCGTTGACATGGATGCTCACCTCCTCCTCGTCCGTCATTTCTGCTGCCGCAATGCGCGGGATCTGGGCCGTGAACTGCCAAGCCCAGGAGTCGGTATCGAGCTCAATGCTCAGCGAGGTGGCGGGAATGTCTGTCCCATCCCTGACTCGCACAATGCTTGCTGCGTTGCTCACCAGGTAAACCCTCCGGGTTGGAATAACGATATGGGCCTGCCCGAACCAAACAAACTCCAAGGAGGCATCCCCCCGGGGTCGGCCAAACACCAGCGCCTTGGTACGTTTATCTGGCCGCTCCGGCTTGATGGGCGGCTTGGGCGGCGGACTGGTCCCCCAGGGGGGCTGCATCGCCTCCTCCCAGCGCGACAGCCAGCCCTTGTGCAGCTGCAGGCCGAGCTGCCAGCGCTGGCCGCCCAGGGTGAAACCGAGCGGGGTGGCCTCCTGCCAGCGGTCGGCTTGCCACTCCTTGTCCTGGCGCGGGGGGTTGCGAAACCCGCTCACCTGCCAGCGCCCCACCGGCGCCCCCTCGACCCAGAGCGAGCGGGTCACGGCATGGCCGGGTGGCAGGCTGTCGAAGCCATGGCCGTTGCTTGCGCCGAGGGCCATCCCCTCGTCGAACGGCACCCGCACGGTGCCATCCTCCCGGGGCAGCTGTTCGGCCAGACCGGCCCACTCGGCCTGCAAGGGGCTGGCCTCTTGCCAATGGTTCTGACAGGGGGCAGAAACGAGGGCTGGCTGCTGCCAGTCGCTTTGCACCGCCCGGGTCACCAAGCCGGCCCGCTCGAAATGGTCGGCGCTGGTGTGGCTCGGCCCCCGAAACACGTTGATGTCGTGGCCGGCCTCGATGGCAGGCAGCAGGGGGCGGGCCGTGCTGGCCAGGGTCGCCTCAATGACCACGGCGGCGCCGATCTCGACCACCGGCTGCGGGGCCGTGGCCAGCATGGCTGCGGGGTAAACCGGCGTCACCACCAGGCTGGCTTGGGTCTCTGGCCCCGTCCCCTGCAGTGCGCTCGGCAGCACCAGGCCCGGGGAGCAGGTCAGGCTGGGCGGCAGACTGGTGCCCCGCAGCACGGCCGCATAGCGCTGCACCTGGAGCGGGTTCAGCTCCAGCGCGGCGGTGGCCTTGCGGGCCTTCTGCAACTCCAGCCGGGCGTCGGTTCTGGCCATGCTGACCTCGTGGCTCACGGGGAGCGGTTAGGGTTCGGTAAAGATGGCGTCGTTGATGCGCACCATGGCGCCGGTGAACAGCTCACTGGCGGGGATCTCGATGTCGGCACCGCTCTCCGGTGGCCCCACGTCGAGATCCGCCACAAAGCCCCCGTCCCGGTTGGCGATGCGCCCCCAGGACTGGACCCCGCTGGCGGTGACCATCTGCTCGGCCAGGGGCTTGAGCGTCAGCACCCCGCCCGTCACGCTCTGGGCGCAAGGGTAGGTGAACTGCAGCGTCACCAAGAGCACCTGGCTGGTGACGGCCGCCCCCGGGGCGGGGCGGGTGCCGGTGTAGATCTTGAGGGTCGCGGGCCCCGCGCTGCCCTGGTCGATGGCACTGGCCAGCAGCTGGGCGCGGCTGGTGCGCAGGGCATCTGCATACGTGAACATAGTACCTCCTGGTACGGCCCTATCAGGCCAGGCCGACCCCCTCACCGGGGGCATAGGGGGTGGGGAGCTGGTAGTCGGCCGCCACGGCGTTGTAATCGGCGGGGCCGAACGCCGGATCGTCCTGGGCGACCAGCATATAACGCTTGTTCAGCCACAGCAGATCGAACCGATAGACCCCATCCGATGCGCGGCTGTAGGTCTCGCCAACCAGTTCGCCATCCTGGGTAAAGCAGAGCACCCGGCGCCGCACCCCCACCCCGTTGATGGTCACCGTGCTCTCGATATAGCCCTGTTCCACATTGCGCACCCCATCGCGGATCCAGTAGTAATCCCGCCCCTTGCAGAGTGGGTACTGGGTCTGTTGCCTTAGATTGACCGGCCCCGCATACATCGGCGGTGTGCCGCGCCAGGCCACATCTTGCGGCTGGAACTGGCTCCGTGGCTCCTGGTTGGCAGGGATGGCCGTGCAGGGGATCCTGAGCGCTAACACCGCCAGTTGTGGGAGGATGAAGTTAAACGAGGTGATGATCCTTGCCACAGATTGACCAGGGGCAATCTCAACGTATGAATCACCCAGAGCGGTGGTGCCAAATTTTGGCGAGCGCAAAATAACCTTGTCGCCACTACAGACCAGTAATTGGGTATTTAACACCGTCATGTAGAGAAATGGCGCATCTGTGACCGCCGATACCGTTTCACCCTGCACGGTCAGGCTGGCCACGCCATTCAAGTAGGTCAGTCTGGCTAGAACCGCTGCGCCATCAAGCCATACCCCTGTTTGCCCAGGTAAAACCCCACTAGCACCAAGGTAGGCCGGGGCAGACCCTGTTGCTGTTACCCCTACCCCTGTTTGATGGGTGATGGCCGCGCCTGCTGGCAAAACAACCGGGTAGTTAAGGGCGTTGAATTGCTCGGTCGTTATCCCAGCCAATTCACCATCAGGTACTGGCGGCGCCACTTTTATTTTTAAGTGGCATCCACCTACTGGACTTCCTGCTGTTGTATAGGTTGATTTTCCCCGTAAATTGGTGAAGCGCATTGCCACTACGCTCGCCATATTGCAGGGGAATGAAAAGGATTGGTTCTCGCCATCCGTTAATGTCTGATGGGTAAACACAATCCCGTCAGCATTTATTTTTACATCCCCGGATGTATTGGGATAAGCACCGCGCTGGGCTGTTTTGGTGAGCGAGTTAAGCGATGGGCCATACCATAAGCCACTTCTTAGCTCGCCATCCTTTCTAATACGCAAAGCGGCGACCACATTGTTGCTACTGTCAAAAAACTCCCAATCCATGCTGACATCATCGCCCATCCACCAGTTGCACCAGCCACGCAGATAGAAGGTGAACCCCAAAGGGCGAAATGGAATTAGCGCACCATCCCACAAACCGGTATCAGCTGCACCAGATGTATTTAACGTATATCTGAATGAGCCAATACCTTGGGTCTGGGCAAAGTTATCTGGCCAACCTGGATCATCGGTGGCGCTTACATCAAGTGACGGCGTGTAAACTCGCGTGTTGGCTATAGACACCATCAGATAGCCAGCTGTTGGCAAAAACATTACTACCTCCAGGGGCCGGTGATATCAAACCCAATCAGTGAACGCGGATCGGTGGTGTAGACGTTTGACTGATACAGGCCACGAATAAAGCGGGCCTTTTTGCCAGGCAAAGCGGGCAGGTCGCCAAAGTTTTTACGGTGCCAGGCAGTGGCATCAGCAAACGGAACGATCAACCCTGGCATATAACCGCGCAGATGGCTGCCGTTTTCCAGCACCATGCAGGGGTCGGTAGAGAAGTAGAATCCATTATCAGGGCCATTGGGGATCGGTAAACCAGTCCCAAATCGGCCAAATACCCCTTTTAACCACCAGGAGGTTGTACCAAACAGCTGGTGATAGGGGCGGGCGATGGCTCGCTGTCCTGTCTGGTCAAAGGTGGTGAGTGACGTACCCAAGTTATTGGGGCTGTTCATATCCCTGTTTGACCAAGCTGCATTCGGATCGGCGGCGTTGGTGGTGGCGTAGTGACAAATTACCGCATGATAACGATCGCCAGGTCTGATAGAACGGATATAGCCAGCGCAATAGACGGTTTGATAGTTGTAGTTGCTAATAGCTGGCAACCAGTAAAACAACTGCTGATCACCAATCAGATCCCAGACTTTGGATGCATATCGCTGGGTCGCGGGCCAACGGTGCTCGTATATGGTGGTGTAGGTGTTGATATCCACCACATCCTCAACCATGGCTATTTTGGCCAGATATTGAGTTGAGCTGCTATATGTCCCTGTCCATCCGGTAAAGGCCGTGTTATCAATCCGAAACGATACGTTCCCCGACTCGCTGACGTTGGCGGGGCGTACAATAAACACCTTACCGTCCCCGCTTTCGTGGGTGATCGTCCAGCCCAGCGGCGCCACCTTCATGGTCATGGCTGCGCCCGTGCCTGGGGCGCCAGGGTTGCCATTATCCAGCTCAAACCATACTTGGTTGGTGCTGACCTGCATCACCCGATGCTCGCCGTTGTAGGCGGCAGGCGATACCCCATCGACCTGGATAACTGAATCTTGCAGATAGGCATGGCCGCCGCTAAAGGTGGCCACCGCCCACCCCTTGGCGGCATCAAACGACAGGGCGTTAATCGTCAGGGTGCCAAAGCCGGTGACCAGCACCGCCTTGAGCAGCGCGGCCAGGGCGCCATCTGCGGTATCGCCCAGACTCGGGGCGCCTTGCATGTCGCTTGCGTACCATTTCACGGGAAAAGTAGCCATGGTGGTCTCCAGTTGGATTAATCAGGGTGGGGCAGATTGCCCCACCCGGTTAACGGTTGACGTTGCCGCGCAGCTGCAGCTCGAACTTGTCGGTCTCCTGCGCCGCCACCGACTGCAGGATGGTGCGGATCACCCAGAGCGGGTACGCCGCCGCCTGGGTGGTGAAGCGCAGCACGTTGCCACTCGACCAGCCTGCCCCCCAGCCACGGTGATCCAGCCGAAAATAGGGCTGGCCGTTGTTGGGGTTGATGGGGGCCAGGTCGGTGTTCACATCCCCCACCGCGATCTGGCCCACATGCTCCCCGACCAGGACAAAGGTGGTGCTGGTCTGGAAGATGATGGCCCAGCGCTCCTGCAGGGTGGCGCGGTTGGTGACCTGGATCGGGTAGTCGGTGTCGTTGTATTGCGCCGTGGACTGGTCGCCGATGAGGTAGTCAGACCAGACATTGGTCCAGCTTTTCTGATCGAACAGGCCGGTATAACGCGCCCACAAGTCGCCGATGATGAGCGCGCTCGACACCAGGGTGTCGGCGGGGTCGTAGTCGTGGGACAGGGGCCTGGCCAACTGCAGGCGGCCCGAGATCTCCACGTCAGTGACCAGGCTCATGTCCTCGACGCGATGCACCACGTAGAGGGGTTCGGCGTAGCCGGTCAGGCTCAGCGGGTTGGCCAGCGTCACCACGCCGCTGTCGAGGTTGACGCTGTAGAGCGACGTGGCCAGCTGCTTGCCGTCCTTGTCCTCCACATGGGCGTAGGCCAGCCGCACCCGACCGGTGTTGAGCTGCTGCCCCGCCGACACCCCCATGGGGAACGCCGCCTTGCGGGTACTGTGGATCACCACGATGTAGCCCTTGCGGATGAAAGGCACCCGGCCGTCTGACGGCAGCCGCACCGGATCCAGCCCGATGAGATCGGCATTGAGCGGCAGATAGCTGAACACCACGCAGTTGAACCGGATGGTGTCGGCCACCACGCTGATCGGCCGCCAGATCTTGCCGTCCTCCCCCACCAGTTCGGCGTCATACCAGGGCTCGGCCTCGTTGCCGGCGGCCGTTACCTTGCGGCCAAAGCGCGCCGTCACCACGCCGGTCTGGTAGTTCACCCGGCCATCCATGTCGGCGGTGGTGAAATAGCCGTCCCCATCCGCCGTCGCCTCGATGCGCCGACCGGTGGCGGTGTTGGCGCTGATGTAGAGGCTGCCCGGGGCCACGGGGGCGCCCGGGGTGCGGAAGGTCACCATATCCACCGACTGGACATTGAACGAGGTGGCCAGGGACTGCAGCGACGGCTGGGCCCCCTGCCCCGCCGCCCAGTCGGCCAGCACCGCCAGCCCGTTGCTGTAGTCGATGGTGCCCGCCTGGATGCCGGCGCCGGTCGCCGGATCCGGGTCGCGGTAGAGCAGCCCTTGCCGGTCCACGTAGGTGGACCCGCCCAGGGTGAAGCGCATCGATCCCTCCAGGATCGCCTCGGAGAATCCCGGGGTCACGTCGATGCGCAGCGCCTGGGCGGTCAGGGTGGCATTCTGGGCCAGGGCGCTGTTGTTGTTGCGGTAGGTCACATCGACCCAGCCCCCCTCGCCATCGGGGAAGGTGTAGGCGGTGTTGACGTACTGGATCCCGGTCAGGGTCCAGCGCATGTCGGTATACCAGGTGCCTGTCACCGGATCCTGGTGGCTGCCCGCCGGCACCCAGGCATAGGTGGGTTCGGGCAGCAGGGCGGTGCCGTCCGGCATGAAATGCAGGGTGCCGGCGTTGTAGTCGATGGCCCCCAGCACGTTGCCGCTGGCGTCCATCAGGTTGCCCTGGCCATCGTCCTGCAGCGTGATGATGGGGTCCTTCTTCTCGATGGAGAGGATCCGCTCAGACGCTGCCACGATGGCGTAGAGCGCGTTGAATTTGACACGCACCGACCCCGGGGTGAGGTTGTGGGCGCCGCCGCCATCCCCGTCCAGGGTGATGGAGAGGTGCCCCACCTGGCCGGGGGTAGAGAGGCGCCCCGGCTCGATGTGGCGCTCGGTCACCGGCTCGCCGTACTGGTACTGAGCCACGTACTCCTGGCCCAGCGCCGGCAGAGTGATGTGCTCCAGGTCGATGATGCCCTCGGCGTAGTTGATGGTGCCGGTGATGTCGCCCCGGATCCGCCCATCCCCCACCGCATCGTTGGCGGTCAGGCCAGCGCCCCAGGTCAGGATCAGGCTCTTGGGGGTGATGCCGGTGTGGGGCAGCTGCCAGGCGCTCTTGCTGATGCTGATGGGCTGGCCGCTGCGGTTGGTGTAGTTGACCGGGGTGGCCCAGCTGAACAGGATCGCCGTGTCCACGTCCGGCAGCGCCCCCAGGGTCAGCATGACCGATCCGGTGGCGTGGTTGACCACGCCGGACCCGTAGGACCTATCCGCCCCGAACAGCTCGCCACGGCCGTTGTCTTTCAAGTCGTACCATTTGCCTTGCGCCATGTACGACACCGTCAGGGTGCCCGGTGCCGGGGTCGGCTGCAGGGTGATGGTGTAGGCATAGCCCCGGTTGTTGGCCTTGATCTCGATCTGGGCCGTGTCGGCGATGCGCGACGGGCGGGCCGCCGGCCAGAAGCTGACGGCCTTGCTCGCGGCGCCGTAGTTCGGGCACTGGGCGTTGAACTCCATCTGCCCCCGGCCGTAGTCGATGGACCCGATCACCGACCCCGCCACCACCAGTTCGCCGCCCTTGTCGGTGATAACGGCGGCGCCGATGGTGATGGTCAGGGTGCCCGGCTTCACGCCGGTGCCGAGGAACAGGCCCCGGCTCGGGGCGATGCTGACCACGGTATTGAACGTGACCAGCCCCTTGCCGGAATCCACCAGGCTGGCCAGCTCGCCGGCGGCGGTAAGGTCCACCGCCGGGGTTTCACTGCGGGCCGCCGGCACCAGCTGGGTGAAGATGGTCTTGGCCCGCACCTGCATGGCCCCCAGGTTCACCGCCTCGGCCAGCTTGGTGGTGGCGAAGTAGTTGGCCGCATCGGCCACCACGGTCTCGCGCAGGGCGGTCTTGACGTTGGTCACCACGTCATAGGGGGTCGGCTGCTCCCCCTCGAAGGTGTAGCGCAGCGGATCCGCCAGCTTGCAGGTCACCACGTTGCGGGTGAACTCGGGCACGTTGGGCACCTGGAACTTGGCCAGCTGCTGGGTCACTTCCAGCACTCGCACGTACTGCTCGAACTCGCCGGCCTTGCCCTCGTTGCCGACCAGCACCAGGGTCTCCCCCACCTCCGGCAGGCGCACCTCGACCCGCTGGAAGAAGCGGATCGCCCGCTGCCCTTCCAACTGGGTGTCGTACAGAAAGCCGCGCCACTTCGGGCCCCTGGCCAGGTAGCGCTCCAGCACGTCGCGGGCCTCGGCGCGGGTATCGTGGTGATCCCCGGTGCTCATCAGGCACAGGCCCACGCTGGGGTCACTCGGCGGCAGCAGCACCGTGGTGTTGGCGCCGTAGTAGGTGTCGGTGTTGTCGGTCTGCACCGTCAGGAACGCCTTGCGCAGGCTGACATCCCCATAGGCGCGGTCTAGATCGCTCACATCGGGAAACAGGCTGTTGTGCTCACCGCTCACGATCTCGCGGCCGGTCACCCGGCCACCGCCGTCCGTGGTGTCAGTCAACCGCTGACTGGCCATCAGTTTGATGTCGCCGGAATGAATGGTCATCGGATCACCTCGGTGAAGTTAAGAGTCAGGGCATAGGGCTCACCCGCCTCGGGGTCAGCCATCTCGATCAGGGGGGTAGCCACGACACCAGGCCGCCGCCAGACCACCTCCCGCTGCTGCCCATCGAGCAAAGTGAGGGTCATCAGCTGGGCCACCTGCGCCTCCAGCGCTTTAAGCAAGAGCACCGTGGTGCGGGGGGCATGGCCCACCAGGGTGATGGGGCGTCCCTCCGGGGTGGCCGTTTCCTCGACCAGGAGAGCGCCTGAGAGCGTCGGCGTGACAACCTGCTCGACGGGCGACCAATCGAACTCGTCGCGCCAAACGAGATCATCGGGCAGGAGCAGCCCGTTTAAGGTGACGTTCATGAGCGCAATCCTTGCTGTTTAAGGAGGTTGATAAGGGCGGCAGCATTGGCCTCATCGGCCTGAACTTCGGCCCGGGCGGAGCCTGATCTCAGCTCGATGATGATCCGCTGGGGCTGCCCCTGGGTGAACGAGGTTTGGGAAGATGGCCCGGCTTGACTGGCGGCCGAGGTGGTGGTCTGCGCCTTCTCTGCTTCCTTGGCCTGGGCTTTGCTCAGTTCCTGCTGGAGCTTGGTGCGCATGGCCTCCATCTCCTTCTGGAACTTCTCTGCGTACCACTTGCTCCACTCGCTATAGGCAGGGATGTCCCTGACCTTCTGGCTGTAGCGGGCCAGCTCCTCTTCCACGCCGGCGAGGGTGTTGGCCAGGGCATCGGCATTGCCCCGCAAGTTGTTGATGTCCACGGTCTTGTAGAAGAACGAGCCGGCGCCCACGCTGCGGGTCACCTCCCCCCGGCCACCGCCCGCACCGCCCCCACCACCTGCCGAGGCCACGGCATTACCGGTCTGCTCTGCCTCTTTCTGCACGCCGCGAAGGCCGGAGCGCATGGCATCGGTGGCATTCTTGGCCTTGGCGGCCGCCGTGTCGAAGCCATCGCCGATCGCCGCCACCGCCTGTTTGGCATCGCCGCTGCCTCCCTTCACCTTGCTCATGGCGTCGGCAGCGATGGCCATCGAGCGGGTGATGCCATCCCCGGTGAGCTGACCCTGCTTGGCCATCGCCTGCATACGCTCGATCACCGCATCGATCTCGGCCTTGTTCTTCGCCTGGTTGAACGCCGCCGCCAGGTACTCCTCACAGGCCGCCGAACTGGAGCCACTGTGCTGCACCAGGGTATCCAGGGCGCCGAGGGTCTCCTTGAAGCTCTCGCCGATGCGGCCATTGGCCCGCTCGAAGTCCAGCCCCAGGGTCTGGGCTGCCTTGCCCAGCGTGGCGGGGAGCTCTGCCGCCGTTTTCCTGGCGACGGCGTTGATCTCATCCAGGTAGTCGCGGGTCTGCTTGGCCTCGGTACCGAGCGCCTGGACGGCGGCGGCCCCCGCTCGCCAACTGCCGGTCGCCTCGTCGTAATGCACCTTGCCCTCGGCGACCAGGCGATCGAGGTCTGCCATGCTGGTGATGGCCACCCCCAGCTCGGCAGAGAGTGCCGCCAGTTGGCCATTGAGCTGGGCCTGAGTCTGCGCACGCAACGCCTGGGATTCTCGCAGCGCCAGCTCGGCCTGCATCCACTCCTTGAGGGCGGTGGCCAGGCGGATGATCTGGAATATCGACTCGACAGTGACGGCGGCCAGCAACCCCTTGATCGCCATCCCAAGGGCTTGTACCCCGATAGAGGCGGCGGCCGCCGCCGTCCCTGCCGTGGTCATGCCCCCCGCCGCCGTGGCCGTCGCCGCCGGCAGGGCGATGAACTGGCCATAGAGGCCTCGCAGATCGGCAATCCAGCCCGCGATTTTCAGGCCATACCAGGCCTGGGCCATCACCAGCAGGGCATCCCGCCAGGCATAGACGGTCTGGATAAAGGCCTTGATGGACTCCCCAAGCCCAACGATGCCATCGGAGAGCCGCTGGGCCCACGCCTGCAGACGGCCATCCTGGGCCATCTGGTCGAACTCACGGTTGAGGCTGGCCAGCTGGTTCTTGAGCCAGGTCAGCGCCCCGTTCTCCGCCACCATGCGGTAGAACTTGGCCAGGTTGTCCTGGGCGTTGGAGATAAGCCCCGAGAGCAGGCTCATGTTGTTGGCCGCTGCCCCGCTCGACTGGGCGGCGATCTCGTTCATCAGGGCCTGGATGGTGTCCCGGCCGAGTTTTCCCGCTTCCGAGAGCTTCTGCAGTTCGGCGGTATTCTTGCCGGTGACCTGCTCCAGCAGCTGCCACACCGGCACACCGCGCTCTATCAATTGCAGGATCTCTTCGCCCTGCAGCTTCTGCTTGGCCCAGGCCTGGCCCAGCGCCAGGGAGATACCCTGCACCTCCTCGAAGCCGCCGCCCAACTTGTAGGCCTGATCGACGATGCCCTGCATGGCGCCATTCATGGGGTCGATGCCAAAGGCCTTGAGGCGCACGAAGACCTGGGTCACCTCGTCGAGCTGCAGCGGGGTGTTCTTGGCGAAGTCCTGGATCCAGGCAGACGCCTCTTTGCCGCCGGCAATCGACCCCATCACCGCCTTGAGCTGCACACTGAGCCGCTCGGCCTGATCGCCAGTTTGGAACATGGCCATCAGTTGGGTGGTGAGGGTCTGGATACCGAACCAGGTACCGGCCATGGCCACCAGGCGGCCGGTCAGGCTACCTATGGCTCCCTGGAAGCCGCCAGCGCCTTGCGCTCCCTGCACCAGGGAACGCCCCAGCCGTTCGGTCTGGGCCGCGCTCTCGCGCAGTTCGCGCTGCAGTCTGTTTTGTTCTTGGGCAAGGTTGCGGGTATCGAGCCCGGCTTGGGAGAGACCTGCATGCAGGCGACTATGGCTGGCTGCCTGGGCGACAAGTTGGCGCTCCAGTTGCTTGACCTCGGAGGCCAGCAGCCGTTCCTGGTCGGTGAGCTGGCGAGCGCTACCCGCCGCCCCCTGCTGCTCGCGGCGCAGTTCGGCCAAGCGGTCACGGGAGAGCACAGTGGCCAATTCGAGCTGGGTCAGGGCGCGGCCACTGGCCTCGAACTGGGCGATCAGGTCACGCTGCTGAGTCAGGGTTTCCAGGGTTTGCGCCAGGCGCTCGGTCTCGGCGGCGGTCTCGGTCGAGAGGGGCCCCAGTTCCTCCACCTGCCCCGCCAGCGCGGCCAGATCCTCGCGGCCGGTGACCTTGGCCGCCAGCTCCAGGGCGAGTTTGAGGGTGGAAGAGGTGGACATAGGGCATTCCTGAGAGATTCAGATATGCCCCATGGTAAAGGGATGGCAAATTAGGAGGATTTATTGTGAATTACTGTATGTTTCACAGGCGTACAACAAATATTTCAATCAAGCAACTCTGCTATTCACTGATGTCAATAGTGCCAGTGACATTAAATGCTTGGTGCATTTTCCCATCTAACTCCCCAGCCATATCTCCGAAGAAACATACCTTCGAACCTGATGGCAACTTACGAAAAGTAGCTTTTACCTTGTCTCGCAATTCAGTCTGGCCTACCCGGAGTTCTTGCAGTACCAAAGTATCATTTCCCACAGGGAGACTGATGAGTGTTTCAAGCGCTGCCCGACCGACTTGAGTCAAGCTAGCATCACCATCAACAAGCCTCCCTCCAGACCAGCAGCAATAGTAGGTTTTTCCGTCAAGCTTGGTTTTATAGACCATATACTGCGCCATAGCATTCGACGTTATACCCATTTCCTTTTTGAGCCGGAGGTTAGTCACTTCACTGGCTGAAAAACCGTTGATCAATTTACTCTCGAACTTTGTCACTGCGCACACTCCTTTTGATCACCAAACTTGTGTCACTGACAGAATGTTGGATTCAATTGTGAAGTGCAACACTGAACCAGATCCATTTTATGGGCCCAACACTCACTGCTAAAAATGGAAAATGGCGGGTCTCCCCGCCGTTCTGCTATCCACCCCTTACACCGTCTCCGGCCGGTCCACGTAGAAAGGCGCATCCTCACCATCCAGGGCCAGCAGCTCCCCTTCCAGCTCGATCTCGATGGGCTTGTCACTGAGGAAGTCCACCGCCTTCTTGGGGGACAAGCTGGCGCGGGGTACCGTCAGCAGTATGGATTCCCCACTGATCACGCTGCGCCCATCCAGGGTCAGCTTCGCCTTCACCTCCGGCTGCACGTTGCCGGCGATGCGGGTGCCGGTGATGGCGTTATAGCTGGCGCTGACGGTCACCGGGCCGCCATCTGCCACCGCCCCCGCCTTGGTGGCCCGCAGCAGCCCCAGGGCATAGTTGATCTCAAAATCGGTACCGAGCACCAAGGAGGTGGCCCCCTCCTTCACCACCAGGCCGGTGGCCGAGAGGTTGGTCTTGCCCAGGCTCACCCACTTGGGGTGCGCCAGCAGGGTCACCGGCACCTCAGTCAGCGTCCCCGCCCCTTGGTTGATGGGGCTCTCCAGCCCCATAAAAGCGGCGGCCAGCAACACCGGCGGGATCTCGCTGGTCTTGATGTTGACCGTGGCGGGCTTGGCCACGAAGTAGCTCTCTCGCGCCTGACCCAGCTTGTGCTTGCGCTTGCTCGGGATACTGATCTTCTCGCTGTCCGGTTTGACTTCCAGGCTGTTGACGTCCACCGGGCCAATCACCCCGTTCGAGGCGTTGTTGGTGAAGGTCTCGATATAGAGATCCCCTTCCAGGTGCAGTGTTTCACTCATAACCGTTCTCCCTTGAATTTCACTGTCGTCTTAAAGGCAAGGGGCAGATAGACCACCCCCCCCTTGTAACTCGGCTTGACCGGTGCGGTTTCACGCCGAAAGGCACTGTCACCACAGGCCCGACCGGCCACGGCCTGCAACATACGCCCCAGCCACACCCCGGCACTGGCTTCCTTGGGGGTGGCTCTATGTACCAACACCAGCAGCCAAACCTGATCGAACGCGCTTTGCCGCCCACTTTGGCTGGTCTCGCTCTCTCGCTCTCCCTGGTAAATCACATGGATGGCCGGGGTGTGCTGCGCCAGGTTGGCGGCGGCCGCCATGTCGGTGGCCACAAACACCTCCTTGAGCCCCTGGGCTTTCAAGGGCAGCAGCAGCTCGCGCAGCCGCTCCCCCGCCGCCAGGTAGTCGAGTTCAGGCGTGGGGGCACTCATAGGAAGCCCCCAGTTCCCCGGCCAAACACCCGACCATCAGACTGCAGCTGGGCCAGATTCTGGCTCTCCACCTGCTCGCCATCGGCCGCCAGCCCCAACGCCAGCTCCCCCTTGCCCACCGATTTGAGGAAGGCCAGGGCCGCCTCGTTACGCTTGGCAATCTGCTCAGGCGCCTGCTCGCCATAGAGGCGGTGGCGGGCAATGTCGGCGCAGATGGGCACCAGGGCGCTCGGGACATGAGCCAGTGGCAGCGGATAGCGCCCCGCCAGGTAGCCGTCGATCAGGGCGCCGGCGTCCTGCAGTGCGATGGTGATGGCCGCACTGTCCAGCTCGCCGGCCGGGGTCATGGCGAGGCGCAATAGCTCCGCCTCGCCAAAGCGGGTCACCATATCGCTGACGCTGGCGTACATATCAGGCGCCCTCGGCCACAGGGTCGGCAGGCGGCTCGGTGGTAGCGCCAGCCTCGTCCTTGACCGGGTATTGCACCTCGGTCGCCGCAATGGCAGCCGCCAGCTCGGCCTTCTTCATGCTGGCGGCGCCCGGGATCGCCATCTCCACGGCCAGTTCGCGCAGCTCATCGACCTTCATCTCGACCAACGGGGTGACCTTGCCATCCAGCGTGGCGACGCCCGCCAGGTAGCCCGAGCCGGTCAGGCCGCCCACTGCTGCGTCCAGATCCCCGTCCGTCTGCGGTGCATCAGCCGGCGCGAGGGCGACGTTTTGACCCAGGCGGGTGACCACCAGGCGCGGATCGGCCTCCAGGGTCTCGCACTGCACAGGCGACACAGCCAATTCAGACTTACCAGGTGCAATCGCCAGGCCCGCGCGATAATAGAGCTGACGAACTGTTGATGTGATGCCAACTCGAATAGCCTGTTCCATCTCGTGTTCCATCTCATGTTTCCCTCTGTCTCGTTCCATCCAGGATCCGGTTTAAACGGGGGTTAAACGCCCGCACTGCGCTCGTTTAACCCCGCCGTTAAACAGCGCTTACAGGTAGTCAGCCACCACCAGTTCCAGCTTGCCCTTGAGCTCGTTGCTGGAGCTCTCGGAGAGCTCGCGCTCCAGCATCTGGGTCGCCAGCTTCTCAAGCGACGCCGGCACCACCAACAGGGTCGGCTTGATGCCGAGCTTGCGGCCACCGTCCGCCTGGAACTCCCGCATCCGGCTGAAGGCATCCCACAGGTTGTCGGGAGTCAGCGCCCGCTTGTTGGCGAACGCCAGCTGCCAGAAGCCAAAGCCGGCAGCATCGCGGCAATCCACCCCGTAGCGGAACTCCTTGCGGGTGAACACCGCCTCGTCATCGACCTTGGTCATGGCGATCAGCTGCGGCGACTTGCGATCCTGGAAGATCACGGGCTTGAGGGCGCGGCTGGTATCGAGCAGATACCAGGCCTCGCCGGTATAGGCGCCATCCACCACCAGGTTGGCCACCATCGTCGGGGAACCGGTGCCATCGGCCTTGGGGTAGACCGGGTGGTCTGTGTCGAAGAAATACTGGCCGTCGTAGCAGGGCGTGGTAAAGCCAGCCCCCAGCAGGCCGAAGCAGAGCTCGTCGGGATGCACCCCGGCCGAGCGCCCCATCTCGGCGAACAGCGGGGCATAGATACCCAGCTCGTCGTCCTCGATATCGTTGCGATCGACCCCCACGGTGGCTTCGAAGTCTTCGTTGACGATCTGGTAACCGTGCGCCTTCATCGACTCGATCACCCGATCCCCGATCCACTTGCGCAGGGACGGGAACTTGCCGAGCCAGCCATAGGTGTTGGACTTGGTGGTCGATTTGATCACGGTGGCGATCTTGGTGTACTGACTCGGCGCCTCACTCTTGGCGTCTTCAAAGTTCTTCTTGAAGCCGGTGAAGAGGGACTGCAGCAGCGCGGGTGTAATCATGGCCATGGTCTATTCCTTCTCTGGTTAAACGGAACTGCCTTCGCGTGAAACGGGGCTTGCTCAGGCCTTGGCCTTGGCAAAGTCCTCGTGGCTGATGCCGAGCTGGTCGGCGGCGTACTTGTCCTCGGCCGAGAGCACGGCCTCGCCCTTCTTCTCCGGCAGGGTGACGGCGGCGGTCTGGCTCGCCGTGAGCGCGGCGATGGCCGGACGCGGGTCCAGCAGGGCTTTGAGGGCGGCCACCCCCTTCTGGGCGGCGAAGGCGGTCAGGTACTCCTCTTCGGCCGCCACCACCTTGCCTGCGGTGCGGGCCTCCTTGATGAGGGTCGCGGCGTCGGTGGTGTCCACCTGGGCGGTCAGGGCCGCCACCTGGGCGACCAGGGCGTTATAGGTCGCCACCGGCACGTATTGCGCCAGGTCAACCTGGCCACCCGGCTGCGCCTTGAGCGCGGCCAGCGAGGCCTTTTCGGCCGAGAGCGCGGCCTCCAGCTCCGGTGCCTTCTTGGCACTGGCCTGCAGGCTGTCAAGCTCGGTGAGCGCCTTCTGCAGTTGCTCGTCGGTCGGGTCACCGGTCAGCTCGATGCCGAGCTTGGCCAGCAGCTTTTTCAGCAGTTCATTCATGGAGTTCTCCTTGGTGAGGGTGGCCGGCTGGCCGGGTTGGATCAGTTGTGCACTCAAGGCCGCCAGCGCCTGCATGCCCACCACCCCGGGATCGTTGGTGATGGCGGTCATGCGCAGCTCCAGGGGGCGGCCCTGGGCGTCATAGGGGAAGACGGCAGAGAGGAAGCGATACTCTTTGGCCGCGACCAGGGCGGCGGCCCGCTCGGTCCAGCGGGGCTTGATAAAGAGGCCCTGGCCCTCGCGCCACTCGATTTCGTCGCCGTTGTACCAACCGGCGGCCGGGGCCTCCTTGCCCGTCTTTTCGACATTGAGGGTCTGGTGGTCGTAGTCGATGAGGATGTCCTGGCCGAGCGCCTTGGCCCGGTTGATCAGGGTGGTGGCGATGGTCTTGTCCAGCTGCCAGTGGCCGCCAGGCACATCGAAGGGGCGGCCATCCCTGGCCTTGAACGGGCCGACCGGCAGCAGTTGATACCAACCGTCATCCTGCTGGGTAAGCTGCGCATCGAGCACGGCCAGCCCCAGGGTGGTGGGTCTGGCATTCAAGATGGCTACGGCAATCGCAGATGGGGGCATCACTCTCACTCCGGCTGGTCACAGCAAAAAATCACTGCGCCAGTGTCAGGGAGGGGAGCTTGAGGTGGGGTTTATGGTGGGTTACTGCAACAGCAGGGGGTGCCGGCACTGTTTAAGGGTGTTTAAACACCGTTTTGCTGTGCGAAGAGCGGTCGGGCCATGCCATCGCACCGGCCCTGCCTCCGCAAACGCATTCTGGGGCGTCTGAGCGAGTTATGACTCTTCCCCCTCCAGATAGGCCCCCACCAAGTCGAGCACCTGTTGCTGATCGGCGGACGATGCCCCCAACCAGGCCCGCTCCGGTACCCCCATCCCAAACTGGTGGTATTCGCCATATTCCTCCGGGGTGCCGAAGTAGAGCGCCAGCGGATCGACCTGGTAGTTGAGCATGTCCCGCAGGTAGTCATGCTCGCGCAGGATCAAGTCGTGCCCTTTACGCTCGATGGTCTCCTCTGACAGGGGCAGCCAAGGGGTACCATCGGGGGCCTGCTCGTCCTGCCAGCGCTCACGATGGCTGGTCAGCAACATTTCTCCGATATCGGCCAGCACCGGACGCAGATCACCGCTCTTCTCGTAATACCGCTGCAGCTGTTCGAGCACCGGCTCATAGCCTGATGGGGTGATGGTGAGGAATGCCCCTGCCATGTTGCCTCCTTTATCCTGTTACCGTCATACTGAACCCGATCCGAGACGGGTGCGGACCGCCGCCATACCCGAGCAGGAGAGCCCGCCCGGCGGTCAGGGAGTGAGGGCCTTATCCTCGATGTGGATCAACTGCCCCACCCGCTGCCTGCCCACATACTTCAAGTCTGACGTCCCAATCAGCGTCCATGCGGTGAGCACACCGCGCACCGCATTGAACGCCACCAACACGGCATGACCCTTTCTGACCTGGTAGAGCGTGATAAAGCGGGTACGCAGCACCACCTTGCCCGTCCCGGTATGCTGCTCGAAGCTCTGCCAGATCTCCTGCGGGTTCATCAGCGCGTCCCTCAACAAAGGCAGATAGGCCGTGCGCTCTGGTGCAATATGCTGGCCCAGCACTGCGGCATCCACCAACACCGTCCCTACCGGCGTGGTGATCAGCGCCTCATTGCCCCCCAGCGCGGAGCGTACCGCCGCTATCACCCCCGCCTGGTCAACCGGTTGTTGCAGTGGCTGGGGGAGCCCCCTGGGCACCAGCCGTTCCGGGCGTCCGGCACTCTTCCAGTTCCCCGGGGTCAGGCTCTGCCAGGCATTGCCCTGCTCACCTTGCCACTGGGCGAACTCCTCCGCGGCCAAGCGCCGGCCAAACTTGGCCTCCCCCACCGAGTAGTCAAAGCCGGGGTCGATCCCCTTGGGTACCTGCGACACTTCGCCGGTCTTCTTGTTCAGGTACTCATAGTGACCATCGTCAGGCGCCTCGCCCACCTCGATCCCGTTCAGCTTGGCCCTGACCTTGGAATAACCCTCGACCCGGCACTTGCAGCCCCAGCCGTTCTGGGGGAAGTGGGTCTGCCACCAGGGGTCGTCCCTGGAAAGCGTGACCCCGTTCCAGGACAGGTGCTCCGGGCGGGGGCTGCGGCTGTCACCGTGGCGATAGACCCAGACCGGGAACTGCTGCAACTGCTGCCAGCGCCCGGCGTTATAGGCCTGGCGCATGTTGGTGTCGTAGATCACCTTGGCTCGCCAGGCCAGGCCGGCCTCACTGCCCTCACCGGTGAAACCGGTCCAGCCGTGTTTGGCCACGATAGACTTGAAGTCGTCGCGAAAATCCCGAAGGCTCATCCCCTCGGCGATGGCCTTGTCCACGCTCTTGCGCAAGTCACAGAGCAGGTCGTCCTTCATGGCGCCGGCCACCGTGAAAGCCGTGGCATGTTGCCCACGCCAGAGCGCATCCCAGTACTCCCCTTTGACATTGAATTTGTCCCGGAAAAAGTCGATCGCCTGCTGGAAATACTGGCTGCCAGAGCGGGCATCCATCGGCCCCTCTGGCCCCTTCATGAAGGGGCCCAAGCTCTGCCGGCTACGCTTGGTGCTCTTTGCCATCACGCCTCCCCGGGCAGACCCACATCTGCCATGCCGGCCAGTTCGGCGGCCACCATCGCACGTTGCATCAACATGGCCAGCTCATCGGTTGGCAACTTGCGATAACGCTCCAGCAACCGGTCCCGAAACTCCTCCAGGGAGTCCACCTCCCCCAGTAGTTGCTCTATCTCATCCGCCCAGCCTGCCAGTACATCTTCACCTGCGGCACTGAGCCGTGCAGTCAAACGGTCGGCCTTGTCCAGCGGCTGACGCTCCGCCGCCAGCGTGGCCACGCCCACTCTTTGGGCGGGGATCCCAGCCTTGAGTACCACCTCCCCGGCCCCTGCCTGCTGATCGACGATGGCCAGCACCTCTTCCCCTTCCTTGGGCACCGGGATCTGCAGCTTGTCGCGCACCCACTGCGCCGGGATCTGCATGCCGATTCCCACCAGAGTACGCAGTGGGCCAGCCAGGTTCTGCATGTCCTCCGGTTCGGTCACGTCAAACTCCAGGCGCGGGCAGCGGCGCGGCCCCTGGAAGCTCTTGCCGTTCAGGGCAAACAGCGGATAGACCAGATCCCGGGTCAGGGTCGCGGCGAGCTGGCGAAGGTCTGCATCCCGCACCTCCTGGCGCACCTCGTTGTGGACGTTGCCGAGCGCATGGGTCGAGCTCTTGCCGTCTGCCTGACTGGTCAAGGTGCCCCCCAGGATGGCCTTGCTCATGGAGCGTTCGCACCAGTCCATCATCACCACGAAGGGATCGGCCTGACCGCTCGCCGCATTCTGGAACTCGATCTCCATCCCCCGGGGGATGATGCCGCCGGCGTTATGGCCGATGGAGAGTACCGCCTGCAGCAAGGTGGATTTCTCCTTCTCGGTCGCCCCTTCCGGGTATTTGCCCAGACGCACCGGCAGGCCGTAGATCTCCAGGAACTCGGCCAGATCCCGCACGCTGTAGTTCTTGAACAGGAAGGGCCAGACCAGGGTGCGGATAAGGCCGGTGCGGGCCAGATACCCCGACTTCGACTTGGCCTTGTGCATGACCCAGCCGAACGGGTTGAGGGCCGCCCCCTCCCGGCTTCCGTCCCGCAATCGCAACTGGTTCCAGTCATCCGGGTGGGTCTGGAACCAGGCCGGATCGCGCCAGACGATGCCGGTGGGGAGCTGCAGCCCCTCCACCATCTCCCAGCCGCTGAACTCCTGGGCACTGAATCCCTTGAGCACCGCATCGGTGGCATCAAAGATAGCGTCGTCCAACCAGGTGAAGTCCTCCAGCAGCTCGCGGATCATCTCGCAGTCGCGCTGCTCGGCGGGGGTGGCATTGCGAGGCGGCTCTATGGTCCAGCTTACCCCGAGCAGGGAGCGGCGCCGCTTGCCGAGCTCGCTCTGCAGGTGGGCGTCTTTCTCCTCCATGTCTTCGGCCAGCTCGCACTGGGCGATGAGGCTCCCCTCCTCCGCCTCTTTGAGCGCAGCGGCCGCCTTGCCCGGGGTGAGCCCCACCGTGGGGTGTTCGCTGTAGTGACGGCGCAGCTGGGCCAGCTTGGCGTCGTTCTCGGTCTGCGGCGCCGATTGCAGGCGCAGCGAGTTGCCATGAATGTCGATGATCCCGGCCATTACCAACCCCCTCTCTCATATCGGTGATAGTCGTCGTTGCGCTCTGAATCATGTTTACCAGGTAAGGGGGTGAACTCGATGGCGCCCCCCTCCATCCAGCTGGCCCGCACGGCCATGGCCAAGGCCACGGCAAAGTCGCCGTGGCGCTGCTGGCCGCCCTGGCCGGTGTTCTTGCCCTTGTCGATCTTGGGAATGCCGTTGATGACCTGGATTTTGCCGAGGTCGTCCTGCACGTCTGCATGGCGCGGGATCACCAGGTTGTCGTCCTCGAACTCAGCCTTGAGCTTGGGCATCCACTCCCGGTACCAGGGGTCATTGAGCATCACGCACTCGATCATGCTGGCGCCCCAGCGCAGCCGAGCAGCTTCTGCCAGATAACCGCCGTTACCGGTGGCATCGAAGGCGGCCGCCGTGAAGCGGTGTAGCCCCTGCAGCAGGTAGAACAGAATTTGGCGCTGGGTCTCATAGGGAGCGTTGACCAGCTCCACCACGAAGGGCACGGTCTTGCGCAGGCTGGTCGCGATGGATAGCGGAACAAACACCGAGAGATCCCCCTTGCGGGCGAAGTCCTCCCCCAGTACATGACGGCAATTGCGATCGAGCGCTTCCAGACAGGGCTTGAGGTTCTCCTCACACCAGATCTCCGCCACCGCCTTGCGGGTCTCCTCGCTTTGCAGCTCGAAGTCCTTGGGGGCTGTGAAGCGCAGGATGGGGATCTCCGGCTGCATGGCTCGCTCGATCAGGGTTCGCTTGATATAAACGCCGCTGCTCTGCTTGGGCACGCAGAAATACTCCTCCAGCGCATCCTCTTCGGTGGCGGTGTCTTTGAGGAGGCCCGCCTTCCAGGCATCTTCTGCCTCTTGGGACCAGGACATACCTTTGACCTGGCAAATGCGGCGATAGAGCCCTTGGCGGCAGGCGTCATCGAGTGTGATGGTGTGGATGGAGTAGCGTTTCTTGCCCGCTCGGCTGTCGTTGATGAGCTGGTTGAACAGGTTATCGACGCCGTTGTGAGTGCTGATAAGGCGTACCTTGGCCCCCCACATGGTCAGCGCCAGCGCCGCTTTCAGCACCTCGGCCAGTCTGTCGTGGAAGGCGGCCTCATCGATGGTCACATTGCCCTGCATCCCCCGCAGGTTGGAGGGGTTGCTGGAGAGCGCCTGCACCTTGAAGCCCGAGGCGAAATAGACCACGAAGGTGAGGATCGCCTTGTCCTCGTCGTCGGTGAACACCTCCTCCTGGATCTCACCGGCTGCCTTGTTGTACGCCTTGGCCCACATCGCCACCGCATCGATAAACTCCCGGGCCATCTCCTTGTTGCTGCCCACATAAAAGTGGTGGCAACCGCCAGCTGGCTTGGATTTGGAAGCGGTGAGCGTGGCGTCGGCCGCCTCCGCCCAGGTGATCCCGGTACGACGGCTCTTCTCGGCGATCTTGAGCGGGCTCTCGTCAGCTATCCAAATCTTCTGGTACGGCAGCAGCACCTCGTCGGGGCTGTATTCAGTACCGAGGGTCTGGGCCAACTGCTGGGCGATAGAGGTCTGTACGATCGTGGTCATCAGGCAATCCCCAGGATTTCGCGCCGTATCTCGGCGGCGGCTTCACCGCTCAAGCCCGCCTGGGTGACGATGGCCTCCGTCTTGGCGGCCACCTCCTCGGCAAAGGCCTGGCGGATCTCTTTCTCCCGGCGATGCGATTGCATGGCGGTGGATTCGAGGCGCTGGGCCGCCAACATGGCGTTTTTCAGCATGTCGATATCCACCGCCTCCTCCGGGTTCTGCACCTGGGCCAGCATCGCCTTGAACAACTGGGAGCGGCCGAGTTCCAGGATGAGCTTGGTGGTCTCCCCCATCGGCTTGTCACCGAGCTGGGAGGTCAGTGCCGCCGTGGTCTCCCGCAAATCCCGCAGGTGCTGGCCAACCAGCTCCACCTGGCTCGCGTGGCGGCTGAGCCCTGAGCGGGAGAGCTTGAGATCATCGGGTAACCCTGCGCCCTCGATAAGACCATTGATCTCGTCCAGGATGGCGGCCTGGCTGTTCGCCTTGTCGCGCAACATCTCGTTGAGGGCGTTGCGGATAGCTTCGGGCAGCAGCCACACCTTGCTGGCCCTGCCCCGGGTCGGTTTCTCGGCCATGGTCATCCTCCCTCAATCCTCCGCCCTGGGCTTCTTGACGCCAGGCACGCTGGATCGCCCCTCGGCCACGTCCTGACCCCGGCCGGTCAGGTGAGCCACCTGCACCTGGGCAAGGCGTTCGATGCGCACCAGCCCCTGCTCATCCAGCCAGGCCAGCAGGGTCTTGACCCGATCCCGGGACACCCGGCCGGTACCCAGCTGGTCTAGGCAGTCATTGAGGATCGACTCGTTGGCGGCCCCGCCGATATCGAGCAAGGATCGCAAGATCACCAGGCGTTGCTGGGCGTCCAATATTCCTTGAATGCTCATGGTCTCTCCTTGAGTTCATTTTCCAGCAGCAGGTCTGCCAGGCGGCGAGCCTGGCGCAGCTCCGGCGCCAGTGCCCGCAGCTCGCCACGCAATTCGCTTATCTCCAGTTGCAGGGTGTGCAACTCCTTCTCGGTCGGCAGATCCGAAAGTTGCTGCTCGACCCTGGCCACCCTGGCGGCCAGGCCGGTGACATCCTCTCGCTTGGCATAGGTCTTGGAGAGCAGGATGATGACAATCAACCCCACCAGACTGGCCAGGGCGTACAGGGGCCCCCAGTTCTTAACGATGAAATCCCACACGGATTGCCTCCTTGCGCTCGAATAGGGTCTGGCACTCGATGCAGCGCGGCGCATCGGGTTCGGCATGCAGCCGCGCAATTGGGATGGGCTCATCACAATCGCAACAGATGCCATCGCCACGGGGTTTGGGCCTTGCCCGGTGGGCGTCAATAAGTCGCCCAGTCCGCTCGGCGTCGAGCTGCTGGGCGCGGTCTATGGGGTCGCTCAAGGGTGTCTCCTGCCCTACTTGATGGCTTATTTGATGACGTGGGTCGCCTTGAGGCGCCCCCAGATGGCCAGCAGGCCGCCGATGGCACTGGCCAGATCCACGGCGGTGGAGACCAGGCTGGCTTGGGTTCCGGTATCGATCGGCACGCCGAACAGGCCGGCGATACCGGCCCCCACGGCGATGACGCCCCCGATGACGGCGCGGCTCCTGAGCGCAGGCTTTGCTTGGGGTAACAGGGAATCAGGCATGATGGGCTTCCTTAGGTTGGGTTGGGGTAAGACGGGCACGGGCCCGCAGGCGATCAAACTCCCCTACCGACCGCCAGCCCTGCTCGTACAGGGATTGGCGAGTGGCGTGATGGCTGTAGAGCGGGATGGCCTCCAGATCCGCACCGGCCAGGGCGGCCTTGAGATGGGCGCGGCGCCCATCCTTGAAGCAGGCGAGGTAACGGGGGTTCTTGAGTTCGGGGATGCCGAAATAGCCAGCGGCCTGGATCCCCTGCAACGCCTGGCGGCGCTTGTTGATGAGGCTAGGTTTGCTCATGCCGCCCCCTCCCCGAACCGGGTCAAGAGCAGGTAGCTCTGCAGGCGCAGCAGGCGGTTGCTCCAGCCGTGGGCATTGGCCCACTGGCTCGGGTCTTTGCGCACGATGCCGAGCATGAAGCCGGCGCGGATCTCAAGCAGCGTGAGCAGCAGGGCCCGACCACCGTCCCGCCCCGTCTTGGCGGCCAGCACCCGCAAGGTTTGCGGGCCCAGCATCCCATCGACCATGACACCGAGCGCCTGCTGCAACTGGCGTATTGAGCGGGGTGGGCCGTGATGCACGGCGCCGTCGAACAGGGCGATGGCAATCAGCGGGCAGACGCTATCAACCCGGTCGCAACGGGCCGGCAGCCAGTAGTTCGCTCGGTAAAACAACTGGGCGTGGGCAGGGGTCGCATCGCCGACGGCAATGTCCGGCCTGCCATCGCGATCGAGATCGAGCATGCCGTCTTTCTTGCCGTCGGCGGCATCGGCCATGCCGAACTTGGTGTGGCCGCCACGGTCGGCCGGGTGGTTGACCTCGCCCCCTTCCACATCGGGACGGAGCAACCAGGCAAGCGCTATGGGATAGGTATCAGGCAACATAAAAGGCCCCTCGATTAACTGCGTTATCGCAGCGTACCGAGGGGCCTTAATGGGGCGGGTTTATGGTGGGTTACATGAATGCAGCTATCTCAAAACTACCCTTTCGATCTGTGATGTTCTGACGTTGTACCAACATTGATAGTACATTTCTTTCCAGGCACCGAATCCATTTTGGGCCTTCAAAGCCGAACCGTAATACACAACAACATTAGGAGGAATCCCCCACATGTAATCAAATTCAAAAAGCGGTTTGCCAAATAGGCTGTCCGTCCATTCAAAATCGTACCGAGCCCTGCTTTCAATACTATGTTTGCAAGGAATCAGAGCATCAGACCTGGCTTTGTCAGCAAAGCACTTCACATCCTCACTATCGCAGCCGTTCGCTAATGCCGAGGTGTTAGCAGTAGTATCCATATCCGGCTCAGGTTCTGCGGCTCTAGCTGCGAACTGGTCTTTCATTGCTTGGATGGCCTTATCCGTATCAGCCCTGTTATCCGCCTGGCCCTTATCACACGGCCAATAATCTACCCACTCCCCATCGCATTTATATTTTACCGACCCAAAGGAAAGCCCCGACCACATGATCGAAGCAAGCAATAGCATGTACCTTGCCACACACACCTCCATGTTTCGTGCGCTGAAATATTAAGCTATGACATCGGAGCCAAAAGAAAAACCCCGCCTGAGCGGGGTTTGTTCGTAACGTGAGGGCCATCGCTATTGATATCCGAACAAGTCAGGCTGATGGCGGCGCCGTGTCAGCTCCCGCTGTTCTGCCACCACCGCATAGGTCTGAGGCACAGAAAGCCCATGTTTGCGAGCCAGTTGGTCGATGTTGCGGCCATTGAACTCATCCCAAATGGCTCGGTCCCGCAGCGCCGCCTTGAGATGTTCGCCGGTGGGGATGTAATAAGCGCGGCCCCCCATATAGTGGGCCTGCACCAATGCCAGCTTACGGGCCTGGGTCAAGGCCTTATCTGCCGCCATCCCGCCGCGCCCCAGCTCACAGGCAAGCACATCGACCAGCTCGGCCAGCGCCTTGGGCCACTTGGCGGTCAGCTCGGCCGCCGGGATCTGGTCAAGCCGGTCCACCAGCTGACCCAGAGATTCATGGTCATCAGCAAATAGGTCCAGGTTCTCCTGGTTGCTATCCATGTTGTACCTCCGCTTGCATCTGCTCGAAGGCCGCCAGCACGGCTTGATAGCCCGCCACCCGCGCCCCGCTCCTACTGAGGGGAACGGGACGCTTGGCTGCCTGCAGCGCCTCAACCATCCCCCGCTTGTGCCAATTCTTGAGGGACTCCAGCACCGGGTAAGCCAACTCTTCGCTGAGCCAGGCCACCTCGGCCACCCCTATCCCGTTATTCAGTCGTACTGTCTGGCGCTCAACGTAATGATTGAGCGCGCTCTCGCTGCCATCGCGCAGCAAGCCATGTTTGGCCATGTTGATCCAGATGGCCCGTATCACCCCTATCTCAGCCGTCCGAACTGGGGTACCGCTGACCGGGCTTAAACGCTTCTGCTTGCCTCCTTTTACGCCACGTTTAACAGTCGGTTTAAACCCTGCTCCCTTCATGGCCAGCAACACTTTGTCCAATTCCTGGATCGTCAGTTCTGCCGCAGAGCGCTTACCGCTCTGCTGCGTCAGCAGTTCGCGGTAGGTCTCTTCATCCAGCCCCAGGGAGCGGCGGCCCACCTGCACCAGCCGGATCAAACGAGTGCGTTCATTGCTTGCTGTCATGACTTCTCCCCACTTTTGCCACCCAGATTTGACCGGCAGGCACATCGTTTCCATTGCGCCACTCAGGGCAATGACTATCGAGCCACTGCTCCGCACTTTGCTGGTTCAAGGGGCCAAACTTCATCACATAGGCCAGCAGGGCCTGCCAATTAGACGCCGCCATGACTGACCTCTGCTGCTCTGGCTTGCTGCAGCTCTGCCACGAGCTGCCAGCGCATCTGGCTGGCCTCTCCTGCCAGGGCAAACAGCCCTTGAGCACGAGCCTCTCTATCAAACTGCTTGAGCTGTCTGCACACAGCCCGTTTATCAGGGGTCGCCTGTGCAATGGCGGCCGCGCTGAATATCTTGGTAAGCCGAATATCCATCTCTGTTTTGGTCATCGCCGTGCTCCTTGTTCGAGGCGGTGAAGACCTGGGCCCAGGTCGGCTGCTCATCAGTGCCTGGCCACCACGCCAGGCAGACGGGGGAAAGCCCCCCGTTTCGCTTACTTGACCAGGCGCTTTCGTGCCTTGCTCACAATGGTGGCCAGCATGGCCATCCTGGACTTCTGATTGATGGCCTGACCGTACTGATTGATGAAGTCAACGGCCAGTTGCGCATCGTCCAGAGCCTGCTGCGGATTGCTCATCAGCAGGCATTCCAGGGAGCTTTTCGCATCGGCCACGCTGGTGTTCAGAAGTGCTTTCACGTTATCCATCCGTCCTCCGGCTGCTCATCAGTACCCGACCACCACGCCGGGCAGACAGGGCGGCGCAACCGCCCTGTTTCGCACTGTCACTGCTCGAACTGCAGGGGCATCAGATCCTGGTACTCCTCTTCGCTCAACGGCGCCGGGCCCAGCCCCAGCACCCATAACAACGCGGCCTTGATACCATCCTCATAGGTGTCATCGGGATAGCAGGTGCCTTCGGTCTCGCTGATCTGTTCACAGAGCTGCAGTTGCTCTTCGGCCTGTTCTACGTTGATTTCCATCGCGCACGCCTCCCTTACAACTTCGCCAGATCCAGGCTCATCTGAACGTAACGCCCCTGGGCGTCGCGCTCATAGAGCCGCAGATATTGGCTGGTACCGGTCACCTGGATAGCGTCGGCGATCGCCTGCATGGCCTGCTCCCAGTCGGCGTCGTCGATGTTGAGCTGGCGCAGGGAGAGTACCTGGTTGACGTCGATATGACCGGCCTTGGAAACCCGAAAGGCGTGGTCCACCAGGGCGCGGATCTCGGGGCTGGCACCATCGCTCCAGCGGGCGATGCACTGGTCGATCAGCACCTTGGCCGCCTGGATCCGTTCATCAAATTTGCGGTGCTCCCCCACGGCCCGGATCAGCTTGTAGCGACCGTCGAAACTGAGCAGGGTCACATTGCCCTTGGTGCCACCCCAGGCCACCCCGTATCGCTCGGCCGAGAGGTCCACAAAATCGGCGATCTGCTGCATGGCGCCGATCTTGAAAGCAGCTAAGCGTGAGCGCTCCTCCTTGGCAGCCGCGATGATGCCCATCACCACCTCATCGCGCAGTTTGTCGGCCGGGGCGATCAGGTTCTCCGGTACCCAGTGCCCCTGGGCGTTCTGCCGCATCGGGGTCGTGTTGCTGGTCTGTGCTTCTTGCATAAGGCTCTCCTTGATAAATCCCGTTGGTTCTCTTACTGGCGCCAGTGCAGCAGGCAACCACCAAAGCGCACGATGGCGACATCCCGCACCACACCCGCGAGGCACTCCCGCCCCCACACAGCCCGCTTGGTCATTGCTTCGGGCAAGGGGCCAGTCACCGCCAGCAAGGGGGTATGGCATACCCGGCTGGTACTCACCTTGCACCCTTTCGCCGTCAGCCAGATCCGCAACTGCTCGGCGGTCTTCTGCAGATTTCTGTTCATCCCGTTCTCCTTGTGATGTCTCACTGGGCCCACCGCACACCCCGAGCCCGCTGGTTTACTGGCCGTGCTTCTCACCCTTGTCGAGCAGCCGGTTGTATTTGATGCCTAGGATCTTGAGCTCCTCGGCCAGCAGCTCAGCCAAGATGCGCAAGCTGCTGCTGGCGTTCTCGCCATCGCTTTTCGCTTGGCGGCGCAACCTGGAGAGTGTGGCCTCGGCGTCATAGCGGGCGCCCTTCTCCACGCCTTTGCCAACCTGTTCGACGGCCAGCCGCATCGGCCGACGCAGTTGCTGATCCTCACTGAGCTGGCTATGGGGGCAGCCGCTGTGACAGGCTTTCCAGAGCTTGATGTCCATCGGTCTGGTCCCGACCTCATCCGCTCTTCGGCGCTGAAACGCCAGGCACTGATGCACCGGGATCTCCCCCAAAATGGGACAGGTCACCTTGTGTCCCATCAGGTTGCCTTCCACCAGCTTCTGCACCCGGGCCAGATCTCCTGGGTACTTCTCGTTGCAGACCTGGCTTATCGTGGTGCGGGACAGACCGAGCTTCTCGGCCACCACGGACAACGAGCTGGCCCCAACCTCGGCTTGCAATACCTCAAGCCACGTGTCCATGTTTCTCCTCCTCAACCAGGAACGGATAGAGCCGCTGCTGATTCTGATCCCAGCAACCGTTTTGGCGGACAATGGGGGCAAAGCGACCTGTATCTCTCAGCAACTGGTACTTGGCGACCTCTCCACGATGTGGCATGGCTTTGGCCTGAACTTTTACGTAACCAGCCTTGGCCAACGCTTTTGCATAGACGCCTGCATGGTTACTGGTTGAATTCGAGGTCATCGCCAATTCCGTCAACGTGAACACCCGACTGATTTTCATGGTGTTCCACATCTTTTGTTGGCTGGTCTTGCGCCGGCTTTTCCGTTTCTTCCGAGAGATGCAAGTTCCTTGATTGGTGCCAAATTTGGGTGGTTCATTCACATCCGAAACTTGATACCGATTGCAGCCAAACACCTCTCTTTGGCGCAACGGCCCTTCTACAACGCAACTGAGATGACCGCTCGCTAACCAACGACGCATCAGGGCATATAAATTTGCTTGCTTAACGTCTGTCGCTGCGAGTAACTCACTCATATCGAACGAGTCCTGTTTACACATCCACAACCAAGCCTCTTCCGTCTTGGACTTATCGTTGATATCAACCACTGGTATCCCTCCCGTGCTTTGTTGTTATTTGCTGGTCCTCGGGCTACCGGCTGCGGCGCACGTCATGCAGCAGTTCGCTGGCGTCCACGTCCTCCAGCCGGATAATCCGGGCATCAGAGGCCATGGCCATCTTCTCGATCTTGTCCAGGGCCGAGACGATGGTGCGCACCACCCCGTTCGAGCGTTTGCGGATAAGGTCCAGCAGGGCGTCGTCAATCTCCACATCCACCTCCAGCATCTCGTTGGCGATGAGGGAGACGTCTTCCAGGTCGGCGGGTTTGAATTCGATCCACTGAGAGATGCGGTTAAACAGCTGCTTGCGCTGGCTGATGCGACGGGCAATCTCCTCCATCCCCACCAGGATCAGCGGCTGTTCGGTGGCGTCATAGATATCGCGCAGGGTCTCCATGATGCGGGCATTCCCAACCACGTAATCCGCCTCGTCCACGAAGATGGCCAGCTCCTCGGCCCGCACCGCTTCGACGATGCTATCGACCTGGCCCCGCAGGTTGTGGCGCTGGGGAATGCCGATCTCCTTGGCGATCTGCTCCAGCAAGCTGGTCACGGTGTCGGCTTTGTAGCAGCGCACATAGATGCCGTTCACCTCGTCCTGGTTGAACAGCCACTCCACGGCGGTGGTCTTGCCAAAGCCCGAGGGACCATGGATCAGGCCGATGCCCGGGACAATGCTGGAACGGTTGAGCAGGTTGTCGAGCAACTGCTCGGTCTTGATCATGTTTTTGACTTCGACGATCTTGTGTTTCATAGTCTTTTTGTCCTTATGAGGTTGTTTTACAGGGCCGCTTGCTAACCTTTTGCATGGGCGTTGCGAGTGGCCCTGATACTTTCCAGATGGCGGATAATCCGTTTCGCCATCAGTTTGTGGCTGTAGAGGTACTTGGTCAGCCACTCCTTCTCCCGCTCGCCGAGCGGGGTATCCAACTCCTTCTCGGCCAGATAGATGGCCTGTTCGTACTCGGTCTTGAGCGCCCTGGATTCCTGCCCGGCCGTCGCCTGGGCACGGGCCGCTTTTTCTTCGCGGCGTGCTTCTATCGCAGCCAGCTCTGCCGCGCTGAATTGGGCAGGTTCAGTGGATGCGGCAATGCCTGAGAGCGCCGCCAATGCCGGGTTATCGAGCCCGAGATCACTGCGCTGGAACTGAGCCACATCACGCGCTTGGTCAACGAAATGGCGCACCACATCCTGATGCAATTCGTTGATGCCGAAGGTCTTGGCGAGGCTGCGCATCTCACGGCGGAAACTCGCCAGAGCCTTGGCATCGGCACGCTTGGCGGCGCGGAAGGCATCCGGGCTCACCCCGTTCCCCAACAAATCGAGGTTCACGGCCTCGATCCGCTCGTTCCAGTCGCCGGTGCGGTACAAAATGGCCCGGCCCACATCGCTCGGGTCGAGGAACACGCTGACCCGCTGGCTCTTCCAACTGTTCTCCAGTAACTCCGGGGCGCTGTACTTGAGGCCACCGGCCTTGATAAAGCCCTTGGAAACGGTGGCCTCACCGATATGGTTGAGCAGCAGATCCAGCGCCGACTCATCGACAATGGCGCGGCGTTGGTAGCGGGCGCTTTGGTACTTCTCGTTGGGAGTCATCCCGAGTGAGCTGTGTTTGCGGTTGTGGTAACGGGCATCGAGCCAGTCATCGAGCAAGATCTGCAGCTCGGCCGCCGTCATGGCCAGCTCGTAGATCTCCTTCTCTGCATTGGGCTTGCGCTTCTCCTCCAGCCGTTCGGCAAAGCTCTTGCGAGCTTCGATCACCTGACGGTCGGCCACGCAGTGCCCGACAAAGGCAGGCAGCAACTCGATCAGGCCGTGAGAGAGAGTGCGGAAGAAGCGTTCGATATGCGGCTTCTCCCATCCTGAATAGGCGTTGGATCGGCTGACGTTCATACCGAGCAAGGTGCAGATGGACATGACCCGCTGGCTCACGTAATCGGATCCGTTGTCGGTGCGCATCACCCCGTTGTCGTTGAGGGTGCCCCAGGCCAGCAGGGTCTTGCGCAGCAGCAGGCAGATCCCCTCGCTCGACGAGGTTTTGGCCACCAACAGCCGCACCCGACGGGTGAACACATCGATCACCGCGATGATGCTGTGGCGGCCATCCACCAACATGGCATCGACGGGAGTGCTGTCGAACTCCCACACGTCGTTGGGCTGACCCATCCAGGGGTACATTTCCTCGATGGCGGTGCGGTACTTGTTGTTGTAGGCATCGGGGTTGGTGGCATAGGTAAAGGCCACCTTGTTCTCTGCCAGCCACTTGACCAGCCAGCGGCGCAAGGAGGACTGACTCGGGATCTGCCAGCCAAGCTGGTTCATCTCGCTGTACTGGGTCGCCAGCTCATGCAGCGCACCCCACTTGTTCGCCAAGTGCGGTTTGGCGGTGATCAATGCCGTGAGGAATCGGGCCAGATCCGGGCTTTGCTCAACGCTGGATGGCCGCTCCCGCTGGTAATTGCCCGCCAGCGCAGCCGGACCGGCATCCGCCAGGGTGCCTTGCCAGCGCCGCAAGGTGATCAGGCTGAACGGCTTTTGTTGCTCATAGACGCTCACAGGTAGTGACAGGCTGCGGGTGCGGTATGCCTCGATAAAAGCGCGACGCCCCACCTCCCCTTGCTGGCAGGCTTGATAAGGTGCCAGGAAGAGATCGGCGGCCTGCAGGATCAACAACCGGGCATCTACCTTCTTGCGGGCGGCGGCCCCCAGGGTCAGCAATTTGCGTCCCGCATCCGGCTTCACTGGCACCTCGCGGGCAAGCAGCTTGGCCATCGCCTTGCCGCCGGCCGCATGATCGGTCACCGCTTGCCCCTGTAGGGCGACGGCCTGCTCCGCCAGGTAACGTCGGGTTTCTGCGGGCAGGGAGCTGATATGGTACTCACTGCCTTTGCCATCCGAACATTTGCGTGAACTGAACTGCTCAGATCTTGCGCGGTATCGCACGCCCTGTACCGTAGTAGGCATACCCGGCAAACTAACTAGCTCCATGGATGTGAACCACTCTTTCATTTGCCATCTCCATACAGAGCCACGCCAAGGGTTTCACTCAATCCCGCCATGATCCGCGATGAGACAGTGCCATCGGCTGGCTGTCGGTGCTTGCAAGGGGCATAAGTGTGAATACACTCCTGTACGGTGCGGGGGCTGAAACCACGTTCAATGGCCCAGTTCCTTACGGAGTAACCACGCTTCCTAAGCTCTCCGTAGATGTGGTTGGCTGTACTTATGCTCATGGGGTCACCGTGATACAATTTGAGAAATCTTTCGCGCATTGCGCGAACAATTGAGAGTATTGATCAACTCAAAAACTCTTGCAATGGAAACATTCACTCTTTTCTTTTCACGCATTCACTCATTTGAGGTTTATCGCTCTTTTCCTCATGAATCAATGAGTTAAACAATGGAAAGTGCTCGCGCCAAAAGAAAGCACGCTTTCCTTCTTGAGGGCTTTTATGGAAAGTGAATTCAAGAACAGACTTGAATCGATTATCGGGACGGAAAGCGCGCGCTCATTTGCGTTGAGGGCAGGGATGGCTGATACCACTTTGCGCCAGTATCTGAATGGTCGTTCTGAGCCAAACATGAGCCAGCTCATCAAGATCGCAGACACCGCAGGGGTTAGAATTGACTGGCTCGCAACTGGTCGTGGCCCAAAGGAAGACGTACAAGATGAGAGCCTCAACCCTGATGGGTTGGATAAGGCTCTGTTTGAAGAGGAATATGCGCTGATCGATGGCTACCACATCTCAGTCAGTGCCGGGCACGGAACGTTCAATGACCAGCATGAGGTTAAACGCAAGCTGGCCTTTCGCCGCAAGTGGCTCAAGTTCCGCCAGCTCAACCCGGACAACCTGGCCGTCGTCTTCGCCAAGGGTGATAGCATGGAGCCAACTATTCATTCTGGCGATTCCATCCTGGTAGATCTGAGCCGCAACCAGATCCAGGACGGAGGCCTATTCGTGCTGCGCCTGGGGGATGAGCTCTATGCCAAGCGGCTGCAGAAGCGGGTCGATGGTGGGGTAAATATCATCAGCGATAACAAGGCAGGGTATGAGACGCTTTCCGTGCTCCCTAACGAGCTGGAGTCATTGAGCATCATCGGCAAGGTAGTCTGGCTGGGGCACGATTTTTTTTAACTGCGACTATCTGAAATTGTGATATAGCCTCGCGATGCCATCTGGCCGCTGCATTTAAACACCCGGTTTAACCACCAGCTCAAGGGTAAATCTCGTTTATCATTTCCGGCGCATTAGAGACCATCTTTATGCGCCGTCTTTCATTTTGGCGGCGCCCGCGACTAGAACCTCCCGATCCCCCTCTAAGCCTTATCAGCCTTGAGTTTGTCCCACGAGATCCCACTTGTTTTCGGCTACTCCCGGTTTTTTCATTCTCCGTGGTCGGTTACACCAGGGACATGGCTATCGCAAGGCGCTCATCGTCACCGACAAGATCCTGGGCCAGATTGGCGTGGTGGGCCGGCTTGCCGCCCTCCTGGCCGAGCACGGCATCGGTGCCGTGGTGTTCGACGAGACCAGACCCAATCCCACCGTGGCCAACGTCGAGGCGGGTCTTGCGATGATCCGGGCCCACGGCTGTGACTGCGTCATTTCGCTCGGCGGCGGCTCACCCCACGACTGCGCCAAGGGCATCGCCCTGGTGGCCGCCAATGGGGGCAGCATCAAGGATTACGAGGGGGTGGATCGCTCCGCCAAGCCGCAGTTGCCGCTCATCGCCATCAATACCACGGCCGGCACCGCCTCCGAGATGACCCGTTTTTGCATCATTACCGACGAATCCCGTCAGGTGAAAATGGCCATCATCGACAAGCACGTCACGCCGCTGATGTCGGTCAACGACCCGGAACTGATGCTGGCCAAGCCCGCCGGCCTCACCGCCGCCACCGGCATGGATGCCCTGACCCACGCCATCGAGGCCTATGTCTCCACCGCCGCCACCCCGGTCACCGATGCCAGCGCCGTGATGGCCATCGCACTGATTGCCGAACACCTTCGCACCGCCGTGCATCAGGGGGAGGATCTCCATGCCCGCGAGCAGATGGCCTATGCCCAGTTCCTGGCCGGCATGGCCTTCAACAACGCAAGCCTGGGCTATGTGCACGCCATGGCTCACCAGCTCGGCGGCTTCTACGACCTGCCCCACGGGGTGTGCAATGCGGTGCTGCTGCCCCATGTCCAGGCCTACAACGCCCGGGTGTGCGCCGGTCGGCTCAAGGATGTGGGCCGTCATATGGGGGTGGATGTGAGCGCCATGAGCGATGAGCAGGGTGCGGCGGCAGCCATTGATGCCATCCGGCAACTGGCTCGCGACGTCAAGATCCCCACCGGTCTGGAGCAGCTCGGGGTCAGGGCCGACGACCTAGACGTGCTGGCCACCAATGCGCTCAAGGATGCCTGTGGTCTCACCAACCCCAGGCAGGCGACTCACGCGGAGATCGTCGCCATCTTCCGCGCCGCCATGTAAGGGGGCAAGATCTGCCAGGGCCGCCACGCGGCCCTTTTTATTGGCTGATGGATCAATGGCTTTTTACTTCCGCACGGGGAGTGGGTATGATTTGCCGAGCTAAAAAGACTGTATGGATGATCTGAACCCGATATGCGGATGAAACACCTGATTGCCGCGGCCCTGACCGCCCTCACCCTGTCCGGTTGCAGCCTGGTCTATCGCATCGATATTCCCCAGGGCAACTATGTGGAACAAAAGCAGGTCGACAAGCTGCGCCAGGGCATGACCCGCGAACAGGTCGAGTTCGTGCTGGGTTCTCCCATGTTGCGCGACAGCTTTGACCCCAACACCTGGTACTACCTCTATGAGTTCCAGCCCGGTCGGGGCGACAAGGAGCGCAAGGAGCTGACCCTCAACTTCGTGGGTGACAGACTGGCCACCGTGACCGGTGATTTCCCTCTCCCTGCCGCCTTCACCACACCGCTCTAGATGACATTACAAAACCGGCTTCTGCCGGTTTTGTTCTCTCTGGCCCCGGTGATGCCGCCGGGCCACACTCTGGATGCCTCATTGCCCCGAGGAGATCATCATGAGTCGATTCCTGATTGCCGGCGCCACCGGTCTGATTGGCAAAGCCTTGCTGCGCGAGCTGGGGACGGAGCACGACCTCCTCCTACTCTGCCGCAAACCGGGCGATCCCGCTCCGGGACGCACCTGGCTGCCCACCTCGTTTGACGCGCTGGACAGATTGACGCTGCCCTCCCCTGTAGACATTGCCTTCTGCTGCCTTGGCACCACCCGCAAGGATGCCGGCTCGGCCGAGGCATTTCGCCGGGTCGATCTCGGCTATGTGCTGGCCTTTGCCGCGCTCGCCCGTCGCCACGGCTGCCGCCGCCTGCTGGTGGTCTCCAGTCTGGGCGCCAACCCGGGTTCCCCTGCCCTCTATCCCCGCACCAAGGGCGAGATGGAGCAGGCCCTGCTGGCCCAGGAGTGGCAGCGGCTCGTCATCCTGCGCCCGGCCATGCTGCTCGGCCATCGCGAACCTGCGCGCCGTTCGGAGCAGATCATCCAGGCCATCTATCCGCTGGTAAAGCCCCTGCTGCGCGGGTCGCTGCGCCGCTGGCGTGCCATCGAGGCCAGTCAGGTGGCGCACGCCATGGCGTGCCTTGCCATCCAGGAGAGCGGGATAGAGACGGTGGAAAACGAGCGCCTGCTCACCCTGTGATGCCCTGTGCCGGGCGAGACGATCACAAAGGGGCGCCACGGCGCCCCTTTGTCACAACCCATCACCCGTCAGGTGCCGGCATCGTCTCGCTTGCGGTGCACATCGGGTCGCCCGCCGGTGACCACATCGGCACGCCCCTCTTCCTTGGCTTTTTCCGCCCGCTTCTTGCGCATCTCCTTGGGGTCGGCGATGAGAGGGCGGTAGATCTCGATGCGATCCCCCTCCTGCACCGGCTCTGCGCCCTTAACCGGACGGCTGTAGATACCGAACTTGTTGACCGACAGGTCTATCTCCGGGTGCTTTTGCAGGATGCCGGACTGTTCGATGGCCGCCAGCACGCTGGTCTCGGGCGCGACCCGGATGCACAGCACCGTCTGCCGCTCGGGCAGGGCATAGGCCACTTCGATATTGAGGAGCTCAGACACCGTAAACCACCTTGGCACGATTGGAGAAGGCAAGCACCATGGAGCTCACCAGCTCGCGGAAGATCTGGCCAAAGGCCAGCTCAATGAGCTTGGAGGTGAACTCGAAGTCGAGATCGAACTCCACCTTGCAGGCATCCACGTCCAGGGGCGTGAAGGTCCACCAACCCGCCAGCTTGCTGAAAGGCCCCTCCACCAGCTCCATCTTGATCGTGCGATTGGCATCGAGCTGGTTACGCGTGGTAAAGGTCTTGGCGATACCTGCCTTGGCCACATCGACCGAGGCCATCATGTAGTCTTCACCCGACTCATGAACACGGCTGCCGACACAGCCGGGCAGGAACTCAGGATAGGCATCAACATCATTGACCAGCCGGAACATCTGTTCCGCGCTGAACATCACCAGGGCACTGCGAGTAATACGGGGCATGGGTTTTCCTCATCCAATCGGCCCGATTTTATCACCTTGTCAGCCAAAATCACCGCCGAAACTGTTCGCGGGTCACCAAGCAGGGCAATCGCACACTTTCCGGCCAGTGTGGCCTGCTCTCGCCCCGCCCTTCCCTCAAAATCGTCATCGAACTGCTCACAAAGCCGCCACTCGGAGCGCTGTGCGTTTTACAGCCGCCGCCACCCACGTATAATGCGCCTTCCTAAACATTGCCTAAGGCCCCCGTCATGAGCAAAAAGAACAGTAAAAACAAAGCCGGGTCCAGCACCATTGCACTCAACAGAACCGCCCGTCACGAGTACTTCATCGAAGAGCGCGTGGAAGCCGGCCTGTCCCTGCAAGGGTGGGAAGTAAAGTCCCTGCGGGCGGGCAAGGCCAACATCAGCGAAGCCTATGTCATCTTCATGCAGGGGGAAGCCTTCCTGTTCGGCTCCAGCTTCCTGCCGCTGAACGCCGCCTCCAGCCACGTGGTATGCGATCCGACCCGCACCCGCAAATTGCTGCTCAGTCGCCGTGAACTCGACAAGCTCGAGAGCCTGACCGCTCGTCAGGGCTACACCATAGTGCCGCTGGCCCTCTACTGGAAAGCGTGCTGGGTCAAGGTCGAGATCGGCCTGGTGAAAGGCAAGAAAGAGCACGACAAGCGGGAAGACACCAAGGCACGGGAATGGGACCGTGAGAAGGCCCGCATCATGAAGAACAAGCACCGCGGTTGATTGTGCGCCGCCGGCCCCCATGCGGCGACCAATAAACCAGCAATCGACCGGCCAAGGCCGGTCGATTGCCATCAACGCCTTGCCATGACAGGATTTTTGCGTACAATCCCTTTTGACAACTTGGGGCTGATTCTGGATTCGACAAGATTCACGAAACCCAAGGTGCATGCCGAGGTGCGGTAGGCCTCGTTAATAAACCGCAAAAAAATAGTCGCAAACGACGAAAACTACGCACTCGCAGCTTAATAACCTGCGCTGAGCCCTTCTCCCCTAGCTTGCCTGTGTCCTAGGGAAATGGAAGGTCATCCTTCACAGGATCGTGTGGAAGTCCTGCTCGGGGCGGAAGCATTAAAACCAATCGAGCTAGTCAATGCGTGGCGTGTCTCTCCGCAGCGTGTTGGCGAATGTAAAGAGTGACTAAGCATGTAGTACCGAGGATGTAGTAATTTTGGACGGGGGTTCAAATCCCCCCAGCTCCACCAATTTAACTAGGACACCGACAGGACAAAGCGAGTTAAAACAGCAACTTAGCCAGAACGCGGCGACAGAGGCTGGCCTGAAACAGGAACCGAAATGATCCACCAGTGATCCAAGAAACAGAAGGCCTGCAGAAATGCAGGCTTTTTTCTTTTCTCCCCCTCCAGGCACAGAAAAGCCCGCACAGTGGCGGGCCAATCCGAATCCTTCCGTATCACGCTGACACAGTGGCTTCATCGCGTAGTTTTTTCAGAATGCGCGCGATCTTGCTTTCCTCCTCAGGCGTCAAATCCAAGGTCTCGATAAACTCTTCCAGTTCGCTCAGTGATTCCATCCGCTCTTACCCCCGCTCTCTCTCAGCCTCACGACTGTGAAATACTGTATACCCATACAGTGATAGCGTAAATCTACCACTTTTCGCATGATCACGGGAGTCCTTTCTTCTCTCCTCCGAGCACTCAAATGTTTGGCGAGGAACGCATAGAGTTGATCAGCCTGGCGGCTACGACGCCAAAGCCGCACTTGGCATCAATGCTGAAGTGCTATGCAGAAATACAGGGGGTAAGGGTTGAGTAAAATGGGGCGGCGATCCGCCCCAGTGACTTTATCCCTTCAAAGTGATGCTGACCTGGCAGTCAGCATCACACCGACTTTTCAGTTGGCTGATGATGTTATCGATCTCCCGGCGAGATTCCGGGTCGAGATCCATCGGTTCAATGAGGGATTCAAGTTCGAGTACGAGTGCGAGAGTCAGGGGGTTCATTGCGAACTCCAGAGTGCAAAGTTGCGAGGGGTGACATCCCCACGCACGCCTTGCCCATTCCCCAGGCGATTACCTGATCAATGAGAGCGACGTATACTGAACATCCATACCTCCTTATGCACCTGACAGGCCAATGACGAGGCCATCACACCGGGGCATCATAAGCCCCTACCAGTTCGAGACGATCACGTTCAGCACCAGACCAAGCACCACCAGGGCAAACATGAAGGCCATGAAGCTCTCCAGGCTCGCCCTCGTGGATTGGCTAAAGCACCAGTAGCCGGCGGCGGCCGGGATCAGTCCAAGCACGAAGCTGACACTCATCAACTTCAGTGCCAGCACCATGCAGACAATAGCGCCAAGCAGCCACATATCGCGATCCTCCCTGATGAAGGCCTCAGAATACTCTGTTTTCCGTGGTCACGACAGGGCCGTTATTCCCAGTTCTGGCGATTCTTGTTGACCGCCTGGTACACCAGGTCATTGCGGCGAGACAGGAGCCCGTCGATGCGCCGGCGCTTCTCATCAGCGGACATGGTGCGGTCGCGCTGGATCAGCTCTATCTTGTTGCGCACCACCCTGACCTGCTGCTGGGTTTGGCTCAGGCTGCGGCGAGACTTCAGGATCCCGCCCTGTTCTTTCAGTAGTTCGTTCGCCTTATCGGTGAGCCCCTCACTGCGGTACTGGTCAACGGTGCGCTTGAGCTGGTTCACCTCGTTCAGCATCCGGTAGAACTCCTCCATGTGCTGAGTAGACTTCGCCGGCCCGCTGCCGCGGTAAACCGCCTTTACCAGCGGGATCTCATCGGCGCGCCAGCTGGCAGACTCCCCTGGCGAGTTGGCACGGATCAGGCCATCGGCCGCCGCCATCACGTAACTGCCTATGGTGCCCGTGTATCCGATCAGCAGGTGCTCCAGCTTCTTGGGCGACATCCCCAGGGTATCGCCAAGCTCACGCATCATCAGGCTGGTCTGCTCGTTGTAGCGCGCTTCCGCCTGCACTGCGAGGTCCTGCGCGTTCTCGATGGGGCCGCCACGGAAGGCATCGTAGTTGAAGTAGGACTCCACCAACGGCTTGACGATCTGAGGCGTGGGGTTGAGCGCGAACGTTTCACCGACCGCCCTGGCCACGGCCTTGCCGAGCTGGGCACCGGTATCCTTGCCCCCCATGGCACGCACCATGCGCTCGGGGATGGTGCCAAACAGCACGCCAATCTCGAACGGCTTGGGGATCCGGAAGTGCTGATCGCCGACAAAGAAGTGCCAGTTGGCATCCTTGTCCCAATCCGGCAGCTCTTCGTATCGCTCATCGTCCCAGTTGGCGGCCAGCAGAGCCAGGCTCGCAGCCGTGATCATGCCTGCACGTTTGGCGATGGCTCTCGGGTTGTCTCGCAGTTCGCGGGTCAGCTTGCCTAGACCTTGCACCCGGGCATTGAAGAACGGCAGCAGTTGGGTCATGACCTGCATGGTGCGTGAGGCACCAAGCATGGAGAAATCCATCAGGTCCTTCGACTCGAACGCCGCCTGGGCGTGGCTCTTACCAGCCTTGATGGCTGCGGCATAGACCGCCTCGCGGTTGGCATTCTCGAAAGCCTCGCCATAGCGGTTGTACTTCTCCCACACATTGGCAACCACGCCCTTTGCCTGAGCGGCGTTGCGGATAATGCTCTTTTCGTAGCGGGCGATTTGCTCGGGCGTCATCCCCTTGCGTCGCAGCGACTTACGCACGGTATCGGCCATCGCCTCTGGGTCATTGCCATTCACGTAGCCGCCCAGGAAGGAGGCGCCGCTGAACATCACATCCAGGGTGCTCCCTTCCATGGCCAGGGTCTTCTTCACTCCCTTGATGGAGTCGATCACCGGCTTGAAGCCGTCCTTGCTGATCGCCCAGCTCGAGAGCGAGTCGCGCAGGAAGTTGCGCAGCATGAACTCGGGGGAGGCAGTCACCCCGGCGGTGAGCAGGCGCTTGGCCTTGGCGGCCACATTGACCATGGCGCCGAACGGCTGGCGATCGAAGAAGGTCATGGCGCGATAGAGGTCTGGGTCATTCACCCGGATCATGTAGTCCTCGCCGTCCATCTTGATGGCGATCAGGTCCTTGCCGTTCTTGAGGGCGCGCCAGTCCATCATGTTGGGCTTCGCCACCACGTCGATGAGTCCGGTGTCCGCCAGGTTCCAGACGGTCTTCTGGGCCGCCATGTTCTTCATAGAGGCGTCGATCAGCTTGGAGGTGGAGGTGAAGATGTTCTCGAGCAGGTCGTTGGTGTTGGCCTCACCGCCCTTGAGCTTCTTGATGCCGGCGTTCTGATTCGCAATCCCCTTTGGCTTGAAGGGGGCGATCACATCGCCATCGTCGGATTCACGGAAGAAGGGGATGTACCACTCGCTCTCGAACTCGGCCCGCGCCTCCTGGGTAAAGAGTCCAGCCTCCTGCGCCAGATCCAGGGTGGCGGCGTTGAGCCGATTCCAGCGGGCCTTGGCCTCCATGAACTTGGCCTCCTTCCCCTTGCCAAGCCCCTTCAGGGCGGCAATGTCCTGCTCACTCAGCAGGTTCTCGCGGCCCTGCTCCATCAGGAGCTCGGCCCGGTGGCCAGCCATCCACCCCAGCCAGTTGTGCAGATCCTTTCCCAGATCGGAGAAGATACCCAGCAGCGCGTCCTTCTCGCCGGTACCGGCCTTGCGCTGGATCACCCCATCCCTCCACTCCGGCAGACCGTAAAGCATGGTCGCCTGCATGGTGGAGGCTGCCCCCGTCGCCATCCGGGCCGCCACATAGCCGGAGTCGGCGGCATCCGTTACACCAGCCTCGTCCTCGGCGTACTTGATGGGGGCCAGCGCATCCAGCACCTCGGTGTTGGCCTTCTTGACGAACCGATCCAGCCACGACTTCACCATGCCGCGCTCTACCTTGCGCAGCTTGTCCAGATTCACTTTGGTCTTGTCGATGATGTCGGGCTTGGCACCCAGGTTGAGTTTTTGCAGCGCCTCGTCGGCGGCATGGGACTGGCTGAACTTCAGACCATCAGGCGGGAGAGATCCATCGTCTCGAGTGCTTTCATGTTTTCCTCGTGACGGCGATGGTTGTCCTGTCGCAGCGATTCGATCTCGGATTTTGTCAGCATCCTTGGCACGAAGGAGGTATCGGCCTTCTGACTCGGTGAGGGAGTCGAAGCCGTAGCCGAATTGGTTTTGCCACCACGCCTCAAGGTCTGTGCCGTCATACTGGTCTCGCAGTTGCTCAATGGTTGAGCGGTCCATGGCAATTTTGGCTGAATACTGCTTGCCGGTCAACGCCGTGGCGCCGAGCACCTCTCCGCCCCGGTGTTCAATGTAACCCTTGAGGTTGGCCAACGTGCCGCCCTGGGTCAGGGTGTCGTCCATGATGAGGTAGGGCTTGTCGGTGCGAACCGGGCCATCGAAAGTGGGTTGATTCGCCAGGCGGCCAAATCCGTCCTGCGCGGTGCGCCCCACCTTGGCAGACTGCACAATGTCGAGATCGACATCAATGCCCAGCACCTTACCCAGCACGTCCGCCATGGCGCGGGGAATGGCATTGCGGCTCACTGCCTCCTCGGCATGTACGCCGAGGGCGATGGCCTCCCTGTCGCCGATCAGGGCCTTGAGCTGCCGAATGGCATCAGGTGAAAGCACGTCATGGACCAGCCTACGCGCTGCTGCGTCATCGCCGCCCTTGGCAGCCGCATAGTCAGGGTGGCTAGTTGCATCGGCCAAGCGGCCATGCAGGATCACCTCGGGGAAGTCTTCTCCCCAGGGGGAACGCTCGGCACTGAACCACAGCCTCTCCCCTTCTGCTGCGCCCACCTCTGCATCTGCTTTTCGCAGTTTCTTGCCAAGCCCTTCAATCAGGGATCGCGTCTCCGCAGCGGTGATGCCATCCGGTACGAAACCAACGGCGCGCAGCGCACGGGTGACCCAAGACACGACACGATCCCAGCCGCGACCCCAAGCCCCTTGCTCCAGCTCGGCGAGGTGGGCCACCACCTCCTCAGCCTGGGTGCCGATATCCTCGTCGGCATAATGGGTGTTCACCCAGTCCCATACCACCTTCATGCTGGGGTCTTTCTGGGACTGGATAAGCCGGCTCATCAGCTTGGTGTATTCCCCGTCACCCAGCACGTTGGCCAAGCCGTAGTGGGCCAGCACTTCATGGCGCAGGATCTCGCGCATCCGCTTGGGATCGGCGATGGTATCGGCCGCTACATGCAGGGTGCCGGCATCATCATCGAACGCCGCACGCCGGATCAGACCGTCCTTGGCATCCAGCCCCAGCGCCTGTTCCAGCTCGGCCTGGGTGGCGTGGATCTGCACATCGATACCGCTCGCCCCGCGATACTGTTTGAACCACTCGCGGGCAACCAGCTCTGCCTCCTTGCGGGTCAGGTGTTTGGCCGGCTTGTCACCCTGGGCCATGGCTTTCTTGGAGAAGAGGATGACGCGATCCCCATCCTGCTTTGCATCAAGGGTATCGAAGAAATGATCGAAGCCGGCTCGAATGGCCGGCACTTCCCCTGCGGTCGGATAGGGGTAACTGTCATCCAGTTCCCAGCCCAGCTTGGAAGATGCCTCCCAGGTCGCCTCATCCACGATGTTGGCTAGGTAGTCGTTGCTGACTCCCTGATCCTGCAGCTTGGCGATAAGGTAGCTTTCGAACGACCGCGCACTCATCTCGGTGTTGGTGGTCCAGTATTGCTTGGTGCGCTTACTGTCGAGCTTGGAGGAACGCGCCTTGAGCGCGGTCTGCTTGATGGACCGCATCACCGCGCCGAACGCCTCCACCATCTCCCGGCGCACCTCACCACGGTGGGCAAAGTTGCTACCACGGGACGCCAGCTCCACATCCAGTGCCTCTGTCATGTTCTCCTTGCCGCTGCGTAGTTTGGCAAAGTAGTCATCGAGGGCATGCCACCACTCGTGGCCGAGCGAACCGGCGCCGTTAATCTTTGTTAGGTTGATTACCACCTTGCCCGGTTCGAAATGCGCCGCTGCAGGATTGACGCCGCCACTGCCACGAGCCCCGAAGGCCAGGCCCAACTTACCGTTGAGTGACAATGCCTTGGGGGGGATACCCAGCACGGCAGACATGTCCATCAGCGCGTCAAATGCATTATTCAGATCTTGCTGGCGGCGTTTGCCATCCACCCAGTTACCAAACTCCACCCCACGGAAGCCGAAAGCATCGGTGAACAGCTGTGGCGTGACATCGGCTCCACCGCGCATATCCTCACCCACGCGCGGTTGGTTGAGATCGCGGCGCTCATTGGGGATCGCCTTGCGAGCTTCCAGCACCTTGACCAGCTCATCATGGCGCTCGTCACGATAAGTGCGTGCTTCGCTCAGGTTATTAAAGACTGGCGAGAGTGGAATGTAGTTGCGCCCCACCTTCTTACCGACTCGCCAAGTGCGGCGACCATCTTCGCTGTAGATGTCGAAGGTGGCAGCCTTGGGCTTTCTATCTGCGGATGTCAGCTCCTCATAGCGGCGCTTGAACTCGTCAATGGCCTGCGCCTTGCTGTCGGCCTGCACGATGATGCGCGGCCAGTTGCTGCCACTACTCTCGCGCCTCACCGTCCAGATGGCCTTTGGAGGGTTGTACTCCCTTCCCTCAAACAGACTGTAGCTGCCGACACTCAGATCCAGATCAGCCAGGCTGCGCTGATGACCAACGGCTTCATACAGTTCGGAGCGATTCAGGATGGTATCGGCACCGCGCAAACTGGATTGCTCCATGACTCGGGCAGCAGTAGCGGGATCGACGCTGCCATCCAGCATGCCCAGCGCCATATCGCGCATTGCCTTGACTGCCTTAGCCCAGCTCGCCACCTTGTGGCCACTGCGCGGCTTCGCGGGAATGATGTCCCGCGCTGAGCGCATCAGTGCCGCCGCCTTGGGACTGAGGCCGCTATCGATCAGTTGCTGGTAGTCTGGCGCGGGCCATGCCTGGGACAGCGGCAACTCTTTGATCTCCTCGGCGGTCCCGCCCTTGATGTCGTCCTTGTAGGTGGCAAACACATCCTTGCGGGCACCGCCAATCTTCTCGCCGAAATCGCCGATCTTGTCCTGCGAGGCGGACTTGGTATGGCTGATCGGTTTGGTCGTATCCTCTGCCTTGAGCCAACTCTTGAACTCCTCCACCGGCATCGCCTTGATGGCGCCCAGACCTTTCCACCCCTTTTCATAGTTTGCCAGGTACCCATCCCTGGCGGCCTGCTCGTCGGCAAACCCCATCATCACCTTGTGCTCGTCAAACTTGCCGGTCTTGGGGTCCACCTGATCCACCACATAGACCGTCTCGCTCTGTGGCTGGTCGCCGATGAACACATCGACATGATCACCGTCCGCCCCCAGGGTGCGCTTGATGTAGCCATAGTCGTGGGCCATGGTTGACTGCCACGCCTTACCATCCTGATCGGTACCGGATCGGATAGACCCCTTCGGGTTCTCGAGCGCAATGTCCAACCCCTGCAGCTTGAGATGGCCTTTCTTGTAGTTGCCAGCCTCCTTCTGCGCCTCGGTGGGTTCCGGCGCCACCTCTGCGCGGGCAGCCTCGATCTGCTTCGCCGGCTCGCTGGCGGCTGGCGTAGCCACAACGACTGGATCCGGTTGTGCCGTCCCAGAAACAACAACCCCGGCGTCGGCGGCCGGGGCTGTCAGTGCTTGGTCATCTTGCTGCTGTCCGTCAGGTACAGGTGCAGGCGCAGCGAGATCTGCCCGATCTCCGGCTCCAGCTCCATCGGCGAATCCGGTAATGGCTGGTTCAGCGCCTGCTGCAGTCGGCACGCCTGCGCCAGGCTGATCACTCTGTCCCTCACCGCTGATTGAAGATACTGGGGCAATCTGTTCATCGCGCACCTCTGCTTGTGGTTGGCTGGCCGCGCCCTCCGAAGAGGACGTGACCGTAACGGAATCACCACTTACGTTGATGGTTGGGCGATCCGCAAAATCGGTAACCTGGTCGGCGGCCTTGGCCTGCTCAACCTCGCCACGGTTGGCAATCCCAAAGCCGCCGCCATTGAGTGCCACCGGCTGCTCATCCGCTCGGGATGCCAGCTGCGCCTCCTTCTGGCTGGCAAACGGCTTGCCTCTCTTGGTGACTCGCAGGGACTGCAGGGGGCCGAACACGCTATCCGTGGCGCTGCCTGCATTGGCAATGGCCTGGCTGACCGGTGAGCGCGGATCCCGGGTGGACTCCTCCCCCAGGGTGCGATCAACCTGATCGCGAGAGAGGCGCGGCGGGGTGTATTCGCTGTTGCGGGTGTCGGTGCCGGGTTTGCCGGGCACAAAGATGGTGTCCGACTGGCCAATCTGGGCGGGCTGGTCAGCCAGCTCGCGACCACGGCGCTGAATGTCGGCGGCGCGGCGCTGGGCCGGGCGGCCATCCTCGCCGACGATGAAGTCGCGATAGGGCAGCTCGGTACCTACCTCACGGCCATCCCCCTCGATGGTGGCTCCTGGCAATCCGGCGCGATCCTGCCCCAGCTCCTGTGGCATCAGGTCGCCATCAAGGCGCTGGTCGGTCACGGCTGGGCGACCGCTCGGCGGCATCCGGCCGCCGGCCAGCTCCGCCAGCTCTTGCGCAGAGGTGCCGCCCTGCGACACCAGACCAGTGCTGTCGGACTGCGGCACAAGGCCGGTTTCCGGCGGCAGCAGTTCCCCCTCCAGTGGCCCCGGGATCTCGGTACCCTTGAAGTCGTGGGAGCCGCGCACAAAGCCCTGCCGCTGGTAGGCCGGAATATCGCGCACTGGGTCGAACGCCTGATTGCTCGCGCCCAAGGGGTTCTGTTTACCGGCGAACAGGGTATCGATCTCTCGCTCAATGGCGGCGCCGCGCTCGGCTTGGCGCTGGTCAAGATGCCCGATCCCCTGGTCGATCCACTCGTTACCGGTGACGGTGCGCACCACCGGCTTGTTGATGTGCACCTCTGGGCCAACCACACCAGCCAGCCCGCCGCCAGCCATGCCGCCCACAATCGCCTCATTCAAGCCGGCAACCAGCACGCCCGCCATCGGGTCGCGGGTTTCGTCGGCCCACTCCTGCACCGCCTCGTTGACGGCTCGCTGGGTCTCGGCACCCTGCCACCCCTCGGTTGCACCCTCCCCCACAAAGCCACGCACCGCTGCGCCAGCGCGGGTCTGGCCCACCTTGCCCAGCACACCACCGATGCCGCCGCCGGCACCAGTCAGCAGGCCAGAGGCAAAGTCAGAGGCCAGGGCGCGGGGATCCTGAAAGGCATTGCTCGCCGCCTGCTCTGACAGGTAGCTGATCGCGGCAGAGCGGATCTCGCCGGGATCGGCCCCATTCATCTCGCCATCGGCCAACCCCCAGTAGGCGCTCTGGTAATCGGCATTCTCGTTCAGGGCGTCCGGGCCCAGGTTGTTGAGGTAGTCGCGGGTCTCCCTCTCCGCCTGCTGGGCGCGCATGCCGGAAGCCATCGCCCCCGCGTGCGCGCCGTAGCCGATGAAAGCGAGCTGCCCGACCGCCTTGTCGATCACTGCCTTCTTGGCCACGGCAGTCGGTGCGGCGGCATAGGCGGCCCGCACGCTGTCCATGGTGCCGCTCTTGAGGGCATCCTTCACGGTGGCCTTGGCGACCAGTCGCTTGGCCTCCCCCTCCACCAGGTCGGTGGCGAGGCGGTTGGCCATGCCGCGGATCAGCGGTTTGGCGACAACGCCCGCCCCCTTGGTGCCGCCGATTAGGCCAGCGAACTGGCCCAGCACGGTGGCGAAGTTGCCCCAGTAGGCGCGAGGGTCCGCCCAGGCATCGCCCGCACTGATCGAACCGTCCGGGTTCTCCACCACAAACTGCTTGTCCATCGCCGCCCGCATCTCGGGGGAAACTTCCTGCATCTGCCCCTCACCCCAATCGGAGATGGCGCGACCGGCGTCCTTGATGGTCTGCGAGTCGGTCAACTGCCCCAGGGTTTCAGCATCACCGCCAAAGGTCTGTCCGACCCCGCGCTGGAACATATCGACGGTATCGCCGATAACCCCCTGATCACTGGTCGGCTCCGGATCGGGTTGATGGATGTTCCGCATCTCTTGGCGCAGAAAATCTTCATAGGTGGGCATGCGACGATCTGACATTCGTGACTCTCCAGAAATAAAAAAGCCGGCCCCAGTGAAGGGTCCGGCCATGATGGGGAAATTTTGTGCCAGTGGGGGTTAAATGGCAAGCGCGGCTCTGGATACACATGGCGACAATCCCAATACTGGAGAAACAGAAATCAGCCGTGTGAGTTCCATCAATGACCAAAGGCGTCGTTTGGTTCAAGATGTGGCGCTTACCAGAATGGATTCGACAACAAAGGATGAGAAGAATGAAGAGAGTCGCCGTTGCAGTGGTGTCCTCCACCCTGATGTTTGGTTGTGCCAAACACGAGCTTGTCTCTGTCGATGGCAAGGACACCAATCGATGGGAAATCGTCAAGGACTGGAACGGGCAGAAGGGCTGGATCGGTGCGTCATATCGCGACGGGGAGTCTGCAGTCTCCTATGAAGCACTCAACGACGACCGAGCGCTGACCTATGTGAGCTTCAATGCCACAAAATGCGAAGGTGAACTTGTCGTGGATCGCCAGCGCTTCATCGCAGAAGCCACCAAGAAACAGAAGGCTGGACACACAGTGTGTTATGTCCAGGTGTTCGGGGTGAATGCGCTCAATATCGCCAACAAAATGGCTGCTGCTGACACCATCAACTTGAACGGCCATGATATGGATGTGCGCGGCTTTGACTCCATCATGAGCAACTACTTCGCCGCTGGTGGCGCCCAAGAGGATGCCATTGGCAGCCAACTCAACAGCATGGCCAATGCTGCCGGACAGGTGGATAGTCAGCCCTCGTCGGTTACCAGGCATGGGAACTGGATGGCCTCTCAGAATGGAAGCTTGTTCATTGCGAGCCTCAAGTCTGTCAGTGCCAATAACGCCTCTATCATGATTGCAGGAGATAGATCCAAGGCGGCGATCACCTTCTTGGAAACTGACCAGCCAGATTATGCTGAATGCAAATCAGGGCTATCGATAGAGAATGAAGACTTTTCACCCAAGGTTGATGTGATGAGCCAGGACGGGAAGCTGGCCTGCTCCTACATCATCGACGGCCAGGATGCGAAGTACATTCTCAGCCTTATCGGGAGCAAAAAGACGATCTACGTCGATGGCGTCGTGTTCGATACAACGGGGTATGATGCACTTAAAGACAAGCTGCCAAACTGATGCGAAGCCCGCCAAATGGCGGGCTTTTTCATGGGCGCTTATCGCTGGTACATCCGCTGATACGCATCAGCTGCCTGCGTGCTCTTGTTCGCATTGCGGTTAAGCACCGGCGCCGACAGCATCTGGTTGATAACAGCCTTCTCCGCAGCGCGGTCACCGCCACTACCAATATGCTGGAGCAAGCCGCCGTAGCCCCCCTTGGTATAAGCCGGTCGCCCGTCAGAGGTGGCAGAGCCACCGCCTGTGCTACCAGGCCGCGGCGGTGCCGTGGTCGCTTGTGGCGGCGGTGCTTCTCCCCCACCCTCCCCCTGTGGGCTGACATCCGGCATAAAGGACTGGAAGTAAGTCACATAGCCGCCGCCGCCATGCTCATTGAGCATCTGCTGGGCGTTCGGGTCGGCAGTGATCATCGCCCCTGCGAACTTCAGTCCAGTCATGGTCTTGGCGCGCTGCTCCGGGCTGATCTTGTCCTCCCCCAGCTGCTCCACCTCGGCCATGCGCTTGTTGATGGCATCGAGGGAGCTCATCAGGTTCTTGGCGTAGTTCTCGCGCCCCCGCGCGTTGGCGCTGGCGTTGGCCGCCTGCAGCTCCACCCCCAGCTTCTGCTGGAACAAGGCAAGGTCATGCTGCCGCTGCTTGTCGTTCTCGGCGCTCTGGGCGGCGAGCCTGGCGTTGGTATCTTCACGGTTGGCGGCAATGCGGGCGTCGGTCTCCTCGCGCCCGGCCTTGAGCTGGGCGGCGATCTGACTGTCGCGGCGGTTGTACTCCTGTTCGGTCAGGGCGGCGCGATCTGCCGCCACCTGCGCCTGCTTGATCTTGTCAAACCCCTGGTTGGCGTTGGCGACGGTGCCGGCGCCCAGCCCCTTGGCGAGTGCGGCGAGTAAGCTCATGCTGCCTCCTGTGGTTGCGGTGCGGGCTGTTGCGTCGCTGGCGCTTGCCCGCCAGCTTCAGCCTCTTCCATCTTGGCGACGATCTGCTGGAGCAGCTGACCGGCTTCAGCCAGGATCTGGTCGTCGATCACATCGGCTTGCTGGTCCATCTGCACGAGGTGCTGAAGGGCGCGAGCCAAGGCGTCGATCTTGCTGTCGGCATCGTCAATCTTGCCGGCTGTCAGCATTTCCCGGCAGCCCTCATAGAGCGCCTTGACGATGTTCTTGGCCGGCACCGAGCGACCCGCGTCACGGGCCTGCTTCAGGATGGTGTAAATCCCGCTGCCAACGGCCTCGGCCACCCCCTGGATCTTGTCCTCGCCAGCGCCGATCCGGCTGGCCACCGCTTCGCCGCCGTCCCCCATCAGGGTTGCCCCCAGCATCTCCATGAGGGCCTTCTGCATCGGGTCATCCCCGGCCTGCTGGCCGGCTTGGGGGGCGCCTTGCCCCCCCTGCATGTTCTGTAACAGTCCCATCAGTTGTAACTCCATGGCGTGGCAGCACGGGTGCCGCCCTTGAATTGGTACTTGGTCGGGTCATAGCGGTAGTTCTCGTCGAGCGTGGACTCCGCTTGCCCCGGCGTGGCGGTCTGGCTGGTCGCCGTGCCGCGAGTGTCGCCGGAACTGCCGCCGCCATTGCTGTCACCGGTCTGGCCGTAGCCGGCTTGGTTCGCCATGTTGTTGAGCAGGCCACCGAACCCGGGGGCACTGCTCGTTGCTGCGGCGCCTGCCGCACTGGTCAGCAAGCCAGCCCCCGGTGCAGCCAGCCCCAGGATCGACATTACCCCGTTCAGGGCGCTATCACCCCATCCACCGTCCCCCACCTCACCGCGCTGGCCGGTCAGGCGGCCGGTATCCAGATCGCCGGTGGCGGCCAATCGCGCCTGCCCTGACAGGTAGTCGGATGGGGCATCCATGGCGTACCCCACCAGGCCTTGGACCGCCGACTTGCCCAAGGCTCCGCCAGCGATGCGACCAAGGATGCCCGCGCCGCGCAGGTTGTTGTAGTCGCTGGCGGCCTGCCCGAGAGAGGCCTTGTCCGTCTCGGAGGCGGTACCGCGATCCAGCTTGCCAACGAGGTTGTTGATCGTGCCGTTGAAATTGTCGGTACCGATGGTCTTGTTGAACTGGTCCTCCGTCATGCCATAGCTGGCAGCCGTGCCGGCCGAGCTGGCTCCGCTGCTGGTCGGCCCGGCCAACTGCTGGCGCTGGGCGTTGATGGTGTCGCCATACCCAGGACGGGCATATGAGGGCACGCTCGTCCCCAGCATGCTGGCGCTGGCACTGGGACGGGAGGCGATAGCCTGGGCCACGCTGCTGACCGACTTCACCCGCTGCGACAGGGTGCCGTCGTTCTTGCCACCGCCCTTACCTGCTTGCTTGCCCTCGTTGTTGGCCCCGATGGAGTTGGCGAACGATCCCTTGTCCATCCCATAACTGGACGCGCCGCCCATCGAGCTGTACCCGGTGCTCTGGCTGCTACTCTGCTTACCCCCCATCTTGTCGTTCTTACTGCTGGAGCTGCTGCTCTTGCTGGACCCCTTGCTGCTGGCCCCGCCGCTATCATTCCGGCCGCCCCCCTTGCCACCGCTGGACGAGCCGCCGCCTCCCCTGCCGGTGTTCCCGCTCATCCCGCCGCCGTTGCCGTTGCGCTCCGGGCCTGCGCCGCTTTCTCGTGACATGACTTACCCCTTTTTCTGCTTGGACATACCGGCGAGCAAGCCGTTGGTCAGCACGCCATCCTGCATCCCGCCCACCTCGCCAGGCGTGACATTGAAGTCGAGCCCGGCACTGGCTGGCATGGCGTACTCGTCTTTGTGCTTCCACTCCGCGTCCCGATCCTCGCGCTGGCGCTTCAGGGTGTCGCGGTTCTCGAGGTACGAGCCACCCGCCACCAGGGCGGAGCCGAGCAAGGTGGCCGCGCCGGGGTTAGCCTGCATCCAGCTTCCGGCGGTCGAGATCCCGCCCAGCACGGAGCTGGCCGCGTCGTCGGCATAGTCCAGCACGCTGGACGCGATACTTCCGAGGTCGAACATGTGGTGCGCTCCTTACGATACCTTGACGCCGGGTAAACTGGTGGTGGGGAACTTCGTCCAGTCCGGGTTAATGGTGTTGATGTTGGAATAGAGCTTCTGGTACATGGTGAGCGTCGAGTTGAGCTCGTTCTTCATGTTGTTCAGCATCGTGGTCTTGTCGGCGGTCTTGATGGTGGAATCTGCCATCAGGGCCGCGTAGCGCTCGTTGTAGCTGCTCATGGCCGTGTCGATAGCGCTCAGGTACATGCCATGGGTGTTGGCCGCCACCTGCTGCGCCAATTGCGACGTCTCCTGCCCGAACTGCTTCTCCAGCACCGTCAGCTGTTGCTGACGTTCCTTCTGCGCCTCTGCGCTGTTCCACTGGTTCTGCTGGTTGTTCAGCGTCATCTGGTTTTTGAGCTGGGCGTCCAACTCCTTCAACCGCTGGGCCCCCTCTGCACTCAGGGTGCCGAGCTGCTGCTGGTAGAGCAGCTGATCTCGTGCTTTCTGCAAGGCGGCATTCTGGGTATTGAGAGCCGCCTGGTTTTTGAAGTCGTTGCCTTGCATGGTCAGTTGCTGGGTTCGATCCAAGGCATTCTGCCCACCCTGCCAGCTCTGCTGCTTATCCAGCATGGACGACTGCTGTTTGCGATCCAGGTCGGCCTGCCCGGCAGTGAACGACTGGGAGTCATCCTGCATGAATCGACTGTTCGCCTGCTGGGCATTCTGCTGGGCGATGGGCAAGGCCGCGTCCACCATGGCACGCTGGGCGGCGTCGATCCCGATAGTGGAGTTACCCAGGCCACGGCTGGCAGCCAGCCCCTGCCCCTTGCTCTGCGCCATGCGCATCAGCAGTCCGCCTTGGTTCAGGGTGGCGCCGAGCTGGTCGTTGACATTGCTGGCGTCAAACGATGGTTTTTTGGCTGTGCCTTGCCGGGCTTGGTCAATGCCCAAGCCTGCCAGATTCTGTACTTCCATTGGGGTTACCTCGGTATCAGGCCGGGCGGCCTTCATTCCAGATGCGGGTCTGTTCCTCGCCGGCAAGGCGGCATGCGGTCTTCAGGGTCTGCACCGACACCATAGCGACGGTGTTGTCGGCCAGGGTCCACTCGGTGGTGTCGGTCATGAGGTCGGCCGCCGCCACGGCGCGAGCCATGCGGTTCTGGGCGTCCTCGTCGCCATCGAAGCGCAGGCCGTCCACCTCCACCACGATCCCGGCGACCGCCGCTATGCGCTGCGCCTTCCACTCCTGATAACCCTGCGCGGCGGCAGCGGTAGCCTTGTCGTCAGCCGTGACCTGCTGAGACCAGTCGATGTTGCTCATTGCGCCTCCGTCTCGTTGTAGGCCGGGAAGGGGATCTCCCCCTCAACTTCGATGTATTCGGCAGAAGGGAACCGGGTTTCATAAGGAGCGTTGGCGCCATGGTAGCAGGCGACGGTGAGATAAATGTCTCCATCGCGGCGCTCCACGTCACCAAAAACGGACGGGTGATCGATGGATCCGTGTGGCAGGGTGCCACCCTCCTGCAAGGGAGAGAGATCTATCACTATGCCGCCCAGGGTGATGACGTCACCAGCAACGGCGCCTGTGATGGGAGCGTCCGCTCGTACCGGCGTGAACCTTAATTTCATCTTTACTCCTTAATACCAGCGACCGATCACAATGGCATAAGCGGTCCCAGAGAACGAGGCAACCGATCCGCCACACTGCAAAACAAACGAGACACTGGATGCGGATATCGATGAAAGAACGGGGAATGGGCGCATCCCTCCAGAAGCGTAAAGCACTTCCAGGGCTGGTCTGATGATGGTGTTTAACGTGATGGGCAGCTGGATGGTCAGTACGTCGGCGGTCTGGAACAAGTTGCCAGCGGTTGCTGTGACGGCGGCACCGCTAATCGTCAGGGCGCAGAGCGTGATCGCCATCCCCCCGGCGAACTTCCAGTAATAGCCGTTGGCGTTACTACCTTCCTCGATGAGCGCTCCGGTGGGCACACCGGAATTCTGAGACACCTCACCGAGCACGCTACCTCTGTGGTAGTCCTCCTCGGTCGCCACCACGTCAGTGAGGCTGTATCCGGTGGCGTTAGGGATCAGCGTGGGGAGGGTGTCATCGAATGCCTGACCGATAGCCACGACTTCAGCCATCGAAGCCGCTGCACGATAGAGCGCGTAATACACCCCCCCGTTGTAAGTCACCTCGACGATCTTGGCGGAGGTGGTGACGGAGGTGCCAGAGCGGCGGAACATCCTGCCCATGTTCTGGTTGTGGGCCGTCACCACACTGAGATCAACGTGATCAGTCTGGTGATTTGCGATAGAAGAGCCACGACTGAACAAGATGCGCCCATTGAATCCCGTCTTACCCAGCAGGGTGCCAACGTACTTCTTTGCCAGCAGGATGAGGCACGACTTCCCATCGGTGTGCGAACCCAGGTGCTTGACCATCCCGAACCGGTAGCCGCCGGAGGCGCTCCAGAAATCGCCAGTCACCCCTCCCCCCGCTCGCGGGAATGCGCCGAGCGTCACAAGGGCGGCGGCCGCGTCGGCATCGTCCAGTAGCGTGCGCGCAAAGGCAGTCAGCGTGGTCAGGGCGGCCGCCCCGGAGTCGGTATAGTAGGCCAGGCGGTCGGCTGACGGTATCAGCGACTCCAACGCCGTGAGCGCCGCCTTCTTCAGTGAGAACCCAGCCCAGCCACCCGAGATAGCGGCAGCAAGGTTGGAGCCGGTGCGCACGAACAGGCGCCGCAAATCGACGTTGCTGGCGTCGTCCGTGGAGGCCAGCGATAGCTGGTCGTGGTAGATCGACACCCCACCCCCACCGATGACGTGGCGCACTTGCAGGTAGTAGGTAGACCCTGCCACCAGGGTGTAAGGGGTGTTGGAGAACTGCGCGCCGGTGCCGAACAGCAGATAGGTATTCGACGGCAGCGTTCCCCACGCGGCAGCCGAGAGGTTGCCATAGGTGGCGATGGGCAGCAGCACGGCTTCACCGATGGCTGCATTCAACTGCCCGAGGCTGACCGCCTCGTCGGTGTTGACTGCATCCCCCACTCGCACCGGGCCATCAAAGCCTTGGCCGCCCGTGTGCGGGGTCGGCAGCTTGCTGAAGCCCTGGGAGATGGCGTCAAATTCCGCCTCCATCGCCAACCCATCGGCAAGATCGCCTGGGTTCATTTCCGATAGGCGTTCGTAATACTCGTTAGCCACGCTTGTACCTCCTGGGGATGTATTCAACCGTCATGCCGGTGATGATGAAATTGGGCTCGGAGTTGGAGCGGCCAGAGAGTGCCAGACTCAGCGCGGTGCCGGTGCCGTCCAGCGGGATCACACGACTGGACGCCTCGGCTTCTGACATCCAGTAGAAGTTGTTCCAACTGGAGTAGTTCCAGATCCCGCTGCCGCTGGCGTCGATATGAACATCCTGCTTCTCCGAGGTGATGCCGGGGCGGTAGTCCAGCGACCATGCCAGCCTCACATCGAGGCGGCCCTGTACCGAGTGCTCGAACTCCACCCCGCGCCACGACTTGCGCACCTGTGGCGATCCGAAATGGGCATAGGCGAGCCGGAGCAGCCAGTTGATGTTGGCCCCGTCAAAGCTGGTTGCGTCCTCATCGAGCTCGAACACGTAGCCCTCGGCGTTGGCCAGGGTGAAGAACTGGCGCTCTGCCAGCTCGTCATAGCGCCACACGTCCAGCACGGGTGAGCCGTAGGAAAACTCGGTCACTTCGATGGCGCCATCGGCATTGATCTTGATAGCCAGATTGCGGCCGGCGCTGGAGTAGAGCCGATACTGGTTGGCGCCAGCCACCTGGGACGAGCCCACCCAGTTGAACTGCTCGATAATGGGCTGGATCTTCTCGCTCGGGTCGAGCAGGTTAAGGCTGAAGTCGCCATACTCCTGCACCCGATCCAGCCGCACCAGCCCGCGCTCAGACAACCCCACCGGGATGAAGGTGGATTGCAGGGTGCCGGCCAGGATGCCGACCGACTCGGAGATCACCTTCTGCTGCCAGTCGGTCGGGGATGTCCCGTACAGGGCGACCGTCCGATTGCGGCAGGTCACGAGCAGCACGCCCCCCGCAGTGGTGGTGATGCCGGTAATCTCGTCCCCCACGGCGAACTGCTCTGCCCCCAGCAGGCCAGACCACGACAGCGGATTGCTGGGGCCGGAATGGATGTAGAAGCCGCCCTTGTAGGCCAAGAACAGGTGATCCGCGTGCGCCTCAACGAGGCTCGGCTTGTCGTCGGCATCGTCACCGTTGGCGATCAGTGGCACCATGCGCCCGTCTTCCCGCAACTCGATAGCCCGCTGCACGCCGGAAGCCAGATAGGCGCGGCGCATCGACGGATCGCCGAAGAAGTTGAACACACAGGCGTCGTATTTTCCCTCGGCCTTGAGCATCATGTCCGATACCGCCTGCACTTCGGCGTAGGCCGTCAGCTTGTACAGGGTGATCGACGTGTTGCTCGGCACGGTCTTGCCGTGGGGGTTGCTCAGGATCAGGGTGTGGATGGTGCCCGTCTTGAGCAGGTAGCTGATCACCTTGAACCAGGTTGTGCCAACCAGCGCATACCATCCCGCCGCATCCGCTGCCGCGATGGTGCCACCACCAAGTTGGTTGGTGGCCGTGTCCGCCGTTGGAGTGGCCCCGCTGGTCAGCGCCCCGGATAGCGTCATGGCGTAGGTGGCCAGCGGCGTGCTGCGCAGCGTGTCACCAAACACTACCGTCTGACCATTCGGCACGGTGCAGGCGCCCACGTCCCCCGCCGCCGCTAACTGGGCGACCACATCCACGGTCGTGCCGCTGGAGTGCTTGATCAACGCCATGTCGCCGTCATCGAGCCCGTAGCCGTCGCGGATCAGGAACTGCTTGCCCATGGCTCCCACCGCCACCCAGCCGGCGTCGGTGGCTTTGAACAGGGCCGCCTCGCTCACGCTCTGGTCACGGATGGCGAAAACCGAATCACTCAGGGCCACCACGCAGCGCACCGGTCCGATCCCGGGCACCGCTCCGATAAAGGTACGGCGCCAGTCTGCGGCCCTGGCTGCGGCAAGAATGGCGTCATCCATCTGGCGCGCCGCACGTGACGTGGCGTGTGTCAGGGTGAACACCTGACCGCCGACAGTGAAGGTGTCGCCAATGGCCAGGGAGGGAGCTACCAGCGCACCGATAAAGGCATCCCCGCCGCTGGTGTGCAGCAGGACGCCGGATCCGCCATACCATGTGACCGCTGGGAACCCGGTCGCCGCCGGGAAGGCCTGCGAGCCGTCCGTGCGGAACAGGTAATAGCCCTTGGTCTGGGACGGTCTGGGGTGGCCGTCGAAGCGGTCATACCCCACGGCGCGGCGATAGCCCTGGGTCGGCGCCGGCTCGACGTTGATCGCCGAAATGGCAAATCCCGGGTTGCGAACGATAGGCGGGGTGGCAAAGTCCAGCCCACCCCCGAGCGGCACCGTGGCGAACTTGCGTTCTGGTAGTCTCACAGGCTCCCCCACCCGCCAAAGCTCAGGCTCTGGGATATGTACTTCTTGCAGAGAAGGGTGTGCCACGTCGCGAACTCATCCTCGCCGCGCAGGATAAGCTCCTCGGCCAGCTCGGAGATCGACATTTTGCGCAGGGCGTTCCAGACGATAACGACGTGATATGCCTCGTCAATGAACGGGGTGTCGGCGTCGTCGGTCAGCACCTGCAAAGCGGTCGGGGTGTCGCCAGTCAGCCAGTCCCAGTCAGAGCGACCGGTCTGAAGCTTGACCCACGACTCCCTGATCGCATCGACGTAGCGCTGGTTGCGGCCAGTTTGCCCCGTGACAGTCTCGGGGCCGCTGCCGAGATCCTGGCATTCGGCCCGCAGCCGTTGGCACAGCTCCAGAAAGGTCATGATTACATCACTACGGAGATCGGGTAGGACGGCACGGTGCGCGGCACCAGAGAGCCGTCTTCGGTCTGCTCGTAGCGGGTTTCGTTCGCCTGGGAGATCACCTGATAGACGGAGTGCGGAACCTCGGCCACGACCTCGCGCTTGATGATATAGGCCACGCCGTTGACGGAGGCGTACACGTCGTCATTGCCACGGGACAGGGGATCGCGTGAGATCCTGATCTTCACCTTGTCCTGCTTGTCCAGCTCGCGCTTCTCAGTGCTGGATTGGCCAGTGATGGCGGCTTGGCTGGCAGCATCACCCGCTTGGCGATCAATGCCCTGGGCTTGCTCCTGCTCAAGGATCGCGGCAACCAGCTTCTCGCGGGATGTGTTGGCTGCCTTCTCTACCCCGAAGGTTTCCAGCAGGTGCTTGCGCAGGGTGGTCGCGTCAGAGTTGTTCAGGTCGATCAGTTCCATGGTCTTGCTCCAGATAGAAAAAGGAGGCCCGCCAAGCGGCGGGCCAGGGTTGCGCCATTACAGCGCGGTGACAGCGACCTCGATCCTGGTCATCCACAGCTCGTTGAGGCGAACCGCCGCGAACCAGGACTTCCACGAGGCGCTGCCACGTTGCCCCAAGGGGTCGCCGCCACGCGGCGTGTTGGGGTTGAGGATCATCGGCACGATGGAACCCGGGCCGCCGTTGCCCTTCAGCGGGACGATGCCGAAGGCGTTCTGCGCCAGCACCACCATGGGGTACACGTCAGCATTGGTGCCGGAGGTGGATACCATGGTGCCCTTGGCGCCACCGGCATCCGGCAGGGACTTCAGCACCGGGGACAACACGAAGCGGAAGTCTTCGACGGAGCCGATTTCCTCCGGGCACAGCGGCTGACGGGTGCCGTACTCAGCAACGGACTTGAAGCCGGTCAGGCCACGAATGTCAGCTTCGCAGTCGGTGTGCGCGACCACCACGAAGGCGGCCTCCACCGGCTTGGTGGACACGTTGACGGACGGTGCCAGGATCTTGGTGATCTTCTTGGCGCGCTGGGCCTTCAGGGAGCGCGAGGCCAGGCGCAGTTTCGCCAGGGCGATCGGGGTGTTGACCGCGTTGCGGGCGGCGCCGTTGGCGTAGATCACCGAGGTGCCACCGGAGACAACGCCCCAGGTCAGGATCTCGAAGGTCTCGCCGGCCTGCTCACCCAGCAGCATCTGCATATCTTGCAGCACCGGGTCTTCGTGGGTGTCTGCGATGACGTCGGTCAGCTCGGAGAAGTCGCCATACTGCGCCATGGTGACAGTCACGTCCTGATAGGCCATCTTCTTGCCAGCAGGGGTGACGCCTTCAGTCAGCGGGGTGGTGGCCGCCGCGAACGGCACGGGGCGACGGAACTTCACAGTCTGGCCCTTGTTCTTCGGCTGCGGCTTGGGGTCGCCAAACTTTTGCAGCACGAGGATGGGTTCGGCGTGCTCGAGCATCTTCACTTCGGCGATGATGCCCACGCGGGGGGACACGTCCCCGTATGCGGTGCCGGTATAAGCCATGGTTTATTTCTCCTGAATCAGTATTTGCGTTGGGTCAGCCGCTGGTCAGCTTCACGCACTGCCCGGTCAAACAGGGATGACTCGTCGCTCGTATCGACAGTGGCGCGACCCTGAGAGGTGGGCAGTGGTGCCATGTCCCCCAGCTTGCGCTGGCGGGCTTGTTGGCGCTGAGCCTCGGCTTGGCGTTGGGCTTGAAGCTGGGTTGCCTTGTAGAGCGTCAGCGCTACATCGGCGTCAGCCGCGTAGTCCGAGTTGGCGATGCGCTGCACGGAGGCGGGCTGTTGTGCGACCCAGGCCTGGAAAGCGGGATCCTGCACAATCTGGATCGCGTCGGGGTGCCGACGAGTCAGCTCGTCAGTCTCGATGGCGATCAGCTCCTGCTGGCGCGCCAGCTCGGCCTGTTGGCGCAGTTCGGCAACGGGCTTCGTTGCTTGCGAAATCTCCCCGCGCAGTTCTGTAGCGATGCCATTCATGTGATCGGCCAAGTCGGGATAGTCCTCCCGCATGGCAGCAATCCTCTCCTCCAGGGCGGTCAGCTTGGCGGCGGCCTCACCGTCACCCGCTCCATCGGCCTGTTGGGCGGCCATTCGCTCCTCAAACTGGCGTTGAGTCTCCGCAAGCTGCCGCTGGGAGGCGGCATACCGGCCGTTGGCAGAGCGGGCGGATTGCTCCTGCTTGTCACGGTCGGCAATCAGCGACTGGAGATAGGCTTTCTGCTCGGGTGAGGCGTTGGAAAACAGCGCTTCATGGTCGGCGGCTGCCTGCTGAGCAGGGGCGGCCCCTTGTTGCGGCTGTTGCTCGTCGCCGTTGCCGGCGGCTTGCTGATCCTCGTCTTCCTCTTGCTGCTGCTGGTTCTCGTCGCTGCTCGACTCACCACGCAAACGCGCATCGGCGGCATTGGACGCTTGTGCGAACACATCCAGTTCGGGGCTGTTATCAGCGCCTTGCTGATTGGCATCCAGTGCGGCTTGGTCGTTCAGGGGGTCCATAAGGTTTGCTCCAATGAAAAAGCCCGCACGAGGCGGGCCGGTTATCTCCAGCGGGCTGGCATCAGTCGGCTGGGGTGAATTCTTCGATCAGCGTGTCAAGCAGGCGGATCTGGCTGCGGATGGCGGCGGTCTGTTTCTCGTCCATGTCCTGTTCGAGATCCTTGGCGTGCTGGTCACGCAGGGAGCGCAGGTGCTCGATGACCCGCAGGGAGTCATGGCTGCGACTAAGCCCCACCACAGAATGCCTCCTCGACGATGGCGCCCACGGGGTAGCCAGCGCCAGACAGGGAGTGGGCCAGGGTCATGGCCTCGCCAATCCGCTGCCGCCGCAGTCGGGTGCGGCTGTAGGTGGCGTGCGGGTTGAAGGCGACCCCGAAGCGGGCTGCAATGTACTGCTTGACGATCACGGCGGCGAGAGAGTGCTTCACAGTACCTCCTCGGCACGGAGAGCGCGGGAAGCGGCCACCACACGGGCAGTCAGGGCCTTCAGATAGGCGTCCATGGCGTCAAGCTGGCGCTTCAGGCGCATCTTCTCGGGCGCCGGGAAGTCCTTGCAGATACCACCATAGAGCGCGGCGTCCAGAGCCTCGACGCGAGCGCCCAGCTCCTTGTGCTCCAGCAGCATGCGCTGGTGCCACTCCGGCAGGTGCTGGTTTTCGACCTCGGTATAACCCTCGTCGAACACCGCCTTGGGGGACCAACTGATGTGCTCGGCCTCAGTGTCTTGGTTGTAGACGACAAGATACCCTTCGTCGGCCGGGTTCTCGTTGGCGGGCAGCTCCCAGTTTCTCAGGGCGTTGTAGTCGCCGCGAGTCATAGGGATGGCATGCACCCGCTTATGGCACTGATACAGTTTGCGCTCGGTCATTGTGCGGCCTCGTGCAGTGCTTGCTTGAGGAGGTAACCTCCCAGCGCCAAGATCTTGTTGACGGCGTTCTCGCGGGCGATCTTGCGGCCCAGTTCAGGGTCGAAGTTCTCCGGGCTGGCGCAGGCGTTTTCGCCGGTCACGGTGAAGCCGTTCTTCAGCACCAGGACGCAGAAGGTAAGCAGCCCAAGGGAGGCAGGCACGGGCGCAGCGACAACGTGATCCAGCATCTGGCGCGCCTCGATGCAGCTCAGTAGGTTGGTGCCGGTGCGCCCGTCCTGGCCGGGAATGCCGTCAGGGTAAACGCTGGCCGGTACGGGCCAAGTCAGGAAGCGATCCACCGTACTGTCACTCACCACACCAGCCACGCCTTGGGCGGCCGTGAAGTAGTGCTCGCTGGCGATCACATCGTTGATGCGCTGCGGGGTTACGCGCGGAGCGGTCAGGCCCTTTGCTTGGATCTCTTGCTCGATCTGGTCGTCGCTCATGGCAGTTCCAATAAAAAACCCGGCACATGGCCGGGCTAAATTCGGTGGGTGCCAGAAACGCAAAACCCCGCACGAAGCGGGGCAAATGAGACTCTGGCAGTCTTGGGTCTATTTTGTGCCAGTCGCTGAAAAAGTCAACTGGCGCATCACTCTAGCCCGTAGTTGCCGGTCGGCGGCATGAACTGCTTCATCTTTACCTCGGCCATGAATTTCTGAGTGTCGTGGGCCTGCTGCTTGTCCAGCTTCTCCAGCTCGGCCAGCAGGCGCTCCTCGCTCATTTGCTTGTTCTGGGCCAGCTTCATCAGCTCGATGCGCTCGCGGCGCTGGCTGTCCTCATGCTGTAGCTGCAGGGTCTGGACTTTGATCTGAGCATTGGCGGCCAGCTCCATCTGCTTGAGTTGGGCCTGTAGCTGCGCCAGCTCGATGGTCTGCTGGGACTTGGCGGCCAGCATGATTTTCTCGTGCTCCATCTTGACCGTGGCGATCTCCTTCTCCAGTTGCAGGCGCATAATGGCCGGATCCTGGGGTTGGCCCTCCTGCTGTTTCTGAAGGTCGGCCTCGTAGGCTTCCTTGGTCTTCAGCACCTTGGCGCAGTCGATGTGCATGGACTGGAACAGGGTGCTCATGGCTTCGTAGTCGTTGAACATGGCAGCGAACTTGGGGTTCTGGCTGTACTTGTCGATGATCTGGGTCAGCTGGGCGGTCTGGATCTCCTTGACCAGCAGGGCGCTGGTGCCGCGAGCCTCAACCTCGTAATCCCCCTTGATGTCATCGTCCTTGTTGAACTGCATGTTCCACGCATAGAAGCGGCGGATCATCGGCTTAGTGATGTTGTCGTCGTACTCCTTCACCTGCTGCCGGCGCACGGCGTTGGCCGCGTTCATCAGCATCGACATGCCGCCCAGGGTCGGGGTGACTTGCCCCTGTTCGCCCTGGCCGATCATCGGCATCCCCGATTCTCGATCGAGCAGGCTCATGGCCAGTTGCAGGATGTTGGCCATGTCGCTCTGGCGGCTCTCGAAGTGGAACACCCCGAAGGCTTTCTGCACCTCGGCCCACTGGGTCGCCCCGTCCATTTCCCACACCTTGAACGGCTTGGCTTCCCAGTTGCCGTCTACCGGCTGGATCAGCCTCTTGTTGACCACCACCTGCGGCCCCACGGTCTTGGCCGCGTTGTCCAGCATGGCCCGCCACGCGGAGTTGATGATCTTCTGGGGGTGGCGCATCAGGTAGGGCATGGAGAGGCCGAAGATGCTCCCCTCCTCCGGCTCGCAGACGTATACGGAGTAGGGCCACTCCAGGGTATCCAGCGGGTTCATCGTGACCTTGAGCACAATGTCGCCCGAGAAGATCACCACGCCGTCGCACTCGCGACCGAGCAGGGAGGCCAGCTCCTCATCGCTCATCCCCTCGGTGGGGACGAGGCCCACCTCAACCAGCAGCCCCATGGGCACCGGGCCATGGTAGGTCCACACCTCATAGCGCTGGTCCTGGCTGGTCGGGTTCAAGCCGCACAGTGCGCGGATCTGATCCACATACTGGTTGTACTGGGTGCGTGAAGCGGACGGGGCAGACGCCAGCAGTTTATCCACCTGCTCAGGGATGAAACCGTAATTCGCCAGCCGCTTCAGCTTGTTGACGTCCTTCTTTGTCATGTACTCGCGTTCGTAGCAGAACGCAGCTTCGGAGAAGCGGATCGCGCTCATGTCGGGCACGAAGTCCCACGGGTAGACGCATCGGGCCGCGGGGCGGGTATCCTCCACGATCTCACACACCCACTGGCCATCCTGGCCTTTGCTCCATGAGGTTGTGATTTGGTTCTGCACCACCGGCCCCTTGAGTACCCCAGTACCCAGCTTGGCGGCATAGTGCAGCATCCGGCGGGATTCGCCGTTGTAGTCGCACGACACGAGCTGGTCCTCGATGGTCTTCTCCATCGCCTTGGCCCGCTCCTGGGCAACGGCCAGGACCTCCATGGCCTGTTGCGCCTCACTGGTTGGCTGTTCCCCCTGCCCAGCGGTTGCCGCCATGACCTGCTTGGCAACGATGGTCAGCTTGGGATTCGGCGTCGGGGTGATGCCGTAGTTCTTGTCGTCCACCGGGAAAAGCATGTCACCCATTTGCGCGGCCCAGGCGTCGGTCTTCTCCCGGGTGATGTTGACGAACGCGGTGGATTTCTTGGCGTCCTCCAGCTCCTTGATGAAGTCAGGGGCATACATCCCCCGGTACTGCATCTCGTCCTCCAGCCAGCGCTGCTCTACAAGGCTGCGCTGGCGCAGCTGCTCGTCCAAATCCTTCCATCGCTCAGCGCCGAACAGGGTGAGCGGGGACAGCTGCGCCACCGCGTCGGCGTCGAGCGTGATTTCAGTTGGGTTCTGCTGGTTCATTCTCAATATCCCGTAACGGCGTCGCGGGCACGTTGATTTGCGCGACTGGAGTTGGTGGTGATGGTTTGCTTGCGCTCGCGTTCTGGCATTGCCCCCAGGCACAGGTACTGGAGGGCGTCAGAGGGGTGGGAATAACTGTTCTTCTCCGGCTCGGTGGTGTACTTGGTCACCCCGGACACGTTCATCTGGCGGTACTGATAGCCCGTCTCGCAGGCCTTGATGACCACCTTGCAGTGGTTGCTGATGATGATGGCCGGCTGTCCCCTCCCCATCAGGCGGGAGAGCCACCAACGCACCGACTCGAGGCGGGCCACCAGGTTGTTGGTATGGGCGGGCTGGGCGTCGAAGCCTTTCTCCCAGAGCACTTCGAAGCAGGTTGTCTCGTCGGCCTGGGAGCGCCCCACCCCCGCAGGGTCACCGAAAATGGTCGCCTTCATGCCGGAGTAGCGTGCCGCCAGAAGGGGACCAAGCTGCTCGTCGATGAAGCGCTCTACCCCCATGCCGGTGGCCACCACCTCGTCAAGGATCCGCAACTGCCCGAAGGCGGTCACCTGGCCGATGATGGCGGCCGGGGTCAGGCCGAAGTCCATGCCGATGATGATGGGCAACGACTTGATGGGGCCGAGCTTGTCCTCAGACACATGGAAGCTGCGGGAGAAGTGGTCGAGGAACACCGGCTTGCCGGTAGCCACGGTGGCGAACGTGTTGCAGATCCGCGAGCGCACCCAGGCCAGCGGCTTGCCGCCGAGCTGATCGAACCAGGCCTTGTACCCCTTCTTGTTGTTCTTCACGTTCTCGGCCAGTGGGTTGGCCACAAAGCGGCGCCCCATGTGGTCGGCGTAGAATCCGGCATCGATCAGCGCCTGCAGGTCTGGCGAGATGGGAAGGCCAGGCTGCACCTCCACCAGGGCCCCGGGCTGGGCGAAGAACTCCCACCCTTCCGGGCGCAGGCTGTTGCCATCCTCGTCGGTGCCCCGCTCGAACTGGGCCCACCAGTGGTCCTCGTCCGGTGAGTTGGTGTCCATGATCATGCCGCACCAGGTCGGGCCGCCGTCCTTGCCGGATGGATAGCGCCCCTGCACAGCCCGGGAGGCCGCCTCGTTGACAATGCCGATGTCGAGGAACTGGGCCTCGTTGATCCAGATGCCGGTCATCTCGAGGGACAGCATCTTGCGAATGTCCTTCGGTCGGTCCATCGACAAAAAGAAGAACTCCGCCTCTATGGTGGTCACACCGTCCGGGTGATCGCAGCGCATCAGCCCAACGATGGGGGCGTCCCACTTGATGGGGCAGACGTCATCCGGGATCCAGTCCTGAAAGGTCTTAATGACGGTCGCCTTGAGCTCGCCGTAGGTGTTGCGAATGCATACCCAGCGGGTCTTGCGCACGCCATCGGCGTTGGGCTCCTGGCTCAGGGCGATGTCGAGCATGAACATCACGCAGCCCACGGACTTGCCGGAGCCGACCGGCCCGCGCACAGCAGACACCATGGGGCGGCGCTTGTGGATGGCATCAAAGGTCGGGCTCGGGATGTAGGAGATCGTCCTGACCTCATCCCGCATCAGGTCGTCATCACTCATCGGTGCGAACTCCGAACCCCAGATTCCAAATCACCTGCTTGGACTTGGCCGACTTGCGCAGCAGCAGGTACTCGGCGCGGGCCTTCTCGGTGATGGCCCGGTCCTTCTCTGCCTGCACGATCTTGTGATTGGTGCTTTCGACGATGAAGGGGATCTCGACGATGGTTTTCTCGATCTGCACGATGCGCCCGAGCACGTTGTCCATGGCGCGCGTGGTCGAGTTGTAGAGCTTGTAGAGGTCCATCCGCTGCTCCAGCTCCAACTCGTCTGGCGGCAGCTCCAGGTCCTTGGCAATGCGGCCCAGGGTCAGCACCCCGTTACGGAACCCGCAGCGCATGGCGATCAGCTCGTCGGTGAGGTTGGCCTTGACGGCATCCTCGATCACCTCGTCGGGGAAAAACTTGGCGTAGACCCCGTGGCGCAGGGCAGGCTGTGCCACCTTGGTAGCGCGTGGCTTGTTCGTGGACTTGCGGTGAGCGCGCTCCGGGTTGAGCGCGTCCGTCACCACCTTTTCAGTTCGCCGCGGCGTACGCTTCGGGGCGGGCTTCTTGTCGTTCTTGTCGGTCATGGCTATCTGGTACAGCGCTCCAGTGCGTCGATGTAATCGAGCAAGCGAGCCGTGGACTCACCAGAAAGAGAAACCCCGCCATCAGCGGCGGGGCTCCATTCCAGATGTGGTGCTGGCGGCGGGCAGTTAGGGTTTGCGCTGCTCGTCGCGCACCCCGTCAGAAGCAGCGCCAAAGCGATCGGCAAAGCGCCCCTGGGGGTCGGCGTGATTCGCATCGTGTTTCTCCTGTATCTCTCGGGCACGCTGCAGGCGGAGCAGTCGCGTCAACTCGTCAGCGAGCAGCCCCAGCAGCTTGAGGATGGCGTTCACGGTTTGCGGGCCTTGTCAGCCGGCAGGTTCAGCGCCACCTTGTCCAGGATCTTGGTCAGCCCGGCCAGGAAGGCCTGCACCTTGCCGATGATCTCGTCATCCCGGGTGGACGGGGTGATGGCGGCGATCTGGGCCAGGCCCTGCACAGCCATGGACGCCCCGCCCACGATGGCCATCAGGATGAATACCCAGTGGATGACCAGTTCAATGATGTTTTCCATCTCTCTCTCCTCTGTGGTTACCGGCATGCCGGCGATTGTGGCCAGGCTTGCGCCTACGCCTCGGACTTCGAAAACTCGGCCGCAGCCATCACCGGCAGCTCCCCCGCCGGCATCGGCTCACCAGTAGGCCAGCGATACGCGGTTACCCGGGAGCGAGGGAACGCCTTCACATTCACTGCGTCAGCCTGGTTGCCACCAAGCACCAGCAGGTTGCCAGCTTTGTCCTGCCCCACCACAAAACCAACGTGACCACCACCATCCCGCGAGAACACCACCACGCAACCGGCTACCGGCTTGTCCAGCTTCTCACCCCAGGAGGCATAAGACCGCGCCCCCTCAAACCGGGTGGACACGATGCCGACCCGCTCCAAGCAAGCGCCTACGAAGGCAGCGCACCAGGGGGTTTCGTCATCCTTGATGCCGCCCCGCTTGATGGCCTTCCACATCGCCACGATTTCAGGGTTGTGCTTCGGCCCCTTGATTTCAGTCAGCCCGATATGTTTGCGGGCCTCTTCTATCCAGCTCATTTCCATCATTTCGGCTCCCCCATCCCCAGGCGGCGACGCAGCGCCAGCTCCATCAGAAACAGCGCCCGCCCTCCCATGTGACCACCAATGCCAGCCGACACCGCGGCGATGTACCAGCTCGCCTGCAGCTCCATGGCGACGTAAGCCATGAGCAACCCAGCGAAGCCGCTGATGGCCATCTCCCCTATCCACTCCGCAAAGCTGAACGCAAGCTCCCTGTTCTGCTTCAAGCGCGACAAGTAACTCACCGTTCCGCCCCAGATTGCGAGAATGAACATCCACGCAAGCCCGCCATTCGGCCCAGCTAATTTCATCAACCACCCCCCGGCATCGCGCAGATGCTCGCTATCAGGTGTCATGGCCTATCCCCCACCCCGGAAACGAAAAAGCCCGCACAGTGGCGGGCCAGAAACGAAAAAGCCGGGCTCAAAAAGAGTCCGGCTATGATGGGAAGATTTTGTGCCACGCGACCGCAAATAGCAAGCAATCGCAGATATTGGCGGGCGTCGGGTTATTGACGGTTGTTACTCTGGCTTCTCTTTCTCAGCCCAATCCTTACCCCACCCTACAGCGCCACATGGGCGCCTAATCTGCGAGCTGAGTCATCATGCCGCCTTGGCCTTGTCCAGGTACTGGTGGAACGCCCGCACCGCATCGCTGTAGCAATACTGCAGTTCCTGTGCGGCACTGCGCTCTGCATCGCTGGCAAGCTCTGGGGCCGAGATGTACCCGGCGTGGCAGTGCGGACAGGTGTGCGGCTTCGGCTTGGTCAGCTCCCCGGTACCGGAGCAGGCTGGGCAACGGCCCCCCTGGGTATCGCGCTCACAGCGAGAGAGGATGAGGGCCCGCACCCGCACTGCGTTCTCGTGATCCCCCAACAGCTCCAGCTCCCTGGCCCGCTGCGCTTCACGACGACCGTAGGGGTGGTGGCGCTTGTAGAGCCGCAGCAGTCGCTCGGGGTCGCTGCGCAGCTCCGCGGCGCTCATCACTGCACTGGGGGGGTAGCTGCAGACCAACTGGCGCAGGGCGACACCATCACCCAGGTGACGGGCACGCAGCACCATCACCCCGACCGGGTGCAGGCGGTCGGCATGAGCCAGGGCAGCCAACACCTCCTCCCGGCTTGTGCCTTCCGGTGAGCGGCCGGCACGCTGCGACTCCGCCTCGATGGATACCGCCTTGGGGGCGTGCAGTTTGATAAGAAGCTCGATGCTCATGGGTTGGTCCTCTGGTCTTTGGTCTGGTTGAAAGCGGAGAGCAGCCAGGCACGCAGCTGGCCGGACTTGATGTGTTCTGGGGTGGCTTCGATGACGGTCCACCCCAGCAAGGTGGCCTCGTTCATCTTGGCCCGGTCCTCTACGAACCCCCTCCCCCGGGTGTGCCGACCGCCGGAGTGGATCCCGCCGTGGATCTCGACGGCGATCATGTGGGTGGGCCAGGCGAAGTCGAGGCGCCAGCGGCGCTTGGGGTGGAATACCAGCTCGGTGGCGGGGTCAGGGAAGCCGACCAGTTGGGCCAGCACGCGCTGGTGCAGGTCGCCCACCTGCTGCGCCTTCTTGGCCTTCGCCACCACTTGCTTGACCTTCGGGTACTTGCCGAGTAGGCGGCCTGCCTCCACGACGGATAGATGGATCATTCGAGGTGCGCCGCCATGAATCCGGCCTTGGCGTTCTCCAGCTGGCCCAGCAAGGTGAAAGGCTGGTAGCCGTTCGCCCAGGCTCGGGAGCAGGAATAATCGCTGTTGACCGTCACGATCAGGCAGTTGATGACCTCCCCACGCTTGGCGCGCTCGAGTATCTGCTCAAGGATGGAGACGACGTTGATGCCGCTCTCCTTGCTCACCTCTGCGAGGTTGACAACCTTGTCTCTCATGCAGCCCTCCCGACCATGACAATCAAACTCCAATCCAGCAGCACCGGCAGTGCCAGCACCCAACGCGACCACTTATCGCCAAACTGAAACTTCATCAACCAGTACACAGCTGCAGTGATCATGCCGCCCTCCCGATGGTGTTCTTGCGTAGTTCGGCGACCTCCCTGGCCACCTGGGTGAGCAGGGTCTCCTCGCTGCCGTGCTCCTGCTGCCAGGTGCGCGGGGCAGCGTGGAAACCGGTGGGGTAGCAGGCGCGGTGGTGCCGGGGGCAGAGCGGCAACACTCGGGTGTGCTCGGCGCGCTGGGCCATGCCAGACCCAGAGCGCACGTGATGGATTTCCGCTTGCGTGGCGCCATACCCGGCATTGCGGCAGGCAACACAACCAAGAGAGGCGACGTCGGAGAGATGCTGCTTGTCAACCTTGGTCTTGCTCATCGCGAGCTCCTCGCATCATGTGGGCCTGCAGCGAGTGCAGATCCAGCAGAGTGAAGAACCCGCCTTTCTGCGGGCACCAACCGGCCGTGTCGATGTGGATCACGTTGCCAAGTGCGGACGGGTTGCTCATGGGGGTGTGGCCAACGACAAGGGCGTGCACATCAGGAACGCCGCTATCATCACCCTGCTCCACGCGCTGACGGGACCACATGCAGGAGTTCTTGATGGATCGCAGCAATCCAGGGCGCCCCTCTGCGCCATCCTCGAGCTTTTCCAGCAGGAACCGCCAAGATGGGAATGGGCAATCGGCGTGGACCAGGCCAATCAGCCCACCCGGCGTTTCCACCTCGATGGCGATCGGCAGCTCACGGAACTGCACCGCGTACTCCTGTCGCTCCACATGGGGCAGCGCCATGAACCAGCCGCCGCCGTTCTGCACCCAGTTACCAAGGTCGCAGGTGTCGTGTCGGCACACATAATCGTCGTGGTTGCCGCGCACCGGGTGGAACCAGGGCTTGGCCAGCCATTCCAGCACCAGTTCGCATTCCGGCCCCCGGTCAACCAGGTCACCAACAGAGAACAGGCGATCGCGCGCGGGATCGAACTCCACCTTGTCGAGAGCCCGCTGCAGCAGGGTGAAGTGGCCGTGAATGTCGCCGACCGCGAAATCTCGCCCTGCGGTATTCGCAGAAAATTTCTTTACCAGTGAGCTCATGCCGCCGCCCTCCCGTATGCCGCCACCCAGTCAAAGCCGCGGCGGGATTCATCCCCGAACTTCACGCCCTGCTGGGCACCGAAGGACTGGGCCAGCTCGATGAGATCGCGCATCTCGCGCACGCTCATTTTGGAAGTGGACTTGCCCAGCACCACGAAGCCGTTACCGTCAATGTTCGGCACCACGTCTTGCTGGTACAGGGCAGCAGAGAGGACGTTCTTCCAGTCCTCCTTGGCGAGCTTGCGACCGTGCCAGACCACCTGCTCGGCGATGTCGGTCATGACGGCCCAGAACAGGGCATTCTGGGCCAGGGTCCGGGTCAGCTCCTTGATTTCGATGACCAGCGGCTTGTCCTGGTCAACCGGCAGGCTGGCAACCAACAGGCTGGCGCGGGCCCGGATATCGGGGCTGCGCAGGAAATACTTGGGGTAGCTCATGCCGCCACCGCCTTGGCTGCAACGGCCTCGGCAGTGGGGAACGGCGAGAGGCGGTAATGCCACACCTGCTTGCCGTCGATGTTCTGGTTGCTGGAGTGCTTCTCCCAGCCGTGGCAGCAGACTTCGCGCAGGCGGGCGCTGATGGCGGCCTGGGTGTCGGCGTGACCGTAGCGGCTCCAGCACTCGCGCTCGATGTCGCGCAGGGTGCGGGCCTTGCCGTCGCTCATGACGGCGATAACGCGCCCCAACTGGGTCGCGATGGATAGATCTCGGGTATGCGGTTTGGTCATGGTCTGGGTCCTTTGGTCAACGGCCGGGTGGTCTAGGTCCGGCCTGAAACATGTTACGGCGCGATATACCGATTGTCACTGGTTGGCAAGGCCCTCCCCTTCGAAGTTATCCACAACCCCAAATGAGTCACCGCCTCGCAACGCCAGCACTGGCGCGGCTCTCAGCCGTGCGGCTTCCTCCGCCACTAGCTCCGGCGTCGTGCTCTGCACCAACCAATGCCCTGCGCCACGCTGCTGATCGGTGTATCCCAGCGCATCGATCTCGTCGGCCACCTCGAGCTGCACACGCTCCCCGCACCAACCCCGAACGGGCGGATAGATCACCACCCGGCAGAATTTCGCGGCCTTGACCGCGGCGATCACGTCTTGGTTGAACATCCCTAAATCCTCCCTGTGATGGTGTAACCGCGCTGGCGGCGTTCGGTGAGTATCCTGTCCAGCTCAACCTGCACCGCCTCGCTCGTCACGTCGCCGTCACGCTGCAACACAATCACGGTCGCCTCCATCTCGCATGCCCTGATGGACATCTCCAGCCGCGGTGCCCTGGTTGGTGCGGCCGTGGCTGGCTGCCGGCGCAGTATCTCTGCCCGCACTTCTGCCGGACGCGGGGCGAACTGGCGCTCCACATCGGCCGCCATGTCCTGCACCACCTCCCGGATCTGGGCTGGAGTGAACCCGCGCAGCACGCCACCCCAAGCCAACGCCACACCGCGGGCATTGGCATCCAGCTGGTTGGCGCTGGCAGGCCAACTCCCGGCCATCAGCGGCAGCAGCTCCTCAGCGATGAATGCGGCCATGCGGGCGCTCATGGCGGGTGCATCCTGGTTGGCTGGCAGTGCGGTCACGTTAGAGGGGAGTGTCGTCGTCATAGCTGACAGCTCCCGATTCGATGAGACTGCGCGCCTGCTGCTGGGCGGCGGCAATGTTGGACATCGGCTTGCGCTTACCCTCGAAGCCCTCCCACTCGCCGTTCAGACAGCGCGGGCGACCGATCTGAACCCAGCGTTGGGCGCCAGCCAGGTACCCGGCGAACTTCTGCGGCGCAAACAGGGTCATTGGCCGCAGGTATTCGGCCATTTTCAGGTTTGCGGACCAGTGCTCGCGCTTGAAGTCGATCACCAGTTGCAGATCGGCCACGGAGTAGCCCTCCGCCAGTCTGGCGTTGATGTTCTGCAGGGTGGTTGGCTTGGCCTGATAGCGGCGATTGCATGCGGCGTTGAGGTGGTTCAGCACAGCCAGTGAATCCGCTGATGGCTCTGCCGTTTTTTTAGCCGGTTTTGTTTCGTCAGAAACAGAACAAGAGATCTGTTTATTATCTTCAGAGTTTATATTGTTATTAATGATAAGATCTTCGGCATGATACTCCGCACCTAACTCCGCGCCGCTGAGTTGGCGATCACCCTCTAACCCCATATCTGGCGCGTCCTCAAACTCCGCACCATACTCCGCGCTAAAGTGTTGCGAAACTCCGCGCTGATAAGCGTCGAAATTCAGCAGGCTGATGATGGTGTAACCACTCTTGCCCTGCTTGGTCGTCCTGCTGATCGCTCCCTCCTCCTCGAAATAGTCCAGCGCCCGGCGAGCCTGATCCTCAGATACGCCACACGCTTTCCCGAGCGAACGAGCAGAGCAAGCCAGCTGACCACGATGAATGGTGAGGCGGTTGCCATTGAAGGTGACTTCACGGCTCTCGTAGGCCGCATCCAGCAGCAAATGCAGCCACACGGACTTCTTGGCTACATCCTTGTACCAGGGGGCATTCAGCATCGACGAGTAAGCGAGGCGGAAGCCATTGCGGGCATTTTCGCTCACGTTGCTACCTCTGCTGATAGGTTTGGAAATGGGGGCGCTCGGCCCCGGGAATTTGATAACGGCGCTCATGCGGCCTCCTCCTGCGCATCTGCGCACATCTCTGGCAGGTTTGCGCGCACCAGGGCGGCAGCCAGTGGCGGGCACACGGCATTGCCGCAGCGGGCCACCTGCGCTGTCTTGGTGAACTTCTTGCCGGTGGCGTCGTGATCGATCACGTAGTCGGCCGGGAACCCCTGGGCGGCGAACAGCTCATGGGGTTCGAGCATCCGCATGCCGATATCGACGATCTGGTAATCCTCGCCGCGCACGGTGACCAGACCGAATCGGTCCCGGGTGGTCACGGTATGCAGTGGCTCAGAGCAGGGGATGGTTGAGTCGGTTCCGTAATACTTGAGCAGGAAGGCCCGCACCTCGCCGATGTGCAGTCCCCCGGCGGTGACGGTGGGCATGGGTTCGGTTACTGGCTGGCCGTGCTGACAGGTGCCGCGCAGTTTTACCAGGTGGCTGGTGACCAGCGCATTGTGGTCAACAGTGGTCACGGTCGGCAGCGGCTGGGTCAGCTCGGCACCCACGACGCCTGTGTAATGCTTGGCCAAGAAGGCAGACACCAAGGCAAAGTGACCTCCCTTTACCTGGGCGCAGATGGTGCGCAGCGGCTCATCTGCAGGCATGTTGCGCTGATGGCTGGCGTTGGCGAACTCGGTGATGAAGGGGGCAAGCGCTGAAGTGTGGCCTACAGGCACGATAAACGGCTGGGCTGTCTCGATGACGAACCGCTCCAGCCCCTTGGCAATCCGGCGCAGGGTATTCTCGGCCAGCGGCCGCTTGCGCTCGAAGATAGAGGGACACGGGATCGACCAGTCGATCACGTCAGCAGCGGTTGGCCACGGCAGCAGCTTGCCCGCTTTCACCTCGGCACTGGCTGGATCGCCATGGGTCGGCTTGGGCCACACGATGGGGGCGCCATCCCGGCGGGCGATCAGAAACAGGCGCTTGCGGATGGTGGGGGTGCCGTAGTCGCAGGCGCGCAGCTCCCGCCACTCCACCTTGTAGCCCTGGCGGCGCAGGGCGTTGATGAAACTGTTGAAGGTGCGGCCCTTCTTGGCCGGGTCCGGGCGAGCGTTACCCTCAGCGTCGATCAGCAGCGGGCCCCAGGTCTGAAACTCCTCGACGTTCTCCAGCATGATCACCCGGGGGCGAACAGTCGCAGCCCAACGCAGGGTGACCCATGCCAGCCCCCGGATCGTCTTGCTGACCGGGGTCGAACCCTTGGCCTTGGAGAAGTGCTTGCAGTCGGGAGACAACCAGACCAACCCCACAGGGCGGCCGGCCACCACATCACGCGGCACGATGTCCCACACCGATTCGCAATAGTGCTCGGTGACTGGGTGGTTGACGGTGTGCATGGAGATCGCGTCAGGGTCGTGGTTGATGGCGATCTCCGGGCTGCGGCCCAGCGCCATCTCGATCCCGGTAGACGCCCCGCCGCCACCGGCGAAGTTGTCCACGACGATCTCATTGAAGAGGCTGAAGGTGTTGCGACAGACAGCAGCCAGTGGCGATTTACGCATGAGCCACCTCCTGCTCGGTGTACTCACAGGTGGGGCACTCGTAGGCGCGGTCATTGGTGCCGGACTGCAGATCACTGCCGCACAGTGGGCAGTGGTTGAGGTCGTTCAGCAAGGGGTGGCCCCCATGGGCCATGGTTGAATTGGTCATTGTTGGGTCCTGTGGTGTTTAAGCTGCCCGCTGGTGAGGCGGGCAGGTGCTGCTTATGCGCTGGGTTGTGCCTCGGCACGTTCAAGGGTGCGGGCTTCGAGCTCGCGGGCCAGGCGAACAGCCTGGCGGTCGGTGCCGGCTGCGTGAGCGGTCGAGATCAGCGGCTCGTCGAGGGCTAGGGCCAGCTCGTGCATGACCGACTTCAGGATGATGTTGTCGCGATCGCTGACGTGCTGGGATGCCTGGCGCGGCGGACGTAATTGCATGGTCATGGGTTACCTCCCGAGGACAAAGTTGATGAGTTTTTGCAGGGGGCGCAGCGGGCGCTCCTCGTTGTAGGCGGCCTCGTCTTCTTGGCTGAACTGGAGCAGGCCGCGCTCGGGCAGACCGGAGCCCTCCAGGATCTCCTCGACGGTCACGGGCGGGAATCCCTGCTCGAGCAGGCTTCGATTGGCCCGTTTGACGGCCCTCGCCAGGATCTGGGGTTCGTGCTGAGATATGGCCTTGAGCAGGATCAGCAGCGAGGTGCGGGCAAATGCGGTTTCAGTCATGCCACACTCGGCACCGACTTCTTGCCACACCTGGCGCTGGGCCGGGGTGCCGCGCACCCGTAGCGGGGAGCGGGTGCTCATATTTTCATGATCGTGGAGCGTTACTCTTCCCATGGGGTTGGTCCTCTGTGTTGGGTGAGAAAGCTGGCCGGTGGTCAGGCGGCGATGGGCTTCAAATAGCCAAGGTCGATCAGGCGTCTGGTCAGCCACTGCTGACCTTTGCCGGTCACCATGGGCGTGAAGGTGGGGACGGTCTCATCGTTATGAGTGCGGGTGCCCTCCTTGACGGTGAAGTACCCACGCTCGATGTAGTCCTGGAATGGCAGGTTGTGCCGATTCCCGCCGCTCATCAGGATGCGGTGTTCGCGCAACGCCCGGAACAGCACGTTCTGGCCGAGCCCAACGGCGCGGGCGTAGTTGCCGATATTGACGCCCTTGTCGTCACCGGCAACGCGATCGGCAAATGCCACCTTGGGCGCCTGCACTGCCAGCAGGTGGTTTTTCTGTTCCACCTCCAGCGCGAGGCGACCCGCTTCAAGCAGCGCGGCGGCATAGGTCTGCGGGATCTGCGGCCCCTGTTGGGATTCCAGCTCCTGCCAGCGCTTGATGATCGCCATCCGCAGGGCGGCACTGTAGCCAGCAACCAGGCAGAGGGATTCTTCCTTGGTCAGCAAAAGGCACGGCTGGGTGCGCCCTCGGCCGTCTTTGTAATCGGCTGGCTTTTCAGCCGATTGAATTTCGACCAGCATTTTGCGGATGTCGGCCAGAACGTTCTTGTGCTCCTTCCCTGTCAGTTCGGCGATCTCAACGCTGCTCATGGTCTGGTCGTTGTTGATAAGGCTCAAATTGGTCATGGTTTGGGTCCTGTGGATGGTTGAGTGGCTGGTTAGGCCGCTTGGTTGGGTTGATAACGACCTGCAGCCCTCACCTCATCAGGCGAATAAGTCCCGCCAGACAGGTCGCTGATGATCTCGGAGTAATTCGTCTCCCCGGTAAATTCAGTGCGGGGAAGACAGTCGCGAGCCAGCCACTTGTATACCGCGCGCGGGCTAATCTTCGCCGCCTTGGCGATATGGATGACTCCGCAATGGGAGATAATGGTCTTGAACGATGACATGATATGCCTCCTTGATGTACTCGCAGTTCATAATAAACGTGAACTGATTGAGACTCAAGATATCGTTACGATTGAACCAATGGTACAAACTAACGATGAAAGGGCAGCCTTCGCCCAGCGACTCCAAAAAGCAGCTAACGCTGCTGGCCTGCCAAGTCGTGGCCGAGGCGCAAAAATAGCCCAACACCTCGGGGTCACCCCAAAGGCCGTCAGCAAATATTTTAATGCTGAGGCCATCCCTGCGCGTGACACCATGATCGCCCTGGCCAACATGCTCGGGGTGTCGGTTTCCTGGCTTCAATACGGTGAATCGGAATTGGAGTTAATGACCCGCACACCGCAGCGGCTGATCCCAGTGCTCGATTACGTTCAGGCGGGCGCCTGGACGGAGGCTTGCGGGGCCACTGATATTGATGGCAGCACCGAATACATCTATGCGGATCCACGAATGGGGAAAAATGCGTTTGCCCTGCGCGTCAAAGGCGACAGCATGTTGCCAGAGATCCGCCCCGGCGATGTTGTGCTCATTGACCCAGACGCAAGCCCCCGCCCCGGGGAGTTTGTGGTTGCCAAGAACGGCAACGGCGAGGCCACGATCAAACAATACCGCCCGCGCGGAGTGAATGATAAGGGTCAGGAGTGGTTCGAGCTGGCACCGCTCAATGATGTATTCCCAACCATGAGATCAGACCTGCAAACGATCCAGTTGATTGGCGTCGTGGTGGAGCATCGGCGCAGCACCAGAAAGGCGTTATAAGCAATAGGGAGGAACCCCATGCAGATGGAAGACGTGCTCACGCTATTGGGTTTGGCAGGGGGCGTTTACTGGCTGGTCAACAACCGAACAAAAACCAGCACACGCGAAACAATCACCGAGCGAAAAACAATACTCACTGACTCGGGCTCAATCACCTATGAACGCCAGCGGGAAATAGACTCCAAGCAGATGGCGATCATGCGAGAGGGGGTACGTCAGTTTGAAAAAAGCAAAAACGTCCCCCCCGTCAATACCGAGCCCCAGCAAGCGATAATCAACCGCGACACGGCCACCCATCTCACCGCTATCGCCAGCACAAAGGCCAATAGCCCGGTGACAACCCACAAACCTATCCAGCAACAACCCATTGAGCGGCCTGCCCCTCAACCACCAACGACAGTAACCCGCACAACCTACAGCGTGATTGATGAACCCCCAGCCAAGGGTGTTGTGATCGAGGCGATAAAAACTACCCCACAATCAGTCAAACGCTGCCCTAAGTGCCGGAAAACCAAGCCCACCCCTTCGTTCCGCTCCAACTCAAACACCCCGGACGGCCTGACAAAATGGTGTATCGACTGCATGACCTCGCCAGGCGAAGAGCGCCATTATAAGATTTGCCCTAAGTGCGGTATGCGCCGCCTGAAAACAAACTTTGAAGAAAATAAGAACAGGCCTGATAAGCTAACCAAATGGTGCCGTTACTGCCTGAATCGCAAGTAGCCACGACCCCACCAAAAGCCGCGCAATGCGGCTTTTTTTATGCCCGCAGAAAAGCGCCCACAGAAAGAGCGAAAAAAAACTTGCATTAAATGAACCGCGAGTACACTATAAACCACATCAGGTACACGTTGTACTGAGCACCACCAGGGCGACAGCATCGACCGGTAGCCAGACGTAACAAATTAAGTACCACCCGGCAACAGGACCCGGCCCCTGACCAGGGCAGAAGTGAGGCGCCTGACCAGCGCGTAAGAACGACAAAGCCCGCACAAGGCGGGCTTCGAAGGACCGGGGACCACCCAGTCATTGTGCCGGGGGACCAACCCCAGCAACAGGACCCGACCAAGCCAAAGCAAGGAAGGGGTTAACGAGGACCACCCGCTAACAACGGAGACTGTATCATGACCAGACGCCTTTTTTCCAGAGCCGCGAAAAGCGCCGACCAGATCGTTGCCGCCATCGCCGACCGCCTGAACGGCAACGCCGCCCGCCGCCGAACCATCAAGCAACGCTTGACGGTTGCCATGATGGCCACCGAGCGGCACCACATTGTTGCTGCTCGAGCCGCCCAGAAGCGCACCACCGGCCTCACCACGAGTAACAACCTTCTCAAATGGCGCGCCGAGTTCCACCGCAACGCCATCTGATTTCCCGGGTCTGGCGCTTCCCTCATAGCGCCGTAGCCAAAGCCTCTTTTTCAAGCACCTCAAGGATGCTTTGGCTTCGCTCACGCCAAATTCGGCTGAGCTCGCTCTTTAACAACTCGGAACCGGCTCACAACCACGAATCCCGATGCCGGTAGGGATGCGCCGATAACCCGTCAATTCGGAAAGCGGTGCGTGAACGTGAACGGATCCCGGCTTGCGAGCCGGTATCCCAAGGCGGCTATAGCAATGCTGTGGCCTCCTTCGGATAACCACTGAAGGAAATCCCCATGAATAGCAAAAAGTTTCAACAGCTGGCAGCGAACTGGACGCGCTTACGCAACCTGCCGTCGCCAATGGATTTTGAAGGCGACTACCAGTACGTAAAGCGCTCAGCAAATGACGCGCCATATCGCGGGGCTGAAAAAACTCCAGACAATCCAAGCAGAAAGGCTGTTCTGCGAGTAAGCAACCCGCTGCCAGTGCCGAGCGAATGCAATATCTGCGGTGAGGCTGCGGTGAGAATTGGCACTCACGGTGAGGTATACGGACGCGAATACAGCGACTGGCCTTACGTTTACCTGTGCGAGTGCTGCGGCTCATACGTTGGACTCCACCCTTTCACGGCGATCCCACTTGGAACGCTGGCTGACCGCAAAACGAGAGAGGCGAGAAAATCCTGCAAAGAGCCTTTTGAAAGGCTCCATCGCTCCGGGGTGATGTCGCGCGAACAGGCTTATGCATGGTTGGCCAAGGCGATGGGGATCCCCACCGGAGAATGTCACTTTGGGTGGTTTACCGCCGAGCAGTGCACTGCGGCCAAGGCGCTGTGTATCGGCAGGCTAAGCCACAAGAGATAACCAGCAACCACAGGACCCCGACCATGAAAAACCTGACCGAAGCCCAGGTGATGGGCTTTCGCGGCGCGATGGTGCCACCCACCCGCCGCAAGTACCACGTAGACGCCGCCCCATCCGCCGAACAGACGCGAATGGCCCGTAACAAAGCCGCCACCCGCCGCGCCATCGAGGAGTATCACGAAGCGCGAGCCCTGCAACTGGAAATGGAGATGTAGCCATGACCAACGAAACCACCCTGCTCGCCCTACTGGAGAGCCGCGAGGCCGAGGCCAACGCCAAGGCCGAGTGGATCGCCGAGTGGGCCGCGACAAACCGCCCCCTGCTATTGGCCGGGATGCTTGAAACCGACCCGGCCACCCTGCTCGCCGAGGTGAATGCCGACCAGCACCGCCACTACAACCAGGCTATCTGGCTGCTGATGCACGAAGGCCGGCAAGCGCCACTGACGCAGTTCATTGACCAGGTGGTCGATGCCGGGCTGGCAGAGCTCGCTCAGGCCGCCTGGCGCAGTCACCTCGCCGCCCTGCACGACGCCATGAGCGAGCAGCAATGGGAGCAGTACCAAGACAGGAGGAATGCAGCATGACTCAGCACACGACAGAGCCTTGGAAGGTATCCCTCGAAGACTCAACTCCAGAATGGTCAGTCATTACCGCCGCTGGCGGACGCGTGGTGGCTAACGTCAACGAAGAAACTGGCCCAGAGCTTATTGCTGGGGTCCCAGTGATGAGGGTTATGCCAGGTGAGCTCAACGCTCGCCGCATTGTGGCATGCGTGAATGCGTTGCGAGGAGTCCCAACCGAAGAATTGGAGCGCCACCACCTTGCTCATGCCGGTGAGGTGCGGTTCAGAATAGAAATGACACGCCAGCGCGACGAGCTGCTGGCTGCGCTGGAAAAGCTTTCCGGTGACGTAGAGGCGCTGATGAAAGAAAGCGGCGGCGTCTATGGCCTGCACCAAAATGGCGAACCGGCGCCATGGGGTGAGCTTGTTGTGGGTGGGCGGCATGAAACTTGGCTGCTCAGTCTGACCGATGCGGTGGAGCTTATCGCCAAGCTCAAGGCTGGTGCAGCATGAACGCCATTGCCGACACCTCCGCCGCGCACCCGCTTGGTCGGGTGTTCGGCCTCTCCAATGAGGAGTACCACGCTGGCCCCGGGGTCAGCAAAAGCCAGCTCGACCAGATCGCCGAAAGCCCGGCCACCTACATATGGGCCAAAAACGCCCCGGTAGATGAAGAAAAGCTCAAGGCCTTCGACATGGGCAGCGCCATCCACTGCCTGCTACTGGAGCCCGACGAGTTCAAAGACCGCTTCATCATCGCCCCACCGTTCAACCGCCGCACCAATGCCGGCAAGGCAGAAGAGGCCGAGTTCCTGGCCAGCTGCGCAGAGCTGGGCAAGACGGTGATGGATGCCGAGGAGGGACGCAAGCTCTACCTAATGCGCGACAGCGTGATGGCCCACCCGGACGCCCGCTGGCTGCTGGAGCAGGAAGGACACAGCGAGGCCTCCTTCTACTGGATTGACCCCCAGACCCAGGAGCTGTGCCGGATCCGCCCCGACCGCCACCTGAGCAATCACCCCATCATGATCGACGTGAAGTCGGTAGACGATATGGGGCGCTTCGAGCGCCATGTCGAGGACTTCCGCTACCACGTGCAGGATGCCATGTACTCCGAAGGCTTCCACCGGGTGATGGGCGAGGAGCCGGAATTCGTCTTTCTGGCTGTCAGCACCAGCGTGAACTGTGGCCGCTACCCGGTGCGGGTGCGCCCCCTGACGGATGACTGGAAAGATGCGGGCAAGGACCTGTTCCGCCGCGACCTCCATCGCTTCCACGACTGCCGGGTCAACAACGACTGGCACGACTTCAAACCCCTCCAGCGCCCAGCCTGGGCGACAAGGAAAGCAGCATGAGCAACATCACCAGTATCAAGCAGCAGGCGGCCGATAACTTCGCCGCCCAGTTCCCCATTCTCGTCCAGCGAGGCATCGACGAGCCGACCTGGAACGCCCTGTGCAACACCATTTACCCGGGAGCCAACCCCGATTCGGTGGTCATGGCTATCGACTACTGCAAGGCTCGCGGCCTGGACATTCTGCTCAAGCCAGTCCACCTCGTCCCCATGCAGGTCACCGATGCCCGCAGCAAGGAGAAGGTCTGGCGGGATGTGCCGATGCCCGGGATCGGCATGTACCGGATCCAGGCCGATCGCTCCGGCAACTACGCGGGGGCCGACGAACCCGTGTTCGGACCGGATGTGACCGAGGAGTTCCAAGACCCCTACAACCAAAGCGCCAAGATCAAGGTCACCTACCCGCAATGGTGCAAATACACCGTCTTCAAGATGGTCAATGGCCAGCGGGTTGCCTTCCACGCCCTGGAGCGCTGGAAGGAAAACTACGCCACCCAGAGCGGCAAGACCGAGTGCCCCAACGCAATGTGGCGCAAGCGGCCCTATGCCCAGCTCGCCAAGTGCACCGAGGCGCAGGCGCTACGCAAGGCCTGGCCGGAGATCGGTAGCGAGCCCACCGCCGAGGAGATGGAGGGCAAGGAGATCATCATCAACGAGATCCCAGGTAGCCAACCGCAGCATGGCGCACCGGCAAAGAGCCGCACCCTGGATGCCATCCGCGGCCAGAGCACCGAATCGGTCACCCTGGAGCATGAGCAGATGGCCGAACCCGCCCAGGCGGACCACGCCAACGCCTACGCCGACCACTGCGCCGCCATCGAGGGGGCATGTGATACCACCGAATGGCAGCAGGCCTACACCACCGCCTGGACCTGGGCCAACGAAACCGGCGACCAGAACATCATCGCAGGTATCAAGCAGATCGCCGGCGAGCGCAAGAAGCAACTCAGTGCCGGGAACGGCGCCCAGCAATAACTCATCAGGCCCGCTCACTGCGGGCCTTTTCAATCCTAAGGACCCGTCATGACCGAACAAGCCAAGACCGACAACACCCAGGCCCAACTGGTTGTCATCGAACCCACTACCGCCGTCGCCCTGTTCACCGAGGGCCAGGGCGTGGCTGAACTGCTGGCCGACATTCGCCAGAAGGCAACCAGCCTGGTACCCGACATCACCACCGCCAAGGGCCGCAAGGAGATCGCCAGCGTCGCCCATGCTGTCGCCCGCACCAAGACCTACCTGGACGGGCTCGGCAAAGAGCTGACCGACCAGTACAAGGAGATCCCCAAGCGCATCGACGCCAACCGCAAAACCCTGCGCGACACCCTGGACACCTTGAAAGACGAGGTGCGCGCCCCGCTCACCCAGTACGAAGCGGCAGAGGAGGCCCGGGTGGCAGCACTGCAATCCCGACTGGCCCGCCTCAATGAACTGGGATCCTCTGCCAGTATCGAGATCGCCGCCGCCGACCTGCAGGTCATGCTGCAGGAGGTCGAGCAGAACGCCCTGGACGACTCCTGGCAAGAGCTGCTGCCCCAGGCGACCGTCGCCAAGGAGCTCGCAACCAAGCGCCTCGGCGAGGCCCTGGCAGCCCGCCAGAAGTACGAAGCCGAACAGGCAGAGCTGGAACAGCTGCGCCAGAAGCAGGCCGAACAGGATCGCATCGACCGCGAGCGCCTGATAGCCGAGCAGGCGGCGGAGCAAGCCCGCCTTCAGGAAGAGAATCGCCAGCGCCTGGAGCGTGAAGCCGCCCAGCACCGCGAGCAGGAGGCCCAACGCCAAGCCCAGGTCGCCCGTGAACGTGAAGAACAAGCCCGGCGCGATGCCGAAGCCGCCGAGCTGGCCCGCCAGCAGGCCGAAGCCAACGCCGCACGCATGGCAGAGGAGGCTGCTGCCCGCGCCGCAGAGCAAGAGCGTCAGCGCATCGCCGACGAGCAGCGCCAGAAAGCCGCAGAGGATGCTGCGCGCGCCGCCGACATGGAGCACCGCCGCACCATCAACAACGCCATCCTGATGGACCTGATGGGCCTGGGGATCGAGGAGGGCAAAGCCATCAACCTCATCAAGCACATCGCCGGCAACAAGATAGACCACCTGACCATCAACTACTGATCACCCGCCCCGCCGCCAACGGGGATTTTTCTCTCCCAGAGGACCAACCATGACCACGCTGAACCCCAGCGAGGCGACCAGTCTCGCCCTGAACACCCTCACCAGCCAGATCAGCAACATCCTGCTGATGCCGGACGGCCCGGCCAAGGCCGCCATCGGCAGCTTCGAAAGCCTGCTCACCGCCAACCTGACCATGATCAGCGAGGCAGCCAATGCCCATATCGACGAGTTCAACGGGCTTATCGACCAACTGGAAGCCAGGGATGGCGAGCTGCTCACCCAGGCGGCCCTGGTCAGCGAGCTGCGCCAGCAGGTTGCCGAAGCCGAGCAGCGCATCGTTGCCGCACGACAAGAAGGTGCCATCGGGTTGGAAGCCAAGGCCGAAGAGCTCTACAAGGCCCAGCGCGCTCTGAACGACGTCCAGACCAAATACAGCGCCCTGCAATACAGCGCCCGCCAGCTCGAGCGCCAACTGGCCGACCTCAACGCCATGGATCCGGCAGGCATGAAACGCCGCATCAAGGAGAAGAACGAGCTGCTTGAGGGGCAACGCACCGCCATCGCCAAGCACAAGAGCAACGAGGCCGCCTACCGCGCTGAAGTGTTGAAGCTGGAGCGCCGTATCAGTGAGTTGCTGGGCGTCATCAACGATCAGGACCGTGAGCTGGAGCGCCGCCACACCGTCATCATGGAGCTGGAAAGCGCCCGTGCCGCCAAGCTGGTCTGGCACAAACACCTCGCCAACACCTACCAGGGCGAGGATGGCACGCTCTGGAACGTCTACCTGGTGGATCACGGCCTGAAATCCAACCTCCCCTACCTCATCAACGACCTCAACTGGAAGCTGCACGCCATGAAATCCGATGGCTCCGGCTGCTCGGTCATGCTGAGCCAGTGGATGAACCCTATCTACCCGACGCCCTATGGTGCCGGGGCCCCGGACGACATGACCCAGGACATCTTCGCATTTATGCAGGAGGCCCTGGAGCAGAGTCACCCCCACCTGCAGCCGCGCACCGAATGGGCCAAGACGGTCAGCATCCATGAATGTGGCTTGCCGCCGCGCACCATCAAGCCGCTGGAGGAGGCCGGGATCGACACTCTCTACAAGGTGATGAGCCACCAGGGGAACAAGCTGGACAAGGTGAAGGGGATCGGCGAGAAGCTGGTCGGCCAGATCGTCTACGCCTGCGAGCTCAAGGTGAAGCTGTGGGAGGAGCAGTTCGTCGCCAGCAAACAGGAAGAGCAACACCAGGAGGCAGCATGAGTAAGGCCCCACTGTGCGCAGACTGCGTGCACCAGCAAACCAATAAAGGTGAGGCTCTGTGCACTCGAAAATACGTTCTGCACCGCACCGACCACTCCACCGGCCAGCAGCACAAATGCCTCACGTTCTGCATGCCATGCAGCGACGAGCGCAGCCGCATCGTCCCGTGGGCATGCGGTAAGCGTGGCCGCCACTTCGTAGCCAAGGAGGCCGACAATGGCTGACTACCGCGGCTCTACCACTCCAGAAGCCACCCGCGACATGACTCAGACCCCGCTCTATCTCTTCCGGGCGCTGGATCTTGAGTTCAACTTCGCCCTCGATGCCGCTGCCCTGCCGGAGACGGCGCTCTGCGAGAAGTACCTGACACCGGATATCGACGCCCTGAGCGTAGATTGGGGCGACTTTATCAGCCCGTCAGTGCGCTCGCCGTGGGCATGGCTCAACCCACCCTACTCCGATATAGGGCCGTGGGTAGAAAAGGCCATCGAGCAGCAGGGGCACGGCATCGGCACCGTCATGCTGGTCCCCCAGGACACCAGCACCGAATGGTATCCCGGTATGCGTGCCAGCGAGGTGCGGCACATCACTGGCTACCACGATGCCAATGGCAAATGGCGCAACGGCCGGGTGAGCTTCATCAACAAGGCCACCGGCGAGGAGATGAAGGGCAACCCCAAGGGCTCCATGCTCCTCATCTTCGCCCCAAACTGGCGCGGTGAATGCCGGATCCGCGATGTCAGCAAGCTCACCCTGCTGCTTGCCGGAGCAGAGCCCATCAGCGCTGCCGCCTGATCCCCACAACCAATCCACCGCCCGCCACACAGAAACGGTGGATAAGTCGAGGACCCCCATGAAAACCACGGAAAACCCCTACTGCGGTGCAGTAGTCATCGGGTTGGGCGTCGTCATGCCCCATCCCAAGCAGCCCGGCAAGTTCGTTCTGCCAGGCGGCATCACCTGCGACAGGCAAACCGCCGAGGCCGCAGCCAAGAAGATCCACGACCTGCAGGCCAAGAAAGCCCGCAACTAACCGACCAACAACAGGACCCAGACCATGAACCATTCCGTTATCAAATCCGCCAGCGTCTACAGCGCCAAGCTCCCAGCCATCGGCGCCATGCGCGAACACCTGGCCGAACTCTCCTTCACTCCGCTCACTGAAAATCAGCTCAGCTGCGCCGGGTTCGAGAACAACCAGGTGACCGGCGAGCTTGTTACCAACCTGCCAGGCGTCGGCTACGTATTCGTCGTGCGCCAAGACACCAAGCTCATTCCGACCAAGATCGTCAACCGCAAGCTCAAAGATCGCGTTGACGCGCTGATAACCTCCGGTCTGCGTGAGAAGGTTACCCGCAAAGAGAAGCAGGCCATGAAGGAGCAACTGATTGTCGAAATGGCCTCCACCGCCGAATATGAAACCACGCTTGTCCACGCCCTGTATGACCAGAACAACGAGTTGCTGTACCTCAACACCACCACCAAGCGCCCGCTCAAGGTGGTCATGCACCTGCTGGTGAAGTGCATGGGTTCGCTCAAGACCCAGACCATCCACATCGACGACATCAAGATGGGGATCAGCAACCGCCTGAAAGACTACCTGACCGATAGCGCAGAGCGCCCAGAAGCGCTCGGCCCCTTCTCCCCGCTCCAGTTCGTCAAGCTCAAGTCTGCCGACACCGCGCAAGAGATGGTGACCTTCAAGGGTATGGATCTCAACGGGGAGCGCGCCTCTGATGTTGTTTCCCTGCTGGAAGCTGGCTACCAGGTGGAAGAGCTGGAGCTGTGGCACGAACCCATCAGCTTCAAGCTGAACAGCGATTTCAGCCTGCGCGCCATCACCATGCCGGATTACGACTCGGATGATGACGCCGATGACTACGCCCACCACTGGCGCCAGTGCAACGCTGCGAACCTCATCCTGCTGTCGAAGGCCATCACCGACCTCTGCACCATGATGGACTACCAAGCCCCGGCAGAGGAGAAAGCGGCATGTGAAGCAGTTCCGGCTGACCAAGACCAGCTTTATCAAGATGCCGTTGAATTCGTAATGGAGTCAGGCAGGGCTTCTATCAGTGCAATCCAGCGCCATTTCAGGATTGGATACAACCGTGCAGCGTGGCTTGTTGAAGCCATGGAGACCAGGGGCATCGTCAGTACGCCCGACTCGCAGGGTCTCCGGAAAGTGATTGCCGGAGGTGCCGCATGACCGACCTCACCATTACCGACACCAAAGAGGTCTGGGTGGTTTACACCAACACCGACCTCGCCGAGGGGCGTGGGTATCAGTACCCGATCCACGTCTGCGGATCAGCAACCACCGCCGCACGCATGGCGACACGCAAGGGCGTCCAGGGGAGCGACGCCAACGTCAGCAAGGAGATCGCCGTGAAGGTGCGAGGCAGTTGGCTGGCGCCGGTGAGCATCATCGAGCCCAACGATGCAGATCGCCGCGCTGACGCGCTCAACGCCGAGCGCCTGCGGGTGATGGACAAGGCCCGAGCTGCCGGCCTGACGGACGACGAAATCAGAATGCTGGGGGATGTATGAACGAACACACCAAGGGCCTGCTGCGGGTGGGCCATTCCGGGGCGGTTGTGGCAGACCACCCCGTCCCAGAAATGAGCGGCAGCGATGCCGTCGAATACTACGGCGGCCACTTGGTCGCCGAGTCAGTCACCGCCGCCAATGCCCGGCGGCTGGCAGCTTGCTGGAATGCCTGCGACGGTTTCACCACCGAAGAACTAGAAGCTCACACCGGGCCTCGCCTCCTGCGCGCTCGCCTTGAGGGTGCATTCGCTAGAATCGACGAGCTGCTTAGCGAACGGAATCGGGTTGGCATTGATATCAGTAGTGCCATTCTCTCCGGCATCGTCCCAGACCGTCACCCTCTGCGCTCGCGACTGGAGCTGCTGGCCAATCACCACAAGCACGAGCGGGCCATCGCTGACCGCTGCCAGTTGCTGGCGCTCCTGCTGCACGAAGCACGAAACCCACTCATCACCGCTATGGAAGCCTCAAGCGAAGATGCGTCAACCGAGACTGAAGAATTGCTTGAGAGCATCGACTCCGTGTTGGCTGGAAATCTGCCGGAGCGGAAGATCACCAAACCAGCGAGAGTATGGGGGGCTCGTTTCAGGCCCGGGATCCCAGAGCAGACTATCATCGAGGCGGCCTATCGCTACGCCGAGCATGAGTCCAGCCAGGAAGAAAAAGAGGCTGGAAAGATCAATTTTGACCTGCTGATGGCGGCCGTTCACAAGATAGCGCCAGAAGGCTGGCAGCTTGTGCCGGTGGAGCCCACTGAAAACATGATCGGGCATGGCTGCGGGGCTAGCGTCATGGTCGTCAGTGAAGTAATCAAGGCGTGGGCCGCCATGCTCGCCGCCGCACCAAAGCCGGAATGTTGCCGTCCAGTGGCGATGACTGACATGCGGTTTGTGGTATGCCCTGACTGCGGCAATAAACGCTGCCCGCGCGCCAATGACCATCGCAACGCCTGCACCGGCAGCAATGAGCTTGGTCAGGAAGGAAGTGCGTACCCAGCCGCGCCCAAGCAGCAAGGAGGTGAGCCGTGCGCTTCAGAGCCCCCATCATCCAGCCCGGACTGACCCGCACCGAAGCCGAAGAGACCCGCGCCAGATACCTCCGCATCAACCCCGGCGCCCGGGTCACCATCGACAGCCAACCCGAAAATCCCCAGCTCAAGACACTGATAGCCCACCTCCCCGGCCTGCCACTCCGGCAGGTGCTGGCGCCGGGCTTTATCGGGTACCGCGGCTGGCGAGCATAACCAGAGCCCCGGCCAGTCCGGGGCTTCCTTTTGGAGATCCCCATGAATATTGACTTGGAAATACTGCTGGAGCTGGCCAAATCCTCAACGCCTGGGCCTTGGGCGGTATCCGCTGAAACCCCGCAATTCGGAGACTGGAGCGTCAGGCAGGATCCTGCTGACTGGAATGGCAGTGGCTACCAGCTGATCTGTTCTCTTCCGTCTGCTAAAAAAGGCGGGCACTACGGTGAGATGTTCCGCGCCAACGCCCACTTCATCGCCGCCGCCAACCCCGCCACGGTCACCGAGCTGGTGAACATGGTCAAGGCATCCACCACTGCCTGCATTGCCGACGTGCAGGCCGAGCCAGAATTCCCGGGAGAGGTCCCGCCCGAGTTGATGGCGCACATCCGCCAGTGCATCGAAACCAAGGACGAGCAGAGCCTGTTCCAGATGATGCGCATGGCCGTGTCCATCACCAAGAAGGGCATTCAGGAGCGCATCGCCGCCCGCACCGGGATCGCCATTGAGGGCATCTTTGGCCGCGTGGTGCGCGACCAGTGCAGCTGTGGCGAGCCCATCAGTGTCGAACTGGACTGCCCGCGCCGCACTATCCGGACCGACAAGAAGCGCCCCTTCTATCCAGATGAGGGTTTGCCGGATGGGCTGGATCCGCAGAACTACAGCGAGCACGGCTCCAGCGTGTTCCGCTGCCGCAAATGTGGCGAGCCAGTAGGTGAGACGGTGCCAGCGGCCAAGTATGGGGAGGCAAAGTAATTCATGGCGAAAATCTACATAGCCGGGCCTATGTCAGGCCTGCCCAACTTCAACCGCGACGCCTTCAATGCCGAGGCGCATCGCCTGCTTGGCCTCGGGCATATCGCGCTCAACCCGGCGATCCTGCCGGATGGGCTGAAGCAACACGAGTACATGGCCATCTGCATCGAAATGGTCAAGATGGCAGATCAGCTGGTCATGCTGCCTGGCTGGGAGCGCAGCGCCGGCGCCAGAGCAGAGCACGCCCTGGCCATCAAGCTCGGCAAGCCGGTGATCCTGACCTCCATCCCACATGAGGAGGCAGCGTGACCAAGCAACAAGCGGCCGGGCTCTCGATCATGTCGCTCAATTTGCTGGCCGCCATCGTGGCGGCTGTACTGATACAGGGGAAACGTAGATGCTAATCCACCCTCCCACATTGATGCAGGGAGATTGCCTTGAACTTATGCCCAGTCTCCCAACTGGTAGCGTGGATATGGTCTTGGCTGACCTGCCGTTTGGAACTACACGCCAGCACTGGGACAAGGTAATCGACCCAGTGGCGTTATGGCGAGAATATCGGAGAGTGGTAAAGCCAGACGGCGCTATCGTGCTGTTTGCGAAGCCACCTTTTGACAAAGTTCTTGCCGCAAGCAACCTGGCCATGTACCGCTACGACTGGATTTGGGAGAAGACCAGGGCCACCGGACACTTGAACGCCAACCGGATGCCACTTCAAGCCCACGAGTACATCTGTGTTTTCTACCAACGCCAGCCCGAGTATCACCCGCAAAAGACCGAGGGCCACAAACCGGTAAATGCCTACTACACCCGCCATAGCGGCGAGTGTTACGGCGGCGCCGATAAGCGCCAGTCTGGTGGTGGCAACACCGACCGCCACCCGCGCAGCGTCATCAAGTGCGCACCGGTTCCGAACAGAGAGCGCCGACACCCAAATCAAAAACCATTGGAGCTATTGGTGCCACTGATTCTCACGTACACCAGCCCTGGTCAGGTAGTGTTGGATAACACCATGGGCTCAGGAGCTACGATGAAAGCCTGTATTGAAACCGGCCGCATTGGCATCGGTATGGAGAAGGTCAAAAAGACTTTCATGGAGGCCCAAGCTTACATAACGACCATGACAAACCTAGCAGCTTAACAAGCTGCTAGGTAATAACGGCCCTTCCTTCAACTCATCCGGCGCCCCATCCTCTGGGACAGGAGGGCCACGCCATGCAGCAACTTCAACTGACCATCGACCAGGACAGCCAGCTTCTCAACGAGCTGGTCAGCGCCGTGCGCTCCCCCACTCTTTCCCGTTCGGCCAAGCTCGCCGAGATCGGCCGCATCCTGGCGCACTTCGATCTGCCCATCGAAGCGCCCCGGGTTGCCGGCCAGCTCTGGAGCGCCACCGAACTGGGCAAGGAGCTGGGGGTAAGCGCCCAGGCCATAGGACGACTGGCCAACCAGCATCAACTCAAACGCCCGGCGTTCGGGGAATACCGCCTTGACCAGGCGGTCAGCAGCAGGAAGCAGGTCGAATGCTTCCTCTACAACCGAGCGGGCCGGGATGAAATCACCAGACTCACGAGGACCAACCACCATGGGAACAGCAGCAGACCCGGCGCAAAGCCACATTCAGGGCCAGCTCATCATAATGAGAATGCCTGACGCCATCCCGCTCAGCACCTACCTGAGCACCATCGAGCTCACCGATCGGGACACCATCAACAAGCGGATCCAGCGCGGCATCTGGCAGTTGGGAGTGCACATCGTCAACGTGGACGGGGTGAAGGAGCGTTGGGTCAACATCGCGGAGGTAACCAAGTGGGCAATGAAAAACAGCTCCCACGCGGCGTGACGGTCCGCGGGGAGACGATCAACATCACCTTCACGTTCAAGGGGGTTCGCTGTCGTGAGCCCCTGTCCAACTTGCCGAACACCACCGCCAACGTGCGCTACGCCTCCCGCCTGCTCGGGGAGATCCAGGGCAAGATAGAACGGGGCCAATTCGCCTACGCCGACTACTTCCCGAAGTCCAAGAAGCTGCGGATGTTCGGCGGCGCCTCGATCGCCGCCAAGGTGGCCGATTACCTGGACGAGTACCTGCAGCGATGTGAGCGCCGGGGGCTGAGCCCATCCACAATGGTTGGGTACCGCAAATGCCACAAGGCACTTGCCGACCTGCACGGGATCACCGTCTCGGAGCTGACCCCCGCCCAGGTGAAAAACTGGCTGATCCGGGGGGGCACTACCGCCAAGACAGCGCGCAACCGGCTGTCGTTCCTGCGCAGCGCCATCGACGAGGCTGTCACGGATGGTTTGCTGGCATCAAACCCGGTTTCGCTGGTGACCGTTTCCCGATATTTGGACGGGAGTTCAGTTCCTGAACAGGGAGCCAAGGACGTGGACCCCTTCACCCCGGAGGAAGTGTCCGCCATTCTCTCCACCGCCCACGGCATCAATGAGCAGTGGGCCAACCTGTTCTCCTTCGCTTTCGCAACCGGGATGCGGCCGTCAGAGCTGTGCGCCCTTCGCTGGGAGGCCATCGACTGGATCGGTAACACCGTGCAGGTGTCGCGGGCCAAAGTGGTTGGAGTCATCAAGACCACCAAGACCCGGGCCGGGACTCGCACCATCGAGCTGACCAGCGAGGCGCTGGCGGCGCTGACCAGCCAGAAGCGCTTCACCTTCATGCGGGGGGAGTATGTCTTTGACGACCCCAAGCTCAACCAGCCCTGGGCCGGGGCCGACGCCATCAGGAAGAAAGCCTGGCTCTACACCCTCAAGCGGTCCGGCGTTCGCTACCGCCACCTCTACCAAACCCGCCACACCTTCGCCACCGCCAACATCAGCCGCGGCTGCAACCTGTTTTGGCTCTCCACCCAGATGGGACACAAGGGGCCAGAAATGCTGTTTCGGCACTACGGATCCTACCTTGCCGAGTACGACGGCCAGACAGCAAAAGCGCCAATCCTGATCCAAAATCCAACCGGAAAATAAAAAAGCCTTATAGTTCAATTGGTAAAGCTGCACAGTCCGGGGGTTCAAATCCCCCCAGCTCCACCAAATCATGTTCCGGCCGGGAACGAAGAAGTACAGAAACCCGCATTGCCAAAGGCTTTGCGGGTTTTTTGTTGTCCTCAGTAGTCCGAGGAAGTCGCCAGAAACCAGCTCATTTAGTACCATTACTAGTACCACAAGGGCGATGGTACTAAATTCAGTGGTACTAAGAGGCGGCATGGACAAGAAGACGCGTAAGACAGGAACAAACCGGCTTTCTGACACTAAAGTGAAAACAGCCAAAGCAGACATCAAAGAGTTAACCTTGCCTGATGGGGAAGGGTTAGAGCTGAGAGTTAAGCCTAACGGAGGGAAAAGATGGGTTTTCAAGTACCAAAAACCAGCCGATAAAAAGCGCACCAACATGGGATTTGGTACTTATCCAGAAGTCTCCCTTGCCGCTGCTAGAGAGCGGCGGCGAGAAGTCCGCACCCTACTGGCCCAAGGCATTGATCCCAAGCTCCATAAAGAAGAACAGATCGCCACAGCTCAAGCCAAGCAAGAAGCTAGTGCCAACACGTTCGAACGCATGGCGTGCAAATGGCTGGAATTGAAACGCCACAATGTGACAGACGCCTATGCCACCGATTCGTGGCGCTCCCTTGAACTCTATGTGTTGCCCTTCATTGGCTCAATGCCCATAGACCAGATACGTGCGCCTAAAGTTATTGAAATTCTTCGCCCAATTGAAGCAGATGGCAAACATGAGACTGTACGTCGCCTCTGCCAGAGGATTAACGAAATTCTCGACTATAGCGTCAATCATGGCCTTCTCCAGGCTAATCCTTGCTCTGCCATTCGTAAGGTATTCAAGAAACCCACCAAAAAGCACATGCCGACCCTCAAGCCAGCCGAGTTGCCACATCTGATGGCAGACATTGCAAATGGGAGGTTAGACCTCACAACACGCTGCCAAATTGAATGGAGCTTGCATACCTTGGTTCGCCCAGGCGAATCCGCAGGTACTCGCTGGGATGAGATCGATATCGATGCCAAAGTCTGGAACATCCCTGAAGATCGGATGAAGAAGGAACGTCCGCACCGAGTCCCTCTGACACCACAAGCAATATCCCTGCTGGAACGGATGAAACCGATTAGTGGCCACCGCCCCTTCGTGTTCCCTGGCTACCGTGATCCACTCGGCCACATCAACGACCAGAGCGCGAATGCCGCCCTCAAGCGACTGGGCTATGGCGGACGACTGGTGGCCCACGGTTTGCGCTCGCTGGGTAGCACCACTCTAAACGAACAGGGATTCAACCCTGATGCCATCGAGGCAGCACTGTCTCACGCAGACGAGAACGAGATCCGCCGTGCCTATAATCGTGCAGATTACTTTGAGCAACGAGTGATAATGATGATGTGGTGGAGCAACCACATTGAACAGGCTAGCCAAGGGAACCTCTCTCTGGCTAGCGGTTTTAGAGCATTGACAGTTGTGGGCGAGTAGCCCACATCTGACTAATTGCCCGGACTATATGGAATTTTGACGTAAAGAAATATTGAAGGCCCTATCCACCTACCGATATTCAGCTCACAAAAGTCAAAGATATGGAGATTTGCAGACCGACACATTGTATTGACTGTGACTGCCACCACTCTAGACGACAAAACTATTCTAGGTGAAATCTTGGTGTAGAATCGCTCATAGAAATAGGAGAGCTACGTGATAACCTATGCAGACGATGGTATGAGTCCTCACATCACCACAAGTAGATCACTTGCACATGCCCTTAACATTCCGAGCGAGCTATTGAGAGTTCACCTATGGATTGTTGCTGGCGTAGCACCAGAGACTATTCCTCAGCTCGCTAAAATGGTTATGACCGATGTTGGCACGATATGCCGCCTCACCGGCATTAGCAAGAATACTATTTCACGCAAACTCAGAACAAATACACCTCTGACTATTCAACAAGGTTCTAGGGTTTATGGTGTTATATTGGCTCTGGATGCGGCTCGCGCCCTAAATGAAAATGATAATACCAAATCCATAGCATGGCTACATCAACCAGCTAAGGGACTTGGCGGGAAAATGCCAGCTGAACTGTTGAGTACATCAGTAGGAGTTCAAGCAGTGGTAGACTTAGGGAAGGTGCGAACAAGTCCCTGATATGAGATCATGTTTGTCATCTGGAGCCATGAAAAAGGGTTCATCATGAGTCATCAGCTCACCTTCGCCGACAGTGAATTCAGCAGTAAGCGCCGTCAGACCAGAAAAGAGATTTTCTTGTCCCGCATGGAGCAGATTCTGCCATGGCAAAACATGGTGGAAGTCATCGAGCCGTTTTATCCCAAGGCTGGTAATGGCCGGCGACCTTATCCGCTGGAAACCATGCTACGCATTCACTGCATGCAGCATTGGTACAACCTGAGCGATGGCGCGATGGAAGATGCTCTGTACGAAATCGCCTCCATGCGTCTGTTTGCCCGGTTATCCCTGGATAGCGCCTTGCCGGACCGCACCACCATCATGAATTTCCGCCACCTGCTGGAGCAGCATCAACTGGCCCGCCAATTGTTCAAGACCATCAATCGCTGGCTGGCCGAAGCAGGCGTCATGATGACTCAAGGCACCTTGGTCGATGCCACCATCATTGAGGCACCCAGCTCGACCAAGAACAAAGAGCAGCAACGCGATCCGCAGATGCATCAGACCAAGAAAGGCAATCAGTGGCACTTTGGCATGAAGGCCCACATTGGTGTCGATGCCAAGAGTGGCCTGACCCACAGCCTAGTCACCACCGCGGCCAACGAGCATGACCTCAATCAGCTGGGTAATCTGCTGCATGGAGAGGAGCAATTTGTCTCAGCCGATGCCGGCTACCAAGGGGCGCCACAGCGCGAGGAGCTGGCCGAGGTGGATGTGGACTGGCTGATCGCCGAGCGCCCCGGCAAGGTAAGAACCTTGAAACAGCATCCACGCAAGAACAAAACGGCCATCAACATCGAATACATGAAAGCCAGCATCCGGGCCAAGGTGGAGCACCCGTTTCGCATCATCAAGCGACAGTTCGGCTTCGTGAAAGCCAGATACAAGGGGTTGCTGAAAAACGATAACCAACTGGCGATGTTATTCACGCTGGCCAACCTGTTTCGGGCGGACCAAATGATACGTCAGTGGGAGAGATCTCACTAAAAACTGGGAATAACGCCTTAAATGGCGAAGAAACGGTCTAAATAGGCTGATTCAAGGCATTTACGGGAGAAAAGATCGGCTCAAACTGAAAAAATGAAATGACTGAGTCAGCCGAGAAGAATTTCCCCGCTTATTCGCACCTTCCATAATGAAGATGGCGTCTTTCATGTGTTCTGCAAAGCTGCCTTCATGGTGCAAGGTTTTGATTTTGGGAAACACCTTGTCACGCACGATTTCCATCATCACGTCGGGGTCTTTATCTTTAAAATTACTCCAGCGCAGCGCTTGCTCATGAGCGCCAAAGGTTGGGTTAGCCACAGCAATGCCGGTGGCTTGTGCGCGACGCTCGGCAGTGCGTTGCAGCTCGTCTAAGCGGCGAATAAACAGCAGATAAGAGATTTGCTCAATGACCGAGATGGGATTGGTAACCCCGCCAGTCCAGAACATGGTCCACACTTGGTCGATTTGATTGCGTATTTTGCCTGTTAACATGAAAAAATCTCTTTGTACCAAAAGGATAGAGAGCAAACTCTCACAATGGAGCCACTTTACCATGGGGGATGTTACTGCTCAAACGGATGTGGCTCTTATAGAGCCCTATCTTCTTCAAATCAGTATCATGGTTACAACCCGTCACACTAAGGTATTAACGGGTTTCTGATTAACTGTCTTTCTATCACCTTCTAAGTTGATACCGCTGTGATGCCCCCTGTTCTCACATTGCTATCATTGGCCTCTGGCAGCTCTACACCGGCCAGACCCTTTACAGCTTCATGTTGCTCATGGGTAATTTCTCATCAGGTGCTGCAAGCAACCAAGGAACCATTCGCCCCCCTGGTCGTCTTGATACACGTGAAACTGTGTACGCCGAACTATCGCTGTGTCAGCAAGTATTTCTTCATGGTGAAAGTGGCCTATCGGTAACTCTCAAAGGTGCGCATCATCGATCGACCATAGTGCTCAACATATCCCGGTTCTTCTATGAAACCGATTCAAGGCTTCTGTGGACGACATCACATGCCGTTCGACTGGGGAGCGGCGTTGTTGCCCAAATCAGCCAGCAAGTCATGACTTCCCCAGCCCCGGGTGACCGCTACACTCGGGGCTTTCTGACAGGTAAGCCAAGGGTATTCAGTTTGTTTATCGCGCTCACATACGCCATCACTTCTCCCACTTGACCATTGTATTTTCGCAGGGTGATTTGGCCTGCCATTAACTGTTTGAACCGGAACATAGCTTTCTCTGCCAGCAAACGACGGTGATACCCCGTTATCTTCTTCCAGTGCGCCAGCCCTTCCTTGCGCATCACCAGCACGGGCCCATTTCTCGGATGGCCCTTTTTCCATAGCCCTTCGTTCTTGCGAGGCGGGATACACGCCGTCGCCCCTTTACGCGCAATCAACCGATGGCAGGCTTTGCTGTCATAGGCGCCATCCGCGTAAACACGCCCCAGCTTGTGACGCAGAGGATTGAGCAAGGTCGGCAACACCTCTGCGTCATGCACATTCTCCAGCGACACTTCTGCCGCCACGATATCGTGAGTCACCGGATCTACCGCCAGATGCAACTTGCGCCAAACTCGACGTTTCTCAGCGCCGTGTTTTCTGACTTTCTACTCGCCTTCACCAAACACTTTCAGACCCGTCGAGTCGATAACCAGGTCGGTAATGCGCCCCTTAGGGGGCTGCCGATAGGCCACCTTCACTGTGCGTGCGCGCTTGCTGACACAGCTGTAGTCCGGGGCACACAGCGGGACATTCATCAGCTCGAACAGGGAGTCGAGTAGCCCCTGAGTGGCTCGCAGCGTGAGGCTGAAAATCCCTTTAAGCATCAGAAAGGTACAAATGCTCTGGTCGGTGTAGAGCTGGCTGCGGCCCCACCGCCCATGATGGTCGTGGTGAAACCAGCTGTTCATGGCCTCGGTATCAACCCAGAAGGTGAGTGAACCACGGTTAATCAAAGACTTGTTGTATTGAGGCCAGTTGGTGATGGGATGAAGCGATATGCCCATGATGCAGACTTGAGGGGGATGGTGGAGATCAGATCACTGGATTTTCAATTAGTTCCATTCAAGCTGCATCGATTTAGGTGTATGGAGATGGTATTCACCTGACAGTTGCCCACAAAAGGGAGTGGTCATACGGCTTCAAACCGGATAACAAAACGGTACCCCTACCGTGTTATCCGGAGTCACCGTATGACCACCAACGAGAAAGTAGCACGTCGTAAACTCAGCCTGCTAGAGCTCGCCAAAGAGCTCAATAACGTCAGCAAAGCCTGCAAGCTCATCGGCTACAGCCGTCAGCAGTTCTACGAAATTCGCCGTAACTATCAGACCTATGGCGCCGAGGGCTTGCTCGACAAACTCCCCGGCTGTAAAGGCGCTCATCCCAACCGGGTCGCTCCCGAGATTGAACAGGCCATCCTCGATTACTCTCTCACCAGACCAACCCATGGCCCGCTGCGGGTCGCGCAAGAACTGGCTCTGCAAGGCATCAACGTCAGTGCGGGCGGTGTGCGTGGCGTGTGGCAACGTCACGACTTGCTCTCCAAGCATGACCGCTTGTTGCGCCTCGAGAAAACCCACAGGGAACAGACGATTGAGCTCAATGACGAGCAGATCCGCCTGCTCGAGCGCTTCAGCCCCGAGTTTCGCGAACGCCAAATTGAGGTTCACTACACCGGGGAACTGGTGGCGGTCGACACCTTCTTCGTCGGCGCACTCAAGGGGGTGGGCAAGGTGTATCTGCAAACCGTACTGGACTGCTACAGCCGCCACGCCTGGGGACGGCTCTACACCAGCAAGCTGCCGGTGACCTCGGTCCATGTGCTCAACGAAACGGTCCTGCCGTTCTTCGAGGCTCACGAGGCGCGGGTCTATACCATCCTGTCGGACAACGGGCGCGAGTTCTGCGGGCGCCCTGACCATCACCCCTACGAGCTGTTCCTGCAACTGGAGGGGATTGAGCACCGGACCACCAAGGTACGCAGGCCGCAGAGCAACGGCTTTATCGAGCGGCTACATCGCACCCTGCTGGATGAACACTTCCGTATCAAGGGGAGGACGACCTGGTATGAATCAGTGGAGCAGATGCAGACAGACCTGGATAGCTACCTGGGACACTACAACACCCAGCGGCCACATCAGGGCAGGATGATGGAGGGTCAGACCCCCTACAGCATGTTCAAGAAGGGTCTGAAATTGATACCGAAGGAAGTGCGCACTAAAGTAGCGTAAACAAGACACCGGTTTGAGGCCGGTGTCAGGTGATAACTAGGGAAGGTGCGAACAAGTCCCTGATATGAGATCATGTTTGTCATCTGGAGCCATGGAACAGGGTTCATCATGAGTCATCAACTTACCTTCGCCGACAGTGAATTCAGCAGTAAGCGCCGTCAGACCAGAAAAGAGATTTTCTTGTCCCGCATGGAGCAGATTCTGCCATGGCAAAACATGGTGGAAGTCATCGAGCCGTTTTACCCCAAGGCTGGTAATGGCCGGCGACCTTATCCGCTGGAAACCATGCTACGCATTCACTGCATGCAGCATTGGTACAACCTGAGCGATGGCGCGATGGAAGATGCTCTGTACGAAATCGCCTCCATGCGTCTGTTTGCCCGGTTATCCCTGGATAGCGCCTTGCCGGACCGCACCACCATCATGAACTTCCGCCACCTGCTGGAGCAGCATCAACTGGCCCGCCAATTGTTCAAGACCATCAATCGCTGGCTGGCCGAAGCAGGCGTCATGATGACTCAAGGCACCTTGGTCGATGCCACCATCATTGAGGCACCCAGCTCGACCAAGAACAAAGAGCAGCAACGCGATCCGCAGATGCATCAGACCAAGAAAGGCAATCAGTGGCACTTTGGCATGAAGGCCCACATTGGTGTCGATGCCAAGAGTGGCCTGACCCACAGCCTAGTCACCACCGCGGCCAACGAGCATGACCTCAATCAGCTGGGTAATCTGCTGCATGGAGAGGAGCAATTTGTCTCAGCCGATGCCGGCTACCAAGGGGCGCCACAGCGCGAGGAGCTGGCCGAGGTGGATGTGGACTGGCTGATCGCCGAGCGCCCCGGCAAGGTAAGAACCTTGAAACAGCATCCACGCAAGAACAAAACGGCCATCAACATCGAATACATGAAAGCCAGCATCCGGGCCAAGGTGGAGCACCCATTTCGCATCATCAAGCGACAGTTCGGCTTCGTGAAAGCCAGATACAAGGGGTTGCTGAAAAACGATAACCAACTGGCGATGTTATTCACGCTGGCCAACCTGTTTCGGGCGGACCAAATGATACGTCAGTGGGAGAGATCTCACTAAAAACTGGGAATAACGCCTTAAATGGCGAAGAAACGGTCTAAATAGGCTGATTCAAGGCATTTACGGGAGAAAAGATCGGCTCAAACTGAAAAAATGAAATGACTGAGTCAGCCGAGAAGAATTTCCCCGCTTATTCGCACCTTCCCTAGATCTGTACAATTTAGGAAACAACGCCATACAAATTAGAAAACCTGATATTAGCATTTAAAAATAACATTTCACCCACACTGAAATATCTCTTCCTAGTTGTAAACTAAGAGAAAGTAGAATCATTAAATGGGTGTTGATTCTGACACCCACTTAATGACAAAAATAAATATAGCATCGATAATTTATGTTATATCATAAATTAGAGCGTGATTGACTGCACTTTCAAAGCTCATATGATAATGACCGAGTACATCATCTAAAGCTGGTGCAATTAAATTTTCATTTATATCTTCACGAATGCCATTCATTTTGTTCTTTGAATAAACTTTAGCAAGAGCAAGCAAACTACACTCACCAGGTTGCCCCACACCACCATTTAAAATTGAAATTAGCATATGAATACCTTCCTCATACCGTCTATCATCCTTTAAGTATATTTGTGCAAGTTTAAGTTCTGCACCTAAATGTAAACGACCATTACATGAGGCTAACTCAAAAAACTTAATTGCATTTTCCAGGTCCTTATCATTATGTAACGCGACACAACCACGACGATAATTTATATCATCATCATATGAACTTGAGAGGCAACTATTGTTATAGGAGTTCATAATGGCTTTGCATTTATTTATGTCTGCATTTACCCCATCACCATTGTGATAGATATACGCTAAACGACATAGAATTTCCGAGTCTCCCGAACAAAGGCATTGGTTATACCAAAATTCAGCTTTTTCAGGATTCCGGGAAACTGTTCGCCCTTGCGCATAGCGAGTTCCCAGTACAAATTGAGCCTTGCTATCACCTGATGTAGCAAGCGAAATAAGTTCATCTACAGATCTGCCGTTAAAATCAGTACAATAAGGAATCTCGGTGTATTTCAATAAGTGATAATCACTAACCCAAAATTCAATCAAGCTAGACATCTCTCTAAGGTTAATATCTAACTTACCAATTCGATAGCAACTCCAATACAGTTTTGCAAGTTGCAGATTCGCATCGATAATTCCATTATCAAATGCATAGTCGAGCTGCCTTTTTATATTTTCAATATCATCAAGACGTATTCCTGCAAGTAATCCAGATGCATCTTGGCCATTCAATCTCGGCCTAAGTTCACAAATTTCCTTTATGGACAACAAGTATTTTGCAGCAGGATAGCCTTCATACGCAGCAGAGGCTAACATCTCCAATCCATTGCTACAGCTCGCATCTTTTTTTAAAAGTATGACTCCAGCTTTATATTTTGCTTCTTTATTTCCCTTTTTTGCCGCTTCAAGATAATGACCTAAATCAGGCCCTACTTCATACTCACGCCCATCAATATGAACATTTTCAAACTTAGTCTTATCAAGTTCGAACTCAAACCAATAGTAACAGATGTCTCCAACTTTCACTTGTGCTTCAATATGACCAGCATCCTTTGCTTTATTTAAAAACTCAAATGCCATATTGAGATCACGCTCTATCTTATATTTTTTGTAGCTTTTTAGATGCATTAATCCTAATTGATATAGTGCATCAATATTCCCCTGTTCAGCCGAGAGTGTAAATAACTGATTTGCATGTACATCAATCTCTGGCCCTTCATTTCTATTGACTAAATTAATTCCCATTTTCAATTGGGCAAGTGGATGGCCATTTTTAACTGCCAACTCAAGCCACTCTAAATATTTCTTTTCATAGCTTTTCTTGGCCGTTTTTTCACTTATCTTCAAACACAGCTGAGATAAATTATACTGTGCATTGCCATTGCCATTTTCAGCTGATTTTGTATACCAGTATTCGGCTTTATCTTCATCCTTAGATATTAAAATCCCTTCATCATAAATCCATCCTATTGTAAAGCAGGACAGGGCACACCCACTCCCTCCTGCTTTCCCAAGATACTTAATTGCTTTATTTATATCTTGAGTCACACCATGACCATGATAATAGAACATGCCAAGTTTTAAATTTGATTGAGGGTGACCTCGTAACGCCGCGACCTCATATGTTTGAATCGCTTTTGGAATGTTAATCTCCACGCCGACACCATACTCATAAGAGACCGCCTCTTGATATTTCTGCTTCATAAACTGCTCATTTTTTATCATATTATGTGCAGCATCATCGCCAGTGATTTTCCCGTATATCATCAAAATCTCCATTTATCGATTTAAATAACTTAGTCTCAATCTATCATGTTCAAGATCTCATTTAATTACATATAAGCATAATGTATGATCTCTGTAACATTTATCGTAGATTTACAGTAGAGCATCCACGCTACACATGCTCAATGAGCCATGCAAGGCTGGGTTTTCCATCAAAGCCTTGCGCACATACTCATCCCTATCCAATAGTAACTCATTTATTTGTTCAATTTTCAGTAGCGGATTACTCGCCGCTGACATACGGATTAAAGGACGTTCATCAGAAACAAATTGAACTAGCATATTTGATGGCAATGTATGATTTCCGGCTGCCGCAGCCAAAACTCTTATATCATCGTGGTTTGTCCGCTCAAGCAACTGTATCAATAACGCTGGGGAAACCTTCGGGTTACCAGCAATGCCGACACGAACATCCTCTGCTTCATCCAGAGATAACGCGTTTAATACAGATAAAGGGGTTGTGGGATTACGAGCCACATTTGCACGAACATGTCTATCAACATCTGTGGACAAGAATATGAGCACATTCATCGGGGTTAACGGATGTCTAGCTACGGCAGCCCTCTGTACAACATTAGTATGATTTGATAATTCACTGAGAGTGTCAGGTTGAATGACAGCACTGCTGATAGCCAATTCACTGACATCATCGTCATCATCGTGAGCGAGTCGAGTGATGACCTCAATAGGAGTTGCACTATTTCCAGCGACGAAATAACGTACACATGCATCATCGTCCATGGATAGCTTGTATAGCTGCTCAGGCGTAGTCAATGGATCTCGAGCTGCCCCTATCCGCTCTTCATCTGTTAGTGGTTCCATTTTCAATGAATCATTTTTGAGGTATGCGGTCATATAAACTATTCCATAGTATTATTTTTTGCAGAAAACTCATCCTGAAAAACCTCTACAAACTCATGTCTACTGATAGTAGGAACTTTCATATTGCTAAATACAATCTCCCCAGAGTAATCATCACGAATGAATTGCCAACCGTTAAAGACCATTGAAGAGTTATCAATATAGTATGGCCATTGCTCACCGATGTTATTGCCAAGCCAGATTAATGCAGACACACGATCAGCTATGCTCTCATGAGAGAACCCCACCATACACATGGTCCTTTGAATTAAGGAATGAAGCGATATATTCCCCATAGATTACCCCCTGAAAACGATAGCTCTCTTTGATATGTGGTAGCTCATAAGGCTGATGCCATATGACCATATGAAATGAGATTGAAAGAAGCTAGTACTGTTTTCGCCGACACGGTGAAGTATCTGTTGACGCCGGTGTCTCAGGTAGCCCGGAGATTGCATTGACTGGACAACGCTGTTTGAGGATAGATCAGTGGACAGCTTGGTCAGATAGAAAACTGGATCACATGCACCACGACCAGTGGTGCAACCTAGAAAAATGGCTACTGAGCTACCCTACCTGGGGGGCGAACACCGACAGATCTATGAACAATCCTCGCTACGCGAGAATGATGTAGCCACATCGTTATCTTTTAGGTGAGAGGGAAGCGCTTTATCTATATATATAAAAACAATCCCTCTCAGCTGCGCAACTCAGTTGCCCTGCTGGACCTCACATTTTCTCTCGCTCCTGGGCGGTTGGCTGCTCACGTTCGGCCATGAAGTCAATAGATTGACCCCTTGAAGATCCAGACACTTCGCCCCTCTTAACTTAAGAGGTAGTCTTGGAGCTATGTTCAGTACTAGTCGCAACGAAAAGATGGTCGAAGTGTTAACAGGGGCTGAGCCCCGCTGACGCCGGACTCCGCAGGAAAAGATCACCATCGTGCAGCAGACCTCTGAGCCCGGAATGACCGTCTCTCATGTCGCTCGCTTGCACGACGTCAACGCCAACCAGCTTTTCAAATGCCGTAAGCAATTCCAGGAAGGGTCTCTCACGGCGATTTCCGCCGATGAGGATGTGGTTCCAGCCTCAGAGCTGGCTGCTGCCCTCAGGCAGATCCGAGAGCTCCAGCGTCTGCTCGGAAAGAAGACCATGGAGAACGAGATCCTCAAAGAAGCCGTGGAGTATGGCCGAGCAAAAAAATGGATTGCGCATCCGCCCTTGTTGCCGGGGGACGAGGATTAAGTGCTGTGAGCCAAGCCCTTAATTTATCGCGTGCGCAGCTATCCGTTCGTGTTCATCGAAAACCGGGGTGGCAAGATATCGCCACCGACGAGGACTGGCTCTATCTGGCAGGCCTCAAAGATGTGTTTACCTGTGAAATAGTGGGCTATGCGATGGGAGAGAGAATGACCACTGGGTTGGTCAGCCAGGCCCTGTTTCGCGCCGTGCAGCAGAAGAGGCCGCCAGCCGGGCTCATCCATCACACAGACCGGGGCAGTCAGTACTGCGCCAAGGCTTATCGGGCGCTCCAGGTGCAATTTGGCATGCAGACCTCCATGTCGCGTAAGGGGAACTGCTTCGACAATGCCCCGATAGAAAGCTTCTGGGGCTCTCTTAAAAATGAATTGGTTCACCACCATCGATTCAAGACGAGAGCAGAGGCCAAGGCAGCCATTCAGGAATACATCGAGATTTTTTATAACCGTCAACGTCGGCACTCACGACTTGGCAATATCAGCCCGGCCGAGTTCACCAAGAGGTATTGGAGAACGGCTCAGGCTGCTTGAACCGGGACTGTCCGATCTTGTCAGGACACCTCAGTCAGAAAGCCCCGAGTGTAGCGGTCACTAGGGGCTGGGGAAGTCATGACTTGCTGGCTGATTTGGGAAACAACGCCGGTGCCGATAGCAAAGACATATATCCCCCTTCCTTATGGTTATGTGCGATTTCCTTCCGCAGTATCGATAACGACGGTTGCCCTATTCTTTATTTGTCTTTCATCAAGGCACGGATGGCATCAAAGCCCTGGGTCGCCTTGTTCATAATGTCGGAGCGATAGTTGTAGGCTAGGGCACCCACGACGGCCCCCGCGGCCAGCATGCCCCCGACGCTGCTCAGTGTCTTGGACATCTCCCAGCCCGCGATCAAGGCATCATTCTCGACCCGCTTCGCTTCCACAGTCCAACCTTGTGCTTCAAGCTCGGCAGAGAGCGCCTCAACCAGATCCAGCAAGGCGGATGCCTTGATGCCAAGTGTACTCGCGGCACAAGCAAGGTTTTCGACAGAGAGTGCGGACACCCCTTTCTCAAGCTTTCCCCATCCGACACTGGTCATCCCAACGCTTTCCGCCATTTGGAGCTGTGAGAGCCCCCTTTGCTCACGCTGTTCTCGCAGGACCAGTCCAAGCACTGTTGTATAGCAAGTTGTCTTACCCATAGTGTCTTCCTCGTTTTTTTCATGATAACTAAAAAAACATATTGACGCCATGATTTCCCGCAACTACAGTACAAATGAAACTTACAGTTTCACAAAACACAACAAACAGTTAAACCAAGGAATGTTACATGGCTACTATCAATAACATCGAATGCGCTGATTACAATGACGGCAGTTTTTGGCAAAAGGTAAAACGTTACTGCAAGGATATCGGCAAGGGTTCTTTGGAGAGCGTGTTCCGTTTGTATTATGCGCTGGACAGTGAAAAGTGCTCTGCTGCGGATAGGGCAATCATATACGGCGCACTGGCTTATTTGGTATCCCCCATCGATTTGATCCCGGACTTGACTCCATTCATCGGGTACACCGATGACATGGCGCTGATTACAGGTGCGTTATCGTCGGTGGTGTCCTGTATCGACTCTTCGGTTAAGGCAAAGGCAAGGAGCATGATTAATGAAATATTTAACTAAAATAAACGCTTGGGCGATGAGCACCCTGATCAAAGCGTTTGAGATATTGGCCCCTGAGCGTGTAAAGGCATTTGCAATAAAAAAAGAACTGAAAAAGCAAGCCAATAAAATGACAAAGCGTAAAGGCGAATTTGATCGAGAAATAGAGTCATTAGCTGACATCGTCATTGATACATGTGGAACCGAGCCTATTGTCAAGGCGGTAGATATTCTTCAAAAGATGAAGGCTTACCAAGAAAAAAAGAGTGACAATGCTATGACCGTGGCAGGATGCCGCCATACAATCCGTTAAGTTTTCAAGGAGAATTATTATGTACCCCATTGGCACTCACTTGGTGACTCCCCGTACTGGCTACGACCACCATGGCATCTATGTAGGTAATGGAAAGGTGGTTCATTACGCCGGTTTTGCTCGTGGGTTCAACACCGGTCCCGTTGAAGAGGTGACGCTTGAGACGTTTACTGATGGAGGGCGTTGCCGCGTCAAGTCGCATGCAAACCAGAAATTTTATGGTGTTGAGGTTGCTGAACGAGCACGCGCCAAAATTGGTGAAGACAGCTATAACCTCGCTTTTAATAATTGCGAACACTTGTGTGAATGGTGTGTCAACGGTCGCCATCACAGCGAACAAGTTTTTAATGCGGCTACAGGTTTTCTTGTCACGATGACAATGGCCGTACTAGGTGTTGGGTATGGTATATCCAAGGGGCGAATGCGTGTATGATTGCGCCTAAGGGGCGTTACGGTTGTACAGATCTAGTTATCACCTGACACCGGCCTCAAACCGGTGTCTTGTTCACGCTACTTTAGAGCGCACTTCCTTCGGTATCAATTTCAGACCCTTCTTGAACATGTTGTAGGGGGTTTGACCCTCCATCATCCTGCCTTGATGTGGCCGCTGGGTGTTGTAGTGCTCTAGGTAGCTATCCAGGTCTGTCTGCATCTGCTCCACCGACTCATACCAGGTCGTTCTCCCCTTGATACGGAAGTGTTCATCCAGCAGTATGCGATGCAGCCGTTCGATAAAGCCGTTGCTCTGCGGCCTGCGTACCTTGGTGGTTCGGTGCTCAATCCCCTCCAGTTGCAGGAACAGCTCGTAGGGATGATGGTCCGGGCGCCCGCAGAACTCGCGCCCATTGTCCGACAGGATGGTATAGACCCGTGCCTCATGAGCCTCGAAGAACGGCAGCACCGTTTCGTTGAGCACATGGACCGACGTCACCGGCAGCTTGCTGGTGTAGAGCCGTCCCCAGGCGTGGCGGCTGTAGCAATCGAGCACGGTTTGCAGATACACCTTGCCCACCCCCTTGAGTGCACCGACGAAGAAGGTGTCGACCGCCACCAGTTCCCCGGTATAGTGGACCTCAATCTGGCGTTCGCGAAACTCGGGGCTGAAGCGCTCTAACAGGCGAATTTGCTCGTCATTGAGCTCAATGGTCTGTTCCCTATGGGTTTTCTCGAGGCGCAACAAACGGTCGTGTTTAGAGAGCAAATCGTGACGTTGCCATACGCCACGCACACCTCCCGCACTGACGTTGATGCCTTGCAGAGCCAGTTCTTGCGCGACCCGCAGCGGGCCATGGGTTGGTCTGGTGAGGGAGTAATCGAGGATGGCCTGCTCAATCTCGGGAACAACCCGATTGGGATGAGCCCCTTTACAGCCGGGCAATTTGTCGAGCAAGCCCTCGGCGCCATAGGTCTGGTAGTTGCGCCGGATTTCGTAGAACTGCTGGCGGCTGTATCCGATGAGCTTGCAGGCTTTGCTGATGTTATTGAGCTCTTTGGCGAGCTCTAGCAGGCTGAGTTTGCGACGTGCTACTTTCTCGTTGGTGGTCATACGGTGACTCCAGATAACACGGTAGGGGTACCGTTTTGTTATCCGGTTTGAAGCCGTATGAACACTCCCTTTTGTGGGCAACTGTCAGGTGAATACCATCTCCATACATTACGGTAAATCCGGGGCGCTGTTCGCGTTAAGTGTTAGCGAGCCTTTTGACTCCCCCCATCAACCATGAGCGGGCCGTATTGGCCTCTTGGTTCACTACCCGAAACCAAGCCAGGTAGTTTTCTAGATACGCTGCCCGACGCCATGAAACCTTGGCCATCCAGTCCCGCCAGCGACTCACGTAATTGTTCAGGGTCTGGATGTGCTCTATCCTTTATAAAGACCCAGCTTGAGGCGGGGATTACCCCTCGACCAACAAGTTAGCTGGAGATTTATCTTTAATAGCCTTCTTTATCAGCGACAATCTTACTGCTCTATGATTATCTTGAAGCATTTTTTCAAAATCATTCTGTTTATAACCAGAAGCTGCTGCAATCAATAAAAAACAATCTTTATTTCCCAAGAAAAGAGAAAACCATTCCTTCATTGTGAAAGGAGTTTTTTTATGAATTTCAATTAGTGTATTTAAAATGTTCTTGAACACTTCAGACAAACGACCTTTCTTTCTCAACTCAATAATACTTTCATATAACGAGTGGTTAGACTCAACAGATTGTATGGGTGACGACAGTGGGATTTGATTGATGATTACACCAATAAATTCACCAATCCTGCAATCTGGAATATACCCATAATGATCTCGATACTTATCATCGTCGCCCTTATTGCGTTTGATAACTGGACACCCGCCAATTAGTCCTTTTTTCTGATTTTCCATGTAAGCATACTGGACCAGTCGTTGCTGCTCCTGGACCCAAAATCTTGCATTTTTTACGTCAGCCTCGGTTAACTCTTTTATAAGGGAAAAATCAGAATTTACATCAACTGTACCTAGGTGAACATTTACAGCCTTGTACCTACGAACACATTTACCTGAACTGAGCTCCAACTCTTCCAGTACACTCACGGTTTTGCTAAATGATACGGTTCTAAGATTTGCATTCAACCTCATGTTAGCCATGCCACACCTCTCATTATTATTGTTATTTTATTTTTTTCTTTGGTTTGTTCGTGTGATATGGGATCCCCATACCAATCAGCAATCCATTCATTGTTCTTCAAAATTTCATTCTTAAGTTTGTCTCTATCTAAGAGAAACATGTTTGGCTTATCAATAGTATCTTTTTCTGAGTTAATATCTTGGACATATCCATCAGGAATCAATGCGTTTGATCCTACATGAACGCTCTCCAGCCCTTTCCTAAAAATTGTAGCCAAAACGCCTTCCAACAGTGCTCGAGCATTTGATATAAAATTATCTGACGGCTCTTCGATTGATAGCAAAACAAAATCCAGTCTTAGAAGTCGGAGAGAGAGTGACGATGTGCCGAATGTTTTTTTATCCATAAATGACGGCACTGATTTTTTCATCTTGGCATATTGTTTTTTAGTGCAACGAATCCATGCAGTAAATAGTATAACCTTAAGCTCGCTTAATTGATTTGATTCACCTAATTGCAAATTTAAATCATCTCGCCGAGGTGAATATTCAATGCCCTGCTCGAGCAGCTTAAACCAAGTAGCCCGCAATCTCTTAACCTTAGACCCTGATATCCATTTCTTACCGTCTACACTATAACAAATACCTTTTGGCTCGTGATTATCTGCTCTCCTCACCCTGACCATTACATTATGCTCACGCAACCCAATGACAAATTCAGTCATGTTGTTCGGCTGGTTTTTAAAAACCTCGTCCATTGCATCCCTGATAATACAAGCGGGATCATGCATAGCATGAAAGCTCCCTCTACCACGGCCATTTTTAATATTTACTATGCTATACTCATGACCGAAATTTTTTTCAGGGCTTTTACAGTTCGACAATCCCAATTTAATTTCAATTTTCCGAGCAGCGTCAACTCCACGAGCGTAGTCATTACTATCATCAACCAAAGTTCTGTCAAGTTTGACTCTACACGCCACAATATGTACATGTAGAGACCTTGTATCGCGGTGTATAACAGATGTCCATCTAGTATCGCTACCATATCCCAGTTCAATCATTAGCAGCCTAGCTGCAACTAGACATTGAAATGGCGTTAATGATTCATTGGGGCTTAATGATAGTGAATAATGTGCACATAGTTGGTTTCCTGTGCCTGCATACAATGATGCCTGCATATTCAACTCCGTGAGTAGTGGCCCGATGTCATAATCAGAGATTTCACCTATTTGATTGCGTTCAACGTTTGGTATATTAATTACACCACCACCGAGATGAATAACCTGTGATGGCCTTGACTTTCGCTTCTTACCAATTTGTATCGAACGATAAATATAAGACAGTCTGTACTGGAAATTCTGGCTATTCCGATGCTTTTCAAAATTCATTTCAAAATCCCTCCAATGAGGGCTTTTTCAAAGCTTGCTAGCCTAGAATTGATAGATGATAAATAAAACATCAAACGCGAGTCTTCACTACTGTCAGTAATATAGCTAGAGATATCATTGCCAGCTTCAATCTGTTGAATGAATAAAATTACTTCATTTAAAGTCAAGGATACTTTGTATAGATCCTCTAGCAATCTCATGCGCTCATCATATGAAAAATCTGGTGAGATATTACTGTCTGGTTCCCTGAGAGCCAAAAACCGAATCAGGCTAGACTTTTTGGTAATACCATAGGTTTTACTATGCTTAGTTAAAACACGTTGCTCAGCTGCATTAAATGAGACTCGGAGCATTAAGCTGCGTTTTTCGTCAGCTGATTTTTGGGGTCTACCTGATCGTGGTTTTCTGTTCATTGCGTGCACCTTTATAATAATTATTAGTAGTGTTGTGCGTTTTATTTTTCAAACCAACAAATTTAATAGACATTAAAACATAGCTGGTTTAGAGTTTTTTCAAAAAATATACAATATATTTATACGAAGTCACATTCAGAAATGAGTTAAATATCTTGGTGAAATTTAATGCTCACTCTAATTGTAGTATTGCAAACACTATATATAATATCAACAATCTTTTGAGCTAAATTATTAATTTAACGACTGACATTATCAATGGCATTGGCGAATGTTAATATTTAAAATATGAAATTAACTAGGCTTGCATGGTGAATTAAATTTTCTTCCGTGAAATTAAAACTATGACATAGGCTGATTAAAGTTATATAAAAAGGCATGCTCTCATCCTATGACAGACATACCTTTTCTAGATCTATCCGAACCAATGATGTCATATAAGCTCAAGACTGTGAGATAAAACCCTCCCAAATGATTGATCATCAATATAACCCGCATGATCATTTTTACGCATATTTTTTATCTGACTCAGCACAGTAAAAAAGCACTCCTCACATAGATGCACCTCATATGCCGCACCATCATTTTTCGAACCATAACCCCATTTTGCAGTCAGGGCTCCAAACTGAGGATTATACAAATTTGGGTTCATATGTGGGGTTGTGCTTTTATGGCATACGTCACACTGAATATCAGCTATAACCTCAACCTCTTTTGTGGTCATTATTTTCATCGAACACTCGCGATACATGTAGAGTAATGGACGAATAGCATTAACAAAAATGTCTCATGCCACCCTAAACAAAATTTATTATAGTAGAATGAATAAAAAAAGCAGCCTTACGGCTGCTTTCAATACCACTATAATTGTGGATTAGATCAGATAATCCTCTAAGGACTTTCCGCTAGCAACGCCCTCAGCGATGGCTTTCGGCATACGGCCCTGACCAGTCCAGGTTTTTTCCTGGCCATCTTCGTGATACTTGTACTTTGCGGGGCGCGGCGCTCGCTTGGACTTTTCCATTCCGTCAGCTTTCGACGGAGCAGCACTACCAACCAGTTCGCTGGGGTCAATCCCTGCGTTTTTCAGCATCTCGCTGAACTCCGCCAGCTTACGAAGACGTTCAGCGTTTTCTTCCTGATATCGGAGCTCAGCAGCCTCACGCTCTGCAAACACCTCATCAAATTTGCTCTTAATCTCGACCAGTTGTTCGAATGGCAGTTCACGCAGAGCAGCCCGGAGACTACGAATGTTCAGCAGTGTTTTGATAAAATCATTCATGGATATCACGCCTAAAAAGTTATTTGTTTATCGCCTAGCATTATCTCCTAGCTGTAGTTTGGTGCCAATATTTTTCGATAAATTATTTGAGTTGCACAGGGAGGGTATGTTTGTTCGTTCAATGTGTACTGTATGCAATCCTCTCACCGGAGATCGACCTTCAACGGGTTCCATTAGTTACTGCTAGACTAGTTTATTCATGCTGGCAGGGACCTGGTGATGACGACAATCATTCTGCTAATCGTAGCCCTCAGTACTCATGGGAGGTCCCATGAGATGCCATATGAGGTTTGTGATGCATTTATTGATGATGCAGTTCAGTATTCACAAATGGATAAAATACATCTTAAAACATTGCGCTCACAAGTTATGGCTGCGAAAGATCTAACGTTTTTTGAACGGTTGTTTTCGACGACATCAGACAAATTGCTCCGTGCCTATTCTACCCATAGCATCAAACAGGCTCGTGAGATGGCTTTTCGCGATATACGGCAGTGGGAGCTGTTGTTACTGGATATCGGTATTAAAATGCATGGACGGCCCGCTAGTGAGTTGTGGGCCACGTATTATTTGGCCTGCCGAGAGACACTGCTCTAACACCACATCTATCTTACCCCATCATCTTTAGTGCAAATTTAAACTACGTCCCACGGTGGTCTCCTCGGATCTGGGCTTCACTAACCCCAATCGAAGCTCTACACCCTGTAGCAGGCATTATCAGTAGCATGAAATCGAACTGCCATACCGAAGTTGTGCACCCACAATTAGCCTGGAGCAAAGCATTATCGGTAGCGTGAGTTTGAGCTGCCACCCCGATCGAGGTTACGTCCATCAATATCGAACCGTGGTAGGCTAAGCCAAACGGAACTTTCTTGGGGAACATCATGCCTGTACCAACACCACCATTTACCTATCATTGCCCACAATGCGGCTGGAACAAGACGGTTGCTCCCAAGAGCGACGTTCTGGTACGTGGCCACACCTGGTTTGAGGCCTGTCCCGAGTGCCACCATGCCCCACTGGAAAAATCGTCGGCCACCTTGGTGGAGCTGACCATCGCTAAGCTGAAGGATGTCATCCGAAAGTAACCGCTGATATTACACCTTAATATTCCAGCCAGTTCGTCACAAGCCCGCTGAGGTCGCAGTAATTCCGTGCGCAGGGGGCATGGTTACAGAAGCTGGCTATTCATCTGATTGAGAAGGAGATCGTCGTTGAATTTTGAACAGTTGAAAACCCGTCACCGGACGCTGCGTGAACACTCTCCCAGCAACCTCAACCTGCGAGTTCATCGTGCCTTAAGCTGGCTGCAACGCGCTGAAATGGCCGAAGATGAAGATGAAGATGAAGATGGCCGCTTTATCTTTCTCTGGATTGCGTTCAATGCGGCTTATGCCACTGAAATCGATGACGATCGTCGCCTCTCCGAACAGGAGACCTTCAAAGGCTTTCTGGAGAAACTGTGCGTACTGGATGAGCATAAGCAGATCGAGCAATTGGTCTGGCAGGAGTTCTCGGGCAGTATCCGCATGCTGCTGGACACCCCTTTTGTGCTGCAAAGCTTCTGGGATTATCACAGCGGCAAGATAAGCGAAGCCCAGTGGAAAGATCGGCTGGCACAGGGCAAGAAGATGGCGACCCTGGCACTCGCCAGCGGCAATACCCCGCAGTTGCTGGGTGTGGTGTTTAATCGCCTCTATACCTTGCGCAACCAGTTGATCCATGGCGGTGCGACCTGGAACAGCTCGGTCAATCGTAAACAACTGAAAGATTGCGCCAACCTGCTCGGTAAACTGGTGCCGGTGATCATCGAGTTGATGATGGCCCATCCCGATACCCTGTGGGGGGATGCCTGTTATCCGGTGGTGGAAATGACAGGTTAGTTCGTCACTAAGGGGTTATGGAGCTCATCTTGATCAGCCAGGTAAAAGGCTCCCGCCAACATGCCATAGACAATGCAAATACGGATATCTGCGCCTAGCAACACACCAAGCAGGGCTTCTCCATCTCGCAATGTGTCGCTATGCCAGAAACACCAGAGCGCCGCTTCGACCACATCGAGCCAATCACTTCGGCCAAGTTGATTACGTGATTTTCGGCGCCAGCTCCCCCGCATCACGGCACCGGTGTTGGGGGACTGGGCGGCCAGTGCTCTCTGCTCCATAGCACTAAGGGTGAGTCCGTCAAGCTTGGCCTGTGCACTACCACGGCTTCCCCTCAACAGCTTGTCGAGTAACAATGCCAATAATCGCATAGCATCACCACATGCAAGAGTAGTATCGTCATCCAGTAATGCAGCTGCGCCTGACATTAGTTGCTCCCGCCCTTGATAGATGGGCAGAACAGTACGATCCAACCGATACCGATCAATATGCAGAGCCAAACGTACCAATCTGCGCAACTCAGTACAAGGAAGCGATCCCCCAGTTTCCTTTAATAACACAGCGTCAAACCGGTTCTGTTCTTCTGCAATCACGGCCACAAGTTCGCCGACGTGCTTGGCCGGCAACAGGCAACAAATCCCCTTGATCAGTGGCATTGCCGCCTGACCCAATATCAGCGTTGAATTCATAGAACCTCAGTAACGATGGCGTTTGAAATGAGTAATGCTGTTGCTGACGGTAACGATCGCCCCCTCCGGCAGGTCTGGTAGTAGCAATGCTGGCATTTGCATTTTTGGGTATCAGATCACCCCCTGCTTGCAGCCCACCTAGCACTGTGTGCTCCAAATAAGCCACTTGTCGCTTTGGTAATAATTGGAGTTGCTAGATATGAGGAAGGTGCCGCTGGCTGTGACGCCATCCCCTCCCAATGGCAAAAGACTTGGAATTGGCAGGTGATAACCAGCTTGCCATGCATGACCTACTCCCCTGACACCGCTTTATATGGACTCATTATATGTAGCCTGTATACTCATGCCGATACTGGTTACATAAACATGTCGCATTTTGGAGCACGTATGGCACCCAAAGAGCTCACCTGGGATCAAACCCTGCGTTTTCGTCTGCTGGAGATCGTCTTGCAGTGGGAAGGACGGCTGACCACCAATCATTTGATGACCGCCTTCAATATCGGTCGCCAACAGGCGTCACGGGATATCAACCACTACCTGACCCACTACTCACCGGAAGGGTTGGTCTATGACAGAAGCCTGAAGGGATACAGACCCACAGAGGACTTTTTCCCGCGCTTTAGTGAGGGAAAAGTGGATGAGTACCTGATGCTGCTACACCGTGAAAAGCAGCACCAGCGACAACATGAAGCGGGCCTGTTGACACTTCCGCTGATGGATCTGCGCTACGGCCATATCGAGATCCTGGATGTGCCAAACCGCCATATCGACCCCAGGATTGTGCGCGGTTTGGTGCAGGCGGCCCGTGGCCAGCTGCGGGTCGATGTCGACTACGTATCCCTCAGTTCAGAGGAGCAGAGTGGCCGTAATATCGTGCCCCACACTCTGGTCTATGACGGGATCCGCTGGCACGTACGCGCCTACTGCGAGAAGAAGGGGGAATATCTGGACTTTGTGATGAGTCGTTTTCGGGGCGAACCGGATCTGCTGGATGCCTCCCCTCACGGCCGGGATCAAGATCTGGAGTGGAACACCCAGGTGACCGCTGTAGTCGTTCCCAACCCAGGCCTCAGCGAGGGACAGCAGGCCATCATTGCCAGAGACTATGCCATGACTGGGAACCAGCTGTTGATCAGTCAACGGATCCCCTTGGTCCATTACGCATTAGAGCGGATGCAAGTGAGCTATAGCGGTGAACACCAACAACATCCCCTGCTCTATCCGCTGGTGCTAGCAAATCGGGAGGAACTAATTCAGCAAGGCTGTACATTCAAGCTCAAGAGTGCAGATTTTGATCAGAACCTAAGACTTGGTGGTTAGCAGAAAATGCTCGTAACTTTCCCGTCAGAAGCAAGGTCATCACCAAGTTCTAGGACAAGGTACAGGTACTTTTTCCACAAACTATGTAATTAAGGAGGGTGTGAACAAGTGGGGTAATTGTCTCAACGTAATGCTCTATAGCACCGTAATTGAGGGCGTACCACTGATTCAAGCAGTGAATGCGCAGCATGGTCTCCAGCGGCTAGGGGTGACGGCCATTGCCGACCTTAGGATAAATGGGCTCAATGAGGGCAGCATCTTGGATTAGGGGAGATATTGCACCTTTCGAGACAGCAAATTTTCTTTTCGGGTAAAGCGGCTTTTGCTGTTGAACTCGCAGTCAGTGAAGGCCAGGCAATGACTCATTTGAGAACCAATTGGTCAGCACCTAATGAGACCCAACAACTCGCAACAAAGACTTGTTTGCACTTACCTTTAGCAGATAAAAAGCGTCATTGGCACTCATGACAGACACATTTTAACCAGCCCCAATCAAATCCACACGAAAATGTGACATGTGGATTTAAACAGGTCTTCATAAAAAAAAATTTTTTTTGTATGATAAGTAATTAGACATATTTAGAAATGACATTCCTGTAACTTACCCCCCTCACTTTGGTGACATATGCCCATCGTAAAATCGAAAAAAGAGGAAAGTGATAGCATGCATCCCCCTGGCGATGACCAGTTCAGTCCCCAAAAGCCTAAGTTTAGCTTCAATGACTTAGTTTTGAGTGATTTAATAAGAAATGAAATAATGGATGTGCTATCCATTCAGCAATTACAAAGCCACGTTTTTGACACTTGGGGATTAGCAAACACTCATAAATTGCAGAAGAAAATTGCTCTCAACTTTTATGGTGAACCTGGAACAGGGAAAACAATGGCAGCCCATGCTGTAGCCCATTATTTAGATAAGGACATCATTGAAGTTAATTATGCAGATATCGAATCTAAATATGTAGGTGACACACCTAAAAACCTTACAAGAGTATTTAAAAAAGCTAAAGAAACAAACTCTGTTCTTTTCTTCGATGAAGCAGATGCTATGCTCAGCAAGCGCGTCACCAATATGAGTAGCTCTACCGATACTAGTGTCAACCAAACCCGATCTGTATTACTGATGTTGCTGAACGACTTCGATGGGATAATTGTGTTCGCAACAAACTTCGTATCCAATTATGATGTAGCATTTATGCGAAGAATATTGGGCCATGTAGAATTTAAACTACCATGTCATGTCGAGCGAACTAAAATATGGAATCATTTGTTGCCAAAGGATTTACCACATAATGCTGATGTGGCGAAGCTAGCAGAGAAGTTTGACTGCGTTTCTGGTAGTGACATATCCAATGCGATATTAAAAGCTGCATTTAAAGCTGCCAGAAACAGTGAAAACATCGTGTGTCATGATTATTTTGAGCATGCTATTGAATCCATTCGGCATAGTAAGAAAATGAATTTAAACATTAAAGGTGGTGATGAGAAAATAGAAATAAGAACTGTTTCAAAAGAATATGTAGAGTCTCAAGTAAACATATAAAACGGAGTGAGTTATGTTGCCTTTATTATTAATTGCAGGTGGTTTGCTGGTTACTGGCGGCATTATTGCTGCATTTTGGGATGATATTTGCAAATGGATCGAAAAAGCTGCGCAAGCGGTGAAAAAAATTGTCAATGGTATCGTGCACGGAGTTAAGGTATATATAAAGAAAGTCGCTAATGATATATACCAAGAACTATCTAAATTTTATAGCTTTGATGAAAATAAAAATCAATGGGAAGAAACCATTGTCTCCAAAAAGGTTTCTAGCAACGAAGTACCAGATGACATTAAAAATTTGGTGACTGGCGGGCGCGAGCAAGATATTTCCGATAAATTTAAAGAAAAATTGGCTCTAGCCCATTAATTATCAGAAAAAGGAATAGTTAAATGATTACCCCTTCAAAATCAATAAAAGACAAGCTATTGAATGTAGACGCTGCACTTGATGCTCTTGGTTCGGCGCTGCATCACATATTAGAAAATTTATTAACAGAACCCAAGAACCTTAATGAAATAATTGATGCACAATCCACTTCAGTTGATAGATATATACTGAAGGTTGAAATTGAAGAGAAGGTTAAGTTTATTGGCGGCAAGCTTCATATTAAAAACCAATCAGACGTGAATATAGCATTCCTCATCGAACTCTACTTTAAAAACAATCAAGACGAGTGGATCAAAAAAGAAAACACTATTCTAATAAACAAGGGAAAAATAAAAGAAGAAAGCATGATTGAAATACAAAAAGGAATCACTCCTTACGACATTTCACACCCAAACCATTAACTTATAAGTGGATTCTTTCGATTACGATAGGATCCACTATATGGATAAATTTCATTATTAATGGAGAATATCAAGACCATGAAAGAAGCATTAAAACAATTTATAGGTTGGGCAGTGATAGCATCTATATCGGCTTGGTTATTTCCAAGACAAGCAGAGACTATTTTTTCTGTATTTTTCTTCTATATCGCATTCGTTTCACTCAAGGCATTTTTTGAAATGTGTCACTTTAAAAAAATGAGTGAGCTGTTAGATGCCACTGCTGGCATGATAATGATCGGAGCCCTTCTCATTTGGCTTTTCCCTAATTACTCTGAAGAAATAGTCCTTGTAATTAGTGTTATATGGGGTTTATCTTTAATCGGTGCCTTCATTGACCCAGATAAGAAAAAAATTTATTCATTGATAGAGAGTGACTATTACGTTTATTTAAATGACATATATGTGAAATCTGGGATTAAATCTAAAGAAAAATTCAATAAAATGATAAATTCTTTAGTTGAAGAAAATAAAGTAATAGTTTCTTGTGATGATTTTATTGCAACTAAAGATGTTGCCAGCAATATCAAAAAGCAATATCTCGAGTTAATTGAAAATTCTTTTAGCATGGGCGATGGCTTGCTTTCTATGAAGCAAATCATAAACTCGGCAAAAATGAAAAACATGACTGACACTCAGTTAAAAATCGCAGAAATATTAATCGATGACTTAATAAAAAAAGATGAAAGCATTGAAGTCATAGACATGCCAGAAGTTACTCTTTATAAAAAAATAGGAATGATAGAAAATACAAGGTATGTAGAGTTAGAGCTTGACTAGCAACAGTCAATAATCAACCATTTTTTCACTTCGGTATTGCACACCCGAGTGAACCTAGCCATTTCTTGGTACCTGATGATGATGACTGACGAATTGCTAACTCCCTTTCCATGCACTGCATGCGGTAAATGTTGCCGTAGGGTAAATGAGAACCCTCAAGGTCATTCTCTCGACCGTGGTGACGGAACCTGTCGCCACTTAGTTGAGGATACCAATTTATGCGGTATCTATGAGACTCGGCCTCTAGTTTGTCGGGTTGGAGAATATTATAAAAAACAATTCGCGGACGTAATTTCATGGGATGAGTTTGTGAAAATAAATATGTCCATTTGCAGGAAACTATAAATTCACAGATTAAGCTACCGTGAGCCTCTGTCAAATCCCCTTGTTTTTTATTTGGGGGATTTGACGACATGTACAGATCTAGGGAGGGTGCGAATAAGTACCCTCTACAAAGAAACTGAAAACTTTAGTCCCTTAAATTCAACTTTTTACAGATGCGTATTTTTGTGTTTAGTGACTTATTCGCACCTTCCTTAGTTGTCACCTAACGCCGACCTCTGGTACGGTCTCCAGCTTTGTCCGACAATGGAGAACATCATCACCAACATCAAAGCTGCTGGTTACCAACCGGAGGAGATTGACATCATACTGTTGACTCATATGCGGCATTGTTGACTAAATTTGAACCGGGAACTATTTCCTCGAGCGGTTTGATCAGCTCAATTCACCTGCGGCCTAACGAGTATTCCAAGCCCCGTCATTATTCATCGCCTTCATCCCATCCAGGGTCGCAGTAGCTGTACAATCACCACTCGCAACACTCATGGACATATTATTGGTAGTGTGAAATTGAACAACACAACCCTGCCACTACTGGTACAGCTGCTGGCGGCAGAGCCGCAGCAAACATGAAAATGCTCCATTAGACAGACCCCATACGTCGACACCTCTGCCCACAGAGGTAATATTGCTCCTTGCAAAGAACTGAGCCACTTACGTTCAGCGCGAAATAACTTTTTCAGGACCCAATTCAACGAGCATTATTATTATTTTGAGGTAGCCATGGCACGTACCCTTGACGAAATACTGACCACAGAAATGCCCGATGTTGTCACTCAGGCCAGGGAAAAAGCAGATCTAATGCGACTTGAGATTCATCTCACCCAACTGCGTGAAATGCTGGCCCAGGCTGGCACCGAACCCATGATTTGCGATCAAACACCATCAGTACAGGACGTTACACTGATGGATCTTAAACGCTGGGTCGAGGCTGCTGGGGGAAAACTACAGCTCAATGTTGAAATGCCAAACGGATCTCAGATCTCGTTTGCTGTTTAACTAGAAATCCATTTCTGCACACCGTAGCAATTGTCGGCTGACAACGGGCTGAACTGCACCAGAGTAACCGCTGGCCTGAACAACTACAGGTATCGTGAAATGGAAATCTGACCCCAGCGAACTCGATTGTCGGCTGACAACGGGCTGAACTGCACCAGAGTAGCCGCTGGCCCGAACTGCTACAGGTATCGTGAAATGGAATTCCGCCCCTGGCAAACATCGATTGTCAGCTGACAACGAGGTAATCTGCACCTGAGTACCCGCTGGCCTGAACAACTACAGGTATCGTGAAATGGAATGCTGGCCCAGGCAAACATCGATTGTCGGCTGACAACGGGGTGATCTGAGCCGGAGTGCCCGCTGGACGGAACTGCTACAGGTATCGTGAAATGGAAATCTGACCCCAGCGAACTCGATTGTCGGCTGACAACGGGCTGATCTGCACCAGAGTACCCGCTGGCCCGAACTGCTACAGGTATCGTGAAATGGAATTCCGCCCCTGGCAAACATCGATTGTCGGCTGACAACGGGCTGATCTGCACCAGAGTACCCGCTGGCCGGCAATGCTACAAGTAGCGTGAAATGGAATTATGACCCTGGCAAACATCGATTGTCGGCTGACAACAGGCTGAACTGCACCAGACCCCCCATCAGGCCAGAACGGCTAAAGGTATCGTGAAATGGAATCCCGCCCCTAACGAGCTCGATTGTCGGCTGACAACGAGGTGATCTGCACCAGAGTACCCAATGGCTCGAAGTGCTACAGGTATCGTGAAATGGAAATCTTGCTCCCAGCGAACTCGATTGTCGGCTGACAACTGCATATTCCGGCCGATCATGAACACCGATTCCGGTTCAACGTGAACACCATTTCCGGACCAATGTGAACGCTCATTCCGGCTCAACCTGAACACTTTGCTCCTCCTTTCCGGAAACAGTGTTCAACATCCCGGAATCACTGTTCACATTCACCGGAATCATCCTTAACGCATTGATTTAACAACCTTTGATACGCTCTCCCTTTTGCCAGGGAAGAGCCTATGTCTGCCAAGAGGATTGCAATGCGTAAAATTCGTGAAGTGCTGCGACTGCGGCTGGAAGCTGACCTCTCTGTTCGCCAGATAAGTTGCTGCACCAAGGTCAGCGTTGGCTCCATCCAGAAACTCCTCAAAAGTGCCCAGACGCTCGGCCTGACCTGGCCCTTACCTAGCCAGCTTGATGATGGCCAACTGGCGGCCCTGTTCTATCCGCAGGCCGATACCACCATCTCGGCCCGCCATGTTGTACCGGATTGGCCCTCTGTCCATCAGGAGCTCAAGCGTAAGGGGGTCTCCAAACAACTGCTCTGGGAGGAGTACACCCAGCGCTATCCCAACAGCTGTTACAGCTACTCCCAGTTCTGCGACCGTTACAAATCCTGGTGTCAGTTGCAAAAGCGCTCCATGCGCCAGATCCACAAGGCGGGGGAAAAGCTCTTTATCGACTACTGCGGGCCCACGGTGCCCATCGCCTCGCCCTCCACGGGGGAGGTCCGTCAGGCCCAGATCTTTGTCGCCGTGCTTGGTGCGTCCAACTACACCTTTGCCGAGGCTACCTGGTCACAGTCACTGCCGGACTGGTTGCAAAGCCATGTCCGTGCCTTTGAGTTTTTCGGCGGTACACCGGCACTGCTGATCCCCGACAACCTCAAAAGCGGTGTCAGCAAGGCTTGCCGATACGATCCCGAGCTCAACCCCAGCTACCAGCAGTTGGCCGAGCACTATCAGGTGGCAGTGATGCCAGCTCGCCCTTACAAGCCCAAGGATAAAGCCAAGGCTGAGGTGGGTGTGCAGATCGTCGAGCGCTGGATCCTCGCCCGCTTGCGCCACCAGACCTTTTTCTCGCTGGCCGAGCTCAACCAGTGCATCCGGGCCTTGCTGGACGAACTCAACGAGCGCCCGTTCAAGCAACTGCCCGGTAACCGGCGCGAGGCGTTTGAGCAGTTGGACCGCCCGGCGCTGGGACCACTGCCGGTGCATCCCTATCGCTATGTCGCCATCAAAACGGTCAAGGTCAACATCGACTATCACGTCAGCTATGAGCAGCACCACTACTCGGTGCCACACCAGTATGTGGGCCAGCAACTGGAGCTCCATGCTGGCGACACTTTGCTTCAGGTCTATCACCAGCAACATCTGGTCGCGAGCCATCCGCGTAAAACCATCCCGGGGATGAGCACGCTCCCGGAACATATGCCGGAACGCCACAGCAAACAGCAACGCTGGACGCCAGGCCGTCTCAAGCAATGGGCTGCTGACATCGGACCGGGCACCTTGTGCTGGGTTAGCGAACGGCTGGAAGAGAAAGCCCATGCCGAGCAGGCATACCGACTCTGCCTGGGGCTACTGAGTCTTAGCCGGGAGTATCCGCCATCACGGGTCGAGGCCTGCTGCCAGTTGGCTAATCGGGAAGGACTGGTGCGACTCAAACAGCTCAAGTCGGTGCTGAGCAGTGGCCGCGACAAACTGCCCGCAAGCCCGCTGAGCTACCCAGAGTTATCGCAAGAGCACGAGAACATCCGTGGCCCCCAGAGCTTCCACTAAAGAGGATACGCCCCATGACCCAACAAACCCTGACCCGCCTGAGAAACCTGAAACTGACCGGCATGGCGGATGCAGTGCAACAACAACTGGAACAGGCCAGTACCTACGAAGGGCTGCCCTTCATCGAGCGTCTAAGCCTGCTGGTCGAACACGAACAACTGAGCCGGGAGCAACGTAAACAAGCTCGGCTAGTCAAGCAGGCGCGGCTCAAACTCCAAGCCACGGTGCAAGAGGTGGACTACCAGTCTGCACGCAACCTGGAGCGGTCACAGGTTGCAAACCTGGCCCAAGGAGAGTGGCTGCGCCGAGGCCAGAACCTGCTCATTACCGGCCCCTGTGGCTGTGGAAAAACCTACCTGGCTTGTGCGCTGGGCTACCAAGCCTGTCAGCAAGGGCATAGCACTCGTTACTACCGGCTGCCACGTCTGCTGCTTGAACTGAGCCAGGCCAAGGTAGATGGCAGTTACGCCAGACTGCTGGGTCAACTGGCAAGGATAGAGCTACTGGTCCTTGATGACTGGGGACTGGAAGCGGTGAATGCCGAGCAACGCAACGCACTGCTGGAGATCATGGATGATCGGTATGGGAAATACTCGACGGTCGTGGTCAGTCAGTTGCCAACGGAAGAGTGGTACGCGAGCTTGGGGGACAACACCCTGGCAGATGCGATCCTGGACCGGCTGATGCACAACGCTCACCGGCTGTCACTGAAGGGAGAATCGATGAGAAAGAGGAGAAGTGAGTTGACCCAATCTGAACAGTCGAGTTAGAAACGGGATGACGTGAGCGCGTTAAGGATCAGGGTGTTCACGTTGGCCGGAATGGCTGTTCAACTTCGCCGGAATACGCAACAACGGGCTGAACTGCACCAGAGTAACCGCTGGCCTGAACAACTACAGGTATCGTGAAATGGAAATCTGACCCCAGCGAACTCGATTGTCGGCTGACAACGGGCTGATCTGCACCAGAGTACCCGCTGGCCCGAACTGCTACAGGTATCGTGAAATGGAATTCCGCCCCTGGCAAACATCGATTGTCGGCTGACAACGGGCTGATCTGCACCAGAGTACCCGCTGGCCGGCAATGCTACAGGTAGCGTGAAATGGAATTATGACCCTGGCAAACATCGATTGTCGGCTGACAACAGGCTGAACTGCACCAGACCCCCCATCAGGCCAGAACGGCTAAAGGTATCGTGAAATGGAATCCCGCCCCTAACGAGCTCGATTGTCGGCTGACAACGAGGTGATCTGCACCAGAGTACCCAATGGCTCGAAGTGCTACAGGTATCGTGAAATGGAAATCTTGCTCCCAGCGAACTCGATTGTCGGCTGACAACGGGCTGTTCTGCACCAGAGCAACCAATGGCTCGAAGTGCTACAGGTATCGTGAAATGGAAATCCGGCCCCAGTGAGCTCGATTGTCGGCTGACAACGGGCTGATCTGCACCAGAGTCCCCACTGACCCGAACCGCTACAGGTAGCGTGAAATGGAATTCCGACCTCTGACTGACTTCGATTGTCGGCTGACAACGCATCTAAACAGTCATCGACATCAGTGCACACTAACAACAGTTCAAAAATGAACCATCAACATGATCTGAAATGCAGAGCTTAGACTGTACAGTTACGGTTGTATCGAATTCTCAGACGAGTTAGTTAACAAATAGCATCCTGATTACCCATGACCCTCAGCCAGCTTCAAGAGCCGATATGGCATCGGAGGGCTTGCCACGACTGCATGCCCCAATTCAACCAACATGCTCTTGAGGTCAAAACGATGATTAAACCGGAAGCAGTATTCCGCAAGATGCCTTGGTAAATGCTTCGCTCCGAGCGTATGGCAACTGCCCCGCAGCGAGTTTTTCACATTTCCTATCATCGTGTTTACCCAGTTGAATGCCGGATGATCCAGCCAGTCCAGGTTGCCCCCGGTGACAACACCCAGGTGCTCACAATTGGCCTCCTTGACCGCTTTGAAACAGGCCAATCCATCGGATATCACCGCGCTACCACTGGCAATATGCCGTTTTGCCCAATCAGCAACGGACTTGGTTTTGAAACCATCGACCACCGTCATCCGCATCTTGATTGGATGTCCTTCCTTGTTCAGGGCCACTGCTGCCACAAACGGCGTCTTGCCTGCCGCGCCCCGACCCCGTTTACCACCACGGCGCTCGCCACCCCAGTAGACATCATCGAGCTGAATGATGCCGCTGATGGGCTGCTTGTCATCGGACTCTTTCATGGCTTGCAGCAGCTTGTGCTTGAGCATCCAGGCGGTGTCATATTTGACGCCCAACTGGCGCTTTAGCTCCATCGCTGACAAGCCTGTTTTGGTTTGTGACAACAGGTGCATTGCCAGAAACCACTTGGTCAGTGGGAGCTTGGTGTTTGCGAAAATCGTGTTTCCAGTCAATGACATCTGGTGACGGCAGTGATTGCATTGCCACACACGTGGCCGCCTTCTCAGGCGACAACAGGTCTTGTTGGCACATTCAGGGCAGACAAAGCCGTTAGGAAAACGCCAAGTGAACAGCGCGTTTTCGCACTGAGCCTCAGTGCCATAGTCCTTGAGAAACTCAAACAGGCTGTAGCCTTTCTGGAATTGGATTTTGCTTTTGGCCATGATCTCGCACCTCGATAACTGTACGTAAGATCAGTATAGTTCGTGGTAACTGACTGCTAATCATGGGTAATCAGGAATAGCATTTTGTTAGAGATAACAAACCACCTCCAAATATTTTGTGGACAGATTGTCCCATGATGAAATTTGAGTGGTTCGATTTCACTTTAAAAATTCAAAAATTTTATGATGAAATTCAAGGCATTATTATATTAAAATAATTCAAAACATATGGTCATAAAATAAATGAACACTGTTACTCATCATAGGAACCACAAGTCATTCAAATTGTGGCTCAACATTCTATTCTATCAATACATAGATGACCCTTATAGTTAGGTTTTATCTGTATATCTATAAGTGTTTCAACGATTTCTATTGGCGATTTTATTTCTAATCCAAGCATCAACTTCCGCCTCTACAAATGCAACGGAGCGAATACCCAAGCTTACTTGTTGTGGAAACATTCCGTGGCTTATTAAGCTGTAAACTGTGGACTTAGGGAAAGTGCGAACAAGTATCCCACGAACAAAAAATGAAAATTTTAGTCATTTAATATCAATGGGTTACCAGTAAATGCTCTCGTGCCATATGACTTATTCGCACCTTCCTTAGACATTCCTGTTTTTTTTAACACCTCAGTCATCTTTATCAAACGAATATCTTGCTCGTATACCATATATACCTCACCTTCCAACTTGAGAAGGATTAAATCACATATAATAAAATACACAAGAGAAAAATCATAAAAACAATAAAAAAACATTGACATTATTAGACTTCATAAATAACCCCGTTAAAATGACAGAAAAATATTACTTCTTATAAATAACCGCTAGTATTTTATATGATTTTATAAATAACTCCGCTCCTGTCAGTTTACGATTAACATCGTATCCGAAATCAATATAAATCGTTCGATTCCAAATTGGCGCCGTGTTTTCTGACTTTCCACTCGCCTTCGTCAAGCACCTTCAGGCCAATTAAATCGATAACTAGGTCGGTAATCGTCCCTTTAGATGGTTGCCTATAGGCCACCTTCACCGTACGGGTTCGCTTGCTGGCACAGCTGTAATCGGGGGCGCACAGAGGAAACATTCATCAACTAAATCAGAGAGTCGAGTAGTCCTTGGGTCACTCGCTGGGAGAGGCTGAAAATCCCCTTGAGAATCCAGAAGGTAGAGATGGTCTGGCCAGTGAAAACTGGCTACGTCCCCGTCGCCCGTGATGGTCGGGGTGGAACCAATTGTCCATTGCATCTGCATCAACCCAGAAGGCGAGGGAGCCACAGTGGATCAGAAACTTGATGTATTGAGACCAGTTGGTGATGGGGTGAAGCGACTTGATGCAAACATGAAGGGAATGGTGATGATCACCACTCCCTCAGTTAGTTCAATTCAAACGCCGATTTGGGAAACAATCACACGTCAACCAAATATTCTGGATTTTCCTTGAGACAAGATGGTTTTACAGTATGTACCACTGCATGTACCACCAAAGCTTAAAATGAAAAATTTAACCACTTAAAATCAATGACTTAAGATCGCAATTCAGACTCCCCCAGCCCAAACGTTTGGAAAGGGCCACTTCGCAAGAAGTGGCCCTTTTTGTATCCTTTTTCTCACCTTCAGAGGTTGTATCCGCCCCGCGAGTGCTGTGCATCTCCAGACCTGAGGCCAAAGGCTCTGCGGGGGGTGGCTGCATTTGACATGGGCCAGCTCCAGGTGGCGTCGCCAGCAAAAACCGGCGAGTGGCGCAGCAATTTGCCCGGGCGCTGTGGGCCACGCCATCAGCCCAGCGCCTCCATGGGGTTGAAACAACCTCGAGGATTCGCCCCCGAGAACCTTCCACTAGCCGTTGGCAGTGGAAGGCTGGGTCAGATGAACGACGGGATTTTCGGAGAAGAGGTAGCGGTCATCCCCCATTTCGTCATCGAAGATGGTGGCCTGGAAGAGCATCTGCTTGGTGTTCTCCAGGTGCTGCCACATGGCCAGCTTGGCCGCCTGCGGATCCTTGCGCATCAGGGCCTTGAGGATCTGGTCGTGATCGTCGCACCAGCTGGAGATGGCCTTGTCGTCGATATGCTCGTGGAGCTTGCGCCAGTAGGGGTTGCGCTCGCAATGCAGCCAGGGAGCCAGGGCTTAGGGGTTGGCGAGATCGTCGTCAAGCGCGGCTCTGAGGTTGCCTGGTGGTCACGGCAACGCAGCGGATCGAAATCGCCGCCCTGCGGTTGTCCGCCAAACAGGTGATCGACACCACGGCGGCGGGCGACTCCTTCAGCGCCGGTTATCTCGCCGCACGCCTGCAAGGGGCCGACGTCACCGACGCCGCCGCAGAGGCCATCCACCAGATGCGCGCCGCCTACCCGGATCTGCTGATCGGGGCCGGCACCGTGCTCAACCGCGAGCAGGTGGATGCGGCCGTTGCGGCGGGCGCCGACTTCATCGTCAGCCCCGGCTTCAACCCGACCACGGTGCAGTACTGCCTGGACAAGGACGTCACCATCATCCCCGGTGTCAACAACCCCAGCCTGGTGGAGCAGGCCATGGAGATGGGGCTGCGCCACCTCAAGTTCTTCCCGGCAGAGCAGTCAGGCGACACCGCCATGCTCAAGGCCCTGGGCGCCGTCTATCCGGTGCGCTTCATGCCCACCGGCGGCGTGACGCCGGCCAATCTGAAGGAGTATCTGGGGCTGAATGCCGTGATCGCCTGCGGCGGCACCTGGATGGTGCCGGCCAAGCTCATCGACGAGGGCAGGTGGGAAGAGCTGGCCGCCCTGGTAAGAGAGGCCGTGGCGGCCCTGTGATCATCGGTTGAGCGAGGGAAGGTCTGCCCTCCCCCGGATGTGTTGAAGAGCCACTTCCCGCGAAGTGGCTTTTTTATGCCCTGCCAGGGCTGGAGATCAATGTGCGGTGCGGTTGCCGCAGTCTGCCAGCGGCTTATTCCCCTGCGGCATCGGGCGTCAACACCAGCCTGCGCCAGGGGCCCGTGATGTCGCAATGACCCGTCTCTTCGGTGTTCTCCCAGCCCAGGCGATGATAGAAAGCCATCGCCGTGGTGTTGCGCATGGCCACCTTGAGGGAGGCCGGGGAGGGGTATCCGGCCAAGCCGGCGGCAAGCAAGGCCCGCCCCATGCCCTGCCCGTGCCAGTCCGCCACCACGTAGAGATGATGCACGAAGCTCTCGGCCCCCCAGATGGAGACGAATCCGCACGGGCTGCCCCCTTTCTCCGCCACCCAGATCTCCTCGCCCCGGGTCTGCTCGGCAAAATCCTCGAGCCGGAACAGGGCGGGATCAACCCAATGGAAGGCCTGGCGCCTTCCCTTGAGGAAGAGCTGCGCCAGCATGGGCTCGTCAGCTTCCGTCATCATTCTGATCATGACACCATCCTTGCGTTGCGTGCTTGTCGCTTCCCACTCTCGATGGATCCCGCCGTGCTGTCAAATCGGCAATGTGGACCCTCTTGAATACGTAACCGTGTGACACAGGGCTGCCTATTTTATCGCCTCAGGGGCTATACTGCCGAGGTCCCGTCCATGACTGGTTTGAGGTTCACTGATTTATGGATAACAAGCAAATTGAAGGCAGTATTCTGGTACCCGCCCACATTGACGATGTCTGGCGGGCCTGGACCACGGAGAGCGGGCTGCGCAGTTTTCTGGCGCCGGAGTGCCTCATGGTCCCGGAACCCAACGGACCGTTCGAGATCTATTTCAGACCCGATGCTCCCCTCGGCGAGCGTGGCAGCGAAGGGTGCCGGGTGATGGCGGTCATGCCCCATGATCTGCTCAGCTTCAGCTGGAATTTCCCTCCCCAGTTTCCCCACATTCGTCAGCAGAAGACCCAGGTCAGCCTGCGCTTCGTGCCGGAGGGCCAGGGCACCCGGCTCCACTTCCTGCAGACCGGCTGGGCGCAGGATCCGGATTGGGACCAGGGTTATGCCTACTTCCGGGAGGAGTGGCTGGAACTGAGTCTGCCAAGGCTTCAGTACCGTTTCACCCACGGCCCCATCGACTGGAACAACCCGCCGGGCAAGCAGCAGCTGAAATCCCTGGCCCAGTGACGTCCATTCAAGCGATGGACATGGCACGAAAAAGGACCCGCTCAGGGTCCTTTTTCGTGGATAGGCAGGCGGTCACTCCACCGGCTCTTCATCGAACAGGGGGTGATAGAGCACCTCGCCCCTTACCCCGTCGAGCCCGCCGGGTTGCAACTCCATCGCCATGAAACACTCCGTCGGCACCTCGTAGATGCAGTGCAGGCCGAAGTCGCTGGCAGGCCGAAAGCCGAAACGGGCGTAGTAGGCAGGATCCCCGAGCACCACCACCGCCTTCCAGTCCATCTCCAGTGCCGTGTCCAGCCCTTCACGCACCAGATCCGAGCCAATGCCCTGCCCCTGCCAGTCGGGATGCACGGCCACGGGTGCCAGTCCCAGCCAGGGCCCTTCCTGTCCCTCAATGGTGATCGGGCTCAGCATCAGGTGCCCCATGAACTCGTACTCTTCCTCCTCGACCATGGTGACCACGGCGGCCCCACATTCTCGCAGGCGGTTGACCAGTTCGGCCTCGTCGGGACGACCAAAGGCGGCACTCACCAGCTCATAGACTGGCAGCATGTCGCCGGGACGCTCGGTTCTCAACATACAGCGTTACTCCTCGTACAGCAGGGCGGCCATTATTCCACAGAAGTGGGGCGCCTCTTCACTGCCTTTGTCTGAAAATGGGAGGACGGACTCAGGAAAACACCTGACAGACCCCGCACCAGGCTTCGCGATGACCGCCCTTGCGCAAGCCATCAGCGTCCGTCGTCAGGCTGTCGCAATCGCCGCAGATAGGCGAGGCCCAGATCCCCGCACTCCTTGAGGAGGGCGCCACCACCATGGGCCTGCACCCCGGGCGCCTCTGGCGCCAGCATGGCCAGGGGATAGCGCCGCACCGTCAGCCCGCTGAGTGTCTGCTCGCCCTCTGTCGTCTCCCCCGCCATGAAGAGCGCCACCTCCTCACCGTGCAGTATGGCCACGACCACCTCCTCGTCATCCAGCCAGGGGGCCAGCGCCTCTTTGCGTGCATCCGTCAGGCGCGCCGGGCGATCCAGCCGCCAGTGATCGAGCTCGAGGGCGCCATCGGCCGGATCTGGCCGACGCCCGTCATGGTGCATGCCAGTCTTTTCCATCACCCGGCCTGAGGCGAGGTTGCCCGGCATGTGGCGGGCGGTGAGGGCAGGCAGGTGCCACTGTTCGAAGGCAAACGCCCTGACCAGGCTCGCGGCCCGGGTGGCCAGCCCCCTGTTCTGCCAGGGCACGCCGACCCACCATGCCAGCTCCCCGTGCCAGTGCAGGGAGAGGGTGCCGACCAGGGGAGCGGGCTCGTCTCCACGCCCCTGGGGCAGAGTCAGGGCCCAGGTGCATCCCAGCCCGAGAGCAGCCTTGCGCCCGCTCAGGGCAAGCCAGTCCCGCGCCGCCTCCGGCGAATAGGGGTGGGGGATGTTGAGGGTATAGCGGGCGAGCGCCGCATCCGAACAATAACGCAGGATGGCGCTCTCATCGCCGGGCAGCAGGGGGCGCAGCACCAGCGCGTCCTGCCCGCCAGGCTCGCGCAGCACCGGGGTCATCAGGCGGCGGGCAAGCAGGCGTTGCAGGGCAACCCCAAGGTCGTCATCGGCACCGAGGCGGTGATCCGCCCCCACGGGCCCCAGGGTGAGCAGGCCGCTCTCTCTGGCCAGGGTCAGCAGGGAGCCGGAGGCAGCGATCAGGATCTGCCGGTCCGGCTGTGTCGCCATCAGCGGGGAGGCGGCCTCACCCAGCCAGGCGGCAAGCAGGTCGCGGGCAAGGAGAATGCCATCTGGCGGGCTGGCCGCCCAAGGTGCCATCTCCCTCGCCTCCCCTTTGCCAAGCAGCAGCCACCAGCGGTTTCCCCGGTGCTGCCAGGCCTGCAACGCCGCTTGCCAGGAGGGGCGCCAGAGCGCGCCCTCTATCAACAGATCCATTCCTTCCCCCACATCCCCCCCCCGGATCAGGCACCGGGTGCCCGGGCGGCACCACACTCCTGTCTGAGGCAGCATAAGCAGCTGCCAATGAGTTGTTAAACCATATGTTTACCATGGTTAAACGGCATACCCCATGAAAAAATGCCATATGGCTGACTTGATGGCGGTCACATTCCTTCCTCTCTTCGCTTCCTATCATGCCCCCATCATGGCGTGACCAAAGACGCCCATGAAGGACAACGGATAACAAGAGAACACACTATGCAGCCAACCAGCCCACTCAAAACGGTAGTAGTCAGTACCCTGGCGACCGCCCTGCTGATCTTCGTGGCCCAATCCCTCATCGGGAAGCAGGAGATCAGACTCGGCATCGCCATCATCCCCATCCTGCCCATGCTCTTTGCCGTCATCATCGGCATGATCGTCTCCGCCAAGCCCGTCAAGGATCGCATTCCCGGCTGGAAGAGGCTCTTCACCGAGCGAGAAGAGGGCTTCTGCGGCAAGATGGTGGGTTTCAGCCTGCTGATCCTCGGGACCCAGTATGCGGGGATGATCATCCCCAACCTCAAGATGATCCTGAGCGTCGGCGTACCGCTCTTCCTGCAGGAGATAGGCAACCTCCTGCCCATCCTCATCGCCATTCCGCTGGCGGTGAAGTTCGGCTTTGGCCGCCGCGCCATCGGGGCCTGCTCCTCCATCAGCCGTGAACCCTCGGTCGCGGTGATCCAGGGCAAGTTCGGCACCGGCTCCCAGGAGTACATCGGCGTGCTCGCCATCTACCTGTGCGGCTCCGTCATCGGCACCCTCTGGTTCAGCGTGCTCGGCAGCATTGCCCCCCTCACGGGGCTGCACCCCCTGGCCCTGGCCGCCGGTTCCGGCGTGGGATCCGGCTCCATGCTGAGCGCCGCCTCCGGTGCCCTCATCAACGGCCTCGATGAGGCGATGGCCCAGCAGGTGCTCAGCATCGCCGCCGCCTCGAACCTGCTCTCGTCGGCCCTGGGAGCGCTCTCCCTCACCTATCTGGGTCTGCCGCTCGCTGAAAAAATCTATGCCCTGACCGCCAAAGGAGAGAAAGCATGAAAAGCATCGTGATGGATATGCGCTTCGTCTTCCTGGCGATCCTGCTGGCCATGTTCACCCAGACCCTGACCTCGGGCCTGCCGCTGTGGCAGATGGGGGACAGCTTCGTCGCCATGTCCCTGGTGGTGTTCGCCTCCCTGGTGACCAAGCGCTATCTGCCCTCCTCCCTGCCGGCCTTTGCCTATGCCACCATCATCGGCATTCTCATCTGCCTGCCCGAGACCCCGGTGCGCGGCCTCTTCATCGATGCCGTGGCCAAGATCTCCTTCCTCTCCTGCTGCGTGCCGCTCCTGGCCTTCGCCGGCCTCTCGGTGGGCGGTCAGCTGGAGGAGCTCAAGAAGATGTCGTGGAAGGTGATCCTCATCTTCATGATCGTCTCCACCTGCTGCTTCTTTGGCGCCTCCCTGGTTGCCCAGCTCGGTTTCTCCATTCAAGGGATCATCTGATGAACCACTACCATATCGAACCTGACCTGTTGGCCCTGCGCGACTTCAGCTACGAAGTGCGCCACCACCTGCACCGCATCCCGGAATACTCCGGGGCCGAGTTCAAGACCTCTGCCTACTGCCGTGGGTTGATGGAAGAGTTCGGCTACAGGATCACCCTGTATCCCGGCTTCACCGGTTTTCACGGGGATCTAGCGGTCGACCCCACCCTGCCCACCATTGCCTTTCGTGCCGACATGGATGGCCTGGAGATGCACGACATGAGCGAGGTGGCGTTCAAATCCACCCATGAGGGGATGGCCCACAACTGCGGCCACGACTCCCACATGGCGATCGCTCTGACCGCCGCCAAGTGTCTGGCCGCCAACCGCGATCGCCTGCGGTACAACGTCCGCTTCATCTTCCAGATGGCGGAAGAGGACATGCGCGTCCCCGGTGCCGAAAAGATGGTGGAGCTTGGCTGCATGAAGGGGGTGGACGAGGTCTATGCCCTGCACAACGACGGCGCCATGGAGACGGGCACCATCAAGTTCAACCAGGGGGTCATGTCCTCCTGGGGGTCTGCCTGGACGCTCGATGTGCACGGCATCTCCGCCCACGGCTCCACCCCCCACAAGGGGCTGGATGCCATCCGGGAGGCGGTGCGGATCATCGAGGACATGGACTACATCGTCGCCAAGCGCACCAGCCCGTTCAGCCCGGCGGTCTTTGGTTGCGGCATGATCAACGGCGGCACCATTCCCAACGCCATCGCCGATCATGTGCAGGCCCGTGGCACCATCCGCGCCATGGACGCCGAAACCGACCAGATCCTGAAAAACAGCTTCAGGGACATCATCGCCCAGAGCGAGCTGCGCAGCTTCAAGACCACCATGGTCCATGCCGGCTACCCGGCAGTGGAGAACCACCCCCAGGCCTGCGAGCGCCTGCAACAAGCCGCCTCGGATGTGTTGTCCAGCGACGGGATCAACGCAAAGGGCCAGCCCATGACCGGCAGCGAGGACTTCAGCTACATGATCAACGCCACGCCAAGCCGCATGGGGGCCATGTTCTTCCTCGGCAGCGGCAATCAGGCCAAGGGGATCTGCAACTACCTGCACGCGAACCCCTATTACCTGGACGACGACTGCCTGCTGGTGGGAGCCCAGATCTTCGTCAATCTGGCGACCAGGGTCGACTGACGGGCCAGGGGGATCTGCCACTACCAGCACCACGTCAATCCCCTACTACCCGGACGACGACTGCCTGCTGGTGGGAGCCCAGATTTTCGTCAATCTGGCGACCCGTACCCCCTAAGCAGCAAGGGGGCTGCCGCCCCCCGAGGCCCTGCTGGATGATGGCGATCTGCTGCTCGGCACCCGGAGCGCCGTCAATCTGGTGACCACGACAGCCGGGAGAGAGGGATCACCGGGAAAAGGCAGCACAGGACACCACTTACCACAAAAAGAGAGGCCACTGGCCTCTCTTTTTTGCCTCTATGCAGCACATCTGACTCCCCCTGACGGCCTTCAGAGCCAGGGCAGGGTCGCAGACGGGGCGGGCGTTCCCTGGTTGAGCAGCGCCAGCTGCACCGCCTCCCGGTTCACATGGGGGGCATAGAGGTGGATGAAGTCGTACATGTAGTCCCGCAGGTGGGCATGCCTGCGCAGGCACACATGGGCCACGCTCGAGGCGATCAGATGATCGATGTTGAGGCAGACCAGGCTCTCCCTGTCCCCTTCGTCGAACGCCGAGGTGGCGATCACCCCGACCCCCATCCCCAGGCGCACATAGTGCTTGATGATGTCGCTGTCGGTGGCCGTCAGCACGATGCGGGGGCTGAGGCCATGGCGACCGAACGCCTTGTCCATCTTGGATCGGCCGGTGAAACCGAACACATAGGTGATGAGGGGATACCGGGCCAGATCCGCCATGGCCAGCGGCTGGCAGTCCAGCAGCGGATGGCCGTGGGGCACCACCACGCTGCGCCCCCAGCGATAGCAGGGCACGGTCGCCAGCTCGTCGAACAGGTGCATGGACTCGGTGGCGATGGCCATCTCCACATCCCCGTTTTGCGCCATCTGCGCCAGTTGGGCAGGGGCTCCCTGATGCAGCTGGATGCTCACCTCGGGGTAGCGGCGGGAGAATTCGGTAATGACCGCCGGCAGCTTGTAGCGGGCCATGGTGTGGGTGGTGGCGATGCGCAGCACCCCGCTGGTGGCCAGCTGATCCCCGAGGGAAAGCTGGCCAATCTGCTCCACCTGGGCCACCACTCCCCTGGCCAGCTCCATCACCTGCTCCCCCATGGGGGTCAGGCCCGACAGGTTCTTGCCCTTGCGGGTAAACAGCGCCAGCCCCAGCTCCTCTTCCAGCATCTTCATCTGCTTGCTGAGGGTCGGCTGGGAGGTATAGAGCTTCTCCGCCGTCGCCGAGATGTTGAAGTTGTTCTTCACTATCTCGGTGAAGTTCTTGAGCCGGGCGATGTTCATCAGGGTGCCAGGCGCTCGATGTGCCAGCCGTCCCCCTCGCGGGTGTAATAGAAGCGATCGTGCAGACGGTGCTCCCCGCCCTGCCAGAACTCGACGGTGTCGATGCGCACCCGGAAACCACCCCAGAAGCTCGGCAGCGGCACCTCGCCATTGGCAAACCTCTGCTTGAGTTCGAGGAACTTGGCCTCCAGCACGCCACGGGCCGAGATGCGGGTCGACTGTTTGGAGACCCAGGCGGCGATCTGACTGTCCTTGGGACGGCTGTGGAAATACTTCATCACCTCGAAGGTGCTCATCTTCTCCACCCGACCGGTCACGTGTACCTGTCTGTCCAGGGTATGCCAGGGGAAGAGCAGGCTGATACGGGGGTTGCCCTCCAGCTGATGCGCCTTGCGGCTGCCCATGTTGGTGTAGAACACCATGCCTTCGGCATCGTAGTGCTTGAGCAGCACGGTGCGCTGCCAGGGCTGACCATCGGCATCCACGGTGCCCACCACCATGGCGGTGGGATCGGTCAGTTTGGCCTCGCACGCCTGGGCCAGCCACTTCTCGAACAGGGTGAGGGGCTCGGCCGGCAGATCGGCCCGGTGCAGTCCACCCCTGGTGTATTCGCGACGCAGAACAGCCACATCCATCATCTTGATTTTCCTTCTCTCTTTCTCTGCCGCCCGTGCGGCGATGGGTGCAGGCATTGTGCGACGAGCGCGCCATGGGTACAAGCCTCGGGGCGGCCAAATGGCGGAGCAAAAAGAGAGGGAGGCTCATGCCTCCCTCTTTATGCCGATGACCGTCAGCCTACTGCTTGCCGTCAATCGGCGGGCAATGGGCCAGCATGCGCCGGTTGTAGTCCGCCGCATAGGCGCTCAGCCTAGCATGGGCCTCCTTCTGATCCGGCTTGATGACATCCCCGAATCCGTCGAGATAGCGCACGCCGCAGCGGGCCTTGGCCGCCGCCTGCTGATCCGCCGCGATCCCGGGCGCCACCTCGCCGCGCCCGGCCCGCACGATCAGCCGGTAATCCTGCCTGGCGAGGCTGGCGCTGACCGCCTGCTCCAGGGTGTCTGCATCGGCCTGACAACCGCCGAGCAGGGTGAGCAGCAGCACCCCGGCCAGTCTCATGCCCGCCTCCGCTGCCAGCCCAGCAACGCTAGGGCCAGGGTCCAGAAGCCGAGGGCACCGCCGCCACCGCTTCCCCCCTCTTCACCGCGCTGGGTGACCGAGAGCTTGAGGGGACTGATGGCGAAGAAGATGTTGTCGCTGCACGCCACCTTCAAACGGGCAGTGCCATCCTGGCCCGCCGGGATGGTGACGCTCGCCGAGCCCGAGTTGGGTTTGCCGCTGGCAAGGGAAGTCCAGTTTGCCCCCTCGTCCCGGGTCATGAAGAGATCCACCTTGCTGCAGTTGATGGGGGCGGCATTGGTGCCGGCCACTTCCCAACTGATGGTCTGCGTCTTGCCCGCCCCCAGGGGGGTCACCACCGGGCTGGTCAGGGCAAAGGCCTTGCCGGTGTTGACCACCTGGATCTTCATGTCATCGCTGGCGACACCGCCCTTGCCGTCCCGCGCCGTGAGGCGGAAGTTCAGGTCCCGGTTGGTGGCAGGCCAGGCCTCCCCTATTGCCAGGGTGTTGGTGAGCAGGGAGGTGAGACTCGGCAGGGTGCGCTCCGGCACGCTGGTCGGCGCCACGAAACGGAACAGCGGACGGCTGCCGTCGTCCACCATGGTGGCCGGGCTGCTCGACTCCGTCCCCAGATCGATCTGCTCCCAGGTGTAATTCAGCGGATCGCTGTCAAGATCGGCCCCCGCCCCCTTGAGCACGAAGGGGGTGTTCGCAGGGATGACGTAGTCATTGCCTGCCGCCACCTGGGGCGCATTGTTGACCAGCGCCAACGGGGTGCCGCAATTTGGCTCCGTGGCCATGTGGGCCCGCATCTGCTCGATGGACTTGCTGTGGAAATAGGGCTCGCTGTGGGGCTGCAGATCTTCGTCTCCGCAGATCCCCGCATAGGCCATGATGGAGCTGCCGCTGCCCGGCTCCCAGGCTTGGCTTGCCTCCCGGTTGCCGCCGCCACAACTGCCTGTGGTGCCGTTGAAGGTGTGGTCTGCCCCGAACTGGTGACCGATCTCGTGGGCCACGTAGTCGATGAAGAAGGCATCCCCCACCGGCTCGGGGGAGCCCGTCATCCCCGCCGATTTGTCAGGGGTGCAGAGTACGCCCAGCCCCGCCAGGCCGCCGCCACCGGTGTTGACCACATGGCCGATGTCGAAGGCCCCCAGCCCCTTGGTCAGGGCATCGGCCTGCACCTGCATGTTGGCATCGATATCGCCGTCATCATTGTTGAAGGGATCGTTCGCCACGTCGGTGAAGATGATGGTGTCGTTGCCGCTGGCCAGCTGGAATTCGGCCGCCACATCACGCTGGTAGACCTCGTTGACCCGGTTGAGCAGGGTGGTGATGGCGCCAAGACCCGCCTCCACGGTACCGCCGTGATACTGGGTATACTCCCCCGCCGCCGAGATGGCGATGACATAGCGCTTGCGCTCGTTGCCATCCACCAGCACCTGACGGGCCAGCTTTTTGGCCTCGCCCCCGATCACCTTGTCCGCCTCTTCTTCCAGCCGGCTGTGGGCATCCTGCTGGTAATAGACGGCATAGCCTTCCCCATTGCGAAGGGGATCGACGAACACCATCTTCCCTTCATGGCTGAACATGGCGTGGAATCCCTGGGGACCGAGATCGAAGCGCCCGGTCTCGCCAGGCGCCGCTTCGTTGTGCCCCTTGAAGGCCAGGATATCGGGATATTTGGCGGCCAGATCCGCCGGCAGCAGATCATAGGGTTGCAGGCTGAAGGTCACCTCCTTGCCATCCGGCAGAGGCAAGGTCAGGCGGCGCTCGCCCCCCTTCAGGGCAGCCAGGTAATCGGTAGAGACGGTGACGATGCGATACTGGCTGGCCCTCACCTCGTACCCATCGGCGGCGGTGGCCCGCGCCGTGACCGTATGCCACTCGCCGGCCATCAGGTTGCCGGACGTCATCAGACCCGCCACCAGCACCGCCAGCGGAGAATATTTCATCAACTGCATCTTTTTAATTCCTTTTTAAACGGATTCACCTGAACTGCCACGGCATCATTTGCCCGCTGGTCCGATTAGTCCAGCAACATCCTCTGTACATTCCCCGAATGGGGAAGGTTGCACCAATGCAGACTAGCCCCTATCATGGCGCGGATTTGTCCGTTCCAGAACCCCTCTTCGACGGGGCCGGTTCACTCTTTCTTTGGCCAAGGTTAATCTCATGCTCAAGTCCCCACTGTTGCCCCGTTTCGGGGATCTGGTCGTTGCCATCGTTGACGATGTGCTGGGTCAGGGTCTTACCCTCGACCGCGCCTATGCACGTCACTTCTCCGGCATCGAACTCAAACCGCAAGAACAGGCAAGGATTGCCCTGGTCACCGGCGATCTGCTGCGCCGCCTCAGCCTCTACTGCTTCCTCACCGGCATCCAGGTCCGTCAGGCGGAGAAGAATGTCTGGCCGCTGCTGCACAGCTGGCACGCCTTCCACAAGATAGATCAGCCCAACCACCCGACCCTGGATCGCTTCAACGAGGAGGCGTTCCGCCGCCGCCTGACCGAGGCCAAGAAGAACCCCGTGCTGATGGACGGCTGCCCTGCCTGGCTGGAAAAACTCGGCAGCGAGCAACTGGGCGACGCCTGGCCGGCCGAGCGTGCCGCCCTGGCCTGGATGCCCAAGCGTTACCTGCGGGTCAACACCCTCAAGTGCACCCGGGACGAGCTGCAAGCCATGCTGGCCAAAGAGCATGTCACCACAGTGCCCGTCGACGGAGTGGAGACCGCCCTGCAAGTGACCTCGGACGCCGCCCTGTTCCGTACCCAGGCCTTTGCCGACGGCTGCTTCGAGCAGCAGGATGCCGGCTCCCAGCTGGTGGCCGCGGCCCTCGACGTCAAGCCCGGCATGCGGGTCATCGACGCCTGTGCCGGTGCCGGCGGCAAGACCCTGCACCTGGCCGCCATGATGCAGGGCAAGGGCCGTCTGCTGGCCATGGACGTGGAAGAGTGGAAACTGGAGAACCTCAAGCAGCGCGCCCGCCGCGCCGGTGCCCACAACGTGGAGACCCGGGTCATCACCAGCAGCAAGACCGTCAAGCGCCTTAAAGAAAGCGCCGATCGCGTGCTGCTGGACGTCCCCTGCTCCGGCCTTGGCGTGCTCAAGCGCAACCCGGATGCCAAGTGGCGCGACACCGCCGAGCGCCTGCCGGTGCTGGTCGCCCTGCAAGAGGAGATCCTGCAGCGCTACAGCCAGATGGTGAAGGTGGGCGGCCTGCTGGTCTACGCCACCTGCTCCATCCTGCCCGAGGAGAACCGCCAGCAGGTGGACAAGTTCCTCGCCGCCAACGAGCACTTCCGCCTGATCGGCGATCACAACGTCAGCCCGGCCGAGACCGGCTTCGACGGCTTCTACATGGCGCGCCTCGAACGCATCGCCTGATGTCTGTCGTGGGCACAAAGAAAAGGGGAGCCAGTGGCTCCCCTTTTTGCATGGTATGGATGCGGCCTTATTCGGCGGCAGCGTCATCCTGCTTGTGCTTGGCGGCAGTTTCCTTGATCAGGGTCTGCAGCTCGCCGGCCTGGAACATCTCGATCATGATGTCGCAACCACCGACCAGCTCGCCCTCGACCCACAGTTGCGGGAAGGTGGGCCAGTTGGCGAATTTCGGCAGCTCGGCGCGGATGTCCGGGTTCTGCAGGATGTCGACATAGGCGAAAGGCTCGCCGCAGGACATCAGGGCCTGGGAGGCCTGGGCAGAGAAACCGCAGCTGGGCAGCTTGGGGGATCCCTTCATGTAGAGGATGATGGGATTCTCAGCCAACTGCTGTTTGATCTTTTCAATAGTTTCCATAAATGCCTCACTGGAGCGATTTCGGCGGCCATTCTACTGCAATCCGGGCAGACCACAAACTGGCAAACCGTTGCGAATGAAAGAAGTCATGCATCAATACGCCGCAGCTTGATCCGGATCATGGCAAGAATCAAGGGTTGTTCGCCCATCTTTGATACTGCTACAATCGACGGGCTTTGGGCCGTCTGGCCCCCTCATTTCAAGAACAATTCTTTTCAAGATAGAAAAGAGTACGCAATGTCTTGCAACCGTCGCCTTCGCACGGACCAGCCAATGGAGAGTAGAAAATGGCTTTCGAACTTCCCGCTCTGCCCTATGCAATCAATGCTCTGGAACCGCACATCTCCCAGGAAACTCTGGAATACCACCATGGCAAGCACCACAACACCTACGTGGTCAACCTGAACAACCTGGTGCCGGGTACCGAGTTTGAAGGCAAGTCTCTGGAAGAGATCATCAAGACCTCCACTGGTGGCGTCTTCAACAACGCTGCCCAGATCTGGAACCACACCTTCTACTGGCACTGCCTCTCCCCGAACGGCGGTGGCGAACCCACTGGCGCCCTGGCCGATGCCATCACCAAGGCCTTCGGCTCCTTCGCCGAGTTCAAGGATGCGTTCACCAAGTCTGCCATCGGCAACTTCGGCTCCAGCTGGACCTGGCTGGTGAAAAAGGCTGACGGCTCCCTGGCCATCGTCAACACCTCCAACGCCGGTTGCCCGCTGACCGAAGCCGGTACCACCCCGCTGCTGACCGTCGACCTGTGGGAACACGCCTACTACATCGATTTCCGCAACCTGCGTCCGAAGTACATGGAAACCTTCTGGGCCCTGGTCAACTGGGAATTCGTGGCCAAGAACCTGGCTGCCTGATAAGCCTTTCTTGCCAAAACGCCCCGCACTTGCGGGGCGTTTTTTTATGGTCGAATACCTGCCATCGACAACAAAGGCGCCCGCAGGCGCCTTGTGGAAGATGACCGTGCTTACTGGTCTATCTCGTCCATGTAATCGTCGAGGTTGCCATCATCCGCCGCCTCTGGTTTCTGCTCCTGGAGCTCGGGTTTGCGGCCCGTCACCTTGCCATCGTTGTACTGCAAGTAGAAGTCCTTGGTCAGGGCGTAAGGATCCAGCGCGTTGTCGATGATGCGCTCCTGATCGATCAGCTTGGAGCGTGTACCGAGGCCATCCAGCGCCCAGTGCACTACCTTCAGCGGGAAGGTCAGCAGGGCATAGGGGAAGTAGATGGTATCAATGGTATCCCCTACCAGTTGCCGGGTGGTGGTGGGACCGTAGACCGGCACCATCAGATAGGCGCCATCCCCGATGTCGGCCTTGCCGAGCACGGTGTCCATCTCCAGCGTGTTGCGAGCCAGGCCCGCATGCTTGGCCACATCGAACAGACCGAGCAGGCCCACAGTGGTGTTGAGGGTGAAGCGGCCCAGGTTGGTACCGGCCCCTTTCAGATCACCCACCAGCAGGTGGTTTACCATGCTGCTCGGCTCGTCGAAGTTGTCCACGAAATTCTCGATGCTGTCCCTCACCCCTTGCGGGACATAGCGGGCATAGCCGTGTACCACGGGGCGCGCCACATAGGGCTCCAGCACGTCATAGTTGACGGCCCACATGGCACGGTTGGGCCCCTGGAAGGGGTCGCGAGGATCGCTGGCCGTGCTGGATGCCCCGGGGCGGCTCGGGGTCTCGCCGAGATCCAGGCTCTCCGGGCCCGGCTTGGGAGGGCCGCCCGCACAGCCCGCGAGCAGCAATGCCACCGCCAATGCTCCTGAACGCAGATACATATGAAAGTCCTAAGATTTTTTTGGGTATTGATATGAATTATACAGGGGGCCCACCCCAAGGGGTGGGCCAAAAGCGTATTAGAGGGCGTGATCGATGCGGATGTCAATCGGCGCTGTGGGGATGGTGCTGGTCGGCACGGTGACCGAAACCCCTTCAAAGGCGCCTTCCTTGTTCATGACGTTGCCGCCCCGGGAGAGTCGCGCCTTGAACTGTAGCTCGGCATGGGCCGCCAGCTTGCTCCCCTCCATCATGGCATCCCCGTCCCCCAGGGAGAGGGTGAGCGGGAGATGCGGGCCTGCAATGCGCTTGACCGCGATGGGCATGGGCGGACCGTTGGGGATCACCGCAAAGACGAACAGATGGGCATCTTCCGGCATCTTTATACCCGGCGCCAGGGTGATGTGCAGGGGGAACTCCCCCTCTTTCACCGCCAGCACCCCGGCTTGTGCCTGGCCTTCGGCAGACGGGGTAGTCACGGCGATGCCACGCTGGCCAAGCTGCTGCCTGGCGTACTCCATGGAGCGCTCCACCATGGTGTAGCGGGCCGAGCCCGGCTCCAGCAGCGGCAACATCCCCTGCCAGCGGTCGAGGGCGGTCTGGAAATCCTCTTTTTGCAGGGCCATGAAGGCGTGGACGGAGCGAGCCTCGATGTTGGCCGGGTCCTCGGTAATGACCGCCTGCAACAGTTGATCCGCACGGGCTTCCTCCCCCGTCATCATCAGGGCCTGGGCATAGGGCACCGCCACCATGGCCTTCTGGGGCGCGAGAGCGTAGGCACGCTCCAGCGCCTCGCGGGCCATCTCGGGATCATTGCCATCCAGGGTCAGACGTCCCAGCAGCAGCCAGCCACGGTAGTCGTTCGGTTCTTGTTTCAGCCGGGTTCGCAGGGCCAGGGTGAAGTCCAGCAGATCCTGCTCGGTCACCCGGGCGTCGCGCTCCACCAGGATGCGATTGCTGAGCTCCCCCAACCGGCTGCTGGCATCCTGCCAGCGGCTCACCTCCTGCCAGGCGCCGAGCTTGGCGTAGAGGCCGATGCTCACCACCGCCAGCACCAGCACACCGGGGATCCAGATCAGGCTCTTGCCGCCACGGGCGGTCTGCTCCACGTCGGGAATGTCGTCCAGGAGGCTGCGCTGCAGCTCCACCAGGGATTCCGGCTCCTCCGCCAGTATCCCCTGTTCCCGCTCTTCCCCTATCTCCAGCAGGCGTTGGCGATAGAGCTGCTTGTTGAGGGCCGAGCGACTGATGCTCTGCCTGCCCTCGCCACGCCACAGCGGCACGATCAGCGCCAGGCTCGCCAGCACCAGCAGGGCCGCACCCAATATCCAGAATGGGGTCATGATTTCTCTTCCTCTTTGAGCAGGGCGGACAGCCTGGCCTGCTCTTCTGCACTCAGGGTGCCTTCAGGCTGTTGCAAGGGAGCAGGGGCATGGCGGCGGCTTCGCACCACCACGGTGACGACGCCAATCACGATGACCAGCAAGGGGCCAAGCCAGAGGATAAGGGTCGAGGCCATCAGGGGGGGATCATAGAGAATGAAGTTGCCGTAGCGGGCCACCATGTAGTCCACCACTTCCTGCTTCTCCTTGCCCTCGCGCACCATCTGGTAGGTCTTGTCCCGCAGATCCTTGGCGAGCCCGGCGTTGGAATCCGCGATGTCCTGGTTCTGGCACTTGGGGCAACGCAGCTCCTTAGTCAGCTCGCGAAAGGTCTGCTCTTGGGCGTCGCTCTCGAAGGTGTAGACGTCGATGGCGGCGCGGGCCTGTCCGGCGCAGACGAGACCGGCCAGCAGCAACAGGGATGCAATCAGTGTTTTCATCGGGGAGGCCTCACTTCATGGCATCGAAGATGGGTTTGAGGGTCGACGCCCAGACGTCTGGGTTGATGTCCCCCACGTGGCGATAGCGGATGATGCCCTGGCTGTCGATGAAGAAGGTCTCGGGCGCGCCATAGACACCGAGATCCAGCCCCAGCATGCCGTCCGGATCATAGAGGTTGACCTGGTAGGGATTGCCAAGCTCCGCCAGCCACTTGATGGCCTTGTCACGCTCATCCTTGTAGTTCATGCCGACGATGTAGATCCCCTGCCCCGCCAGCTCCTTGAGGTAGGTATGTTCCCCGTAACAGGTCGGGCACCAGGTGGCCCAGACGTTGAGCAGCATGGGGCGCCCCTTGAGGATACTCCTGTCGTGCTGCTTGCCCAGGTCATAGATGTCCTGCAGGGTGAACACGGGCACCTCCTTGTCCACCATCACGGATTCGAGCTTGGTGGGATCGGAGTAGAGCCCCTTGAACAGAAACACGGCCCCCATCAGGAAGATGATGAAGGGCAGCAGATAGAGCCAGGTCTTCTTGCTCATGCCTTGGCCTCCTCGTCACGACGTCCGAAGCGGTAGCGCTTGTCCAGCATGGCCAGCACGCCGCCGAGGGCCATGAAGACGCCGCCGAACCAGATCCAGCGCACGAAGGGCTTGTAATAGATCCGCACCGCCCAGGCGCCGTTGTCGAGCTGCTCGCCGAGCGCCGCATAGAGATCTCGGGTAACCCCCGCATCGATGGCCGCCTCGGTCATCGGCATGCGGCTCACGGTGTACATCCGCTTCTCGGGTTTGAGCAGGGCAACCTGCTTGCCATCCCGGTGCACTTCCAGCACACCCTTGAAACCGTCGTAGTTGGGGCCGTTCTTCTCCTTGATGCCGGTGAAGACGAACTCGTAATCAGCGAACTGGACGCGATCGCCGGCCTGCATCCGCAGGTCCTTCTCGATGCTGTAGTTCTGGGTGCAGGCGATGCCGATGATGCTGACCGCGAGCCCCACGTGCCCCAGGATCATGGCCCAGTGGCTGTTGCCAAGCTTGCGCACGCCGGTGGCAAAACCGTGTTTGTGGGTGGCCCGCGCCCAGGTCTCCTGCACGCTGGTGACGATGATCCAGACGCCAAGCCCGATACCGAGCGCAGCCCAGGGTTTGAACGCCTCGGCAAAGAGTTTGGGCAACAGCAGAGCCGCGGCCAGGCTCAGCACCAGGGCGAGCATCACCTTGCCCTTGAGCTCACCGAGATCCTGGCGGCGCCAGCGGAACAGGGGGCCCACCCCCAGCAGCAGGGCGAAGGGGATGATGAGCCAGCTGTAGATGTGGTTGAAGAAGGGGGTACCGATGGAGATGCTGCCAAGCCCCAGCTCCTTGTGCACCAGGGGCAACAGGGTGCCGAGCAGCACGGTGAGCAGGCCCGCCACCAGCAGTATGTTATTGCCAAGCAGCAAGGTCTCGCGGCTCCACAGCTCGTGTTTGCCGTGGCTCTTGACCTGGGAGCCCTTGAAGGCGAACAGCAGCAGGGAGCTGCCTATCACCGCCAGCAGGAAGCCCAGGATGAAGAGGCCCCGGGTCGGGTCGGAGGCAAACGCATGGACCGACACCAGCACGCCGGAGCGCACCAGGAAGGTACCCAGCAGGCTCAGGGAGAAGGCCGAGAGCGCCAGCAGCACAGTCCAGGCCTTGAAGGTGGCGCGCTTCTCGCTCACCGCGAGGGAGTGGAGCAGGGCCGTGCCCGCCAGCCAGGGCATGAAGGAGGCGTTTTCCACCGGATCCCAGAACCACCAGCCGCCCCAGCCGAGCTCGTAATAGGCCCACCAGGAGCCGAGCACGATGCCCAGGGTCAGGAAGACCCAGGCGGCCATGGTCCAGGGACGGGACCAGCGCGCCCAGGTGGCGTCCAGACGCCCCGTCATCAGGGAGGCGATGGCGAAGGCGAAGGCCACCGAGAAGCCCACGTAGCCCATGTAGAGCATGGGGGGGTGGAAGATGAGACCGGGATCCTGCAGCAGCGGATTGAGATCCCGCCCGTCCACCGGGAAATACGGCAGGGTGCGGGTGAAAGGATCCGAGGTGAACAGCACAAAGGCGGTGAAGCCCACCGAGATAAGGCCGAGCACCCCGAGTACCCGCGCCACTGCATCGAGCGGCAGGCGACGACTGAACAGGGCCACCGCCGCCGTCCAGCCCCCCAGGGTCAGCACCCAGAGCAGCAGCGAGCCTTCATGGGCTCCCCACACCGCCGAGATGCGGTATTGCAGGGGCAGCAGGCTGTTGGAGTTGGTGGCCACGTACTGCACGGTGAAGTCGTTGTCGATAAAGGCCCAGGTTAGGCAGAGAAACGACAGCAGCAGCAGCAGAAACTGGCTGTAGGCGAGCGGGCGGGCCGCCGACATCATGCCAAGACGGCCGAGATGGGCCCCGATCAGCGGGTAACTGCCCAGCAGCAGGGCGGTGGCGAAGGCCAGGATCAGTGAGAACTGCCCTAATTCCGGGATCATTGACTATTCCCTCTCGATTGCACGGAGAAACCTGCCGATTTGGCGGCATAAAGAAGTGAATTCTTGGCACATACCGGCATCATTGCTTGGCTCCCTGCAACTGTGCCTCTGTGTATTCGGGCTTGAAGTGCATGCCGTTGGTGGCGTCGGCCACTTCCGGCGGCATGTAGTTCTCGTCGTGCTTGGCCAGCACCTCGAAGGCGGCGACCGTGGTGGCATCCTTGAGGGTGCCCTGAGCGACAATGCCCTGCCCCTCGCGGAACAGGTCCGGCAGAATGCCGTCAAACTCCACCGTCACCAGATGGCCGCCGTTGTCCACCAGCTTGAAGGCTACCTTGAGGCTCTGGGGATCCCGCACCACAGACCCCGGCACCACCAGGCCACCGATGCGCAGGCGCTGCCCCTCCTCGGGCCTGATCTTCTCCGGCCCCTTCCCTTCCACCAGCTCGCTCGGGGTGTAGAAGAGGTCGATGTTCTGGCTCAGGGCATAGAGCACCAGGCCAGTCACGCTGGCAAGGCCCAGGCTGATGGCCAGGATGATGGTGAGGCGTTTCTTGCGGCGCGGGTTCATAGGGTATTCTCCATCTGCTGGGCCGCCTTGCGGCGTGCCTCCCGAGCCTGCTTGTTGCGCAGTTCGCCGAGCAGGCTGCGGGTCTTCAACCGGGTGGAAATGACGATGCCGACCAGACAGAGCAGGGTCAGACCGAAGGAGAGCCAGACGTAGAAGGCATAACCTCCCATGGCCATGAAATCACTGAACGAGGCAAAGTGCATGCTTACTTCTCCTGCCTGGCGATGTCGGCGACCCAGGGGCGGTGCCACTCCCGCATCAGCAGCTCATTGCGAAAACGCATCAGGGTCAGGGCACCGAGAAACGCGGCGAACGCCAGGATCATGATGAGCAGCGGCCACAGCATCTCGGGGGAGATGGAGGGTTTGTCAAACTTGGTGATGGTGGCCCCCTGGTGCAGGGTGTTCCACCACTCCACCGAGTAGTGGATGATGGGCAGGTTGATCACCCCGACCAGCGCCAGGATGCCGGCGGCGCGGCCCGCCACCACCTTGTCGCTGAAGGCGTTGTAGAGGGCGATGACACCCAGATAGAGGAACAGCAGGATGAGCTCGGAGGTGAGCCGGGCATCCCACACCCACCAGGTGCCCCACATGGGTTTGCCCCAGGCGGCGCCGGTAAAGAGGGCAATGAAGGTGAAGACGGCCCCCACCGGGGCGATGGCCGCCACCGTCATGTCTGCCATGCGCAGTTGCCACACCAGGCCAATGAAGGCGGCCACCGCCATGGTGGAGTAGGCGCCCATGGAGAGGATGGCGGAGGGCACATGGATATAGATGATCCTGAAAGAGTCGCCCTGCTGGTAATCGGCGGGTGCGAAAGCCAGCCCCCAGACGGTGCCGATGATGAAGGCGAGCAGGCTTGTCACGGCAAACCAGGGCAGCAGGGTGCCGGCCAGCCCATAGGCGCGCTCGGGTTTGGCATAAGGGTGCAACCATTTCCACATAGCTCACGAAACCTTTCAGTTATTAATTTTTAAGTGGCGAGGGCTACCATACCCATGGGGGAAAAACATCATATCCCCCGAAAGCAATAAGCAGCCATCCCCTTGATCTATCTCAACTATCTCGCCCCTAACAAGGCTTCAAACGAAAATCTTTTCACCAAATCAATCAGTTGACACTCACCCGCAACGCCGCCGAGATGGCCAGGGGCGTCAGGGTCAATGCCCCCACCAGCATGGCCCCCAGGATGGCGAGCTGACCGGCATAGGGCAGTCCCATGCTCGCCGCGTCGATGGCGGACGTGGCGAAGATAAGCACCGGAATATAGAGCGGCAGCAACAACAGGCTGAGCAGCACGCCCCCCTTGCGCAGCCCTGCGGTCAGCGCTACTCCGACCGCCCCAAGCAGGCTCAGCACCGGTGTACCGAGCGCCAGGGTGGCCACCACGGCCAGATAGGTCTTCAGCTCCAGGGAGAGCAGGATGGCGAGCAAGGGGGAGACCAGCAACAGCGGCAGACCGGTCAGCAACCAGTGAGCGATCACTTTGGCCAGGGCCAGCAACCCCAGGGGATGGGGCATCAGCATCATCTGCTCCAGGGCGCCGTCACTGAAGTCGTCACGAAACAGCCGCTCCAGGGAGAGCATGGCCGCCAGCAGGGCCGCCACCCAGATAATGCCGGGAGCGATGCGGGCCAGCAACTGGGGCTCGGGCCCGATCCCTAACGGAAACAGGGTGATGACGATGAGGAAGAACCAGAGCGGGTTGAAGATGTCGGCGCGCTGGCGCAGGGCCATCAGCAACTCGCGGTGAATAAGGTGTATGACGGCGCGCAGCATGGGCTACTCCTGCAACAGCGAGGTCAGGGAGAGGGTCTTGAGCCGCCCCTGCATCAGGGTCAGATCCTGGTGGGTCGTAAGGACCACAATGCCCCCCCTGTCCGCGTGGGCGAGGAACAACTGCTCCAGCACCCTGACCCCCTGCTTGTCGATGGCGGTGAAGGGCTCGTCCAGGATCCAGAGCGCCGGTCGCTCGCTCAGCCACAACCTGGCCAGCGCCACCCGTCGCTGCTGCCCGGCGGAGAGCTGCCCCGCGGGATAGTCTTCGAAACCGGCGAGGCCGACCTGGGCCAGCACCCGCCAGAGATCCACGCCGTCCCCGGCAGGGCCATGAAGCTTCTGGTAGAAGGAGAGATTCTCAAGGGGGGTCAGGGTCGCCTTGACGCCGGGCTGATGGCCCAGGTAAAGCAGGCTGGCGTGGTATTCATCCCGGCAATGGCAGATATTCTCCCCATTCCAGCACACCTCGCCAGCAAAGGGCTGGGAGAGGCCGGTGAGCAGGCGCAACAGGCTGGTTTTGCCCACCCCGTTGGGACCCTCAATCTGCATCAAATCCCCGGCACGCACCGCGAAGGAGAGATGTTCAAACAGGGTGCGATCTTCACGCACGCAGCTCAGATTGTTCGCTTGAAGCAGCATGGGGATGTAATCGTTGAAAATGAGGCGGCCTGCATCTTAACACAGGATCCGGAGGCGTCTTTTCAAAGATGCCAATAATCAACAGGATTTGTGGGGAAGATCGCGCCCCCACCAAAGAGATTGATGCCAAAGGATTATCCACCGTCCCGGCATCGAAAAAGAGGTGGCCACGGGCCGAACAGAAAGCGGGGAGGCACCGGCCTCCCCGCGACACATCCGTCAGCTGCGTCCCTTTCGCAGGGAAATAAGCAGCTCCGCTTCCGCCTGGGGCAACTCGCACTCGCTCATCACCTCGTCCAGATCGGCACCAAGCTCCACCATCTTGGCGGCGCGGCTGTAGAGGCGGCGCTCCGGATCCTGCAACGTCAGCTCCTGCTGGCTGTCGTGGATCTTCTGCATGGCCCCTTCTGCGGCTTGCAGACGCTGACCCATGCCGATGGCGCCCGTGTGCAACTCCATCATCTGCTTGCGCAGACTCTCGAGCTGCCCCTGCAGCGCTTCCACCCTGGCCTCGGACTCTCGCTGGCGACGACGGTGCCCCAGGATCCCGTAAAGGGCCAGCACCAGTGCGAGCAAGGACAACCCCAAGGCTGCAAATTCAATCATCAAACCATCACCTTACCGTCACAGGGAGGCGGACAGGTGCCATCGCCCCCGTCCGCACGTTCCCGTCCCTGTTACAGGGAACCAATGTCTTCCCACTCTTCGTCGGAGAGCAGCTTGTTGAGATCCACCAGGATCAGCAGTTGGCCGTCACGGTTGCTGACGCCCTGGATGAACTTGGCGCTCTCCTCGGTGCCCACCGCCGGGGCGGCATCGATCTCGGAGGAGCGCAGATAGACCACCTCGGCCACGCTGTCCACCATGATGCCGATCACCTGCTTCTCCGCCTCGATGATGACGATGCGGGAGTTCTCGCTCACGTCCCCGGCCGGCAGACCGAAACGGGAGCGGGTATCGATGACGGTCACCACGTTGCCACGCAGGTTGATGATACCCAGCACGTAGTCAGGTGCACCCGGGACCGGAGCGATCTCGGTGTAGCGCAACACTTCCTGAACCTGCATCACGTTGATGCCATAGGTCTCGTTTTCCAACTGGAAGGTCACCCACTGCAGCACTTCGTCTTCGGCCAGATTCTGTGCAATATTGCGCTTCTCTGTCATCTTCTTGATCCTTGTATGAACCCGTCAACGGGTAAAATTAGCAATAAAACCATGGCGATGCCGATGTTGTCAGCGGCCTTCGATGTTCACGCCCCGGCCAAGCAGCAGCAAGAGCTCCCTGACGTGCAGCAGGGCACACATCTTCTCCTTGACCATGCCGGCCAACCAGGGGCGCTTGCCCTCCTGATGGCGCCACTTCACCTGGTCCCGGTGCAGCAGTTCTGTGCCCTTCAACTGGTGACAGGCCAATCCCCAGGGTGATTCTCCCAGCATAATCAGATATTTGTAATCGTCCATCTCCAGATGCTGGCCCGGCATGACCCACTGGGCCGTGTCCACCACGTTCATCTTCTGCTCGCGGGAGGTCATGATCCCCTTGTACCAGCCCGGCTGGCCGAAGAGAGAGGTCACCTCCCCCAGTTGATGGATGCCCCCCAACTCGGTCAGAGGCACCGCAAACGTCACCCCGGCCACGTCGAAGAAGAGCGCCTGAAACTCGTTGCCGGTATCCAGGTTCTCCCAGGTCGACGGTGCGGGCGCCGCTTCGAGGGCGGGTGCGGGTTCTGCCACTGCGAGGGCGACGGGCTCGACCTCCTCCACCTCGGCTTCCACCACCGGCTCTGCCAGGGCGACCAGAGGCTCACTGTCAACTACCTCCGCCTCGAGCTGGAATGGCTCGACATGCACCTCTTCGTGGCTCAGGGCATCCATCTCGAACTGGACCTGTCCCACCTGGGCAAGCAGCTCGCTCAGCTGGGCCAGTCGGGTATCGGCTTCAAGATAGGGGGTGGCAGCCACCTCCGGCACGGCGACGGTCTGACGTTGCAACGCTGGGGCCGGTGCTTCGTCTTCGGGATCTTCCCGCAGCAGGGCATCGTCCAGCAGCAGGGAGTGGAAATAGTCGTCCATGGCCCGAACCTGGGTGGTCTCTCTCACGGCATCACCTCCTGGGTCCGTTGACGCTCCAGCGCGTCGAGATGGTTGAGCAGGGTCTCATAGGCATAGGTGCCCCGGCTGCCCGGTGCATAGATGGAGGGAGGAATGTGCACCAGACTGGCATCCCTGAATTTGGTGTCGATGGGAATGACCGCATTCCACACCGCCTCCCCATACTGCTCCTTGATGGACTGCAATGTCATCAGGGAGGCGCGGGTACGCTTGTCAAACATGGTCGGAATGATGGTGTAGCGGAACTTCTCCCGCTTGGAGCGCTGCATGATCTCGAAGGTTTTCATCATCCGCTCCAGCCCCTTGAGGGCCAGGAATTCGGTCTGCACCGGCACCAGGATGCGATCGCAGGCCGCCAGCGCGTTCACCATCATGACCCCCAGCACCGGCGGACAGTCGATGAGCACGTAGTCGAACTGATCCTGCACCCGCAGCAGAGCGCGCTTGAGCACCAGCCCCATCCCTTCCCGGTTGCCCATCACCCGATCCAGCGTGGCCAGGGTAATCGAGGCGGGCAGCAGGCTGATGTTCTCGAATCGGGTCTTGAGGGTCATCCGGTTGACCAGCTCGGCGCTGGGTTTGGCCGCCTGGAACAACTCGTACAGGGTGCCTTCCAGCCTGTCCGAGTCGAAATCGAGATAGGAGGTCAGGGAGGCGTGGGGGTCGGTGTCGATCAGCAGTACCCGCTGGCCACGCTGGGCCAGAATGCCCGCCAGGGAGACGACCGTGGTGGTTTTACCGACTCCACCTTTCTGATTGGCAACCGTCCAAACAATCACTGTATCAATCCTGCCTTGTTGTTATGCGTATGCCCCCACCGGGCAGCGCGATCACCCTGATCTTTTCACTGTCGACACTCTGCGGTGCGTCCTGCACCGGTGCCACCGTCAGCGGTTTGACGGGGGCTGGCGGCACCCAGGCGAACCTGGATATGGCGACCACCACCTTGCGATTCTGTAATCGTCCCTGCTCGGTGCCATTGTCGACGAAGGGGGAAAACTCTCCGTACGCCTCGTAGGCGAGCCGACCGGGAGCCACCCCCTTGCCCACCAGGGCATTGAGCACTGCCTCGGCACGGGCCGCTGACAATGTCCAGTTGGAGCGGAAAATTTCGTTGTTTATCGGTTGGTTATCCGTGTAGCCCCGCACCCTGACATAGTTATCGACCGGTTTGAGAATACCTGAAAGCGTATCGAGCACGGGTGCGGCATTGCTCCCCAGAAAAGCGCTGCCACTGTTGAACAGGAGACCTGAACTCAGCTCCACCGTCAGCCAGTTGTCATCCTGCGCAAGCTTCACCACCCCCGCATCGACCAGGGCGCCCATGGACTCCTGGATCTGCATGTCGATCTGCGCAAGAGCCGTGCCATCTTGCGAGACGGGCGTACCCGTGATGGGGGCACGCGAGGGGGACGCAGAGGCCTGGCTCTCCAGCAGGCTGGGGGCGGCCGAGACCGAGTTGTCCAGCAAGGAATTACCCCGCCCTTCCAGCAGGCCATCGCTTCGCGGCGCCTGGTTGAAGGCCTGGGTCATGCCCTCGATGACGGCGCGGTACTCCTCCTTGTTGACGATGGCAACGGAGTAGAGCACCACGAAAAGGGCGAAGATGAGCGTCATGTAATCGGCATAGGAGACCAGCCAGCGATCGAGATGCTCTCGCCCTTGCAGGTGCAAACGATAGCGCTTGCGCATGGCTACTCCCCTTTCAGATAAGCCCGTAACCGCCTTTCAACCTGCGGGCCGTTCTCCCCGTGGGCGATGGCCAGAAGCCCCTCCAGGGTCATCTCCTGATAGAGGCCGTAATGGTAGTGGAAGGCGCGCAGCCGATTCGCAATCGGCAGATAGAGCAAGTTGGCAAAGCCCACCCCGTAGATGGTGGCGACGAAGGCTACGGCAATGCCCGCCCCCAGGGTGCCTGGCTCCTCCAGATGAAACATGGCCTGGATGAGGCCAATCACGGCCCCGATGATGCCGATGGTGGGACTGTACCCCCCCATGGACTCGAACACCCTGGCCGAGTGCTCGTTGCGCTCCTGCTCGATGTCGATGTCCGCCTCCAGCAGGCTGCGGATATCCTCGATGGAGACGCCATCCACAATCATGGAAAGCCCCTGGCGGGTGAAGGGATCGGGCTCGGCCTCGGCCTGGTTTTCCAGCGCCAGCAAGCCTTGCTGGCGGGCGAACTGGGCCCACGCCTTCAGGCGCTCGGCCTGCTCCGCAAGATCCAACTGCGGCGGAAACAGCATCCAGGTTGCCTGCCTCAGGGCACTGAGCAGGTACCTGCGGGGAGTCTGCAAGATCACCGCCCCCCAGGTTCCCCCGACGACGATGACAAAGGCCGGCCCATCCAGCAGGGTCAGCAGGCTCCCGCCATGCCACCACTGGGCGATGGCGACGGCCCCCAGCGCCAGCACCAGGCCGAGCATGCCCATGGTCAGCGACCCAACTCGACCAGAATGCGCTGGGCCACCCGATCCAGCGGCAGGGATTCGCTTGCTATGCCCGCCTTGGCAACGGCCTGGGGCATGCCATAGACCACGCAGGAGGCTTCATCCTGCGCCCAGATGGTCGCCCCCTGCTCCTTGAGCAGACGGGCACCGTCGCGGCCATCCGCGCCCATGCCGGTCAGGACGATGGCCAGCACCTTGTCGCCATAGGTCTTGGCGGCGGAGGCGAAGGTGATGTCCACGCAGGGTTTGTAGTTGACCTTGTCATTGCCATCGATGATGCGAAGACGGGCACCGGGCCCGCGCCCTTCCAGCAACATCTGCTTGCCACCGGGGGCAAGATAGGCCTGACCCGGCTTGAGCACGTCGCCATCCTGCGCCTCCTTGACCCCTATCTGGCACAGCCCGTTGAGGCGGGCGGCAAAGGCAGCGGTGAAGGTGGCCGGCATGTGCTGGATCAGCAGGATGGGATGAGGGAAATCTCCCGGCAGCTTGGTCAGCACGTTCTGCAGTGCCACCGGCCCGCCGGTGGAGGTACCGATGGCAACCAGCTGGTAACTCTTGCCACTGCGCTTGAACGCGGCGGGAGCCGCCGCTGCTCGCGCAGGCTCGTGCTGGCGTTCGGCCAAGGGGCGATTCATGGTCCCCGTGACGGCGGGCCGGACGGCAGGCTCGGGGGCGCGGGGCCGGGTCGCCATCAGGAAGCGCTTGCGGGCGATCTCCTTGACCCGCTGCTGCAGCAAGTTGACTGCTTCGTCCTTGTCCCGGGCGATGTCTTCAAACTTCTTGGGCAGAAAATCGAGGGCGCCCGCATCCAGCGCATCCAGTGTTGCCTTGGCTCCCTCGTGGGTCAGGGAAGAGAACATCAGGATGGGGGTCGGACACTTGGCCATGATCTCGCGCACGGCGCTGATGCCGTCGAGCACCGGCATTTCAATGTCCATGGTAATGACGTCGGGCCGCAACTGCTGCGCCTTGTCTACCGCCTCCCGCCCGTTCTGGGCCGTGTCGATCACCGTCATCAGGGGATCCTGATTGATGATTTCGCTGACCCGACGGCGGAAGAAACTCGAATCGTCGACCACTAATACCTTGACTGCCATTGTTATTCTTTTAACTCCTTGAGCCTGGCGCTCAGTGGCGACGGGCATAGGCCTTGAGCAGGCTGGGCACATCCAGAATGAGGGCGATGCCGCCGTCGCTGGTAATGGTGGCGCCGGCCATGCCGGGGGTACCTTGCAGCAGGTTGTCCAGGGGCTTTATCACCACCTCTTCCTGACCGATGAGGTTGTCTACCACGAAGCCCACCTGCTGGGTCCCTATCTGGACGATGACCACGTGGCCCTGGTCCTGGCGGGCCGTCTTGCCGGCACCGCGTACCAGCCACTTGTGCAGGTAGAACAGCGGAATCGCCTTGTCACGGACGATGATGGTGAGCTGGCCATCCACCACGTTGGCCTTTTTCAGATCCAGGTGGAAAATTTCATTCACGCAACCGAGGGGCAGGGCGAAGGTCTGCTGACCCACCTCCACCATCAGGGTCGGCAGAATGGCCAGGGTCAGGGGAACCTTGATCTCGAGACGGGTGCCCTTGCCCCAGGTGGAATCGATGTGTACCGAGCCATTGAGGCTGACGATGCTGGTCTTCACCACGTCCATGCCCACTCCACGGCCGGAGATGTCGGAGATCTCCGACTTGGTGGAGAAGCCGGGGGCGAAGATCAGGTTGTAGGCATCGTTGTCGCTCATGCGCGCCGCGCTGTCAGCATCGAGCACGCCACGGCTGATGGCGATGGACTTGAGCTTCTCCGGGTCCATCCCTGCGCCGTCATCCTCGATGCAGAGCAGAATGTGGTCCCCTTGCTGGGAGGCGCTCAGGGTGATGGTGCCCTGGCGGGGCTTGCCCGCCTTCTCGCGCACGTCCGGCATCTCGACGCCATGGTCGCAGGAGTTGCGCACCAGGTGAACCAGGGGGTCGGCCAGGGCCTCCACCAGGTTCTTGTCCAGATCCGTGTCCTCACCCACCATCACCAGCTCGATCTCCTTCTTGAGGGTACGAGCCAGATCGCGCACCACGCGCGGGAAGCGGCCGAATACTTTCTTGATAGGCTGCATGCGGGTCTTCATGACCGCGCCCTGCAGATCGGCGGTCACGACGTCGAGGTTCGCGACAGCCTTGGACATCTCTTCGTCATTGCTGGCGATGCCGAGGCTCACCAGGCGGTTTCTCACCAGCACCAGTTCGCCCACCATGTTCATGATGACGTCCAGGGTCTTGGTATCCACCCGCACCGTGGTATCGCTCTGTACCGCGCTGCTCTCGGCGGGAGCGGCCTGCTTGGCAGGGGCGGCCCTGGCTGGCGCTGGGGGCTCTACCGGCGCGGGTTTGGCGGCCACTGGCGCCTTGGGCGGCGTCACCGGGGCTGCGGGGGCAGCGGGTGCCGGGGCCTTGGGTTCGGGAGCGGGCGCAGGAGCAGGTGCCAGACTGTGCTGGGGCGCCTGGCCACGGCCGTGCAGTTCATCCAGCAGGCGCTCGAACTCATCGTCGTCGATGAGCTCGTCCACCTCTTTCTGGACCGACTGCAAAGGTGCCAGATCGGGGGCACCACCGTGCTGGCCCTGACCATGGAGCTGGTCGAGCAGGGCTTCGAATTCGTCGTCTGTGATGTCACCTGACCCGCTCAGCACGGGGGCGGCAGAGACCGTCGGCGCTTTGCCGACACCGTGCAGCTCATCGAGCAGGCGTTCAAATTCGTCGGCGGAGATCTCGTCGATGGAGCCACCGCCATTGACGGCGACAGGCGCCACCTCGGCGATGACCTCGGGTTCTGGTACGGGTTCGGGCTCAGGCTCGGGTGCTGGCTGGGCCGCCACGCTGGCGGTACGCAGCTGCTCCTGCCCTTCCGGCTTGCACAGCTCGTGCAGATCGTGCAGCAGATCGGGAGAAGCGGGGCTTATCTCTTCGCGGTTCTGGACCTGGGCAAACATGACGTTGATGGCATCCAGCGCCTGCAAGATGACATCCATCAGCTCGGCACTGAGGGTCCGCTTGCCGTTGCGCAGCATGTCGAACAGGTTCTCGGCACCGTGACAGACATCCACCAGTTCGGTGAGGGAGAGGAAGCCCGCTCCCCCCTTGACGGTGTGGAAGCCGCGGAAGATGGCGTTCAACAGGTTCTTGTCATCGGGCCGCTTTTCCAAGTCGACCAGTTGTTCAGACAACTGTTCCAATATTTCTGATGCTTCGACCAAAAAGTCTTGCAGTATGTCTTCATCAACTTCGAAGGCCATGCGTCACTCCATTAGAATCCCAGGCTAGACAGCAGATCGTCCACATCATCTTGACCATTGACCACATCTGAGCGGGTCTGCGGGTTCATGATGGGGCCTTCCGCCTCGATGCCGCTCGCTGGCAGGCTACGTGCCGAATTGTCGCTAACGCCCTCACCGAACATGGTCAGCATCTCTATCAACTTCGTTTCAACTTCCTGCACCAGTTTGATCACCTTGCGGATCATCTGACCGGTCAGGTCCTGGAAATCCTGAGCCATCAGAATTTCCGTCAGCAGTTGTCGTAACTTATCGGCATCCGTCTCAGAAGCCTTAATAAAATCATTCAGTTGATGGCACAGCGCCTTGAATTGACCCAGCTCGAGATCCCGGCTCATCAGGGCATTCCAGTTGGGCATGACCAGCTGAATGTTGTCGTTGAGTCGATCGGCGATGGGAAGGCTTGCCTCGACCGCATCCATGGTGCGATTGGCCGCCTTGTCCGTCATGTCGATGACATAGCTCAGACGCTCCCGGGCATCCGGGATCTCATGGGTGGCCAGGTCGGGGATCCTGGGATCCAGGCGAAAATCCTGCAATGAGTTGTGCAATTGGCGGGTCAGCTGCCCCACCTTGTCAAACAGGGCCGCCGCATTGGGGGCGCACACATCGGCGAGGATGGTATCGGCCTGTTCAAACTCTTCCCGCTCCAGGTGGGCAACCAGCATCCTTGCCTGGTCAAGCGAGATCATGGCACTCGTTTTGGCCTTCATCCCTGCCGCTCCTTAGCCGATACGTTCAAAGATTTTGTCGAGCTTCTCTTTGAGGGTGGCAGCGGTGAACGGCTTGACGATATAGCCATTGACCCCGGCCTGGGCGGCTTCGATGATCTGCTCGCGTTTGGCTTCGGCAGTCACCATCAGAACCGGCAGGTGCTTGAGCTTGTCGTCGAGGCGAATCGCCTTGAGCAGGTCGATGCCCTGCATGCCGGGCATGTTCCAGTCGGTGACCACGAACTGGAAGTCGCCATTTTTCAGCATCGGCAACGCCGTGTTGCCATCGTCTGCTTCATGGGTATTGTTGTATCCCAGGTCACGCAGCAAGTTCTTGATAATCCGGCGCATCGTTGAAAAGTCATCGACGATGAGGATTTTCATGTTCTTGTCCAAAGTTCCTCCTAAATAGCCGCCAAGACGGCTCACTTACATGATGCAGATCGCAGGTTTTATGGTGCGGATTATGCCTTAGAGTTGTGCTCCAGTGTAGCCAGTACAACCACTTATAAATTCCAATCTCGCAAACGGGCGCGCAGCCTGTGCATGGCCTGACTATGAATCTGGCTCACCCGAGACTCACTCACACTCAATACTTCACCGATCTCGCGCAGATTCAGCTCTTCATCGTAATAAAGGGAGAGCACCAGCGCCTCCCGCTCCGGCAGGCGGGCGATGTGCTCGGCCAGAGCCCCCTGGAAGCGTTCGGCCGCCAGATCGTCGAATCCTCCCTGACCGTTGCCGTCATCGGGATGACCGATGACATCTTCACTGACTCCCAGATCCTCAATGCCGATGATCTTGCCGCAGGAGACATCCTGCAGCATGGCATGGTACTCCCCGAGGGACACCCCCATATTGGCGGCCACCTCGGTGTCTCTGGCATCCCGGCCATGGGCCTGCTCCACGTTCTCGATCGCTTCTGCGATGGCACGGCTGTTGCGGTGCACCGAGCGGGGCACCCAGTCCCCACGGCGGATCTCGTCGAGCATGGCACCACGGATGCGGATGCCGGCATAGGTTTCAAAGCTGGCGCCCTTGCTGCCGTCAAAGTTGCGGGAAGCTTCGAGCAGCCCAATCATACCTGCCTGGATCAGGTCATCCAGCAAGACACTGCTTGGCAGGCGAGCCAATAAATGCTGGGCAATCCGCTTGACCAGCGGAGCGTGTCGCTCGACCAGCACGTAGGAATCCTGATGACGCAAGTATGCTTGGGCTTTATTCACGGGAGTCTTCCTGTGTTATGACCGGCTTTTGCAACAAGTTTTCCAGGAAAAATTCGAGGTGGCCGCCCGGCTGATTCGGGATGGGCCAGCTCGCCGCCTTGTTCGCCAGGGCACGAAATACCAGGGCGGCAGGGGATTTTGGAAACGCCTCAACTATCAGTTTCTGCTTGCGCACCGCGGCCCGCAGGTTGGTGTCGTAAGGCACGCAGGCCACCAGCTCCAGGGAGGTATCCAGGAAGCGGTCGGTGACCCGGGTCAGCTTGGCGAACAGCTCCTGTCCCTCGCGCAGGGAGCGGACCATGTTGGCCACCACCTTGAAGCGGAACACACCGTGATCCTTGGAGAGGATCTTGATGAGCGCGTAGGCATCGGTGATGGAGGTGGGTTCATCGCACACCACCACCATGATGTCCTGGGCGGCACGGGTGAAACTCAGCACCATGTCGGAAATCCCCGCCGCCGTGTCCACCAGCAACACGTCCACCTGGGTCTTCATCTCGCTGAAGGCGCGGATGAGCTCGGCATGTTGTACCGGGGAGAGCTCGACCATGGACTGAGTGCCCGAGGTGGCCGGCACTATCATCATGCCGTAGGGCCCCTCGACGATGATGTCGTCTATGGTGCACTCCCCGGCCAGCACATGGGAGAGGTTGCGATGCACCCTCAGCCCCAGCATGACGTCGACGTTGGCCAGACCAAGGTCGGCGTCCAGCACCAACACCCGCTTGCCCTGGGCGGCCATGGCTCCCGCCACGTTCAGGGTCACGTTGGTCTTGCCGACGCCCCCCTTGCCTCCGGACACGGCGATCACTTTCACTCGATTGTTTTGACGCATTTTGCGCAGACCACTCGCCTGATCCATATACATGTTACTCATAAAACTCCGAATCTTCGGATTCGCCAAAACCCGATCCCCAGAAATAGGGATCTTCTGCTTCCCGTTCCAGCGACCCCATGGCGGCACCGACCAGCAGCGCCGCGTTGGCAACTTGAATATCTTCCGGCACCCGTTGCCCGTCGGTGATGTAACTGATGGGCAGGGCGTTTTGAATGCACACGTTGATCACTTCACCCAGATTCAGGCTCTCGTCTAGCTTGGTCAGAATGCAGCCGGAGAGCGGAATGCGCCGGAAGTGATCCACCGCCTCCTGCATCACCCGTCGCTGGGAGGTGGCCGACATGACCAGATAACTGCGTATACGCACCTTGGCATTCTTCACCAGGGTGTCGAGCTGTTCGGTCAGGCGGATATCCCGCTGACCCACCCCGGCGGTGTCGATGAGCACCAGCCGGCGATGGCGGAACTGATAGAGGGCACTGGCCAGCTCTTCGGCGTCCCGCACCTGACGCACCGGGCAACCCATGATGCGACCATAGGTCTGCAGCTGTTCGTGGGCCCCGATCCGGTAGTTGTCCGTGGTAATGAGCGCCACCTGCTCGGCGCCATACTTCATGGCAAAGCGGGCCGCCAGCTTGGCGATGGTGGTGGTCTTGCCCACCCCGGTCGGTCCGAGCAGGGCCACCGCCCCTCCCTGACGCAGGATCTCGTCCTCGCTGATCTTGAGCTGGGCCGTCAGCACCTCGGCCAGCTGGGCCATGGCCTGATGGATCGGCATGTCTTCGGGGATGAGGCCCGCCAGCTGATCGGCGAAGGCGTCGTCAAACCCCATCTTCTTGAGCTCCTTGATGAGCAGGGCGCGCATGGGTTCGCGGCGTTCCACCTCCTGCCACATCAGGCCGGAGATCTGGTGCTCCAGCAGCTTGCGGATGCTGGCCATCTCCTTGCGCATCCCCTCCATCTCCTGATCTCGCTGGGCGGACTGGGCCTGGCGCGGGGCGGCGGCAGGACGGGCCTTGGGCTTGGCGGGCTCGGGTGCGGCGCCCCACTGGCCCTGTTCGGCCAGGGTTCTGGGAGCACTGGCCGCGCCCGCCAGTCCGGCGGACTGGGTGCCGGCAGCGCCATTGGCGGGCCAGGAGGCCGAAGCTGGCTGACCGTTGCCTCCGTTGCCAGACCATGATCCCGGGGCGCCATTGCCACCCGCCGGGTTGGCCGGATTGAGCTTCTGCTGGCGCGCCAGCAGGGCCGCCAGGGTATCGGCGTAGTATTCGTTCTGTTCCTTGGGTGGCGCCGACCTCGTCATCTGCTTGCCCGCAGACGAGATATTGACGCTCTCTTCATTCAACTGACGGCGAACCGGCGCGTCTTTGGGCCCCGGTACCTGGGATTGATAATCGACGGCCGCGACTATCTCCACCCCACCGGTGACCTTTTTGTTGGACATGATGACGGCATCGGGTCCGAGAGTCTCCTTGACCTCGGCCAGCGCCGTGCGCATGTCTTTGGCAAAAAACCGCTTAATCTTCACCCGTCATCTCCGCTAACTAGCCCTGTCCCACCGCACTGACGATGCGGATCTGCTTGTCGTCAGGCACTTCCTGATAGGACAGCACGCGTAATCCAGGAATGGCATTCTTGACAAATTTCGCCAGGGTATTGCGCAATATCCCCGATGTCAGAAGCACGGCCGGCTGGCCTTCCAGTTCTTGTCGTTGAGTGGCTTCCACCAGGGAGCGTTGCATCCGCTCCGCCAGTCCCGGTTCGATACCGGCGCCATCTCCCCCACCTGCTTGCAGGGATTGATGCAATATACGTTCCAGTTCTGGTGACAAGGTGATCACCGGCAGCTCGGGTTCGGGACCGGCAATCTCCTGCACAATCAATCTGCGCAGGGCGATCCGGCAGGCTGCGGTCAGCACTTCCGGGTCCGGGCTGCGGGGCGCATATTCCACGAGGGTCTGCAGGATAGTGCGCATATCGCGAATTGGCACGCCTTCATTGAGCAAATTCTGCAATACCTTCACCAGGTTGCCCATGCTGATCACCTCGGGAACCAGTCCTTCCACCAGCTTGCTCTGATGCTTCCCTATCATGTCGAGCAGTTGTTGCACCTCGTCATGACCCAGCAGCAGCGCCGCATGGTTGGAGAGGATCTGGCTCAGGTGGGTAGCCACCACGGTGGCCGCATCGACCACGGTGTAGCCAAGGGTCTGGGCCTGGGAGACCTGCTCCTTGGCGACCCAGACCGCCTCCAGCCCGAACGCCGGGTCCTGGGTGGCGATACCGTGGATCTGGCCGAACACCTGCCCCGGGTTGATGGCCATCTCCTTGTCGTGATAGACGGTGGCTTCCCCCGTGCTCACGCCCATCAGGGTGATGCGGTACTGGTTGGGGGCAAGATCCAGGTTGTCGCGAATGTGGACGGCAGGCACCAGAAAGCCCAGCTCCTGGGAGAGCTTCTTGCGCACCCCCTTGATCCGGTTGAGCAGCTCGCCCCCCTGGTTCTTGTCCACCAGCGGGATCAGCTGATAACCCACCTCCAGGCCGATGATGTCCACCGGCATGACGTCGTCCCAGCTGAGATCCTTCTGCTCCACCGGGGCATCCCCCTGGGTCGGCATGAGTTCGCCGCTCGCCGCCTTCGCCTTGTTCTGCTTCTCGCGGCGCAGCAGCCACCAGGCGCCCGCCGCCGCCACCGCCCCCAGGCTCAGGAAAGCCAGGTGCGGCATGCCGGGTACGCTGCCCATCATCAGCAGGATGCCGGCGGAGATCACCAGCGCCTTGGGATTTTCGAACAGTTGGCCGAGTACCGCTGTCCCCATGTCCTGGTCGGTATTCTGACGGGTGACGATGATGGCCGCGGCAATGGAGAGCAGGAGCGAGGGGATCTGGGCGACCAGACCGTCACCGATGGCGAGCAGGGTATAGACCTGGGCCGCTTCGCCGAAGGTGAGCTGGTGCTGCATCATGCCGATGATGAAGCCGCCGATGATGTTGATGAAGAGGATCATGATGCCGGCGATGGCATCCCCTTTCACGAATTTGGAGGCACCGTCCATGGAGCCGTAGAAGTCCGCTTCCTGAGTCACGTCCTGACGGCGCTTCTTGGCCTCTTCCTGATTGATGAGACCGGCGTTCAGGTCCGCATCGATGGCCATCTGCTTGCCTGGCATGGCGTCAAGGGTGAAGCGGGCGCTCACCTCGGAGATCCGGCCCGCACCCTTGGTGACCACCACGAAGTTGATGATCACCAGGATCATGAAGACGATGATGCCCACGGCATAGTTGCCGCCGATCACCACGTTGCCGAACGCCTCGATCACATGGCCTGCCGCCGCGCTGCCGTTGTGGCCTTCCAGCAACACCACCCGGGTGGAGGCAACGTTGAGGGCGAGCCGCAGCAGGGTGGCGATCAGCAAGACGGTGGGGAAGGCGGCAAATTCCAGGGGGCGGCGGGTATAGACCGCCACCAGCAGCACCACGATGGAGAGGGCGATGTTGAAGGAGAAGAGGATATCCAGCATCAGGGGCGGAATGGGGAGTACCACCATCCCCAGAGAGGCCAATACCAGCAGCGGCGTCCCTACCCCTCTGCTGAGCAGCCACTTGTACTCTTTGAAACGGCCCAGTCCCGCTTTGAATCCCATCGTGCTTCTCAATGATAAACTGCCAATGACGGATTAAAGCAAATATCAAGCCAAGGATTCAATGTATTGATCTATATGGTTTTTATTTTAACACTGTCAGAAGTCCGTCGTTGGCGTCACGGGAAATGGTGACAGGGGGAAGCTGCCTTCACCAAGCAGGCCAAAGGCCATGGGGCGAGGCGCCGCGCCTCGACAGGGAGATTGCGGCCTTGTTTGCGACACAAGGGAGAGATCGGATGGTGGGGCCATCCCACCGCTTTATTTGCGAAACGCGGGGGCGCAAGGGAGAGCACCCGGGATCAGGCTGCCACCACTGCGTTATTTGCGAAACTCGGGTGGAATGGGCAGATCCTTGGCGATGGGGGTCGGGCGCCGGCCGCGGCCACGGCGGAACTTCTTGAGCTGATAGACATAGGCCAGCACCTGGGCGACGGCGGCGAAGAGCCCCTCCGGGATCTCCTGGCCAATCTCGGTGGCGTGGTAAAGGGCCCGGGTGAGCGGCGGGGAGGACATGACGGGGATGTCGTATTCGCGCCCGATCTCCCGGATCTTCATCGCCACCTCGTCGACCCCCTTGGCCAGTACCTTGGGCGCCGCCCCCGGCTTGCCCGCATCGTATTTGAGCGCCACCGAGTAGTGGGTCGGGTTGGTGATGATCACATCGGCCTTGGGGACATCCCCCATCATGCGGCGCATGGCCATCTGCATCTGCAACTGGCGTATTCGCCCCTTGACCTCGGGCTTGCCTTCGCTGTCCTTGAACTCGTCCTTGATCTCCTGCTTGGTCATCTTCAGCTGGCGATTGTGGTTCCAGCTCTGGAACGGCACATCGATGGCGACAATGGGGATCAGGGCGCAGCAGAGGATGATCAGCATCCAGAGCAGCAGGTCCAGGGCATCGACGATGCCGCCGGGAAAGCCCTCAAGAGAGAGATTCAGCAGATGGTTGAACTGGCTCGACAGCATCCACCAGGCGAACAGACTAATAAACACCACTTTTGCGATGGATTTGACAAGTTCCACCAGGGATTGCACCCCGAACATCCTTTTGATGCCGCTCAGGGGGCTCAGCTTGCTCCACTTGGGCAACATGGCCTCGGAGGAGAAGTTCATCCCGCCGAGCAGGGTGTTGCCGACGAAGGCGGCGATGATCACCAGCATGAACAGCAGCCCCAGAGGCTGGATCAGCTCCCCCAGCAGGGCAGGCACCATGGCCCCCATGGCATTGGGGTCGAACGCCTGATCCCGGTCCAGGGTAAAGCCCATGGTGAGTACCTTGATCATGGCCCCTGCCAGACTCTCCTTGATCATCAGGAGGCCGAACACGGTCGCCAGCAGGACGCTGGCGGTACCCAGCTCCTTGGAGCGTGCAATCTGCCCTTTTTCCCGGGCCTGTTGCAGTCGTTTGCCCGTGGGTTGTTCTGTGCGTTCCTGATCGGTATCAGCCATGCTGGCCTCCTGCCGGCATCAGCCGGCTGGCAGCCCGCCAGACTGGCGGCAAAAGGGTCGCAACCGGGAGGGCCTCAGTCATGCTGGCCCCCGAAGCACTGGACGTTGATGAGCTCGCAGCTGGTCTCCTGCACCCGCTCCCAGAGCGCGTCGAAGTGCCCCATGAAGCCACCGATGGTGAGCCAGAGGATGAACAGGCCCGACATCATGCTGACCGCAAAGCCGATGCTGAAGATGTTGAGCTGGGGGGCCGCACGGGTCATCACCCCGAACGCGAAGTTGATCAGCAGCAGGGCGATGATGGCCGAAAGCGCCATCACCAGAGAAGCCTGATACATGACCCCGAGAAAGCTCACCAGGCTGCGGATGGCAGGCAGGGTGAGCCCGCTGTCAGATACCGGCAGGGTTTCGAAACTCAGCACCACCATGCGCAGCATCAGCAGGTGGCCGTCCACCGCGAGAAACACCAGGGTCGCCAGCATCAGGTAGAACTGGCCCACCACGGGAGCCGACTGGCCGTTCATGGGATCCACCAGGGTGGCAAAGCCCAGGCTGGTCTGCATGGCGATGACCTGACCCGCCATCACGAAGGTCTCCAGCAGGAACTGGGTCATGAGGCCGAGCGCGATGCCGATGAGCAGTTGCTGCCCCAGCACCAGGAAGCTGCCGAGAGAGAAGAGCTCGATCTTCGGCATCGGGGGCAGCAGGGGGGCGATGATGAGGGTGATCGCCAGCGCCAGGCCGATACGGATATGGGCGGGGGCGAGCCGGCTGCCGAAGACCGCCATCACCATCAGGAGACTGCTCACCCGGGCCAGGGGCCAGAGGATGGAGGAGAGCCACTCCATGATGAGCGCCGTGGTGTAGGTCATGACAGCGGCACTCCCGGCAGGGGCAAGCCAACGGGAGGACGCAGGCCCCGGTCTGCCTCGGCCAGAGCGAAAGGGTGGCCCTTGGCTGGCATCAGCCCACCACCTCGGGGATCTGGCTCACCATCAGCTGGAAGAAGTCCATCAGACTCTGCAATCCCCAGTGAGCCCCCGCCCCCAAGGCCAGCAGGGTGACCACCAGACGGGGCAGGAAGCTCAAGGTCTGTTCGTTGATGGAGGTGGCGGCCTGGAAGATGGCGACCACCAACCCCACCATCAGGCTCGGCAGGATCACGGCGCACACCATGATCGTCACCAGCCAAAGCGCCTCGCGAAAGACGTCGACGAAGGTTTCAGGACTCATTGCTCGCTCCTTTTGATGGGTTTGCCCAGGGCCGCATCCTCCTGGCCTCCTCCTTCGAAAGAAAGAGAGGCCTCTTCGCTTCCTCCCCGAGTGAAGGGGAGAGCCGGGGGGAGGGTCTGCCCTCCCCTAACCACCCGAGCCCAGCCCGAAGCTGGTGGCCAGGGAACCCAGAATGAGGTTCCAGCCATCCACCATGACGAACAGCATCAGCTTGAACGGCAGGGAGACCAGCATGGGGGAGAGCATCATCATCCCCATGGCCATCAGGATACTGGCGACCACCAGATCGATGACCAGGAAAGGCAGAAACAACATGAAGCCTATCTGGAAAGCGGTCTTGAGCTCGCTGGTGACAAAGGCCGGGATCAGCACCCGTAGCGGCACGTCCGCAGGCTCGGCCACCTGCACGTTCGCTATCTCCATGAAAGTATTGAGATCCTTGACCCGGGTCTGGGCCAGCATGAACTGGTGAATGGGCAGCTCCGCCTTCTCCAGGGCCTCCTTGGCCCCGATGGTCTCGGCCAGATAGGGCTGCAACGCCTCGTTGTTGATGCGATCCAGCACCGGCGACATGATGAAAAACGACATGAAGAGGGCGATGCCGATCAGCACCTGGTTGGAGGGGCTCTGCTGCAGACCGATGGCCTGGCGCAGGATGCCGAGCACCACGATGATCCGGGTGAAGGAGGTCATCATGATCACCATGGCCGGCAGGAAGGAGAGCGCGGTCATCAGCGCCAGCACCTGCAGGGTCAGGCTGTACTCCTGACTGCCATCCGCCATGGTCTTGACGGTGAGTGCAGACATGCCGTCCTGGGCCATCGCCAGGGGCGAGAGCACCAGAGAGAGCAGTGCCAGCCACCCGATCCAGTTAACGTTTTTCATGCTTGCCCATCAGTTTGCCCAGTTGCTCGGAGAACGCCTGAGGCTGGCTCTCGTCCAGCGGCTCCTCCAGGCGATAGAGGAAGTTGACCTGCTGCGGCGTCACCCCGACCAGCAGTTGCTGGCCGCCCACCTTGACCACCATCAGCTTCTCCTTGTAGCCAAGGGGCAGGGTGGCGATGACCTTCATCTGGCCCCCTCCCATCACCTGGGAAAGCTTGCTCTTCTTGAGCAGGAAGCCGAGCACCAGGATGAGGCCGATCACCATCAGGCTGGAGAGCAGCCAGGAGGTGAGGCTGGGGGGATTGGCCCCTACCCCCGGATTGGCCAGGGCAGGCAGGGAAAACAGCCACAACGGGAGCACACGGATCATTTGAGCTTCTTGATCCTTTCGATTTGGCTGATGACGTCGGTAAGGCGGATACCGAACTTGTCGTTCACCACCACCACCTCGCCGTGGGCGATCAGGGTGCCGTTGACCAGCACGTCCAGGGGTTCACCCGCCACCCGATCCAGCTCCACCACCGAGCCCTGGTTCAGTTGCAGCAGGTTGCGAATGCTGATCTGGCTGCGGCCCACTTCCATGGCGATGGTCACCGGGATGTCCAGAATGGTGTCCAGCTTGCGCCGCTCTTCGGCGCTGATGGGGGCTTCGTCCTTCAACTCCTCCAGGGGGGCAGGCTTGGCTTCGGCCGTGACCTGCTCCTCCAGTGCGGCCGCCCAGGCGTCAGCCATCAAATCCTGCTCGTCATCGGTTCCGCTCATCTTCAATTCCTCAGTGTTGCAACACCTCCCCGGGGGGAGGATCAATCAGGGTGTTTGTCAGAGATGCTTCGCTCGAGCTCTTCCAGCTCGGCTTCGCCATCAATGCGCACGCCCCCGCGGGTCACCAGATGCATCTCTGTCTTGACCCCGTCAGGGCGCTTGATTTTGTCGGTGATCTTGAGCGCCACGTTCTCCTTGGTGCGCCCCATCTTGGCGTGGAAGGTGGGCAGATCCTCCACAAAGACCAGCAGGTTCTCCGGCATCTCCACCGGGATGATGTCCCCGGGTCTGAGCTCCATCAGCTCACGCAAGGAGAGCTCGGTCTCCAGCAGCTTGGCCTTGAGCTCCACCTTGACGTCCATGATCTCGTCGCGCAGGGCCTTGCTCCAGCGCACGTCGGTATCCCCCTTGTCGCTCTGCACCCCCGCATCCAGCAGTTCGCGGATGGGTTCCAGCATGGAGTAGGGCATGGCCACGTGGAAGTCGCCGCCGCCGCCGTCCAGCTCGATGTGGAAGGAGCTCACCACGATCACCTCGGTGGGACTGACGATGTTCGCCATGGCCGGGTTCACTTCGGAGTCGAGGTATTCAAAGCCCACGTCCATCACCGGCGCCCAGGCATCCTTGTAGTCCTCGAACACCAGCTTGAGCAGCATCTGGATGATGCGCCGCTCGGTGGGGGTGAATTCCCGCCCCTCGATCTTGGCGTGGTAGCGGCCATCACCGCCAAAGAAGTTCTCCACCAGGATGAAGACGAGCCGCGCCTCCATGGTGATCAGCGCCGTCCCCTTGAGGGGGCGGAAACGCACCATGTTCAGGCTGGTGGGCACAAACAGGGTGTGAACATATTCGCCGAACTTGAGCATCTGCACGCCGTTGATGGAGACCTCGGCGGTGCGTCGCATCATGTTGAACAGGCTGATGCGCATGTGGCGGGCAAACCGTTCGTTCACCAGCTCCAGGGTCGGCATGCGGCCGCGGACGATGCGGTCCTGGGAGGAGAAGTCGAACTGGGCGATACCGGGATCCCCGGCTGATCCCAGCTCCTCCTCCTCGACATCGTCGACGCCGTGCAGCAGGGCATCAATCTCGTCCTGACTTAACAGATCGCTCACGCTTCACCTTTCATTGCATGACAAAGCCGGTAAACAGCACTTGTTCGATTACGGGAGAAGAGACCAGGTCGTTCAGCACCCGGCGGCACTCTTCCAGCGAATCCTGACGCAGCTTCTCCTTGCCCTCGAAGGTCATCAGCTGTTCGGCGGTCGCCGAGCTGAAGACCCGCAGCAAGGTGCCTTCGATCAGGGGAATGTTCTGTTTGGCCAGGGTTTCGTCGGCGGTGCCGCGCACCATCAGCTGGATCTTGATCTGCACCAGCCGATCCCGCTGGCCTCCCGCCACGTTGAACACGAAGGGACGGGGCATGCCCACATAGAGCGAGGGCTGGGGCGTGTTCGCCTCCGGCTTGGCCTCGCTCTTTTCGGCCGCGGGCTCATCCCCACCGGCGAGCATGAACCAGGCGCCGGCGCCGCCCCCGCCAAGGAGCACGACGGCCAGGGCGACTATCATGATCAGTTTCTTTTTCTTGCCTGCCGCCGGATCCTTCAGCGTCAGTTCGTTATCGTCTGCCATCCCTTGTCCACCCTAGTCTCAAACTTGTTCGGTATCATAAACTTACTTAAGAATGCATCAAGCATAGAAATCGATTCCGGCATCGTTTGCCGATTCCACCAGCAGCGTGAGGTTGCGAGCGCTCCCCTCGGCCTCTCTGCCATCGCTGCCGCCGCCATTTCCCCCCTGTCGCCCCTGGTCACCGAAACCGGACTGACCCTGGGAGGATGACTGCCCCTGCTGCTGGAAGGCTTGCTGCTGCGCCTGTTGTTGCACCACGGTCTGGCCGAGCTGGATCCCCTGCCCTGCCAGCATGTCGCGCAGGCGCGGCATGGCCTGCTCCAGCATCTCACGGGTCTGGCCATGCTGCACCACGAAGTGCACGCTGGCCTGGCTGGAGGCATCCATCTGGATTTGGATCTTCATCTTGCCAAGCCCCAGGGGGTCTAGCTGGATCTCCGCCTGTTGCAGCTTGTCCGCCAGCATCAGGTTCACCTTGTGGTGCAGCTGCTCGGGGGCCTCAGGGGTCGCCAGCTTGAGGTGGGGCAGGCTCTGGGGCTCCCGTCTGACGGTCGCCTCTGCCAGCGGTCTGTTCTCGCCGACCTGGCTCTGTGCCTGATGCAAAGGCTGGCTCCCCTCGGCGGGTTCACTGCCCTTGACCTCCATCCCCGGCTGTTTGCCCAGCTCATCGAGCCGGGACTTGTCCACCGCGGGCTTCACCGACACGGCAGCGCCGGCGGCCACCACGGGGGCGCTCTCCATCTGGTCCAGGCCCGCCGAGAGGGCCGTCAGGGGGGCCTGTGCCCCCTGGGATTCATGACGAGCCAGGATCTGCGGCGCCACCTGCACGGGGGCCGTGTCCTCCGTCGTCACGGGCTGGCTGCTCCCTGCATTCACCGCAGGCTCGGCCCCTGCACGGGCTCCCTGCCCGCTCGCGGCCTCAGCCTGTCTGGCCTCACCGGCGACAGGGGCGTCCTTCTCTGCCCCTGCCGCAGTGGCTGGCGGGGCGGACTCCGGTGTGGCCACAGGGGCCGGCCCCTGCGCCACCGTCCGGATCACGCCATCGCCATAGGCGCTGGTGGCACGGGAAGCGGTTGCCCCCTGTCCGGCCGACGCCAGGGGATCGGCCACCTGTGCCTCTTGCGATGAGTCAGCCCGGGTGACAGTGGGAGCCTGGGCGTTTTCTCCTGCCACCACTTTGGCGAGCAGGGCGGCACGCTCCTGACCCGAGAGAGGGGGCTCGACCCCCTTGGCATCCGGCTCCGCTCCCTTGCCTGCCATGGGCTGGCGGGTCGCTCCGCCCTGGTCGGCCACGGCAATGTCATCGGCCAAGGCGGGCTCTTCGGCCCCCAGCGGCAGAGCACCCTGACCGCTCGGCACGGCGCTGGCGCCTTGGGCCGCACCGGGGATGGCTTTCGTTTTGTTCCCTTCCTGCTGACGCTCTGGCGTCATCTGCGGCAGGGAGACGCTCCCCTCTGCCGCCTCCACGCTCTCTGCCATCCCAGGCGCTGCGGCGCCAGGCGGCAAGGGGTTGCCGTCCACAGGCACCGCCGCCTCACCGGCCATGGCGGGCGATGTCGGGGGCACCACCAGGCTCACATCCTGGCGCAGGGAGGCTTGCAACTGTTGCAGGAAGTCGTCGGGAGGCTGCTCGCCCTCGTCGTCCGCCCCCTTCGAGGAAGACGCGGACTCGGTGGCGGGCTCGTCAGACGCCAAAGATTTGGCAGCCGGGGCAAGCCCCTCCCGGGTGCCCTCGGCGGGGCCCTGGAGCGGTGGGTTGCCCTGACTGGCTGGCGCCTTGCCCATCAGCTGGGCCATGGCCATGGCTTGCGAGAAGGCGGCCTTGCCCTCGCCTGACGGCTGCACGCCCCCTTCGCCCCCAATGGTGGGAGCCAGCAGGGTGGCGCTGCCATCGGCAGAAGGCGCCTGGGGGAGAGTGCTAATCAAGGGGGTCTGTATCATGCTGGGATCCCTGACGACGATTCGGTGACGGCCGCACGTGCGGTCATGGCTTGGCCCATCGGCCTCGCATGACCGGAAGAAAGCAAATTACAGGCCAGATTGGTGATAACGACGCAGGATGGCGTAGTCATCCAGCATCTTCTGCTCCTGGCGCTGGGCCTTCTGGCGCACCTTGTCCGCCTTCTTCTCCAGCAGCAGCTCGACCGCCTTGCGCCGCTGCTGGGCTTCGAGCCACTGGGTGCGGCACTCGGCCAGTGCCTCGCGCACCTGCAACACCCCTTGGTACTGCTGGGTCGCCGCGTTTTCGAGCTTGTTGATGAAGGCGTGATACTGGCTGTTCTGCTGGGGGCTGATCCCCTGCAGACCGCGCTCCGTCCACTGCTGGTGGTAGATCTGGCGGTACTGGTTGAGGGCGTTTTGCTGATCCATGAACAGCTTGAGATCCTGCTGGGCCTTGGCCAGCGCCATGGCGGCCTGCTGTTCGGCCTCCTCCAGCCGACTCGCCAGCAACGTCAATCCTTTACTCATAAGGGCTCTCCACCGGTCAACGCATCAGGGGCATGGCCACCAGTTGCAGGGATTGCAGGCCTTCATCGTAGTGAATGACCTCGCGCATTTTCTGCTGCAAGAACTGATCCAGATAGGGTTTCTGGATGATGGCCCGGTCGATGCGCGGATCCGATCCCTGACTGTAGGCGCCGATGGTGATGAGGTCCCGGTTCTGCTGGTAGAGGGAGTAGAACTGCTTGAAGGTGCGCGCCAGCTCCATGTGCTCCGGTGAGGTCACCATGGGCATGACCCGGCTGATGGATTTTTCGATGTCGATGGCCGGATAGTGGCCCGCATCCGCCAGCTCCCGCGCCAGCACGATGTGGCCATCGAGGATGGCCCGGGCCGCGTCGGCGATGGGATCCTGCAGATCGTCCCCCTCCGTCAGCACGGTGAAAAAGGCGGTGATGGAGCCCTGGCCGTCGCTGCCGTTGCCGGCCCGCTCCACCAGCGCCGGCAATTTGGCAAACACCGAGGGGGGATAACCCTTGGTGGCCGGCGGCTCCCCCACCGCCAGTGCAATTTCCCGCTGTGCCTGGGCGTAGCGGGTGAGGGAGTCCATCAGCAGCAGCACGTTGAGCCCCTGCTCGCGGAAATACTCGGCGATGGCGAGCGCCGTCTCGCACCCCTTGAGGCGCATCAGCGGCGAGGCATCGGCAGGGGCGGCCACCACCACGGCGCGCTCGCGCCCCTCGGCGCCGAGGATCTCCTCGATGAACTCCTTCACCTCCCGGCCCCGCTCGCCGATGAGGCCCACCACGACGACATCCGCCACCGAGCCCCGGGTCATCATGCCAAGCAGCACGGATTTACCGACACCGGAGCCGGCGAACAGACCCATGCGCTGACCCCGGCCCACGGTAAGCACGGCATTGATGGCCCGTACCCCCACGTCCATGGGTTGATGGATGGGGCGACGGGCCAGGGGATTGATGCGGTGCTGGGCGAACTGCACCGTCTGGGACGAGAGGATGGGGCCGAGCCCGTCCAGGGGCTGGCCGATGCCGTCGATGACCCGGCCAAGCAGACTCATGCCCACCGGGATGCCGTGATCTTCGGTGACGGGCACCACCCGGGCGCCGGGAATGACCCCCTTGAGCTGCTCGCTCGGCATCAAGAACAGGCGATCCCCGGCAAACCCCACCACCTCGGCCTCCAGGGCCCCATCCTGGGTATCGATGCGGCACAGGGAGCCGATGGCGGCGCGGCAGCCGATGGCTTCCAGGGTCAACCCCACCACCCGGGTGAGCTTGCCCGCCACCGGCGGTATGGGGGCCTGCTCGCGAACCCGGTAGCCTTTAAGCCGATCAAGAAGGGGTTCCGTCATGTCGCCTCCGACGATGAGTGCCTGATGATGCCGTCAGCAGGGCGCTGCACGACGGGTTCGAACCGGGCCATGGCTCAGCTCGCGTTGTCACGCAGGAAGTTGCGCAGCAGCTGATCGATGCGCCCGGAGAGGGTGAGATCGATGCTGGAAAGCTCGGTGGCCAGTTGCAGATCGCCGGGGGAGAAGGTGGGCTCGCTTTGCAGCCGCCAGTGGCGCCTCGCGCACTCCTCGGCGCCAAAGGCGGCCTCTACCCGGATCACATCCTCCGGGTGCAGCATCAGGGTGACCCCCTGCTCGGCGGTAGGGAGCAGGGCCAACCCCTGCTTGAGGGCCTCCAGCAGCAGCGTGGGGGAGGTTTGCGCCTCATGGCGGATGAGGGCGCGGGCGAGCTGTTGCACCAGGGCGATGAGCTGCTGCTCCACCGCCTCGTCCATCTCGCCAAGGGGAGTGGCCAGGCGTGAGACCAGGGCTTGCCAGCGGGCTATCTCCAGCTCCACCTGCTCCCGCCCCATGGCGAGTCCCTCTTCCCTGCCCTGCTCCAGCCCGGCCTGGTGGCCCTGCTGCAAGCCTTCGAGCTTGCCCTCTTCCAGCCCCTTGGCAAAACCGGCCTCGCGCCCATCGCGCATCCCCTCTTCCCAGGCGGCCTGACGAATCGCCTCCACCTCTTCGGCGGTGATGCTGGGGGCGGGTTCTTCGGGTTGTTCTTCCGGCAGGGCCGCATCGGCCTGCTCCTGACGATACCAGTCAGGAGCCAGCCCCAGGGCATTGGTCTCGACCTCGGCTTCGGTCTCCATCTCTGGCCAGCCCCAGGTCTCAATCTGCGCCGTGTCGGACTCGGGCCTCAGATAGCCGCGCAGTTTGCTGTTCTTGTCATTCATGTGCCGAAGAGACTCCTATCGAGGGCCGGGTACAGGGGCCGACATCATCGCACATTCCATGGCCCATGGCTTAGAGGAACTCTTCGCCACCACCCGCCCCCAGCATGATCTCGCCCGCATCCGCCAGGCGGCGTGCGGTGGAGAGGATCTCCTTCTGGGCGGCTTCCACCTCGGAGACCCGGATCGGCCCCATGGCCTCGAGGTCGTCCGCCAGCATCTCGGCGGCCCGCTTGGACATGTTCTTGAAGACTTTTTCCCGCATCTGGTCGTCCGACCCCTTGAGGGCCCGTTGCAGCAGATCCCCGGGCACTTCACGCAACAGGGTCTGGATGCCCCGATCGTCCACGTCGATGAGGTTTTCGAACACGAACATCAGATCCTGGATCTGCTGGCTCATCTCCTCGTCCGACTCGCGGATGGAGTCCATCAGCTGCCCTTCGATGTTGGTGTCCAGGTAGTTCATGATGTTGGCCGCCGCCTTCAGGCCGCCCATCTTGGCCGCCTGGGCACCGGCCGCACCGGCGAACTGTTTCTCCATGATGTCGTTGAGCTCCTGCAGCGCCGCCGGTTGCACCTCTTCGAGGTTGGCGATGCGCATCACCAGATCCAGGCGCACCTGCTCCGGGAACTGGCTCAGGATCTCGGCGGACTGCTCCGGCTCCAGATAGGAGAGGACGATGGTCTGGATCTGCGGGTGCTCGTTCTGGATGATGCTGGCCACCTGGCGGGCATCCATCCACTTGAGGGAGTCGAGGCCGCGGGCGCCTGACCCCAGGATGATCTGATCCACCAGGTTGCTGGCCTTGTCCTCCCCGAGCGCCGCCACCAGGGCCTTGCGCACGAAGTCTTCACTGCCGATGCCGATGTTGGTGTACTTCTGGATGTCGTCGATAAATTGACGATGCACCGCCGCCACCCGATCGTGGCTGAAATCCGACATGGAGGCCATGGACATGCCGAGCCGCTGCACCTGCTTGGGCTCGAGGTGGCGGAAGATCTGGGCCGCATCCTCCTCGTTGAGGCTCAGCATCAGCACCGCCGCCATCTCCATGCCCCCCATCTGATCCAGGATCAGACGCTGGCTTTCGGTGATGTCGTTGCCGGTGACCTGGCTTTTATTCTCTTCAGGCATCTTTGGTTACCCATTCTTTGATGACCTGGGCGGCCAGGTCAGGTTCGTTCGCTACCAGGGCGCGCACGGCCTTGAGCAGATCCTCGTCACGGTGCAGGTCAGGCAGCTTGAGCTGACCATCCCGCAGACCGAATACCGGTTCGGCCTCGGCCTGGGCGGCCAGCAGGCTCAGTTCGTCGTCGCCACCCAGCACGGTGTGGTTGTCGAAGTCCAGCTCCCCTTCCGGCTTGGCGTCCGGGTAGAGCAGGCGCTTGAGCATGGGCCGCACCACGGTGACGATGAGCACTATGATGACCAGCACGGAGGCGGCGATGCGCACCGCGCGCCAGAACCAGGGCTGCTCGTAGAGAGGAATGTCGGCAACGGTCTCGAGTTCCGGGCGGTTGAACGGAATGGCGACCACCTCCAGGGTATCCCCCCGGGTCACGTCAAAACCCAGACCGCCGCTCAGCAGACGGCGCAGGGTATCGAGTTCGGCCTGGCTGCGGGCTTCCCGGGTCACGGCACCGTCGGCGCCGGGGATGGCCTTGTAATCCACCGCCACCGACACCGTCATGCGGCGAATGCCGCCCTGCTGTCGCCGGATGTGGCTGACGGTGGTGTCCAGTTCGAAGTTGCGGGTCGCTTCCTTGCGGGAACGGCCGGAAGAGGCGGTTCCTTCCCCGCCGGCTGCCTGCTCGGGAATGTTGGACGCGGCGGGCGGCTGGTTGGAGAGGGCGCCGGGCACCCCGCCGTTGCTGCCGCTGGCGCTGTTCTCTTCCATGGTCATTTCGGAGCGCACCGCCGGCAGGTCCGGGTTGTAGGTCTTGCGGGTCTGCTCCTGCTGGGAGAAGTCGAGGGAGAGATCCACCTCCGCCGTATAGTTGTCGGCCCCCAGCACCGGGATCAGGATGGCGTCAATTTTTTGTTTGTATTCGAGCTCCTGCTTCTGCTGCATCGCAAACTCCTTGCGGGTCTGGGCAGAGAGGGGATCCTGGGAGCCGGAGTTGAGCAGGCGACCGTTCTGGTCGGTCACGGTGACGCGGGTCGGCTCCAGACCGTGAACGGCGGAGGCGACCATGTCGACGATGGAGTCCACCTCACCCTGGCCCAGGGCGTTGCCCTTGAGGCTCAGGACCACGGTGGCGCTGGGCTTGCGTTCGTTGCGGGCGAACACGTTGTCTTTCGGGATGGCCAGCAGCACCTGGGCCTTGGCGACGTTCTGGAACTGCTCGATGGCGCTCGCCAGCTGGCGCTCGCGGCTCAGTTTCAGGCGCTCGCTCTCCATGCGCTGGCTGACGCCGAAGCTGGAGTCCTTGAGCAGGATGGCTTCGCCGTCGTTGCTGGCGTCGCTGTTGTTGGCCAGACCGGCGCGGGTCAGGCGCAACCGGATGTCCGCATAGTTTTCGGCACTGACCAGCACGCTCTTGCCATCCACCTGATAGGGGATCTTCTGCTGATCCAGGTAATCCAGGGTGGAGACCAGCTCCTGGGTGGTGAAGGTGCCGAGGGGACGCATCTCCGGCTCCTTGCCCCACAAGAGGATGAAGACAGCGATGGCCAGACAGATGGTCAGCCCCAGGATCAGGGTGATCTGGCGCAACACATCGGTGTTGGACAGGAAGCCCAGCGCCGAGCTCTTCTGCTCGTGCTCGTCGAGGGCGGCCGCCCCCTCGTTGTTGATCAGCAGATCGCCGTTTTGATCAGTTGCCACGGTTTATGTCCTTGTTGCTGACATCTTCATGATGCTCGGTCGCCATGGGCCCGAGTTACACCGGCATGTTCATGATGGTCTTGTAGGCATCGACCATCTTGTTGCGCACCTGCACCGTCGCCTCGAAGGCGATGGAGGATTTCTGGCCGGCGATCATCACCTGGGAGAGATCCACCGACTTGTCGCCGAGATCGAAGCGGGTACGCAGATCGTTGGCGGTGCCCTGCAACTCGTTGACGTTGTCCAGGGCCTGTTGCAGCATCTGGCCGAAATCCGAGCTGACCGGACGACCGGGCTGGGTCAACGGCGTGGCACCGGCTTCCACCTTGAGGGCCTGCATCTCTTGCATCAGGCTGCTTGCGCTAATTTCCATCTTCCCTTCCCAGACAAATCATTGACACTGACTAGCTTGAAGCAATAAAGGTGCCAACCAGAGCGAGATCTCGAGATCAGGGATAAAAGCGGGGCGCGATCAGGTCGACGGGCACCGGCCATCCGGGGATCAGGCCGGAGAGCCGGGGGGATCGCCCAGCAGCAGCCGCAGGTAGATGCTCTGCTTGTCCCACTCCCGGCGCTGGGCAGCCATCCGATCCTGCTCGGCCTCATGGGTCATCTTGCTCTCCTGGTCGCCGGACTCTGTGCGGCGCCTATGAAAAAGAGGGCCTTGGGCCCTCTTTTTACTGCAAATCCCGACAAGTAAACAGGGTGCATCTCTAGCCATCCATGAAATGCCGGGTCAGATTGGCAGGGATCACTTGTTCAGGTCATCATCCAGCCAGTACTTGGATCCCGAGATGTTGGCGTCAAGCAACAGTCCCTTCTCGCCAATCTGGTAGATAGCCATGCCGCCATTGTATTTGGCGGTGAGCTCGGCGCTCTCCTTGCCCGCCACGGCGCCCACCTCGGAGGTGGCTTCCCACCCCTTGCTGACGAAGGCATCGAACCTCGCCTTGTCCTCGAACAGGATCACCTGCTGGTAGAACTTGCCGCCGATCCCGGCCGCAAGACCGGCACCGAACATCTTCATGTAGGTGTGCTTGCCACTGGTGCGATTGACGGCCACCCCGGCCCCCTGATTGGTGTGGATCATCAGGGAGAACTTGCGCGAGTCGAACACCGCATAGCCATAAGCCTTGTCAAACAGCAACTTGGCCGAGGGCTGTTCGTTGAACAGCCGCACCAGGGCGGTATCGGCCATGGTATCGAGGGCGGTTCTCGCCTCCTCCGGGGTCTTGGGCTCGAGCATGGTGTCGAGCTTCTTGTCGGCGGCGGTCAGCCACTCCTTGCCGGTGGCCGCGCTCTCTGCCGTCCAGGCCCCCGCCTTGTTGTAGGCCTCGGCCCCCCAGCTGGACACCGACTCCCAGGTCTCCTTGGAAAAATCGGTGATCCCCTTCCACGCCTCCTTGCTGGTATCGCTCACCGCGGTACCGAGGTCGGAGGCGGCCTCCTTCAGCTTTGCCCAGTCGGCCAGACCGGGGGTTGAGGCCAGCGCCAGTGCCGTGGCTATCACCAGGAATCGAATCTTCATTGTTTCCACCCTCTGTGATGAGTCGAAGGTCACAGTAGCAGATCTGGCGCCTGCCCGTTAAGGGCATCCCCCCGGCGCGGGTCAGACGCTGACGCGCAGGGGCTCAACGAAGCCGTTTACCCTGACCGTCCACCACCTGCTCGCCATCCTCCTTGGCAAACGCCCCTTGCTGCGGGTCAGGCAGGATATCGAGCACCACCTCCGACGGGCGGCACAGCCGGGTGCCGAGGGGGGTGACCACGATGGGCCGGTTGATGAGGATGGGGTGGGTCAGCATGGCGTCGATCAGTTCGTCATCGCTGAAGCGATCTTCTGCCAGCCCCAGTGCCTCGTAGGGGGGCACGTTCTTTCGCAGCAGATCGCGCACCGGCATGCCCATGGCGGCGATCAGGGCCACCAGCTCGTCGCGGGAGGGTGGTGTCTCCAGATAGTGAATGATGGTGGGCTCCACACCGCTGTTGCGAATCAGCGCGAGGGTGTTGCGGGAGGTGCCGCACTCTGGATTGTGATAGAGGGTGATTGCACTCATTTGCCTGTCTCTCATGACTCAAGTGAATAGAAATGGGTTAGTGGCCATCCGTTAGCGCCTTAGTCCCGCCTCGTACCAGGGTTTGCTGGCGTTGACCACGCGCACCACCAGCAGCATGACCGGCACCTCGATGAGCACCCCGACCACGGTGGCGAGCGCCGCGCCCGAATGAAAGCCGAACAGGCTGATGGCGGCGGCCACCGCCAGCTCGAAGAAGTTGGAGGCCCCGATCAGGGCGGAAGGGCAGGCCACCGAGTGCTTCTCCCCCACCTTGCGGTTGAGCCAGTAGGCGAGCCCGGAGTTGAACAGCACCTGGATCAGGATGGGCACCGCCAGGAGGGCGATGACCAGCGGCTGCTCGATGATGGCGTTGCCTTGGAAGGCGAACAGCAGCACCAGGGTGAGCAGCAGGGCCGCCACCGACCAGGGCTGGATGCGGGTCATGACGCCGTCAAAATGGGCCTGCCCCTTTCTCAGCAAGGCCTTGCGCAGCAGCTGGGCGAGGATGACGGGGATGACGATGTAGAGCACCACCGAGGTGAGCAGGGTATCCCAGGGCACGACTATGCTGGAGACCCCGAGCAGCAGCGCCACCAGCGGAGCAAAAGCAAACACCATGATGAGGTCGTTCACCGCCACCTGCGACAGGGTGAAGTAGGGATCGCCGTTGGTGAGGCGACTCCAGACAAACACCATGGCGGTGCAGGGGGCCGCTGCCAGCAGGATGAGGCCCGCCACGTAGCTGTCCAGCTGATCCGCCGGCAGCCAGTCGGCAAACAGCACGCGGATGAAGAGCCAGCCGAGGAAGGCCATGGAGAAGGGCTTGACCAGCCAGTTGATGAAGAGGGTGACCCCAATCCCCTTGAGGTGCCCCCTCACCTGATGCAGGGCGCCAAAATCTATCTTGAGCAGCATGGGGATGATCATCACCCAGATAAGCAGCCCCACCGGCAGGTTGACCCTGGCCACCTCCATGGCGCCGATGGCCTTGAAGAGACTCGGCAACCCCTGCCCCAGACCAATGCCCACCAGGATGCAGAGGGCGACCCAGGCGGTCAGATAACGTTCAAAAAAGCCGATGGCAGGGGCTGCCTTGGCCTCACAGCTTGCAGACATGATGACTCCCGGTGCGATCCACGCTCGCACCCCAGGTTGAATAGATGAATGACACGGCACATGGGCATCGACAGCCCTGGCCCGTTACGACTCGCCGCAGCAGGGCGACGGCCCCTCGGCGCGGGAAGCGCTGCCGGGCCCGGCGGGCAGCAGGCCGCACGCCTCGGGATGACCGGCGCAGCACTCCTCGGTGAGGTAGGCGATCACCCCCAGCATCAGGGGGATGTTGGCGCGATAGCGCAGAAAGCGCCCCTCCTGCTCCACCGACAGCAACCCGGCGTTGAGCATCCCCTTGAGGTGAAACGAGAGGGTATTGGGGGCGATGTCGAGCTCGCCAGCCAGCTCCCCCGCGACCCGCCCCTCCAGCCCGGCCTTGACCAGCAGCCGCCACACCTCGAGCCGGATGCCGGAAGCCAGCGATTCAAAGACCTTGGTGGCCATCTCTTTGTTCATGGGTCTCCCCCCTTGGATGCTTCATTTCAACTATACAAGAATTATTGAAATGATCAAAGTGTCACCACCGAGCCGACATCGCGACGGGACGTGCCGCCAGAGGCGCCGCCCCGGCCATATCGTGCCCGCCAGCGGCCTCATGCCAGTCATACGGCTAATATCTGGCCTCTCTTTATAAGGCACTCTTATGACCGTACCCTGGACAATCCTCCCGTTGGCCGCCCCGCCCACCGCGGCGCCCTGCCCCGCCGCAAAGCCGCAAAGCCGCAAAGCCGCAATGCAGCAGAACAACCCCGGCGCCGGATGCACCAAAAGGCGATGAAACGAGAAATGGCCCCAGGCCCCGCCATCAGATGACGGGGCCTGGGGAATCCGGGAGAAGCCGGGGAGGAGAGAGGGGGGCGCAATCAGGTGATCACGGGATCCCGATATTGCCGATGGATGGCACAAAACGCCTCCCGGCTTTGCAGCGCCGCCGCGACGCAGACAGGGTCGAACTGGCTGCCGGCATGGGTCTTGAGGTATTCAAAAGCCGTTTCGAGGGGCCAGGCCTGCTTGTAGGGGCGCTCGCTGGTGAGGGCGTCAAACACATCCGCCACCGCGACGATGCGGGCTTCCAGGGGGATCGCCTCCCCCGCCAGTCCTTCCGGGTAGCCCTGACCGTCGAAACGCTCGTGGTGGTAGGCGATGATGTTCTTCAGCATGTCGGTGTGATGGATGCCGTCCAGGCCGAACTCGCGGATCATCAGGGCGATCATCTCCCGCCCCTTGAAGGGGTGGGTCTTCATCACCCCGTACTCCTCGGCCGTGAGCTTGCCCGGCTTGAGCAGGATGGCGTCGGGCACCGCAATCTTGCCGATATCGTGCAGCTCGGAGAAGAGGTGAATGAACTCCACCTCCTCGTCACTCAAGGGGTAATGGGCCGCCACCTCCCGGGCGATGAGCCGCGAATAGGCCGACATGCGGTGCAGGTGATTGGCGGTCTCCTCGTCCCGGTAGCGGCTGAACTCCCGCACCGTGGTCAGGGCCCCGTTCAGGGTCTGGATGGAGAAGAACTCCACCGCGATGATGGCCGCCAGGATCTGGTCATAGGCCGCCAGCTCACCGCAAATGGCGCCATCGAAGTAACCGGGCTCTTTGGCATCGCAAAACAGAAAGCCGAACAAGCGACTGTTGAGCAGCAGCGGCTCGGTATAGCTCGACGCGTAACCGGCCGCCAGCACTTTGCGGCTGTGCTCGGAGGGGGAGCCCAGCAGGGAATCCAGGGTATCGAGCACCCTGGGCTGCTGGTGCTCGGCCAGGTAGCGCAGGGAAGGCACCTCGCTCAGCCTGACCTCGTACTGCAACAGCGGCGAGCCCCCGTCCGTGCTGTGGGCAAAGGTCTTGAGCTGGTCCGTCTGCGGGTCGTAGATGGCGATCGCCACCCGGCTCAACTTGTCAAACCGCTGCCTGAGGGTGGCGTGCACGTTCTGCACTTTCTCACCAAATGAACTCTCCATCCCGCACATCCTTCTGATAGGCCTGTTGGGAGTATAGTGACACCCGTTTTGCCCCTCCTGCCAAATGGTGACGGCGCACAGGGATCGTGATCCCGCCCGCACCGGCGACGGCCCCCTCCCTGCCCGTGGTCATGTCACGCCCGCCCCACCCCGCGTCCCCGGACAAAGAGATTGTTCGCTTCCGACGTGTCGGCTGTATAGTTTTTGGTTAGCCATTCCGGTAAAATCCGCGCCCTTGAAGAAGAGCCACCTAAGAGTGATTGAGCGATGTCCAACACAAAACAGGCCCCCAAAGTAGGATTCGTCTCCTTGGGTTGACCCAAAGCAACAAGACCAATCCATGGCTAATACTGTCAGTAAGGCTTGTGCTGGCGGGCTCCCATCACTGTACCGGTGCCGGAGTTGCAAGCTGTAGTACTGACATGTTGCTCAACACAGGATCATATATCCCGTTACCTAGGAGGTGTTCGTCCGTTCAACCATCAGGATACGCCCGAACTCGCTCAGGCTGTGCTCGACCTCCTCAGCCGCATCGAGCATGGGATCCTGACTGAACGCCTAGGCTAGGATGTTATGTTGGGTTTACCGATATTAAAGAGGTGCTTAATGACGTCCGTCTCTATGGAGACTCATAAGGCGATAAAAATGCTAATTGGCGCCGGTTATAATCCAAAGAAGCTGAGGCTACGTTGGCATTACTTTACGAGGATGAGCGACAAATAAGTCCACCAATACAGCAAACCGCGAGAAAGACCCGAATGCCCTCCATCATGTCAGAGACTTGTTCACTTTCTTAGCTCCTGAGGTATCGGCCATTGCTGCTTAAAATCCATAAATTCGGCAACAAACGAAACCATAATGCTCTTAACAAATTCATCATATACGGATTGATTGATAGTGACATGTACGAATGACTCCACTCTCAAAGAATCTCCTACTGCGGCTAGGAAATCCGCATCTTGAAAGGTTAGTGTCACTGTGCCACTTTTTTGATTCTGGCTCAGAACGATCTGCTGATTGGACATTTTCCACCTCGAAATGATGCTTATATGCAGTGTCATTATATGCGTGTACTCACAGCCGTGTACAGCACGCCGTATAACGTAGACCATAGATCCTCTAGTGAGGAGATAAAATGGATTCTGACGAGTTTGAGCTGGCGATGCTCGCAACTGCATTCGGTAAAAATGTACGAGAGCTGCGGTCTGCACGAGGTATGCAACAGGAAAAACTAGCACTAATTGCTGGTATAGACCGTGGTCATATGGGAAAAATCGAACGTGGGGAAACTAGGGTAACCCTGGAAAAAGTTTATCAGATCGCCAAGGCCCTAGGGGTCTCGCCTGCATCATTGCTGCCATAACCATAGCTGTTGCTCTAACCAAATGGCCTGCCAATAAACTCGAACATGCCAAACACCTAACCTTATAACTGCATACAAACCACCCAAGTCTGGTCTGGTCTGGTCTGGTCTGGTCTGGTCTGGTCTGGTCTGGTCTGGTCTGGTCTGGTCTGGTCTGGTCTGGTCTGGTCTGGTCTGGTCTGGTCTGGTCTGGTACAGTTTCAGCCAGTGCCAGGCGAAACCACATTCGTTGTCATCAGAAGCATCGTCCAGACGGCCAACTAGAAACCGGCAGGTTTCTCAATCCCCTCATTGTTGACCACAACAAAACCATTGAAAACAATAACCCTGAGCTTGGGGGCATTCTGAAAATATCGATGATACTGAGGTTGGTGTACTCAGACTCGACTGCACAGGCATTACACAGCGTATCGAGCGCTGAAATTAATTTAGCTCGACCGGTATGAATCGCTACACCGCATCGTACAGCATCATCCAATCTGCCATCTCAAGCCCTATCCATATCACCAAAAAATGTATTCTGGCTCATAGTTAGCCAGTTCTGAGTGTGCAGCCAAGCTGGGCTGGCTAACATTTCGTTTTAATCATATACACAACCCCGTAGCTCTCATTTCTACTCTGCCACCAGTACAGCGACGAATAACTATGGGGAACGATCCTACCGGCTGAAATAGATAGGACTGCAACGCAGAGCGAAACGGCGTTGGAGCACTCTTGCATCCTAGGTCACATATTTTCATGTCAGATACAATCATAGGTAGAGACATTGTGCAGTCATCTTCGTTTTACCATTTACAACGCGGGCAGACAGCCCACTTTTTGCTTGATATAAAGAGGGTTCGAGCAAGCAGGTATTGTGATTCTCTATAATCCAAGAGATTTTGTTGTAAAAATAGAAAGCAACATGCAAATCAACAACTTATAATCATATGATTTGTTGACATTTGTTTATCTAACCATATGTTTTTATTATTCTTTTACTTTTACAACAAAATGTCCTTCCAACTACATCTCCCACACCATAATTACAACAATTTATGGAAGGACCACTTCTGTTTTTCCAATTTAAAAATCAATAAAACTCACTAAACATCTGATTTTAAATAGTTATTTATAATTGTTGTAAATCACGCAAATTAATGTGTAATGCTGATTGTAACCTAATCAATCTTTGCAGTATTGCCAATTTTTAAAATCATGAACCCCCTCATAGAAACTCGCTCCAAAAGAAAAAAGGCATTGATATATAAGTATTTTTAAATAAGTCAAACGCCGATTTATGATGATTTTCGTTTTGGTGTGGCCATTGTGATTTCCAGCACTATAATGAACAAAAAGGCTGATTGTTGTATTTTTATGGAGTGGCAATTATGAGTATTAGGCATTTGAGAGAACGGATCATTCAGGGCATCGAGAGTAGCGACAGGACTGAAAGCTCGCGTTATAGACACCATCAGACAGCACTCAACATGTTACTGAAAACATCAATTGTGCTGTCCGAGGATGAGCTGGAACAGGCACTGTCAGAAAATCTCAGTGAAACAATAGAAAAGCTAAGAATGACACTGGAACGTCAGGGGGTAATCCCCCCGAAAAACTGAGGTGCTCATAAGTAGAATTTTCTCGTATCTTGAACGCAGGAGGTTCTACATGAAAACATCACGCTTTAGCGATGCACAGATCATCGCCATCCTCAAGCAGGCCGAGTCTGGTTCACCCGTCCCTGAGCTCTGCCGTGAGCATGGCATCAGCTCCGCCACCTTCTACAAGTGGCGCTCCAAATTCGGTGGCATGGATGCCTCTCTCATGGCGCGCCTCAAAGAGCTGGAAGAGGAAAATCGTCGCCTTAAGAAGATGTATGCCGAGGAGCGCCTAAAGGCTGAGATCATCTCCGAGGCGATGGCAAAAAAGTGGTGACGCCATCTGCCCGCAGGGAGATGGCGACCAAGGCTGTGGCTCATTACGCCATTTCTATCCGTCTGGCTTGCCAGGTGTTCAAGGTGAGCGAGGGTTGCTACCGTTATCAGCCCGTGCTGGCTGATGAAAACCAGGAGATTGCCGACTGGCTACTGCGCCTCACCGCCAACCAGCGCAACTGGGGTTTCGGACTGTGCTTCCTGTACCTGCGTAACGTCAAAGGCTTTGGCTGGAACCACAAGCGGGTCTACCGGATCTATCGGGCGCTAGAGCTCAATCTGCGGATAAAACCCAAGAAGCGGCTAGTACGCGCCAAGCCGGAGCCGTTGGCAGTCCCTGACCAACCGAATCACTGTTGGTCGATGGACTTTATGCATGACCAGCTCAGCGATGGTCGTTCGGTGCGGTTGTTTAATGTGATCGATGACTTCAATCGCGAAGCACTGTGCATCGAGGTGGATTTTTCCTTGCCTGCCTCGCGAGTCAAACGGGTGCTGGAGCAGGTCATCGAGTGGCGGGGCAAACCAGCCGCAATCCGCTGTGATAATGGTCCGGAATACATCAGCGAAGAGCTCAAGCAATGGGCGCAGCAGAAGAGGATTGCGCTGAGGTATATCCAGCCAGGCAACCCGCAGCAGAATGCCTACATAGAGCGATTTAACCGCACTGTGCGTTACGACTGGTTGGGCCATTACCTGTTTGAGTCACTGAATGAGTTACAGGAATTTGCCACGAACTGGCTGTGGGTTTATAACCATGAGCGGCCCAATATGGCGCTGGGCGGCTACACGCCGAAACAGCGCTTGGCACAGGCCGCATGACCTCTACTTTTGAGTGCTCCAAAAAATGGGGGGATTACCAGGGCAAGAGTGACACGCGAAGCCCACTGACACGAGTGCGTCGGTTGGCAGAGTTCTACGCTGAGATAAACAACATAGATTTCAGTCGAATGACTTTTTGTGAGGCTCTGGCAGCAGCAGTACAGAGGAAATATGGTGAGCGTCTCTGGCTCGATGAGGTCACCCCTAAGACGCAGAATTATATTAAAAAAAATTTCGTTACATACAGAGAAGTAGCACGTGAAATTATCAACGCATCATTATCTAACTGCCCAGAGGCCTGGCCGATTCTGAAAAGTAGCCCACAAGCAATTGGCAGCGCGACAAAAGTTTTGCGCGATTATATGATGGGTACATCACACCCTGCCGAGCGAGTGCCTGATGTTCGCATTAATTTCATTGAAAGATTTTTGAGTTTGCCCAAAAACTTACTGCTAGATAAGATTCATAGGAAAGTTGATCATCAACGCAGAGGGAAAACCTCGTCAGATCTTGATCGGTCCGCTATCAATCGCAGCACATTCATTAGCTCATCGCTGAACCCAAATCTACAGAAGGTTTATGATGAGTATTGTGAATATAAAATAAACAAAAAACAACCAGATATAATAAATGTTTCTGACGAACTTAGGTCAGATCGACGCTATGAGTTGCGAGCAAGAGTCAATGAAAAAAGCAGAAGAAACAATGAATGGACAATCAACGCGAAGGGCGAATGCGGCTCTGCTATCGCATTTAAAAGTCAGCTACTGTCATTTCAACATTTTTGTCATACTGAATTAGCTATTGATTACATGTCTGTTAGCAGTTATCACTTGACAATACCTGAGATTATGCAGGCTATGGCTGAATATTCGGAAGGATTGCAAACGGGTACAAGCCAATTCTCTAGAATGCTAAATTTTGTAAAACGAGGGTCGGAGTCGAAGGGCTACCTAAGGTTTTGTGCCGATCGTGGTAGCAGAACAATCGAGGAGTTTTTTAAAGACCTAGATTTTATTATCGAGGAATATCCTAATTGGTTTAAGATGGCAGAGAAAGGCATCAACAGTCGCGGCCAAGCGGGCAAGAAAGGGAAACTGAACATTCAATTCTTACTCAACATACCTGCGTCAGATCGCCGAAATGCGGTTTATAGGGCCAGCCAGTGGTTATTCGATAAAGCAAAAGTATACAAGACCAATGCTGAGCAAAAAAATTTACTTTCGAATAACACAGACGATAAAAAACTAGAGCTGGCGCATAGAAAAAGTGCAGCATCTCAGATTGGCCGTGCGTTGCAGTATTTTAGAGCAGGACTGATACAAACAATCAGTTTTTATCAATCTCCACGCAGCGCAAACTGGACTGAATTGAAATTTTACCCTAATGCGACATCACAGAACAAAAACTATGCAAGTATAACATATCATCGTCAGCGTAACCGATTCCAACTATATATCCCATGTTTTGGTACATCGATGGTTAGTGACGATAACACAAAGTACAGATATCTTAAAAACGCAAATGCAAAAAATAGCGTGGATGTTGATGTTGAGTTACCAGAACAGCTTACCCCGCTGATCAAAGAGTATTTGAACATAAGGCGCAGCTATATTGAGTTTGATCTCATGACCTTTGCGGGCGTTCAGTCAATTGACGATATTGATATCTTTTTCCCTTGGCGTAGCATTCGACAAAGCCAAGTAAACAACGAGGAAAACCTTAAAATAAGAAGTAAATATATAGAAGTATCATCAAAACTGTCAGATAATTTCAAATCACTGACATATCAGGCCTATCTGATGACGATGCCTCATGATAAACAACATGGTATCAACATTCATGCGTTAAATAACTGATCCCAATAGTGCTACACCTTCGCTGTGCCATAGCCATTCCCCGGGAAAGGAGACACGGTATCCATGAAGTGTTTCACTCGGGCCAGCAGGTTTGCCATCCCTCTGCATTGATGATTGCGCGTGATGGTTTCATGTAACTTGTGCCATAGCCGTTCTATGTGATTAACCCAAGGGCTGTAAACTGGCTGGAACACCAGGCAGAACTTGGGATTCTTCTTCAACCATCGCTCGGTCTGTTTGCTTTTGTGAATGATGTAGTTATCGAGGATCAACGTGATGGTTTTGGCTCGTCGGTAGTGGTGGCGCAGCTTTTCCAGCATGGCAATAAACAGCGATGAGTTTTTCTTGATCCCGCTGACGTAAAGTACCCTTCCGTTGCCTGCGTGGAGAACGCCTGCCAGATAATGCTTGGCATTCTGCCCCGGTGTGACAACCCGCTTTTGCTGCGCTCTGAACATCCAGTCGGCTCCTAATTTGGGATTGAGGTCTATATCGACTTCATCCTCATAAAACACCGGATTATCGGCATCACAGCGGGCCAGCGCGGCGTCGATATTCGCCATTTTTTCCTGATAGGCTGGGTCTTTTATCCGCAAGGTCGGCACGGGCCTGCGCCAGACAATGCCCATACGAGGTAACCATCGGCGGAGCGTGGAGGCTGCCACATTGAGCCCTGTTAACCGATTGATTTTTATAGCCAATAGTTCAGTACACCAACGGCTGCGCTGATAACCAAAATCTTGCGGAGAAAACTGCATGAGCAGCACCAGTAGGGTGACAATCTTGGCGATAGGTAAGACTGGGGCACGGCCAGCCGGTAAGGCTTCTAGCGCATCTATGCCTTCATCTCGATACCACCGAAGCCAACGACCGATGGTCGAGCGCGCAGCGCCGGTAAGGTGATGAACATCGGTGATCGTGCGTCCTTCATGTAACAGCAAGATGGCCATCAAGCGACGAGCATGTCCTTTATCACGGGTGGCATGGATGATTTTGTGAATGCGGCGCCGTTGTGGTCGTGGCAGAGGTGGTAGGATAGGCATCAACTCAGTCCTTTGGGTGTGGCTTGTTTTGTTTAGCGACTAATCAGATCGCACAAACTGGACTGAGTTCCCTTCCTCCGGTGATCTACTATTCGGAACAGCTATTTAAGACACCTTGTTGCAGAAACGCATCTCGAGGAACATCCTGGTGATTTTATTGGTGCAGCAGCGAAGCTCAATGATGACGTGGAGCAAATAATTAAGACCTACGGTGATAAGGATAGAGCTAAAGCGATGCGCAGAGTATCTGACAATGAAACGCTGGACTTCTCATTTACGTTATAATAAGCAGTAGAGAATATTTATACAGTTCTAGTTATCACCTGACACCGACCTAAAATCGGTGTCTTGTTTACGCTACTTTCGTGCGCCCTTCCTTTGGTATCAATATCAGAGCCTTCCACCGTACTGCATCCATCCCCCCTCCCTGATTACCAGCCCGCTCCTACGCACCCTCTAAAGCTCAATGAGCTCACCTGGGGAGTGGTCATACATCTAAATCCAATTGGAACTTGACGAAGTTCAAAACAATCAAATGTAAGTGTATGATTTTTCATGAAAGTGTTGTAACTACTGATGTAGTTAAAGCATCCAATTTAACTGAATAAACTGATGTGATTTTATACATAGATCCATTTGTGGGTAGGATAGAGATGGCAAGAATCCTGATGACTCGCGCCCTTGACGACAACGGCCATATAGTTGATGTCAAAGAGGTTGTGAGTGGAAAAGCATGCAATTGCACATGCATCGGTTGCCAGGGGGCTGTCTGGGCAATGAAAGGGCAAGTTAAAGCCCATTATTTCTCTCATGAGCCTAATTCAGTCGAACAGAATGCCTGTACCTGGAAGCCGGAAACGGAAATACATATCCTAGCTAAAGAGGTTTTAGCAACGGATAGGCTGTTGTTACTGCCTATTGGAACTATAAATCCAATACATCAAAATATATCCTTTGATGAGATGGTATGTGAGGTTTATGAGGGCAGAGTTATACCTGATGTTATTGGGTTTATCGAGGGAGAGAAGGTTCTCATCGAAGTTGCAGTTACGCACTTTTGTGATCGAGGAAAAATTAAAGAATTAAAAAGGGTGAATGCAACCTGCGTTGAGCTTGACCTTAGTGGATTTCGTGTGAAAGGAGAGATAATCTCAAAAGAAGAGATTAGAGATTATCTTAAAAAGTGCCCTAAAAAATGGGTGTCTGTAGCTCCTGTTGGCAACTTCTCCGAAATGATTTACTCCCATAATAGACAACAATTATTATCTTTACAGCATCAGTATTCATCTTTGAGTTCAAAGCATGATGCAGAGGTTAAGAGGCTTAATGCAGAATACAACGCGATAAAAAATACGAGTCAATCTGAGCTAAGTGATAAATAGCTGTTCCGAATAGTAGATCACCGGAGGAAGGGAACTCAGTCCAGTTTGTGCGATCTGATTAGTCGCTAAACAAAACAAGCCACACCCAAAGGACTGAGTTGATGCCTATCCTACCACCTCTGCCACGACCACAACGGCGCCGCATTCACAAAATCATCCATGCCACCCGTGATAAAGGACATGCTCGTCGCTTGATGGCCATCTTGCTGTTACATGAAGGACGCACGATCACCGATGTTCATCACCTTACCGGCGCTGCGCGCTCGACCATCGGTCGTTGGCTTCGGTGGTATCGAGATGAAGGCATAGATGCGCTAGAAGCCTTACCGGCTGGCCGTGCCCCAGTCTTACCTATCGCCAAGATTGTCACCCTACTGGTGCTGCTCATGCAGTTTTCTCCGCAAGATTTTGGTTATCAGCGCAGCCGTTGGTGTACTGAACTATTGGCTATAAAAATCAATCGGTTAACAGGGCTCAATGTGGCAGCCTCCACGCTCCGCCGATGGTTACCTCGTATGGGCATTGTCTGGCGCAGGCCCGTGCCGACCTTGCGGATAAAAGACCCAGCCTATCAGGAAAAAATGGCGAATATCGACGCCGCGCTGGCCCGCTGTGATGCCGATAATCCGGTGTTTTATGAGGATGAAGTCGATATAGACCTCAATCCCAAATTAGGAGCCGACTGGATGTTCAGAGCGCAGCAAAAGCGGGTTGTCACACCGGGGCAGAATGCCAAGCATTATCTGGCAGGCGTTCTCCACGCAGGCAACGGAAGGGTACTTTACGTCAGCGGGATCAAGAAAAACTCATCGCTGTTTATTGCCATGCTGGAAAAGCTGCGCCACCACTACCGACGAGCCAAAACCATCACGTTGATCCTCGATAACTACATCATTCACAAAAGCAAACAGACCGAGCGATGGTTGAAGAAGAATCCCAAGTTCTGCCTGGTGTTCCAGCCAGTTTACAGCCCTTGGGTTAATCACATAGAACGGCTATGGCACAAGTTACATGAAACCATCACGCGCAATCATCAATGCAGAGGGATGGCAAACCTGCTGGCCCGAGTGAAACACTTCATGGATACCGTGTCTCCTTTCCCGGGGAATGGCTATGGCACAGCGAAGGTGTAGCACTATTGGGATCAGTTATTTATGCAGCGAGTAATTCAACAATCTCGGCATGCAGAAGGCAAGGCTAACGCAATTTTAAAAAGATGGGAGAGAGTATTAAATGAAAAAGAGTCGTCCATTTTAGAGGCACAGGAAAAGATAATCCTATTGGAAGACCAATACAGAAGCTTCGAAATAGAATTGAAAGACCGCCTCTATCATATACAAGATGAAATTACTCAAAAGCAAGACCTACTAAGCGACCTTCTCAATTTAGATGAACTTAAGGCAGAGTTTTATTCACAGGTTGATGATGTAAATATAACCATTAAAGCCAAAGAGGCTCAGCTTGATGCTAATGAAGTCGAAATACGCAGGCGTTCAGCTTCCTTAGATTTAATACAGAAAAATTTAAATGATAGCCTCATCTCACTACAAGCACGAGAAGATGCCTTAACAGAAAAATCCAAAGACTTGGCAAACATCGTGGATATTAAATCAAGAGAGCTGGCTAAAGTAATGTTTGAGCAGTTGCTAAAAGAAAAGTCAAATGAGATTAAAACACTGGAAGAAAAAGAAAGGAAAGCAAGAAAAGATATTGATGATTTAAGAAGAAAATATAGTTCATTTATCAAAATTCCATGATTTTCATATACAGGTCGTGCAGACATGGTTCTCACCTGAAAACCGCATTCTATTCAACGACAGACTGATAGCACCTGACCTCAAGAGCACGCCACATAGCGTACAAGTTCTATGGGTCTGCAAGAATGTAGTTCCTCTACCTGCCACGTAACTACAAATAGTTATTATTTACTGAATTATGTGATCGTAGATCCGTCATTCCGCACCTGATTTTGCTATTTTCAGTGCTTGACGGCGATCGGCCGTTCTGATCTATTACTCTCTTTTGCAGGTAGATCATCATGGCCGCACCCGCTATCTCGATCCGTAACCTCGATCACCTTGGTTTGGTCGCCGCACTCTGCCAGGAACTGGGCATTGCCCGCATGATCGATGCCTTGCTCCCCAAAACCCCGCCTTTCAAGGTCTCACATGGTGAAGCCTTGGTCGCCATGATAGTGAACGGCCTCGGCTTTCACAGCAGCACCCTGCACATGTTCCCGCAATTCTTCGCTAACAAGCCGGTTGAGCGCCTGATTGGCCCCGGGATCTGTGCTGATGACCTCAATGATGATGTGCTCGGTCGCTGTCTCGATGCCCTCTTTGAGGCCGATGTCAGCGCCTTGTATCAGGTGATGGCGGCGCAAGTTGTCGAGCGGCTGGGGCTCAAAAGCACCGCAGTGCACCTCGATATTACCAGCTTCCACGTCGATGGCGCCTATGACTGTGCCGATGGGGATCTGGTCGGTAAGCTGCAACTGGTGCGTGGTTATAGTCGTGATCACCGGCCAGAGCTGAATCAAGTGATCCTTGAGCTCATCTGTGAAAATCAGGCCGGCCTACCTGTCTATATGCAGGCCCTGAGCGGCAATAGTAATGACACCAAAGCCTTTGCCCAGACCGTTCGTCGCCATTTGAGCAGTCTCAAGGCCGCGCAGGAGTGCCGTTATCTGGTCGGCGATGCCGCACTGTACTGCGCCGATACCTTGCAATTACTGGCGCAACAGCAGCAACTATTTGTGACCCGGGTGCCCGTCACTCTCAATGAGGCAAAGCAGGCCGTGGCAACCATAGGTGCACAACCGCTGACCGCTCTGGGCAATGGCTATCATGGCCGTTGGCAACACGCGAATTATGCCGGGGTCGCGCAACGTTGGTTGCTGGTGCGCAGCGAACAAGCCAGCCACCGCGAGCAGCAGACATTGGCCAAAAACCTGCTCAAAGACAGTACCCGCGAGCTCAAAGCCTTCGCCAAATTGTGTGCCCGACGCTTTGCTTGTGAGGCGGATGCCCAAGCTGAGTTGAGCTGTTTTACCGCCAGCTTGATGCTGCTGCAACTGGATGCCGAAGTGGTAGGTGAACCCGTTTATACAGGACGTGGCAGACCCAAGCGTGGCGAAGAGCCAATTGGCCATCAGTTTCAAATCACTGGGTTGGCGGCAACTAGCCTGGCTTGCGTTGAAGAGGCCCACAACCAGACCGGGGTGTTCATCCTGGCGACCAATGACCACAGCGATACGCTGACCATGGCCGAACTTTTGGCCACCTATAAAGCGCAGCAGAATGTCGAACGGGGCTTTCGTTTTCTCAAGAGCCCGGAGTTTTTAACCTCCTCACTGTACCTGAAAAAGCCGGAGCGGATTGAAGCGTTGCTCATGGTGATGACCTGTAGCCTGATGATTTACGCAGCGTTGGAGCACCGGATCCGGCAGGGATTAGTGGAGCAGAATCGCAGTGTGGCGGATATGAAAAAGAAACCGACCCAGCAGCCGACGGCCCGTTGGATCTTTTTGCGCTTTGGTGGCATCCATGAATATCGACTGGGAGAAGCTCCGCCACAAGTAACGGAGCTAACAGGAGACCAGCAGATCATTTTGGAGGTATTGGGTGAGCGCTATCGGCAAATTTATTCCTAAATCAGGTGCGGAATGTCGGGTAGATCCTCTACATCGTAATTCAATGTGATATAAATCACTGTCGTGAGTGGATTTATTTGATGCGTAGCAAGAATTAAACAACGAATAAAGGATTGTTAACATTGCTTGATATTGGTCAAATGCGTATTTCTTAAATGCCTGCAAAGCTAACCATCTAGGGACACAATGGATGGTTGATGCTATGTCGGGTCACAAACAAGAATTTCTAATTTCCAGACGGGGCTTTTTGCTCGGCGCTAGCGCCTTAGGGAAGGTGCGAATAAGTCATATGGCACGAGAGCATTTACTGGTAACCCATTGATATTAAATGACTAAAATTTTCATTTTTTGTTCTTGGGATACTTGTTCGCACTTTCCCTAACCGCTCTTGGTAGAAAGTTTATTTCTGAAAATGCATATTTATAATTCCGCCCTTGGCGGAGAATGCAACCAGATATTTATTACTTTCATCAAGCGTGTACTATTTCTACTTTTCTAGAGTGTATTCATTGCTTGATGGTCTTCTCAAGGAGTATTGATTTTTATGAAGATGGATTTAATTTCTACATTCCATGTTTATATTTAATTTGGAAGAGAAAACAAGGTGGGAAAGTAAAACCTGGTTTCTCTTCGCTGCGTCGCAGCGGAATGTTGAAATGGAAAAATTAATTTATAGCTCTCATAATTAATAAATGGACAGTTTTCCGAATTTTTCAAGTGGGGTGAATGAAATAAATTTCAAAAAATGATGAGATTGGTTGTTTTTGAAGCATTCTGTGGGGGTTCGCCTACCACAACCCTCGATTTAGTTGCACACCCCATGCTGAATCCGTCCCACCAAATTCACAACAGCCTGAACCCCCATCGGTCTATTCAGCAATGTGGCTGGAGCCACGCCACCGAGGCCCCAAGCTGGTCTGTTTATCCATGACAACGCCTTGGCAGTATCGTTCTTGTTGAGGGATAGTGCCGCATTGAGGGCCTGTACAACGCCGTATACCCTAGGGAAGGTGCGAACAAGTCCCTGATATGAGATCATGTTTGTCATCTGGAGCCATGGAGCAGGGTTCATCATGAGTCATCAACTTACCTTCGCCGACAGTGAATTCAGCAGTAAGCACCGTCAGACCAGAAAAGAGATTTTCTTGTCCCGCATGGAGCAGATCCTGCCATGGCAAAACATGGTGGAAGTCATCGAGCCGTTTTATCCCAAGGCTGGTAATGGCCGGCGACCTTATCCGCTGGAAACCATGCTACGCATTCACTGCATGCAGCATTGGTACAACCTGAGCGATGGCGCGATGGAAGATGCTCTGTACGAAATCGCCTCCATGCGTCTGTTTGCCCGGTTATCCCTGGATAGCGCCTTGCCGGACCGCACCACCATCATGAATTTCCGCCACCTGCTGGAGCAGCATCAACTGGCCCGCCAATTGTTCAAGACCATCAATCGCTGGCTGGCCGAAGCAGGCGTCATGATGACTCAAGGCACCTTGGTCGATGCCACCATCATTGAGGCACCCAGCTCGACCAAGAACAAAGAGCAGCAACGCGATCCGCAGATGCATCAGACCAAGAAAGGCAATCAGTGGCACTTTGGCATGAAGGCCCACATTGGTGTCGATGCCAAGAGTGGCCTGACCCACAGCCTAGTCACCACCGCGGCCAACGAGCATGACCTCAATCAGCTGGGTAATCTGCTGCATGGAGAGGAGCAATTTGTCTCAGCCGATGCCGGCTACCAAGGGGCGCCACAGCGCGAGGAGCTGGCCGAGGTGGATGTGGACTGGCTGATCGCCGAGCGCCCCGGCAAGGTAAGAACCTTGAAACAGCATCCACGCAAGAACAAAACGGCCATCAACATCGAATACATGAAAGCCAGCATCCGGGCCAAGGTGGAGCACCCATTTCGCATCATCAAGCGACAGTTCGGCTTCGTGAAAGCCAGATACAAGGGGTTGCTGAAAAACGATAACCAACTGGCGATGTTATTCACGCTGGCCAACCTGTTTCGGGCGGACCAAATGATACGTCAGTGGGAGAGATCTCACTAAAAACTGGGAATAGCGCCTTAAATGGCGAAGAAACGGTCTAAATAGGCTGATTCAAGGCATTTACGGGAGAAAAAATCGGCTCAAACATGAAGAAATGAAATGACTGAGTCAGCCGAGAAGAATTTCCCCGCTTATTCGCACCTTCCCTAGAGAAGCCGGGCGATTCATGCTGCATGAACCGAATCTCTATCTGAGCAGGCCAAAAATAGGGTATGTCCTGATCCAGTCATCCAGCTTTCCCCAAGCGCTCTTCAATAGGTTTATTACTAATTTGTAATTTTTGTGACAGCTTCATGTAATGACTCAGAGTTTATAGTTAGTCACGTAACTTGAGTCATAATTAAATGAGGTGGTTTATGAATATTAAAATTGGTGCATTAATGGCATGTACGCTGGTCGTCGGAAGCTTCTCCGCTTTTGCTCAGGCTCCGGTGCCTTATAACGTTCGTGCTGGGCACAACATTATATATATGGATTGGAGTGCCAACGCACTTAGTACCGACACTGTAAGTGTATCTACCCTGGATGACACTAAACTGGGTACTGTAATGGCTACTCCTGGGAAGACAAAGCAACTGCAACTCCCCATGGGCAAAAGTATCAACACAGTCAAAGTCAGCTACAACGGTGATGTCCATGTGATTGCACTTCAGCATGGAATGGGTAGTGGGCGAAACAGATAAAGCAAATAAAATCATGCGCTTAACGTAAGTTTGGCGCATTTCTTTCTACGCATTGAGAAAAATGACAGTATTGTAATTGTACATTGATTTCTATAATGAGCATCATCACACATCACAGCTGTGATGAAATGGAGGCGCTTATGAATGATGTTCATAGTAAAAATGGATTTAATCCTTCTATCTCAAGAAGAAAGTTTGTTCAAGGGATTGCTGCTGGCGGAGTTGTGGCATCGATTCCTATGTCAATTAACGCTAAAGAAGAACTGCCGCAAAAGGTTTACAGCTCAGTTTTAAGTGGAACAGTAATCGATCTGGTAGTTGAAGAAGTTGTTGTCAACTTTACTGGAAGTACAAGAATTGCCACGGTTGTCAATCGCTCCATACCTGCACCGACATTACGCTTAAAGGAAGGCGATGAGGTTACTCTTCGTGTTACCAATAAGCTCAGTGAGCCTACCTCTATTCATTGGCATGGTATAATACTCCCATTTGAAATGGATGGCGTACCTGGTATTAGTTTCAATGGTATTAAACCAGGAGAGACATTCACATATAAATTCACGTTGGAACAGTCCGGTACATATTGGTATCACTCTCACTCTGGTTCTCAAGAACAGACGGGAATGTATGGCGCTTTAATTATAGAGCCAAAAGAAGGCGAGATTATATCAGCCGATAGAGATTATGTTGTTCTCTTGTCAGACTGGACAGATGAGCACCCGATGCGAATTTTATCAAAATTGAAATCGCAAAGTGATTACTATAATTTTAATCAGCCTACAGCTATCGACTTCATTAATGATGTCAGCAACAGTGGATTAAAAGTTGCCTTCACCAAACGCCAGATGTGGAATGAAATGAGAATGAATTCTACAGATTTGGCTGACTTATCCTCCGCAACTTTAACCTATCTAATGAATGGGACAACCCCTAATGGAAATTGGACTGGTGTCTTTAATAAAGGTGAGAAGATCAGACTTAGATTTATAAATGGTGCTGGAGGGTCTTTTTACGATGTCAGAATTCCAGGCATAAAAATGACGGTTGTACAAACCGATGGTGTTGATATTGAACCTATAGACGTAGATGAGTTTCGTTTCGGCCCTGGTGAAACTTACGATGTCATTGTTCAACCCATCGATAACGCCCATACGATTTTCGCACAGTCGATGGATCGTACTGGTTTTGCCCGAGGTACGTTGTCGACGGCGATTGGCCTTTCAGCTCCGATTCCTACTGTAGACAAACCTGAGCCTCTTTCAATGGAAGATATGATGGGCTCCATGGACGGAATGGATCACGGCTCCATGGCAGGTATGGATCATGGCTCAATGCCTGGTATGGCATCAGGTGCAATGCCAGCGATGGATCATAGCTCTATGGCAGGTATGGATCATGGCTCAATGCCTGGCATGGCATCGGGGGCAATGCCAGCGATGGATCATAGCTCTATGGCAGGTATGGATCATGGCTCAATGCCTGGCATGGCATCGGGGGCAATGCCAACGATGGATCATAGCTCCATGGCTGGTATGAGTAATGCTACACCGCCAAGCAAGGTTAGGCATGCCAGTACAGAGTTTGGGCCCAGTGTTGATGCGAGGGTAGATACACCAAGACGCAATCTGAATGACCCTGGTGTAGGGCTACGTAATAATGGGAGAAGAGTGCTTACGTTAGCAGACCTGAAAACTAAAGGTGGGCCCATAGATCCAAGACCAGCAGAACGCGAAATTGAACTTCATTTGACTGGAAATATGGAACGCTATACATGGTCGTTTGATGGCGTTGAGTTCGGTAAATCAACACCAATTCATTTTAATTATGGAGAAAGAGTTAGAATTACTCTCCACAATGACACCATGATGACCCATCCCATGCATTTACATGGTATGTGGAGTGAACTTGAGAATGAAGATGGCTCCTTTTTGGCAAGAAAGCACACAATACCTGTGCAGCCAGCACAACGAATTAGTTTTCTTGTGACCGCTGATGCCATTGGCCGTTGGGCTTGGCACTGTCATATTATGTTCCATATGGATGCTGGAATGTTCCGTGAAGTAGTGGTTTCTTGAGGAAATAAATAATGCTAATTCAAAGTATAGTAAAAAATGGAATATGGTTGATCAGCCTTGGGTTATTTGCTTCTCTTTCTTTTTCTGAGGAGTCAAAAGATGCTGTTAGCGGCTATCACCCTGATTTAACCGCATCTGAGGATAGCGAACAAAGAAGCCCTGATGAATATTCTGATGGACTCACACTTAGTTCAGGCCCAAGCCTTTTTGAAGGCAGAGAGCAGCTTTCCTTAGCAGATGAACATACCTTTTCTTCTCTGTTAATTGACAGGCTTGAATATTCAAATGGACGAGAGGAAAATTATGCTTCCTACAAAGCCCTTGCTTGGGTAGGGAAAGACTATCAAAAAATATGGTTTAAATCTGAAGGTGAATATAAAAATTCATTACAGGATACAGAAAACCAAGTTCTTTATGGGTATGCTACATCTGCATACTGGGACATCCTTTTTGGAGCAAGATATGATACATATCAATCTAGAAGCGATAAAGGATGGCTTGCCCTTGGCCTACAAGGATTAGCGCCATATTGGTTTGAGGTTGACTCCTCTTTATTTGTAGATCAGCATGGTCTAATGCTTTTAAGCCTAGAGGCGGAATATGACCTCTTACTTACTCAGAAATTGATACTACAGCCCCAAGCTGCAATGAATATTTACAGTAAAGATAATGATGATATGTCTGTTGGGCGAGGTATCTCAGACATCAGCACTGGCTTGCGGTTACGTTATGAAATAAGTAGGCAGTTTGCTCCTTACATAGGCGTTGAATGGAAAACTCTCGCTGGCAATACATACGATCTAGCAAAAGATCATGGGGAGAGTACATCTGATACGAGATTTATTGCAGGTGCCAGATTCTGGTTCTGATTACATAAGGAAGGTAATGTATGAAATTCAAAATGATTACTGCTGCTGTGATAGTAATTTCTACGGGTGTGATGGCTTCTGAGCAAGGTCATGACATGAACTCAATGAAGAATGGCATGAACCATGACATGAGTTCAATGAAGGGGAATCCAGCTCCTATGGGGCATGACATGGGGAGTATGGCTGGTTCCCCTGGTGTTGCCAAAGATGTGTCTAGAACCATTGACGTATCTATGGATGACACCATGCGGTTTACACCGAAAACGATATCGGTCAAACAAGGTGAAACAATCCGATTCTTTATAAAGAATAATGGAAAACTACCACATGAGTTCGTTCTCGGAACAACCTCAGAGCTCAAAGAGCATGCGGGAATGATGCAACAAATGCAAGGTATGCAGATGAAACATAGCATGCCAAACATGATCTCTCTTGCACCCAGTCAGAAGAGTGCAGTGCTATGGAAATTTGATAAAGCAGGTACAGTATCATTTGCTTGTCTTGTACCTGGGCATATGGAAGCTGGTATGGTTGGAGAGGTTGTCGTTAAATAAGAGGCTATCTGAGCCTATATGAAAATCAAAGAGGGGCCTGTTCAGGCCCCTCTTTGATTTTCATAATTCAGTTCTAAACTTTACGGATAATGATAAAAATTAACATAATCAACTGCTTTTTATAAGAAGCAGGAAGAACATACATTGAAGTTAATAAATAGAGCTACTGTGAGAAAAAATGGCCCTGCTCCCTATTTTTCAGAAGGAGGTGACACGCTTTGGTGCCATGGTAACCATCAACACTAACCTGCTCTATCTTGCGCCGCAAGTGATTGAGCAAGGTCGGTACAACCGTCTCCAGGCGGGCCTCAGCTGATAGGTGGCCACATCAACAATTGAATGAAACCTGCGCCAAAACCGCTACTTCTCCTCGCTGGGTAATCCCCCCGAAAAACTGAGGTGCTCATAAGTAGAATTTTCTCGTATCTTGAACGCAGGAGGTTCTACATGAAAACATCACGCTTTAGCGATGCACAGATCATCGCCATCCTCAAGCAGGCCGAGTCTGGTTCACCCGTCCCTGAGCTCTGCCGTGAGCATGGCATCAGCTCCGCCACCTTCTACAAGTGGCGCTCCAAATTCGGTGGCATGGATGCCTCTCTCATGGCGCGCCTCAAAGAGCTGGAAGAGGAAAATCGTCGCCTTAAGAAGATGTATGCCGAGGAGCGCCTAAAGGCTGAGATCATCTCCGAGGCGATGGCAAAAAAGTGGTGACGCCATCTGCCCGCAGGGAGATGGCGACCAAGGCTGTGGCTCATTACGCCATTTCTATCCGTCTGGCTTGCCAGGTGTTCAAGGTGAGCGAGGGTTGCTACCGTTATCAGCCCGTGCTGGCTGATGAAAACCAGGAGATTGCCGACTGGCTACTGCGCCTCACCGCCAACCAGCGCAACTGGGGTTTCGGACTGTGCTTCCTGTACCTGCGTAACGTCAAAGGCTTTGGCTGGAACCACAAGCGGGTCTACCGGATCTATCGGGCGCTAGAGCTCAATCTGCGGATAAAACCCAAGAAGCGGCTAGTACGCGCCAAGCCGGAGCCGTTGGCAGTCCCTGACCAACCGAATCACTGTTGGTCGATGGACTTTATGCATGACCAGCTCAGCGATGGTCGTTCGGTGCGGTTGTTTAATGTGATCGATGACTTCAATCGCGAAGCACTGTGCATCGAGGTGGATTTTTCCTTGCCTGCCTCGCGAGTCAAACGGGTGCTGGAGCAGGTCATCGAGTGGCGGGGCAAACCAGCCGCAATCCGCTGTGATAATGGTCCGGAATACATCAGCGAAGAGCTCAAGCAATGGGCGCAGCAGAAGAGGATTGCGCTGAGGTATATCCAGCCAGGCAACCCGCAGCAGAATGCCTACATAGAGCGATTTAACCGCACTGTGCGTTACGACTGGTTGGGCCATTACCTGTTTGAGTCACTGAATGAGTTACAGGAATTTGCCACGAACTGGCTGTGGGTTTATAACCATGAGCGGCCCAATATGGCGCTGGGCGGCTACACGCCGAAACAGCGCTTGGCACAGGCCGCATGACCTCTACTTTTGAGTGCTCCAAAAAATGGGGGGATTACCACCCTGGTGGAGCGCAAGAGCCGGCTCTATCTGGTCAAGCGGGTCGCGAGCAAACAGGCTGGGGTGGTGCGGGATGCGATAATCGAGATGTTAACGCCCTACATCGAGCAGGTGCATACCATCACCTTTGACAACGGCGGCGAGTTTGCCGAACACAAGGCGATAGAGGAAGCGCTGGGTGCCGAGACTTACTTTGCGCACCCTTACTCTTCGTGGGAGCGCGGTCTGAACGAGAACAACAATGGGCTGTTGAGGCAGTTTATCCCAAAGGGAACAGACCTGAGAGAGGTCACGGACGAGGATGTCAGGAGAGCGGAGCAGTGGCTCAACCTACGACCTCGGAAATGTCTCGGATTCAGGCAGCCTGTCAAGGTATTCGAAGAGTACCGTCAGGCGGCATAGGCGAGTGTCGCACTTCGAAGTTGAATTCGCGAGATGGTTGATAGATCGACTCCGTAGTTGAGTTCCTCTGCGAAGTCCGGCAGTCCGTAACCGATGGTTTTCTTGTAGAAAGGAGAGACCTTCGCAGTCGGTGCCTTCTTCTTGTGCTTCGTGGTGTAGAGCATTCGTGCCCGCATCACCTCGAAGGAGTAACCGCGCCCTTCACGGTTCTTGTCCTTGGCCAGTCGGTTGATGGACTCCGTGTAAGCGTTGGTGACGGGCATGTCCGTCTCGAAGTAGGTCATGGTCTCTTCGCGCCAGTTTCCCACTGCCCTGACCAGATCGCTCCAGACTTCCTTTTGGCCCTTCGGGATGGTGGCTATCCACTCGTCCAGGGCGGCTTCTGCCTGGAGCCGTGTGGTGGCGTCCCAGATGCCGTAGAAGCGCTCCTTGTGCTCGTAGGCGGCCAGCAGTTGCGGGAACGCGCCTGTCCAGGTCTCCATGATGAGGCGCTCCCGGTCTGAGACTTCGTGAGCGCGTTTCAGCAGGATTTTCCGGTCTCCCTTGAGAGTCCGGCTCTGGGACGGTTTCAGCTCCTTTCTGAGGCCCTTGCGCACTCTCTCTAGGGCATCGTTGGCCATGCGCACCACATGGAACTTATCGACCACGATACGGGCCTGGGGCAGCACAGCCTTGACCGCTGCCCGGTAGGGGTTCCACATGTCCATGCTGACGATCTCGACCTTCTGCCGGTCTTTCAGCTTCATCAGGTAGTTGGTCACCACGTCCTGGCGGCGGGTGGCCAGCAGGTCGAGCAGGGTTCGCTCCTCAATGTTGGTCAGAATGCAGCGGTAGCGCTTGTTCAGGTATAGCTCGTCAATGCCCAGGATGCGGGGCGTCTCGAAGCGGTGCCAGCGCCCCAGGAACTCGGCGCGGGCGTTGAAGATGTCGCGCACCGTCTTCTCGTCCAGGCCGGTCTGTGCCGCCACAAAGGTGTAGGGGTGGTTGAAGGATTCCTTCTCCACGTACTCATGCAGCCGCAGTGTCATACGGAATCCGTCCACCATCTCCGGTAGCTGGGGCCTGAATGTTGTCTTGCAGGCCCGGCAGGTGTATCGGCGGCGGACCACCCAGAGAGTGACCCGCTTGCCGTGGATGGGCAGATCACGATAGGGAACGTCACGCTTGCCGAACCGTACGAACTCACCCTGCACGCCGCATTCCTCGCAGGCGATGGGATCGGGCACGTCCACCTGGAAGTGCATTTCGTCGTCGGTTGATTTGCAGCCCAGTACTTGGTATTGCGGCAGGTGAAGGATGTTGTCGGGAAGTTCGGTCATGGTGTTGTATAGGCGTAGGTGTCAGTCAGATCCATCCGACTCGGCATTGGTGTTTGCTTTTTTACCCAACAAGCTGCTGGAAACTAAAAGTAAGGCACCGAGGACAATTGCAATATCAGCCAGGTTGAAGGCCGGCCAATGCCAGTCTCGCCAATAGAAATCAAAGGAATCCACAACATAGCCGCGAAAGACCCGGTCAATCAGGTTGCCCATGGCGCCACCGAGGATAAGACTGTAAGCGATGGCTTCTCCTTTATGACGATTTTCAAGGATCAGCTTGATCAGAAAAATCGAGACCACTACCGCGATTCCGATAAAAAAGTAGCGCTGCCAGCCTCCACCATTCGCAAAAAGACTGAATGCGGCACCGGTATTCCATACGTGTACCCAGTTAAAGAATGAGGTCACTGAAATAGACTCGCCATATGCCATTGATTGTTGCACCAGCCATTTTACGGCCTGATCAGACGCTGCCAGCAGGCCGGAGATGGACAACAGAGCGTACGGTGACAGATGTTTGCCAAAAATGGACATTGCTTAATCCTTGAGCGCCAGAATGCGTCTAGCACCGTTAAGTACAATTACCCCCGCGATGGTGCCGATAATCAGATCCGGATAATTGGACCCGGTCCACGCGACCAGAGCGCCGGCGGTGATGACCCCCAGGTTGATCACCACGTCGTTGGCCGAGAATATCCAGCTTGCCTTCATGTGCGCCCCGCCCTCCCGATGTTTGGATATGAGCAGCAGACAACTGGTATTGGCAATCAATGCGACGAATGCGATAGCCATCATCACCAGCGATTCAGGCTCACTACCGAATACAAAGCGTCTCACCACCTCTATGAGTACGCCCACAGCCAAGATCAGTTGCAGTACACCAGCAAGATGCGCGGCACGTACCTGCATTTTCACGCTATGTCCAACCGCATAAAGGGCAAGCCCGTACACCGCCGCATCGGCAAAATTGTCCAGGGATTCTCCAATCAGGCCGGTGGACCGGGCGATCAGACCGGCGGTCATTTCCACCACGAACAGAAGTGCATTGATGCCGAGCAACCAGCGCAGGGTCCCGGATTCTTGCTTAGCAGAAGCTGCCGAAAACTCGGCGGCCTTGATGGTCTCCGGATTTGCAGCGACGGTTTCCTGAAGCGAGGCGCCTAGCCCCAAGGTCTTCAGTTTCGAGGTGACGGGCTCGACCTCGCCGTCATGCACGACCTTCAGCCGGCGGTTCGACAAGTCGAAGGACAGCGCCCGAATCTCCTCAAAGCCGTTCAGGGCTAGGCGAATCATTCGTTCTTCTGATGGACAGTCCATCTTCGGCACGGCATAAACACTGACCCATTCCCCCGACGCATCGGAGGAGGCCTGCATATCGGTATCCGCCGCAGGCCTTGCATGGTCGCCACAGGGGCCTCCGCAGTTTTTACTCATGATATGACTCCACTTGAATGTGATCGGGTTTTCATTTAAAACTATATAGTCGCTATAAGGTCAATAGCGTAGAGAATCCGTTGCGGAGGAACCCGATGCGTATTGGTCAGTTGGCACAGTCAGTAGGGGTAGATACACAGACGATCCGCTTCTACGAACGGCAGGGCTTGTTGCCGCCGCCTGGTCGGCAGGAGAACGGTTACCGTGTCTATACCGAGAAACACGTTGAGCGGCTGGCCTTTATTCGTCGCTGCCGCATCCTGGATCTGTCACTGGCAGAAATTCACGAACTAAAGCGCTATCAGGACGACCCTCATCAGTCCTGTACCGCTGTCAACGCCTTGCTCGATGATCACATCTCTCATGTGCGGTCGCAGATAACCGCTCTGCAAGCGCTTGAGAAACAACTCGTTTCACTGAGAGCGAGTTGCAACGATGACCGGGAAGTTGAGGCGTGTGGGGTTCTTGCTGGAATTAGCGAAGGAAACATGCACCAGCAGTAGGTGAAGCATCAACCAGATAATCCGATGAGATGCCGGTCTGTCTCACTCTCATGCAAAGGTAAGATCAACCATTTAATCCGCTTACCCGTTTCAGTCCCCCGGTGTCAGAATAGTTGTCGCCTAATCTGAATAATCTAAATGTGAAGACCGGGGGCGGATAAAGAGTGTCGAATGGCTCGTTATTCAAGTGAGCGCAAGGCTGCTTTGCTCAAGAAGCTGCTGCCGCCCATCAATATGTCGGTGGCCGAGTTGGCTCGGCAGGAAAACATCAGCGAGGTCACTCTGTATAATTGGCGCAAACACGCCAAAGACGGAGGGTCTCCTGTGCCCGGGGACAACAAACTGACCGATGAATGGCCCGCCGAGGCCAAGTTCGCCGTCGTGCTGGAAACCGCTGCGCTTTCCGAGATTGAACTCAGTGAGTACTGCCGCCGTAAGGGTCTCTATCCCGAGCAAGTCCAGCAATGGCGCCAAGCCTGTATTCTGGGCCAGCAATCCGCTCGTACCTTACAACAGGCGGAGAAGGCACAGGCCAAAGCGGACAAGAAGCGTATCCGGCAACTGGAGCAAGAGCTGCGGCGCAAAGACAAGGCCCTGGCCGAGGCGGCAGCTCTGCTGATATTGCAAAAAAAGCTCGATGCCTACTGGAGCAACGTCGACGAGGACAACTGACCTCGTTGCCAGAGCGGCAGCAATACGTTGCATGGTGGCGCGAAGCGCTTGAAGCTGGCGCCCGCAAGCATCCTGCGGCCGAGGTGTTGGGGCTGAGTCTGCGCACGCTCCAGCGCTGGTTGGCCGGGCCTGAGCTGAGTGCCGATAGGCGACCGGATGCGGTTCGTTCCATACCTGCTCATGCATTGAGCCCAGAGGAGCGGCAGGCCGTGCTGGACGTCTGCAATAGCCAGGAGTTCGCCTCGTTGCCGCCGAGTCAAATTGTGCCACGGCTGGCCGACCAGGGGCGCTACTTGGCCAGTGAGTCGAGCTTCTATCGCATCTTGCGGGCGGCTGACCAGCAGCACAGGCGTGGCCGGAGCCAGCCACCGCGTCATGTGCCGGTACCAACCAGCCATACCGCGACTGGGCCCAATCAAGTGTGGTCCTGGGATATCACCTACTTGCCGTCACTCGTGCGCGGCCAGTATTACTACCTCTATCTGATAGAGGACATCTACCGCCGCAAAGGGGTGGGCTGGGAAGTGCATGAGCAAGAGTGCGGTGAACGGGCGGCGGCGTTGCTGCAACGGAGCATCATCCGCGAGCAGTGCTGGAAGCAGCCGCTGGTCTTGCACTCGGACAACGGCGCGCCAATGAAGTCAGTCACGCTGCTGACCAAGATGCATGACCTGGGTGACACGCCCTCGCGGGGACGGCCTCGGGTCAGCAACGATAATCCGTACTCGGAGTCATTGTTCAGGACGCTGAAGTACTGTCCGCAGTGGCCATCAGACGGCTTTGCCAGTCTGGAAGCGGCCAGGGAGTGGGTGCGCGACTTTATGGCCTGGTATAACGAAGAGCACCGGCATAGCCGTATCCGCTTCGTCACACCCAACGAGCGGCATCGGGGTGACGATAAAGCCCTGCTGGCGAAACGGGATGCTGTGTACCAGGCCGCCCGAGCACAACACCCAGCGAGGTGGAGTGGCAAGACGCGATACTGGACACCTATCGGTGCCGTGATGCTAAATCCGGAGCGGCCCGAGAAACCCGAGCCGGAGCAAAAAGAGGCTGCTTAAAACAGCTTTGCGCGACAACTATCTTGAAAAACGCCGAGCTGGGAATAATAAATAAAATGAAATGTAGTCACCACTTAATTTATTCCAAGCCTTTCCTCCATTAACTTCGGTTATCGATTTAACAATCGATAGACCCAACCCGACACTATCGTTATTGCTAGATCTTGATAAATCTGCCCTATAAAATCGATCAAACATTCTCAAGGATTCATCGTAAGATATATCTTTGCATTTGTTCTTTATTTCAATGATAGAATTATTTCCTTCATCGTTTGATATTGAGATGCTAATGGCAGAGTTGCTCTCTGAGTATTTTATTGCGTTAGATATCAGATTGGATATCGAACGACGAAACATTATTTTGTCAGCAAATATAATCTTATTAGTATTTGCAACGTTAAACGTAAGGCTTTTTTCTTCTGCTAAATACATAAAGAAATCTAAAATAGAAGAAAGTTCATTCTCTGAATCTAAAAATTCTTTATTTGCAGAAATCAAACCTTTGTCTGACCTGGCAATCCACAGCATATCGCTAACCATCTTTGCCAAACGCTCAAGCTCTTCCAGAATTGAATATAGGAACTCTTTATATTCGGAGATGCTCCTGTCTTGATTTAACCCAACTTGAGCCTGCATGATTATATTGGTTAATGGGGTTCTTAGTTCATGCGCTACATCATCTGAAAAATCAGATAACTTAACGAAACTATTGTTTAGTTTAGATAGCATGGTATTGAATGAGTCAACCAACTCCCTTAACTCTCTCGGATATTGGTTGGGTTCTAATGTTGAGCTCAACTGTTCAGCCTGAATAGTCGACATATGTTTGCTTAATATATAAATAGGTTTGTGGCCTTGCCTTATACCCAAGTATGTAGACAATATTATGATCGCCCAAACACCAAAGACTATGATTAATAGCTGCATCCTAAAGTCAGACAAAAAATGAGAGTGAACACTTGAGTCTAAATAGAACACGACTGAATAGGAGTTATCATTTTTTTTAAAATTAATGTTTTTACTGAGATATTTATGTGGAGCGGAAGTGTCAGTTTCAGATACATGAATTAGTGTATTGCTGAACTTTCTCAAATTAAAGCTGTCTCGTTTACTCCTATATATATTTTTACCATCTTTTAATATCTCGATATAAAAATTAGAGTCAGGATTGATTGTATCCCAATTGATAATTCTTTGAACTGCATCTATGCGCTTTGAAAACTGCTCGATAATAATCGTTTTGTTATCTATCGTTTCATTATCAAGGTCTAAGAAATGATTTTTGATAGATGTCTCTACCAAAAATAACAAGGAAATCATACTGATCGTTATGGCGACAGAAACAAAAAGCATAGCACGTATAGTTATAGGCATGTTACTCTTCATCGCCAGCACCTTCTAATTTATATCCCATTCCTCGAATAGTATGAATTAATTTTATTTGATAATCATCATCAACCTTGGCTCTTAATCTTCTGATTGCAACATCTATTACATTTGTATCGCTGTCAAAATTCATATCCCATACCAAAGAGGCAATTAATGAGCGAGGTAATACTTCACCATGCCGCCGAGCTAATAACTCAAGTAATAGATATTCTTTAGGGGTGAGATGTAGTTTTTTACCCGACCGCTTAACTGTTCTTGATTTGATGTTTATAATCAAATCTGAAATTGATATAACCTCTTCAATATGATTGTCTTTGGATCGCCTAAGAAGGTTTTTTATTCTGGCTAGTAGTTCAGTGAATGCAAATGGTTTTGAAAGATAATCATCAGCTCCAGACTCTAGCCCCTTTACTCTATCTCCGACACCATCTTTTGCCGTCAGGAACATGACAGGTACTTGAATGTTTATATTTCTAATTTCCTCAAGAAGCTGCCATCCGTTAATCCCAGGTAACATAATATCTAGTATTATTAAGTCAAATTCATGGCTAAGTATATAAAAGCGACCATCAATTCCATTTGTGGCGAGAGTAACAATGTAGCCTGACTCAGTGAGTCCTTTCTTTAAATACTCACCTATCTTTGGCTCATCTTCAACAACTAAAATATTCATTATGTTCTCCAATATGCAGTATTAAGATAGTCAGTAGTCTATGCTACTACATACACTAAAAAATAAAAAAAATCCAGCTGCATCAAGAGTTTCAATGAAGGTTATATCGAAATTATAAAATCTAGAATGATTATTTTTAATGTTTAAAAAACGGCCAGCATAAGCTGGCCGTTTTTTACATGTGGAAGATCTTAACGGTTACTACCGCTTCCCATACCATGCGGGAGAGAGACGTTATGAATGGTTCCTTTATAGTCCACGATAACTTCTGTAATATTTTTATCAGAAGGAAGTGTTAACTGCTTGGTCTTACCAGGGAGAGCCTTCACAACGCCCAGTTTCGTGCCATCGGGGGTGGATACGTCCACGGAGTCAGTAGGCAATGCAGATATTTTCCATTCTACATAGACTACTCCATGCCCTGCTCTAAGATCGAAAGGCATTGGGGCATTAGCGAAAGCCGCTGAACTACTAATCAACATGGTGAGCGCAGCTAAGATGGTCTTGATTTTCATTCGATTACCTCATTTCGTTGTTATTGCACGGTTATCGCTAATCACTATATACAATCAACATTACATGCTGCTGTCAGCAAGATTACATTACCGTAAGGATATAGATCTTTAAGAGGGCGAGTATGTATGATTCACCCTATTGGGGTATGAGAGATGATTTTACACCACCTGGTTTTCCATATTTTGAATATATCTTAAGGGGCATGGCATGATGAAATTTATTGCAATGTTGTTAGTTTTTGTCGCAGGAGGCGGTAGTGTCTACCTGCTCACAAATTTTAAAGATGTAAATACATTAAAGGAAAAACAACCTCTTTATTGGGTAAACCCGATGGATCCAGCTGATAAGAGACCTTCTCCAGCCAAGGACACAATGGGAATGGATTTCATTCCTGTTTATGAAGAGAAAGCTCAAGGTCAAGGGTCAGCTGGCACAGTTACAATATCACCGGAAATACAGCAGAATCTTGGTGTTCGTCTCGATCAAGTCAAACGAGCTCCTACTTATCAGGAAATTGATACTGTTGGATATGTTGGATATGATGAAGACCGTCTTGAAGCTATCAACTCACGTATGGCTGGCTGGGTACGAACCCTTGCAATTAAAAGTGAGGGGCAAAGGGTTACCAAAGGTAGTTTTATTTACGCATTATATGCCCCTGATTTAGTAAATGCGCAGCATGAATACTTGTTGGCCATGAATAGCAGTAACCCTTTGTTGATTCGAGCCGCAGAAGGGAAACTCAAGGCGCTACAAATTCCAAGTGATCAAATATCTATTTTAAAGCGAACTAGGAAAGTGCGTGAAACAATTAATTTCTATGCACCTAGTGATGGATATATTTCTGAGCTAAAAATTCGAGAGGGACAGTACGTAGAACCAGCTGAGGCGCTATTTAATATCAGCACATTACAACAAGTTTGGGTCAGTGCAGAAATTTTTGAGCGCCAAGCTACCGTATTGAAATTGGGAGATCCAGTTACCATGACTCTTGATTATGCGCCAAGCAGAACTTGGGTCGGTAAAGTTGATTATTTATATCCCACCCTAGACGCATCAACTAGAACGCTTAAGGTCAGGCTACGCTTTGATAATCCAGACGAGTTCCTTAAGCCGAATATGTTTGCTCAGATCAACATAAAAGCCGGTGGAACCGAGTCTAATCTTGTGGTGCCTAGTGAGGCTATTATTAGAACAGGAACGCAGAATCGAGTAGTGCTGTCATTAGGTGATGGGCGCTTCAAATCTGTTGAAGTCACTCTCGGTTCTCAGTTTAGGGAACATATCGTTGTTACATCTGGAGTTGAAGAAGGTGATGAGATAGTAAGGTCTGCTCAGTTTTTATTAGACTCTGAGTCAAGTATCAGTTCCGACTTCCAGCGCATGACTGCATTTCGTCCTGCTCAAGTCTGGGTCAATGCTGACATCGTTGATATTGGTCAGAATAGGCAGATCACAATTGCACACCAACAAGTACCAGAATGGCAATGGCCAGCAATGCGTATGAGCTTTGAACTTGATAAGAGTATTGCTCCTTCAAGTTTAAAGATGGGTCACTCCGTGAGTGTTTTGCTAAGGCAGGATGGGGAACGATACATTATAACTGGTATCAAGGAGCCGATTGCTAAAACAAATATTAAAAATTCAGATTCAAATAGTAGCAACGGGAAAGGTAAGGCTCCATCTGCTCCACAATTGGACCATTCCAAGCATGATATGGCCGAAATGGATGAGATAGGAGGTCAGAAATGATCACATCAATAATTCGATGGTCTATTGGCAATCGATTCCTTGTTCTTTTGTTAAGTGTGTTGCTCACTGCATGGGGAATATGGTCAGTCAAGCAAACTCCTGTTGATGCGCTGCCTGATTTGTCGGATGTTCAAGTTATTATCAAAACAAGTTATCCTGGGCAAGCACCACAAGTAGTTGAAGACCAAGTAACTTACCCATTAACCACCGCCATGCTTGCTGTTCCTGGTGCAACTACCGTCCGTGGTTATTCTTTCTTTGGTGATTCTTTCGTTTATGTTCTATTCGATGACAATACGGATTTGTATTGGGCGCGGGCGCGAGTTTTAGAATACTTGAGCCAAGTTGCTCCTAATTTACCATCTTCTGCGAGGCCCCAGCTTGGGCCTGATGCAACTGGTGTTGGTTGGGTCTATCAGTATGCACTGATCGATAGAACAGGTAAGCATGACTTAAGTGAATTAACCTCACTGCAAAACTGGTTTTTAAAGTATGAATTACAGACTGTAGAGGGGGTTTCTGAAGTCGCTACGGTTGGAGGAATGGTTCGTCAGTATCAGGTTCGTGTAGACCCCAATAAGCTGCGTGCATATGGTGTACCTTTGTCTTTAATTCAGACAGCAATAGAACAAGGTAACCAGGAAACAGGTGCTTCAGTTATCGAGATGGCCGAAGCTGAGTATATGGTTCGCTCCAATGGGTATTTGAAAAATGTCTCTGATCTAAAAAACATTCCATTAGGAACAAATGTACGTGGTGCTCCACTATTGCTAGGTGATGTAGCGGATGTGGTAACTGGCCCTCAAGCACGTCGAGGCATCGCAGAGCTCAATGGTGAAGGTGAAGTCGTTGGGGGCATTATCGTCATGCGTTATGGCGAAAATGCACAACACACTATTGATGGAGTTAAGACTCGTCTTGATGAATTAAAAAGTAGTCTACCAGATGGGGTTGAGATAATAACTGTATATGACCGCTCAGATCTAATCCAAAGAGCAATCGACAACCTTTCAGGGAAGTTACTGGAAGAGTTTATTGTTGTTGTATTAGTTTGTTTAGCATTTTTATTCCACCTACGGTCATCGTTAGTAGTGATTATTACCCTACCAATTGCAATTCTAGTTGCATTTATAATAATGAATATACAGGGTGTCAACGCCAACATAATGTCTTTGGGAGGGATAGCCATCGCAATTGGAGCAATGGTTGATGGTGCAATTGTAATGATTGAAAATGTCCATAAGCATATGGAACAGACACCCCTAACTAATGAAAACAGATGGAAGGTAATTGGAGAGGCCAGTGCAGAAGTCGGCCCTGCTATATTTTTCTCTCTATTAATTATTACCATGAGCTTTTTACCAGTATTTGCTCTTGAAGCACAAGAAGGGCGGATGTTTGCTCCGCTCGCATATACTAAGACTTATGCTATGGCCGCAGCTGCTGCACTTGCAATAACGTTAGTCCCTGTTGTAATGGGGTACTTTATTCGTGGTAAGGTACTTGCTGAACAAGCGAACCCAATTAATAGATGGCTAAGTCAGGGTTATATACCTTTGCTGAAATGCGTCTTAGCATGGCCGAAGGTGACTCTTACTTTAGCATTTATCGTGACCGTTGTTGGTTTCTTGCCTTTAAAATATTTAGGGTCTGAGTTTATTCCTCCACTTGATGAGGGGGATCTGATGTATATGCCGACAACGGCAACAAATATCTCGGTAGGGAAAACGCGAGAGATATTACAACAAACAGATAAGCTGATTAGAACTGTCCCTGAGGTAAAGAATGTATTCGGTAAGGCTGGCCGTGCGGATAGTGCAACAGATCCAGCTGATCTTGTTATGATGGAAACCACTATTCAGCTGAAGCCTCAATCAGAGTGGCGTCCTGGGATGACACCAGAGAAATTACGGGAAGAGCTAGACTCATTAATTCAATTTCCTGGTTTGACAAATGCGTGGGTCCCCCCAATCAAGACTCGAACAGATATGCTCGCAACAGGAATTAAAACACCTGTTGGGATCAAGATTGCTGGTCCAGATCTTAAAGTGATACAAAAAATAGGACAGCAACTTGAGAAAATTGTTGGCAGTGTAGAGGGGGCATCATCCGTGTATGCTGAGCGTGTCGCCGGTGGTCGTTATGTCAAAGTTGATATCGATAGACTGAAGGCTGCCCGATATGGACTCAATATTGCGGATGTTCAAGCAGTACTAGCAACGGCTGTGGGCGGCATGGATGTTGGACAGACGATAGAGGGGCGAGAGCGATATCCAATCAATATACGCTATCCACAAAGCTATCGCGACTCAGTCGCTAGTCTAGAGTTGCTTCCTTTGATCACTCCCAAAGGTGAACGAATTGCTCTAGCTGATGTTGCTCGAATTTATATTAGCGATGAAGCCCCAATGTTGCGAAGTGAAAATGCTAGGTTAAATGGTTGGGTATATGTTGATATTAGTAATAGAGATATTGGATCATTTGTCGCGGATGCAAAAAAAATGGTCGGAGAACAATTAGTTCTTCCTGCTGGGTACTCTATTACTTGGTCTGGTCAATACGAATATATGGAACGAGCTAAAGCTCGCCTTACCTATGTAGTCCCATTAACCGTTGCCATCATAGTTCTATTGCTTTACTTGGCGTTTCGGCGTGTTCAAGAAGTGCTTCTTATTCTTACGACCTTGCCTCTTGCTGTAGTTGGTGGCATTTGGTACGTGTGGCTAGCTGGATTTAATATGTCAGTGGCCGTTGGAGTTGGATTCATAGCACTTGCAGGTGTCGCTGTAGAAACAGGTGTATTGATGTTGATCTATCTCAACCATGCTTGGGATGATCTCGTTAAGAACGATAAACTTGATAATGCAGGATTACATGGTGCCGTTATCCATGGAGCTGCAATGCGACTACGTCCTAAAATGATGACAGTGGTAACGATAATTGCTGGCCTATTACCTATCATGTGGAGTCATGGGACTGGCTCTGAGGTTATGCAACGAATAGCCGCGCCAATGATTGGTGGGATGGTAAGCGCACTCGTTTTAACTCTCTTAGTTCTACCTGCGGCATTTTACTTATGGCGTAGACGTACTCTGAAGAGCATCACTAATACTACAGGTGTTGATATGCCTGAATAACGGTTGGTGCACAGGCGGATGCATTATATGAATATGCATCCGCTACTTTCGTTTTCTTTATTTACAATCTGTTGGTATCTATCATGATGAACAAAATGTTTTTACCTATACTCGCTCTTCTTAGTAGTTACACGCATGCGGAGGGCTTGCTAGATATTTATAACTTGGCGAAGCAAAAGGATCCGCAACTTCTTGAGTCAAAGGCAATGCGTGACCAATCATTCGAAAAAATCAATGAAGAGCAAGCATCATTTCTACCAAAGATAAATCTTGGTCTTAGTGCTAACTATGTTTACGATAATCTGGATATGCAAACTGGGAGCGCAACGAATAGTGCAATCAATCTAGAGCAATCTCTCTACAACAGTGCTAATTGGATTAATCTTGATTTAGCTGCGAAGAATGCGACACTATCAGATGTTTCTTATGTTCTTGAGCATCAAAACTTAGTGCTTCGTACAATACAGACATATTTTAATGTTCTCCAGGCTGAAGATTCGCTGATTTATTCTCAGGCAACGAAAAAGGCAATTCAGAGGCAGCTTGCTCAAACCCAGCAGCGTTTTGAGGTAGGTTTGGCCGCGATTACTGATGTACATGAGGCAGAGGCCGCCTTCGATCAGTCTTTTGCCGATGAGATCTATGCAGAGAACACGCTTGAAAATAGCTATGAGGCTCTACGTGAGTTAACTGGTCTTGAGCATAGAAAGCTTAATAAGCTTGATACAGAGCGTTTCAGTCCTCAAAAAACTTTATGGAAAATTGATAAGTGGACTGATGCAGCAATTGAAAAAAATTTGGCATTACATCAGGCTCGGATTAAAAAAGAACTTGCGAAGATGCAGATCGATTTATCTAAGTCAGGACATAAGCCATTAGTTGATCTTACTATGGGGTTATCTTCAACTTATAATAACTACAAAGATAATACAGTTAATACGGACGGTTATTCCAATCAAGGCGACATTGGTATTAAATTTTCATTGCCACTATATACAGGTGGTGCAACAGCATCACAAGTCAAACAATCTTCTTTTGACTATGTTGCTGCCAGTGAGCAGCTGGAGAAAAGTTATCGCTCGGTCATGAGTGCAGTTAAGTCTTCATATAACAATGTTAATGCAAGCATAGGATCCGTTCGAGCATACCAACAAGCTGTAGTTTCTGCTGAAAGTGCTTTAAAAGCGACCGAGGCAGGATATGAGGTTGGCACTAGGACTATCATTGATGTATTGGATGCTAATAGAAAATTGTATGATGCAAAGACAAAGTTAGCTATTTCTAGATATAGTTACATAGTCAACGTTGCCACATTGAAATTAAATTCAGGGTCTTTAGGTAAAAAAGAAATAATTGATATTGATAATGGTTTAGTTAATTTAAGGTAGTTGTGTGTAATCTATTTTTCAATAGGCATCAGTTTTGCACTGATGCCTTTCATTTAACCTAGGGAAGGTGCGAACAAGTCCCTGATATGAGATCATGTTTGTCATCTGGAGCCATGAAAAAGGGTTCATCATGAGTCATCAACTTACTGAAAAACGATAACCAACTGGCGATGTTATTCACGCTGGCCAACCTGTTTCGGGCGGACCAAATGATACGTCAGTGGGAGAGATCTCACTAAAAACTGGGAATAACGCCTTAAATGGCGAAGAAACGGTCTAAATAGGCTGATTCAAGGCATTTACGGGAGAAAAGATCGGCTCAAACTGAAAAAATGAAATGACTGAGTCAGCCGAGAAGAATTTCCCCGCTTATTCGCACCTTCCCTAGCAAAAACACCTTTTAAATTTCCGCCCTACAGGGCGAATATAACCACATCTTAACTGAGGTTACATTTCTGTTTTCTGTTTTCTGTTTTCTGTTTTCTGTTTTCTGTTTTCTGTTTTCTGTTTTCTGTTTATATGAATCTAATTTATTACTGAGTGATGGAGCATTGATATCTTAAGCTAAGTTAAGGAACTTTAATTTATCAGTGCTCTTTAAATTTCATTTATTTAAAAAAATAGCTTATGGGGGGGGTAGTAAAACTGGTTTCTCTTCGCTGCGCAGCAGCGGAATGTTGAAATGGAAAAAATTAATTTATAGCTCTCATAATTAGTAAATGGACAATTTTCCGAATTTTTCAAGTGGGGGGATGTGAAAAAGTTTGAAAATAATTCTGTTTGGTGGAAATTTAGCCAATCTGGATGGTTTTATTCTCACCGCCCCCCGACTTATTGCTTATACGCAAACCCCATGCCTAATCCGTCCCACCAGATCGACAACAGCCAGAACCCCCATTTGTGTCGTCAATACCTCAGCTGGAGCTATGCCACCTAAGCCCCAGGCTGGGCGGCTTAACCATGAAATCGCTCTGGTGGTGTCGTGCTCATGGAGGGAGAGAACCGCATCTAGGGCCTGTACAACGCCGTATACCCTGGTGCCCTGCGAGATTGATAGGGGAGCCTCAATCCTCAGCTTGCGAGCAACAGTGCTCCGGCTAATGCCTGCTAAGCGGCATATCAAACCTGAGTCTGTGTTCATCAATTCAGCTAGTCGATGAATGATGCCAGGAGCTACGCCAGCCACGATCCATAGATGTGCCCCCAACGGGTCACTCGGTATGCCAAGAGAGTCAAATATTGTCTTAGTAGAGGCCGTAGCCTTACCTGGATGATAACTCGCATAGGACATGATGAAATCTCCCCTGAACCTACGATACCAGATTACCTTATCCTATCTGTTCCATGTGGCGATGGCGATGGCGATGGGTCTGAGGACTTTGTTGGATGAGGCACAGGATACAGAGGTTGAAGCGCCCCATTCGGGCAATACCAACTTTTTCGTGAATCTCTGTGCATAATTCTATCTGGGGTCTTTATGAGACTTGAATTCTCATATATTTACTATGCTATAACCACTAGCTAGCCGAGAGAACATTCAGTGACCATCAATTTTGATTATCGTTGTGGCATCTTAGAGGCAGCCGACACAAAAACTGGCCGAGAATGGTGTTGGTATAAGGGTGATCCCGAGGTTACCAGAACTGAAAATGGCGAGTTATTGAGTTCGATAGGTGTTCCTATCGGCGCCACTGTTGTCGAAGTGAAAGCTCTCATTCGCATGGATACCAGAAAGTAACCAAAACAAGTTGCAATATATATAGTGTGTCCGCGTATGATAACTCCTATTCTCATCAGATTAGGAGCGTAGCATGCTCGTAAAAGAAATTGTGCCAACAGAGCAGGTCGTTGACATTCTCTGTGATGTCTGTGGTCGTAGTACAAAAACGAATTTTGGAACCAATCAATACGGCTCGTTATCGGCGGATTTTGGCTATGGTTCCCGTCACGATGGTGAACGTTATAAGGTGCATCTGTGTGAAATGTGCTTTTTCGGTACACTCGCAACAGTGAGGGAGATGCATCGCGGGGAACATATGTTTGACGATGACTATGAGGCTGCAAACCCAGACACATTTGGGCGTGATTATTCTAATAGGGAAATAATATGAGTAATATGCTCCCATACTCTAGTTTGTATGGAGATAAAAATCTCTTATCATCGACTCATTCTGTGAGCCAATGATACTTTTCAATCGGCTCATTTCGTGAGCCGAACAAGATCCTTCATCGGCTCATCTGGTGAGATGGTCTCAACGCTCACTACCACCTAGATTTAATTTTTGGCTACATAGTTTCATAGCAGATTGGAGCTAGGCTATTAAATAGATTCAAGCGCAATTTAGCTCACGATTTTTGAATGATTCTATTTCCAAACTATCTTGGTGCAAAAAACAGTGGAGCTGATGCTGAGATTGAGAGATAATTTTCATGATATAAAAATGTGATACATGAGGCTATCAATGAACGATTTTTTGAAAACACTGATGAATATTCGTAGTCTGCGAGCTGTACTGCGTGAGTTGTCTTATGAGCAGTTGGTCGAGGCTAAAGACAAATTTGACGAAATCTATGCCGAACGTGAGCAGCAAGAGAGCAAATTGAGAGAAGAGTCAGCTGAACGCCTGCAAAAACTGGCTGAGTTTACCGAGCTGCTGAAACAAGCGGGCATAGATCCGAGTGAGCTGGTTGGCACTGCGGCTCCAGCGAAAGCTGATGGTTCAGCCAACAAAGCCAAACGCGCTCCCCGTCCTGCAAAATACAAGTACACCGAAGGCGGTCAGGAGAAGACATGGACTGGCCAGGGGCGCATGCCCAAGGCCATTGCAGACGCTGTTGCGGCTGGAAAAGCACTGGATGACTTCTTGATCTAATGCTGAGAGCCCATGCCTGCTCGGCGTGGGCCTTTAATTCTATCTGTAGTAGGAGCACCGTATGGGGAGGACATTGGAGGATATGATTTCATCCGAATCACCCGAGGTTGTCCAGAGAGCCAAGGCGCTGGCCGAAGAGCAACTGGTACGTCTCAGTGTGACCAAACTGCTTTCAAATCTCGGGCCTGGTGATGTTCCTGCAATAGATCCCGATGTTCTCGATAGTTTGTTATCACTCAAAAGATTAGTTGAGAGCCATGACTGTCGGTTAAGGAAGGTGCGAATAAGTCATATGGCACGAGAGCATTTACTGGTAACCCATTGATATTAAATGACTAAAATTTTCATTTTTGTTCGTGGGATACTTGTTCGCACTTTCCTTAAGTCTATTCGTTCATATGCCTGACGGCACACATCATGGCGTCAACATTTAACTAAATAGCGTCATTTGTACACCAATCGCAGCTCTCATCTACCAGATGAAATTAACGCCCCATGGCGATGCTTTTTCAAACTCCCTCGGTGTGCAAGCAGATCTGATAGCGTGTATTGCGTCCGCCACCAGGTAATTTCTCAATGCATCCCCTCTCCACCAGTTCAGCCAGATGGCGTGTGGCAGTCGCCTTGCTGACTCCGGCGACTTTTTGATATTGACTGGCACTGATGCCATTTTCAAAACCCTGTTCGCCGCCATCCAGTAAACGATTCAGCACTTTGGTTTGCTCTGGACTCAGACTGTCATGACAGTGCCGCAACCAAAAATGAGCCTTGGCAAGAGAACGAGCAATAACCTGTAATGCCAGCTCTATGGAGTAATCCAGTGTGTCGAGGAACCAACATAGCCAGGACGTAATATCCAGCGTGCCCTTCTGTGTTGACTCCAGTGCCCAATAGTAGTCAGCCCGCCGTTCTAGAATAGCAACTGACATGGCATACAAACGGATGCTGTGGCTGTCAGCCTGTGACAGCGCGAGATCGGTCAATGCCCGCGTGAGCCGCCCATTGCCATCATCAACGGGATGCAGGGTCACGAACCAGAAATGACAGATCGCCGCACGAAGCAGTGGATCCATCGTGGGGTCATGCTGAGTCTGGTTAAACCAGGGGATGAACTCGGCCAGTTGATCGTCCAGAGTTGCTCTGGGCGGTGCCTCAAAATGCACGGTAGGGCGATCAACACGCCCAGAGACAACCAGCATCGGCTCATCTCCTCGCAACTGCCCTACGTTCATTGGCTGTACCGACCATTCGTTGACAGGGAACAGCCAACGATGCCATTGGTAAAGTCGTTCAATTGTCAGTGGTTGTTCATGGTTGTCGATGGCATCCAGCATCATGGCCGCGAGCCCCTCTGAGCGCTCTGATACTGGATAGGACTGAGTTTGTGAGCTCCCTAACCGCCTAGCCAGGGAAGATCGCACGGATTGGGCATTGAGACGTTCGCCTTCGATAGCGGATGAGGAGATGATGTTAGCCAGTAACGTATCCAACGTTTGGTCGGAGTTCCCCAATCTGGAATGACTACCTATTAGCATTCCCAGCCTGCGTTGAGCATGCCGTAATCTGGGCAATATCTCGCTATCCCGCCAACGAAAATGGGGCCAGTCAGCTTGTTGCCAAATCCAAAATGGTTCCATTATTTCCTCATCCAACGTGCTAGGGAAGGTGCGAATAAGTCATATGGCACGAGAGCATTTACTGGTAACCCATTGATATTAAATGACTAAAATTTTCATTTTTTGTTCTTGGGATACTTGTTCGCACTTTCCCTAGAATAGCCTACACAGGTGTAGACAACTGCACAGCTGGCCGTGTGGATCGACCCCATCACCATAATTTGTTGGACCAAACTCCAGTGGTAGTGAGGAGAAGTAAAAGGCGGCAAGAACGCCACAAAGAATAACAACGCCTTGGGATTCAACCCACTGACACCAATGCCATGTCTAAAACTCCTCCATCTATCAACTGCTGCAACACTCTCTGCACCAAGTTGGATATAAGTGGGTTGCCGGATCATACCTACCCCTAGCCAGCCAATGTAAAGTGCCCCACCAAGTGTCATTAATCGCATTAGATAGTCATGCTGAGCAAGCACCGTACCGACACCAAACGCAACAAACGCCGTCAAGGCCAAATAGCCAACCAACAACCCTGCTATGCTAATCAGAACTCCTTGACCTCGAATTCCTGCTGCTATAGCAAAAGACCAATCGATTCCAGGAGTTACAACAAATACCAGTGAAAAGGCCCAAAATGAGACAAGCAAATCCCAAGACATAGAATATACCGCAATAAAATTTTATTTATGCAATGCCAAGCCTTTAATGGCCTTGTCGATGATCTTTTTAGGACCTCGTAGTGCAAGACCAACTAAATCCAAGTTATTCGCATCCTCAGCTAGGAACACTTGTCGATTCGCCTCATCATGGCCAGTAGAAAACATAGCATGGACATAGGGAATGATAGATATATCCTCAACAATCCCTTTTTTGTGTGCTTTTTGTAATCCAGCCAAATTTGCCTGGAACACCAACATAGGTTGGCCAAGCATGTTCCCATACTGACGACCAAGGGCATCAATATAGGGTTTCCCCATAACCTCTGGGGATGCTGCGGCAATTCCACTAGATAAAAATGCCACTACATTCAAACGCTGCCAAATAGCAAGATCATCACGAACTATCAAGGCGATTTTGGTATCAAACATTCAATCTTCTCCTTTGCATTTACCATAGGGTAATGTTCGGAGATCAGGGCAGGGTTAATCTAGAACATTTGTGCACAGTCGCTGGTAACTTGCAGGCGACAAGCGATAAGCACGTTGAAACCAGCGCCCAAGATGGCTTTGATCAGCAAAGCCAACCTCTAGGGCTACTTGTGAAGGTAAGGCACCTTGGGCTAGGCGCTGGCGGGCAACACGTAGCCGCAAACGCACTAGGTAGGCATGGGGGGACAAGTTAAAAACTTGTTTGAACTGCCTATTTAAGCGAAAACGGTCGATTCCTGTATATAAGGCTAATTCATCCAGGCTGACATCTCTAGCCATCTGATCATGTAAAAAGTCACGAGCACGTAGGACTTGTTGCTGTGAATTGGAGCGCACAGAGCTCGGATGGAGCTGGACATGCTGTGCTAGGTGGGACATGAGTAAATCCAAGCTCAAATCGCGAGCCAAACGCCCTTCTCGACCGTGAATGGCTATGAATGCTTGTTGAATAGCACTTGCAAGTTGACGATCATCAGTCAGTGTATCACGGAAGGTAGCTTGGAGCTGTGAAACATCATTGCCACCTCGTGCTATCAAGGCGGTGTTGACCCATGGCTGTGGCAGATAGAGCATTGAATAGGTGAAACCTTGCTCTTCAGGTGCGTGACCATCATGTACGGCACCAGGCTCGATCAGTATGACTCGTCCCGGCTGACTAGTGTGTAGAGCACTTCTGCAATGAAAGCGCTGAACGCCCTGTAAGGTAATGCCAACTAACATCTCATCATGGTCGTGTGCATCATAAGCGTGCCCACGAAAATGGGCTTGTACGCTTTCTATCCCAGTCTCCTTGTCATGCTGTAGTTGCAGCCAATCTCCAGAACTTTGCTCCTCAGCATGTGTTCGTTCATCACCCATGGTCGATAATGCCTAATCTATACAATAACTAGTTGTCACCTAACTTTAGCCTGAACGTGATGTCTTGTATGTAACTGAAACTGAAACTGAGGACAATTCAGGGGGGCTGGATTTGCCCCCATAGATCCAGACACTTCACGTGTTTCAGCACAGGCCCATGTCCAACTGGAGAAGAGCTAATCCCCCCTGGCGCCAGCCGTAGAGGATTAAGCTTAACACCGCCATTGCCGCGCAGGCGGCGAGGACGAACCAGACTTTGCGAATCGTCATGCTTGCGCCCTCTCGATGCGTGCCACCGACTGCTCTTTCACCGGCCAGTTCAATGCGGCAGCAACAAAGCTCAACGCGATGGAGATGTACCAGACCAGTTCATAGCTGCCGGTACGATCGAACAGGTAACCACCCAGCCATCCACCGAGGAATGAACCTATTTGGTGGAAAAAGAACACAATGCCCCCGAGCATGGAGAGATTCCGGACACCAAACATCGTAGCCACGGTTCCATTGGTCAGCGGAACAGTGGAGAGCCACAGCAGCCCCATTGCAATGCTAAACGCATAGGCAGTCCAGGTTGTGACAGGAAACGTAATGAACAACGCGATCACAACAGCACGCACCAGATACAAGGCACTCAGCAGACGCGGTTTGGAATGTTTGCTGCCGAGCCAGCCAGCTATATAGGTACCGAACACATTGAACAGCCCCACGAGTGCAAGTGCAGTAGTGCCGACGATCACCGGCAATTGCTGATCGACCAAGTAGGCTGGTAAATGTACACCGATAAACACTACCTGGAAGCCACAGACGAAAAATCCAAATGCCAATAACCAGAAGCCCGAATGGTTGCATGCTTCCCGCAGAGCTTCTTCTAGTGTTTGTTGTGGTCCGTGCGAGATGGGGGGGCTATCCTTAATCATTACGGCAAGCGGCATTATGAACGCAGCAGTTATACCAAGCACAATCAATGCGGCCGACCAGCCAAGCCACTCGATCAGCCCCAATGATCCTGGCAGCATGGCAAATTGACCTAAAGATCCTGCTGCTGCGGCGATACCCATCGCCATACTGCGTTTTTCCGGTGGTACGACACGACCAACAACGCCCAATATTACGGAGAATGAAGTTCCCGACAGACCTATTCCGATTAGAACCCCCGCACTAATGGACAGCGATAGTGGAGAGCTTGCAAAGCTCATCAAGACTAGGCCGACTGTGTATAGGAGTCCCCCCACGACGATGGTTCGCCGTGCACCAAAGCGGTCAGCCAAAGCACCGGTAATGGGCTGGAAGATCCCCCACACTAGGTTCTGAAGTGCCATGGCGAAGGCGAAAATCTCGCGGCCCCATCCGAATTCCATACTCATCGGCGAAAGAAACAGACCGAAGCCATGACGAGTGCCTAATGACAAGAAAAGAATCAATGCAGCACCTAGCAGCACCCAGAAACTCCTACGCCATGCAGTAATCATTGTGAAAGTGTCCTAGTGTTGTTTATTCAGTAGAGTTAGTTTGGGCTCACCGAGCATGGAATAACCTCACAGCCAATCAACGGATAGAAGCGGCAGCATAGTTGGTTAAGAATTTTATTTGTCTCCCACGCACGAACTACTGTTAGCTGTTCAAGATGAATATTTGTCCTTACAAGGCCAGTCGGGATTCTGGCTGACGAACTTCAAGCCGCAGTCTTGCTATGCCTGTAAGTGCAGTGCTCAATTCGGCAATGTACAGATCTAGTTATCACCTGACACCGGCCTCAAACCGGTGTCTTGTTTACGCTACTTTAGAGCGCACTTCCTTCGGTATCAATTTCAGACCCTTTTTGAACATGCTGTAGGGGGTCTGACCCTCCATCATCCTGCCCTGATGTGGTCGCTGGTTGTTGTAGTGATCCAGATAGCTATCCAGGTCTGTCTGCATCTGCTCCACCGACTCATACCAGGTTGTCCTCCCTTTGATACGGAAGTGTTCATCCAACAAGGTTCGATGCAGCCGTTCGATAAAGCCGTTGCTCTGCGGCCTGCGTACCTTGGTGGTCCGGTGCTCAATCCCCTCCAGTTGCAGGAACATCTCGTAGGGATGATGGTCAGGGCGCCCGCAGAACTCGCGCCCATTGTCCGACAGGATGGTATAGACCCGTGCCTCATGAGCCTCGAAGAACGGCAGCACCGTTTCGTTGAGTACATAGACCGAAGTCACCGGCAGCTTGCTGGTGTAGAGTCGTCCCCAGGCGTGGCGGCTGTAGCAGTCCAGCACGGTTTGCAGATACACCTTGCCTACCCCCTTGAGTGCACCGACGAAGAAGGTATCGACCGCCACCAGTTCCCCGGTGTAGTGGACCTCTATCTGGCGTTCGCGGAACTCGGGACTGAAGCGCTCGAGCAGGCGAATTTGCTCGTCATTGAGCTCAATGGTCTGTTCCCTATGGGTTTTCTCGAGGCGCAACAAACGGTCATGTTTGGAGAGCAAGTCATGACGTTGCCACACGCCACGCACACCGCCCGCACTGACGTTGATGCCTTGCAGAGCCAGTTCTTGCGCGACCCGCAGCGGGCCATGGGTTGGTCTGGTGAGAGAGTAATCGAGGATGGCCTGTTCAATCTCGGGAGCGACCCGGTTGGGATGCGCCCCTTTACAGCCGGGTAGTTTGTCGAGCAAGCCCTCGGCGCCATAGGTCTGATAGTTACGGCGAATTTCGTAGAACTGCTGACGGCTGTAGCCGATAAGCTTGCAGGCTTTGCTGACGTTATTGAGCTATTTGGCGAGCTCTAGCAGGCTGAGTTTACGACGTGCTACTTTCTCGTTGGTGGTCATACGGTGACTCCGGATAACACGGTAGGGGTACCGTTTTGTTATCCGGTTTGAAGCCGTATGACCACTCCCTTTTGTGGGCAACTGTCAGGTGAATACCATCTCCATACACATAAACAAACTGAATATGCTGGGCCCGCCTGTCAGAAGGCCCTGAATGTAGCTGTCACCTGGGGCTGGAGAAGTCATTACTGGATCGCTGATTTGGGCATAGATGGTCGCCCCCAGTTTGCCAAGCTAATATGCTGTGGTGGTTTACGGGTCATCAGTTGCAGCCATAGATCCGGACTTTTCTGAGGTGATGAAACACCTCTGTCCCTGATGGAATGTGCTGATGGAGGCCTCTATCAACAACGCGCTCTCTCAAGAGCCTTGCCTAAACCGGGTTTTCCCCATCACGGTCTGACCTGTCCTGCCATCACTTCATACTTGCCTGAGCAATCGGTGGTGTTTTTTCTGTCTCACTGGCTCAGAAGCTTAAATGCTCATCACTGGCGCACAGTACTCCTGGTCTTTGGCCAAGAGCGCCCACACAATCCGTGCATTCTTGTTGGCCAATGCTACCGAGGCAATGTTGTTATTCCGGCGCTCCAATAGCCGACTGGCCCAGCCCGATACAGTATCCTGTTTACGTTTGACTGACTGCAACACCGCCCTGGCGCCATGGATAAGCAAAGTCCGCAAATAGGTATCGCCTCGTTTGCTGATCCCTAGCAGTACTTGCTTACCACCACTGGAATGCTGGCGTGGCACCAAGCCAAGCCAGGCCGCAAGTTGTCTGCCATTCTCGAAATTGTTGGCGTTGCCGATAGTCGCAATCAACGCACTGGCAGTGATAGGGCCGATGCCAGGGATCTTACCGATACGCTGGCATAGCGCATTTTGCTGATGGCACTGCTCAATCTGCTTGTCGAGCGTAGCCACAACATCAAACAAGTACTCCATATGTTTCTGTAACAAACTCAATTGCACGCGAAACAGGCTGGGTAACGAATTATCGGCATCCTCCAGAATCTCCGGTAACCGTTGCTGTAGTTGATGGATCCCTCGGGGCACGATGATGCCAAATTCAGCCAATAGACCCCGGATTTGATTGGCTTGTGCAGTCCGCTGCTTGATGAATCCCTGACGGCTCCGATGAAGTGCCAGCACTGCTTGCTGTTCAGGGGTCTTGATAGGCACGAACCGCATGTTGGGTCGAGTGACGGCTTCGCAGATTGCTTCTGCATCAGCAGCATCATGTTTGTTGGTTTTGACATAGGGTTTGACGAACTGGGGAGCCATCAGTTTGACGCGATGACCCAATGCGCTCAGCTTGTTGGCCCAAAAGTGGGCAGAGGCACAGGCCTCCATGCCGATCAAACAGGGTGGGATATTGGCAAAAAAGGAGGTCATTTGTGAACGCTTGAGTTGCTTGTTGAACAACCGCTTACCGTGCTCGCCCACCCCGTGAACCTGGAATACCTCTTTTGCCAAATCTATGCCGATTGTCGTAGCCTTCATGGTGGTCGCCTCTCTCATCAGTGGGAACGTACATTCGCCACTTTGGCACTTCAGATGCCGTTTTGGGTAGGGGCGACCATCCCATTAACAACGCCCTCCATCGCCATATCTGAACTAGTAGCGACCCTAGAGGGCTGAACTATTGAGGATGTTCCGAATCGTGGTATCAGGAAACAACGCTAGGATCATCAGCAAGCTGCGATTCATTTTGCCGGTCGCAATCAACGGCAGTACTGGACTGCTTGATGTAGGTCTCCCGCACATGCTGGCGGCCGAAGATGGCTTGAAGACTTAGAGGCAGAACTCGTAACCGAGGCCCCTGTCGTTGATGAGCGCATCATCTTCATCTCTCAGGAAAAGACACAAAATATCGTGTATTGAAACCTAATATGGCAGGTCAAAAAATACACACATCACTTCTTCCTCTTTCCTGCTCATCAGGTATAATCCGCCATCTTTTTTTGCATCAGTGACCAGCGACCCCCTATGACTGTCAACCGTTTTGACCCCAGCTCAGACAGCCTGACGCCTGCAACCACGCAGGCTCAGCCATTGGACAACCAACCTGTCCAACAAGCGACTTCCAGCATTATTAGGTCTCATCCCCCAAGGATTGGTTTTGTGAGCTTGGGATGCCCCAAAAACCTGGTCGATTCCGAACGCATCCTGACCCAGCTGCGTACCGAAGGGTACGACGTGGTGCCCAGCTATGACGATGCGGAGCTGGTGGTGGTCAACACCTGCGGCTTCATCGACAGCGCGGTGCAGGAGTCCCTGGAAGCCATCGGCGAGGCCCTGGCCGAGAACGGCAAGGTGATCGTCACCGGCTGCCTGGGTGCCAAAGAGAACCAGATCCGCGAGATCCACCCCAAGGTGCTCGAGATCACCGGTCCCCACGCCTATGAAGAGGTGCTGGGCCACGTCCACAAATACGTGGAAAAACCCACCCACAACCCCTTCACCAGCCTGGTGCCGGCCCAGGGTGTCAAGCTGACCCCGCGCCACTACGCCTATCTCAAGATTTCCGAAGGCTGCAACCACCGCTGCACCTTCTGCATCATCCCCTCCATGCGCGGGGATCTGGTGAGCCGCCCCATCGGCGAAGTACTGGCCGAGGCCAAGCGCCTGAAAGAGGCTGGCGTGAAGGAGATCCTGGTGATCTCCCAAGACACCTCCGCCTACGGCGTGGACGTCAAGCACCGCACCGGTTTCTACGACGGCATGCCGGTCAAGACCAGCATGGTGGCCCTGTGCGAAGAGCTGGCCAAGCTCGGTATGTGGGTGCGCCTGCACTACGTCTACCCGTACCCGCACGTGGATGACGTCATCCCCCTGATGCGCGACGGCAAGATCCTCCCCTACCTCGACATCCCGCTGCAGCACGCCAGCCCGCGCATCCTCAAATTGATGAAGCGCCCCGGCTCCGTCGAGCGCACCCTGGAGCGCATCCAGAAGTGGCGCGAGATCTGCCCCGAGATCACCCTGCGCTCCACCTTCATCGTCGGCTTCCCCGGCGAGACCGAAGAAGAGTTCCAGATGCTGCTGGACTTCATCGACAAGGCGGAGCTGGACAGGGTTGGCTGCTTCAAATACAGCCCGGTCGAGGGTGCCAAGGCCAACGAGCTGCCGGATCCCGTGCCGGCCGAGGTGCAGGAAGAACGCTTCCAGCGCTTCATGGAGCTGCAACAGCAGGTCTCCATCCGCAAGCTGGCCCGTAAAGTGGGCAAAGAGATGCTGGTGCTGATCGACGAGGTGGACGAAGAGGGCGCCACCGGCCGCTCCGCCGCCGATGCCCCCGAGATCGACGGCCTGGTCTACCTGAACGGTGAAACCGGCCTCAAGCCCGGCGACATGGTCAAGGTCCGCATCGACGAAGCGGACGAGTACGACCTCTGGGCCAGCCTGGTGGAATAATCACGCCACTCCCCCTCAAAGCCAGTCGGTCTCACCGACTGGCTTTTTTAATGTCCGCCGCCCCTCAGGCTCTTGCATGCCCCCTGTCATCCCCTGTCCCGCCCCTCATCACCGATCTCCCTCCCCTCCCTCTTTTCGCACGCGCCCGTGAACCAGCGCACACTTCTCTCCTGCCACATGAGCCGCTTGTTTCCTGCGCAAAAATAAGCCGTGTCAACGGGGAAAAAACGAGCACGATCCAGCTCACATTATCGTTGTCACAGGGAGTGGCAAGGAGACTTTTTACTTTGTGAGAATTAATGCAACTGTATAATTTAAAAGGATTAAAAATACATTTTGACGATAATGACGTGCGCCGTGCAATTTTTACGATATCGACGAAATGAAGAGTTGTTGTTTTCCTGTTAATTCTGCTTTTCTAAGGGCGTTGGACGACACAACTACAAGGGTGCAAAACCTGACCAACAGCGAGGGCCGGTATCCAAGCATGCGATGTCGGTGCTCCATTCCAAAACCATGGAAGACCAATAAGAAAGGAAAAAATATGCTTGCCAAAGTATCCAAAATCGCAACCTCAGTCATGCTGGGAACTCTGCTTGCCGGTGCCACCGGCACAGCCATGGCCGCCGACAACAAGACGGTGCTGACCCTGGTTGCCCAGCAGGAAACCGCATGGGTCAAGAACTTCAACCCCTTCCTGCAAGCGGGTCTGCTCCACACCACCCGTCACTTCATCTATGAGCCGCTGGTGATCTTCAACGATATGCAGGGTGGCAAACCCGTCTATCGTCTGGCTACCCACTACGCCTTCAGCGATGATCTGAAATCCGTCACCTTCGACCTGCGCGAAGGGGTCAAGTGGTCCGATGGTGAAGCCTTCACCGCCGACGACATCCTCTTCTCCTTCAACCTGGTCAAGGCCAACAAGGCGCTGGACGAGCGCTCCATCTGGACTCAGATCAAGGGTGTCGAGAAGCTGGGTGACCACAAGGTCAAATTCGACCTGGCCGAGGTCAACACCAACGTGGTGAACGACCTGGTGCTGGTGCCCATCGTACCGGAGCACCAGTGGAAGTCGGTGAAAGACCCGGTGGCCTTCACCAACGACAAGCCGGTCGGGACCGGTCCCTTCACCGAAGTGGACAACTTCTCCGCCCAGCTCTACACCCAGTGCCGCAACCCGCACTACTGGGACAACGCCAGCCTCTCCATCGACTGCCTGCGCATGCCGCAGATGGCCACCAACGACCAGGTACTGGCCGCCGTGATGAAGGGTGACGTGGACTGGTTCGGCTCCTTCGTGCCGGACATCGAGCGTCTCTACGTCGGCAACGATCCCAAGAACAACAAGTACTGGTTCCCCGCCTCCGGCACAGTGGCGTTCAACGTCAACTTCCAGAGCAAGAACCCGGGCAACCACGAAGCCTTCAATGACATCAACTTCCGCCGCGCCTTCTCCATGGCCATGGACCGCCAGTCCATGGTGGACATTGCGGGCTACGGCTACCCCACCGTCAACGAGTACCCGTCAGGGCTTGGCAAGGCATTCGCCTCCTGGGACAACCCGAACGTCGAGAAGAAGTACGGCAAGTACAACAAGTTCGACCTGGAAGGGGCCAAGGCCCTGCTGAAACAGGCGGGCTACAAGGACTGTGACGGCGACAAGTTCCTCGACACCCCGAGCTGCAAGAAGATCGAGTTCAAGGTGCTGGTACCGAACGGCTGGACCGACTGGGTCAACACCGTCCAGATCGGGGTCGAAGGCCTGCAGGCCCTGGGCCTGAACGCCAAGACCGCCACCCCGGAAGCCACCGTCTGGACCGAGTCCCTGATCACCGGTGACTTCGACGTCGCCCTGCAGGGTTACTTTGCCGGTGCCAACCCGCACAAGTACTTCGAGACCGCCTTCCACTCCCGCAACATGGGTGAGCGCGGCAACCGCTTCGCGGCGCCCCGCTACAAGGATCCCGAGCTCGACAAGCTGATCGACGACTTCACCCAGACCGCCGATGCGGCCAAGCAGAAGGAGATCATGTTCGCCATCCAGGAGCGTGTCGGGGCCAACCAGACCATCATCCCGGTGTTCAACAACCCGACCTGGTACGAATACAGCACCAAGCGCTTCAATGGCTGGTTCAGTGCCGACAACCCGGTCGCCAAGCCGCAGGTTCACCCGGACACTCCGGAGCGTCTGCTGCACGTGCTGTCACTCAAGCCAAACAGCTAATCACCCCGGCCCCCTGCGGGGGGCCCTCTTCCCCGCCATGTCTTCCATCCCCCGCACCTGCCGGGGTTGGGGGAGCTTTGCCCGGCGCGGGGCAGGCTTGCAGTAAAAGGTATCACCATGGGATTTATACTTAGACGCTTCTCCTTCTATCTGGTCGCCTTCCTGGTGGCCGCCACCATCAACTTCCTGCTACCCAGAGCCATGCCGGGGGACCCCGTCTCCGTCATGTTTGCCCGGGCCGGCGCCATGATGGAACCCGCCGCGCTGGAAGCCCTCAAAGCCACCTTCGGTTTCGTGGACGGCCCCATCGGCACCCAGTTTCTCACCTATGTGAAGAGCGTCTTCACCTGGGATCTCGGCACCTCGGTGCGCTACTACCCCCAACCGGTTGCCGACGTCCTCGGCCGCGCCATCGGCTGGACCCTGTTCCTGGTGGGCACCTCCACCATTCTGAGCTTCTCCATCGGCTCCATCGTCGGCATCTTCGCCGCCTGGTACCGGGGCGGACGCATGGACAGCATCCTCTCCCCGCTCACCCTGGTGATGCAGGCCATCCCCCCCGTGGTGGTCTCCCTGCTCGCCCTCTTCCTGTTCGGGGTCAGCCTCGGCTGGCTGCCCATCGGCTACGCCTACAGCCCCGAGATCCCCGCCGATTTTGGCTGGGAACACATCAAGAGCATCCTGCTGCACGCCATCATGCCGGTGGGCACCCTGGCCGCGGTGCAGGTAGGGGGCTTTCTCATCACCATGCGCAACAACATGATCAACCTCCTGGGCGAGGACTACATCACCATGGCCAAGGCCAAGGGGCTCTCCAGCAACCGGGTGATCTTCAACTACGGCGCCCGCAACGCCGTGCTGCCCAGCGTCACCGCCCTCTCCATGGCGCTCGGTTTTGTCATCGGCGGATCCCTCATCACCGAGGTGATCTTCAACTACCCCGGTCTGGGACTGACCCTCTATCAGGGCATCCTGGCCCGTGACTACCCCCTTATCCAGGGGCAACTGCTCATCATGACCATCACCATGCTCAGCTTCAATTTCCTGGCGGACGTGCTCTACGTCTTCCTGGATCCCCGTCTGCGTACAGGAGGCAAATAAGATGCGTATGCCGACTATCTTGAAAATCCTGCTGGGCAACAAGAAGGCCGCCTTCGGCCTCGCCATCGTGGTCACCTTCGTGCTGATGGCCCTGTTCGCCCCGCTGCTCGCCAGCAACGAACCCACCAAGCGGGTCGCCCGCCCCCACCAGCCCCCCAGCGTGGAGCTGGTGATGGGATCGAACCGCATGGGCCACGATCTCTGGGCCCAGTTCACCAACGGCGCCCGCATCTCCCTGATGGTGGGCTTCGGGGCAGGCCTGCTGGTGTGCGCCCTGGCCATCACGGTGGGCATCACCGCCGGCTACTTCGGCGGCGTGGTGGACGAGTGCCTCACCTTCCTGATGAACGTGGTGCTGGTGATCCCGAACCTCCCCCTGTTGCTGGTGCTGGCGAGCTTCATCGGAGAGGCCTCCCCCATGGTGATCGCCCTCATCATAGGGTTGACCTCCTGGGCCTATGGTGCCCGGGTCATCCGCGCCCAGACCCTGGCCCTGCGGGAGAAGGAGTTCGTCATCGCCGCCGAGGTGCTGGGTGAACCGGCCTGGCGCATCATCCTGGTAGAGATATTGCCGAACCTCATCTCCATCATCGGGGTGAGCTTCATCGGGTCCATCATCTACGCCATCGTCACCGAGGCGACCCTGGAGTTCCTGGGCCTTGGCGACCCCACCGTCGTGAGCTGGGGCATCATGCTCTACAACGCCCAGACCTCGAGCGCCATCCTGGTGGGCGCCTGGTGGGAGATCCTGGCCCCCTGCTTCGCCATCGCCACCCTGGGGGCGGGTCTGGCCATGCTCAACTTCGCCATCGACGAAATCGCCAACCCGCAGCTTCGTTCCCACAAGGGCCTGCGCCGCTGGAAGCAGCTTGCCACTCCCATCACTGCTCAGGAGAAGACAGCATGAAGCCGCAACAACCCCTGCTGTCGGTGCGCCAGCTCTGCGTCGACTACATCACCGAGAGCGGCGACGTGCGCGCCGTCAATTCGGTCAGTTTTGACATCATGCCGGGTGAGGTGTTCGGCCTCGCCGGCGAGTCCGGCTGCGGCAAGTCCACGGTCGCCTTCTCGGTGGCGCGCCTGCACAAGCCGCCCGCCTACATCAGCGGCGGCGAGATCCTGTTCAAGGGAGAGAACATCCTCGGCTTCGATGACGAGCGGCTGCGCAGCTACCGCTGGCGCCAGGCGAGCGTGGTGTTCCAGTCCGCCATGAATGCGCTCAACCCCGTGCTGCGCATGGAGGAGCAGTTCTGCGACGTGCTGCTGGCCCACAACCCTGGGCTGACCCGCTATGAAGCGATCAAGCGCGCCCAGGAGCTGCTCGCCATCGTCGACATCCACCCGAGCCGGCTCAAGGACTACCCGCACCAGTTCTCCGGCGGCATGCGCCAGCGGCTGGTGATCGCCATCGCCATGGCACTCAACCCCGAGCTGCTGATCATGGACGAGCCCACCACGGCGCTCGATGTGGTGGTGCAGCGGGAGATTTTGCAGAAGGTCTATGCACTGAAAGAGAAGTTCAACTTCTCCATCCTCTTCATCACTCACGACCTCTCCTTGATGGTCGAGTTCTGCGATCGCATCGGCATCATGTACGCGGGGGAACTGGTGGAGGTGGCGCCGGCCAAGGCGATCCTGACCGCACCGCTGCACCCCTATACCAAGGGCCTTGGCAACTCCTTCCCGCCCCTGCACGGCCCCAAGACCGTGCTGGAAGGGATCCCGGGCAGCCCGCTCAACCTGCTGGAGGTGCCGGTGGGCTGCCGCTTCCAGGCACGCTGCGCCAAGGTGCACGAGCGCTGCCGCCAGGAATACACCCGGCTGGCCGAGATCCGGCCCGGCCAACAGGCTGCCTGCCATCTTCATGAGGCGGCAGAGGAACAACAGGATCTTCCGATCCATCTGGACAAGGCCGCTGGCTGTTAAGGATGTCTGTCATGCAAATCGCCCAAACCGACGCGCCCATCATCGAGGTCCAGCACCTCTACAAGGACTTCGCCGTCAACTCCAACGCCATCAAGAGCGGCAAGATGCGGGCGCTGTCCGACATCACCTTCAACCTGCACCGGGGCCGCGCCCTGGCAGTGGTGGGGGAATCCGGCTCCGGCAAGAGCACCATCGCCAAGATCATCGCCAAGATGTACAAGCTCTCCAACGGCCGCATCCTCTATCGCGGCCGGGATCTGGAGGAGTTCAACAAGGGCACCGCCCTGCTGGACTACCGCCAGAGCGTGCAGATGGTGTGGCAGGATCCGTTCGGTTCGTTGAATCCGACTCACACCATCTACCACCACATCGCCCGCCCCCTGCTGCTGCACAGCAAGGTGAGTGACAAGCGGGATCTGCCCGACATGGTCTATGGCCTCCTTGAAAAGGTGGGGCTGCCCCCCGCCAAGGCGACCGCGGCCAAGTACCCGCACCAGCTCTCCGGCGGCCAGCGCCAGCGGGTCAACATCGCCCGCAACCTGGCGGTGGAGGCGGAAGTGGTGCTGGCGGACGAGCCCACCTCCATGCTCGACGTCTCCATTCGCATCGGCATCCTCAACCTGATGGAGCAGATGAAGAACGAGCTCGGCGTCTCCATGCTCTATATCACCCACGACATCGCCACCGCCCGCTACGTGGCGGAAGATCTGGCGGTGATGTACGTGGGTCACATGGTGGAGTGGGGAGAGGTGGACGAGATCCTGCACCACCCCCAGCACCCCTACACCCAGTTGCTCATCTCGGCGGTGCCGGATCCCGAGAAGAGCATCCACGCCGAGCTGGAGGGAGGCCGCAAGGGGGAGATCCCGCTCTGGACCCCGGAATCCCGTGGCTGCCCCTTTGCCGGGCGCTGCCATCAGGCCATGCCCCGCTGCAAGGAGAGCCTGCCCCCGGTGACCCGGCTCGCCGACAACCACTTCGTGCGCTGCTACCTCCACGAACAGGGGTAAGCAGGCCCGCGGCCGGGCACCGTCGCCCGGCCATGCCTCGCGTCGGGGCCGCAAGGCCCCGCAATGAGCCTCGCCCGCCAGGGGCGAGCCTTCGGAGTAAGACCTTGATGGAACTTTTGATCAACCAGGTGGGTTACGAATGTGACGGGGAGAAGAGCGCCCTGCTGCAGTGCGGCGCCGACCTCGATATCCGCGGCCACGTCAGGTTGCTGCGCCAGGAGGACGACCACCTCCTGTTGGAGACGCCGCTGGTGGCGGCGGGGAGCGTCCCCGGCTGGCAGGGGCGCCACTACTGGCGGGCCGATTTCACCGCCTTCACCGAGCCCGGCCACTACCGGCTGGAGGCCGTCGTGACCACGGGAGCGCAGGAGCGCCTGGTGCGCTCCACCCCCTTTGCCATCGGCCGGGGGCTGCTGGCGCGCCGCTGCCTCTCCGATGTCATCCACTACTTCAAGGGACAACGCGCCAGCGGCACCTTCGACCGGGCCGACCGCAGGGCACGCCTGTTTGGCACCGATCAGCGCCGGGACGTACATGGCGGCTGGTTCGACGCCAGCGGCGACATGAGCAAGTACCTGAGCCATCTATCCTACGCCAACTACCTCAATCCCCAGCAGACCCCCATGGTGGTCTGGTCCCTGCTCAAGTGCCGGGAACTCCTGGCGACACGTAGTGACATCGACGGGGTGAACCTGTGCAAACGGCTCAATGACGAGGGGTTGCACGGGGCGGATTTTCTCTGCCGGATGCAGGACGAGAGCGGCTTTTTCTACATGACCCTGTTCGACAAGTGGAGCAAGGATCCCGAGCAGCGGGAGCTGTGCGCCTATGCGACCCAGCAGGGGATCAAGTCCGCCCGCTGGCAGGCGGGTTTTCGCCAGGGGGGTGGCATGGCCATCGCCGCCCTGGCCCGCGCCGCCCGGGAACCGAGTGGCGGCGACCTTGACACAAGCCAGTACGCCGAAGCGGCCAGCCGCGGCTACCTGCACCTGCGCGAGCACAACCTCGCCTACCTGGACGACGGGGTCGAGAACATCATCGACGACTACTGCGCCCTGCTGGCGGCGGTCGAGCTCACCAGAACGCTGGGCGCCGAGTGGCTCGCCGAGGCGCGGGATCGGGCCGGCCGGCTGTGCGCCCGCCAGCGCGCCCACCCCGATCTCGGCCACCATTGGGCCGCCAACAACGATGGCTCTCGCCCCTACTACCACGCCGCCGAGGCCGGCCTGCCGGTGCTGGCGCTGCTGGAGTATCTCGCCATCGAGCCGGATCCGGCGCGCCAGTGGGCGGCCCGGACCGTCGCCGAGCAGGCCCTGGCCGCCGAGCTGGCCCTCGTGGCCCGGGCAGGCAATCCCTTCGCTCTCGCCCGCCAGTATGTGAAAGGGGTCGATGAAGCGCCCCGGGTGAGCTTTTTCATGCCCCACCACAACGAATCCGGTTACTGGTGGCAAGGGGAGAACGCCCGGCTGGCATCGCTCGCCACCATGGCGTTTGCTGCCGCACAGCACCTGCCCGGGCAGAGCGCACTGCTGAGCACCTTCGGCCAGCAGCAGCTCGACTGGATCCTGGGGAGAAACCCCTTCAACACCTGCATGCTGGCGGGTCACGGCATCAACAATCCCGCCTATACCGCCGGTTATCCCAATGCGCAGGGGGGGATCTGCAACGGCATCACCGCCGGCTTCGATGACGAAAATGACGTGGCCTTTATTCCAGAGGCGTACAAGGATCGGCTGGATCAGAACTGGCGCTGGGGGGAGCAATGGATCCCGCACGCCGCCTGGTTCGCCCTGGCCATCACCTGGCAGAGCGCACAAGGAGGCCACCATGATTGAGAGCGGTTCACACATCACTGGCATCGGGGAGAGCCCTGGATCCTCCATACCGCCAGCCAAGTTTACCCTGGCCGTCACCTGGCAAAGCGCGCAGGGAGGCCCCCATGATTGAGTTCTGGGTCGGGGTGGACGGCGGCGGCACCCACACCCGGGCCCGCATTCGCAACAACGCAGGCAAGCTGCTCGGCGAGGGGCGCGCCGCCGGCTCCAATCTGGAGCTGGGCATCGCCCTCGCCCACGGCCATGTGCTGGCTGCCATCGATCAGGCCCGCATCGACGCGGGTCTGCCCAGGGAGAGCGAACAGCGGATGGGAGTCGGGCTCGCACTCGCCTCCGCCGAGCTCGCCGACTGCTACCACGCCATGCTGACCATGCCCTTCCCGTTTGCGCGGGTGAAGCTCACCTCCGATGCCTTTGGTGCCTGCCTCGGCGCCTTCGACGGCCAGGAGGGGGCCATCCTGATCGCGGGCACCGGCTCGGCGGGGCTCATCTACCGGGAGGGACGTCTTCGCACCTGCTCGGGTCGCGGCTTCCCCGTCTCGGATCTCGGCAGCGGCGCCTGGCTGGGGCTGCGCGCCATCCAGCAGTCCCTGCTCTGCCACGACGGCATCCTGCCCCCCAGCACCCTGGCGGTGCGCCTGATGGATCACTTCAAACGGGATCAGGCCGAGGTGGTGCGCTGGGCTGCGCGCGCCATTCCGGCCGACTATGGCCGCTTCGCCCCCTGGGTATTCGATGCCGCGAGCGACGGAGACGAGCTCGCCACCGCCCTGCTGGATGAGACCTGTGCCCAGCTCGGCATGCTGCTGGAGGGCATGACCCAGCTCGGGGCAGACCGGATCGCCCTGCTGGGCGGCATCGGCACGCGCCTCGCCCCCCGTCTGGGCCACTTCCATCTGGTCGCCCCCAAGCGCGACGCGCTGGAGGGGGCCATCCTGTTTGCCAGGACGGAGGCGCTGCCATGTCTGCATCCCTGAGCCTGGTCGGGCCGACAACACCTGCGGGACAGGTTCCCGTTTCCTTCACCCCATCAGAGGAATTCCCATGTCCGCACCCCTGATCCACACCCGGGTCGATCACCGTGACGGTGACGATGTCTGGTTTCGCTTCACCCTGAGCCAACTCCCGGACACCCCCTGGAAACTCCACTTCTGCCTCGCCCGCCAGATCGATCCCCACTCGATCGAAGGGGGCGCCCTGGAGCGCCAGAGCGGCTGTTACAAGGTCATGGTGCCCCACGAGGGGGTGAGCGAGCTGCGCTTCTGCTGTCGCAACACCCCGCTCAAGCATGACTCCGATATGCCCAAGGGTTTCTTCCTGAGCCTGGAGAGCAAGGGACAGCTGCAACCCCTGGTGCTGGAGGGGGAAGACCTTGGCCTGACCAACCCGCCCTCCCCGGGCCCCGACCTGCCACAGGTGGAGGCCGTCAACGGCCTCGTGCCCCAGCCCGCCCACCTGATTTATACAGAAGGCAACTTCCGGCTGGCCGAGCGGGCCCACGTCGACGGCCCCATTCCCCTCGCCTCCCTGCTCGTCCATTTCAACGAGCTGACAGGCCTGGCCCTGACCCAGGATCACGATGCGGAGATCCACCTCGTCGAGGCGACACTTCCCCCCGAGGGGTATGAGCTCACCATCACCCCTGAGGAGATCGTCATCCGGGCCGCCGGCGAGGCGGGCTGGCGCCACGGGCTGGTGAGCCTGGCCCAGTGGGCGCTGCAACACGGAGAGAGCTTGCCCTGCCTGACGGTGCGGGATACACCGCGCTTCGGTTTTCGCGGCATCTTCCTCGACTGTGCCCGCCACTTCCACTCCATCGCCACCCTCAAGCGCCTGCTCAAGCAGATGAGCCTCTACAAGTTCAACCGCTTCCACTGGCACCTCACCGATGACGAGGGGTGGCGCCTTGAGATCAAGGCCTTCCCCCAGCTGACCGCCGTGGGAGCCTGGCGCGGGCATGGCCTGGCGGTGGGGCCTCAGCTGAGCGGCGGCCCCGATCCCTACGGCGGCTACTACACCCAGAGCGAGGTGCGCGAGCTGGTCGCCTACGCCGCCGGGCTTGGCATCACCATCATTCCGGAAATAGACATCCCGGGGCACTGTCACGCCGCCATCAAGGCGCTGCCCGAGCTGCTGGTGGAAGAGGCAGACCGCTCCCGCTACCTCTCGGTGCAATATTTCGACGACAACGTGCTCAACCCGGCCCTGCCCGGCACCTACCGGTTCTTGGACGCCGTGATGGACGAGGTGTGCGATCTCTTCCCCGGGGGTCAGGTGCACATGGGGGGGGACGAAGTGCCCACCGGCGTCTGGACCGACAGTCCCGCCTGCCAGCAGCTGATGGCCGAGCAAGGGTATCAGGATTGCCGCGAGCTGCAGGGCCACCTGCTGCGCCACTGCCAGCAATACCTGGCTGGCAAGGGCAAGCAGATGCTGGGGTGGGAGGAGATACTGCACGGTGACAAGGTGAGCCGGGAGGCCACCGTCTTCGCCTGGACCAGCTTCCAGGCCGGCCTGGATGCCGCCGCATCCGGTTACCCAGTGGTGATGGCGCCTGCCCAGCACCTCTATCTGGATCTCGCCTGGAGTCAGGACATCCACGAGCCGGGACTCTACTGGGCGGGTACCCTCAACCTGGCGCAGGTGCATGCATGCGATCCTGCCCCGGCCGATTTCCATGCCAACGATAACATCCTGGGGGTGCTGAGCCCCTTGTGGTCGGAACTGATCACCTCTCGCGATCGTCTCGACTACATGTTGTTCCCGCGCATGCTGGCCACGGCAGAGGTGGCCTGGAGCACTCCCGCCCGCAAGGTGTGGGAGCACTTCGTCGCCCGTCTGCCCGGCCAGCTGCACATCCTCGACCAGTTGCAAGTGCGTTACCGGGTGCCACAGAGGTAGTGTTATCTTTTTCTTTTCGGCGACCTTTTGGTCGCCGTTTTTTTACCCATCAACAACAAAAACCCAACCTAGCCCCTACTTTTCATCTGCCTTTGTTGGCAAAATAAGGCCCCCGATGAAACCAGACAGGGGATGCATCTCCCTGCGGTTCCGCCACAATAACAATCAGCAAACAGATCGGAGCTTACCCTTATGGCCCGCAAACACGCCCAGGTCGTGGACAGTGAAGTGGAATTTCCCGCCGACGTGCAACTCGTCTCCACCACGGATCTGCGCGGCGTCATTACCTACGCCAACCCCGCCTTCTGCCGCATCGCCGGTTACCAGGTCGATGAACTGGTCGGCCACAACCACAACCTGGTTCGCCACCCCGACATGCCCAAGGCCGCCTTCGCCGATCTCTGGGATCGCCTCAAGGAGGGCAACCCCTGGCGGGGAGTGGTGAAAAACCGCTGCAAGGATGGCCGCTATTACTGGGTCGACGCCTACGTCACCCCCATCTACGAGCACGGCAAGATAAGCGGCTACCAGTCGGTGCGCTGCAAGCCCGACCCCCAGCTCAAGCAGGCTGCCGCCCAGGCCTATCGGGCCCTGCTTTCGGCCGAGCAACGGGGCACCCCGGCCCGCCCCTCGCTGCGCCGTTTCAGGCCGCTGATGCTCGGCCTGCCGCTGCTGGCGCTGCTGGTCTGGGCCGCCCTCACCCAGGGCCCCCTCACCGCGCTGCTGATGCTGCTCCCCCCCCTCGCCATCGCGGGCGCCTACTGGCGCGAGCTCATCGCCCTGCCCCGCTATCTCAGGCAGCTCGGTCAGCAATATGACAGCCTGACCCGGCTGGTCTATTCGGGGGATGCCCCGGGGGCCATCGCCGATTTTCACCTGAAGATGCTGCAAGCCCGGATCCGCACCGTGCTGGGGCGGGTCGACGATGCCACCCATCCGCTTCAGGCCCTGGCAACCGATCTGCAGGACTCCTCACACCGCGCCTTCCTCGACATCAACGAGCAGGATGCCCAGACCCAGCAGATGGCGGCCGCCATGACCCAGATGGCCAGCACCGCACACGAGATTGCCCGCAACATCCAGGACACCAACGGCCAGGTGACCGAGGCACGCATCAGTTGCCAGAGCACGGTGGAACAGCTGGACCAGACCCAGCAGCAGATGACCAGGCTGGCCAGCCAGGCGGAGCAGGCCTTCCACTCCGCGGTGGAGCTCGCCAGCGAGTCGGAGCGCATTGGCAGCGTGATGGGTGAAATCCAGGGCATCGCCGAGCAGACCAACCTGCTGGCCCTCAACGCCGCCATCGAGGCCGCCCGTGCCGGCGAGCAGGGGCGCGGCTTTGCGGTGGTGGCGGACGAGGTGCGCACCCTGTCGACCCGTACCCACAAGGCGACCGAGCAGATCCAGGGCAGCATCAGCCAGATCCAGCACACCCTGGAGCGCTGGCAGGGCATGATGCAGGACAACCTGGCCCAGACCCGGGAATGCGTCGAGATGACCCGCAAGGGATCAGGCAACCTGCACCTGGTGCTGGGTGAAATCGATCAGGTGACCGAATTCTCCACCCAGATCGCCGCCGCCGCGGAGCAGCAGCAGGTGGTGGTGGAGGAGATCAGCCGCAACATCCACCAGATCTCCGAATACTCCCGCGCCAACAGCCAGAAGATCCAGGCGGTGGACGACTCCAGCCAGGAGCTGCTCAGGCGGGCCCGCGAGCTCAGGGGACTGAGCCAGACCTTCGGCTGACAGATTGCAAGCCCCATGACAGAAGCGCCACAATGGCGCTTCTGCTGTTTTTGACGAGCCATCATCATGAGAACGAACGCGCCCCCCCTGGACAAGACGGCCCGCATCGAGGCGATCCTCGCCCTGATCCCCCCCGGCCGCGTGGTGAGCTACGGCCAGGTGGCGGATCTCGCGGGCCTGCCCGGACGAGCACGACTGGTGGGCAAGGTGTTGCGGGAAACCGACAAGGTGCTGCCCTGGCATCGGGTGCTGGGGGCGGCAGGCACCATTTCGCTGCCAAAAGGATCCGCAGGCTTTGACAAGCAAGCGGGGCTGCTGCAGGAGGAGGGGGTGCCCGTGATTGGCGGGCGGGTCAGAATGCGGGAGTGGCAGTGGCAGCCCGACCTGGCCGAGCTGCTCTTTCTGGTTCCCTTCTGACGAGGCTGGCACGTCCCGAAGGGATGGGCGTTCTTGCAACAAAGGGAGGGCCTCTGTGGTCGCCCTCCGTCACATTCTCTTCTCTAGTCGCCGGCAATGGGTCCCAGAATGTCATCGCTGCGCACCTGTACCGGGATGGTCTCATCCTCCCGTTGCAAGAGCACCAGCAGACTCTGTCTGTCCACCTCCAGCACATAGGCCGTCCCTTCACGGGTCAGGCAGGTCATGCCCGGCCGTATTTCATGTATCTCCATGACAACTCCCTGTCTTGCGCTGCCATCCATGCAGCCATTCCAGTATATCGCCATCCACCAACAAAGAAGCCCCTCGCAAGGGGCCTCTTTCATCATGCTGTGAGCGGCGTCGCCATCAGGCTTTCTTCGCCTTGGGCAGGCTCTCCTGCCATTTTCCGTTGTCGTAATGGGCTGTCCAGCCGGTCGCCTTGCCGTTGACCTCGGTCATCACGTACTGCTCCTTGGTCTTGCGGCTGAAGCGCACCACGGAGGCGTTTCCGTCAGGATCTGACGCCGGGGCGTCCGCCAGGTACTGGTGCTTGGGGGAGAGGCGATCGCGGAAGCGCTTGAGCTCCTCCACCAGGGGCGCACGGGTCTCGCGGGATTTGGGGAAGTTGCTGGCGGCCAGGAAGAGGCCGGCGGCGCCGTCACGCAGCACGAAGTGGGCGTCGGACTGGGTGCATTTCAGCTCGGGCAGGGGTACCGGATCCTCTTTCGGCGGCGCAATGTCGCCATTTTTCAGGATCTTGCGGGTGTTCTTGCAGCTCTCGTTGGTGCAACCCATGTATTTGCCGAAACGGCCGTTCTTGAGCTGCATCTCCGAGCCGCAGCGATCGCACTCGATGCTCGGCCCTTCGTAGCCCTTGAGCTTGAACTGCCCCTGCTCCACCTCGTAGCCATCGCAATCCGGGTTGCGACCGCAGACGTGCAGCTTGCGGCTGTCGTCGATGATGTAGGCGTCCATGGCGGTGCCGCAGATCCCGCAGCGATGCTTGGCACGCAGGGCATCGGTTTCCGCCTCGTCCCCGTCGGTGGCGGAGACGAACTCGTCCGCACTGACCAGGTTGATGGTCTTCTTGCAGCGCTCCTTGGGCGGCAGGGCATAGCCGGAGCAGCCGAGGAAGACGCCGGTGGTGGCGGTACGGATACCCATCTTGCGGCCACAATCCGGGCAGTCGATGTCGGTCAGCACCATCTGGTTGGCACGCATGCCTCCCTCTTCATGGGGCTTGTCGGCCTGCTCCAGCGCCTGGGTGAACTCCGCGTAGAAGGCGTCGAGCACCTTCTTCCACTCCAGGCTCCCCTCGGCAATGCCGTCGAGCTTGTCTTCCATCTTGGCGGTGAACTCGTAGTTCATCAGCTCGACGAAGTTTTCCACCAGGCGGTCGGTGACGATCTCCCCCATCTTCTCGGCGAAGAAGCGGCGGCTCTCGACCCGCACATACCCACGGTCGACGATGGTGGAGATGATGGAGGCGTAAGTGGACGGACGGCCGATGCCGCGCTTTTCCAGCTCGCGTACCAGGGCCGCTTCGGTGAAGCGGGCGGGCGGCTTGGTGAAGTGCTGGCGCGGATCCAGCTTGACCAGTTTCAGCACCTCGCCGACGGTCACCGCCGGCAGCTGGCTGTCTTCACCCTTGCGGCCCATGGGCGGCAGGGCCTTGGTCCAGCCGGCGAAGCGCAGGGTGCGACCGCGCGCCTTGAGCTCGAACTCCCCTGCCTTGACGGTCAGGGTGGAGGAGTCGTACTGGGCCGGGGTCATCTGGCAGGCGACAAATTGGCGCCAGATGAGGTCATAGAGCCGCATGGCATCGGGCTCCATCCCTTCCAGCATCTCGGCAGTCACCTGGACGCTGGAGGGGCGGATCGCCTCGTGGGCCTCCTGGGCATTGGCCTTGGCGCCGTAGAGGTTCGGATCGCTCGGCAGGTAGGCTGCGCCATACTGCTCGCCGATGTATTCCCGCACCGCGTCCACCGCCTCTTTGCTGAGGTTGGTGGAGTCGGTACGCATATAGGTGATGTAACCCGCTTCATAGAGACGCTGGGCCATCATCATGGTCTTCTTGACCCCGAAGCTCAGACGGGTAGAAGCCGCCTGCTGCAGGGTGGAGGTGATGAAGGGAGCGGACGGCTTGGAGCCGGTCGGCTTGTCTTCACGGTTGACCACCTTGTAGTCGACCCCTTCCAGGGCCGCCACGGCGGCGAAGGTCTCGGCCTGGGTCACCGGCTTGAAGTCGGCTCCGTTGCGGCTGACCACCTCCATGCGCAGCTCGCTCTTCTCGGCGGTGAGCAGGTCGGCGTTGAGATCCCAGAACTCCACCGGCACGAACGCCTTGATCTCCCGCTCCTTGTCGACGATGAGGCGCACCGCGACGGATTGCACCCGACCGGCGGAGAGGCCGCGGGCCAGCTTCTTCCACAAGAGCGGGGAGACCATGTAGCCCACCACCCTGTCGAGGAAACGACGGGCCTGCTGGGCATTGACGCGATGAATGTTCAGCTCGGACGGCTGGGCGAACGCCTCCTGGATGGCGCTCTTGGTGATCTCGTTGAACACCACGCGCTTGTAGCGGCTGTCGTCGCCACCGATGATCTCGCGCAGGTGCCAGGCGATCGCTTCCCCCTCTCTATCCAAGTCGGTTGCGAGATAGATGGTGTCAGCCTTGGCGGCCAGACTTTGCAACTCGCTGACCACTTTTTCCTTGCCGGGCAAAATCTGGTAGTTGGCCTGCCAGCCTGCGGTCGGGTTGATGCCCATCCTTGAGAACAGGGCGTTGCGATCCTTGGCCGCCTTCTCGGATTCGCTGAGCTTGATGCCGCGAATGACAGGTTTTTTGGGCTCGGTGCTGGCGCTGCCGCTGGTCGGCAGATCGCGCACGTGGCCTACGCTGGATTTCACCACGTAGTCCTTGCCCAAATATTTGTTGATGGTCTTGGCCTTGGCCGGAGACTCCACGATGACCAGTGATTTGCCCATGCTGTAACTATTATCCTCATTGCACCCGACGGGGTTGGCGTGCGGTTTTGTGGGGCTGTATAAGAGATTTGACGGGAAAAAGCAATCTTGCGGGTCAATTTGCCCGACAGCCCGAACCGCCCTGCTTCTTTATTTATTAATGCGAAGCCGGGGCGCGGGAAGCAACCGCTTTTTTGTTTTTATGCTATATCCCCCCCTTTTTTAGATTGGAAATGACATATCCAGCCACCCTTGTGACATAAAAACCCATTCTGGTTATCAGCTTGTTACAAAGGATGAAATCTCTTTATAATGGCCGCACACCGCAGCTTTGTGCGCGGAAGGAACCGCTCCCCATATAAAAATCGAAAGGATGTGATCATGAAGCACTTCGAGGTCAACTTCGACGGCCTGGTCGGCCCCACCCACAACTATGCCGGCCTCTCCTATGGCAACGTCGCCTCCCAGAGCAACGCCAAAGAGGCCTCCAACCCCAAGGAAGCGGCCAAGCAGGGGCTGCGCAAGATGAAGGCGCTGACCGACCTCGGCATGGTGCAGGGCGTGCTGGCGCCACAGGAGAGACCGGATCTCGCGACCCTGCGCCGCCTGGGCTTCACCGGCAACGATGCCAGCGTCCTGACCCAGGCGGCCAGACAGGCCCCCGCCGTGCTGGCCGCCTGCTATTCGGCCTCCAGCATGTGGACTGCCAACGCCGCCACCGTCTCGCCGAGCGCCGACACCCAGGATGGCCGCATTCACTTCACCCCCGCCAACCTGACCAACAAGTTCCACCGCTCCCTGGAGCCCGAGGTGACCGGGCGCATCCTGCGGGCCGTGTTCAACAACGATCGCCACTTCTATCACCACCAACATCTGCCGGAGAACGACCACTTCGGTGACGAAGGCGCCGCCAACCACACCCGGCTGTGCCGCGCCTATGGCGAAGCGGGGGTCGAGCTGTTCGTCTACGGCCGCAGCGCCTTCGACGTCTCCCAGCCCGCCCCCAAACGCTATCCGGCCCGCCAGACCCTGGAAGCGAGCCAGGCCATCGCCCGCCTGCATGGCCTTGGGGATGAGAGTGCGGTCTTCATCCAGCAGAACCCGGACGTGATCGATCAGGGGGTGTTCCACAACGACGTCATCGCGGTGGGCAACCAGAACGTGCTCTTCTTCCACCAGCAGGCGTTCCTCCATACCGAGGCGGCGCTGGCCGAGGTGCGTACCAAGTTCGGCGACGGTGAGCTGCACTTCATCGAAGTGCCGACCAGCGAAGTGTCGGTGCAGGATGCGGTGAAATCCTACCTGTTCAACACCCAGATCCTCACCCTGCCATCCGGCGAGATGGCGATCATCGCCCCCACCGAATGCCGCGACAACCCGGCGGTGTCCGCCTATCTGGCCAGGCTGGTGACCCTGGGCACCCCCATCAAGGACGTCCACTACATGGACGTGAAGCAGAGCATGAGAAACGGCGGCGGCCCCGCCTGTCTGCGCCTGCGGGTTGCCATGAACGACACCGAGCTCGCCGCGGTCAACCCGGCCTGCCTCATCACCGACAACCAGTTTGCCCGCCTGGATCAGTGGGTCGAGAAGCACTATCGCGACAGCCTGGCGCTGGACGATCTGCGCGACCCCTCCCTGGTGCTGGAGACCCGCACCGCCCTGGACGAGCTGACCCAGATCCTGAAACTGGGTTCCGTCTACCCCTTCCAGCGCTGAGGTGCGCCATTGGCCTGCAGAGCCGACGCAATAAAAAAAGAGAGCCGGGCAATGCCCGGCTCTCTTTTTAGTCCTTTGCACTGAGCTATAAAACCTGTTCATGAGCTGTAGCGAGAGATCGTCAGCAAGGTGAAGAGCAGCGCAGGAACCGGAGTGTGTAGATACACATGAGGATTCCGAGCAGCACATGAGCCTTGATCACGACCTCGCAGTAAGCTCGAAACAGGTTCTCAGCGCCAGGGGCTCTGCTGCCACAGGCGGCCGAGGGCCCCCTCCAGCCCCAGTGCCGCCTGCTTGCCAAGCTTCTGGGTCAGGCTCCTGGGTTTGCTGTAGCGGATGCCGACCACCTTGTGATGGCTGGCCTGGGCCAGCAGGTAGTCATCGCTGGTGCAAAGCGCATCCACCAGTCCGAGCTGCTTGGCCTGGCTCGCCAGCCAATGCTCGCCGGTGGTCACCTTATCGATGTCGAGACCGGGTCTGTGCTCGGCCACGAAGGCCTTGAACTGTTCGTGGATGGCCCCCAGCTCCTCGCGAAACTTCTCCCGCCCCAGATCGTCGTTCTCGCCGAACATGGTGATGGTGCGCTTGTACTGGCCTGCGGTGTGCATCTCGAATTCGATGTCGTGCTTCTTGAGCAGCTTGTTGAAGTTCGGCATCTGGGCAATCACCCCGATGGAGCCGACGATGGCGAACGGCGCCGCCAGGATCTTGTCCGCGACGCAGGCCATCATGTAGCCACCGCTCGCCGCCACCTTGTCGATGGCCACGGTCAGCGTGATGTCCTTGTCCCGCAGCCGCTGCAACTGGGAGGCGGCCAGGCCGTAGCCATGCACCACGCCGCCGCCGGATTCGAGGCGCAGCAGCACCTCGTCCCCGGGCCGGGCCACGCCTATCACGGCACTCACCTCTTCCCGCAGGGAGGCCACTTCCTTGGCATCCATGCTGCCGTTGAAGTCGATGACGAACAGCCGGCTGCGCTCATCCTCTCCCTTGGCTTTGGCCTTGTGCTCGGCCTTGCGGGTCTTCTCCATCTGCTTGCGCTCGGCCTTGCCCGCCAGGGCTGCCTGCAGTTGATGGCGCCCCTGCTCCAGCTCGCCGGAGAGATCGGTCACCACCAGCTCCCCCTTGCGGGATTTGGGCTGGCGGCTGCTCGCCACCATCAGGATGACGGCGCCGATGGCCAGCAGGAAGGTGAGGGTCTTGGCCAGAAACAGGCCGTATTCGGTCAAAAATGCCACTTGATGCTCCGCGCTATGTCCGGTTTTTTCACATAGTAAGGAGTTTGCCCCCCTCGCGCAAAAACTCTGCCATCTCCCGTGCCAAGGACGGAGGGATCGACGCTATCGCCCTGTTTTATTCACATTTTTGCCGTCTCATACTGGTCAACTGCCGGGCCGGGTCAGTACACTTGCCCACTCGATTCGTTGCGCCAAGCCGCCAGGCATTGTTAACAGGAGTCCACATGCTCGACTATCAGGCCCCCCGTGATCTGCTCAAGGACAAGGTCATTCTGGTGACGGGTGCCGGTGACGGCATCGGCCGCGAAGCGGCCCTCACCTATGCGGCCCACGGCGCCACCGTGATCCTGCTCGGGCGTACCAGTGCCAAGCTGGAGGCGGTCTACGACCAGATTGAAGCGGCCGGTCACCCCCTGCCCGCCATCGTGCCGGTGGACTTGAAAGGGGCTACTGCCGCCCACTACCGCGGCATGGCGGAGACCTTCGCTCAGCAGTTCGGCCGCCTCGACGGCGTGCTGTTCAACGCCGGGCTGCTCGGCACCCTGTCGCCGTTCGAACACATTCAGGAGCAGGAGTGGGACGAGGTGATGCAGGTCAACGTCAAATCCGAATTCCTGCTGACCCAGGCGCTGCTGCCCCTCCTTCGCCAGACCGCCAAGGAGCACGGCGAGGCGTCCATCGTCTACACCTCCTCCAGCGTGGGCCGCAAGGGGCGCGCCTACTGGGGCACCTATGCCATTTCCAAGTTCGCCGTCGAAGGCATGATGGAGGTGCTGGCGGACGAGCTGGAGAACACCAGGGTGCGGGTCAACACCCTGAACCCGGGCGGCACCCGCACCAGGATGCGGGCCAGCGCCTTCCCGGCGGAAGATCCGCAAACCCTCAAGACCCCGGCCGATCTGATGCCCCTCTATCTCTACCTGATGGGGCGTGACAGTCAGGGCCAGAGCGGCAAGACCTTCGTGGCCCAGCCCAAATAAATCAACAAATCAACCGGATGGGATTACAGTGAAGAGGGGGTGCCAAGGCGCGCCCTGTTGAATCCCATCGGCCCCAGACAGGTTGCACTATGTTTCGTCCCAAGAGCACGTTTGAGCAATGGCGGATCTTTCAGGCGGTGGTGGACTGCGGCGGTTATGCCCAGGCTGCCGAGGCGCTGAACAAGAGCCAATCCTCCCTCAATCATGCGGTTGCCAAGCTGCAACAGAGTCTGGGGGTGGCCCTGCTGGAGGTGCGGGGGCGCAAGGCGGTGCTGACGCCGGCGGGGGAGATCTTCCTCAAGCGGGCGCGCCAGCTCAGCCAGCAGGTGGAAGAGCTGGAGAACCTGGCCAACAACCTGGAGCGGCAGTGGGAGCCGCAGATCAACCTCTATGTGTCCGTGGTCCAGCCGCGGGAGCGCCTCTACCGGGCGCTGGCCCACTTCTATCCCCGCAGCCGCGGTTGCCGCATCAACCTGCACGAGCGGATCCACTGCCACTTCAATGCGCTGCAGGCGGGAGATCTGATGCTCTCCGAGCACCTGCCCCAGGATCGCACCGGCCTGCCGCTGGACGAAGTCTGTCTGCTTCCTCTGTGCGCAGCGGGCCACCCCCTTGCGGAGCAGGGAGAGCCCATCACCGCCGAGGTGCTGGCCAGCCACAACCAGATAAGCCTGCATCCCCCCATCCACCGCTCGGTGGACTGGAACGATGCGGACGACACCGGCTGGAAGGCGACCCACTATCATGAGGTGCTCAACATGGTGCGCCTTGGCATGGGTTACGCCTGGGTGCCCCGCCACCTGGTGCAGGAGGAGCTCGCCGAGGGCTCGCTGGTGCAGCTCGATCTCACCGGCGGCAACGAACGCTATCTCTACACCTACCTGCTCACCCCCTCGGTGGAGGCGCTGGGGCCGGCGGCCGAGCTGTTGCTGCGCTGCCTGCGCATCGAATACCAGGGAGACAACCCCAGGTAAGGCCGCTTCTTCCCCGCACGACCGGGGCACTGGTGCCGGCACAGCCGGGCATCGGCTCCCTTTTGCATCCCCTATACGTTGGGGACCCGCCAGCAGGCGGCCAGCGCCATCAGCGCCAGGGCCGCCGCCACCATGAAGACCCCGTGGAAGCTCCAGAGCTCCGCCACCGTCCCCGCGATGGCCCCCGCCATGATGGAACCGGTGCGTATGCTGTTGGAAAAGAGCGTGGTCGCCACCCCGGCGCGCCCCGGCATCAAGTCCTGGAAATAGGACATGCCGATGCCGGCCACGATGCCGATGAAGATGGCATTGAGCAGTTGCAGCGCAATGAGGGCATGCTGGCTCGACAGGGTCACGAGACCGCCATAGAAACCGACCCCGGCCAGCACCGCCAGCAGCATCATGGGCCGCTTGCCAAAGCGCCGGGTGTAGTAGCCCGCCAGCAGCATGAAGGGGATCTCCAGGGCCGCCGCCGTGCCCATCAGCAAACCGGCCAGTTTTTCCTCCAGCCCCAGCTCGCGGGTGATGTAGAGGGGCATGTTGATGAGGTACATGCTGTTGCAGGTCCACATCAGGGTGGAGGCGATGAAGAGCGCCCGCACCGACGGATCCCGCCAGCTGCTCACCCGCTCCACCTCGCTGTCCATCACCGGCAGCGGCAGGGAGGGAAGCCAGCGCCACACCACGAAGGCGCAGATGACATAGGCCAGCGCCGAGGCCAGATACATCACCTTGAAGCCGTAGCCGATGGCGAGCGCGAAGGCGATGGGCGGCCCTATCACCCAGGCCAGGGAGAACTGGGCCCGCAGCACCGAGCTAAACATGTCGGCCTGTTTGTTGCGGCTGTCGGCGTATTCCCGCGCCAGGGCGAACAGCTGCGGGCTGGCGGTGGCGGTCAGGCTCGCCAGCAGCACCCCCAGGCTCACCAGCAACCAGTACTGCCGGTTCCAGGCAAACAGCAGGGAGAGCACGATGCCGGCAAAGCAGCAGCGCAGGATCAGCTGCTTGCGATCCCCCTTGTTGTCGGAGCGGTGGCCGAGCCACTGGCTGATGAGGATGCCGATCACCGCGTTCACCGTGTAGAAGAGCCCCACCAGGAAGGGGCGCACCTGCACCTCCTCGGCCAGAAACAGGCTCAAGGTCGGCACCTGCAGCGCCACCGCCACCCCGGTCATGAAGGTCACGGCGAGAAACGAGAGAGAGACGGGATCCGGCCTCTTGCGGGCAACAGACAGCAAACTCATAGAGATACCATTGATATGGAAGAAAAAAAGGAGCCAGATGCGGGCGGGCTTGGCGTATGGCGGCGGCTATTTTATGTCATTATCAACAGCCACCTCAAGGGTTGCGGGGGGGCGTCCAAGTCCGTACATTGGAAGCCCATCCAGCGCCAGTACAAGGATTTAACATGTTTGATTTTGACCGGGAAATAGATCGCAGCGGTACCATGAGCCTGAAATGGGACAAATACAAGGGTCAGGATGTCCTGCCCATGTGGGTCGCAGACACCGACTTCGTCTCTCCCCCCGCCGTACTGGAGGCCCTTACCAAACGGGTCGCCCACGGCATCTTCGGCTATTCGCGCCCCTCTCCCCGGCTCATCGAACTGATCGTATCGCGTCTGGCCAGCCGCTATGGCTGGACCATCCAGCCCGAATGGCTCGTCTTCCTGCCCGGGGTGGTGCCGGGCCTCAATCTCGCCTGCAAGGCCTGGAGCCAGCACGGGCGCGGCATCATCACCCCCAAGCCGGTCTACTACCCCTTCCTGCAGGCACCGGGCTTCAATGACCGCCCCCTGCTCACCGTCCCCGTGGTGGAGGAAGAAGGCCGCTGGGTGCTGGATCTCGAAGAGCTTGAGCGTCAGGCCCCCTCGGCGGATCTGCTGCTGCTGTGCAACCCCCACAACCCGGGTGGCACCGTCTTCACCCGGGAAGAGCTGCTGGCCATCGACGCCATCGCCGAGCGCCACAACCTGGTGATCTGCTCCGACGAAATCCACTGCGACCTGCTGCTGGACAAAGATGCCCGCCACATCCCCTATGGTGCCCTGAGCCCGGAGGCGGCCGAACGCTCCGCCGTCATGATGGCGCCGAGCAAGACCTTCAACATCGCGGGGCTGTGCTGCTCCTTCGCCGTGATCCCCAATGCCCGCCTGCGACTCAAGCTGCAACAGGCGATGCGCGGCATCAGCGCCGACGTCAATCTGCTGGGGTTCGTGGCGGCCGAGGCGGCCTATGAGGGGGGCGAGCAGTGGCTGAATGAACAGCTCGACTACCTGGCCGGCAACCTGGCCCTGATCGAGCAGGCCGTGGCCCGCTGGCCCGGCGTCAAGCTGGCCCGCAACCAGGCCACCTACCTCGCCTGGATCGACATGAGCGCCCTGGGCCTGGACGATCCCGTCGCCTTCTTCGAACAGGCGGGCGTGGGTCTCTCCCCCGGTGCCCAGTTCGGCAACGGCCAGTTCGTGCGGCTCAACTTTGGCTGCACCCGGGCCCGTCTCACCGAGGCCCTGGCCCGCATGGAGAAAGCCATTCTCCAGACCCGCTAGCGAACCGTCCCGGGCGGCGGCCCCAGGCCGCCCGGTGTGCGCAAAAGCGGTAAAATCCGTTCAGCTTCCCGTCTGATACGGATAAGATGAGGCTCATCACCGGATGAGCCCGCCTCCTCCTTATGTTCAGCCACGGTTTCGGTCCACTATGCGCCCATTCGCCTTCTCTGCCCTGTTGCGTCTGCCACGTACCGCCCTGCCCTGGCTTGCGGCCGTGCTGGCGCCCTCCCTCTTCGCCTCCCCCGCCTATGTCACCATCGGTACGGGAGCCCTCAACGGCGTCTACTACCCCACAGGGGGGGCCATCTGCCGCCTGCTCAACGAGGAGAGTGCCCGCCACGGCCTGCACTGCACGGTGCAGAGTACCTCGGGCTCCATCGCCAATCTGGCGGCGCTCGCCAAGGGAGAGGTACAGCTCGCCCTGATGCAGTCGGATGTGCTCTACCATGCGGTGCACGGCAGCGGCCCCTTCGCGGGCCAGGCCCCGGACGATCAGCTGCGCAGCCTCTTGCGGCTCCACAAGGAGTCCCTGACCCTGATTGCCAGCGCCACCAGCAACATCACCACCCTGGCCGACATCAAGGGCAAGCGGGTCGATGTCGGCGCCCCCAACTCCGGGGACAGGGTCACCAGCCGGGCCCTGCTCGATGCCATGGGGTGGCGGATCGCCGACTTCAGCCGCCCGCCCGTGATCTCCGCGGGCAACCGGCTGGAGGGGCTCTGTGACGGCACCCTGGATGCCGCCTTCGTGGTCGCCGGTCACCCCAATCAGGCCATCGGCGATCTCACCGGCCGCTGTCAGGCCCGCCTCATTCCCATCGAGGGGGAACAGGTGGACAAGCTGCTCAAGCAGCACCCCTACTATGATCGCAGCCGCATTGGCGCCAACCTCTATCCGGGGCAGACAAGCGGCGTCAATACCTTCGCCGTCACCGCCGAACTGGTGGCGCTGGCCAGTCTGCCCGAGAGCGAGGTGCACACCCTGCGGGACGTGCTGAACGAGCGGCTCAAGCAGTTCACCCGGCTGCATCCGGCACTGACCACCCTCACCTGGGAAGGCATGCAGGCGGGTAGCATCGCCCTGCTCCATCCCGGCATGCTGGATGCCGTGCCCACCCTCCCGGCGGACACCCTCACGGCATCCGGTGCCGGGGCGACATCGGGTGCCTTGCCGACCTTGTCCCCGGCGAGCAGCGCGGCCACACCGACCGATGGGACAGGCCCCCTGGAAGGCACCGCGCCACTGGAGGGGTCCGACACCTTGCCGGAGCAGCCGGCCGCCGCGACCCTCTCAACCAGTTCGGGGGCGGCCTCCACCAACCAGGCCCCGGCACTGACCGAGCCGCCCACACCGGGCAGCGCAACCCTGGCACCAGGTCATCCCCTGACCCCGCCTGAGGCGCCCGCCTCGTCGGCAACGCCGCTGGAGGCGCCATCACCGGAGGCCATGCCGGCCAGCCCGCCCAGCCACGCGGTGGAGACCACAGCCCCCGCCGGGCAATGAACACCAACCAAGAGGCCACCCCAGGGGTGGCCTCTTGGTTATCGGGAACGGGCGCCTGGCCTGTCACGGCGCCAGCAGCAGCGCCGGATTCTGGATCTCCTCCTCCACCCAGTGCAGCAGCTGCTTGATGGCCCGGGACAGCACCTGGTTCTGGCGCACCACGTACCCCAGGCTGGTACCGGGAAAATCGGTGAGCCGGGTCACCGGGGCGGTCAGCTTGAGCCTGGGGTGAAGGGAGAAATCCGGCACGATGGCGACGCCAAAGCCCGCCTCGGCCCAGTCGAGCTGGGCATCCACGCTCCCCACCTCCATGATGCGGCAGCTCGGCAGGCCGAGCAGGGGCAGGGAGGGGTCGATCAATGCCCGGGTCCGGGTGTCGTGCCCCAGCAGGATCAGGGTCGGCTCGTCCAGAGGATCGCTCTCCCCCGAGCTGGCCCGCGCCTGCCAGCGGGCCAGGCCGTGCCCCAGGGCACACCAGGTCACCTGCTGCAACTCGGTGTAGAAGAGCGGCTCGCTGCGCTTTTGTGCCATCACGAAGCCCAGATCCGCCTTGCCCGCCCGCACCAGATCCGCCGCCTGATCCGAGGTGGTGTTGAACAGGGTGAGGTCGATGCCGGGGAAGGCCTGCTTGAAGCGCTGGAACGGCTGGATGAGCAGCAGGCGCGAGATGATGTCGCTGGCGGCGATGGCGAGCGTCCCCTGGCTCAACTGGCTCAGGGCATTGAGATCGGACTGGCAGAGCTGCAACTCGTTGATGGCGCGCTCGGCGCTTTGCAGCAGCCGCTCCCCCGCCTGGGTCAGGCGAAACGGGCTGCGCTCCACCAGCTTGACCCGGGTCGCCTGCTCCAGGTTCTTGAGGTGCAGGCTCACATTGGGTTGCGTCATGTGCAGTTCGGTGGCCGTCTGGCCGAAGTGCTGCAACCGGGCCAGGGTGACGAAGGTGTGCAGCCAGTGAATGTCCAGCATGGGGTTCCTCTTCTCCCGGGTCGGTGGCAGGGCCAGCGCCGCCAGGGCACGGTCACCACAAAAGGGAGCGCGGTGTCGATAATTGCACCGGAATTATATGGCTTCCTTATCGGAATTATAAAGATAATTAATTTTTCTAATCCTCACGGGGCTCCTAGGATGGACGCCTAACGTCTTAGGAGAAAGAGTCATGTCGTCTATCGTAGTCGTAGGTGCTAACTGGGGTGATGAAGGCAAAGGCCGCATCGTCGATTATCTGGCAGGCCAGGCTGGCGCCAGTATTCGTTTCCAGGGCGGCAACAACGCCGGCCACACCGTGGTCAACGATCTGGGCACCTTCAAGCTGCACCAGGTGCCGAGCGGCGTCTTCAACCCGGATTGCCTGGTCGTGCTGGGCCCTGGCATGGTGATCAGCCCCGAGAAGCTCACCGTCGAGCTGGAAGAGGTCAAGGCCTCCGGCGTCATTCCCAAGCTCGCCATCTCTGACCGTGCCACCCTCTGCCTGCCGCTGCATGCGCTGGAAGACACCCTGGAAGAGCAACGCCTGGGTGACGGCGCCTACGGCTCCACCCGTCAGGGCATCGCCCCGGCTTACGGTGATCGGGTCATGAAAAAGGCGATCCTGGTGGGCTGGCTGAAACAGCCGGACGTGCTGGTCGAGCGCATCCAGTTCATGCTGGACTGGAAACTGCCGCAGATGAAGGCTCTCTATCCGGACTTCGAATTCACCCAGACCGCCCAGGAGATGGCCGACTGGCTGCTGGAAGTGTCCGCTCCCTGGCTGGACGCCGTCTGCAACGTCAGCATGCCCCTCAAGGCACTGCAAGCCGAAGGCAAGACCCTGCTGTTCGAAGCCCAGCTGGGTGCCGGCCGTGATCTCATCTACGGCGAATACCCCTGGGTCACCTCCTCCCACGTTTCCGGCGCCTACGCCGGCATCGGTGGCGGTCTGCCGGGCCTGCGCCCGGAGCGCGTCATCGCCGTGGCCAAGGCCTTCAGCTCCTCCGTCGGTACCGGCACCCTGCTGACCGCCATGGAGAACCAGGACGAGTTCCGCAAGATCACCAACGAGTTCGGCGCCACCACCGGCCGTCCCCGTGACGTGGGTTACTTCGATGCCGTCGCCACCAAGAACGGCGTCGAGCTGCAGGCTGCCACCGAAGTGGCCCTGACCAAGCTGGACTGCCTGACCGGTCTGCCGGATCTGAAGATCTGCGTGGCCTACGAAGGTGCCCACACCGAGAACCCGATCTGGCCGCAGACCGCCGCCCTCACCCCCGTCTACGAGAAGATGGAGAGCTGGAGCGAAGACATCAGCGGCTGCCGCACCTTCGCCGAGCTGCCCAAGGCTGCCCAGGACTATGTGCTGCGCATCGAAGCCCTGCTGGGCGTGCCGGTGCCCATGGTCTCCGTCGGCCCGGGCCGTGACGAGATGATCCTGCGCTAAGGCCCCTCGCCTCTCCCAAAAACCGGCATCCCAGGATGCCGGTTTTTTTATGCCCCTCAAAAGCCCCGAACAGCTCACAAAAGCCACCTCTATGGCATAATTTGAGCCATACGGGCACTCTGTTTTGAGCCAGCCCCCTTAGAGTGAATGCCATATTCACACAAAGGAGTGCCCATCATGAGATCCCCCATTATCCCGCTGCTGCCCCTGTTCTGCCTCGCGGCCCTGCCCGCCAGCGCCATGACCCTCAAGAGTACCGACATCCGCGAGGGTGAACCCATGGACAAGGTCTTCAGCTTCAACGGCTTTGGTTGCAGCGGCGAGAACCGCTCCCCCCAGTTGAGCTGGCAGAGCCTGCCCGCCGGCACCCAGAGCGTCGCCATCACCGCCTATGACCCGGACGCCCCCACCGGCAGCGGCTGGTGGCACTGGCTGGTGGTGAACCTGCCGGCCAGCCAGAGCGAGCTGCCGAGCAATGCCTCCGGCAAGCTCAAGCAGGGGCTGGAGCTTGGCACCGACTACGGTACCCAGGGTTATGGCGGCCCCTGCCCGCCCGCCGGTCACGGCATGCACCGCTACCAGTTCACCGTCTGGGCCCTGCCCAAGGCACTGGAGGTGAAGGCCAACACCCCGCCCGCCATGGTAGGCTACATGCTCAACAGCCTGGCCCTTGGCAAGGCCACCCTGACCGCCACCTTCACCACCCCCTAGGAGCCCGCCCGATGAGCACGCCCCTGCTGCAACTGAATCACTACTTCGGGATCCGCCAGCAGCCCCTGCGCCGGGTGCTCATCTACGCGCCGACCCTCATCTGGGTGCAGCAGGGCCGCAAGCAGCTGTGGTGGCGGGAGCAACGCCTCTCCTTTGACAAGGAGAGCTGGCTGCTGATCCCGGCGGGTCACCGGCTCACCTTCGTCAACCAGCCGGAGCAGGGCACGTTTCGCTCCCAGGCGCTCACCCTGCTGGCCCCGCCACCAGCCGAGTGGCTGGCAGAGAGCCCCCTCGATCTCCTCAAGCCACCGGCCATCAGGGTGACGCCGGCCCTCGCCTTCTGCTTCGATCTCGTCACCACCATGGCGCAGCGGCAGCTCTGCGAGACGGCCCAGACCCAGCTGCTGCAAGGGTTTTATGGCGAGCTCAGGGAAGCGGGGGGCCTTGGCCTGCTCTTTCCTGCCACCACCATGACCCTGGGGGAGCGGCTGGCCCGTTACCTCAGCGTGGAGCCTGGTCTTGATCACCGGCTGGAGACGGTAGCGACCCACTTCGCCATGAGCCGCGCCTCCCTGGTCCGCAAACTGGCCGCCGAAGGGCGCAGCTTTCGCCAGGTGCTGACCCAGGTACGCCTGGGGCACGCCCTCACCCTGCTGCAACAGGGGCTCACGCCGCTTCAGACCGCCCTCGCCTGTGGCTACGACTCCCCCGGCCGCTTTGCCGCGCGCTTCAAGGAGGAGTTCGGCCTGACCCCCCACCAATACCTGCGTACCTGCCCCTCCTCTCTCTCGCTGACTGCCACCACAAAAGTAAATAATTACTAAAATATAAGATTATGTAACCTCGTGTAACCGGGTGATCAGGCTCACACTCGCCCCTCCTGCACTGTGACACAGCGCCAATAACCCCGTCAAAATCGCCCTATAATGGCTCTCGCAAACGCTTTCACTAAAATAATCACTAAAAAACACATTCCTTAACCTACAAAAACTGCCATTGGAGCGAGAGATGTTTCGTAAAAATTCACTTTCCATCACCCTGAGCGTCGCCCTGTTCGGCCTCACTGCCTGCAACGGCAATGACTCCAGCAGCCCGGCCGCCCCCAGCGCCACCCTGGCGAACCAGTATCAGAACGTGATCGACCGCAGCGGCACCCCGCTCCAGTTCCGTGACTTTGACAGCTACGCCAACCTCAAATACAACCCGCTGCTCGATCTCGGTGCCTGGCACGGCTTCCTGCTGCCCGCCAGCGACAGCGAGTGGGGCGGCTTTACCGGCCCCATGGTCATCGCCGAGGAGTACAGCCTGTTCTTCGCAAGGGAATTGGACAAGCTGACCCTGAGCGACGAGAGCGGCCACGCCTTTCCGCTCACCAGCGCCAGCAAGCAGGCGCTGTACGCCATCCCGGGGGCGCTGGTGCAACGCTTCGAATTCGACCCCTTCACCCTGGAGCTGGAGCTGCGCTACGGCGATGCCCGCACTGCGCTGGTTCGCACCCGCCTCATCAACCACACTGACGCCCCCCTCACCCTCAAGCTCAACTGGCAGGGGGAGCTGCTCAACCAGTGGGATGCCAACAAGACGGTCGCCGAGCAGTACCCCGCCTGGACCCGCACCATCAGCCAGACCGAGCGCGGCGTGGCATTCCAGTTCGGCAAGCTGCGCAGCACCTGGAACATCATGCAAAGCGGCAGCGCCAGCTACCGCATCGATCGCACCCTGCCCAGTCGCACCACCCTCGACGAACAGGGCCTCGGCTACGTGAGCGAGGCCAGCCTCACCCTGGCCGCCAAGGGCCAGCAGGATATCTACACCCTGCAGAGCTATGTCCACAGCAGTGCTGACGCGAGTCGCTTCGAGCAGAGCCGCCAGGCGCTGCTGGCCGACCCCGCCAGCCATTTCGACGACGCCATCCGCCGCTGGGAGGATTACCTGGCGCGCGGCCTCTCCAATCAGGGGATCCCGGAGTCGGAGCGGCGCATCGCGGTCAAGGCGATGGAGACACTCAACGGCAACTGGCGCTCGCCGGCCGGTGCCATCCTGCACGACGGGGTGACCCCCTCCAACACCGCCCGCTGGTTCGACGGGGTCTGGGCCTGGGACAGCTGGAAACACGCCTATGCCATGGCCCACTTCAACCCGGAAGTGGCCAAGAACAACGTACGTGCCATGTATGACTACCAGATCCAGGCCGATGACCCGGTCCGGCCGCAGGATGCCGGCATGGTGATCGACGCCATCTTCTACAACAAGCTCGCCGATCGGGGCGGTGATGGCGGCAACTGGAACGAGCGCGACACCAAGCCGCCCCTCTCCGCCTGGGCCATCTGGGAGATCTACAGCGCCACCCAGGACAAGGCCTTCATCGCCGAGATGTACCCGAAGATCCAGGCCTATCACGACTGGTGGTACCGGGCGCGGGACAACAACCGCAACGGCATCATCGAATATGGCGCCACCCGTCACGTCGAGCACAACGACGAGTTCGGCAACATCACCTTCAAGGTGCAGTACCCGACGGGGGCACCGGTCGGGCTGGATCTGTCGAGCTGTACCAATGAGGGAGATGGCTGGTATGGCTGCGCCGGCATGGCGCTCTATCAGCAGGTATTGAGCGTTGGCGGCTACACCGACATGGATATCGGCGCCCAGCACGGTGCCGGCTGGGAGTCCGGCATGGACAACGCCGCCCGCTTCGGCTTTATCGAACCGGAGCAGCTCAAGCGCTATGCCGACAAGACCTATGGCGGCGACATGGCCAGGGCGCGCCAGGACTGGAACGTCTTCTTCTTTGAAAACCATCAGGACGACGGCAGCCTCATCGGCTTCTCCATCGATCAGGAGTCGGTGGAGCTCAACGCCTTCCTCGCCAAGGAGAAACGCATCCTGGCCGACATGGCCGAGCTGCTCGGCAAGCCGGACGAGGCGAGCCGCTACCGCGAAGGGGCGACCCAGCTGGCCGATTACATCAACAGCTGCCTGTTCGATGAGGCCTCCGGCTTCTATTACGACCGCCAGATAGCCCAGGGGGATCTGCCCGACGCCAACGGCTGCGTCGGCAAGCTGTTGACCGCCCGCGGCCGTGGCCCGGAAGGGTGGAGCCCGCTCTGGGCCGAGGTGGCGGACAAAGAGAAGGCGGCGCGGGTGCGCGAGGTGATGCTCAATGCCCAGGAGTTCAACACCAGGGTGCCGCTCGGCACGGCGGCGCTGACCAACCCGGCCTACGACCCCGACATCTACTGGCGCGGCCGGGTCTGGCTGGATCAGTTCTACTTCGGGGTGAAGGGGCTGGAGAACTACGGCTATCGCAGCGATGCCCAACAGCTCGTCAACAAGCTGTTTAGCAATGCCGAGGGGCTGGCGGGCAGCGGCCCCATCCGCGAAAACTACAACCCGGAGACCGGCGCCATGCAGGGGGCCAGCAACTTCAGCTGGAGCTCGGCCCACCTCTACATGCTCTATCGCAACTTCCTGAAAACAGAGGGCTGATCCCTCTTTGCAGCAATGAGCCAACAAAAAGGCCTCCGCAAGGGAGGCCTTTCTTATGGCAGCGCCGCAGGTGGCGACTTACTTCACGGTCACCCGGGCAAACTTGCGCTTGCCGACCTGGTAGACGGCGGTACCGGCACCGATGAGGGCCTTGCCATCGTCCAGCTTCTCGCCATCGACCTTCACCGCGCCCTGCTTGATCATGCGCAGCGCTTCGGAGGTGGTGGCCACCAGATCGGCGTCTTTGAGCAGGTTGGCGATGGCCAGCCCTTCCCCTTCCAGTGCCAGTTCGACTTCCGGCATGTCGTCCGGAATGGCGTTCTTGGAGAAGCGCTGGGTGAAGTCTTCGTGGGCCGCTTCGGCCGCCGCTTCATCGTGATAACGGGCGATGATCTCTTTGGCCAGCCAGATCTTCACGTCGCGCGGGTTGAGAGTGCCGGCAGCAATACCTGCCTTGAACTCTTCGATTTCAGCCAGCGGACGGAAGGAGAGCAGCTCGTAGTAGTTCCACATCAGATCGTCGGTGATGGACATGATCTTGCCGAACATCTCCCCCGGGGCATCGTGTACGCCGATGTAGTTGGCAGCGGACTTGGACATCTTCTTGACACCGTCCAGGCCTACCAGCAGCGGCATCATCAGCACGCACTGGGTCGCCATGCCCGCATCTTTTTGCAGCTCGCGCCCCATCAGCAGGTTGAACTTCTGATCGGTACCGCCGAGCTCGACGTCCGCCTTCAGCGCGACCGAGTCATAGCCTTGCAGCAGCGGATAGAGGAATTCGTGAATGGCGATGGACTGGCCGCCCGAGTAGCGCTTCTTGAAGTCGTCGCGCTCCATCATGCGGGCCACGGTCTGCTTGGCCGCCAGCTTGATCATGCCGGTCGCGCCCAGCTCACTCAGCCAGGTGGAGTTGTACTCGATGCGGGTCTTGGCCGGGTCGAGGATCTTGAACGCCTGCTCGGCATAGGTGAGGGCGTTGTGCTTGATGGCCTCTTCGGAGAGCGGCGGACGGGTGGCGTTCTTGCCGGAGGGGTCACCCACCATGGCGGTGAAGTCACCGATCAGCAGGATCACTTCATGGCCCAGATCCTGGAAGGTCTTCAGCTTGTTGAGGATCACGGTATGACCCAGGTGGATGTCCGGCGCGGTCGGGTCCATCCCCAGCTTGATGCGCAGGGGGCGCCCTTCCTTCAACTTGGCGATCAGTTCTTCTTCAACCAGAATTTCTTCCGCTCCGCGCTTGATCTCGGCTAGCGCCACCTCGAGCTGGGACATTTTTTGACTCTCCAATCACGATTCCACAGGGCCAGACATATTACTGGAATGGCGGGCCAATTGGAAAGGCGGTAAACTCCGACCTTCTTCCGGGTTCAACTTTGTCTGCTTCTCATGGTCCTTTGGCACGCCTTCAACTCTCTCCCTCACTGGCACCGCAAGATGGTGCTTATCCTGAGCATCATGGTGATGATGCTGGCGGCCTGGCCGAGCGAACAGGCAGTCGCCACCCGGGTCGATGACAACGACAACGAACTGGCCGTCGAGCAGCAGGTCGACGAGGAGGCGCAGCTGGCACGGGCCGAGCCCGTCACCCCGCCCAAACCGCGCTATGTCAACAGACAGGTGAAGGTGCGCAGCGGCGACAACATGGGGGTCATCTTCCAGCGCCTGGGCCTCAGCACCACGGATCTGCACCTCATCGACCAGCTCGAGGGCACGGATACCCTGCGCCTGCTCAAACCCGGTCAGGAGCTCACCTTCAAGCTCACCAAGGGCGGCGAGCTGCACAGCCTCTATTACCCCCACAGCCTGGAGCAGGCGCTCAAGGTGAACCGCCTGGATGACGGCTTCGTGGCCAGGCCGGTGAAGATCGAGCTCGACACCCGCGAACAGGTGGCCCAGGGGGAGATCCGCTCCAGCTTCTGGGGCGCCGCCGTCGAAGCGGGCATGACGGAAGACCAGATCATGGATCTCGCCGCCATCTTCGGCTGGGACATCGACTTTGCCCAGGACCTGCAACCGGGGGACAGCTTCCGGGTGGTCTACCAGGACAAATACCAGGATGACGAGCGGGTTGCCTCCGGCGACATCCTGGCCGCCGAGTTCGTCAACCAGGGGGCCATCTACCGCGCCGTGCTGAACCAGGATGGCAACTACTACACCCCGGACGGCAAGGCGATGCGCAAGAGCTTCCTGCGCGCGCCGGTCAACTTCAAATACATCAGCTCCAACTTCAATCCGCGCCGCCTTCACCCGGTCACCGGCAAGGTGCGTCCCCACAACGGCATCGACTACGTAGCGCCGGTGGGGACCCCCATCATGGCGGCGGGCGGCGGCAGCGTGGTGGCCGCCGGCTACAACCAGTTCAACGGCAACTACGTCTTCATCAAGCACGCGGGCAACTACGTGACCAAGTACCTGCACCTCTCCAAGCGCACCGTCAACAAGGGGCAGCGAGTGAAGCAGGGGCAGACCATCGGCCTGCTCGGTGGCACCGGCCGGGTCACAGGCCCGCACCTGCACTATGAATTCGTGGTGGGCGGCGTGCACAAGAACCCGCGCACCCTCAACCTGCCCCAGGCGGAGTCTCTCAGCGGGCGGGCGCTGGCCAGCTTCAAGGCCCAGGCCATGCCCCAGCTGGCCAAGCTGGACAGCCCCGAGCTGCAACTGGCCAGAAACAAGGGCAACGGCGACGACAGCTGAGCGCTGTCGACCAAGGTGGAACACGGTATCAGACCGTTCCTCTGCACCACTGAAGAGGTGATGTCATGAGCGGGCCATATATCCGATTGATGTCGGGAACCAAGGCGGAACACAGCATCGGACCGTTCCTCTGCATCATTGAAAGGGGGTTGTCATGACGGAACGCTATATAGGCTGGATGCCCGGTACCAGAGCGGGGCATGGTATCGAACCGTTCCTCTGCATCATTGAAAGAGGGTTGTCATGACTGAGCGCTATATAGGCTTGATGTCCGGTACCAGCATGGACGGTATCGACGCCGTGCTGGTGCAGCTCGAGGGGGATGCACTGCGGGTCGAGGCGGCCCTCTGCCATCCCTGGCCTGTCGATACGGCTCGCACCCTGCATGAGCTTTGCACCCCGGGCGACAACGAAATCGACCGCATGGGGGTCGCCGACAACCTGGTGGCCCGCGAATTTGCCGCCGCCACCCAGGCCCTGCTCGCCAAGGCGGCGCTGACTCCCAAGGAGATTCGCGCCATCGGCAGTCACGGCCAGACCATACGCCACCGCCCTGCCCTCGGCTTTACCCTGCAAATAGGCAACGCGGCCCTGCTGGCGGCCCTGACCGGCATCGACGTGGTGGCCGATTTTCGCACCATGGACATGGCCCTCGGCGGTCAGGGGGCCCCCCTGGTGCCCGCCTTCCATCAGGCGCTCTTTGCCCGCCCCGGCGCCCTTCGGGTGGTGCTGAACCTCGGCGGCATTGCCAATATCTCGGTGCTGCCCGGCCAGACCGACGGGGGGGCGGGTTCAGGGGTATATGGCTTCGATACCGGCCCCGCCAACACCCTGCTCGACGGCTGGTATCGCCGCCACCAGCCCCACGGTGGCAGCTATGATGCCGGTGGCCAGTGGGCCGCCAGCGGCAAGCTTGTTCCTGCGCTGCTGGAGCAGTTGCTGGCTCACCCCTACTTCGCCGCCCCCGCCCCCAAGAGCACGGGGCGTGAGATGTTCACCCTGGAGTGGCTCGACGGCGAGCTGGACGGCTGCGCATACGCCCCCGCTGATGTGCAGCGTACCCTGCAATCCCTCACCTGCCACAGCATCGCCCGCCAGTTGCCCGCCCACAGTGGCGCGCCAACCCGGCCCGAGCTGTTTGTCTGCGGCGGCGGCGCCCACAACGCCCCGCTGCTGGCGGAGCTGGCCAACCTGCTGCCCGACTGGCATTTGACCAGCACCGCCCAGCTCGGCCTTGCACCGGACTGGGTGGAAGGGGCCGCCTTTGCCTGGCTGGCGCAGCGATTTATCCAGCGAAAGCCGGGCAACCTGCCTGCGGTGACCGGGGCGAGCCGCCCGGCGGTGCTGGGCGCCCTCTATCCCGCCTGAACCGCTCCCCGAGCGCCCTCCCTCTAATGGAACAAGCCCGAACAGGTGCACCTGATCGGGCTTGTTGTTGTGCCTGACGCCAGATGGCGCAGACCCGTCACTCTGTGCTCCCTACCCGAGCCGCTCTTGCAACCTGGCCGCCTGCGCCTTGAAGGTCTCATAATCGGCGACATGCCGGCTCCTGGCGGCGGTGATCCACTGCACGCCCGTCTCGTCGGCGTGGGAAAATTCGATGCAAAACTCATATTTCGCGCTGGAGAGCAGCCCCATCAGGGCGCCAGACAGAAAACCCACCAGGGGCAGTAAGAGCACGATGAGCCAGTTGCCCGCTTGCTCGTAGGAAGGGGTGAAGTAAAAGAGCACACTGGAGGTGACCACCCCCAGCAACAAGCTCTTCTTGAGCCGATCCATCCAGCCGAGAGCTTTTACCTGCACGCCGACGATGCGGCCCAGATCGTAGCAATCCTTGTTGACCCTCAGTGTGTTGTCCGACTGTTCAATGGCAATGGCCATCCTGATACTCCGTCCTGTTGGCTATGGCGATAAGGGGTTGCCGTGGCGGCCCCGGATTGTGCATCCCGTGATCATGACAGGACCAGCGGCCAGCCACGGGGCGATGGGCGGCACCTCCCCCAACAGGAACACACGCTGCGCATGGTATGCGTATGGCGCCAAACATCAAAAGACGTTCACATCAAAAGGCGAGGTGGATCACCTTCTACCCGCCCCTTGTCCCCCGTGCAGCCGTTGGCTTTTCTGGCCATCCCCTCTTGGGTAAGGTAGCCGGGGAGCAGGGGTCATTGAGATAACAGCCCCGTGATGACCCTCAGGAGGGGCGGGCCGATGGGATGGCACCATGGGCCCGCACCTCGAGAGCACTCCCATGGCCCTAGAAGGCCCACTTCAGGAAGCGGTGTACCTGGCGCTTGACCGGTGCACAGAGCGGCGGTTTGGGAGGCTCCAGGTTGATCTGTCTGCGGCCCACCCTGGCTTCGCCCCGCAGCAGGATCTGGAGATAGTGGGGGTGCTGGCGCTGGATGAATCGAGAGATCTCATGGGCCCAGGGTTTGGGGACTCCCCACAGGGTCGAGGCCAGGGCGCCGACGATACAGAAGAAGGCGGGCTCGTGCATGCCCATCCTGACGCCATTCTCCAGCGCCTCCTTGAAGGAGCCCGAATGGGCGATGCAGGTCATCACATTGACCATGAAGGCGGCATAGTCATCTTCCCCGCCGTGGCCCACCCTGGCCACCAGCCCGGCCTGCGGCCTGTAGCCGAACTGGTGGCCGATGTGCTCAAGCACCGCATTGCGCTGGCGAATGACCTTGGCATAGAACATCAGCATGGCGGTGCAGTCGAGCACCTGGCTCAAGGCCGCCTGATGGGGATGGGTCTGGGTGGGACGGGGGGTGGTCAGCAGCGCGATCTCCTCCGAGATGGCGAGCAGACCGATGGGCACCGCCGTGCTGATAAAGGCGAGGTCAATGGCGATCGCCAGGTCCTGGCCCTCCTCCATCCGGCCGATGACCACCTGCTCGGCAAAGAGGCGACGCTGGCGCTCGATAAAGGCGCCATAGATCAGGGCTCTGAACTTCTTCTGGGGATAGGGGGTATCGAGCAGGGTCTCCATGGTCAGGATGGCGGCGCCGGTGCGACCACGCAGTTGATAGTCGGGGGCGAGGGGGAAGTGCTTGCCTAGGCGGGGGGGTGGCCGAAACCCGCTGGTGCGGCTGTACATGTCACCCAGAATGAATCCAAGCATAAAACCTCCGAAGTCAGATGACGGGGATCGCGATGCGATCGCATGTGCCACTCCCGGGCAGATGAGTGCCGATCCGTGCTGCTCGTCGGCAGGGTCCCTGATTTCATTATTAATCATACAGTTAATAATCCACCCAAACCCCGACCCAGGTCGCAATAACGGCAGTTGATGATAAAGAGCACAAATAAGGGTGTGCGGGGAAGATGAGCCGGCTGCATCGCAAGGAGTGCGGGATACGTCAGGGCGGCAAAGCAGGGCGGACTCCGGGGCCCCCTCACAGGAAAGGTCATGACAGGAGTGATATGCATCGGGGGGCGGCAAGTCGGGCCAGGCAAGGGGAAGGCCCCCTCCCCTTGCGTATGAGCCTTGTTGGCGGGCTGCGTTCGCGCCGCTGAAAAGATATGGCATAGGCGGCGCGGTGACCCGCCCATGTCAGCCTCCGCTGCAGGGGCTAAAAAGCGCCCTCTCTTTCTCCCGTATTTATGTCATGACCTGTGGCCATGCAAAGAGGGTGAATGTTATTTCAGTGTGCTCACCGCAGCATATTTTGGCGGCGCTGAACAGGGCGTCGAGAGAGCGATAAATAGATAGCTATGCAAAACCGGGAGAATAAGCTGCAATGTCGCCAAAAGTATTAACGGAGGATTCACAGGCTGTAACCCTGATGCGCGACAATATGGCGCTATCTGGTTCCACTTTCATGGTAAAGCGGGATCATCATCACCTTTATTTGCAATGCCCGTCATGAATTGAATCGCAAAATGAATATATTTCACTCTGTTGAGCCACTTCATAGAAACAGGATCCCGGTTTGCATCCCCGTATAACCGCCCCCTAGAATTCTCCCGTCTGAATCACCAGGCCAACTTCTCTCCCTTGTCTGTTGCACGCGCTGTCTGCATCGAAACAGGGCTCGACACTGTGATGATCGTTCTCCTTTTCTCCGTCGCCCTGCGGCGGGAACGGGCAACTGTTGCCGCAATATCACGAGTCATCAGCGTGCCGCATTCGGTCAGGGAAGAGCAATGCGGCCCGGACCCTACATCAAAAACGAAAAAGGAGTATCGCCATGAGTGGTACCATCATCAAATCCGCCAGAAATACCCCCAATGCGCCTCAGGATCTGGGGCCCTATACCCAGAGCGTGGCCTTCTCCCACTACAACAATATTGCCGCCCAGCTGCCGGTCGATCCGAAAACGGGCGCGCTGGTCGCAGGGGATATCCAGGCGCAGGCCAGGCAGTGTCTCACCAATATCCAGGCCATCGTCCAGAGCATTGGCCACGGCATGGAGGACATGGTGAAGGTGACCCTGTTCCTCGCGGACATAGCCGACCTCGATGCCGTCAACGCCGTCTATCGGGAATTCTTCCCCCACTCGCTGCCGACCCGCACAGTGCTAGCGGTGGCCGGTCTGCCGCTCGGCGCCAGGGTGCAGATGGACGCCCTGCTCTCCAACGGGGAAGGCACCTTCCCCCAGGCTCCCTGCCCGCTGCTCAAACTCGCCCGCAATAGCGACCACGCCCCGCAGGATCCGCTCTCCAGCCAGAGCGTCGCCTTCTCCCATTACAACAATATCGGTGCCCAGCTGCCCCTCGACCCCGCCTCCGGCGCCCTGGTTGAGGGTGGTATTCGCGAGCAGGCGGCCCAGTGCCTGCGCAATATCAAAACCGTGCTGGAGAGCATCGACGTGCCCTTTGACGACATCGTCAAGGTGACCGTCTATCTGACCAATCTGGCGGATCTCGACGCCGTCAACGAGGTCTACACCACCTTCTTCCCGGACTCCGCCATCGCCCGTGCCGTCGCCTATCTGCCGGCCCGCAGCGTGATCGCGGCCTCTGCCCTGCCGCTGGGTGCCCGGGTGCAGATGGATGCGGTCATCTCCCACGGTGACGGCACCCCGCCCCAGCTGGTGGAAGACAGACACAATCTGGTGATCCGCGCCCGCAATACCGACAAGGCACCGAGAAGCCCGCTGCATTGCCAGAGCGTCGCCTTCTCCCACTACAACCATATCGCGGGCCAGCTGCCGCTCGACATGACCACAGACAAAGTGCTGACCGGTTGCGTCCGTGAACAGACCGCCCAGTGCCTCGGCCATATCAAGACCATCGTCGAGAGCATCGGCCATGTGATGGACGATATCGTCAAGGTCAATATCCAGGTGAAGAACATCGCGGATCTGGCGGACGTGGATGCCATCTACGCCAAATATTTCCCGGGCTATCTGCCTGCCCGCACCGTGATTGGCGTGAGCGAGCTGCCCGCCGGCGCCCTGGTGCAGATGGATGCGGTGATGTCCAATGCGGAAAGTACCCCGCCGCAGGTTTAAAGCTCGCTTTAAATAATGAAAAGACACCGGCTTAGGCCGGTGTCAGGTAATAGCTATATCTGTACAAGCTGTGATTACAACTTTCCGTTAACTTCATCCTTTATTGTAACGGGAATTGAACGCTTACCTTCAAAATGCTCCTTCATCAAGCAATGAAGCTCCTTTTGAGTTTTTAGAGCCTCATCATCACTAGGAAAATAAACAATCGACATTGGGATAGACTTCTTACCAAGAAATACATCCACCAATTGACTTCGGATGTATTTTTGCTCAGTCTCTTGATCAGCGTACGCCTTTGGAAAATATCCAGCTTTCTTGATATGAACCTTATCGAAATCAAAACCTAAGGACTCACCCATTTCATACAAGAGATCAGACAGCTGATCATTTCGCTTTTCCTCCCAAATTTTTTGCATGCTTTCATCATCATTTGGATATGAATTCAGATGATCTAAGGAAAGTGCGAACAAGTATCCCACGAACAAAAAATGAAAATTTTAGTCATTTAATATCAATGGGTTACCAGTAAATGCTCTCGTGCCATATGACTTATTCGCACCTTCCCTAACCCCATAAAAATTACCTTATCAAATAAACAATGACGAACTAACAAAAAACGCCCCCCATCTTGCGATGGAGGGCGTTTTTATTTTCTGACTATTGGGCCAGAGTGGCCCAATGTTCAGCGATTACAGGGATTCAGCGGTCGCAACCACGTTTTCCACGGTAAAGCCGAATTCCTTGAACAGCAGCTCGGCCGGGGCGGACTCACCGAAGGTGGTCATACCGATGATCTTGCCGCCGAAACCGACGTACTTGTACCAGTAGTCGGCGATGCCCGCTTCGATGGCCACACGCTTGGTGACGGCGGCCGGCAGGACGGACTCTTTGTACTCGGCAGATTGAGCGTCGAACACGTCGGTAGACGGGATGGAGACCACGCGCACGGCACGGCCCTTGGCAGTCAGCTGCTCATAGGCAGCCACGGCCAGCTCCACTTCGGAACCGGTGGCGATCAGGATCAGTTCCGGGGTACCGGCGCAATCCTTCAGCACATAACCACCCTTGGCGGCATCGGCCAGTTGCTGGGCGGTGCGGTCCATCTGGGCCAGGTTCTGACGGGAGAAGATCAGGGAGGTCGGGCCGTCGGTACGCTCGATGGCGTGTTTCCAGGCGATGGCGGACTCTACCTGGTCACACGGGCGCCAGGTGCTCATGTTCGGGGTCAGACGCAGGGAGGCGATCTGCTCCACCGGCTGGTGGGTCGGGCCATCTTCACCCAGACCGATGGAGTCGTGGGTGTAGACGAAGATGGCGCGCTGCTTCATCAGGGCGGCCATGCGCAGGGCGTTGCGGGCGTACTCCATGAACATCAGGAAGGTGGCGCCGTAGGGGATGAAACCACCGTGCAGGGCGATGCCGTTCATGATGGCGGACATGCCGAACTCGCGCACGCCGTAGTGGATGTAGTTGCCTGCGGCGCTCTCGGGAGTCAGGGACTTGGAGCCGGACCACATGGTCAGGTTGGACGGCGCGAGATCTGCGGAGCCGCCCATGAATTCCGGCAGCAGCTTGCCGAAGGCTTCCAGGGAGTTCTGGGACGCTTTACGGGTCGCGATCTTGGCCGGGTTGGCCTGCAGGGTTTCGATGATCTTGGCGGATTCAGCAGCCCAGTTGGCCGGCAGCTCGCCTGCGGTGCGGCGCTTGAACTCGGCAGCCAGGGCCGGGTGAGCGGCTTCATAGGCGGCGAACTTGGCAGCCCAGTCGGATTCGAGCTTGGCGCCCTTTTCCTGACCGTTCCACTCGGCGGCGATGTCGGACGGGATGACGAACGGCGCGTGGTCCCACTTCAGGAAGGCACGGGCGGCGGCGATCTCGTCGTTGCCCAGCGGTGCGCCGTGGCAGTCGTGGGAGCCGGACTTGTTCGGGGAACCGTAACCGATGATGGTGCGGCAGCAGATCAGGGTCGGCTTGCCGGTCTCGGCCTTGGCGGCTTCGATGGCGGCGTTGATGGCTTCCGGATTGTGACCGTCAACGGCCGGGATGACGTGCCAGCCGTAGGCTTCGAAGCGCTTGGGAGTGTCGTCGGTGAACCAGCCTTCTACGTGACCGTCGATGGAGATGCCGTTGTCATCCCAGAACGCGATCAGCTTGCCCAGGCCCAGGGTGCCGGCCAGGGAGCAGGCTTCGTGGGAGATACCTTCCATCAGGCAGCCGTCGCCCATGAAGGCGTAGGTGTAGTGGTCGACGATGTCGTGACCCGGCTGGTTGAACTGCTCGGCCATGGCCTTCTCGGCGATCGCCATGCCCACGGCGTTGGTGATGCCCTGACCCAGCGGACCGGTGGTGGTTTCAACGCCCGGCGCATAACCGTACTCCGGGTGACCCGGGGTGCGAGAGTGCAGTTGGCGGAAGTTTTTCAGATCGTCGATGGAGAGGTCATAACCGGAGAGGTGCAGCAGGGAGTACAGCAGCATGGAGCCGTGGCCGTTGGAGAGAATGAAACGGTCGCGGTCGGCCCACTTGGGGTTGTTCGGGTTGTGTTTGAGGTGGCTGCGCCACAGCACTTCAGCGATATCCGCCATTCCCATGGGGGCGCCCGGGTGACCGGAGTTGGCTTTTTGAACGGCATCCATACTCAATGCACGAATGGCATTGGCAAGCTCTTTACGAGAAGGCATCTGTATCTCCTGCGATTGCTTCATTTGATGGCCAAGATTAAGGCGCGTTATTGTCCCAGCAGGGGGCGCGGCGTGCAAATATTATCTGGGCGAATAAAGTGGCTTTGGGAGCACAATCGCTTTTCTGGGCGGGGAAAACGATTCAATCCGCCCCCTGCCTTACCTCCATGGAGGTGGATCCCTTCCCCATCCCGCCCCGGGCGGCTCCACCCCCAAATAGTGCTGGCAATCACCGGATGACCTATTTAAAATAGACGTCCAGATGTAGATACCTCTACAGTCATCCTGTCATTATCCGGTTATGGCCAAGGCGATAACCCTTACGAATCGAGAACCAAACATGGCAAAGCTGTTTACTTCCGAGTCGGTCTCCGAAGGCCATCCCGATAAAATCGCCGACCAGATCTCCGATGCGGTGCTGGACGCCATCCTGCAGCAGGACACCAAGGCGCGCGTCGCCTGCGAAACCCTGGTCAAGACCGGCATGGTGATGGTAGCCGGCGAAGTGACCACCTCTGCCTGGGTCGACATCGAACAGATCGTGCGCGACACCGTGCGCGAGATTGGTTACACCCACTCCGACATGGGCTTCGACGCCGACTCCTGCGCCGTGCTGAACGCCATCGGCAAACAGTCTCCGGACATCAACCAGGGCGTCGACCGTACCGACCCGCTGGAGCAAGGTGCCGGTGACCAGGGCCTGATGTTCGGCTACGCCACCAACGAAACCGACGTGCTGATGCCCGCGCCCATCACCTACTCTCACCTGCTGGTGAAGCGTCAGGCAGAAGTGCGCAAGAACGGCACCCTGCCGTGGCTGCGTCCGGACGCCAAGAGCCAGCTGACCTTCGCCTACGACGACGCAGGCAAGATCCTGGGTGTCGATGCCGTGGTGCTCTCCACCCAGCATTGCGACTCCATCAGCCACAGCGATCTGGTGGAAGCGGTGCGCGAAGAGATCATCAAGCCGGTGCTGCCCGCCGAGTGGATCAACAAGGACACCAAGTACTTCATCAACCCGACCGGCCGTTTCGTCATCGGCGGCCCCATGGGTGACTGCGGTCTGACCGGTCGCAAGATCATCGTCGACACCTACGGCGGCATGGCCCGTCACGGTGGTGGCGCCTTCTCCGGCAAGGATCCGTCCAAGGTGGACCGCTCCGCCGCCTACGCCGCCCGCTACGTGGCCAAGAACATCGTGGCCGCAGGTCTCGCAGATCGCTGTGAAGTGCAGGTCTCCTACGCCATCGGCGTGGCCGAGCCCACCTCCATCAGCGTCGAAACCTTCGGTACCGGCAAGGTGGCCGAAGCCCTGCTGGTCAAGCTGGTGCGCGAGTTCTTCGAGCTGCGCCCCTATGGTCTCATCGAGATGCTGGATCTGAAGCGCCCGATCTACCAGGCAACCGCCGCTTACGGCCACTTCGGCCGCGACGAGTTCCCCTGGGAGAAGACCGACAAGGCCGAGCTGCTGCGCGCTGCCGCTGGCCTGTAAGACTCGAGGTTGTGATAAAAGGGGAGCCTGGCTCCCCTTTTGCTTTTGTGTCCTGTCCCGAGGATCCCATGCCTGCCACTGCCACCCGGCTTGACCCCGCCCTCATCGAGACGCTGCTCGCGCGCGTCGAAGCCTGCTTTGTGCAGGCCGAAACGCGCCTTGGCCGCACCTTCCCCCGCCCGCAAGTCCATTGCAACATGCGGGGCCGGGCGGCAGGGTCGGCGCGGCTGCAAACCTGGGAGCTGCGTTTCAATCCGGCGCTCTATCAGGCCAATCAGCGGGCGTTTCTCAGGGAAGTGGTGCCCCACGAGGTGGCGCACCTGCTGGTCTATGCGCTCTGGGGAGAGGGGCGCGGCAAGAGCCGGGTACTGCCCCACGGCCACCAGTGGCAATCGGTGATGCGGGAGCTGTTCGGTCTCGAACCCAGCACCACCCACAGCTTCGATCTGGGGGTGCTGGCCCAGCGCACCTTCGTGTATGCCTGCGCCTGCCAGCAGCATCCCCTCTCCGTGCGCCGCCACAACAAGGTGATACGCGGCGAGGCCCGCTATCACTGCCGCCGCTGTCGCCAGCCCCTGGTGTGGCAGCGCGACACGACGGCGGATTGAGTCACCCCGTGTCGCGCTCCTGTGATAGGGTGCGCGCTTACTTCATTCAACTGTCTCATTGCCAAGGATATTCATGTTTCGCCCTCTGCTCTCCCTCTGCCTGGCCCTGCTGGTCAGCGCCCCGGCCCATGCCGACAACATCCAGACCTTTCGCGCCGCCAAGCAGGATCTGAACAAGCTCTACCAGAGCCACCCCGTCACCTTCTACTGCGGCTGCAACATCAAGTTCAGCGGCAAGAAGATGGCCCCCGACTGGGAGAGCTGCGGCTACCTGCCACGCAAGCAGGCCGAGCGGGCCTCCCGCATCGAATGGGAGCACGTGGTGCCCGCCTGGGAGTTCGGCCACCAGCTCCAGTGCTGGCAGGACGGGGGTCGTAAGAATTGCGGCAAGAGCGACGAGTTCAACAGGATGGAGGGAGACATGCACAACCTCTTCCCCGCCATCGGCGAGGTGAACGGTGATCGGGCGAACTTCCGCTTCAGCGACTGGAACGGCAAACCGAACCAGTACGGCAAGTGCCAGATGCTGGTGGACTTCAAGGAGCGCCAGGTGCAGCCGCCCAAGGGGCCGGTGCGTGGCCAGATCGCCCGCGCCTACCTCTACATGAGCCAGCAGTACGGACTGCGTCTGGCGGCCCAGCAGCGCAAGCTTTACGAAGCCTGGGACAGGCAGTATCCGGCTGATCGCTGGGAGTGCGAGCGCAACCGCCGTATCGGCAAGCTGCAGGGCAATACCAATCCCTTCATTGAAAAGCAGTGCCAATAACCCCATTTGACCAGGGAGGGGGAGCGTCCCCCTCCTCCTGAATCCCTTCACTCTCTGTCTCGCGAGCCTTGCTCGCCGCCGTGCAGTAGGGTATTGAAGGGTTTCCAAGCAAGAGACTGACTATCAGCCATGCGCATTCCACGTATCTATGAACCGGCCAGCCTGCAGGTGGGCCAGACCCTCGCCCTGTCGGAAGACGGTGCCAATCACATCGGCCGCGTGCTGCGCATGCAGCCGGGCCAGCAGCTCGAGCTGTTCAACGGCGACGGCCACCAGTACCCCGCCACCATCACCAGTGTGGGCAAGAAGTCCGTTGAGGTGACCATCGACAGTTGCGAGACCCGCTCGGTGGAGTCCCCGCTCGCCATCCACCTGGGTCAGGTGATCAGCCGCGGCGACAAGATGGACTTCACCATCCAGAAATCCGTGGAGCTCGGCGTCACCTGCATCACGCCCCTCTTCTCCGAGCGCTGCGGCGTCAAGCTGCCCGCCGATCGGCTGGAGAAAAAACGCGAGCAGTGGCAAAAAGTGGTGATCAGTGCCTGCGAGCAGTGCGGTCGCAATACCGTGCCCGAGGTGCGCATGCCGATGGAGCTGGACGCCTGGCTGGCGGAAGAGACCCAGGAGCTCAAGCTCAACCTGCACCCGCGCGCCCCTTACAGCATCAACACCCTGCCCATCCCCGAGCACGGCGTGCGCCTGCTGATCGGCCCGGAAGGGGGCTTGTCCGGCGACGAGATCGCCCGTACCGTGCAGGAAGATTTCAAGGAGATGCTGCTGGGGCCGCGGGTGCTGCGTACCGAAACCGCCGCCCTGACGGCGATTACTGCGCTTCAGTGCCGCTTTGGCGATCTCGCTTGATACTATCTGGCGGTGTCGATAAGCCGCGTGGCGCATCACATCATGGCAGCCTCAAACGGCCGATTACGCTGCGCTAATCGACCCTACAACCCCATCGAGCCATTAGGAAGGAAACTCGGATGACCATTAAACTCGGCATCGTGATGGACCCCATCTCGGCCATCAACATCAAGAAGGACTCCAGCTTCGCCATGCTCGAAGAGGCGCAAAAGCGCGGCTACGAGCTGTTCTATCTGGAGATGAAGGATCTCTACATGGAGGCCGGTCGCGCCTTCGGTACCATGCGTCCGCTCACCGTCAAATATGACTATGCCGACTGGTATAGCCTGGGCGAGGTGGTGGATCAGCCGCTCTCCAGCCTGGACGTGATCCTGATGCGCAAGGATCCCCCCTTCGACACCGAGTTCATCTACGCCACCTACATGCTGGAGCGAGCCGAGGATGAGGGTTGCCTCATCGTCAACAAGCCCCAGAGCCTGCGCGACGCCAACGAAAAGCTCTACACCGCCTGGTTTGCCGAGCACACCCCGACCACACTCGTCACTCGCAGAGCCGACAAGCTGCGGGCTTTCCACGCCAAGCACAAGGACGTCATCCTCAAGCCGCTCGACGGCATGGGCGGCGCCTCCATCTTCCGCATGAAGGAGGATGACGCCAACGTCGGCGTCATCATCGAGACATTAACCTCTCACGGCAGCCAGTACTGCATGGCGCAGACCTATCTGCCTGCCATCAAGGATGGCGACAAGCGAGTGCTGGTGGTGGACGGCGAGCCGGTACCCTACTGCCTGGCCCGCATCCCGGCGCAAGGGGAGACCCGTGGCAACCTGGCGGCCGGTGGCCGTGGCGAGGCGCGCCCCCTGAGCGAGGCGGACTGGGCCATCGCCCGCGCAGTGGGCCCGACCCTGAAAGAGAAGGGGCTCATCTTCGTCGGCCTCGACATCATCGGCGATCGCCTGACCGAGATTAACGTCACCAGCCCTACCTGCATCCGCGAGATTGAGGCGGCCTTCGACGTCTCCATTACCGGCATGCTGATGGACGCCATCGAGCGCCGGCTGGGCCGCTGACCCCTTCCCCAGCGACCCGTTGCCGCAGCGAGGAAACACACACAAGGGGCCGTGAAGGCCCCTTTGACTGCCGGCAAAAAGCGGTTTTGCCCGCCGCCATCAACTGCCATAATCACCCCAAATACCTTTGCACGCTAAGAGATACATACGCTCCATGCAAACACTGCAAAATCACTTTCTGCTCGCCATGCCGAGCCTCACGGACGCCTATTTCCAGCGCTCCCTGGTCTATCTGTGCGAACACAGCAGCGAAGGCGCCATGGGACTGGTGGTCAACATTCCGGTCGACATGTCCCTGGACGCCATGCTGACCAAGCTCAACCTCAATCCCCCCGCCACCGCCGAGATGAAACAGCCGGTGTTGCAGGGGGGACCGGTGCACGGGGATCGCGGCTTCGTGCTGCACAGCTTCCGCCCGGGGTTCAACTCCACCCTGCAGGTGAGCGACGAGATGATGGTCACCACCTCCAAGGACATCCTGGAGACCCTGGGCACCGACGAGGCGCCGGACCACTGGCTGGTAGCGCTCGGTTACGCCGGCTGGAGTGCAGGCCAGCTCGAGCAGGAGCTGGTGGATGGCGCCTGGCTGGTGATCCCCCCCAATCCCAAGCTGGTCTTCGATACCCCCATCCACCTGCGCTGGCAGCAAGCCGCAGCGAGCATTGGGGTCAACCCCCTGCACCTCTCCAGCCAGGTGGGCCATAGCTGACACCCGGCCCTCCCCCATGAGCAGGGGGAGACAGGGAGGGGGCTTCCCCCTTCATTTATCCATCCATTTCGAGGAGACCCCATGTCATCACGCAGCATCATGGGCTTTGACTACGGCACCAAGAGCATCGGCGTCGCCATCGGCCAGGAGCTCACGGGCAGCGCCCGCCCCCTCCGCTCCCTCAAGGCCAACGACGGCATCCCCAACTGGGACGAGATAGAGAAGCTGATCAAGGAGTGGCAACCGGATCTGCTGATCGTCGGTCTGCCGCTCAACATGGATGGCACGGACCAGGAGATCACGGTGCGGGCTCGCAAGTTCGGTAATCGCCTGCACGGTCGCTTCGGCAAGCCGGTGGAGTTCAAGGACGAGCGGCTCACCACCACGGATGCCCGCGCCCGCCTGTTTGAACGTGGCGGCTACAAGGCGCTGGACAAGGGGAGCGTGGACGGCGTCTCCGCCCAGCTCATCGTCGAAGCCTGGATGGAAGAGCAGTACGACTAAACCGGGGTGCCTCCTCCCCCTTGCTTCTCTTTCGCCGCCCCGCTCTCCATGGGCCCGCCCCAGGCAAAACGCGTCCTCCCCGCCGCGGCCAGTCCATAGAGCCGCCGGATCTCCCCCCGCAACCACATCACCTTGGCATCCTGATTGTGGCGCTTGTGCCACAGCAGGATGAAGGCGATCTCCAGCTGGGCATAGAGGGACTCTTCCAGCGGCAACGGCATGGGGATGAGGTCGGGGTGGTGTCTGGCGGCATAGTCCGCGCAATATGAAGGCACCACGGCGATCAGCTCGTGGCTCTTTTGGGCGGCGATGTGCAGCGCCTGCTCGAAGCTCGCCACCATGATGGGCACCTGCCGCCTGTGGCCTTCGTCCTCCAGCAGATCATCCAGTGCCCAGCTGTCGCTGGCCTCCCACACCATGCTCACCTGGGGGCAGGCCAGAAAGCGGGTCAGCGACCACGTCTGCCCGAGCAAGGGGTGATCCTTGCGCAGGAACACCACGGGACGATCGCAGAACAGCACCTCGTGATCGATGTAATAGGGCAGCCGGTTGACCCTGGCATGGGAGCGGCCGTGGGTCTCCCGGGCGCAGAAGCCGAGATCCGCCTCCCCGTTGACGATGTCGTTGAGAGAGTGGTGATCCCAGCCCAGCATCCTGACCACGGAGTGGGGGTACTTCTGGTAGATGGTCGTGGGCAGCTCGCTCAGGAAGCTGATGCCAAAGGGGGACTCCATCACCAGACTGAAGCGGGCCCCCTCAGGGATCGCCTCGCTGTTGAGGGTGCTGATGCTCTCGGTGAGCTGGAACCAAGTCTTGAGCTCCTCCGCCAGGGTCAGGGAGAGGTTGGTCGGCTGCAAACCCTGGCGCACGCGCACGAAGAGGGGATCCCCGAACCAGTCCCGCAGCTTGCCAAGCGCCTTGCTCACCGCCGACGGGGTGACACACAGCTTCTTGGCCGCCCCCGCCACGCTGCGCTCCTGCATCAGGTGCCTGAAGACCACCAGCAGGTTCAAATCGAGTTCACCCAGATTGCGCATCGCGTCTCTCCTATCCCCGAGCCCGGACTCGCCGTACCGCACGCCATGGTAGCAGCACCTTGACCACCAGGTAACCGAGCAGCGCCAGCAGGAGTGCCAGGATCAGCATCCAGAGCGCAGGCATCCCCAGATAGCCCATCCCCCAGATGAAGAGCCCGGACAACCCTATCTGCATGATGCAGAGCAGGGCACTGGCCGATGCCACCTGATCCCCGCACACATCCAGCGCCTCCCCCATCGCCACCCCGAACCCGCAGGAAAACCCGATGCAGACCAGGGCACACCCCGCCAGCAGCCAGGACAGGCCGCCTTCGGGCCCGCTGCTGCACAACAGGGCGAGCAAAGCCAGCAGGTAGGCGAGATGGGAGAGCGCCAGCACCCTTGCCTTGCCGAGCCAGCGCAGCAGCAAGGGGGTCAGGAAGGAAGCGGACATGCTCACCCCGGCCATCGCCATCATCAGCCGGGTGTACTGCTCGGGAGGCAGGCCGAACGTGGTCATCAGGACGAGGGGCGAGACGCTCACATAGACCAGAATGGCGGCCACGCTGGCGCTGGTCAGCAAGGCGCGCTGCATGAAGGGGGCCGTGCCCAGCAGGGCCAGCGGCGATGCCCCCGCAGGCTGGCGGGCGGGGCGGGTCTCCTTGAGCAGTCGCAGGTTGACCAGGGCACTGATGGCGGCCACCAGCGCCATGCCCACGAAGATGCCGCGCCACTCGAAGTGCGACAGGATGAGATAACCGAGTACGGGAGCCAGCACCGGAATGATGCAGATCACGCCGTTGATGAGGGAGAGAGCCATCGTGAGGCGCGCCTGGCTCAGCACATCCCGCAGCACGGTGAAGGTCATGATGTAGAGCGCTCCAGCGCCCACCCCTTGCCAGAAACGCCCCAGATAAAACTGGGCGATGCCGGTCGCCTCCGCCGCCACCAGGGAGGCGACCACGAAGATGAGGGCGCCCCCCAGCACCACGGGGCGCCTGCCATGGCGATCCGCCAGCATGCCCCCCGGCAGCACGGTAGCCGCCATGCCCAGCAGATAGATGGAAAAAGCGGTGTGGATCTGCGCCTCGCTCCCCTGCAGGGTTTGCGCAATGCGGGGGACGGCCACCAGATAGAGATCGATCCCGAGGGGATAGAGGATGATCATCAGAAAAGTACACAGCAGAAACATACCCATGAAGGCTCCATAGCAGCAGGTTTCACCATCACAGGTGCGCTGTCAGCGAGATTGACAACTCAATCCTGCAAAAGCAGAGGAAGATGCCGGGCACTATAGAGCGGGCGGCCTGCCGGGGCCTAGTGACGAGATGGCACTCGGTGGATGCCAATCCGGACATCTCCCGCAGGAGAGGTCCGGACTAGCATGCTCATCGACCCGCCCCCTGCCAGGTCGCCCTTGAGGGGTCGGGTCCGAAGTAACGGGCACGCCGCGATGCGACGTGCCCTCAAGGCTCAGCGAAGGCGCACCATTACCTGGCCAGTTGCGTCAGGATGGCGTGAGCCGCCTTGATGCGCGCCTCGTTGGGGTAGTTGCGATTGGCCAGCATGACGATGCCAATCCCTTTGGCCGGCACGAAGGCCACATAGGCCCCGAAGCCGTTGGTCGAGCCGGTCTTGTTGAAGAGCACAGGGTGCCCTGTTGCAGCGGGCGCGGGCACCGCCGGGTTGGCATTGTAAATCATCGCCGGGGAGTTGCCCGCCAGCAGCGTCTGCTCGCTGACGGGATAGGCGTAACGCTCCCAGCCCAGTCCCTGGGTCATCTCCCCCACCGCATACTGGCCCTGGTGAGTCAGATCGATGGCCTGCTGCATGGCCGCATTATCCACCCCGCTGATGTTGGCCTTCACAAAGCGCAGCAGATCCGCCGAGCTGGTCTTGATGCCGTAGGCCTCGTCCGCCAGCATGCCGGGAGTGACGCGGATGGGCTTGTCCTCCTTCGAGTAGCCGTAGGCGTAGTGCCCCATGGCCTGCTCGGGCACAGTGAGGTAGGTATGGTACAGGCCAAGCCCCGGCAGGATCGTCTGCTCCATCAGGCGATCGAACGGCTGCTTCATGCTGCTCGCCGCCAGATAGCCAAAGAGCCCGATGCTGGGGTTGGCGTACTGGCGATGGGAACCCGGCGAGTAGGCTGGGGTCCACTGGCGGTAGTAGGCCTGCATCTTCTCGAGCGAATCCACCTCCTCGGGGAATTGCAGCGGCAAGCCGCCCGCGCTGTAGGTAGCCAGCTCCCCCATGGTGATGTTGTCAAAGGCGGATCCCTTGAGCCAGGGGGCGAACAGACTCGCCTTGTCATCGAGCTCGAAGCTCCCCTGCACCACGGCGTAGGCCCCCAGCGTCGCGGTCAGGGTCTTGCTCACGGAACCTATCTCGAACAGGGTCTGCTCGCTGACACCGACTGCGCGCTCCCGATCGGCCACACCGTAGTTGAAATAGTGGGCCTTGCCATCCTTGAGCACGGCCACCGCCATGCCCGGGATCCTGTGCTCCTTGAGCAGCGGCCGGATGCTGGCATCCACCACGGGGCGCAGGGGATCGGTCGCCGCCTTGTCACCGGCATGAGCCAGGCCGGCCCACATCAGGGTGGCCAGAGCGCCCCACAGGATGGATTGTCGTTGTTGCATTGCATGTCTCCTGACTGTCGTTAGCAAGGTATCGCCATGGCGGCGAGTGATGAACCCAGCATAGTCCCACGAGGTGTGCTGCCGATGAGGCTCTGTGAAGTCAGTGTGAAGCCGCCCCCTCTTTTTACCCATGAAAAAGGGGAGCCATGGCTCCCCTTCAATCACCTTGCAACGCGGGCTTATTTCTTGCCCGGGTTGTCCCAGATCCCCTCTTCCAGCTGGCTGCGCAGCTCGGGGTATTTGTTGGCATCGAAGGTCGGCACGCGGCCCACCTTGAGCTGGTCGTTGTAGTCCTTGGCCAGCTTGATGGCGACGCCGGAGAGCAGCAGGATGGCCACCAGGTTGACGATGGCCATCAGCCCCATGGAGACATCCGCCAGAGCCCACACGGTCGGCAGTTCGCCCACGGATCCGAACATCACCATGCCCAGCACGAACATCCGGAACAGCATCAGGCCACCCTTGTGGTTGTGCTCGAGGAACACCAGGTTGGTCTCCGCATAGGAGTAGTTCGCCACGATGGAGGTGAAGGCGAAGAAGAAGATGGCCGCTGCGATGAAGATGTTGCCACCGCCGCCCACCTGGGAGGAGAGCGCGCGCTGGGTCAGCTCGACACCGGTCACGCCGGAGCCCGGCTCAAACTGGCCGGACATCAGGATGATGGCGGCAGTACAGGTACAGATGACGATGGTATCGAGGAAGACCCCCAGCATCTGCACATAACCCTGGGAGGCCGGGTGCGGCGGATAGGGGGTGGCAGTGGCGGCAGCATTGGGGGCAGAGCCCATGCCGGCCTCGTTGGAGAAGAGGCCGCGCTTGATGCCGTTGATCATCGCCTGGGAGATGGCATAGCCCATGGCGCCGGAACCTGCCTGCTCGATACCGAACGCAGACTTGATGATGAGGGCGAAGATACCCGGCAGCTCGCTGATGTTCATGAACACCACGAACAGCGCCATCAGGATATAGGCGATCGCCATGAAGGGCACCACCAGCTCGGCAAAGCGGGCGATGCCGCGAATGCCGCCGAAGATGATGAGACCGGAGAGCACCACCAGGGCCAGACCGCTCACCCAGTCAGGGATGCCGAAGGCGACGTTCATGGCCAAGCTGATGGAGTTGGCCTGCACCGCGTTGAACACCAGACCGAAGGCCAGCAGCAGGCAGAGGGAGAAGACCACCCCCATCCAGCGCATGCCGAGGCCGCGCTCCATGTAGTAGGCAGGGCCGCCGCGGTAGTTGCCATCCTCATCCTTGACCTTGTAGAGCTGGGCCAGGGTGCTCTCCACGAAGGCGGTGGCCATGCCTATGAAGGCGATCAGCCACATCCAGAAGACGGCGCCAGGGCCACCCAGATAGATGGCGACGGCCACACCGGCCAGATTGCCCGTCCCGACGCGAGCCGCCAGGCTGGTACACAGAGCCTGGAAGGAGGAGATGCCGGCGCTGTCGGATTTGCGACTGTTGCGCAGGACCGAGAACATGTGGCCGAAGTGGCGGATCTGGATAAAGCCCAGGCGGAAGGTAAAGAAGATACCGACCCCGATCAGCAGGTAAATGAGCACGGCTCCCCACATCAGGTCGTTAATCATTGCAATCAAGGTGTCCATAATTCTCTCGTTGTTATCACATCCATGGCCAGTCTGCGCTGACCGCTCTCTGTCAATTTCCGAACCAGCATTGCGCAGAAGGGGCGGAATCTAGCATAGCGAGGGAATTCAGAATAGTGACAGGGCTCACTGGGGAGACAAAAAACGAGCAATTTGATGCAAAAAAGCTTCATTTAGCACGCAATAAATCAACAAAAATTGATGCACTACCCAGCGCCCTTACAAATTAGATCCAATAGAGAACCATTTTGCAACTCATCCCATGGGGGTAAAAACCGCTGAGTGAAACGACATCAGGGAGACAAGCGTTTGCTTCTCATGCCTCATCGGCAAGGGGTTGTAACGCAAAACGTTTTACACGTAATTAAATTTCAAGTAGCTGACAGAACTATTTATGTGACCTCCCGCACAAATTCATGAATCCACCAAAATAATTGCGCTTTTCCATGTCGGAGCCAGCCGCCACACCATGAATAAAACTCGTTTTTTATCAAACACTTTCACCCGACAGCCGGTACCGCTTTCACCACCTGGCTGATTCGCATACAAGCCCCCCTATTGCAGGATGCGCCACATCCGTATTAATTAGGCAGGCAATGACGATGGGGCCTGCCCATCGCCCCTTTCTGAGCCTGAGCCGCCGGGATCTTGTAATTTAATTTCAGAACTGCCGTCTCATGCCCGCCACCCTGGGATTGCTCCCTCATAAAGAGATGATATTTGCCATGGCCGATAAATTGACTCAGCTGAAAGCCCTGACCACAGTGGTTGCCGATACCGGCGACATCGAAGCCATCAAGCGCTACCAGCCCATCGATGCCACCACCAACCCCTCTCTGGTACTCAAGGCCTCCGAGATCCCCGAGTACGCAGCCCTGATCCAGGACGCCATTGCCTGGGCCAAATCCCAGAGCCAGGACAAGGCACAGCAAATCATCGACGCAGGCGACAAGCTGGCGGTCAACATCGGCCTGGAAGTGCTGAAAATCGTCCCGGGTCGCATCTCCACCGAAGTGGACGCCCGCCTCTCCTTCGACACCGACGCCAGCATCGCCAAGGCCCGCAAGCTGATCCGCCTCTACAACGAAGCCGGTATCAGCAATGATCGCATCCTGATCAAGCTGGCCTCCACCTGGGAAGGCATCCGTGCCGCCGAGGTGCTGGAGAAAGAGGGTATCCAGTGCAACCTGACCCTGCTGTTCTCCTTCGCCCAGGCCCGCGCCTGTGCCGAAGCCGGCGCCTTCCTCATCTCCCCCTTCGTGGGCCGCATCCTCGACTGGTACAAGGCCAAGAACGGCCGTGACTACACCGCCAGTGAAGATCCGGGCGTGGTCTCCGTCACCGCCATCTACAACTACTACAAGCAGCACGACTACCCGACCGTGGTCATGGGCGCGAGCTTCCGCAACACTGGCGAAATCCTGGAACTGGCCGGCTGCGACCGCCTGACCATTGGCCCCGCTTTGCTGGAAGAGCTGAGCAAGGCCGAAGGCACCGTGGTGCGCAAGCTGGACTACACCGGCGAGCGCACAGCCAAACCGGCCCCGATGACCGAAGCCGAATTCCGCTGGGAGCTGAACCAGGACGCCATGGCCGTCGAGAAACTGGGGGAAGGCATCCGCCTGTTCGCCATCGACCAGGGCAAGCTGGAAACCATGCTGGCAAGCCACCTGTAAGGCCGCTCGCCACACGGCTCTCACAGAGCGAAGTGGCGCCGCAAATACCGGGCTCCCGAAAGGGCAGCCCGGTTTTTTTGTGCCTGTTTCCGGTTGTCACAACTTCGTCATAAAAACGTTTTATTTTCAAAGGCGTCGTGTTATACGGATGGTGAAAACCATAAAACCAAGGAGGGAGCCATGGACATGTTCAACTTCGATTTTGACGAGGTCGTTGAGCTGGGTTCACGTAGCCGCGGGACAACGGGAAAAAAACGCAAATGGCGTGAGATTGAGGCGCTTAAAGACAAGCACCGCCTGCAAAAGGAGCTGCAGGCCATCGACATCGCCTATGAAGGATCGGACGACCTGGAGCTCTGATACGCCCACGTCGCCCATGTTTCACTCCAGCGAGTGGAGCCATAAAAACAGCGCCCCGGATTGACCGGGGCGCTGTTTTTATGGGTGAACCTCCTGTCAGGCTGCAGGCAGCGAGAGCTGTTTGGCCAGCGCCTGGAAGTGCTGGCTTACCTCCGCCCCGAACAGGGGATCATTGATGGCCCGGTTCTGCCAGAGCTGTTCGAGATGACGCCAGTCATCCTCGGTCAGGGAGTCGCGCAGATGGGGGAAGATGACCCCTTCCTCATAGTTCATGTGCGCCTCCTGCTGCTCGATGAACTGCTCCAGCCTAGCGGTGAACTGATCCAGCGGGATGACCGCATCCATCAGGATCATCTCCACCATCTCCTTGAGCTCGGTCCCTGCATCCAGCAGACGGGCGTGCTCCTCATGCAGCCGGTTGGCCACCTCCCCCTCCACCACCCTGTATTTCAGGTAGTAGTCATAAATCATGTCTTCCTTCGGGTGGTGGTACTTGTCGGATACCTCGCGCAGATAATCCACCACATCCCGCAGCAGGAAGTAGCTCACCGGCTGCTCATTGCGAATGGCCGTCAGCTTTTGCTTGAGCAGCGTCAGCAACCGGGTGATGTTGAGGTGGTCCTTATGCAGACTGGATAACATGGGCACTCCTTGCACTGAAATGAGAAAACGTCTGTCTCGAGTATACGGTCATTTATTGCCTGAACTTTGCACTCAATCAAGTCGGATGCAGACAGCGGCTGCACCAGCCTCTCACCACAGGAGGCACAGGGGACACCATTTCCCCTGTGCATGCACGGCGTCAGGCCGCCGGATCGGCGCAGACCGAGAGCCAGTCGATGGGACTGCGTCCTTGCTGGACCAGCAGGCGATTGGCCTCGGAGAAGTGGCCGCAACCGATGAAACCGCGATGGGCAGAGAGCGGGCTGGGATGGGGGGCGCTCAGCACATGGTGGCGCGACCGGTCGATGAAGCGCCCTTTCTTCTGGGCATGAGCGCCCCACAGCAGGAAGACAACTCCCTGGCAATGGGTATTGATCCGCTCGATGACCCGATCGGTAAAGGTCTCCCACCCCAGGTGGGCGTGAGAGTGCGCCATGCCCGCCTGTACCGTCAGCACCGTATTGAGCAGCAGCACTCCCTGTCTGGCCCAGGATTCCAGGAATCCGTGATTGGGTGTGACAAAACCCGGCAGATCCCGCTGCATCTCCTTGTAGATGTTGACGAGGGACGGCGGCGTGCGCACTCCGGGCAAGACGGAGAAACAGAGGCCGTGCGCCTGGTCCGGGCCGTGATAGGGATCCTGCCCCAGAATCACCACCTTGACGTCATCCAGCTCGGTCAGTTTGAAGGCATTGAATACCTCGGTCGCCGGGGGATAGATCACCTTGCCCGCCTCCCGCTCAGCCCTGACGGTGGCCAGGGTGTCCATGAAATACGCCTGCTCTTTCTCCGAACCAATCACATCTTTCCAGGTCAGCACACCCGTCTCCTCTCGTTGCGAATCCACTCCTTCCATCCTGGCTGGCATGCCAGCCTCTCCCCACTCCCCGCCTTCTGTCCAGCTTGGCACCGCTATCTCCTCGGTCAATAGAGCAAGGGGCTCAGGATAGGGTCCTCGCCCCCAAGACGCAACCGCATGGAGGTCAGGCTCAGCCTGGCCAGCCTGGGAAGTGGCGGCGGCGTTCACGGGCAATGACCGAGGCTGCGTCGACACAGGAATAACAGGACGTTCTTCGGACAGGCCTCATGGGCAGGCCGGTTTTCGCTGACGCCAGCAATAAACCCTAAAGGTGTAGTTAAATTACTAGATATGAATAATAAAAAATGCATAATTCATATATCTTACAAAAACAGAAAAATGATCTGTTTTTGATTCAACTCAATGATTTAATCCCTTTCAATGCACGCAAAATGGGATTTTATTGATTTGGATCAATTTTCGTAATATTACCATCGTGGTATATATGGCCCCAACGAAGTAAAGGTGTAAGGCAAGGCCCCGTTAAATCATTCCTTCCAAGAGGTGGTTTAAAAACATCAGGGTAATGTGCTTACCGTTGAATCCGCTTTCCTATGAGGAGTCATACCATGATCAAGGGCATCCAAATCACCCAGTCCGCCAACGCCGCTCTGCTGAACTCTTTCTGGCTGCTGGACGAAGAGAAACAACAGGCTCGCTGCATCTGCGCCAAGGGCGACAGCTTTGCCGCCGATCAGGAAGTCAGCCTCTCCGACCTGGGTCAATTCGAATACCGTGAACTGCCGGTTCAGCAAGAGCCTGTGGTCGAAGGGGGTCAGCACCTGAACGTCAACGTACTGCGCCGCGAAACCCTGGAAGACGCCATCGCCAACCCGGAAAAATACCCGCAGCTCACCATCCGCGTCTCCGGTTACGCCGTGCGTTTCAACGCCCTGACCCCGGAGCAGCAGCGTGACGTGGTCACCCGCACCTTCACCCAGAGCCTGTAAGGCGCCCTGCGTAAAGAGATAAAAAAACGGCCCCCTCGGGCCGTTTTTCATGGGTGATGATCACCGCCGGAACCTGGGTCAGCTTCGCAGGTCCACCGGCCTTGCCACCACGGGTTTCGCCAGGGCGTCCTGCATGGTGGCCTCGTCGAGCTGATCGCAGTAACGGGCCACCACCAGGGTCGCCACCCCGTTGCCGATGAGGTTGGTCAGGGCGCGCGCCTCCGACATGAAGCGATCAATCCCGAGGATCAGCGCCAGCCCGGCCAGCGGCAGATGCCCTACCGCCGAGATGGTGGCTGCCAGCACGATGAAGCCACTCCCCGTGACTCCGGCCGCCCCCTTGGAGGAGATAAGCAGCACCACCAGCAGGGTAAGCTGATGGAACAGGTCCAGTGGGGTGTTGGTCGCCTGGGCGATGAAGACGGCGGCCATGGTCAGATAGATGGAGGTGCCGTCCAGGTTGAAGGAGTAACCGGTCGGGATCACCAGACCCACCACTGACTTCTTGCAGCCCAGCGCCTCCATTTTCACCAGCATGCGCGGCAATACGGATTCCGATGAGGAAGTGCCGAGCACGATCAACAGCTCTTCCCGGATATAGGCAATAAAGCGCACAATGCTGAAGCCATTGGCTTTGGCGATACTGCCGAGCACCAGAAAAATAAACAACAGGCAGGTCAGATAGAAGCTAGCAATTAATTGTCCCAGCTGCACCAAAGAACCAATACCGTATTTCCCTATGGTGAATGCCATGGCGCCAAATGCCCCGATCGGCGCCAGTTTCATGATCATGTTGATGATGCCGAAAATAACCTGGGAGAAACCATCGATGATATTGAAGATGGGTTTTCCCTTCTCCCCGATATGATGCAGGGAAAATCCGAACAGGACGGCAAACAGCAACACCTGGAGTATATTTCCGCCGGCAAAGGCACCGATGACGCTGGCCGGTATCACATCCAGCAGGAAGGGAATTATCCCCTGGGACTGGGCCTGATCCGCATAGACGGAGATGGCGCTGGCGTCGAGTGAGGAGGGATCCACATTCATACCGGCCCCCGGCTGCAGCACGTTGACCACGCACAGACCGATGATCAGGGCCAGGGTGCTCACCACTTCAAAATAGATCAGCGCAATGGCACCGGTTTTGCCCACCGCCTTCATGCTTTCCATGCCGGCAATGCCGGTGACCACGGTACAGAAAATGACGGGGGCGATGATCATCTTGATTAATTTAACGAAGCCATCACCAAGGGGTTTCATATCTGCGCCCAGACTCGGATAGACATGTCCCAGACATATTCCGATGGTGATTGCCAATATCACCTGAAAATAGAGGCTACTGACAATTTTCTTGTGCATGCTCAACGTCCTGTTAATAAGTGTGACTCCACTGACAGCAAATAACGCATGCAGCACTCTGCGGCGAGAAATAGGGTTATCTCACCCGCTTCATACCTTTTTGCCATCCTGACGGTCGCTACTTTTGCATGTCATAAGAAGCAAATAAGAGACATCAATCACACAATATATTTAACATCATTAACACCACGAAAACATGGTCGCAATGGACGCCGAAGAGCACCAAATGAAAATGACGGAAATAAAAATGCCCCGCATGGCGGGGCATTTTTGATAGTAAAAATCGCGATCAGGCGGAGGTATCGAGGGGCTCGAAGCCCTTGACGAGATCGTCGATGGCCTTCATCTGCTTGAGGAAGCCTTCCAGCTTCTCCAGCGGCAGGGCGCTCGGGCCGTCGCAGCGGGCAATTTTCGGATCCGGGTGGGATTCGATAAAGAGACCGGCCAGGCCCACCGCCATGCCGGCACGGGCCAGCTCGGTCACCTGCTCGCGGCGACCACCGGAGGCCGCTCCCAGGGGATCACGGCACTGCAGGGAGTGGGTGACGTCAAAGATGACCGGATAGCCGCCGGTGCTCTTCTTCATGACGCCCAGACCCAGCATGTCCACCACCAGGTTGTCATAGCCGAAGTTGGCACCGCGCTCGCAGAGGATCAGGCGATCGTTGCCACACTCCTCGAACTTGTCGGTGATGTTCTTCATCTGGCTTGGGCTCAGGAATTGCGGCTTCTTGATGTTGATGACGTTGCCGGTGCGGGCCATGGCCTCCACCAGATCGGTCTGGCGCGCCAGGAAGGCGGGCAGTTGGATGACGTCGACCACCTCGGCGACCGGTTTGGCCTGATGGGGCTCATGCAGATCGGAGATCACCGGCATGCCGAAGGTCGCTTTCAGCTCCTGGAAGATCTTCATCCCCTCTTCCAGACCCGGGCCGCGATAGGAGTGGATGGAGGAGCGGTTGGCCTTGTCCCAGCTCGCCTTGAACACGAACGGGATGCCGAGCTTGCTGGTCACTTCCACGTACTTCTCGCACACCGCCATCGCCATGTCGCGGGATTCCAGCACGTTCATGCCGCCGAACAGCACGAAAGGTTTGTCGTTGGCGACGTCGATCTGGTTGACCTTGATATTCTTCTGTTCCATCTCAGGGATCCTTAATGGAGGGGTTTGGGACTGAGGTCCAGGGTGGCCAGCTGGGTTTTCAGCACATCGGCCACGGGATCATCAGGGCATTGTTCAATAAAGTATTCGAAATCGTCGGCGGCAAAGCGCGGGCAATCGAGTTGCTCATAGATGAAGCCCCGATCCCGCGTCTCCAGCGGATCGCCGGGCTTCATGCGCAGCAGCAGCTCGCTGCAGCGCAACGCCTCCGTCATGCGCTCCTCGCGCAGCAGGGCGCCCTTGCTGACATTGAGCAAGCGCTCGATGATCTCCCACTGCCCCGATGGCTGCAGATGATCATCGCTCAGACTCGCCAGGTTGCCGAGGGCACCGCGCAGCAGCAGTTCGATGCGGTGCCGGCTCAGTTCATCACCGTTGAAGGGGTCCACATAGACCTCCCCGTCCAGACCGGCAAAACTCAGGAGGAAATGGCCGGGGAAGCAGATCCCCTCCACATCCAGCCCTATCTTGCGACCCAGCTGGATGAGGAGGATGCCGAGACTGACCGGGATCCCCTTGCGCCTTGCCAGCACCTGGTCCAGATCGCAGTTGGCGGACGAGAAGTAATCCTGCCAGTCGCCACGAAAGCCCAGGGTCTGGTAGAAACCCTGCAACAGCTGACGGCGCACCTCGTCGCAGTCTCCCTCGGCAATCGTTTCGTCCAGCCAGGCATCGAGGAGGGCAAGCTCGGCCTCTCCCGTGCCGCCATGGCCCCGGATCTCGTCGCTCACCGACAGCGCCAGCTCGGCCAGATCGTGAGCCTCGAAGTCGGTCCACTCATCCACACGTATCATCGTCATCCTTCCTAGCCGAACAGGCTGGCCTGCTTTTGCACCGCAAGCTTGGCGATAAAGAAGATCCACCCCAGTGCGCCCAAGAAGGCAAACCAGCGGATGCCGTTGCTGCGGGCCAGACGCAGCGCCATCATGGCCAGAAACGCCACCACCAGGATGGACGTCAGCTTCTCGGCCAGCCAGGGAATGGCGTTGTTGAGGGGGTTGAGACCCAGCACCATGCAGAGCAGCACACCGGAGAGCACCACCAGGCCGTTGAGCCAGCCTCTGATCTTGAGGGTGCGGGCGCCCCCTGCCAGCGCGGAGCCGGTCTGCAACCAGTAAAAGCGCAGGATAAACATCAGCACGGCCCCGGCAATCAGGGTGAGGTGCAGATGCTTGAGAACAACATACATAAGATTTCCTTGAACAGGGGCAGACCGGGCCCGCCCGTCATATCACTGAGCCAGGCGCCCCAGGGTCACCCGCTCGTTATCGCCGTAATCGCGCACGGTTTCCACCTGGACGTAGCCTTGTTGCAGCAGGAGTTGACGCACCGCCTCCCCCTGATCCCAGCCGTGTTCCAGCAACAGCCAGCCACCAGGCACCAGATGGGCGGGCGCCTGGGTGACGATGAGGCGGATATCCGCCAGCCCCTGCTCCTCCGCCACCAGGGCGGAGCGCGGCTCGAAGCGCACGTCCCCCTCGTGAAGATGGGGGTCCGTCCCGTCGATATAGGGCGGGTTGGAGACGATCATCGCAAAGCGCGGTGCATCCGACAGCGGCGCAAACCAGCTGCCGTCGCGCACCTCGATGGGCAACCCCAGGGCTGCGCTGTTGGTGCGGGCCAACGCGGCAGCGGCCGGCATCCTGTCCACTGCCCATACATCGGCATCCGGTCGCTCAGACTTGAGCGCAAGGGCGATGGCACCGGTGCCCGTGCCCAGATCCAGCAGGGCGCAGGGGCCACCCGGCAGGCGTGCCAGCGCCTGTTCCACCAGCACCTCGGTATCCGGGCGCGGGATCAGGGTGGCCGGGCTCACTTTCAGCGGCAGCGACCAGAACTCCCGCTCGCCGATGAGGTGGGCAATGGGCTCACCATTGAGGCGACGGGCAAGCCAGCCCGCCAGGGTCGCCTGCTGGGCGGCATCGAGCTCGTGCTCCGGCCAGGTCATCAGATAGCTGCGCCGGCAATCCAGCAGATGACAGAGCAGGGCATCGGCGTCGGCACGGGGGGATTCCCCGGAGGCCAGGGTCGCCATGATATGGGCACGAGCCTGCTGGATCTGCATCAGTTGCTCTCGGCCAGGGAGGCGAGCTGATCCGCCTGATACTCCTGCACCAGGGGGGTGATCACGCAGTCCAGATCCCCTTCCAGGATGTCGCCCAGACGATAGAGGGTGAGGTTGATCCGGTGCTCGGAGAGACGCCCCTGGGGATAGTTGTAGGTGCGGATGCGCTCGGAGCGATCCCCGGAGCCCACCAGGTTGCGGCGGGTACTCTGCTCGGCGGCGCGATGGCGTTCGTCCTCGGCCGCCTGCAGGCGAGCGGAGAGCACCGACATCGCCTTGGCGCGGTTCTTGTGCTGGGAGCGCTCGTCCTGGCACTCCACCACCAGCCCGGTGGGCAGGTGGGTGATGCGGATGGCGGAGTCGGTCTTGTTGACGTGCTGGCCGCCGGCACCGGAGGCGCGGAAGGTGTCGATCTTCAGCTCGGAGGGGTTGATCTCCACCTGCTCGGCTTCCGGCACTTCCGGCAGCACGGCCACGGTACAGGCGGAGGTGTGCACCCGGCCCTGGGATTCGGTCTCGGGGACTCGCTGCACCCGGTGGCCGCCGGACTCGAACTTGAGGCGGCCGTAGACGTGCTCACCGTCCACCTTGGCGATCACCTCCTTGTAGCCGCCGTGTTCGCCGTCATTGCAGCTGACGATGGAGACACGCCACCCCTGACGCTCGGCGTAGCGGGAGTACATGCGGAACAGATCCCCCGCGAAAATGGCCGCCTCGTCGCCACCGGCACCGGCGCGGATCTCCAGATAGCAGTTGTTGTCATCCTTGGGGTCGCGCGGCAACAGCATCACCTGAAGCGCCTGCTCCTGCTCCTCGAAGGTCGCCTTGGCGAGCGGCAGTTCCTCTTGCGCCATCTCCCGCAGCTCGGCATCCTCTTCCTCCAGCATCAGCCGGGTGGTCTCGAGGTTCTCTTCGGCCTGGCGGAAACGCTGGAAGGCGTGAACGATATCTTCCAGCTGGGCGTATTCCCGGGTCAGGGCGCGGTATCTGTCCTGATCCGAGGCGACCCCGGGCTCCCCGAGCAGGGCCTGTACTTCTTCATGGCGCTCGATGAGGCCTTCCAGCTTTCTGATCAATGAGGGGTTCATGACTCTTGGATTCTCGATGGAGGACGGGACGGCAAAGGGCCGTCCCAACACTATGATTCTTGTGACAATCCCAGCACCTGACGCAGTTGGGCCAGCTTGTGGCTGTCCCCCTGGGCGGCGGCCTGGCGCAGGGCCTGGGTCGGTGCGTGGATCAGCTTGTTGGTGAGGCGATGGGCCATGGCCTTGAGCGCCAGCTCGGCATTTTCACCCTGTTGCAGGGCCAGCAGGGCCCGCTGCAACTCTTCGTCCGCGACCTGCTGTGACTGATGGCGATAATCGCGAATGAGATCCACCGAGTGCTGGCTGCGATACCAGCCCATGAACTCGTCGCGCTCTTCCTGCACGATGAGTTCCGCCTCGGCGGCCGCCCGCTTGCGGGTCTCCAGGTTCTGCTCGATGATGCCCTGCAGATCGTCCACCGTGTAGAGATAGGCATCGGAGAGCTCGTCCACCTCAGCTTCGATGTCGCGGGGCACGGCGATATCCACCAGGAACATGGGCTTGAAGCGACGCGCCTTGAGCGCCCGCTCCACCATGCCCTTGCCGATGATGGGCAGGGGGCTTGCCGTGGAGCTGATGACGATGTCCGCCTCGTGCAGATAGTCCGGGATCTCCTCCAGGGTCATGACCTGGGCACCGAACTCCTCTGCCAGCAACTGGGCCCGTTGCAGGGTCCGGTTCGCCACCATCATCCGGGTCACGCTCTGCTCGCGCAGGTGGCGGGCCACCAGTTCGATGGTTTCGCCGGCGCCCACCAGCAGCACCTTGGTCTGGGAGAGATCGGAGAAGATACGGCGGGCCAGGCTCACGGCGGCAAAGGCCACCGACACCGCGCTGGCGCCGATCTCGGTGTCGGTGCGCACCCGTTTGGCCACCGAGAAGGATTTCTGGAACAAGCGCTCCAGGGATCCTTTCACCGCATCCGCCTGCTGGGCGTGGGCGTAGGATTGCTTGATCTGCCCCAGGATCTGCGGCTCCCCCAGCACCAGGGAGTCGAGGCCGCAGGCCACCCGCATCAGGTGCCGCACCGCTTCCTCGTCCTGGTGCCGGTAGATGGCTGAGAGCACCTCGCTCGCCTCCAGCGCGTGGAACCGCTGCAACCAGTTCAGCACCTGCTCCCCCTGCCCCTGCTCCAGGCTGCAATAGAGCTCGGTGCGGTTGCAGGTGGAGACGATCACCGCCTCGCTGACGCCAGGCTGCTCCACCAGCTCACGCAGGGCGCGATCGATGCGGTCCGGGCCAAAGGCGACCCGCTCCCGCAAGGCGACACTGGCGGTGTTGTGGTTGATTCCGAGGGCAAGCAGACTCATGGGTGGGTGATGATCGTTTCATGCACAGGGTGTAGAGGCCGACAATTGTACGAGAAAGGGTAAGTCTTTAAAAGCAATACGGCCGCCCCTTATACTGTCGCAAACCTCATCTGCGGAGCTCCACCTTGTTGTTGCGTATCTTCTCCCTCGCCTGCCTGCTGGTGCTGGCGGGCTGTACCACCACCCAACCCCAGCGGGATCAGGTCAACTGGCAGCAGGAGCGCGCCCGCCTCGAACGCCTCACACACTGGCAGTTGTCGGGCAAGATGGCCATCATCACCGCCCGCCAGAAGGGCAGCGCCCGCCTCAACTGGCAGCAAAACGGCGACGACTATCGCCTCAACCTCACCAGCCTCATCGGCACCCATATTCTGGAACTCTCCCGCACCGGCGGCGAGGTGACTCTGCTCGACAACGACGGAAAACAGCACCAGAGCCAGGATGCCGAGCTCCTGGTCTATCAGCTCACCGGCTGGCACATTCCGGTGGCCGGGCTGCCTGAGTGGATCAAGGGATTGCCGGGGCAGGCCGAATTCGAGCTCAACCCCGATGCCAGCCTCGCCAGCGTGCGCGACGGCCAGTGGCAGATCGTCTACGGGGACTATCGGGATCAGGACGGCTATCGCCTGCCCCACCTGCTCACCATGACCGGGCAGGAGAGCCGTCTCAAGCTGCAGATCAACGAGTGGACCCTGGCACCATGATGCACGACCAGACGCCGATCCGCTGGCCCGCCCCGGCCAAGCTCAACCTCTTCCTGCACGTCAACGGCCGCCGCCCCGATGGCTACCACGAACTGCAGACCCTCTTCATCTTCCTCAACCACGGCGACTGGCTCGAATTCGAGCCGATCCCCGGCAGCGACCAGCTCACCTTGAGCCCGGCCATTCCCGGCGTGCCCGATGAACAGAACCTCATCATCCGGGCTGCGCGACTGTTGCAGAGCCGGTTGGCCAGTCCGCAGGGAGCCCATATCCGGCTGGAGAAGGTACTGCCCATGGGCGGTGGCATCGGGGGCGGCTCGTCGGACGCGGCCACCACCCTCGTGGCCTTGAACCACCTCTGGCAAGCCGGCTTGAGTGAAGACGAGCTGGCCGAGCTCGGCGTGCAGCTGGGCGCCGACGTGCCGGTGTTCGTGCGGGGCAAGGCCGCCTTCGCCGAAGGCGTGGGGGAGCGGTTGCAACAGATCGAGGTGCCGGATGCCTGGTACCTGGTACTCAAGCCGGATTGCCATGTGGCCACCGCCGCCGTGTTCCAGGATCCCGACCTGCCCCGCAACACCCCCAAGATGACCCTGGACAATCTGCTGGCAGGAGAGTGGAAAAACGATTGCGAGCTGCTGGTGAAAAAGCGCCACCCCGAGGTTGCCAATGCGCTCGGCTGGTTGCTAGAATACGCGCCGTCAAGAATGACGGGCACTGGCGCCTGCGTCTTTGCTCGATTTGAAGACGAAATGGCTGCTCGGAAGGTGTTGGCAAGAGTGCCGGAAGGCTGGGATGGGTTTGTCGCCAAGGGCGAGAACATATCACCACTCTTCGTCACTTTGCAACAAGTGAGTGATTGGGGTATCGCCAAGCGGTAAGGCAGCGGGTTTTGATCTCGCCATTCCTAGGTTCGAATCCTAGTACCCCAGCCAACTCTCTCCTTGTTGAGGCCGCATCGGGAGGTGTTGACCTCGTCGATGTGTCTTGGGCCAATCTGACGCGATGGCGCTCAAGGTGGATTCCCGTCCACCCACCCTGCGGGTGATGAGACGCCATCCTCGACATCGCCCAGAGACCTTGTCCGTCATCTTGCTAAATCGTTTGCCCCCAAACGATACGGGTCTAAAATCAGACTCCCCACATACTGGATGCAACCCCGAGGTTTCAAACCGTGCCTGACATGAAGCTGTTTGCTGGTAACGCAACGCCGGAACTAGCCCAGAAGATCGCAGATCGCCTGTTTATCAAACTCGGCAATGCTGCCGTAGGTCGCTTTAGCGACGGCGAGATCAGCGTACAGATCAACGAGAATGTACGCGGTGGCGATATCTTCATCATTCAATCCACCTGTGCCCCGACCAACGACAATTTGATGGAATTGATCGTCATGGTGGATGCACTGCGTCGTGCTTCAGCTGGCCGTATCACTGCCGTTATCCCCTACTTTGGTTATGCCCGTCAGGACCGCCGCGTCCGCTCCGCCCGTGTGCCCATCACCGCCAAGGTCGTCGCCGACTTCCTCTCCAGCGTGGGTGTGGACCGTGTGCTGACCGTTGACCTGCATGCCGAGCAGATCCAGGGCTTCTTCGACGTCCCCGTCGACAACGTGTTCGGCAGCCCGGTGCTGCTGGAAGACATGAAGGCCAAGAACCTCGAATCCCCCGTGGTCGTGTCACCGGACATCGGCGGCGTGGTCCGTGCCCGTGCCATCGCCAAGCTGCTGGACGACACCGACATCGCCATCATCGACAAGCGTCGTCCCCGTCCGAACGTCTCCCAGGTCATGCACCTGATCGGCGACGTGGCCGGTCGTGACTGCGTCATCGTCGACGACATGATCGACACCGGCGGCACCCTGTGCAAAGCGGCCGAAGCGCTGAAAGAGCGTGGTGCCAAGCGCGTATTCGCCTATGCGACCCACCCTGTCTTCTCCGGCACCGCCGTTGAAAACATCAAGAATTCGGTCATCGACGAGCTGATCATCACCGACTCCATCCCGCTCACCCCGGAGATGAAGGCAGTCGGCAAGGTCAAGCAGCTGACCCTCTCCTCCGTGCTGGCCGAAGCGATTCGCCGCATCAGCAACGAAGAGTCCATCTCTGCCATGTTCGAGCATTGATAGACCCTGTCGTGACAAAAACCGCCGAATGGCGGTTTTTGTTTTTTTGGGTGCCTGGCGCCAACCGCCAGCCTCCACTCGGCAAGAAACGAAAACCTCGGACGAGCCACCCCACCCGAGCCCTTCTGTCCGGCTTTTCCCCGACCTTGCCGCACTTTGGTTGAGTGATCGCCACTCGGCGGCTAGAATATTGCGTCCCATTGCCCCGGGTCATCCGCCCATGGCAAGTAGCGAGTGAAGACATCAAGCGTGACAAGTCAAATCAAACTGATTGTCGGGCTGGGTAATCCCGGCCCCGAATATGCCAAGACCCGCCACAATGCGGGCGCCTGGTATGTGGAGCAACTGGCACGCTGGCACAATGTCAGCCTGCGCGAAGAGCCCAAGTTCTTCGGCCACACCGCCCGCTTCCTGGTGGACGGGCAGGATGTGCGGCTGCTCATCCCGAACACCTACATGAATCTCTCCGGCAAGGCCGTGGCGGCGCTCGCGCGCTTCTACCAGATCGCCCCGGAAGAGATCCTGGTGGCCCACGACGAGCTGGACCTGCCTCCCGGCATCGCCAAGTTCAAGCAAGGGGGCGGTCACGGCGGCCATAACGGCCTCAAGGACATCATCGCCAGGATGGGCAACAACAATAACTTCTTCCGGCTGCGCCTTGGCATCGGCCATCCGGGCGCCAAGGAGCTGGTCGCCGGCTTCGTGCTGACCAAGGCGCCCAGCAGTGAGCAGAGTCTGATTGAGGCCGCGCTGGACGAATCCCTGCGCGCCACCGACATCCTGTTCAAGCAGGACATGACCAAGGCCATGAATCGCCTGCACAGTTTCAAGGCCGAGAAAGTCTAGGCCTTCAGCCTGCATGACCAGGCTGTTCAAGATGACCGGCCTCTGGCGAGATCCCTCGCCTCGGGGTCAAGCAACACGACACGGGCCGCCCGCGCGGCCCCTTGAAGCATCCATCAACAAGGTAACAATCCATGGGTTTTAAATGCGGTATCGTGGGCCTGCCCAATGTAGGCAAATCCACCCTGTTCAATGCGCTGACCAAGGCCGGCATCGAAGCCGCCAACTTCCCGTTCTGCACCATTGAGCCGAACACGGGTGTGGTCCCCATGCCGGATCCCCGCCTCGACCAGCTGGCGGCCATCATCAATCCGCAGCGTGTCGTGCCGACCACCATGGAGTTCGTGGACATCGCCGGCCTGGTGGCCGGTGCCTCCAAGGGCGAAGGCCTTGGCAACCAGTTCCTGGCCAACATCCGTGAAACCGAAGCCATCGGTCACGTGGTGCGCTGCTTCGAGGACGAGAACATCGTCCACGTGGCGGGCAAGGTCTCCCCGGCCGACGACATCGAGGTGATCAACACCGAGCTGGCCCTCTCCGACCTGGATGCCTGCGAGCGCGCCATCAATCGCCAGTCCAAGCGTGCCAAGGGCGGCGACAAGGATGCCAAGCTGGAAGTGGAAGTGCTGGAGAAGATCAAGGTTGCCCTAGAAAACGGCCAGATGATCCGCGGCATGAAGCTGGACAAGGATGAGCTGGACGCCGTCAGCCACCTCAATTTCCTGACCCTGAAACCCACCATGTACATCGCCAACGTGGCGGAAGATGGCTTCGAGAACAACCCCTACCTGGATCAGGTCCGTGAGATAGCCGCCGCCGAGAACGCCGTTGTCGTGGTCGTCTGCTGCGCCATCGAGGCGGACATCGCCGAGCTGGACGACGAAGACCGCGCCGAGTTCATGGCGGATCTGGGCATCGAGGAGCCGGGCCTGAACCGGGTGATCCGCTCCGGATACGAGCTGCTCAAGTTGCAGACCTACTTCACCGCCGGTGTGAAAGAAGTGCGCGCCTGGACCATTCCGGTAGGCGCCACCGCCCCGCAGGCCGCTGGCAAGATCCACACCGACTTCGAAAAAGGCTTTATTCGCGCCCAGACCATCGCCTTCGACGACTTTATCACCTACAAGGGTGAGCAAGGCGCCAAGGAAGCAGGCAAGATGCGCGCGGAAGGGAAAGACTACATCGTCAAGGATGGCGATATCATGAACTTCCTGTTCAACGTCTGAGTCAAATAAGCCATTTCACAGCATTTCACAAGATTGCTTTGGAGCCTTGAAACAACGCTAGAACCCCGGAAACTCCGGGGTTTTTCTTTTCATTTGATTGCATGGGATTGCTCGGCCTTTCCTGCGCAAAGTGACTATGCAGGTGTATATGAAGATTGGACGAAGTAGCAGAAGGTGTATATGATCCTTCTATCGTTCCTCATTGCCGATCCCGTGACACCGTGCTTACAGATGCCCACTGCCGTGCTGCCAAACCGAAGGAGCAGCTCTACCGTCTGAATGATCTTCGCGGCCTCTACCTCGAAGTGAAGCCCAATGGTGTGAAGGCTTGGCGCTACCGATTCAAGCTGGGTGGCAAGGGGTCGTGGTTTGCGCTGGGCGACTACCCAGCAGTGAGCCTTGCCCAAGCTCGGGACAAGAGCGAGGAAGCGCGAAAGCTGGTCAAGCAAGGCATCAATCCCGTTCAGAACCGGCAACTTGAGCGCCTCAAACGCGAGGAAGACTCCACCAATACCTTCGAGACGGTCGCCAAAGAGTGGCTGGCCTTGCGGGATTGGGAGGACGTTACCAAGAAGCGCCGTTTGGACATGCTTGAGCGGGTCGTCTTCCCCAGCATCGGCAAGCTCCCGGTGCGCGACATCACCCCTGCACACGTCCTCGACATCCTCACCAAAACTGTCAAACGCGGTGCGCCGACCGTCGCCGCCGAAGCCAAGCGCACCATGTCCGGCATCTTCGAGTTGGCGGTTGCCACCCTGCGGGCTGACAACGATCCTGTCTGGCCCGTCCGCAAGGCGCTACCTGCCAACAAGACGCAGCACAAAACCGCACTGACCACCGCGCAGATCGGCAAGCTGCTCAACGACTTCGACAACCACCGTTGCGGCTATCAGGTGAACTTCTGCATCCAATTGATGTGGTGGACACTGGCACGCCCGAGCGAAGCGGCAGAGGCGGAGTGGGCCGAATTCGACCTTGATGCCGCCCTTTGGACGATCCCTGCCCGACGCATGAAAGCTCGCCGAGAGCATGTGGTGCCGCTACCGACTCAGGCAGTGGAGATGCTGCGCCGCCTGCACGCCATCAGCGGTGACAGGACGCACATCTTTCCCGGCAGGGATGACCGCAACAGGCCGATGTCGGCGCATTCGATCCGGCAGGCGCTCAAGGTGCTGGGCTGGAGCGGCACCTACAGCCCGCACGGCACCAGAACCACAGGCAGCACCCGCCTGAACGAGATGGGCTATCGCCCGGATGCCATTGAGGCGCAGCTTGCCCATGCGGAACCCAACTCAGTGCGCCGCACCTACAACCATGCCACCTACCTCGAAGAGCGTCGGGGCATGATGCAGGCGTGGGCAGACAAGCTCGAACTCTGGAAGCGGGAGGCGCTCAATGGCAAAGGCTGATGAACGGCGTCAGTTCCGCTTCGCGCTTGTGAAGGACATCCTGCGCTGCGAGTCGGTCAGGAAGCTCCCTCATGACCACAAAAAGCGGCTTTTTCGGCTGTTGGCGAACGGTTGGAGCATCACCGATACCCCACCCGATACATCGCGCATCCGGGCGCTTGAAAAGGCTGCATCCGATGCCCGTCGGCTGCGGGCTGCGCTTGACGGCCTCGACCCGAAGGATGCAGCCAGTTTGGACTTCAACTACAGCCAGACCATCCCGCTCTCAACCCGTCTGCTTGCCTTGGAGGAACTGGCCCACGATGCTGATGCTCTGGCCCGCGTCATCAAGGGCGAACAGGCGGACATCATGCGGCTGCGGAAACGGCAGACGGCAAAAGGGCTGGCCAACACACTTTCCATGTTCGGAATCCCGTTCAGTACGCGCAATGACTGGGATGTAGATGAGTGCAACGTAACGACGGCTATGCGCTGCGTGATGTTCGCCATGCTGGAAGCCGGTGCAACGAAACTGAACTGGGGCACAACCGCCGCCATCATCAAGCTGGGCTTTCAGATGCTGACCGATCCAAGCCAAGAGAAGGCCGTGTTTTCAGAGGGAAAAATATCAGTAACGGCGGGGGATGCTGAGAACTTCCGACTATTTCTGCGTGAAGCCCCTGAGTTCAACGGCATCAAACTGGTGGAGTAACCAAAGGGCTTCCGCTGATCGACAAAACCGCCTTATCATCTTGAAAATTAGCAGATAAGGTAAGCAAGGTTCATGCAAATTCGGGTACAGACCTACAAGGGAAAGGACGGGCACCCCAAGCCGGGCAAGTCCGTTTCTCTGCTGCGCTACGCCTATGACCCAGAAAAACGGCGCTCCAAGCAGGTCATCATCGGCACGGTAGATCGCTGGGCAACGGCTCTGCCGCCTGACATTGACGCCATCCTGACCGACACCGAGCGCGAAGAATTCAGGGAGTGGGCTGCGGAGAGAGACCGGCAGCTTGCCGAACTTACTCAGAAACATCATCTGCTGCACGTCGCCGAACACATGGGATGGGCGGCAAAAGCACTGGTTGCCGGAGTGGAGCCAGTCCAGCCCGGACGGATTTGGGATGCGCTGGACGTGCTGGCAAAAGTGCTTGAGAAGGCCGGGCACCCAAGGCCGGTTCGAGCACGCGGGCGTCCGTCGAAGAGTGAGACGCCGACGCCGGATGATCTCCTTGCTAGCCCCTACGATGATCCGATGCTGGCTGCCGAGCAGGAAGAAATGGCTGAACGGATGGCGGCACTGCCGGATTTCATTCCTGACCGGCCACGGAAAGCGATAGCGCGGGGAGATCGGACAAAATGAATCCTTTTGTCCAATTCGGTGATATGCTTCCCATATACGGCGCGGGTTTGCGCCGCTTGTTTTGCCCCCAACATTGGACAAAACGATGACCGAACGGAAACACCTGACGCAGAACGAAGTCGAGCGCCTGATTGCTGCCACCAAGGGAAGCCGCCACGAGGCCCGCGACCGCTGCCTGCTGCTGCTGATGTTCCGGCATGGCCTGCGGGTGTCCGAGGCGTGCGGAATGCAGCTCTCCCAGGTCGATGTCGAAAGCCGGGTGCTGCATGTGTCCCGGCTGAAAAAGGGGCTATCCACCACCCACCCGCTGCGCACCGACGAGCTGCGGGCCATCAAGGCATGGCTGGCCGAGCGCGGGCGCATGAAGCCGGACGACTGCGACGCCTTTTTCGTGTCCGAGCGGCGCAACCCGCTGAACCGGCGCACGGCATGGGATGCGATCCGCCGCTATGGCGAGAAAGCGGGCCTGCCGCTGGCCGCCCACCCGCACATGCTGCGGCACGCCTGCGGCTACGAGCTGGCTAATCAAGGGGCGGATACGCGGTTGATTCAGGACTACTTGGGGCACCGGAACATCCAGCACACCGTGCAATACACGGCGTCGAATCCGGCGCGGTTTGAGAGGCTGTGGCGATGACCGCCGCAGTGAAGAAGAAAGCGGCGCTGCCGGGGATTGCGGCCCCGGCGACGCCTGACCAACAACCCTACTGCATGGAGTAGAGTCATGGCTAGTGAGCATGATATGGCAATTGAGGCACGCAGCGCGACATACGCAGACGCTGGCATGGGCGGCACGGCCCCCAAGACGAAGAAGCCGGCCGCTGTGAAGCGGGCCACCGGCAAGGCAAAGAAAGGCGCTCCCCTGCGCACCATCGACCTGTTCTGTGGTGCGGGCGGAATCACTGAGGGCTTCCGGCAGGCGGGCTATGTGAGCCTGTACGGCAACGACGTGATGCCCGAGGCCATCGAGACATTCAAGCTCAACCACCCCGAGGCCATCGCGGACTGCCGCCCGATCGAGGAGGCCGATCCCGCCGAAATCCGGGCCAAGCTGGGCTTGGAGCCGGGCGAACTGGACGTGCTTGTGGGCGGCCCGCCGTGCCAAGGCTTCTCGATCAACGCGCCCGAACGCTTCCTCAATGACCCGCGCAACAAGCTGTTCACGCACTACGAGCGGTTTCTGGAAGAGTTCCGCCCCAAGACGTTTCTATTCGAGAACGTGCCGGGCCTGATGTCGCTGGGTGACGGCAAGGTGTTCCGCCAGATCGTCAAAATCTTCACCGGGCTGGGCTACCACGTCACGGCCAAGATTCTGTTTGCGGCCCACTACGGCGTGCCACAGGAGCGGTGGCGTCTGATCCTGCTGGGTTCGCGCTTCGCCGAGGTGCCGCACCCGGAGCCGACGCATTACGCATCCGGCCGGGCCAACTTCCGGGGCGGCGGCACGATGACCTTTCAGCTTACCGACACCGACCGCGAACGCCTGCTGCCGTGTGTGACCGTTGGCGAGGCTATCGGCGACCTGCCGCGCCTCGAAATGGGCGAAGGGGCCGAGGTGATCGGCTACACGACCGATCCCCACAGCCCCTATGCGCAGATGATGCGCAATGGAACGGAAGTGACCTACAACCACTATGCCGCCAAGCTCTCGAAGCAGAACGCCGAGCGCATGAAGCATGTGAAGCCGGGCGGATCGTGGCGCGACATCCCGCATGAGCTGCTGCCCAAGGGGATGCAGCGTGCCCGCAAGACCGACCACACCAAACGCTACGGCCGTCTGCGCAATGATGGGCTGTCAGGAACGATGCTGACCAAGTGCGACCCGCATTGGGGAACCGTGTTCCTGCCGGATCAAGACCGGACGCTGACTGTCCGCGAGGCGGCACGCTTCCAGTCGTTCCCGGACACGTACAAGTTTGTCGGCTCCCGTGTGTCGCAGTATGAGCAGGTCGGCAACGCCGTGCCGGTGCTGATGGCAAAGGCCATCGCGGTTCAGCTCCAGTCCCATCTGGAAGCGCAGCAGACCGAGACCGCCGCAGAGAAGCCCGTCAAGGCAGCGCGGACGAAGGCCCGCGCCGCGCAAGTGGCTTGATTACGCTTCGCCGCCCTCGCCTTCATCGGCGGCGGGCGGCTCCGCGTCATCGAAGGTGAGCAAGCCCGCCACGGCCCCTTGGGTCATCGGCAGGAACAGCTTTTCGTTGATGCGGCCCTCGAAGGTCGGCAGCGGCACAGGCTTGCCGCCCGTCAGCCCTTCGACCGAACGCTCCAGCGTCGTGTAGCGGACTTCATCGCGCACGATGCGGGTGCGGTTCTGGCCTTCCACTTCCTCGAACCGGACGATGAACCACGCGATGTCGGCATTCGAGATGTCGGGCACGTTGTCCATTTCGCCGATGGAATCGAAGAAGGCGCGATCCACGACCACGGCCATCTTCTTGCCCCAGCGCCGGAGCGTCGGCACCTTGATCTGGAGTTGAGGCATCAGCCGCTTCGGCCCGCTGCTGCGGTAGTCCGGGCGGCGGCGGCCTGCCGGGAACACCACCCAATCCACGGCCGCGTCGTTGAACGCCTCGAATTCGCCCTTCATGGCGTTGCCCGAGAAATAGACGGCCTGAATCTCAAGCGCCGCCCATGCCATCGGTGCGCCCTGCTGGGTCTTGGTGCTGACCAGCACCATGTCGATCCGGCCCACGTCATCGCCGCCTTCGTTGTCCGTGGTGGCCCCGGCTTCGAGGAAGCCGACTTCACCGACGAGCAGCGGGTCAGGGTCGCCGAGGATGGTTTCGCCCACCCACTTGAACACGTCCAGTTCCTCGTGGAAGCGGTAGGGACAGGTGGCCCGCAGGTCGCCTTGCTTGCCTTCCACGGGAAGGCCCATCGCCCGGCCCGTTTCCGGGTGGGGGGCATACGAATACAGCCGCAGCGAGCACACCCCGCCATCCTTCGAGCAAACCGCGCCTTGCTTGCGGGCTTGGAAGGGGCAGAGTTGTGGTGTCCGCTCTTTCTTCGGTTTCAGGGTTTCGGCTGCGAGCTGCTGCCGCTCTGCGCCCGAGAGCTGGGTCAGGTTGTACCCGTACCACTCCCCGATTCCGAATCTTGGCGTAAGGTCTTTTGGTTTTCTTGCCATAGCCCCGCAAGTTACCACATTGGACAATTCCGGCCGAGCAGAAAACCATATGGGAATAAACAACCACCAGCTTCAGTTGGCGGTTGTTTAATCTGCCTCCCCTTTCGTCACCCAGATCGGCAACTCCAGCGGCAGACTGACTTCGCCACGGTCACGGGCCTGCAACTGTGACCGCGCCCATTGGCCGTCCCGCTTCATTTCAGCCCGCAAAGACGGGAGATGGGCACCCTCGAACTGCTCTCGGTCGAATGTCATCCCAGCCACGGTCAGCCGCTCAGGCATGGGCCGTTCCTGGCCGTGTTCGCAGACGAGCACATTATCGCCGCGTCGGATGATGTAGCACCCGGTCGGATCAGCGGTCATCCGCTCCGGCGACGCCTCTACAAAGTCGGCCCGGTTCTCATCAAACGCCCAGATTCTCATGCGCACCCCTTCCTTTTCGGCAAAGGGTGGTGGCGGGAATGTGGCTGCATTGTGGTGAAGTGCCACGCTATTACCACCATGCGCACACACAGCCGCCACAGTGTCGCCACCGTCTTACCAATATCCCGCCACCATCGTTCCACCATGTCACCACCTTGTTGCCGTTGTTATTGACACCATGCCACCACCGTCTTTCCACACTGTTGCCACCATCGCCGACCGCATCATGGGGCCGGAGCAGCATCGGGGGAGTTCTCTTGTGGCGGTTGGGGATCGGTATCTCTCGCCGCCTCTTCCTGCATAGCCCGGCGCTCCTGTTCGGCCATGCCTTTTGCGCAGGCTTGAGCGAACATTTCTGGCGTCATGCCTTGCTCCGCAGCGGTGTCCATGTAGGCGGTGAAGCGGGCTTTGAGTCCGGCCAAAGGAGCCGCCAACCCAGTCAAGCTCAGGCCATGCTCAAACTGGGCGGCGTGCATGAAGGTGCGTTCAAATGCTGCCCAGCGAGGATCATCATTACTATGCTCTGACTGATTGGCATCAGCCTCCTGTGCAGCTCTCAGTTCCGCCAGACGGCGCTCTAGCGCGGCCATCGACTCTTCAATGCGCTTGCGCTCGTGCCCCAGCCTGCGCTCCGCATTCTGGGCGAGGATGATCCGGTTCAAGTTGCCCCAGTAGGTGTCGATCCCTTGGCGCTCCAAAGCGGTGGCCGCAGCGCCGATGTGAACGCCGGGCACCCGATCAAGCTCTTCGGCAGAGGCCATGTCTCCCCGTTCCAGTGCATCTTCGCGCTGCACTGACAGCGTGCGGTGATCCCACCGCTCATCCAGTCCCGCTAGCTCCAGATGCTTGTTGCCGATCAACGCCCATTGCTCGCGCCAATATCGGAGTGTTTGCGGCCCAAGTTTCCGGTCAGTGAACTCACGTCCTTTGACCTTCGAGAAGCCCTCTGGCGTCAGTTCACGTGTCGGCATCAGAAGATGCGCGTGGCTACCGACAAGGCCCTTCAAAGAGCCATCCCACGTCTTCGGATCATCACCGTGGATTGCGAAGTCCACAGGCAGGCCATGCCGGTCGGCCACGCTTTGGGCAAGGTCGCGCACCATCTCGATTTCCTGCTCTTTCGTGAGTCCATGCGGCAGTGCCACGATGAACTCATGTGCCAGCCGCGCATCCTTTCGTGCCTCCGCCACCTCTACTGCATTCCATAGTGCTTCGCGGTGGCTGGCCCAGGACGGCGCACCGGGCGGCACAACGATTTCCGTGTGACCGATCCTGCGCTTGCGCGTGTAGTCATGCACTTCGCCCGCGCGGTAGTCCGTGACGATGCCGCCACTGCGGTAGGCAGCGGCGGCTGTGGCCGAAAAGCCGTGGCCTTGCTTGGCGGCATCCCGCTGCTTGCCCTTCTTGCCGCCGTCGCGGGATATGTAGTTCAGCTCCAGCCGGTACATGCCGCCACCTCCATTGAAAACCTGTTGTCACCGTCTCCCCTATTGAAAGCAGCTTGAAGGGGGTCAAGGGGCACAGCCCATTGCGCAGGCGTCGCGTAGCGATGCGTAACTGCGCTGTTGCGGCAGGCGCAACAGATGAAAACCGCCACCATCTTGGCCTCACGCGAGGCGCACGAGACACACGGAGATGATACCGACAAGGCGCGTTTTTGTCCTCAAAAAATAGTATTTATTGGCGGCATTTCCGCAAGTTGAAATCTCGATGGCGGCACGTCCGCAGTTGCTCGCAAGCGACGAGCATCAAAAATAATTTGTAGCCTTTAATGGACTATAGTCCCTGTGATTATTGGGCTATAGGCGCTTTTGTCGCCTGCAATTGCAGTGATTCGATCATCGTCTTACATGGAGAATAGGCCATATTTCCTCATTGCTTGCACACCTTGACGCAACTCTATTGCTAACTGATAGTTCGATCTGAGACATGCCACATGGAGCAGAACGAACGTGCAGCAGGAAGAGGAACAGAAGCGAGGACGGGGACGCCGCCCAGCCAACGAACTAGCAGAACAGCGTGAGCGGGAAATAGCTGCGCTGGCAGCCACGGTGGCTCGGCAGAAAAAGCGGCTTGAAGAGCTGAAAGAGGCTCAGCGCCGGGCGCAGAAGGCCGCAAGGCGAACCTACATCAACCAGCGCAAGTATGCGGTGGGCGGTCTGGCGCAGATTGCCGGGCTACTGGAAGCCGATCCCGGTTTCGTACTGGGTCTGATGCTGGAAGCGGCGGAACAGCGTGATCGCGACGGCACATGGCCCAGCGCGGTATTCGAGAAGTACAAGCACCGTGGCGATCAGGTGCTGGCCGAGCGTGCTGCCGCTCGCAAGCGGCGCAAGCCCACGGACGACGACGATGACGAGGACGTGGAGTTCGACTCGGCAGCCGCGTCTGTCGAGGAATCCCGCTATCAGGAAGGAGCGCACTAAATGGCTGCCGCCGATCCATCAATGCCGTTCTCGCCCTGCGATCCAGCAGCAGGGTCATGTACCGACGTATCGGTCGGAATCCTTCAGTGGATCTTCGGGCCGGTCGTCGAGAAGCTGACTCAAGGAGCAAGCCCTGACGCTGTTGATGCCAGCGTTAGCGTGATGGCCTCGATCTTCTCGGTCTTTAATTCCGGCCTGCTGGTTGTCGCCAGCTTGATCGTCAGCTACGTCGCCGTCATGGGCGTAACCAACACGGCCAACGAGGGCGAAGCGATGGGCCGCAACTGGTCGTCACTCTGGACGCCCGTGCGGATCGTTTCGGGCGGCAGTGTGCTGCTGCCGACCACCAGCGGATACAGCTTCATCCAGCTCATCGTGATGATGTTTGCCTTGTGGGGAGTGGGCTTCGCCAACACCCTGTTCAAGATCGGCACAGAGAACGGGATCATCAACGGCGCACTGACTGCGACCAGCGCCCAGATGGGACTCGGAAGCGGCGCAAAGCCGAACCCGAACTATCCGCTCTACGACATCCGCCAGTTTGCGCAGGAATACCTGGCTGTCGCATGGTGCAAGCGCACCGTGAACGCCTCGTTCGCCGATTTCGGCGGCGGCACGCCGAACGTCAGCGCAGCCGGAACACCTGACCAGAGCATTGCCGAAGGCGGCAGCAAGAAGGCGATGATCTATCAGGCCAAGGATCGCAACACCGTCACCAACTTGGGCGGTGGCGTCCCGCTTTGCGGCTCGGTCAAGGTCTATAGCTATTCGGCTCCGGCTGCTATCGCCGCTGAAACCACCACCTCAGCGGCATCCATCTTCGACCCGGCCAAGATTCAAGATAACGCCACGGCCATGTCGGCAATCCGTGTCGCCGCACTGAACGCAAAGGCGACCGCTGTCAACAAGGTGATGGCAGACATCGAGCAGTGGGTTGGCGAATGGCCCGCGACCATCAACGAATCCGGCTGGGAGAATGTCACGAGCGACCGTTTCAACCAGATCGTCAATCAAGCACAAAGCACCCTGACCGCAAGCCTGACGGCTCAGATTGCAGCCGACACCACGCTGCAACAGATCATGCAGAAGTACGTCAGCGACATCACCAAGGATGGCTGGGCAATGGCAGGCGGCTTCTATCAGCGCCTCGGCGGCATCAAGGAAGAGCTGGGCCGCATCTATGCCGAGAACGTCGCACAGGCCACCGCACCGAACCTCAACACCCTGCCGCAAGGGCCGCATTCCTCTCTTGCGGCCAACAGCTACACCACCGTCTACAACACCATCATCAGCAAGTCACTGATCGGGGGAAGCTACACCACGCCCGACACTCCTCGGGCTGCCGATCTCAAGTCGAACCTGATCCCATCGTCCCTCGACGATCTCAGCATCGACACATTGGGCAGCCGGGGTGACAGCTTCATGAGCGGTTTTGTGCAGTGGGGCATGGAGCGCGTGACCAGCACCATGATCGGCACCGATGGCGACGTGGACGCCATTGCCCGCATCAAAACCACGGGCGATGTGCTCGCGCTGCTGCAATCGACGGGTTTTGCCGCCGACCGGCTGATCCACACCTCGCTGTCCGGTCTGAAAGCCGCAGCAGCAGCGGTGGGCAGCGTCAGTTTCATGGGCAATAAGGTCGATGCCACCCCGCTGGCCGACACCTTCCTGAATTGGGTCATTTACAACTTCTTGACCCCACTGGCCGAAGTCACAACGTGGCTGGGCCGACTGGCTTTCTACTTCGGCGTGTTCCTGCCGAGCCTGCCGTACACGATTTTCATGATCGCGTTTGTTGGCTGGTTGATGGCAGTGCTCCAGTCGATCATTGCCGCGCCCCTGTGGGCGGTCATGCACATGACGCCTGACCGCACCTTCGTCGGAAGTCAGACGCAAGGCTATCTGCTCCTGCTGTCGCTCTTCATCCGTCCGGCGCTCATCATCACCGGCCTGTTCGCCGCGATGATGGTAGCCAATCCGGTGGTTGGGTACATCAGCAAAGCGTTCTGGGCGATGTATCACGCCAACGTCACGTCGGCGGAATCGCTGGGTTGGTTCATTGAATTTTTGCAGTGGAAGAACTGGCTCATCGTCTATGGCTTCGTGCTGCTGCCCGTGATGTACATGATCTTCGGGCTGTCGCAGAGCTTGCCGGACACCGTGCTGCGCTGGATCGGCGCTGGTATCAGCTCGATGGGCGAAACCCAAGCTACTGAGCAGATGCGTAGTAACGCAGCAATGTACGGCCCCAGTGCGTTACAGGGCGGGGCTACCCCACCGGGCAAGGGCGGCGCAGGTGGCAGCAACCGCCTGAACGGCGACTCTGGAGGCGCAGGCAGTCTCAGCGGGCCAAGCGGCCCCACGGGCGGCGGCGGTGGTGGCCGCAGCAGCGGCGGCAACCATCCCCGCCTGCTCAATGCCAACAGCCAAGGCGTGGCACCCCAGCAGCACGACACCCCGCCCACGTCCGCATCGACCAGCACAGCAGCGGCCAGCGGCCCGGCTCGCAGCAGCAGCAGCAGCGTCTCCAGTTCGGTCAATACGGGATCGCAAGGCGTTGTCGGCAGCCGCTGGGCCAGCAATGACATTACCGACGCCGACTTCATCGAAGTGAAGGACACCGCGCCGCGCAGCAAAAGCAGCGCCGACAAGGGCACCGGCAATGCCGTGCTGGCCCTTGGCAGCGCAGGCGTTATCAGCGGGTTTTCGGCGGACGATGACAACGGCTCCGGGGCCATCAATACCGAGTATGACAGCCGCTACAGCTACACCCCGCCGACTGCTGACGCCTCAAGCGTCATCAACCACGGAGAGACCACCGCAAACGGAGGACAACCGGCATGAGCTACCAGTACGACTACAACGCTGAGGCCACCGGCCACGTCATCGGGCTTCGACGTGGATACGAACAGGGACACGCGACAGGCCACGATCACGGCTGGAACGATGCGGTAGCCCAGTGGAATGCACAGATAAAAGATCAGTGGGAACCGCTCGTTGATCGGCTGACTGCTGAGCGTGACGAGGCCATCCGCGCCCGCGATGAACTGCTGGAGCAGGTACGCCATGCAGGCCAGCAAACCCGCAAATGGCACAACGCTTTCTACAGCGTGCTGTGCGCCCTCGATAGCGCAATGGACGTGCTACAGCACGCACCGCAGGACATGCGCACTCGGATGATCCTCGATTACGCCAAACGTGCAGAGTACATGAAAGACAAGGGCTGGATCGACTCGATGCCGCAGGAAAACAGCGTCCTGCGCTCACGCGCCCGCCCAACCGCTGACCAGCTTCAAGGGTGGTGGGATCAAGTCCTCCACCACGCCAAGAAGGCAGCGAACGCAGATCAATCCCCCAGTCCATAAGGAGAGCCGCAGATGCTGACCCATTCCCTGATCCCCGACGCTACCGTGCTGGCCATCCTGCTGGCTGTCGCTGACACCGTGCTGGCCAAGCGAAAACGCCGCAAACACACCCGGAGGGATTTCGTATGAACCTCAAGAACGGCGCGAAACGCGCAGCCAAATTCACGTTCGTCGAGATGCCGCTTTCGATCCTCGGCTGGCGACAACTCAAGGCCAACAACGGCTACATCCGCGACCTGTGGCGCACGCTGCGTCACCCACAATGCCCCGAGTGCGGTCGTGGCGTCATGCACCTGCCCGCCGACGCTCAACCCGACGAAAAGGCGCTTTATCCGTGGGTGTGCTCCGCCAAATGTGGGTTCGGCGTACTGGCCCCGCAAGACCCGGCAGAGATTCGCCACATCGTGCAGGCGCGATCGGAGACACGCGGCAAGCAGCGACTGGCGTTTCTCGGCGACCCTGAGCGCGACAAGCTCATCACCAGCCATCTGCGCAAGTCCCGCGCCTATTGGGTGGTGGTCGCCCTCGTCTTTTTGATGGCCGCATGGCAACTGGCTATAGGCGCTCCAATGATGGTTGTCCTGAGCGTGCTGTGCATGTGCCTGCCGTTCTCTGTCCATGCAATCCGCTGGAGCTATCGGGCGTGGCAAGTGCGCTCCGGCACGCTGTTCGTTGAAGGCGCGTTTGGCCGCTACGTCCGCGACATGCTCTGGATTCGGGGGATTCAGTGATGGCCCAGATGATCCACTCCCTCCTACTTCGCCTTGGCCGCGAGCGTGTCACCAACATCTGCTGCGTACTCGGGACATGTCTCGCCTTGTTCGTCGAGCGCGATGCGCTGATGAATGGCCCACCCGCTACCCAGCTCGGAACGATCAGCCTCGCCATAGCTGTCCCCATCCTCTACCTGACACCGCTTGTTTGGCTCGTTTACCGCTACCTAGTGAGGCCCGCCCATGAAAACCGCTGACAGCTATCTCGTACTGCGTGTCTCGTGGCTGCGCGAGCACGATCAGGCCATCGGCGAGCTGGTCGAGCTGTGGCTCGACCGGCAGGCCAAGCAGCAGCCTGCCCCCAAGCCCACCAAGCCCATGCGCATCAGGGCACAGCACAACAGCGACATCAGGAGCCATGCCCATGCGTAGCAAGCACTTCATCACAATTGCTGCGGCGGCGTTGTCGAGCATCGTCTGCGCCCAGATGCCCGTCCCGCTGCTCGACAACGAGCCAGCCGCACCCAACGCAGCACTCTGGGCCGTGGCTGGCCCGATGCTGCAAGCGGCGCTGGAATGCCGCGAAGACCTGCCCGACCATCCAGCCACCCGCGCCCTGCTGCCACGCAAACTGGCAGGCGAGGAACAGCACTACCGGCTGACACCGCCCAGCGGGTTCAAGGTATTCGGCCTGCCTGTGGCCGAGATTGAGGTCTGGGTCGATGACGGCAGCGGCGAACTGGGCCACGGCTACACCTCGCACATCCGAGGCAAGACGTTGGCCGAGGTCGCCAAGGCTGCCAAGCTGAACAAGGGCAAGAGCTTCCCCAACCGCAAAACCCCGATGGGTGGCCTGATGGCCGATCAGCCCTTCGGGCCGGTATCGGTGCAACTGACCTGCACCATTGACGGCAGCTACGCCGCCCACGAAAACGAGTACCGGGAGCCATGACCATGCGCAACAAGCTACTTGCTTTGGCTGCACTGGTGGCCGTGACTCCGGCACTGGCCGACACCTGCATGGTGCCGCCCACCGAGAAACAGACCGTCTCCGGGCGCTTCGGCAAATTCCGGGGCGGCGGTGCAGGGAACTTCGGTAGCGCCAACCAGAAGCCGCACATGCACGATGGTCTGGACTTCTCGACCAGCGGCGCATCGCAGCCCCTGTACGCCACCACGGACGGCAAGATCACCTTCATCGGCAACCGGCGCTCGGCAGGCAACGCGATCCTCATCGAGCGCAGCAATGGCGACGTGGTGGCGTACTACCACATGAGCGGCTTTGCCACCGGCTTGAAACAGGGGATGGAGGTCAAAGCCGGGCAGTACATCGGCCTGTCCGGCAACACACCCAGCGACGCGATGGTGAAGCACCTGCACTTCACCTACGGCACCGCTCAGAAAGATGAGGCCCGCGCCAAGGCTTTCACTCAGAGCGCATCGAAAGGCACCTTCAACCCCGGCCAACTCCCGTCCGCCTTCAACCAGCAACAGGGGATCGGCTGGAAGACCGACCCAGCCCCGTATTTCTGCGCGACTTTCCCGATCCAAGACGGCAACCCGCAGCACTACCCGATTCTGGGCAAGGACACCAAGGAACAGCACGCGATCCTGTTTGGTAGCGTCCCTCCGGGCGGCGTGGCCCCGAACGTCAAGTTCGAGCCAGCACAAGTCGCGGCGGCGAATGCGGACGCGGCGCTGGCCGCTGCCGAGGGCAAGTCTCCCGCCGAGTGGCTGTCTGACAAGGATGGCTACGGCACGCTGCCGACCGCGCCGATTGGTGGTTACGACACGATGTCCACTCACGAAATGCTACTGACAGAGGCGGGGCGTCGGTTCAGCGACGCCGAATGGAACAACAACATCACCAAGGTATCGAGCCGTGCGCTCTGGGTTGACTACAACCGCGCAGTAGGCGTCAGCAACTACATGGCCGAAGCGATCTATCGGAAAAAGGAGCGCGTCGAAGCCCTGCTAGCTATCTACACGTCACAGAAGACTGAGCGGCTGCGCAAGCAGACTGCCGCAGCACATGATCGGGCGCAACGCGGCGGTGTGTCGCGCAACATCCAGTAGCGGAAGAGGGAGGCAACATGTTTGTGTTTCTACACCCTGACGTAATGGAGCGTTTCTGCATGGAGAAGGAAGAACGGCAGAGGTTTGTCCAGGCGATGCGCTCGTGCCCCGGCGTGATTCTGGAAATGCTACCCTTCGCGCCCAGAAAGCGCAGGCCGGAGCCTCGGATTGTGCTGATTCCGTCCAGTTGCCGACGGCAGAGGGAATACCGCCGCGAGGAACTGGTTATCTGCTGCGACCAGTTTGATCTCGTCGAGAAAATCACGCTGCTGGCGTACATCTCGATGCTCCAGATGCGGATCGAACAGGCTGTTATGGAGGGGCGGTAAGCCTACTCCAGCCGGGCTTTCTCGATGGCGGCGGCAGCAACAGCCGCCGCTTCGTTGTCGGCAGCCTCACGCGCCCACCAAGCTGGCTGGGCGGCAGCACTCGACAGCGCCCCGGCTGCCCACAATGCAAGTTCCTGATCGCCCAGATTGATAGCCTGAGTGAACACCGCGCCCAACTGGCGCAATTCGTCAGCGAGCTTCTGATATTCGGCGGCGGTCGGCATCACTCGCTCCTGCTTTTCCTGACAGCCTTCGGCGCAACGCCAGCCACTGCCAGCCGCGCTTCGAGACTGGCAAGTTGCTGCTGGACATCGCCAGCCTTGGCAAGCTGGCCTTGCAGGTCGATCACCTGCTGCTCAGCCTTGGCAAGAGCAGCACGGGCTTCCCGCAGTTCGGCCTCCATGCGCGTTGCGTGCTCGGCACGCTCTTCCAGACGGCTAACCTTCAATTCCAGCGCCCGGTTCGCCTCTCGTTGCCCGACAAGTTCATCGGTGCGGACGGCGTCCTGCGCCTCCAGCCGGACGATTTCCTCGGTTGCTTCGGCCAGTTCGGCCTTCATCGTGCTCACGCGGGCTTCGGCATCCTTGCGCACAGCCTCGGATTCCACCCGCGCCTGCTGGGCTACCTCGGCGTAGATGCTGCGCACGAGGTCTGCGCCGCGTACCAGCAGGGCATCAGGCACTTCCACGGCAGTTTCTTCGCCTTTCTCGCGCCGTGCTTCCCAGTCGGCCAGCATCGGCTTGAGTGTGGTGAATGATCCGCCGACCCGCTGCTGGATCAGCCGGAAGGTGGGTTTGCCACCTGCGGCGACGATGGCGTCAGCGGCTGCATCAACCGCTTGTTGAGTGACGACCTGCTGCATGGCTCCCTCCTTTTTATCGTAACATCGTAACGTGTTACGTTATGATAACGTAACGATAAGGGAAGGCCAAGGTGGAACAGCCTTCGCTCCCTCCGGTCGCTGCGCGTCAGCCCGTGGACAACCTGCCCGCCCACAGCGCAAGGCTATGGACGGCCCGCCGATGGCGGGTGCGCAGGTATGCCCACCGGCTCCCTTGCTGGGGCTACTCGCATTTTTCAAATGCTGGATGGGCTACTTGCTGACGCCTCGCTGCGCTCGTTGTCGGCCAGCCGACAAGCGCGGAAAGCTGCGCATTCCCGCCTTGCCGACCGGCTCCACTGGGAAACAGCCGTAAACGACCCACAACAATCAATTCTGCGCAGGCAGTGGGGTAGGCATGGCTTTCACCAAAAAACGCCATATCGTGCGTTTACGGGCTTTTCTGAGGTGTTTCAGCGAAGGGGCAGGGTCAAGGGGTTGGTGCGGCCCGCAGCCCAAAGGGCGAGGACACGGCCCCTTGACGCTGAACCGTAGCGGACAGCCTGAGCGAGTGGGGGCAGGGACGAAGGGCGAAGCCCGCCACCCCTGCTCCCCGAGCCTCACGGCGGCGAGTGGCTCCCGGCAGGGCCGCCGGAGGCATATTTGAAAACAGCCGACGCCAAGTAGCCCCTGTCATTCTTTGAATGACGAGTAGCCGTAAGGAGGCCGGTGGGTAACGGCTCGCCGTTATCCACGGGCTGACGCGCAGCGACCGGAGGGAGCGAAGACTGTGGGGAACTCGCTTGCGAGTTATCCACAGTGCTCTGCTGGTAGAAGAAGGGTAGAAGAAAGGTAGAAGCGGAAAAACGCCGTTTTTATACTTATAAATCAAACGGTTGTAGCACCTTGATGGAATGCTATGCCACTAAAGCGGAATGCTATGCCACCGAAACGGAACGCTATGCCACTGAGGGCGGAACGCTATGCCACTGCTTCTTGGAGCCATAAAGCAAGCTGCGGCTTGCCCCGTGTGCTTTCTTCGATCTTGTGTGTCGTGATGATCTCCAGTCGCTCCAATTCGGCGCAGGCAGAGGTTAGCGACTCCTTGAACTTGCGCATGGGGCTAGCGTATTCCATCTGCGTTTTGAGTCTGTCCAGCCCGTACCGTTGAACCGGGTCGGCGCTGGTGGCGATCAGCCGTTGCAAGGTCTTGGCCATGTCCAGCCCGCGCCCGATCTGCATCCGCTTGTCCCAGTCGATCAGACTGTATTCCCGGTTGCCAAACATCACTACCCAGCGAGGGTCAAGAATGTAGGTGTACGTCTCGCTCCCACCGTCGTAGTTGAGACTTTTCAGGACATTGAAGGACTCCATCTTGCCCACGGTGTAGCGGGTTGAACCGTCTCGCTTGCGTGCCTCAAGGAACAAGATGCCTTCGCGCAGTCGCTTCATGCTCCGATAGAGCCAATCGTATTGGGTGCTGCCAATACTGCCCGGTTTGATCTTTCTCAACAGCTCCTTGCGGTTCAGCGGCACAGGTGTACCTAGCGGAAACGGTTGAGCGAAAGCGATCAATGCCATGATGAGGTCGCCGTCTGCTTCGTCCAGTTGCTCCCCGGTGTACTCCAGCACGCAATCCCGCCGCGTCACCATCACAGCTTGCCGATGGAATTTGCGTTTCCCTCGTGCGATGGGAGCAATGAGGCTTGATCTGTTCAAATGGTTTGGAAAGGCTCCAATATCGAAGCCGGGCAAGAACATCTGGCGGGGTTCATTTGCTGCCCGCTGCTCTGCCTGCTCTGCTACCTCGGCAGCTTTCTGCTTGATCCACGCCAGCGGATCGCGCTTGGCCGTGGCTTCTGCCACGCCAGCATCCAGCAAGTTGCCCAAGCTGCGCATCATCGAACCCTGAACCTTGACCTACGGGATCGCGGCGATCAGGGATAGACAACGTTATTGTTGGCAGCGCGGGCGGCAGCGGCCTTCTGTTCGAGCCACGCATCAAGCTCGTGTTCAAGCCAGCCAACGACTCGTTTGTTGAGTTGGATGGATACAGGAAATGACGGATCACCACGCGAGATGCGCCAGAGAGTCGTCTCATTGATGTCGCCCAGCTTCTCGCAGACTGCCTTCTTGCGTAAAATCTTCATCGTCTTCACTCCTGCATTTCGACTGAATGCAGGCAGTCTCGGACGGCGGGCCGGTCTAGGTCACGGATTCCCAGAAGAGAATTTTTGCAGCAAAAAATCCGAAGGCGGCGATGCGGGACAGGCAAGCGATACGCGGGCCTCGTTCCGGGTAGCAGCGGCCAAAGTGTATATAGAAGTGACTACAAGATTAGAGAAAACAAGGTGGATGCCGCTTCTACAAATGCTTTTCAGCCAAACTTCCTGTTTAACGTCTGACTTATCCGCCTAAACCTCACTGAACCATGGTGAACAATCAACAAGCCGCAGCCCATGATTTTCCCAGGCTGCACAAGGGATTGAGAAATGCCATATTGCTCATGGTGGTTCAGTAGAGTTCATGGAATTCCAGAAAAACATGGGGTAGGATTCGGGGTATGTGATGTTATGAGTGGGGGTATCCCACTCGCTAGCAGGATACCCAGATGCCCAAAGACCTTCTCTCTGACGCCAAGATCAGGACAGCCAAGCCCGCAGCCAACCGATACAAACTCGGCGATGGCGGCGGGCTTTTTCTCTCCGTCGAAAAGACGGGTAGCAAGCTCTGGCGCTGGAAGTTCCGACTCGACGGGAAAGAGAACCTTTTTGCCATTGGCTCCTACCCCGAAGTAAGCCTTGCTGAAGCCAGAGCGGCCCGAGATGCAGCCCGCGAACTCGTCAAGCAAGGAATCAATCCCTCTCAGCACCGGAAAGATGAACGGCAGCGGAACATCAAAGCCGCAGCAGCGCGAAAGCATGCAGAGGCACTGGCTCAGGAGTTGTCCTTCGCCAAGGTGTCAGCAGCCTATCTGGCCAAGGTGAAGCCCGACTACACCCCCGGCTCCTATCGGTCGAAGGAATCACGGATCAGAAAGTACCTGTCCCCCAAGCTCGACACGCTCCCGATCACCGAGATCGGTCCCAAGGAAATCCGCCCGATCTTAGAAGTGCATATTCCGGCCGATCATGAACACCGATTCCGGTTCAACGTGAACACCATTTCCGGACCAATGTGAACGCTCATTCCGGCTCAACCTGAACACTTTGCTCCTCCTTTCCGGAAACAGTGTTCAACATCCCGGAATCACTGTTCACATTCACCGGAATCATCCTTAACGCATTGATTTAACAACCTTTGATACGCTCTCCCTTTTGCCAGGGAAGAGCCTATGTCTGCCAAGAGGATTGCAATGCGTAAAATTCGTGAAGTGCTGCGACTGCGGCTGGAAGCTGACCTCTCTGTTCGCCAGATAAGTTGCTGCACCAAGGTCAGCGTTGGCTCCATCCAGAAACTCCTCAAAAGTGCCCAGACGCTCGGCCTGACCTGGCCCTTACCTAGCCAGCTTGATGATGGCCAACTGGCGGCCCTGTTCTATCCGCAGGCCGATACCACCATCTCGGCCCGCCATGTTGTACCGGATTGGCCCTCTGTCCATCAGGAGCTCAAGCGTAAGGGGGTCTCCAAACAACTGCTCTGGGAGGAGTACACCCAGCGCTATCCCAACAGCTGTTACAGCTACTCCCAGTTCTGCGACCGTTACAAATCCTGGTGTCAGTTGCAAAAGCGCTCCATGCGCCAGATCCACAAGGCGGGGGAAAAGCTCTTTATCGACTACTGCGGGCCCACGGTGCCCATCGCCTCGCCCTCCACGGGGGAGGTCCGTCAGGCCCAGATCTTTGTCGCCGTGCTTGGTGCGTCCAACTACACCTTTGCCGAGGCTACCTGGTCACAGTCACTGCCGGACTGGTTGCAAAGCCATGTCCGTGCCTTTGAGTTTTTCGGCGGTACACCGGCACTGCTGATCCCCGACAACCTCAAAAGCGGTGTCAGCAAGGCTTGCCGATACGATCCCGAGCTCAACCCCAGCTACCAGCAGTTGGCCGAGCACTATCAGGTGGCAGTGATGCCAGCTCGCCCTTACAAGCCCAAGGATAAAGCCAAGGCTGAGGTGGGTGTGCAGATCGTCGAGCGCTGGATCCTCGCCCGCTTGCGCCACCAGACCTTTTTCTCGCTGGCCGAGCTCAACCAGTGCATCCGGGCCTTGCTGGACGAACTCAACGAGCGCCCGTTCAAGCAACTGCCCGGTAACCGGCGCGAGGCGTTTGAGCAGTTGGACCGCCCGGCGCTGGGACCACTGCCGGTGCATCCCTATCGCTATGTCGCCATCAAAACGGTCAAGGTCAACATCGACTATCACGTCAGCTATGAGCAGCACCACTACTCGGTGCCACACCAGTATGTGGGCCAGCAACTGGAGCTCCATGCTGGCGACACTTTGCTTCAGGTCTATCACCAGCAACATCTGGTCGCGAGCCATCCGCGTAAAACCATCCCGGGGATGAGCACGCTCCCGGAACATATGCCGGAACGCCACAGCAAACAGCAACGCTGGACGCCAGGCCGTCTCAAGCAATGGGCTGCTGACATCGGACCGGGCACCTTGTGCTGGGTTAGCGAACGGCTGGAAGAGAAAGCCCATGCCGAGCAGGCATACCGACTCTGCCTGGGGCTACTGAGTCTTAGCCGGGAGTATCCGCCATCACGGGTCGAGGCCTGCTGCCAGTTGGCTAATCGGGAAGGACTGGTGCGACTCAAACAGCTCAAGTCGGTGCTGAGCAGTGGCCGCGACAAACTGCCCGCAAGCCCGCTGAGCTACCCAGAGTTATCGCAAGAGCACGAGAACATCCGTGGCCCCCAGAGCTTCCACTAAAGAGGATACGCCCCATGACCCAACAAACCCTGACCCGCCTGAGAAACCTGAAACTGACCGGCATGGCGGATGCAGTGCAACAACAACTGGAACAGGCCAGTACCTACGAAGGGCTGCCCTTCATCGAGCGTCTAAGCCTGCTGGTCGAACACGAACAACTGAGCCGGGAGCAACGTAAACAAGCTCGGCTAGTCAAGCAGGCGCGGCTCAAACTCCAAGCCACGGTGCAAGAGGTGGACTACCAGTCTGCACGCAACCTGGAGCGGTCACAGGTTGCAAACCTGGCCCAAGGAGAGTGGCTGCGCCGAGGCCAGAACCTGCTCATTACCGGCCCCTGTGGCTGTGGAAAAACCTACCTGGCTTGTGCGCTGGGCTACCAAGCCTGTCAGCAAGGGCATAGCACTCGTTACTACCGGCTGCCACGTCTGCTGCTTGAACTGAGCCAGGCCAAGGTAGATGGCAGTTACGCCAGACTGCTGGGTCAACTGGCAAGGATAGAGCTACTGGTCCTTGATGACTGGGGACTGGAAGCGGTGAATGCCGAGCAACGCAACGCACTGCTGGAGATCATGGATGATCGGTATGGGAAATACTCGACGGTCGTGGTCAGTCAGTTGCCAACGGAAGAGTGGTACGCGAGCTTGGGGGACAACACCCTGGCAGATGCGATCCTGGACCGGCTGATGCACAACGCTCACCGGCTGTCACTGAAGGGAGAATCGATGAGAAAGAGGAGAAGTGAGTTGACCCAATCTGAACAGTCGAGTTAGAAACGGGATGACGTGAGCGCGTTAAGGATCAGGGTGTTCACGTTGGCCGGAATGGCTGTTCAACTTCGCCGGAATACGCAGAAGCGTGCGAAGACCACGGGGCGTGGGCAGGCATCCACGTCAAAGGCGACCTATCGGCTATTTTCCAGTATGCGGTTATCCGCGGATTGGTCGATTCCAACCCGATTCCGGGACTTCGCGGCCTGCTGAAAATTCCGGTCAGCAAAAGCAAAGCCGTACTGACCGCTGATCAAATCCGCGCCTTCTACCGCGCTCTTCGCGCCTATCGCGGCTATCCCGAGACCGCTATATGCCTGCGCCTGATCGCATTCACAGCTTGCCGCCCCGGAGAAGCTGCCGATGCTGAGTGGAGCGAGTTCGACATCGAGGCGAAGCTCTGGCGACGGCCTGCGGCCAAGATGAAAGCACGCCGCGACCACGTGTCACCGCTGTCAGAGCAGGCTTTGGAACTGCTGGAAACCCTGCGACCAATCACAGGGGCTGGACGCTACCTCTTCCCTCATCGCAGCGGGGAAGGGTTCACGACGCCGAATAGGCTCACTTACGCCATGCGTGACATGAAGCTCGGAGAGCGCACAACACCTCACTGCTGGCGTACCACTTTCTCGACGTGGGCCAATGAACAGGGGTTCAGGCCAGATGCCATTGAACGCCAGCTCGCCCACGTCGAAAGCAACAAGGTGCGAGCTACTTACAACAAGGCCCTGCTGCTGAATGAGCGGCGCGAGATCATGCAGGCATGGGCCGATTATCTGAGAGCTGCTGATGAGATCAAGAGCGCAGACGATGATGGGAAATGACGACGCGCGGTTCCTTGAGGGCTTGCGCTATGGGCAGGCCCTATTGAACGAAGGCCGTAGCCGACTGCACAAAAGCGTACCCGGAGCGCTGGTTGCCGAAGTTCTTCGACATATCGAGAATTCGATGGCGGGAACTTCTCAGTATGAGTTGGAGCGAATGTTGCTAGGGAGCGACCACGCAGGTGCAGAATGGCGCGCTTACGTGGCTCACCGACATCGCAGCGTCACGGAGAAAAGGCTGTGGCGAACATGGTACGGAAGACATGGAAAGAAAGACACCATCCCTCCAAGACCGGTAGAAGATGCTTTCGGCATTCAGGCTCCGCCGCTGCCACCGACGGAAGCCGCGCCACCAATGCCGCCCCCCTCCGAGCCAAATCGACCGTTGATGAAGGCACTGCCCCATGATGGCCGAGCCATGAGCTTTGGATTATTGCGGGAAATAGTAAAGCGCTGGTCTGCGATACTCATTCAAAAGGCACTTGAAGACGCAGCAAGAATCAATGACGAGCAGAATCGTGGCCGACAACTCGTCAGGGCCTTGCTAAGACATGAAATGGTCTTGATGCCACTTTGGTCGCAGATCAACGCCTGGGAAGCTTTCTGTGAGGTTTTGTCGTCTGGCGAGAGCTTTGCCTTGCTCGATGCAGCCAAGCAGAGCTTCTTCTCTGCACTGGAAGCAATTGAGCAGCGTGAGCATACGAGGTTGATGGCTTCATACGCCGCCCTGAGAAAGCGCTACCCAGAACTGGAAATCGGCCTTGGGCAGACATAATTTATACCAGTTTGGGGATCGGAGGCGGCGAAGAAAACAGTTGAATCCCGCCCCTAACCTGACTGATTTTCGCCTTGGGGTAGACGGCCTGAACAGAAACAAGCGCCTTCAAAAACTTCGTCTTGAAGTTTTTCTTTCCATTGGTGTCAGTCGCATACTCCTGCCCGAACTGCTCGCGCAAATTTGCCCAATTCAACCTCACTGGCCTGCTTCCTATTCTGTGCAGCCTTTCCGCGAGCATGACATAGATGTCCATCGCTAGCGCGGAGCCTGATAGCGCGTGAAACGCTCGAATGTCCATAGGAACGGCATGCCGATCAGTTACCAGAGCGTCAAAGTATTCTGGCGATAGAATGATTTTTTTTGGCCATAAATTGTTTTGACAGCCATCATTCGATGCCCATGCCTGAAACTCATTTATCGGGTTTGCATATCGTGTAGTGGGACTATTTCCCACATTCAATCCCAGGGTCACCTTGCAGGCGGCCAGTGCAGTCATCTGCTTCTTGAACTCGGTATAGCTCCCGCGTTTGCCGCCATTCGGTTGAATGCCAAGCATCTTCAGAAATGCCGACGCACTCTTCCCCGCCTCGATCTCCTGCGTTCGATGGCGAACGGCATAGGTATTCAAGTAGGCAAGTATGAGTCGAGGCTTTGTGCCATACGGAATCGGCTGCTGCACAAACTTTTCGCCATCCCACAGTTTTCCAGCCTCGACAAGGAGTGCCGCCCCTCCTGATCGTCGCTCAAATGAAGTGCCATCAACAGCACGGCGCGGCAAGCCAACCTGGCAGAGAACAGTATGCATGAACACCGCGTTCTCAGACGTTGAGCCGAGAGCAATGTCGGCGGCAGAGTCAAGCAGCTTGCGGTCACGAATCGAGAGGACGCACTCCTTTCTGCGAACAGGAGGCTCACTCCTCGCTGCTTGACCACTGGGGCTCGGATCAACGATCCGTCGTAGCTCTGCCAGCGCAAGGCGGGCACTGTTGGAGGATGGGCTCGGCATGCGGAAACAACTCAACCCCGAACGACCAACGAGCGATGGCTGGTCTTCTCGCGAAGCCAAGTCGTGATCTCCGACTCAATCCACCCGACAGCCCGCTTCCCCAACCGTACTGGACGAGGAAAATCACCCTCCCTGATCAGAAAATAGATGCCTGATTTGGTAAGGCCGGTTCTCTTTTCAACCTGCGGCCTGCGAAGAATGGCAACCTCTTGCCCTTGCTGATCGTCCATCGTGCTCCTCACTGAACCTGAATAACCAATGAGGCGACAGTAGTGGCGCGAGGCGCAAATCAGAGAGAACGAGTTTTGAAGAGTGCCTGCACGATAACCTAGCCGCGCCGTAAGGGCTGTGAGCAAGGAGCCAGATATGCCTGTGGATAACGCACTTATTCATGCCGATTCGGCACCCCTGCCGTGTGCCGAATCGGAACCCCAAGCCCCCCAGAAAGCGTGCCGAATCGGAACCCTGCACCATGCTGAATCGGCACCTCCCAAAACCTGTAGTTCTTGCCTTTAAGATATTTCCTTTAAATGAGTAGCCTATAAAAGCCTTGCATTCTGTGGAAAAACCGGAATCTGGGACGCATCAACCACCTGCAGTCAGCGATTGGCAAGACGACTCCACCTCCACGCACTCACGGTGCTACACCATGTGGCCTGAGGAGACAACTATCTGGCATCGTAACGCTACGATGTTAGGGTGCAGGTTCCTGTCCAGCCGCCGGTGCCTCCAGCAGTACTGAAGGCTCCACCCCCAGCGCCTCGGCCAGCTTGAAAATGTTGAGCAATGCGATGTTGCGCTGCCCACGCTCAACACCCCCCAGATAGCTGCGTGCCAAGCCACTTTCCAGTGCCAGGCGTTCTTGCGACCACCCTCTGGTCTTTCTGATTTCTATCAGCTTCAGGCCGAAGCGTAGTCGGGGATCAAGGGCCATATTTTTCTCTTCTTAAAGAGAAATGACTCTATAAGTACCCCCTCTATAGGGCTACGCCCGATAAGTACCCGCACTATGAGTGACAATTGAATGCATGTGCCATAAAATGACCTCTATGAGTAGCAAAATGGAGGGAATGACGTATGGCAAGCGTCTGGAAGTCTGCGGGGATGGGCGCGGCGGCGGGGCTGGCAGTTCCGGTGGCGGGAATAGCTGGGCTGATGGCGGCGGTGTTTGTGCTCATCATCGTGCAGGCTGGGCTATCCAACATGGGGCCAGCTGGCTCTCTGTGGGGGAGGCCAAGTTGGTGGGCCTTGATGACCAGCGAATGGGCGCTGTATCTACTGATTTCGCTGGCGATCTTCACGCTGTCCTTCCGCTTTCTCGCGCGCTTGCAGGCCCGCTGCCAGGCCCTTGTCGCCAGGATCAACGGCCAGCAGGGCCTGTCATTCGATGCTGGACATCTCCTGGGTTATCCCGCACCGGCATTCCTTGTTTTTGACTCTCAGAATCGCAAGATCGCGGCCTGTGATGTGGTTAATGACGCATACAAACTGCACGACTTCTCCTGGCTGCTTGGTTGGCGGATGACCTGGCGCGAGGTCGAGAGCATGGAGATGAACGGCGGTAGCCGTCAGGTCAACGCCAGCGGCATGAGCGTGCCGACCTTCGAGCGCACGGTACGCGCGAAAGACTTCGCCATCGAGCTGCAAACCGCCGATCCGCAACGACCAGTACTCAGTTTTCCCATGAGCCGTCGGGCGGCGGAAACCTGGTGCGCCCGGCTCAATACCATCTTCAACGGATAACCTCGCGAGGAACTGCGATGAAACACTACCGGAGCTTATTGCTTCTGCCTTTTGTATTGACGGGTTGTGCCACAACTGACATGCAGGGAGCGCTGGGCTCCCTGAACGGACTGGGACAATCCATTGGGGCCAGTCTGTCGCAAGCGGCTACGCCCGCAAGCGCGGCAAACCGCAACAGCTTGCTGGGCACTCCACTGCATAACGCCTTGCGCCAGAATCTGTCTACCGACGGTCGCGCCCCGGAGTGGCCCAAGGTGGTGATCAGCAATCTGCAAATTCCGGCTGATCAGATGACCCTGACCCGTAGCCTCACGCTCAAAGCCAGTGATTGCATTCGCTTTGACGCAGTGCTCTGGCACGACGCCAAGCGCCCCGAGCGCTTCAGCAATCTGTCGCTTTGCGCGCCGGAGCTGCCGAAACAGTCGAATAATTTCGTGCTGACCTGGAAGCGCTTTTCCATCTCCGGCAAAACCAGCGGCCAGGTTCGCAGTGACGGGCCAATCCCACCGTACAGTAAGCTGCCAAGCGACCCGGCGATGGAGCGCTGGCTGATGAATCAGTTCGGCCTTTACTATGTCGGTTCGCTGCTGACCCTGGTCGGCTATGACCCCAACTTCACGGTCGATGACCGCCGCTTCTGGATCAGGAACATCAAGGGATGAAAGCGTTGCTACTGGCAGCCATGCCGGTGGTGCTGATGGATGGCACTGCCCCAGACCTCAACCACTGGTTGCGGATCGAGCCAGCCATCGTAGCCGCCGTGGAATGCCGTCAAGCCTTGCCGTTGCACGTACTGGACGGCATTGCGCCCAATGCTCCCGGCAGTTGGTCGCTGACGCCGGCGCGCAGCTTCACGGCATTCGGCCTGCCGGTGAAGCGGATCGAGCTGTTCATCGACCCGGATGGTGAATTGGGTGCGAGCTATACCGCAGTGATCGAAAAGCGCAGCCTGGCACAGGTGCGCAAGCAACTGACACTTGCCAGCCAGCGCGGACGCATCGGCCAGCTCTCGGCAGATCAGCCCGGCGCAGAGGTTCAAGTGAGTTGCACGGTCACCGCAACGGGGCAAGGGTGAACATTCAGCGCATCATCTCCGGCGGCCAAACCGGCGTAGACAGGGCTGCGCTGGATTTCGCCATTGCCCAGCACATTCCGCATGGAGGCTGTTGCCCGGCAGGCCGACGGGCCGCTGATGGCGTACTGGATGCTCGCTACCAGTTGATGGAGACCGAATCCAGCGGTTATCGCCAGCGTACCAAGCGCAATGTGCTGGACGCTGACGCCACGCTGATCATTTACTGGGACAGGCTCGAAGGTGGCAGCCTGCTCACTCGCGATCTGGCGGCGGGACACGGCAAGCCGCTGCTGCTGTGCGATTTGCATGCCCCTACAGAAGAGCTGTTGGCGGCATGGCAAGACTGGTTGGTTAGCCATCCCATCGCTATTCTCAACATTGCTGGCCCGAGTGAAGCTCGCAACCCCGGTATTTACTTGCAGGCGAGCGCACTACTGGCGCTTTTTTGGAGCACGGAACATGAACCCATCTGACGCCCGCTGCGCGACACCTTATATCTATTCGGGTGAGCTGCAGATCCGCCCCGAAGTGGATGCCGCGCTGGCTGCGCTGAAAGACAAACCTTACACCGCCATCCCCAGCTGGAAAAACGATGGAACCTGGGAGCTGTGGACGGTGGAAGGCGACGGCGAAACCCAGCCCTGCATCATCAGCGGCCCATCGACCACTTACCCCAGCGTGGCCGATGCACTGGCCGCCGGTGCGGCCTGGCTATCCGGACAACGCTGAGCAACCTCAATTCCATCCCTCGCTGACAAAGCCAACGCCACGGCGGCTGATCTCGACCAGCGGTCTGATGTCTTGCACCTGGACGATTCCTCGGTCATCACGAGCTGCCGAACCCAAGGCCCGCTGCAGAACCAGACGCACACTGCGCGGTGGCAAGGCTTGCAGGCGGGACAGGACATCATCATCCAGTCGCTCGGCAAAGGCCGTGCCCCAGCTCGACTCGTCGCGCAGACGGTTGTAGATGGGGAGCCCGCAGAATTCGGAAAAAATCGTACGCTAAGGTTTTCCGGGCAACCGTAGCGGCCTGAACTTCCCGTCCTCCAGCCTGCGGCTCTGCCGCCAGACGTAATCGCCGGTCAGGTTGATGTGTTCCCAGCCCAGCGGCGACAGGTATTGCAGCAACTCACCGTTCACCGGCTTGCCGACCTCGACCAACCCCTGAGTGGCGCGCTCCAGGTACACCGTGTTCCACAACACAATGGCGGCCGTCACCAGGTTCAGGCCGCTGGCCCGGTAGCGCTGCTGCTCGAAGCTCCGATCCCTGATCTCGCCGAGGCGGTTAAAGAACACCGCCCTGGCCAGGGAGTTGCGCGCTTCACCCTTGTTCAGTCCAGCATGCACGCGGCGGCGCAGTTCGACGCTTTGCAGCCAGTCGAGGATGAACAGGGTGCGTTCGATCCGGCCCAGCTCGCGCAGGGCCACGGCAAGGCCATTCTGGCGTGGATAGCTGCCGAGCTTTCGCAGCATCAGCGAGGCAGTGACGGTGCCCTGCTTGATCGAGCTGGCGAGGCGCAGGATGTCGTCCCAATGGGCGCGGACGTGCTTGATGTTCAGGGTGCCACCAACCATTGGGCGCAATGTCGGGTAGTCCTGGACGCTATTCGGCACATACAGCTTGGTTTCGCCGAGGTCGCGGATGCGCGGTGCGAAGCGGAAGCCCAGCAGGTGCATCAGGGCGAAGACGTGATCGGTGAAACCGGCCGTGTCGGTGTAGTGCTCCTCGATCCGCAAGTCGGACTCGTGGTACAGCAGGCCGTCGAGCACATAGGTGGAGTCACGCACGCCGACATTCACCACGCGGGTGCTGAACGGTGCGTACTGGTCGGAGATATGGGTGTAGAACAGTCGCCCCGGCTCGCTGCCGTACTTCGGGTTGACGTGCCCGGTGCTTTCGCCCCGGCCGCCCGCCCGGAAGCGCTGGCCATCGGAGGATGAGGTGGTGCCGTCGCCCCAGTGGGCGGCGAAGGCATGGCGGTACTGGTGGTTGACCAGCTCGGCCAGGGCCGCCGAATAGGTTTCGTCGCGGATGTGCCAGGCTTGCAGCCAGGACAGCTTGGCGTAGGTCAGGCCGGGGCTCGACTCGGCCATCTTGGTCAGCCCGAGGTTAATCGCATCGCCCAGGATTGCTGACAGCAGCAATGTCCTGTCTTTGGCCTCGGCACCGTCCTTCAGGTGGGTGAAGTGGCGGCTGAAACCCGTCCAGTCGTCCACATCCATCAGCAGTTCGGTGATCTTGATGCGCGGCAACAGCTGACTGGTCTGGTCGATCAGCGCCTGCGCGGTATTGGGCACCGCAGAATCCAGCGGGGTGATCTTCAGCCCGGACTCGGTGAGGATGGCATCGGGCAGCTCGTTGTCCTTGGCCAGCCGGGTTACGGTGGCCAACTGCTCGTCCAGCAGCTGTAAGCGCTCTTCCAGGTACTGGTCGCTGTTCGGGTTGATCGCCAGGGGCAGGGCCTGTTCCCGCTTGAGCGCGGCGAACTTCTCTGCCGGCAGCAGGTAGTCGTCGAAGTCGCGGAACTGCCGTGAACCCTTGACCCAGATGTCACCGGAGCGCAGGGCGTTCTTCAGCTCGGACAGCGCGCAGATTTCGTAGAAGCGTCGGTCGTGGCCTTCCGGGGTGATCACCAGCGGCTTCCAGCGCGGCTTGATGAAGGCGGTAGGGGCATCCGCCGGCACCTTGCGCAGGTTGTCGGCGTTCATCTCGCGCAGGGTCTGCACGGCCGCCAGCACGCCTTGCGCGGCCGGTGCAGCGCGCAGTTCCAGCACCTCCAGCAGGGCCGGCGTGTAACGGCGCAGGGTGGCGAAGTTCTCGCCGACCAGGTGTAGGTGGTCGAAGCCCTCCGGCCGGGCCAGCAGCTCGGCCTCGCTGACGCTCTCGGTGAATTCGTCCCAGGGAATCACCGCCTCGATGGCGGCGTACGGATCGCTGCCGTTTTCCTTTGCCTCCAGCAGAGCCTGGCCGATCTTCGAGTACAGGCGCACCTTGTCATTGATCGCCTTGCCCTGCTTCTGGAACTGCTGCTGATGCTTGTGCTTCGCGCCGCTGAACAGCTTGACCAGGATGCGGTCGTGCAGATCGACCAACTCATCAATCACAGTCGCGGTGCTCTCCAGCACTACGGCGGCCAGGGTCGCGTAGCGCCGCTGCGGCTCGAACTTGCCAAGGTCTTTGGGCGTCATCTGCCCCCCTTCGCGGGCCAGCTTGAGCAGGCGGTTCTGGTGGATGTGCCGGCCCAGCCCTTCGGGCAAGTCCACCAGCTGAAATGTCTTCAGCCGCTCGATGTGCTTAAGCATGTGCCGAGAGTTGGGTTTCAGCGGTGCCTGGCGCAGCCAGGTCAACCAGGTGATGCTGCTGCCGGCCTTGAGCTTCAGCAGTTCGTCCAGCTTGGCACGGTGCGAGTCCGTGAGTGGTTCGACCAGGGCGCGGTAGACCCGCCGATTAGCCCGCGCAATGGCCTCCGAGCAGGCCCGATCAATTACGCTCAGCGCCGGCAGGATGCGCCGCTTCTGCCGCAGGCTCTCCAGAGCCTGGCTGGCCAGCAGCAAGCCCTTGTCGGTCTGCTGGGCCAACTCGGTCAGCTCGCGCACGAGGTTGCGGAAGTCGGACAGGCCAAACGGGGCCAGTTGCAGGTAGGTGCGCAGTTCATGGGCGTGCTCGCGGCGGGTCACGTCGCGTTCGCCGTACTTCGCCCAACTCGCCGGGTCGGCCTGAACCTGCTTGGCCACCCACAGGATGACCGGCTCGGGCGGCTCGCTGTCGGTGCCCAACGCATAGCCGGGGTAGCGCAGCAGGCTGAGCTGCACCGCGAAGCCTAGGCGGTTGGCGTCGCCGCGCCGCTGGCGGATCAGCGACAGGTCGGAGTCGTTGAAGGTGTAGTAGCGGATCATGTCATCCTGGCTTTCTGGCAACGCAAGCAGGGTGTCCCGCTCCGTGGCCGAGAGGATCAAGCGACGCGGCATGTATCAGTCGTCCGTGCGGAGGTACTGGTAGAGGGTTTCCCGGCTGATGTTGAACTCGCGGGCAAGCTGCGCCTTGGGCTCGCCGGCCGTCGCTCGCTGCCGCAGGGTAGCAGCCTGCTCATCGGACAGGGCTTTCTTGCGGCCTCGGTACGCGCCACGCTGCTTGGCCAAGGCGATACCCTCACGCTGCCGCTCGCGGATCAGGGCGCGCTCGAACTCGGCGAAGGCACCCATCACCGACAGCATGAGGTTGGCCATCGGCGAGTCCTCGCCGGTGAAGACTAGGCCCTCTTTCAGGAATTCGATACGCACGCCGCGCTGGGTCAGCTTCTGCACAAGGCGGCGCAGGTCATCGAGGTTGCGCGCCAGGCGATCCATGCTGTGCACTACCACGGTGTCACCTTCGCGGACGAAGCTCAGCAGCGCTTCGAGCTGGGGGCGCTGAGTGTCCTTGCCCGAGGCCTTGTCGGTGAACACCTTGCTCACCTCGGTCTCCTCCAGCTGGCGTTCCGGGTTCTGGTCGAAGCTGCTGACCCGGACGTAGCCAATGCGATGTCCCTGCACGCCTACTGCTCCGCCGAGAAATGGCGCTCGGGCCAACGCCAACGGCGGATGCGCTCCCACAACACTTTGCCGCCAATCCCAACATCGTTCTTGTCGGGATCGAGATTGAGTAACAATGCCAGTCGAGCGATCGCGCTCTGCATCGGGTACATGTTCCCGTAGCCAGCGATCTTTCGCAGGATTTCATTCTCGCTCTTCTCTAACTCTTCGGGAGTATTGAAGGTGGTGGCATAGTCAGTGATCACTGCTGAAGCGGCATCCAAGGCGCTGTAGGTTTCTCGAAGCACTTCGAGCACTTCATGAGTGAGTGCCCCCAGCTCGACTTGGGTTCCATCCGGCAAGGTGGCGATCCCCTTCTCGAAAAAGATCACCCCGTCACGTAGATAAAGTGCCTGGAGGGCATCTACCCCAACGAACGACGGCGCGTCCTGGTCTACCGCAGGCCTGCCGAGAATGTGGCAATGCAAATGCAGGCTCGCGGCTCGAAGCAAACGCCGCGCCTCGGGAGTTGGTGGATTTATCCAAGGGTCTGCCTGCTCCCGCCGCCAGACAACCGTTCCCCACCACAGCCCGGCGACTACCAACCCTAATCCAACCCATAGAAAGGTCATCAGAACAACTCCGCGTTGAAGGTGAGCAAGGGGGCTAAGTGCACTTTCTGTTCCGTTGCGCCTCAAGCCCTGCTTTTGTCAGGCTGAAATCTATGACCTTTGCGGGCATGTGTCAAAGAATGCGAAAGAAGACTCTATTCTGACGGAGCTGCGCGGTTCTGCCTGACATCCAGTTAGGGTATAGCCTAGATTGACATGCGCGATGCAACCCTTAACTTGCTTGCACCTATCGTTTCCATGCTAGCTTTATCGTAACGCTCAAGAAATTGGGCTTAATGCCGAAAACAATAAAATAAAACAGCCAACCCTTGAGGTTCTTATGCGCCAGAATTTACCAGTGACGGGTCGAAACTTAGAACTCCCAAAAGATGCCAATATTCTTTCGACTACCTCCCCTCAAAGCCATATCACGTACGTTAATCCTGACTTCATTAAAATCAGTGGTTTCACTGAGGAAGAACTATTAGGCCAGCCTCACAACATCGTAAGACACCCAGATATGCCGCCTGCTGCATTTGAGCATATGTGGAGTACATTAAAATCTGGCCGCTCATGGATGGGGCTAGTAAAAAATCGCTGTAAAAATGGCGACCACTATTGGGTAAGTGCTTATGTAACGCCAATAGCTAAGAATGGTTCGATTGTTGAATACCAGTCTGTAAGGACCAAGCCTGAACCTGAGCAGGTTTTGGCTGCGGAAAAATTATATGCTCAATTGAGAAGCGGGAAGGCCGCGAGGCCGAAATTGGCTGCTAGCTTTTCCGTGAAAATACTCTTGCTCATATGGGGTAGTATTATATCAAGCGCAATGGCTGCCGGCATGCTTACTGATACATCAATAAGCAGCTTATTGTTAGCCACTTTAATGTCAGGAAGCTTAAGCTCTGTTAGTGTTTTGGCTATTCTCTCTCCTCTTGGAAGACTGGTTGAAAGAGCCAGGAATATTTCCAATAACCCATTAAGTCAATCCCTCTACACTGGGCGCACCGATGAGTTTGGCCAAATAGAGTTTGCTTTACGAATGATGCAAGCTGAAACAGGCGCCATAGTAGGTCGCATAGGTGATGCATCAAATCGGCTTAGCGAACACACCCGAGGCCTACTAAAGGATATTGAGTCAAGCAATGTACTTACAGTTGAGCAGCAGGCAGAGACAGATCAAATAGCAACGGCAGTAAACCAAATGGTGGCAAGCATTCAAGAGGTTGCGAGCAATGCACAGCATGCTGCAGATGCGGCCGGAAGAGCAGACACTGAGACGGCATCTGGCCAGCGTCTGGTAGCCTACACAAGCCAGTCAATCACTGCCCTTGAAGGTGAAATTAGGCAAGCCGCTCAGGTTATTCATGAGCTTGAAGGTCAAAGTAACGAGATATCAAAAGTTCTTGACGTTATACGAGGGATCGCCGAGCAAACGAATTTGTTGGCACTCAACGCAGCAATTGAGGCCGCACGTGCTGGTGAGCAGGGGCGTGGTTTTGCTGTTGTCGCCGATGAGGTTCGCAGTCTTGCTGCTCGCACACAGCAATCGACAACGGATATTCAAAGCATGATCAGCGCTCTACAAGAGCGAGCGCAATCCGCTGTTACAGTCATGGAGCAAAGTAGTCGGCAAGCGCACACGAGTGTAGCTCACGCAGAGGAAGCAGCTACAGCTCTTGATGGAATTGGCCAACGCGTTAACGAAATTACCGACATGAACGCGCAAATAGCGACTGCGGTCGAGCAGCAGGGAGCAGTAAGTGAAGACATAAACCGCAGTATTATCAATATACGCGATGCTGCTGATACCAATGTACAGACCGGGCAGAATAATTTGCAAAGTGCGAAATCTGTCGCTCAGTTAACTAGCGCTCTGAGCGAACTGGCAAAACAGTTTTGGGAAAAACGAGGATAACGCTTTTCAGTATCTCGACAGGGATAACTTACTTTACCATCGGTTATCCCTTTTAGCCGCACAAATTTTAGCCATGGCTTTTCAGGAAGTCAGGGCTATCAGAATGGCCTTAGAAAGCCTAAATAGCTGTTCCGAATAGTAGATCACCGGAGGAAGGGAACTCAGTCCAGTTTGTGCGATCTGATTAGTCGCTAAACAAAACAAGCCACACCCAAAGGACTGAGTTGATGCCTATCCTACCACCTCTGCCACGACCACAACGGCGCCGCATTCACAAAATCATCCATGCCACCCGTGATAAAGGACATGCTCGTCGCTTGATGGCCATCTTGCTGTTACATGAAGGACGCACGATCACCGATGTTCATCACCTTACCGGCGCTGCGCGCTCGACCATCGGTCGTTGGCTTCGGTGGTATCGAGATGAAGGCATAGATGCGCTAGAAGCCTTACCGGCTGGCCGTGCCCCAGTCTTACCTATCGCCAAGATTGTCACCCTACTGGTGCTGCTCATGCAGTTTTCTCCGCAAGATTTTGGTTATCAGCGCAGCCGTTGGTGTACTGAACTATTGGCTATAAAAATCAATCGGTTAACAGGGCTCAATGTGGCAGCCTCCACGCTCCGCCGATGGTTACCTCGTATGGGCATTGTCTGGCGCAGGCCCGTGCCGACCTTGCGGATAAAAGACCCAGCCTATCAGGAAAAAATGGCGAATATCGACGCCGCGCTGGCCCGCTGTGATGCCGATAATCCGGTGTTTTATGAGGATGAAGTCGATATAGACCTCAATCCCAAATTAGGAGCCGACTGGATGTTCAGAGCGCAGCAAAAGCGGGTTGTCACACCGGGGCAGAATGCCAAGCATTATCTGGCAGGCGTTCTCCACGCAGGCAACGGAAGGGTACTTTACGTCAGCGGGATCAAGAAAAACTCATCGCTGTTTATTGCCATGCTGGAAAAGCTGCGCCACCACTACCGACGAGCCAAAACCATCACGTTGATCCTCGATAACTACATCATTCACAAAAGCAAACAGACCGAGCGATGGTTGAAGAAGAATCCCAAGTTCTGCCTGGTGTTCCAGCCAGTTTACAGCCCTTGGGTTAATCACATAGAACGGCTATGGCACAAGTTACATGAAACCATCACGCGCAATCATCAATGCAGAGGGATGGCAAACCTGCTGGCCCGAGTGAAACACTTCATGGATACCGTGTCTCCTTTCCCGGGGAATGGCTATGGCACAGCGAAGGTGTAGCACTATTGGGATCAGTTATTTAGTCAAAGAGCTGTCACGAGAACACCGTTAGCTTAGCGTACGATTTTTTCCGAATTCTGCGGTTCCCCCACAACCGTCTGACGGTCGGTGAAGCGCCCCGCGCCTATGACATGCAGCAGCATCGCGCCTTCCTCCTGCGCCGGGAGATTGGCGCATGACCCGCCTCGGCTATGCCTTCGCGACGACTGCCGCCGTATCGCTGCTCGGCATCACGTCGATCGCGTCATTCGCACCAAAGCTGGTCTGGAATGCCTCGGCCAGCACGCCGATCGGTCTGTATGCGATCGGCGAACCCGGCCGGGTCGACGTGACGGATCTGGTCGCCGTGCGCGCGCCAGAGCCGCTCGCCACCTTCCTTTCGGATGGCGGATATCTGCCGCGCGGCGTTCCGCTGATGAAGCACGTTGCTGCGCTTCCCGGGCAACGTGTGTGCAGAACCGGGCTCGCCATCACGGTCGATGCCGTGCCGATGGGCGATGCGCTGGACCGCGATCGTCGCGGTCGCTCGCTGCCGATCTGGCAGGGCTGCCGCATGGTCGCGGACGGCGAACTGTTCCTGATGAACTGGCAGGTCCGCGACAGCCTCGACGGCCGCTATTTCGGGCCTCTCCCCGCCAACTCGGTCATCGGCCGGGCCACACCCCTCTACACCGACGAGGACGGCGATGGCCGCTTCGTCTGGCGCGCGCCGACGCGGTGACGGCACGCCCATGACCTTGTCCACCGCAATCTGAAGGAGACGACCCATGTCCGTGATCGGTCAATTCACGCGCGAAAATGATGGCTTCGTCGGCCACCTGACGACGCTGTCACTGCACCAGGACATCATCATCGTTCCGGCCGAACCGTCCGATGCCGAGAACGCGCCCGACTTCCGCGTCCATGTGCTCGACAGCATGAACAACGAAACCGGCGCGGAGATCGGCGCCGGCTGGAAGCGCACCGGCGAGAAGGCCGGCGACTACGTTTCGCTTCAGATCGATGATCCGACCTTCGGGCATCCGATCCGCGCCAACCTCTTCCAGTCGGCCGACGACAAGTCCGCCTGGGGCCTGCACTGGAACCGCCCGCCCAAGCGGGCCGAGCGGGACTGAGCGATGTCGGCTCCGCACCTCAAAGCTGTCGTCGGGCGGTCCAACGCCGCCCGGCGCACAGCCCTCCTTCTCCTTTCCGGCCTCCTGCTTTCCGCGCCGCTTTGCGCCACCGCGACTGCGCAGACGGTGTCGGTCGAGGGGCCCTCTCGCGCCGATTCCTACGCCACATTCATCACCGAGGCAGCGCAACGGTTCGGCGTTCCAGAGCACTGGATTCGTGCCGTCATGCGCATCGAAAGCGCTGGCGACGTGCGGGCGATCTCGTCGGCCGGCGCGATGGGACTGAAGCAGGTCATGCCCGCCACATGGGCCGATCTGCGCGTCCGTCACCGGCTCGGCGCGAATCCTTACGATCCACGCGACAACATTCTGGCGGGCACTGCGTATCTGCGCGAGATGCACGACCGCTACGGTTCGCCGGGGTTTCTCGCGGCCTATAATGCTGGTCCCGGCCGCTATGAAGAGTATCTCGCCGGCCGTCCTTTGCCGGCCGAAACTCGCGCCTATGTCGCCGCGCTCGCACCCGTCATCGGCGGCGCAGACGCGCTTGCTCCCGTTACGGTCGCGGCAGCCGATCCCAACGCCTGGACGCGGTCTCCGCTCTTCATCGCGCAGTCCGAACACGCGACGACCGCCGTTCCGACGTCCAACAATGGCGCTTCCGAGGACACTCCGGCCGCCATTCCGGTGCGCGATGTCACAGCCATCGCTCCGCAATCCGCAGGCCTGTTTGTCGCCCGAAACGCCGATCGGGGGCCGCGATGACGGTGTTCGCGGCATTTCGTGGAATGGCGTGCTCTGGCGCAGGGATGGCGGTCCGAGGACGGAGAGCAGGCAACACAACCGCACGATGGCGAGATAAAAGCGCGCGATGTGCGGCTTGGTGCGGTCGTGTGTTTTCAGAGACTTATGGCGAATTGGCGCGAGGTGCGCCTGATCGACGCAGCCTGCGCATTCGCCATTTCGCGAGGGATTTCCGCGCGTTTGCGCGATGTGCGGAGCCTCGGCCATGAGCGGCGAGGACGACTTCCGCATCCGGCCAGGCCGTATCCGCTCCACCCGCGCACAGCAAACGCGGCCCTTCATCGCCCAGGCCCTCGCCGCCGCCCAGCGTGCCGGCGGCAGGGTCTCGCGCTCCGGCAAGATCAGCTCGGGCAACCGCTCGCGTTTCGGGCGCGGCCAGCGAGCGACCGTCCAGGCCAATCGACTGCTCACCAACCGATCGCGCAACACCGTGATCAAGACGCGCGTCGTCCGGCACACCGCTCGCTCGGCGCCGCTCAACGCCCACCTCAGCTATCTGCAGCGCGAAGGCGTCACCCGGGATGGGGAGAAGGCGAAGTTGTTCGGGCCGGAGACGGAGGCGGCCGACGCCAAGGCTTTCGCCGAGCGCACTCAGGACGACCGACATCACTTCCGCTTCATCGTCTCACCTGAGGACGCGACCGAGATGTCCGACCTCAAGACTTTCGCCCGCGAGCTGATGGGGCAGATGGAGACAGACCTCGGCACCAAGCTCGACTGGGTCGGCGTCGATCACTGGAACACGGATAATCCACATGTCCATATCATCCTGCGCGGGCGCACCGATGACGGTCAGGACCTCGTCATCTCGCGCGACTATATCAAGGAAGGCATGCGCGCCCGCGCGCAGGACCTCGTCACCCAGGAGCTGGGGCCGCGCACCGATCACGAGATCCGCCGCAATCTCGAACGGCAGATCGACGCGGAGCGCTGGACCAATCTTGACCGCCAGCTTGCCCGCGACAGCTATCGCACCGGCGTCGTCGATCTCGCCCCGCTCCCTGACCGCCAGCCCGACGAATTCCATGCGATGAAGGTCGGCCGCCTCCGCAAGCTGGAGACCCTCGGCCTCGCCGATCAGGTCGGCCCCGGACAATGGGTCGTGTCCGAGAATGCCGAGGCGACGCTGCGGGAGCTGGGCGAGCGTGGCGACATCATCAAGCGCATTCACCGTGGCCTGACCGAGCGCGGCATCCAGCGCGGCGCGGCCAGCTACGTGCTTGCCGGTGAGAGCCTCGACGATCCGGTCATCGGCCGGCTGGTCGACCGTGGTCTCGACGACGAGTTGAAGGGCACCGCCTATGCCGTGGTCGACGGCACCGACGGACGCACCCATCACATCAAGCTGCCCGACCTCGACGCCGCTGGCGACAGCGCGCCGGGCTCGATCGTGGAGCTGCGCAAATTTGACGACGCGCAGGGGCGCAGGCGCGTCGCGCTCGCCGTCCGCTCCGATCTCGAAATCGAGCGGCAGGTCCATGCGACCGGCGCCACCTGGCTCGACCGGCAGGCGATCGCCCGCGATCCCGTCGCGCTCGGCGGCGGCGGATTCGGCGCGGAGGTTCGTCACGCGATGGACAGGCGGGCCGAGCACCTCGTTGGTCAGGGCCTTGCCGAGCGGCAGACGCGCGGTGTCAGTTTCTCCCCCGGGCTGATCGACACGCTGCGCCAGCGCGAGGTCGACGCCCTTGGCGAGAAGCTTGCGGCCGAGACCGGTCGGCAATTCTCGAAGGCCGCGGCGGGCGAATATGTGGCCGGCACCTATCGCCAGCGCTTTGCGCTCGCGTCGGGCCGCTTCGCCATGATCGACGACGGCCTCGGCTTCCAGCTCGTGCCCTGGTCGCCGTCGATCGAGCGTCAGATCGGTCAGCACGTCTCCGGCGTGTCGCGCGGCGCCGGTGGCGTCGACTGGAGCTTCGGCCGCAATCGCGGCCTCGGCATGTAGCCCAATCAAGAAAGGAGTGCCCGCCATGTCGGCGACCAAAATCCTCTGGGGCCAAATCCTCACTGTCTTCCTGATCGTGCTGATGACGACCTGGGCGGCGACGCAGTGGACGGCCTATCGGCTCGGCTTCCAGCCGCAGCTCGGACTTCCGTGGTTCGAACTGGCCGGCTGGCCGATCTACTATCCGCCCGCCTTCTTCTGGTGGTGGTACTTCTACGACGCCTATGCACCTCCGATTTTCATCGAGGGAGCCTATATCGCGGCGTCCGGTGGCTTCATTTCCATCGCCGTCGCGATCGGCATGTCGGTCTGGCGGGCGCGTGAAGCTAGGAATGCCGAGACGTTCGGCTCCGCCCGCTGGGCGGTCGCCGCGGAAGTCCGCGCCGCCGGCTTGCTGGGCGCGGACGGCGTCGTGCTCGGGAAGTTCGACCGCGACTATCTCCGCCATGACGGCCCCGAGCATGTGCTGTGCTTCGCGCCCACGCGATCCGGCAAGGGCGTCGGCCTGGTCGTGCCGTCGCTGCTGACCTGGCCGGGCTCCGCGATCGTCCATGACATCAAGGGGGAAAATTGGACGCTCACCGCCGGCTATCGCGCGCGTCATGGTCGCGTGCTGCTGTTCGATCCAACCAACACGAAATCTGCCGCCTACAATCCGCTTCTCGAGGTGCGCCGCGGCGAATGGGAGGTCCGCGACGTCCAGAACATCGCCGACATCCTCGTCGATCCGGAGGGCTCGCTGGAGAAACGGAACCACTGGGAGAAAACCAGCCACGCATTGCTGGTAGGCGCAATCCTGCATGTCCTCTACGCCGAGGCTGATAAGACGCTTGCCGGCGTCGCGGCGTTCCTCTCCGATCCGAAGCGGCCGATCGAGTCGACGCTCGCCGCCATGATGAAGACAGCCCATCTCGGCGAGGCCGGACCGCATCCGGTGATCGCCAGCGCCGCGCGCGAGCTGCTGAACAAATCCGACAACGAGCGATCAGGCGTGCTGTCGACAGCGATGTCGTTCCTCGGCCTCTATCGTGATCCCGTCGTCGCCGAGGTCACACGCCGCTGCGACTGGCGCATCGTGGATATCGTCGGCGGCAAGCATCCGACGACGCTCTACCTCGTGGTGCCGCCGTCGGACATCAACCGGACCAAGCCGCTGATCCGCCTGATCCTCAATCAGGTCGGCCGCCGGCTGACCGAGGACCTGCAGGCGAACGGAAACCGCCACCGGCTGCTCCTCATGCTCGACGAGTTTCCCGCCCTCGGTCGTCTCGACTTCTTCGAGAGCGCTCTCGCCTTCATGGCGGGCTACGGCCTCAAGGCCTTTCTCATCGCCCAGTCGTTGAACCAGATCGAGAAGGCCTACGGCCCGAACAACTCGATCCTCGATAACTGCCATGTCCGGGTTAGCTTCGCCACCAACGATGAGCGGACCGCCAAGCGGGTCTCGGACGCACTCGGCACCGCAACCGAGATGCGGGCGATGAAGAACTACGCCGGCCATCGCCTGTCGCCCTGGCTCGGCCACATGATGGTGTCGCGCTCGGAAACGGCGCGGCAACTGATGACGCCCGGCGAGATCATGCAGCTCCCGCCCGCCGACGAGATCGTCATGGTCGCCGGTACGCCACCGATCCGCGCGAAGAAAGCGCGGTACTATGAGGATCGCCGGTTTCAGGAGCGCATCGTAACGCCGCCGAACCTGGTGAAACGGACAACGGCACGGCCCGATGACTGGAGCGCGCTGCCGCTTCCAGCGGCGCCGACCGTGTCGATCGCGACCGACGGCGAGCGCGGATCGGAGGATGAGGATACGACCGACTCCGAGCGCCGGCATCAGCCGGAACTGAGCCGCGCAAAGCCCGTCGAGCCAATGCAGCCCATCGAAAACGAATTCGAGATCGATCCCCGCGACGATGCCGATGAGGACGCCGCTCGCCTCTCGCGCATGAATCAGACCATGCGCCAGGTCGCACGCCAAGCATCGCTCGATCCCGGCGACGGTATCGAGCTTTAGGAGGCACCATGGCAAAGCCTCCCAAAAAGCAGCGGCTATCGGTGTATCTCGAACCCGACGTCATGAAGGCGCTCGCCGCGCACGCCGCCCGGCGCGATCAATCCCTCTCGCTGATCGCGGAAGCTGGCATCGCCTCCTTCCTGTCGCCCGACGCTGCCGAACGGCAGGAGGCGGCTACGACGAAACGGCTCGACCAGCTCGACCGGCGAATGGCGCGTATGGAGCGTGACCTTGGAATCGCCGTCGAAACGCTGGCCGTCTTCATCCGATTCTGGCTGACGACGAACCCGCCGCTCCCCGAGCCCGCCCAGGCAGCGGCGCGCGCCAAAGCCGGCGAACGCTACGAAGCGTTCGTCACCGCGCTCGGCCGGCGACTCGCTCACGGGCCGAAGCTTAGGCAGGAAATTTCCGAGGACATCACGCCCGCGCACGACGCGGATTAATCACGGCCACGTCCACTTCAAGTATTCCGGCGTTCCGCCGTTTCCCTGTATTTGTACGCTACAGTACGACGACCACATTATGGTTGTTGTCAGGCCATGATTTCTGCCTCTTCTACTCATCCCCGATCCAGGGCCGCATGTCGCGGTCCCGCAAGAGAACGGGGACGACGTGGCGGCCACTCACCAGAAATCGGAGGCGATCCTTCGCGGCGCGCGCATGCTGCGCACGGCCCTCGGGCCGGCGATCGCCCGGTTTCTGGAAGACCCCGCGATCGTCGAGGTGATGCTCAACCCCGTTGGGCGGCTCTGGGTCGACCGGCTTTCCGAAGGACTTTCCGACACGGGTGAACTGTTGTCGCCGTCAGACGGCGAGCGGATCATCCGCCTCGTCGCCCATCATGTCGGGGCCGAGGTTCATCCCGGCGCCCCACGTGTCTCAGCCGAGTTGCCCGAAACGGGGGAGCGGTTCGAGGGGCTGTTGCCGCCCGTCGTGTCCGCCCCGGCCTTCGCGATCCGCAAGCCGGCCGTCGCCGTGTTCACGCTCGACGACTATGTCGCCGCCGGGATCATGGCGGCGCATCAGGCCGAGACGCTGCGCCAGGCCGTCGCCGATCGGCGCAACATCCTCGTCGCCGGCGGCACCTCGACCGGCAAGACGACCCTCACCAACGCTTTGCTGGCTGAGGTCTCGAAGACCTCCGACCGCGTCGTCCTGATCGAAGACACGCGCGAACTGCAATGCGCCGCGCCGAACCTCGTCGCCATGCGGACCAAAGACGGCGTCGCCTCGCTCTCCGATCTTGTCCGCTCCTCTCTTCGCCTGCGCCCTGATCGGATTCCGATCGGCGAGGTCCGGGGAGCCGAGGCCCTCGATCTGCTGAAGGCCTGGGGCACAGGACACCCCGGCGGTGTCGGAACCATCCACGCGGGTACGGGCATCGGCGCGCTGCGTCGGATGGAGCAGCTCATCCAGGAAGCCGTCGTCACCGTCCCGCGCGCCCTGATCGCCGAGACGATCGATCTCGTCGCCGTGCTTTCCGGCCGGGGCACGTCGCGCCGCCTCGCCGAACTCGCCCGCATCGAGGGCCTTGGCCCCGACGGCGACTACCGCGTCACGCCCGCAAGCCAGCCCCTCACAGGAGGTCCGTCATGATCCAGCATGCCCTGCGTTTCCGCCGCCATATCGCGACTGCGGTATCCGTCACCTTCGTCTCGCTGGCGCTCGCGCCTGCCGCTCACGCTTCCGGCTCCCAAATGCCCTGGGAGGCCCCGCTACAGTCCATCCTCGAATCCATCGAGGGCCCGGTCGCCAAAATTATCGCGGTGATGATCATCATCATCACCGGCCTGACGCTGGCCTTCGGCGACACGTCGGGCGGCGCGCGCAAGCTCATCCAAATCGTCTTCGGCCTGTCGATCGCCTTCGCTGCGTCCAGCTTCTTCCTGTCCTTCTTCTCGTTCGGCGGCGGGGCGCTCGTCTGATGGCCAACGGCGCAGATCATCATGGCGAGCTGGCGGGCTTCTCGGTCCCGGTCCATCGGTCGCTGACCGAGCACATCCTGCTCGGCGGCGCTCCGCGCTCGATCGCCATTCTCAACGGCACGCTGGCAGCCGCGCTCGGCCTTGGCCTCCGCCTCTGGCTGGTCGGCCTGGGCCTTTGGGCTCTCGGTCATTTCGCGGCCGTCTGGGCGGCCAAGCGCGATCCGCAGTTCGTCGATGTCGTGCGCAAACATCTGCGCATCCCCGGCCACCTGTCGGTTTGAGGAGCGACGCCGATGATGAACCTCGCCGAATATCGCAACCGCAATACCCGTCTCGCCGACTTCCTGCCCTGGGTCGCTCTGGTCGGCGAAGGCATCGTCCTGAACAAGGACGGCAGCTTGCAGCGAACTGCACGGTTTCGCGGACCCGACCTCGACAGTGCCGTTCCGGCCGAGCTGGTCGCGGTCGCCGGGCGCCTCAACAACGCCTTCCGTCGCCTGGGCTCCGGCTGGGCCATCTTCGTCGAGGCGCAGCGCCATGGTGCCGCGACCTATCCGGCCAGCGTGTTCGCCGACAGCGCGTCGGCCTTGGTCGACGCCGAACGGAAAGCCGACTTCGAGGAAGCCGGCGCGCACTTCGAATCGAGCTACTTCCTCACCTTCCTCTACCTTCCCCCGGCCGAAGACGCGGCGCGCGCAGAGACCTGGCTCTATGAGGGTCGCGATCACGCTGGCGTCGATGCGCACGAGATCCTGCGCGGCTTCGCAGACCGCACCGATCGCATCCTTCAGCTCATCGACGCCTTCATGCCGGAATGCGCCTGGCTCGATGACGGCGAGACGCTGACCTATCTGCATTCGACCGTCTCGACCAAGCGGCACCGCGTCCGCGTGCCCGAGACGCCGATATATCTCGATGCGCTGCTGGCCGATCAGCCCCTGACCGGTGGGCTCGAACCCCGGCTCGGCGACGCACATGTCCGCATCCTCACCATTGTCGGCTTCCCGACCGCGACCACGCCCGGCATCCTCGATGAGCTGAACCGGCTGGCCTTTCCCTATCGCTGGTCAACACGCGCCGTCCTGCTCGACAAGACCGACGCCACCAAGCTGCTGACGAAGATCAGGCGTCAGTGGTTCGCCAAGCGCAAGTCGATCGCCGCCATCCTCAAGGAGGTGATGACCAACGAGGCCTCTGCGCTGGTCGATACCGATGCGGCCAACAAGGCCGCCGACGCCGATATGGCGTTGCAGGAGCTGGGCGCCGACTACGCCGGCCAGGCCTATGTCACCGCGACGATCACCGTCTGGGACGATGATCCGCGCATTGCAGCCGAGAAGCTGCGGATGGTCGAGAAGGTCATCCAGGGCCGCGACTTCACCGCCATGCCCGAGACGATCAACGCCGTGGACGCCTGGCTCGGCTCGCTGCCCGGCCATGTCTACGCCAATGTCAGGCAACCTCCGATCTCCACATTGAATCTCGCCCACATGATCCCGCTGTCGGCGGTGTGGGCGGGACCGGAACGGGACGAGCACTTCGATGCACCCCCACTGCTTTACGGCAGAACCGAAGGCTCGACCCCGTTCCGGCTTTCCATCCATGTCGGCGATGTCGGCCATACGCTGATCGTCGGTCCGACCGGCGCCGGAAAATCCGTTTTGCTCGCGCTGATGGCGCTTCAGTTCCGGCGCTATCCACAATCCCAGGTCTTCGCCTTCGACTTCGGGGGATCGATCCGAGCAGCCGCGCTCGCCATGCGGGGCGACTGGCACGATCTCGGCGGCGGCCTGACCGAAGGCGCCGACGACAGCGTGTCGCTTCAGCCGCTGGCCCGGATCGACGATGTCGCCGAACGTGCCTGGGCCGCCGACTGGCTGGTCGCGATCCTGGGGCGAGAGAGCATGCCGGTCACGCCCGAGGTGAAGGAGCATCTCTGGTCGGCGCTCTCCTCGCTGGCGTCCGCGCCGATCAACGAGCGGACGCTCACCGGCCTGTCCGTCCTGCTGCAGTCCAACGACCTGAAGCAGGCGCTTCGGCCCTATTGCGTCGGCGGTCCCTATGGCCGGTTGCTCGACGCCGAGGCCGAGCATCTGGGCGAAGCGAATGTCCAGGTCTTCGAAACAGAAGGGTTGATCGGCACGGGCGCCGCCGCCGCCGTGCTCGCCTATCTCTTCCACCGCATCGAGGACCGCCTCGACGGTCGCCCCACGCTGCTGATCGTCGATGAAGGCTGGCTGGCGCTAGACGACGAGGGTTTCGCCGGTCAGCTCCGCGAGTGGCTGAAGACGCTGCGCAAGAAGAACGCCAGCGTCATCTTCGCGACGCAGTCGCTCTCCGACATCGACGGCTCAGCGATCGCGCCAGCCATCATCGAGAGCTGTCAGACTCGCATCCTGCTGCCGAACGAACGCGCGATCGAGCCGCAGATCACCGCCATCTATCGCCGCTTTGGGCTCAACGATCGCCAGATCGAGATCCTCGCGCGGGCGATGCCTAAGCGCGACTATTACTGCCAGTCGCGGCGCGGCAACCGGCTGTTCGAGCTGGGGCTGTCGGACGTGGCGCTCGCGCTCTGCGCCGCGTCGTCCAAGCAGCACCAGGCGCTGATCGCGGACGTTCACGCCCGCAGCGGCACGGATGGCTTCCTCGCTGAGTGGCTCGCCGAGAACCGGCTTGCCTGGGCCGCGGACCTCATCGCCGACCTCACCAATGTCATCCCCCAAACCGATCCGGAGACACGCCCATGACCCGTTCTACTCAATCCCGCTCGCTTGCACTGCGTATCACCGCAGCGCTGCTTGCCGCGCCGATCGCGCTTTCGCCGATCCTCAGCACTCCCGCCGCTGCGCAATGGATCGTCTACGATCCGACCAACTATGCGCAGAACGTCCTGACGGCGGCGCGCACCCTCCAGCAGGTCAATCAGCAGATCACCCAGCTTCAGAACGAAGCGACGATGCTGATCAACCAGGCCCGCAACCTCGCCAGCCTGCCATACTCCTCGCTCCAGCAGCTTCAGCAGTCGGTTCAGCGCACCCAGCAGCTCCTGCAACAGGCGCAGGGAATCGCCTACGACGTCCAGCGCATCGACCAGGCGTTCACGTCGACCTACGGCAACGCCTCCATGTCCGCCTCCGACCAGGCGCTCGTGGCGCAGGCGCGGGAGCGCTGGCAGAACACGGTCGGCGGCCTGCAGGACGCCATGCGCGTCCAGGCCGGCGTGGTCGGCAACATCGACACCAACCGCGCCGAGATGTCGTCACTGGTCGGCCAGAGCCAGGGCGCGACGGGAGCGCTGCAGGCGACGCAGGCCGGCAACCAGCTTCTCGCGCTGCAAGCGCAGCAGCTTGCCGATCTCACCGCCGTCGTTGCCGCCAACGGCCGGGCGCAAAGCCTGTCCGAGGCCGAGCGATCTGCCGCGGCCGAACAGGGTCGCGAACAGCGCCGACGGTTCCTGACGCCGGGCACCGGCTATCAGCCCGGCAACGCCCGCATGTTCCCGAACGGCAACTGAGGGCGCGGCCATGGACGGCAAGATGCTCGCACGGCTCGGCGCTGTGGTGTTCGTGGCCGTCGCGATCACTGCGACCGCGATCGAGATGAACCGGAAAGAGGAAGTGCGGGAGGCGTGGCCGTCCGACCGGACCACCCAAGCGCAGGGCGATCCGTTGCGCGACGAAATGATCCGCTGCCAGGTGCTCGGCGAAGCGGGGCCGCGCGATCCGGCGTGCCTGCGGGCCTGGGCCGAAAACCGCAACCGCTTCCTCGCGCCCGGCGCGCGACCTACCGAGCGCTTGCCGGACATCCCGCCAGCGCCGCGAAACACTCTCATACCCCAATCGGACCGCACCGATCAGCCGGCCTTCGAGCCCGCCGCACCGATCGCGCCGCCGCAGCTCGACGAGGCGAGATAAGATCATGGGCGGCACCGGCGTCATTGACCATTTTCTTGAGGTCTTCACCCGCTACATCGACAGCGGATTCGGGCTACTCAGCGGCGAAGTCGCCTTCATCGCCACCACCCTGATCGTCATCGACGTGACGCTGGCGGCGCTGTTCTGGAGCTGGGGCGCCGACGACGACATCATGGCCCGCCTGGTGAAGAAGACGCTGTTCGTCGGCGTGTTCGCCTACATCATCGGTAATTGGAACAACCTCGCCCGGATCATTTTCGAGAGCTTCGCCGGCCTCGGCCTGAAGGCTAGCGGCACCGGGTTCACCACGGCCGACCTCTTGCGCCCTGGCAAGGTCGCTCAGACCGGGCTCGACGCCGGACGGCCGCTGCTCGATTCCATCTCCAGCCTCATGGGCTACTGGTCGTTCTTCGAGAACTTCATCCAGATCGCCTGCATGTTCCTGGCCTGGGCGCTGGTGCTGCTCGCTTTTTTCATCCTCGCCATCCAGCTCTTCGTCACGCTCATCGAGTTCAAGCTGACGACGCTCGCCGGCTTCGTGCTGATCCCGTTCGGCCTGTTCGGCAAGTCGGCCTTCATGGCCGAACGCGTGCTCGGCAACGTCATCTCCTCCGGCATCAAGGTGCTGGTGCTGGCCGTCATCATCGGCATCGGCTCGACGCTCTTCTCAGAATTCACATCCGGTTTCGGCGGCCAGAACCCGACAATCGACGAAGCGATGGCGATCGTGCTCGCCGCGCTGTCGCTGCTCGGCCTCGGTATCTTCGGTCCCGGTATTGCAAGCGGCATCGTCTCCGGTGGTCCCCAGCTCAGCGCCGGAGCAGCAGTCGGCACTGGCCTGGCCGCAGGCGGCATGGTCGCGCTCGGCGCTGGCGCCGTCGGCGCCGCTGCGTCGGGTGGTGCTGCGCTGGCCGGTGGTGCCGCCGCCGCCGCTCGTGGCGGTGCTGCGATCGCCGGCGGCGCGTCCACCGCTTACAGCCTTGGCTCAGCCGGGCAGGCCGGCGCGGTCGGTGTCGCTTCCGGTCTCGGCGGGGTCGTGCGTGCCGGCGGCAGCGCCGCCGTCTCACCTCTGCGTCGCGCCGCATCGCGTGCCGCCGAAAGCATGCGCTCAAGCTTCAACGCTGGCGGCAAGGCCGCCTTTGAGGCGACAGGCGGCACTTCCACCATGGGCTCGATCGGCGGTGACGCGGCCGGTGATGGCGCCGCTGCCGCCGGTTCCGCGAACGCCGGCGGTCCGCCGGCCTGGGCGCAGCGGATGCGCCGATCCCAGCACGTGACCCATGCCGTCCAGGCCACGGCCCATGCCGTCCGCTCCGGCGACGCCCACGGCGGCGGCTCTTCCATCAATCTTTCCGAAGGCGATCGCTGATGTTCAAACGACCCTCTACCCATTATGGCAAGGCCCCCGAGCCGGCGACGCCCTATCAACGCGCCACCCAGGTCTGGGATGAGCGCATCGGCGCCTCGCGCGTGCAGGCCAAGAACTGGCGGCTCATGGCGTTCGGCTCGCTGATCCTATCGGCCGGGTTCGCCATCGCGCTCGTCGTGCAGTCAGCACGCGGGACGATCGTACCCTGGGTGGTCCAAGTCGATCGCATCGGTCAGGCGCAGGCCGTCGCGCCCGCCGAGGCCGACTATCGTCCGACCGATCCGCAGATTGCCTTCCACCTAGCGCGCTTCATCGAGCAGGTCCGGAGCATTCCGGCCGATGCGATCATCGTCCGGCAGAACTGGCTGCGCGCCTACGACTTCACGACTGACCGCGGCGCCATGGCGCTCAATGACTACGCCCGCTCCAACGACCCCTTTACACGGGTCGGCCGGCAGCAGGTCGCTGTCGACGTCTCCAGCGTCATCCGCGCGTCCCCGGACAGCTTCCGCGTCGCCTGGGTCGAGCGCCGATACGAAAATGGCCAGCTCGCCGAGACCACGCGCTGGACCGCGATCCTGACGATCGTCGTGCAGATCCCCCGAAACGCCGACCGGCTCAGGGCGAACCCGCTCGGCATCTACGTCAACGCCATCAACTGGTCACGGGAGCTTGGGCAATGAAGCCGTATTTCCGTAAAGCCGGAAACCCGGCTTCACACACACACGTACTCCCGGCTCTCCGTAGAGCCGCATTCCCGGTCGTTCTGCTAGCGGCGACCGCGCTCGCGGGCTGCGCGACCACCAATCCGCCGCCGGAGATTTCCTACGACAATGCGGCTCCGGCGGTGCAGACCGTCGATCCACCCGCGCCGGTCACCGTGGTCGAGCTGCCCCGGCCGCTGCCGCTGCCTGGCCAATTGCAGCGTGTGGAGGAGACGCGGCGTGCCCCGGAGCCTTCTAATCCGACCGCTCGCGTCAACCAGGCAAACGAGGCGGCACGAGTCCAGCCGGTGCGCGACGGCTTCATTAACTCGATGCAGGTCTACCCGTGGACTCAAGGGGCGCTTTATCAAGTCTATACCGCCGTCGGGCAGATCACCGACATCGCGCTCCAACCCGGGGAGCAGCTTGTCGGCGCAGGCCCGGTGGCCGCCGGCGACACAGTGCGCTGGATCATCGGCGACACCGAGAGCGGATCGGGGGCAACGCGCCAGATCCACATCCTAGTAAAGCCCACCCGCGCCGACCTGATGACAAACCTCGTCATCAACACCAACATGCGCACCTATCACATGGAGCTGCGCTCGACAGAGCGCACCTATATGGCGTCGGTCTCATGGCAGTATCCGCAAGACCAGCTCATTGCGCTGCGCCGTCAGAACGCCGAGGCGCAGGCGGCCCAGCCGGTGGCGAGCGGCGTCGATCTCGCGAACGTCAACTTCCGCTATGCGATCGAGGGCGACCGTGCGCCGTGGCGGCCGCTGCGCGCCTTCGACGACGGACGCCAGGTCTTTATCGAGTTTCCGCGCGGCATCGGTCAGGGCGAGATGCCGCCACTCTTCGTCGTCGGCCCCGAGGGCAACACCTCTGAGCTCGTGAACTATCGCGTTCGCGGCCACCACATGATCGTTGATCGTCTGTTCGCGGCTGCCGAACTTCGCTTCGGCTCCGGCCGCGAGCAGAAGCGCGTCAGGATCGTCCGCACAGACGGGAGGCCGACCTCGTGAGCGAGAACCCGCCCCGGATTGAGGAAGTGCCGGACGACGATGCGCAGCCCCTGACCGGCGAGCCGGTCGGGCCTGCGCCGATGCGGCTGCGGGCCGAACCGCCCCGCGTCACCCGGTTGTCGCGGAAGGTTCTCGCCGGCCTCGGTCTTGTCGCCAGCGTCGGGCTCGGAGGTGCGCTGATCTACGCGCTTCAGACCCGCGACGCCGGTCGGCCGAACGACGAACTCTATTCGACCGAGAACCGCTCGACCGCTGACGGACTGGCCGGCCTGCCGCGAGATTACAGTGGCGTGCCACAGCTCGGTCCCCCTCTTCCCGGTGACCTCGGCCGGCCGATCCTTAGTACCCAGGATCGCGGACAGCCGGTGCCCACACCCGGGACGGCCACGCCCAATCCCGGCATCAGCCCGGAAGAGCAGCGCCGCCTTCAGGAAATCGAGACCGCGCGCACCAGCCGTCTCTTCTCCGGATCGGAAAGCCGGGGCACACCCGCTGCTGCGGGAGCTGCCCCAGCGCTCGCGCCGGTGCCGGATTTGGCGAGCATTGGCCTCGCTCCGCCGCCCGCCACGCCCTCGGCGCAGGACCGGCAGAACGCGTTTCTGAACGCCGCGGCCGATCGCAGGACGGTTGCGCCCGATCGCGTCGCTGCGCCAGTATCGCCGAACGTCCTTCAGGCGGGAGCAGTGATATCCGCGGCGCTGATCACCGGCATCCGATCCGATCTACCCGGCCAGATCACCGCGCAGGTCACCGAAAACATCTACGACAGCCCAACCGGCCGTATCTTGCTTGTGCCGCAAGGCACTCGTGTGGTCGGGCAGTACGACAACAACGTGCAGTTCGGCCAGAGCCGAGTCCTGCTCGTCTGGACTCGGCTCGTCTTCCCGAACGGGCGCTCGATCGTTCTCGAGCGCCAGCCTGGTGCTGACGCTGAAGGGTTCGCCGGGCTGCAGGATGGCGTCGATTACCATTGGTGGGATCTGGCCAAGGCTGCGGGATTGTCGACACTGCTGAGCGTCGGCGCCGAACTCGCGGTCGACAACGACGATCAGCTCGTTCAGGCGATCCGGAACGGTGGGCAGGACACCATCAACGACGCAGGGCAGCAGATTGTGAGGCGTCAGCTCAACGTCGCGCCCACGATCACTATTCGGCCCGGATTTCCCGTGCGCGTTATCGTGACGCGAGACTTGGTACTGGAGCCATATGGAGGTTGATGATGTCGAAGCTTAAGCTAGGCCCCATCGCGGACGACAAGCCGCTTAAGGTACAGGTCGAGCTACCTGCAGCTCTCCACCAGGACCTTGTTGACTACGCCCACCTATTGGGCCGAGAGCAAGGTCAGTCCGCTGTTGACCCAGCTCGGTTAATCGTCCCGATGTTACAACGGTTCATCGCGACAGACCGTGGCTTCGCCAAAGCCAGGCGAACGTTGACGCCGGGGAGCGCCGATTAATCCGTGGTCCCCGCTCTAGAGGGGGTGTCGAAACACTTCAGCAGCAGCGGCAGAGTCGGGTTGTCGTTGTCACTGGAAGAAATTATAGCGGCCGTCGGCGCCCGCGCCGATGGGAGCGGGATCAACGCGATATCCGGCCGGTAGATCACGCTGGTGATGGTCAAGCCGAAGCCCTGTTCGACCATCGTCAGCAGGGTTTCTCGGCTGACTTGTTGGATCGAGAGTTGAACCGCTCCGTCTCCGGCGCCCACCATGCGCCGGAGTATGCCAGCGAGCTCACGCCCAGCGCCATCCGAGCGAACGAGGAAGACTTCGTCACAAATGTCCTCCCACGACAGCTGTGGCCGTGCTGCCAACTCGTGAAGCGGGGACAATGCCACGAACAGATCTGGTTCGCAGAGACGTCGAACTTGGAACTGAGGGCTCTTGCTCGCACTCAGGCTGATTGCTGCGTCCAGTAATCCGCGCTTCACCCCCAAAGTGTTTTCTTCTGAAGTGCCTTCCTCAAGCTTTACCTCGATCGTCGGATGTCTATTTCTGAATGCCGAGAGAATGTTGATGATCGGGCACGCCGGGAACGCTTCAAGCATTCCAAACCTCACGAGCCCGGTCTTGAGTTTCCGCGCGGAGCGGATCTCCGTTGCGGCGTTACGAAGGTAGCGCGCTCCCACCACCGCTTGTTGAAGGAAGCGCTCACCTTCTGGAGTCAGCCCTGCCCCCGCTCGCGTACGCTTGAAGAGAGAAAAGCCAAGTTGGCGCTCAAACAGCTGCACACGTCGGCTGACGGTGGATTGCGATATCGATAGGCGCTCCGCCGCTCGGCGGAAGCTGCCGGCCTCGGCGACCTGAACGGCGTACTTCAGGTATCGGAGATCAAGAGTCAGGTCGGGCATGAGACCCGTCCGATCATACCGGCGGTCTCATCGGCGAACCGCCTGCGCCCGGTGAGCGGCACCCATGCACGTCCACTTTCATCGAGCCCACCCCCGCTAGCGCCTGGGGAACGAGCACGTCCGTTGATCTCAGATGTGGAATCCGAGCTGAGCCCCTCAATGAGCATGACCATGTCCGAATCTGTCATAGATGCATGCGGCGGTCATACATTTTCACACGCTTGAAGTCTATGCGCGAAGCATATATTCTTGCGGTATGGAGCCTGAGGTCGCCAAGTACCATTTAGGTGCACTCGCGTTGGCGGTTGCAGACAGCATCGCCAGTGTCTCGGCCTCGTTTTCACCAAGCGGCCCGGGGACCGCCGTGATGGTGTTACTCAGCATGGAGCCCGGACTGCCGATCAGCGTTTTGGCTACCTCGATCGGGCTTTCTCATGCCGGGACGGTGCGATTGATCGATAGGCTCGAGCGCGAACAGTTGGTGGAACGACGAAGACAAATCACCGACAGGCGGGCGCGCTTCATTCACCTCACCAATTCGGGGAAGAAGATAACGGACGCCTTGCTCAAGGCACGGGAGCAGGTGATCTCCGAATGTATTTCGCCCCTGTCGCCCAATGACCTCGACATTCTAGGCATGCTGTCGGAGCGGCTCCTTGTGGCAAACGGCTTCGACAAAGATGGCTCGGTCAGCCTTTGCCATCTGTGCGGCTACAGCAGGATCGCGCCTTCCCGTGGTAAAGCTAAGCCGGGGCGCTCGCCACGCTGGAACGTCGCATCAGAAGGCTGACGATATGATCAGGCAGGCTTGAAATAATGGGATCGTTTGCGCTCGAACTTCTTCTATGCGTACTTGCCTTCGGGTTCGGATATGCGGCGAACCAAGGCGGAACCTGTTTAGTGGTGGCCGCTCATGAGTTACACAGAAGACAGCCGCCGAAAATGTTCGTCGGATTTCTCGCAGCGTCGGCAGCGGCAGGCCTGGTTGCGGTCCCGATAGTCTGGACGGGAACACTGGGCGCAACACTCGCACCCTCGACCAGCATCAATTTCCTCCTGCTCATCGGCGCCATCGCCTTCGGCCTCGGCGCACTCATTAATGACACATGCCTGCTCGGATCGCTGGCGCGGCTTGGGGATGGGGAGATGCGACTTCTAGCTCTACCCTTGGGATTAACGATTGGTATCTTGGTTGCCGACCATGGCAGGTTCGGCTACGATTCAACATGGCCAAGCTTAATCTCCAAACCGAGCGCAACAGGCCTCGTTACTCTCCTAGCCTTCCTAGTTGTGCTCGTGCTGGCACTCGTTTTCGTTTCCACGAAGAGCGTTCTGCGAACAAAGCCGGGTTGGTCGTTCGGCGCTTCGATGATTGGACTCGGTATCACTGGCGGACTTCTATATGCACTCTCGCCGGCCTGGACCTTCGCAGACGTGATTCAACGCGCCCTTCCTCTCAGAATGTCGCCGGCCGGCGAGGTCGCGCTCACTGCGGTGATCTCTTCGATCGCAGGCGCCCTAACCGCCTCCTTTCGCCAAGGCAATCTGCGTCTCCAACTGCCGACAGCCAATGGCATTCTGCGATCTATCGTCGGCGGCACATTGATGGGTATCGGCATCGCGCTCATACCCGGCGGGAATGATGGGTTGATCCTCGCAGCGGTTCCGACTCTTTCACCTGGTGGGATAGTCGCCTACCTTCTGATGACGACGACAATCGTCTTCGGATTTGCAGCGCGTGGTAAGTTATTCCGGCGCTGCCTTTCACGGCCATGATAAGGGCAACAGAGGACTTGCCCTCCTGACATGAGCATTTATCCCGACCGGGAATATCGGCTGACTAGCTCGTATGCCTTTGCAGGCCCTTGGACCATGATGACCACTTCAAAGGCCGCCGGCCCCAGAATCCTGTAGGTTGCATGGTAGGTGTCGTCTCCGCAGGCATAGACGCCACTCGCTTCCAACCCGGTATCCGTCCGCGAGAAACTCAAGCTGAGGAACTGCGTCCCGATATGAGGTCCGTCTGCGAACTCGACGACAACACTGTCCTCGCTCAAGCGATAGCGATACTGCCGGCACGCGGAGAATACTCTGCCATCTGCCAGTGTGAGAATGCCGCTCTCTCGATAAGCGAGCGCGCCTTCGCCGAAACGGGCGAAGACCGCGTCGCCATGCAGCTGAGCGCCTCCGGGCTCGATATCGCGACGGAGCATCCATGCCCCGCGGAGGTTCTGCAGGATTTGCACGCCGCCGTCACGAGAGGACCACAGTCACGAGGGCACAAGCGCCCCTCTGTGGCGGACCGAAGCACGCAGCAGCACGAGGGACGCCGCTAGCAGAACTGCGTCCTTCAGTAGAAACTGCCCTGGTGCAGCCGAAATCGCAGGAAAGCCGCCGGCAGTCTGCTCCGCGACACCTGGAGTGGTGATGAAAAAGGTCAGCGTGATCAGATAGGTCGCTGCTGACATTAGTGCGCCTAGCGCAGAGAAGAGTGGACGAAATGCACCAAGGATCAGAACGAGACCGGTCGATAACTCGATAACGCCGATGAAATAGCTTTGCCCCTGCGTCCCGAACATGCCGAGCCAATTCATGATCGGGCTGTGTTCGATAAACGGGGCGATACCATAGGCCTCGTACGCTGTGAACTTCATCGCGCCGAACCACAGAAATACGATCACGAGAGCCCATCTAAGCAGGCCAAGATCCCTCCGACCGTGCTCGGGGACAAGAAATTCATAACGGTCGAAAATGCTCATCTAAAATTCCTCAACAGTGGTCCCGTGGGAACGTCACGAACGTCGTCTACGTGCTTCGGGCAGGCGTTGCAGTATATGCGCGACGCATATACTAATAAGCGAGATATGTCGAGCGGCTGGTTCGCGCTTCGCTGCCTCACGAAGCCATCCTCATCGGCGATGCCTTTACCCAGCAAACGCGCGACCTTTGCGGGATTTTGACTTGATGGGGCTGGCGCTCCGGGTGGGCCTATAGCCCGTTGGCAAACGTCCAGCCTGTACGGATGGACGCGGCCCTGGACGAGATAACCATGCCCACCGAAATCGTAGCAGCGATCGCCGCAATCCCCGACGTCGTGGAGCACGGACTGTTCCTCAATGGGATTGATACAATCGTGATCGCGCGCGGTGACACGATGGAAGTGCGACGCCGGGGGCAAGCTAGGTCTCGCTGATCTGCACCTGCGCGGCCTGGATGACAGCGCTGACGCGGAGTGATTCTCGGGCGCGACCTACGGCGATTCCGAGCGAAAAGGCTTGCCCTATAGCCGCCAGGTATCAACGGTTCCGCGGCCTTAACGAGCCGGACCCGTTTTTTTCGGCGCGCTCGATCAGTCGAAATCCTCCGAAACCCTTCTAAAACAGGACATTTTCCACAAGCCGCGCGGAGGAAGAGGACCACGGTATGGCTTGCTGTCTATGCTCCGCGCACATATAGATGTGGCAATGGATGGACCTCGAGATCGAAACATTTTCGGGGCGTTCGCACTCATGATCAGCGACGACATCGTTCGCGCTAGTTCATCGCGGGCGCCGGAAGCTGGACCCGCCGCCTCAGCGCTGGCGTTGCTCGCGCACAAGCCCGGGCTCTCGATCCGTATGCTTGCGATCGGGGTGGGCCTTTCACATGCTGGAACTGTTCGCCTGGTGGATAGATTGGTAAGCGAGGGATTGATCGAGCGTAGGGAGCATTCGACAGACGGGCGCGCGCGATCCCTCTATCTTACTCCAACTGGCAAGGTCGCGAGCGACGAGGTCCTGGCCTCGCGCGATCAAGTGATTGCCGAAGGGCTATCGATCCTTAATCCAGACGAACTGAAAACCTTATCGGACATCGCTGAACGCGTTCTCCGAAATCGCTTGGAAAACCTCGAGCAGTCATACCGCATCTGCCGCTTGTGCTGCTACGAGGGCTGCACGAACTGCCCCGTCGATGCCGAATTGCATGAGCGAGGTGTGGACCGCGAGAAGAACGACGACGCGTAGGAGACTCGCAATTGCGGCAGCTCAACGCTGCTCAGATGGCGGGGCTTCATAATGTCAGCGAGCCTACCATCAGCCGCATTCTTTTGGCTACGCGTCAAGCCGGCCGATCGGGCATGGCGGTCTCATTCTAATATGTCGGTGATCGCCCCACTTTTAGCCGCTCAATTGATCGGAACGCGGTTTCGGAAGCGGCCGTTCAAACCACTCGCTGCATTCCCATTTCTCTATGTCCGATAGGTAGTTTCGGGGAAAAGCAGTCGGGAACAGGTTTCGGGAACGCATGCTCCGGCAGGAGCGCAGCGCGCGTCCCAAACGCGTTTTCCCGGTAGAGCTTCCCAATCGGCAAAGTGCGGGCCACCTCAGACTGCGAACGCGAAAAACCGCCTGGCTGGTCACTCAAGGCAGGGTAACGACGATTTTCGCTGCGGATACACCCGCCTTCAGGGCTTCCAAGGCAGCCTGGAGCATTTCAAGGCCCTGGCCCACGATCTTCGCCGGAGGGGCGGGGACGAACGTGCGCGCCGCGAGAGCCTGCGGCAGGAATTCGCGGTAGATCATTGGACCAACCTCGTCATCCTTGAGGCTCGTCCCGGAGATGTGCGTCGCCTCGACTCCAAATGAACGCTCGTCGGGCGGGGCCAGCGTCGCTGCCACCCGGCGCGAGCCCTCGCATCTCGCAACTACGGCAAAACAGTCTTTCATGTGACCGGTCGCGTGAAGCGTTCCAGCGAGACTGCGCCCGCGCATTGCCTCAATCACGTCTTCCACAATGGCTGGACTCGAGTGGTCAAGAACCTCGCTTGCACCCAGCTCCTTCAACAGGCCGACGTTGCGCGCCGAAGCGGTGGCGACGCACCTGTAGCCCGACGCCACCGCGAGCTGGATGGCGTTGCAGCCAACGCTCGACGATCCACCCCAGACCAGAACGACCTCTGGACGCGCGGTCGGCGAGTGTAACGGTGGCGCGAGAGCCAACTGTGTCCGTCCGTAGAGCCCGCTTGCGGCGGTGCCAAGGCCAAGCGGGAGGACTGCCGCATCAGCGAAGGCAATGTTGTTGGGGATCGGCGCCGCCATGTGGTCCAGCACGATCGTGTGGTGCTGGAACGCACCCTGCGCAGGTTGATTTACGGTTGTCCCGACCGCCTGTCCGATGACTCGATCGCCGACCTTGAACCGCTCGACCGCGCCACCGACCGCCGCGACCTCACCGGAGACGTCGCTGCCGAGAATCGCGGGATAGTCGAGCCATGGCAAAAGCGCGACGTCCTGCAGAATCCAGTCGAGTGGGTTGATCGCGATGGCCGCGTTGCGGATCAATATCTCGTTCGCCGCCAGATGCGGCAGAGCGGTGACACCGATCCTCAGTGGCTGCCCCGGCGCTTTCTGCCAGGCGGCCTGATTAGTCACGGTTTCGGTCATCATCAACTCTTTCTGTCAAGTATTACAGCTGGGCGTTCGTCTGAGCGGTCCAACCGCCAGGTCGGGCGCACGAAGTGGCAGCTATAGCCCCCAGGATAGCGCACCAGGTATTCTTGGTGCTCTGGCTCCGCCTCCCAAAAGGGTTCTTCTGGGTTGATCTCCGACACGACCGGGCCTGGCCAGCTTCCTGATGCCTCGATTTCCGCGATGGTTGTGAGGGCGACTTCCTTCTGCACTTCGGTGGTGTAGAAAATCGCCGATCGATAGCTCGGACCGACATCGCTGCCTTGTTGCTCGTAGGTCGTGGGGTCATGTATCTGGAAGAAGAGTTCCAAGAGCGAGCGATAGGCGAGAACGGAAGGGTCGAAGGTCACTTCCACTGCTTCCGCATGGCCGTAATGTCTCGCGTAGGTCGGATCAGGCATTTCTCCGCCTGTGTAACCGACACGCGTCGAAATGACTCCCCTGGCTCGGCGCAGCAAATCCTCCATGCCCCAGAAGCAGCCGCCTGCGAGAATTGCTCGCTCTGTCGCGGCCGCCCTATTGCCGGTAGGCGATTGGCTCACAGTCCGTTCGCCCTCCTCCGTGTGCGCCACGGTCAAGCCAGCCTCGCGGGATCCGCAGCCTGACTGGCGCTCAAGAGCTCGGTCTGCACGTCCGAACCCCGGATGAGACTCAGATCGACGGGACACCGATCAGCGATCGCGAGGATCCGAGCGCGCTGATCATCACTCAGCGGCCCATCGAGGACAATGGTGCGGGTGAACCGGTCGGGTGGCATCATGTCCGGCACCTTCTCGTGCTGCACGGTCGTGCTCGCCCGTTCGAGCGGAAAGCCCTTGCGGTTCGCATAGAGACGCATCGTCATCACCGTGCAGGCTGCGAGGCCGGCAGATACGAGCTCGTAGGGAGATAGTCCGGTCCCGAGGCCACCGACCGATGCTGGCTCGTCGGCGAACAGAGTGTGCTCGCCGCTGCGGACCTTGAGCTGGAACGTCCCTGCAAGAGTTTCGGTGGCGACGACGCCCTCCGCAACCTCGACCTGCGGAAGATCCGCCGTGAGTGGTGGGAGAAAGCGGCTCGCCCAAACCGCCACCATGGCCGCAGCGTAGTTCGCGTCCGCGACGTCGGTGAGAAGGTGATCCGCGTTGTCGAGCGAGATGAAGCTTTTAGGGTGCCTGGACGCGACGAAGATGCGCGACGCGTGGTCGATGCCGACCACCTGATCCAGCGGAGAGTGCATGACCAGCACCGGCCGTCGCAGGGAGGCAATGGCCTTCTCGACGTCGATCCCCTCAACCGCCTCAAGGAACCCTCGGCGAATGAGGAAGGGCCTACCGGCGATCTCCACCGAGGCCTCGCCCTCGCTCGCGATGGTGTCCAGATCATTCGGTCCGAAGAGCCGCAAGATATGCTGAAGGTCGGCCGGCGCACCAATCGTCGCCACCGCCGCAATATCAGGCAACTCGGCCGCGGCTACGATCGCAGCGGTGCCACCCAGGCTGTGCCCGACAAGGAGGGAGGGTGACATACCCGCCGCCGCCATCGCCTTTGCGGCAGCCCTAAGGTCCTCGACGTCCGACGCGAAACTCACAGGTTCCCCCGACCCACCGCTGATCCCGGTTCCGGCGAAATCGAACCTCAAGACCCCGATGCCCGCACGCGACAGCGCGCGCGAGATGTAAACGGCGGCGCGACTGTCTTTCCCGCAGGTGAAGCAGTGGGCGAAGATCGCCCAGCCCCGCGGCGTTCCCTCTGGCGGTTCGAGGTGCCCGGAAAGCTGAGAGCCAGCTCCACTCGCAAACGTGAATGTTGTTTCTGCCATGTCCATCAAACCTCCAGCTCGCGGCTTGGCGGTTGCGCTCTCAGAACCTTCGACGGAGCTGAGCGGAGCGCACCGCCAACCGGTAATCGTCATCTCAGGCTATCATTTATATGTCTGGCGCATCATATAGACAAGCCCCTATACCATGATTATATGCGCCAAGCATACTTCTGCGACCTGCTTTCCAAAGGCGGTCTCACGGAAGAGGTATCAGTCAGGCGCGTGGGCCAAAGGACTATGGAACTCAATCAAGTCAGCTATTTCATCAACTTGGCCGAGACGCTGAATTTCACAGCGGCCGCTCGCTTGAGCGGTGTGTCACAGCCAAGTCTGACCCGCGCGATCCGCCGCTTGGAAGATGAGCTTGGCGGGCCGCTGATCTATCGCGACGGGAAGAACAGCCGCCTGACTGGCCTTGGCCATGACGTCGAGGCAGAATTCCGGCGCATGGTGGTCGCGATGAAGAGCGTTCGCAATCACTCGGAGCACTGGGCGATGGGGGGGCACCGCGTGCTGGATGTCGCCGTCGCGCCCACCGTCGGACCAAAGGAATTTACGGCATTCTTCGAGAGCGCATTGGCGGAGATGCCATCCATCGAAATCAAGCTGCACTCGCTCCAGTCGAACGAGGACACATCGGAGGTGCTTTCAGGAAAATACCACGCGTGCATCATGCCGCGTGAAACAAGACCGGAACGCAAGCTGGATGTGCATCCTCTATTTCGGGAGCGCTTCGTGCTCGGCTGTTCTGCAAACCATCCCTTGGCTGCCAACGAGATCGTGCGCGGCGAAGACCTGCTCGAGTTTCCTTTCGTCGATCGCCTGAAATGCGAGTTTCGCGATCGGATCCTCGATCACTTCGCGCGACGGGACTTGCTCATGCGACCTCGCTTTCGATCAGATCGCGAGGACTGGGTGCAACGGGTCGTCGCTGACGGCCACGCCATATGCATTCTTCCGGAACGATCGCCGACCGTGCAAGGCCTCGTCACTCGGCCGATCGACGGATTTGTCTTGGAGCGCGAAGTCGTGATCGCGACAGTATCCGGCTCCACGGCAACGGTCGAGATACGGAACATCGCGCAGCTGGCAGCCCGGTATGAGTGGAACTGAATCACGACGTGAAGAGCTTCGGCGCTATGGAAACTATACGCGCAGCGTATTGGATAAATCTGGGGCGCACTGCTATAGTCGGCGCAATGACTGCAAAGATAAATGACAGTGTGTCGAGCTCTCTAGATTAATTATTGGAGACTATCATGAAGTTTGAGAAGTCACAGGCAGCAGTTGACCGCCTGACCCCCGAGCAACGCCGGATTACCCAGGATTCGGGGACCGAAAGGCCCTTCACGGGTGAGCACAACGACAACAAGGAGCCTGGCATCTACGTCGACATAGTGTCGGGAGAGCCGCTGTTCGCTTCAACGGACAAGTTCGATTCGGGTACTGGCTGGCCCAGCTTCACCAAGCCGATCGTTCCGGCAAACGTGAACGAGGTGCGGGACAGTGCACACGGCATGGTCCGGACGGAGGTCAGGTCGGTACACGCCGACAGCCATCTGGGCCACGTTTTCCCGGACGGTCCTTCCGACCGCGGCGGTCTGCGCTACTGCATCAACTCTGCGTCCCTTCGCTTCATCCCGCGCGACGAGATGGAGTCCGAGGGATACGGTGAATATCTCGATCAAGTAGAGGAGGCTTAACATGCATCAGCGCGCTGTTCTCGCAGGAGGATGTTTCTGGGGCATGCAGGATCTGATCCGCAAGCGGCCCGGCATCATCTCGACCCGTGTGGGTTACACGGGCGGCGATATTCCGAACGCCACGTATCGTAATCACGGCACGCATGCCGAGGGGATCGAGATTGTCTTCGACCCGACAGTGACGAGCTACCGGCACATCCTGGAATTCTTCTTCCAGATCCACGATCCGACGACGCTGAACCGCCAGGGCAATGATCGTGGGCTCTCCTACCGGTCGGGCATCTATTATGTCGACGAGGAGCAGAAGCGCGTCGCCGAGGATACGATCGCCGATGTGGATGCCTCGGGGCTGTGGGATGGCAAAGTGGTGACCGAGGTCCAGCCGGTCGGCGAGTTCTGGGAGGCCGAGCCCGATCACCAGGATTATCTGGAGAAGCGGCCGGGCGGCTACACCTGCCACTTCGTCCGTCCCGACTGGGTTCTTCCAAAGCGGCATGAGGCCGGCGATGTGAGCCCTGCGGCCGGGGCTGCAGCGGAATAGGCTTCGCTGCCGTTAGTGCCGCGCCGATCCGGTTCGCAACCTCCGACGACCGCGTCAATCGACGCGGTCGTCGAACCCGGCCTTGAAGCAGATCATTCCATTCAGCCGCCGTCGCAGTGCCAGGATCCAGATATGACAGACCTCTCCTCCTTTCCCATCACGCAGCGCTGGCCAGCATCTTATCCGGATCGCTTGCAACTATACGCGGCCCCCACGCCCAACGGCGTCAAGGTCTCGATGATGCTGGAGGAGACTGGCCTGCCGTATGAGCCCCACTTCGTCGACATCTCGAACAACGAGTCGAAGGATCCAGCGTTCGTGTCGTTGAATCCCAACGGCCGCATACCCGCGATCATCGATCCGGCTGGCCCTGACGGCCAGCCCATTGGCATATGGGAAACCGGTGCGATCCTCATCTATCTGGCCGACAAGACGGGGCAGCTCATCTCAACAACACCCGCCCAGCGGTACGAGACTCTGGCCTGGGTGTTCTTTCAGGTGTCGGGCGTTGGGCCGACCTTCGGACAGCTAGGCTTTTTCCTGCGATTTGCCGGCAAGGACTATGAGGACAAGCGACCTCGGCAGCGCTTTGTTGATGAATCCAGGCGTCTTCTCGGGGTCCTGGATCACCGGCTGGAGGGCCGCGAATGGATTGTCGATGATTACTCGATCGCGGACATTGCGACGTTTGGCTGGGTGAATGCGCTGGTCGAATTCTACGCAGCGGGCGACATCCTCGGCCTAAGCAGCTATTCGAACGTGCAGGCATGGCTCGAACGCGGGCTGGCGCGACCGGCTGTACAGCGTGGCCTGCGAATTCCTGCGAGGCCTGCATGACCATTATCGCCGCATATTATTACAACGAAGGTAAGCGAGTCCGTGAAATCAGGCTCGATGAGCACGTCGAACTAAACGAGAATCGCTCGGGCTTCTGCTGGATCGCGCTTAGCGAGCCCACCGCAGACGAACTCAGCGCGATCCAGACGACGTATAACCTCCATCCTTTGGCGATCGACAACGCCATGCACCCGCTGTGCCCGCCCAAGCTCGAGGTCTACAACGATGAGTTGTACGTCGTCGCCCAGACCGCCGAGCTGGTCGGCGACCGGATCAGCTACGGCAAGATGGCGATCTTCACCGGTCACAATCACCTTATCACCGTGCGGCACGGCAATGCCGGAGCGCTGGGCAAACTTCGGGAGCAACTCGAGGCATCGCCGACGCAGTTCGGCAAGGGTGTCGACTATGTGCTGCACGCGATCTTGCACCGAGTGGTCGACCAGTATCTGCCCATCTTCGAAATGATCGAGGACGACGTCCTGGCGATGGAGCGACGGTCGCTGCACGATTTCCTCGGGCCAGAAGAGGTGGCGCGAATCTTCGAACTAAGGTCCGAACTCACGCGGTTCAAGCGCACGCTCGGGGCTATGGCCGAGCTGGTGCGAAAGCTCGTTCGCGGCCACTTTCCCTGCCTCAGCGCCGAAATGACACCATATTTCCACGACGTCGCGGACCATGTCCACCGCGTGCAGTCCATGGTCGACGGCCTCCTGCTTGTCCTGTCCACGGTCTTCGAGGCCAGCAGCCTTCTGGAAGCGCAAAGGATCGGTGTGGTCACTCGCCAGCTCGCGGCCTGGGCGGCGATCTTGGCGGTCCCGACGGCGATCGCCGGAATATATGGCATGAACTTCAAGCACATGCCGGAACTGGACACGCCATATGGCTACTTCGTCGTGCTCGGAGTGATAGCGGTGTTCTGCCTTCTCCTATTCATGCGCTTCAAGAAGGCCAAGTGGCTATGAGTAACGCACTTCGCGAGCTTCTCCGTCCGCCGAGTCACAGCGCGCTTTGTGCGCGAGCGTGTCCAATCCAGTTCAAGATGAAGGTGCTTCCATGACCTCCCAGGTGACCGACGTTCTAGAAGCAGTCCAGTCATTCATCGCCAAAGGCTATGACCGCGAATACCGCGTCAAGGACGGCAATCTCGTCGATCTCGAACTAGGGTCAACCCTCGATGCATGCAGCATTCGCGTCGATGCGGCGTTGCGCCTCGAGAGCGGGGACGACGGCGAAGATGCCTCCAACATCTACGCGATCACCGATCCGGCGACAGAGCATAAAGGCCTGTTGATCGACGCCTTCGACGTGTTCCACGAAATCTGCCCCCGCGACTTGTCCGAGCGCCTTGTGGCGCATCGGGAAACAGCACCGGCAGGTGACCAGGACGCGCCGAGCAAGCACGGACTACGGAAAGTCTACAAGAGCGAGTTTCACAGCGATCCCGAGCGTTACGTTCTGCGCGAGGGCTTTCCAGACTTCCCGCCATGCCCTTTCGGCCAATCCTTCAGCATCCTCGGCTTCGATACCGCCGAGCAGGAATATGTCTGGCTCGTCACGAGCATCATTCGAGATCCTCGGCTGATCAGGGTTCCATACCAGGGCGAAGACGTCATCAGCGACGAATAGCGGTGTCGCTTAGCCGGAAAGGCTGGCCTTCCTGGCCCACACATCTGCAGGCTGAACTTTAAGAACATCGAAAATTAGGAGGTGATTATGGACTGGAACAAGGACCACATACGAGAAACTATGCTCTTGCTGGAGACAGCAGCGTTGCACAGCGCTCGCGAAAACTACCTGGACTATGTCTCTACCGCTCGGCTCGATCGGAGCGAACCGATCGAAAACGACGAACTAGCTCAGGCCGAGGTCGCGAGCGACTTCGCTGAAGCGCTCGATGACACGCTCCATGACTACGCCAATAAACTCGAAAAGCTCAGGACGATCGATTTCGGCCCCAAGTTGGCCGTCAACGAAGGCGCTGTCGTCAAGCTGTCCGGCCGCCACTTTGTGATCGCGGTGTCAACGAGCAAGTTTACCTGTCAGGGGCGTGAGCTCATGGGCATTTCCACGATGGCGCCGATCTTCGAAGCGATCGAGGGTGCCCGAGCCGGGGAGACCGTGCAGTTCAACGGCCGGGACCTCACCGTAGAAGACGTGGAATAAAGCCCTCCACCGCAGCCGGCGCGCTAGTGCCGAACGCCCTGCATCTCTTTCTGCATGCATACGGTCACTTGCAGCCGCGTTGACCTGGCTCATCAAAGGCAAACTCATGACAACACCTTCATTCTTCATCACCCCCGGATACGGGACGCGCCTGCATGACGCGCTTCATTATTCTCAGGCAATGCGCATTGGTGACCGCGTGGAGATCTCCGGACAGGGCGGATGGAACGACGATCTCGTCATTCCGGAGTCGATTGAGGAAGAGATCGAGCAGGCGTTCAAGAACGTGGAACGGACGCTCGCGACCGCCGGAGCACGCTGGCCGCATGTGGTCCACGTCAATTCCTATCACGTCGGTGGATTCCCTCCCGTGATCAACGAAACAATGGCCAAGCTGTATCGCCACTACATGCCCGACCGCGCTCCAATCTGGACGCAGTTGGGAATCGAAGCGCTGGGGCTTCCAACCATGCGTATCGAAATTCGCGTAACAGCTATCATCGCCTGACCCCGCGGTTCGTGCAGGCGCCGTGCCGCGCTAATCCCGCACGCCCTGCGCCCGCTTCTCCATGCATATCATCGTATCGAGAGATCCGGTTATCATCGGCGTGCTCGGAGAACGGGGGGCCGCCTTGGCCTGGTTGGCGCGCCTCGGCTGCCTGCGGGCGATGGCCAGCACTGCCAGGAGCGTGAGCAACGCCGCCGCATAAAGGAACAGGCCGCCAGGGCCGACGATATTCATTGCAGCTGCTCCTATTAGGGGGCCAGCGGCTGTCCCGATCCCGTTGAGCAACAGAAGCCCGCGCGCGGTGCCGAGTAGCCGACCGGCCGGAAGATCGTCGTTTGCGACGGCGAGACACAACGAATAAATCGGGATGCCAAAGCCGCCGAACAGCGCACCTGCCGCAAGGAGCAGCGGCAGAGGCGCTTCCACCGCCAACGCTACGCCGATGGCAGACGCTGCGGACGCCAGCGCCGCACCGGCGATGACAAGATTCCGGGGCACTCGATCCGAAAGCCAACCGAGTGGCCAATGGAAGGCGAGCGTTCCACCAAGAACCGCAGCCATGAAGGCGGAGATACCGCCCACATCGAGGCCGATGCTCTGGGCGAAGTTCGCGCCCATGCCCCAGAAACCACCGATAGCCAGGCCGGCCAGGAAAGCGCCAGCCGCAGCGAGAGGTGATACGAGGACGAGGTCCCTGAACGCGACCCATTCCTGTTCCACCTGGGCCGGCGGATGACTGGGCAGCAAGGTGATCGGAACCACCGCCGCTGATATCAGCAGCGACACGATGAGGAACAATGTCACGTCGGCGGGCGGTGCGATGTTGAGTAACGCCTGCCCGATTGCCCATGAGCCCATAGAGACAACTCCGAATATCGACAGGAGCTGCCCGCGTGTGGATGGCAATGCGTGGGCGTTGAGCCAACTCTCCGTTGCGAGGATCATGCCCGCGTAGGCGAAGCCGGTAATCAGGCGAAGCGGCATCCAGGCGATCGGCTCCACGAACGCCACATGGAGAAGGGCGGTCATCGAGGCAATGGCCGCGAAGCCGGCGAAGGTTCTGACATGTCCCACGGAGACGATGATCGGTGGCAACACGAGCGCGCCGATCGTGAAACCCGCGAAATAGAAGGACATCATCGCGCTGATCGCGCCGGTCGAGAACCCCTTATGGCCGGCTCTCACGATCAGGAGCGTGCTCAGCAGGCCATTGCCCAGCAGCAGAGCGGCGACGCTCAGCAGCAGCGCCGCCACCGGCGCGAGAACGAGGCCGCGCTTGCCCGCCGACCTCATGGTATCCATCGCCGGGCTCGTTCTCGGGCCTGACTTGAGGGTTGATACTCTGCCGCACTGATGAACTGGTCGAATGCTTCGCACCAGATGACGACCGTGTTGTAGTCACGGACATCGATGCCGGCAGGCACCTCGACGATGAAGCCGTTGAACGTCTTCACATCGCCCACGCGGACTGATCTGTCCTTGATTAGGAGAAAGGCCTCCTTCGTGTCGACGAAACGTGGTGCGAGGTAGAGCTTGTAGTCGGGACCAGGGGCGAGGCGCCCGATATGGGCGATACGGTCGCGCGAGACCCGGATCTCGCCTTCCCCCCAGTGAAGCAGGTCGCTGCCTTTGAGATCGCGGGCCAGACGCCCTGCGTAGAGCGTCTCGGCTGAGATGGTCCGCAAGGCCGCCGCGTCCGGGGCCTGGGGGGCGGTCAGGATCGGCAGCGTGTAGACACCGCCCGCGAAGCCCATGGCGAGCATCGCGAGATGGGTGGCAATCAGGATGACCCAGCGCCGCATCGGTTACACCAGCTCCAGTCCCTTCACGAGCTGATCGGCGTCGAGATGGAAGTCCGAGAATACGATGCGGCCGCCAGCGTCCATCACGGAGAACCAGGGCGTTCCCCGCGTGCGGTAGTCCTCCATGAAGGTGGGAAGCGTCGCGCCGGCAGGTGGCTCGTCCTGACCGAACGCGACAGGAAGCGCATACTTGAGCTGGTTCACGCGCAGCTTCTCGAAGGTGTTCTCATCCGCTCCTTCGAAGACGGTCTGGATCACCGCGAAGCCCACGCCCTTGGCGCTCAATGCACCATGCAACCTTTGTAGCGTCGGAAATCCATGCAAATGGCAGCCACGGCACCAGTGCTGGAAGGCGAAGAGGACTTTCGGGCCGGTGCCGAGATCCGACAGCTTGAGCGGCGCGATGCTTTCTCCATCCGCGCCAATCCATCTCTGCACCCGCAGCTCGGGGGCTTGTCGTTCGTCGACGCTCATCTGATCCTCCAATTCCGATGCAGAAGTCCGATGAGTGGTCGCGTGTGGCGATGGCACGCGAACCTCACCGCCTTGATCCCCTACAGGTTGTAGGATGCGAGTTCGCCGACCGATACCTCGTGGCCAGCCCCGCCGTTCTTCCGTCGGTGTGTCACCGCCGCCCCTCAATGACAAAGGCGCGATAGCGGGAACCGGCAAAACGGTGCGCAGCGATGGTTTGGTAGGCGGGGCTATGATACCAATCACGGGCGGCCTGCATCGTCGGGAACCGCAAAATTACGGCCCCTTCGACGGGCGGCCCCTCCAAATGCTCCATCGCGCCATAAGCGGCGAGAAAGGTTACGTCGTGGCCATCGAACGATGGGCCGACGCCTGCAGAATAGGTTGCGAGTTCTTCCGGATCGGTGGTTTCTTCGCGGGTGAAGACGACGAACGCTTCCATCTTAAAGTCTTTCATAAGGTCGCATCTGCAGGCCACCGCCGCTGGCGATGGCCTTAAAGTCGTCAGGCTGGCAGCTCGAACCCGATTTTCGTGAGTGCCTCGACGCACGCATCCTGATCCTGCTGATAGTTGCCTCCGGAGATGCCGATCCCGCCGATCAACTTCCCGTCTTCCAGGATCGGATAGCCTCCGCCGACAGCGACCATCCGGGGGCGATAGGCCAGCGGCGCCACTTTTGGATCGTTCGAAACATAGTCGTTCCAGACATGGGTGGGGTACCCAAACGAGGCGGAACTCCAAGCCTTGTCGATGGCAACATCGACGGTGAGAAACGGCGCGTCATCAGTGCGCTCGAACGCGCGCAGGTTACCGGTGGCGTCGACGACGGCGACCGCAGCCGGGATGCCGATTGTACGTGCCGCGGCGATCGCCGCGTCGATGAGGGCGACGGCGGTTTCGCGGTTGATCGAGGCGGTGGCAATGGATTTCGTCATGAAATTTCCTTCGCCGTGGCGTAATCCGTCCGGCGTTCTTGAGGTTAGAAAAGACGTTCGGCGGTGGCAGTCATCAGAAGCCTTCGAGGACAATCTTGCCTCTTGCCGCGCCACTTTCGATCAGTGCGTGCACCGTCTTCAGATTGGCGGCATTAATTGGCGACAATTTTTCGGTTAGCGTCGTGCGAATTTTGCCGTCGTCCACCAGCACCGCCAGCGAATTGAGGATCTTGCCCTGCTCATCCATGTCGGGCGTGCCGTAGAGCGACCGTGTGAACATCAGCTCGTGGTGGATCGACACTGCCTTGCGCTTGAACAGCATGACGTCGAGCGCCTTGGGATCGTCGATGAATCCGAACCGTCCTTGCGGGGCGATCAGTTCGGCGATGTCGGATGCATGCTGCTCGGTATGCGTGGTCGAGAACACGAAAGCGGGAGCGCCGATGTTGAGCTCGGCAATCTGTGGCGCGAGCGGCCGAGAGTGGTCGATGACATGATGAGCCCCAAGCCCTTTAACCCACTCCTGGGTTTCCGGCCGAGAGGCGGTGGAGATGACGATGAGATCCGTGCGCTGTCGAGCGATCTGGATGGCGATCGACCCGACCCCACCCGCACCACCGATGATGAGGATCGCCGCCGCCCCGGGAACGGGCTTCGTCACGTCCAGGCGATCGAACATGGCTTCCCAGGCCGTCAACGTCGTGAGTGGCAGCGCCGCCGCTTCCGCCCAGTCGAGCGACGCGGGTTTACGACCGACGATCCGGGCGTCGACGAGATGGAACTCCGCATTGGTGCCAGGCCTTATGAGCGATCCGGCATAATAGACCTCGTCGCCTACCGCGAACTGCGTCACGTCGGGCCGACCTCTTGCACGATCCCGGCCGCATCCCATCCCAGCACTTTCCAATCGCCATCAGCGGGCGGCGTGCTGCTGCGGATTTTGTAGTCGACCGGGTTGACCGAGACAGCCTTCACCTCAACCAGGATATCGCCTCCTTCAGCGACAGGCCGAGGCAGATCAATGTCGACCAGAGAGGCGTCCTCGGCGATGGGTCCCGGAACCTTGTAACCAACGGCTTTCATCGGTGTCTCCAGCTTGCTGTATCCTGAAGTCTTATCGATCAGATCGAAATTTCTTCCGAAATATACTCAGGATTTAAAGATTTCGCGTGTCAGACTATGAAGGTATGCGCGCAACATATCCAATAGCGGTACGACATAGTTTCCATACCTCGGAGCCGGATTCAGAAGTTTATCGAAAATAGCGGTTTATTGCTGTTCGGCGGGTGAGCATCCGGATGGAGGCGATAAGCGCCCAAGCGGTTGAGGAGTCGACCTCTCAGCGGTCGCGTTGGCAGGGGCGATCTCGCCCGCCGGTCTCACACCAACGTTGGCAAGCGACGGCGTCCGCTCGAAATCCGCTGACGGGGATACGCCTGCAATGCCGATTCGAAGCTATCGAAACTATAGCTACAGGGTATTGGGAAATCATACTGGACTGACGCTATAGTCTTCACGCATAACCACGACTCAAAATGGTCCAACACTTTTCTCTACGCTAATAGAGAATCCGGTATTCTGATTTTCAGTGAATTGGCTCGTTCGGCGGTTGTGCGCGCAAAGATCTTTTACAGAATTCTGAACTGAATCAGGTTCTGGTCTGTCGTGACAAGCAAGGGGGTTTCGCTATGGTCACCAGAGGTTTCACAGGCCGCGGTCCAGGCGGCGACCAGTCCGATCGGATACCGCCGGGTCAGCATCTCGTGGAGAATTTCCCTGTTCTGACGGCCGGGCCAACGCCGAGCGTGGAGCCCTCCGATTGGAAATTCACCGTCAAGATCGGTCCGAAGCCCGTCAAAGTGTGGAACTGGAGCGAGTTCAACGCCCTACCGAAGACCAAGATGACCCGAGACATTCACTGCGTCACGTCCTGGTCCAAGCTGGATACCGCCTGGGAGGGCGTACTCATCGAAGACATCCTTGCAGATGCAGGGCTCGATCGGCCCACCGATTTCGTCTTGGCGCACTGCTACGATAATTACTCGACAAACGTCCCGCTGGCGGATCTGCTCTCCGGGAAAGCGATGGTCGCCCTCAACTATGCGGGCAAGCCGCTTCCCCGCGATCATGGAGGGCCGGCGCGTCTTCTGGTTCCGCACCTTTACTTCTGGAAGTCCGCCAAATGGGTGAACGCGCTGCAATTCACAACGCGTGACGAGGCGGGCTTCTGGGAGCTGCGCGGCTATCACATCTATGGCGATCCGTGGCGCGAGCAGCGCTACACCAATGACTGAAAACGGCGCGCAAATCGCGTGGCAGTCATGCGTGATCGACGAAATCGTCCAGCAAACCCCGAGTATCAAGAGCTTCTTCCTTCGGTTGAGCAAACCGTTCGCGCACATCGCAGGGCAGCACGTCGATGTCCGGCTGACCGCGCCCGGTGGCTACAGTGCGATGCGGAGTTACTCGATTGCGTCTTCGGCAATCTCGTTCCCGACGGTCGAGCTCGCTATCGAGCGCCTGCCGGATGGCGAAGTTTCGCCGTTCTTCCACGATGTCGCGGCGATCGGAGACGAAATCGAGCTTCGTGGTCCGCTCGGCGGCCATTTCCTATGGCCTGAACCTGCCATAGACCCAGTGCTGTTGATCGGGGCAGGCTCCGGCCTCGTGCCGTTGATGGCGATGATCCGGCAGCGCCGCGCACTAGCCCAGGTCGTGCCGACAGCGCTGCTCCTGTCCGCACGAACCGCTGAAGACGTTCTCTTCTCAAAAGAGCTTCATTCCATCGAATGCAGCGATCCGGCATTCGCCTTGGCGCTGGCAATTACGCGCGAGAACCCGATCCGCGCATCGGACTTTGCGCGACGGATCGACGGCGTGATGGTCCAAGAAGTTCTGGCCCGGCTTCACCGAAAGCCCACACAAGTATTCGTTTGCGGGTCCAACGGTTTCGTCAACATCGCGACCGAGGGCGCGCTGCTGGCCGGCCTGGACCCCTCCATTGTCAAAACCGAGCGCTACGGTGTTAATGGCCATTGACATACGGCGGCTAGCGGCGCAAGCTACTTCGCGTCCCGCCGATCGTGGACGTGCAGCCCACGGATTAATTTTGGAGATCATCATGAGCCGCTTTGCCGAACCCGTCTTCATTGCCGCTGGCCTTCGGACGCCTTTCGGCCGCGGCGGAGGCGCGTTGGCTGCCTACGATGCCATCTCTCTGTCCGTGCCTGTCGTGCAGGCGATGGCGGCGCAGGCGGAGCCTGATCTCCTCGTCTGGGGAACCGTGATCCCGAATTTGGGCTGGAGCAATATTGCTCGCGAAACCTGGCTTGATGCCAAGCTCAATCCGACTGTTCCGGCGTTCTCCGTCGTCCTGGCATGCTCGACCAGCATGACGGCGACCTTCGCTGCGGCAGGGATGCTGGGCGGAGGAACCGACCTCACCATGGTCGGCGGGTCCGAAGTCATGAGCCGGCCGTCAATCGCCCTGACGGCCGATGCATCGAAGCGGCTCACCGACCTCTTTGCGCAGGATGCGACCGCCGCGCTTGCCGCCCTCCAGTCTCTGACTCCACGAGACTACGTGCTCCCCACAAAGGGCTGGGCAAACCGGATCACCGGAAGGACGATGGGTGATCATATGGAGGAGACCGCCAAGGCTTGGCGGGTCTCGCGCGTCGCGCAGGATGATTGGGCGCTCAAGAGCCACCAGCGGGCAGTCGCTGGTTGGGAACGTGGCTTCTTCGACGATCTCGTGATTTCGCTGCCTGAGCTGGCGCGCGATGCGAACCCGCGCGCCGATACGTCGCCCGAACGGCTGGCCGCACTCAAGCCCGCCTTCGATCGCGACAGCGGGAGGGGAACCCTGACCGCCGGCAACAGCTCACCGATTACGGATGGAGCCGCCGGGTGTTGGGTCGCTACCGAAGCCGGTGTGGCGAGACTCCCGGCGGGCACCCCCTACGCGCGGCTCGTCGACTACGAGATCTCTGCCGTCGATCTCCACACCGAGGGCCTGCTGATGGCGCCCTCCTATGGCATTCCGCGCCTGCTCGCGCGGCATCAACTCAGCTTCTCCGACATCGCACTCTGGGAAATCCACGAAGCCTTTGCAGCCCAGGTCCTGGCGAACGTCGCGGCCATCACCGATCGGGAGTGGGTGCGCGCGACAGCCGGTGTCCAGGCGGCTATGGGCGATTTTGACTGGGACCGCGTCAATCCCAATGGAGGCTCGGTCGCCCTGGGTCATCCGTTCGGCGCTACAGGCGCGCGCGACCTCAGCCAGGCGGTAAAGGAACTTTGGGCCATGCCGCCCGGATCGCGCGCAATCGTCAGCATCTGCGCCGACGGCGGTCAAGGCACAGTCGCCCTCCTCGAACGCGGCTGACGGTAGATCAACGCCATGACAGCGATCCGCTTCCAACTGTCGGAGACGCGATATGACAACTGATGTGCTGCTGTACATCACGAACTGATGCCCGTTCTGCCGCCGGGCGAAGATGCTCCTCGAGGAGAAGGGCGTGCAATGGAAGGAACTCGATATCGAGGCGGATCCGGTTCACCGGCAGGCCATGACGGAAGCGTCGGGTCGAAACACCGTGCCGCAGATCTTCATCAACGGCACGCATGTCGGTGGCTCCGACGAGCTTTTCGAGCTCGATGTCAGAGGCGAACTCGACAAACTCCTGGGGCGCACGCCGCCCGCCATCTGAGGGGGTGCGGCCTTGGGGCAGACAGCCCGCAAGCCCCGTGCCGGTTGATGAATACGAAAGGAGAGTCCGTTGGTCTCAGCTATCTGGAATGACGCCACCATCGCCACAAGCAACGAGACGGTCGTCGTCGAGGGAAACCACTACTTCCCACCGTCGGCAGTCGATTTTGGCCTGCTTGAGATGAGCCCGCACACGTCCGTCTGCCCGATCAAGGGCACCGCGCGCTACTTCCATGTGCGTGTGGGAGACGCGCTCAACGTGAACGCAGCCTGGACCTATCCAGATCCGACGCCAGGCGCCGAGGGCATCCGGGATCATATCGCCTTCTGGAAAGGCGTGGAGGTTGCGTAGCAGGCGGACAGGTGGCGGCCTCAGCGCCATGTGCAAGCGCCCGCGGGACGGCTTTTCCGCCCATCCCAGGCCGCGTCGGCTACAGGGCTCCGCCCCGGACCTTCTCCGCGGACTGGCGCCGAGGGCCTCGGACCCTTGGGCTTCTGTCGAATCAAGACGACTGGATTGAGATGGAGCATGCCGAGTTCGATGCCGCCTTCGCGGAGCTTCCCGAGGGATACAGCGAAGGCGCCTACGAAGGCCGGCGTTTCGGCGTGACTGTCCGGCGATCCGGTGACGGACGTCGCAACAGCCTGTTCGCCAGGGAGTTGGCCGGGACCGACATTGTCAGCTTCAACCTCTATCGCGTTACATCAGATAGAACATTGCTGAAGCCGTGCGAGATGTCCGCCGAAAAGGTCGTCGCGTTCGTGCTGGATTTCCGACCGGCCCCCTGACGGGCAGGTGGAGGTCCCGGCCGACCGGTCCGCCTGCGACGCCCGGCCCCCCAAGACTGCGCATGTCGCTCAAAGGTATCGAAACTATAGCCACCGGCCATTGGACTTCGTCTGGCAATGAATTCATCTTCTATACATCGCCATCCGTGGGGGAATCGGTGCTGGATCCCGTGTAGCCAGATTGAGAAAGTCTAAGCGATGACGAACAACAATGCCTCCGCCCTTCCGACACCTTCTGATCTTGACGAATGCGCGGCGATGACTGTCGCCGACGCTCTGAAGATCATTCTGGCGAACAGCTACGCGATTTACCTGAAGACAAAAAATTTCCACTGGCACGTCTCCGGACCCTACTTCAGGGACTATCACCTGCTTCTTGATGAGCAGGCCGCAGAGATCCTCGCCGTCACCGATGCGATCGCCGAGCGCGCCCGAAAGACGGGCAACACCACCATTCGATCGATCGGCGATATCGCGCGCCACCAGACGATCAAGGACAATGATGCTGAGTTCGTGACACCGCAGGACATGCTGGGCGAGCTCCGCGCCGACAATCTCCACATGGTCGAGTCGTTTCGCCGCGCAAAGGACGTCGCGGACAAGGCGAAGGATAATGCGACGTCCGGCCTGATCGATGCCTGGACGGACGAGGCTGAGCGCCGTGCGTGGTTCCTCTTCGAAATCAGCCGCTAGCGCTTTGCCGGGCAAACCTACGTCAGGATTCACGCCTCGGCGTGGGAGGTGATGATGGCGAAGGCCGGCTTTGGAGGGGGATGCCATTGGTGCACAGAGGGAGTGTTCCAGGCGTTGCGCGGCGTCGCCCAGGTCGACCAGGGCTTTGTCCGGTCGGACGCGCCGGCAGATACCTGGTCAGAAGGGGTGATCGTCACCTTCGATCCATCGGTTATTCCGTTGGCGACGCTGTCCGAGGTGCATCTCAGAACGCATTCCGCTGCCAGGGCCCGCTCGCCTCGCAGCAAGTACCGCAGCGCGATCTACATCTTTGAAGAGAGCCAGCGGCCGGAGGCCGAACAGGCGATCGTCCGCTTCGCCGGCGCGTCTGCCAAGGCGGTGCACACCCTGGTCCTCCCGTTTAAAGGTTTCAGAGCGTCGGACGAGCGTTACCAAAACTACTATCGAACCGACCCGAGCAGGCCCTTCTGCCGCCGCTACATCGATCCCAAGCTGGATCATATCCGACGGCACTTTTCGGAACTGGCGCTCCCTGAAGCGAACCCGACTGTCCGGCAAGTCATCGATAGCGGTGATGGTTCGTAGTTCTAATGCGGCTCCGCGCTGAAGCATTCGACGAGTTCGCGCGCAATGAGACCTTGATTGCCATGCTCCATACGGCGTTCCCCGGAATCGGCCATGTCCGCCGCAACCCTGTCGGATACGCCTGGGTTGCTCTCAACTACACCAACCGCGACCCCAACTGATCATCGACAGCGCGGTGCGCCTATTCGGCCCATCTTCGGACTGACGGTCGGCAGCGTTCCGGTTAAGCGGCTCGCCGCGGAACAGCGCGGTAACGCCCGTAGCCAACCTTGATCAACAGTCCTTCCTCGCACATCCTTGTTAAGTAGCACCGAGGAATGCCGACCTCCGTCAAATCACGGGTGCGGACTTCGCCTAGCTTCTCCGCCAACATCACTGCGCGCTCTCGGAGATTCGGCATCGGCCCGCCGGCAGCGACAATCCTTTCTGCTCTCAGTCGATCACGCTTGCGCATCTTGACGGCGGGCCTTTGGATATGATTGAGGGGAATCGGCAGATCGAAGTTCGCATTTTCACCGACTCCGGCGAGCCACGCTTTTTCCTACGCCATGGCGCGATACTGTGCGCTGGCGTGCGATGTTTCCCTACGCTACGATCCGGTGCGATCCTGTTGGCTTGGCCAGCGCAGGGCCGCAAGAGCGATCGAAGGCAGGCGTAGAATAGCGTTACGTACCGAGCTCGCCCACCCCTTCAGCGCGCCCGTCGCATAATCGGTGGCCATGGCGTGGAAAGACAGGCGATCGGCGGCGCATTTCGGCTTCGCGCCAGCAGCGGTCATTACCGACTTGGCTGAAAGGCGACATTCCGCTCTTCACACAGACTCCCGCTTTCAGTCGAACACCGTAGGCCTTGTCGGCGGGATCGCGGATCGCTGCTGCCCTCTCAGCGATACCGACCGCGGCAGGCGCAGGCCGACATGAACGTGATGCCGGCGCGGGCGAGAGAACGGCGAAGACCTCGTAGGCATGGGCGGTGTGGTCGGGCAGAGGCAGTCTGCCCTATCTCGGTGGGAGCGGTGTCGCCTTGGCAAGGTTCGCAATCAGCGCGGGACGCGTTTGATGGTCGTGCGCGTGCCATGCGGGCTGACCCGGAGCGCTCCGCCAGGACTCGCTAAGCGGGCTGTTGTCCGCCGTGTCGAAGCCGAACTGGTCGTACAGTCGCGTGACCAGCGCCACCGCTTCGGGATAGTCGCTCGACACCGACAGCGCGTGCCGCCCCGGCGTGCCAGCGGGCCGCGCCGACAGCAACAGGCGCGGTGCCTGGATATGCGTGAACGCCCTCGCGACCTTGGACGTTGGCAGCTGGTCCTGCCGCAGTTCGTGCTCGGTCTTCGCGCCGGTATCGACGAGGGCATAGCGCCCGTCGCGCCACGGCATATAGTTGTTGGTGTCGAGCACGATCTTGTTCGCCAGTTGCGCCACGGGCATGTCGTTGACCAGCTTGAGCGGGACCGCGATCACGACGAATTCTCCCGCCTCCGCCGCACCGGCAGCGGTCGCGGCGCGGGCAGGCGGCCCGAGCTCCGCGACCAGCCCGGCCAGGGTTTCGGGCCCCCGCGAGTTGGCGATGACAACCCGATAGCCGTTGGCGATGGCGGCGCGGGCAATCTGGCTGCCGACCTCGCCCGCGCCGATGATGCCGATGGTGGTCATCGGCGCGGGCGAGGTCGGATCAGGCACCGAACGCGCCGTCGATGGTGTGCATGGCGCCCGTAACGAACCCCGCCTCCGGGCCGGCGAGGTACGCCACCATGCCCGCGACTTCCTCTGGCCGGCCGTGGCGCTTGATCGCCATGAAGCTGTGCAGCAGCTCCTTCATCGGTCCGTCCGCCGGATTGGCGTCGGTGTCGATCGGGCCGGGCTGCACCACATTAATCGTGATCCCGCGGGACCCGAAGTCGCGTGCCAGCCCGCGCGCCATCCCTTGCAGCGCAGACTTGCTGAGCGCGTAGGAGGACATGCCTGGAACGGGCATCCGGTCGCCGTTCACCGATCCGATGACGATGATCCGGCCACCCTGGGGCATCTGGCGCGCGGCCTCGACCGAGGCATGATAGGGCGCGTGGATATTGATCCGGAACAGCCGGTCGATTGCGTCCGGATCCTGCTCCAGAGAATCGCCGAAAACACCGATTCCGGCATTGACGACCAGCACGTCGAGCGCGCCACTGTCCTTCACGCGCGCGATCACCGCGTCGCGATCCGCGCTGTCCGTCTCGACAGCGGTGCTGCCCGTTTCGGCCGCCAGCGCGTGGGCCGCGTCAGGCGAACCGGAATAGGTAAAGGTCACCTTCGCACCATCTGCCACAAAACGCCGAACGATCGCCGCGCCGATCCCCCGACTGCCACCCAGCACGAGAACGGATTTCGCCTCAAACACACCCATCGGACTTTCCTTGATCAATAACTTACGACTCGCTACATAAACGACTTGAAACACCCGTCAAGGTATTTGTAGTGGTTCATACAAAATTATCCCGCGCACGCGGCAGACCGCGCCTGTTCGACCCGGACGAAGCGGTCGCGACCGCCCAGCGGCTGTTCCATTCGCGTGGCTATGATGCCGTCAGCATCGCGCACCTGACTCAGGCGATCGGGATAAACCCGCCCAGCTTCTATGCCGCCTTCGGCAGCAAGGCCGAGCTCTACAGCCGCATTCTCGATCGCTATGCCGGTACCGGCGCGATCCCGCTGTTCGATCTGCTGAACGCCGATCGCCCGGTCGCGGAATGCCTCGTCGCGGTGCTGGAAGCGGCGGCGCGGCGCTATGCCGCCGATCCGGACGCGGCGGGGTGCCTCGTTATCGAGGGTGTGCGCTGCACCGACCGCGAGGCACGCGAGGCGGCCGGAACGTTCCTTGCGGCGGCGGAGGAGGCGATCCATCGCTTCGTCGCCGCGCGCCATCCCGAACAGGCCGAGCGCGTGACCGACTATATGAGCACCGTCATGGCCGGCCTGTCCGCCAGCGCTCGCAACGGGCACGATCTCGATCGCCTGCTCGCCGCCGCCCGGCTCGCCGGGGCTGGTCTTGAGCAGGTGGTTCGCGGCTAATCCGCAAGCTCGGCAAAATGACCAGGACGTTATCGACCGGAAAGGTTGGTCGCGAACACCGCGTCGCGCTGCCGCTTCAGCGTTTGCGTGCCATCGGAGTTGGACACCTGGATATGGCCGATGGGCAATGCGCACTCCGCCAGAAAAGACTGAAGCTCCCGGGCATGTCAGCTTATCGTGCGGACGCGAAGCTGACATGCTGAAGGTCCGAAACGAGTCACTAGCGGAACTTGGGTTCAGTGCCGGAAGCGGACACTCCACGCGAGTCGGTCACAAGTAGGCTCGCGGCTCCCGCTCCCGAAAGGTCATCTTTGGAACAGCTCCGAAAGTGAGCTAGCCATCCTGCAAATACTTCGCCCAATTCAGCCGCACATAGTCCGCCATGCCCTGAGCAGGTGCGTACGGCGGGTAGAGCCTCCGAAACGCCAACAGTGCGGCAGCGGGATCTTGCGACCCCAGCGCGTCCGTGTGTTTCAGTAGATAAAGCAACGCAATCGAGGGCGACCGCGAGAGGCCCTGGTTGCAGTGAACCAGCACTTTGAACTCGCCGATGTGACGGTCGATCGCGCCGAGCGCCGTATCCACGATGATAGGCGCGATGAAGCTCACCTGCGCGACATCGACTGGTCTGCCCCCTGAAAAGTGGTCCTCCCTGAATTAGGCTTTCGAGCCTTTGGAGGATTGAGCGATGGCGCAGAAGAAGCACAAGCCTGAAGAGATTGTCTCGAAGCTTCGGCAGGTCGACGTTTTGGTGTCGCAGGGACGGCCGGTAGCCGAGGCGATCCGGGCGATCGGGGTGACGGCATTCACCTATTATCGCTGGCGCAAGGAATTTGGCGGCCTGAAGAGCGACCAGGTTAAGCGGCTGAAGGATCTCGAGAAGGAGAACGAGCGGCTGCGCAAGGCGGTGTCTGACCTGACACTGGAGAAGCTGATCCTGAAGGAAGCTGCGTCGGGAAACTTCTGAGCCCCGCCCGGCGCCGGCGCTGTGTCGAGCACGTCAGAGCCAAGCTCGGCGTATCGGAGCGGCTGGTGTGCCGGGTTCTGGGGCAACATCGATCCACACAGCGCAAGATGCCGATGGCGCGAGCCGAGGAGGCGGCCCTGACCGCCGACATCGTCGAACTCGCCACCCGCTATGGGCGCTATGGTTATCGTCGGATCACGGCCTTGCTGCACCGGGCGGGCTGGGTGGTGAATATGAAGCGCGTCGAGCGGATCTGGCGGCGGGAGGGGCTCAAGGTGCCGTACAGGCAGCCGAAGAAGGGCCGCTTGTGGCTGAACGATGGGTCCTGCATTCGGCTGCGGCCGGAATATCCCAACCACGTCTGGTCCTACGACTTCGTCGAGGACCGCACCCATAACGGGCGGAGGTTCCGCATGCTGAATGTGATCGATGAGTTCACGAGGGAGTGCCTGGCGAGCCGGGTGAGATTCGAACTTTTTGGCCGTCGGTTTACCTTGAGATTAAAGGTGGTGCGGGTGGTCGGAATCGAACCGACACTCCTCTCGGAACCGGATTTTGAATCCCGAAACTACGGTTTCAGGCAAATCGTACAGGTCATAAACCCTTATTTCAACTGGTTTTCGGTTGTGCTTGGTTTTAGCTGGTCTTGGGCGGGTTGCACGAAATTGCACGGAGATACAGCGGCACATCACCACTTAGGCCGAATACCTATCTGCTGCCTACTTGAACCACACACATAGTGCCAGATTGCATAAACGGTGCGTAAACGGTGGCTCCATGTGGTGTACACTTAAACGCAGATGCGAAAAATGTTAAGTTTTGTCAGGTTTTTATAGCGAGCAAGCGATTTTTTCGTGCCCTATTACCGCTTATTTTCACAGTCCCATTGTGACTCCCGAAAACTCCGCAAACTCCGCAAACTCCGCAAACTCCGCAAACTCAAGTAATTTAAGCTGCCTACCTTGATGGTAACGCTCTCTTCAATACTGATTTCTTGATAAGCCATGGCAAAACCTTGCAACATTGCAGGTGTTGCACTCAGTTTCCATGGTCGCCCTTATTAGCAGTAAATTATAAAAATAATCGTCAAAGTAGTTTTAAATTTTAACGTAGACACACAAAATGGAAAAATCTTGCAAGACTTACAAGTACTGCCTTATCATCATTCTCCATGATTCCTACATATCAACTTTAAGGCTGATAACATGACTCAAGTTAAAGGCGTTATTGAATATCATGGTCTGTCAGATTGGTGGCAAAATGAGATCACAACCGCAGAAAAGGAGATTATCTTAACCACATACAACCCCATGGGCTCTTCACCAAATGAAATCATTGAAGCTAACATCTGCTTCTCTAGCGGCAGTGCGGTACAGCTAGTTGGAAGTATTGCTAGCTGGTTAAATAAAATTGAGCATATTGAATTAGCCAAGAAGTTATTTGTTAAAGCTGAAAACTTAATAAATTCACGCACACCGATTCTTGATGTCCACTTTTTATTTCAAAATGAAATTATTACTTATTATAAACATAGGGAGGTAATCGGCCTTGAACCGTCAATAACATCATGTAACAAGCAAATATCTATTTCAAAAAAAGCATCGCGAATTTTAATCTCCGAATACGGTATGCCACTGCGGTAATCCCCCCGAAAAACCAGGGTGCTCATAAGTAGAATTTTCCCGTACCTTGAACGCAGGAGGTTCTACATGAAAACATCACGCTTTAGCGATACCCAGATCATCGCCATCCTCAAACAAGCTGAGGCTGGAGCTCCCGTCCCGGAGCTCTGCCGCGAGCATGGCATAAGCACGACCACCTTCTACAAGTGGCGTTCCAAATTCGGGGGGATGGATGCCTCCCTCATGGCTCGACTCAAGGAGCTGGAGGACGAAAACCGCCGCCTCAAGAAGATGTACGCCGAGGAGCGCCTCAAGGCAGAGATCATCACCGAGGCCATGGCAAAAAAGTGGTAACGCCATCTGCCCGCCGGGAGATGGCGACCAAAGCCGTGACTCACTACGCCATATCCATCCGTCTGGCTTGCCGGATCTTCAAGGTCAGTGAAAGCTGCTATCGCTATCAGCCCGTGCTGGTCGATGAAAACCAGGAAATTGCCGATTGGCTGCTACGTATCACGGCCAGCCAGCGCAACTGGGGCTTCGGGTTATGCTTTTTGTACCTGCGCAACGTCCAAGGCTTTGGCTGGAATCACAAACGGGTATACCGGATCTATCGGGCGCTGGAGCTCAATCTGCGGATAAAACCCAGGAAACGGTTGGTTCGGGCTAAGCCAGAGCCGTTGGCGGTTCCCGACCAGCCTAATCAGTGCTGGTCGATGGACTTTATGCATGACCAGCTCAGCGATGGCCGCTCGGTGCGGCTGTTTAATGTGATCGATGACTTCAATCGTGAAGCGCTGTGCATCGAGGTGGATTTCTCCTTACCCGCCTCACGAGTCAAACGGGCGCTGGAGCAGGTGATCACGTGGCGAGGTAAGCCCGCCATTATCCGATGTGACAATGGCCCGGAATACATCAGCGAAGAGCTCAAGCGATGGGCGAAACAGGAGGGGATAACCCTGGGCTATATCCAGCCAGGAAATCCGCAGCAGAATGCCTACATCGAACGGTTTAACCGCACGGTGCGCTACGACTGGCTGGGCCATTACCTGTTTGAGTCACTGAATGAACTACAGGAGTTTGCCACGAACTGGCTGTGGGTTTATAACCATGAGCGGCCCAATATGGCGCTGGGTGGCTACACGCCGAAACAGCGTCTGGCACAGGCCGCATGACCTCTACTTTTGAATGCCCCTAAAAATGGGGGGATTACCCTGCCATCTCACAAAGGTTATCAGCAGCTATCGATAATAATGGAAAAGTTGTCGGATTATCAAAAAGTCATAGCAATCTGTAATGAGGCTAAAAATGAAGGATGGTCTGGAGACTGGGATAAAAGAATTGAGCGCTGTACAAAAAAACAAATAAAGCTTCTTGATAAAATATGCAAATAATCCTTGCAAGCACGCCATATATGACACATATATCAATAGCTGCTTTTTAGTATAACGAACCATCACCATGATTATAAATGGTGGCATATACCCACCATTTATTTTGGTTATTTATAAGTCAGCCACTTAAAAATTATTTCGAAAAACCTCTCAAAACCTTATATTCAATTTCTAAATTATCAGCCTTTATAATTTCCAACATTGCCCCTTTGTAGCCGACAACATTAGATTTTGAGAGATCATATTTCACGTCAGAATTAAACGCTGGCCTTGCAAGGTCACCACTGAATTCACGATAGCTAAAGTTAACCTCATCCCCGACCTTACCATTGTAGATAAGGGTTTGTTGAAATGATGCATTGGTCTGTTTGTATGCACTTCCACGTTCAAATTTCACATCCCCACAAACTGTTACGTCCACAGGAGAAATGATACAGGCCTGCTTTGTTGCTCTATCAATCCTAATTGATGCGCTGTAGTCAGGATATGATGTCATTAACCCCCTCATTATCTTGCCTTGAGATGTATCAACAGGTGTTGGCATGTAGTATTCAAACTTGTCATCCTCTCCAACCTTATTGAATTCACCTGGAGTTATTTCATATGCGGCTATGCTTTGCTGATAACTTAACTTTATGACATCTACTGAACTACTGACGCCTTGAGATAATAGATTCTCACCGATTCCAATTTTTATCACTTTGCCAAGCTCAGGTATGGTAAATGACTGCGAACTTGGTACGTAATTAAATTTAGGTGAGGCACACCCAAAAACAAAAAAGGGAATTACTAAGAGTCCAAGTTTAAAATTCATACATAATCCTTGTTAAAAAATACACAATGAACCCGATAACATTATCAGATTGCCATGACTCATACAGTACTAAGCACACAATGGCTCATCATCAAGCTCGTCACCTATGCAACAGCCGTGATATGAGTAATGCCCTGTCGCTCTCTCGTCATGAACTCGTCAACTATTCGTCAAAGACCCAATGACGAGCAGCTCGTCAGGCCAAAAATAGCAAAAAACCCGCAAATCCTTATGCCATGCGGGTTACAGAGGTATTCTGTCAACTCGTCGTCAAGCTCGTCGTCTAGGCAACCTCCATGACGACGAGTAGGCTATCTTCAACCCATCTAGTCACGACTCGTCAGCTATTCGTCAATTGCATCGTCCAGTGTTACCAACCTCACCTCGTCACCGGAAATAGTTATCAGACCATGACCGTCCAGCGTTTTTAGGTATCGTGCAAAATTGCTCATGTTTGGCTTTTTGCCGTCAACAAACATGTCCTGAAACACCTTTCTCACCTTGTCTTTCGTGGTTGTTCCGTCTTCGCCAGAGGCTTTCTTCACCGCCTGAAATAGCGCCTTTGATGTCGGGCTCAGGCCGTCAGCTTCTGGATCTTGCGGCTCCCTGCCAATGTCATGGACAACCAATGATGTTACCTCGTCCCCCTCATCATCATACGTGACAATGCGACTCTTCAGGTCAAAGGCCAGATCCTGCGGTGGCTCCCCATCCTTCATTTTGGTAGCGCGTAGAATCATGCTCTGCGCTCTATCACCTTCACGACTAACAAAGAACTCAGCATCAAGCGCGGCCTTAAATGCGCTGCTACCACGGGCCCCGTTAGCAACGTCCTTTCCGGTGTGATGAACCATCAACATCGTCGCGCCCGTGTCGGCCTTAACGGTATCGCAACCAGCAATGAAAGCGCCCATGTCAGCCGCTCGGTTCTCATCCGCACCACCAAAGCAACGGGCTACAGTGTCGATCACGATTAACTTTACGGGCAATCCGGTTTCCTGCCTCACCTGTGCGGCTGCAATCTTAAGTTCTGCCACTTGTAGCGGGTCAGCCATAAAAACGGGCATATCTACGCGATAGACGTTTGGAACGTCCTGACAGCCGTTGTATTCGTCAGTCCACGCACGGATTCGTCGAGGGACACCAACGCCCCCTTCGCCGACGACATAGAGCACTGCGCCATGCTCAACCTTGCATCCATTCCAAGGCTTGCCAGTGGCGATATGGCAAGCCCACGACACAGCCAGAAATGATTTAAACGAGCCACTAGGGCCATAGATTGAGGCCGCGCACTGTGCGGGTAGGTAACCCTTGATCAGGTAGCTGGCTTGGGCATCAAAGCCAGTGAACCCCCTCACTAATGGCAATCGCGTAGTCATTCGCTCTTCTGATTGCTGGATACTTTGCTCTAGATCGACCACATCCACCAAGCCCCACGGCTGCGCATTATTACCATGCCTCCCCAAATAGATCTCAGCGCTCGGAGCCTGTTTGCGTAGCTCGCAAATCAACCGCTTCGCCTTATCGACGGCCAATGCCCCTTTTTGATGCACGATGATTCGCTTTGTTGAGTCCGAATCAGCAACCTTGTATATCTTGATTATTTCGCCAAGCTGGCCCGTGCTGACAAATAGCGTCTGTTCTGGTTCCACTTCTGGATCTATCGGGTTATCTGCTAACAAAACTTCATTGTGAACACGTTGCAAGGTCGCCCTCACATTGGCATCGCGATTCGCCAGCTCTCCTGTGTGTAGGACAATAACTCGATGATCAGTAAGATCGGCAAAGCGAAGGAATGGTCTATCCACTGTCTTGGATGGGGCATCTGTCGCGGCGGTCATTCCAAGCCCCCATTGGTATACACTCCTAATCCAAAATATTCGCATGCCACTATGATTGCAGCTTTCCGATCTTGCTTGATAGGTGGAATGGCGTAGGGCCTGTGATGGGCTACTCGGGATTTATTAGCGGCCATCACATCCAGCACGAACCGATTTTTGATTGGTTCTTGGTCACTCATGGGCTATGATTTCCTTGTCTTTGACTGGCCTTTGGTCGCCAAACTGTCGGGCCAGTCGTTAGATTTCTATGCCTCTTGATTCGCGTCTTGGGGCATTTTCTTTGGGATTCCATGTAGCGTTGCACTGCATTCTTTCAATGCCTTGCCGTAGTTGGTTTTATATCGACTTACTAATCCGTTGCCTGCTGTTCAGGTAACGCACCAGCTAGCCAATAGCCTAACAACTTGGTGTTGACGTAAAGCCTCGCCCCGACCATCCGGCAGCATCGCGACAATCCAACGTGTTCTTGACGCTTCCAGAGCAGTGCCTTCATTTGCGAGGCAGTGAATTGTGGATACATTTTTGGAAGCTCCCGACTCGGCACCCAGTGGGTGAGGTCGGACGCTTCGGCTATTAAATCAGTCTGATTAATCATCATTTGCTCTCTCTGGTCTTCTGCGGTCGTGTGCGGACTAATATGCAGCAAAGGCCAGTTAGGGGCGGGGTGATGAAATGCTCTTTTTTACCTGTTTTGTCACCCCTGCTGGCGCTCAAGGCCCCGCGCGCCAGTCCGTTCGATAGCATTAGATCGAGCCTTTCTGAAGTCGCGCCACAGCTCTCTAGCCCTGATGTTGCTCACGCCGAGCACAGCCGCCAAAAAGCAGATGAACGGCCCGTCATTGGTGCTAGTCGCCTTAAGTCGTTCGCCGTTGTCACGTCCGTTGAGCCACGTATTTTCGATAATCCGGATCACCTCGAAATCACTGGACTGGTATGTGTACTTTCGAGACGTGAGGATAAGTCCCGTCTCTACAGCCTTCAGTAGTTCGGACAGTGTGGTCTCACCTAGCGCAAGGTTAAAACGAGCGTTCACATTGAAACGAGCATCATCTGCGGCGTCTGGATATTTTTCCTCAAAGTTACCCAGTGTCCCCCTTAGCTTCTCAACCTCCGCAGTAACGGCCTTGATCCCCTTTCGGATAGTGTTCTCCCGCTCTCCTTGGTTTGTCCTTGACCGCTCATCTTTTAAGTGGGGGTGGAAATGAGCTAACCGATCAACCAAATCCTCTATGACCTCCTGAGGTGGGAATGGGTGCTTTAGCGCTTTTGCATTGATACGCGCTTGCTCCAAGCGCTCGAGAATCGCTTCTTTTGTGTCTTCTGTGTCACTCATGCTCAAATGTCCTTGTCGGTAGGTTTTATCCTGTAGTGCAAAGGTCTACTGAGGCAAATCACAAAGCAATTGCCCCGAATACACGATCAGTCAATGACTGCTTATGACCGTTGCAAAGATGGCTGTAACGCTGGGTCATGGTGATTGATTTATGGCCTAGCACTTGGGCGATCTCCAATAGAGAGGCCCCATTCTTGGCAAGCAGGCTGGCGCAACTGTGCCGCAGGTCGTGAAAGTGGAAATCTGTTATTCCGGCTTCGTCACGGCAGGCTTGCCAGAATGAATCAAAGTGCTCAAAGGGGGCATTCAATTTGCTGGGGTGTGGGAATAGGTAGGCATTGCCCACTTGCCGAAACTTCATCAGCTCTTGAACAAGGGACGGGGGAAGGGTCAGCACTCGCTGGGTGCCGTTCTTTGTATGGTGCAGGTGGGCTGTTCTGGCCTTGAGATCAACATCTGACCATTGCAGGCCGATCAGCTCACTGCGGCGAGCGCCTGTAAAGATTGCCATCGAGATCAGCAAGTGCAGGCGATCCCATTTGCTGGCTTTGGCTGCGGCCAGTAGTCGCGGCAATTCATCATCAGACAAGAAACGGGTGCGAGCGTTATCTTCGCTCTGCTGGCGAACTTCACGGGCGGGGTTGTGCTTGGTGTCGTGCTTGTCGTTAAACCAAACAAAGACGCTAGATAACGCGCTGCGGTAACGGTTGAGGGTAGCTGGTTGTTTCCCCTCCACTTGCAACTGATTCAGGGCGGCTTTTACCTGCTGGCGTGTTACTCGGCCAACTGGCTTAGTGCCAAGGTGCTCAGCCCACCACGTAAGGCGCTGGATGATACTCGGGTCTCGGCCATTGTACTGGTCGAGGTAATCGCGGATTGCTTGGGATAGGGTCGTTGTTGATAAGGTGACGTTTGTTAGCGCATCGGCTAGATCGTCAGATACAGTGATTTGAGCCAAAAAGGCTTCTGCATCTTTTTTGCGGGGGAAGGTTTGACCGACACGGCGACCATTTCGCATGAACTGGACACGGTAGCTTGTGCCACGTTTGCCGGATATTTTTTGAACGTTTGCCATCTGGTTAAAACCTCTTGCACGTAATTGCACGTTATTGAGAGTTTCAACCGCAGTTTGTTCCGAGAGAGGACAGCGCCTAAACGCCGTATCTTGTTGACCAGACAAGAGTTTTAAATGGTGCCCGGGGTCGGACTCGAACCGACACGTCTTGCAACGGCGGATTTTGAATCCGGCGCGTCTACCAGTTCCACCACACCCGCACATTTGCCGCCGATTCTAGCCGACGCTCTCTGCACCTATACTGCACCTAGAGCGAAAAACCGAATATCGCCAGCCTCTTTTCCTTCCTTCTCAACCCCCTGAAAACACGCCGCTTTCAACTCGTCGTGTTTTTCTGTGGATTGGTAGACAAACCACTTTTTGAAGGGAGTCGTGTCTACCGCAGGCGTCGGCGTTGTTGCAGGCCCCACACGTTTCGAGCTTGTCCATCAGCGCCTGTTCGCCCCTATGCTGCTCCTAGCAGTCAGGAAGAACCCGCCGATGTGTACGCTATAGCCCGAAAACACCGCAATGCGTTTCGAAGGGGCTTTCACTATCACCATCTATCATTCTCAATCGCCTCAGCAATGAAGGAGATTGAGAATGGCAAAGATCGAAACTACACAAATTCGGAGAACAATCCGGCGGCAACAGTTGCGAGAGATGGTACCGATGGCCGACAGCACAATTTATGAAATGGAGCAGCGTGGCGAGTTTCCCCGCCGGTTCGCGCTCTCGCCACGTTGTATCGTATGGGACCTGGCCGAGGTCGAGGCTTGGCTCACGGCACGGCGGGCTGCGCCGATCCGGCGTGCCCAACATCCTGATGTTTCCAAGCGTAAATCCCGCCCGGTCAAAGGGCGGGATCCAGTTCCATCAAGGGCATAGCTTGCGGCAAAAGCGCGGGGGCATACTTCCGGCCATCGATCCAGGCGTCAACGGTATCCGCCCACTGCTGCATCATATGCCGACGCTGCACCTCATACTCGGCCTTGTTATAGACGCCGCGCGACGAACGCCCGTCCTCGTGCGCCAGGCACTTTTCGATCCAGTCGCTGTTAAAGCCCAGCTCATTTAGGGGCGAATAGGGAAAACGGAAAAAATCGGGCGCTAAGCCCTTCTGGCTACCGTCGAACCGCGTAAGCCGTTGATTTCAAATGCGGCCATTCCCCTTGGGGTGTGACGCTGTCAGCCGGTGGCCAGAGGCCGGCATGGGTAAAGTTACGATACCTGTATAGTAAGTTTACGCATCCCAGCGGAGATCAGCCGCCGGCGCGCAGCCAGTTCAGCCGCTGGTCCTGGTGCGCGAACGCAACAAACTACCCGCCGCATTCTCCTCGAACAACCCCGCTTCTTCAATATAGCCCTGAACCGTGCCGTCGTGGCGCCAACCACCTTGCTTCTTTATGTCGCGAAACTCGGCGCCGGCGCGATGCGCGCTGGTGGCCATGCCGCGCCGCAGGCTGTGGCTGGACAGTTCCGGCACGTAGCCGAGCTTGGCCAGCTGGGCGGCGCCGGCCAAGATGGTGTTGACGCTGGCCGGATTCAGGCGATCGGCGCCCACCACGCCCCACTTGCTGATCGACCGGAAGACCGGGCCGCTGGCCACGCCGGCAGCGTCCAGCCATGTCCGCAACGCCGTCGCTGGGCAGCACGGCCCAGCGCTGTAGGGGATCGCCTTGGCCACGCCCTCGCCGGTCTGATCCGTCTTCGAGCGTGGCAGCGTGAGCGTGATCCCCTGCGCTTCCCAGGTGATGTGGTCGACCTTGATGCCCACCAGCTCGCTGCGCCGGAATCCCCCGAAGAAGCCCACCTGCAGCAGCGCGTTATCGCGCGCCGCCTTCAGCGTGCCCAGGCTGGCCAGGTTCGCCACGATCAGCTCCAGATCTTCGATCGGCAGCGCCTTGGCCTTCTTCTTCGGGCGGCCATTGGTGCGCGCGATCCCGGCCAAGGTCTTGCGCACAGTCGGCGTGGCGGCCGGATCGGCGAAGCCCTGGTGGACGTGCCATTGCGAGAGCGCCGTCAGGCGCAGCGCCAGGGTGCGTGGGTTGAGCGTGTCGGCGTAGCGCACCAGATAGCGGATAACGGCTGGCTCGTTTGCCGGCAGCACGCCGCCCCAGTCCAGGTAGTGCTTAACTGCGGAGCGGTACGCCTGGCGCGTGTTGTCGGACGTGGCGGCAGCCAGAAAGACGCGGTGCCGCGCGGCGTGGTTGTGGTCGTCCTGCGGCGTAACAGCGGTACGGATAGCCGGTGCCGACCCGGTATCGGGCATATCGGTGACGGCGGGCGTGGTGGCCATGGCGGGCGTCGCGCAATTGCGCGCTCATAACGGGATTACGGCCAGCATAGCACGCCGCCGGTGGTATAGCCTGCTGTAACGAACATTATCGAAGCGTAAATTGGCGCGTGACGGCGAAAAACACACAGCGTAATATATCGTGATATTACGTATTATGGAATACGTTACTTAATTTCGCGAAAGGCCCACCATGGCGCGCGCAGGCATTCTTTTCTCCCAGGTGGTCAAGGCCGCCACCCAGCTGGCGGCCGCCGGCACCAACCCCACCGTGGACACCGTCCGCGCCGCGCTTGGCGACACCGGCAGCAAGGGCACCATCGCGCCCATGCTCAAGCAGTGGAAAGCGCAGCACCAAGGCGAGACGGCCGCCGCCGGCGCCGGCCTGCCCGCCGACCTGCTGGAAGCCGTCAAGGGTGTGTATCAGCGTCTGGAGGCCGGCGCGCAGGCGCAGGTTGAGCAGTTGCGCGCCGCGCACGACAAGGCCCGTCAAGAAGACGGTCAGCAGCTGGAGATGGAACGCGCCGGCGGCCGCCAGCTGCGCGCCGAGCGGGACACGCTCCTTGCCGAAGTGGCCGAGGTGAAGGCGGCGCTCGCGCACGAGCGCGACGAGCGGCAGCACGGCGCTGTAGCGATCGCGGCCCTGCGGGCAGAGAACGACGGCCTCACCCAGCGCCTGGCGGACCGGGCGGCCGAGGTCCGGCTGCTGACCGACCAGCTGGCGCAGGCCCGGCACCAGTTCGATCACTTCCAGGAGAAGGCGGCCGCGCAGCGGCAGAGTGACCGGCAGGGCTTCGAAGCGCGCATCGGCACGCTGGAGCACGACGCCCAGCAGCTGCGCACCTACCTGCAGGAGCACCAGCAGGCGGTGGCCGTCCTACGCGCGGAGAAGCAGGGATTGCAGATTCAGGTCGAGCGCACCAATGGCGAGGCGAAGGAGCACCTGGGCGAGGTCTACACCTTGCGCGAGCAGCTGGGCGCCGCGCGTGAGATGGCCAGCCGCGAGCACATGGACGCCGCGATGGGGGCCGATCTGCTGGACAAGGCCGAGCACGAGAACGTGCGCCTCGACACGCGTGTCACCGAGCTGGAAGACGAAAACGCCCAGCTACGGAAGCAAATCGAAGGCTCTGCGGGCAAGAACGCCGGCGGCAGGCGCAAGAAGCCGTAGCGCCGGGCCGGCTTGAATATTTTTGGGAATAATTTGGTGTCGAAAATGGCGGGCGTCAGGACCGGCCGATCGAGCGCAGGGCGGTATCACCTTCGCCAGCAACCGGACATTTTGACCTGAGCCGGGTGCGCTGTGCAAAGCGGCACTCCCGAGATTGAAAACTTTCCCATTTTGGAACAATGGGTTGGGCATGTTTTTGCGAAAAATCGTAATCCTGGCAACCCTCGTATCAGCCATCGTCATAAAGTTTGTAGAGTATAAGTCTTTATTGATTTATACTCTACGTCATGCAACTAATTGCCTTAATTCTCTCCCTACCCACCGAGAATGCCACTGTCCGCCAGCGTGCCTGGCGGGCACTCAAAGCGGCCGGCGCCACCGTGCTACGTGACGGCGTGTACTTGATGCCGCACTGCCAAGCCTGCCATTCGACGCTGGCGGCAGTGGCTGCCGAGGTGGTCTCCGGTGGAGGTTCGGCATATGTATTGAATGCCGAAGCCGCCGATGACACGGACTACGCTCGGCTGTTTGACCGTAGCCAGGATTACGCCGCCTTGTTACCCGAGATCACACAGAGGCGAAGCGAGCTGGACTCCGCTAACGTGCAGGAGACGCTCAAGCAGACGCGCAAGCTGCGCAAGTCCTTTGCAGCTCTGGTCGCGATCGATTTCTTTCCCGACGAGCCACAGCGACAGGTCGATTGCGCACTACGCGAGCTTGAACTCGCCTGTGCCCGAACCCTGTCGCCGGATGAACCGCAGTCGGCTGAAGGAGAGATCGGCCGACTGCGGTGTGAGGACTACCAAGGGCGCATCTGGGCGACGCGGCAGCGGCCGTGGGTGGATCGCCTAGCTAGCGCCTGGCTGATCCGGCGCTTCATCGACCGCCGCGCCTACTTCCAATGGCTGGCCAGCCCTGGAGACTGCCCATCGGACGCCATCGGCTTCGATTTCGATGGGGCGGCATTCAGCCATATCGGCAACCGCGTCACCTTCGAGGTGCTGGCCGAAAGCTTTGGACTGGATCAACCTGCCATCCGGCGGATCGGCCAGTTGGTGCATTACCTCGATGTCGGGGGTGTGCAGCCGCCAGAGGCCGCCGGCATCGAAAGCGTGCTGGCCGGGATGCGCGAAAGCCTTGCCCAGGACGACGCACTGCTGGACGCGGCCTCGACCGTGTTCGACGGTTTGATGGCCAGCTTTGGCAACGGAACCGCCACGACCTGAATGTACTGATCGCCAAGACGTCGGAGCTCAAATATTGTGCGCCTGACTGCCGAGGAGGACATCCAGCGTATTCGACCTACTTATACTGAACTGCAAGGAGAACACCTTTGAACGTCCCGAATGATGCATCGTACCGCCCGAACGAGGCGCCAGATGCCGCGATTGAAGCCGTTCCTCCAGCCATGAGCTACTTCCAGCTTTTCGTGCGATTCCTCAAGTTCGGCCTGCTCGCTTGGGGCGGTCCTGTGGCTCAGATCGCTATGCTGCGCCGCGAACTCGTGGATGAGGAACGCTGGATCTCGAGCAAACGCTTCAACAAACTGCTTGCGGTGATGCAGGTGCTGCCCGGTCCTGAAGCGCACGAGATCTGCGTTCATCTGGGTATCCGAGCAAAGGGGCGGCTGGGCGGCTTGCTGGCGGGACTTGGGTTCATGCTCCCGGGATTCTTGCTGATGTTTGCGCTGTCCTGGCTGTACTTCGAGATCGACATTGTCGGCACTTCGCTGGGTGCCGCATTCCTTGGTGTACAAGCGGCCGTAATCGCGCTGATCGTGCGCGCCGTGCACCGCATCGGAGAGCACATCCTACTTAGTCGCTGGCTGTGGGTCATTGCCATCGTTTGCGCGCTGGCAGCCAGTGGCGGGGTCGACTTTTGGATCACCCTGCCGGCGAGTGGCCTTGTGTACGCTTTGCTCGTGTTGAATCGTCGGGCGTTTGCGCTTCTGGTGACACTTGGGGCGATGGCGTTGGCTACGGCCGTTGCTATGTCGGCCGCGCCCACCGCGAAGCTTGTGGAAACGGTCATTCAAGGCCAAGCCTCCGTGCTCCTCATTTTCGTGGCTGGACTAAAAGCCGGCTTACTCACATTCGGCGGCGCCTATACCGCGATTCCGTTCGTTCGCAACGACGCTGTCGGGCGCGGGTGGATGACGGATGGGCAGTTCCTGGATGGGCTGGCGCTTTCCGGTGTATTACCGGCGCCGCTCATCATCTTCGCAACGTTCGTCGGCTATGTGGCGGGCGGTCCGGTTGGAGCGATGGCCATGACGGTCGGTGTCTTTCTGCCGGCCTTTGCGTTCTCGCTGATCTTCTATGACCGGCTGGAGGCGGTTGTGGAGAACAAGCAGCTGCACGCCTTTTTGGATGGTGTCGCGGCCGGGGTCGTCGGCCTGATTGGCGCCACCACCGTCGACCTGGCGCATGTCACCGCCGAGCGTGTGCCGTCGTTGACGGCGGGTATATCGATCTTCGCCGCGGCCTTGGCATTCCTTTATGCTTGGAAGAACAAACTCAACGTAGTCGTCGTGATCCTCGCGGCTGGACTGGTCGGGTGGCTGGTGTTCTAGGGGGAATGCCTGAGTCTGCTGGAGCTGACCTTCGTCGTGCCGTTCTGGTTTTGTCTTGGCATAGCACAAAGAAGCTTCTTAGTTAGAAAGTAAGAAAAGTACGTTCCTTAATTACTTTTTCGCTTCGTCCCATTACTGGCTTTATCCCGGCTTATCCTCGAAGGGTCCGATCGAATGCCGCGCCGCTCACTCCTCTCTGATACCGAACGCGACAGCCTGCTGGTGTTGCCAGAAAGTCAGGATGACCTAATCCAGCAATACAGTTTCACGGATGCCGACCTGGCGTTGATCCGGCAGCGCCGGGGCGCCGCCAATCGCCTCGGCTTCGCGGTTCAGATGTGCTTGCTGCGCTACCCTGGCCAGGCGCTGGCCAGCGACACTAGGCTGCCAGATCCGGTGATCCATTGGATTGCCAAGCAGGTGCGCAGCGACGCCGGCGCCTGGCCGGAATATGGCGAGCGCGAAAAAACGCGCAACGAGCACCTGCATGAGTTACGCGCCTACCTGGGGCTGTCCGTGTTCGGCTTGCCGGATTTCCGCAAGCTGGTGCACTGCCTGGCCGACCTCGCCATGCAGACCGACAAGGCAATGATCCTCGCCGCGCATTCCCTCGAAACACTGCGCCAGAAGCGCATCATCCTGCCGACGCTGACCGTCATCGAACGGGCCTGCGCCGAGGCTGTGACGAGGGCGAACCGGCGAATTTATCGCACGCTGATTGAGCCGTTGGAACGTCACCACAGGCGCTCCCTGGACAACCTGCTCAATGTGGCGCCCGACATGAGCATTACCTGGCTGGTATGGCTGCGCCAGTCGCCGCTCAAACCCAATTCCCGCTACATGCGCGAACACATCGAACGGCTCAAGGTGTTCCAGTCGCTGGCCCTGCCGGAAGGGCTTGGCCACCAGATCCACCAGAACCGGCTGCTGAAGATGGCCCGCGAGGGCGCGCAGATGACGCCGCGCGACCTGACCAAGTTCGAGGACGAGCGGCGCTATGCCACGCTGGCGGCGCTGGCCATCGAGGGCATGGCCACCGTGACGGACGAACTGGTCGATCTACATGACCGCATTATGATCAAGCTGTTCAGCGCAGCCAAGAACAAGCATCAGCAGGACTTCCAGAAGCAGGGCAAGGCCATAAACGACAAGGTGCGCCTGTACAGCCGAATCGGGCGCGCGCTGGTCGAGGCCAAGGAATCCGGCAGGGACCCGTATGCCGCGATCGAGGCCGTGCTGCCGTGGACAGACTTCACTCAAAGCGTGACCGAGGCGGCAGAACTGGCCCAGCCCGAAACGTTCGACCACCTGCACCTGGTGGGCGAGCAGTACAGCACCCTGCGGCGCTATTCGCCCGAGTTTCTGGACGTGCTTCGGCTTAAAGCTGCGCCGGCGGCGCAAGCGGTTCTGGACGCGATCGACGTCCTGCGCGAGATGAACATGACCGGGACGCGCAAGGTGCCGGACGACGCGCCGATCGCATTCGTGAAGGCGCGGTGGAAGCCGCTGGTCATCACCGACGAAGGTCTTGACCGCCGTTTCTACGAGATTTGCGTCTTGTCGGAGCTGAAGAATTCGCTGCGGTCGGGGGACATCTGGGTGCAGGGTTCGCGCCAGTTCCGCGACTTCGAGGAATACCTGCTACCCACGGAAAAGTTCGGGGCGATGAAATCAGCGCGCGAGCTGCCGATCGCGGTCAACCAGGACTGCGACCAGTACCTGCACGACCGCTTGCTCTTGCTCGAACAGCAGCTGGTCACCGTCAACCGGCTCGCGCTGACGAACGAACTGCCCGATGCGATCATTACTGAGACAGGACTGAGGATCAGCCCACAGGACGCGGTGGTGCCGGACGAGGCCCAGGCGCTGATTGACTTCGCCAGCGGCATGCTTCCTCGGATCAAGATCACCGAACTGCTGATGGACGTGGACGACTGGACCGGTTTCACGCGCCACTTTGTCCATCTCAAGAGCGGGGAGCAGGCCAAGGACCGGACGTTCCTCATGTCCGCGATCCTGGCCGACGCCATCAACCTCGGCCTGACCAAGATGGCGGAATCGAGTCCCGGCGCCACTTACGCGAAACTGTCCTGGTTGCAGGCCTGGCACATCCGGGACGAAACCTATTCGGCCGGCCTGGCTGAACTGATCAACGCCCAGTTCAAGCACACCTTCGCTGCGCACTGGGGCGACGGCACAACGTCGTCGTCGGACGGCCAGCGCTTCCGCGCGGGCGGCCGGGCCGAGAGCACGGGCCACATCAACCCCAAGTACGGCGCCGAGCCCGGCAAGCTGTTCTACACCCATATTTCCGACCAGTACGCGCCGTTCAGCACCAAGGTGGTCAACGTCGGCGTGCGCGACTCGACCTATGTGCTCGACGGCCTGCTGTACCACGAATCGGACCTTCGCATCGAGGAGCACTACACCGACACCGCCGGCTTCACCGACCACGTGTTCGCGCTGATGCACCTGCTGGGTTTCCGCTTCGCGCCGCGCATCCGCGATCTGGGCGACACCAAGCTGTACGTGCCGGGCAAGGTGGGCGATCACCCGGCCTTGCGCTCGATGATCGGCGGCAGCTTGAACATCAAGCACCTGCGCGCACACTGGGACGACGTGCTGCGATTGGCCGCCTCGATCAAGCACGGCACCGTCACCGCGTCGCTCATGCTGCGCAAGCTAGGCAGCTACCCGCGCCAGAACGGCCTGGCGATCGCGCTGCGCGAGCTGGGGCGGATCGAGCGCACGCTGTTTATCCTGGACTGGCTTCAGAACGTCGAGCTGCGCCGGCGCGTGCACGCCGGATTGAACAAGGGGGAGGCGCGCAATGCGCTGGCCAGGGCGGTATTCATCCACCGGCTGGGCGAGATCCGCGACAGGTCGTTCGAGCTGCAGCGGTACCGCGCCAGCGGCCTCAATTTGGTGACGGCCGCAATCGTACTGTGGAATACGGTCTACCTGGAGCGGGCGACGCAGGCCTTGCGTGAGAAAGGCAAGTTGCCCGACGACGGCATGCTGCAATTTTTGTCGCCGCTGGGCTGGGAGCACATCAACCTGACCGGGGACTATGTGTGGCGCCAGCAGCGTATAGCCGAAGGCGGGTTCAGGGAGCTGCGTAAGCCCCAAGAGTAGGAAATAATCTAGAAGAGGGAGGATTCAGTTCGCGGCTGCGTGAATCGATTCCCACGACCCTCACGCAAGATTCTTAGCTTCTCTAAATAAACCAAGCCCTGCCAGCCTGGTGTGGCCAGATTGAGCCCTGGGTATTGCCGGCGGCAGTTTTCCAGGGCAAGCGACTGAGCATTGCGTTCTTCGTCACGCAGCGCATCCGACGCGCCTCTGATAATTCGGGCAGCTTCCTCGCGCTCGCGCTGTTCTTCTTGTCTAGCGCGTAAATCCAGGGCTCGGGCATGTTCCAGTTGAAGCCGCTGCGCTTCAAGCATTGCAATGAAGCGGTCAGTATTATCGATTAGCACCTGACGCTCGGCGTCGGTAAGAAGCTGGCCAGCGCTTGATCCATAAAGGGGCACCGCCCCGGTGTCATCGGAGCCGTATAGGAGCTTGAAGCACTCGGAGCCGAGAACGGTGAAGCGCCCGTTCTCCCGCACGATGTGGATGCGTTTGTACACGCTGTGGCCACAGCCGTCGCGCTGACAAATTATCCGATCTTCTTTGTCTACCTCGACTACTGCCATCAGCTGCGCGTTCGACATCTTTTATCTTTCCAAGCAAAGACCGCCCCCGGTCATAAATGACGACTATACAGCATGGACTCAGGGCGTTTGCAAGTCGGCCGCGCGGAATGGTTTGCGGGCGATATGGTCGGCCAAATCGCCTTAGCGCCCGATTTTTAATGAGATGGTCACTCCCTCCTTCCCGGTACTATGCTGAGGACAGGCTTTCATTCGGAGAACTATCATGGAAAACATTGCGCTCATTGGTATCGATCTGGGTAAAAACTCTTTCCATATTCATTGCCAGGATCGTCGCGGGAAGGCTGTTTACCGTAAAAAATTTACCCGGCCAAAGTTGATCGAATTTTTGGCGACATGCCCCGCTACAACCATCGCAATGGAAGCCTGTGGCGGTTCTCACTTTATGGCACGCAAGTTGGAAGAGTTGGGGCATTCCCCAAAGCTGATATCACCACAATTTGTCCGCCCGTTCGTTAAAAGCAATAAAAACGACTTTGTCGACGCCGAAGCTATTTGTGAAGCTGCATCGCGTCCGTCTATGCGTTTTGTGCAGCCCAGAACGGAATCTCAGCAGGCAATGCGGGCTCTGCATCGTGTCCGTGAATCCCTGGTTCAGGATAAGGTAAAAACAACCAATCAAATGCATGCTTTTCTGCTGGAATTTGGCATTAGCGTTCCCCGAGGAGCTGCCGTTATTAGCCGACTGAGTACCATTCTTGAGGATAATAGTTTGCCTCTTTACCTCAGCCAGTTATTGCTGAAATTACAACAGCATTATCACTATCTTGTTGAGCAGATTAAAGATTTGGAATCCCAGTTGAAACGAAAGTTGGACGAAGATGAGGTTGGACAGCGCTTGCTGAGCATTCCCTGCGTCGGAACACTGACAGCGAGTACTATTTCAACTGAGATTGGCGACGGGAAGCAGTACGCCAGCAGCCGTGACTTTGCGGCGGCAACAGGGCTTGTACCTCGGCAGTACAGCACGGGAGGTAGGACGACATTGCTGGGAATTAGTAAGCGAGGTAATAAAAAGATCCGAACTTTGTTGGTTCAATGTGCCAGGGTATTCATACAAAAACTGGAACACCAGTCTGGCAAATTGGCCGATTGGGTCAGGGATTTACTGTGCCGGAAAAGCAACTTTGTCGTCACTTGTGCTCTGGCAAACAAGCTGGCCAGAATAGCCTGGGCCCTAACGGCACGACAGCAAACTTATGTAGCATAACGGCAGAAATACACCGGTTTAAAGAATTACTGATCTGGTTTTGCGAATACTGATATTGATGATACTAACGGCCCACCGGCCTGTTGAGGAACCTGTAAAACGGAAAGGCTCATTGAAGCCGTATATTTTCTGGAGGTTCATCAGGCGCGGAACTCATCAAGGCGCGGGAATAAAATCCCATTCAGACGCCGGATAGATTCAAGCAAGCCAACTTGTCGTCAAAATCGGTGTTGCAAAAACGGGAGTGACCATAGATTCCGTTTTCCCTATTCGCCCCAAATAGCTTTCGCCATTTTCTTTCATCCATTGAAAAAACAATGAATTGGTTACAAGAACTCGCGAAGCTTAGCGTACGATTTTTTCCGAATTCTCTATCGTCCCCTAGATCGACTGCGCAATGCTTCTGACCTGCTCTGGCCTGGGCGGCTGAATGTGCAACACCGTCAGCCGTGAGCGCAGCGGCCCCGGAATCGCCTCCAGCTCATTCGCGGTCGCGATCCAATTGACATGACTGGCGTCGATGGAGAAATCACGGATCGACAGGTCGATAAAATTCCGCGCACTGCGCGGTTCCAGCAAGGTATAGAGCGCTGCCAGCGGATCGTATTGCGGTCTACCGTTGCTTGCCTTGTCCAGTTCATCGAGCACCACCACCGGGTTGGCCAGCGGCTGGTAGGCCAGCAGCTCAAAGAGCTGGCCTGGCTCGGAGTTGCTCCAGAACGATTCGGAACCTGCGAGCGGCGAACTCGATTGCGTACTCGCCATATCGAATACACGAAAAGGCAAATACAACTGATCGGCCAACCAGCGTGCCGCCTCGGTTTTGCCGATGCCCGCCGGGCCGACCAGCAACACGACAGGCCAGGATACGCGGCCATCGCCTAGGCTGGAGAGGGCAAAGTGGTCACGTAGCAGCTCGGCCAGTTCATGGAAGTTTGGAAAAGCCTGCGCGAACTCATCCAGAAGGGCTTTCCAGTCCGGAGGCAGCAGGCCCAGTTGGCGGCGGCCATGCCCCGCCCGCTTGATTCGTTCCGCCATCGCTTGCGCGCGCCTGAATTTGTCATCGCCTTTCGGCCGGTGGCGATCCACGAACGCCTCCAGTCCTGCTTCATCAAGAAAGACGATGCTCGGCAAGGGTACTGATTGAGCGGATTCTGTCGGCTGCTCCTGAACCTGCTCCGCTTCGGCTTCACTCGGGACGGGCTCATCTTCAACCGCCGTGGCAGCGCGCACGTCTTCGGTCGTCACCTTGCCCAGATCGCGCACCACCTGCTGTACCCCCTGTTCGACGATCAGCTGGCGGCTGCGGCGCACTTCTTCGGCAAACAGCCCCTGGATTCCTTCATGTTGCGGGCAACGCTGCGGGCGGATGCCGTCTCCGATAACTTGTGCACCGCAAACGGGGCATTGTTGCTGCGAAAGGTGCTTCGTTTGGGCAATCAGATCGAACACGGCTGCTGCGCGTTCGCTGTGGCGTCGCGGCGGCTGGTAATGGATGGCCAGGCGATCCCGATTGCAGCTCACGGACAGTGAGCCCTTGCGGGCGAGCACGGCGGGTGGCAGCAGGTATTCCACCTGGGCAAACAGATGTGCTACCACGGCCAGATGCCCCGGCGCCGGTTCGACGATCTGCCGGGCAAGCCAGGGATGCTGCGCCTTGAGTGCCGCAAGGGCAGCTTCGTATTCCCGCAGGCGCAGCGGACGGGCTTGCTTTCGCTTGCGCATGATGGCCTCTGAAATAATTTAACTATAAATTACTATAATAGCATCTTGCGCGAATCGCCAAGCTCCGCACGCTCGTCTTGTTGGTCAACAAGCCTTATAGTGATTTACAGTGAATTCACAGGGCCCGACATGCCAATCCTTACTCCTGAACAATTGCCAGCCCTTGCCGCCTCCTTGATACGACTGCGCGGGGAAACGCTGGGGCGGATTGCTGAAGCCACCGGTATCCGCACTGCCAACCTCTCGGTCTGGCTACGTGGCAAGGAGCAGGTGATCTCCGCCAAACGACTCGTCGGCCTGTTGCACCACCTCGGTGTGGAAGGCGGGCGCCTGCGTACCGACGTGTTGCACCAGTGGCAGGATCGTGGGGCACTGGATGACAGCAAGCTCGTGCTAGGCAAGCTGCTGGCCGACAAGCAGTCGGTGTGGTTGTTTCAGGATGAGCAGCCGGGGCTTATCAAGACCCGCTTTCTGTTGGCTGGCGATGTGCTGATCCGCATGGAGATCGAGCCGGGCGTCGCTCAGGCCCTTGATCTGGCGACAGTCGTCAGAGTGGATCGTGTCATCACCACGCCTGCGGCATTGGCAGGAGTGCCAATCGACTCGATGGCATCAGCACACAACGTCCTCTTGGCGCTGGCGGAGCAGGCCGCAGCGAACGTGGGTGACGAAGAGCTGCTGGAAGGGCTGATTTTTCGCCTAGCTGAAACAGTGGGCAGTCATGTCTCTTCAGCGCAGGGCTGGCAACAACTGGAGCAGGCGCTGCGTTTTGCATTCAACGCAGGAGCCCAGCCTGCTGACATCGCCAGCGTGGTTGACGCCCATTTCCGCAGCGGCGGCAATGCGGACATGCCGCCAACTGAGTAGGCAAAAAATACGCTGTTTCCAGTCGTCGGGTTTCCAAATCCTGCGGCGCTGATCGCATGACTTTTAGCTGGTCACATGCCCCGTTACTCCCTATCTGGCCCTACGTTGTTCCCAACAAGGCGCAACGTTATTTCCAATGCTCTGTTGTTCGGGCACATGATCAGGCAGCGAAAAACTTATTTCCGTCCACGTACATTCCATAGTTGCCCAACGTAGATTCCAAATCCCTCGACTGTTATTGCTTATCTTGTGCCCAGGCGAGGGAGTAACGTGGCAAGAGCCTTTGTGACCAGCAAAAAATATCTGTGCGATCAGATCGGGCTGCCGGCCGACTGTGTAAACAGTGTGGCGGCATGTTGGCAACAACGTGGCAACCTTGTGCGAACAATGTGTTGAAAGAGTGGCAAGGATGGTGGCGACAATGTGGTCACCTTGTGGTGGCAGCGTGTCACCATGGTGGTGACAGTGCGGCACTGCGCCCCTTGTTACCACATTCAACTCACAAGGGCAGTAGCCAAGAACAATCTTGCTGCTTCCGCAGCATTCAAATGATAGACTCCAAACGACTTAAGACGACTTTCAACTGCAACCTTCGAGCGCCATCGACATGAGCACAGAACCGTGGGTTACCGCCGATCACGTCGCCCAGCACTTGGGCGTGGCCAAGGACACCGTGTACCGCTGGCGCGAGCGCAAGGGTCTGCCCGCACACCGCGTGGGGCGGCTGTGGAAGTTCCAGCTCTCCGAGGTGGATGAATGGGTGCGTGCAGGCGGCGCAGATGAAGATGTCGGTGAGCCGGGGAGTCGGCATACATGAGCTCCATGGCATTCCCCCCGCCAGAACAACGGCGGCAGTAAACCGTTTGGGTCTTTGAGGCAAGGTTCATGACGACCACAGAACAACAAATCGAACTTGATCTGATCGCCAAGCTCGGCGACCTCAAGTACTCCTATCGCCCCGACATTCGCGACCGTGCCGCGCTCGAAGCCAACTTCCGAGCCAAGTTCGAGGCGCTGAACCGCGTGCACCTGACTGACAGCGAGTTTCAACGCTTGCTCGACGGCATTATCACACCCGATGTCTACGCCGCTGCCCAGCGGCTTCGCAGCATCAACAGCTTCGAGCGCGACGATGGCACGCCGCTGAACTACACCTTGGTGAACATCCGAGACTGGTGCAAGAACGACTTCGAGGTCGTCAACCAGTTGCGCATGAATACTGACAACAGCCATCACCGCTACGACGTGATGCTGCTCATCAACGGCGTACCGGTAGTGCAAATCGAGCTGAAGACCTTGGCGGTCAGCCCGCGCCGGGCCATGCAGCAGATCGTTGATTACAAGACTGACCCCGGCAATGGCTATAGCAAGACACTGCTGTGCTTCCTGCAGCTCTTCATCGTCAGCAACCGCACTGACACTTGGTATTTCGCCAACAACAACGCACGGCACTTCAGCTTCAACGCGGATGAGCGCTTCTTGCCGGTTTACCAGTTCGCCAGCGAAGACAACAAGAAAATCACGCTGCTCGATAGTTTTGCCGAGAAGTTCCTAGCAAAGTGCACTCTAGGGCAAATGATCAGCCGCTACATGGTGCTGGTGGCCAGCGAGCAGAAGCTGCTGATGATGCGGCCATACCAAATCTATGCCGTCAAAGCCATCGTGGAGTGCATCCACCAGAATTGCGGCAACGGCTACATCTGGCACACCACCGGCTCAGGCAAGACGCTGACTTCGTTCAAGGCGTCCACCCTGCTCAAAGACAATCCGGACATCGACAAGTGTCTGTTTGTGGTGGATCGCAAAGACCTGGATCGCCAGACTCGCGAGGAATTCAACCGCTTTCAGGAGGGCTGCGTCGAAGAGAACACCAACACCGAGACCCTGGTGCGCCGCCTACTGTCGGATGACTACGCCGATAAAGTCATCGTCACCACCATTCAGAAGCTGGGCCTGGCTCTGGATGGGGCCAACAGACGCAACTACAAGGAACGGCTGGAGCCATTACGCAACCAGCGCATGGTGTTTATCTTTGATGAATGCCACCGCTCACAATTTGGCGACAACCACAAAGCCATCAAGGAGTTCTTCCCCAACGCCCAGCTTTTTGGCTTTACCGGCACACCCATCTTCGAGAAGAACGCCAGCTACCAGCAGATCGAAGGTCAGCAGGCCAGTTACCGCACGACCGACGACCTCTTCCAGCGTTGCCTGCATCAATACACCATCACCCACGCCATCGAGGATCGCAACGTCCTGCGCTTTCACGTGGATTACTTCAAGCCCGAAGGCAAGAATCCTCCCAAGCCTGGTGAAGGTGTGGCCAAGCCCAAGGTCATTGAAACCATTCTCGCCAAGCACGATGCAGCGACCAATGGCCGCAAGTTCAACGCGGTGTTGGCAACGGCCAGCATCAACGATGCCATCGAGTATTTCGAACTGTTCGCGGAGATTCAAAAACAAAAGACCGAGCAAGATCCTGAGTTCCGTCCGCTGAACATTGCCTGCGTATTCTCTCCACCTGCCGAGGGAAATAAGGACGTACAACAGATTCAGGAAGACCTGCCGCAAGAGAAAGAAGATAACCAGCAAGACCCCGAGGGCAAGAAGGCTGCGCTCACGCGCATCGTGGCCGACTACAACGCCCGCTTCGGTACCAACCACCGCATTGGCGAGTTCGACCTGTACTACCAGGATGTGCAAAAGCGCATCAAGGATCAGCAGTATCCCAACAGCGATCTCCCCGCCGCGCAAAAGATCGACATCACCATCGTGGTGGACATGCTGCTCACCGGTTTCGACTCCAAGTACCTCAATACCCTATACGTGGATAAGAACCTCAAGCATCACGGCTTGATCCAGGCGTTTTCGCGCACCAATCGCGTGCTGAACGACAGCAAGCCCTATGGCAACATCCTCGACTTCCGTCAGCAGCAAAAGCCGGTCGAAGAGGCAATTGCACTGTTCTCTGGCGAGAAGATCGACAACCCGCGTGAAATCTGGCTGGTAGATCCTGCGCCCAAGGTCATCGATAACCTGCAAACCGCCACCCAGAAGCTGGCCGACTTTATGCGGTCGCAAGGCGTGGGCAATGCGCCGGAAGAAGTGGCCAACCTGAAAGGCGATGCCGCACGGGCGCAGTTCGTCAATCTGTTCAAGGAAGTACAGCGCCTCAAGACCCAGCTCGATCAATATACCGATCTCTCGGATGAGCAGAAGGCGCAGATCACCCAGATTGCGCCACCCGATCAGATGCAAGGCTTCAAAGGTGTGTACCTCGAAACGGCCAAGCGCTTGAAGGAACAGCAGGATCGCGACCAGACCCCGCCAGAAGTGCAGCAGCTTGATTTCGAATTCGTGCTCTTCGCCTCAAGCGTGATCGACTACGACTACATCATGAGCCTCATCGCCAAGCTGACCCAGCAGAAGCCCGGCAAGCTCACCATGAACCGTGAGCAGCTCATTGGCCTGATTCAGTCCGACGCCAAGTTCATCGACGAGCGCGAGGACATCGCCGAGTACATCCGTGGCCTGCCAGTCAATGAAGCCCTGGACGAAAATCAAATCCGCAGCGGGTTCGACCGCTTCAAGGCAGAGAAAAAAACACGGGAACTCACCGATCTCGCCAACCGCCACACACTGGACGCATCAGCGCTGCAAGCCTTTGTCGATGACATTTTGCGCCGCCGCATTTTCGATGGCGAACGCCTCTCCGAGTTGATGGCCCCGCTGGAACTTGGATGGAAAGCCCGCACGCAGAAAGAGTTGGCCCTGATGGAAGAGCTGACACCACTGCTGCACAAGCTCGCCCAGGGTCGAGAGATTGCTGGTTTGGCTGCCTATGAGGAGGGGCGATGATGGGAACCGTCTTTACACAGGGGGCGCAGTGGGTTCGTGCGGACTTCCATCTGCACACCCGCGCAGATCGTGAGTTCAAGTACACAGGCGATGACAACTTCTACAACAGCAATTATGTGAACGCACTGGAGAAAGCAGGTATTCAGCTGGGCGTCATCACCAATCACAACAAGTTCGATTTCGAGGAGTTCAAAGCGCTGCGCAAGACAGCGCAGAAGAAGGATATTGCGCTGTTGCCCGGCGTCGAGCTGTCGGTCAATGACGGGGCCAATGGCATCCACACCTTGGTCGTTTTTTCCGACGACTGGTTGGCCGATGGTCATGACCATATCAACCCCTTCCTGGGTGTTGCCTTTGAAGGAAAAGTCCCTGCCCAGTACGAGCAGGAAAACGGGCGCTCCTCGCTGTCGCTGTTGGAAACCATCAAGAAGCTGGAAAGCTATCACCGCGACTTTTTCCTTGTCTTTGCCCATGTCGAAGCACCGAGCGGGCTGTGGGCCGAATTGGACGGGGGGCGTCTTGCCGAGCTGGGCCAGAACGAATTCTTCCGCCGTCGCACGTTGGGCTTCCAAAAGGTACGCACGTACAACAAGCTGCAAGAGAAAAACAAACCCTGTCGGACTAAAACGCAGCAGCATCTAGGTGGCTGGTACCCCGCCGAACTGGAAGGCTGCGACGCCAAATGCATCGAAGAGATTGGTCAGGGTAAAGCCTGTTACCTCAAATTGGGTGAACTGTCCTTTGATGCGGTCAAGTTTGCCTTGAGCGATCCTGCTTCGCGGGTCGTCACGGAGCCGCCCAAGCATCTCGCATCGCACATCCGCAGCATTCACTTTGACGGGGGCATCCTTGACGGGAAAACGCTGCATTTCTCGCCTGAACTGAACACGTTGATCGGCATCCGGGGCAGCGGCAAGTCTTCCATTCTGGAAGCAGTGCGCTACGCCCTCGATATTCCTCGCGGGGAGAAGGCGCAGGACACCAAGTACAAGGATGAACTGATCCGCCACACTCTGGGCAGCGGCGGCAAGGTGACGCTGACGGCCTGTGACGTATACGGACAGGAATTCACCATCTCCCGCATTTTCCGCGAAGCGCCGAACGTCTATCTGGACGGCAAATTGCAGCCCGGTGTATCGATCCGGGAAACCGTGCTGCGCCGTCCGATCTACTTCGGGCAGAAAGACCTTTCCAGCACCGGCGAAGGTTTCGAGACCGATCTAGTGGAAAAGCTGGTGGGCGAAAAGCTCCGCACACTGCGAGACGAAATCGAAACCCAACGCCAGCATGTGCGTGATGCTGCGCAACGCTGGCTCAAGCTCAGCAATACTGCCGAACTCAGGCGTGATTACCAGTCCCAGCTCACCGATGCCAACTTCCGGCTGAAGAAATTTGAAGAGTACGGGGTTGCCGACAAGCTGCAAAAGCGCCTTGGCTTCCAGCAGGATGCCAGTGCACTGGCACGCATGAAGGAGCGGGCAGACAGCTTTGTGCTCGCCCTCGGGCAATTGATCGCCGAGCACGAAGACGATCTGCGTAATGCCACGAGCTACGTCTCCAAGCAGAACCCCGACTTCTTCACGGCTTATTACGCCGAATTTACCAATCTCGTTGCCAAAGTCGATCAGCTCAAGCAAATCGAGCAAGAGGCCCGCGCTGTTACCTCCCGGCTTCAATTCAAACAAGGCGAGTTCGATGCCGCGCGCCAGAGTCTTCAGGAAGAGTTTGCCCAGGTCGAACGTCAGCTGGCTCAGGAACTCAAGCAGACCGGCATGACGGCCATCCAGCCGGATGACTTCCTGACCCAACAGCAGCGTAAAACCAAGGCGGAGCAAATGCTGGAGGCGCTCGCCAAGCAGGAAAGCCAGCAGAGCAGCATCCGCGACGCACTGTTTGCCGAGATCGACAAGCTCAACGGCCTGTGGCTGCGCGAGTTCAACGCCATCAAGGCCGAACTGGATCGGGTGAACGCTGGCCATACCGCCCTGCAGATCGAAGCCGACTTCAAAGGCGACAAGGAAGCCGCCATCAGTTTCATGCAGCAGCTCTTCAAGGGCAGCAACATCCGCGAAACCACCCTGCGCGCCGTGATGGAGGATTACGCCGATTTCGGCGGCCTGCTGCGTGATTTGCCAAACGCCTTGAAAAAAGCGGGCAGCACGCCGGAGGTGTTCGAAAAGACCTTTATGCAGAACCTGACGGAGTTCGTCACCTGGCAGGTGCCTAACCGTTTCGTCATTCGCTATCGCGGCAAGGAACTCAAGCACCACTCGCTCGGGCAGCGTGCTTCCGCGTTGCTGCTATATGTGCTCAGCCAGCGCCAGAACGACGTGATCATCATTGACCAGCCGGAAGACGATCTGGACAACCAGACCATCTACGACGACGTGATCAAGCTGCTGCGCGAGATGAAGCCTCACGCCCAATTCATCTTCGCTACCCACAACGCCAACTTTCCGGTGCTGGGTGATGCGGAGCAAGTGCATGCCTGCCGCTATCAGGATGAGCAAGTCGCCGTACAAAGCGGCAGCATCGACGCTCGTCCGGTGCAGGACGCCATCATCAACATCATGGAAGGAGGCCAGCAAGCCTTCAACCGACGCAAAGAGGTTTACAACCTATGGAAACCACAGAACTGATCGACTGCTTGAGCCGTGGCGAAGACAGCCGCCATCAGTTCAAAGAGAACTTCACCAATGCCGACGCGCTGGCGGCGGAGATCGTGGCCTTCGCCAACACCGCTGGCGGGCGGATTTTCATTGGCGTGCATAACGACGGCACGGTGCTGGGCTTGTCTCACGCGGACATTGACCGCCTGAACCAGCTCATCTCCAACAGCGCCTCGCAAAATGTGCGGCCTGCGGTGAACCCGCTCACCGAAAATGTGCCGCACCCCAACGGCACCGTGATGGTGGTCACCGTTGTGGAAGGCGTCAGCAAACCCTACATGGACAAGAACGGAGCCATCTGGGTGAAGAACGGCTCGGACAAGCGCCGCGCCACCTCGCGTGAAGAAATCCAGCGCCTGTTCCAGCAAGCAGGGCTGGTGCATGCGGATGAGACGCCTGTGGCGGGCTTGAGCGCGGGCGATGTGGACCTGCCCTATTTCGAAACTTTCTTCGAACAGCAATTCGGCGAACCGCTCGCCCAGCACAAGCAACCGCTGCCGCAGCTCTTGACCAACATGAACCTGATGAACCAGGGGCAGCTCAATGTGGCGGGCAGCCTGCTGTTTGCCAAAGCGCCGCAGTACGCACTGCCTGCCTTCATCGTCAAGGCGGTGGCTTTTGTCGGCAATGAGATCGAAGACCAGCGCTATATCGACAGCCGCGACATCACCGGCAAGCTAGCCGATGTGTTCCAGCAGTCGCTGGGTTTCATCATCGCCAACACGCGCGCCACTCAGGGCGAGCAGGGCTTTAACTCACAAGGGCAGGCCGAGATTCCCCGCATCGTCTGGGAGGAGCTGGTCGCTAACGCGCTCATCCACCGCGACTATTTCATCAGCGCGCCGGTGCGCGTGTTGGTGTTTGCCGATCGGGTCGAGATCATCAGCCCTGGTCATCTGCCCAACAACCTGACCATCGAAAACATCAAGGCGGGCAACTCCAATATGCGCAACCCGATTCTGGCGTCCTTTGCCGCCAAGCTGCTGCCGTATCGCGGACTGGGTAGCGGTCTGCTGCGCGCCTTGCGGGCCTGGCCGCAAATTGAACTGATCGACGACCGGGCGGGGAACCTGTTCAAGGCCATCGTCGCGCGGCCGCAGGAGCAAGCAGCGTGAGTGAGAATAAAAAACAGCAGTTGGTGCCACGGTTGCGGTTTCCGGAGTATCGGGCCGAGGACGGATGGGGCTCTGAATTTGGAAATATGATCTTTGATCAAATTTCCAATAAAGATCACAACTCCGACCTCCCTGTTCTTGCCATAACCCAAGAGCAAGGAGCAATCCCTCGGGAAATGATTGATTATCATGTTTCCGTAACTGACAAAAGCCTAGAAAGCTACAAGGTGGTTGAAGTCGGCGACTTCATCATTAGCCTGCGTTCTTTTCAAGGCGGCATTGAGTTCTCTAGATATAGGGGGATTTGTAGTCCTGCTTATGTAATTCTACGACTGCGACATGGCCACTCTGAAGATTACTTTAGGCATTACCTAAAAACTGATCGTTTTATCGCTCAAATGATCAAAAATCTTGAGGGGCTTCGTGATGGAAAGATGATCAGTTACAAGCAGTTTTCCGAGCTTGAACTGCCAATCCCTCCACGCGATGAACAACAAAAAATCGCCGACTGCCTATCTTCGCTGGATGATCTGATCACGGCGGAAACCCAAAAGCTGGACACCCTCAAGACCCACAAAAAGGGCCTGATGCAGCAGCTTTTCCCCCGCGAAGGCGAAACTGTGCCCGGTCTGAGGTTTCCGGAGTTTCGGGAGACTGGGGAGTGGGAAAAAGTGTCGCTCCAGCGAGTTATTGAGATTGCGTCTGGCCAAGTCGACCCAACCAAGCCCCCATATTGCGACTTACCGCACGTTGGAGGGGAAAACATCGAAGCAGGCACGGGGAAACTTCTGAATTTACGGACAGCGAAGGAGGATGGGGTCATCAGCGGGAAGTACGCCTTCGATGAACACGATATCCTTTATTCGAAAATCAGGCCCGCGCTTAACAAAGTTGCCGCCCCAGACATCAGTGGTGTCTGCAGCGCAGACGTATACCCAATACGCCCATGCTGCGAGATGTTACGTCGGGAGTTTCTCGTATATTTGTTGAGGTCAGAGTCATTTGTTAAGTATGCAACGAAGCACTCTGGGCGAGGCAAGATTCCCAAGATTAACCGCGAAGATTTGTTCGCATATGATGCCATGCTTCCAACGCCTGCCGAGCAAGAATATATCGCGTCTTTTTTATCTTCACTCGATGAGCGGATAAACTTGCAGTCGCAGAAGCTGGAAGACCTACAGAAGGCGATGTTGATCAAATCAGAGGGGGGACAGCCTGTCCCCAGGCGGTTCGCCTCGCTTAATTGATGGGCTGCCGAACAGGCATACCAAGGCCAATGACCTTGTTCATGACTTTGACTCCGGCCAGGATTTCCCCCACTTGGGCGTTGTAATCCCGCAGGCTCAGTTTCGGTCCGATGAGCTGCTTGAAGCGATACATGGCGGTTTCGGCCTTCGAACGCTGATGATAGCCGGAGTCCTTTTTCCATTGTTCCAGCTCACCGGCTTTCAGCGCTTTGACGGCTTCGTTGCGGGGATGACCTTCCTCCCACAGCGCGGCGTTCTTTCTCGGCGGGATGGTGGCCTTGGCTCCCTTCTTCTTCAGCAGGGCGTGACACTCTTTGGTGTCATAAGCGCCGTCGGCACTGATTTGTTCGATCTTGCGCCGCAAGGGATTGAGCAATGTCGGCAGCACCTCGTTATCGGCCACCGTGTCGAGGCTGACTTCGGCCGCGACGATGGCATGGCTGGCAGCATCCACGGCCAGATGGAGTTTGCGCCAAAGGCGCCGTTTCTCCTTGCCGTGCTTGTGAATTTTCCATTCGCCTTCGCCGTAGACCTTGAGGCCGGTGGCATCAATCACCAAGTGAGCAACCGGGCCTTGGCTGGGCAGGCGGTACTTGATCTCTACCGTCTTGGCGCGCTTGCTGATGCAACTGTAGTCCGGCGACTGCAAGGGAACCTGCATCAGTTTGAACAGCGAGTTAATGAACCCCTCCAAGGCGCGCAGTGGCAGCTTGAACACGCCCTTGAGCATCAGCGCGGTCTCGATGGCGCTATCGCTGTAGTGAAAGCCACGTCCCCGGCGGCCATGATGGGTCTGGCAATGCCAGTGCTTGATGGCTTGCTCAGTCATCCAGATGGTTAGCGAACCGCGTTGCACCAAGGCTTGGTTGTACTGTTTCCAGTTACTGATCTTGTGCTTGGACTTGCCCATCTGACGCTCCCTGCAGTTGACCTAAGAGATCAGATCACCGAGTGGCCGGATAGTTCCCGGATTTAGGAAACAACGCCCCTACAGAATCATAAAATTGGTCTCATGCAGCAGTTATTCCCGGCGCTGGATGAGGTGGACGCATGAAGCCGGCTCAATCCTTCGCCGATTTGGCCGCGCTGGCTACCCATCTACGCAGCGAGCTGGAAAACAAAAAAACCATCCTGCTATATGCCTACAACGGCACTGGCAAGACGCGGCTGTCCATGGCCTTCAAGGACATGGGCAAGCAGGACGACGCCCGCGATACCCTGTACTTCAACGCATTCACTGAAGACCTGTTCCACTGGAACAACGATCTGGCAGGCGATGCGGACAGGCGCTTGCTGCTCAATAAGGAGTCACGCTTTTTCCAGGGCCTGTTCGATCTGGAGATGGACAACCGCATCCGCCCATTACTGCGGCGTTACGCGGATTTCGACTTCCGTATCGACACCGAGGGCCCAGAGTGGGCGGTACGCTTTTCGCGTCTGGTGGATGGCCAGAACGTTGACAACATCAAGGTGTCACGCGGCGAGGAAAATATCTTCATCTGGTGTTTTTTTCTGGCTGTGGTCGAACTGGCGATGGACGCCGATATCGAGGCGTACCAATGGGTGAAGTACCTGTATATCGACGATCCGATCTCGTCGCTGGATGAACACAACGCCATTGCCGTCGCCAATCACCTGACGCAGTTGCTCAAGCGGCAGGACAACCGGCTCAAAACGGTAATTTCCACGCACCACACCTTGTTCTTCAATGTGCTCTGCAATGAGCTGGGCAAGGCGCGCCGCTATGTGATCAACAAGCACCCGCCCAGCGGCGGCTATCTGCTGCGGCCCGAAGAGGGCGATACGCCCTTCTTCCACCACGTTGCGGCCTTGGCGGAACTCTATCAGGCCGCGCAGGAAGATCGTTTGTTCACGCACCATTTCAACATGCTGCGCACGATTCTGGAGAAGACGGCCAGTTTCCACGGCCACAAGAACTTCTCGGCCTGCATCAAGCAAGACGATGATGATCCGGACGGCATTTTGCACGCGCGTCTGATCAACATCCTCAGTCACGGCAACTACTCGCTGTATGAGCCGCAGCAGATGCTCGATGAGAACAAGGCTTACTTCAAGAAGATCCTGAACGACTTCCTGAATCGCTACCCCTTCAATCCCGATTTGTTCCCTCAAGTTCCTGAGGCCGCAACAGCAGGTACACCATGACCGAATCCGAAAAGCAAAAATTGGGCAAGACCCTCTGGGCCATCGCCGACCAACTGCGTGGCGCGATGAATGCGGACGACTTCCGCGACTATATGCTGGCTTTTCTCTTCCTGCGCTATCTGTCGGACAACTACGAGGCCGCCGCGCAGAAGGAGCTGGGATCGGACTATCCAGACCTTCCTTCCGATGTGTTGAGGCAGACCGGCGTGAATACGCCGCTTCAAGCGTGGTACGAGGAAAATCTGGACGACGTACCCGACTTCGAGAAGCAGATGCGCCGCAAGGTGCATTACGTGATCGAACCCCAATACCTGTGGGGCAACATCGCCGAGATGGCGCGCACGCAGGATGCCGAGCTGCTGCATACCTTGCAGAAGGGCTTCAAGTATATCGAGGAAGAGTCCTTCGCCAGCACCTTCCGTGGCTTGTTCTCAGAGATCAATCTGGCGTCGGACAAGCTGGGCAAGACCTACATCGAGCGCAATGCCCGCCTGTGCAAGATCATCGCCGAGATCGCCAAGGGGCTGGGGCAGTTCTCTACTGACAGTGACACGCTGGGTGATGCCTACGAGTACCTGATCGGCCAGTTTGCGGCAGGCTCGGGCAAAAAGGCCGGCGAGTTCTACACGCCGCAGCGCATTTCAGACATCCTGTCGGCCATCGTCACGCTGGACAGCCAGGAGCCAGCCACCGGCAAGCGCTCGCATCTGGATAGCGTTTTCGACTTTGCCTGCGGCTCGGGCTCCTTGCTGCTCAACGTGCGCCGCCTGATGGGGCCGCACGGCATTGGCAAGATTTACGGCCAGGAAAAGAACATCACCACCTACAACCTAGCTCGCATGAACATGCTGCTGCACGGGGTGAAGGACTCGGAGTTCGAGATTTTCCATGGCGATACCCTGCTCAACGAGTGGGATATGTTGCGCGAGACCAATCCGGCCAAAATGCCGAAGTTCGACGCGGTGGTGGCCAACCCGCCGTTCAGCTACCGCTGGGAGCCAAGCGAGGCGCTGGGCGAAGACGTGCGCTTCAAGAATTACGGCCTGGCACCGAAGTCCGCCGCTGACTTTGCCTTCCTGCTACATGGCTTCCATTTCCTCAAGCAAGACGGTGTGATGGCGATCATCCTGCCCCACGGTGTGCTGTTCCGTGGCGGTGCCGAGGCTCGCATTCGTACCAAACTGCTCAAGGATGGGCATATCGACACCGTGATCGGCCTTCCGGCGAACCTGTTCTTCTCCACTGGCATACCGGTGTGCATCCTGGTGCTGAAAAAGTGCAAGAAGCCGGACGACGTGCTGTTCATCAACGCTGCCGAGCATTATGAGAAGGGCAAACGCCAGAACCAGCTCTTGCCGGAGCACATCGACCAAATCATCGATGCCTACCAGTACCGCAAGGAAGCGCCGCGTTACTCTCGCCGGGTGAGCATGGAAGAAATCGAGAAGAACGATTTCAACCTGAACATCTCGCGCTATGTGAGCACCGCGCAAGCTGAGGAAGAGATCGACCTGGCAGCGGTTCATGCCGACTTGGTTGCCGCCGAGAACAAGATTGCAGACGCCAAGGCGCGCCACAATCAGTATCTGGCTGAGTTGGGGTTGCCTCCGCTGCCTTAACAAAGGCAAAGCCGATTGGTTTGCAACGTGATGCCATCACGGTTCACTTTGCAAACCGTAATGGCGAGAGTCGATCCCTTGGTCGGCCCATTACTTGTGACGCGGGCGGTACAATTACTCCCTGAGGCTGATCACCGACCAGCAGCACGCTTCCGCGCTCACGGCAGGCCGGCACGCAGTTTGAGGGGTTGCTGCGAGTGTCTTGGGGTATCGTCGTAGAATGGGGGTATCTTTGGGGGTATATTATGTGCGCGGTAGAATGATCCGTTGCGCAACGCCCCGCAAGAATTGGATTTTTATGGGGATTTTAGGTTCAACGTGTAACTCTTCCTGTTCAACGTCTAACCCCATGAGAGGCCAGCATTTGCTGGCCTCTTTTTTATCTGGCCAGAGGCGCGATCTGGGTGCGAATGTCGTAAAAAAAACCATATTGTTGGGCTTTTGCACGACAGCGGCCAATAACTCGCCAAACGCACCCAAATTCGTTTTTTCAAACAAAAAAAGGGTTGACGCCCCAGAGCCAGATACGCATAATTCCGGCCGCACAGTGACGAGGCAACGACTCACTGGAAGCACGGTTGGCTATGTAGCTCAGTTGGTTAGAGCATCGCACTCATAATGCGGGGGTCACAGGTTCGAATCCCGTCATAGCCACCATCTCTAGTTGGGGTATCGCCAAGCGGTAAGGCAGCGGGTTTTGATCTCGCCATCCCTAGGTTCGAATCCTAGTACCCCAGCCATTTTTTGAATGATGTTTGATGGTCTCTGTCAGGCATCGTCGTTGGGGTATCGCCAAGCGGTAAGGCAGCGGGTTTTGATCTCGCCATCCCTAGGTTCGAATCCTAGTACCCCAGCCATTTTTGAATGATGCTTGATAGTCTCTGTCAGGCATCGCTGTTGGGGTATCGCCAAGCGGTAAGGCAGCGGGTTTTGATCTCGCCATCCCTAGGTTCGAATCCTAGTACCCCAGCCATTTTTATGTTCTCTTCCACCTATGTGGTTGACAACAAACGGCTATGTAGCTCAGTTGGTTAGAGCATCGCACTCATAATGCGGGGGTCACAGGTTCGAATCCCGTCATAGCCACCATGTTTGAAAAACGTTCCTTCAATCATCCGATTGCAAAGAACACTGTTGGGGCATCGCCAAGCGGTAAGGCAGCGGGTTTTGATCTCGCCATACCTAGGTTCGAATCCTAGTGCCCCAGCCATTTTTGCTTGTATTCGACGCAAGTCGTGCACAAGACGGCTATGTAGCTCAGTTGGTTAGAGCATCGCACTCATAATGCGGGGGTCACAGGTTCGAATCCCGTCATAGCCACCATTATTCTTGCGGAAGTGGCGAAATTGGTAGACGCACCAGATTTAGGTTCTGGCGCCCTAGGCGTGAGAGTTCGAGTCTCTCCTTCCGCACCATCGAAAGCAGTACCAAACAGACCAGCTCAGGCTGGTTTTTTTGTATCCGGCGTTTGCCGCTCTTCTTCCCCTCTCCACTCCTGCAACGCCACTTCATGACGGCGCAATGCCCTGCTCCGGCGTCCACCCTTTTCATCTCGCAGAGCACTGCGGGCAATAAAAAGGCGGCCCGCAGGCCGCCATATAATTTTCTGTCGTCAGAACGGGAAGAACCAAGGGATGGCGATGACGCTCACCACCATCACCAGCAAGGTGAAGGGCACGCCGATGCGCACAAAGTCCATGAACTTGTAGTTGCCCGGGCCCAGCACCAGGGTGTTGACCGGCGACGAGACCGGCGTCATGAAGGCTGCCGAGGCGGCGATGGCGATGGTCATGGCAAAGGGATAAGGCGACACCCCCATTTGATGGGCCGTACCCAGCGCGATGGGCGCCATCAGCACCGCCGTCGCCGTGTTGGAGATGAAGAGCCCGATGACGGCACAGAGCGCGAAGAGGCTGGCCAGCATCACCCTGGGGCCCATCTCCCCCACTGCCGAGATGAGCGCGCCGACGATGAGATCCACCCCGCCGGTCTGCTGCAATGCAAGGGCAAAGGGCAGCATGCCCACGATGAGGATCAGGGTCGGCCAGTGGATGGACTTGTAGGCACTCTCCAGATCGATGCAGCGGAACTTGCCCATCAGCAGGCAGGCGATGAGCGCCGCGATGACGTTGGGCACGGGATCCGTCACCATCAGTACTATCATGACCCCGAGGGCAATCAGGGCGTGAATGGCCTGGCTGCGGGCCGGCGCCATCTCGTCCACTTCCGCAGGCAGGCCCAGCAGCAGAAAATCGCGATGATGGGTCTGCAACTGACGAATGAGGCTCCAGTTCCCCACCACCAGCAGGGTATCCCCCATCTGCAGCGCCTCGTCCACCAGCTTGCCGGTCAGCGCCTCTCCATCCCGGCGGATCCCCACCACGCTCAGGCCGTAACGGGAACGGAAGGTCACCTCGCGGATGCTCTTGCCGAGCAGCCGGGAGCCAGGGATGAGGGAGACCTCCGCCATGCCCACCTCCCGCGCCTGGTCGGAGAAATACTCCCCGCGCAATATCATGGGCTCGAGCCGCGCCTCGCTGCAAAACTCCCGCACATCCACCTCGGGATCCGACATGTCGATGAGCAGCACGTCTTTGGCCTGGAACTCGGTCACCCCGGTGACACTGACCATCACCCGCCTGAACTTGCGCCAGCGCTCCATCCCGATGACGTTGGCCCCGAAGCGGGCACGCAATTGCAGCTCGTCGAGGGTCTGGCCGATCAGGGGGGAATCGGGCCGGATCGCCAGTCGGCGTGCTCGCCCGGCCAGCCGGTAGTCACGGATGAGATCCCGCATGGTGCTGCGTCCCATCTGCTTGCCCTTGCCCTCCTCTCCTTCACGCACCAAGGAGGTGCGCATCAGCAGCATATAGAGGATCCCCATCCCCAGAATGATGACCCCCATGGGGGTGAAGCCGAAAAAGCCGAACCCCTGGATGTCGTGCCGCATCAGCTCACTGTTCACCACCATGTTGGGAGGGGTTGCCACCAGCGTCATCATGCCGCTGATAAGGCCGGCAAAGCCGAGCGGCATCATCAGTCTGCCCGCCGGGATCCCCATCCGGTTCGCCACGCTCAGCACCACGGGGATGAAGATGGCCACCACCCCGGTCGAACTCATCACGGCCCCCAGGGTCGCCACCGCCACCATCAGCAGCACCAGCATGCGGGTTTCGCTGCTGCCGGCCACCTTCACCAGGGCATCTCCCACCTGATAGGCGATGCCGGTACGCACCAGCCCCTCCCCCACCACGAACAGGGCGGCAATCAGAATGACGTTGGGATCGCTGAATCCTGCCAGCGCCTGCGGCAGGGTCAGGGTGCCGCTCAACACGAACAGAATGATGATCAACAAGGCGACCACGTCCATGCGGACCTTGTTGGTAATAAACAGGAGAATGGCACCCACCAGCATGCTGAGCACCCAGATCAACTCGGAATTCACACTTGCTCCTTTTGTTCAACGTCAACCACGGCCGGCCCCGGACGCCATCAGACCACAGAGCCCGTCCCCTTGATTTGTTACATATCAAGAAAGAGGAGGCCGCATCATCTCACATCCAGGTTCAGTTGCGGCCATTTTACCGAGCAGTGAACGCAGTCGGTCGCCCTTCACATGTCGGGGTAAAAAGTGCTGCACGCTCCCCCCGCCCCTCCTAAAATGGGCCCGCCGCGGCCTGAGCCGCCCTCTCACCCCTTGCCCTTCGGAGACGACATGACCCAGCACACCCCGGCCTACCCGGCATTCACCTTCTTCAGCCGCTTTGTCGCCGACATCCAGGCTGGCCGAAAGACCATCACCATCCGCGACGAGAGCGAGGCAAACTGGCAGCCCGGCCAGCGCCTGGCCCTGTTCACCAACCCGGAACACCAGCCTTTTGGCACCATTGAAGTCATCTCGGTCAAGGCGGTCGCCTTCGAGGCGCTGAGCGACGAGCACGCCCGTCAGGAGAACATGACCCTCCCCGAGCTTAAAGATGTGATCCGCGATATCTACCCCGCACTGCCGCCCCTCTATGTGATTGAATTCGTGCTGATTGAAGCCTGATTTTGTGAGCTGCCTCAGCTAACGCCGGTTGCGCTCACGGGCCAAAAGCGCACAATGACTGTTTTTATATACAGTCATTGGTGTCTTATGGAAAAACAACTCGAACCGACCATCGCAGCCATGGTGGCAGACTTCATCGCCGCAGGTCGTCCCAAGGCGAGCCAGCTGAGCTGGCAGGCGCGCCGTGACGGCTACCTTGCCTCTGCCCTGTTGGGCGGTGAGCGGGAAGAGGTGGGCGCCATCGAAGAGTGGCAGGCCGATCACCACGCCATCCGCTGCTATCGGCCCGCAGACAAACCGGACCCCGCGTATCCGGTGCTGATCTATTTTCACGGCGGCTGTTTTGTCAGCGGGGATTTCGAGACCCACGATCGCCAGATGCGGATGCTGTGCAACCGGGCCAGCGCCCTGATCTTCGCCGTACACACCCGCCTCGCCCCGGAACACACCTATCCTGCGGCTCACGACGATGCGCTGGCCGCCACGCGGGCCATCATGGCCGAGGTGGAGAAATGGCATGGGGATCCGGCACGTCTCGCCATTGCCGGCGACAGCGCAGGGGGTCATCTCGCCCTGGTCACCACCTTGCGGCTCAAGGCTGCCAGCGCCCCCTTGCCCAAGGCCCTGCTGCTTCTCTATCCCATGCTGGATGCCCTCTGCGAGAGCCAAAGCTACCGCGATCTCGGTGACGACTACCTCATCACCCGGGACATGCTCGCAAGCGGTTTTCACGCCTACCTGGGCAGCCTGCCCCCCAGCCATCCCGCTCCACCATCCCGTCCTGTCAGGATTACCGCCGACCCATATCGTCACGGCGGAATATGATCCGTTGCGCGACGAAGGGGAAGCCCTGTATGGCAAGCTGGTGCAGGCTGGCGTCGATGCCACTTGCCAGCGGCAGCATGGCGTCATTCATGGCTACTTCCAACTGGCGGCCATCAGCCCTGCCGCTCGTCAGCTCATCGACCAGATAGCCATGATGCTCAGAAGACTCTGAGTTGGAACCGGCCCCCATGCCGTGTTAAAAGTGTCTCTTTTGAATCAGAGAGGTAACCCGATTGTTCGAGATAGCGAGCCTGAAAGAGGGCATGATGCACGGAGTGGAGCTGTTCCAGCTGCTGCTGGAGATCATCTCCATCGCCTGCGTGGTCATCGGCCTTGGCAAGACCCTCTGGCTGGCGGCCAGAGTGCGGGATCACGAGCCCGGCTTTCCCCGTATCCGCCTCTGCTTCGGCAGCTGGCTCATCCTGGCGCTGGAGTTCCAGCTCGCTGCCGACATCCTGGCCACCACGGTGGCACCGAGCAAGGAGGAGCTGGTGCGCCTCGCCATCATCGCGGTCATCCGCACCTTCCTGAACTACTTCCTCGGCAAGGAACTCGATGCTCAGGCCGAGCGCCAGCAACCCGAGCCTGTCAGGTCACCTTCCCGCCCCGACGCCCGATGAGTGGGCTGAGTGGCACAAGGCCACGACACGGAAGGAAAGGCACCTGCCTGATCCCATGAAGAGGGCTCCCCGCGGGGAGCCCTCTTTGTATCCGATAGCAACTATCAGACGTGCTTGCTGGCCAGCTCGTGGCGCTTCAATGCCAGCAAGGTGACCAGCAGGGCGGCGGTGGCGATCAGCGCCATGCCGATATAGGTGGCGCTGAAACCGGGTGCCAGTTCGGCCGGGCTCAGGCTGGCCAGATTGGGGCTGCTGCCTGCTGGCAGGGCGGCATGGAACAACACAGCGCAGATGGCGACACCGACCGCCCCACCCAGCTCCCGGCCGAAGTTGAACAGGGACATGCCGATGCCGCGATCTTCCCGCGGCAGGGCATTTTGCACCACCACCGACAGCGCCGGCAGCTCCAGACCAAGGCCGATACCGGCAAACCCCAGTCCCAGCCTGGCCCAGACGTCGAAGTGGATCTGCCACAGGGCCAGCGCTGCCAGGGCAAAACCTGCCACCACGAAACGCTTGTAGTGACCGGTACGACCGATGAGCTTGCCTCCGACGAAGGCCCCTGCCGTGATGCAGACCATGAAGATCACCATGATCCCGCCACTGTCACTGGCACTCATCCCCTTTTGCCACTGCATCTGCAGCGGCAGATAGACCAGCACGGCGAACATCAGCAGCTGGGAGGCCAGTGCCAGCAGCACGCTCACCAGATAACCCGGCAGGCGCACCAGGTGGGCTGGCAGTATGGGGTCGTGCGCCCGCCGCTCAGCCAGGACGAGCAGCAACAGGGCAACCCCCAGCGCAGCCGCGAGCCAGACGGCGGGCAAGGCCGCTTCCGGCGAGAGCAGCAACAGGGTGAGGGTGGTGACCGTAATGAGCAGTGCCGCTCCCTTCCAGTCGAAGCGGCTGTGGCGACGCACATTGAGGTGACCCAGATTGCGGTTCACCAGCCAGAGGGCGATAGCGCCGAGCGGCAGATTGATCCAGAAGATCCAGCGCCAGCTGAGCTGCTCGGTAAAATAGCCACCGAGCAGCGGGCCTGCGATGCTGGAGACTGCATAGACCGCCGAGATATACCCCTGATACTTGCCCACCTCCCGTGGCGGAATACAGTCGGCGATCACGGTGAAGGCGAGCGCGATCAGCCCCCCGCCCCCCAACCCTTGCAGCACGCGGGCGGCCAGCAGGGTCGGCAGATCCTGGGCCAGGGCGCAGGCCACGGATCCCGCCAGAAACAGGCCGATACCGATGTTGAGCATGCGTACCCGGCCGAACATGTCGCTCAACTTGCCATAGATGGGCAGGGCCGCAGTGGCCGCCAGTAGATAGGCGGTCACGACCCAGGTGAGGGCGGCACCGGCGTTCAGCTCAACCCCTATGATGGGCAAGGGCGTGGTGACGATGCTCTTTTCCAGTGAGCCCAGGGCGATCACCAGGGCCACGCTCGAGAAGACGGTTTTGGGGGACATAGGCAGGCTCGCTCATATGAGATATCGGCACAGGGGGTGCAAGGCACATTATTGTCTCATATATCATTAGCCGATGGTCAAAACCACTGCCAACCATGATGAAGGTCGCGACATCTGCGCGCTGGATCTGCTAGGGTGAGTCTTTGCCGAAGAGGACGCCCCCCATGCCCCAGTCATCCCCCTGCGATCATCACCAGAGTGAACAGCCCCGATTCGACGAGTACGACGCCCTGATCTTCGACATGGATGGTACCCTGGTGGACTCCATGCCTCTGCACCTGGATGCCTGGGAAATCACCAGTACCGAGTTCGGCCTGCCGTTTGATCGGGCACAGCTCAACGAGTACGGCGGCATCCCCACCCGCAAGATAGTGACCATGCTGGCAGAGCGGCACGGGATGACCATCGACGTGGAAGCCTTTGCCCGGCGCAAGGTCGCCCTCTACCTGGCACGGATCGACGACGTCCGGGTGTTTCCCGCCATGTGGGAGCTGGTCAGGCAGTACCACGGCAAGGTGCCCATGGGCATAGGCACCGGCTCAACCCGGGAACATGCGGCGCACATCCTGCGTCAGACCGGGCTCGATGCCTTCATCTCCGTGCTGGTGAGTGCCGATGATGTGGTCAATCACAAGCCCCACCCGGACACCTTCCTGAAAGTGGCCGAGCAGCTCGGCGCCAACCCGGCCAACTGCCTGGTGTTTGAAGACACCCGGATAGGCATTCAGGCTGGCAAGGCCGCCGGCATGACCACCTTGCTGGCCACCGAAGGGACGCTGCAACGGGTGTGAGCGGTGCGGGCCCATCCTAACCGACGGACCCGCACCAGCTTACTCGGCCTCATTCTCCCCCTCCTTCCCACCTGCCGGTGCCGGGCCGTCCGGCCGCTCAAATCCCAGATCTGACATGCAGTTGTCAAATTCCGACTCCCCCGGTTTGCCATGCTCCTTGCAGCTCTCAAACGCCGCTTTCATCTCGGCCGACAGCTCGTGCGGAGGCTTGGGCGGGGTACGGCTGCCCTGATCGCCCGCTGCGGCGGTCAGAGTAGTGAGGGAAAACAGCAAAGGCAGAACAATCTTCATGGTATGACTCCAAAACGGGTGGCATACACCGGCACGGTGCGGCGATGGCCCACGGCAGCGGGCGGCATCATGCTAGCGAGTCGCCGCGAACTGATGGGTCAAGAGGAGGTAAAGAGGGTGTCAGATCGGCGTAAATCCATAAAAAAACGCCCCAGGCGGGGCGTTGTTTTCATGGCGGCCATTACATGGCGTTGGTGGATTCGAAGATCTTGTCGGCCGACGCTTCGACGAAGCCAGGGTAGAGCACGCCGTCGGCCTGCGGGTAGCGCAGGGCAAACTCGTAGAAGCAGCTCGGGATGGTGCGCACGCCGTCGCTGAAGGGCACCTCGGCCTTGTCTGCCATGGTGGAGGATTGCTCCAGCATCACCTCGGGATCGCCCTTCACCTCGCCGCCAACGGTGTTGAGCACGAAGCCTGCCGCCTTGAGCGCCGCATTCACCTGCTGGATGGTGTCGAAGTCCTTCAGGCGGTTGATGTTGACGGTGAAGTGGTTGGCACGATAACCCCAGGCGGCCATCCAGGCGGCATACTCGCTCTCTGCCAGCAGGGTCTGGTAGTCGGTGTGGGAGACCTGCCAGGGCGCGCCGGCGTAGAGGAAAGCCGGGGTGTCGGTGAGGTGATCGGGTACCTGATCCACCAGCTTGTGGATGATGGCCTGGGCACCTTCGGAGAACTCTTCCACCTTCAGCTCGCTGATGAACACCTTGGGCGCATCAGGATCTTTATGCTCGAAGTGTTTGGCATAGAGCTTCTTGGCCTTGAACACATACTCGCCCTTCTCTTCGTACCCCAGGGCACGGAAGTGGGCCGCCAGTTTCTCGAGACCGAGCTTGGGCAGGTTGTAGGTCCGAAACGCCACGTGATCGTTGATGATGGGGGCACCGCCGCCCAGCAGTTGATGAACCTTGTGAGCACTGGGGGTGACCTGAATGTAGTTGTCCCACAGATGGCCAAACAGGGTGTCGATATCCTTTTGCATCTCTCTTTCCTTTGATTGCGGGTACAGACAGGGGCACCTGTTCAGTGCCCCTCTTTTATTTTCTTGTTATCAGAAGGTCAGACCGGGAGACAGCTGATCCGGCATAGCAGCCTTGCTGTCTTCGACGGAGGCGACCGGGTAAGCACAGTAGTCGGCGGCGTAGTAGGCGCTCGCCCTGTGGTTGCCGGAGGCACCGATGCCGCCGAAGGGGGCGGCACTGGAGGCGCCGGTGATGGGCTTGTTCCAGTTGACGATACCGGCACGGATCCGCTTGAAGAAGTGGTTCCAGTCCGCTTCGTTGTCACCGAGCAGACCGGCCGAGAGACCGAAACTGGTGGCGTTCGCCTTCTCGATGGCCACATCGAAGTCGTCGTAGCGAATGAGCTGCAGCAGCGGGCCGAAGTACTCTTCATCCGGCAGCGCACTGACCGCGGTCACGTCGATGATGCCCGGGGAGACAAAGCCGGTGCCCGCTTCCAGGTGCTTGAGGGTAAGCAGGCTTTCGCCACCGAGGCGCTGCAGGTTGGCTTGCGCCTCGACCATGCCGAGTGCGGCCTTCTCGCTGATCATGGCGCCCATGAACGGCTGCTCGGCGGCGTCATAGAGGCCGACCTTGATCTGGCCGACCACCTCCACCAGGCGCTTGACCAGGGCATCGCCCCGCTCGCCGCGCTCGACAAACAGACGGCGCGAGCAGGTGCAGCGCTGGCCGGAGGTAATGAAGGCGGATTGCACGATGGCATGAACGGCGCCGTCGATGTCGCTCACATCTTTCACGATCAGCGGGTTGTTGCCACCCATCTCCAGTGCCAGGATCTTGCCCGGCTGGCCGGCAAACTGCTGATGCAGGAAGTGGCCGGTACGGGAGGAGCCGGTGAAGAAGAGGCCGTCGATGTCCGGATTGCCGGCCAGCGCCTTGCCGGTGTCGACCTCCCCCTGCACCAGGTTGAGCACCCCCTTGGGCAGCCCCGCCTCCTGCCACACCTTGACCATGGCTTCAGCCACCATGGGGGTCAGCTCGGAAGGCTTGAACACGACCGCATTGCCGGCGATGAGCGCCGGCACAATGTGGCCGTTGGGCAGGTGGCCCGGGAAGTTGTAGGGGCCGAACACGGCCACGACGCCATGGGGCTTGTGGCGCACGAACGCCTTGGCGCCCGGCATGGGGTTTTCCACCGTGCCGGTGCGCTCGTCATGGGCACGGATGGAGATGGCAATCTTGCCCTGCATGGCCGCCACTTCGGTGCGGGTCTCCCACAGGGGCTTGCCGGTTTCACGGGCGATGGTCAGGGCCAGCGCCTCCTTGTGCTCGCCGAGCAGGTCGGCATAGCGGCGCACGATGGCAAGGCGCTCTTCAAGGGCCAGATCGGACCAATGGTAGAAGGCCGTGCGGGCCGCCTTGACGGCCGCATCCACCTGGGACTGGCTTGCCGCCTCACCACGCCAGATCACCTCGTTTTTGGCCGGGTCGATGGATTCGAACGGCTTGCCTTCACCGGCCAGCCACTGGCCATCGATAAACTGGACTAAAGACATCATCAATTCACTCCCTGTGGGTACGCAGGCCGCCTCGGCAGCCTGTCTCAATGCTGTGCTGCGGGGCGGGTCAATCCAGATCGACGACGCGCACCATGTCGCCATTTTCCACCTTGAGGGCGGCCGCCATCTTGGGCGGAATGATGGCTTCGTGCTTGTCCAGATCGACCCGGATGTTGCCGTAGCAGGCGCGGTATTGCTCGAACCTGGTGTTGCAGATGAGGTAGGTATGACCGCCGATGGGCTCACCCACCAGCACCGCCAGCTTCTGGCTGCGGCGCACGCTGCGAATGTTCTTCACCTCGCATTCGACGGTGGGGCCGGCGTCGAAGATGTCGACATAACCGCGATTCACGAACCCCTCATCCTGCAGCATCTTGAGGGCAGGCCGGGTCTTTTCGTGGGTCTTGCCGATGACGGCGCGCGCCTCGTTGCTCAGCAGGTTGACGTAGATGGGGTACTTGGGCATCAGCTCGGCGATGAAGCGCTTCTTGCCGATGCCGGTCAGATAGTCGACGGTGGGAAAATCCATCGAGAAGAAATGTTTTTGCAGCCACTCGTAGAAGGGGCTGTGGCCGTTGCCATCGGAGACACCACGCATCTCGGCAAAGACGGTACTGTCAAACAGCTCGGGGTGTTCGGCCATGAACAGGAAACGGTGCTTGGAGAGCAGACGGCCGTTGAGCCCCTCGCGGGCGCATTCACGCAGAAACAGGGTGCAGAGCTCGGAATTGCCGGTGTAGTCGTTGGAGAGGGTGAGGGTTTCCACGACATTGTAGATGCCGAGCTTGGGAGAGGAGTGCACCACCTTGCCGATGTGATAGTTGTAGAACGCCTGGGACAGGCCGACCGCCGCGTCGATGGCGCAGGTACCGACCATCTCCCCGGTCTCCAGATCCTCGGCCACGAAGAAATAGAGGCACTCGCCCTTGCCGGCGGGCTTGTCCAGGAAGGTCTGGGTCGAGGCATCGATCTTGCGTTGCAGCAGCTCGTCGTTGACCGGCAAGGATGTCATGCCGGTGCCGGATTCGATGGCACAGGTCTTGAGGCCGGCGAAGTCGCGCTGCTCGATAGGACGGATAACCAACATAAATGACAACTCCCTTTCATTGACGACAGGTGGGGTCCCGGCTCCTGCCGGGAGGGCTCCCCACCTCAATTTGGATCAGGCGTTGACCACCTGAGCGACCGCTTTCTCGAACCGGGCCAGCCCTTCCTTGATGTCCGCTTCCGGGATCACCAGGGAGGGGGCAAAACGCACCACGTTGGTACCGGCAACCAGCGCCATCAGGCCCTGATCGATGGAGGCCAGCAGGAAGTCGCGGGAGCGGCCCTTGAAGTCATCGTTGAGCACGGCGCCCAGCAGCAGGCCCTTGCCGCGCACTTCGCTGAAGCAGTGGTACTTGGCGTTGATGGCTTCCAGCCCTTCGCGGAACAGCTGCTCGCGCTGCTTGATGCCGCTCAGCACTGCCGGGGTGTTGACCACGTCGATCACCGCCTCGGCCACCGCGCAGGCCAGCGGGTTGCCGCCGTAGGTGGAGCCGTGAGTGCCCACTTTCAGGTGGGAGGCGATCTCGGTGGTGGTCAGCATGGCCCCGATGGGGAAGCCGCCGCCCAGCGCCTTGGCGCTGGTGAGGATGTCCGGGGTGATGCCCAGGCCCATATAGGCAAACAGCTCGCCGGTTCGACCGACACCGGATTGCACCTCGTCATAAACCAGCAGGGCGTTGTGCTTGTCGCACAACTCGCGCACACCCTTGGCAAACTCGTCGGTGGGGCTGATGATGCCACCCTCGCCCTGCAGCGGCTCCATCACCACGGCGCAGGTGTTGTCGGAGATGACGGCAGCCAGCTCCTCCAGGTTGTTGTAGGCGACGTGGGTGATGTCGGCAGGCTTGGGACCGAAGCCATCGGAGTAGGCAGCCTGGCCGCCGACGCTGACGGTAAAGAAGGTACGGCCGTGGAAGCCCTGGTGGAAGGCGATGATCTGGGTCTTGTGGGCCCCGAACTTCTCGATGGCGTAGCGGCGGGCCAGCTTGAGGGCCGCTTCGTTCGCTTCGGCACCGGAGTTGCAGAAATAGACCTTCTCGGCGAAGGTGGCGGCGACCAGTTTCTTGGCCAGGCGCAGGGCCGGCTCGTTGGTCATCACGTTGGAGAGGTGCCACAGCTTCTCACCCTGGGATTTCAGGGCCTCGACCAGTTTGGGATGGCAATGGCCCAGGCCATTGACCGCGATCCCGCCCGCGAAATCCACATACTCGCGGCCTTCCTGATCCCAGACACGTGACCCCTCGCCGCGCACCGGGATGATTTTGGCCGGCGCATAGTTGGGAACCATCACTTCATCAAACACTTCACGTGTCACTGCCAACAACTCTGACATATTGCTCTCCTGCTATCTCGCGGCAGAATAATCCACCGCCCAAAAGTTAAATCCGTGTAAACGTGGCGGAATTATCACAGAAAAAAAGTAAAAAGTCTGTAACTTAACCGCCTATAAGGAACAATGTTCGATTGCCTTTGAGATTTTAGGCAACCGCATTGCATAACGGCTCAGGGGGTGTTGGCAAGAGATAATTTGGACAGGGAGGAGGGTGAATAAAGTCTCAGGGAAATTTTTTTTTGCCTCATGACGGTTTTGAGACAGACATCGCAATTTTTTCAGGAAACGGCCAAAAAGTTGGCCAGCAACTGGTGCCCCTGTTCGCTCAGAATACTCTCCGGATGGAACTGCACTCCCTCCAGCGCCAGCGTTTTATGCCGCAGCCCCATGATCTCGTCCGGGCTGCCGTCGGCATGTTCGCTCCAGGCGGTAACCTCGAAACAGTCGGGCAGCGACTCCGCCTCCACCACCAGAGAATGATAGCGGGTCACCCGCAGCGGGTTGTTGAGCCCCTTGAACACCCCCTCCCCTTTGTGACGGATGAGAGAAGTCTTGCCGTGCATCACCTGACGGGCACGCACTACCCGGGCACCAAAGGCCTGTGCCAGCGACTGATGGCCGAGACAGACGCCGAGGATGGGGATCTCGCCGGCAAAACGGGAGATGGCGGCCAAAGAGATGCCCGCCTCGTTTGGCGTGCAGGGCCCGGGAGAGATCACCAGATGGCGGGGTGCAAGCCGGGCTATCTCCTCCAGGCTCAGCTCATCGTTGCGCCTGACCACCACCTCTTGCCCCAGGGCGCCGAAGTATTGCACCAGGTTCCAGGTAAAGGAGTCGTAGTTGTCGATGAGTAGCAGCATGCAAACACCCTGGGAATAAGACAGAGACGGTGAGCGGACAGCCCGTTGCGAGGGCGGGCAGACAAACGCCGCGCATTCTGGCATGTCTCTTTGCGTTAATAAACCGGCGATGACCTCACCTGCTGTGCAGTCTGTCCGCTCTTCAATGGCGATCCGGGCCTGTCGACCCCACCCGGCGGTGGGCCTGTCCCCGACCGGGCAGCATCAGCCTCTCCATGTCAGGATGGCAAGGTAAAAGAGACGGGAGACGACCGGGAAAAGGGCACAGGACGTGACAGGCAGATGGGAAGGAGTCACCTTGGCAAGGGAACGGACCTCAGCGGTCCAGATAACGGCCCTGTTCCAGTTCCCGTTCCCGCTGGCACTCGGCCAGATAGATGGCAGCCGCGATGGCCGGGGTCTTGTGGTGCTTGTCGATGGCGTTGGAGACCATCAACTGCAAGGTATTGAGGTTCTTGGCCTTGCGAAACTTGCGCAGCCAGTGACCCTTGTCACCCAACTCTTCACTCAGGGTTTGTGATTCGACAGACATGCTTTCTCTTGGGGCAAAGCCCGTGTTTGACATTGGGGGAGGTTGCGACAAACCGGAAGGTGTAAAACAAAGAAAGCCAGGCATCCACCCAGCTCTCTTCTACTACACCTTCCCAGTATGTCAGGCTCGAGGAACGAAGCCGACGACATCATATACGCTGATCAGGGTTTTTTCAGCCCTTTCACGCGCCTTTTGTGCGCCAGCCGCCAAAATGGCCTGCAGATGGGCCTCATCCTGACGCAGCTCGCGGAAGCGCGCCTGGATGGGTTCCAGCAAGGCGACCACGGCATCGGCCGTTTCACTCTTGAGGTGGCCGTACATCTTGCCTTCGAAGTGCTGCTCCAGCTCCGGGATGGAGCGGCCGGTCACACCGGACATCAGGGTCAGCAGATTGGAGACCCCCGGCTTGTTTTCGGGATCAAAACGCACCACGGCCGGCTCGTCGGAGTCGGTCATCGCCCGCTTGATCTTCTTGACGATCTGCTTGGGATCTTCCAGCAAGCCGATGAAGTTGGCCTCGTTGTCGTCGGACTTGGACATCTTCTTGGTCGGGTCCTGCAGGCTCATCACCCGGGCCCCTTCGGTCGGAATGAAGGGTTCCGGCAGGGTGAAGACTTCGCCATAGAGGTTGTTGAAGCGGGTGCAGATGTCGCGGGTCAGCTCCAGATGCTGCTTCTGGTCATTACCAACCGGCACCTGATTGGCCTGATAAAGCAGAATGTCGGCCGCCATCAGCACCGGATAACCGAACAGGCCGACGTTGACGTTGTTCTCGAAACGAGCGGACTTGTCCTTGAACTGGGTCATGCGCGACAGCTCGCCCATCTGGGTGTAGCAGTTCAGGATCCAGCCGAGCTCGGCGTGCTGGGGCACGTGGGACTGGATGAAGACGGTGCTCTTGGCCGGGTCAATGCCCACCGCCAGATAGAGGGCGGCTGCGTCGAGGCACGCCTTGCGCAAGGCGGCCGGATCCTGCCGGGTGGTGATGGCGTGCAGATCGACGATGCAATAGAGGCAGTCGAAGTCATCCTGCATGCTGACCCACTGACGCAGGGCCCCCATGTAGTTGCCGATGGTCAGCTGGCCCGAGGGTTGAGCACCGCTCAATACGATTGGTTTAGTCATCAGAGTAGTAATCCTTGTTATCCGTCAGCCCGGTCTGGATCAGACCAGCAGGGCGTCGAGTTCGGCAAACTGCTCGCAAACCCAGTCGGGGCGAGAGTCTGCGATAGGGCGGCCATAGTTGTAGCCATAGGTGAGCCCCACCACCTTCATGCCGGCGGCCTGGGCGGCCAGCACGTCATTTTCGGAATCCCCCACCATCAGGGTGCGGGACGGGCTGACACCCAGCTCGTGGCAGGCGTGCAACAGCGGCTCCGGGCTCGGTTTCTTGACGGGTACGCAGTTGCCCCCGAGCCAGAGTGCGAAACAGTCGCTGATGCCGAGGGCCTCCAGAATGGGTTGTACGAAGTGACTCGGTTTGTTGGTCACCACGGCCTGCTGGTAACCCAGCCCCTGCAGACGGCGCAGGCTACGGGCCACTCCGTCATACATGGCCAGGCCTTCCAGCAGACACGCCTGATAGTGACGGTCGAACAGGGGGCGGGCCTTGGCAAACTGCTCCGGGGCGTCGCGGTAATCGAGAGCCCGCTGGATCAGCTTGTCGGCGCCGTTGCCGACCCAGGTACGCACCACGGCCTCGTCGGCCTCGGCCAACCCCAGCTCCGCCAGGGTACGGTTGACCGCCAGTGCCAGTTGCGGGGCGCTGTCAATCAGGGTGCCATCCAGATCGAACAGCACCAGGTCAAAGGGGCGATCAGCGACGGACATGGGCAAGCTCCGCGCGCATCTGGTCGATCACCGCCTTGTAATCCGGCTTGCCGAAGATGGCAGAGCCCGCCACGAACATGTCGGCACCCGCCTCGGCAATCTCGCGAATGTTGTCGACCTTGACCCCGCCATCGATTTCCAGGCGAATGTCGCGGCCGCTCTCGTCGATCAGACGGCGCACCTGGCGCAGCTTGTCGAGGGTGCCGGGGATGAAGCTCTGACCGCCAAAGCCCGGGTTGACCGACATCAGCAGGATCACGTCCAGCTTGTCCATCACGTACTCCAGGCAGGTGAGCGGGGTCGCGGGGTTCAGCACCAGACCAGCCTGGCAACCCTGCTCCTTGATGAGGCCCAGGGTGCGATCCACGTGATCGGAGGCTTCCGGGTGGAAGGTGATCAGGCTGGCACCGGCCTTGGCAAAATCAGGCACGATGCGATCCACCGGCTTGACCATCAGGTGCACGTCGATGAGCGCTTCGATGCCGTAATCGCGCAGCGCCTGACAGACCATGGGGCCTATGGTCAGGTTGGGGACATAATGGTTGTCCATCACATCGAAATGGACCACGTCGGCCCCGGCGGCCAGCACCTTGGCCACATCCTCACCCAGACGGGCAAAGTCGGCGGAGAGGATAGAGGGGGCAATCAGAAAGTCTTTCATCAGCGTCATCCATTGGCAGCGTGGCAGAAAAAACGGCGCAATTTTATCGCAAAAGGGCGATGAAAACGACCCGCATCTACAGAACACGCCGCTCCGGCACCATGGCTGGCAAACGATGCCAGGCGCGGCTCACGGAATACCAGCGGCAGCATCAGAAATGACAACGGCCCCCTCAGGGACCGTTGTTCACTCAGCCGACGGCAACCAGCTCCGCCTCACCGGGATAATAGCCCTGTTCGGGCTCGATGCCGGGCGGGTAGAGCGCCAGCAGCTCGGCCACCTTGTTGCGACCACCGCCGTTGCGGCTGATGGTACGCTTGACCAGGATCTCGTCGAGCCGGGCGCCACGATAGAGCTCGCGGGTCAACTCGATGTCATGGTTGCTGATGAGCACGGGCACCCCTTTATGGGCGGCGGTGTGGCGAGCCAGCCTGGCCAGCAGCGCCTGATCGTCCAGGGTGAAACCGCCTGCCGAATAGGTGGTGAAACTCGCCGTGGTGGAGAGGGGGGCATAGGGCGGATCGCAGTAGATCACCCAGTCTTCCTCTGCACGGGCCATGGCGTCGGCATAGCTTTCGCAGATGAACGTCGCCTTCTGCGCCTTCTCGGCAAAGGCCCACAGCTCTTTCTCCGGGAAGTAGGGTTTCTTGTAGGAACCGAAGGGAACGTTGAACCCCCCCTTCTTGTTGTAACGGCACAAGCCGTTGAAACCATGGCGATTCAAAAACAGGAACAACTGAGCCCGTTCAAACCCGGCCGCGGTCTGGTTGAACTGGGTACGCAGCCGATAATAGGCGGTCTTGTGGTTGTGCTCGGCCACGAACAGCTTGCGGGCCTCGCTGATGAAGCTGTCCGGCTGCTGCTTGAGGTGGTTGTAGAGGCCAATGAGATCCGGATTGATGTCGTTGAGCACATAGGCGTCGTAATCCGTGTTGAGAAACACGGATCCGGCCCCGACGAAGGGCTCCAGCAACACACGCCCGGCCGGCAAACGCTCGGCGATCTCTTCGACCAGGGAGTATTTTCCCCCGGCCCATTTTAAAAACGCGCGTGTTTTTTTCATGGAAGTCCGGTGTTGACAAGGCTATGCCCAAAAAAGGGGGGTGATTCTACCCCCTTCCTCGGGTGGCTGGCTATTGCTTCAATTCTTTTTGTATCTGGGCGAATGACTTGGGCCAGGGTTGTCCCTTGAGCAAGGCAGGCGACAGCTTGCGAATGGCCGCCTTGGCCTGGGCACTGCTGGCGTAGTCTCCCTGCACCACTACATACCAGGGACTGCCACGGAAGCGGGTCTTGTAGACCCACACCTTGCCCGCCAAGCCATGCTCGGCCACAAAGCTGTCTACCGCCTTGGTGTTGCTCGCCCCCATCAACTGGATGCTGTAGTGATTCTTCGGCTTCTTGTTGAGAGTCGCCACCGGCGTCAACGCCACCTTGGCCGCTGGGGCCGCGACCGGCGCTGTCTGCGCGCCACTGGCCGGTTGAGCCTCTGTCCGGGCCGGGACACGGCTCGGGGCCGGATTCTTGACCTGAGCCGTCGTTCCGGTCGGGACCGCACGGGAACCGCTCCCCACCAGCTCATCCACCACGGCCGTGGGCAAGGCGCCGCTGACGTTCGGCTGGTTCATCAATTTCTCGACCACTTCGTCGGAGATGACGACCCGGCGCCCCTCATAGTTGGTTGACTCCGTGGTGACCGTCTCACTTTCGACCTTCTTGGGCAAGGGCTTGGCATCGGACTGCCAATCGCGGGCAACCTGATTCCCTGACGGGATGGCAGCGGCGCCACTGCTCGTCTGAGTACCCAAAGCCCCGCTCGCCGCACCGACGTTCACAGGATCGCTTGAGACGGGATCGGGCAACGCCATTCCCTGGGACGGAGCCTGGGCGGGGTCCTGGCCTGCACTGTCGAACAGGGGCAGATAGCTCAGGGCCAGCAACCCGCCCGCCACCAGGGCAAGCACGATCGCTATCTTCTTGACGGGCAACTCGGCCTGACGTTTCTTGGGCCTTCTGTCGGTCATGGTATCCTCCAGTAACTGCATGATGGCTGACGGATGTCCGCCCGCCCCATTCAGGATCTCTTCCACTTTCGGCTTGGGCAAGAGGGCTGTCGGGATCTTGAGCTCTTTGGCCTTCTCATACAAGAAGATACGTTGCTCAGGAGCGCTCAGTGGCGCGACTTCCAGCTCGAGGGCTGGCATGGCCCGTCCCTTGAGGAGCGCCTTCTGGTTGCGACACCAGGCGTCATCACCCGAGAGCAGGATGGCCAGTTTATGAGGAGATGCCAGGGTATCGTTGTGACGACAGAGCGCCCACAACTCCCCCACCAGCTCGGCAGGCAAAGTATCGGCACGTTCGATGATGAGCAGCAGTCTGGCAGGCTTGTCACCCACCATGCGAAAGAAGCTGTCCGCCAGGGCATCCTGCGCGTTGAACAGGGGACGTGCCACCACCTGCTGCAACAGCAACTGGCGCACATCTGCCATCTTCATGGACGGGCTGCCGATGAGGCTGGCCACCCGCACCGCATCGGGCAGTTGGGCAAGCAGCGACTCGCACAGTGTGCCACGGCCACTGCCTGGCTTGCCGGAGAGAAAAACAAAGGGGTGGTTGAACTCGATCAGGTGCAGCAGCCGGTCAACCAACTGCCGCTGAGAAGGCAGCTTGAGCAATTTATTAATGGTCACGACCAGACTCGATCACCGCCATCAATTGCTCGTCTGTCACATCGGCCACGACCTGGGCCTGTCCGATCCCGATCGGCAGCACCAGCCTCAGCTTGCCTTCCAGCACCTTCTTGTCACGGCGCATATGGCGAATGAAGGCGGCAAAATCCATATCGGACGGTGCCTTGACCGGCAAATCGGCGGCCAACAGCAGATCGCGGACTCGTGCCACCTCTTGCGCCGTCATGTCGCCACGGGCCAGGGCCGTCTCGGCCGCCAGCATGGTTCCCGCCGCCACGGCTTCACCGTGCAGCCAGTTGCCATAACCCTTCTCCGCCTCGATGGCATGGCCGAAGGTATGTCCCAGGTTCAGCAAGGCGCGCACGCCGTGCTCGGTCTCGTCCTGACCGACCACATCGGCCTTGATCTCGCAGCAGCGGCGAATGGCATAGGAGAGTGCATCACCGTCGAGGCGCTGCAGGCGAGTCATGTTGGTTTCGAGCCAGGAGAAGAAGGCGGCATCCCAGATGATGCCGTATTTGATCACCTCGGCCATGCCGGCGGCAAATTCCCGGGCAGGCAGGGTCTTGAGGCAGTCGGTATCGATGATCACATGCTTGGGCTGATAGAAGGCACCCACCATGTTCTTGCCGAGAGGATGGTTGACGGCGGTCTTGCCGCCGACGGAAGAGTCAACCTGGGAGAGCAGCGTGGTAGGCACCTGAATAAACGGAATGCCTCGTTGGTAGCTTGCCGCAGCAAAGCCGACAACATCACCTATCACTCCGCCCCCCAGAGCGATCAGAGTGGTATCACGACCATGGCTGGTTTCCAGCAGAGCAGACATGATCCGCTCGAAGGTCGCCAGGGTTTTGTAGGCCTCGCCATCGGGCAGGATCAGGTGTTCCACCTGAAAACCGGACAGCAACTGAATGATCTGTTCAAGATACAGGGGCGCGACCACGGTATTGGTCACTATCATGACCCGCTTGCCCTTGATCGTCTGCGCCAGTACCTCGGGGCGTTGCAGCAGACCGGCAGCTATCTCTATCGGGTAGCTGCGTTCACCCAGTTCGACCTTCAACCTTTCCATGGACGTCCTCTAATGAATTACATACCAATCAACTTGACGATTTGATTAGCGACAACTTTGGCACTCTGGTCATCCGTCTGGATGACAAAATCGGCAACCTCTTCGTACAGGGCGTTGCGCTCTTGCGCAAGACGCTCAAGCACTTCACGGGGCGGCTCTTCGGTTTGCAGCAAGGGACGACGCTTGTCTCTCTGGGTTCGCGCCAATTGCTTTTCAATGGTGGTTTCGAGGTAGACCACGATGCCGCGTGCGGAGAGTTTGTTGCGGGTTTCACGGCTCTTGATGGCACCGCCACCCGTTGCCAGCACGATACCCTGCTGTTCGGCGAGCTCACCGATCACCTTCTCTTCGCGGATCCGGAAGCCTTCTTCGCCTTCAACATCGAACACCCAGCCGATATCGGCACCACTGCGGCGCTCAATCTCATGATCTGAGTCGAAAAACTCCATGTGCAGTTGTTCTGCCAGATGTCTACCTATGGTGCTCTTGCCCGCACCCATGGGACCTATCAGGAAAATATTGCGTTTCTCAGCCATGTCTTTTCGTTAGTAATTACAAACTGTATGGCCCCGGTAAACACTCGACCGGGGTACCTATGAACCTTATCTTGCGATGGATCAGGAGGGGGATTATCTCAGTAGAAACCAGGACTGGCAACCGCAGCCCTTACGCCCCAGCCTCATCGGGGCGTAAGGTTATATGTGTTTTACTCTCACAAGTAAAGTTTTCAGAGGGCGTCGGTCACTATCCTCGGGGTCACGAAGATCAGCAGTTCACGCTTCTTGTTTTCACTGGTGGTTTTCTTGAACAGATAGCCCAACCCGGGGATATCCCCCAGCAGCGGCACCTTGCTGACATCACTCTTGATGGTCTGTTGATAGATGCCGCCAAGCACCAGAGTTTCACCGTTGTTGACCAACACCTGGGTGGTGATGGACTGGGCGTTGATGGACACCGCATCCCCGGTTCCGGTCGGCACGGTTTCACCCTTGGTATCCTGAGTCACGGTCAAGTCCAGGATCACCCTGTTGTCCGGGGTGATCTGCGGTGTGACCTTGAGGCTCAGCACCGCCTTCTTGAAGGTGACCGAGGTCGCCCCGCTCGAAGAGGACTCCACATAGGGGATCTCGGTCCCCTGCTCGATCAGGGCCGGCTTCTGGTTGGCCGTGGTGACACGCGGACTGGCGATGATCTCGGCCTTGCTCTCCTTTTCCAGAGCCGAGAGTTCAAGATCCAAAAGGGTGCCATTGGCAAGACGGGCAACCTGGAACGCCAGGGTGCCGGCCGCGTTGGTCACCGGCAGGTTGACGTTGAGTCTGTCTTCTACGTTGGGGCGAGTGATGGTGGAACTGCCATCATTGTTTCCGGCGCCATCATTACCCTCTATGGTGCCCGAGGTGCCGTTGCCATGACCGTCTGTCTTGGTCACCCCCCAGCGCACCCCCAGTGCCTCATCGAAACCATCATCAATGGTCACCATGCGCGCCTCGATCACCACCTGCTTGACCGGGATATCGAGGATATCCAGCATCCGCTTGACGTTGCTGATGACATCCGCCGTGTCCTTGACCACCAGCACGTTGGTACGTTCATCCACGCTGACCGCCCCTCTGGGGGAGAGCAGCTTGGTACTCTCGGAGGAGAGCAGGGCCGCCACTTCCGATGCCTTGGCATAGTTGATCTGCAGATACTCGGTGTAGAGGGGAGCGAGATCCGCCACCTGGTTGCGGCTCTCCATCTGCTGTTTCTCGCGAGCGGCAATCTCGTCCGCCGGCGCCACCAGCAGGATGTTGTTGTCCAGCCGTTTGTCCAGCCCTCTGACCTTGAGGATGATGTCCAGCGCCTGCTCCCAGGGCACGCCATCGAGACGCAGCGTGATGTTGCCGGAGACCGAGTCCGTGGTCACCAGGTTCAGATTGTTGAAATCGGCGATGATCTGCAACACGGTACGAACAGGAATATCCTGGAAGTTCAATGAGATGGGTTTTCCTTGGTACTGCTTCGCCGCCGTGGTGGCCACCCGTTTTTTCACCTCGATGATGAACATCTTGTCGGCCTGATCGTAACGGTAGTCAAACTGGCCGTTCACCGAGAGCTCAAACAGGGTGTCATTGCCCTGGCGGAACACCTCCACCTGGGAGACCGGGGTAGCAAAGTCCTGCACATTGATGAGGTTGAGCTGATCATCAGGCACCCGGGTACCGTGGAACTTGGCCAGCACTTTCTGACCACGGCTGCTGACATCCACCGCCGCCGAACTGTTGTCCAGCGTCACGAGGAACTCCCCCTGCCCCTCCTTGCCACGACGAAAATCCACGCCCTTGACCGAGTTGAAGTAGGCGCCACCCATGTTTGCCTGAGACACGGACAACACCGGCTTGCCGGGGGCAACGGGCGAAGGAGCCACAGTAGGTGTGGAAGCCATGGCAGGCTGAGCCTGATACTGGGACTGGTTCTGGGCAACTCGCTGGGTGTCAATCAATGCAGACTGAGTCACCGGCTGGCTTCTGACGAGCGCAGACTGGCTGGCTGCAACAGGCGCCGCCGAGGAAGCGACCGGCTGCCCAGCCTTGTCTCCCAGCGCCACCAGCAATTTATTGCCCTGCTGATGGACCTGATAGGGGGTGAGCTGATCGAGGGCGATCTTGATGTCGAGCCCCTGCCCCTTCCCCTCCACCAGGAGGTTGTTCACCCCTTGCTGCTTGATGGGCAGGGGATTGACCGTCAGGGCACCGATGGCCCCGGGTACGTGCAGCAGAAGCTGATTGGGTTCATAGGTCAACCTGTCCGTAAAACCGCTGACCGGTTCGCTGAAGCTGAGCTCCAGCAGGAGTTGATCGGCCAGCAGGGGATTCACCTTGACCTCCTGCAACGCGGGTACTGCCCACACCTGAGTGCATCCGCCCAGCCACAGCAGCGCCACACCGGTCATCCTTCTTATTGTTGTTCTCATCTCTGCTCATCCCTGATCATAGTTTTGCGTCGAGATTGGCCATGGCCAGCTGGGTTTCTCGGGTGACCCAGCATCCTTTGCCATCCGGTACCGTCTCCATCAAGTCAACATGCGTGTTCGTTATCTTGATGACCCTGCCCTGATCCAGCCCCATGTGCTGATTGAGCCCGACGCGCACGGCTTGCCCGTCCGGGGTTTTGATCAATGCCCACAACTGCCCCTGCTTGCCGATGGAGCCTTTCATGCTCAGGCTGGCAAGCGAGTAGCGTTCCAGCACCTCCTTTTCCCGATTGGCCACTATCTGGGCACAGTCCGGCTTGGCCTTGGCATCCAGCCTGGAACTGGTTTCCGGCTGGGGTGCAATGAACGGACTGCGTTGATCGCTGCGTTGATAGACCATGGGAGAGAAGGGCTTTATCTCCGGCAAAGATTCGATCGGTACCGGCTTTCTGGCCTTGGTCTGTTTGACATACTCATCCATGTCCTCCTGTCCCCCACAGGCCGTCAACAGCAGCGCCGACAAGAGAAGTACGCCCGCTCTCATGCTCATGGCTTTTTCTCCACGGTTTTGCCGTTGTACTTGTAGGTCTTGGCCTGCATGGACATACCGATCAGCTCACCACCCTTCCCCTGGCTGAGCTGGAAAGAATCCAGGATCACGATGCGCGGTAAAGCAGCCATGTCCGCCGTGAACTTGCCAAGTTCGTGATAGGTGCCCACGACCTCGATGCGCATGGGCAGCTCGGTGGAGAACTCGTGTTTCACCTCTGGCTCCCAGTTGATCCTGTTCAATGTCAAACCGTTGTCGGTGGCAATGAAGCTGATGTCATCCAGCAAACCGGCGACTTCGTGGGTGTTGGGCAGCTGCTTGAGCTGGGTGTCGACCAGATGTTCCAGCTGGACCATCTGCTTTCTGTATGCTTCCAGGTTCGCGGCCAGCATGGCCTTGCTCTCGAATTGTCCCTTGAGCTCGGTCTCTTTTGCGGCTTCACGACCCAGGGCCGCCAGGGAATTGGCAATCACGTAGTAATAGAGTGCCCCGCCAAGCAGAGCACAGCAGAAGAAGACAAAGATGCCCTTGGCGATCGGCGGCCAGCGGGCAATGTCATTGAGATCCAGGTCGTTCAGTTGTTGCAGGTTCATTTTTGCCCCTTAGCCACGTTGGGTAGCGCCGTGGCAATCTGGAACATCATGGAGAACTGGCTCAGGGCGATGGGGGCCACCTCGGCCGTGAAAATGGTGCTGAGCTGGGATTGTGTCAGCCAGCCGGAACCGTCGATTCGGCGCATCATGCTGGCAACCCTGCCATAGGCTTCGGTCTTTCCCTTCACATCTATCTTGTTGTTTTGCAAGGCAAGGCTATCAAGATATACCCCATTGGGGACCAGCACCGGCAGCTGATTGAACAGACGCACAGGGATGTTGCGGCGCATCTGCAACTGCTCGATGAGTTGCATGCGGTCAATCAACTCCTTGCGCCGTTCCTTGAGAAGCCTGATCTCCCCAAGCTGGGTGTCCAGGGTTGCCATCTCCTGCTGCAACCGCTGATTGCGCTGCTGCTGGTAACCGATCTGCTGCTGCACCAGCCAGTCTGCGGCAAAGGCGATGGCTGCCGTCCCCGCCAGGAACAGACCGAACAGGATGCCGAATTGTTTCTTCTGACGCTGCGCCCGAGCCTGCCGCCAGGGCAGAAGGTTTATATTTGACATGGTGTGAAGCTCCTCAGTGCCAGCCCGAGCGCCGTCATGTACTTGGCCCCATGAGTCAGCCCCCCCTCTCCCTGCGGCTTGCCAAAGAGTACAAAGGGATCGGGATGTAGCACCTCGCAGTTGAGCTCGCTGCCGATTTGTCCGGCCAGCCCCGGCAGCAGGCTACCCCCTCCGGTCAGCACCAGCCTGGAGAGCTCCTTGTTCCCCGAAGAGCTGCAAAACAGCTGCACGTTGCGCCGTATCTGCAACACCAGGGTGCTGAGGTGAGGCAACAGGACATCCACCTCATGATCCGCAGGCAGGGAGCCCTGGAGCTTGGCCAGTTCCGCCTCTTCCATACTCATGCTGTAAAAAGAGGCCAATGCCTGGCTGTATTGATCACCACCAAAATTCTGCAACCGGGAATAGATGACCTGGCCCCGTAGCAGGGCGGCGAAAGTCAGGGCGCTGGCACCGATGTCGACGATGCCAACCGGTTTCTCCGAGGTTTGCAGGTCGGGCAGGCAGGCCAGCACGGCGCGTCCGAGCGCATGGGCCCCCACATCCACCACCATGGTCGTCATGCCTGCCTCCGTCAGGGCACTGACCCGGCCACTGACGCTCTCGGTCCGCGCGGCACTGAGCAGGACCTCCTGACGCCCGTTGTCGCCCGCCATGCCGAGGATTTCAAAATCCAGGCTCACTTCATCGAGGGGAAAGGGGATGAGCTGCTCAGCCTCCAGGTGAACCTGGTTCTCCAGCTCGCTCTCGTTGATGTTGGTATCGACCTGAATGATCTTGGTGATGACGTTGGAACCGGTCACGGCCGTGGCCACGTTCTGGCAATCCCCTTGCACGAGCCGCTTGAGCGACTTGAGAGACTGACTGACCCGTTCAATGTCCTGAAGTTGATAGTCGACCAGCGTTCCTCTTGGCATGGGGATCTCGGCAACCGAGCCGAGGTGCACCTTGCCGGGACGTCCGCTGATGGTGACGGCCTTGATGGTTTGACTGCCAAAATCAATGCCCGCCATGGAGACGAGGGATCCCTTACTTAATAGCCCAAACATATACACATCCATGCGTTATTGGGTTTTCGGACTTATTGTAGGACAGCGCGTCATGATGTGACGGCTTAACTCAATATAATGCTCTATCTATCAATGTCATAAAGTTTGTGTCAAAAGTTGACGCCCCTCTCCTTTCGGCCTTGATTGCGGCCCCCTTGGTAATTGTGCCCTGGAGTGCTACCCTCCCGCCTCTTCTCGGGGTCGCCTGTTTGCGGACAGGAAAACCTCGAATCCGCGAGGGTAAAAAGGCTATACTCTGCGCCCGTTGGCTAATTTTAAGACGATTGGTAGTTCTTCCATGCTGAAATGGCTCGTTCGCCTGTTTATTGTCATGATGCTGGGTGCTGTGCTGGGCGTTGCCAGCCTCATCGGCATCTACTTCTACATCAAGCCCCAGTTGCCGGACGTCAGCGCCTTGCGCGATGTCAAACTGGCTACCCCCATGAAGGTCTACAGCCGGGATGGGGAATTGATCTCCCAGTTTGGCGAAATTCGTCGCATCCCCCTGCGGCTGGACGAAATTCCCCAGTCCATGATCGATGCCGTACTCGCCACCGAAGATGCCCGCTTCTATGAGCACCCGGGCATTGACCCCATCGGCATCATCCGTGCCGCCACCGTCTGGGCCGTCTCCGGCCAGGCGCGTCAGGGCGCCAGTACCATTACCCAGCAGGTGGCCCGCAACTTCTTCCTGAGCAACGAGAAGACTCTTGTACGCAAGATCAAGGAAGTATTCCTCGCCTGGCGTATCGAGCAGAACCTCTCCAAGGACGAGATCCTCACCCTCTATCTCAACAAGATCCCCCTCGGCTACCGGGCATTCGGGGTCGGCGCGGCCGCCCAGGTCTACTTCGGCAAGGAGGTCAAGGATCTGACCCTGGACGAGATCGCCATCATCGCGGGTCTCCCCAAGGCACCCTCCATGCTGAACCCGATCCGTTCCCCGGAGCGCGCCTTCGCCCGCCGCAACGTGGTGCTGGGTCGCATGCTGGAAACCGGCAAAATCACCCAGGCCCAGTATGACGAAGCCTCCAAGATGCCGGTCAAGGCCCGTTTTCACGGTGCCGAGACCACGCTGAACGCCCCTTATCTGAGCGAGATGGTGCGCCAGAAGATGGTGGAGCAGTTTGGTGAAGATGCCTACACCATGGGGCTGCACGTCTATACCACTGTCACCGCCAAGCGTCAGCGCGCCGCCCACCAGGCGCTGCTGGACGGTGTCTTCGACTACGACACCCGCCACGGCTACCGTGGCCCGACCGCCTTGCTGTGGAAAGCCGGTGAAACGGCCTGGGACTACGAGCAGATCATGGCCCATCTGGCCAAGCAGCCGACCTATCAGCCCCTGATGGCCGCCGTGGTCACCCAGCTCGGCGACAAGAGCGCCACCCTGGTGCTCAAGAATGGCAAACAGGCCGAACTGGGCTGGAATGGCATCAAGTGGGCGCGTGCCTTCATCACCGACGATCGCCAGGGCTTTGCCCCGAAATCGGCGCGGGATGTACTCAAAGTCGGCGCCCAGATCTGGGTCAGGGAGAAAGGGGAAGAGTTGCTGCTCTCCCAGATCCCCGACGTCAACGCCGCCCTGGTGGCCATGAACCCGCAAGACGGCGCCATCGAGGCCCTGGTCGGCGGCTTCAGCTTCGAGCTCTCCAAGTTCAACCGGGTCGATCAGGCCCGTCGTCAGGTCGGCTCCAACATCAAGCCTTTCCTCTATGCCACCGCGCTGGAGCAGGGCTATACCCTGGCGTCTCTCATCAACGATGCACCGATCAACCAGTGGGATCCTGCCAAGGGCCCCATGTGGCAACCCAAGAACTCGCCCGCCATCTATGAAGGGCCGACCACCTTGCGCCTCGGCCTTGCCAAGTCCAAGAACGTGATGTCGGTCCGCCTGATGCGCGCCATCGGGCTGGATACCTATATCGACGGCCTGACCCGCTTCGGCTTCGCCCGTGATCACATTTCCGCCAACGAATCCCTGGCGCTGGGTGCGGCGGAGTTTACCCCGCTGGAAGTGGTGCGCGGCTACTCGGTGCTGGCCAATGGCGGCTTCCAGGTCACCCCCTACTTCATCACCGAAGTGACCGACAGCTTCGGCACCCCCCTCTTCGAGGCCAACCCGGCCGCCGCCTGCCGCGACTGCGGCGTGCTGGCCGCCGCCGGTCTCGACAGCGCGGATGCCTATGCCAATACCACGGCAGACTGGAAGGCCCAGTGCCCCATCGATCCTGTCGTGCCCAACAACATGGCACCGCAGACCATCAGTGCCCAGAGCGCCTTCCTCATCACCGACACCCTGACCACCGCCATCTGGGGGGGCAATGGCTGGCGTGGTACCGGCTGGCGGGCAGCCCGTGACCTCAAGCGTCACGACATCTCGGGCAAGACGGGGACCACCAACGAATCCCGGGATGCCTGGTTCTCCGGCTATACCCCGAATCTGGTGGCCACCTCCTGGATCGGTTTTGACAATCACCAGCGCGGTCTGGGCCGGGCCGAGTTTGGCGGCGGCGCCGCCCAGCCCATCTGGATTGACTTCATGAAGACGGCTCTGCACCAGGTGCCCGAACGCAAGATGCCGGTCCCCGAAGGGATCATGCAGGTCCGCATCGATCGTGAAACCGGTCTGCTGACCAATCGCGCCGATGGCAGTACCACGGAGGAGTTCTTCAAGGAGGGCACAGAGCCCACCCGCTACGCGAGCCAGATCTCCGATGGCAACCAGGTGTATGGCGGTGACGATGCGACCACAGACGGTCCCGTCTCCACCGACGACATCTTCTAGGTCCCCCTGGAAACAACAAAACCGGCGCCCAGGCGCCGGTTTTTGTTTCGGGATGACGAGCGGGCTGCGTCAGCCCAGCAGGGCTTTCATCAGACTCGAGATGCGGGCCGCCAGCTCATTGAAGCAGGGGCGGCGAACCGAGTAGTGACGATAGAGCAGGGAGATGGTGCGCCCCGGCACGGGGTTGATTACCGGGCGATAGCTGACGCCCCCCCCCTCCGGGTTGGCGGGCACGGCGAGCCTGGGCACCAGCGTCATGCCGCTGCCAGCGGCGACCATGTTGCGCAAGGTCTCCAGACTGGTACCCTTGAAGCGCGGATCCTCACCGATGCCCGCGGCAAAACAGAAACCCATCGCCTGATCCCGCAGGCAGTGACCGTCGGCCAGCATCAGCAATTTCTTGCCCTTGAGATTGTGCAGGGGCACCGCCTTGGCGCTCGCCTCCGGGTGATGCTGGGGGACGGCCAGCCACATGGGCTCCTGATAGAGGGGGATGGCGCCAAACCCCTCCATCCCTTCCAGCTCCGCCAGCACGAGGCAATCCAGCTCCCCCTCCTCCAGCCGCTTGAGCAGCACCTGGGTCTGATCTTCGTAGAGGTAGAACTCCAGCTTGGGGAAGTGTTCACGCAGATCCTGGATGATGTGGGGCAGCAGATAGGGGCCCACGGTGGGAATGAAACCGATGTGGATCTCGCCGGACATGGGCTCGGCGAAGTGCTGGCCTATGCTCTTGAGCTCTCGTGCCTCTTTGAGCACCTTGCGCGCCTGACGGGCCATGGCATCGCCGGCGGGCGTGAACAGCACCTTGCGGGAGGTGCGCTCGATGAGGATCACCCCCAGTTCATCTTCCAGCTTGCGCAGCTGCCCACTCAGGGTCGGCTGGCTGACAAAGCAGCGCTCCGCCGCCTTGCGAAAGTGTTTCTCCTCTTCCAGCGCTACCAGATATTCGAGATCGCGAAGGTTCATAGGTACTGCATCCTGCCGTTCAATGAGGCCGATAGCATGCACAAGAACGGTGCGGGGGACAAGGGAGGCGCGCAGACGGGTCTGCCCTCTCCCTCTCCTTTGACAAGCCGCAGGCGATGGGCGAGAGACTCACCCCATCAGGGAGGCGATGTGATCCGCGAACGCCGATGGCTCTCCCAGATAGGAGGAGACAGGCAGCGCAACGACGCGCTCCCCTTGCATCAATCCCAGGGTCGGGAACCCCTGCCCGCCGAGCCGGCGCAGCCACGCCTGGCTTGTGGCCAGATGGCCCACAAGATCGACCCGACCAAAGGCCAGGGCGAATGCCTCCGGTGTCAGCCCCTGCTCCCGCGCGAGCGCCGCCAGCCGTGTCGGGGAACCGACCCATTCCCCATCCCGGTAGTGGGTTTCCTGGATGCGGTGCAACAAGGCAAGGCCGTCGCCGCCAAGCTCGCTCACCGCCAGAACGGCGCGTATGGGCGGCTCGGAGTCGAGGAGCAGTGACTCGTTGAGCAGAAGCTCGTTGAAGTAGCGCTCACCAAAGCGCTGTCCGGTGAGGGCATGGATGCGCTCGTCATGGGGGCGCACATAGTCCCGCAGGGGCTGTCCCATGGCCTGGCGCCTGGCGCCCATCCAGAGGCCCCCCCCATGCAGTTCGATGCGAAGGCCCGGGATCTCGGCAGCGGCTTTCAGCAGGGGGGCGGCGCCATAGCACCAACCACAGAGGGGGTCATAGACATAATGGAGGGTTGTTTGCGCTTCGTTCATCATCATTCTCGCTTCAATGCTGGATAAAAAACCGGGCCCTCGGGCCCGGAAAAAAACACAGGGATGTAGGCGTCAGGGAGTTACCACTTCATCTCGCCGGTATTGACCTTGGCACCGATGGCCAGGCCATCATCGACCGGCAGGGAGGGGTAAGCCTTCTTCAGCGCTTCAATCAGCTGGCCGGAGTGCTTGGTCTTGGCCAGCTCTTGCTCAAAGCGCTGCACGTAGTCACGGGTGAAGGTCACGGCTTCGGTACCCTTGGGCGCAGTCCCCAGGAAGTGACCCGGCACCACGCGCTCAGGTTTCAGCGCCAGCAGATTGTTCAGCGCCTTGACCCAGTGGCTGCGAGCGGCCTTGGACTGGCTGTCCGCCATCCAGACGTGTACACCGCTGTAGACCGGCACACCACCAAAGGCCGTCTTGATGGAAGGGGCCCAGAGGTAAGCATTCGGGGTGTTCATCTCTTTGATGTCAATCTTCTCGCCATCCAGCGTCAGGTGGCTGGCCGTCATCACTTGCGGCACGGTCAGGCTCTTGGGTGCATCCTTGCCCAGGATCGGGCCCCAGTAGCTCAGCTTGGCATCCTTGGTCTGCTTGATATGGTCGACCACATGCTGGTCGGCCAGCACCTTGACATCCGGGAACGCAGCCATGACGGGTTCCAGACCGAAGTAGAAGTCGGGGTCACCGGCACTGATATAGACAGTGGTCAGCTTCTTGCCGCTCTTCTTGATCATGTCCACCAGCGCCTGACCATGTTGCACATCGAACTGGGCATCGATCAGGATGGCCTCTTTGTCACCGGTTACCAGTGAGGAGGAGACGGGGAAGATGGCCTTCTCGCCGGGGTTGTAGACGGTCACGGTCAGGGGGGCCGCCAGGGCGGAACCCGTCATCAGGAGGCTGGTCAGGGTCAGGGTACGCAGTGTGTTGTTCATCAGATAACGCTCATCGGTGTGGATTAATGGAATGAGCGCAGTTTATTGCATCACCATCGATACAAATACCGCATAATAGGCGCATCACTGTTGCACAAATCGAGCATATAGGGGCACAAGATGGATAGGCTGACCGCATTGCGGGTCTTTGTCTGTGTAGTGGAACAGGGCAGCCTAAGCGGCGCCGGGGAGAAACTGGAGATGTCCCGTGCCATGGTGTCGCGCTACCTGGCCGAGCTGGAACGCTGGATGGGGGCCAGATTGCTGCACCGCACCACCCGCCGGCTGAGCCTGACCGGGCCAGGAGAAGAGGCGCTGAACCGGGCCAGAGCCATGCTGGCCCTGGGGGAAGAGATGGAACACCTGGCCATCCGCCATGACGAGGCCCCCAAGGGGCAACTGCGCATCACCTGCAGCTACTCTCTCTCCGAAGCCCTGCTGGTCGGGGCGGCGAACGACTACCTGGCCCGTTACCCCGGCACGGCGATCGACATCCTGCTGCTGGACCGGACAGTCAATCTGGTGGAGGAGCGAATCGATCTCGCCCTGCGCATCACCAACGACCTCGATCCCAACCTGGTGGCCCGCAGGCTCGGCACCTGCCACTCGGTGGTGTGCGCCAGTCCCGCCTACCTGGCCCGCCATGCTCCGCCGCAGCAGGTGCAGGATCTGGCACTGCACAACTGCCTCACCTACACCTATTTCGGCAAGAGCCTGTGGGAGTTTCTGGGGCCCGATGGTCCCGAATCCGTCCCGGTGAGCGGCAACCTCAGCGCCAACATCTCCAACCTGCTGCTGGCCGCCACCCTGGAAGGGGCGGGGATCAGCCTGCAACCCGCCTACTCGGTTCACCCCCATCTGGCAAGCGGCGCCCTGGTCCCCCTGCTCACCCCGTGGCAGCCCAAGCGCCTCGGCGTCTATGCCGTTTATGGCACCCGCAAACAGATGTCCCCCCTGCTGCGCAGCTTCCTCGACTTTCTCGTGGAGCGGATGGCGGACGATCCCCTGTGGCAGGAAGCCCCTCCCTCTCTCTGATCCCTGCGAGCCGCACAAAAAAGGGGCCTCGCGGCCCCTCTTTGCTCCATCCTGTGCCGGTCAGGCTTCGAAACCGAATGCCTTGACCGGGGTCTCTCCCTCCTCGGCCTCCTGATCCTCCAGATAGATGTCGTGATAGGCGGCATAGATGGAGTAGTTGATGGCAGGCAGCACCACCAGCAGGCCCACCAGCATCAGGAGTGCGCCAAAGAAGATCAGCACGGCCCCGAGCAGCCCCCACCAGAGGAAGGGCCACATGTTGCGCAGACATCCCTTGAAGCTGAGCCTGGCTGCCTGCCAGACCCCGACCTGATGGAAGAGGATAAGGGCGGGGGCGAAGGTGATGGCCATCAGCACGGGAACGAACAGTGCCAATCCCACCAGGGCGCAGACGAGGAAGCCCTGTGCCTGCTCCGGGGTCAGCGCCAGGGAGCCCGGATCTGCGGACAACAGGCCGGTGAGTCCCCACTGGTGCAGCAGGAACACGCAGATCATCAGGATCCCCATGATGAGGCCGAGCACCATCAGGCCCCCCAGCATCAAGGGGGTCAACCGATGGCGGAAACCAGCAAAGAAGTCGCCAAACTGCAGCGCCTCCCCATGGTGCCCCCGCCGCGCCACCGCCACCCAGCCAGCCCCCCACACCATGTAGAGCAACTGGGAGATCAAGCCCCCCGCCGGCAGCTGATCCAGCACGATGCCCACCACAAACCAGAGCACTATCATGGCCACGCTGGCACCCATCCCCTTGTTGAAGATGTCGAATCCGGTGCGGATCCAGATCCAGCCCTGTCCTATGCCATGGCGTTTGGGTTCGTGGCGCAGGGCCCTGTCACTGTTCATCATTGACCTCGTCGAAAAATAGGGGCGAAGCGGCGTCTCCTCAGGGCACGCTCACCGTGACCATGATGGTGCCGGTGTAGGGACCGGTGCGTACTACCTGGCCCGGCAGCCGGGTCGGGTAGAGCCTCACCTTGTAGTCGGTGACCTGGGTCGCCGCCGAGTAGGGTACCGCGATGGCGGTATCGAATGGAATAGGGGTCTGGGCCCCTGTCCGGCCATGCCCACCGCGACCCGGCCTGGCTGGTGGTGAAGCTGTTGTCGCTCGCGAGCGCCCCCAAGATGCGGTAGCGCAGCGGCCCATGCTCAGGCTGGCAAGGTCGAAGGGAAGGCGGGCACCCGCAACCAGAGCATTCACCTCGCTGCAATGGCGTGTCCGTTGCGTCTTTCTGGGCCGCAGCCGACGAGTTTATCGGCCACGGTTGACGGACAGCACCGCCAGAATGTGGCATCATCTCCCCCCTCTTGCTTTCCCCCTGATCCGATGGAGCCATCATGCGCCGCCTCTTCTTTCTTCTCCTGCTGCTCGGCAGCCCTGCGCTTCACGCCGAACCGGGGTTTATCAGCCGCCTGCTCAACCACCCGGTGCCGGGGGGCGTGGCCGTGGTACCACTGGGAAGCGGGGCCAAGGCGCCCGCAGTGCGCTATCAGGACAAGCCTGTGCTGGTGGTACAGGAAGACGGGAAGACGTGGATCGCCATCGTCGGCATCCCGCTCAAGAGCGCGCCCGGCCCCCATCAGGTGACCACCAGCGATGGCCGCACCTTGAGTTTCAAAGTCGGCACCAAGCACTACCGTGAGCAGCACATCAAGCTCAAGAACAGCCGCCAGGTCAATCCGCTGGCCGAAGACATGACCCGCATCAACCGGGAGCTTGCCGAACAGACCCGCGCCTACCAGACCTTCAGCCCGGCTCAGCCGAGCAACCTGCTGTTTGACAAGCCGGTCCAAGGCCCGCTCTCCAGCCCCTTCGGGCTGCGCCGCTTCTTCAACGGCGAGGAGCGCAACCCCCACTCCGGCCTCGACTTCGCGGTCGGAGCCGGCACTCCCATCAAGGCACCAGCCGCTGGCAAGGTCATCCTCATCGGCAACTACTTCTTCAACGGCAATACGGTGTTCGTCGACCACGGCCAGGGCCTCATCAGCATGTTCTGTCACATGTCGAAGGTGGACGTGAAGCTGGGCCAGAGCCTGCCCCGCGGCGGCATCGTCGGCCGGGTCGGCGCCACCGGCCGCGCCACCGGTCCCCACATGCACTGGAACGTCAGCCTCAACGACGCCCGCGTCGACCCCGCCATCTTTATCGGCGCCTTCAAGCCCTGAGGCCGGCGACCTGCCGCCCACAGGCAGGGGCACTCAAAATGAAAAAGGCAGCCAAGGCTGCCTTTTTCATGGACGCATGACCACATCTCAGGCAGCGCTGTGCTGGCGCCCCTCCCTATTCATCGCCCGCCACATCACCAGGACCAGCAGAGTGCTGCAAGTGGGCAGCGCCAGCCAGACACCGGCCACTCCCCACAGGGAGGAGAAGCCCCACAGGAAACCGCCGATCAGCACCAGCTTGCCGCCGGTGAGCAGGGAAGCGATGCGGGCCCGGTTGATGGCCTGGAAATAGGTGGCCCCCACCAGCAGCAAGCCTTCCATGGGCAGTCCCCAGAAGTAGAGCCAGATACCGAGGCTGGCCACCGGCAACAGGGCAGCATTGTCCCCCGCAAACAGATAAACCACTGCCTCCGGCCACAGATACAGCGGGATCATCCCGCACAGTGCCACCGCCATGGTCACTCCCAATGCCAGGTTGCGTACCCGCAGCACCCGTGCCCAGTTGCCCGCCCCGGCATTGAAGCTGGCGATAGGCTGGATGCCCATGGCGATCCCCTCGAAGATGAGATAGAAGAAGGCCTCGCTGTAGCTGATGACCCCATAGGCGGCCACGTGCAGCGAAGTGCCCACCGAGAGCAGCGCCTTGTTGTGCAGCGCCAGCACCACCGAGAGGTAGAGGTACATCAGAAAACTCGACACCCCGAGTCGCAATGTCTCCCCCATCAGCCGCCAGTCGGGCACCAGGGTATCCCAGCGAATGCGCAACTGGCTACGGGGGGTGAAGAAGTGCCACAGGCACAGGCCCCCGGTGACCGCCTGGGAGAGCATGGTCGCGATGGCGGCCCCCGCCAGCCCCCAGGGGATCACCGCCATCAGCAGGTAGTCGAGCAGCACGTTGAGCACGCCGCCCCCCACCAGGATCCAGGTGGTGAGGCCGGGTCGCCCGTCGTTGCGCAGCAGGGCGGTAAAGGCCATGGAGAGCACCGCGAACACCCCGAGCCAGGCGTACCACTGCAGATAGGCGAAGCCTGCGTCGAAGATGACCCCCTGCGCCCCCATCCAGACAAGCATGGCCTTGCCGTAACGAATGCCAATGAAGGCGAGCAGCGCGGAGGCGATGAGCACCATCACCAGGGCATTGCCGACGATGTGGCGCGCCCTGGCCTGCTCCCCCTTGCCCAGATAGAAGGAGGCCAGCGACGAGGATCCCATGCCGATCAGGGCCCCCACCGCGTAGAGCACGGCGCAGATGGGGTACGCCAGCATCATGCCGGCCAGCCCGTCCTGGCCCAGGATATGGCCGACGAAGATGCCGTCTATGGTGACATAGATGCCGGTGACCAGCATGGCGGCCACCGTGGGGGTGACGTAACGCAAGAAGAGGCGGGAAAGGGGGGCCGTGCCCAGATCGACGGAGGACATAAATTGCTCAATGAAGGGGAACGGCCAGAATAATAGCCAAACAAGACCCGGATCACCCGTTATTTGTGCCGTGGATCATTCATCTTGAGGGCTTTACCCGCCCCGGCCCCTGCTTTAGGCTAGGGCGACTTCTCCTGAACGGAAACGTGCGCCATGTTGCAACGCCTGCTCTGTCTGATGCTCTGTCTCAGCCTGTTCCCCTTCTCCGCTGTCCAGGCTGATGATGCCATCACTCAGGTAGAGGAGCTGCTGCAAAGCATCCCCAAGACGGATACCCCGGAAAACCAGCAACTGCGGGAGAGCTACCAGCAGGCGCTGCAATATGCCCGGGATGCCCAGCGCTACCGGGAACAGGGCAAGGCCTACCAGCAGATCCTCATCGACTACCCCAAGGAGTCCGCCCGTCTCAAGGAGGGGCTGCACAACTATCAGCCCCAGTCCCGCCCGTCCCTCTCCTCCCTCAAGGAGGATGCCCTGCGCCAGGCCATCAGCCTGAGCAGCAACCGCCAGCTCAACCTGCGCAAGGAGCGTCAGGCGGTGACCGACAGCCTCAACCAGCTTGAGAGCACGGGCCAGGAATATCACCTGCGGGTCGACGAGTTGCGCAAGCAGTTGCTCCAGACCCGCTCCCTGCTCGATCGCCTGAGCTTCAGCAACGAGTCGGACAGGTTGCAGGAGGCCCAGCAACTGGCCACCCGACTCAAGGAGCAGAGCCTCTCCGACCGGATCCAGATGCTGGAGCTGGAGCAGCTCTCCGCCCAGCAGCGCAACGATCTGGGCAAGCTCAAGCTGCAGGAGCTCAACCTCGCCATCACCGACGAGGATGAGTGGCAGACCAGTCTGCTTGCCCAGCAGAACCAGCTGCGCCGGGACAAGACCGAGCAGGCCCTGGCCGAGAGCGAACGCCTGCGCCGCCAGCTCACCTCTGACCTCCCCCTCTTGCAGGAGCAACAGCAGCAAAACCAGGCCCTCTCCCTGCAACTGGGGGCCCTCGAGGACCAGATTGAACGGGTGCAGGACGAGCAACGGGGGGTGGACACCTCCCTCTCCGGGCTCAACGAGCTGGTCAATTCGGTGCGCGAACAGCTGGAGTGGTTGCAGATAAGCAACGCCTACGGCGAGAACCTGCGCAGCAAGTTGGCCGATCTGCCCGCCTACTTCCCGCTGGAGCGGCTGGAGTCCGCCATCGTCAAGGCGCGCATGGCCAAATACCAGTACGAGACCGAGCAGGATGCCCTGAAGGATCCGGTGCAACTGCGCAACAGCCTGCTCAGTGGAGACGACATCACCCTGGACAGGGCCCAGCGCGCCGTGCTGGACAACCTGCTCAAGGCGAGACGGCAACTGCTGACCCGGCTCAACGATGCCTCCGATACCCTCATTCAGGAGCAGACCCGCCTCAAGCTGCTCTACAGCCGCCAGAACAGCAAGATCGACGAGATCCGCGAACTCAGCGCCAGCCATCTGTTCTGGATGCCGGACGTGCGCCCCCTGAGCCCGGCGGTGCTGCTCGGCGTCCCGGCCGCCCTCGGCCTTGCCTTCAACCCGGCCAACTGGCTGCAACTGCCCAGGGCCATCGCCGAGAACAACCCACTGAGCCTGACCCTGGCTGGCCTCGGGCTGCTGGGACTGGCCTGGTGCTGGCTGAAACTGGCTCGCCACCTCATTCAATACAGCCACTACATTGCCCCGCGCATCGGCAAGGTAACCCAGGACAAGTTCAGCCTCACCAGCCGGTTGCTGGTGCGTTCCGTGCTCGCCGCCCTGCCGCTGCCCGCCATGGTGCTCATGGTGCACGGCCTGCTGGACGGCGCCTGGCAATATCCCTTCGCGGTGGCGGTGGCCCGGGGCCTGGGTGAAATCTGGTTCCTGCTGCTGGCCCTGCTGGTGGCGCGCCACCTCACTCTGGAGAAGGGGATCCTCATCCTCCACTTCCGCTGGCAGAAGGAGCGGGTGCAGCGAGTGTGGGGACAGTTTCGTACCCTGCTGCTGGTGCTGATCCCGAGCTTCTTCGTACAGGGCATGGCGAGCAGCTATCAGGAACACGCCTTCTACGACTCCCTGGGACGCCTCGCCTTCATCATCGGGGCCCTCTGGCTGCTGCTCTTCTTTGCCCGCCTCAACCGGGAAAAACTGCCCCTCACCTGGGGTCAGGCAGACATGACCAAGCCCCATCTGCTGCACCACTTCATCTGGAACAGCCTGATGCTGGCCCCGCTGCTGGCGGTGCTGGGCGCCCTGTTCGGCTACTTCTACACCTCCCGCACCCTGCTGCGCCAGCTGGAGCTGAGCCTGCTGGCGGGGCTCGGCTGCCTGCTCGTCTACTATCTGGCCCACCGCTGGATGCTGATCCAGCGCCGCCGACTCGCCTTCGATCGCGCCAAGCAGAAGCGGGCCGAGATCCTGGCGCAGCGGGAGCGGGAAGAGGACGATCTCAGCTCCGAGATCCCCGATGTGGTGGAGGAGCCCGAGCTGGATCTGGATACCATCAGCGCCCAGTCCCTCGGCCTGGTGCGCACCCTGCTGATGCTGGGCTTCACCATGCTGGTGGTGGTGCAATGGTCGGATCTCAACTCGGCATTCAGCTTCCTCAGCAGCATCGAGGTGTGGCAGGTGAGCAGCAAGGTGGCCGGCATCGAGCAGCTCTCCGCCATCACCCTGCAGGATCTGATGCTGACCGTCTTCGCGTTTATCCTGACTGTGGTCACCGCCCGCAACCTGCCAGGGTTGATGGAGCTCACCCTGCTCCAGCACTTGAGCCTCTCCCCCGGCACCGGCTTCGCCCTCACCACGGTGAGCAAGTACCTGGTACTGCTGATTGGCGCCCTCACCGGCTTCTCCATGCTCGGCATCGACTGGTCCAAGACCCAGTGGCTGGTGGCGGCACTCTCCGTGGGGCTGGGCTTCGGCTTGCAGGAGATCTTCGCCAACTTCGTCTCCGGCCTCATCATCCTGTTCGAAAAACCGATCCGCCTGGGTGACACCGTCACCATCCGGGATCTCACCGGCACCGTCACCAAGATCAAGACCCGCGCCACCACCATAGTGGACTGGGACAGGAAGGAGATCATCGTCCCCAACAAGGCCTTCATCACCGAGCAGTTCATCAACTGGTCCCTGTCCGATGCCATCACCCGGGTCCGCTTGCGCATTCGCATCGGCCTGACCCAGAATCCCAAGCAGGTACAGCAACTGCTGGAGCAGAGCGTACGCGAGTCCACCTTGGTGCTGGATACACCCGCCCCGGAGGTGTTCCTCATCGAGTTCACCGACTCTGCCCTCATCTACGAGATCCGGCTCTACGTCAACAACATGGATCACCGGATGCCCATTACACACGAGGTACATTCCCTGATCCTGGAGAAACTCGGCCAGGTCGGCATGCATCTGCCACATCAGCAGATCGACATCCGGATGAGCCGGGGATGAAGCCGCCAAAGACGACAACAGGAGCCATCATGCAGATCATTGCCCATCGCGGTGCCAGCGGCCTGGCCCCGGAGAATACCCTCAAGGCGATGAGCCTGGCGCTGGATCTGGGTGCCAAAGCCATCGAGCTGGACGTGCAGTGGGCCGACGGAGAGCTCTGGGTCTTCCACGACCGGCGGCTGGAGCGCTGCACCAACGGCCAGGGTGTGCTGACCGGGCAATCCCGGGAGTACCTGGCGAGCCTGGATGCGGGGGACGGGGAGCGGATCCCGACCCTGTGGCAGGTGATGGCACTGGTGGCGGGGCGCTGCGAACTGCACATCGAGCTAAAGGGTGCCCACACCGCCGAGCCGGTGGCCGCCCTGACCAGGCGGGCCGAGGCCGAGCTTGGCTTTACCCAGGCGCACTGGATCGTTTCCTCCTTTCATCATCCCGAGCTGTTACGCTTCAAGGGACTGCGACCGGAAATCAGGATCGGCGCCCTCACGGCCAGCCTGCCCCTCGACGGCGCCGCCTTTGCCGAGACGCTGGGGGCCTGGTCACTGAACTGCGACGTGGATTTCGTCGACGAGACCCTGGTGGCGGATGCCCATCACCGGGGGCTCAAGATCCTGGTCTACACGGTCGACGAAGTGAGTGATGGGAGCGCCCTCGCCAGCATGGGTGTCGATGGCATCTTCACCAACCGGCCAGATCGATTCAGCTGAGTATCGGCGCGGCCTGGCAGGCCACAAGGAGGTGAAAAGAATTGAAAAAATGCGGTGCACCGGGATACATAAAGTCCATAGCCAGCCGATACAGAGTTGGCTCATAACAATAACAAACACCATGGATCTCTGACTGACGCTCACAAGGATGTAAACATGAACCTATCCATCAAGAACAAGCTGGTCCTCTCCATCGGGGCCATCATTCTGGTCATCACCGGCCTGCAGGTCTGGTACAACACCTCCCAGTTGCGCAGTGAAACACAGCGGCTGATCTGGAGCTTCATCGACGACAGCTCGGTCGCCAACGTCAAGGGGATCTCCCGCTGGCTCGACGCCCGCATCAATCTCGTCACCGCCACCAAGGAAGCCTTCGCCAAGGAAGACGAGCCCCTCAGCCACCTGGCCCAGTCCATGAATGCGGGCAACTTCGATCTCGTCTACGTGGGCACCAAGGATGGCCGGATGATCCAGAGCAAGCCGACCGATCTGCCGGCCGGCTATGATCCTCGCCAGCGCCCCTGGTACAAGGACGCCATGGCCGCCGGCAAGCTCGCCATCACGGCCCCCTATGCCGACATCACCACCGGCCAGCTCATCATCACCATCGCCGAGCCCTTCAGTCGCGGCAACACCGACGGCGTCATCGCCGGTGACGTCTCCATCGACGGCCTGGTGAAAGACGTGCTCGCCATGAACTCGGAAGGCACCTATGCCATTCTGGTGGACAGCAACGGCACCATCATCGCCCACCCGGACAAGGATCTGACCCTCAAACCCGCCACCGCCATCTCCCCGGAACTGACGGCAGCCAAGGTCAACGAGCTGGCCCATGACAACACCATCTCCGAGATGGATATCAGCGGCAAGGCGAGCGTATTCGACCTCACCGAGATCCCCAACACCAACTGGTATTTCGGCATCGTTGTGGATGAAGCGGTCGCCTACCAGTCCGTCTCCCGCATGGTCACCTCCGCCCTCATTCAGGGATTGCTGACCATCCTCATCGTGGCGGGCTTCTCCTATGTCGCCATCAACGGCTCCCTGGCGCCGCTGAAAACCCTGGGCGAGGCGATTGCCGATCTCTCCCGCGGCAACGGCGATCTCACCCGTCGCATCAAGATCGAGCGTGAAGACGAGGTCGGTACCGTCGCCAAGCACGTCAACACCTTCATCGAGCGCATCCACGTCATGGTGCAGGACATCTCCAACTCCTCCACCCAGCTCAACCAGCAGGCCAGGTCTTCCCACGACATGGCGGAGAAATCCAACCAGGGGCTGGCCCGCCAGCAAAACGAGATCTCCCAGATTGCGACCGCAGTGCACGAGATGTCCGCCACCGCCGTCGAAGTGGCCAGCAACGCCGAGCAGACCGCGGAAGCGGCCCGCAGCTCCTCCAGCAGTTGCGAGCACGGCAAGCAGGTGATTGCCCGCAACCAGCGCTCCATCACGGATCTCGCCACCCAGGTCAAGCAGGCCTCCGGCATCATTCAGGAACTGGAGAAGAACGCCCAGGAGATCAACACCATCCTCTCCACCATCCAGGGCATCGCCGAGCAGACCAACCTGCTGGCGCTCAACGCCGCCATCGAGGCCGCCCGGGCTGGCGAGCAGGGACGCGGCTTTGCCGTGGTGGCCGACGAGGTGCGGGTGCTTTCCCAGCGCACCCACAGCTCCACCGTCGAGATCCGCAGCATGATCGAGACCCTGCAGCGCAACACCCAGGGCGCCGTCAGTACCATGCACGAGGGTCAGCTGCTGGCCCAGAACAGCGTGGAAGATGCCAACGATGCGACCCAGGCGCTGGAGCAGATCACCACCTCCATCAACCAGATCTCCGACATGGCGACCCAGATCTCCAGCGCCGCCGAGGAACAGCGTGCCGTCACCGACGAGGTGAGCCGCAACATCCAGGCGGTCAAGGATGTCTCGGACGAGCTGGCAGTGGATGCAGACAGCTCCCGCAATCTGTCGGCCCAGCTTAAAAATATTTCAGGTGAATTGAATAATCAGGTCGGCATGTTCCGCATCTGATCGACCATGGGAAGAAAGGGGCCGTTCAGGCCCCTTTTTTTATAAACCCTTTTTGTTTCAACGGTTATAATCCCCTTTCGAGACCCTCAACCCTGTGATCGACATCTCCTTTTGCCCATGTGTGGGAGACGGGCCCAGTCTGTCATGGCTATATTCGCATTACTTTTTTGATGCCTAATATCGATATGTCATCGTGATAATAGTTATCATTAAACTGTTTTGATAAAAAACTTAAAAACTTTATGGGTAATACCCAAAAAGAGAGGCATTTCTCATTTTTTTGAAAGAAAACTACGTATAATCTTGGAGTTAAAATCACCAGAGTAGCGAGTACGGCTGATCCAGATCACTGATGGATGGCGATAATGACGGCATTTTCATCCAAGGAATGGGGTGGTTTTAATAAAAATCACCGTTGCCAAGCACTAAAACAAAGCAGTTTGACTTGCATCAAGCCTGAATTTTTTTCATAGAGCAAAATCGTGCCCAGCAAATCTATCCCTAAGGAGGCAGATGTGGATATTATCAAGACCGATGTTGCCATCATCGGTGCCGGTGGCGGTGGCCTGCGTGCCGCAATCGCCATTGCAGAAGCCCACCCGGAGCTGGAAATCGCCCTGATTTCCAAGGTCTATCCGATGCGCAGCCACACCGTGGCCGCCGAAGGTGGCGCCGCAGGCGTCGTCCGTGATGACGACTCCCTGGAAAACCACTTCAACGACACCGTCTCCGGTGGTGACTGGTTGTGTGAGCAGGACGTAGTCGAGTACTTCGTCAACAACGCCACCAACGAGATGATCCAGCTGGAGCACTGGGGTTGCCCCTGGAGCCGCAAACCGGACGGCAAGGCCAACGTGCGCCGTTTCGGCGGGATGAAGATCCCCCGCACCTGGTTCGCCGCCGACAAGTCCGGCTTCCACATCCTGCACACCCTGTTCCAGACCTCCATCAAGTACCCGACCATTAAGCGCTTCGACGAGCACTTCTGTCTGGATCTCATCGTGGAAGATGGCCGTGTCCAGGGTGTCGTCACCTTTGACATCCAGAACGGCATCACCCGCTTCATCCAGGCCAAGTCCGTGGTGCTGGCCACCGGCGGCGCCGGTCGTGTCTATCGCTACAACACCAACGGTGGCATCGTCACCGGTGACGGCATGGCCCTGGCCTACCGCCACGGCGTACCGCTGCGGGACATGGAGTTCGTCCAGTATCACCCGACCGGTCTGCCGGGCACCGGCATCCTGATGACCGAAGGTTGTCGTGGTGAGGGTGGCATCCTGCTCAACAAGGATGGCTATCGCTACCTGCAAGATTACGGTCTGGGCCCGGAAACCCCGGTCGGCCAGCCGAAGAACAAGCACATGGAGCTGGGTCCGCGCGACCGTCTCTCCCAGGCCTTCTGGCAGGAGCAGCAAAAAGGCCGCGTGATCCAGGGCCCCATGGGTGACGTGGTTCACCTCGACCTGCGCCACCTTGGCGAGAAGTACCTGAAAGAGCGTCTGCCCTTCATCTGCGAACTGGCCAAGGCCTATGTGGGTGTGGATCCGGTAAAAGAGCCGATTCCGGTACGTCCGACCGCCCACTACACCATGGGTGGCATCGAAACCGACGGCAAGTGCGCCACTCGTCTGGCCGGTCTCTATGCCGCTGGCGAATGTGCCTCCGTCGGTCTGCACGGCGCCAACCGTCTGGGTTCCAACTCCCTATCCGAGATCGTGGTCTTCGGCAAGGTGGCCGGTGAGCAGGCAGCCGAGTTTGCCGCCACCCAGCAACACGGCAACACCCAGGCGCTGGTCGCCAAGGCCGAGGCGCTCATCAAGCAGCACCTCTCCCTGCTGGACATCGACGGCACCGAAAACCCGGCGGATATCCGCAACGAACTGGGCATGTCCATGGAGGCCGGTGTCGGTATCTACCGTACCGAAGAGCTGATGCAGGGCACCATCGACAAGATCAACGAGCTGAAAGCCCGTTACAAGAAGATCAAGATCAACGACAAGTCCTCGGTCTTCAACACCGACCTGCTGTACGCCATCGAGCTGGGCTACATGCTGGACGTGGCGGAAGCCATGGCGCACTCCGCCATCAACCGCAAAGAGTCCCGCGGTTCCCACCAGCGTCTGGACGGTTACGAGGAGCGCGATGACGTCAACTTCCTCAAGCACACTCTCTCCTTCTACAACGGCGAAGGGGCCCCGACCATCGATTATTCCGATGTGAAGATCACTAAATCCCAACCGGCCAAGCGCGTGTACGGTTCCGAGGGTGAGAAACAAGACGAGGCTAAGAAGAATGGCTGAGATGATCGAAATTGAAATCCTGCGCTACCGTCCCGAGCAGGATAACGAGCCCTGGATGCAGACCTTCCAGGTGCCCTACCTCAAAGAGATGTCCCTGCTGGATGCGCTGCAATACATCAAGGATCATCTGGACTCTACCTTGAGCTTCCGCTGGTCCTGCCGGATGGCGATCTGCGGCTCCTGCGGCATGATGGTCAACGGCATTCCGAAACTCGGTTGCAAGACCTTCCTGCGGGATTACCTGCCGGGCAAGATGACTATCGAACCGCTCAACAACTTCCCCATCGAGCGCGATCTGGTGGTCGACATGTCCGACTTCATCGAGAAGCTGGAGAGCATCAAGCCCTACATCATCCCGTCTGAGCCGCGCAACCTGTGCGATGGCGAGTACACCCAGACGCCGGCTGACATGGCGAAGTATCACCAGTTCTCCATGTGCATCAACTGCGGTCTGTGCTACGCGGCCTGCCCGCAATATGGCATCAACAAGAAGTTCACCGGCCCGGCGGCCCTGGCACTGGCCTATCGCTACAACGCCGACAACCGCGACAGCGCGTCCAGGGAGCGGATGAAGATCATCAGCCAGGACGAGGGCGTCTGGGGCTGTACCTTCGTGGGCTACTGCTCCGAAGTGTGCCCGAAGGGCGTGGATCCGGCCGCCGCCATCCAGCTTGGCAAGGTCGAGAGCGCCAAGGACTACATGATCGCCATGTTCAAGCCGGATTGAGACCAGGAGTGAGACCATGAACAACACTGAGAGCAAACGTAAGCCCTACGTGCGCGAGATGAAGAAAGACTGGTGGCTGAAGAATGCCTTCTACACCGGTTACATGATCCGCGAAGGCACCAGCATCTTCGTCTCCATCTACGCCGTCGTGCTGATGTGGGGTCTGCTGCGCCTGGTACAGGGCCAGGAGGCATTCAACGGCTGGCTGGAATCCCTGCAGAGCCCCATTGCCATCCTGTTCCACGTCATCGCCCTGGCAGCCTGCCTGTTCCACGCCAAGACCTGGTTCGCACTGGCACCGAAAGCCATGCGCATCTTCCGTGGCGAAGACCTGGTGCCGGAGAAGCCGATCGTCATCGCCCAGTATGTGGCGCTGGCGGCGGTATCCCTGCTTGTCCTGATCATCGTGGCCTGAGGAGAAAACCATGAGACGTTCTGACGAACCCGGTTATTGGTGTCTGTTTGGTACCGGGCTCTCACTCAGAAACGTTGGCCACGATCACTCAATCATGATTTGAGGAAAAAATATGAGACGTTCTGACGAGCCAATTTACTGGGGTCTGTTTGGTGCGGGTGGCATGGTGGTTGCCATGCTGCTGCCGGTCATTGTCCTCATCACAGGTCTGCTGGTGCCCATGGGCATCATGGACGTGGAGACCATGAGCTACGAGCGCGTGCTGGCATTCGCCAGCTCCTGGTGGGGTGCCTGCATCCTGCTGGTGATCATCGCCCTGCCCGTCTGGCACGGCATGCACCGCATTTACCACGGCCTGCATGACTTGGGGATCCACACCACCAAGCTGCACCACTATGTGTTCTATGGCTTCGCCTTCCTGGTGTCCGCCATCACCGTCGGCCTGCTGATGGTGCTGGTGCTCCAGTAAGCACATCCTGACTGCATGACAAACCGGGCCCAGTGCCCGGTTTTTTTATGGCCCCTCGGCGGCTCACGCCACAGCCCGATAGCCGGCATTCCCACTGGATGTGTCAAGGCACTCAGCCACATTCAGCGCCAACTGTCAGCCCCGTCACCAGAGCGTCGGCGCCGGTTCACGACCGTTTTCCGCGTAGTAGAGCGACGGCAGAAACTGCGCCAGATAGCTGAACTCGCTGTAGCAGTGGCGCATCAGGTTGAAGCCTATCTCGTCCGGCACCTCGTCAAGCGGATTGGTGCAGGCCTTGCCCAGCAGGAAGCGGCTGCGCAGCACACAGCCGTATGGGGTATCGCGCGCCAGGTGCAACATCTCGCCATCCAGCGGCGCCCCCTGCTCATCCAGCGCCACCTCATCGCCAAAGCCGATACGGGCGCAGATGGCGGCAGAGAGAGCCTGCGTCTCCCGCGCCTCCTGTAGCGATTGCGGGGCGAACACCTCTTCGGCGCCGTGGAACTTGAGGCGAGCTGCCACCGGCGGCAGCTCGGCAAGCCACTCCACCGCCTCTATGCTGGCTCCCACGAAGCGCTCCCCTTTTTTCCAGTGATGATCCCAGCCCCGGTGCTCGACATGATCGTGGGGGTGCCACCACCTGATGTGCTGGGTCGTCTCGAAGAAGGTGAACCACCAATCCAGCATGCGCCCCTTGCAGCCGTGCAGATCGGTGCGGATGGCGACCGTCAGCAGGCCGTCGGTGCTACGGGTCAGACCCATTTCCAGGCGAAGGGGTTGCGGACTGAGCAACTCATTGATGTCATTGACGCCCCAGGGGGCAAACAGGGCAGAAGGATGCATGATATGACTCCCATAAATTTAGGAAACGAAGTTCGTTTCTTAAATTACGCTATGCCTGTATGCTTAGTCTGTCAATACTTTCCAGGAGCCCATATGTCGCACCAGAACGATGAAGAAACACGCTCACGAGGCCGTCCGGTCACCCCGGAAGCCGACCTTCGCGCCGCCCTCGCCGAGGCGACACTGACCTTGTTGCTCAAGGGGGGCTACAGCGCGGCGACCGTGGATGCGGTGGCTAAAGAGGCGGGGGTTGCCAAGAAGACCCTCTACCGCTTCGCCGCCAATCGCGACGAGCTGGTAGCGCAGGCGGTGCGCAGCTGGACCGATGCCTTCCAGCCGGCCTTCGAGCAGGATGCAACCCACCCCGAGGCACTGGGAGAGATGCTGGAGCAGGGCTTGCAGGCGATTGCAGATCAGGTGCTGAGCGCACCGGCGGTGGGCATGTTCCGGCTGCTGCAGCATGAGTTCACGGGGCGGGATGCCCTGTTGGTGGCCTATCAGGAGAACGGTATTGCCCGCGGCAGGGCGACCCTGGCGGCGTGGCTACAGCGCCAGCAGCAACTGGGCTGGCTGCGCGAGCTGGACGCTGCCCAGACCAGCGATCTGTTGCTGGCGATGACCATGGCGGAGCCGCTGCGCCAGATGGCGCTCGGCTTGCTGGCGCCGGGCAGCGACATCCGCGCGCGCATCACCGCGGCCGTTGCGCTGGTGCTGCCCGGCTTGATGCGAGGGTAGGCGTCCTTCCTCAGCGTGCCACCTCCTGCCATTGAGCCAACAAGGGAGCAGGAACGTTGCCATAACGCAGCAGCGGGGTCTGGTGCCACTCCGCCAGCTTCTGGATGGCCTTGCCCAGATCCTGGGCCAGGGTCCGGGTCACCCTGATCCCGTCTTCCAGATAGAGGCTCTTGACCTCAAACACCCCCTCCTTGCGATGGGCCTTGGAGTCCATCCTGCCCAACAGCTTGCCGCGATGCAGCAACGGCAGCACGAAATAACCGTACTGGCGCTTGGGGGCCGGGGTATAGCACTCGATGCGATAGTCAAAACCAAACAACTCGCTGGCCCGCTTGCGATCCCACACCAGCGGGTCAAAGGGCGAGAGCACGGCGGTGTGGCTCGCCTTGAGGGAGCCCGCCTGGGCCCGGACCAGTTCATCGGCCAGGGAGGCGTGAACGAAGGCTCCGTGCTGCCACCCCTCCACTCGTACCGGCAACAGCTCCCCCTCGTCCGCCAGCTGGTGGAGCAGGGCGTCGTATTTCCCCCGTTTAAGGCGATAGTAATCCGCCACCCAGCCGGTCTTGACCAGCCCCAGCGCCCGGCAACTGGCTCGCACCATGTCCCGCCGGGCGAGATCAGGACTCGGCAGATCCCGCTCGTCATTCCACTCCGGCATGACCCGCTCGGCGAGATCGTAGACCCGCTGGAAATTGCGCCGTTCGCGCACCATCAGCTGGCCTGCGGTAAACAGCACCTCCAGGTGGCGCTTTTCGGGCTTCCAGTCCCACCAGCCGTTGCCCTTGCCCCTCTTGCGCTCGAAGTCTGCCGCCCGCACCGGGCCATCCTGGCGAATGCGCTCCACTATCTGCGCTATCTCGCCGCCGTGGGTCTTGAGCCACTGGGCGGAGAACTTCCAGCCCATGGCGGCGGGATCCAGCATGCGATGGCGCAGCAGCCGGTAATCTTCCCGGGGGACGAAACAGGCCTCGTGGGCCCAGTATTCGAAAAGATCACCATCGGCCAGCAGTTGTTCCAGCCAGCGCGGATCGTAGTGGCCAAGGCGGCTGAACAGCACCAGATAGGGGCTGCGGGCCACCACGGAGATGGTGTCTATCTGCAGCAACGCCATGCGGCGAATGCAGGCGAGCAGGTCGGCGGGGGTTGCTCTGGCGCGGCGCGGGGTCAGCAGCCCCTGGGCCGCCAGTTGCAGGTGGCGGGCGTCTTGCAATGAGAGGTGGGGGATCGACATGGAGATAGGGGCATCCGTTCCTGAGTATCAGGCCACCAGCATGCCCAACTCATGGCCAAATGAAAACGCCCGGCTCAGGGTTTGGTGAACAGCGCCACATCCGCATGAGGAAACTCGACCGCTGCCTGCCAGCGGACCGCCAGGGCACGGAATGAGGCCTCGGCGAAGAAGACGATATGGGTGGGATCGTGGCGATAGCGCCAGGTCTTGAAGCGCTCGTCCCCCAGCACCCGCTGGGTCTGCAACACCAGCACCCCGCCGGGCTTGAGACAGCCCCAGAGCGTGTCCAGCACGGCGCGGGGGGTGGCGATGTGCTCTATCACCTCGGTGCTGGTGATGAAGTCATATTGCCTTGTCAGGCACTCGGGGTTGTCGGCATAGAACTTGTCGTAGCCCGCCATCTCGAAGCCCGCCTCCCGCCCCATGGCGATGAGGGCAGGCCCGGGGCCGCAGCCAAAATCGAGGCCGCTGGCAGGAGGCGACACCCGGGCCAGCACCTCGCCAAAGGCACGCATCAGAAAGGCCCGGTAGCGGGGATCGTCCACCCGGTTGTCGTGCCCGTCATAGACCGCCTTCTCGGCCCCCTCGTCCAGGTGGTCCGCCTCGTCCATCCAGACCAGCTCGCACGCCAGGCAGCGGTAATAGCCCTTGCCCGCCACCGGCAGGGCATGGTGCCGAGGGGAGAGACACAGGGGACAGTGAACAGGGGATGACATGGCAGCTCCTCGGGTGGCGACAGCGGGGCAGATTGCCTGCCACGCCCGCTGCTGGCAACTGTTTTGTCTGGAGCCCCCATCGACCCCCGTTCACCCCCCGCCAGTTTTTTTCGTCTTTTTTTGCGCCTTAAGGGTTTCTTAAGTTTGCCTTTTTACTCTCATCCCATCGCAAGAGAAGGAGCCAACCATGACCATCGAGATCCAAGCCCCCTACCGGTTGATCCTGGCCGAATCCCCGCAGCAGGTCATGGCGCTGCAAACCTATATCCAGGCCGCCTACACCCTCGAGTTCAACGCCCGCATTCCCCATTTTCTGCCCTGCCTGCTCGGGCTCTACCGGGCAGATGGCGTGCTGGTCGGTGCCTGCGGCCTCAACCAGGCCTGCCATGGCGAGCACGAGCAACCGCTCTATCTGGAGCAATATCTGGAGCAGCCTGTCGAGGCCGCCATCGAGACCCGTCTCGGGGTCCGTCCGGCCCGCCACCGCATCATCGAAGTGGGCAATCTTGCCTGCAGCGAACCGGGTCACGCCCGCCTGATGTTTGCCGCGCTGTGCCGTCTGCTGTGTGACAACGCCCTGGACTACGTGGTGTTCACCGGCACCGCCAAGCTGCGCAACAGCTTTACCCGCCTGCGTCTCAACCCGGTGGAGCTGGCACTCGCAGAGGCCCATCAGGTGGGAGAGGATGCCAGCGCCTGGGGCGAATACTACCGCTGCCAGCCCAAGGTGATGGCAGGCGACATCAACCAGGGGCGCGAGGTGCTCGCACAGAGCAGCCTGCTGCTCAACCTGCTGGGGCCCATGCCCCGCCTTTTTAACCATGCCGACATCGACAGGAGGTGCGCGCAATGACGCTGTTCGACACCATCGCCCACCATGCCAGCCAGACCCCGCACCAGCCTGCGCTGCTAGGCAGCCAGGGTGAGCTGGATTACCAGAGCCTGTGGCAGCAGATCCAGCAACTGGCTGGCGTGCTGCAAGGGGCCGGCATCCGCCGCCTGGCCCTGCAACTCGACAACGGCCTGCCCTGGGCGCTGATCGATCTCGCCTGTACCTGGGCCGGCATCGTGGTCATCCCGGTTCCCCACTTCTTCAGTCCGGCGCAGCAGACGTGGCTGCTGGAAAGCAGCGGAGCAGACGCCCTGGTCGGCCCGGAGCACCAGGGGTGGCAAGCCGCCTCACCCCTCGTGCTCATGGCAGGCAGGCCCGATGAGCAGGCCGTGCCCCTGTGGCGCCGCATCCCGGCCCGCCTCCCCGAGCTGCCTGCGGGCACCGCCAAGATCACCTATACCTCGGGCACCACGGGGCAACCCAAGGGCGTCTGCCTGTCGCTGGAACAGATGACGGCGGTCTGCGGATCCCTTGCCCTGCGGGTGGCCCCTGCCCGGGTTGAGAAACACCTGACCCTGCTGCCCCTCACCACCTTGCTGGAGAACCTGACCGGCTTGTATGTACCTCTGCTGACCGGCGCCTGCAGCCGCATCCCTTCCCTGGGGGAACTCGGCTTCTCGGGCTCCAGCAAGCTGGATCCTGCGGCCCTGGCCCAGGCACTGCTGCGCTGGCCCAGCCACAGCCTGGTGCTGGTCCCCGAGTTGCTGCGCCTGCTGCTTGCTCTGTGCCTCAACACCCCTGCCCTGGCGACACAGCTCGGCACCCTGCGCTTCGTCGCCGTGGGCGGCGGCAAGGTCGCCCCCGAACTCATCGCTCACGCCCGTGCGGCGGGGCTGCCGGTCTACGAGGGATACGGTCTCTCAGAATGCGGCTCCGTGGTCGCCCTGAACGGCCCCCACGGGGATCGTCCCGGCAGCGTCGGCCTGCCCCTGCCCCACTGCCAGGTGACGAGCGCCGCAGACGGCGAAGTCATGGTCAGCGGCAGCGCCATGCTGGGCTACCTGGGGGAAGAGGGCGAGACGGGCAGCCAGATCGCCACAGGGGATCTGGGTCGGATCGACGAGGAGGGCTATCTCCATATCACGGGGCGCAAGAAGAACGTGCAGATCACCGCCTTTGGCCGCAACTTCTCCCCGGAGTGGGTGGAAGCCCAGGCCCAGCTCTGCCCGGCCATCGCCCGCATCGTCATCTTCGGTGACGGTCAGCCCGCCAACGTGGCCCTTATCCAGCCGCTGCCGGGCAGCCAGTCCCAATTGCCAGAGCAGATTGCCCGGCTCAACCAGCAGTTGCCCGATTACGCCCGCATCCATCACTGGTTGCCGGTCGCCCTGGATCAGCTCCCCGGCCTGCTGACGGCCAACGGGCGCCCCCGTCGCAACGAGATTTATCACCATTTTTCCCGGCAGATCAGCCAATGCCTCACAGGAGAGACCTCATGAGCTTCTACCAGACCCTGCAACAAGCCACCGCCTGCGAGCGCGAACGCCTGTTCAACGCCCCCATCATCGAGGCCTGCCGCCGCGGCGACATCAGCCGTGACACCTACCTCGCCTTCCTGGCACAGGCCTACTACCACGTGCGCCACACGGTGCCGCTCCTGATGGCCACCGGCGGCAAGCTGGGGCAGGAGTACGAATGGGTGCGTGGCGCCATCAGGGAGTACATCGACGAAGAGTACGGCCATCAGGAGTGGATCCTGAACGACATCCGTGCCTGCGGCGGTGATGCCGAGGCGGTGCGCCACGGCCAGCCAGGCCTGCCCATCGAGCTGATGGTGGCCTTCCTCTACGACCAGATCCAGCGCGGCAATCCCATGGGCTTCTTCGGCATGGTGCAGGTGCTGGAAGGCACCAGCGTCGCCATCGCCCTGACCGTCGCCGACCAGCTCAAGAGCGGTCTGGGTCTGCCGCCTCAGGCCATGAGCTACCTGAGCTCCCACGGGGCCCTGGACCAGGAGCACCTCAAATTCTTCGAATCCCTGATGAACCGGGTGGAAGATGCCGCCGATCAGGCCGCCATCATTCACGCCGCCAAGGTGGTCTACCGCCTCTATGGCGACATGCTCTATCAGCTCACGGGATCCTGCCAATGAAGCTTGAAGGTAAACGCATACTGCTGACTGGCGCCAGTGGCGGCATTGGTGAAGCCCTGGCCCATGAACTGGCGGCCCAGGGTGCCCATCTGCTGCTGCACGGTCGTCGGGCCAGCGCCCTGGAGCGCCTGCGCCGGGAGCTGCCTCATCCGGATCGCCACCAGACGGTGACGGCCGATCTTGGCTCTCCCCATGAGCGGGCGCAGCTGCTGCAACATCCGGCCCTGGACGAGGGGCTGGACGTGCTCATCAACAGTGCGGGCTGCAACCAGTTCGCCTGGCTGGAAGATCAGAGCAGCGAGCAGGTGACACGCCAGTTGCTGCTCAACGTCGAGGCGCCCATCCAGCTCACCCGGGCCCTGCTGCCCCGGCTGCGCAAGCCCGCCATCATCATGAACATCGGCTCCAGCCTCGGGGCCATCGGTTTTGCCGGCTACAGCGTCTATTGCGCCAGCAAGTTCGCCATGCGCGGCTTCAGCGAGTCCCTGGGGAGGGAGCTGGAGGGAACCGGCATCAAGGTGCTGCACTTTGCCCCCCGCGCCACCCGCACCCACCTCAACTCCGAGGCGGCCTATGCCATGAATGCCGAGCTCGGCACCCGGACCGACAGCCCACAGGACGTGGCCGAGGAGGCCGTCATCGCCCTGTGCAACGAAACGCGCCGCCGCTGGCTTGGCTGGCCGGAAAAGCTCTTTGTGCGGCTCAACGGCCTGCTGCCCGCCTTGGTGGACATGGCCCTGGCCAAGCAGCGCCCGATCATCGAGCGCCACGCCCGCCGCACCGCCTCCCCTGCCCCCGATCACAGGAGCGATCCCGCCTGTGCGACAAACGAGAAGGAACATTGAGATGAAGCACGCCACTTTCCGTCCCCGATTTGGTCACGGCCCCCTGTTGCTCGCCCTGGGAGGCCTGCTGGCAAGCGGTCTGGCCCAGGCCGCCGATGCCCTGCCCACCATTCAGCAGGAGTGGGCCCACTGCCAGTACCAGCAGACCGGAAAAGCCAAGGAGAGCTGCCTGGAGAGCCTGAGTGCCAAGGCCGATGAGGCGAGCGCCAAGGAGGCATTTCGCACCGATCTGCTGATCTGGTCCGCCATCGTCAAGAGCACCTGGGCGGGGGCCAAGGGTGGCCTCGGCGCCCTTGGCCTGGTGAAGGAGGCCAAGGCCAAGCTCGAGATCGCCATCAAGCAGGATCCCAAGGCGCTGGAAGGCTCGGCCTACACCAGCCTGGGCTCCCTCTACTACCAGGTACCGGGCTGGCCGGTGGGCTTTGGTGATGACGAGAAGGCGGAGAAGCTGCTCAAGCAAGCGCTGGCCATCAATCCCAACGGCATCGACCCCAACTTCTTCTACGGCGACTTCCTGCTGGATCAGGGTGACAAGGCACAGGCGAAGGTCTATCTGGACAAGGCCCTGGCCGCCCCGGCCCGCCCTGGCCGCGAGGTGGCGGACGAGGGCCGCAGAATGGAAATTCGCGAGCGTCTCGCCAAGCTGTAAACACAAGCAGCACAGTGTGCTATTTCAACTCTGCCCACCAGCTTGCATACTGGTGGGCAGTGTCGTTTGAGGGAGAGAACAATGCGGATCCTGTTGGTGGAAGATGATGTGATGCTGGGAGACGGCATGGTGGATGCCCTGCGCAGCAGCGGCTACACGGTGGACTGGCTCCAGCAGGGGATGCCGGCCCTCTCGGCGCTCAAGAGCGAGGAGTTTGCCGCCCTTGTCCTGGATCTCAACCTGCCGGACATCGACGGCATCAGCCTGCTGCGCAAGTTGCGCCGGGAGGGGCAAACCCTGCCTGTGCTCATCCTGACCGCCCGTGATGCCCTGGACGACCGGGTACTGGGGCTGGATGCAGGCTCCGACGACTACATGGTCAAACCCTTCGCCCTGCAGGAGCTCAACGCCCGGCTGCGCGCCCTGGTGCGGCGCAGCAAGGGGCAGGCCCAGGCGGTGCTGGAGTACGGGGAGCTGCAGCTCTTCCCCGCGTCACAACAGGTCACCTATCGGGGCGAGCCGGTCAAGCTCACCCCCCACGAGTACAAGCTGTTGCAGGAGCTCATCACCCAGAGCGGCCGGGTATTGAGCCGGGATCAACTGCAACAGAGCCTCTACGGCTGGGACGAGGGGGCAGAGAGCAACGCGGTGGAGGTGCACATTCACCATCTGCGCAAGAAATTCTTCCCCGAGCTCATCCGCAACATTCGCGGTGTCGGTTACATCGTGCCCCAGCTCGACGTCCAGGGCGCAAGAGGAGCCTCCGCCCCATGAGTCGTGTCCGTTCCATCCGCCGTTTCCTGCTCTCCGGCATCCTGGCCCTGGTCAGCCTCAGCCTCGCCATCAGCGGCCTTATCGGCTACCTGCAGGCCAACCACGAAATGGAAGAGCTGTTTGATGCCCGTCTCGCCCAGTCCGGCCGCATCACCAACCAGTTGCTCAGCCGCTATCTCAAGCAGAGCGGCGAGCTGCCGCGCAACGGCACCGTGTACCAGGAGTGGGTGCAGGCCGTCCCCGAGACGCCCCACATCGAGAAGGGCGGCTTCTTCCAGTTCGGCCAGGACAACGAGTTCACCCCCTATGGCCATGAATTCGAGCACAACCTCTACTTCCAGTTGCTGAGCGAGCAGGGCGCCGTGCTGCTGCGCTCGCCCAATGCCCCGGCCCAACCGTTGACCACCCTGGAGCGGGGCTTCAACAGCGAGACCAAGGATCACCACGAGTGGCGCACCTTTACCCTCTACAACGAAGGTGAACAGACCTGGCTCATCGTGGCGGAGCGGGATGACGAACGCAGCGAGCTGGCCAGCAAGATGGCCACCCTCACCATGCTACCCCTCTTCATCACCCTGCCCTTCCTGCTCGGTCTGCTGTGGTGGCTGATCACCCGGGGGCTGTCACCGCTGCACCAGCTGGCGCAAGCCATCGGCGAGCGTCATCCCGCCAACCTGAGCCCCCTCAATCTCGCCATCAAGGCCGAGGAGCTGACGCCGCTGGTGGGGGAGATCAACCGGCTGATGCACGCCCTCGCTGACACTCTGGATCGGGAGAAACAGTTCACCAACGAGGCCGCCCACGAGCTGCGCACCCCCCTCGCGGTGCTGCGCATCCACAGCGAGAACGCCATGACAGCCGAGGATGATCAGAGCCGGGAGCAGGCCCTGCGCAAGATGCTCTTGGCCCTCGATCGCAGCGATCGGCTGATCCGCCAGTTGCTGACCCAGGCCCGCATCGACAACCAGCAGAGCCCGGCCCTCACCGCCCTCCCCCTGTTCCCCCTGTTGCAGGGCACCCTGGCGACCCTGGCCCCCATCGCCCTGAAAAAGGATCAGCAGCTGTCCCTGGAGGGCGCCGAACAGGTGCAGGTAATGGGACAGGCGATGTTGCTGGAGCTGATGTTCGGCAACCTCATCGACAATGCGCTGCGCTACACCCAGGTGGGCGGCGAGGTCGCCGTGGTGGTGAGCCAGGTGGGCAACCGGATCCGGGTGGATGTGCGGGACAACGGCCCCGGCATCCCCACCGCCGCCCTCTCCCGGTTGTGCGAGCGCTTCTTCCGGGTCAATCCCCAGCAGGGGGATGGCGTGGGCCTTGGCATGGCTATCGTCTCGCGCATCGCCCAGCTTCACGGAGCGGATCTCGACATCCACAACCGGCCCGAAGGGGGGCTCGAAGTGAGCGTGCTGCTGCCCACCTCGCGCCAGGCATGAGGGGTCAGCCTTTGCGCACGCCATGAAAAACGGGGGCCAGGCCCCCGTTTTTCATGGCTGCACCACCCTAGTCGCAGGTGGGCTGTACCGTGAAGGTCCTGCTCGAATCCACCGGTCCCAGCTCCGCCAGCAGACGGCGCCCCAGCAGCACCGGGTAGATCATCTTGCTGCGATCCCGCAGGGTGAACCACTCCTTGTAGACCTGGTCCCCGACGCAGACGGACATGGTCACCGTCGGGCGCTGCTCCATGCCGCCCGCCCCGCGCACCGTCACGCTGCGCTCCACAGGTCGCTCCACGCTCCGGCGCACCACCTTGTCGGTATTGGCATCGGTCAGCACCAGGTTGAAGCGCACCCAGGGCTTGCCATCCTTCTTGAAATGCTTCAGGTCGCGGGCATCCAGCGACGAAGTGAGGGCACCGGTATCGAGCTTCATCTTGACCGCCACCCCGTAGGGCATCAGCACCCCCTTCTCGATCCAGCCATAGCTGGTCTGGGCCGCCATCGCGCTGCCGCACAGCGCCCACATCATGGCCGCCGCCACCATTCTCTTGCCCATCATGCTCTCTCGCCTTGTCAGTCTTGCGCCCAGATGTATCACAGCCAACTGCCGGGTCAACCGGATTCTGGCGCGCAGGGGAGCTGGCTCTGGACGCGGTGCCAACAGGCGACAATCCATGCCGGGCACGGCGCGTGAGTGGGGAATGCAGCAGGAAAACGAGGGGAGAACAGGGTGCTGGATGACGCTGGCGGCCATCCTCAGGTTGTGACGCCAAAGGCTACCACAGCGGTGCGTGAATTATCAGTCTTGTTCTGACGGGATTTTTGCCTACACTGCTGTAAACCGGAGGGCCTGAAAACCACCGGTTTTTTTGCGCCTGCCGAAAAGTTGCCACTGCAAAGTGACCTCTCACACAAGGCTCAATAAGGAATTCGCAATGCGTATCGAAGAAGACTTGAAGCTCGGTTTCAAGGATGTCCTGTTTCGCCCCAAGCGCTCTACTCTCAAGAGCCGTTCCCAAGTCAGCCTGACCCGCCAGTTCACCTTCAAGCACACCCAGACCCGATGGCAGGGCGTGCCCGTCATCGCCGCCAACATGGATACCGTCGGCAGCTTCGCCATGGCGCGTACCCTGGCCAGCTTCGAGATGATGACGGCGGTGCACAAGCACTACAGCCTTGCGCAGTGGCAAACCTTCGTCAATGAGACCGACCCGGTCCTGCTGGGCCACGTAATGGTCTCCACCGGCACCTCGGAGGAGGACTTCACCAAGACCCGCCAGATCCTCGCGATTTCCAGCGCCCTGCGCTTCATCTGCGTGGACGTGGCCAACGGCTACTCCCAGCACTTCGTCGAGTTTCTGCGCAAGATCCGCGAGGCCTGCCCGAACCACGTCATCCTGGCAGGCAACGTGGTGACCGGCGAGATGGTGGAGGAGCTGATCCTCTCCGGCGCCGACATCGTCAAGGTGGGCATAGGCCCGGGCTCGGTCTGCACCACCCGGGTCAAGACCGGGGTCGGCTACCCGCAGCTCTCCGCCATCATCGAGTGTGCCGATGCGGCCCACGGCCTGGGTGGCCAGATCGTCGGCGACGGCGGCTGCACCTGCCCGGGGGATGTGGCCAAGGCGTTCGGCGGCGGCGCCGACTTCGTGATGCTGGGGGGCATGCTGGCCGCTCACGAAGAGTGCGGCGGTGAAATCGTCGAGGTCGATGGCGAGCCCTTCATGAAGTTCTACGGCATGAGCTCGGCCAGCGCCATGGACAAGCACGCCGGCGGCGTCGCCGAGTATCGCGCCTCCGAAGGCAAAACCGTGCTGCTGCCCTACCGCGGCCCGGTGGAGAACACGGTGCGCGACATCCTGGGCGGGGTGCGATCCACCTGCACCTATGTGGGGGCCAGCCAGCTGAAAGAGCTCACCAAACGCACCACCTTCATCCGGGTGCGCGAGCAGGAGAACAACGTCTACGGCAAGGAGTAACCTGCCACAGACCCCGTCACGCGCTGACGGTTAGAAGCCGACCAACCGGTGTGCTACCCTGCGCACCGGTTTTTTTGCATCTGGGATCCCGCGCCATGACAAGCCCTCTCCCCCCCTTCGACTGGGACATCTTCTGCTGCGTCGTCGACAACTTCGGTGACATCGGCGTCACCTGGCGACTCGCCCGCCAGCTCAAACAGGAAGGCGCGCTCCCGGCGCAGAAGAGTGAGGTGCAGGTGCGGCTCTGGGTGGACGATCTGGCTAGCTTCGCCCGCATCTGCCCGGCGCTCGACCCCGCACAGGACGGTCAGTGGGTCGATGGCATCTATGTCCAGCACTGGCACGAGCGCCTCCCCGCCGACATGACCCCGGCCAGGGTCGTCATCGAGGCGTTTGCCTGCGAGCTGCCCGCCCCCTTTATCGAACGCATGGCCGAGCAGACCACGCCCCCCTGCTGGATCAACCTCGAATACCTCTCGGCCGAGAGCTGGGTCGAGGATTGCCATGGCCTCGCCTCGCCCCAGCAGGTCGGCAGCCGGCGCCTCGACAAGTACTTCTTCTTCCCGGGTTTCACCGCCAGAACCGGCGGCCTCTTGTGCGAGCACGGCCTCATCGTCGAGCGCGAGCGCTGGCAGCAGGATGAAGCGGGACTGACTGCCTACTGGGCCAGCCTCGGCCTGCCACCCCAACGAGAAGACGAGCTGCGGGTCAGCCTCTTTACCTACGAGAGCGAGGCGCTCAGGAGCCTGGTCGAGGGCTGGCGCCAGAGCGTCACCCCCGTCACCCTGCTGCTGCCGCTGGGGCGCTCCCTCGACGACGTGCTCATCGGTGCAGGGCTGGCAGAGGCCATTCCCGGTGCCCGGGCCGGAGATCTGCTCCAGGCGGGCAACCTCACCATCAAGCTGCTGCCGATGACCGATCAGAGGGGTTACGATCGCCTGCTGTGGAGCTGCGATCTCAACCTGGTGCGCGGGGAGGACTCCTTCGTGCGGGCCCAGTGGGCGGGGCGCCCCTTCCTCTGGCATATCTACCAGCAGGAAGAGGATGCTCACATGGTCAAGCTGGACGGTTTTCTCGACCACTACCTCTCCCCCTTGCCAGCGCCGGCCGGTCAGTGGCTGCGCCGCTTCAACCATGCCCTCAACCGGGGGGAATACACCGGTGAACTCTGGGCACAATGGCCGCAATACGCGGCCATATGGCAGCAACATGGGCGCACCTGGCCACAGAGGCTGCTGGCGGACGGGGATCTCGTCACGAGGTTGGTGAAATTTTTAGAAAGCCGTATATAATCTGGCAGTTTTTATCCGTCCGTTTCACGAACAGGAATTTTTTACATGAAAACCGCACAGGAAATCCGCGCTGGTAACGTAGTCATGATCGGCACCGAGCCGATGGTGGTCCAGAAGGCTGAATTCAACAAATCCGGCCGTAACTCCGCCGTGGTCAAGATGAAGCTGAAGGGTCTGCTGAACGGCAGCGCCACCGAGACCGTCTTCAAGGCCGACGACAAGCTGGAAGTCGTTCAGCTGGAGCGTAAAGAGTGCACCTACTCCTACTACTCCGACCCGCTGTATGTCTTCATGGACACCGAGTACAACCAGTACGACGTCGAGAAAGACAACCTGGGTGATGCCCTGAACTACCTGGTAGACGGCATGGAAGACCTCTGCGAAGTGACTTTCTACAACGAGAAAGCCATCTCCGTAGAACTGCCGACCACCATCGTGCGTGAAGTCGAGTACACCGAGCCGGCCGCCCGTGGCGACACCTCCGGTAAAGTGACCAAGCCTGCCCGCCTGAAGGGCACCTCCTACGAGCTGGCCGTTGCCGCCTTCGTGGAGATCGGTGACAAGATCGAAATCGACACCCGTACCGGTGAATTCAAGCGTCGCGTCAACTAAGTTGACCCCTTGATGTGATTGCCAAAAAAGCGAGCCCAGGCTCGCTTTTTTATTGGCTGGCACCTCACGGCCGGCCTGATGAGAAGCCGTGCCCCTAGCGGCGATGGGCCAGTGCCCGCACCAGCCTGTCCCCCACCCCCTGTACCAGTTGCACCAGCAGCAGCAACATGACCACGGTCCCTGCCATCACCTTGTCGTCAAAGCGCTGGTAGCCGTAGCGGATCGCCAGATCCCCGAGCCCGCCGCCACCGACCACCCCCGCCATGGAGGAGAAGCCAATGAGCATCACCACCGTCAGGGTGAGTCCGGCCAGCAGCGCCGGCAAGGCCTCGGGCAGCAGCGCCTTGACGACCACGTGCCAGCCGCTGCCCCCCATGGCGAGCACGGCTTCGACGCGCCCCTTGTCCACCTCATCGAGGGCGCTCTCCACCACCCGGGCAAAGAAGGGGAAGGCCCCCAGGGTGATGGGGACGATGGCGGCGGTGCTGCCCAGTGAGGTGCCGACCACCAGCCGGGTCAGGGGGATCAGGGCGATCAGGAGCACCACGAAGGGGAGCGACCGCCCGATGTTGATACCGATCCCCAGCACCATGTTGAGACGGGGCAAGGGCAGCACGCCCCCGGGACGGGTCACCACCAGCAGCACCCCGGTCGGCAGCCCCAGCAACAGGGTGAACACGGCCGCCACTCCCACCATGTAGAGCGTTTCGAGCGACCCCTGATACATCAGTTCGAGCAAGGCATCGACACTCAGGCGACTCTGCATAAACGCACCTCCTCTGTGACTCCGTGACGCGCCATGAAACGCCGCAGGATCTCGGGATCCGGCAACAGGGCCTGCCGCACGCGGGAGTCGGGGTTGGCCAGCAGGGTGCCCAGAGCGCCGCTTTCCACCAGCTGACCCCGTTCAAGCAATGCCGCGTGATCGCAGATGGCCCTGACCACCTCCAGCTCGTGGGTGATGAGCACTATGGTGATCCCGAGGCGGCGGTTGATGTCGGCAAGCAGCGCCAGCACCGACTCCGTGGTCTCCGGATCCAGGGCACTGGTCGCCTCGTCACAGAGCAAGTGGCGCGGATTGGCGGCCAGGGCGCGGGCGATGCCCACTCGTTGCTTCTGCCCCCCCGACAACTGGGAGGGAAAGGCGCGACGGTGCTCGCCAAGCCCCACCAGTTCCAGCAGCTCGCTGACCCGGGCAGCCCGCTCCCGGCGCGCTACTCCGGCGATTTCCAGCGGGACTGCCACGTTCTCCTCCACGCTGCGGGCGTGCAGCAGATTGAAGTGCTGGAAAATCATGCCGGTCCCCTGACGGTGGCGGCGCAAGGCCGCCCCCTCCAGGGCCGTGATGTCGCGGCCATCGAACAGGATGCGGCCCCGGCTTGGCCGCTCCAGCAGATTGAGGCAACGAATGAGCGTGCTCTTGCCCGCGCCGCTGCGCCCGAGAATGCCGTAGATGGCCCCATCCGGAATCTCGAGCGACACCCCCTCCAGAGCGGGTTGCCCGTGCCCCGGGTACTGCTTGCCGAGCCCCTCCAGCACGATCATGACTGCCGCCCGGCCACCGGGATCACCGACCCCTTGTAGCTCTTGCGAATGAAGTCGGCGATCGCCCTGGACTCCAGATCCCGCGCCAACTGGCGGATCCGCGGATCATCCTTGAGCGCCGGGGTGGTCACCAGGATGTTGGCGTAGGGATTGTTCTGGGCGCTCTCCAGCCCCAGGGCATCGCGAGCAGGCTCCAGCCCCGCCTCCAGGGCATAGTTGCCATTGATCACCGCCAGATCCACGTCATCGAGGGAGCGCGGCAGCTGTGGCGCCTCGATCTCCAGGATCTTGAGCGCCTTGGGGTTGGTGGCGATGTCGTGCACCGTCGCCAGATCCCGCGTCTGATCTTCATGGCCGGCCTTGAGGGTGATGAGCCCCTCGTGCTGCAACAGATAGAGGGCCCGGCTCAGGTTGGTGACATTGTTGGGCAGGGCTATCACCGCCTTTTCCGGTACCTCCCTCAGGTGCTTGAACTTCTTCGAATAGATGCCAAGAGGCTCCACGTGTACGGTCGCGGCCACCACCAGCTCGGTGCCGAGCGCCTTCTCCTGATCCCGCAGGTAAGGGACGTGCTGGAAATAGTTGGCATCCACATCACCCGCCACCAGCAGGGCATTGGCATTGATGCCGCCGCTGAGCTCGATCACCTGCAGATCCAGCGAAGGGTCCTGGCGTTTCACCTCGCCGAGGATATCCGCATGGGGCAGTGGATCCGCGGCAACCCGCAGCGCCTGGGCGGCCTGGGCGGAGAGAGAGTCCGAGGGCCAATACCAGGCCGCTCAGGGAAAACAGTCCGTGCTTGTTCATCTTGTGCTCCTTGCAATGCAATCAATGGGTGGTTTCGCCGACCGCCAGCGCCCGGGGCGCCGGCAACAGATCGGCATGGTGGCGCAATGCCACATCAGGGTGAGAACGCAGCCGCCCCTTGAGGTAGTTCCAGCCCACCTCCCGCAGCAGCGGATTGTGCGGGTCGGTGGCAGGCCCTCTGGCTTCACGGGCCAGTGCCTCGGGCAGCGGATAGACGGGCACCACGGCGTCGAGCTGGGCCCCCAGGAAGAAGGCGATGGAGAGACGCTCCTGCCCCGGCGCCGACGGCACCACCCGGTGCACGGTCGCCCGCAGGTAGCCGTTGCTGGCGAGCTCCAGCAGCTCACCGATGTTGACCACGAAGGTGCCTGGGAGCGGGAGCGCATCGATCCAGTGATCCGGCGCCACCTCCACCTGCAGGCCGGGCTGGTCATCCTGCAGCAGGAAGCTCAGGAAGCCCGAATCCTTGTGGGGACCGACCCCCTGGGTGGCGCCCCGCTCACCGGGATAGCGGATCAGCTTGATATGTTCGTTGGGACGCTCTCCGTGCAGGGCATCGAAGGCATCTGGCGACAATGCGAGCGCCTCGGCAAAAGCCCCGAGCAGAGTACGGGACATGCGGGTCATCTGCCCACGCCAGCGCGTCAGCACGGGTTGCAGTGTCGGCAGCGCCTCCGGCCACTGATTCGGCCCCTGCAACCGCCACCAGGGCGGGTCGCCCGCCGCGCGCGGCAAGGCAGGGCGATCGGCACCGATATCAAACTGCTCTCGCCAGTCGGGTTGACCCCGGGTCAGCTCCGCCCCCGGTCGGTTGTAGCCACGAAAATGGGGAGAGTGGATCATGGCGACCTGCTGCTTGGCCGCCAGAGGCAGCGCAAAGAAGGCCCGCGACAGCTGCTGCACCTCCTGTTGCAGCTCGGGATCGATGCCGTGGCCGGTCAGGTAGAAAAATCCCGTCTCTCTCGCGGCATCGCGCAACGATGCCAGAAAATCGGCCCGAGCGTCGGGCGAGGCATCCAGCTGCCTCAGGTCGAGGATGGGCAAGTGAACCAAGGTGCTCATGGCGATAACGCTCCCTGTCGATGGAAAGTGAGGGTGAACCTCTCGTTCTGACGAGACAGGGGGGAGAATTCTCCGCCTGCGGCCAGTGGCGACATGCCCCGGCCCCCTGTCTGTCTGCCCTTACTGAACCATGTATGGGTCTCGGGATGGAACAATCAAAACCGGGAATGCTTTGCCATTTGGAACAATCCCGGGCCCGTGTCCGGCCCGCCGGTCAGACCCTCTTCGCCACCGCCGATGCCGATGTGCCCCCCTTGCCCTAAAGAAACCCCCGGCGAGGCCGCTATGAGGGAGTGCTGGAGGATCCCCCATGACATTTCGCCCCTATCTGCTGCTGACCCTGCTTGCTTTTGCCGCCCACGGCGCCGGGCAGGCACCGTCAGGCGCCGCCCCGGATCCAGCCCCCCTGGTTCCCCCCGACTACTGGCAGAGCAGCGACTGGCAGGGAATACCCGACAGCACCAGGGTGGACAAGCAACAGGTACTGTTTGCCAAGCACAACAGCGACAACTACGTGGGTCTGGTCATCCTGCTGCCCGACTGGCAGCGCAGCGGCCAGCTGTGGCAACTGACCCGGGAGCTGGGGCGCCTCGGTTTCGATACCCTGCTGCTGCTCCCCTCGCCGCAGCAGACCGAGCTCGACCCCGCCGCCGAGAAGAAACAGCAGGTCATCGACGATTTTCGCAAGCAGTTTGCCTCCCGCATCAGCAAGCTGGGGGATGCCAAGCTGCAGGAGGGGGGCTTCAAGCTGCTGCTGGCTCAGGGTACCAGCGCCGCCTGGGCCGCCAACCTCATCGCCAGCGAACAGTTGCCCGCCCCCGATGCCCTGGTGCTGCTCGATGGCTTCTTCCCCAACCAGCTGAGCAACCAGACCCTCGCCAAGCAAATAGCCCAGGGCAGCATCCCTACCCTGGATCTCTATCAGGAGGAGGGAGGACGCTGGCCCCTGCTGGCGGCCGAAGCCCGCAGAAGCGAGAGCCGCCGCAGCCACAAGCTCAACTACCGCCCCTATGCCCTGATGGACCTGGAGGAGACGCCGGGGCGCATCCAGGGCTGGCTGACGCACCTGGGCTGGATCTGAGTCCCTCCGAGGCACAGCCACCCGCCTTTACCTTCCCCATCGGACTTGGCCCGATGCCACCGCGCTGGTCAGCCGCCCTCCATGTTTGGCATCATGTCCGAACCAATGGCAGGAGGCTTCATGCAGCAAATCGTGTTTCTCGACAGCGACACCCTGGACACCGGCATCAATCTGCGCCGCCCCGATTTTCCCCATCACTGGCAAAGCTACCCGACCACGGCACCGGATCAGGTGGTGGAGCGGCTCAAGTGCGCCAGCATCGCCATCATCAACAAGGTGCGCATCGGGGCCGATGAACTGGCCCAGCTGCCCGAACTGCGCCTGATCGCCCTGGCCGCCACCGGCAGCGACAACCTGGATCTGGAGGCGTGCCGCGCCGCCAATGTCGCCGTGTGCAATATCCGCAACTACTCGGGCCCTTCCGTCCCCGAGCACGCCATGGCCCTGATGCTCGCCCTGTCGCGCAACCTGTTCGCCTGGCGCCAGTCCCTGCTGGAGGGGCGCTGGCAACAAAGCGGCCAGTTCTGCTTCTTCGACCACCCCATCACGGATCTGCATGGCAAGCGCCTCGGGATCATCGGCAAGGGAACCCTGGGACAGGCACTGGGACAGCGGGCCAGCGCCATCGGGATGGAGGTTTACTATGCCCAGAGCCAGGTCGGCTCCCCGGGGGATGACGACAGGCTGCCCCTGGATGCCCTGCTGCAAAGTTCGGATGTGATCAGCCTGCACTGCCCGCTCACCCCCTACACCCGCCATCTCATCGGGGAGCGGGAGCTGGCCCTGATGAAACCGGGCGCCCTGCTCATCAACGTGGGCCGTGGCGGCCTGGTGGACGAGCAGGCGCTGCTCGAAGCCCTCGGCAACGGCCGTCTGGGCGGCGCCGGTTTCGATGTGGCGAGTGTCGAGCCGCCGCCTCCGGATCACCCTCTGATGCAGGCCCTGCGTTACCCCAATTTCATCCTGACTCCCCACGTGGCCTGGGCCAGCGAAGAGTCGATGCAGCGCCTCGCGGATCAGCTCATCGACAACATCAACGCCTTCTCCCTTGGCAGGCGCCAGCACCGGCTGGTGTAAGAGGCCGCTCGCCGCCCCTCACGGGCCGGCAGCGGGATCAAAAAAGGGGCCAAAGGCCCCTTTTTGTCGGTCAGCTTGCCGCGGCATCAGTCGTCATGCCATCTGTGCTTGCGGTGCTTTTTGTGTTTCTTGTGGTGCTTGTGATAGCGCCTGTCATCGTAATAGCGATCGCCGCGGCTCTCATGACCATCCCCGGTCCTGGCTCCGATGGCGGAGCCACCGGCACCACCGATGCCGGCGCCGATCAGCTGGCCCGTGCTGCCACCGACGCTCTTGCCGATGGCAGCCCCGCCCAGGGCACCAACGGCGCCGCCGAGCGCAGCTTCGTTCTTGTTGCCTCTATTGGCCGTGGCCGCACCACCGGCCGCGCCCCCCAGGGCAGCCCCCACCAGGGCGCCGGTGTCGCCACCCAGCTCCTTGCCGATCATGGTGCCCGCCACCCCGCCGGCTCCGCCGCCGAGAATGGTATTGAGGGTCTCGGATGCCTGCACCTGTCCTGTGCCCAACAGCAACGCCCCCAGCAGCGCCAGTGCGCTCATGCCAAACGGTTTCATTTTCATGGGGTACTCCTGTCAAACCTGATGATTGATTATTTTTCCCTACACTATACAAAGCCCCCTGACCTGCGCCACTGCCGCAAGGGGCACCTCACGGCCAGCCCTCCCTGTCTCCGGTTCGCGACACAATGCAAGAAAGCAGGCTAACCACCTGAAACCACATCAAAAAAAAAGGTCACACGAGAAATCATCCCCGTCATGACCCTTTTCTAGGCCCAAAGGCCCTTTTTTGCAGCGATCACCGTCAGACAGATACTGTCACAACCTCCCCGTCAACGGGCAACGACGCCGCCAGATGCCAGCAATCCCGCCCCTGGTGCTTGCTCTCGTACAGGCAGGCATCGGCCCGCTCGAGCAGCGTCAGGGCATCATCCGGATAGCGCGCGCCGCCGGCGCTCAGGGTGATGGCGTCGGCGAACTCCCGCCATTTCAGGGCCTTCACCCGACCGAGCAGGTGGGTCAGGCGACATTCCACCTCCGCCTGCTCCCAGGGCAGCAAGGCCGCAAATTCATCGCCCCCGATGCGGTAGACCTGCTCATCCCCCAGGGTTCTCGCCATGATGGTGGCTACCCGAAACAGCACCGCATCCCCCACACCGTGTCCCCAGCTGTCGTTGACGCGCTTGAAGTTGTCCACATCGAACAGCACCAGCCAGTAGGGTGTCCCCGCCTGCTCCAGCCCGGCCCGCTGCTGATCGAAGGCCCTCCGGTTCAGGATGCCGGTGAGAGGGTCGTGGAGCAGGGCATCCTGCCCTTGCAGCAGGCTGTTTCGCACCTGTTCTATCTCCCCCAGGCTGCCGTGCACGAACCAGGTTCGCTGACGCCGCTGGATCTCCTTTCGCGCCTCATCCCGGATGAGGCCGCTGAGCGAGCCCTGCACAAGCGCCTGCTCCTGGCGAAAGATCCGCATCAGAAAGCACAGGCTGCACAGCCAGATGCAGAGCAGCGCCAGGGCGGGCAGCACCACCATCAGCAGGGTGTCTTGCAGGTTTTCATGAAAATGGGAGGGGGGGAGATAGACGTTGAGATCCCACTCCATCCCCTCCAGAGCGTGTTGCAGGTGGCGACCGGCCCAGAACCCGTCCAGCCCAGCCGCCTGCGTCTCCCGCTCGAGATGGGGCGGCAACAGCGACAAATTGTGCCCCACCACCAGCTTGCCGCCCTTGCGCTCGGTGATGTAGAGGGCCACCGGGTCCTCACCCACTGACCGGTGCAACGCCCCCTGCAAGGCGCTGAACGACATGTCCACCATCAGCAGCCCAAGCAGTTGCCCCTCATCATCCTTGACCCGCTTGATGAGGGTCAGTACCTCTCCGGCCAAATCGAACGCCGGGTAGGGACCGAACCAGACGAGATCATCACCCTCGCCGGACAGGGTCTGGTACCAGGGCCGCGCCTGTGCCCGGTAGCCCTCCGGTTGCTGCCAGTCGGGATAGCTGTCGAGCCGATGGGTGCGCGCGTTGTAGAAATAGAGGAAGTGGGCGTCGTACTTGAACTGATGGGCAATGGCCCAGATGGGATTGATGGCCGATGCCCCGGCAGCGATGGCCTGCTTGTCCAGGGACGCCTCCAGTACGCCAAGCTGGCGGCGGTTGTCCTGCGCCATGTCCTGGAGCAGGGTGGCGTCGAGGGCGGCCAGCATGTGACCGTAACCCGCCACCGTCTTGTCGATGCTGCTCAGGTAGCTGGCTGCCGCCAGCAACAGGGTGGCGATCAGCACCAGCCCTCCCAGGAGAAACGACAGCGGAGTCAGTATGTAATAGCGTTCCTTGATCAGCGCCGCCGTCATGTCAATCTCTATAAAATGTCATATTGGATGAATTTTATAGATTAAAAATCTGCAAAAGATATTGATTGAAGTCATTAACATCCACTGCTAATGATAAAAAAGATATCAAGGTGTCTCACGGCCATATTCACATCCGTCATGTGAATATCCATAAAAAGTAGAAACAGTCATTACTCCTCGTTGACGGTTTATTGCCCGCAAGGTGCTATAGTCGATGACTCGAGAAATCGGAGCCAGATGACCTTTGTCGGCAACGCTGGCGGTGATGATTCATCAACCAAGGAGATGTTATGAGCAGTCCGTTTATCGAACAGATCAAAGCACGTCGTACCATCTATGCCCTGGGCAACCGGGTGACCCACTCCGAGGCCCAGCTGACCGCTCTCATCAAGGATGCCGTCAAGCACAGCCCCTCTTCGTTCAACTCCCAGAGTTCCCGCGCCGTCATCCTGTTCGGTGAGCAGCACCACAAGCTGTGGGACATCGTCAAGGCGGAGCTCAAGAAGATAGTGCCGCCGGAGGCCTATCCCCAGAGTGAAGCCAAGATCAACGGCAGCTTCCGCGCCGGGGCTGGCACCGTGCTCTTCTTCGAAGACACCGCCGTCATCGAGGATCTTCAGCAGAAATTCGCTCTCTATGCCGACAACTTCCCCATCTGGTCCGAACATGCCACCGGGATCGCCCAGTTCGCGGTCTGGACCACCCTGGCCCAAGAGGGCATCGGCGCTTCCCTGCAACACTACAACCCGCTCATCGACGATGCGGTGCGCAAGGAGTGGGACCTGCCCGCCAGCTGGCTGCTCCGTGCCCAGATGCCTTTTGGCAGCATAGAGCAACCTGCCGGCGACAAGACCTTCATTGACGACGACGTGCGTTTCCGGGTCTTCAAGTAAGCCTTCACGCCCCCTCCACCAGGGGGCGTTTTCTTCTCTCCCCCTCGTTCACCCTTGTCACGTGCCAGCCATACTCTGAACAAACGCTCTCTTGTCAGGAGGTCCCCATGGGGGACATCGCACGCCAACGTACCTCATGCACATTGACGCCCTTGTCAGCTCTGTTGTGTGTCGCCGCCCTGGTACTGCTGTTCTCGCTGATCGGCATCTTCACCCGCCCCCCCAACCTGCTGGCGGCCTTCTGGCCTGCCAATGCGGTCCTGCTCGGCTGCATGGTGCGCTATCCACGCCTGGCCACCCCGGCGGGCTGGGCCGGCGGCATACTGGGCTTTTTTCTCGCCGCCCTCTTCACCGGCGAGCCCCTGTTCAAAACCATCCTGCTGACCTGCGGCAACCTGGCCGGCATCGGCGTCGGGTATCTGCTGATGCATCGGCTCGCGCCTGCCGACAAGCTCCTCAGGCGCCCCACCTCCCTCGTGCTCCTGCTGCGAAACACCCTGGCCGCCTCCCTCGCCGCCGGCGTGGTCGGCGCCATCATCAATCCCATCCTGTCTCTGGGCCCCCCGCTCTACGGGCTGGGCTTCTGGTTTGCCAGCGAGCTGGTGAACTACATGACCATACTGCCGGTGCTCCTGACACTGCCTCCCCATGACAGCGTGCCCCCCTGGCGCACCCTCCTCTACCGCACCGAGTTCTCCTGGACCAGATTGATGCCGCTGCTGAGCCTGGTGGCCTCCCTGCTGCTCACCCTGCTCGTCGAGGGGCCGGGATCCATCGCCTTCCCGGTACCGGCGCTGCTCTGGTGCGCCGTCACCTACTCCGTCTTCGCCACCAGCCTGCTGACCCTGAGTTACAGCACCCTGATCCTGATCGCCCTCTCAAACGGCCATCTCGTCATCAATCACGATGTCCAGACCCAGTACTGGATGTTCTCCGTCCGGATAGGGGTCATGTTGATCGCTCTCACCCCCCTGACCGCCGCCAGCATCATGGCGGCCCGCAACAGCCTGCTGCGGGAGATGAAACACCTGGCCCACCACGATCACCTGACCGGTGCGCTGAACCAGGCCGGCTTCTGGTCGGCCGCCAATGAACTGCTCCAGCACCTCACGGTGCAGCGCTACCCTGTGGCGATCTGCATGCTGGACATCGATCATTTCAAACGCATCAATGATCGTCACGGTCACGAAGAGGGGGACAACCAGTTGAGCGGCTTCGCGGCCCGGGTGCGTGACCAGCTTCGACCGGGGGACCTCTTCTGTCGCCTGGGGGGAGAGGAATTCGTGGCCATCTTGCCCGGCCTCAGCGAGGAGCAGGCCATGGCGGTGGCCGAGCGGCTGCGAAAAATCGTCGCGCAGCCAGGGGAAGAAAATGGAGCCGAGCCCGCCGTCTGCATCACGGTCAGCATCGGTATCGCCTCCCAGAGAGAGGGCCCCTTCAATCTGGACGAGCTGCTCTCTCGTGCCGATCAGGCGCTCTATCTGGCCAAGCACAATGGCCGCAACCGGGTGGAACGCTACTCGGCCGAGCAGGCTTCCCCCAGCGTCGGGCAATCTTGCGGCACCTGAATGGCGTGGCTCTTGTCGTCATCATCCGGCCTCTGCCGGCTGCGGGGCGGGCAGATGAAGATGGAGCCCGTCCGATGCCACCTCGATCTCGATCCCGCGCCAGTCCCGCAGCCAGCCCTTGAGCCTGTCGTCATACCACCTTGTTCCCCCCATCTGCACCACCTGGCAACCCGCCTGCAGGGCGCTGGCGATGCCCGCTGGCGCATCCTCGAACACCAGGCAATCGGCCGGAGCCAGTCCCAACCGGCTGGCAGCCAGCAAATAAGGCTCGGGATCCGGCTTGCCCCGTACCACATCCCCGGCGCACACCAGGAGACGGGGCAGCGGCAATCCGGCGTGCAGCAGCCGGTGCTCTGCCACCCTCCGGCTTGCGGAGGTCACCAGCGCCCAGCGCGTCGATGGCAGCTGTTCGAGCAGTCGCCGGGCACCGTCCAGGGGCATCGGCGCCGCAGCGTATGCCATCTCCAGATCGTCGAGTAGGGCCACCTCCACCGCCATGTCCAGCTGGGGAGCCAGGGCCCCTATCACCTCCCGTGAGCGCACGCCGTGACACATGGCGAGCACGGGAGCGGGATCCAGCCCATGGTGCTGACACCAGCGCCGCCACACGACTTCCACGTCGCCGGTGGAGTGGACCAGGGTCCCGTCCATGTCCAGCAGCAGGGCCGCGGCCCTCACGCGCACCGCGCTCACAGGGCTCTCCCCGCCAGCGCATCGGCGAAGACCTGCCGCTGGGCAGCGGCCTCGTAACAGGCGAGCGCCTGCTCCGCATTGCTGGCCCACACCGGCAAGGGGGCGACGACGAACCCCTGCTGCAACAGACTGGTCAGCAGCTCCCCGGTCTCCGGTGCGGCCAGCGGCTGAGCCATCACCAGGCTCCCCTTGATCAAAAACAGATAGCGTTCGCTCGACATGACTCCTTGTGGCTGAACAGCGGGCAAGCAGGCCCGTTTCGAGACCATTAGAACAAGGAGATTAGATAATTTATAATCAATAAATCGCCACATTGGATAACCAAATGGAATGAGATTCGACCTGAGACAATTGCAGGCCTTCGTCATGCTGGCCGAGAGTGCCAACTACCGGGAAGCGGCCAGCCGGCTTTTTGTGACGCAACCGGCCCTGACCAAGCAGATCCAGGGGCTGGAGCAGGCCCTCGGCAGCACCCTGTTCAACCGGGGCCGCCACGGGGCCGAGCTGACCGCCATCGGCCTCCAGTTGCTGCCCCAGGCCATGGCTCTGGTGGATCACGGCAAGGGATTCGAGCAGCATGCCCTGGCGCTGGCAAGCGGTGCCGCCGGACGCCTCAACATCGGGTTCGGGCTCTCCAGCTTCGCACTGGCCCCCTCCCTGGTGGCCCGTTTCAAACAGCAGGCCCCCGACGTGCTGGTTCACCTGCGGGACACCACCTCCGCCATCCAGCAGGAGCACTTGCTGGCGGGTAGGCTGCAACTGGGCTTCATGCGACGGCCTGATACGCCACAACTGAGGGAACACAGGTTGCTGACGGACAGACTGGTGCTGGCCGTCCCCACCCGGGTGGCAGGGCCGGACTTCGACCTGGAGCGGGCGCTGATCCGCGATCCCTTGCTGCAGATGGTGGGCCATCGCTGCCCGGGTCTCAGCCAGCAGATCGCCCGCTTTCTCGGCGCCAACCGGCTGACCGGTCTCATCCAGGAGGCGGAAGACATCCAGACCCTGGTCGCCCTGGTGGCCGCCGGTATCGGCAACGCCATCCTGCCGCGCAGCGTGGGGTTCATCGCGGGCAAGGAGGTGACCCTCTACCCTCTCTCCGGCCCCTGGTCGGAATGGGAAATCAGCCTGGTGTGGAACCCGGAATTTGCCGATCCCATCCGGGATCGCTTTCTGGCCCTGGTCAGGGCGGCATATCCGCAGAGCCACAGCCTCTGAGAGGAGCGCAGCCCAAACCGGAATCCTGAAGTACATAACGGCTGGCTAATGGCCACACCACTGCCGCTCGCAGGGGATGCCGTCTCCTTCCCCATCCATCTTGGTATTGGGGCAATTTTGCAAAAACCAGGTCGCCTCCTCGCAGGAAGTCATCTGGGAGCAATGCTGACGGCCATCGCACTGACGAACAAAAGTCGGAACCTGAACCGTACTGTTCGAAGTACTGTCCTCCTGGCTAAAAGAGGGAAAGGATGGAAGTGAGGCAAACTCGGCCGAGAAGCGGGAATAGAGGGAGAACAACCCCGCCAGCACCAATAGGGGGATTAACTTGCCACCCCAGCTCCCCTTGCGACGAGGAGCATGATACTCCCGGGTTCTATATGTGGTGGCGTGTGGTGCCCGAGGGCTCAAATCCTCCCTGCTCCCACGATCCGGCATGGATGGCATAGGTCCGCCAGCCAGCGAGAGCGGGCGGTCGGGAAAGAACACTTGTACGGCACAAGGCTTGCCATCCTTGCTGCTCCCGATCAGATAGGAAACCTTTTCCCCCACCTCCGGCGGCCTGCCATCGAATTGCAGGGTGGTGATGTGAACAAAAAGATCGGCACCGCCCTGCTCCTGCTTGATGAACCCGAAACCGCGTTGTGAATTCCAGCTCGCGATCCTGCCCTGATAACGCATGTCCTCATCCTTGTGGCCAGTACGGTTCCACTCATGTTGCCCGAAATTGGTTCGGTTTCAACAGAGCATTGGCATGAAAAATGAGTGGATTAGATACGAGTGGTCAGAGCAGCTCCGCGACCTTGATGATCTCGGCAATGCGACCGAGCATGCGCAGGGAAGCCTGGTGTTCTGCGGCATCCGCCGCCGCGCAGGCATCCTCCAGGATGGTGATGGCGTAGTCCCGATCGTGACCATCTCGCACCGCCCCCTGAATGGCCCAGCTGGTGCTCACGCCGCACACATAGAGATGCTCGATGCGATTGGCCCGTAGCGCTGGCTCCAGCGCCGTGCCGTAGAAGGGGCTGACCCTGGGTTTGGTCAGCACCAGATCCCCGGGTTGCACATCGAGCTCCGGGTGAAAGTCGGTGCCGCTGTCGGCCAGGGAGAGGGCCCCGAACTGCCGGGCACGGCCAAACATGGGGGAACCCCTGGGATGCAGCAGATAGCCCTCGTCAAACCCCACCTTGATGAGCACCACCAGCCAGCCGTGAGCGCGGGCATGAGCCAGCGCTTGGTTGGCGTGCGCAATGGCGTCCTGCTCGATCACCTGGGCCGCCGAGGCGGCGATGCGCCCGTCCGGGTGGGCGATGTCGTTGATGAAATCGATCACCAGCAATGCCTTGTTCATGGTGTGCTCCCCCCTTGCCTGAGGCCGTTTTGCCCCTGCGCCGCCAGGATCACTCCTCGCGGCCATATAAAAAACCGGCTGGCACCATCACACGGATTGATATGCCACCCGATTGGCACCTGGCAGTGCCACGCACTGCCTCATACCAGCCCAAGCGCATAGCGTAGCGCCATCTCCTTGAGGGGGCCCGCCTTGTCCGCCAGATTCAGCGCCAGGTTGCGGGCAAGCCTGAGGAGGCCTATCTCGTTGCTGAAGACCCCGTAGAAGAGATCCATCCCCGACTGCATCAGCAGGTTGTCAGGGCGGCGTCGTCCCTCGTAACGTCCGGCCAGCGCCAGCTCATGCCACTGTGCCCCCGCCTTGCCGAGCAACCCGGCCCAGCAGGCCACGTCCTTGAAACCGAGGTTCACCCCCTGCCCCGCCAGCGGATTGATGGTGTGGGCCGCATCCCCGAGCAGCACCACTCGCCCGGCGTGATAGTCGTTGGCGTGGCGGCGCACCAGGGGGAAGCTCCCCTTGGCCGTCACGGTGAAACCGCCAAGGCGGCTCGGGAAGTGGCGGCGCACCTCGACGGCCAGGGCCTCGTTGCTCATGGCGGCCAGCGCCCGGATGCGGGCCGGGCTGTCATACCAGACCAGGGAGCCATGGCGGCCCGGCAGCGGCAGGAAGGCGCGTGGGCCGCTCGGGGTGAACTGCTGCCAGGTGATGTCTTCCTGGGCAAAATCGGTGTCGATGTTGATCAGCATGCAGTGCTGGCGGTACTCGAAACGCGACACCCCGATGCCGGCCAGTCGCCGGGTGTGGGATTCGGCACCATCGCAGGCCAGCACCCAGCGCGCCTGCAGCTCGGTGCCGTCATCCAGGGTCAGCACGGCGTCATCCGCACTCTGGCGCAGACTCGTCACCGCCGCCGGGGTATGGGTCTGGATGGTCGGGAAATCCTCCATCCTTTTCAGCAGGGCGAGCTGGATCAGCCGGTTCTCGATGATGTAGCCGAGCTGGGGCAGCCCGAGATCCACCGCGTCGAAGCGGGTAGCGAAGCCGTCCAGCTCCCAGGTCTCCAGCCGGCGATAGGGGCACAGCCGCATCTGCTGCAGATATTGCCAGGCACCGGCCCGGGTCAGCAGCGCCACCGAGGCCTGGCTGATGGCGGAAACCCGCAGATCCAGCGGCTGCTCGGGGGCATAGGGCTCGGGCAACCGGGTCTCGATGACCCGTACCGAGAGCCCCTCTGCCGCCAGCAGGCAGGCGGTGGCGGCGCCCACCATGCCGGCGCCGACGATGGCGATATCACACTGTTCCATAACTTGATTCCTGCAAGGAGTCCCCGCGATAAGGGGCAAGGGCCGAACCGAATGGGGCATGATAACGCAAGGAGGCGGCAGAAACAGTGAGGGGGATGCGCAATTGCCGACGACAAGCCGGCCCTGATGGCGACGGGCGGCCCCAGACTGGTCAGCACCGGGATTGCGGAGTAAAATGGCCGGTCCTTTGACCCTGCCGATTTCAAAACCAGTCACGAGAAGCAATGAGCAAGAAACTTCATATCAAGACCTGGGGCTGCCAGATGAACGAGTACGACTCGTCCAAGATGGCGGACCTGCTGGATGCCAGCAATGGCTACACGCTTACCGAGGAGCCGGAAGAGGCAGATGTGCTGCTGCTCAACACCTGTTCCATCCGCGAGAAGGCCCAGGAGAAGGTGTTCCACCAGCTCGGTCGCTGGAAGAAGCTCAAGGCGAAAAAACCGGGGCTGGTGATCGGGGTGGGCGGCTGCGTCGCCTCCCAGGAAGGGGAGAACCTGCGCAGCCGGGCGCCCTATGTGGACATCGTCTTCGGACCCCAGACCCTGCACCGCCTGCCGACCATGATCAAGCAGGTGCAGGAGGGGCGCGGTGCCCAGGTGGACATCGCCTTCCCCGAAATCGAGAAGTTCGACAACCTGCCCGAACCCCGTGCCGAGGGGGCGACCGCCTTCGTTTCCATCATGGAAGGCTGCTCCAAGTACTGCTCCTTCTGCGTGGTGCCCTACACCCGTGGCGAGGAGGTGAGCCGACCGCTGGATGACGTGCTCTATGAAATCGCCCAGCTCGCCCAGCAAGGGGTGCGCGAAGTGAACCTGCTCGGCCAGAACGTCAACGCCTACCGGGGGCCGACCTTCGACGGGGAGGTCTGCACCTTCGCCGAACTGCTGCGCCTGGTGGCTGCCATCGACGGCATCGACCGCATTCGCTACACCACCAGCCACCCGGTCGAGTTCACCGACGACATCATCGAGGTCTATCGTGATACCCCCGAGGTGGTCAGCTTCCTGCACTTGCCCATCCAGAGCGGCTCGGATCGCATCCTGACCATGATGAAGCGCCCGCACACCGTGCTGGAGTACAAGTCCAAGATCCGCCGCCTGCGCGCCGTGCGTCCCGACATCACCATGAGCTCCGACTTCATCGTCGGCTTCCCGAACGAGACGGACGAAGACTTCGAGGCCACCATGAAACTCATCGAGGAGATCAACTTCGACATGAGCTTCAGCTTCATCTACAGCCCGCGCCCCGGCACCCCGGCCGCGGACCTGCCCGATGACGTCGACATGGAAGTGAAGAAGGCCCGCCTGACTCGACTGCAAAACCGCATCAATCACCAGTCCATGCTCATCGGCCGCGCCATGCTGGGCTCGGTGCAGCGCATCCTGGTGGAGGGGCCCTCCAAGATGGATCCCATGCAGCTCAGTGGCCGCACCGAGAACAACCGGGTGGTCAACTTCGAGGGGCCGCACCGCCTCATCGGCGGCTTCGCCGACGTGGAGATCACCGACGTACGCCCCTACTCCCTGCGCGGCCGCTTCATCCGCGGCGAGGACGAAATGAACCTGCGCATCGCCACGGCTCCGAGCGAGATCCTCGCCCGTCGTCCTGACAACGTGCCCGATGATCTGGGCGTTGCGGCCTTCAGACCCCATTGATGACTCTCTCCCCCGCCCCCTGGCGGGGGAACAACCGATAAGAGGACACCTTGAGCCGACACATCTCCACCCTGAATCTGCATCTGGAACCCGCCGACAACCAGCGCCTCGCCAGCCTGTGCGGACCCTTTGACGACAACCTCAAGCAGCTGGAGCGACGTCTCGGCATCGAGATAAGCTACCGGGACAACCACTTCCAAGTGATCGGCAAGCAGGCCCAGGTGGAGGCGGCTGCCGTCATCCTCAAGCACCTCTATGTGGAAACCCAGCCCCTCAAGGGGAGCAAGGTGAGCGACATCACCCCCGAGATGGTGCACCTGGCGGTGCAGGAGTCCCGCGTGCTGGAGCAGGACGACGAACCCGCCCCTTCCCTGCCCTACGGCAAGGAGGTCACGGTCAAGACCAAGCGCGGTCTCATCAAGCCCCGCAGCCCGAACCAGGCCCAGTACATCGCCAATATCGTGCGCCACGACATCAGCTTCGGCATCGGGCCCGCCGGGACCGGCAAGACCTATCTCGCCGTGGCCGCCGCCGTGGATGCCCTGGAGCGCCAGGAGATCCGCCGCATCCTGCTGACCCGCCCGGCGGTGGAAGCCGGTGAGAAGCTCGGCTTCCTGCCCGGCGATCTTTCCCAGAAGGTGGACCCCTACCTGCGCCCCCTCTACGACGCCCTGTTCGAGATGCTGGGCTTCGAGCGGGTGGAGAAGCTGATGGAGCGCAACGTCATCGAGGTGGCGCCGCTTGCCTACATGCGAGGCAGAACCTTGAATGACGCCTTTATCATCCTGGACGAGGCCCAGAACACCACCACGGAACAGATGAAGATGTTCCTGACCCGCATCGGCTTCAACTCCAAGGCGGTGGTGACCGGCGACATCACCCAGGTGGACCTGCCCCGCAGCACCAAATCCGGTCTGCGCCACGCCCTGGAGGTGTTGCAGGGGGTCGATGGCCTCTCCTTCAACTTCTTCGAGTCCAAGGACGTGGTGCGTCATCCCGTGGTGGCCCGCATCGTGCAGGCCTACGAGGCATTCGATGCCCAGCAGGCGGCCGAGAAGAGCGCAGCCACTCCCCGCAACGAAAACACCAGCAAAGAGAGTGCCCAATGAGCGTGACCCTGGATCTGCAACTGGCCTGCGCCAGCCCGGACGGCCTGCCGACCGAGGCCCAGCTACAAGGCTGGCTCGACGGCACCATTCTGGGCTTCCAGCCCGAGGCCGAGGTGACGGTGCGCCTGGTGGACGAGGCGGAGAGCTGCGAGCTCAACCACACCTATCGTGGCAAGGACAAGCCCACCAACGTGCTCTCCTTCCCCTTCGAGGCGCCACCGGGTCTCGAGCTGCCCCTGCTCGGGGATCTGGTGATCTGCCGCCAGGTGGTCGAGGCCGAAGCCGTCGAACAGGGCAAGCCCCTGATGGCCCACTGGGCTCACATGGTTGTGCATGGCAGTCTGCATCTGCTAGGTTATGACCATATCGAGGACGAGGAAGCCGAGGAGATGGAGCAGCTCGAGCGCGACATCATGCAGGAACTGGGCTTCGCCGATCCTTATCTGAACGACGAAGAGTAACGAACCGGATGGTCATCGTCTTGAAACAGCCGATACCCATCCTCATATAGCCACAACGATTTCAAGTGTGTTCATACGAGTAACCAAGAGAGAAAATGACCGACGATCACCCTAGTACCGGCTCGCCGAAGAAAACCTGGCTCGACAAACTCAGCCAACTCTTCCAGGGCGAGCCAAAAGACCGCAACGATCTGGTAGAGGTCATCGCCGATGCCGAAGAGCGGGACCTCATCGATCAGGACACCAAGGACATGATCGAGGGCGTGCTCGAAATTGCCGAGCTGCGCGTGCGTGACATCATGATCCCCCGCTCCCAGATGGTGACCATCGAGAAGTCCCAGCCGGTGGACGAGTTCCTACCGGTCATCATCGAATCCGGCCACTCCCGCTTCCCGGTGATCAACGAAGACAAGGATCACGTGGAGGGCATCTTGCTCGCCAAGGATCTGCTGCCGTTCGGGTTTGGCGGCCAGCATGCCAGCGAGCCGCTCCAGCTGGAGAAGATCCTGCGTCCCACGGTGATCGTGCCGGAGAGCAAGCGGGTCGATCGCCTGCTCAAGGAGTTCCGGGAAGAGCGCTACCACATGGCCATCGTGGTGGACGAATTTGGCGGTGTCTCTGGTCTCGTGACCATCGAGGACATTCTGGAGCTCATCGTCGGCGAGATTGACGACGAGTTCGACGACATCGAGGACGAGCCGGAAGAGATCCGCCGCATCAGCAAGCGGGTCTTCTCGGTGAGCGCGCTGACAGAGATCGAGGACTTCAACGACTTCTTCGGCACCCAGTTCAGCGATGAAGAGGTGGACACCGTCGGCGGTCTGGTGATGCACGCCTTCAGCCACCTGCCCAAGAAGGGTGAAGAGATCGAACTCGACGGCTACCTGTTCAAGGTGATGCACGCCGATCGCCGTCGCCTGCAACAGTTGCAGGTGAAGATCCCCGAGCATCATGCGGCGGCGCAGCCGGAGTCCTGATCCCGCCCAGCACCACGCACATCCCGCGCCCCTCTCGTCAGGGGCGCTTTTTTTGCCTCTCTCCCGCCGCGCGACCGCCCCTGGACCCACGCCGACCGCGAGGCTCGCCGTTGACCCGGTTTGCGGTTAAGATGTCGGCCATTGTGTTTCCATTCAGTCCAATTCGAGCCCCGATCCCCCGTGAAATCGAAACTCCTGACCAGCCTGTTTGCCATTGCCAGCGGCGCCATCGCCGTGTTGGCCTTCTCCCCTTTCGGCTACTGGCCCCTGGTGATCCCCTCCCTGCTCGGCCTTTACGCCCTGCTGGACAAGGCCACCCCCAAACAGGCAGCCTGGCGCGGCTTCGGCTACGCCATGGGTCTGTTCCTGCCCGGGCAGTGGTGGATCCACGTCAGCATGACGGAGTTTGGCGGCATTCCGCTGCCGGCCGCCTTCGTGCTGCTGGCCGGGCTCTGCGCCTATCTCTCCCTCTACCCGACCCTGGCTTGCTGGCTCTTCGCCCGCTTCTTTGTCGGCCGCCACTGGAGCCGCTGGCTGCTCGCCTTCCCGGCGCTCTGGCTGATGGCCGACTGGCTGCGGGGCTGGGTGATGACAGGCTACCCCTGGCTCTGGTTCGGCTACACCCAGATAGACGGCCCCCTCAAGGGCTTCGCTCCCCTTCTCGGGGTGCAGGGCATCACCCTCGCCCTGCTGCTCACCGCCTCCGCCCTCTGGCTGGTATGGCAGCACCGCAAGCCGGCCTGGCTGCTGCTCCCCGTCGCCCTGGTGGGCGCCGCCCAGGGGCTGATGCAGCTCAACTGGGTGACCCGGGGTGAGCCGGTCAAGGTCGCGCTGGTGCAGGGCAACATCGAGCAGTCCCTCAAGTGGGATCCGGAGGCCCTGGTGCCGACGGTACGCAAGTATCAGGATCTCAGCCGCGAGAACCAGGATGCCGACATCATCGTCTGGCCGGAGTCCGCCATCCCGGCCATCGAGAAGGAGATGGGTACCTATCTGGAGAGCCTGGACAAGGCGATGAAGGTGAACGACACCGGCCTGCTGGCGGGGATCATCCATTACGATCTGAAACAGCAGCGCTTCTTCAATACCGTGCTCGGCATGGGGGTGCAGGATGCAGAAGGCAAGGAGTCCTACTACTACGAGCACAAGAACCGCTACTACAAGTACCATCTGCTGCCCATCGGCGAGTTCGTACCCTTTGAAGATCTGCTGCGTCCCATCGCCCCCTTCTTCAACCTGCCCATGTCCTCCTTCAGCCGGGGTGACGAGGTGCAGCCGAACCTGATCGCCAAGGGGCTCAAGTTTGCCGCCGCCATCTGTTACGAGATCATCTTCCCGGACGAGGTGCGCCGCAACGTGCAGCCGGATACCGACTTTCTGCTGACCGTCTCCAACGACGCCTGGTTCGGCACCAGCATCGGCCCCTGGCAGCACATGGAGATCGCCCGCATGCGCGCCCTCGAGCTGGCCCGCCCGCTGCTGCGCGACACCAACACCGGCATCACCATCGTCACCGAGATAGACGGCAGCATCATCGCCCAGATCCCGCAGTTCGAGGCTGGAGTATTGCGTGCCGAGGTACGCCCCGCCCACGGCGTGACCCCCTATCTGCGTTTTGGCAGCTGGCCCATGTATGGCATCGCCGCTCTGCTGCTGGCGCTGGGACTGGGGCTGCGCCCACGTGCCCACCCCTGGGCACGCAAGGGCTAAGACCACACAACGCCGATAAACAAAAGAGGCGCCCTTGGGCGCCTCTTTTTATGGTTTGGCTTATGGCTTGGCACAGTCTGGCGGCTCAAGGAGACAGCGGCTCGCGATGATATTCATCGGCCCCACACTCCGGGCAGGTGTCAAGCTGCTCCGGGTGCAGCACGGTATGGCGCCACTCGCAGTGGTCGCACACCAGCACCCCGAGTCCCACCCAGTCCCCCGCCCGGTAGACCCCCTTGTGTTCCAGCTCGTCCGCCAACTCCTGCCACTCCACCTGGGTTCGGTCGGTCACGTCCGCCAGCCAGGACCAGGCGGTGTCCTTGAGCGCCAGCATGAAGGCGGACTCCTCCACCTGCTCATCCTTGCGCCCTTCGTCATAGTTGCCCAGATCCCGCTTCACATACTCGGCGATCAGCGCCAGCTCGTCCTGGGTCAGATCCCCGGCCGCCTCCAGATAGGCCTGCACCTTGGCGATCATCCGGTTGAGGCGCTCTCCCTGAAACGCTTCCGTCTCTTCCCACTGCTTCTTGAGCTGGGCGATAAAGGCTTCATACCCTTGTCGACGTTTGTCCATGGCCATCACTCCTCTGCTGAATCCCGATCGAGCCAGACCCTGACCTCGGGCTCGGCGGATACGGGCGGCGGTTGCCATTCTCACTTCGTTGCGACTCTCGCGGCTCTTGCGGCGCTGCAAATCCTCGCGGGTACCGGACCTGGCCCGAGACCGGGCGGATGCTGGCGGTTGTTGCCGCCGCAGGATATGGGTATTCTATCGGGATTTCCCAGCCGTTTTATCTATTCATTTCACAGATCCGGATGTCACCAATGCAAGAGCAATACGTTCCCCAATCCATAGAACCAGCAGTGCAAAAGCACTGGGATGCCAAGAAAACCTTCAAGGCGGTGGAGAAAGTAGACAAGGAAAAGTTCTACTGCCTCTCCATGTTCCCCTATCCGTCTGGTCGTCTACACATGGGGCACGTTCGCAACTACACCATAGGTGATGTGATCTCCCGTTATCAACGCCTCAATGGCAAGAACGTGCTGCAACCTATCGGTTGGGACGCCTTCGGCCTGCCGGCGGAAAACGCCGCCATCAAGAACAACACGGCACCGGCGCCCTGGACCTACGAAAACATCGAATACATGAAGAACCAGCTGAAGATGCTGGGTCTGGGTTATGACTGGGATCGCGAGCTGGCCACCTGCAAGCCGGACTACTACCGCTGGGAACAGTGGTTCTTCACCAAGCTCTACGAGAAGGGCCTGGTCTACAAGAAGACCTCCTCCGTCAACTGGTGCCCGAACGACATGACCGTGCTGGCCAACGAGCAGGTTGTCGACAACTGCTGCTGGCGCTGTGACACCCCGGTGGAGCAAAAAGAGATCCCCCAGTGGTTCATCAAGATCACCGACTACGCCGAAGAGCTGTTGAACGATATCGACAACCTCGAAGGCTGGCCTGAGATGGTCAAGACCATGCAGCGCAACTGGATTGGCCGCTCCGAAGGGGTCAACATCAGCTTCGCCATCGAGGGTCAGGCTGAGCATCTGGAGGTCTACACCACCCGTCCGGACACCTTCATGGGCGTCACCTATGTCGGTATCGCTGCCGGTCACCCGCTGGCACTGCAAGCAGCCCAGAACAATCCGGAGCTGGCCGCCTTCATCGAAGAGTGCAAGAACACCAAGGTAGCCGAAGCTGAACTGGCCACCATGGAGAAGAAGGGCATGGCCACCGGCCTCTACGCCATTCACCCGCTGGATGGCCGCAAGGTGCCGGTCTGGGTCGCCAACTTCGTGCTGATGAACTATGGCACCGGCGCCGTGATGGCGGTTCCGGCCCACGATCAGCGTGACTTCGAATTCGCCACCAAATATGGCCTCGACATCAAGGCGGTGATCAAGCCGGTTGATGGCGGCGTCGACGTGAGCGAAGCGGCTTATACCGAGAAGGGCGTGCTGTTCAACTCCGGCGAGTTCGACGGTCTCGACTTCCAGGGTGCCTTCGATGCCATCGCCAACAAGCTGGAAGAGCTCGGCAAGGGCAAGCGCACCGTCAACTACCGTCTGCGCGACTGGGGCGTTTCCCGTCAGCGCTACTGGGGCGCCCCCATCCCCATGCTGACCCTGGCGGACGGCACAGTGGTGCCGACGCCGGAAGACCAACTGCCGGTGCTGCTGCCGGAAGATGTAGTGATGGATGGTATCCAGAGCCCGATCAAAGCTGACGCCGAGTGGGCCAAGACCACTTACAACGGTCAGGAAGCGTTCCGCGAGACCGATACCTTCGACACCTTCATGGAGTCCTCCTGGTACTACGCCCGCTACTGCTCCCCGGACTACGACAAGGGCATGCTGGATCCGGCGGCTGCCAACCACTGGCTGCCGGTGGATCAATACATCGGCGGCATTGAGCACGCCTGTATGCACCTGCTCTATGCCCGCTTCTTCCACAAGCTGCTGCGTGATGCGGGCCTGGTGAACAGCGACGAGCCGTTCAAGCGCCTGCTCTGCCAGGGCATGGTGCTGGCTGACGCCTTCTACTACAAGGATGAGAAGGGCGGCAACGTCTGGGTCAGCCCCCTCGACGTCAAGGTGGAGCGTGACGAGAAGGGTCGCATCACCAAGGCGGTCGACCTTGAGGGTCGTGAAGTGATCCACTCCGGCATGACCAAGATGTCCAAGTCCAAGAACAACGGCATCGACCCGCAACTGATGGTGGAGCGTTACGGCGCCGATACCGTCCGTCTGTTCATGATGTTCGCCTCCCCGGCCGAGATGACCCTGGAATGGTCCGACTCCGGCGTGGAAGGTGCCCAGCGCTTCCTGCGTCGCCTGTGGCGCATCACCTTCGAGCACGTATCCGGTGGCGCCGTTGCCGCACTGGACGTCGCCGCCCTCACCAGCGACCAGAAAGCCGTGCGCCGCGAGCTGCACAAGACTATCGCCAAGGTGAGCGACGACGTGGGTCGCCGTCAGACCTTCAACACCGCCATCGCTGCCATCATGGAGCTGATGAACAACCTGGCAAAACTGGGCAGCGACGCTCAGGATCGCGCCCTGATGCAGGAAGCGCTGGAAGCAGTCGTGGTCATGCTCTACCCCATCACCCCGCACATCGGCTTCGAGCTGTGGAAGATGCTGGGCAAGGAAGGGGACATCGATGTCGCGGCCTGGCCGGTGGCTGACGAAGCGGCCATGGTCGAGACCGAGAAGCTGGTGGTGGTGCAGATCAACGGCAAGATGCGCGGCAAACTGACCGTACCGGCCGAGATAAGCCAGGCCGACGTCGAGAAGCTGGCCATGGCCGATGCGTCCGTACAGAAGTTCACCGACGGTCTGACCGTGCGCAAGGTCGTGTACGTGCCGGGCAAGCTGCTCAACATCGTGGCCAACTGATGACGCCTCCCCTGGCGGCGGCCGACAGTCCGGGCCAGGGGCTGACGACACACGGATGATGACGGCGGGCCCTGCGCCCGCCGCTCTTCCCTTCATGCAAAGAGGATTTTTTATGGGCACCATCTTCACGCGCTGGATGGCCATCGTGCTGGCAGGACTGCTGCTGCAGGCCTGCGGTTTTCAGATGCGGGGCACCGCCATTCCCCCCGAGCTGATGACCATGAAAGTGGTCGGTGACAACAAGAGCGACTTCTACCGACTGGTCACCACCCGTCTCAAGGCCGCTGGCGTCGAACTCGCCGACAAGGAGGGCATCCCGGTGCTGACCCTAGCCGGGGTACGTAGCCGCAGCCAGGTCGCCTCCGTCGACTCCATCGGCCAGGACCGCGAATACCTGCTGAGTTACAGCACCCAGTTCACCGTGGTCATGCCGGGCAAACCGACCCAGGTCTTCCCCATCACCTTCAACCGCAGCTTCCTGAACAAGCCGGATGCGGCACTCGCCTCCTCCCGCGAGCAGGAGCAGCTGGGCAAGGAGATGCAGGAGCAGGCCGCCAACCTGGTTATTCGCCAGCTCAGTCAGGTCAAGTTCTGATGCGCGTATCTTGATGAGAGGGTGTTGATGAGAGTCTATCCCGAGCAGTTTGCGGATCACCTCAAGGCAGGGCTCAAGCCCTGCTATCTCATTTTTGGGGACGAGCCCCTGCTCAAACTGGAAGCTGTCGACGCCGTGCGTCAGGTGGCACGCAAACAGGGCTTCGATGAGCGCCACAGCTTCGTGGTGGAACAGGGGCTTGACTGGAACCAGGTCTACGATGCCTGCCAGGCCATGAGCCTGTTCTCGGCCCGCCAGATCATCGAGCTGGAGCTGCCCGCCAAGATCGACAAGGATCTCGCCGCCCGCATCAGCGACATTGGCAAGCAGCTCCACCCCGACCTGCTGCTGGTCCTGAGTGGTAATCGCCTAAACCAGACCCAGATGAAGGCAGCCTGGTTCGACAAGCTGAGCCAGAACGGCACCTATGTGCCGGTCAACCACCCCGAGCCCCGCTTCTTCCCGCGCTGGATGAGCGCCCGTTTTCAGCGCTTCGGCCTCAAGGCACTGCCGGATGCGGTCAACTTCATGTGCCACGCCTACGAGGGCAACCTGCTGGCCGCGAGCCAGGAGATCGAGAAGCTGACCCTGCTCTCCCCGCCCCAGCCCATCAGCGTCGCCTATCTGCAGGAGACCATCATCCGCCACGCCCACTTCACTCCCTTCCAGCTCGTCGATACCCTGCTGGAAGGAAAAGTGAACCGGGCCCAGCGCATCCTGCTGGCCCTGCGCGCCGAGGGCACCGAACCCGGCATGCTGGCCTGGACCCTGTGCCGCGAGCTGGAGCAGCTCACCGAGCTGGCGCTGGCCGCCCGCGCCGGACAGCCCCTGGTGGAGCATTTCAGCCGCCTGCGCATCTGGCAGAGCCGCCAGCAGCTCATCCAGCAGGCGCTGACCCGGCTTCCCTTCCCCAAGATCCGGCAGCTCTGGCAACTGATGGCCCGGCTGGACCATGCCCAGCGCCATTTCGACACCGAGCAGGCCTGGCTGATGCTGCAAACCATCGCTCTCGGCTTTCGTGACGGAACCCCGCTCCCCCTGCTGGAGACGGAATCATGCTGACACCGCCCATCGGGGTCCTCGGCGGCACCTTCGATCCCATTCACATCGGTCACCTGAGGCCCGCCATCGAGGCACGGGATGCCCTGGGTCTGGCCGAGGTGCGCCTGCTCCCGAACCATATCCCGCCCCACCGGGCCAATCCGCTCTGCTCGAGCGAGCAGCGGCTCGCCATGGTCCGGCTCGCTGCGGCGGACAACCCGGGATTCGTGGTGGATGAGCGGGAGCTCAGGCGCGACACCCCCTCCTGGACCATCGACACCCTTGTCGAGTTGAGGAGCGAGCTGCCGGACACCCCGCTCTGCTTTTTGATGGGGATGGATTCCCTGCTCGGCCTGCCGGGCTGGCACCGCTGGCAGGAGCTGCTCGATTACGCCCACCTGGTGGTGAGCTGCCGCCCAGGCTGGCAACCGGATTATCCCGTCCAGGTGGCCGCGCTGCTGGCCCGCCACCAGACCCGGGACATTCAGGATCTCCATAGCCAGCGCCACGGTCATGTCTGGCTTTGTGACAATCTGCCCGTCGAGCTGTCGGCCACACGCCTGCGTGCCCTGCTCGCGGCAGGCCAGGATCCCAAATACCTGCTGCCCAACTCGGTCGCCGACTATATCCGGCGCCACGGGCTCTACCGCTAATCGGCAACGCAGTAAACGGCGCCACGCAGGCGGCTCAGCCGACACGTCCGGGCGCACCGGGCCCGGCCCTGACTATTGCCAGGCCGGGTTGCACACTATAGTGATCGTCAAGGGGCCCCTCCCCCACGGGACGGCTCCCCGGGCGATGCTCCCTTTGCCAGGCTGGGAAACGGGAGTGACCATGATATAATCCGCCGCCCTCTGGCGCCGGAAGATAGGAGAAGACATTGCAAGGCCAAGAATTGCTCGCCTTTATCGTCGACAAGATCGATGACATGAAAGGCCGCGACATCATCACCCTCGATGTGCGCGGCAAATCCAGCATCACGGACACCATGATCATCTGCTCCGGCAACTCCAATCGTCACGTCAGTGCAATCGCCCACAACCTCGCCAGCGAGGCCCGTCATGCGGGGCTCGACCTGCTGAGCGTGGAGGGGGAACTCACCGGTGAGTGGGTGCTGGTGGACATGGGGTCGGTCATCGTCCACGTGATGCAGGATGAATACCGCGACTTCTACCAGCTGGAAAAACTCTGGAGCGGCGCCGCCCAGGTCAATTCGCAATAAAGGGCGACAGCGTAACCAAAGATGAAGATCCAGTTGATTGCCGTGGGCACCAAGATGCCTGCCTGGGTAGAGCATGGCTTCGAAGAGTACCGTCGCCGCTTCCCCAAAGACATGCCGTTCGAGCTGGTCGAGATCGGCGCAGGCAAGCGCGGCAAGAATGCCGACATTCCCCGCATCCTGCAAAAGGAAGGGGAAGCCATGCTGGCCGCCGCCGGCCGCTCCCGTATCGTGACCCTGGACATTCCGGGTAAGCCCTGGACCACGGAGCAGCTCGCCGTGCAACTGGAAGCCTGGAAGCTGGATGGCCGGGACGTGGCGCTGCTGGTGGGTGGCCCGGAGGGGCTCTCCCCCGAGTGCAAGGCTGCCGCGGAGCAGAGCTGGTCGCTCTCGCCCCTGACCCTGCCCCATCCCCTGGTGCGGGTACTGGTGGCCGAGAGCCTCTACCGCGCCTGGAGCATCACCACCAATCACCCTTATCACAGAGAGTGACCCATGCCGACCCTGAGCATGCATTTCTCCTCTCTCACCCGCACGTCAGCCACAAGGTAACGGCATGCTGAAGAATCGCATTGAAATGCGCGATCACAGTGCCGAGGGACGTCTGTTCTTCCGGCGCACCCTGGTCGCCTACATCGGCATGGTCACCCTCATGCTGGTGCTGCTGGCTAACCTCTACTACCTGCAAGTAGAGTCTTACGAAACTTATCAGACCCGATCCAACGACAACCGCATCCGTGTGGTACCGGTGGCGCCGCCCCGTGGCCTCATCTACGACGCCAACGGTGTCCTGCTGGCGGAAAACCGCCCGGTCTACAGCCTGGAGATCGTGCCCGAAGAGACCGAGAACCTGGAGAAGACCGCGGACGACCTCATCACCCTGCTGGCCCTGCCGGAGGGGACCAAGGAGAAGTTCCTGGCCGAGGTCAAACGTCAGCGCCGCTTCAAGCCCGTGCCCCTGTTCGAGAAGCTGACCGAATACCAGGTCGCCCTCTTCTCGGTCAACCAGCACAACTACCCGGGGGCCAGCATCGAGGCCTACCTCAAGCGCTACTACCCGTTCGGCGATACCCTGACCCATGCCCTGGGCTACGTGGCCAAGATCAACACCCGTGACGTGGAGCGCCTCGAGAAGGAGGAGAAGCTCGCCAACTATGCCGCCACCAAGGACATCGGCAAACAGGGGGTGGAGAAGTACTACGAGGATCAGCTGCACGGCGTGGCGGGTTATCAGGAGGTCGAGGTGAACAACCGCGGCCGGGTGGTGCGCACCCTGAAATTCCAGCCCCCCGAGCCCGGCAAGGACATCTACCTCAACATCGACATCCGCCTGCAGTTGAAGGCCCAGGAGCTGCTGGCCGGCCGCCGGGGCGCCATCGTGATGATGGAACCCAACACCGGCGCCATCCTGGCCATGGAGTCGAGCCCGAGCTACGACCCCAACCTGTTCGTGACCGGCATCTCCAGCGCCAACTACTCGGCGCTGCTCAACGATCCCGCCCGGCCGCTAGTCAACCGCACCACCCAGGGCATCTATGCCCCCGCCTCCACCGTCAAGCCCATGATGGCGGTGATGGGGCTCAACGAGGGGGCGATCACCCCCAATTACCGCTACTTCGGCGGGCCCAGCTTCTCCATCCCGGGCACCACCAAGAAGTTCCGGGACTGGCGCCGCTGGGGCCACGGCTGGCTCGACGTCTATCGCGCTATCGAGGTGTCGGCGGATACCTATTTCTACGATCTCGCCTACCGGGTCGGCATCGACAAGATCAACAGCTACATGACCAAGTTCGGCTTCGGCCAGTACAGCGGCGTGGACCTCTATGAAGAGACCCGAGGCGTCATGCCCTCCCGGGACTGGAAGATGGCCCGCTGGCGTCAACCCTGGTACCAGGGGGACACCATCTCCATCGGCATCGGCCAGGGCTACTGGAGCGCCACCCCGATCCAGCTCGCCAAGGCCATCAGCATCCTGACCCAGAACGGTCACGACGTGACGCCGCACCTGCTCAAGAGCACCGCCTCCTCCGATGGCGTGGTCAACGCCCCCATCAACCCGAACGTGGCCATCGCCGCCAAGAGCGATACCTACTGGCAGGTGGCCAAGGACGGCATGTGGCGCGTCATCAACGGCCACGAAGGGACGGGGCGCCGCGCCTTCGCCAATACCCCCTACAAGGCGGCGGGCAAGTCCGGCACCGCCCAGGTGGTGGGCCTGAAAGAGAACCAGGTCTACAACGCGGCCACCACCAAGGTGGAGCACCGCGACAACGCCCTGTTCGTCGCCTTCGCCCCCTTCGAGGCACCCAAGGCGGTGGTCGCCCTGGTGCTGGAGAACGCCGGGGGCGGCAGCGCCATGGCGGCACCGGTCGCCCGCCACATGCTGGATGCCTATCTGCTCCCGCCGGAACCCCAGTTGCCACCGGCACCGGAAAAGCCGTCCCAACCGAGTGAGGTCGTTTCCCAATGAGTAATTCTGCCCGCCAGCAGAGCATCTGGTACAAGCTGCACATCGACCTGCCGCTGCTGCTCGGCCTGCTGACCCTGATGGCCCTCTCCATGGTGGTGCTCTACTCCGCCTCGGGCCAGGATCTCGACTCCATCGTGCGCCAGCTGGTGCGCGGCGCCCTGGCCTTCGGTCTGATGATCGGCATAGCCCAGCTGCCGCCCTCCCTCTATGCCCGCTGGTCGGTGCCCCTGTTTGCGGTGGTGGTGCTGCTGCTCATCGCGGTGGACGTGTTCGGCCATATCGGCAAGGGGGCCCAGCGCTGGCTCGATCTCGGCTTCATGAAGTTCCAGCCCTCCGAGGTGATGAAACTCTCCATGCCCATCATGGTGGCCGCCTGGCTCAGCCGGCACTCCCTGCCGCCAAAGTTCAGCCATGTGATGATCGCCCTGGTGATGGTGCTGCTGCCCACCCTGCTGATCGCGGCCCAACCCGATCTCGGCACCTCCATCCTGGTGGCCGCTTCCGGCTTCTTCGTCATCTTCCTGGCGGGGATCAGCTGGTGGCTCATCGGGCTCGCGGTCTTGCTCATCTGCGCCTTCATGCCGGTGCTCTGGTTCTTCCTGATGCACGACTACCAGCGCCAGCGGGTGCTGATGCTGCTGGACCCGGAGAAGGACCCGCTCGGTCGCGGCTATCACATCATCCAGTCCAAGATTGCGATCGGCTCCGGCGGCGTGTTCGGCAAGGGGTGGCTGCAAGGCACCCAGTCCCAGCTCGAATTCCTGCCAGAGCGCCACACCGACTTCATTTTCGCCGTATTCAGCGAGGAGTTCGGTCTGGTGGGAGTGGCCCTCTTGCTGGTCATCTACCTCTACATCATCAGCCGCTGCCTGTTTATCTCCATGCAGGCCCAGAACAGCTTCGAACGCCTGCTGGGGGGCGCCCTGACCCTGACCTTCTTCGTCTATGTGTTCGTCAACATGGGCATGGTAAGCGGCATCCTGCCGGTGGTAGGAGTTCCCCTGCCACTGGTGAGCTACGGCGGCACCTCCATGGTGACCCTGATGGCGGGCTTCGGCGTTCTGATGTCCATCCAGACCCACAGGCGGCTGCTCGCCTGATGCGGCTCGGCTGGCTGGCTCTATCTCTGTGCACCCTGACGGCGGGTGCTGCCGTCTCGCCGGCCCGGCTCAGCCTGCTGGCCGAGCAGCAGCAGGTGCCGCTGGCAGAGTTGCAGGCCGCCGCCGCCCAGGCCAGCCTGCGCCAGGAGGTGCTGGACACCATCCGCCGCCCCTGGGAAGCCAAGCCCTGGCACCGCTACAGGCCGCTGTTCGTCACCCCGGAGCGCATCCGGGACGGAGTGGGATTCTGGCAGCGCCATGCCGCCACCCTGGCACGGGCCGAGCAGACCTACCAGGTCCCCGCCTCCCTCATCGTCGCCATCATCGGCATCGAGACCTTTTACGGTCGACAGATGGGGCGCCATCCGGTGCTCGACAGCCTTTACACCCTGGGATTCCACTACCCCGAACGGGCGGATTTCTTCGCCAAGGAGTTTGCCCAGCTGGTGCTGCTTGCCCGGGAAGAGAAGTGGCCGCTCACCACCCTCAAGGGCTCCTATGCCGGTGCCATGGGCATGGGCCAGTTCATGCCCTCCAGCTACCGCCACTACGCGGTCGACTTCGACGGAGACGGCAAGCGGGATCTCTTCGCCAACCCGGCAGATGCCATCGGCAGCGTGGCCAACTACTTCGCCCTGCACCACTGGCGCTGGGGCGAGCCGGTGGTGGAGCCCGCCTTGATCGGATTGGCGCCAGTAGGTACCCTGCTTGCACCCGAGCCCGAGCTAAGACACCGCTGGGCAGAGCTGGCCGCTGCGGGCATTGAAGTCGCCACACCGCCGTCACCCGAGACGCCGGTAAAACTGCTGGCGATGGAGCAGGCCGAAGGACCGGAATACTGGGTCGCGCGCCACAATTTTTACGTGATCACCCGCTACAATCGCAGCCCTCTCTATGCGATGGCGGTGCATCAACTCAGTCAAGCAATCCAGGACGCTTATGCATTACAGCCACAAACTTCTTCCCCTCGGCCTGACCTTGTTGCTGGCCGCCTGTAGCAGCCAACCCGAACCCCAGCCGCTGCCGCCAGAGCCCGTCCCCCAGGAGAAGCCCCAGGTCATCGAGATCCCCCAGGCGACCGGCGCCATTCCCCGCCCCGAACCCATGAGCGAGAGCGGCAACCGGGACTACTGGATCGGCAAGCAGAAGTTTGAGGTGTGGCGCGACATCAAGCACTACAGCGAGGAAGGCACTGCCAGTTGGCTCTCCCGGGATCTGGACGGCAACAAGACTGCCAACGGCGACGTGCAGGACAGCACCCTGTTCAGCGCCGCCCACCGCAACCTGCCCCTGCCAAGCTACGTGCGGGTCACCAATCTGGACAACGGTCTGGAGACCATAGTACGCGTCAATGATCGCGGCCCCTTCGGCAGCGATCGCCTCATCGATCTCTCCCACGCCGCCGCCGCGCAACTGGAAATGGTGGAAGGGGGTGAGGCCCGGGTGCGCCTCGAACTCATCACCGATCAGCCGGATCAGATGGTAGAGATGGTGCCCATGACCCCGATGACGCCCATGGAGCCTGCGGCGCCAGCAGCCAATTCCTTCGCGAACGAGACGCCGGCCCCCAGTACACCGGCCAAGGCCGCGCCTGCTCCTGCCGCCACGGCAACCACCACCGTCTCCCCTCCCAAGGCCGGTGCGACCCAGGGCAAGATGATCCAGGTGCTCGCCAGCGGCTCGCAGGCGCGGGCCGAGGCCATGGGCAAAGTGATGACCCAGCGCTATGGCGTGCCGTACCAGGTGGTGGCACATGGCGCCGTCTTCCGCGTCCTGCTCGGACCCGTGGCCAGCGACAAGCAGGCCCCCCTGCTCGAGCAGATCCGCCAGGGTGGGTTGGAGCAGGCCTTCATCGTGCCCTGATACCCGCCCCGACCTCGCGCCGGGATACGACGCGAGGTCGGGGACCATCCCATAAAATCCCGTCCAGGTCGCATCTCGGACTATGACCGACACGCACATCTGGTATAGTGGGGCCCGCTTTTTTTCAACTTGGGTACAACCCATCCAGGCACCAGGAATTTCAAGATGTCCAAATTTGCCCGCTCCGTTATTCTGGCCTCCCTGTTAAGCGCCACCGCTCAGGCCAACCAGCCTGTTCCGACCCCGGATTCGGCCCTGCCGAGTGCCCAGCCGGTCCCCACTTTGAACAGCGCCCCCATGGTGGTGCCTGCCGCGCCCGAGATCTCCGCCAAGGCCCACATCCTGATCGACTACTTCTCCGGCCAGGTGCTGGCCGAGCAGAACGCCGACGAGCGTCTGCCACCCGCCAGCCTGACCAAGATGATGACCTCCTACATCGTCGGCGACGAGCTGCACAAGGGGAACATCAAGGGCACCGACATGGTGACCATCAGCCAGAACGCCTGGTCCAAGAACTACTCCGACTCCTCCAAGATGTTCATCGAGGTGGGCAAGCAGGTCTCCGTTGATGATCTGAACAAGGGTATCATCATCCAGTCCGGCAACGACGCCTGCGTCGCCATGGCCGAGCACCTGGCAGGTAGCACCGACTCCTTCGCCAGCCTGATGAACGCCTGGGCCGCCAAGCTCGGCATGAAGGACTCCCAGTTCAAGAACCCCCACGGCCTGGATGAAGAGGGCCACTACAGTACCGCCCGCGACATGGCCCGCCTGGGTCAGGCTCTGATCCACGATCAGCCGGAGGAGTACAAGATCTACTCCCAGAAGTCCTTCGTGTTCAACGGCATCACCCAGCACAACCGCAACCGCCTGCTGTGGGACCAATCCCTGCAGGTTGACGGCATCAAGACAGGTCACGTCAGCCAGGTCGGCTACAACCTGGTCTCTTCCGCCACCAACAACGAAGGCATGCGCCTGATCGCCGTGGTCATGGGGGCCAACAGCGAGGCTTCCCGCGCCGCCGAGAGCAAGAAGCTGCTCACCTACGGCTTCCGCTTCTTCCAGAGCCTGACCCCCTACAAGGCGGGCACCGAACTGGTCACCCAGAAGATCTGGATGGGCGACAAGTCTGAAGTGAAGCTGGGGGTCGACAAGGACGTCTCCGTGCTGGTCACCCGTGGCCAGGGCAACAACCTCAAGGCGGACTTCCAGCTGGAGAGCGAGCTGAAGGCGCCCCTGGCCAAGGGCCAGCGCGTCGGCACCGTGTACCTCAAGCAAGGGGACAAGGAGATCAAGCAGGTTCCCCTGGTTGCCCTGGAAGAGGTGCAGGAAGGTGGCCTGATGAGCCGCCTGTGGGATTACCTGGTGATGCTGGTCTCCAGCTGGTTCAAGTAACAGACCCTTCCTCAAGCAGCGGCGCCAACAGGCGCCGCTGCTGTCTTTTGCGGTCTGTCCAGTCAATAACCCTGTAATCTGCAGGTTCCGCCGACTGACGATTTGTGGTAAAAAGCAGCATTTCCACGTCTTGCCGCACCGCCGGGTCTTGATCCCGAGGCGGCTCATGCCCATATAGACTGGGAACTGCCCCCTGGGGGCAGATGAGGGGACCGTTTCGGCGGCCCTCAAAGACGTAAAGATGACGTCGCTTCCCGGCGACCCAGAAAGGTGAAGTAGATGAATACCAAGTTTGATGAACTGCTGGAGTTCCCCTGCAAGTTCCCGTTCAAGGTGCTTGGCGTGGCCGATCCCGCCCTGCCCGACATGGTGGTGGAAGTGCTGCAGCAACATGCTCCCGGCACCTACAGCCCGACCGTTCAACCTAGCTCCAAGGGCAACTATCACTCGGTACGGGTGACGGTCACCGCCCAGAGCAAGGAACACATCGAGGCCATGTATACCGCCCTTGGCAAGATCGAGCTGGTTCGTTACGTCCTGTAAGTTGCCTCTCTCGCCCCGCCACCGGGGCGACTGATTATTTGCCGCCCGGTCGCAGCGGCGACCGTACCGACACCGCGCCGCCAGTGAGGAAAGATGTCACTCGAAACGCCCGCCGAGCCACAACCGTCAGCCGGCCAACTGCTCGTCAGACAGCTGGGCCGTCGCCCCTACCAGCCGGTGTGGGACGCCATGAAGGCGTTCACCGACAATCGCACCCCCGACACCCCGGACGAGTTCTGGGTGGTGGAGCATGACCCCGTCTACACCCAGGGCCAGGCCGGCAAGGCCGAACACCTGCTCGCCCCGGGCAACATCCCGGTGGTGCAGAGTGATCGCGGCGGCCAGGTGACCTATCACGGCCCGGGCCAGCTGGTGCTCTACGTGCTGGTGGATGTGCGCCGCAGCAAGCTCTCTGTACGGGAGCTGGTGACCTGCCTCGAAACCGCCATCATCAACACGCTCGCCAAAAGCAATATCAAGGCCTACGCCAAGGCCGATGCCCCGGGCGTCTACGTGAAGAGCGATCTGGGTATGGAAGCCAAGCTGGCGTCCCTGGGCTTGCGCATTCGCAAGGGGTGCTCGTTCCACGGGTTGGCCCTCAACGTCAACATGGACATGACCCCCTTCCTGCGCATCAATCCGTGCGGCTATGCGGGTATGTCCATGACCCAGACCAGCGCCCTGGGCGGCCCGCAGAGCGTCGCCGAGGCACAGTCCCTGCTGGTGACGGAGCTGGCCCGCCTGATTGGCTACCAAGAGATCACGAATACCGAAGAGGCGGCATGAGCAACCCCATGCCCCGTGGTCACGAGGGAGCCGCAAGGCCCCTGGTGACCGTCAACCAGACAATAACAAACACCGAGAGTGAATCATGAGCAAACCCGTTCGTATGGAGCCGGGCGTCAAGCTGCGCGATGGCGACAAGATGGCCCTGATCCCGGTGAAATTCATGCCGGATCCCAACGAGGAAGTGCTGCGCAAGCCGGAGTGGATGCGGATCAAGCTGCCGCCGTCGAGCCAGAAGATCGAGCACATCAAGAGCACCCTGCGCAAAAACAAGCTGCACTCTGTGTGTGAAGAGGCTTCCTGCCCCAACCTGGCGGAGTGCTTCAACCACGGCACCGCGACCTTCATGATCATGGGCGCCATCTGTACCCGCCGCTGCCCCTTCTGCGACGTGGCCCACGGCCGTCCGTTGCCGCTGGATCCGGAGGAGCCGAAGAAGCTGGCACTCACCATCAAGGAGATGAACCTCAAGTACGTGGTGATCACCTCGGTGGACCGCGACGATCTGCGGGACGGCGGTGCCCAGCACTTCGCCGACTGCATCCGCGAGATCCGCGAGCACAGCCCCCAGACCCGCATCGAGATCCTGACCCCGGACTTCCGTGGCCGGATGGAGCAGGCGCTGGAGGTGTTCCGCGAGACCCCGCCTGACGTCTTCAACCACAACCTGGAAACCGCCCCGCGCATGTACCGGGTTGCCCGTCCGGGCGCCGACTACAAGTGGTCTCTGGAGCTGCTGCGCCGCATCAAGGAGATGCACCCCCACGTGCCGACCAAGTCCGGCCTGATGATGGGCCTTGGCGAGACCAACGAGGAGATCGTCGAGGTGCTCAAGGATCTGCGCGAGCACGGCGTCAACATGCTGACCCTGGGCCAGTACCTGCAACCGAGCCGCCACCACCTGCCGGTGAAGCGTTATGTGCCGCCCGCAGAGTTCGACGAACTCAAGGATGTGGCCATGGATCTCGGCTTCAGCCACGCCGCTTGCGGTCCCTTCGTGCGTTCCTCCTACCACGCAGACCTGCAAGCCAAGGGGGAAGAGGTCAAATAAGCCTCTTTTCCTGCTGGCAGAAAAAAGAGCGCCCCTGGGCGCTCTTTTTTTATCGCCGTCACCTCGCAGGCAGCGGTTGTCCCTTTGTGATTGACGCCGTTCTGGCGTAACGTGGCCACTCCCCTTCTCTGGAGTGCTGTGCCGGATGCCGACTCTCACCGTTCGCCTGATCCCCCTGCGTGACGCAGACTTTCCCGCCTATCGCGACTACTTCATCGAGGATTACGCCCAGGATCTTGCCAGCAACCACGGGATGGCGCGGCCTGACGCCCACCGTCAGGCCGACGCCTCGTTGCAGCAGCTCCTGCCACTGGGTGTCGCCACCCCGGGTCATCACCTGCTCGCCATGGTACCTGAAGCCTCGAACGCGCCGGGCGAGCCTCTGGGCTATCTCTGGCACGCCATCGACGGCGCCGCCGGCACCACCTTCATCTACGACTTCTATGTGACACCGCCCCATCGTGGTCGCGGCCTCGGCAAGGCAGCCATGGCCGCCCTGGAGGCGCAGCTCGCCCCCCTAGGCATCCACCAGATCAAGCTGAGGGTGGCCCATGACAACCCGAGGGCACTGGCGCTCTATCAGGCGCTGGGCTTCACCATCACCGGCTACAACATGGCAAAGCGTCTGGATTGAGCACCTTCATTGGGCCACCACCCGGCCCATGGCTCAGAGCGAGATGCCGGAAAAGGACATGAAGCCGAGGGACATCAGCCCGGCCACGATGAAGGTAATGCCGATACCCCGCAGCCCCTCGGGCACATCCGAATACTTCATCTTCTGGCGCAATCCCGCAATGGCGACGATGGCCAGCAGCCAGCCCAGCCCTGAGCCCGCCCCGTAGACCACGGATTCGATGAAGTCGTAATCCCGCTGGGCCATGAACATGACGCCGCCGAAGATGGCGCAATGCACCGTCAGCAGCGGCAGATAGATGCCGAGCGCGTGATAGAGCGCCGGGAAATGTTTGTCGAGCACCATCTCCATCACCTGCACCAGGGCCGCCAGCACCCCGATATAGACGATGAAATCGAGAAAGCCCAGATCAAACTCGCCGAGGAAGGTACTCTCGGGACGCAGGATATGGCGGTAGATCAGGTTGTTGAGGGGGATGGCGATCACCATGACCGCCAGCACCGTCATGCCCAAACCGAAGGCGGTGTTGATGTTTTTCGAGACGGCCAGAAAGGTGCACATGCCAAGGAAGAAGGCCAGCGCCAGGTTTTCCACAAAGATCGACTGGATGAAGAGATTGACGTAATAGTCCATGAATGAGTTCACCACTTGGTTGCAATAAGAGCACGTCCGCGCCCGGCCAACGGCCAGTCGCGAAGATGACGTCACGGATGACGTTTACAGAGAGAGCTGGCGCAGCACCCGGTAATGACCACGGCAGCCGCCAGACTGCCGAGCAGCCCGGTCAGCGGTACTCAATGACGGGGATCAAACGGGCGGGCGCCCGGCTGGTGAACCTAGTCGCCCTGGCAGAAGCGATATTGCAGGTGGTGGCAGCGAAGCCGCCGTGTGTGCAGAGCGCCGAAGTAGTCGGGCCGCTGCCTGAGATAGATGAGAGGCAGGAAAAACAGCAGGCCGCAGAGCAGGCCGAGGATCTCGTGCTGGAACCAGGCCAGCAGCATCTGGTAGAGCTCGGTATGAGCAGCCCCTTCCAGTCGCCGTCCCTGCTCGAAACCGAGCCGCCACTGGGAGGCGGGCGGCAGGCTGACGTTGTCGGCAAGCCCCGGGTTCGCTGGCTCATGGAACAGCATCGGCCGCTCCTGCCCTTGCGTCTCCATTCCCCTAGTTGCAACGACCCCTGCCGCCGCCGCAGCGGCAAGCCAGAGAAGGCAGGCGATGGCAAGCACCATCGGCCATGACGAGGGGCGGCGAGAGGATGACAAGGGGGCTGTCCGTCAAGAAAAATTACAGGTGGAATATATCACAATACCGTCACTTATTGCATTTTCCACCATGAGATATTAACAGGAGCGATATTAAACACCGCCCCATTCCCTAAAACCGGCAAGGTTGCACCACCTTGAGAAAGCGACTTGCATCTTCCTCAAGGTGAGGGCTTAGCCCTGCTCGAAGGCCGGGTGATAGCGCACTTCACCACTGGGCATGGCAGCGCCGAACGAGCGGGTCATGAAGTACTCGGGCGGCACGCCGGGCAGCGTCAACCCCGGCTCGGACACGAAACCAAAACGGCCGTAGAAGCCGGGATCCCCCAGCACCACGCAGCCGGCCGCTCCCATCCCCTTGAGCTCGGCCAGACCCGCGTCCATCAGCCGTGACCCCAGCCCCCTGCCCTGAAGCGCAGGGGAGACGGAAATGGGGCCAAGGCCATACCAGTGCGGGCTGCCATCGCTGATGGTGACCGGCGAGAAGCAGAGGTGGCCGACCACCCGCCCCGCCTGCTCCGCCACCAGCGACAGGCTGAGTGCCCCGGCCTGGCGCAAGGCGCGCACGATCAGCTGTTCGTTGTGATCGGTATGGGGGGCATTGAGGAACGCGGCCACGGTCAGCGCTTCAATGGCGTCGTGATCGGCGCCCGTTTCAGGTCGAATGAGAATATTCATAAGGTTTTCTCCGTTTGTTATCTTGCAATGGATGGCCTGATCAGACTGTCTGCAGGCAGCAGATCACATAGCCATAGCTGCCCAGGTATTGGCGGTGGATGGCCACTTCCCGGCTCAGATCCTGCCAGGCTGGGCTATCCCCCAGCTCGGCACGGTGGCGCGCCAGATTGCGCTCGATGGGATCCAGATAGTTGTCCCAGGCCCTTTGCGGTAACGGGGTGTGCCACAGGCAGCGATAACCCGCCTCCTGCACAGTTTTGAGCAGGCCCGCCAGGGTCTGCATGGCGGGATAATCCCGCTGCCAGAACGCCAGTGCCTCCTCTGGGGGCGTGTCCGTCAGCCACACCAGGTCGCTCAGCACCAGGCAGGCAGCAGGGCCGGCAAGGTACGGCCGCCATGCCTGCAAGGCGTTGGCCACCCCGATGGTGTAGGCGCTCCCCTCGGCCCAGATGAGATCGGCGGGGGCAAGATCTGCCGGCAGCGCCGCCATGTTGGCGCACAGGGTAGTGACCTGACTCAGCCCCGCCGCACTGGCGCTACGGGCCACGGCGGCCAGCGCCTCCTCGTCCAGATCGATGGCCACTATGGTGGCGTCCGTCACCTGTGCCAGCGCCAGGGTGGCGGCGCCGCGCCCGCAGCCCATGTCGAAGATCCGGCGAGGCTGGCTGGGCAGCGCGGCAAATTGCTGCTGGGTGAAGAGGCTATCGCCCGGCCCCCAATAGCTCATGCCATCCAGCAGCAGCTTGAAATCCCGGATATAACGTTCATGTTCATTCATGTCTTTGCTGAGCCACTGCAGGTGGTAACGCTCTTTTTCACTGAATCCCTGCTTCATCACCCAGGCAAAGTAGGCCTGCGGGGCTTGATGCTGCAGTTGCCGCTGCCAGGCCTTGAACTCGTCGCCGGAGTGCGCACGCAAACCGGCGAGATCCGCCAGCAGATCCCGGGCGCGTTGCATCCGCGCCAGCTCTTCATCCAGCTCCCTGACCCGGGTTTCCAGCGTTGCCTGCTCCAGCTCGCCCGCCAGACAGGCGAGGCACTGCTTGAGGCTGAGCCCGCCGGCCTGCAGGGCCTGTACCATCCGCAGCCGCTGCAGATCGTCATCGTCGTAGTGGCGATAGCCGTTGGCGCCCCTTGTGCCCGCAATCACCCCCAGCTTCTCGTAATAGAGCAGGGTGGAGCGGGCCAGGCCGCAGCGCCGGGCCAGTTCGGATATTTTCATGACAACGACTCGCTGAGGGGTCCGTGACCCGATGAAGGGAAGCTTAAACTGTGAAGCAATAGACGGGTCAACGACAACATCCGGGTTCACACCATAAAAAAACGGCCACCCTGAGGTGGCCGTCATCGACAGCAAGAGAGACTCGCGGGATCAGAGGCCGGCGGCTTCCAGATGCTCCACCAGCAGCTGCACGCTGCGGTTGCCGCGCCACTCGTTGACGTCAAGCCGGTAGACCAGCCGCACCCGCTTCACCGAGGCATCGGGCCAGCGCTGCAAGTCGACGCCAAAGGCGATGGCATCCACCGCGTGGCCGGAATCCGTGGTCAGCATCATCTTGAGGTGCTTCTCCCCCACCAGCCGCTGCTGCACCAGCACGAATTCCCCGTCAAACAGCGGCTCGGGGAAGGCCTGACCCCAGGGGCCGGAGGCGCGAATAAGCTCCGCCAGCTCGAGGGTGAGCTCGTCCGGCAGCAGCTCGCCATCGGTGAGCAGCACCCCGGTCAAGAGCTCAGGGGTCACCAGCTCGCCGATGACCGCCTCGAAGGCCCGGCCGAAGGCCTCGATATTGGCCTTGGGCAGGGTCAACCCGGCCGCCATGGCGTGGCCGCCAAACTTGCCCATCAAGCCGGGGTGGCGGGTATCGAGCAGTTCCAGCGCATCGCGCAGGTGCACCCCCGGGATGGAGCGCCCGGAGCCCTTGAGCTCGGTCTCGCTGCTCTCGGCAAAGGCGATGACCGGGCGGTAGTACTTCTCCTTCACCTTGGAGGCCACCAGCCCCACCACCCCCTGATGCCACTCGTCCCGGTGCAGCACGATACCCGACGGCACCTCGCCGTCACGAAAACGGATCTGCTCCAGGGTGGCGAGCGCCTCCTGCTGCATCCCCTGCTCGATCTCCTTGCGCTCCTGGTTGAGGCTGTCCATTTCGGAGGCGAACTGGCGCGCCAGGTTGATGTCGTCACAGAGCAGACAGGCGACCCCGAGGGACATGTCATCGAGCCGGCCCACCGCGTTGAGGCGCGGCCCCAGCGCAAAGCCGAGATCGGCAGCGCACAGGCGACGACCGTCGCGGCCCGACACATCCACCAGCGCCTGGATGCCGGGGCGACAACGGCCGGCCCGGATCCGCTGCAACCCCTGATGAACCAGGATGCGGTTGTTGCCATCGAGCGCCACCACGTCGGCCACGGTGCCGAGGGCCACCAGATCCAGGTAATCCGCCACGTTGGGGGCGCGCAGCCCCTGGCGCTCATACCAGCCGCTCTGGCGCAGATGGGTGTTGAGGGCCGCCATCAGATAGAAGGCGACCCCGACCCCGGCCAGGGACTTGGAGGGGAAGTCGCAGCCATGCTGGTTGGGGTTCACTATCGCGTCGGCGTCAGGCAGCTCCTGACCCGGCAAATGGTGATCGGTAACCAGTACCTGCATGCCTGCCGCCTTGGCCGCCGCCACCCCGGCGATGCTGGAGATCCCGTTGTCCACCGTGATCAGGAACTCGGCGCCGCGGGCCACCGCCAGCTCGACGATCTCCGGGGTGAGGCCATAACCGAACTCGAATCGGTTGGGCACCAGAAAATCGATGTGGTGCCCCCCCATGGCGCGCAAGGCCAGCACGCACAGGGCCGAGCTGGTGGCGCCGTCGCAGTCGAAGTCACCGACGATGAGAATGCGTTTTTGCGCCGTCAGCGCCTCGGCCAGCAGCGGCACCGCCTGCGCCATGCCGAACAGACGCTGGGGCGGCAGCAGCTGGTTGGCGCTGCGCTCCAGCAGGGCAGGGTCTTCGACCCCGCGGCTGGCGAAGATCTGGCGAAGCAGCGGGTGCAGGGTGGCGGGCAGATGGGAATCATCAACTCGCGGACGACGACGGATTTGCAGGGGCATTGATGTGATCCAGTATCTTGAGCAGTTGTTCGGGGCTCTGGTAACCGCGCACCAGGTCGCCATTGGGCAGGACCCAGCTCGGTGACGCCTTGATCCCGAGCCACTGGCTCAGGCCGATATGATGGGCAAGGATCGCATTACAGCCGCTCTCAGGCAAACGATCGCTGAAGTTGAGTTCGCGCAGCAGCCCGGGATCGCACCAGCTAGCCTGATCCGAGGCGGCGACAGGTGCAGGCAGCAGTTGTACGCTCACGCTCCTCGCCTGCAAGCGGGGCAACTCCTCCAGCGCGATGCGGCAAGGACCGCAGGCGAGATCGGTAAACAGGGTGAGGCGGTGGCGTTCAGGGGTGGCCTTGAGCCAGAGCCGGGCCTCCCCTATCTGGGAGAGCGCCAGCCTGCGTTGCTGCTGCTGGCTGAGCCGGGTGAGGTTTCTCATGTCGTGGGCCAGATCCAGCATGGAGCCCTGCAGCACATAGTCTCCCCTGGCATCGCTGTAGAGCAGTCCCTGGGCCGTGCCCAACAGATAGAGGCCCGGCATGGGGGTCTCGTCCACCAGGTAGACCTGCACACCGAGGCGCTGCTCTATGGTCTGTTTCAACACATGGGGGTCCATCCCCGCGCTGGCCGCAAAAGCGCACAGCAGCATCATTCCCAGCAGTAAATATCGCATCAGCTCATTCACTTGGCATGATTGAAGGGTCTCATAAGGTAACCCAGACAATTCCCTCTCCCAAAGACCTTAATTAGTGATCGATTAATAACGTCCGCAAGAAAAAATCACGGGATGACAGGTTGCCAATCGGGCTTGAGCCCCGCAAGCTAATCAGGACGACGGGAGACATCTTTAGTCATCCCTCTGTTTTGCTGATGTTTTATTATTCAAATCGACGTGCGCTCAGGTGGCACGTTGTCCATTTCTAGGGGGAAAAATGAGTCTTATTCAAGAGTTCAAGGCCTTTGCATCCAGGGGCAATGTGATCGACATGGCGGTCGGTATCATCATAGGTGCCGCCTTTGGCAAGATTGTCTCCTCCTTCGTGGGAGACGTGATCATGCCCCCCATCGGGCTGATCCTGGGGGGCGTGGATTTCAGCGATCTCGCCGTGACCCTGAAAGCCGCCGAAGGGGATGCCCCTGCCGTGGTCATCGCCTACGGCAAGTTCATCCAGACCTGTATCGACTTCCTGATCATCTCCTTCGCCATCTTCATGGGGCTCAAGGCCATCAACACCCTGAAGAAGAAGCAGGAAGAGGAAGCCGCTGCCCCGGCCGGCCCCACCAAGGATCAGGAGCTGCTGACCGAGATCCGCGACTTGCTGAAATCCCAGCAGGGGAAATAACCGTTTCCTCCCTGTCGTGTGCTGAAAAAAAAACCGCCTTCGGGCGGTTTTTTGTTGCAAGGCCGATGAGGCGATCAGGCTCTGGGGTGGTGCTGGCCGTGCAGTGCCTTGAGCCGCTCGTTGGCCACGTGGGTATAGATCTGGGTGGTGGAGAGATCCGCGTGGCCCAGCAGCATCTGCACCACCCGCAAGTCGGCGCCGTGATTGAGCAGGTGGGTGGCGAAGGCGTGACGCAGGGTGTGGGGGGAGAGTTCCCCCCTGATGCCGGCTCTCAGGGCATAGAGCTTGATGCGGTGCCAGAAGGTCTGGCGGGTCATCATCCGGGCCCGCTTGGAGGGGAACACCACGTCCGAGCTGGTGCCACCCAGCAGCAGGGTGCGCCCCTCCCGGTAGTAGCGCTCCAGCCAATGCACCGCCTCTTCCCCCATGGGGACCAGGCGCTCCTTGTTGCCCTTGCCCACCACCCGCACCAGCCCCTGGCGCAGGCTGACGTGTTCGGCGGTCAGCCCCACCAGCTCGGACACCCGCAGCCCGGTGGCGTAGAGCAGCTCGAGCATTGCCTTGTCCCGCAGCTCCAGCGGATCGTCCACCAGGGGCGCTTGCAGCAGCGCCTCCACCTCGGCTTCGCTCAGATCCGATGGCAGCTTTTTGGGGAGCTTTGGCCCCTCCAGCAGCACGGTGGGATCGTCGCTGCGCAGCTTCTCGCGATTGAGGTACTGGTAGAAGCGGCGCAGGGCCGAGAGGAAACGGGCCGTGCTGCTGGCCGCGAACTGATGGTCCACCCGCCAGGCGAGGTAGTGCTGGATATCGTCCAGCCCCGCCAGCAGCAGGGAACCGCCTTGCTCATCGAGCCAGAGGGCAAATTTTTCCAGGTCGGTGCGATAGGAGCTGACCGTGTTGTCGGAAAGCCCACGCTCCAGCCAGAGGGCGTCGAGAAACGGCTCGATCAGGGGATGGGATTCTGCTTTGCTCATGGTGCGCCGCGCTCAGGGAAACAGGTCGCCATTGTAACGTGCCGACCCACCCGGGCCGCAAGGCAAGGCTGCACATCCCCTCAGGCGGTGAAGAGCCCGGCGCAATCTGCTAGACTGGCGCCCTTCCCCCGGGCGCCGCTGTGCCGGTCACGCCCCTTGCCGACTGCGATCAAGAGAAGAGCGATGAAGATAGGTTTGTTTTATGGCTCCACCACCTGCTACACCGAGATGGCCGCCGAGAAGATCCGCGCCCTCATCGGCCCCGAGCTGGTCGATCTCCACAACATCAAGGATGTGCCCCTCGCCCGCATGCAGGAGTACGACATCCTGATCCTGGGCATCTCCACCTGGGACTTCGGCGAGCTGCAGGAGGACTGGGAATCCCGCTGGGAAGACATCGCCGACCTGCATCTGGAGGGACGCATCATCGCCCTGTTTGGCATGGGCGATCAGCTGGGCTATGGGGAGTGGTATCAGGATGCCCTCGGCCTGCTGCACGATCAGCTGGTCCCCAAGGGAGTCAAGCTGGTGGGCTACTGGCCCAACGAGGGGTACGAGTTTGACGCCTCCAAGGCGCTCATCGACGATGGCCGTCACTTCGTCGGGCTGGCCCTCGATGACGCCAACCAGTACGACCAGACCGAGTCCCGCATCGAGCAGTGGGTCGACCAGATCCTGAGCGAGATCCACGAACTGCTCTGACCCTGGCCGTCTGGATGTTCGACGACGCCAGCCAATGGACGACCAGACCGACCCCGCATCGAGCAGTGGGTCGACCAGATCCTGAGCGAGATCCACGAACTGCTCTGACCCTGGCCGTCTGGATGTTCGACGACGCCAGCCAATGGACGACCAGACCGACCCCGTATCGAGCAGTGGGTCGACCAGATCCTGAGCGAGATCCACGAACTGCTCTGACCCTGATCGCCTGGATGTTCAACGACACCGGCCAATGGGCGACCAGACCGACCCCGTATCGAGCAGTGGGTCAACCAGATCCTGAGCGAGATCCACGAACTGCTCTGACCCTGACCGCCTGGATGTTCGACGACGCCAGCCAATGGACGATCAGATCGACCCCGTATCGAGCAGTGGGTCGACCTCATATCAAGCGAGCGCCATGAACGGCGCAAACCTCCCCTGCCGGTAGCCTGCGCTCGGGCTGCCGGGCGCATAAATCGCACCGATTTTCTCGTTTGGTATCATCGGCTGACGCTATAGCGACTTTTTGCTTCTGGTCTGCAACAATGAGGTCGACACCCCATAACAACACAACGCCGGGTGTCGGAAGCAAACGGACAGACCAGAAAAGGATATTCTATGACTTCATTCTCCCTGTTGGCCCCCGCCATCGCCCGCGACGTGCTCGATCACGCGCTGGCGCTGGGTGCCGACTTCGCCGAGCTGTTTGTGGAGCGCAAGCGCCGCAGCCAGCTCAGCCTGCTCTCCAGCCAGATAGAGAACATCAGCGGTGGTCTCGACTTCGGTATCGGCGTTCGCCTGTGCTACGGCCACAAGGTGCTCTACGGCTACACCAATCTGGCCGATCGCAACGAGCTCTTGCGCATCGTTACCCTGCTGGCGGCCAAGGACAGGCGTGACCCCGTGGTCACCGCCACTGCCTTTGACTTCACCCGCCTGACCGACCGCAACCCCATCGCTCTGCCGCTGTCGGCCGACAAGCTGCTGGAGCAGAAGATCGCCTACCTGCATGCCATGGACGCTGCGGCCCGCGCCGAGAGCGACAAGGTGAGCCAGTTCTCTGGCAACGTGCTCGGCTGGGAGCAGGAGGTGGAGATCTTCAACAGCGAAGGGGTGCAGGTGAGCGATCGCCGCCACTACAACCGCATCATGGCCCAGACCATCGCCCTGGACGGGAGCGAGCAGAGCGTAGGTTATGAAGCCCCCGGTGCCATGAAGGGATGGGAGCATGCCGAGAGCATCGATCCCCGCGAGCTGGCTCTCACCGCCACCCGCCAGGCACTGGTGAAGCTGGGAGCCGCCCCCTGCCCGAGCGGCAAGCTGCCGGTCATCATGGAGAGCGGCTTTGGCGGCGTCATCTTCCACGAGGCGTGCGGTCACCTGCTGGAGACCACCTCGGTGGCCAAGAAGGCATCCGTGTTCCACGACAAGATGGGCCAGCTCATCGCCAACCCCGCGGTCAACGCGGTGGACGAGGGCTTGCAGGGCAACGCCTGGGGCTCCATCAACGTCGATGACGAGGGGATGGCGACCCAGCACACCCAGCTCATCAAGGACGGCGTGCTCACCGGCTTCCTGGTGGACAGAATGGGGGCCCTTCGCACCGGCTACGCCCGCACCGGTTCCGGGCGCCGGGAATCCTACAAGTTCGCCCCCGCCTCCCGCATGCGCAACACCTATATCGAACCGGGCAACTACAGCCTCGACGACATGCTGGCAACCGTGGAACACGGCATCTATGCCAAGCGGATGGGGGGTGGCTCTGTGCAGCCAGGTACCGGCGAGTTCAACTTCAACGTGCAGGAGGCCTACCTCATCGAGGGGGGCAGGATCACCCGGCCCCTCAAGTCGGCCACCCTGATCGGTACCGGCCCGCAGGTATTGAAGGAGATCTCCATGGTAGGGCGCGATCTGGCCCTCTCCGCCGGTATGTGCGGCTCGGTCTCCGGATCCATTCCCGCCTCGGTCGGCCAGCCGCCGCTCAAGGTTGACAGCATTCTGGTCGGAGGGAACGCCTGATGAACATCCATGACACTCTATGCGGTCCCATCTTCCGCCTCATTCACGTTTCAGTCGGCCAGCCGCCGCTCAAGGTTGACAATATCCTGGTCGGAGGGAACGCCTGATGAGCCAACTCGACATGAACCAACTGCTTGCCCGTCTATTGGACCAGGTCGCCGATCTGGGTGCCGAGGCAGACGTCATCGCCAATCAGGAGAAGGCCTTCTCCCTCAAGGCCGACAAGGGCGAGCTCAGTGAATACAAGGTCACCAGCAGCCAGCAGATCGGCATTCGCCTCATCAAGGAAGGCCGGGTCGGCATCGCCTATTCCGAGTCCCTCGACGCGTCGGCCCTGGACGCCATGGTGCAGGATGCGCTCGATGCGAGCCGCTTCGCCAAGGTGGACCCGGATCAGCGCATCACAGTGCAGCAGAGCAGGCTCATCACCGACTGCGCCGAGATACATCAGGCCGACACCACGGCGGTGGAAGAGAAGATCGCCCTGACCCTGTGCCTCGAGTCCGGCATGCTGGCCCTGCCGGACGTGACCGGCGCCCCCTACAACGGCTTCTTCGAGGGGGAGAGCCGCCTCTGGCTTGCCAACAGCCAGGGCAGCATCTGTGAACATCAGGAATTCAGCGTCGGCTGCCACAGCTCCGCTCTCATCGAGCGGGAGGGCCGCCAGTCCATGCACTACCAGGGACAGTACGCACGGCGCTTCGACGAGTTGGAGAGCCAGCCTCTCATCCGCCAGATCCACGCCGTGGCCGATGGCCTGCTGATGGGTGAGGCGGTGCCGAGCGGTCGCTACAGCGTCATCTTCAGCACCCACTGCTTTGCCAGCCTGTTTGGCTGCTTCCAGTCCGCCCTGTCTGGCAAGTGGGCCCAGCAGGGGATCAACCCCTGGCGCGACAAGCTGGGCCAAAGCGTGGCTTCTCGCTGGCTCACCCTGGAGAGCCGTGCCTATATGCCGGGGGGCATGAAGATCAAGGCGTTTGACGGCGAAGGGGCCGCCACTTCGGATCTCCTGCTCATCGGCGAGGGGGAGCTCAAGACCCTGCTGCACAACAGCGCCACCGCCCGCCACTTCGGCGTGACGAGCAACGGTGCAGCCGCCCGCAGTGCCCGCAGTGCCTTGGACGTGGCCCCTCGTCACCTGGTATTCGGGCTCGGCCCCCACGGCGAGGCCGAGGTACAAAGCGGTGAGTACCTGGAGCTGGTCAAGCTGGACGGCCTGCACTCCGGGGCCGATGCGGTGAGCGGCGACTTCTCGTTCGGCGCCTCCGGCTTCCTCTGCCGAAATGGCGAGCGCGTGGCGCCGGTACGCGGCATCACGGTGGCAGGCAACTTCTATCGCCTGCTCGGGGAGTTGGAAGCGGTCGGCAACCAGCTGCACCACGACGATGGCAAGGACTTCTATGCCCCGCTGATCCGCTTTGGCGGGCTCAGCATTGCCGGCAAATAAGAGGGGGAGCCTTACTCGGCTCTTCCCCCTTCAAGCGGCGCCATCAGGCGCCGCTTTTTTATCCATGGCGCCTCCCGACGGCCACTTCTAACCTCAAAGAGCCACCGACCGCGTTGGCCGGGAACTCTGGAGAATACGACGATGGACAACACCCTGGTCTGGGCCGACATTCCGACACGGGATCTGGATCGTGCCATGGACTTCTACTCGGCCCTGCTTGATGTGCAGGTCACCCCCATCCAGGAAGAGACCATGCGCTTTGCCATGCTGCGCCACGACGGCAGCAACGCGGCGGCCTGTCTCGGCCCCATGGACAAATATCACCAGCCCGGCGGTGCCGGTCCCCTCATCTATCTCTCCCTCGGTGACAGGCTGCAGGAGGCGGAGCTGCTGGTCCCACGGCTCGGCGGGCGGGTGCTGGAGCCTCTGCACAGCATCGGCAGCGGTCATGGGTCCAGGGTCATCATCGAGGATACCGAAGGCAACTGGCTTGCCCTCTATGCCCCACCAGCCAGCTGACGTCCGGATACGCAGAAACAACAACGGCGACCTGATGGTCGCCGTTGTTGTTTAACTGCACTTGCCGGCCATTACGCCTCTGGATTGAGGCGGGTCGGGATGCCGGTACGCTGTTCCAGCACCTGCTTGACCACGTTGGAATCGCTGTCAGCGTGGGCGATGAAGCGGGTGGTAGCCGGGGTCATGGGCAGCGGCACGGAGGCGGTGGAGTTGAACTCTTCCTCGGTGCGCGACAGCGGCTCGTGCACTTCCATGTAGCGACCGCCATCCGGCTCGACCGTGGTCTTGACCGGCTGGTTGACGAACTGGACGCGGGTGCCGACCGGCACGTGATCGAACAGGTACTTGATGTCGTCGGCGCGCAGGCGCACGCAGCCGCTGCTCACCCGCAGACCGATGCCGAAGGTGGCGTTGGTGCCGTGGATGGCGTACAGGTTGCCGATGTAGAGCGCATGCAGGCCCATGGGGTTGTCCGGGCCGGCCGGCCAGACCGCGGGCAGGGTCTTGCCCTGGGCGGCGTAGCGGCGACGGATGTTCTCGGTCGGGGTCCAGGTCGGGTTGGCACGCTTGCGCTCAACCTTGGTGATCCAGTTCTCCGGGGTGTTGACCCCGAGCTGGCCGATGCCGATGGGCAGCACATGCACCACGTTCTTGCCCTTCGGGTAGTAGTAGAGACGCATCTCCGCCACGTTGATGACGATCCCTTCGCGGGGAGCGTTGGGCAGGATCAGCTGATGGGGAATGATCAGCGTGCTGCCCGCCTTGGGCAGGTAGGGGTCGACGCCCGGGTTGGCTTCCATGATGTTGGTCAGACCCAGCTGGAAGTCGGAGGCGATCTGCTCCAGCGGACGGTTGTCTGCGGGCACCACGTATTCCTGGTTCTCACCGATCAGGCGGCTGTTGGCTGCAGGCAGCTGGTATTCAACGGCGGCGGCCTGCTGGCTGACCAGCGCCAGCGTACATAAAAGAGCCGAAGCGGCAATGCGAAGGGGATTCATAAAATTCCTGTATGGTTTCCTGTTCCTGTGGGCCTTTGCCCTGCTCATCATCGGTCTCTTGTGGACCCGTCACCGGGGACCAACAACCGAGCGCGCATTCTTTCCCGAGCAGGGCAAAATTTCAACTTGGAGATGGTCTTTTTCGCCGAAAAGATCCATTTCACCGCCAACTCGGGGGCCTCTTTCACCCCTTGCACTCTAGCAACCCCAGTCTGAGCGTAAAATGAACATGGCGCAGGTATGCCAGGGTCGTCCCAAATTGCATGACGAGGCGGTCACGAGTACAATCTCGCACCCCGTATATCCGGAGTATCGAGTCACCTCCTGCTCCGATGTACCCCCATCGGATGGCCGTGCGTCGAAGACGGTCGCGCCACCGATGAACCCACACGACGCCATCAGGTGGCGCCGTCCTGATTTGCAATCAGATAAAAGAGTCCAACATGTTCAGACCAGAATTGCTCTCCCCTGCCGGGACCCTCAAGAACATGCGCTACGCCTATGCCTATGGCGCAGACGCCGTCTATGCGGGCCAGCCGCGCTACAGCCTGCGGGTACGCAACAACGAATTCGATCACGAGAATCTGCAGCTCGGCATCAACGAGGCCCATGCCCTCGGCAAGCAGTTCTATGTGGTGGCCAACATTCAGCCCCACAACTCCAAGCTCAAGACCTTCATCCGCGACATGCGCCCTGTAGTGGATATGAAGCCGGATGCACTCATCATGTCCGATCCCGGTCTCATCATGATGATGCGCGAAGCCTTCCCCGACATGCCTATCCACCTCTCGGTGCAGGCCAACGCGGTCAACTGGGCCACGGTGAAGTTCTGGCATCAGATGGGCCTGACCCGTGCCATCCTATCCCGCGAGCTGTCTCTCGACGAGATCGAGGAGATCCGCATGCAGGTGCCGGAGATGGAACTGGAAGTCTTCGTCCACGGGGCGCTGTGCATGGCCTACTCCGGCCGCTGCCTGCTCTCCGGCTACATCAACAAGCGTGACCCCAATCAGGGCACCTGCACCAACTCCTGCCGCTGGGAGTACAAGGTGCACGAGGGCAAGGAAGATGACGTGGGCCAGATCGTCCACCGCCAGGAGCCCATCGCCGTGCAAAAGGTGGATCCGACCCTGGGCGCAGGCAAGCCGACCGATGCCCTGGTGCTGCTGGAAGAGTCCAACCGCCCGGGCGAGTTCATGACTGCGTTTGAAGACGAGCACGGCACCTACATCATGAACTCCAAGGATCTGCGCGCCGTCGAGCACGTCGAGCGCCTGACCAAAATGGGCGTTCATTCGCTGAAAATCGAAGGCCGTACCAAGTCCTTCTACTACTGCGCCCGTACCGCCCAGGTCTATCGCAAGGCCATCGACGATGCGGTGGCTGGCCGTCCGTTCGATCCGACCCTGATGGGCACCCTCGAGAACCTGGCCCACCGCGGCTACACCGAGGGCTTCCTGCGCCGTCACAACCACAGCGAATACCAGAACTACGATTACGGTTACTCCGTCTCCGACACCCAGCAGTTCGTCGGCGAGATCACCGGTCGCAACGGTGACATGGTCGAAGTCGAGGTGAAGAACAAGTTCCTGCTGGGCAACAGCCTGGAGCTGATGACCCCCCAGGGCAACCTCAGCTTCAACCTGGAGCAGATGCAGAACCGCAAGGGCGAGCTCATCGACACCGCGCCGGGCAACGGCCACGTGGTCTACGTCCCGGTTCCCAAGGAGATCGACGTGAATTACGGCATCCTGCTGCGCAACCTCGGCGAGCGCGAGGATACCCGTCAACCTCACTCGGCGGCCTGAGATGGCACTGCTCATCACCGACAAGTGCATCAACTGTGACATGTGCGATCCGGAGTGTCCGAACCAGGCCATCACCCTGGGGAGCAAGATCTACGAGATAGACCCGGATCGCTGCACCGAATGCGTCGGCCACTATGAGAAGCCCACCTGCATCAGCGTCTGCCCCATCGACTGCATCATCTGGGATCCCGCCCATGTGGAGACCGAAGATCAGTTGATGGAAAAGCTCGTGCGGATGCACAGGCAGTAACGCCTGCATCAGCGTCTGCACCCATGGACGGCATCCTCCGGGATCCCGTCCATAGGGTGGAAACCGAAGATCAGTTGATGGAAAAGTTCGTGCGGATGCACAGGCAGTAGCTGTAGCACCTGCATCAGCATCTGCGCCCCATGGACGGCATCCTCCGGGATCCCGTCCATAGGTTGGAAACCGAAGATCAGCGGATGGAGAAGTTCGTGCGGATGCACAGGCAGTCAGCGTCTGACACTCGCGGGCGCATTATCCAGAAATAGAAAAAGCCGGGCATGCCCGGCTTTTTCTATTGCGCTGCCCTTCCCTCAGGGTTTGACCAGTTTTTGCAGCGCCTCGAGTTCGCGCTGGGCTTCCAGCAACTCGGCCTGGGACTCCTCCAGCTTGGACTGCTTCTTGGCAATCTTGTCCGGCTTGCCCGATACCCGTGCGCTCTGCAACTCGGCCAGCCGCTCTTCCACTTCTTCCCTCTGCTTGACCACCTTGCGTTGCTGCTCCTCAAGGAGCCCGGCATCGGTACAATGGGCCTCCAGGTTGCGCAGTGCCCGCTCAAGGCCGGCTACCTGCTCCTGGTTGTTGTGCGCCCTGGCGAACGCAAGCTGATCCGTCACGGCCTGCTGTCTGGCCTTGCAGCCGATGTTTTCACTACCATAGGCTTGTCCGGCCAACAACAATAAGCCTATTCCGGCGATCTTCCACATAACAACCTCTTTGTTCTGTCATACTGGATGGCCGTCCATGAGACCTGACTCCCTGTGTGAGGTCAAGACACACGGGGCCGGGCTACGACAGAGTGTGCTCTGCATCATGCCGGGCCGCTTTCGCCGAGGCTACAATGGCCCTTTCAATCAGGAGAGCCACATGACCCAACACATTCTCATCATTGCCAACGGCGCCCCCTATGGCAGCGAGTCCCTGTTCAATGCCCTGCGCCTCGGCATCGCCCTCAAAGAGGAGGGAAAGGTAGACCTCAACCTCTTCCTGATGTCAGATGCCGTCACTGCTGCTCTGGCCGGGCAGGCTCCGGCCGAGGGCTACAACCTGCGCCAGATGCTGGAGATACTGCTGGCTCAGGGCACCCGGATCCGGCTTTGCAAGAGTTGCACCGATGCGCGCGGCATCACCCCGCTACCCCTTGTCGAGGGCATAGAGATAGGCACCCTCCCCCTGCTGGCCCAATGGACTCTGGCCGCCGACAAGGTGCTGACCTTCTAGCCGTCAGGGCCCGGCCCGGACCAGCGCTGGGCGCGAGGTCCGGGTACTCAGACCATAGAGCATCAGGATCACCAGGCAGAGCAGCGCCATCAGGGCATAAAGCCAGCTCCCGCCCCAGTGGGCCAGCACCCAGCCTCCCAGCAAGGCCCCCATGGCCACCCCGAGTCCGGAGATGGAGGCCGCCCCGAAATAGCTCCCCTTCAAATGACCAGGCGCCATCTGATCGATCAGCACATTGAGCAAGGGGAAGAGGATGCACTCCCCGACGCTCAAGAGGATCACCGCCACTATCCAGTGCCACCAGATGGCGGTATCCCCCAGCGCAAACTGCAACTGGGCGCCGAGAAAGAGCGCCACCCCGAGTTGCAGCTTGTGCCGCGTGGACCAGCGGGCAGTCAGGTGCAGCAGGGGGAACTGCAGCATCACTATGGTCAGCGCGTTGGTCGTCACCAGCCAGCCGATGAGCCGCTCCACCTCCGGCGTCCCCGCGCGGGTCAGATACTGGATGAGGGGCGACTCGAACTGGGCATAGACCAGCATCAGCAGCAGATTGGCCATGATCAGCAGCAGAAACCCCCTGTCCTGCCAGAGCACCCGCAGCACGGCACGCATGCCGGGCCCGGCCGCCTGGCTGGTGTGGCAACCTGCCAGCCTGAACCCGATGACAAAGACGATGCCAAGCAGCAGATAGCTGGCACTGAGCAACAGGAAGGTCTCCTGACGCGCGCTCAGGCCATAGGTGACGCCGAGCAGAGGACCGATGGCCGCCCCCAGGTTGAGCAGGAAATAACGCAGGTGCAGCGCCAGCTCACGGGCTTTGGGCTCGGCCAGATTGTCGGCCATCAGTGCCTTGCCCGGTGAGTCGATGAGCCCGTAGGAGAGTCCGCTGCCGATCACTCCGAGTGCCAGCCAGCCCACCTGGTGGGAGAGGCCGAGCAGGGCCACGCTGGCGGCGGAAACCAGGCAGCCGAACAGCAGGATGTTGCGCCGCCCCCATTTGTCCGAGAACCAGCCGCCATAGAAGCTGACAAGCGTGGAAAGCGCCGCCGTGGCCCCCAGGATCAGGCCTATCAGGGTCGCCGAAAGTCCGTAGTCACGGTAGAGCAGGATGGAGAGAAAGGGCCAGACCATGAAGAAGGTGGTACGCACCATGAAAGTGCCCAGGATGACGATCCAGACCAGGGAAGGAAACTGCCTGAGGTAGGCCCATGACATGCTGCAATTCCTTTTGCCAACGAAGCGGGGTCGTCCCTTATATCAAGGGGCGCCAAAAGGAACAAGGAGACAATCTGCGCCATGCCGGGCGACAGGCACAAAAAAGCCGACCCAAGGGTCGGCTCTTTCACATACGGCAGCCTTATTCGGCAGCCGGCTCTTCGACGGCAACGGCAGCAGGAGCAGCAGCAGCCGCTTCGGTCGGTGCGTTCGCTTCCTTGATGGAGAGACGCACACGGCCCTGACGGTCCACTTCCAGTACCTTCACCTTCACCACGTCACCGATTTTCAGGAAGTCTGCCACGTTCTGCACGCGGGCATCGGTGATCTGGGAGATGTGCACCAGACCGTCTTTACCCGGCAGGATGTTGACGAAGGCGCCGAAGTCAGCCAGGCGCACGACCTTGCCTTCGTAGATGCGGTTCACTTCGATCTCGGCGGTGATGGCCTCGATGCGGCGGATCGCTTCCATGGCGGCTTCGTTGGCCACGGCGGAGATGCGAACGGTACCGTCATCATCCAGCTCGATGTTGGTGCCGGTCTCTTCGGTCAGTGCACGGATCACGGAACCACCCTTGCCGATCACATCCTTGATCTTCTCAGGATTGATCTTGATGGTGTGGATGCGCGGTGCGAAATCGGAGATCTGAGCACGGGGAGCCTGGATAGCTTCGTCCATCACTTTCAGGATGTGCAGACGAGCGCCACGAGCTTGCTTCAGCGCAATCTCCATGATCTCTTTGGTGATGCCTTCGATCTTGATGTCCATCTGCAGCGCGGTCACACCTTCGCTGGTACCGGCTACCTTGAAGTCCATGTCGCCCAGGTGATCTTCGTCACCCAGGATGTCGGACAGCACGACGAAACCTTCCTCTTCCTTCACCAGACCCATGGCGATACCGGCAACGGAGGCCTTGATCGGCACACCGGCATCCATCAGCGCCAGGGAGGAACCACAGACAGACGCCATGGAGGAGGAACCGTTGGATTCGGTGATTTCAGAGACTACGCGCACCACGTACGGGAACTCGGCGGCGCTCGGCATCACGGCAGCAACGCCGCGCTTGGCCAGACGACCGTGACCGATTTCACGACGCTTCGGGCTGCCCATCATGCCGGTCTCGCCGACGCAGTAGGGCGGGAAGTTGTAGTGCAGCATGAAGCGATCGGCGCGGTTGCCGGTCAGCTCGTCGATGTTCTGGGCGTCACGCTCGGTACCCAGCGTGGCGACCACGATGGCCTGGGTTTCACCACGGGTGAACAGGGCAGAACCGTGGGCACGGGGCAGGATGCCGGTACCGACGGAGAGGGCGCGGATCATTTCCGGATCGCGACCGTCGATACGCGGCTCACCACGTACGACGCGACCACGGACGATGCGGCTCTCCAGGCTGTGGAACTCTTCGCCGATCTTCTTGGCATCTTCTTCCACGCCGGATGCGATGACTTGCTCGACCACGCGGCCCTTGATGGCAGCGATGGTTTCGTAACGAACAGCCTTCTCGGTGATACGGTAGGCTTCACCCAGCTCAGCTGTCGCCAGTTCGGCAACTTTGGCTTTCAGCGCTTCGTTGACGGCAGGCGGGGTCCAGTCCCAGGGCTTGGTACCGACGCCGGCAGCGAATTCATTGATGGCGTTGATCACGGTCTGCATCTGCTCGTGACCGTAGACCACGGCGCCCAGCATCACCTCTTCGGAGAGGATGGCCGCTTCGGATTCCACCATCAGCACCGCATTGGCAGTACCGGCAACCACCAGATCCAGATCGCTCTGGGGCAGTTCGGTGGTGGTCGGGTTCAGCACGTACTGGCCGTTCATGTAACCCACGCGGGCTGCACCGATCGGGCCGCCGAACGGGATGCCGGAGATGGCCAGGGCCGCGGAGGCACCGATCATGGCAACGATGTCGGGAGAAACGGCCGGGTTCACGGACATGACGGTGGCAACCACCTGAACCTCATTGAGGAAGCCTTCCGGGAACAGCGGACGGATGGGACGGTCGATCAGACGGGAGATGAGGGTCTCACCCTCGCTCGGACGGCCTTCACGACGGAAGAAACCACCCGGGATACGACCAGCAGCATAGGTACGCTCCTGATAGTTGACGGTCAGCGGGAAGAAATCACGGCCGTGATCGGCCTCTTTCTTGCCAACGACGGTCACGAAGACACAGGTATCGTCCATGCTGACCATGACGGCCGCAGTGGCTTGACGGGCCATCACACCGGTTTCCAGTGTGACGGTGTGTTGACCGTACTGGAATGACTTTACAATAGGATTCACGTGAATTTCCTTTTAACAATTTGGCGCTTTAAATTCGCGTGCAAGTATACTTGATTCGCATCAAAAGGTAAGCGCGGACGTCAATTCTGTGAGGCAGGCAACGGCCTGCATCCTGTTTGAAACTGGCAATAAAAAAGGGGAACCTCGCGGTTCCCCTTTTTTGCGAAATCTGATGGTCGATTAACGACGCAGACCCAGCTTGGCGATCAGAGCAGCGTAACGCTGAACGTCTTTACGCTTCAGGTAGTCCAGCAGCTTACGACGCTGGGAAACCATGCGCAGCAGACCGCGACGACCGTGGTGATCCTTGGCGTGCTCCTTGAAGTGACCTTGCAGATGGTTGATCTGGGCAGTCAGCAGGGCAACTTGCACTTCGGGGGAACCGGTGTCGTTGGCGCCACGAGCGTTGTCGGCAACGATTTGAGCTTTGATCTCAGCATTTAGAGACATGGTATTACTCCAGTAGAGTGTTTAAAGGTTCACAGCCAATCTCTAATTCAGCCGTGAAATGAGGGCGGTATCATAATCGTCCCCGCCCCTTTTCGCAACGGGAAAGACGCGTGACAGACCGATACCGCCTGAGGATCACTCCTCGTCGTGGTAGCGAACCAGACGCTTGGGCGCCACGCGCCCCTCGTCATCGATCTCGCCAACCCCGATGAATTCGCGCTCCGGGCCAACCGTCATGCGGACCTGGCCACTTTGGGGGCTACCTGCCACCTGCACGGCCTGACCCTGGTTCACATAGGCGGCCACGGCGACCAGCATGTTCACCTCGGGCAGGGAGGCCACGGCGGTGTCCATCGGCAGCAGCAGGGGATCCAGCTGCTCCCGTGGCGGAATGCTTTCGGCCTTGGCCTGCTCGAAGATGCACTCGAGCTGCTCCAGGGTCAGCATCCGCTCGTAGGGGTAGCTGGCCACCTGAGTGCGACGCAGCTGGGTGACGTGAGCGCCACAGCCCAGCACCTCTCCCAGATCGTCCACCAGGGAGCGGATATAGGTACCCTTGCTGCAATGCACTTCCAGCTTCACCTCGTTCCCCTCGAAGCCGAGCAGCTTGAGTTCGAAGATGGTGATGGGACGGGCTTCCCGCTCGATCTCGATCCCTTCACGGGCATATTCGTAGAGCGGGCGGCCGTTGTGCTTGAGGGCGGAGTACATGGACGGCACCTGCATGATGGGGCCGCGGAACTGGTCCAGCGCCTCGATCAGGGTACCCACGGCCACGTTCACCGGACGGGTGGAGACCACCTCGCCGTCGGAGTCGCTGGTATTGGTGCGCTCGCCCAGCTTGGCGGTCACCTCATAGCGCTTGTCCGCTTCCAGCAGATACTGGGAGAACTTGGTGGCCTCCCCGAGGCAGATCGGCAACATGCCGGTGGCCAGGGGGTCCAGGGCGCCGGTATGGCCAGCCTTGGCGGCGTTGTAGATCCGCTTGACCTTCTGCAACACATCGTTGGAAGTCAGGCCGGTCGGTTTGTCCAGCAGCAGGATGCCGTGTACGTCACGGCCTTTGAAACGACGTCTACGAGACATCTCAGGCGTTATCCTCAGTCGTGTCATCCGGTGCGGATTGCTCTTCGTCACGACCGGCTTCAGTCATGCGACGCTTGTCTTCACGCACAGTGTTGGTCACCAGGTTGGAGAGGCGCATCCCCTCGACCAGGGTCTGGTCGTAGTAGAAACGCAGCTCGGGCACCACCCGCAGACGCATGGCGCTGCCCAGCAGGCTGCGGATGTAACCGGCAGCCTCGGTCAGGCCCTTGAGCCCTTCCTTGATGCGCTCGGCGTCATTCTCCAGTTGCAAGAAGGTGACATAAACCTTGGCATAGTTGAGGTCCTTGGAGACCTCCACGTCGGAGACGGTCACCATGCCGATGCGCGGGTCTTTCACCTCGCGCTGCAGGATCAGCGCGATTTCACGCTGGATCTGCTGCCCGACCCGACGGGTCCGGCTGAATTCTCTGGCCATATTCTATCCTGCGATAAAAGGGGGCCGCGGCCCCCTATTTTGTCTAACGCTCGGCTTACAGAGTCCGCTGGATTTCAACGGTCTCGTACACCTCGATCTGGTCGCCTTCACGCACGTCGTTGTAGTTCTTGACCGCGATACCACACTCGTAGCCGTTGCGAACTTCGTTGACGTCATCCTTGAAGCGGCGCAGGGATTCCAGCTCGCCTTCATAGATAACCACGTTGTCACGCAGAACGCGAATGCGGTTGGAACGCTTGACCACACCTTCGGTAACCATACAGCCGGCAACGGCGCCGAACTTCGGCGACTTGAAGACGCTGCGCACTTCAGCCAGACCGATGATCTCCTGACGATACTCAGGAGCCAGCTTGCCGCTCATGGCCTGCTTCACTTCGTCGATCAGGTCATAGATGACGGAGTAGTAACGCAGATCCAGGCTCTCGGATTCGATGACCTTGCGCGCAGAAGCGTCGGCACGGACGTTGAAGCCCACCAGGATGGCGCTGGAAGCCGCGGCCAGGGTCGCGTCGGTTTCGGTGATGCCACCTACGCCGGAACCCACGATCTTCACCTTCACTTCGTCGGTGGAGAGTTTGACCAGCGCATCGCAGATCGCTTCCACAGAGCCTTGTACATCGGCCTTGATCACCACGTTCACTTCGGACACTTCGCCCTCGGTCATGTTGGCAAACATGTTTTCCAGCTTGGCCTTCTGCTGGCGAGCCAGCTTGACTTCGCGGAACTTGCCCTGACGGTAGAGCGCCACTTCACGGGCTTTCTTCTCGTCACGCACGACCGTGGCTTCGTCACCGGCAGAGGGAACACCGGACAGGCCGAGGATTTCCACTGGCAGAGAGGGACCTGCTTCCTTGATCTCGCGACCCAGTTCGTCACGCATGGCGCGAACCCGGCCGTATTCGAGACCGCACAGCACGATGTCGCCCTGACGCAGAGTACCTTCTTGTACCAGCACGGTGGCAACCGGACCACGACCTTTATCCAGGAAGGATTCGATCACGACGCCGTTGGCCATGCCGTCAACCACGGCTTTCAGCTCCAGGACTTCGGCCTGGATCAGGATGGCTTCCAGCAGGTCGTCGATGCCTTCGCCAGACTTGGCGGAGACGTGCACGAACTGGCAATCACCACCCCAGTCTTCGGACATGACGTTGTAACGGGCCAGCTCGGTCTTGACGCGATCCGGATCCGCTTCAGGCTTGTCGATCTTGTTCACCGCAACAACCAGCGGCACACCGGCCGCCTTGGCGTGCTGGATAGCTTCGATGGTCTGCGGCATCACGCCGTCGTCAGCTGCAACAACCAGCACAACGATGTCGGTCGCCTTGGCACCACGAGCACGCATGGAGGTAAACGCTGCGTGACCCGGGGTATCCAGGAAGGTGATCATCCCGCTGTCGGTCTGTACGTGGTACGCACCGATGTGCTGGGTAATGCCACCGGCTTCGCCCGCGGCGACCTTGGCTTTACGGATATAGTCCAGCAGCGAGGTCTTGCCGTGGTCGACGTGACCCATGATGGTCACGACCGGCGCACGCGGCTTGGCTTCGGAGGTCTCGTCACGATCGCTAAGTACCGCCTCTTCCAGCTCGTTCTCACGGCGCAGCACTACCTTGTGACCCATCTCCTCGGCGACCAGCTGAGCGGTCTCCTGGTCGATCACCTGGTTGATGGTGGCCATGGCACCCATCTTCATCATCACCTTGATGACTTCAACGCCTTTGACGGCCATCTTGTTGGCGAGCTCCGCCACTGTGATGGTCTCGCCGATGACGACGTCACGGTTGACCACGGCAGCCGGCTTGTTGAAGCCGTGTTTCATGGCGTTCGGCATGGCCATCTTGCCACGCTTGCCTTTGCGGGCACGGGGATCGCGGGAGTTGCGGTCATTGCGGTCGTCTTCGCGACGGCCGACTTTCTTCGGCGCCTTGGCAGCGGCAGCCGTGCGACGGCTGGTCTCTTCCTTACGATCCAACTCATCTTCGGCCGCTTGCGCGTGCTTGTTGGTGGTCAGATGGTAATCGCTGCTCTCTTTGGCGCGAGCCGCTTCTTCTTCAGCCCAGCGGGCCGCATTCTGTTCCGCCATGATGCGAGCCTCTTCGGCTTTCTTCGCGGCGAGTTCTTCAGCTTTTTGCAAAGCTGTCTGTTCCTGTTGGCGCTTCAGTTCTTCTGCTTCGCGCTTGGCCATCTTTTCTGCCTCTTGCTGAGCTGTGCTACCGGCTGCTTTGGCGGGCTGTTGAGCCTGTCGAGCCTTCTGTTGTGCCTCGATCCGCGCCTTTTCCTCAGCTTCACGACGAGCCTGCTCAGCCTCACGGCGAGCCTTCTCTTCAGCGTCGAGGCGGGCCTTCTCTTCGGCCTCGCGACGAGCTTTTTCTTCTGCTTCCAAACGCGCTGTTTCCTCGGCTTCCGCCTGGCGCTGTTCATCTTCCAGCGCCGAGCGTCTTACATAGGTGCGAGACTTGCGCACTTCTACCTGCACTTCCTTGTTCTTGCCGCCAGTCCCCTGAACACTCAGAGTGCTCTTGGTCTTGCGCTGCAAGGTCATGCGAGCAGGTGCGGTGACCTCGTCACCTCCATGCTGTTTCTTCAGATGTGCCAGTAGAGTCTGTTTCTCAGACTCGCTGACCATGTCGTCGGCCTTGCTCTTCACGATGCCGGCATCGACAAACTGCTGGAGAAGACGATCAACCGGCGTGTCGATGTCAGTGGCAAGTTGCTTAACTGATACTTCTGCCATTCATTTTCCTCCGTTTGACCTTATTCAGACTGCTCTTCTCCGAACCAACAGATATTGCGAGCAGCCATAATGAGCTCACCTGCCTTCTCGGCGGTCAACTCTTCGATGTCGGCAAGGTCATCGATACCTTGCTCTGCCAAATCTTCCAGGGTGCCGACGCCGCGAGCGGCCAGGGCATAGGCCATTTCACGGCCGAGGCCGGAGAGATTGAGCAGTTCTTCGGAAGGCTCGACGCCTTCAAAGGATTCTTCTTTGGCCAGGGCCTTGGTGGTCAGGGCATCCTTGGCACGCTTGCGCAGCTCTTCGACCATGTCTTCATCCAGACCGTCGATGGCCAGCAGCTCGTTGACCGGGACGAAGGCGATCTCTTCCAGGGTGGAGAAGCCCTCTTCCATCAGCAGGCCGGCGAAATCGTCGTCGATGTCGAGGGTGCTGGTGAACAGGTTCATGATGCGGTCGTTCTCGGCCTGGTGCTTGGCACGCATGTCCTCGACGGTCATCACGTTCAGTTCCCAACCAGTCAGCTGGGAGGCAAGACGCACGTTCTGACCGTTGCGGCCGATGGCCTGGGCCAGGTTGGCGGCTTCCACGGCGATGTCCATGGTGTGGTTGTCTTCATCGACGATGATGGAGGCCACATCGGCTGGCGCCATGGCGTTGATCACGTATTGGGCCGGGTTGTCATCGTACAGCACGATGTCGGCACGCTCACCGCTCAGCTCAGCGGAGACGGCCTGAACGCGGGCACCACGCATGCCGATACAGGCACCGATCGGGTCGATACGACGATCGTTGGTCTTCACCGCGATCTTGGCGCGGGAACCCGGATCACGGGCGGCGCCCATGATTTCAATCATCTCTTCGCCGATTTCCGGCACTTCGATGCGGAACAGCTCTTTCAGGAAGTCCGGGCTGGAGCGGCTGACGAACAGCTGGGAACCACGGGCTTCCGGACGCACGGCGTAGAGCAGGCCACGGATGCGGTCGCCGGGACGGAAGGTCTCACGGGGCAGCATGTCGTCACGGAAGATCACGGCTTCGGCATTGCTGCCCAGATCCAGGATCACATTGTCGCGGTTGCTCTTCTTGACCACGCCGCTGATGATGGTGCCTTCCTTGTCCTTGAACTGGTCAACGACTTGGGAACGCTCGGCCTCGCGCACTTTCTGCACGATGACCTGCTTGGCGGTCTGGGTGGTGATACGGTCGAAGGTCACAGAGTCAATCTGGTCTTCAACATAGTCGCCGATCTGGATATCCGGCTGCTCGATCTGAGCGGCTTCGAGGGTGATTTCCCCGTACGGGTTCTCCATGGAAGCCTGATCGGCCACCACGACCCAACGGCGATAGGTGTCGTAGTCACCGGTCTTGCGATCGATCTCGACACGCACTTCAATCTCGCCTTCGTATTTTTTCTTGGTCGCAGTCGCCAGCGCAGTCTCCAGAGCCTGGAAAATCTTCTCGCGGGGGACAGCCTTCTCGTTGGACACAGCGTCAACGACCAGCAAAATCTCTTTATTCATATCCGATAGCCTCGTTAACCAAAGTTCGGCACTATGTTCGCTTTTTGGATATTGGTGAAAGCCAACACCTCGTCCTTACCATCTACCGTCAGAGTGATCATGTCCCCCTGCACGGCTTTGATTACGCCTTTGAACTTGCGGCGGTTGTTTGTTGCCATCCGAAGCGTTACCGCCGCCTCCTGGCCAACGTATTTTTCGAACTGGGCGACCTTGAACAGTGGACGATCCAGACCCGGGGAAGACACCTCAAGGTAGTACTCCTCGGTGATGGGATCTTCGACATCCATGATGGCGCCGACCTGGCGGCTCACCTCGGCACAGTCTTCCACCGTCACGCCTTGCTCCGAGTCGATGAAAACGCGCAGGGTCGAGTGCTTACCCGCACGGATAAACTCGATACCCCACAGTTCAAAACCCAAGGCAACGACCGGAGCCTCGAGCAGATCGGTCAAACGTTGTTCCAACGTAGCCAAAGTCACCCTCCGAAAAACGAAAAAAGGGCATATAGCCCAGATAGAAATAGATTCAGAGTAAATTGCACATAACAAAAAGCCCCGATGTCAAATCGGGGCTTGGCGCTTTACCCTGATTGTCGCCTCGCAGCGACCGCCTTCCTGAGCGTAGGAAATGCGTGAAATTTGGTTGCGGGGGCCGGATTTGAACCGACGACCTTCGGGTTATGAGCCCGACGAGCTACCATGCTGCTCCACCCCGCGTCCGAAATCGTGCGAGATTATAGCCACTTCACTCTCGTTAGACAAGACTCAGCGGCTATAACATCCCGGTTACCCGGGTTCACTGCTTAATTGGTGCCGTGGGCGGGACTCGAACCCGCACACCCTAGAGCACTACCCCCTCAAGATAGCGTGTCTACCAATTCCACCACCACGGCAAAACTCTTACTCGGGAACGTCAGTATCTTTCTTCACTGGCGCTTTGCTCTGCTCAACTTGTTGAGTCTGTTGCAGATTTTCCCATTCACTACCCTGTTTGACCTTGTTGCTGGACATGGAACCCAGAACCAGACTAATCAAGAAAAACAGAGTAGCCAAAATCGCTGTTGTGCGGGTCAGGAAACTTCCTGAACCACCGGAGCCGAACACTGTATTCGATGCCCCTGCGCCGAAGGAGGCGCCCATATCAGCCCCTTTACCTTGCTGAATCATCACCAGACCAATCAGAGCCAGCGATACCAGCAGATAAACGACCAAAAGAATCTCGTACATTTAACTTGCACCCTTTGCCGCTTCAACTATTCCTAAAAACGCCTCGCCATCAAGACTTGCCCTGCCTATCAGACCGCCATCAATATCGGGCTGCGCAAACAAATCTTGTGCATTGGCCGGTGTCACGCTCCCACCATAGATGATTCTGACTTTCTCACCTATTACCGGAGTATCCTCCGCCAAGCGACTGCGAATAAAGGAATGAACCTCTTGTGCCTGCTCGGGTGTGGCGCATTTACCTGTACCTACAGCCCAGATTGGCTCGTAGGCGATGATAGCATTATCGAAAGCCATCGCGCCATTTTTCTCTATGACGATGTCCAGTTCCTCGGCAATCACCTCAAAGGTTCTTCTTGCCTGCCTCGCCGCACCTGACTCACCCAGACAAAGTATGGGTATCAGACCTGCTGCTCTGACTGCCGCAAACTTCTCTGCGACAATAAAACTGGTCTCACCAAAGAGACGCCTGCGCTCGGAGTGGCCAACAAGTACATATCGGCAACCTGCCTCGACCAGCATCTCACACGAGATTTCACCCGTATAAGCGCCTTGTCTGTGCTGGCTCACGTTCTGAGCCCCCAGCTTCACTCTTCCCTGCTCACCGAGCAGTTCGGCCGTGAAACCGAGATGCACATGGGATGGACACAAGACCACATCTACGTCTTCATCAATGCGCTCTGTGCACTGACTCGTAAACTGCTCTAACTGCGACCTACTACCGTGTAACTTCCAGTTGGCTGCTACAAACGGCTTGCGATGTCCCATCGGCAACTCCCTTGCGAAAGCGGGGCTGATAATATCCAGAGGATGCTCAGCTGACAAGTGCTATTTTCAAATTTTCGAATCGTTTGAACAAGATACAACCAAGGCGACTAAAAAGCCGCCTTGATTGTTCATTAAAACGCCGATTCGACCTGTTTGGCGATGCGCTCTGCCATATCGCGCACCTGCTGTTCGTGTTCACCTTCGACCATGACCCGAATCAGGGGTTCGGTGCCGGATTTGCGCAGCAGCACCCGGCCACGGCCGGCCAGTTCCTGCTCCACTGCCGCCACTTCCTGCTGAACGGCACTGGAGGTCAGCGGATCCTTGCCTTCGGCGAAGCGCACATTGACCAGCACTTGCGGGAACTTGCTCATGCCCGAACGCAATTTGGCCAGCGGCATCTCGGCACTGCGCATGGCCGTCAGCACCTGCAGGGCGGCGACGATACCATCCCCCGTGGTGGTCTGATCCAGGCAGATGATGTGACCGGAGTTTTCGCCCCCGATGCGCCAGCCCTTCTCGTTCATCATCTCAAGCACGTAGCGGTCACCCACCTTGGCACGGGCAAAGGGGATGCCCAGGGTCTGAAGTGCCAGCTCCAACCCCATGTTGGCCATCAGGGTGCCCACCACACCACCCTTGAGGCGGCCATGGCGCAGGGCATCCCGGGCGATGATGTAGAGGATCTCATCCCCGTCGATGATGTAACCAGTGCTGTCCACCATCACCAGACGGTCGCCATCACCGTCGAAGGCGACGCCGAGATCTGCCTTGCATTCCTGGACCTTGGCGGCCAGCGCCTCCGGTGCGGTGGAACCGACGCCGTCATTGATGTTGAGCCCATCCGGGCTGCAGCCGATGGCGATGACTTCGGCACCCAGCTCGCGGAAGACGGAAGGGGCGATGTGGTAGGTGGCACCATGACCGCAATCCACCACCATTTTCAGCCCTTCCAGGCTCAGATTGGAGGGGAAGGTGCTCTTGCAGAATTCTATGTAGCGACCAGCCGCATCATCGATGCGCTGCGCCTTGCCAAGCTCCGCGGACTCCACGCACTTGAGTTCGTTGTCGAGCTCGGCTTCGATGGCCAGCTCGACATCATCGGGCAGCTTGGTGCCGTCGGCGGAGAAGAACTTGATGCCGTTGTCGTAATAGGGGTTGTGGGATGCACTGATGACGATGCCGGCTTCGGCACGGAAGGTGCGAGTCAGGTAGGCAACCGCCGGGGTGGGCATGGGTCCCATCAATATGGCTTTGAGACCGGCGGCGGAGAGCCCCGCCTCTAGTGCCGACTCCAGCATGTAACCGGAGATACGGGTATCCTTGCCGATCAGCACCTTCTTGGTCCCTTTCTTGGAGAGCACCTTGCCGGCGGCCCAGCCCAGTTTCATGACGAAATCCGGGGTAATCGGGTATTCACCCACCTTGCCGCGCACGCCGTCGGTGCCGAAGTACTTTCTGGTCATTGTCTGTTTCTCGTTTTTCTATTTGGATATGAAATCTTGTCCCGTCATGGTCATCCAGCCTGTACGCAAGACATCCATGGTGGCCCGCACGTCGTGCACCCGGATGATCCTGGCGCCATGTTGCAACCCAATCAGGGCACAGGCCAGACTACCAGCCAACCGCTCGGCTACCGGGCGGTCAAGCAGGTTGCCTATCATAGACTTTCGTGACATGCCCACCAAGAGCGGAAGTTGGTAATCGAGCAGTGACGCCTGCTGTGCCAGCAGCTGATAGTTGTGCGCCAGCGTCTTGCCAAAGCCATAGCCTGGATCCAGTACCAGATGCTCACGCGGGATACCGGCCCCCAGACAAGCGGCAATCCGCTCGTCAAAGAAGGCTCTCACCTCCCCCAGCAAATCGTCATAGTGCGGCTCCACCTGCATGGTACGGGGCTGCCCCTGCATGTGCATGAGGCATACCGGTACGCCAGCCTCGGCCACCGCGCCCAGCGCTCCCGGCTCTTGCAGGGCGCGGACATCATTGATGAGGTGACCACCTGCAGCACAACCCTCCCGCATGACAATCGCCTTGGAGGTATCGAGGGAGATCATCACATCCAGCTCGGCGACCATGCGCTCCACCACGGGGATGACCCTGTCCAGCTCCTCCTGCTCGCTCACGTCGGGGGCGCCCGGGCGGGTCGACTCGCCACCTATATCGATAAGGGTGGCCCCATCGGCCACCATGTCGCGGGCATGACCCAACGCCAGATCGATCTGCTTGAAGCGGCCACCATCTGAAAAGGAGTCCGGCGTCACATTGAGAATGCCCATGACATGGGGACGGTCGAGAGAAAGGGGACGTCCCTTGCTGATTAACTGCATTGCTTCAACTACCTCCAACAAGAGCGGCAAACTCTTCGTGCAAAGAAAAACCCCGGGCAAGCCCGGGGTTTGTATCATGACAACTTATTTGGCCGGGACATCGTTCGCCTTGTCGATGTCACTCAGAGGTGCACTGCCCTCTTCAGTCGGCGCCTTGGCCTCCGGCCCGTTGTTCACGCTGGCACCGCCTTGCGGGGTGTCACCATGCTCATCATGCCAGTTGCTGGGAGCACGGACCTCGCGACGCGCCATCAGATCATCGATCTGCTTGGCATCGATGGTCTCGTACTTCATCAATGCATCTTTCATGGTGTGCAGCACATCCATGTTGTCCAGCAGGATCTGCTTGGCACGATCGTAGTTGCGATCGATGACCTGCTTGACCTCTGCATCGATGATGCGGGCGGTATCGTCAGACATGTGCTTGGCCTTGGCCATGCTGCGGCCGAGGAAGACTTCACCGTCCTCTTCTGCGTAAAGCATGGGGCCGAGACGCTCGGACATGCCCCACTGGGTGACCATCTTGCGAGCGATGTCGGTGGCACGTTCGATGTCGTTGGATGCACCGGTCGATACCTTCTCGGCACCGTAGATCAGCTCTTCCGCCAGACGACCGCCATACAGGCTGGAGATCATGGACTCCAGATGCTGCTTGGAGTGGCTCCAGCGGTCCTGTTCCGGCAGGTACATGGTCACACCCAGCGCACGGCCGCGCGGAATGATGGAGACCTTGTAGACAGGGTCATGATCCGGCACCACGCGACCAATGATGGCGTGACCCGCTTCATGATAGGCCGTCATCTCCTTCTCGGACTCTTTCATCACCATGGAGCGACGTTCCGCCCCCATCATGATCTTGTCCTTCGCCTTTTCGAACTCCAGCATGGAGACCACTCGGCGGCTCTCGCGAGCAGAGAAGAGGGCAGCCTCGTTCACCAGGTTGGCCAGATCGGCACCGGAGAAACCAGGGGTACCACGGGCAATCAGCGCCGGATTGACGTCATCCGCCAGCGGTACCTTGCGCATGTGCACTTTCAGGATCTGCTCACGACCGCGAACATCCGGCAAGCCGACCACGACCTGGCGGTCGAAACGACCTGGACGCAGCAGAGCAGGATCCAGTACGTCGGGACGGTTGGTGGCGGCGATGACGATGATGCCTTCATTGCCTTCAAAACCATCCATTTCAACCAGCATCTGGTTCAGGGTCTGCTCACGTTCGTCGTGACCACCACCCAGACCGGCGCCACGCTGGCGACCGACCGCATCGATCTCATCAATGAAGATGATGCAGGGGGAGGATTTCTTGGCCTGTTCGAACATGTCACGCACCCGGGAGGCACCGACACCCACGAACATTTCCACGAAGTCCGAACCTGAAATGGTGAAGAACGGCACCTTGGCCTCGCCTGCAATGGCTTTGGCCAGCAGGGTCTTACCGGTACCGGGAGGACCTACCAACAGGACGCCGGTCGGGATCTTGCCACCCAGCTTCTGGAATTTGGTCGGGTCACGCAGATAGTCGACCAGCTCCTTGACCTCTTCCTTTGCCTCGTCACAACCGGCTACGTCGGCAAAGGTAGTCTTGATCTGATCTTCGCTCATCAGGCGAGCCTTGCTCTTGCCGAACGACATGGCACCCTTGCCGCCGCCGCCCTGCATCTGACGCATGAAGAAGACCCAGACACCGATCAGCAACAGCATCGGGAACCAGGAGATGAAGATGGACGTGATCAGAGATGGTTCTTCCGGCTTCTCACCCATCACTTTGACGTTATGGTTGAGCATGTCGTTGAGCAGTTGGGGATCCGGCGCAGGAATGATGGTGGTGAAACGTTCACCGGTGCGCTTGACGCCATTGATGACCTTGCCATCCATCCGCACTTCACGGATCTGCTCCTGGGTCACTTCTTTCACGAAGCTGGAATAGTCCAGCTGGCGACTGGTGGTATCGCTGGGGCTGAAGCTATTGAACACCGACATCAGCACGACGGCGATGACCAGCCACAGGATTAGGTTTTTCGCCATGTCACTCAAATCAATGACCTCGCAGACTGACAGTTAACGATGAGGGTTAGGGTACTACAGTTTAAAACCGGTAGCCACAATGTAGACTTCTCGTGAACGAGCACGGGACGAGTCTGGTTTTCGAATCTTGACGACAGAGAAAAGTCTACGTATTTCATTGAGATAGGCATCAAACCCTTCCCCCTGGAACACCTTGACTACAAAACTGCCATTACTGCTCAGGACCTGATTGCACATGTCCAGCGCCAGTTCCACCAGGTACATGGCACGGGCTTGATCCACCTGCTGGGTACCGCTCATGTTGGGCGCCATGTCGGACATGACGACATCCACCTTGTCGGGGCCGACTCGCTCCAGCAAGGCGCCGAGTACAGTTTCCTCCCGAAAGTCCCCTTGCAGGAAATCGACACCGGCAATGGAATCCATCGGCAAAATATCACACGCAATGACGCGCCCCTTGTCACCGACCTGGTCGATAGCAAATTGGGACCAGCCACCGGGAGCAGCCCCCAGGTCCACTACCGTCATCCCCGGCTTGAGCAGCCGGTCTTTGCCCTGGATCTCGTCGATCTTGAAAACGGCGCGAGAGCGCAGTCCCAACTTCTGGGCTTTCTTGACGTATTGGTCGTCGAAATGTTCTTTTAACCAGCGGGTTGAACTGGGGGAACGTTTTTTCTGGGTCATGATTGTCGACTTTAAAAAACCACAAGGGTTATTAGTATTAAGGGCTAAGTGGGGGTAGAATACGCCCCTTTCAACCCTGACTTATGAAGAAATTGCCATGATTCTCAACAATAAACAGAAACAGTACCTCAAGGGCCTGGCCCACAGTCTGAAGCCGGTCGTCCTGCTGGGACAACACGGTCTGACCGAAGGGGTGCTGGCCGAGATCGATCTGGCCCTGAACCACCACGAGCTGATCAAGGTTAAGGTTGCGTCTGAAGATCGTGAGATGAAACAGCTGGTGATGGATGCCATCGTTCGCGAGACCGGCGCAATCAAGGTACAGAGCATGGGCCATGTACTGACCATCTACCGTCAGGCCAAAGAGCCCAAGATCCAGTTGCCGCGCAAGTAACAGGAAAGAGCATTCGCTCTTTCCTTCATTTCCCTTCTTCCCAAGTCGCTTGCCAAAATAGTTGCCAGGCCCTTAACCTGCGATGAATAGCCGTGGACACCCACTATGGACAAGCATCAGCTTCTCACCGATGAAGAACTGGCCATGCTGCGGGACCTGGGAAACGATGAAGACATTGCCACCAGCCAATACCTGCGCGGCACCCTGCCCCTTCCTCTCCAAAGCCTGTTGCAGCGAGCCAAGCCTCTGACACTCGAAGCCCGCATCGCCGGCTACCAATTGCGTTTCCCGCTCCACTGCACCCAGGCAGAGGAGGGCCACGCCGAGCTGCGCATCGCCGCACCGACCATTACCGAGCTGGGTTCGCCCCATCTGCGCGCCTGGCGACTCGACGAAAAGGCCGTGCTCTGCACCGAAGACGCGGAGTACGAGGTATACAGCCTCTCCCTTGGCGGTCTCATCGTGGCCGGCTTACCGGACGCCTTTGCCAAGGGAGATCCACTTGGCGGATACCTTCGCATCGAGGATCTCCCTCCCTTGGCCATGACAGGAACCCTCGTCAGGCACGTGGATGCCAATCAACATCACCATGACTGGGCCGTCCAGTTCCGGCTGGGCAAGGAGGATCAGGAACAATTGCGGGACTGACTCTTCCAGCGCCACCAGGACGCCTTCGTCCAGGCCTATCAGGGTGACTAAAGACAACAGGGGAGCCCGGCTCCCCTGTCTCTTTCCCCGACGTTCAATCAGAGATAGGCAACTTCCAGGATCTCGTACTCCACATCGCCACCCGGCGTCTTGACGATGGCAACGTCATCCACTTCCTTGCCGATCAGGGCGCGGGCAATGGGGGAGTTCACGGAGATCATGTTCTGCTTGATGTCCGCCTCGTCGTCTCCCACGATGCGGTAGACCACTTCCTCTTCCGTTTCACTTTTGAGCAGGGTCACGGTTGCGCCGAAGATGACGCGGCCATTGTTGGCAATCTTGGTGACATCGATAATCTGGGCATTGGAGAGCTTGCCTTCGATTTCCTGAATGCGGCCTTCACAGAAACCCTGCTGCTCGCGGGCGGCATGGTATTCGGCATTTTCTTTCAGATCGCCATGTTCACGGGCATCAGCAATCGCTTCGATAATCTGGGGACGCAGCTCGGTCTTGAGATAATCGAGCTCTTGACGCAGCTTTTCAGCGCCGCGAACAGTCATCGGAGTATGATTCATAGTCGAAACCTGGGTTGCTTTATAAAGAGAAGCTGCGGCAATCAAAAGAGAGCCGCAGCTATCGGTTCGGATGGGGCATCTTAATATGAAGCCGCCACAAAATCCATGTCAGCCCCTGCGAGCGGGATCCCGCTTTGGGCCAGCGTTACTTGGATTCCGAGACGCCAAGCGGAGCCGACACCGTCGGTTTGCCCTGCATGATGGCGATCTCGACACGTCGGTTCATGCGCCGATTCTCCGGGCTGTTGTTGGGCACCAGCGGCTGGGAATCCGCCATCCCTTGCACCACCAGACGATTGCCGTCAAAACCGGGCACCTTGATCATCTGGTGGGCAACCGCCACCGCCCTCTGGGACGAAAGCTCCCAGTTGGACTGGAACAACTCGTCCTCGGTGGCCACATTGTCGGTGTGGCCGGAGACGGTGATCTCCCCCGGCACATCCTTGAGCAGCGCAGCCACCTTGCGGATCACCGGCCAGAACTGGGGTTGCAGGAAGGCGGATCCCGCCGGGAACGCCGCTTTCTCGCGAATGCGAATGATGATCTGCTGACCCAGCGCCTCTATCTCGATGGCCCCATCCTGGATTTGGGCCTGCATCTGCTCCGCCAGAGCCTTGGCTAGAGTGTTGGACTGTTCCTGCGCCTTCTGGGCTTCCTGGGCGGTATCGCCACCGCTCTGCTGGCCTTCGGTCTTGTCATGTCCACCCGCCTTGTCCGCATCCCCAGGCTGGAAATCCAGCTCGGTCTGGGTCATGTCGATGGTCTGCTGCATGATGGTGTCAATAGGCGTCGGCTCGGGGCGACCAGGACGAAACTCCTGGGCGATGACCGAGGTTCCCTTGGGGATATCCTTGACCTCCAGGATGTTCTGTACCCCGAACGCCTTCTCCATGGAGCCGGCGATCTGCTTGAACTTCTGCACATCCATCTCGGCAAAGGAGAGCAAAAGCACGAAGAAGCACATCAGCAGAGACATGAGATCCGCGAAGGTTCCCATGTAACCGGGCAATCCGGGAGGCGGGCACTTGCACTTTGCCATCTGTGCGCTCCTATTCGGTCCCGTTGTTGCGTTTGGACTGATTCAGGTAGTTCTGCAACATGGCCTGGATCACCCTCGGGTTCTGTCCATCCTGGATCCCCATGATGGCGTCGAGGATCAGGGTGCGGCTCAACTGTTCCTCGCCACTGCGCAGTTCCAGCTTGTCAGCGATGGGGATGGCAATCATGTTGGCCTCGATGGCGCCATACAGGGTCGTCAGCAAGGCCACCGCCATGGCCGGCCCGATGGATTTGGGGTCGCTCATGTTGGCCAGCATGGCCACCAACCCCACCAGGGTACCGATCATGCCCATGGCCGGGCCGAGATCCCCCAGGGAGCGGAACACCTTGATGGCTGTGGCGTGACGCTCGGACGTCAGTTCGATGTCCTTCTCCATCACCGCACGCACTACGTCGGCATCATGACCGTCCACCAGCATGTCGATGCCCTTCTTCATGAAGGTATTGGGGATCTCCGCCGCCTCCAGGGCCAGAAAGCCCCCCTTGCGGGCCGCATCCGCCAGTTCCACCGCCTTGGTGATGAGATCGTCGAGCTTGTCCCCCTTGTACATGAAGGCCTTGCCCGCGACCTTGAAGGCCATTAGAAACTGGCCGAGGTTGAACTTCATCATGCAGATGAACACGGACCCCAGTATGGTGATGTAGACCGATGGCATGTCCACATACATGCTCATGGGGCCGCCCAGCAACATGCCGTACACCACGACCCCGAACCCCAGCACTAAGCCTATCAGACTCCCTAAATCCACATCCCTACTCCTGTCGCCGAACGTGCCGTCTCATTATATTGCGTTGAATTTTCTGCTATTGCGCCCCCGGCAGCAAGCCCGGTACACAGCAATCGCCGATCGGCACTGCGTGGTTGCATGCCCGTTCTTATCGGCCATGGTCAGGATAGTTTGAGGACGCCGCGTTTTTCTGCCTCCCCCCTGTGGCCGGTCGATGTTAAGATGAGCCGTTTTTTTCAATCCCCGAGGATGGACATGGCCAGTAAAAAAATCGACCGTCTGAGTTTTGATGCCACCCTGGAAGAGCTGGAAACCATAGTGCATCAACTCGAACAGGGCTCGCTCCCCCTCGAGGAGGCACTCAAACAATTCGAACAGGGCATCCATCTGGTGCGTGCCGGCCAGCAGAAGCTGGAACAGGCCGAACAGAAGATCCAGATCCTCCTGACCCAGGCCGATGGCAGCGAGCAAGCGGTCCCCTTTCGAGCAGAACAAGGAGAGGAGTGAGTGACCCTGGACGATTTCTCCCGCCTGCATCGGCGCCGCATCGACGACTGCCTCTCGGCACAGCTTGACGCCCTGCCCGCCATGGCGCCACGTTTGCGGGACGCGATGAAATACGGCCTGCTGCTCGGTGGAAAACGGGTGCGCCCCTTCCTGGTCTATGCCGTCGGCGAGATGCTGGGCGTCAAGAGCGAACTGCTGGATGGCCCCGCCGCCGCAGTGGAGTGCATTCACGCATACTCCCTCCTGCACGACGACCTGCCCGCCATGGACGACGACGACCTGCGTCGTGGTCAGCCCACCGTACACAAGGCCTTCGATGAAGGCACAGCCATCCTGGCAGGCGATGCCCTGCAGACCCTGGCGTTTTCCATTCTGGCCGACCACCCCATGCCCGATACATTGATGGCCAACCGGGTGCGGATGCTGAGTGCCCTGGCCCGCGCGTCCGGCTATCTCGGCATGTGCGGCGGTCAGGCACTGGATCTGGACGCCGAAGGGCGCCGGATCAGCCTCGCCGAGCTGGAGCAGGTGCACCGCCACAAGACCGGGGCCCTCATCGAGTGCGCCGTGACCCTCGGCGCCCTGTGCAAGGCTGACGTGGAACCCGCCACCCTCACCGCCCTGCAAACCTATGCCGCCGCCATCGGACTCGCCTTCCAGGTGCAGGACGACATCCTCGACATCACGGGCGATACTGCCACCCTGGGCAAGCCGCAAGGCTCGGATCTGGCGCTGGAAAAGAGTACCTATCCGGCCCTGCTCGGACTCGACAATGCCCGTGAGCTGGCTCGCGAACTGCATGACAAGGCCTTAACAGCCCTGCAATCCTTGCCCTACAATACCGACATTCTGGAAGCGTTTGCCGATTACATCATCGAGCGAACCCACTAAACGCTGGATAACAGTAACAATATGAGCGTTGATATTAGCGATTTCCCCAACCTGGCCCTCGCGGACACGCCGGTCGATTTGCGATCCCTCCCCTTCGAGCGGCTGCCCGTGGTGTGCAACGAGCTGCGCGAGTATCTGCTGCGCTCGGTGAGCCGCTCCAGCGGCCACTTCGCCTCCGGCCTTGGCACTGTCGAGCTGACGGTTGCCCTGCACTATGTCTACAACACCCCCTTCGATCGGCTGGTGTGGGACGTGGGCCACCAGGCCTATCCCCACAAGATCCTGACCGGACGACGGGAGCGCATTCACACCATTCGCCAGAAAGATGGCCTGCACCCCTTCCCCTGGCGGGAAGAGAGCGAGTACGACGTGCTCAGCGTGGGCCACTCCAGCACCTCCATCGGGGCGGCGCTCGGCATGGCGGTGGCGGCCGAGAGCGAAGGGCTTGGCCGCAAGGTGGTCGCGGTCATCGGTGATGGCGCCATCACCGCCGGCATGGCCTTCGAGGCCCTCAATCACGCCGGCGACGTCCACAAGGACATGCTGGTGGTGCTCAACGACAACGAGATGTCCATCTCCGAGAACGTGGGGGCCCTGAACAATCACCTCGCTAGGCTGATGTCCGGCAAGCTCTACACCACCATTCGCGAGGGGGGCAAGAAGGTGCTGGCGGGGCTGCCGCCGGTCAAGGAGCTCGCCAAGCGGGCCGAGGAGCACCTCAAGGGCATGGTGGTACCGGGCACCCTGTTCGAGGAGTTCGGCTTCAACTACATCGGCCCCATCGACGGTCACGACATCCATGCCCTGGTCGAAACCCTGCGCAACATGCGCAATCTCAAGGGTCCCCAGCTGCTGCACGTCAAGACCAAGAAGGGCAAGGGCTACGAGCCGGCGGAAAAAGATCCCATTGGCTATCACGCCGTCCCCAAATTCAACCCGGATGACTGTGCCCTGCCCAAGAGCGCCGGTGGCAAACCCACCTTCTCTGCCATCTTCGGTCAGTGGCTGTGCGATATCGCCGCCAAGGACGAGCGCGTGGTCGGCATCACCCCCGCCATGCGCGAAGGTTCCGGTCTGGTGAAATTCAGCCAGCAATATCCGGATCGCTACTTCGACGTGGCCATCGCCGAGCAACATGCGGTCACCTTCGCCGCCGGTCTCGCCATCGCCGACCAGAAACCCGTGGTCGCCATCTATTCGAGCTTCCTGCAGCGGGCCTATGACCAGCTTATCCACGACGTGGCGCTGCAGAACCTGCCGGTGCTCTTCGCCATCGACCGGGCCGGTCTGGTGGGGGCCGACGGCCCGACCCATCAGGGGGCGTTCGACATCAGCTTCCTGCGCACCGTGCCCAACATGGTGGTGATGACCCCATCCGACGAGAACGAGTGCCGCCAGATGCTCTACACCGGCTATCTGTGCAACGGGCCAGCGGCGGTGCGCTACCCCCGTGGCAGCGGCACCGGTATCCAGGCCGAGAGCGAGATGCAGGCCCTGCCCCTCGGCAAAGGACGTGTCGTTCGCGAGGGCAAGGGGACCGCCATCCTGGCGTTCGGCACCCTGCTGCAACAGGCCAGAACGGCCGCCGAGGCGCTGGATGCCACCCTGGTGGACATGCGCTTCGTCAAACCCATGGACGAGGCGCTGGTGCTCTCCCTGGCCGCCTCCCACGATCACTTCGTCACCCTCGAGGACAACGCCATCATGGGCGGTGCAGGCTCTGCGGTGAACGAACTGCTGATGGGCAGCAAGCAGTGCAAACCCGTGCTCAACCTCGGCCTGCCGGATCGCTTCATCGAGCAGGGCACCCAGGATGAGATCTACGCCCTGCTGGGGCTGGACAGCGTGGGCATTCAGACCCGCATCGAGAGCTGGCTGCAGGCCTGACAAGGGTTATCGCAAGCAATAAAAAGGGCGCCTTATGGCGCCTTTTTTGTTATTCACTGTGCCAGACCAACCCTGCTCACGCCCTGTCGCGAGAAGGCCGTCAACAAGGTTACAAGCCGCTCAGGAACCGAGACATACGTGAGCACTCCTTGATTCCACATAAGCGAGCAGCACATGAACCTTGATCACGGCCTCGCAGCCAGTTCGTGGAGAGGTTTATCAGCCCTTGTAGATCTTCGGGTTGAATACATCCCGCAGCCAGTCACCCAGCAGGTTGATCACCAGCACCAGCACCACCAGGCAGAGGCCCGGGAAGGCGGTGATCCACCAGGACCCGGAGAAGATGTAGTTGAAGCCCACGCTGATGAGCGACCCCAGGGACGGTTGATCAACCGGCATCCCCAGACCCAGGAAGGAGAGGGCCGCCTCGCTCATGATGGCGTTCGCCACCTGCACGGTGGAGATGACCAAGATGGGGGACAGGCAGTTCGGCAGAATGTGGCGGAACATGATGCGCGGGGCGCGGAACCCCATCACCTGAGCCGCTTCCACATACTCCTTCTTCTTCTCCGCCAGCACGGAGGCGCGCACCGTCCGGGCATACTGGGGCCACTCGGCGATACCGATGATCACCACCAGCATCAGGATGGCGAACTTCGAGTAGAACTCGGAGCCAAAGGTCGCCTGGAAGATGGCGGAGATGATGATCGCCACCATCATGGTGGAGAACGACAGCTGCACATCGGCAAAGCGCATCAGCAAGTTGTCGATGCGACCACCAAAGTAACCGGCCATCAGACCGATGACGATACCGAGCACCAGCTGCAGCCCCACCGCGAACAGACCAATGGTCAGCGAGATGCGGGCGCCATAGAGGATGGTGCTCCAGATGTCGCGTCCCTGGTTGTCGGTCCCGAGCCAGAAGCGGGCCTCGCCCCCTTCCAGCCAGGAGGGGGGCAGCTCAGCATCCATCAGATCGAAGCTGGTCTGGTCATAGACGTTGTGCGGTGCGATCCAGGGTGCCAGCAGAGCCGCCAGCACGAAGACCACAAACACCGCAAAGCTGAACATGGCTACCTTGTCCCGCAGGAAGTAGTAGACGATGTCGGAATTTTTGAAGCGTGCCCAACGGCTTGGGCTTGCAGTTACAGCATTAGTCATCTGTTACCCCTTGGCGGTCAGGTTGACGGTCGGGTTGATCAACCCGTAGAGCAGGTCGACCAGGGTATTGGTCACCACGAAAATGAGGCCGACGAAGATGACGTAGGCAGTGATCAGCGGCGTATCGACCCGGTGGATCGCCTCAAGGAAGAGGAAGCCGGTCCCCGGCCACTGGAACACGCTTTCGGTCAGGATGGTGTAGGCCACCATGGTCCCGATCTGCACACCGCCCACCGTGATGACCGGCAGCATGGTGTTCTTCAGGGCGTGCTGGTAGTAGACCTTGTTGTTGTCCAGCCCCTTGGCACGGGCAAACTTGACGTACTCGGAGGAGAGCTGCTCCAGCATCTCCGAGCGCACCAGCCGGATGAACAGCGGCAGCATGATGGAGGAGAGGGAGACCGCAGGCAGCACCAGGTGCAGGATACCGTCCCAGGTGAAGAAGCCCGACTCCCAGCCCAGCAGGTTGTAGGTCTCGCCACGGCCATAGGCCGGCAGCCAGCCCAACTGGATGGAGAAGAGGTACATCAGCATGATGGCGGTCAGGAAGACCGGGATCGAGATGCCGATGCTGCTCACCGCCATGATGACCTTGGTGAGGATGCTGCGCGGTCTTATCGCCGAATAAACACCCAGCGGAATGGAGACCACGACGATGATGAGCGCGGCGGCAAACACCAGCTCAAGGGTAGCCACCAGCTTGTCGAGGATAACCTCGAGGGCTGGTCGCTTGAAGAAATAGGAAGTGCCCAGATCCCCGTGTACCGCATTTTTCAAGAAGCGGCTGTATTTCACGAGGAAGGGATCATTGAGTCCCATCTTGTCGCGCAGTTCCTGGCGCACGGACTCGGAGACGGATTGTCCCACCAGCTCGCGCAGCGGATCCCCCAGGTTGTCCTGGATGGAGAAGGCGACCAGGCTGATGACGAACATCACTATCACGGCCTGATAGAACCGTTTCAGCAGGAATGTAAACATGCTTGTCCTTCTACGTGGCCTGTGTCTTGGCACAGGCTTCTGTTAATGGCGGGGCAACCATGGGTGCCCCGCCGGGTCCTTCCTTAAACGCTTCGCTTACTTGTTGACCACCAGGTCACCCAGATAAGGGAAGTTCATCACATTGACCACCGGCTTGATGTCGACGTTCTTCTTGGCACCGTAGGCCAGGTCTTCCCAGTGCAGCGGCACATAGGCAGCGTCGTCGATCAGCATGGCTTCCACCTTCTGCAGGATGGCGGCACGCTTGGCCGGATCAGTCTCGGTGTTGGCTTCCATCACCATCTTGTCAGCTTCCGCGTTGGCATAACCGCCGCAGTTGTACTGACCCATGCCAGTCTTGGCATCCTTGGTGAAGGTCAGGAACTCGAAGAAGTTCGCACTGTCTTCGGTGTCGGAGTGCCAGCCGATCAGCTGCATGTCCGCGGCGCACTTGTCAAACTCCGGCCAGTACTGGGCCACCGGCATGGTCTTCAGATCCACCTTGATGTTGATCTTGGACAGCATGGCGGAGACGGCCTGGGCAATCTTGACGTCGTTGACGTAGCGGGCAGCCGGGGAGATGAAGCTCATCTTGAAGCCCTTCTCGTAACCGGCTTCCTTCATCAGCTCCTTGGCCTTGGCCAGATCATACTGGGGCTTGAGGGCCTCGTTGTAGCCTGCGTAGCCTTTCGGGCTCAGCTGGCCGGCCGGGGTACCGAAGCCCTTGTTGATCTTGTCGACGATGCCCACCTGGTTGATGGCGTAGTTGATCGCCTGACGCACGCGCTTGTCTTTCAGCGCCGGGTTGGTGTTCTGGTTCAGCTCGATGATGATGGCACGGGTACCGGACAGGGTGACCAGCTGGGAATCCTTGCCGTTCTTCACGCGCTCCAGATCGTTCGGGGCAACCGGGTAGATCATGTCCACGTCGCCGCCCAGCAGGGCTGCAACACGGGTGGCGTCTTCCTTGATCGGTACCACGGTCAGGTTTTCGACGTTGCCCTTGGAGGCCTTGTCCCAGTAGTTGGCGTTGCGCACGTATTCCAGCTTCACGCCCTGCTCGCGGAACTTGACGCTGAACGGACCGGTACCGGAGACATTGGTGGAGGCGAAGGAGTCACCGTTCTTCACGATCTCGGCCTTGTCCTTGCCCGCCTCGGTCTTGCCGCTATAGAACTTGGAGTCCATCGGGAAGATGTAGGTGACGGTCTGCAGTACCAGCGGGAACGGCTTGGCGGTGACGAGATCCACGGTGAAATCATCCACCTTCTTGGCTTCGGCGATGGGGTCGAAGATCGCCTTGAAGTCCGGGGAGGCCTTCAGACGGTTGACGGTCCATACCACGTCATCGGCGGTGAAGTCGTTGCCGGAGTGGAACTTCACACCCTTGCGCAGGTGGAAACGGACGGTCTTGTCGTCGATGCGCTCATACTTCTCGGCCAGACGCGGCTCGAACTGCAGATCCTGGGTGTAACGCATCAGGGGGTCGAACACCAGGTGAGACATCTCCAGGGTCTGACCGGAGAGCTGCTCCTGCGGGTCCAGAGAGGTGGCGTCGGACGCGACGGCGACCTTGATGTCGGCAGCAGAAACGTTGAACGCGAGACCAGCGGCGAACAGCGCCATGGCGATCTTGGATAATCCTTTCTTCATGTCTTTCTCCATGCTTTTGGCTTTTTATTGACAGACAAACCGGCGAACCGGTGCTTTCCTAGCTTGCGATTTCCAGCCCCTCGCGGGACATTCCCTTGAATTCCGGCATGAGGGAGATCAGCTTGCGGCTGTACTCATGCTCGGCATTGGTGAACAGTTTCTCGGTCTCGGCCACTTCCACCAGATGACCGTGCTGCATCACACCGATGCGGTCGCACATCTGGCGGATGACCGGCAGATCGTGACTGATGAACAGCATGGTGAGCCCAAGCTCCTGTTGCAAGTCTTTGAGCAGGTTGAGGATCTGGGCCTGCACCGAGACATCCAGCGCCGAGGTGGGCTCGTCGCAGATGAGGAAGCGCGGGCGAGTCGCCAGGGCGCGGGCAATGGAGATGCGCTGGCGCTGACCACCGGAGAACTCGTGGGGATACTTGACCCCGGCGCCGCGGCCCAGGCCCACGTGATCCAGCAGGTCCCCGACGATCTGCTCTATCTGCCGCTCGCTCTCGGCGAGGCGGTGGAAGCGGATCGGCTCGGCGATGATGTCACGCACCTTCATGCGCGGGTTCATCGAAGAGTAGGGATTCTGGAACACCATCTGCATCTGGCGGCGCAGGGGGCGACGCTCGTGCTCCCCTTTCAGGGCGGTGAGATCGATCCCCTCGAAGACAATCTTGCCGGTGTCGGGCGGATAGAGCCCGGTGATGGCACGGGCGATGGTGGACTTGCCGGAGCCCGACTCCCCCACCAGACCGAAAGTCTCACCCTCGAAGATCTCGAAGCTGATGTTGTTGCAGGCGCGCACGTACTGGCGGCGGCTCGGGAAGATGGAATCCTTGGTGACGAACTTCAGATCCACGTTCTCCACCCGCAACAGCGCGCCTTCATAGGTGCGCTCGTCCTGACTCTGGCCGAGCCAGTGGGTCTTGAGATCGATGCTGGTATCCGCCGCACCGGCATCCTCGATATAGGAGACCAGGGGGAAGCGTACCAGCTTGACATCCGAGCGGGGAACCGCCGAGATGAGGCTGCGGGTATAGGGGTGATTGGGGCGGCCCAGCACCTGTTCCGTGGTGCCGAACTCCACCAGATCGCCGCGGTACATCACCGCCACCTTGTCGGTAACGTTGGAGACCACCCCCATGTCATGAGTCACCAGCATGCAGCCGACCTGGCGCTCTTTGCACAGGTTGCGGATGAGCTGGAGGATCTGATCCTGGATGGAGACGTCCAGCGCAGTGGTCGGCTCATCGGCGATGATGAGCTCGGGATCCCCGGAGAGGGCGATGGCGATCACTACCCGCTGGCGCATGCCACCGGAGAACTGGTGAGGATACTGCTTGATGCGCACGTCCGGGTTCGGGATCCCCACCGCCCCCATCAGCTCGAGGGCCTTGGCAAAGGCCGCCTCGCGGGACAGGTCGGTGTTGGCGAGGATGGTCTCCACCAGCTGCTGCTCCACGGTGAACAGCGGGTTGAGGGAGGTCATGGGATCCTGGAAGATGAAACCGATGCGCGAGCCGCGAATGGCCCGCATCTCGTTCTGGCTCTTGCCGGAGATGAGCTCGCCATTGAGGTAGATGTCACCACGGGCGATGCGACCGGGCGGGCTCAACAGATCGATGACGGCGTTGCCGATGGTGGATTTGCCAGCGCCGGACTCACCGACGACGCCGACGATCTCGCCCTTTTCAACAGAAAAAGAGAGATCCTTGACCGCGGCAAGCACCCCGTAGCGGGAGGGGTACTCGATCCGCAAGTTTTTGACTTCAAGCAAGGACATGGTTACCTCTGCGGGGGACATCCGTCCCAAATAATTCGTCCGTAAATCAGCCGCAGATGCTGGTTGTGCCTTGGTACTGCTCGAGAGCCGTTGTTGTGTAATTAACGCTCAATCCATGAGGCAGCCAAACCAGCGATCCGGGCGGGTTTTTTGCATTTTTTTGGAATAACCCGCGAGTAAGTTAGTCGGTTTGCCCGCAGGTGTAAATGATCCAGTTATACAATTTCGCAATACTTTGCCCAGAGAATGCCGACACCCTGGGGTTAAAATGTCGATAAAAGTCACATTACCAGAGATTACGCTGGCAATGCGAGACCATCAACCAATTATGTTTCAACAAAATAGCAACAAACCATCTTATTCACTATCAGCATTATGCTGACCAGCTTCGAATGAGTAGTGAATATTTATGTGAAATGATTTTTTGACGGCAGCATATCCGGAGTAAGGAAAAATAGGCAGAGCTAAATAGGGACAATGCAGAAGGATCAACCTGGGCCACAGGCCGCCGGCACGGCAAGCCGGGAGGGATTGCATACAAAAAAACGCAGGCCCCTCAGGGCCTGCGTGTGCGGTATATCCGACCTCTTTGCAAGTGGAGAGGAGTGAAAAAACAGCGAGAGGGCGTTCGGGAGCCGCCTCCCCTCACCAGTGGGCAAGCAGTTGCATGCAGGCCAGGGCGAACAGGCCGGCGATGAGATCGTCCAGCATGATGCCAAGCCCGCCGTGAATGCGGCGATCGAACCAGGAGATGGGCCAGGGCTTGAGCACGTCGAACAGGCGAAACAGCACGAAGCCCGCCAGCACCCACTCCCAGCCGGCCGGGGCCGCAATCATGGTGACCCCGAATCCGATGACCTCGTCCCAGACGATAGCCCCGTGATCCGGCATCCCGATGGCGTCGGTGGCGCTCTGGCAGATGCGGATGCCCGCCACGAAACCCACCACCAGCAGGGCGATGAACCAGGAGGTCGGCAGCCCGCTCACCAAGAGATAGAGCGGGATGGCTGCCAGGGTCCCCATGGTGCCCGGCGCCTTGGGGGAGAGGCCGGAGCCAAAGCCCACCGCCAGGAAGTGGAGCGGGTTTTTAAGGTTCAGCCGCGTCAGTTCGGGCTTTATCTTGAAAGACATCATGCGAAGTGATCCCAGCCCTTGAGGTGCAGTTCGACGGGTTGTTCGTCCTGCAGGTAGTCGATGCCAGGCTCCCCGGCCAGGATGCGACCGATGCGGGTGAACTTCACGCCACAATTGGCCAGTGCCGTGTCCAGGGCACCGTGATGCTCCTGGGGCACGGTGAAGCAGAGCTCGTAGTCGTCGCCCCCGGCCAGGGCCAGTTGCCAGGCATCCATGGCCGGCACCGCATCCTGCAACACGGGGGAGAGGGGCAGCAGATTGAGATCGATCTGGGCCCGCACACCGGACGCCTTGAGGATGTGGCCGAGATCGGACGCCAGGCCGTCTGAGAGATCCAGGGCGCTGCTTGCCAGCCCGCGCAGGGCCTGACCGGCCAGGATGCGGGGATGGGGATGGTCGAGGCGCGGCAACACGGCCGCCAGCTGGTTCTCGTTGAGGGTGCGCTTGCCCAGCAGGTGGGAGAGCGCCAGGGCGGCATCTCCCAGGGTACCGGTCACGTAGACCCCGTCACCGGCCTTGGCGCCGCTGCGCATCAGGGCGCGACCTGCCGGGACCGATCCTTTCACCGAGACGGTGATGGAGAGGGGCCCGCGGGTCATGTCTCCCCCCACCAGCGCCACGTTGTAGTACTCGGCGAGCTCGAGGAACCCTTCGGCGAAACCGGCGACCCAGCGCTCGTTGATGGCGGGCAGGGTCAGGGCCAGGGAGACCCAGCGCGGCTCGGCACCCATGGCGGCCAGATCGGAGAGATTGACCGCCAGCGCCTTGTAGCCGAGATCAACCGGATCCATGTCGGGGAAGAAGTGCACGCCGCTCACCAGGGTGTCCGTGCTCACCGCCAACTGGGCGTCGGGGGGCAGGGTCAGCAGGGCACAGTCATCTCCAGGGCCCATCACCACGTCCTTGCGGGCGTGGGGGACCTTGAAGTACTTCTCAATCAGCTCAAATTCACCCATACAGTAAAAAGCCAGCAATAAGCTGGCTCCTCTCTTAATTGCTGACGGACAGCAGGATCAGCGCTTGGGCAGCGTCTTGATCACCTTGTCCAGGACGCCGTTGACAAACTTGTGGCTGTCATCGGCGGCGAAGGCTTTGGCCAGCTCGATCGCTTCGTTGATCACCACGCGCGGCGGCACATCTTCACGACGGGTCAGCTCGTAGGTCGCCAGACGCAGGATCGCCTTGTCCACCATGTCCACTTCTTCCAGCGGACGGGAGAGGAAAGGCGCGAACACCTTGTCCAGCTCGTTGCAGTGGACCGCAACCCCGAACAGCAGATCGCGGAAATAGTTCAGGTCCACACCCTTGGTGTCCTGATCGATCTTGAACTGCTCTTCGATGTCGCCCACGTTGGCCTGGGTCATCTGCCACTGGTAGATGGCCTGGGTGGCGCAATGGCGGGCCTTACGGCGCTCGGACGGTTTCAATGCATTTCTCCTCGTTACACGTCCAGTTGTTTCAGGACGTTGATCATTTCGAGCGCGCTCAGTGCAGCCTCTGCACCCTTGTTACCCGCCTTGGTACCGGCGCGTTCGATGGCTTGTTCAATGTTTTCGGTGGTCAGCACGCCGAAGGCAACGGGAATGTCGTATTCCATCATTACCTGGGCCAGACCCTTGCCGTTCTCGCTCGCTACCAGTTCGAAGTGGTAGGTACCGCCGCGGATGACGGTGCCGAGTGCGACGATGGCGTCGTATTGACCGCTCTTGGCCAGCTTCTTGGCCGCCAGGGGAATTTCGACGGCCCCCGGTACGCGCACCAGGGTCAGATTGCTCTCCTGGACCTGACCTTGACGCTTCAGCACGTCCAGCGCGCCGTTCACCAGGCTGTCATTGATGAAGCTGTTGAAACGGGCAACGACAATAGCAACACGCGCCTCGGGAGCGGCGATATTTCCTTCGATAATCTTCATTGGAAATCCTGTCTCTGTGCAATCAATTAGGGGCCGGGCTCAAAAGTGCACGCATTCTAGCACAACAGAGCCGCGACAAAAAACCATGGCCGCAACGGGCGGCCATGGTGATGAATTCAACCATACGCAGCGCTTACTCGCCGACGTACTCCACCACTTCCAGACCAAAGCCACCGAGGGCATGGTACTTCTTGGGAGAGCTCAACAGGCGCATCTTGCCGACCCCCAGCGCCTTGAGGATCTGGGAGCCGACGCCGACCCGGCGCGAGGTGCCCTGCCACTTGGCCCCTTCCGGTGCCAGCCCCTTGTCGGCGGCTTCAAAACCCTTGACCCTGGCCAGCAGCTCGGCGCCATGGGCTTCCGCCCCCAGGATCACCAGCACCCCGCCCTCGTCGGCGATGCGGGCCATGGATTTGGGCAGCGGCCAGCTGCGGGCGCTGTGGCGGTCGGTGAGCAGCAGATCGCTCAGCACGTCGTGCAGGTGCACCCGTACCAGGGTCGGCTGGTCGGCCTTCACGTCCCCTTTCTTCAGGGCGAAGTGCACCTGGTTGTCGATGGTGTCGCGGAAGGTGACGAGGTCGAACTCGCCGTATTCGGTGGGCAACTTGCACTCGGCCACCTTCTCTACCGTGGTCTCGTGCTGGTTGCGGTATTCGATAAGGTCGGCAATGGTGCCGAGCTTGATGCCGTGCTGCTCGGCGAAGATCTCGAGATCCGGGCGCCGGGCCATGGTGCCGTCTTCGTTGAGGATCTCGACGATGACGGAGGCTGGCTCGAAGCCGGCCAGCCGGGCCAGATCGCAGCCCGCTTCGGTGTGGCCGGCGCGGGTCAGCACACCGCCATCCTGCGCCATCAGCGGGAAGATGTGGCCGGGCTGCACCAGATCGGCGGCCTTGGCATGGGGCGCCACCGCGGCCTGCACGGTGACGGCGCGGTCGGCGGCGGAGATGCCGGTGGTCACCCCTTCCGCCGCCTCGATGGAGACGGTGAAAGCGGTGGAGAACTGGGCATTGTTGCGATCGACCATCAGCGGCAGCGCCAGCTGCTTGCAGCGATCCCGGGTCAGGGTCAGGCAGATGAGGCCACGACCGTAGCGCGCCATGAAGTTGATGTCTTCCGGGCGGACACAGGAGGCGGCCATGATCAGGTCCCCTTCGTTCTCCCTGTCTTCGTCATCCATCAGGATCACCATCTTGCCAGCCTTGATATCGGCAATGATTTCCTGGGTCGTGCTCAGCGCCATGGGCTACTCCATCAACATGCTTGGGGATTGAGCCAGTCGGCTCGACTTGATACTGCGTATTGTGCTCTAGATGGGGGCACGCGGCCCCGTTTCAATCCGCGCGGGATCACAGAACCGCGTTTTCCCGTCAAAACGGCTCACAAGAATCCGGACTGGGCCAGCTTCTCCAGGGTCAGGGTAGAGGCACTGCTCTCCTCGCGCTTGCCCGTCATCAGCCGCTCCAGATAGCGGGCTATCTGGTCCACCTCGAGGTTGACCCGGTAGCCGGGTTTCCAGCGGGCGATGGTGGTCTCCTGGGCGGTGTGGGGCACGATGGTCAGCCGGAACAGATCCCCCTGAACCGCATTGACGGTGAGGCTGATGCCATCCACCGCAATCGACCCCTTCTCGGCGATGTAGCGGGAGAGCTCCCCCGGCGCCTTGATCCAGTATTCGATGGCGCGGCCGCTGGACGATTTGCTCTTCACCTCGCCGATACCGTCCACGTGGCCAGAGACCAGGTGGCCGCCGAGGCGGGAGGTGGGCATCAGCGCCTTCTCGAGGTTGACCGGATCCCCCACCTTGGCGGCAGAAAAACCGGTGCGGGAGAGGGTCTCCAGGGAGACGTCGGCGGTATAGCTGTGATCCCCGAGCGCCACCACGGTGAGGCAGACGCCGTTGGTGGCGATGGAGTCGCCCAGCTTGACGTCACTGAAGTCCAGGGTAGGCGCGTGCACGGTGAGGGCCATGTCCTCCCCCTGGCGACGCAGCTCGGCCAGGGTTCCCACCGCTTCGATAATTCCGGTAAACATGCAGATCACCTTGCTGATGACGGGGGCGACGGATGCCCCCGTGAACATTGAAAAATCAGGCTATTTTCGCAGTGATGCGAATATCCTGGCCAAGCATGCGCACATCCTTGAGGTTGAGTTTGGGGGCCTGGAACAGCCGGGTCAGCCCCGGCAGATGGAACAGGCCACGTCCCTCATCCCCCATCAGTTTGGGCGCCTGATAGAGCACCAGCTCGTCCACCAGCCCCTTCTCCAGCAGGGCGCCGCATAGCCGTGGCCCCGCCTCCACCAGTACCGAGTTGACGTTCTGTTTGGCCAGCAGCATGAAGAGGCTGACCAGATCCAGCTTGCCATCCAGCAGCGGCACCTCCAGCTGCTGCACCCAGGCGGGCCACTCACCGGATGCCTTGTGGCGGGCCAGCAGTACCGGGCTCTCGCTCTGGAACAGGGGCAGATCCGGGGTGAGCCGGTTTTGCGAATCCACGATGACCCGCAGTGGCTGGCGCAGGGTCTCTTTGGGATAGACCGCCTTGACCGAGGGGGGCAGCTCGTCCCAGCGCACGGTGAGGGAGGCGCCATCCGCCAGCACGGTTTCGGCGCTGGAGAGGACCGCATCGTGACGGGCCCGCAGCCGCTGCACGTCCCGGCGCGCCTCCGGAGAGGTGATCCACTGGCTCTCGCCACTCGCCATGGCGGTGCGACCATCCAGGCTCGCCCCCAGCTTGACCGTCACCAGCGGAAACGCGGTGCGCATCCGCTTGAAGAAACCGGGATTGAGGGCCTCGGCTTCCGCGGCCAGCAGGCCGAAATCGGTCTTGATCCCCGCCTCGGAGAGCATCCGCAGGCCGCGCCCGCCCACCTGGGGATTGGGATCCACCATGGCAGCCACCACCCGGGTCACCCCGGCCTTGATGAGCGCCTCGGCGCAGGGGGGCGTGCGACCATGATGGGAGCAGGGCTCCAGGGTCACATAGGCGGTGGCACCGCGGGCCTCTTCCCCTGCCGCGTGCAGGGCATAGACCTCGGCATGGGGCTCACCGGCCCGCTTGTGCCAGCCCTCCCCCACCACCACGCCGGCCTTCACCAGCACGGCGCCGACGCAGGGGTTGGGAGCCGTGGTGTAACGGCCGCGCCGGGCCAGTTCGAGGGCCCGGCTCATCCATTGGTAATCGTCTTGACTAAACATCCGGGCTCCTGTGTCCAGCAACCTGTCCCCGGTGGCACGGCCATCCGATGGGACAAGAAAATAGGGTGTACGCGCTTGCCGCACGCCTTCTCGGGCAGATCGGCCATGGCATCTGACGCCATGGCGACGGGCACACACATCGCAGGATGCGGCCGCACGCCCTCATACTTTTTCACCAGTGCAACGATGCGCTGTCTAGATGTCTCACTGATGTAACAACTGGCGCTGCCGCAACGGCAGCCCCTCTCTGATTCACATAGGGAGCGACAGGCCGGCGTTACTTCTCCAGCTTGGCGATCTCTTCCCCGAATTCGCGAATGTCTTCAAAGCTGCGGTAGACGGAGGCAAAGCGGATGTAGGCCACCTTGTCCAGGCTCTTGAGCTCATCCATCACCAGATTGCCCACTAATTGGGAGGCGACTTCACGCTCGCCGGTGGCCCGCAGGCGGGACTTGATGTGGTTGACCGCCTTCTCGATGGCCTCCATGCTCACCGGCCGCTTCTCCAGCGCCCGCAGAATGCCGGCCCGCAGTTTGTCTTCGTTGAAGGGCTCGCGGGAGCCGTTGGACTTGATGACGCGGGGCATGACCAGTTCGGCCATTTCGAAGGTAGTAAAACGCTCGTGACAGAGCAGGCATTCGCGACGGCGGCGCACCTGATGGCCCTCGGCCACCAGACGGGAATCGATCACCTTGGTATCAACGGCACTACAGAAGGGGCAATGCATCTGACCTCCGGCGTGGATGAAAATGGGCGCGGGCCCCGGGGGCTGGCGCTAGGCCGGCCAGTGTAACACGGCCATCCAGAGCCGGTAAAAGCCCATGAAAACAAGGGACAACCTGCCAGGCCTTCGGGCAGGACTCAGTCGTCATAGGGCAACGCCTCGGGGTCGCAATCCTGGTAATCGGGGGCAGGATCCGCCGCGAACCGGCGAGCAGCCACATGGCTGTGGCCCAGCATCAGCGCCTTGCCCACCCGGTGCATGCCATCCATCACCCGACCGGCGCTGTCGAGCAGGATGGGATAGGCGAGATCCGCCGCCATCATGAGCTGGCAATGCGCCACCACGCTGCGCACCGTGGGCGTGGCGTCGCCATGGCCGTACCAGTGGTCGCGGTCAAGCTCGGCAATCTCGCCGAGTGCCACCGCCTGCACCGGCAGGTTGCGGCTCAGCCGGATCAAGCGGCGCACATCCCAGGCCAGCAGCCCCTGTTCGCTGGCGCGAAAGTGGTACTGGGCGCGAACCGTCTGCCGCAGTGACGCCTCCAGCGCGTCCTCTTCCATGTCATCGCACATGGTCACCTCTGTCTCATCTTGCCAGGCGCTGCAAAAAACAATGCCACCCGAGGGTGGCATTGGTCTTCAACCTGAAGGTCAGGCTGATTATGCGTAGACCGGGAAACGGCGGCAGATGTCCAGCACCTTCTCGCGCACGGTCGCCAGCACTTCTTCGTTGTCGTGGCTGTCCAGCACGTCACAGATCCAGTTGGCCAACTGGATGGACTCGGCTTCCTTGAAGCCGCGGCGGGTGATGGCCGGGGTGCCGATACGCACGCCGGAGGTCACGAACGGGGAACGCGGGTCGTTCGGTACGGAGTTCTTGTTGACGGTGATGTTGGCCTTGCCGAGGGCTGCGTCGGCATCTTTGCCGGTCAGCTCGCGACCGATCAGGTCAACCAGCATCAGATGGTTGTCGGTACCGCCGGAGACGATCTTGTAGCCGCGCTCGATAAAGGTCGCCGCCATGGCCTTGGCGTTCTTCACGACCTGGGCCTGGTAGGTCTTGAACTCGGGCTCCAGCGCTTCCTTGAAGGCCACTGCCTTGCCGGCGATGACGTGCATCAGCGGGCCGCCCTGACCACCCGGGAAGACGGCGGAGTTCAGCTTCTTGTACAGATCTTCGTCGTCGGCGGCGGAGAGGATCAGACCACCGCGCGGACCGGCCAGGGTCTTGTGGGTGGTGGAGGTGACCACGTGAGCGTGGGGCACCGGGTTCGGGTAGACGCCGGCGGCAATCAGACCGGCCACGTGGGCCATGTCCACGAACAGGTAAGCACCGATCTTGTCGGCGATTTCGCGCATGCGGGCCCAGTCGACGATGCCGGAGTAGGCGGAGAAGCCGCCGATCATCATCTTCGGCTTGTGCTCAACGGCCAGGCGCTCCATCTCGTCGTAGTCGATCTTGCCGGACTCGTCGATGCCGTAGGGGATGATGTTGTACAGCTTGCCGGAGAAGTTGACGGGGGAGCCGTGGGTCAGGTGACCGCCGTGGGCCAGGTTCATGCCGAGCACGGTGTCGCCCGGTTGCAGCAGGGCCATGTAGACGGCGCTGTTGGCCTGGGAGCCGGAGTGCGGCTGCACGTTGGCGTAGGTGGCACCGAACAGCTCTTTGGCGCGCTCGATGGCCAGGGTTTCAACCACATCCACATACTCGCAACCGCCGTAGTAACGCTTGGCCGGGTAGCCTTCGGCGTACTTGTTGGTCAACTGGGAGCCCTGGGCTTCCATGACGCGGGGGCTGGTGTAGTTCTCGGACGCAATCAGCTCGATGTGCTCTTCCTGACGACGGGTCTCGTCTGTGATGGCCTGCCACAGCTCTGGATCATAGCCGGCGATGGTCATGTCACGTTTCAACATCCGTTTATCTCCTGAAAATCGTTTGCGCGATAGGTGAAGTGGGCCCGCGCATTGTAACGTGAGCTGGATCAAAGAGACAGTCCAACCACCCAAAAAATTGTTTATAAAATGTAAAATACGTCGCAAATTTCGAATCCCGCCCCCTGGCTTCGCTCATCCCCCCGGCCTCCCCACACCCGCAATCCGGCTCCAGCCATCGTCCCCGCTTCCCGGGCAAGGCGATAGAAACCAGAGCCAGATCATGGATATAGCATTTACTAACAGATAACATCTTTAGGCCATGGGACATCTGCACGAGCGGGTGTCGCTCCCTGCCATCCCGGAACACAAGGGGAAACGCCATGATGGATCATCTGATGCTGTTCGTGATTGTCGCGGTCTTCGCTCTCTTCTACTGGGTCTACTACACCGCCAGCCGCAAGGGTGCCTGCACCGCCAACTGGGAGACACTTCCCACCCGGGAGCAGTACCTGGCGGCCCATCCCGGCGCCGCCGACGGGGATCTCATTTTCTGCATCCATTGCGGTCACCATCAGCAGCGGGAGGTCGGCCTGGTGCACCAGATGGATTACCGCCGCCAGCATATCTGCCCCCGTTGCAAGCAGGTGCTCTATCGCGTCGAGGAGTAGGTCGGCCTCCTCGTCGCCCACGGCGATCCCGCAATAGCGACCCCCTCTCCTGGCGCTATCCGGCCAAAAGGCCCCATGAGTTTCCTTTATTTTTAAAGTCGTTAGAATCGGGGGCCATCAAGGCTCCCGATTGTCATCCACGGAGGAAAAATGCAGGAATTCATGGCGACCAGCGAACGCCGGGCCGAGCTTTACTGGTGGTTTTCCACCCTGTTTGCTGCCGAACTCAGTGATGCGCAGATCGCTGAATACGACACCTATGACGTGCGCAGCTTCTTGAAGAGCCTCTCTACTCTCGACCCCATGCGCGAAGCCGTGGCCGAGCTCAACGACGCCATCGCCCGCCTGCTGGTGCGCCCCGAGCGCCAGACGGCGCTGGCCGCCGACTTTGCAGGCCTGTTCCTGAGCGCTCCCGGGCAGGGTGCCCTGCCCTACGAATCCCTCTACCGGGGCGAAGGCAAGCAGCTGATGCAGGCCCCTATGACCGAGATGCAGGCACGCCTCGATCGCCTCGGCATCAATGTCAGCGACAAGTACAATGAGCCTGCCGATCATCTGGCCATCGAGCTGGATCTGATGGGCAGCCTCATCATCCGCGCCGCCGAGTCGACCACCGCCGACCAGCGCGAGGCGTGGCTCGGCGAGCAGGAGTCCCTGCTGCACGGTCACCTGCTGGGCTGGTTCGAGCGCTTCGAGCAGGCCTGCCGGGCCGCCGACAAGTTTGGCTTCTACGGTGCCAGTGCCCGCCTGCTGGGGGTGTTCCTCAAGATGGACGCCAACTACCTCTCCCTGGTCAAACCGGCACCGTCCGCCGACTGAGCCCGGCATGAAGACAGCCCTGCTTCTTATCGCATGCTGGCTGCTGGCCCTGATCCCGCTGGATCAGGGTCTCACTCCCCTCGTGACGCTGCTGTTCAACCCGGACCGCGCGCTCTACGGCACCGCCCAGCTCACCGGCTTTGCCGGCATCCTGCTGACCCTCTACCTCGCCAATCTCGGGGTGGAAGTGGTGCTGCGTCGCCGTTTCCAGATAGCGGGCATGCTGGCCCTGCTCGCCGCCTGGGCAGATTTCATCAACAGCAGCGGCACCGAGAGCCACTGGCTGGTGCTCTACGCCATGGCGTTGCCGTTTCATCTGGTGGGCTGGCTGGTATTTGTTCGCGGGATCCAGGCGTTTGGCCGCCAGAAAGGCTGACATCTCGTTGATTTCACACCCTTCTCACACTTTCTTTCTCTCCTGACACTTCCTGCCATACTGACACAGTCGTCCAAATGACAAAGCAATCAATTCAGGAGCCTCCATGGAAAAAGTGCTGCCCGAATCGGTTCCGACACGGCATTTGTCAGGCCCGCTCTCTCCCTACGAGTTGCAACAGCTGTTCGCCCAGGCGCCCGTCGGGATTGGGGTCTTCGATCACGAATTCAGGTGTCGCGACGTCAACGGACGCTTTGCCGAACTGACCGGCCTCGCGCGGGCAGAGCACCCGGGCAAGACGCTGTTCGACATTGTCCCTGCCCAGACTCCCCAGCTGCTCCCGCTGTTTCAGCAACTGCGACAAGGGGCCCCCCGATGCGCATTTGAGGTGGAGACGGTCGGTCTCTCCCGCGCGGCCTCTCCCGCACGCTGGCAAGTGAGCGTCAGCTCCGTGCTGGATGAGGAGGGCACCTTCAGCGGCATCTTCCTCGTGATGAGGGAGTCCGTACAGACAAGCACCCACCTCGACGCACCCGCGTCCCCCGGCCTGCAGGAAATGACCCACCTTCATGCACTGCGTCTCTATCAGGCCGAAGCCCGCTTGCAGCACCTCTCCTATTACGATCCTCTCACCGATCTCGGCAATCGCCATCTGCTGCAAGAGCGCCTCACCCTGGAGATAGAGACGGCCAGGGTGAACCACCACGTCCTGGCGCTGCTGTTCATCGATCTCGACGGCTTCAAGCTCATCAACGACAACCTGGGGCACAGTGCCGGCGATCTGCTGCTCAAGCTGTCGGCAGACCGCATTCGCCACTGTCTGCGCCCCGGAGACATCGCCATCCGGCTGGGGGCAGACGAATTTCTGGTGTTGCTGCCCGCCATCAGGGAGACCCAGGATCTGCTGGGTCTCATCGAGGGGTTTCAACGCAGGCTGCACGATCCCGCCGACATCGGCCAGGAGCGGGTGAGGCTCTCCGCCAGCATCGGCATCTCCCTCTATCCGGAGCATGGCCAGACCCCGGACAGCCTCATCAGCGCGGCGGACAACGCCATGCATGAAGCCAAGCGCCGTGGCCGCAACGGCTATCTGTTCCACTCCCCCGACATGACGGCACAGACCAGGGAGCGGATGCTGCTGGAGCAGGGACTGCTCAAGGCCATTGAGCAGCAAGAGTTTCGCCTGCTCTACCAACCCATGACGGATCTGGCGGATGGTCATCTCAGCGGCCTGGAGGCCCTGATCCGCTGGCAGCATCCCAGCCTTGGCATGATATCCCCGGACCGTTTCATTCCGGTGGCAGAGGAGTGCGGTCTCATCGAACCGCTGGGAGAATGGGTGATGCGCACCGCCTGCCGGCAAGGGCAGCAGTGGCTGGCCGAAGGGCGCGCCGTGCCCAGGCTCTCGGTCAATGTGTCGGTCAGGGAGATGCGCTCCCACGACTACGTGGAGCGGGTGACAGCCATTCTGGCTGCGACCGGTTTTCCTGCCGAGCGGCTGGAGATCGAGGTGACCGAGAGCATCATCCAGAGCGTGGATCACAGTCTGCGGCTCTTCACCCGCCTCAAGGCGCTGGGGGTACAGATCGCCATCGACGACTTCGGCACCGGTTTCTCTTCCCTGAGCCTGCTCAGGAGCCTGCCCATCGATCGCATCAAGATAGACAGGGCCTTCGTCCAGGCGTTGCCCGACGACAAGCACAGCCGCGAGCTGTGCCGTACCATAGTCCAGCTGGCCAGCTCCCTCGGCATGGCCGTCACGGCGGAAGGGATAGAAACCCAGCCCCAGCGCCAGTTCCTGCAATCCCTGCGTTGCGAAGAGGGACAGGGCTACCTGTTCAGCCATCCCCTGCCAGAACCCAGCCTGCCTCCCCTGCTCCCCCTCCGCCATTGAACCTTGGCCGCGCCACCACGCAAGCAAAGAAGGGAGCCCATGGATCCCTTCTGCTTCATCATCATGGCTTCCCGCCCGCTATCTTCGTCGCTATCCAAAAGTCTAATTGCCCTCGGGAACCAAAGGTATAAGTTGTTACTCAATCATTAAGAAAATGTATTCACAGGAGTGAGAGATGAGCGAGAGCAAGGTCTACCCGGTCAAGGCCCACATCGGCAACGGCGCCCTGCTGGACAAGGAAGGTTATGAAGCCATGTATCAGGCGTCGGTGCAGGATCCGGACGCCTTCTGGGGGGAGCAGGGCAAGATCCTCGACTGGATGACCCCCTACACCCGCGTCAAGAACACCTCCTACGATCCGGGCCACGTCTCCATCAAGTGGTATGAGGATGGCCTGCTCAACGTCTCGGCCAACTGCCTGGATCGCCATCTGAGCGAGCGCGGCGACAAGGTCGCCATCATCTGGGAAGGGGACAACCCGGCTGAAGATCGCAAGATCACCTATCGCGAACTGCACGCCGAAGTGTGCAAGTTTGCCAACGTGCTCAAAGCCCAGGGGGTCAAGCGTGGCCACATGGTCTGCCTTTATATGCCCATGGTGCCGGAGGCGGCCATCGCCATGCTGGCCTGTACCCGCATCGGGGCCGTGCACAGCATCGTCTTCGGCGGCTTCTCGCCGGAGGCGCTCTCGGGCCGCATCATCGACTCCGGCGCCTCCGTCGTCATCACCGCCGATGAGGGGTTGCGAGGCGGTCGCCCCATCCCCCTCAAGAAGAACGTGGATGAGGCCCTTACCCACCCGGATACCAAGGTCAGCAAGGTGATCGTCCTCAAGCGCACCGGTGGCAACGTGGCCTGGCACGAGCACAGAGACATCTGGTGGCATGATGCGGTCAACGCCGCCAGCCCGGATTGTCCGCCCGAAGCCATGGGCGCCGAAGATCCCCTGTTCGTGCTCTACACCTCCGGCTCCACCGGCAAACCCAAGGGTGTGCTGCACACCACGGGCGGCTATCTGGTCTATGCCGCCCTCACCTTCAAATACGTGTTCGACTACCACGAAGAGGACATCTACTGGTGTACCGCCGACGTGGGTTGGGTCACCGGTCACTCCTATCTGGTCTACGGGCCGCTGGCCAACGGCGCCACCACCGTCATGTTCGAAGGGGTGCCCAACTACCCGGCCACCAACCGCATGAGCCAGGTGGTGGACAAGCATCAGGTCACCATCCTCTATACCGCCCCCACCGCCATTCGTGCACTGATGGCCAAGGGCAAGGAGGCTGTCGAAGGCACTTCCCGCACCAGCCTGCGCATCATGGGGTCGGTGGGTGAACCCATCAACCCGGAAGCCTGGGAGTGGTACTACCGCACCATCGGCGACGAGCGCTGCCCCATCGTCGACACCTGGTGGCAGACCGAGACCGGCGGCATCCTCATCACTCCGCTGCCCGGCGTCACCGCGCTCAAGCCCGGCTCGGCCACCCGTCCCTTCTTCGGAGTACAGCCTGCTCTGGTGGACAACCTGGGTGAGCCGCTGGAGGGCGCCACCGAGGGCAACCTGGTGATCACCGACTCCTGGCCCGGCCAGATGCGTACCGTGTTCGGCGATCACGAGCGCTTCGAGCAGACCTACTTCTCCACCTTCCCGGGTCGCTACTTCACCGGCGACGGTGCCCGTCGCGACGAGGACGGCTACTACTGGATCACCGGCCGGGTGGATGATGTACTCAACGTCTCCGGCCACCGCATGGGCACCGCCGAAATCGAGTCCGCTCTGGTGGCCCATCCGAAGATCGCCGAAGCGGCGGTGGTGGGTGTTCCCCACGAGATCAAGGGACAGGGCATTTACGCCTATGTCACCCTGATCGCCGGGGAAGAGCCGAGCCGCGAGCTGCACAAGGAAGTGAAGGAGTGGGTGCGCAAGGAGATTGGCGCCATCGCGACCCCGGACGTGATCCACTGGGCCGAAGGGCTGCCCAAGACCCGATCCGGCAAGATCATGCGGCGTATCTTGCGCAAGATCGCCACCGGCGAAACCGACAGCCTGGGGGATATCTCCACCCTGGCGGATCCGGGGGTCGTAGACAAGCTGATCCGCGAGAAGTCGGAAGCGGCGTGAGTCTCTTCCCCACGTCAACAGAGCCGGCCACGTGCCGGCTTTGTTGTCTTCGGGATCCGGACAGGGCAGAGTTCGGTGGTAGGCAGGGCTTGCGGGCAAACCAGGCCAATAAATAGCCAGATGTAGAGATTAGACCAGTAAAATGCTGCTAATTTTCACGAAATCAATATAATTGCGAAATCTGTGTGTCAGGGCACACCGATTTGTGCAAAAATTGGCTAGATTTTTGGTAGTCCAAAGATAGCTGATAGATAGCAGCATAATCATCGAGGATGTACTCAATATGTCGCAACATCACCGAATCCTCCTGCTTAACGGCCCCAATCTGAATCTGCTGGGCAAGCGGGAACCGGGAATCTACGGCAGCAAGACGCTCGATGAGATCGTCGCCGATCTGACGCGCAGCGCCAGCGAACTCGGTGTCACCCTGGAACATCTGCAATCCAATGCCGAGCACGAGCTGATCGGCCGCATCCATCAGGCCATAGGCCAGGTGGATTTCATCATCATCAACCCCGCCGCCTTCACCCATACCAGCGTTGCCCTGCGCGATGCCCTGCTGGGTGTGGCCATCCCCTTTATCGAGGTTCACCTGTCAAACGTTCATGCCAGGGAGCCCTTCCGTCATCACTCCTATCTGTCTGATGTCGCCAAGGGGGTGATCTGCGGGTTGGGTGCCGATGGTTACCAATTCGCTTTAACCGCGGCCGTGCATCAGTTGCGCGCGGCTTGATAATCACTGATCAGATAAAGAAGAAAGAGAATGCTAATGGATATCCGCAAAATCAAGAAGCTGATTGAACTGGTTGAAGAGTCCGGCATCGCCGAGCTGGAAATCTCCGAAGGGGAAGAGTCCGTTCGCATCAGCCGTAATTTCTCCGGCCAGGTTAGCGTTGCCCCGCAGATGATCATGCCCCAGGCCGCAGCTCAGGTTGCCGCACCGGTTGCCGCTGCTCCGGCAGCAGCCGCTGCACCTGCTGCCGATGCCGCCCCGAGTGGTCATCTGATGCGCTCCCCCATGGTGGGCTCCTTCTACCGCTCCTCCAGCCCGGAAGCCAAGCCGTTCGTGGAAGTCGGTCAGCACGTCAATGTCGGCGACACCCTGTGCATCGTCGAAGCCATGAAAATGATGAACCAAATCGAGTCTGACAAGGCCGGCGTGATCAAAGCGATCCTGGTTGAAAATGGTCAGGCCGTCGAGTTTGACGAGCCGCTGTTCATCATCGAATAAGGGAAAATGCCACCCATGTTGGACAAAGTAGTCATCGCCAACCGCGGTGAAATTGCCCTGCGGATCCTGCGCGCCTGCAAAGAGCTCGGGATCAAGACAGTGGCCGTTCACTCCACTGCCGATCGGGAGCTCAAGCATGTGCTCCTGGCGGACGAAACCATCTGCATCGGCAAACCTGCCAGCGGTGAGTCCTACCTCAATGTGCCGGCCATCATCGCCGCCGCCGAGGTGACCGGTGCCGTCGCCATCCACCCGGGCTACGGCTTCCTCTCCGAGAATGCCGACTTCGCCGAAGTGGTCGAGAAATCCGGCTTCATCTTCATCGGCCCGCGTGCCGAGACCATTCGCCTGATGGGTGACAAGGTCTCCGCCATCGAGGCGATGAAGAAGGCGGGCGTGCCCTGCGTACCCGGCTCCGACGGCCCGGTGGACAACGATGCCAAGCGCAACGCCGCCATCGCCAAGCGGATCGGGTATCCGGTGATCATCAAGGCCGCCGGTGGCGGTGGTGGTCGCGGCATGCGCGTGGTGCGCAACGAGGCCGAACTGGCCTCCGCCATCGCGCTGACCAAATCCGAAGCGGGCCAGTTCTTCAAGAACGACATGGTCTACATGGAGAAGTACCTGGAGAATCCGCGCCACATCGAGATCCAGGTGCTGGCTGACGGTCAGGGTACCGCCCTCTATCTGGGTGAGCGGGACTGCTCCATGCAGCGCCGTCACCAGAAGGTCGTGGAAGAGGCGCCGGCCCCCGGCATCACAGAGGAGATGCGCAAGTTCATCGGTGAGCGCTGTGTGCGCGCCTGTCTCGAGATCGGCTACCGCGGTGCGGGTACCTTCGAGTTCCTGTACGAGAACGGCGAGTTCTATTTCATCGAGATGAACACCCGTATCCAGGTGGAACATCCGGTCACCGAGATGGTCACCGGCGTCGACCTCATCAAGGAGCAGCTGCGCATTGCCGCCGGTCAGCCCCTGTCGATCACCCAGCAGGACATCCGCATCCGTGGCCACGCCATCGAGTGCCGGATCAATGCCGAAGATCCGGCCACCTTCCTGCCCTCTCCCGGTCTCATCCAGCGCTTCCACGCGCCGGGCGGCCTGGGCGTGCGCTGGGAATCCCACATCTATGCGGGTTACAAGGTCCCCCCCTACTACGACTCCATGATCGGCAAGCTGATCTGCTACGGGGAGAACCGCGACGTGGCCATCGCCCGCATGCGTCACTCCCTCGACGAGCTGGTGGTGGAAGGGATCAAGACCAACATCGCCCTGCAAAAAGAGATCATGAAGGACGAAAACTTCCAGCACGGTGGCACTAACATCCACTACCTGCACAAGAAGTTGGGTCTGTAATGGCTTGAGACCCGACCCATTGAGCACGGTGGCAACACAGAACAGCCACTACCTGCACAAGAAGTTGGGTCTGTAATGGCTTGAGGCCCGGCCCATTGAGCACGGTGGCCGCATGAGCAGCCACTCCCTGCACAAGAAATCGGGTCTGCAAAGACCCCTTTCATCGGGAAATTGCGCGATCCACCCGGATCGCCAACGTAAAAAAGGGCCATGGCGACATGGCCCTTTTTTGTTATTCTTGCGCCCCGCTCACTCGTCGGAGGCCACAGTGAACCGTTTCGCACTCGCCCGTCGGGAAGCAGCCTTCTGCCTGCTGCTGACCCTGCTCTACTTTGTCGCCTGGTATGGCTCGGCTTATTTCATCCCCGAGGATCTCGAGCTGTGGGACCTGCCCCTCTGGTTCCTGCTCAGTTGCATCCTGATGCCGCTGCTGTTCATCGGCCTCTGCGCCCTCATGGTGGATCGCCTGTTCGTCGATATTCCCCTGGATAGCGAGGTACCACCCCATGAATCTTGAGCTGATGCTGCCGCTCTGCATCTACCTGGTGCTGGTACTGGGGGTCGGTTTCTGGGCCAGTCGCCACCGGACCGGCGGCAACTTCATGCAGGAGTACTTCATCGGCAACCGCAGCATGGGGGGGCTGGTGCTCGCCATGACCCTGGTGGCCACTTATACCTCTGCATCGTCCTTCATCGGCGGGCCGGGAGCCGCCTACAAGGTCGGCCTCGGCTGGGTGTTGCTGGCGATGATCCAGCTGCCCACTGTCTGGCTCACCCTGGGGGTGCTTGGCAAGAAGTTCGCCATCATCGCCCGCCGGGTCAACGCGGTGACCATCAACGACATGCTGTGGGCCCGCTACCAGAGCAGGGCGGTGGTCGTGCTGGGCTCGGTCACCATCATCCTTGCCTTCATCGCCACCATGGTGGTGCAGTTCATCGGCGGCGCCCGCCTGCTGGAAACGGCGACCGGCCTCAGCTATCAGCAGGGGCTCTTCCTGTTTGCCAGTTGCGTGCTGCTCTACACGGTGATCGGCGGCTTTCGCGCCGTGGTGATGACGGATGCCCTGCAGGGCATCGTCATGCTCATCGGCACTGGCGCCCTGCTGGCGGGCATCCTCATCGCCGGTGACGGGTTGCCGAATCTTGTCCACCAGCTCAAGGAGATAGATCCCAAGCTGGTGAGCCCCCAGGGGGCCGGCGACATGCTGACCCAGCCCTTCATGCTGAGCTTCTGGGTGCTGGTCTGCATCGGGGTGGTGGGCTTGCCCCACTCGGCGCTGCGCTGCTTTGGCTACCGGGACAGCAAAGCGCTGCACCGGGGCATCCTCATCGGCACCATCGTCTGCGCCCTGCTGATGTTCGGCATGCACCTGGCCGGGGCGCTGGGCCGCGCCATCCTGCCCGGCATGGACAGCCCGGACAAGATCATGCCCTCCCTGATGATGGAGGTGCTCCCCCCCTGGCTGGCCGGGGTCTTCCTGGCCGCCCCCATGGCGGCCATCATGTCCACCATCGACTCCCAGCTGATCCAGGCCTCCGCCACCCTGGTGAAAGATCTCTACCTCAATTACCTCAACCCCAGGCAGGAGAAGCTGGAGGTCCGGGTGCCGCGCCTCTCCCTGCTCTGCACCCTGATCCTCGGTACCCTGGTGCTGCTGGCGGCGCTCCAGCCCCCCGAGATGATCATCTGGCTCAACCTGCTCGCCTTCGGCGGCCTGCAGGCGGTCTTCCTCTGGCCCCTGGTGCTCGGTCTCTACTGGTCCAGGGCCAACGGCCCGGGAGCCCTGGCCAGCATGGTCTGCGGCATCCTCTGTTACGGCACCTTGAGCCAGTGGGGGATCAAGGTGGCCGGCCTGCACGCCATCGTCCCGAGCCTGGCCCTTGGCCTGGCGGCCTTTGTTCTTGTCAGCCTGCTCACTCCTGCCCCGGATCAGCGTGTCCGTCGATTGTTTGATCAAAATTAAGAAAAGGATCAATAAAGGAAGGCTCGCCTATTCCCAAATGGGGGCTCACGGGTAAAATGTGCGCCACGTCACAAATACCGTGCCCCCATGCCAGTCCAGAACGCCAGAAAGATCCTGACCCAGTCCTTGCAGCGCCTCGGCTATGCCCTGTTGCTGCCCGTCTCCATCCTGCCCCTGGCCGCCCTACTCCACCGGCTCGGCCAGCCGGACGTGCTGGATCTCGCCGTGCTCTCCCTCGCCGGTCGCGCCCTGTTCAGCCAGATGCCGCTCATCTATGCGGTGGCCATCGCCTTCGGGTTGAGTCGCCAGGGGCAAGGAGCTCAGGCGCTCGCCGGTGCGGTCAACTTCCTGCTGCTGAGCTCGGCGCTGGGCACCCTGGTGCCCGGGCTGCATGCGGACATGATCTGCGGCCTGCTGGCCGGGCTCGTCACCGCCATGGTCTGCTCCCGGGCCCGCGCTCTGCGGCTGCCGGGCTGGTTGCGCCCCCTGCAGGAAGATCTGCCGGGCATGTTGCTCTCGGCGCTGGCCTGCCTGCTGCTGGTGATCCCCCTCTCCATCCTCTGGCCGCTGCTGGAACAGGGGCTCACCCTGCTCGCCTCCGATCTGCTCACCACGCCATTTGGCGCCTTCTGCTACGGCGTGCTGAACCGGCTGCTGATCCCCCTCGGTCTGCACCAGGTGCTGGGCAGCCTCATCGGGCTCGGGGAGAGCAACCTGCAAGCCCTCTCGACCGCCCAGCCACTGCATGAAGGCTATGTGGCCGGGCTCTATCCGGTCATAATGTTCGGCCTGCCCGGTGCCTGTTTTGCCATCTGGATCCATCGCCAGCGGATGCAGCAACTGCCCCAGGGAGGGCTGCTGCTCACCCTGGCGCTCACCTCGGCACTGGTGGGCATCACGGAGCCCATCGAGTTCCTGTTTGCCTTCACCGCTCCCTGGCTATTTCTGGCCCATGCCCTGCTGACCGGGCTGTCGCTGGCCATCTGCAGCGGGCTCGACATCCAGGTGGGCAGCTACTTTTCTGCCGGATTGCTGGATCTGGTGCTGAGCTACCACGCCGGTCTGCACAGCTTCTGGCTCATCCCCCTGGGCATCCTCTTCTTCGTCGTCTATGCCCTGCTCTTCTCCCGGCTGCTGGAACACGCCCCCCTCAGTCTGCCGGGCAAGCCCATCGCCGAGGATCTCTCCCGGCTCGCGACCGTGGCCCCCACCGATCCCCAGATGCTGGCTATCCAGTACCTCAAGATGCTGGGGGGCATGGACAACCTGCAGGCCATGAGCGTCTGCCTGACCCGCCTCAGCCTGCGGGTTCGCGACATGGCCCTGGTGGATCAATCCTGCCTGGCCAGACTGGGCTGCCTCTCCTGGGTCGTGCTCAACGAACATCAGCTGGTGCTGGTGCTCGGCCCCCATGCCGGCCTCATCGAAGGGCAGATCCGCATGCTGGCGGAACGCCAGTCGGTCCCGCTCGGTCTCGAACCGGCTCAGGCTCCCCTTGGCCAGCACCAGTGATCAGGCGAAGGGAAGACGTTCGGCCACGAAGTCCATCAGGCTGCGAAGGGCGGGGGCCAGGTGTTCCCGGCTCGGGTAGATGAGATAGAAGGGGTTCACCGGGACCAGGAGATCCGGCAGCACCTTGAGCAGTCGCCCCGCCGCCAGATCGTCGCCGCAGACATGGGCCGGCAGCAGGGCAATCCCCCCGTCATGGAGTGCCAGCTCCCGCAGCGCCAGCAGGCTATTGCTCTGGCAGGCCCCGCGAGGGCGCCAGCCCCCTTCCTGCAATGGCCACACCGGCAAGGAGCCATGTACCAGGCAGGCGTGTCCGGCCAGCTCTGAGAGCTGGAGCGGCGTCCCGTTGGCCGCCAGGTAACCGGGAGATGCCACCAGATGGCGCGCCACCTGGCCGATGCGCCGGCAGATGAGGCTGGAATCTTTCAGCGGCGCCGCCCGCAGCGCCAGATCGTAACCTTCCCCCACCAGATCCAGCTGTTCATCGCAAAGGGTCAGCTCCAGCACCACCTCGGGGTAGAGGGCGCGAAATTCGGCCAGTATCCGGCCAAGCAGCAAGGTTCCCGTGGCTTCGGGAGCAGTGATCCGCACCCGCCCTCCAGGAGCCGCGCGCAACCGCGCCATCGCCAGATTGGCGCTGCGCGCCAGTGCCAGCAGCTCCTGACAATGGGCCACATAGACCTCCCCCTGGGGCGTCAGGCTGAGCCTGCGGGTGGTGCGTTGCAGCAACCTCACCCCGAGCCGGGATTCGAGGCGCGAGATCTTCTGGCTCACCGAGGACTTGGGCATGCCGAGCACCTCGGCCGCCCCGGTGAAGCTCCCCTGCTCCACCACGGTGGCGAACAGCCCCATCAACTCCAGTTCGACATTGTTCATATATTCAAACAGTCTTTACCAATTACCCATCTTAATCTTGATAATCATCCAGACTAGAGTGAGTGGCAATCCCGAACACTGCTATTTGAAAGGAAAAGCCATGAAAGCCATCGCCCTGACTCACTATCTGCCAAGCAACCACCCCCACTGCTTCATCGAGAGCGATCTGCCCGATCCGACACCGGGCCCGCGGGATCTGCTGGTACGGGTCAACGCCACCTCCATCAATCCGGTCGACACCAAGGTACGTGCCCCCAAGGACAAGGTCGAAAGCAACCCTCGCGTGCTGGGCTGGGACGCCGTGGGCGAGGTGATCGCCGTCGGTAGCGACGTCACCCTGTTCAAGGCCGGTGACAGGGTCTGGTATGCCGGCGACATCAGCCGCCCGGGCAGCAACAGCTCCCTGCAACTGGTGGACGAGCGCATTGCCGCCATCGCCCCAGTCACCCTGACCGATCTGGAAGCCGCCGCCCTGCCGCTCACCGCCATCACCGCCTGGGAGACCCTGTTCGAGCGCATGAGCCTCAGCCGCGAGAGCCGCGGACGACTGCTCATCATCGGCGGCGCCGGCGGGGTCGGCTCCATCGCCATCCAGCTGGCCCGCCAGCTCACCGGCATGGAGGTGATCGCCACCGCATCGCGCCCCGAAACCCGGGAATGGTGCCTGGACATGGGGGCCCACCAGGTGGTGAGCCATCACCATCTGCAGGCGGAGCTCAAGGCACTCGGCATCAGCGAGGTGGATGCCATCTTCTGCACCAACGCCACCGAGCAGCACTGGAACACCATGGCCAGCCTCATCCGTCCATTTGGCCACATCTGCACCATCGCCGAGTCCAGTGAACCCTGGGATCTGGGTCTGCTCAAACCCAAGAGCGTCACCTTCAGCCAGGAGTTCATGTTTACCCGCTCCCTGTTCCAGACCCCGGACATGATCGAGCAGCACAACCTGCTCGGCCGGGTCGCGGCCCTGATCGATGAAGGGGTGCTCAAGACCACCCTCAGCAAGGTGGTGCCCGAACTGACACCCCTCACCCTGGCCCGGGCTCATGCCGAGCTGGAAGCGGGTCGCATGGTGGGCAAGCTGGTGATCGACATGAGCGGTTTCCATCGCTGAGACGCCGCCAGAGCGGGTATCGTCGTCCTGACTATTCCCTTGTAGGTAAATAAATGCACCATCATGGGGTGAAATCACCAGTGACAAGCCCCAAGAGTGCACAGCCCCGCAGGTAACCTTTGTCCCTGACGGGGCATCTCCCCCGAAAAAACCATAAAAAAGAGGCCATCCCGTCGGGATGGCCCTAAAAACCTGAACGTTGGGGTAACAATCACACACATATCCTTATGCAGGACATCTGTAACTTTGCAGATAGCGTGCCAATCTCTGCTTTTCCCTCCCAATTAACCGCTTTTCAGCGCACCGGCATAAAAAAAGCCACCCGAAGGTGGCTGAAAAAAGATGACGGAACTTCATAGAGCAAAGCATTCAGCGGGAACAAGTTGCTTCCCGTCACCCATGAAGGAATACATTAACCGTGCCAACTTGGCAGAGTTACCTCCCTTCCCCATGAGGCCATGGTCAAACCACGACAGCACGGACCCATGATGATAGAATCCCGCGGTTTAACATTTATGAAGAGCCGACGCCATGCCCTGGATACAAATTCGAATCAACGCCACTGCCAAGACCGCAGACAAGGTGAGCAACATGCTGCTGGGGCGTGGGGCCCAGGCGGTGACCTTTATGGATGCCAAGGATGTGCCCGTCTATGAGCCCATGCCCGGTGAAACCCCGCTCTGGGGCGAGACCGAAGTAATGGGACTGTTCGATGCCGAAACCGATCCGGCTCCCACCATCGCCTTCTTCCAGCAGATCTTCGGCGAAGACGTGGGCTACAAGGTCGAACAGCTGGAAGACAAGGACTGGGTGCGCGAGTGGATGGATCACTTCCACCCCATGCAGTTCGGCGAGCGGCTCTGGATCTGCCCGAGCTGGCGCGACGTGCCGAACCCCGATGCGGTCAACGTCATGCTGGACCCGGGCCTGGCCTTCGGCACCGGTACCCACCCCACCACGGCGCTCTGCCTGCAGTGGCTGGACGGGCTGGATCTGGCCGGCAAAACCGTGGTGGACTTTGGTTGCGGCTCCGGCATCCTCGGCATCGCCGCCCTGAAACTGGGGGCCGCCCGGGTCATCGGCATCGATATCGATCCGCAGGCCATCCAGGCCAGCCGTGACAACGCCGAGCGAAATGGCGTAGCCGACCAGATTGAACTCTACCTGCCGGCGGATCAGCCGCAAGACGTCGAAGCGGACGTGGTGGTCGCCAACATCCTGGCCGGCCCGCTGCGGGAGCTGGCGCCTCTTATCGCCGGTCACGGCAAGGCGGGCAGCCTGATGGCCCTCTCCGGCGTGCTGGAAAGCCAGGTGCCAGAGCTGGAGACCATCTATGGCCAGTGGTTCGAGATGGACCCGACCGCCGTGAAAGAGGAGTGGTGCCGCCTCTCCGGCCGCAAACTGGGCTGATAAACAACAAGCCACGGCAGTTGCCAACCCATCAGCCGCACACTCGGCTGATAAACAACAAGCCACGGCAGTTGCCAACCCATCAGCCGCACACTCGGCTGATAAACAACAAGCCACGGCAGTTGCCAACCCATCGGCCGCACACTCGGCTGATAAGCAACAAGCCACGGCAGTTGCCAACCCATCAGCCGCACACTCGGCTGATAAGCAACAAGCCACGGCAGTTGCCAACCCATCGGCCGCACACTCGGCTGATAAACAACAAGCCACGGCAGTTGCCAACCCATCGGCCGCACACTCGGCTGACAAGCAACAGGCCACAGCGGCAACACTTAGGTCGTTGAACGACAAGGGCACCCCAGCAGGGTGCCCTTGTCGTTTCCGGACGCCGTTCTCCTTCTGCCCACTCTGGGGAGAGCCTCACGCTTCTCTGCCTCCCGATGGCTTATCCTCTCTTCCTCCACCCCATCGAGGCCCAGTCATGACCGAATACGAGAAGATGATCGCCAGCCAGCCTTACAACTGCATGGCGCCAGAGCTGGATCTGTTGCGCCGGGAGACGGCCCGCCTGTACCGCCGCTTCAATCGCAGCGACGAGGAGGATGAACAGCTGGCACAGGGTGCCTTCATCTGCCCACCCTTCTACTGCACCTATGGCCACCACATCCACCTTGGCAAGGGCAGCTACATCAACATGGGGGCCACCCTGCTGGACAATGCCCCCATTCGCATCGGCGCCGAGGTGATGATTGGGCCGAACGTGCAGATCTACACCGGCGCCCATGCGCTGGATGCCGATGAGCGCATTCAGGGGGTTGAGACGGCGCTGCCGGTCACCATCGAAGACAGGGTCTGGATAGGCGGCGGCGCCATCCTGCTGCCCGGCGTCACCATAGGGCGGGAAGCCGTCGTGGGTGCGGGCTCGGTCGTGACAAGAGATGTACCTGCCGGTGCCAGGGTGGCAGGCAACCCGGCACGGCTGCTGCCAGTCAAAGGTTGAGCGGAAGGCCCGAGGCTCGCTCAGGCGCTTTCCAGCAAGCGGTCGATGCAGTGCACCACCTGCATGCTGGCGTTTTCCATGGTCTTGAGCTGCTCGACCATGCTTTTGATATCCCCCTGCTCGCGCGCGTGCAGGGCGGCCTTGCCGCTCTCGTGGACCCGTTTGTGGGGCCCGTCCAGTTCACGAAAGCCCGGCTTGTGGGCGAAGAGCTCCGCACCCTGCCCCTCGAAATACCATTTGCCCAGCCTGCACTGAGCGTGGTCGCTCACCGGCTCGTGAAAATGCTGCTGATCGATGAGCCGATAGATGGTGTTTTTCCAGACGGCGTGATCCAGCTTGGTGGTATTGAGGAAGGAGGTGGAGGCAGCACTGTGGATCACCTGCTGCATCCGGCCTGATTGTGCCAGCACCTGGGTCACCACCACATCGATCTGGGAGGAAGAGGTCGCCACCTCGGCGGCACTGGCCTGGTTGTCATCGATGATGGACTTGATCTCCTGCGCCTGGGCCACTATCTGTCTGACCAGCACCTCTATCTGGCTGCTGGCTTCATGAGCCTTGCTCGCCAACTGACGCACCTCATCGGCGACCACGGCGAATCCTCGACCAGCTTCACCGGCCCTGGCCGCCTCGATGGCCGCATTGAGTGCCAGCAGGTTGGTCTGATCCGAAATGCCCTGGATGGCGGTCACGAACTGGTTGATGGCGGATGTGCTGGCATCGAGCTGATGGACGGCTGCGAGGCTGCGAGCCGCCTCATCCGTGATGGCATGGGCGCGCTCGGAGAGACGAGTGATGGCGCCCCGGGTCTGGGCAAAGAGCTGATCCAGCTCGCAAAGCGCTCCCTTTTCAGCCATCAGGTGCTCGGCACTGCCAGCCAGCGCTTCCCGCACGCTCTGCAGCATCTCACCTCCCTGGTTCTGGCAGGTGATAACCTGATTGAAGAGATCGCCACGCTCCCGGCTGGTGCGCTGCATGTGCTCGTATTCACCGATGGTGGCGCGCAATTCGGCCAGTTCGCTCTGGTGCTGCTGCTCTTTGAGAAGCATCGTCTCCCTGAGCTGTTGATTCTCTTTTTCAAGCTTGCGGTTGAACCACATATGGCCTCCGGATGGCAAAGGTGCGGGCAGTCGACGTCAAAGGGAAGCCTCTGGCTCTCTTGTCTCTGCCGATGCTGGCGGATCCCGGGCCGGATTTCACCTGCAAATGCAGGATATTTGACCCTGATCCTGATTCCAATCGAGACCACATCAATGACTGTGCAAAAGATCGCCACAAAGAGGCCGGGTGAGGTAGAGAAGAGGCGGAGGAGAAAGAACGCTGACGTGCCGATCCCGCAAAAAATGAAGCCCAATGTCATCAAGACGTTGGGCTCTAAAAAGGTGCTACGGAATTGCGACTCTCATCGCAGAAAATTAGAAGGGGTCACCTTCTAAACTGGCAGTGGGATAATAACGTGGCGCAAACGTTTTACATAGCGTAATAAACCAGGAGTGAGAAGAATCTCTCACAATTCAAAAAATGTCCGGTCAACCCCCTTCTCCCCTCTTGGCAAGTGCGCATTTATCAGTACAGCCTGACGGCTTTGTCAGAAAACAAAAAAGCCCTGAATAATCAGGGCTTTTGGCGTTATGCGCTTCAGAAGCTGCGCACGAAGTCCTGGATGGGCAACTCGCGCAGCTTGCGGGCCTCCAGCATGGGGGTGCCAAGGTAGAGGAAGCCCACCAGTTGATCCTCCGGTGCCAGCCCCAGTGCACCATGGATCTGCTCGTCGAAGATGAACCAGCCGGAACGCCAGATGCCGTTGAAGCCCTGGGCCTGGGCCGCCATCTGCATCGCCATCAGGGCGCAACCGGCAGAGAGCTCCTGCTCCAGTTTCGGTACCTTGGGGTGCGCCTGATAACGGGTCGCCACCGCGATCACCAGGGGAGCACGCAGTGGCGCGGCGCGGCACTTCTCGACACTGTCCGCATCCTCGCCACGGGCATGGGCGGCATCGGCCAGCAATGTCCCCAGGCGCTCACGCCCCTCCCCTTCGAACAGGATGAACTGCCAGGGTGTCAGAGTGCCGTGATCCGGCGCCCGCAGCCCGGCCTTGAGGATATTGTCGAGCACTTCGCCACTCGGGGCAGGTTCGGCCAGACGACCACAGGAGTGGCGATTGAGTAACAGATGGAGGGCATCCATGGGGCAGTTCCTTGTCAAAGGCGATGATGGCGCTACCTTAGCACAGCACCGGATGAAGAAAACCCCTGGGGTTCAGGGGTTTGTCAGGATACGAAAGGGTCGGGCGGCTAGATGACGGCAGCCAGCTCCGCCCCTTGACGGATGGCGCGTTTGGCATCCAGCTCGGCGGCCACGTCGGCACCGCCGATGATGTGCACCGGCTTGCCAGCAGCCTGCAGACCAGCCTGCAACTCCTTGAGGGGTTCCTGTCCGGCACAGATGATCACCTGATCCACCGGCAGGCACTGCTGTTGGTCGCCCACCTGGATGTGAAGCCCGGCATCGTCGATACGCAGGTACTGGACGCCGGAGAGCATCTGCACCTTGCGATTCTTGAGCACGGTGCGATGGATCCAGCCGGTGGTCTTGCCAAGGCCGTCGCCCACCTTGCTCTCCTTGCGCTGGAGCAACCAGATCTGGCGCTCGGGGGCATCGATCTCGGGGGTAGTCAGGCCGCCGCGCTCACCCAGTTGCTTGTCGATACCCCACTCCTTGAGCCAGTGATCGCGATGGCTTTCAGCATCCGGCGCTCCTCTCTTCTCCACCAGGTATTCGGCCACGTCAAAGCCGATGCCGCCGGCGCCGATCACCGCCACCTTCTCGCCCACCGGCTTGTGATCACGCAAGACATCGAGGTAGCTCATCACCTTGGCATGCTCGATACCCGGAATGTTGGGAGTGCGCGGGCGGATGCCGGTGGCGAGGATCACCTCGTCAAAACCGCCGCCCAGCAGGCTCTCGGCACTCTGGCGCTGGCCAAGATAGAGCTCGACGCCGCACTTCTCCAGCCGTTTGGCGAAGTAGCGCAGGGTCTCGTGAAACTCCTCCTTGCCCGGGATCTGCTTGGCAAAGTTGAACTGGCCGCCGATTTCGCTCGCCTGATCGAACAGGCTCACCTGATGGCCCCGCTCGGCGGCGTAGCAGGCAAACGCCAGCCCGGCAGGACCCGCCCCCACCACCGCCAGCTTCTTGGGCTGGGGCACCCGGCCAAACGTCAACTCGGTCTCGAAACAGGCGCGGGGATTGACCAGGCAGGAGGCACGCTTTTGCTTGAACACGTGGTCGAGGCAGGCCTGGTTGCAGGCGATGCAGGTGTTGATCTCGTCCGCCCTGTCTTCAGCCGCCTTGATGACGAATTCGGGGTCTGCCAGGAAGGGGCGCGCCATGGAGACCATGTCCGCCTCCCCCCCCGCCAGGATGCGCTCTGCCACCTCGGGGGTGTTGATGCGGTTGGTGGTGATGAGGGGCACCTTGAGGTGCTTTTTCAGCTCGGCGGTCACCCAGCTGAAGGCACCGCGCGGCACGCTGGTGGCGATGGTGGGAATGCGCGCCTCGTGCCAGCCGATACCGGTGTTGATGAGGGTGACCCCCACCTGCTCCAGTGCCCGGCCAAGGGCGATCACTTCCTCAAGGGAGGAGCCCTGCTCCACCAGATCCAGCATGGAGAGGCGGAAGATGATGATGAAATCCGTGCCCACCCGCTCCCGCATGGCGCGGACAATCTCCACCGGGAAGCGCATGCGGTTTTCACTGCTGCCGCCCCAGCTATCGGTGCGCTTGTTGGTGCGCTCGCAGATGAACTGGTTGATGAGATAGCCTTCCGAGCCCATCACCTCGACCCCGTCATAACCGGCCGCCTTGGCCAGCGCCGCAGTGGCGGCGAAGTCGCGAATGGTGCCGCGGATCTGCCGCTCGCTCATGGCCCGCGGCTTGAACGGGGAGATGGGAGCCTTGAGGGCGCTCGGCGCCAGGCTGAACGGATGGTAGGCGTAGCGGCCCGCATGAAGGATCTGCAGCGCTATCTTGCCCCCTTCCTGGTGCACTGCCTCGGTCACCTTGCGATGTTTGGCTACCTGCCAGGGAAAGCTCAGCTGGGAGCCGTGGGGCACCAGCCGCCCCCGCAAATTGGGGGCGATACCGCCGGTCACGATGAGACCGACCCCGCCACGGGCCCGCTCACCATAGAAGGCGGCCAGCTTGTCAAAGCCCCCCTTTTCCTCCTCGAGGCCGGTGTGCATGGACCCCATCAGTACGCGGTTGCGCAACTGGGTAAAACCCAGATCGAGGGGGGTCAGCAGCGTGGGATAACGGCTCATGATGCACTCCTTGTCGAGGTCGATGTGCACGGGGTCATGCTCCAGCCTTCCTGGCTGCCTCGGGTGACGGGCAGTAAAAAGAAGGGGGTGGGTGGAGGTGGGGCCGGCTCATCGGGCCTTTCAGTTAATTTTTTGTTATCAAACTGGAGCTAGAGTAAAGAATCGAAAACTCTTTTTCAAACAAATGTTTGGACATTTTTTCAGCGAACAGCTGTGTTCCGAAGTGGCGGGGAGGCAGTCGACTCAAGGGGAAATGGCAATTGGCTGCGCAACTGGTTAATAATGGCTGCTCTCAACCCATTAACAGGGCGACAACGCAGCTATGTCTATTTTCAAAGGTCTGGGATGGCTCTTTCGCAGCCTCTGGCGCCTGCTCAACTTTACCCGCTTGATGCTGGTCAACCTGCTGTTTCTTCTCGTCGTGCTGGTCATTGTCTTCAGCGTCAGCCAGAGCGAGACCCCAAGCACCCCCATCGAGGGGGCGCTCACCCTCAATCTCTCCGGTGTGCTGGTAGAACAGCGCACCCAGACCGATCCCACGGTGCAACTGCTCAGGCAAATGGACAAGGGGGACGAGCAGCCAAGCGAAATCGTCCTCTCCGATCTGCTGTGGGCCATCAAGAGCGCGGGGAATGACGATCGCATCAAGGCGCTGGTGATCAAGCCCCAGGGTCTGCAAGGGGCCAGCCTCTCCAAACTGCAGGAGGTGACGGCCGCCATCGACGCCTTCAAGGAGAGCGGCAAGCCGGTCATCGCCATGGCGGACTACTACAGCCAGGGGGCCTATCTGCTCGCCGCCCACGCAGACCACGTGCTACTCAACCAGAGTGGTGCCGTGCTGATCGAGGGGCTGGGTGTCTACCAGACCTACTTCAAGTCGGCACTGGAGAAGCTCAACATCACCCCGCACGTCTTCAAGGTCGGCACCTACAAGTCCTTCGTCGAGCCCTACACCCGGGACGAGATGTCCCCCGAGAGCAAGGAGGCGAACCAGCGCTGGCTGGATCAGCTGTGGCAATCCTATGTGGCCGACGTGGCGGAGCAGCGGGAGATCGAGCCTGATGCCGTGGCACCGAACAAGGATCACTTCCTCGAACTGCTGCGCAAGGCCGGCGGCAATGCGGCCAGCTACGCCCTCGACAACGGTCTGGTGGATCAGCTCGCCACCCGCGACGAAATGACCCAGGCGGTGATCAAGGAAGTGGGCGAGGCCGATGATCACGGCTGGAAGGGCGTGGGCCTGAAAGAGTATCTGGCCGCCATCCCGGAACAGTACCCCCAGAGCGGCAAGGATGAGGTTGGCCTCATCACCGCCAGCGGCGCCATCATGGATGGCGTCCAGCCTGCCGGCACCATCGGCGGCGACAGCCTTGCCGATCTGCTGGCCGAGGCCCGCCGTGACGATCAGGTGAAAGCCGTGGTGCTGCGAGTGGACAGCCCGGGCGGCAGCGCCTTCGCCGCCGAGCAGATCCGCGCCGAATTGCTGGCCCTGAAACAGGCGGGCAAGCCGGTGGTCATCTCCATGGGCAGCTACGCCGCCTCCGGTGGCTACTGGATCTCCGCCGATGCAGACAAGATCTTCGCCTCCCCCACCACCCTCACCGGTTCCATCGGGGTGTTCGGCATGTTCGCCACCATCGACAAGGCGCTCTCCCAGTACGGGGTACACACCGACGGCGTCGGCACCACCGACTTCGTGGGGGTCGGGCTGACCCGTGCCCTGCCGGATCACGTGGGTGAAGCCATTCAACTGAGCGTGGAAGACACCTATCAGCGCTTTGTCGGCCTGGTGGGCAAGGGCCGGGGCCTTAGCCCGGAAGAGGCGGAAAAAGCCGCCGAAGGCCGGGTCTGGACCGGGCAGGATGCCAAGGCACTGGGGCTGGTGGACGAGTTCGGCAATCTGGATGACGCCCTCAAGGCGGCCGCCGATCTCGCCAACCTCAAAAGTTGGCAGGTCACCCCCATCGCACCGGAAGAGTCGGCCAGGGACAAGTTCCTGCGCGAGCTGTTTGACAGCAGCGCCCAGGCGCTGGCCCCGCACCTGCAAAGCTGGCTGCCCGCCGGGCTTGGCAAGGCGCTGCTGGAGATGAACCGCACTCTGGACCCGCTGACCCGCTTCAACGATCCCCAGGGCACCTACGCCTTCTGCCCGGTCTGTCTCCCCTGACGCCGGGGACAGCCATAAAAAAACCGCCGACAGGCGGTTTTTTTATGGGGCAAGCGGCCTTGTCAGGTCAGCAAGCCGGACGCTTGCCAGCGGTGCAACTCTGCCAGCACCCGGGTCTCTCGCGCCGTCCACTGGGGACAGGGACCCGCCAGCTGGGTCTTGTTGGTTTGCAGTGCCTCGGCCAGGGGGAACCAGCCCGGCGTGAAGCCGAGGCGGATTTCGTAGGGCTGGGGGCGCGGCGCACTCCAGTGCTCCCCGACCCGGCAGAGGTAATAGGACGATCGGATGCAGTAGGCATCGTAATCCGGCTCGCGCGCGGCACGATACTCCCGGGTCTCTCCCAGCAGGGGGCCCACGGCCACCAACTCGGCGCCACACTCTTCCCGCAGCTCCCGGGCCAGGGCCGCATCGTGCGCCTCCCCGTGCTCGATGCCGCCACCGGGGAACATGAGATCCCCGTTGACGCTGGAGTGCACCAGCAGCAGTCGATCACCACGCATCACCACGGCCCTCACCGTGGCCCGTTCAAGCACCCTGTCCTCGCCGCGGATCTGGCCGTGCACGAGACGGATATCGAAGGGATGGGCCCATTCCCGGGCTTCTGACAGGGTCGGATTCATGGTGTGCGGTAGCTCCCCTGCCTGAGTGCATCGACGATGGTGGCCGCCTGGTCGTCCAGCGTCTCCTGCTCCTCCTTGCCGATGGCATGGTAAATGCCGAGCCGGGTGGCGGAGACCTCGGGGCTCTCCTGGAATGACTCGCTCACCTTGCCCCACAGATAGGCCTGATCAAATCGCTTCTGCCCCATGTAGAGGGTGCTGAGGGCGGTGAGGATCCGGCTGTTGACCTTGTCCCCCTCCCGATAGAGAGAGAGCGTATGGTGCATCAGCCTGATGGCCTTCTCGGGCTCGCTCTTGGCATAAATGCCGCCGAGCGCCAGTTGCAGCTCGGGCTCCTCGAGGCTCGGCGTCCCCTCCTGCGCGAGGAAGCTGGCGCGGGCCTCGGGGCTGGTGTTGTTGGTCCAGTGCCAGAGCAGCAGGTAGGGATCCCGGGAGCCCCGGGTCTGTGCATCCAGTTGCTCCAGTTGACGGCCGGCGGCCAGCATCCCTTCCACTCTGGGGCTCTTCTGCTCCCTGGCCCGCTTGTACTCGATGTTGGTGGAGTGCTCGGCGCATTGCAGATAACGCTCCAGGCCGCGCATCAGATCGTACTTGCGCCTGTCCGTCCCCTCTTCCTGGAGATAGTAACGACCGCGAATGACATCGCTGCGCTCATAGCGACACCAGCCATCGTCCACCAGGTCCGCGCACAGGGCGGGATATTGGGAGCAAATGTTGTGGATCCTGTCGTCGTCGCAGGCCGTCAACGTCAGGCAACAAGCGAGGGAAAGCAGTAACGGACGCTGTGAGAATAGGGTCATGGTTCACATCTGGTTGATAACAATCGCAACCCGCACCGGCCACCGCCAACTAGCAAACAGGCTACATATCCATTACAATGCGCGCGCCGTATAAGGCCGCGATTGCAGAATAATATAACGAAACCATCAGCCCTACACTGATCTGCCTTCGACGAATTTCAATTTGCCCAGGCAACTTGCTTCAACAACGTGAAATAAAAGGATCTGGTTAATGACCCACGAGCACTACTTGCAGGCGTGGCAGGAGAGCCAGGAGCTCGCCGAAGCCATGCAACCCTTGATAGGTCGCCTCTACCGACAGCAAGGGATAGAGATCACCCTCTACGGACGCCCCCTGCAAAACGCCTCCACCATCGATATCCTCAAGGCCCACCGGGTCGTTCGCCGCCACCAGGGAGCCCCCCTCCCTATCCAACAGAGCTTTCCCCTGCTGCAAGCCATCCTGGCCCTGAACCCGACCGCCGCCGAAGTCGATCTCGGCAAACTGGCCGTGGGCTACTGGCAGGATCACCAGGATGAAGCCGGCATCGAGGACTATCTGCGCGCCAAGCTGGCACCGGCCCTGAACCGCAGTGCCGTGCCCGCCCCTACCGACGTGGTGCTCTACGGCTTCGGTCGCATCGGCCGCCTGCTGGCCCGTCTGCTCATCGAGCGCACCGGCGCCGCCAACTCCCTGCGCCTGCGCGCCATCGTGGTGCGCGGCGGTCGCGACGGGGATCTGGAGAAGCGTGCCAGCCTGCTGCGCCGCGATTCGGTGCACGGCCCCTTCAACGGCTCCATCGAGGTGGATGTGGAACGCAGCGCCATCATCGCCAATGGCACCTTCATCCAGGTGATCTACGCCAACAGCCCGGCCGACATCGACTACACCGCCTACGGCATCGACAATGCGCTGATCGTTGACAACACCGGCGTCTGGCGTGACGAGGCGGGCCTGTCCGAGCACCTCAAGGCCCGCGGCGCCGCCCGGGTACTGCTGACCGCCCCCGGCAAGGGGGAGATGAAGAACGTGGTGTTCGGGGTCAACCACGAGGTGATAGGCCCGGATGACAAGATAGTCTCCGCCGCCTCTTGCACCACCAACGCCATCACCCCGGTGCTCAAGGTGATGCAGGACAAGTACGGCATCCGCCACGGCCACGTGGAGACGGTCCACTCCTATACCAACGATCAGAACCTCATCGACAACTATCACAAAGGCGAGCGCCGCGGTCGCAGCGCAGCCCTCAACATGGTGATGACCAGCACCGGCGCCGCCAAGGCGGTGGCCAAGGCGCTGCCGGAGCTCAAGGGCAAGTTGACCGGCAACGCCATCCGGGTGCCCACCCCCAACGTGTCGCTTGCCATCATCAACCTGTCGCTGGAGCAGACCACCGATCGGGAGAGCCTCAACGCCTATCTGCAGCAGATGGCACTGAGCTCAGCCCTGCATCGCCAGATCGACTTCAGTGCCAGCACCGAGCTGGTCTCCTCCGACATGGTGGGCTCCCGTTTTGCGGGCATCGTCGACTCCCAGGCCACCATCGCCGAGGGGGATCACTGCGTGCTCTACGTGTGGTATGACAACGAGTTCGGGTACAGTTGTCAGGTAGTCCGGGTGATGGAGCAGATGGCTGGCGTAGTCCGTCAGGATCTACCGGTATAGTCCGACAGGATCTGCCCGCCTGAACCCGTGTTCATGGCTCAATTTTCAAGGAGAGGCCGGATGTCGTCTCAGCAAGTGACGTTTCAACAAGCGATAGCGCAGATGCCCAAAGAGGTGTACGAGCGACTCAAGACTGCGGTCGAGCTCGGCAAATGGCCGGATGGCAAGCCCCTCACCGAGGAGCAGAAGGCCACCTCCCTGCAGGCCGTGATGGCCTGGCAGGCGATGCACCTTGAGAACCCCGAGCACATGAACATCGGCCGTGACGGCGAGATCGTGATGAAGAGCAAGAGCGAGCTCAAGCGCCAATATCGCGATGAGGAAGAGATAGTGCGGGTCGACCTTAGCCACTGAGGCAGGCCGCACGTCACCTATCGCGGTAACGAAACGAAAGAGGGGAGCCATTATGGCTCCCCTCTTTTTTTCCTCTCTATGCAGGATGACTCATCCCCCTCATCCCCGGCCCTTCTCCCACCAGGGGAGAAGGGAGCTGGCACGCACCTGCGAGCAGTCAGCGGGCCACCTGCCGGCGATCTTCATGGCAAACCTCGCCACCTCGATCTATCCCCTCTCCCGCTGTGAGAGGGTTAGGGTGAGAGGGAAAGTCAGGGGGTCAACTCCCCGCGCAGGGACTGCTGCATCAGCTCGCGTATGCGTGGCGCCGGCAGATCCTGGCTCAGCAGGAAGTGCAGCTTGGTGAGCGCCGCCTCGGCGGTCATGTCAAAGCCCGAGATGACTCCCGCACGGGAGAGGGCGTTGCCGGTGGCATAGCCCCCCATGTTGACCTTGCCGTGCAGGCACTGGCTCAGGTTGACGATGATGACGCCCCGGGCAGATGCCTCGGAGAGCAGCGCCAGCATGGCCGGGTTCTGGGGCGCATTGCCCACCCCGAAGGAGAGCAGGATCAGCGCACGCACCGGCTGTTGCAGGATGTTCGCTATCACCTCCGCCGATATCCCCGGGTAGAGGGTCACCACCCCGATGGGCTGGGGGGTGATGTCGTGCAGCACCAGGGGGCGATCGCACGGCACGCCCAGCTCACCTGCCTCCAGGGAGATGGCGATACCGGCATTGAGCAGGGGCGGGTAGTTGGGCGAGTCGAAGGCGTGGAAGCCGTCGGCATGCACCTTCTTGCTGCGGTTGCCGCGATAGAGCTGGTTGTTGAAGAAGAGCGTCACCTCGTGGATCGGGTAGTTGGCCGCGATATAGAGGGCGTTGAGCAGGTTCTGCTGACCGTCCGAGCGCAGCTCGGCCAGGGGGATCTGGGAGCCGGTGATGATGACCGGCTTGTGCAGATCTTCGAGCATGAAGGAGAGCGCAGACGCGGTGAACGACATGGTGTCGGTGCCGTGCAGAATGACGAAACCGTCGTACTTGTCGTAGTTGCCCTTGATATCCTCGGCGATGCGCTGCCAGTCTGCCGGCGTCATGTCGGAAGAGTCGATGAGGGGGGCATATTCGTGGATATGGTAATCGGGCATTTCCGGTCGATGGAACTCGGGCATCCGTGCCAGACAGTCCTCCATGAAGCCCGCCATCGGTACATAACCGTGGTCGGAACGCTGCATCCCTATGGTGCCGCCTGTGTAGGCAATGTAGATGGACTTCTTCACACCCTCTCCTCTCTCTGGACTGGAAACCGGCAAATCAAACAGGGCTCAACCGATACAGCCCCCGTCCTTCAGATGGTGCGGGCGGGCTCAATATCGGTCATCAGCAGACCTCTTGAGGGTCTGTGTCCTCCCGTGGGGGCGGAACCGGGCGAATTATAAAGAGTGCCGCTGCAAATGACAGCCGCAGCAGCATTGTTGCGATCCGGAGCACACTCGGCGAGGCAGTTTTAAATGCCATGTTAACACCATGTTTTAATCATTAATGTGACATATGTGGATGTACTTGGTGTTTTTTGCTAGTATCCGGCGGGTTTTTCACAAATCTCATCTGGACGCCCGACGAACACGGGCTCGTGTCGACCCCCTCTTTTGCAGAGGGACGGGGCTGCGGCCCCTCTGTCACTGGCGCGTTCGCCACTCTGTTTCATCCCGGCTGGATCCGTGAGTCTTTCTCGCCAAAGACACAGCCGATCAACATGGGAGCACTGAATGCTACAACTTGATGCCTACGCCACCCTGGTCGCCGCGACCCTGGTGCTGCTGCTTGGCCGCCTGCTGGTCAACAAGATAGGACCCCTGCGCACTTTCAACATCCCCAAACCCGTGGCCGGTGGCCTGGTGGTTGCCCTGGTGCTGCTGGTGCTGCGTTCCACCCTGCAGATCGAACTGCAATTTGATACCAGCCTGCAGACGGCCCTGATGCTGACCTTCTTCGCCTCCATCGGCCTCTCCGCCGATCTGGGCAGCCTCAAGCGCGGCGGCAAGGCGGTGGCCACCTTCCTGCTGGTGGTCACCGGCCTGCTGCTGGTGCAAAACAGCCTGGGGGTGGGTCTGGCCACCCTGCTGGGGCTGGATCCCCACATGGGGCTGCTGGCCGGCTCCATCACCCTCTCCGGCGGCCACGGCACCGGGGCGGCCTGGGGCTCCATCTTCACCGAGAAGTACGGCGTGCAATCCGCCGCCGAGCTGGCGATTGCCTGTGCCACCTTCGGCCTGGTGCTGGGGGGCCTCATCGGCGGCCCGGTGGCCCGTTATCTGGTGAAGAAGGTGCAGGTGCCCGGTGAGGAGCACAACCGTGACGGCGCCCCCCAGGGCTTCGAGATGCCGGACATGGAGCGCCCGCTCACCACCTTCAGCCTGATCGAGACCCTGGCACTCATCGCCATCAGCCTGAAAGGGGGCGAAATGCTGGCCCTCTACCTCAAGGGCGGCGTCTTCGAGTTGCCGATCTTCGTCTGCGTGCTGTTCGTCGGCGTGCTGCTGCGCAACCTGCTCACCCTGCTCAACTGGCACGAAGTGAGCGACCGTGAGGTCTCCCTGCTCGGCAACGTCAGCCTGTCGCTCTTCCTCGCCATGGCGCTGATGAGCCTCAGGTTGTGGGAGCTGGCAAGCCTGGCCCTGCCCATCTTCATCCTGCTGGCCGTGCAGACGGTAGCCATGGCGCTCTACGCCATCTTCGTCACCTTCCGGGTCATGGGGCGCAACTATGATGCGGCCGTGCTGGCGGCGGGTCACTGCGGCTTCGGCCTCGGCGCCACCCCCACTGCCATTGCCAACATGCAGGCCATCACCCAGCGCTTTGGCCCCTCCCACCTGGCCTTCCTGGTGGTGCCCATGGTCGGTGCCTTCTTCATCGACATCATCAACGCCGTGGTGATCAAGCTGTTCCTGGCCCTGCCCTTCCTGTGATCCCGGACGCAGGCCCCGTATGACAGAGCCCACCTTGCGGTGGGCTCTTTGCTTGCTGGCCCCTGGACGCTTGGGCACCACGGGTTACGCTGCCACGACGGTGCCGCCGAGCCCCACCAAGGGGCCGACGGCAGGCAACAAAAAGCCCCGCACCAAGGTGCGGGGCTTTTTACTGACGCCACGGTAGGACTGCGGCCTGACCTTCCTTACAAAATAAAGGTCGACACCTGCTGGTTCAGGTTGGTGGCACGCCCCTTGAGGTTGTGCGCCTGATCCAGGTCGCGCATGGCGGAAGCGGTGATCTCGTCGCTCACATCCTTGATGGCAGTGGTGTTCTGGGTGATTTCACCGGTCACCTGGGTCTGCTCCTCGGCGGCGGTGGCGATCTGGCCCGCCATGTCGGAGATGAGGCTGACGGCCTGGGTGATCTCCTCCAGGGCCGCAGCGGCGGCGTCGGCATCCTTCACGCTGTTGTCCGCCAGCCCCTGGCTGGTCTGCATCAGGCTCACCGCGCGGGCCGTGGTCTGTTGCAGGGTTTCGATGGTGGACTGGATCTCCTGGGTAGAATCCTGGGTACGGCGCGACAGCACCCGCACCTCGTCCGCCACCACGGCGAAACCGCGACCCTGTTCGCCGGCACGGGCCGCTTCAATGGCCGCGTTCAGCGCCAGCAGGTTGGTCTGCTCGGCGATGCCCTGGATGGTGGAGAGGATGCCGGAGATGGCCTGAGCGTGACGGCTCAGCTCGCCGATGACGCCGGTCGCCTGCCCCACTTCCTCGGCCAGGTTGTTGATGGACTGGCGAGTCTGGTTCACCAGGATCTTGCCCTGTTCACTGCTCTGGGCGGATTGCTGGGCGGCCGCAGCGGTGTTCTCGGCGTTACCGGCGATCTCCATGGTGGCACTCGCCATCTCGGTGACGGCGGTGGCGACCATGGTCACCTCCTGTTGCTGGCGTTGCAGCTCTTCCACCGCGGCCTGGTTGGTCACCAGACTGCGTTCGGCATCGGCGTTCAGCTCGTTGGCAAGCTGACGGATGTTGGCGATGAGCTGATGCTGGCTGCCCACGAAGCGGTTGAAGCTGCCGGCGAGCTGGCCCACTTCGTCATTGGCGTCGATCTTGATGCGCTGGGTCAGATCGCCGTTACCGTCGGCGATGCGGGCCAGGGCCTGGGACACCTTGGTGAGGGGGCCGAGCAGCAGGCTGACCAGCCAGGAGATGGCGAGGATGCTGCCCACCAGCACCAGCAGGGCCAGGCCGAGCTGGGTCATCAGCAGGGAGGAGAGCGGCGCCTCCAGGGTGCTCTTGTCCAGTACCAGCACCAGCTCCCAGTCGGTGTCCGGAATGTCCGTCGCCCACAGCAGCTTGTCACGCCCCTCGTTGTCGAAGAAAGCAGGCACCAGGCTGTTGCTCGCCTTGCTCTGATCGATCAGGGCATTGGTCAGATCGTTGTCGATCTCGCTGGCCGGCTTCATCGCCTTGGCCGCATCCTTGTAGGCGATGACGGTGCCATCCTTGTGCATCAGGATGGCGAAGCCGTCCGCTGGCAGCTTCATCTTGGTGATGTCATCCACCAGGGAGGCGATGGAGAGATCCCCCCCCACCACGCCGCCCTGGGCAGGCTGGGCCAGGGTCACCACCAGAATGTTGTAGGCCACGTCAAGGTAGGGTTTGGTGACGATCATGCCGCCCTTGGCCATGGCTTCCTGATACCAGCCACGGGAGCGGGGATCGTAACCGTCGCGGTTGATGGAGGGGTCGGAGTCGTTCATCTTGCCGCTGCCCTCACCGAAATAGGTGAGCTGGAAACGGCCGGACACCTGGGCCTGTTGCAGGGCGTTGAGGGGCTCGGCACCGGCCTTGTTGCCAAGGGCCTGGATGACGTCACGACGGGCGGCAAGCCAGTCGCTGACGCTGGCGGCCTGCTGGCTGCCAAGGCGCTGCACCTGTTCCTGACTGCCTTGCAGCAGCATGGACTTCTGGCTGGTGTAGCTCTGCCAGGAGAGCAGCAGGATCACCAGTGACAAGGCGATGACCACAGACAACAGTATCTTCTGCTTGAGTGATAGGTTTTTCATCGTGTTTTCTTCTTGTGGGGGTCGGGAACAGGATCAATCGGGAGTGCGTGGCACTGTGTGTTGTTAGCGGCCAATCTGCGCAAAACTGAAGCGGAGAATGGCGTGAGTGACGATATTTTACGCGGAAATTTTAAAAATGCTGCGGAAAATTGGAGCAGGAAAAAGAGCGGGGCCAGCCAACCCTGTTTATTCCTTCTGCAATTGGCTAGAATATCCCGTTTTTAAATCACATCGACCCCGAGAGTTTTCACGATGTTTGAAGTCAATCCTGTATTAAACAAGCTTAAGGAGCTGTCTGAGAGGACCGAGCTGCTTAGGGGGTACCTTTGACTATGACGCCAAGAAAGAGCGTCTAGAAGAGGTCAATGCCGAGCTGGAACAGCCGGATGTCTGGAACGAACCCGAGCGCGCACAGGCGCTGGGCAAGGAGCGCGTCTCCCTGGAGAACGTCGTCAGCACCATCGATACCCTGACCCAGGGCGTCGATGACGTCGAGATGCTGGTCAGCCTGGCCGTCGAAGGCGAAGACGAAGAGACCTTCAACGAAGCCGTGGTCGAAGCGGACGAGCTGGAGGCCAAGCTGGTGGATCTCGAGTTCCGTCGCATGTTCTCCGGTCAGCACGACGGTTCCGACTGCTACATCGACATCCAGTCCGGTTCCGGTGGCACCGAGGCCCAGGACTGGGCCAACATGGTGCTGCGCATGTACCTGCGCTGGGGCGATGCCCACGGCTACAAGCCCGAGCTCATCGAATGCTCCGAGGGCGACGTGGCCGGCATCAAGTCCGCCACCATCAAGTTCACCGGCGAGTATGCCTTTGGCTGGCTGCGCACCGAGACCGGCGTGCACCGCCTGGTACGCAAGTCGCCGTTCGATTCCGGCGGCCGTCGCCACACCTCGTTCTGCTCCGTGTTCGTCTACCCCGAGATCGATGATGACATCGAGATCGAGATCAACCCGGCTGATCTTCGCATCGACGTCTACCGCGCCTCCGGTGCCGGTGGTCAGCACGTCAACCGGACCGAGTCCGCGGTGCGTATCACCCATGTGCCGACCGGCGTGGTGGTGCAGTGCCAGAACGACCGTTCCCAGCACAAGAACAAAGATCAGTGTATGAAGCAGTTGAAGGCCAAGCTCTACGAGCTGGAAATTCAAAAGCAGAACGCTGAGAAGCAAGCCCTCGAAGAGACCAAGTCCGACATCGGCTGGGGCAGCCAGATCCGCTCCTACGTACTGGATGATTCCCGTATCAAGGATCTGCGCACCGGCGTCGAAACCCGCAATACCCAATCGGTACTCGACGGCGACTTGGACAAGTTTATCGAAGCCAGCCTGAAATCAGGCCTGTAAACAGAGCAGCAGGAATCACCATGTCTGAACAAACCACCACCCCGGAAGTCGACCAGACTCTCGAACTGAACAACGAGATGCTTGAGCGTCGCTCCAAGCTGGCCGCCTTGCGCGCCCAGGGCAACCCCTTCCCCAACGACTTCCGTCGTGACAGCCTCTCCGGCGATCTGCATGCCGAATTCGGCGACAAGAGCAATGACGAGCTGGTCGCCCTGGGTAAACAGGTGAAGATTGCCGGTCGCATCATGACCCGCCGGATCATGGGCAAGGCGTCTTTCGCGACCCTGCAGGACATGGCTGGCAAGATCCAGATCTACGTGACCCGTGACGATCTGCCGGAAGGCTTCTACAACGAGCAGTTCAAGAAGTGGGATCTGGGTGACATCGTCGGTGTCGAGGGCACCCTGTTCCGCACCAACGCCGGTGAGCTCTCCGTACACGTCTCCACCATCCGCCTGCTGACCAAGGCCCTGCGCCCGCTGCCCGAGAAGCACAAGGGTCTGACCGACCAGGAAGCCCGCTGCCGCCAGCGTTACCTGGACCTGATCGCCAACGAAGAGTCCCGCAAGACCTTCGTGACCCGCACCAAGGTGGTGGCCGGCATTCGCAAGTTCCTGAATGACAAGCGCTTCATGGAAGTGGAAACCCCCATGATGCAAGTCATCCCGGGTGGCGCCTCCGCACGTCCCTTCATCACCCACCACAATGCGCTGGACATCGACATGTACCTGCGTATCGCTCCGGAACTCTATCTGAAGCGTCTGGTGGTCGGTGGTTTCGAGCGTGTCTACGAGATCAACCGCAACTTCCGCAACGAAGGCATCTCCGTTCGCCATAACCCCGAGTTCACCATGCTCGAGTTCTATATGGCCTACGCCGATTACATCGATCTGATGGATCTCACCGAAGAGATGCTGCGCACCCTGGCACAGGACATCCTGGGCGACACCAAGATCCGTTACGCCAAAGAGGGCGAAGAGGGCCTGACCATCGATTTCGGTCAGCCGTTCCAGCGCCTCTCCATGGTGGACTCCATCCTGAAGTACAACCCGGGTGTGACCCGTGACGATCTGGCCACTCTTGAGAAGGCCACCGCCGTCGCCAAGGGTCTGAAGATCGAGCTGATGAAGAGCTGGGAGCTGGGCCACGTGATCACCGCGATCTTCGAAGAGACCGTGGAACACATGCTGCTGCAACCGACCTTCATCACCGAGTACCCGGCCGCCGTCTCCCCGCTGGCCCGCCGCAACGACCAGAACCCGGACGTCACCGACCGCTTCGAATTCTTCATCGGCGGCCGCGAGCTGGCCAACGGCTTCTCCGAGCTGAACGATGCGGAAGATCAGGCCGAGCGCTTCCAGGCCCAGGTTGACCAGAAAGCCGCAGGCGATGACGAAGCCATGTTCTACGACGCCGACTTCGTGACCGCACTGGAACACGGTCTGCCGCCGACTGCCGGTCAGGGCATCGGTATCGACCGTCTGGTGATGCTGTTCACCAACAGCCACACCATCCGCGACGTCATTCTGTTCCCGGCCTTGCGTCCACAAAAGTAAGCGCCGCAGAAACAGGGCCGCAGCAAAACGCTGCCGTCCATGGCAATCAAAACGCCCCGCAATTGCGGGGCGTTTTTTTATGACGGACACAACCGGTGCGAACCTTCAATACGCCACCATACGCCACCAACTTGCCGCTTATCAGGCCGGTGGCAGCAGCCACTCCCCCTGCCACAGGGTCAGTGCCCGGCCCGCCATCAGCACCCGCTCCTCCTGCAGTTCCAGCCTGAGATCCCCGCCTCGGGCCGAGACCTGGCGGGCCCGCAATTGCCGTTTGCCGAGCCGCTCGGCCCAGAAGGGCACCAGGGCGCAGTGGTTGGAGCCGGTCACCGGATCCTCGTCCACTCCTACCCAGGGGGCGAAGTAGCGGGAGACGAAGTCGTCCTCCTTCCGGCTCGATGGCGCCGTCACCATGATCCCCCGGCCCGGCAGCGCCCGCAGGGCGTGAAAATCGGGGGTAAGCGCGCGGACCGCCTCCTCACTGGCGAGCTCAAGCAGGAACTTGGCCCCGACCGCCAGGGTTTGCAGCGGCTGGCAGCCGAGGGCTGCCCCATAAGCCGGATCCAGAATGAGCGGCGCCAGGGCAATGCGCGGAAAATCGAGCCAGATCCAGCTCTCTTCGCGCCTGGCCACCAGCTCGCCGCTGCGGGTCGCGAAGCGGATAGGCTGATCTTCGGCCACCGCCCCCGTCCGCCACAGCACATGGGCCGCCGCCAGGGTGCCATGGCCGCACAAATCCACCTCCACTTGCGGGGTGAACCAGCGCAACCCGTAATGCCCCTCTCCCAGTTGGGTCAGAAAGGCGCTCTCAGAGAGGTTGAACTCCGCCGCCATGGCCTGCAGCTCGGCGTCGGACCGCGCTTCCCCCAGCACCACCACGGCGGGGTTGCCTGCGAAGGGGTGATGGCTGAAGGCGTTGACATGATAGAGACGGGACATGGTTGCTCCTTGGGGCATGAGAGATCACCGGGACAGGGGGCTCGGCAAGGCCATTTTTATATCACGGGCGCCCCGGGGCTGAGATGGATTTTGGCTTTATAAATTCATAAATCGCATAAAGAAGATATTTTTATTCTTTGTTGTTATTCATTACACCCCTTACCCTGACCAAAAATCAGACCATGGAAGACATGTGTGATGCCATTGACAGCCCCCATCCTGAGCCCGCTCTCTGACGAACAGCAGCGCCAGCTCAACCAAGTTCTCACCACCCTCAATACCCAGCAACTGGCCTGGGTCAGCGGTTATCTCTACGGCCTCTCCCAAGCGGGCGTCCAGCCCGTGGCGAGCGCAGGCGCAGAAGTCGCGGCACCCGGCGGCAGCCTGACCATTCTCTACGGCTCCCAGACCGGGAATGCCAAGGGCGTGGCCAGCGCCATCAAGGCCCAGGCCGAGGCCCGCGGCCTGCCGGTGACCCTCACCTCCATGGCGGACTACAAACCCAAGCAGCTCAAGAAAGAGAGCCACCTGCTGGTGGTAGTGAGCACTTACGGGGAGGGGGAGCCCCCCGAGAGCGCCGTCGATCTGTTCGAGCAGCTTAAAAAAGGCAAGATTGGCAAACTCGAGGGCCTCAAGTTTGCCGTGCTGGGGCTGGGTGACAGCTCCTATGAGTTCTTCTGCCAGACCGGCAAGGATTTCGATGGCTTCCTCGCCAAGGCAGGGGCCGAGCGCATCCATGAGCTAGCTAGCCTCGATGTGGATTATCAGGATGCCGCCAAGGCCTGGGGCGAGCAGGCCGTTGCGGCGGTCGCCGCCACCCTCTCTGCCGGCGCCGCGACCGCCAGCGTGGCGGGCTCGGTGCAGGCCGCCGTCGGCCACAGCCAGTACAACAAGGAGAACCCCTTCCCCGCCAGACTCTCGGTGAACCAGAAGATCACCGGCCGCGACTCCACCAAGGACATCCGTCACATCGAGATCAACCTGGAAGAGTCCGGCATCACCTATCAACCGGGGGATGCGCTCGGCATCTGGTTTGACAACGACGCCGATCTCGTGGGGGAAGTGCTGGCCCTGACCGGTCTGACCGGTGACGAGGCCACCCCCCATGGCAGCCTGCGCGAGGCGCTGACCCGTCACTACGAGCTGACCCGGTTGCACGGGGGCCTGATCACTGGCCTCGCCGAGATCACGGACAACGCGGCGCTGAAGGATCTGGCCGGTGACAAGGCCCAGGTCAACGCCCTGGTGGCCAGCGCCCAGGTGGTGGACGTACTGAAACGCTTCCCGGCTTCCTTGAGTGCCGATCAACTGATCGCACTGCTGCGCCCCCTCACCCCCCGCCTCTACTCCATCGCCTCCGCCCAGAGCGAGGTGGAAGAAGAGGTGCACCTGACCGTCGGTGTGGTGCGCTACCGCCAAGAAGATGGCACAGTGCGAAGCGGTGGCGCCTCCTCCTATCTGGCGGACCGTCTGCCGGAAGATGCCGAGGTCCGGGTGTTCGTGGAGCACAACGACAACTTCCGCCTGCCCGCCAATCCCGACATCCCCGTCATCATGGTGGGCCCGGGCACCGGCATTGCCCCGTTCCGCGCCTTCCTGCAGGAGCGGGAAGCACAGGGGGCAGAGGGCAAGAACTGGCTCTTCTTCGGCAACCCCCACTTCACCCAGGACTTCCTCTATCAGGTGGAGTGGCAGCGTTATGTGAAATCGGGCCTGCTGTCCAAGATCTCCCTGGCCTTCAGCCGGGATCAGTCCAACAAGATTTATGTGCAGGACCGCCTGCGCGAGGCAGGGCTTGAGCTCTACCAGTGGCTGGAAGCAGGCGCTCACTTCTATGTGTGTGGCGACGCCAACCACATGGCGAAGGATGTGCAGGAAGCCCTGCTGGAAGTGATTGCGGAACACGGCCACAAGAGCCGTGAGGAAGCAGAAGAGTATCTGAGCGAATTGCGTCGTGCCAAACGTTATCAAAGGGATGTCTATTGATGAGCAAACAACTTATTCCGGGACCGGTCGAAGGGCCGCTGGCTGACAACGAACGCCTCAAGCGCGAGAGCAACTTCCTGCGCGGCACCATCGCCGAAGATCTGCAGGACCCGCTCACCGGCGGCTTCAACGGCGACAACTTCCAGCTGATCCGCTTCCACGGCATGTATCAGCAGGATGACCGCGACATCCGCCCGGAGCGCGCCGCCCAGAAGCTGGAGCCCCTGCACAACGTCATGCTGCGCGCCCGCCTGCCCGGCGGCATCATCACCCCGGCCCAGTGGCAGGTGATCGACAAGTTCGCCGAAGAACACAGCATGTACGGCAGCATCCGCCTGACCACCCGCCAGACCTTCCAGTTCCACGGGGTACTGAAGCGCGACATCAAGCTGATGCACCAGACCCTCAACAGCACCGGTATCGACTCCATCGCTACCGCGGGGGACGTAAACCGCAACGTGCTCTGCACCAGCAACCCGGTGGAGTCCGAGTTGCACCAGGAGGCCTACGAGTGGGCCAAGAAGATCTCCGAACACTTGCTGCCCAAGACCCGCGCCTACGTGGAGATCTGGCTGGATGGCGAGAAGCTGGGGGGTGACGAGGAGCCGATCCTGGGCTCCAACTACCTGCCGCGCAAATTCAAGACGACCGTGGTCATCCCGCCCCACAACGATGTGGACATCCACGCCAACGATCTCAACTTCGTGGCCATTGCCGATCACGGCAAGCTGGTGGGCTTCAACGTGCTGGTGGGGGGCGGTCTCGCCATGACCCACGGCGACACCACCACCTACCCGCGCAAGGCGAGCGACTTTGGCTTCATTCCGCTCTCCCACGTGCTGGAGGTGGCGGCCGCCGTGGTCAGCACCCAGCGCGACTGGGGCAACCGGGTCAACCGCAAGAACGCCAAGACCAAGTACACCCTTGAACGGGTGGGGGTCGAGGCCTTCAAGGCCGAGGTGGAGAACCGCGCCGGCATCCAGTTCGGGCCGGTTCACCCCTATGAATTCACCAGTCGTGGCGATCGCTTCGGCTGGGTGGAGGGGATCGACGGCAAGCACCACCTGACCCTGTTTATCGAGAACGGCCGCCTGCTGGACTTCCCGGGCAAGCCCCTCAAGACCGGCATGCTGGAGATCGCCAAGGTGCATCAGGGGGACTTCCGCCTCACCGCCAACCAGAACCTCATCATCGCGGGCGTGCCTGCCGGCGAGAAGGCACGCATCGAAGCCCTGGCACGCCAGTACGGTCTGCTGGATGACGGCGTGAGCGAGCAGCGCAAGCAGTCCATGGCCTGTGTGGCCCTGCCCACCTGCCCCCTGGCAATGGCCGAGGCCGAGCGCATGCTGCCTGCCTTCGTCACCGACATCGAGGGGCTGCTGGCCAAGCACGGCCTGGCGGATGACGCCATCATCTTCCGGGTCACCGGCTGCCCCAACGGCTGCGGCCGCGCCATGCTGGCGGAAGTGGGTCTGGTGGGCAAGGCGCCGGGTCGCTACAACCTGCACCTGGGGGGCAACCTCGAGGGGACCCGCATCCCGCGCCTGTATCTGGAGAACATCACCGAGCCGCAGATCCTGGCCGAACTGGACGCCCTGATCGGCCGCTGGGCGAGCGAACGCAACCCGGACGAGTGCTTCGGCGATTTTGTCATTCGCGCCGGCATCATCGCCCCGGTTATCGACTCCGCGAGGGACTTCTATGCAGCCTGAACAGACTGATACAGCCCGGCTGGCGCGCACCGCCGACGGCCGGCTCGACCTCGACGCCCTCCTGGCCCTGGGCCGGGAGGAGCAGGTCGAGGTGCTGGCCCCCCTCAACCGGGCGCTGGACGCCATGAGCGCCCCCGAGCGGGTGCGCTGGGCCCTGGCCAACCTGCCGGGGGAGCATGTGCTGTCGTCGAGTTTCGGTATCCAGGCGGCGCTCATGCTGCATCTGGTGAGCCGCGAGCGGGCCGACGTGCCCGTGGTGCTGACCGACACCGGTTATCTCTTCCCCGAGACCTACCGTTTCATCGACGAGCTGACCGAGCGTCTCGCGCTCAACCTCAAGATCTACCGGGCCGAACTCAGCCCGGCCTGGCAGGAGGCCCGCTTCGGCCTCCTGTGGGAGCAGGGGGTGGAGGGGATCACCCGCTACAACCAGCTCAACAAGGTGGAGCCCATGGACCGCGCCCTGAACGAGCTGGGTGCCCGCACCTGGTTCTCGGGCCTGCGCCGTGAGCAGTCCGGCAGCCGGGGCAAGCTGCCGGTGCTGGCCATCCAGCGCGGTCGCTTCAAGTTCCTGCCGGTGATCGACTGGAGCAACAAGGACGTCTTCTACTACTTCAAGGAGTTCGACCTCCCCTACCACCCCTTGTGGGAGCAGGGTTACCTCTCGGTCGGCGACGTGCACACCACCGCCAAGTGGGAGCCCGGCATGAGCGAGGAGCAGACCCGCTTCTTCGGCCTCAAGCGCGAGTGTGGCCTGCATGAGGAAGGTGGCGAGAGCGACGGCTCCGGCATCTGATCCCCCGGTCCGGCCATGTGCTGCGCCTCGCCCACAAAAAAACGCCCGGCAACTGCCGGGCGTTTTTCTTTGCGCAAAAGGGCGACGTTCCACCCCTCATTACATGGCGGCGGCGCGCGCCTGATTCAGCCAGTCGTTCACCAGCGCCTCGTGGCCCTTGAGCCAGGCATCGGCATGACGTTCCACGTCCGCCGGCTTGTTCTGCCCCTTGTTCATCAGGCCGTTCTGCACGTTGATGTCATTGAGCGGCAGCTTGACGATGGAGAAGAGCTTGGCGGCGGCCGGATTGGCCTCGGCAAACCGCTTGTTGGCAACGATGTGCATGGTGTTCACCGCAAAGCCGTAGTTCTTGCCGTTCGGCAAACGGGTCTTGGCCGCATCCGGGGCGTCGGCGGGGACTTCCAGCCACACCACATCCTTGCCCGGCACCAGTTCGCTGCTGAGCCAGTAGGGGGTCCAGGTGTAATAGAGCACCGGCTTGCCGGCCTGGTAGCGAGCCAGGGTATCGGAGATCAGCGCCGCGTAGTTGCCCTGCTTGTGGGCCACCGTGGGGGTCAGACCAAAGGCGTCGAGGTGATGGTTGATCGCCCCCTCGCAGCCCCAGCCGGGGTTGCAACCGATGAGGTCGGCCTTGCCGTCGCCATCCCCGTCAAACAGCGCCGCCACCTCGGGATCCTTGAGCTGGCCCAGGTTGGTGATGCCGTATTGGGTCGCGGTCTTCTTGTCGATGAGGTACCCCTGGGCGGCACCGGCCACATAGGTGCCCTCACGGAAGAACACCTTGTCGCCCCCCGCCTGCTCGTACTTGTTGTCCTGCAGCGGCACCCAGTTGAACGCGAGGAAGGTGCCGTCTCCCTGGGCCACCGAGGCATAAGCCACGTTGTAGTCCACCTCCTGGGCGGGCTGGACATCGTAACCCAGACGCGCCATCAGCTTGCTCACCAGCAGGCTCTGGAAGGCCTCTTCCGGCAAGGAGCTCTGCAGGGGCTGAACGCGAACCCCCTCCCCCGGCAACTCGGCGCTGGCCATGGCGAGCGGACTCAGCAGTTGGGCACTCAGCAGCAATGTGCCCAGGGTCAATCCTTTGGTGGTCTGTCTCATGCGTTTACTCCTTTGTAATCGATTTTCTTGTCACGACCGGCCAGGCGCAGCAGCAGGGCGGCGGGGCCATGCTGATACCAGCGGCCGGTACGGGTGCGATCCGGTTGCCCCATCGCCTGGGTGAGGCGGTCGAGCACGATGGCCAGCAGCACGATGCCGAGGCCGCCGATGGAGGCGAGCCCCATGTCGAGCCGGCCGATGCCGCGCAGCACCATCTGGCCGAGACCCCCCACCGCGATCATGGAGGCGATCACCACCATGGAGAGCGCCAGCATCAGGGTCTGGTTGACCCCGGCCATGATGGTGGGCATGGCGAGCGGCAGCTGTACCTTGAACAGCAACTGGGAGGGGCTGGCACCGAACGAGTGGGCCGCCTCCACCAGATCCGTGGGCACCTGGCGAATACCCAGCATGGTGAGCCGGATCATCGGCGGCAGGGCGAAGATGACGGTCACCACCACCCCGGGCACGTTGCCGATGCCAAACAGCATCACGATGGGGATGAGGTAGACGAACGCCGGGGTGGTCTGCATGGCATCCAGCAGCGGCCGGGTCCAGGTGGAGAGCCGCTCGCTGCGGGCCAGCAGGATGCCGGTGGGCAACCCCAGCAGCACGCAGAAGAACAGCGAGGTCAGCACCAGGGACAGGGTCACCATGGCATCGGACCAGGCCCCGATGAGCCCGATCCCCACAAGAGATACGAGCGTGCCGAGCGCCATGCGGCCGTTCACCAGTTGCCAGGCAAGCAGGGCCAGGAGCCCCATCATCAGGGTGGAGGGCACCGTCTGCAGCAGATGGGTCATGGCGTTCAGGGTCAGCTCCACCGGTGCGCGGATCAGCTGGAACAGCGGCCGCAGGTTCTCCACCAGCCAACCGATGCCCCCTTCCACCCAGGTATCCAGCGGCACCAGCGCCTGCTGGAAAGGATCCAGCCAGTCGATGGCGGTTGTGGTGTCGGCGGCTTCGATCTGGTTCTGCCAGTCGGTGGCCTGGGTGTCGGTACTGCCCCAGGGATCGGACACCTCGGTGGACGCAGGCGCGCTCCAGGGGTCTGCCGCCACCTCATCGGCCCGCAGGGAAGGGCTCGCCAGCAGCACCAGGGCCAGCAGCCCGCTCAGCAAGAAATGGGGATTCATCAGCTTCATGCCGGGGTACTCCTGTCCAGGGTATTGAGCAGATTGGCCTTGGAGATGAGGCCGAGGTAAGTGCCATCCTCCTCGACCACGGGCACCTGACAGGGGGCGGCCGCCACCTGGCTGATCAGTTCATTGAGGGCGGTGTCCGCCAGAATGGGCTGAATGTCCCCCAGCAGCGCCTGCTCCAGGCTGCCTTTGGCCCTGACCGCCTGACCGAGCGACTCCACCGAGACGACCCCGAGGAAGCGGCGGCTGCGATCCACCACGTACCCGAACTCCCGCTCAAGCTCCTTGAGCTGGCGCAGGGCGTTGCCCGGCCCGTCGGTGGTGTGTTTCTTGATGAGGGGCACCTGCTTGCGGCTGGCCACATCGCGGGCGCTGAACACATGGGCCAGATCCACACCGCGAAAGAAGGCGCGCACATAGTCGTTGGCGGGCTGGTTCAGGATCTCGTCCGGGGTGCCCACCTGCACCAGCTGGCCATCCTGCATGATGGCGATGCGATCGCCGATGCGCATCGCCTCGTCCAGATCGTGGGAGATGAAGACGATGGTGCGCTGCTGGCTGGCCTGCAGCTTGAGCAGCTCATCCTGCATCTCGGTGCGGATCAGGGGATCCAGCGCGGAGAAAGCTTCGTCCATCAGCAGGATGTCGGGGTCATTGGCAAGGGCCCGGGCCAGCCCGACCCGCTGCTTCATGCCGCCGGAGAGGGCATCCGGATAAGCCTCTATCCACTGTCCCAGCCCCACCTGATGGAGCGCCTGACGGGCGCTCTGCTGGCGCTCCGCCAGCGGTACACCGGCCAGCTCCAGCCCGAAGGCGGTATTTTCCAGCACACTCAGGTGCGGCATCAGGGCGAAAGACTGGAATACCATGCTGATCTTCTTGCGGCGCACCCGGCGCAGCTCGCGCTCCGAGATGGCGGCGATGTCCTCGCCATCGATCAGCACCTGGCCGCGGGTCGGCTCGATCAGCCGGTTGAAGAGACGCACCAAGGTGGACTTGCCCGAACCGGAGAGGCCCATCACCACGAAGATCTCCCCTTCGTTGATGGACAGATTGACATCCTGGACCCCCAGGGTCTGTCCGGTCTTTTTCAGGATACTGGCGCGATCATGCCCTTTCGCCAGCAATTTGAACGCTTTATCCGGCTGATCGCCGAAGATTTTGTAGAGGGATTTGACCTCGAGTTTGACTGTCATATTGTCCTTTTTTCTTGGCCGACGCCTTGCCTGGCAAACCGTCGAACGTGAGCCAACTACTTTTAACACTAAGTAATTTCACACCCAAACAAAAGAACCAATTGAAGCCAATCTGGAAAGGTTAAATTTAACTCATTGATTTTTATTGGTTATTTTTATTCATAAAAATCCATTAAATCACGATAAAAACGCCTATAACAGACAGGGCCGCCACAGTATCGATGCACTTTCAGCACATTTCATTAATGATTAAAAGGCGTTAGCAGCAGGCGAAAAGAGAGGGTGGGGAGGATGGCCCCCATCGAAGCGATTAATGGCCTATTCATTACATAACTAATCATTTTAATGTCACGCATTCCGGATATTGCTTCAGGCACCTTCAGCCATGCCGGTTCAGCCCCCTTCTCTTTGCAGTAACAGGGCACAAAAAAGCCCCCGGCTGTCGCAAGGGGCTCTTCATGGCATCAGAGGGCTCAGCGCCGCTGCCAGGTCTCGAAACAGTAGGGATGGGGGTTCTTCTCGTCAGGCTGATGTAACTCGCGCTCGATGCACGACCAGTCGTTCTCATCGAAGGCCGGGAAGCGGGTATCCCCTTCCACCGCCAGATCGATACGGGTCAGATAGAGCCTGTCGGCCCGTGGCAGCAGCTGGCCGTAGAGATGACCGCCCCCGATCACCATCAGCTCCGCGACGTCACTATCCGCCAGCAGGGCCAGTGCGGCCTCCACCGAGTCGATAACCTCCACGCCGTCGGCCCGGTAGTCGGGGTTGCGGCTGATCACCAGATTGCGACGGCCGGGCAGCGGTCGTCCGATGGATTCAAAGGTCTTGCGCCCCATCAGCACCGGCTTGCCCAGAGTGACCCGCTTGAAGTGGGCCAGATCCGCCGGCAGGTGCCAAGGCATCTGGTTGTCCAGCCCTATCACCCGATCGTGGGCCATGGCGGCAATCATGGAAATCATCATGGGGTCAACCTCTCGCACCGTCGTCAGATAATGGGGCGGTTACGGTACACGACCAGAGAGGGGATCGCCAAACCGAAACTCAGGGCCCCCACGATAAACAGCGCCTTGAGGCCGTTCTCCACCGCGCTCTGAAGCAGCTCCATGGTCACCCCGGAGATATTGAGCTCCACGATGGCGATCATGGTCTTGAACGCATAGCTGCCCGGGATCATGGGGATGATGGAGGCAACGCTGAACACAGGGCGCGGTGCCAGCAGGCGGCGCGACCAGTAGACACAGACAAAGCCGACCGTGGTCGCCGCTGCCAGGGTGGCCCACTCGATGGGCATGCCGTAGTGGATGAGCAGGGTACGCAGGCTGTGGGCCAACGCGCCCCCCATGGCGCAATATTTGAGCATCCGTGGCGGCACGTTGAACAGCATGGCAAAGCCCACCGCCGGAATGGCCGACCAGAAGGCATCCTTGGCCAGCAGCCAGAGCAGTTCCATCATACTTTCCACCCCCAGATACCGGTCACCGACATGGCGAGAATGATCCCTATGGCTGCGCTGATGGTCAGCAGTGTCGCCGTGCCCCAGCGGGCCAGCCCCATGTTGAAGTAACCCTTCACCATGTCGGAGACCGCATTGATGAGCGGGAACCCCGGCACCAGCAGCAACACGCTGGCGGCCATGGCGAGATAGGGTTGTTCGCCCCAGCCGAAGAAGGTGGCGCTGGAAGCGAGCAGGGTGGCGATAAACCCGGTGGCGGCAAAGTTGATGAGGGGGCTGTGGTGATGGCGGGCAATGAGCTGGCGCACCCGCATGGCGACCGAGGCCGAGCAGCAGGTCACCAGGAAGATGGGCCAGTCACCGCCAAACAGCAGGCAGAAGGCACCGCAGGAGAGCCCCACCATGGGCACCACCAGCCAGGGGTGATAGTGGAACGGCGTGATGGCCTCGAGGCGCTGACGTACCTCGCGCGCGCCGATAAGCGACTTTTCCGTCATGATGCAGATGCGCTGGATCTCGCACACCACCTGCATGTTGATGCCGTGCTCCCGCACCCGGCGGGTGGTGGTGACGCAACTGCCCTGGTAGAGGCTGGTGAGGACGATGGCGCTGGAAGAGATGGCCATCTCGACGCTCTCCAGCCCGAGCGCCATGCCGAGCCGGACCGTGGTCTGCTCGATGATGCGGCTCTCCGCCCCAAACTGGGCCAGCATCTGGCCCGCCTTGACGATGATCCGGGTGATCTCCGTCTGCTGCTCTCGCGACAGCACCCTTCCTGGTGTGATGCTTCTCATGATCCCTTTGAGTCATAGCAAGATGAAATGTGTCTGGATATTACCCCAAAATAAATACACCTTCATCCATCTCTATCGGACTGCGGGCACTGGTCACTATTATTCAGCCGCCCGGGGAATATTTGCAGCAAATAAAAAACAATTCACCCAACTTGCTTAACAACTTGTTTGAGAAGGGGTGAAAAAAATTAATAAAAACCCTGTTTTTTTATATCTTGAACAGGGCCGTGAATTATTTCCGTTTCAGATAACTGGAGAACGCTATCACATTATCCGGCAGCGGGGGCTCTGCCATTTCCTGACAAGATTCATTCTGCAGATCCAGAATGTGCTGGCGCATGGCGTAGACGGAGTCATGCATCATGTTGGCTATCCGGATGCAGCTGTCGAGGTTGTTTCTGGCCAGGCGGCGCTGGCAGTCGATGCGAAATTGCAGACCTCGCAGCCGACGTTGCCGCTCTGGCCCCACCTGGGCGATCAGGGTCTCTATCTGCTGGTGCAGCAGCGCGTCGAGTCGCTCCGGCTCGGCCAGCGCCCAGTACTTCAGGGTATCGAAATCAGGCAGCTCCATATACCCTCCTAGCCGGACCTCGCCCATGGAATGGAACGACGCCGGGCACATCACTATTTCACTGTCCCTAGGGAAGGTTATATAGGATGGTGGCGATTTTGGGTCATTCACCGCCGAGCCACAGGAGTCCGGTTTTTGGCACGAATTGCGCATTGTTGGCGGAAAAAATCATTTATTCCTTATGATTCATGAAATTAACCGAATCCGGCCTGCGTCAGTTTTTTTATAAAATTTCAGCGCCATTTTTCTCGGCCTTATGCCTTATTAACGGACTTTTCTCAAAATTGTTTTTCATTCGACTCTCTCCCTGGCTCGACGCCCTCCCCTTGCCTCATCCTGCGGTTTAACATATCTCACTGATTATGTTATTTTATTTACCACTTTATTGCGGCAACCAAGGGCAGACCATGAGCAAGGCAAGAATCGGTATCGTCACCGTCAGCGATCGCGCCAGTGCAGGCATCTACGAAGATCTCTCCGGCAAGGCCATCATCGACACCCTGAACGCCTACCTGACCTCGGAATGGGAGCCTGTCTATCAGGTGATCCCCGACGAGCAGGATCAGATTGAGGCGACCCTGGTTCGGCTGGTGGACGATGAGCAGTGCTGCCTTGTCGTTACCACGGGGGGCACCGGGCCGGCCAGGCGGGATGTGACCCCGGAGGCCACCGAGGCGGTGTGCGATCGCATGATGCCGGGCTTTGGCGAGCTGATGCGGGCCGAGTCCCTCAAGTTCGTGCCGACCGCCATCCTGTCGCGCCAGACCGCCGGCCTGCGCGGCAGCTCGCTCATCGTCAACCTGCCGGGCAAGCCCAAATCGATCCGCGAGTGCCTGGATGCAGTCTTCCCCGCCATTCCCTACTGCATCGACCTGATGGAAGGGCCCTATCTCGAGTGCGACGAGGCCATCATCAAACCGTTCCGCCCGAAGAAATAAGCACTGGGCGGGGATTTCCCCCGCCCTTTGCTCATTTGCGCCCGTACACCTTGACCCCCGCCCTGCTCCCTTCCGAATTGCCGTACACCTCGATGCGCTTGATGCAGAGTCGGCTGCCGAGGGATTGCCACCCCGACTCCTGATCCTCTCTCAACACCTTGTCGAAATAGAGGGTCTTGCTGCGATCGTTGCCGTAGAACACCTTGACCCGCTCCAGGGTCAACTCCCGCCCTGCCTTGACCATGATGGATTTGGTCGGCCGGCAGGCGAGCATGGGAATGATGGCGGGATGATCGCCGACCCCGAGCAGAATGGTCTGCCCCAAGCGGATATCCTCGTCGGCCATGGCGGGGGGAACAGCAGCCCCCAGCAACGCCATGGGTACGCAGATGCGCAACGCGCGGGCAAGAGTGGACAAGGAGTAAAGGGAAAACAGCGCTGACATGATGCCTCCTGAAAAAAGGAGTCATGATAAGGGCCCGATGCCAGACCCAAGCTGTACTGGCCCTGTACCAGGGGCCATGGCAATGGCCGGAGGCCGTGTGGGTAACGGGGGCCTGGGCCCCCGTTACCCCTGCCGGACGCGCTAACCGCCCCACATGGCCGACAGCCGCGACTCCATGGCCTCTTCCTGCCCATCCGGCAGCTCGGTGAAGAAGTCGAGTCCGGTCTGCTCCCCCACCTCATCCACCGTCACCACATAGTCCGCCAGCCGACTGGCCGAGACGTTCTCTTGCGGCAGGATGAAGGCGATGGCCCGCTTGCCCGCCAGATCCATCACCACCCGGTAGTAGGCGTGGGGCACGGTCACGCCGTTGCCGATGGCGCCATCGGAGTGGGTGAAGATGGGGCCGGTGATCACCTGCACGCTCTTGTAGGTGATGGCCCACTGCCGGGTCTTCTCCTCCAGGATGCGCCAGGCCCCCTGGTTGAGCGCCGGCAGTTGCGGGGTCATGTTGGTGAGCAGGAAGCTCTGCTTCATGGTGTTGGCGGTGGAGCGCATGTCCGCCGCCGGTGCCTGGTGGCCGCGGTCATAGCCCGAGCCCTTGTAGTCCGACAGGGTGGCGCGAAACTGCACCGGCACCTCCTTGTCCTCGGCGAAGGCATCCTTGCGCGGCACCTGGCCCTGGGCGCTGGCGGCAGTCATCCGGTAAGAGACCCAGTCAGAGACCTTGGTGTCGTAGTTGTACCCGGCGGCATAGCCCTCCCGGCACAACAGCTGACTGGATTGACCGGGTACCCCCAGGGTGACGTGCTCCCCGCACTGGAATCCCGCCGCCAGGCTCGGGAAGGTGGTGAGAGTGAATCCGATAGCCAGAACTAATTTATTGATATTATTCATTATTATGCCACTCCTTGTGTTAGGCGGAGTGATTTGACACCAGGTCGGATGAGTAAGGAAATCGCACAAATAGCGAGCAATCCGGAAATGTGAAGAGGACGGCAAAACCGCAAACAAGACGCCGCCAACCGGGGGATTGTCATCCCGCCGTCACTGTGCTGAGGGGGGAATTTCTCCAGCACTATCAGAGGGATAAGGGGTCAACACCGAGGCACTCTGTCAGCACAGCGCCCGGCTCCCACCACGCACGCCCCTGGCCGGGTCAGGGAATATCGAAAAAATCCCAACGAAATAAGGGATCCTCAAGCCCGATAATTAGTCCGCGCTTGTTTGCTCGAGATCAAACGGAGCCATGAAAAGCCCTCTAGAATCAGCCCGTCAGCTATTTGGGGCACCATGAAAGGGGGCCGTTCATGGCGAAAATGCCCGCAGGATTTCTCCTTCATGAATAAGCGGGCCCCGTTGCCGGAATACATCATGGCGCCGCCTCATGCCACGCTTCAAATAACGATGACGACAGACCTTTCATAACAATTAATCCAGTCTGGCACCGCGTACCCTGCGTTTCCAACGATGCCATTGACGAGGCCTTCCTGCCGGAAGGCCAGGAATGGCCGTGCTTTTCAATCAGGATAAGGATGCATGATGAAAAAGTCCCTGCTGGCTGGCGCCCTGCTGCTCTGCCCTGCCGCCTTTGCCGCCACCACACACTGGGAATACAGCGGCGAGGCCGGCCCGGCGAAATGGGCCAGCCTGACCCCGGAATATGGCCAGTGTGCCGGCAGCAACCAGTCGCCGGTCAACCTCTCGGGTCTGGTGAAGGCCGATCTGGCCCCCCTGCAGTTCCACTATCAGGCGGGTGGCAAGACGCTGGTCAACAACGGCCACACGGTGCAGGTCAACTATGCCCCCGGCAGCACCCTTGAGCTCGACGGCATGCGCTTCGAGCTCAAGCAGTTCCACTTCCACGCCCCCAGCGAAAACCTCATCGAAGGCAGGTCCTACCCCCTGGAGGGTCACCTGGTCCACGCCAACGCCAAGGGGGAGCTGGCGGTGGTCGCCGTGATGTTCGAACCGGGCCGGGCCAATGCCGCCCTGAGCCAGGCCTGGCAGGCGCTGCCAGCCAAGGCGGGGGAGAGTCACGAGCTCAAGGAAGGGGTCTCGGCAGAGGCACTGCTGCCCGCCAAGCGGGACTACTACCGCTTCAGCGGGTCACTGACCACCCCGCCCTGCTCGGAAGGGGTGCGCTGGCTGGTGATGAAGGAGCCGGTGCAGGTCAGTCAGGCCCAGATCGATGCCTTCAAGGCGTTGATGCACCACCCCAACAACCGCCCCGTGCAGCCCCTCAACGGGCGACTGGTACTGCAGTAATCGGGCAGCCGATCTGACAATGAAAAGAGGGCCTGTCGGCCCTCTTTTGCATTTATCACAATACCTACAGGCTGGCGGCAATCTTTGCCCCCAGGGCGGCGTTGTTCAGTACCAGCTGGATGTTGGCCGCCAGGGAGTTGCCGCCGGTCAGCTCGCACACCCGGGCCAGCAGGAAGGGGGTGGATTCCTTGCCCTTGACCCCCTGCTCGTCCGCTTCCCGCAGCGCCTGCTTGATGGCCGCGTCGATGTCCGCCTTCGGCATCGCAAACTGGGCCGGGATGGGGTTCGCCACCACGGCACCTCCCGCCAGCCCCAGCTCCCACTTCAGGCGCAGCGCCTCGGCGATGGCCGCCGGGGTGTCGAGGCGGTAATCCACCTTGAAGCCGCTCTCCCGGGTATAGAAGGCGGGCAGCTCCTCGGTCTGGTAGCCGATGACCGGCACCCCCTGGGTCTCCAGGTACTCCAGGGTCAGGCCGATGTCGAGGATCGACTTGGCACCGGCGCAGACCACGGCCACCGGGGTCTGGGCAAATTCCTGCAGGTCAGCCGAGATGTCGAAGGTCTCCTGGGCGCCGCGATGCACGCCGCCGATGCCGCCGGTGGCAAACACCCGGATCCCGGCCATGGCGGCCACTATCATGGTGGAGGCCACCGTGGTGGCCCCCATCCCCTTGTTCGCCAGCACGAAGGGGATGTCACGGCGGCTGCACTTGATGGCGGCGTGGCCGGCCTTGCCCAGCGCCTCCAGGGCCCCCGCATCCAGGCCCACCTTGAGGCGGCCGTCGATGATGGCGATGGTGGCCGGCACGGCGCCGTTGTCCCGCACCACCTGCTCCACCTGGCGCGCCGTCTCCACGTTCTGCGGATAGGGCATGCCGTGGGAGATGATGGTGGACTCCAGGGCAACGACGGGTTTGCCGGCGGCAAGAGCTTCGGCGACGACCGGTTGGATATCGAGGTAAGCGTTCAACATGGGTACTCCTCCAGCATGCGTTCAACGGCGGCCTTGGATAGGCCGGAAAAGACGGTATCGGAACAATTGACGGTGAGGGCGGCGCAGCCGAGGGCGAACCGGGTCGTCTCGACGATGTCCTGCTCCTGCAACCAGGCGTGGGCCAGCCCTGCCATGAAGGCATCGCCGCCGCCGGTCACGTTGACGACCGGGCTGCCGAGCACGGGCAGATGGCCCTGGCACGCCCCGTCGCTGTAGAAGATCCCCTGATCGCCGAGGCTCAGGAAGAGCCGCTGCACCCCAGCGCGGTGGAACCAGGCCGCCGCCATGGGCCAGGTGTCGGGCCCGGCGATGGTGAAGCCACACAGTTGCTCGGCTTCCGTGCGGTTCGGTTTCAGGGTGTGGATGCGGTGCAGCCAGGGGCGGATCTTCTCCACCTTGGCCACAGAGACGGTGTCCACGAAGATGATGTGCTCCCCCTGGCGCTCGAACAGCCAGTCCAGGGTGTGGGTGGCGAGGTTGGTGTCCAGCACCCAGAGCCGGGCCGCGCCGAGGAAGCCGCTCAAGGGGGCAAGCCGGGCCGGGGTGAGCTGCTCGATGATCCCCATGTCGTTGACGGCGCAGCTCATCTCGCCGCTGCCATCGTGCAGGCTGAGGTAGCAGGAGGTCGATTGACCCTCCAGTACCAGTACCTGGCGCACGTCGACCCCGGCGCGCTGGCTCACCTCCAGCAGGTGGTGGCCGTATTGATCGTTGCCCACCGCAGTCAACAGCCGGGTGTCGGTACCAAGGCGCGCCAGGTTCTCGGCGATGTTGCGCCCTACCCCACCGGCGGAGGTGCGTACCCGGCCCGGGTTGGAATCCCCGATGCGCAGGTTGTCGTGGCTGCAGCCGCAGATATCCATGTTGGCGCCGCCTATCACCACGGCGTAGGGGCCTTCGCGCAGCACATAGCCGCGCCCCTGCACATAGCCCTGGCGCATCAGGCTGGAGATGTGGCTCGCCAGCGCGGAGCGGCTGATGCCGAGCCTGTCCGCCAGTTCCTGCTGGGCAATCATGGGATCCTGGCGCAGCAGGGCGAGGATCTCTTGTTCACGTTCCGTCATAGACAAACATCCAGTTGCAAACGTTTGTCCATTATTTCCGAAAAACGTTTTCCCGCCATCCTCTCGTGCAAGAAATGTCGGGTCGCGCACAAAAAATCACCGGGCAAGCCCGGTGATAGAAAAACGGTTTCAGATGGAGCCACTCACCCCAGCTGTACCCAGACCTCGCTCCCCTCCAGTCGCACCGGCCAGCAGGCGACGCTCAGGGCAGGATCGTCCAGACAGCGACCGTCCATCAGGGCGTAGCGCTGCTTGTAAAGGGGCGAGGCGACCACGGGCTCCCCACCGGCATCCCCCACCAGACCACGCCCCAGCACCGCCACGCCGGCCAGGGGATCCACCCCGTCCAGGGCATAGACATGCTCCCCGAGGCGAAACAGCGCCAGCACCCGCCCCTCCAGCCAGGCGCTGCGCCCGGCCTGCTCCGGCAGCGCCGCCAGCTCGCATACCCTATGCCAGGCTCCAAGTTCTGACTGTAAGGTCTCTTCTTTTATGTCGCTCATACCACCTCCTTGATAGCGATATCCGGCACCCATTGCCCCCGCTCCTCACGGCGCGGCGGCGTCTCGTCCTCGGGCCGGTTGACGAAGGCCTCGAACAGCTTGAGCTTGTCCGGATCCGCCAATGTGCTCTTCCACTCGCACTGCCAGGTGCCGACTATCCCCTCCATCATGGCCTCCAGCTCGGCACCGATGCCGAGCCTGTCCTCGATGATCACCGACTTTAGGTAGTCGAGCCCCCCTTCCATGTTCTCCATCCAGACCGAGGTACGTTGCAGTCTGTCCCCGGTGCGCACGTAGAACATCAGCAGCCGGTCGATGTAGCGGATCAGGGTCTGCTCGTCGAGATCCGTGGCAAAGAGGTCGGCGTGGCGCGGCCGCATGCCGCCGTTACCACACACATAGAGGTTCCAGCCCCGCTCGGTGGCGATGACGCCGATGTCCTTGCTCTGGGCCTCGGCGCACTCCCGGGTGCAGCCGGAGACCGCAAACTTCAGCTTGTGTGGCGCCCGCAGTCCCTTGTAGCGGTGCTCCAGGGTCTGGGTCAGGGTCATGGAGTCCTGTACCCCGTAACGACACCAGGTGGAGCCCACGCAGGACTTCACGGTGCGCACCGACTTGCCGTAGGCCTGACCGGTCTCGAAGCCCGCCGCCACCAGCTCACCCCAGATGGCGGGCAGCTGGTCGACCCGGGCGCCGAAGAGATCGATGCGCTGGCCGCCGGTGATCTTGGTGTAGAGGCCGTACTTGCGCGCCACTTCGCCGATGGTGATGAGCCCCTCCGGGGTGATCTCCCCCCCCGGGATGCGCGGCACCACCGAATAGGTGCCGTCCTTTTGCAGGTTCGCAAGGAAGGCGTCGTTGGTATCCTGCAACGCGCGGTGGGGCTTCTCCAGCACGTGCTCGTTCCAGAGGGACGCCAGGATGGAGGCCACCGTCGGCTTGCAGATGTCGCACCCCAACCCCTGGCCGTGCTTGTCCCGCAGCGCCTCGAAGCTCTTCAGCTCGCCCACCCGGGCCAGGTGATAGAGCTCCTGACGGCCGTAGGCGAAGTGCTCGCACAACCCCTTGTCCGCCTCGACGCCAAGGTCTGCCAGGGTCTGATCCACTACCTGCTTGAGCAGGTTGCTGCAACCGCCGCAACCCGTGCCGGCCTTGGTGCAGCTCTTCACCGCCGACAGCTCGTGATTGCCCGCCCGAACGGCGGCTACCACGTCCCCCTTGCTGACGTTGTGGCAGGAGCAGAGGATGGCGCTGTCCGGCAGCACCAGGGGCGCGGGAGCGGCCCCTGCCTCCCCCACCAGCAGGGAGAGCGGCGGCTGGGGCAGCGCCACCCCGTTCTGGTAGTACTGCAGCAGCCGCTCATAATCGGCCCCGTCCCCCACCAGGATGGCGCCGAGCAGGCGATTGCCCTCGCCGTCGGTCACCAGCTTCTTGTAGATGCCGTTGACCCTGTCCAGCAGCAGCAACTCCTGGGCGCCGGCGGTGTTGGCGTGGGCATCGCCGATGGAGCCCACGTCCACCCCCATCAGCTTGAGCTTGGTGGACATGTCGGCCCCGATAAAGCGGGTCTCGCCGCCGCACAGACTGGCCACTGCGGCCCGGGCCATCTGGTAGCCGGGAGCCACCAGGCCGAAGATGCGCCCCTGCCAGAGCGCGCACTCGCCGATGGCGAGGATGGCGGGATCCGAACTGTGGCAGCCGTCGTCGATGCAGATGCCGCCGCGCTCCCCGACCTCCAGCCCGGATTGCCGGGCCAGGGTGTCGGCGGGGCGGATCCCCGCCGAGAACAGCAGCACGTCGGTCTCAATGTGGGAACCGTCCTTGAAACGCAGGCGATGACGGGCCTGCTCCCCCTGCTCGATGCACTCGGTGGCTTTCTCCACCAGCACCTCGACCCCGAGGGCCTGGATCTTGTCCCGCAGCACGGCGCCGCCGCTCTCGTCGAGCTGCACCGGCATCAGCCTGGGGGCGAACTCCACCACCTGGGTCTTGAGGCCGAGCAAGCGCAGGGCGTTGGCCGCCTCCAGCCCCAGCAGGCCGCCACCGATGACCACGCCGCTGCGGGCCTGGGCGCAGGCATCGCGAATGGCGGCGAGATCTCCCAGGGTACGGTAGACGAAGCACCCCTCTCGCTGATGACCGGGGATGGGGGGCACGAAGGGGACCGAGCCGGTCGCCAGCACCAGACGGTCGTAAGGGAACTGCTCGCCGTTGGCCAGCGTCAGGGTGCGGGCCGCCCGGTCGAGCACCTCCACCTCGGCCCCCAGTCGCAGCGCAATGCCGCTCTCCTCATACCAGGCGGGATCCGCCATGCGCAGGGCCTGGGGCGCCTTGCCGCCGAATACCTCGGACAGATGCACCCTGTCGTAGGCGGGGTCAGGCTCGGCGCCAAACACCGTCACCTCAAACCGCTCGAGGCCGCCCGCCGCCACCAGCTGTTCGACGAAGTGATGGCCCACCATGCCGTTACCCACCACCAGCAGCCGTTGCTTGTCGGCCGTGTCGGCGGAACCACTGTTCTGGCGACCGAGCAGGCCCATGCCGTCCTCTGCCACCCACTGTTGCTCTTTGTCTGTCATGTCTCTCTTCCTTGAATCCGGCGGGCTCAGGCGCGCAGCTTGCTGCGCACCTGCCCGGCTGCCTTGAGGGGGGTCACCTTGCGTTGCTTCTCGTAGAGGAAGCGCAGCACCTGCTGACGCAGCTTGTGGTAGTGGGGATCGTCCGCCAGGGCGACCCTGTCTCTGGGCCTTGGCAGGTCGACGGTCAGGATCTCCCCGACGGTGGCGCTGGGGCCATTGGTCATCATGACGATGCGATCGGAGAGCAGCACCGCCTCGTCCACGTCGTGGGTGATCATGATGACGGTGTTGCCAAGCTCCGCCTGGATCGCCATCAGAGCATCCTGCAGATGGGCCCGGGTCAGGGCATCGAGGGCGCCGAACGGCTCGTCCATCAGCAGCACCTTGGGGGAGAGCGAGAGGGCGCGGGCAATGCCGACCCGCTGCTTCATCCCCCCCGACAGCTCGTGGGGCATCTTCTGGCTGGCGTGATCCATCTGCACCAGGGAGAGGTAGTAGTCCACCCGCTCCGCCACCGCCCGCTTGTCAGACTCCACCTGGGCCACCGCCAGCGCCACGTTCTGCTGGACGCTGAGCCAGGGCAGCAGGGCGTGGTTCTGGAACACCATGGCCCGCTCGGGCCCCGGCCCCGCCACCTCGCGGCCATCGAGAATGATGCCACCCAGGGTCGGCTCCAGCAGCCCGGCCACCAGGTTGAGGACGGTGCTCTTGCCGCAGCCCGAGTGACCGATGAGGGAGACGAACTCCCCCTTCTCGATGCGCAAGTTGACCCGGCTCAAGGCCTCGAAGCTGCCCTGCTCCGTCTCGAACGAGATGCCGACGTCGCTTATCTCCAGATAACTCTTCATTGGCTCTTCTCCTGCCTGAATAGAAATGTGATTAACGCAGCACCTGGCGCTTGTCCCAGGACAACCACTGCTGCAGGGCCAGCATGCCCCTGTCCAGGGCGCAGCCGATGAGGCCTATGGTGATCACCGCCACCATGATGCGGGCCAGAGACGCAGAGCCGCCGCTCTGGAACTCGTCCCACACGAACTTGCCGAGCCCCGGGTTCTGGGCCAGCATCTCCGCCGCGATCAGCACCATCCAGGCCACCCCCAGGGAGAGCCGCAGCCCGGTGAAGATCATGGGCAGGGCCCCGGGCAGCACGATGCGCCGCACATGGGTCACAAAGGAGAGGCGCAGCACTCGGCTGACGTTGTGCAGATCCCCATCCAGCCCCGCCACCCCCACCGCCGTGTTGATCAGGGTCGGCCAGAGGGAGCAGAGGGTCACCGTCAGGGCCGAGGTGAGGAAGGACTTGGCAAGCCAGGGGGCGGGGTTTGCATACAGAGCGCTCACCACTAGCGTGATGAGGGGCAGCCAGGCCAGGGGGGAGACCGGCTTGAGCAGCTGGATCACCGGGTTGGCGGCGCGATAGAGCCCCTGATTCATGCCGAGCAGCACCCCGCACGGAATGGCGATCAGAGTCGCCAGCGCGAAGCCGCACAGCACGGTGAGCAGGCTGGTGGCTATCTGATCGAAGAAGGTGGGGCGTCCTGTGTAGGGACGCAGCTTCACCTCAGCCGCCGGATCCGCCGCCAGTCGCTCGGCGTTGCGCACCTGCTGGCGTTCGAGGAAGGCCGCCGCCTTCTCCCGCTCCTGCAGATGCTCCTGCCCGAGGGACCAGAGCTGGCTGGCAGTGGCGAGCGGCCCCGGCAGGGTGCCCAGACTGGTCTGCACCTGGCTCGCCCCCCACTGCCAGAGGCCGAGGAAGAGCAGCACGCCGAGCAGGGGCTGCACCATGATTTTCCAGTTGATGGCTTTTAAATGGATGAGGGGCCATGCGTGTCGTTTCATCGGGATCTCCTTGCTCATTGCACCCGCTCATCGCCCTTGAGGCCGATGGCGAACTGTTGCAGGTAGGCGTTGGGGTGGCGGCCGTCATAGATGAGGCCGTCGATGAAGCCATCCTGGGGGCCGCGATAGCCCTGCTCGCTGGCAAAGTCGGGGAAGTCACTGGCCTTGAGCTTGCCCTCGGCGATGAGGGCCTCGGCGGCCTGGCGATAGACATCCGGTTGATAGACGGCCTTGGCCACCTGCTCGAACCAGGCGTCCGGTCTGGCTTCGGGGATCTGGCCCCAGCGCCGCATCTGGGTCAGATACCAGATGGCGTCGGAGTAGTAGGGATAGGTGGCGTGATGGCGGAAGAAGACGTTGAAATCCGGCACCTGGCGCTTGTCTCCCCTGGCATACTCGAAGGTGCCCGTCATGGAGCTGGCGATCACCTGCTCGTCCGCCCCCACGTACTCGGGTTTGGCCAGCAGCTTGGCCGCCGCGCGCCGGTTGCCGTTGTCGTCTGCATCCAGCCACCAGGCCGCCCGCAGCAGCGCCTTCACCAGCCGCACATGGGTGTTGGGGTGACGTTCGGCCCACTGCCGGGTGACACCGAACACCTTCTCCGGGTTGTTGCGCCAGATCTCGTTATCCGTGATGACGGGCACCCCTATGCCCCTGGCGACCGCCTGCTGGTTCCAGGGCTCCCCCACGCTGTAGCCGGCGATGGTGCCCGCCTCCAGGGTGGCGGGCATCTGGGGGGGCGGCGTCACCGACAGCAGCACGTCCGCCTGGCGCTGGCCCGAGTTGTCCCCAAGCTTGGGTGCATAGAAACCGGGGTGCAGGCCACCTGCCGCCAGCCAGTACCTCAGCTCGTAGTTGTGGGGGGAGACGGGGAAGACCATCCCCATGTTGAAGGGCTTGCCCCCCTGGCGATACTCCGCCACCACGGGCTTGAGGGCGGCGGCGCTCACCGGGGGCGGCACCTGGCCCGTCTGCGGCCTGGGCAACTGGGGCGCCATGGCAGCCCAGACGCTGTTGGCCACCGTGATGGCGTTGCCGTTGAGATCCATGGCAAAGGCCGTCACCAGCTCGGCCTGGGTGCCGATACCGATGTGGGCCGCCAGGGGCTGGCCCGCCAGCATCTGGGCACCGTCCAGCTCGCCGTCTATCACCCTATCCAGCAGGATCTTCCAGTTCGCCTGGGCTTCGAGGGTGACGTAGAGTCCCTCATCCTCGAAATAGCCACGCTCGTAGGCCACCGCCAGCGGCGCCATGTCGGTCAGCTTGATGAAGCCGAGCCTCAGCTCCTCCTGCTCCGGTGCCCCCAGCGCCAGCGCCGGCAGCGACAGCGCCGCCAGCAGCAGCCCCGCACATCCTTGTCGTCCGTTCATTGCATCTCCTCCCTCGGTTCCGGGTCAGGGCCATGGCGCCAGGCTGCCTGGAATCGCAGTGCCACCTCGTTGCAGCGCTGCGACCCAAGGTGCGTCGCGACCAAAAAAAAGCCCCGCCGATCCGGGATCAGCGGGGCTTCTTTGCCCTGTTGCGGGTGAGTGGCCTGACCGGCCCCTCACTGCGCATCGTTACTTCATTGCTATCGTGTTTTTGTTATTCACTTTCCGTGCCAGCTCGTCCAGGGTGCATCAGGCGGCCCTTTGCGGCCTGTGGTGCCCTGATCCTCCCTCAAATTTGCCTCAATTAGGCGCAGTTGCACCAAAACGGTTGGCCACGGGAGCGCTCAGGCGGGCAAAGCCTGCAGCAGTTGCCGCGCCAGCTCCCCCAGGCTCAGGTGACGGCTCATGGCGGTGCTGCGCATCAGGCGATAGGCCTCGTCCTCGTCCAGCCCCTGATGGCGCATCAGGCGTCCCTTGGCCTGCTCGATGAGCCGCCTATCCTCCAGCTTCTGGCGCAGCTCGCTCTCGGTCTGCATCAGGGCCTGCACCATGGCGAGCTGACTGCGGGCCAGGCGCAGCCACTGCTCCACCGGCTCACGCTCGCCGCAAGGGTGGGGCACCAGCAACACCCCCTGCTGCAACAGGGCGAGCTGGGTATCGCCCCCCAGCCGCTCGCAGAACAAGAGCCGCGGCATGTCGGGCCAAAGGGAGAGGCCAAGACGTACCTCGGCGCTGAACTGGCGGCAACTGACGAGCAGGGCATCCCCCCTCTGCGTCGGCGTCAGCAACTGGCGGGTATCGAGGATCCCGGTCTGATGGCCGTAGTGACTGACCAGCAGGGCCAGGCGGTTCGCCTGGCCCGGGTCATCGGCGTGGATCAACAGCCGGGAAGCGGGGCCGTCCTGGCCCCGGGTGGAAAAAGTGGTCATGGCGCTCCTTGCCGGCAACGATCGCGTTCTGTCTGGCGAAAATGCCGCAACATGAAGGCCAACTCTTTGAATCTACCTCCTTTTTATCTATCAGGAGGTAGTGGGGGTAGAGGGAGAATCGCCCCTCAGGCGACCCGTTCCAGGGCCTCCGTCAGCAGTCCCTGCAGCTCGGCGCGCAGCCGCACCACCTCCCCCATGATGATCAGCACCGGGCTCTGGCCCAGCAGGGCACGGGCGGCCTGCTCCAGGCCATCGAGCGTGGCCTCGTGCACCTGTTGGCGGGGGCTGCAGCCAGCCACCACCAGGGCCACCGGCAGCGCGCCCGGGGCCCCCGCCCTCAACATCCCTTCCCGAATGCGGGCCGCCCGCTCCAGCCCCATGTAGAACACCAGGGTGTGGCCCGCCCGGGTCAGCCCGTGCCAACCCTGATAGTCGCGCTCGTCCATCAGGTGTCCCGTCACCAGGGTCAGGGAGCGGGCCAGCCCCCTGTGGGTCAGGGGAATGAAGCTGCTGGCGGCGCACCCCAGGGCCGCCGTGATCCCCGGCACCAGCTCGGCCTCGATGCCGTGCCGGGCCAGGTGCAGCGCCTCCTCGCCGCCGCGCCCGAACACCAGGGGATCCCCTCCCTTGAGGCGCACCACCCGCTTGCCCGTGCGGGCCAGGGCCAGCAGCAGGGCGTTGATCTCCTCCTGGGTCGGGCTCGGCTCACCGCAGCGCTTGCCCACGTCGAAGCGGGCCGCCCCGTGGGGAATGCGGGCCAGGATCTCGCTCCCCACCAAGCGGTCATAGACCACGACCTCTGCCGCCTCCAGACGGTGCAGGGCGCGCAGGGTCAACAATTCGAGGGGCCCGGGGCCCGCTCCCACCAGACTGATTTGGCTCATCTCAGGCTCCTTGTGTCCTGGCACCGCACTAAGCGGATGCCAGGAAAACATGTTTGATCAACAGCTTGTCGATTTCGGGCAGACAGGTGCCGCAGTTGCTGCCACAGCCGAGCAGGGCCTGCAGCCCCGCCAGCTCGCTCACCCCCTGCCGGGTGATGGCATCGACGATGCGCTGCTCCGATACCCGCAGGCAGGAGCAGACCAGCCGGCTCTCCCCGGCCAGGGCCTGGCTCAGGGTCTGGCTCAGGGCCCCCGCCTGGAGCGGCGTGCCGAGCAGACTGGCCAGCAGGTCGACCTTGATGTCCGGGCGCCGCACCCCCACCAGCAGGATCCCCTCGATACGATCTCCGGCCAGGGCCACGGCCAGCCACCCCTCCTTCATGGGCAGCCTGAGCCAGTGCCCCTCGGCCCCCAGCCGTTGCCACAGGCTCTCTGTGCTCTCTGACCAGGAGGCCAGCAGGGTGCAGTTCCCCTCGGGCAGGGGACGCCTGGCCCACCAGTCCACCGGCTCGCGCCACTCACCACGGCCACACCAGATCCCTTGCCAGCGGGTGGGCTGCGCCCTGGCCTGCACACGCCCCTGTTTGAACATGGGCTGGCCCGAGAGGGGATCCACCACGGGGGCGATGAGGCGGTTGACCGCCCCCTGGCTGCACTGGCTGTCGGTCCAGTGCATGGGCAGAAAGGCCTCCCCCTCCCTGAGCCCCTCATCCAGCCCCACCAGCAGCAGCGCCTCACCGAGCCCGTTGCAAAGGCGCACCAGATCCCCCTCCTTCACGCCAAGCGCCAGCAGGCTGGCGGCCCCCATTCGCACCCTGGGCCAGGGCTCGGCCTCCTGCAACCGGGGCACGTGGCCGGTGCGGGTCATGGTGTGCCACTGATCCCGCAGGCGGCCACTGTTGAGGAGCAGGGAGACAGCCCCTGCAAGCGGGGGCGTTTCTGGCTGCTCGGGGAAGCGCTGGGCCAGGGGCAGAAGGCGGGCCCGGCCATCCGGGGTGGCAAAGCGCCCATCCTCGAACAGGCGATCCCGCCCACGGGGCCAGTCGGCGTTGACGGGCCAGCTCAAGGGTTCCAACGCCTCGAATTCGGCACGGGTGAGACCCGCCAGCCCGGAGATGTCGAACTGGCGGGATCCGTCGTTCTCAAACCCGGAGAGGGCGGCATGCTCGCAGAAGATCTCGTGCTCGTGCTCATAGGCGAACCCCTCGCCAAAGCCGAGCCGGCGGGCGAGCCGGGTCAGGGCCCACCAGTCTGGCCTGGCCTCCCCCGGCAGGGGCAGGAAGGCGCGCTGGCGGCTGATGGTGCGCTCGGAGTTGGTGACGGTGCCGCTCTTCTCCCCCCAGGCGGCGGCAGGCAACAGCAGGTGGGCGAGGCGCGCCGTGTCGGTGTTGGCGGTCACCTCGGAGACCACCAGCAGCTCGCAGCGGCTCAGGGCCTCGCGCACCCGGTTGCCGTCCGGCAGGGAGACGGCCGGGTTGGTGCCGAGCACCCAGAGCGCGCGGATCTCCCCCCGGTGCACCGCCTCGAACAGCTCGACGGCCTTGTGCCCCGGCCCGCGCACCATGGTCGGGCTTCCCCAGAAGCGCTGTACCCGATCGCACTCGGCCTCGCCAAAGCCCATGTGGGCGGCGAGCTGGGTTGCAAGCCCCCCCACCTCACGTCCTCCCATGGCGTTGGGTTGCCCCGTCATGGAGAAGGGAGCCGCCCCCGGCTTGCCGATGCGACCGCACATCAGGTGGGCGTTGATGATGGCGTTGGCCTTGTCTACCCCCTGGTTGGACTGGTTGATCCCCTGGCAGAACAGGGTGACGGTCTTGGGGGTGCGGGCAAAGAGCTGGTAGAAACCGAGCAGATCGCTGCGGGAGAGGCCGCAGCTGCGGGCCACCTCGTCCAGTTGCCAGGCCGGATCGTCCAGCGCCCCCGCCAACGCCTCGAAGCCGCTCACGTGCTGCGCCACATAGGCCTTGTCCCAGCCATCTACATCGAGCAGGTAGCGGCACAGGCCGTTCCAGAGCGTCACGTCGCTGCCGGGTTTGAGTGCCAGATGCAGATCCCCCTGCTCCACCGTCATGGTGCGGCGGGGATCCAGCACCACCAGCCTGAGCTCGGGGCGCCGCGCCCTGGCCTGCTGCAGGCGGCGAAACAGCACGGGATGGGTCCAGGCGGTGTTGGCACCGGTGAGCACCACCAGATCGGCGAGCTCGAGATCCTCGTAGCAGGCGGGCACCAGATCCTCCCCGAAGGCGCGCTGGTGGGCCACCACCGCCGACGACATGCAGAGCCGGGAGTTTGTGTCCACGTTGGCACTGCCCAGGTACCCCTTCATCAGCTTGTTGGCGACGTAGTAATCCTCGGTGGTCAGCTGGCCCGACAGATAGATGCCGATGGCATCCGGCCCGGACTCGGCCAGGATGGCGGCAAAACGCTCCGCCAGGGTGTCCAGGGCCTCCTCCCAGCCGATGCGCTGCCCCATCCAGCGCGGATAGAGCAGGCGATCGGGAAAGGCCAGGCTCTCCAGCAGGCTGGCTCCCTTGACGCACAGGGCGCCGCCATTGGCCGGATGCTGCTCATCCCCCTGCAACTGCCAGTTGTCGCCCTCCCGGCTCAGCCGGATGCCGCACCCCACTCCGCAATAGGCACAGGTGGTCTTCATTCCCTTGCTCCTTGTCATGTGTCTGACGAGGGGCCCATAAAAAAAGCGTCCGCCCCCCTGCGGGGACGGACGCCTTTGTCCGGATGCCTCATCGTCTTGTATGGGGAAGTGACTGCAAACCCCGCGCCAGGATGCAAGGGGCGCCGCCATTGCGCATCAGGGTGTCGGGCTGCGCCGCCACGGTGCAGCCGCCCCCTTGTTGGGCCCGCCTTGCGGGAATCCGCCCCGCACGCTGGGCAAGGGGCCCACCGGGGGTATAATGCGCCGCCACACAGGAGAGAGAGATGAAAGTGTCAGATGAAGGCGCTGCCGGGCAGCACCGGGCAGATGCCCGGGAGAGAGGGGACTATTGCGCCATCGGGTTGGTCAATCCCAAATCCCCGGAGAACGTGGGCGCCGTGATGCGGGCCGCCGGCTGCTACGGGGCGGACGAGGTCTACTACACGGGGCAGCGCTTCGAGCTGGCACGCCGTTTTGTCACCGACACCAAGCAGATGGTGGAGAAGATCCCCCTGCTCGGGGTCGAGGAGCTGCTGGACTTCGTGCCCGAGGGCTGCACCCCAGTGCTGGTGGATTTGATCGAGGGGGCCACGCCCCTGCCGGATTACGTGCACCCCGAAAGAGCCTTCTACATCTTCGGCCCGGAGGATGGCACCCTGGAACCCTCCCGCTTCGCGGCGGTGAAGGAGGTCATCTATGTGCCGACTCAGGGTTGCATGAACCTGGCCGCCTCGGTCAACGTCATCCTCTATGACCGGTTGGCCAAGACGCTCAGCGCCAAAGGCTGAGGCAGAACAAGCGGGGCCCGATGACGGCATCAGGCCCGACAGCTAGGGCAGTGGCTTGTTCGCCCGCACCACCTGCTCCCTGAGAAAGTCCTGGTAGTAGTCGTAGAGCTTGTTCTGCCGATAGATCTCCGCCAGCTTGCCCTGCCTTATCAGGGTACGCATGCCGGGATCCCAGAGCCCGTGCAACTGCCTGCCCTTCGGGGTATCGGCGAAGATGGGGTAGGTCGGGATCCAGCGCAGGAATACCTGTACCAGCTCGGGGGGAAGGGAGCCTTCGGGGTAGAGGGCGCCGTCGGTCAGGTAGTAGCGGTAACGCCCCTTGATCAGCAGTTGCAGCGCCATCTCGTGGCTGTCTATCTCGAACCAGCGCATCGGCTCCGGGATGAACTTGTCAAAGGCCCACCCCCTCAGCCAGAGCACCTCCTGCTCCTTGAGGCTGTGCTCCCCTGCCCAGTGCGGCAGCCAGCGCTTTTGCATCACCACGCTCACGTAGTCCGCCGAGTCGGGGTAGTCGGGCTGATGGACCCCGGGCACCTCTCCCCGATAGACCCCCATCGCCATGCCCCCCTCCTTTTTCGACACCACCGCCAGTGCCCGTTTGTAAGGCACCATGTGAAGCTTCACCTCGTGCCCCAGGGGTTCATAGATGGCTCGAACCACATCCAGATAGACCCCCTTGCCGTCCCGGTGACAGAAGCCGGGCCAGTCGTCGCAATAGACGTGTATGGTGTCTGCCCGCACGAACGAGGTGATCAGCAGGCAACAGAACAGAAAAAGACGAACCATGAATATCCTCAGTGATATGGCACTCGGCAGATGCTCACCGCCGGACGGCCCGTTCAGGCATACAGATAGCATAGAAAAACAGAGTCCCGGCCGACATTTTCCCCATTTTGCGAGCGGGTCGAGGGTTATTGTCGCCCCACAGCGTATCATGGCAAACAAGATTCATTAGTAGCCCAACTTGAGGGGAGATTCTCATGCCAACCATCAAATCCCTGCTCTGCCCCGTCGATTTCTCCGAGATGTCCAGAGCGGTACTCGACTACGCCGTCTTCATGGCCAACACCCACCAGGCCGAGCTCAAACTGGTCCACGTGGTGGATCAGCTGCACGGCTTCGACAGCTACAAGATCCTGCACATGACGGCCATCGAGATCACCCACGAGATGGAGCGCCAGGCCAAGAGTCAGCTCAAGGAACTGGTCGCCTGCCTGCCCATTACGGCCAAGTTCGAGGTTCGTTTTGGCCGCGCCGCCGATGAAATCGTCCTCCAGGCGAAGGAAGACAAGGTGGATCTCGTGGTCATGGGCAGCCATGGCCGCTCCGGCATCACCCACCTGCTGGTGGGCAGCGTGGCGGAATCCGTGGTGCGCCACGCCCCCTGCCCTGTGCTGGTGGTCCGCAAATAATCCCCGCCTGATGCGCCAAGGCCAGCATATGCTGGCCTTTTTGCTGTTTATTGCCATGAGATGCTCATCGCAGCAGACTCGCCGGCAGGGTCTCAGCCATGGGCATAGATGACGCTCCCTCCCTTGATGGTGTCGATGATCGCCCTGGACTGCTCCCTTGGCAGGGCCGGGCATCCCCAGCTGCGCCCCAGCTTGTCAAACTTCTGCAGATGCCTGGGGCTGGCATAATCCGCCCCGTGCACCACGATGGCGCGCTTGCGGGCATTGCTGTTCTTGCCGGGACTGAGGCCGTCGAGACGCAGGGAGTAACCATGCTTGCCCTGATAGGTCTCGGCGGTGCGGTAGACCCCGAGGGAACTTTGCCGGGAATTCATCTGATTCGAGAACTGGCGGGCGGCCAGCTCCCCCGAATTGCGGCCGTGGCTGACCCAGGTGTGGTAGAGCAGCTTGTGGCGCTTGACGTCGATGACGAACAGCCGGCGCATGGTCGAGGGCTTGCTGTAGTCGATGATGGTGAGAATGGGTTTTCGCTTGTGGCGCACGCTCTGGTAACCGTCCAGGGCCTTGCGAAACACGCGGCTGTCGAGCTTGCCGGCCAGGCCGAGCTGACGATAGAGATCCTGGTCCCAGCTGGCGTGGCTGGCGCCGCTGAAACAGAGCGCCCCCAGCAGCAGTGGCAGGCTCAGCCAGAGGCTGCCCCACCACGCACTCCTATCCCATCCCTTCATCCTTGAAGTTGCTCCCCTTGCTGTCGCTGGCCTGATGCCCCGGGTGACACCGCATCCTGCTGGATAGTTATATGCAAGCCATTGATTGCGAGCAATAAAAAAGCACAAAAATGCCGACCTGAGTCGGCATTGTCCTGCTTGCTGAGCGTGCCTGGATCAGGCACGGCTGAGATAATCCGCCTGCCCCACCCACTTGTAGCTGGTGAGTTCGGTCAGCCCCATGGGGCCACGGGCGTGAAGCATCTGGGTCGAGACCGCCACCTCGGCCCCGAGGCCAAACTGGCCGCCGTCGGTGAAGCGGGTGGAGGCGTTGACATAGACCGCCGCCGAACCGGCCCCGTTGACGAAACGCTCGGCATTGGCGAGGGAGTTGGTCAGGATGGCATCGGAGTGGCCGGCGTTGTGCTCGCGCATATGGGCGAGCGCCTCGTTGACGTCCGCCACCACCTTGACCCCCAGGGTCAACCCCAGCCACTCGGTGTCGAAATCTTCCGGCCCCGCGTCGCACAGGTTGTCGCTGCCAGCCAGCAGCGCCATGGCATTGGGCGCTCCCACCAGGGTCACCTTGCGCTCGTTCATCAGAGCCACCAGTTGCGGCAGCAAGGTGGCCGCCAGCTTCTCGTGTACCAGCAGGGTATCGAGGGCATTGCAGGCGGAGGGGCGCTGGACCTTGGCGTTCTCGATGACCGCCAGGGAACGCGCCAGATCGGCGCTCTCGTCCACGAAGATGTGGCTGATACCGAACCCGCCGATGATGACGGGGATGGAACTGTTCTCCTTACACATCTTGTGAAGACCCGCGCCGCCGCGAGGGATGATCATGTCCACGTAACGGTCAAGGCGCAGCAACTCGGCCACCAGCGCCCTGTCCGGGTTGTCGATGTACTGCACCGCCGCCTCGGGCAGACCGGACGCCGCCAGGGCATGCTGGATCACCCGCACCAACTCCAGGTTGGAGTGGAAGGTCTCGCGACCGCCGCGCAGAATGCTGGCGTTGCCGGTCTTGAGGCAGAGGCTGGCGATGTCGATGGTGACATTGGGGCGCGCCTCGTAGATGACGCCGATGACACCGATGGGCACCCGGCGACGGGAGAGGCGCAGGCCATTCTCCAGCACCCGGCTGTCGATTTCGGCCCCGACCGGATCGTCTAGGGTGATCACCTTGCGCACATCCGCCACTATGCCGGCAAGGCGCGCCGGGTTGAGCAGCAGGCGATCCAGCATGGCTTCCGTGAGCCCCGCCTCGCGCCCGGCGGCGATGTCTTTCTCGTTGGCCGCCAGGATCTGGGCACTGCGTGCTTCCAGTTCATCGGCGATGGCCGCCAGCGCCCGGTTCTTCTGTGCCGTGCTGACGGTGGCCAGTTGATAGGCGGCTTCACGGGCCGCCTGCCCCATTTTCTCCAGACTCATCACAGTTCCCTTTTGTTCATGCGGTGCCGCCCTGTTCAGAGCAGCACCATGTCATCACGGTGGATGGCCACGGCCCCATAGCCGTAACCCAATACCTGTTCAATCTGATCCGAGTGGACCCCCCGCAGCCGATCCAGCTCCAGATGGTCGTAACGGCAGATACCGCGAGCCAGCTCGCTCCCCTTGGGATCCAGGATACGCACCACGTCGCCACGCACGAAATCTCCTTTCACCGCGACGATGCCCTTGGGCAGCAGGCTGGAGCCCTTCTCCTGCATGGCGGCCACGGCCCCCTGATCCACCTGCACTTCACCGTGGGGAGGGGGCCCTGCCAGGATCCAGCTCTTGCGCCCTTCCAGGGGGGATGCCAGGGCCGGGAACAGGGTCCCCACCCGCTCCCCGGCGGCGAGTCGGCCGATCACTTCCGGGATCTGGCCGGTGGCGATCACCACGTCCACCCCGGCCCGGCGCGCCACGTCGGCCGCCTGCAACTTGGTGGCCATGCCACCGGTGCCAAGGCCGCTCACGCTGTCACCGGCAAGGGAGCGCAGGGTGTCGTCTATGGTCTGCACCTCTTCGATGAGCTGGGCATCCGGGTTGGTGCGCGGGTCGGCGGTGAAGAGCCCCTTCTGATCCGTGAGCAGGATCAGCAAGTCAGCATCCGCCAGGATGGCGGCACGGGCGGAGAGGTTGTCGTTGTCCCCCACCTTGATCTCGGCGGTGGCCACGGCGTCGTTCTCGTTGATGACGGGGATGATGCGGTGATCGAGCAGAGTGCGCAGGGTGTCGCGGGCATTGAGGTAGCGCTCCCTGTCTTCCAGGTCGGCGCGGGTCAGCAGCATCTGGCCGATGTGCAGCCCGTAGAGGTTGAACAGGTCCTGCCATACCCGGATGAGCTGGGTCTGACCCACCGCCGCCAGCATCTGTTTGTTCGGCAGGGTAGGCGCCAGCGGAGGGTGGCCCAGATGCTCACGACCGGCGGCGATGGCCCCCGACGTGACCAGTACGACACGGTGCCCGTGTCGATGCAAGGCGGCACATTGTCTGACCAGCTCGACCATGTGGGCACGGTTGAGGCGGGCAGATCCCCCGGTGAGCACGCTGGTGCCCAGTTTGACGACTATGGTTCTGTTTTCCATGGGAACGAAGGGTTAGAAAAGTAAGGAATCCCTTTATACCCACGGCCCCCCTGCCCTGCAAGGCAATTAAGCCTCGCCAGGCAGTTGCGGGCTCGGTGACAAAGCATCGGGGTACCCCGCACCGGGAAGATGCGGGGCTTGGGGATCAGGCTGCCGTCACGCTCAGTTCGGCAGTCACCTGCTTCGCGGGGGATAGGGTGCACTCCAGCTGGGTCAGCTTGCCGCTAATGAGCTTGTAGAAATGTTGCAGGGTGCGTTCCACTTCCGCCTGATGCTTCTTGGGCAGCGCCTTGTCGATCCACTCCCCGTCCGCGTTGTAGAACCCCGTCTGATAGTGGTAGCTGAAGCTGTGATCCGCCTGCTCCAGCACCAGCCACCAGCCCCAGAACTCCCGCTTGTCCGGAGCAGGCTTGGCGCTGACACAGACGGACAGGCAGTCAAAGCGGTAGCGGCCCTCCTCGCACAGGTCTTCACGCAAATAGGGGCCAATGGCCGCGAACTGCCGCAGCAATCGCTTGTAAGTCACTCTTTCTGACATGCTAACCTCCCTGTTGAACAAGCCATACCATCACATGGTGATGTTACATTTTTAGTTTTATATCATGTACATAAGTGCTTTTTGAGCCAATCTACCGTCTCTTTCAGTGCCTCGTCATAGACCTCGAGCAGTGGCTGCTTGTCAAACACCACCGCCTTGCCGTTGCGACTCGCAGCGGCCAATGCCCGGACATCCTGCTCGGGACAAATAAAATCTTTCTTGTGCCCGATACTCAATATCGGCACGGAAGTGCGACTCCCCAGCAATCCCTGGGTCTTGAGGGAGAAGACCTGACACTTGGTGCGCAGCAGATCCCACTGGGCCGCGTCCGCCCCCAGCCGGTTCGCCAGCCCGTCGCGCATCATGCGCGGGCAGCGGGCGAACATCTCCTGATTGGTGAACACCTGGTTGATGCCGGCACCGATGCAGACCACGGTCCTAAGCTTGAACGGCTCGACGAAGGCGAGACGGGCCGCCACATTGCCGGCGAGGCGGAACCCCACCATGGCGATGCGCTGGTGATCGACCCAGGCCACCTCCGAGAGGTAGCCCAGCACCGCCTGGTGCAGGCGGCTGGTGTCCTGCACCAGGGGCCAGTGCTCGGCATAGCCGGTGCCCGGCATGTCCAGGGAGAGCATCCCGATGCCATGGGGCTCGAGACACTTGAAATAGAAGTTGAGGAAGTCCACCTGAAGCGAATCGATGCCACCGCTGACGATGACCAGGGGCACAGGTTTCTCGGTGGTGGGCAGATGCAGGTAGCCCTGGATGGTCTTGCCCCGAAACGGGACCTGCAACTCCTTGAGGGGCACCTTGAACAGGCGTCCTGCCTCGCGATAGGCCATGTTGCCGAGTAACTGGGCCTGATCCGCCAGCTCGTCGTGCTTGAGGTGGGGGTAGCTTGCGATGGAGTAGTAGCGCACTGCCTTGAGCAGGCTCTTCAGCGCCGCGGCGCGATCCCCTTCCCCAAGCAGCGTCCGCCCCGTATTGAAATAACGGCCGGCGAGCTGACTCCACTCATAGACCCAGTTGCCGGGCACATAGCCCTTGATGGTGTCCAGATAGCGTTCGTGACTGCGCTCCCCCTGCCCCATGGCGATGTGCGCCAGGGTCTGCTCCACCTCGACGGGATCGGCCCCCTGCCAGGCCCAGGTCGGTCTGCGCAGCAGGCGATACCAGCGGGGCGACAGGGCGCCATCGATGAAGCTGTCAGACAGTGCGCTGTCTTGCTCGTCGACGGGGCTCGAGTTGGAGACTTCGGAAGTTTCCAATACCTTTTTGACCCGGGTAAACAGCTTTTCCGTCAGATTGGTATCGTCGTTTGGTTCCAAAATGGTGGCTCTTCTGTCTCAAACAATGTCCCATCTTAACCACTTTTCACATCGAGCAGCCACACCAGATACGCATTGAGCCCCAAAAGGGGCTCAATGTGGTCAACCTTGCATCACGACGGATCAGTCCGCTCCCGAATGCCGGGGAGTCACTGGTCGCGACCGGTGGGGCGATTACGCTTCGTCGCAGATCGGCTTGGCGAACTCCAGCGCCATGTCCCAGGGCTGTTCAATCCAGGTGTCCTGCGGAATGGCGACTTCGAAGTCATCCACCAGGGGTTCGCCCATGGGCTTGGCGAAGATGGTGATGAACTTGGCTCTGGGGTAGAGCTCGCGGATCGCCTTGGCGGTGCCGCCGGTGTCCACCAGATCGTCCACCACCAGCCAGCCTTCACCGTCACCTGCGGTGGTGGCAGCCTTCACCACCGCTAGCTCGCGCTGGTTGTCGTGGTCATAGCTGGAGATGCAGAGGGTTTCGACATTGCGAATGCCAAGTTCGCGGGCCATCAGGGCCGCAGGCACCAGACCACCGCGGCTGACGGCGATGATCCCTTTCCACTGGCTGACAGGCAGTTGACGACGGGCCAGACGGCGCGCTTCGCGTTGCAGGTTATCCCACGATACATAGAATTTCTTAGGCATAGTAATTGGCTCAACGACTTACAGTTAAAACAAAGGGTTAGCGTGCAACATCACGCGGTATCACGCATTCCGTGCGGAGCTCTGCCGCCACTTTGCCGCCATTTTTCACCTATGAGTGAGGGCTGATCAGAGGGTTTAATCTGACCGCGTCATCCAAATGTTCGGGGGCAAAATGGGCGTACCTCATGGTCATGGTGATGGTGCTGTGACCGAGGATTCGCTGTAGGACAAGGATATTACCACCATTCATCATAAAATGGCTGGCAAACGTATGTCTGAGCACATGAGAAAGTTGGCCCTCCGGCAGGTTCACCCCGGATTTTTGCGCGGCATACTCAAATGCGTCATAGCAGGGAGGGAACAACCTGCCTTCATGGATGCCGCGTTTGGGGATCAGTTCATAGAGCTCTGGCGAGATGGGGACCGAGCGATTGCGCTTGCTCTTGGTCTGGGTGAACGTCAGCCGATACTTGCTCACCTGGGCGCTGGTCAGCCCCTGCACCTCAGACCAACGCGCCCCGGTGGCCAGACAGAGTTTGACCACCGTGGTCAACGCCGGAACCCGGGAGGTCGCGCAACTGGCCAGCAGCATGTCGATCTGCGCTGCCGTGAGGTAGGTCATCTCCGATTCATGGGTTTTGACCTGCCGCAGGCCAGTCAATGGGTGGGGGTTCACCCATTCCCCCAATCGGATCAGCTCTCCAAACACCGCATTCAGCAAGCGCTGTTCGTCGTTCACCGTTTTGGGCCCAGCGGCCCGATCACGGCAGCGGCCAGGGAAGATGATGGCTCCAGTGAGTCGCCCTTCCCGGTACGTGGCGAAATGCCCTTTGTTGAGATCGACCGCATAGGGGTTGCCCATCGCCTCGGCCATCAAGTCGAGTTTGCGCTTGACCTGTTCGCCAGAGACCAGTGTCTGCCCATGCAAACGGAACCAGAGGTCGATGACGTCGGACAAGCGCCGCTTGTCTTCGGTCACCTTGTTGGCGGTGAGCCAGGGGTTGCTGTTGCTCTCTTCCAGCAACCACTTTTCCCAGGCCAGCGCCTCGCCCTTGGTGGCGAAGCGCTTGCGCTTGCGGGGGCCTTCACGGCCTTGGGGATAGACTTCGGCAAGCCAGAGGCGAGGCTTGCCGTCGTCGAGTTTTCGGACGGTCACGAGACTTTGGGTTCGATAGACAACATCAGCCCGGTGAGTTTGCTAGCACCAGATGAATATTTGACGTTACCCACCTCATGCTCCACGGTCTCCCCGCTATCGAGGTTCTGCATTGAATCGGTGATCATGCCCATAATGAGCTTGCTCATCGTCTCCTTCTTCTGCTCTGGGTTCACAATCTGAGAAACGATAAGCGGCGTAACAATGGCCTGAACGATTTCATTGGAATCCTGTGAGCCACTGAACAGATACATGAAGCTCGTCACCTTGCCACTGCTCTTATCAATCACCCCGACCAGCCCAATATTGTTGCTGAACATATGAGTGAAAGTGTCATTCACCTGTCCATCTTTGATGACCAGCTTCCCGATAGAAAATGAGGGGTCAATAGTTCGAGCGATCTTGTTGAACTTCTGGGTGAACAATGTGGGAGTCAGATCGAATGTCGCTGCAGGCTTTGATTCCACCGCCACTTCTGGTTCTTCGGTTGCAACCTCTTTGTCGGCATCCGAAGTTACAGGGTTATTCTCCCAACTCTGTTCTGCAGGCTCAGTCTGCTCAATGGGGGTGGCTTCTGCGGTGGTGGTCGGTTGCTTATCTGCACCGCCACTGAGAGCCAACATCAATGTGAACAGCAACCAGGCAAAAGAAAATAGCCGAGCCCGCTGGCTGTAACCTTTACCCAAGGTGAACCATGCGAACAGCATGGGTAGAAGGACGATGCCGACCTTAAGCCGAGTGCTGGTCTTTCGCTGCACCGCAGCTTGTTGGCTCTCGGGTTCCGGGACTATCACAGGGGGAGTGTTGGGCCTTCCACAGTGTGGGCAGCTCACCGCAGCATCAGAGATCTGATGTTTGCAATCAGGGCATTCAATGAGGGACATGTTTATCACCGTTGCTTTTTGTTGTTGTACCAGGCGATACCCATGCCGCCTGGCATGGTTCTAGCTCATTTCGCTATAGGATTCAGGCAGCTCGCCAGTCTCAACCAGCAGCCTGATTTGCTCATCGCGTACCAATGGCACCCCGAGCTCGTTGGCCTTTTTCATCTTCGACCATCCGGCGTTGTCACCGCAGCACAAGAAATCGAGCGAGGCAGATACCCCCGTCACCACCTTCATGCCAGCAGACTCTGCCAGCTCAGTTAACCCGGCTTTATCGGCTTTGCTGAACCCGGTGAAGCAGACCTTGAATGAGTAATCTTGTGGGAGTTTCGGGCCATGATAGTCAGGTGCTGACTTGATTTGCTGGATCCGGTCAGCATAACGGGCCTCTGCTTGCTCGAAGGCTGTCAACGCCTCTTCGGGCGTATCGAACACATCGATCACCCGGTCAGCGCGAAGAGACACGAAGGTCGGGTATTCGCTGGTAGATGGCTCGGCATCGGCCGCCACCGTCACCTGGTGGCCATAGACCAGGTTGCGCTCTGGGTTGGTGTGGTAAACGGCGACTCTCTTGGCAGAGAGCACGCCTTTATTGTTCAAATAGAGAATATTGAACACTGGCACTTCTGTGCCCTGATACCGGATTGACTCAGAAGAGTGAAGATCAAACACGGTTAGCCTCCTGCTATATCAGAATTTTTTACCCGCCCATGCCACGCGGCCGACGATATGCACATCGGCCCGTTGGTCCTTGGTCACCACCTGGGTTTCATAGCCAGGATTGTCAGAGATGACCTTGATCCCGCCGAGCACGTCGAATTGCAGCCGCTTCACCAGCAGGCTGTCGCCAATGCGCAGCACATAGAGGCCATCGCGCAGGGCATCGCCGTTGCACAGGTTCACCAGGATGATGTCGTTATTGCTGATTGTGGGCTCCATGCTGTCGCCCTTGGCGCGGATGACCGCCAGCCGTTCCGGTGCCAGCCCCTCTTTCTTGAGCCAGTCAGTGCGAAACGCCATAGGCTCGGTTTTCAGCTCGTCGGAGACGGTGGCGCCGAACCCGGCCGACGCAAACACCTGGTAGCAATCGACCAGGGTGTAATCCTGCATCTGGTGGTAAGCAGCGCCGGACTCTGCGATCCCAGTCACGTCGTCACTCTGAGCTGCACGTGCATAGGCGGGGACTTCGGGGTGCTCTGTCGCCTGTTCAGGTTGTTCACCCAAACCAAGGCAGAGCCAGAGGAACAGCCGCGGTTCGTGCCCGCAGATTTGAGATACCAGCCCGATGGAGGGCATCGTTTCACCTAGACAATATTTCCTGACAACCGCATCACTCACGCCGACTCTCCGGCCAAATGAACTATAAGTCTCTCGACCTACCAGTTGTTTCATCCTCTTGGCAAAATCTTCCAAATCAAAGGCTGTGCCGTTAAGAATCTCCATAGATTTACACCCCTGATCACAGATTCACACTTTTAGGTTGCGCGATATCGCATCAGCGGATACTCTTACTTAAAATCAGCAATGCACACCAATCGTCGGGATAGTGAGTGCATTTCTGTCTACAGGTAAAAAGTAAACGCATAGGGGCGCAGTATGACGCAACGTGACACCGAAAAACAGCCTTTAGGGGCGCATGCCGCACCGATAGGTGACGCGGTTCAACCTCCAGTTGACGCACTGGCAGAAGTGCTGCGCCAGTTGGAAACCATCAAACAGAGCCTTGCGCTCACCATGCTGCCGGCCATTCCGCTGGACGCCTTCCTCACCATGCTGCGGGACGAACTCAAGTTCGACCTGCCACTGCGCACCGCCCAGGACATGATCAGCGACGGGCGCCTGCCCATCGTTCCCAAACTGCGTGCTGGCGACAAGCCGTGGGTCAATCTGCACCGCTGGCGCGAGATGACCAAGGAGCCGGAACACTACTTCAAGTTCGTTCATGAGAACTCCCGTCGTCGTGTGGCCAAGGATTCGACCAGTAAGTCGCGTCAGCGCGCTGCTGCTTGACCTAACGGTAGCGATTGAGCACAGGGGGATAAAGTGTCAAACCAGCGCACTCGTTCACACAGCCACTTTGCAGGGGCCTGCGACCTGTTCAAGCAGGCGCACAACATCAGCCAATTGGCTGAAACCATCGGCATGTCACACCACGTGCTGCACAACAAATTCAACCCGGCGTGTGAGCGGCACAACCTGACTGCGCACGATCTCATCGCCCTCTACCACGCCACCGGCGACGACACGCTGTTTGATGGCCTGCTGTTTGACTGCGGCCTGACCGCCGTTCGTCTGCCGGTAGCTGCCCAGGTTGCCCCAGAGGCCCGCGCCCAGCAGGCGCTCAATGCAGGGGCCCAGATCCTGGGCGTCACGGCCCAGGCCACCACCCTCCTCGCCGGTGACCGCGTCACCAAATCACACCGAAACACCGTCGTCACCGGCATCTGGGCAGGCATCGAGCACCTTGTGCTGCTGGCTACCGAGGTCGAGGACCGCTTTCACGCCATCCCCAGCCTTGCGTGCGCTGCTGATATGGCCCGCGCCGCCATCGGCGCATAGGAGACCAGACCATGAGATTGATTTGCCCCCACTGCGGTTACCACGCGAATACCCGCACCTCCACCAAAATGAGCCCGCTGACAGGCCACGCCTATTACGCCTGCAGCAATGTCGACTGCGGCCACACCTTCAAGGCGGCGTTTGAAATCGTCGGCACCATCAGCCCATCCGCCATGCCCAATCCGGCCATCGTGCTGCCGTCCTGCAAGGGCGTGGGCAAAAACCACAACACCATGTCGAAGAGCATCCCGCTCAAGGAGTCCGCATGAAGCTGCGCGCCGAGCAGCCGGGGCTGATCCCGCTGCCGTTTTTGCTGTTCAACCGCGCCACCGTCGTCACCAGCGGTGACGAGCCGGTGATGCGCAACACCACCCGTTTCGACGGCAGTTATCTGGAAGACAGCCAGGGCCGCCGTGGCTCGCTGCGCTTCCAGCCGTGCCATCAACCTCGCCCGCACTGGCTGACCAAGCTGCTGCAGGCATAACCGGAGGGCCACCCCATGAACACCGCACAGATTTTCGAGCTCGTTCAACAGCCCAGCGCCGCAGAGGTAGCGCTGGCAGAAATGCGCGCCCAGTTCGGCCGCAATGGGGCGGCCAGCCGCTGGTCACGCTTGCCGACCCGGGCCCGCGCCGTCATTTGTTACGCCGCCGGGGTGTCGACCACCCAAGCCGGGCGCGAGCTGGGCCAGTTCGACTTTGACCAACAAGAGGCAATCCGCCTCGCCCTGGGGGAGCTGATGGCAACCCTGCATGAGTTTGATGGCGGCGTGCTGCACCGCCGCGAGTGGCACCGCACCACCCGCCGCATTGAGGGGCCGACCCGCAGCGAGCGGGAACAGGCAGAACACGAGAACAAGCGCCGGGCCGAGCTCAACGAGCAGGCCGGCATATTGGAAAGCCGCAGAGCGGTTTTGCAGAAGGTGGCCGGAAGCGGCCAATAAAAAACCCCGCTATCGGTGCGCCAACACCAGCGGGGCTTTCAATCAATCAGCGAGGAAAACCTCATGAACAATCTTACAGCAGAACAGGCGATCCGCAAAGTCGCGAACAGCCTCATTAATACCCACCGCCCCCAGCTCGGGGCATGTCACAGCCTCGCCATCGAGGCGAGCCTTGAGGCCCTGGCCGAACTGGCCGACGAGCTGGCCCTGCTCGACATCTACGCCGAGCTGACCAAGCGCCTCGAGATCCTGCAGGGTGGCCAGCGGCCCCACATCATCGGCGTGGACATGGCGGCCCCAGTCCATGACGTCACCGTGATATTCCAGCCGCCTTTTGCCCATGAGCTGCAAGGGGGTGCCCAATGATCGCCATCACCAGCAAGCACATCGCCCCCTCTCCCGCCGATGCCGTCGCCTACCTGGTGCGCCACGGCTACATCAACGTCAAAAACTGCTGGCTGCGTGGCCAGCGCCAAGCCGCCCGCATCGAGCCGCTGCCGTCTGGCCGCGTCCGTGTTCTGGAAGGAGTAGCAGCATGAGCAAGGTCTATGTGAACCCCATGGCAATGCGGGCCCGTCTGGGTGCCGAGTTGGCGGTGCTGGATTTGTCAGGGGTAGCCACTGACTCGGCCTGCGGTTTGGGAAATTGGTTCGACGATCTCGGCGAAGCGCTTTCTGGCGAGTTTGTCGGTGAAGTGAATACCAGCATGGTCGCCATGTCGCTTGCAGTTGGGCGCATGAACGAAATGTCAGCAGTCGAGCTGAGCCAGCGGATGGATGCCTTCGAAGACACCGGAGAGCTGGTCGCGCAGTTACTGGCGGAGGTGAATAAGGTTGTTGGCCTGCGCCGAGAGGATTTGGCTGTCACTCGGTCAGCGGTGTTGCTGCTGGCGATGTATGGAGCGCTGGCATTGGCCAGCCGAGAAGCCAATGCAGACAGCGAAGATGAGGAGTATCCGGCATGAGCAACACCATCATGACCCTCGCCTCCTTGAAGCAGTGGATAGCCGAGAACGAAGCGCGCCTGGTGCCGACCGCCCCGCTCTGCTGCTGCGGTGAACTGGGGATCTCCATCCGTATCGAGGCAGGCTATGTCGCCATCGACGAGCCGGATTTCAGCGACATGGAAGGGGGTGCCCTGTGACTGATGACATGTTCGAACTGGAGCCGCCGATCGACGAGCTGGGCGGCGCCGAATCTGGCCCGGCCCACATGCAGCCGCCGGCACCGGTCAGCCCACTGACCAAGCACTGGGAGGCAGCGCAAGAGGAGTTCAGCACCTCGGGCAGTGATGCCCGCCGAAACCGCAACATCGCCCAGGAGTTGCTGGCCCTGGGCGCCATCCGCGCCGTGTATTGGCTGGCGCTGGGTGGCGGTGAAGTCGCACTGGCCAAAGAGATCGCCGAGTGGTGGGCCGAGTGCGAGCCACTCCACGGATTGGGGGAGACCATCAAATGATCCACGACTTCTGGCTCGATGCCATGTTGAGCGACGCGGCGCGCCGCCGGGAATACCAACTCGAGTTACTGGATGCCCGTCGCCGTCCCTGCCGTCCCCATCGATATATCAAAGCCCTACTGGTCATGGTGCGCGCGGCCCGCCGCTGCGAGCACCAATCTGCCGCCCGTCTGCGCCAGTCATACAACGGAGGCGCCATCTAATGACTCACCATAAACCAGCCGGGCTTGCCCCGGCTTTGGGCGTCGTGCGCCCTGCAAACAGCAAAGCAGCATCGCAACAAGTCTACGACTTGGCGAATTTGGACCAGCAGAGCCTTGAGAAACTGGAATGGATGGCCGACGAGTGGGTAAACCGGCTGCAGGACGTCAGGGTGCGCCCTGCATTCCGCATCAACACCGCCGCCCAGGTCACGCTGGAGCCATGCACCAAGTGCCGCCAGATGGCGGTTTGCCTGCCGGTAGCGGGCCGACACGGTCGCCGCTCTTACCCCTACTGCGTCGAAACCTGCTGGCCACTGGCCCGCGCCGCCAGTGAAACCGTGGTGAAGACCGTCCCGGCCAACGACCGCCCCTCGATGCGCTGCAGTTGCTGCGGCGAGTTCGGCCATGTGCGCCCGGTCATCCTGGGCGGCAACCGGCTCACCAGCCTCTTTTTCTGCGAGGCCACCTGCTGGTCTGATCGGCTCGCCACCCTCGACATGGTACCGACCTGCACAGCCTGCGGCCGCTACCTGCAACCCAACGAGTATGTGAACGGTAAGTGCGAGGTGTGTAAATGATGGACGCCATCACCAACCTGCACGGGATACAGCTGCCCCAGCACTACCTGGTCGGGCACCATGCCATCAACATGGCCGGGGCGGCCGAACAACTCGCCCGCATTGAGTGGCACGTTGCCAAGCCGCTGGCCGCGACCTTCCTGCGCCGCTACCCGGCCAACCCCAAGACCGCCAACATCTGGCTGCGCCGCATGGTCGACGCCTGCGCCGCCGCACAGAGCCGGTTTCCGGTACCGGTGATTGATCTTCGCAACGATGTGCGCCGCGAGCTGGTTGCCGCCGAGTGGGCCAGTCGCTGCCAGCAACTGCTGGCGGCGGCGGGCCATGAGCGCACCGCCACGGAGCTGCTGGCCGATATCGGGGCCCAGGCCAAGGCGTGGCACTTCTGCCCTCCCCTCCCCATTCACCCGCGCACCAAGGTGGAGCGCCTGCTGGGCCGCCCTCTGAGCCAGGCCGAGCGGGACGATCTGGCCGACGAGGTGGACAAGTTCGAAGGGGCCGCCGCCAGCTTGCTGGTGCGCCTGCTCGACGAGTCGTGGTGGCTGCGCAAGATCAACCGCGCCTGGGCCATCTACTGCGAGCTGATTGCCATCCTCACCGGACAGGTGCGCAAGGGGGTCAGCCCCTACGCCAGTGCGCACGCCGTGCGTGAGTTCACCCAGCGTAAAGCAGCCCAGCAAGCCTGGATGGCTGGCATGAGCGCCGTCAACGAAGAGCTGGGGCAAGAGATTGACCTGGTCGATGCGGTGATGGGCTCGGTCGCCAACCCCGAGATCCGCCGTCATGAGCTGATGGTGCGCATGCGGGGCTTTGAAGACATGGCACAGGAGCAGGGCAAACTGGGCCTGTTCCTGACGCTGACCGCCCCCTCCAGCTATCACGCCTGGCGCCAGGGCAGCAAAGACAAGGCGAAGACCTACCAGAATGAGAAGTTCAACGGCGCCTGCCCGACCGAGACCAACCGCCTGCTGTGCAAGCAGTGGGCGCGCTTTCGGGCGGCACTGGCCCGCGAGGGGATCATGGCCTTCGGTTTTCGGGTTGTGGAACCGCACCACGATGGCACCCCGCACTGGCATTGCCTGCTGTTTATCAACCCCGAGCACCAACGCGACTTTCTGACCCTGCTTGCCTACCACTTCACCGCCGCCGAACGGGCAGAGCTCAAGATGCCCAACGGCGACCAGCTCGATGCGCTGGCCGAGATGAAAATCCGCAACAAGATGCCGCGCATCAAGTGGCTGCTCGATGTGAACAGCCCGGCGGTGGTCAAGGCCATCAACCCACGGGTGAACTGGAAGGAGATCGACCCAACCCAAGGCAGCGCCACCGGCTACATCGCCAAGTACATCGCCAAGAACATCGACGGCCACAAGGTCGGGATGGATTACGAAGCAGAGGCCCCGGTCGACCACACCACCATCGCGGTCGCGGCCTGGGCGAGCTGCTGGCGTATACGCCAGTTTCAGCAGATAGGCGGCCCTGCTGTGAGCGTATGGCGCGAACTTCGCCGCCTGGGTGACGAGGTAATCGAGTGGGATTGCATCCTGGAAGCCGCTCGCACCGCCGCCGACAACAACCGCTGGGGCGACTTTATCGACGCCATGGGCGGCATTGACCTGCCCCGCAAAGAACACCTGATCCGCCTCTCCAAGCGCCTCGATGAAGCCGCCAACAAGTATGGCGAGGATGTGCTGCGCCTGATGGGGGTGATCACCGACATCGGCATGACCACCGCCATCACCCGCACCGAGGGTTGGCAGATAGTGCGCAAGGGGGTCAACGGGTCGGGTTTGGGCGAGCAGCGCGAGCCTGCAGTGGGCGAGCGCAGCGAGTTGCAGTCAGGCGGCGGCAGCCGCCCCCCTCGGAGTTCTGTCAATAACTGTACGAAAGGATCCAAATCGGGGGTGAAAGGATCCGCTCTGGCTAAAGAGCTGGGCCGAATGGGTCTTGATGAAAGCAACGCCGCCCTGCTGCTGCACGGCAGCATCATCCACGCCGACGGCCAATATGTGCGACTGGTCGGCGATCGGCTGATTGTGAGCCGCAACTGGCCGGGTGCCGGCGATGCCGTGGCCGACCAGCTGACCGCCGAGGCCGAGCAGGCCAGCAAGCGGGCAGCCAGCAGCGATACGCTGAAACAGCAGGCCCACGAGCTGATGCACTCAGGCGGCAGCGTCACCGAATGGCTGGCCGCCCTGCCGCTGGCGCAGGCCGAAGAGGCGATCGCCATCTTCACCCGCCTGCTGGATGACGAAGAGGACCGGGCCAGTTACCAGCCCACCGAACAGGAGCAGGCCCGCGTCGACTGGCTGAAAGCAGACAACAAGCGCCATGAAGCAGAAATCGCAGCGGCCCGTCAACGCAGGGGCCTTTAACTAAGGAGGTGTGTATGAAGAAGAAACCAGCCTACATGCTCTGGACAGGCACCATTGTGTGCAAAACCACAGGAAAAAAGCTGTGGATTGCCGAAGGCTGCCACTACGACAAGGCCAACCCTGGGGCCCGCGAATGGCTTAACCCCACCTTCAATCCAGACGAATACGAATTTCCAAAGCCAGAGGAACCAAGAGAAACATGGTCGCCTTATGCAGAGGGGGAATAACGTGCAGGACATCATCCCCCGCGCCAACGTGGAGCGCCTGCTGCCGCTCTGCCAGCGGCTCTGGCCCATCATCCAGCAATACCCGCCGGGATCGGCAGGTCGTGCCGCCATTACCCACGAACTCGACAGCCTGCCGGCAGCCGACCGCTATCTCTGCGATCTGCTGCTCGACCGCATGGAGCGGGTCATCCGGTTCGAGGATGCTTGGTTCCCGTTCTACCAAGGTGAGATAGACACCATCACCCCACCCAAGAAGGCAAAGCGGGTGCTGCCTGCTGGCCCAACACCCAAGCAGGTCTGGAAGGCCACCAGGGCGCGGCAGGGCGCGTTTGCCAAAAGATAATGTCCTTACTTCACCACCGGCAGCTCGCCGAGCGCGGTGGTATAGCGGGGGCTTAACTGCTCTCGCTTCATCATCCACTCCCGGGTGTCCCGACCGCGAGCCGCGAAGTAGACCTTCCCCAGCCGCCCCTGGTTGATCTTGTCGATGACCTGCATCAGCGCCTCGTTAGGTGGGGTGATGGTGCCGATTTTCCTCGGCAAGGACCAGAGAAGACCTGAAAGACCCTAAAAGGCCCAGAAAGGGAAAATAAGGGGCAATCAGAGACTACCAGGGTTGATTGGTGGCGCAATGTTGCGCGATACTGCGTAATATACAAAATTGAATATTACTCACCGAGCATCTGTTTGGTGACGTCCACCCCATCATTGAAGAGGATCACGCTATGAGCGGCCATCTCAATGAGAAGCAACTCCAGGCCAAAATCCGCCCTGGGAAAAGCAAGCGAATCACTAGCGACTCATTCAAAGCCAAAATGGCTGAGGGCTTTGTTACCGTGGCAAAGAACATGGAAACAGAGCGGTGGAAGTGATTTTGCCGTTTTGATTGCGGTATGAATGAACTGCGCATCGACTGGTCAGTTATCGGCCAGGACATGCAAAACTCACTCAGTGAGGAAGGAACAAACCATGTTTAACGAAGAGCGTGTGGCACAAATGGCCGCCTTCCTGCTTTCCAAGCGGGGCGGACGAATGGCATACCTCAAACTGATGAAACTGCTCTACCTGAGTGATCGGGAGTCCATGAGCCGTTTCGGTGAATCCATCAGCGGAGACCTCATGGTGTCCATGCCCCATGGGCCCGTGCTGTCACAGACGTTGAATCTGATCCGCGGTGGCGGTGAGCATGCTGACGGCTGGAATGAGTGGATCTCGGGCGAAGCGAATTACGAGGTGGCAATCCGTCGCAACGTGTCCGACCGGGACGACTTCGACTTGCTCAGCGATGTGGATTTGGAAATCCTGACCAAGGTATGGCACGAGTTTGGGCACATGACTCGATACCAAATCCGTGACTACACCCATGACCATTGCCCGGAGTGGCAAGACCCCAGAGGCAGTGCTTACCCCATCAAGGAAGAAGACCTGTTTTTGGCAGTCGGCAAGTCGCCGGAAGTGGCTGGCGCCATGGCGCAGCATCTGCGCGAACAACGCCAGCTCGACGAAATCACCAGCAGGTTGCGCTAATGTCGATAGCACTCGTGCGAAGAGGCACGCTGCTGATCCCATCGGGCGCAACCAATCATCTGTTTTTTGTCTGTAACGACCCCATTCTTTACCCCAGAAACACCAAAGCAAGCTTTCTTGCGGTCAATATCAGCAGCATCGCCCCCAACATCGAGCATGATCGGACTTGTGTGCTTGATGTGGGGGATCACCCTTTCGTGCACCACCCTAGTTTTGTCTTTTACCGCAAAGCCGAGATTTTCGGTGCAGCAACGGTCGGCGAACAAATCGCGGCTGGTGACATTCAAACCCACGCCATCTGTGAAGAGCCAACCTTTGCACGCATCTTGGCCGGGTTTGACCTGTCTCCACACGTCACCCCCTTGATCCGCAACTTCTATCGTAAATACTGCCTTCCCCAACCCTGAGCAGTCCTGCGCTCCCTGACTTTGTGTATGTTTCCTGCCGAAACTAACGTCCCCTTCCTTGCGTAGAACCGGTACCCTGCCGGCGGTGTTGTGCTGCTGGGCAGGGGTGATGGTGCCGATTTTCCCTGATAAGCGCGGATGCGGGCCGCAGGGGGCCGGAAAGGGACAAAAAGGGAGCATCGGGGACTATTGGGGTTGATTGGTGTCGCGCTGTTGCGCGATACTGCGCGGGCAACGGCAAAATCCGTTGCCGGGATTTGCACCCCGCCAAACCCAAAGCGCACAACACGCGCCTGCGTGTTTTTTTGTGCGGCCCAGTTGTACCCGCAATTTCAGTTATGGCGGGCTGGGCAGGGCAGCCCTCGGGCTGGCCGGTCTCTTTGGGTCCCGGTAGTGCAAACCCTGTTCAGCTCGTCACCAGACCGAGATTTGCACCTCTTTTGGTGACGTTTACTTTGTTGACCCAAAGGAACGCATCATGAACAGCATCCGCTTCCATGACACCCAGTTCACCGTTATCCCCCACCACGGCCAACCCTGGCTGACCGCAACCCAGATCGCCCAAGCCCTTGGCTATGCCAGCGAGAAGTCGATCAGCAATCTGTATCGCCGCAACGCGGACGAGTTTTCCCCCTGCATGACCGGGGTCACCGAATTGATGACCCCGGGAAATCCTATGCCGATCCCAGTTCGGATCTTCTCCCTGCGCGGCGCCCATCTGATCGCCATGTTCTCCCGTACTGCACTCGCCAAGGAGTTCCGCCGCTGGGTGCTCGATGTGCTGGACCGGGAGACCGCCGCCCATCCGCAGCCTCTCACCGTGCTGACCGATGACGAACTGCACTCGCTCGCCTGGCTCTGGCGCGCCGCCGATTACATGATGGGGGCCGCCCGCCGCATCTATCCCCTGCTGGAGGTGGCCGAACACCGAGAGGCCGGCACCTACTACTCCATCATCCACGAATACCCGATGACCCTGGCCGCCGCCCAGCGCATCCTGGCCGACAAGACCCGCCATGTTCAGCCCACCACCCACGGCAACCGCGACTGGAACAGATTGATCCCCCACCTGCACCGCCTGCCGACCGCAAAAAGTTGGTAATTGTGACCGGTCACGCACTGAGGTGCGTGACCGGTCTCTTTTGTATGTGTACTCTACAAAAAAAGATGGAGAGCTTTGACATATGAATAAACGCTATCAGGTTTTTGTTAGTTCAACATATGCAGATTTACAGGATGAACGAGCTAAAGTAATTCAAACACTAATGGAAATGGATTGTATCCCAGCTGGAATGGAATTATTTCCAGCCATGGATGAGGAACAGTTTGAATTTATTAAGAAGATTATTGATGACTGTGACTACTACCTACTTATATTAGGTGCTAGATATGGCTCCATATCCGTGGATGATGGCCTTAGCTATACAGAAAAAGAGTATAACTATGCGAAAGATAAAGGCATGAAAATCATCGCTCTTGTCCATGGAGAACCGGATCAATTACCTGTTGCCAAGACAGACAGAAATCCAGAGCTGTATGAAAAGCTTGTTAAATTTAGAAATGAGGTGTGCACCAACAGGCTTGTCAAGTTTTGGAAATCAGCAATAGAGCTTCCCAGTCTAGTTGCCCTTAACCTACCCAAGACAATTAAAGCTTATCCTGCTGTAGGTTGGGTGAGGGGAAATACAACCACCTCATCTGAAGTCTTGGAAGAACTACGTTTAGTAAAAAATGAAAATGATGAACTGAACAAAAAAATACAGGAACTTAATCAACTGCTGGGCTCTTATTCTAGTGTCGACATCCCAGACTTGGCAGGATTGGATCAATCTATAAAAATTACTGGGCATTATAGAAGGGCAGGAAAAAACTATGAGGATTCATGGGAATGCGTAAATACAATCGGCGAGCTTTATAGTTTAATTTCCCCCTCGATTATGAACACACCGAGCGACACTAATGCGCGCTTACTCATTAAAAACTGTATCTTGGAAAGCTTAAACATTAGAAATGTTTTTACCTCTAGCATTAATGAGCAAAACTTCCATACACTTAAAATCCAACTTGAAGCGCTTGGTTTAATTAAGATCAAGCAGGGCAGAACAAAAGATGGTGGTCTTGCACTATTTTGGCATATGACTGAAAAAGGAAAAAAATTAATGATAGAGCTTAGAGTAATTAGAAAAAACTAGTTCTGTCAGATTACTTCTGCCTCATATTAAAATTAAGACCAAGCCCCTGTTGCTTTCATTGGTTGGAAAATGAAAAAATCTGACGGAAAGTGAAGGATCGCAAAAAGGATCCGTTATCCTCCGCGCGGCCAGTGCTGGCGCGGGGAGCCGCTCCCCTCCCCCAGCCGTTCACCTGCATGGAAATCGACACATAAAGCGGGCAGGCGTGGCGGGGTCCCGATTGCGCGCCAGCGCTGCGCAGGGGGTCGTAACAGGCCGCCATGGCTCACCGGTGAACGCAGGGAGAGCCAGCCGGATTTGGGCGCGGTGCTGAGTGGGTTTGAAGGGCGATCGCGTAGCGGGCCGCTGGCGAGCCTAGGCGGGGGATCGTCCAGGTGAACCAGATGGAGGCCGACCGATGCCATGCGCCGGCAAAAGAAAACCCCGCCAGGTGGCGGGGTGTCGGGATGCGATCGGAAAGGTCAGCGCGGCAGGTCGCCATGGCTGGCCTGCTCGATGCCGGCGGCCAGCTTGTAGGGGTTGAACCGGATCACCTCCTCCCCTGCCCAGTCATTGAGCGCCAGCAGGCTGGCCTTGATGCTGTCGATCTCGTTGATGTCGAACACCTGGGCGGCCTTGGTCACATCGCCGAACCCGCCCGTGCTGTTCGGCATCACTCCCATCAGCTGGGGCGGTACCCGGTGGGTGGCCAACTGGTCGTCGCGGCTGACGTTCTTGATGGAGAGAAAATCATCCTTGGCCGCCACCTCGGCCACCGGGATCAGCTTCACCCCGTCCTTGCTGCCGTTCGGGGTGTAGAGCAAGAGGTTGCGGAAGTTGCCGGGCCCCTTGCTCTGGCGCAGCGCCTCACGCAGGGCCGCAATGTCGCCCTCGTTCTGCACCGCGTCGGTGATGTGCATGATGAACCCAGCGTGGGATCCATTCTCGTAATACTTGCGGCGGAACAGGGTGGCCGACTCGTTGAGCAGGGTAGAGTTTAGCCCGCCGACATAGTCGGGGATGCCGTAGATCTCCTGGTTGATGTCGCTCTCCATCACATGGCCAACCCGCCCGGCCGGCAGCGCCTGCTCCTGGCCGGGCTGGGCAATCCACCAATAGGTGTCCAAGTCCAGGGCGCGCCGGGTGTACTTGGCCCGCAGGTGGTCATAGCGCAGCACCCCGCCGAGTCGGTTCTGCACCGCCTGCAGATAGCCGTTGCCGAAGATCAGATAGTCCAGCGCCAACCCGGTGAAGGCGGCCAGGCTCAGTTTCGGATGCGGGATGAAGCAGGAGCGCAGGATATTGCGCTTCACCTGGATGGCCGAGGCGTGATGCACCCCAGCCCGATAGACCCGGGACAGCCCATTGAGGGAGAGGGGCGGCTCGTACCAGCGGCCGTTGTGCATGGCCTCCAGGTAGTCGAACACCTCCCGTTGCGATAAGACGGGAACCGGCTCGCCAAAACTGAACGCCTCGATGGCCGCGCCGGGTTTCTGGGTCGCCGTCACCGGCGAGGTATGGCGCTGTGGGCGGCGCTTTCTCATGCGAAAATCTCCATCATGCTGGTATTGGCACCGGTGGCACCTGCCAGCGGTTCATGTAACAGGGCCTGCATCGTGGCCCAGGCAATATCGGCGTGGCTGGTTTCCTCTGACCGGCTGGCCTCAAAGGTCGGCAGCTTGCCGCCCGCGGTCACGGCGCGGCGGATGCTCATGAACGCCTGGGCGAGGTCGGTCCAACCGCTGTCAAACTCCAGCCGCCCCTTGTTCATCACATCCTGCGCCTTCATCACCATCTGGATTTTCACGCTCGGGTTGTACTGGATAGGGGTCGCCGCCGGGTAGAACTGCTTCACCAGCTGGTAGACCCCCTCCCCGATCCCGGTCGTGTCGATGCCGATGTAGCACACGTTGTAGCGCTCGCACATGGCCTTGATGGCTCGCGCCTGGGCGTCGAAGTCCATCCCGCTCCAGCGGTGGCGCTCCAGCACCCGGAACTTGCCGCCGGGCACCGCCGGCGGAGCCAGCACGGCGCAACCCGCGCTATCCCCCTGCCCACCCTTGGCCGGGTCATAGCCGATCCACACCGGCCGGCTACCCAGCGGACGCAGGGCAAAGGGCTTGTAGTCGTCCCACAGTTCCCAGCTGTCGACCATGCAGCGCTGCAGGGTGACGAGCGGGAACACGCTCGAGGTGTCATCCATGAAGATGCACATCAGCAGGTTGAGGTATTCCTCCTCGGAGTACTCGCTGCGCAGCTGATCCAGGTCGAACAGGTCGCAGCCACCGCGCACCGCATCTTCGACCGTGACAATCTGCCGCCACTGACCATCGGCGCACAGCTTACCGCTGGCAAGATTGGCGTGGCTCAGGTCAATCTCGACCCGGTCTGCCTTCGCCTTGCCACGGTTGAAGTTGGCGCCGGACCAGAACGCATAGGCGGGATGGGAAAGGCTGGATGGGGTGGAAATGTAGGTCTGGCGCCACTTCTTGTGCATCGCCATGCCGGAAGCCACCTTGCGGAACTCAAGGAAGCCATGGATCCAGAAGTACTCATCCATGTAGATGTTGCCGTGGTAGCTCTGGGCGGTGCGGGCGTTGGTGCCGAGGAAGTAGAGGTGCGCTCCGTTCGGTAGCACCATGGGGTCGCCCTTGAGCTCCACCCCCTCCTCCTTGGCAAACTGGATGATGTACTGCTTGAACACATGAGCCTGCGCCTTGCTGGCCGACAGGAAAATCTGGTTGCGCCCGGTGACCAGGGCATCGATGAAGGCCTCGAAGGCAAAGAAGTAGGTCGCCCCAATCTGGCGAGACTTGAGCAGGTTGCGGATCCTGTGCTGGTTGCCAGCCTCGTACCAAGTGCGCTGGTAGCCAAACATGGTGGACTCGAAGCGCTCGATCAGCCGCTCTTGCTGTTCGGGCTCCACCACATTGCGCTCGGGTGCCTTCTTCGGCCCCTTGTTGCGGTTCGCCACCTTGGGGTTGAGGTCGGCCTCATTGCCTCCGTTGCTGTACTTGTTGACCCGGGCGATCCGCTCCAACTGCCTGCCCAGCAGGTCAATCTCCTTGAAGTCGCCGCCGGTTTTCACCTCCTTGGCGATCAGCTGGCACATCCGCGCCTCGATGGCGAAGTCGACCCGGTCAATGGGTTTGATGTCATCCCAGCCGTCGCGCTTCTTCCATGTCGAGACTGTCCCCTCCGGCGTCTGCAGCAATTCAGAAATGGCGCGGAGCGGATAGCCCTGGAAGAACAGGTGCATGGCCTGCCGTCTGGGTTCGATATGGGGGAAGAGTAAGGGTGCTGTCATGGCGCCAGTCTACCCAGTCGCTACCGCTCAAAACGCCCCCGCGCCAGTGTGCCAGCGCCGTACACACTGGCCGCCGATTGCACGATCCAGCCTGTCACCCAGACCATAACCGCGACATCACCACCCAATCACCAAAGGGATCCCAGCTCATGGCGAAGAAAGCAAAATTCAAGCGCGTCGCGGTGGCAGGCCAAACCACCGACGGCCGCACCATCGCGCCGGAATGGCTCACCCAGGCAGCCAAAAACTACAACCGCGAAAAATACGGCGCCCGCGTCAACCTCGAACATTTCCGCAGCCTCTATCCGGACAGCGCATTTCGCGCTTATGGCGATGTGCGCAGCGTCTACGCCGAAGAAGTCGAGATCGATGGTGAAAAGAAAATGGCCCTGTTTGCCGAAATCGACCCCACCGACGATCTGATCAAACTGACCAAGGCGCGCCAGAAGGTTTACACCTCCATCGAGCTGGACCTCGACTTTGCCGGCACCGGTGAAGCCTATCTGGTAGGCCTGGCCGTCACCGACAGCCCGGCAAGCCTCGGCACCGAATACCTGCAATTCTGCGCTGGAGCAGGTGAGAAAAGCCCTCTGGCATCCCGCAAACAGAAACCGGCCAACTTGTTCAGCTCAGCTATCGAGACGGAGATCGAACTCTCCGACGAAGGCGATAAAGGCCCCTCTCTGGCCGAGCGCATCGCCGCTCTGTTCTCTACCCACAAGAAGCAATCCACCGCCGATTTCAGCGATGTGCACAAGGCAGTCGAGACAGTCGCGAAAGAGGTCACCAGCCTCGATGCCGACCTGCAGAAGAAGTTCACCGAGCAGGCCCAAACGATCACCGAGCTGACCAGCAAACAGGATGCCACCGCCAAGGCGCTGGCCGACCTCACCGCCAAGCTGGAGGGCCAGGAAGCGTTCAACCAGCAACGCCCGCCCGCCACCGGTGGCGATGGCACCTCCATTCAAACCGACTGCTAAGGACCATGCCCAATGCGTAACGAAACCCGCCAGAAGTTCAACGAGTTCACCGGCCAGGTGGCCAAACTCAACGCCATCACCAGTGCCATGGTGCAGTTCAACGTGCAGCCCAGCGTCCAGCAGACCCTGGAAACCAAGATGCAGGAGTCGGTCGCCTTCCTCGGCATGATCAACGTCATCCCTGTCGATGAGATGAAAGGCCAAAAGGTCGGTATCGGCATCACCAGCACCATCGCCGGTCGCACCAACACCGACACCAAAGACCGCCAGCCCAACAGCCCGCATAGTCTCTACGACCAGAGCTACGAATGCGCCCAGACCAACTTCGACACCCAGATCGGCTACGGCCAGATCGACGCCTGGGCCAAGTTCCCCGACTTCCAGACCCGTGTTCGTGACGCCATCCTCACCCGTCAGGGGCTGGACCGCATCATGATCGGCTGGCATGGCACCACCGCCGAACCCGACACCGATCGCAACGCCCATCCCCTGCTGCAAGACGTCAACATCGGCTGGCTGCAACACATCCGCACCGACGCCCCGGCCCAGGTCATGAGCGAGGGCACCGAGGGCAGCGGCAAGATCTACATCGATGCCACCGACGGTGATTACAAAAACATCGACGCCCTGGTATACGACGTTGTGAACGAGCTGATCAAACCCTGGTATCAGGACGATACCGACCTGGTGGTCATCTGTGGCCGCAAGATGCTCTCCGATAAATACTTCCCCATCATCAACGATGCGGGCGACAACCAGAACAAACTGGCTGGTCAGGTGCTGGTAAGCCAGAAGCAGATCGGCGGGCTCAAGGCCGTGCGCGTCCCCTTCTTCCCCGAAGACAAGCTGCTCATCACCAAGCTCAGCAACCTCTCCATCTACTGGCAGACCGGCGCCCGCCGTCGTTACATCGAAGACGAGCCCAAGCGCAACCGCATCGTCAACTACGAAAGCACCAACGACGCTTACGTGGTCGAGGACTACGACTGCGCCGCCCTGGTCGAAAACATCGTCATGGGGCCGAACCCGGCCCCCGGCGAGTAAGGGGGTGACATGACTCCCGCCCGCCGCCACCGCGAAAGAGCACTGGCCGCCCTGCAAGGGGCGGCCAATCCCCAATTCGACCAGGCCCGCGCCAACGCCTACGAACTCCAGCTGATGCAGTTGGCCGAACATCGCCGCACCCTCAAGGGTATCCAGAGCATCGAGCGCAAGATCGACGCCAAGCGCACCATGCTGCCGGTCTACAAGCCGTGGATTGACGGCCTGCTGGCCACTGATCGCGGCGGACAAGATGACGTCCTGGTCACTGTCATGCTCTGGACCCTCGACACTGGCGATCTCGAAGGGGCCTTCAACATGGCTGACTACGTGATCCGCCACGGCCTCAGTACCCCGGACCGCTACGAGCGTACCGCCGCCACCCTGATCGCCGAAGAGGTCGCCGACACCGGCATCAAGCTGCAAGAGGCAGGCACGGGCCCCAGTTATGGCCTGCTGTGCGCTTACCTAGAGCTGCTGACCCACTCCGACATCTTCGACCAGGTGCACGCCAAGCTGCACAAAGCCGTGGGTCGCGCCGCACTGGCCGAAGGGTTCAAGGAGCAGGCCGCCCAGCACTACCGCCGCGCACTCGAACTGCACGACAAGGTGGGCATCAAGAAAGATCTCGAAGTGCTTGAGCGCGACATCAAGAAGGAAAAAGAAGCCGCAAAGGCAGCCAAAGCAGCGGAAGAACAGGCAGAAGCAGAACAAGCCGCCAGAGACGCCGAGCAAATGGCAGCCGAAAGCGGCGCCACCGAACAGCAAGGCCCCGCCCCCGGCGAGCCCAGCTAACCGAGCGAACCCCGCACCCTGGGCGGCTCGGGCCTGACGAATGCGTTTCGCATACCAGACGGCCCGACCACCGCCCAACAAGCGGAAAAGGAACACCATGAGCACCGGATTCATTGCCAATGCCACCACGTCGCCAGCCGAAGGGGAGATAGACTCCAGCCCCTTCTGGCCGGCGATCTCGCTGCCTGACCTGCGTGACACCGTCCGACTCGATGGTACCGTCACCACGGCCCGCCTCAAGCATGCCGTGATCGACGCCATCACCAGCGTCAACCGGGATCTGGCTGACTGGCGCCGCGCCCGTGAGGCAGAAGGGGTCACCACCCTGGCCGCCGTACCGGGCGAGGTCATCAATGGCGAATCGGCGTACCTGCACAGCTATCGGCGCGCCGTCTATGCCATGAGCCGCGCCAACCTGCTGGAGCGTTACACCGACTACAGCGCCACCGGTGATGGCGTCAAAGGGGCCGATGCCAAAATCATCAGCTCTGACGACCTCTACCGCGACGCCCGCTTTGCCATTCGCGACATCCTCGGTACCACCCACATCACCGTGGCGCTCATCTGATGGAGCTGCGCAGCCAACAGGGTGACACCCTCGACCTCATCCTGTTCCGGCACTACGGCTACACCGCAGGCATCACCGAGCAGGTGCTCGCACTCAACCCCGGTTTGGCCGCGCTCGGCCCCATCCTCCCGACCGGAACCCTCATCACAATGCCAGCGGCCCCCACCCAGGCCGAGCAGCCGCTGATCCAGCTATGGGACTGACCATGAGCCGCCTCGACGACGAACTCGAACGACTGGCCGACATCAGCGAGCAGCAACTCGCTGCCCGCATCCACGCCGCCCGCATCAGTGGCACCGGCCCGCACTACTGCATCGACTGCGAAAACACCATCCCGCAGGCGCGCCGTGAAGCGATCCGAGGCTGCGAACGCTGCGCCGAGTGCCAGACCATCTACGAATTCCAAACCGCTCGCCACTACGGCAGCAAACGATAAAAACAGGAGAGCACGATGCCAGAACCCATTTCATCCAGTGCAGCAACCAGCACCCTGAGCGCCTTGGCGTTGCTGTCCCTCTTCCCGGGCGTAGACCCCGGCGTCCTGCTCGGTGCATTCGCCGGGGCGCTGGTGTTCATCGCCACCACCGACGAGCTGGGCAACCTGCGCAAAGCGGGCCTGTTCGTTGCCGCCTTCGTGGCGGGGGCACTGGCGGCGCCGCTGGTTGCCGCCATGCTGGCCAGCGTACTGCCACTCAGCGTCGAGGTCCCCAGGGCTGTCGGCGCAATGCTCGCCTCGGCGCTGGCCGTCCACCTGTTGCAGTGGATCCTGCGCAAAACGCCGGAAGACCTGCTCAAACTCCGCAAAGGGGGCTGACATGCTAACCATCCTCTACGCCATGATCTGCGCCGCCATCGCGCTGCGTATCGCCACCTTCAACCGCAACGGGGGCGACTATCGCCCCCTCCCTGCCGTGCTGGCCTGGCTGCTCACCTTCGCCGCCGGTTCCGTGCCCCTGCGAGCCATGATCGGGGCACTGCCCGCTCCTGACCCCGCCGCCGTCCTGCTGGCCTCTGTCGTACTCACCGCCCTGATCGGTTCCCGCGGATCCGTCATGCGCCTGCTGCCACGCCGTCGTCAGCAACCGACCACCGCCAGCCACCTGAACGGGAGATTTCAGCCATGAGCCTGAAAAAAGGGGATACCGGCGCCGCTGTCGCCGACCTGCAGCGTCGCCTGGCCAAAGCCGGTTATCCGCTCGATCCGGATGGCTGGTTTGGCGATGCCACCGAGCGCGCCCTGCTCGCCTTTCAGCGGGACTACATGATCACCGCCATCGGCCAGGCTGGCCCCCGCACCATGGCCGCCCTGCTCGGCAGCGAGCGGGGCAACCAGTTGCGCATCGATGACATGCAGGCTGGTGCTGACCTGCTGGGCCTGCCGCTGGCCACCATGGCCACCGTCGCCCAGGTCGAGAGCATCGGCGAGGGGTTCACCACCGACATGCGCCCGGTGGTGCTGTTCGAGCGGCATGTGTTCTACAAGCAGCTCACCCAGCACCTGGGCAAGGCCGTCGCCGACCAGATGGCCGCCAGCTACCCCAACCTGGTCAACCCCAAGCGCGGCGGCTATGCGGGCGGCGCGGCGGAGTGGGAACGGCTGCAGCTCGCCATCAGTCTGCACCAGGATGCCGCCATCGAGTCGGCCAGCTGGGGCATGTTCCAGATCATGGGCTTCCACTGGCAGGCGCTGGGCTTTGCCTCGGCCAGCGACTGGCAGGCTGCCATGCAGCGCAGCGAGGTCGAACACCTCACCGCCCTGTGCCGCTTCATCCAGCAAGATCCTGCCATGCACAAGGCCCTGCAGGGCCGAAAGTGGGCCGACTTCGCCCGCCGCTACAACGGCCCTGCCTACAAAGACAACGACTACGACACCAAACTGGCCAAGGCATACGACCACTTTGCCAAGGTCTACCCGGTGCTGGAGGTGGCGGATGTGGCTTAACCTCCTGCGCTCCCCCCTCACCTGGTTGCTGCTGGCCCTAGCCGTTGCCTTGGCTGGCTGGGGCTGGTCGGCCCGCTCTGCCGCCAAGGCTGAGGGCAAAGTCTCCACCCTGCAAAGCGACCTCAAGGCCGCCAGCAACAAGGCCAAAGAGGCCGAGCAGCGGGAGAAACTCAAAGACGGGGTGATCGATACCATCACCGACGAGCTGGACGCCCAGGCAACCGCCGCCGCCACGCTGCAACGCCAGCTTGGCGATCTGACCATCACGGCCGCCAACCGGGCCGATACCATCAAGAGGCTCAAACGTGAAAATGCTGAACTCAAGGAGTGGGCTGATCGCCCTCTGCCTGATCCTGTTATCAGGCTGCTCCAGCGCCCCGCCCTCACCGGCGCCGCAGATTATCAGGCTCACCTGTCCGGTCCAGGCGCCCTGCCAACTGCCGGCAGCCAACCCGGTCAATAACGGCGATCTGCTCGACCAACTGACCCAGACCGAGGCAGCCTGGGCCGCCTGCGCCGCCCAAGTCGACAGCCTTATCGCCTGCCAGCAACGCCACCAGAACGGGAGGGAACATGGAAAAGCCAAAACAGATCCGTGAGGTGCTGACCCGCTGCGTGCCTCACCTCAAGACCAACCCCGACAAGCTGCATATCTTCATCGCCCCGGGCAACGTCGAAAGCACCGGCGCCCGCTCGCTCTCGTTCGAGTGGCAATACCCCCTCACCATCGGCATCGAAGACTTTGCCGGCCACCCGGATCAGATCATGGTGCCGCTGCTGGCCTGGCTGCGCCAACACCAGCCCGAGCTGATGACCAACGACGAGCGGCGCAAGGAAGGCATCACCTTCGAGGCGGAATACCTCGCCAACGACCTGATGGATCTCATCATCACCGTCAAGCTGACAGAGCGGGTCAGGGTGTGGCAAAACGAGCAGGGCATTGGATGGGAGCACCTGCCTGAGCCGCCGGAAGACCCTTACGACGGCATCACCTGGGAACTCTTCATCAACGGGGAGCATCAGCCATGGCCGCCGACGACCTGAGCCGCCTGACCAGTTGGGCCGATGGCCTGCTGGCCAGCATGGAGCCCGCCGCCCGCCGTCAGTTGGCGGGCGAGATGGCCCGCACCTTGCGCACCAGCCAGGCCCTGCGGATCCGCGCCAACGTCCAGCCCGATGGCAGCCCTATGGCCCCGCGCAAGCCTCAGCCCACGCTGAAAAAAAACCGGGGACGCCTGCGCCGCAAGATGTTCTTCAAGATCAGTAACCCGTCCTGGCTCAAGGCCCGCGCCAATGAACATCAAGCAGTAGTCGAGTTTGTCGGCACCGCCAACCGCCTCGCCACCATTCACCAATATGGCCTCAAAGACCGCATCAAGGGCCGCGAGATCTCATACCCGGCACGGGAACTGCTCGGCATCACAGAACAAGAGCGGGACCAGCTAGAAACCACCCTGCTCGCCCACCTCACCAAAGGACTATAACCACTGCAGCCAGTGTGCCAGCGCCGTACACACTGGCCGACCCTCGCCTTCCCGGCCATTGCCCAAAACAATGGCCCCATGCAACCGACCCCGACTGAACTCCAACGCCTGATCGACAACCTGATCCGCATCGGCACCGTCACTGCCGTGCGATCAGGGGAATGTCGCGTCAAAACCGGTGACCTCATCACCAACTGGCGGCCCTATGCAACTGCGCGGGCCGGGATGAATCGCACCCGCCATCGCCTCTCCATCGGCGAACAGGTGCTGATGCTCTCGGTCAGCGGCGATCTGCGCAATGCCTACATCGTCGGCCCCATCCACTGCGACGCCTTCCCTGAACCGCTGGCAGGCGATGACAACCCGGATCTCGACCGCACCGAATACAGCGATGGCGCCGTCATCGAGTACAACCCGGCCACCGGGGCGCTCAATGCGAGCGGCATCAAGACCGCCACCCTTTCCGCCTCGGTGACCGTCAAGCTGATCACCCCCCTGGTGGAATGCACCCAGGCACTCAAGGTCGGTTCGACCATCGAGGCGGGCGGCAAGATCACCGCCCCCACGGCCAAGATAGGCAACGTCGAAGTCACCACCCACAAACACAGCGGCGTCAGCACTGGCGGCGGCCAAACAGGGGGCCCGGCATGAACTGGCTCGGCATGAATGCCGCCTCTGGCCGCGCCATCAGCGCCACCGACCACATCATCCAGTCGGTGCGCGACATCCTCATCACCCCGGTGGGGTCACGGGTCATGCGCCGCGACTACGGCAGCGAGCTGTTTTACCTCATCGACCAGCCACAGCATCAGACCACCCGCCTGCGCCTGATGGCCGCCACCGTGCAGGCCCTCATCAACTGGGAACCACGCATCACCATCACCCGGGTCGATGTGCTGGGCGGCGGCATGGATGGCGCCCTCACCGTCGAGCTCACCTGGCAGCGCAAGGACGGCGGCGCGCCGGGTACCGGAACAGAGAGCGCCACTATTGCCATTCCCACAGGAGCCGCCAATTGAGCACCATCACCCTCTCCCAACTGCCCCAGCCCGATGTGATCGAGCTGCTCGATTTCGAAACCATCCTGGCCGAGCGCAAGGCCTATTTCGTCAGCCTCTACCCGGCTGACCAACAAGCCAGCGTCGAAGCCACCCTGGCCCTCGAATCAGAACCCATCACCAAGCTGCTGCAAGAGAATGCCTATCGCGAACTCATCCTGCGCCAGCGCATCAACGATGCGGCGGTGGCCAATATGCTGGCATGGGCCAAGGGGAGCGATCTCGACAACCTGGTGGCCAACTGGAAAGTCACCCGCCTCACCATCCAGCCGGGTGACCCCACCGCCACACCACCGGTACCGGAAATAAAAGAAGATGACGAGGCGCTGATCCTGCGTGCCCTGATGGCCTGGGATGGCCTCAGCGTGGCGGGCCCGACGGGCGCCTATGAGTATTTCGCCCTCTCGGCTGACGGTAAGGTGGCTGACGCCAAAGGGTCCAGCCCAGCGCCCGCCGAGGCGCTGGTCACCATCCTCAGCACCGAGGGGAACGGCAGCGCCGATGCGGCGTTGATCGCCAAAGTCACCCAAGCCCTGAGCCAGGAAGACAGGCGCCCAGTGGCCGACCGGCTCACCGTGCAGAGCGCCGGCATCATCAACTACACCATCACCGCCAAGCTGCACATCGACAGTCAGGGGGCCGAGGTGGATGTGATCCTGCAGGCTGCCCGCGAACAGCTCGCCGCCTTTATCAATCCCCGCCGCCGCATCGGGGTCGAGGTGCCGCGCTCCGCCATCGATGCCGCCCTGCACGTGCAGGGCGTGCGCAAGGTCGAGCTGACTGGCTGGGCTGACATCATCCCGAGCGCCACCCAGGCCGCCTACTGCACCGGCTTCACCGTGGAGCGGGCCCCATGACCACCCTGCTGCCACCCAGCACCAGCCGCACCGAACGCAACCTGGCCACGGCGGGCGCCGCAGCCCAGCAGTTGCCAATCCCATTACGCACGCTCTGGTCACCCTGGACGTGCCCCGCTCACCTGCTGCCCTATCTGGCTGCCAGCTGGAGTGTTGACCGCTGGGATGACAACTGGCCAGAGGCCACCAAGCGCCAGGTCATTGCCAACAGCTACTTCGTGCACAGCCGCAAGGGCACCATCGGCGCCATCCGCCGGGTGGTGGAACCGCTGGGCTATCTGATCCGGGTGTTGGAATGGTGGCAGGAGACGCCCGCCGCCACCCGGGGCACCTTCAAGCTCGACATCGGCGTGCTCGATACCGGCATCACCGAGGCCATGTATCCAGAGCTGGAACGGCTGATCGCCGACGCCAAGCCCATGACCCGCCACATGACGGGCCTCGCCATCAGCATGGAAACCCGCGGCCAGATCTACATGGCCGCCGCCTGCTACCTGGGCGACGAGTTGACCATATACCCCTACAGCCCTGGCGTTATTGAAGTCAGTGGCCAAGCGTGGCACGGCGGCATCACCCACACCATCGACACCATGACCATTCAACCGCAACAGACAGGAGGTGCTGCTTGAGCGCTATCTACTTCGCCATCCTCACCGATGCCGGCCAGGCCAAAATGGCAAACGCCCTCGCGCTGGGCGTGCCGCTGAAAATCACCCACATGGCCGTCGGCGATGGCAACGGTCAGCCCGTCACGCCAAACGCCGCCCAGACAGCACTGGTCAGGGAGCGGCGGCGCGCCCCCATCAACACCCTGTTTCAAGACCCCACCAACCAGTCGCAGTTGGTCGCCGAGCAGATCATTCCGGAAAACGTCGGTGACTGGTGGATCCGTGAAGCCGGCATCTTCTCCGAAGATGGCACCCTGATCGCCATCGCCAACACCCCGGACACCTACAAACCACTGCTCAGCAGTGGCGCGGGCCGTACCCAGGTGATCCGCATCGTGCTGATCGTCAGCGACACCAGCGCGGTAGAGCTCAAGATTGACCCGGCCGTGGTGCTGGCAACGCGCCAGTATTGCGACGACAAGATGGCCGCCGAACTCGCCAAGCTGGATAACAAGCAGTCGGTGCGGGTGGCCACCACTGGCGCCATCGCACTCACCGCCACCAAGACTATCGACGGCGTGGTATTGGCCGTGGGTGATCGGGTATTAGTGAAAGACCAGGCTGACACCAAGCAGAACGGTATCTATCTGGTCGCAGCGCAGGCCTGGACCCGCACTACCGATGCCGACACCGGGGCCAAGCTCAGCAGCGGTGCCCGTGTCTATGTCGAAGAGGGAGCCGTTAACGGCGCAAAGGCGTGGTATCTGGCGACCAGCGGGGGAATTACCGTTGGCACGACCGCACTGTCGTTCAAGGATGAGCATCCAGACGCGACCGAAGCAGTGAAAGGCAAGGCGCAGATCGCCACCCAGGCCGAAGTCTACGCGGGGACCGATGACAGCAAGTTTGTGACGGCCAAAAAGCTGATGGCCGCACTGACCAAAGACATCGCGGCGAATGGCTATCCGGCGGGCGCCCCGATCCCCTGGCCGCTTGAAACACCACCTGACGGCTATCTGATGATGAAGGGTCAATCGTTCAGTGCAGCGACTTACCCCAAGCTGGCGCTCGCATACCCGGCGCTGGTTTTGCCAGATATGCGGGCGGAGTTTATCCGGGGCTGGGATGCAGGAAGGGGAGTTGATGTCGGCCGGGGTGTCAATACATGGCAGGTTGACGACAACAGGGCTCATAACCACCAGATGAAAGGCTTGCCGAATAACGGCGGTGGTGTCGTTGCTGGCCTCTATCAGGCTACCCGAGTTTATTCGCACAGCGGGGCAGGAGGAACGGCAGAATACTTGTCAGTTAATTACCCTGAGGAATCTGGCGGTAGCGAGGCTCGCCCTCGTAACCGTTCATTCAACTACATCGTGAGGGCAGCATAATGAACGAACCGATCGTCGTATGGGGAGAAGATGGGTTTGCTTCATCTTCCGGTTGGGCCACGGTATTTGCCGCCAACCCGATTACTGGTGAATACCTGTCGCAACAGCAGGTCTGGGTATCCGTGGGAACGGGTCTCCCTGCAGGTGCCTATCTGGATGAACCGGATCAAACCGCACCAGGGAAAGCCATTGTTCGTAGCCAGACAGGCTGGGAGTCCGTCGATGATTTTCGCGGTCAGACGGCATACGACAAGCGCACACGCCAACCTGTCGTTATCAAGGAGCTCGGTGAACTGCCGCTGACCCTCACTCTCACCCCTCCGTCATCCCCATTCGACGTGTGGGATGCGGACCTGCTGCGCTGGGTGAAAGACCTGGAGCAGGAAGATGCTGTTCTGGCACAGCAAGCGCAGCAGCAACGTCAGGCCTTGATGAGCGAAGCCAGTCAGGAGATCGCCGTGCTCACCGACGCACTGGATCCCAATGTCATCAGCGAACCGTCAGCCGATGACCAGGTGAAACTCATCGCCTGGAAGGCCTACCGCGTCGCTCTTTCCAAGGTCGACCAGCAAGCTGGCTATCCCCATACCATCACCTGGCCGCAGCAACCGGGCGATCCCGCCACCGAATAACCCTTGAGTCCGACCACCACCCCGCCCTGTGCGGGGTGTTTCGTGACTGCCGTCATCCGCCACCTTGTCACCGCTTCGCCAGTGTGTGCGGCCCTCACACACTGGCCGCCGCTCGCCTGACATCCCCTGCCCCTGCATCCTGACCCTGCTCGCATCACAGGTATTACCTACGCACAGAATGCTCCGTCCGGACAACAGGAGAACCTATGGCACTGGACCAATTTCACCACGGCGTGCGCGTCGTGGAAGCCAACGAGGGCACGCGCACCATCCGCACCGTCGCCACGGCGGTGATCGGCATCATCTGCACCGGCAGCGATGCGGATACCGCTTACTTCCCCCTCAACAAACCCGTGCTGATTGCCAACCTGCCGGCGGCCATCGCCAAGGCGGGCAGCACCGGCAACCTCAAGCGCTCGCTGCAAACCATCTATGACACCGTCAACACCATCGTCATCGCCGTGCGCGTGGCCGATGGCGCCGACGCCGCCGAGCTGACCAGCAACATCATCGGGACCATCCTGCCGGATGGCAGCTATACCGGCATCAAGGCGCTGGAGCGGGCCGCCCCGGTAACCGGCGTCAAGCCGCGCATCCTCTGCGTGCCGGACAACTGCACCTTAGCCGTAGCCACCGCCCTGGCTGGCGCAGCCAAGAAGCTGCGCGCCTTCGCCTATGTGCCGACCATCGCCGACACCGTCGAGGCGGCGCTCGCCTACCGCGAGAATTTCTCCAGCCGCGAACTGATGCCGATCCACGGAGACTGGACCGCCTGGGACACCGCCGCCAATGCCAGTATCAAGCTCGATGCCTGCCTCAAGGCGGCCGCCATGCGGGCATTCATCGACAAGGAGATTGGCTGGCACAAAACCCTGTCGAACGTCGGCGTGACCGGGGTCGACGGCATGACCAAGGCCCTGTTCTGGGATCTGCAAGACCCCGATACCGAGGTCGGCCTGCTCAACGCCAACGAAATCACCGCTCTCATCCGGTCCGATGGTTTCCGGTACTGGGGTAACCGCACCTGTTCCGATGACCCGCTGTTCGCCTTCGAGAACTACACCCGCACCGCCCAGATCATGGCCGACACCATGGCCGAGGCACACATGTGGGCCAACGACAAACCGCTCACCCCCACCCTGGTGAAAGACATCATCGAGGGCATCAAGGCCAAGGGCCGGGAACTGGTTGCGGGCGGTTACCTGCTCGGCTTTGACTGCTGGTACAACGAGGAGCTCAACGACAAAGACACCCTCAAGGCCGGCAAGCTGCGCATCGATTACAACTACACCCCGGTGCCGCCGCTCGAAGACCTCGGCTTTATCCAGCGCATCACCGACACCTACCTCATCGACTTCGGCGCCCGCGTCGCAGCCGCAGCATAAGGAGCCACCATGGCACTGCCACGCAAACTCAAACGCCTGAACGTCTTCCTCAATGGCGATAACTGGGTCGGTGAAGCGGAAGATTTCACCCCGGCCAAGCTGTCCCGCAAGTTTGAAGCCTATCGCGGCGGCGGTATGGGGGGTGCCGTCAACATCGACATGGGGCTGGATGACAGCGCCCTCGATGTCTCGTTCACCTTCGGCGGCTACGGCGAACCCCTGCTGAATTGCATGGGTGAGCCCAAAGCCGACGGCACCAGCCTGCGCTTTGCCGGATCAGTCCAGCGTGATGACACCGGCGAAGTGGTCGCCGTCGAGATCGTCTGTCGTGGTCGCTTCAAAGAGCTCGACCGCGGCACCCTCAAGGCAGGCGACAACACCCAGGCCAAGGTCAGCATGGTCAACACCTACTACAAAGAGACCATCAACGGCCGGGTGATGCACGAGATTGACCTGATCAACATGGTCGAGATTGGCCCCGACGGCGTCGACCGCATGGCCGAACACCGCAAAGCCATCGGCCTCTAACCCCCCCCAACAACCCAACGGGCGGCCTTTATCCCATCAGAAAGTGCCGCCCTCACCGCATCCACAACAGGAACAAGCACCATGGAACAGAAAGAAATCACCCTCGACACCCCGATCCAGCGCGGCGAGAACACCCTCAACAGCCTGATCATCCGCAGCCCTAAGAAGGCGGGCCACCTGCGCGGGCTCAACACCATGGACATCGTGCAGATGAACGTGGATACCCTCATCAAACTGCTGCCCCGCATCACCGACCTGACCGAAAAGGAAGTGAACGATATGGACCCGGCTGACCTGCTCAAAGCCGGGGTCGTGGTGGTCGGTTTTTTGATGGGCTCGCAGCAGGAGGCCTACCTCACTGCATAGACGATCTGATGGCCGAGATCGCCATCATCGCCCACTGGCCGCCGTCCGAGATGGCGGCCATGGACATCAGCGAGCTGATGGGCTGGCACCAACGCCTCGTTGAGACTCACAACCGCATCAACGGGGCCGAAGAACAATGAACCCTCTCAAACTGCAAATCCTGCTCGGGGCGGTCGACAAGATCACCGCCCCCCTCAAAGCAGTCAGCGGCCAGAGCCGCATCACCGCCAAAGACCTCGCCGAGACGAAAAAGCGCATCAAGGAACTGGAATCCCAGAGCGGCCAGATTGACGGCTATCGCACCCTGGGAAGCCAAATTGGCGCTACCCGCGCCCAGCTCACAGCAGCCCAGCGCGATGCCCAGCAGATGGCCCAGCAACTTGCCCGGGTCGAGCAACCAACCAAGGCCATGACCCGCGCCATGGAGCAGGCCAAACAGAAGGTGCGCGACCTCTCCCAACAAGAGCGGGAAATGGTCGCCCGTCACGGCAGCCTGAAACGGGCCATGGGCGAGGCAGGCATCAACACCAAGCAGCTCGGCGAACACCAGCGCCGCCTCAAGACCGATCTGGCTTCCGCCAATACCCAGCTCGACCAGCAGCGCGCCAAGCTGGGCCAACTGGCCGACCAGCAAAAGCGCCTCAACCAGGTCAAGGCCAGCTATCGCCAGACCCAAGAACTGCGCGGCCAGATTGCCGGCCACGGCGCCACAGCCCTGGCGACCGGCACTGCCATGGGCTTGACCACCCTCAAGCCGGTGATCGAGTTCGCCAGAGCTGAAACATCGGTCGTAGACCTCAAGGTCTCCATGATGGGCAAGGGCGGCCAGGTGCGGCAGGAGTTCCAAGCCATCAGCGATCTGGCCACCAAGCTCGGCAACAAACTGCCGGGCACCACGGCGGACTTCCAGAACATGATGAGCACGCTGATCCAGCAGGGGATGAGCGCAAAATCCATCCTGGGTGGCCTGGGGGAGGCGACTGCCTACCTCGGTGTGCAGCTGAAAATGCCGTTCGACCAAGCAGCGCTGTTTGCGGCCAAACTGCAGGATGCCACCGGCACCGCAGAGCAAGACATGATGGGGCTGATGGATACCATCCAGCGCTCGTTCTACCTCGGCGTTGACAGCGGCAACATGCTGGGCGCCTTCACCAAACTCACCCCGGCCATGGGAATCTTGCGCAAGTCAGGGCTCGAGGCCGCCAAGGTACTGGCCCCGTTGGTCATCATGGCCGATCAGGCTGGCATGGCGGGCGAGTCATCAGGGAACGCCTACCGCAAAGTTTTCCAGATGAGCATGAACACCGGCAAGATTGCCAAGGCCACGAAAGGCACCGGGTTGAAGCTGAATTTCACCGACGGCAAGGGTGAATTCGCAGGGATGGAGAACATGTTTGCCCAGCTCGCCAAGCTGAAGGGATTGAACACCGAGCGCCGCCTGCAAGTCCTGAAGGGCATCTACGGCGACGATGCTGAAACCCTGCAGGTGCTGGAGCTGATCATCAGCAAAGGGATGGATGGCTATCGCGCAACCCAGAAGAAGATGGCCGACCAAGCCGCCCTGCAAGAGCGGGTCAACGCCCAGCTTGGCACCCTGGGCAGCCTGTGGGATGCCGCCACCGGCACCTTTACCAACGCCATGGTCAACTTTGGCGAAGCTATCGCCCCCGAGATCAAGGCCATCACAGAATGGATCGCCGAACTGTCCGAGCGCCTCGGTGACTGGGCGAAGAAAAACCCGGAACTCTCCAACACCCTGATGAAGGTCGGCGGCATTCTCTCCGCAGTGACCATCGCCTTCGGCGGTCTGTCGCTGGCCGTTGCTGCCCTGCTTGGCCCCATGGCTATCATGAAGTTGACCCTTGGGGTGCTGGGCGTCACCTTTGGCGGCATGCTGGGGGCCATCACCGCCATCTTGGCGCCACTGGCCGGGCTCGCAATCTTGGGCGTGGCCATCATCAAGTTTTGGCAACCCATCAGCGCATTTTTCAGCGGGCTATGGCAGGGCATCATGGCAGGGCTCGCCCCCGTCTTTGAAGCCTTCAAGCCGTTCGCCCCGCTGATTGATGGCATCGGTACCGGGGTTAAAGCGCTATCGGGCTGGTTTGGCGACCTGCTCGAACCACTCCAGTTCTCGAAAGAGACGCTGGAAGGGTTCGGCAGTGCCGGCCAGTTCGTCGGCCGCATCCTGGGCGAAGCCTTCAACCTGGCCCTCACCCCGCTCAAGGCTTTCCTGAAAGGGATCGAATGGCTGCTCGAATCGCTCGGCATCCTCGAAACCAAGAAGATCCCGAAGTTCGAGATCCCAACAGCCAACACTCCAGGCTATCTGAATGGCAACTTTGGAACCCCGGCACTTTCCTCGGCTTACACCTATGGGACTGGACCCCGCATTGTAGAAAAGCCACAAATAAAGCCCAGAGCCAGCACAACCATCAACAGTCAGCCGTTCTACAACCTCACCGTTAACGCAGCTCCTGGGATGGATGAATCGCGAGTAGCCTCGATAGCCTTAGACAAGATCAGAGAGCAAGAGCGTGCGAACAAAACGCTTGGGCGTGCTGGTTACAGCGATCGCAACTAAGGAGCAACAGCCATGATGATGACCCTGGGCTGGTTCGTGTTTATGCGCTCGACCCTCGCCCCCCTCTCACAACAAGACGAACGGGCATGGCGCCATCCGGGCAATAACCGGATCGGTGCTCGTCCTGCCTATCAGTTCCTCGGCCCAGATGATGAAACCACCACCCTGAGCGGGGTGCTGCTGCCCGAAGTGACCGGCGGCCCCGTCTCCCTCGACTTGCTCAACAATATGGCTGACAGCGGTCAGGCTTTCCCCCTGATCCAGGGCGATGGCGTCATGCGTGGGTCATTCGTGATCGAGGGCATCAGCACCACCCGCAGCGAGTTTTTCAGCGATGGCACCGCCCGTAAAATCGAGTTCACCATCAAGCTCAAGCGGGTCGATGACAACGACAGATCCCTTGTCCAAACCCTGCTGGGCCGCACCGCGGGCAACCTCTTTGGCCGCCTGGGCCTGGGCAAGCTGGTCGGCAGTATCGGCAACAAGCTCGGGGGGCTTCTCTGATGGGGGCTTTCGACCAGTTCGGCACGCGATTGGCCGAAAATTTGGGGCTGACCAATCCGCTCGACACCTTGCGCCAAGGCCACCCGGTACCGGCTTACCAGGTGCTGGTCGATGGCAAAGACATCTCGGCCGCCATCAGGCCGCGCCTGATGTCGATGACCATCACCGATAACCGGGGCTTCACCGCCGACACCATCGAGATCACCCTCGATGACAGCGACGGCCAGCTCGATATGCCACGCCGGGGCGCTACCCTGCGCGCCCTCATTGGCTGGCAAGGCCAGGCCTTGGTCGACAAGGGCACCTACAAAATCGACGAGGTGGAGCACGGCGGGGCCCCGGATGTGCTCACCATACGGGGCAAGTCAGCCGACCTGCGCGGCGGCATGAACAAGCTGCGTGAGCAAAGTTGGCACCAGACCACCGTCAGCGGCATCGTCAGCCAGGTCGCCGCCCGCTACCAGCTCACTCCCTGCGTGGGTGACTCACTCAAGGGCCAGCTGATCGACCACATCGACCAGGCCAACGAGAGCGATCTCGCCTTCCTCACCCGCCTGGCTGGTCAGTGCGATGGCATCGCCACCGTCAAGAATGGCCGCCTGCTGTTTATCAAAGCAGGCCAGGGAACCACCGTCAGCGGTCAGCCTCTGCCGGCCATCACCATCACCCGTCGGGATGGAGATCAACACCGCTTCTCGGTTGCCGACCGGGATGCCTACACCGGCGTGACCGCCTACTGGCAAGACAACAAGGAGGCGGAAAAGAAGCGAGTCGAAGTGAAGCGCAAGAAGAAGAGCAAGCCATCGCCGGAACGGCCATTGCCTCCGGGTGTCATGGTCAACAAGCAAGAGAACGAACTGCTGGTCGGTAGCAGCGAGAACGTCAAAGAGCTGCGGCATGTCTATGCCAGCCAGGCTAATGCCATGCGGGCAGCCCGGGCTGAATGGGAGAAGTTGCAACGCGGCGTGGCCGACTTCCAGATCACCCTGGCGATGGGGCGCCCTGAACTCTACCCGGAGCAACCCACCACCGTCAGAGGGTTCAAGCCCCAGATTGACGAGGCCGACTGGCTGCTCACCCAGGTGGTGCACGACCTCACCAACCAGGGCTACACCAACCGCATCCAACTCGAAGTGAAGCTTGAAGAACTACCGGAGTAACAAGGTCATTCATCCTGCATCATAGAGAAAAGGCACGCAAAATAACTCCATTTGAGGCCCTTTCGGTTCAGTCAAGTTAACCAATCTACCTCTCATTTTTGATCTGTGGTTGTTCAAAGTTACATCGGGCTGCCTTGATTATTTCTAGGGGTAAGGGATATACTCAAGATAACAAATAAAGTTATATACAGGTTATCAACAGACGCTGTGAGTAACCACTTTCGCCAAGCCCCGCTTAAAAGTGGGGTTTTGTGCCTCTAAAAACGCATATCAAACTACATATAGTGCAATACTTATAAAGTGACCACTATATGTTGTGCACAAGAACGGTGCAAAGACACCGATAGAGCCCCTGTATGTACCTACAGCAGGGAGCACTAACCACTAGGTCTGAAAGCTGTGGAATGTGCAGAGGAGGGTTGGATCATGTCAGATTTCATCAAATACTATTTATTACGCTTAGATAGGGCTCCGGTTGACAACCTTGCTAAGGTCATCGCAGCCAACAACACTAAAGTCATCGTATCTAAAGATGGCGTAGTATCCATGAACATGGAAAACCCGGACGTTCAGCAAGATTTGGTTGATCTGATCAAAGGATTCAAGGACATCTCTACTGAACCGCCTAGGTCAAGGAGTCATGCGAATTAAATGGCCCCGATTTACATTGCTATCGCCTTAATTTGTGGGTACATCTTCGCAAGCAGGTCTCCAAAAACTCGATATAGATATAAGCGTTCCAATGGATGGGACGCTTATTTTTATGTGGCATCTTGGGGTGGAGTATTCCTAGTCGCAGGATGGTTTGTGACATCTGGGATGAGCTACTTTGGCCTACTAAGGTGGATTGCCAATACATTAGGGTTTGTTAAACAAGATATTGAGAAGCTAGTGCCTGTCGAAAAGGCCTTGATTAACTATGAGGTATTGAAGACCTTTGCTTGGATCGCGGTATCAACAGCGATTGCAGGTGCCTGTGGTATGCTCAGTCGCTACCGCTTTAATGACCCAATAACTAGGGCTAACTGGTTGAGCCAGAACGTCCGCCACAGCCCAGAAGAAAGTCTACTAGTTTACGCAGCCTCCACCCGCTTCCCACTCGTGGTCACGCTATCTAGCCGTAAGGTTTACATTGGTGTTTTAACCATGCCGGCCTTAGAGAACGGGTCTGTTGAATACATTGAACTCCTCCCAATCATGAGCGGGTTCAGGGATAAAGATGAGTTGACCCTGCATCTTACAACCAACTACCACGATCATTACTCTAAACGCGGCTTGCTTTCAGGCATCCCAATGGGCCCAAACACACTATCAATAAACTCATTCCGAGTAGTGATACCAGCCAAAGAAATCGAAAGTATGTCCCTCTTTGATAAAGATACATACAACGATTTCAAAGCCCAAGAAGAGCAGGCCAAAATAGACAAAAGCAATGCTTTGACTACCCAGGCAGATAACGTATTGATCTAAAAGGTGGTGGGATTGAGGTGTAAGAAGACAGGAAAACAATATCTTCCTGTCTTCTTCATTGAGGTGACTCGAGAAATCTGATGGAAAGCGCAACGGATCTACGCTCTGCCGCCACTCTCGATCATCAAATCCCCTGCCGCCACTTTGCCGCCACCGAGACCATCATCACCTCAGCGAACAACAATAAACTGTTGATTTACATCAAATAAAATAACCAATAAACCAGCGCACCAAAGAGCATAGAACTTTTTTGGCATGCTATCGATCTCAACGAGTTATAAAGCAATCACTTATGAGGCGAGAACCCGGCAAAGAGACGGGTTCAGGTCAATTCTGGCACCCCGTTTCCCGAATTTTGCTTGCACTTTTTCGGCCTCGGGGCTGACGCCTCGGCGGCAAAAACGGATGCAATGCGAACAGGGATGGGGTGTAGCTGGCGGCCATCTCGGGTGGACTCCCGATCTCGGGCCGGCTGTTGGGCCGGTATGATAGCACTCTTTATGGATAAATTGAGCGGCAAACGTATGCGAAAAACAGGAAATGTCCGCCATCTCCCGCACTGTCGCCCTTTTGGGAGGGCTCCGGCGACACCGACAGGTTAGCCGTTTGACACACATTCCATGACATTCGGGCAAAAGAATAGCAGGGGGAGGAGAGGATCCTCACACACCTGCTGCTGTTACCTGTGACGCCTGCGAGCCTTAACGGCGGGTGGCGTAGGGATTCGGGTAGTTGAAGCCCTGGGTATAGAGAGATTGGGCAAACCAATAGGTTGAATTGCTGCCTGACATCATAAACTCCTGATTGCTTAACAAGTTACGTACCTTAATGCGGGTTCACATCCTTGAACTGACACTCGGTTCCATGGAGGCGCACTTGCTTTGCTTCGGTTCCCTGGAGGCATTGATTGTCATCCTGACAAGTGGGCTGGCCACGGCGGCTAATTTACCACCCGGCGCCAAAAAGACAATATTTTTGTGACCAACATCACATAACTGATGTTGTGCTGACACGAATAAGGCAGGCAGTGAAGTTCGCCATCCATGCTCCCTTTCCCAGCACAAGCAGAGCGTCATTTGCGCTGATCGCTCACATTTTTGCGTGATTGACTGTATTATCGTTATCCTCTTCCCCGGCCCGCAGAGTGGGGCCCGACATTTTCCATGCTGGTAAGGAGTCCCGACGTGGCACAGCTCAGTTCTCTGTCTCCCAAGTTGATTTGGCAATTCTTCGAGCAGATCTGCTCCATCCCCCACCCCTCCAAGCACGAAGCCCAGCTGAGCGCCTGGATCGTGGCGTGGGCCCAGGGAGAAGGCCTGGCGGTCAAGCAAGATGCCGTCGGCAACATCATCATCAAGAAACCGGCCACGCCGGGGATGGAAAACCGCAAGGCCGTGGTGCTGCAAGCCCACATCGACATGGTGCCCCAGGCCAACGCCGACACCCAGCACGACTTCACCACCGATCCCATCGATGCCTACATCGATGGCGAATGGGTCACCGCCCGTGGTACCACCCTGGGTGCCGACAACGGCATGGGCATGGCGGGTTGCCTGGCCGTGCTGGCCGACAAGACCATCAAGCACGGCCCGCTGGAAGTGCTGCTGACCACCGACGAGGAGACCGGCATGACCGGCGCCTTCGGTCTGGAAGCGGGCTGGCTGGAGGGCGAGATCCTGCTCAATACCGACTCCGAAGAGGATGGCGAGGTCTACATGGGCTGCGCCGGCGGGGTCGATGCCAATATCCGCTTCCCCCTGGAGCTGGTCGCTGCCACCGAGGGTGAAGGTTTCGAGCTGCAGGTCAAGGGCCTGCGCGGCGGCCACTCCGGGGTCGACATCCATCGCGGCCGCGGCAACGCCAACAAGCTGCTGGTCCGTCTGCTCAAGGCCGCCGAACCGCTGGGGGTGCGCCTTGGCGATCTCAGCGGCGGCACCCTGCGCAACGCCATCCCCCGCGAGGCCCGTGCCAGCCTGCTGGTGCCCGCCGCCAGCGTGGCTGACTTCAAGGCCCTGGTGGACCGCTACGCCGGCATCTATCAAAGCGAGCTGGCCGCCACCGAGGCCAACCTCACCGTGCTGCTCACCGCCCGGGAGAAACCGGCCCAGCTCATGAGCGAGTCCCTGCAAAGCCGCCTGCTGGATGCCCTGATGGCCTGCCCGAACGGGGTGATGCGCATGAGCGACGCCATCCCGGGCGTGACCGAGACCTCCACCAACCTGGGTGTCATCAAGACACTCGAGGGGGAAGTCTATGTGCAGTGCCTGATCCGCTCCCTCATCGATTCCGGTCGCGAGAACATCGAGCAGATGACCCGCTCCCTGTTCACCCTGGCCGGCGCCAGCTGCGAGTTCACAGGCGCCTACCCGGGCTGGGCACCGAACGTTGACTCACCGGTCATGGCGCTGGTACGCAACAGCTACCAGACCCTGTTTGGCGAGATGCCGAACGTCATGGTGATCCATGCAGGCCTCGAGTGCGGTCTGTTCAAGAGCGCCTACCCGGACTGGGACATGGTCTCCTTCGGCCCGACCATCCGTGGCGCCCACGCACCGGGGGAGAAGGTACACATCCCGGCGGTCGAGCGTTTCTGGCAACTGCTGGTTCACGTGCTGGAACATATCCCGGCCAAGTAAGCCAGCTCACGACCATACCGATGCCCCGCCCCGTGCGGGGCATCTTTTTTGTGCTCCCTCCTCGGCCACCTCTCTCATATCCCCGATTCCACGCGTGGCACTGGCTTGAAACCGTATCCATAAACAGGTCTGCATTTGAAAACCCTTTCCATGATTTATGTAAATTTACAACACAAAAAGTTGATCCAGCTCACATATGCCCCTAGGATCAGAACGTGACCAAGGTCACACAACCCATGAACCACAGAGAAACGAGGTCATCATATGTTCGAGAATCTGGCAGTGCTGTTCCACCTGAAGGGTGCAACCAGCAAGAAAGGTGCTGAAGAGAAAGACACTTATGCGCCTGCAACCCGCAATTACTACTTCCGTTATGGCGCCTGATATCGCCTGTCCGGAAGTTGAAATTAGCAACGTAATAAAACTACAAAACAACTCAGCAATCCACACAGCAGCCACCCCCATCGGGGCGCTGTCCTGCCCGGGCCAGAATTCCCACGGCCAAACCTGAACTCCAACCATGAAGATGGGGCCCGCAGGCCCCATTTTTTTATCCCGTTTCCGCCTCTATTGCGCCTTCTCGGTGCCACCTTGCAGCGATGCCGGTCGCGACGTGGCGGGCGCCGGCATCATATCGCCTTTCCCAACGGCACCGCCTCCTGCACGGGTAAGGGGAAGTGGCAGGCCACCTGATGCCCCTGCCCGCCGCACGCCTCAAGGGCGGGCGAGCGGGTGCGGCACAGATCCGTTGCATGGGGGCAGCGCTGGTGAAAGTGGCAGCCACTCGGCGGCGAGATGGGGGACGGTACATCCCCCGTCAGCAGGATGCGCTGGCTGCGCCGCCGTGGATCCGGCACCGGAATGGCGGAGATGAGGGCCTGGGTATAGGGATGGCGTGGTGCCAGGTAGAGTGCCTGGGCCTCGGCCAGCTCGACGATCCGGCCCAGATACATCACCGCAATCCTGTCCGAGATGTGCTTGACCACCGACAGGTCATGGGCGATGAAGATGATGGCGAGGTTCATCTCCCGCTGCAGATTGAGCAGCAGGTTCACGATCTGGGACTGCACCGACACGTCGAGCGCCGACACCGCCTCGTCACACACCAGCAGCTTGGGCTTGAGGGCGATGGCGCGAGCGATGCCGATGCGCTGGCGCTGGCCGCCAGAGAACTCATGGGGGTAGCGATCCACCGCGCTGCCGGGCAAGCCGACTTTCTCCAGCAGCTCCTGCACCCATGTCCGGCGCTGTTCGGCGTTGCCCTTACCGTGGATGATGAAAGGCTCCTCCAGGATCTGCCCAACCGTGTGGCGGCTGTTGAGGGATTCTGCGGGATCCTGGAACACGATCTGCATCTCCTGACGCAGGGATCGCATCTCCTTGGGCGAGAGGTGGGTGATGTCACGCCCCTCGAAGGTGATGGAGCCGGCGCTCGGCTCGAACAGCTTGAGCAACGAACGCCCCAGGGTGGACTTGCCGCATCCCGACTCCCCCACCAGGCCAAGGGTCTCCCCCTGCCTGAGATCAAAGCTGATGCCATCCACCGCGTAGACGGTGTATTGCTTGCGCAAGAAACCGCCACCCATCTTGAAATGCTGCTTTAAATTGCTTACCGACAACAAGCTGGTCATGACTTCCATCCCCGACGATTCATGGCAGCAGACGACCTGGTCGCCTTCCCGCCGCCTGGCTGCCCTGCGACACCCCGTCCCCACACTAGACCGTTCATAGGCTCACCTCCTTCCAGTGGTGGCAGGCCACCCCGTGGTGTTCGCTCAACTGCTCGGTCACCGGTATGGTCTCCACGCAAAGGGGCGTGGCATGGGGGCAGCGGTTGGAGAAACGACACCCTGCCGGCATCTCGTGCAGGGCGGGCACCTGACCCTTGATGGTCTTGAGCAGGCTCTTTGGCACATCTTCCAGACGCGGGATCGAGGCCATCAGACCATGAGTATAGGGATGTCGCGGGTGGTCAAACAGTTCATAGATATCGGCCCGCTCCACCGCACGCCCGGCATACATCACCACCACCTCGTCGCACAGCTCCGCCACCACCCCGAGATCGTGAGTGATGAAGATGATGGCCATGCCGGTCTGGGCTTGCAGCTCCTTCATCAGATCCAGGATCTGGGCCTGGATGGTCACATCGAGCGCCGTGGTCGGCTCGTCGCAGATGAGCAGGGCCGGTTCGCAGGCCAGCGCCATGGCGATCATCACCCGCTGGCGCATGCCGCCGGAGAGATTGTGGGGATAAGCCGCGAAACGCTGGGCAGGCTCGGGGATCCCCACCTTCTTCAACATGGCGATGGCGGCGTCACGGCGCTGGGCCTTGCTGTAATCGGGGCGGTGGAGGCGAAACACCTCCATCAGCTGATCGCCGACCGTCTGCACCGGGTTGAGGGCCGTCATGGGCTCCTGAAAGATCATGGAGATACGGTTGCCACGCACCTTGTACATCTGCTCCGGCGGCAGATTGAGCAGCTCCTCCCCCTGAAAGCGGATGGAGCCCGCCACCACCTGACCGTGGGGCCTTGGCAGCAACCCCATGATGGCCAGCGAGGTGACGCTCTTGCCGCAGCCGGACTCGCCGACTATCCCCAGGGTCTTGCCCGGGGCGACCTGGAAGCTGACCCCGTCGAGCACCTTGATCTTGCCGTCGTCGACGGCGAACTCCACCTCGAGATCCCGCACCTCGAGGATGGGGGACAGAGACTGCCCCTCATGATCGCTGGTGCCGGGGGCGGTGACCTGTGTGTTGGGCATGACTGCTGCTCCCTTCTGGGCCACATCAATGATGTGCATAGGTCTTGTCGATCAGGGTGATGGGGGCCAGCGCCTTGCCGTCAGCCTTGGCCTTCTGGGTCTCCTCCTTCACCTTGGGATCGATCCAGAGCAGGCCGCCACTGCTGTGGGGGTAGCCATCCATGGGCCAGTAGAGCAGATCCGGGGTGTTGCGGGTGGCGGGCACCTCCGGCAGCATCACATAGCGCCAGCTGCTGGCTCGCACGTAGTTGAGCTGAACCCCGGGCACGAAGATGGCGAGATCATAGATCCGCTGCTGGATCTGGTGGGAAAGCGCGGCCCGCTTGTCCATGTCGAACTCGACGTTGTAGGCGTCGATCAGGCTGTCGAGCTCTTTGTCAGCCACGTTGAACAGGTTGTTGGTCTGGGGCTTGTTGGCGTTGTCGGAGTGGAAGGACTCCCAGTATTGCGGATAGAGACCGCCGCCCCCCCAGCCAAGCCAGGCCGCCTCGTGTTTCTTCTCCAGCATCACCTTGAAGCCGGTGGCGCCATCCACCAGATTGAGCTCCAGATCCAGGCCCGCCTTCTTGGCCTCTTCCTTGAGCACGGTCAGCCGCTTGGAGTGCTCCTGGCTGGTGTAGGTGAGGGCCAGGGTGAGCCGCCCTCCCTTGTCGTTTTGCAGGATGCCGTCCGGTCCCTGCTTGCCGTAGCCGCCCTTGGCGAAGTACTCCCGTGCCTTGGCGATGTCGTAGGCCCGCTCTGGCAGCGCGATGTCGGTGAAGGCCCCGAAGCCAGACCCGAAGGTGGTAGCGCGGTCATAGTCTCCATGCAGCACCGTCTCTATCATCTTGTCGATGTTGAAGGCGTGCTGGATGCCGAGCCGCACGTTGAGATCCGCCAGCTTGGGATTGGCCACGTTGAGGTGAACCCCCTGCCCCCCCTGCTTGGTGTCGGTCATGGCCATCACCTTCTGCACGTATCCCTGCTTGTACTCCGGTGTGACCGCCTTCTCATGCCACCAGTTGGGCAGGATCATCTCGAAGGTGTCCAACTCCCCCTTGAGGAAGTGGCGGAACGCGATGTTGTGGTCGCGGATCACCTGCACCTTGATGGTGTCGAGGTTGAACCTGTGCTGGTTGTAGCGATCGTCTTTTGCCCACCACTCCTTCTGCTTGCTGAAGGTGACGGACTTGCCCTTTTTTACGTCGCTCATCACGTAGGGGCCCGTGGTGGGTACCACGGCCCAGTTGTACTGCTTCACCCAGTTCGGGCCCATCTTGTAGTAGTGCTTTGGCTGGGGCCACAGTTCGGTGGTGTTGAGGAGATCGAGCTTGGCCTTGCGGCTGCCCGCCTTGACCAGAATGGTGTGGTCGTCAATCTTCTCCACCGCCACCACCTCGGTGGTGTAGTAGTTGTTGAACCAGGGGCCCTTGATGTCCTTGGAGCGCATCATCTCGTAGCCGAAGGTGTAGTCATCGGCGGTGACCTGCTTGCCGTCGGACCACTTGGCGCGCGGGTCGAGTTTGAAATAGACGGTCTGGCTGTCCGGCGCGATGGCCCAGGCATTCGCCAGGGCCGGAATGGGGTTGCCCGTGTTGGGATGGAAGCTGATGAGCCTCATCTGGTTGTCGAGGATGAAGGAACGGAACGAGCCGTTGGAATCCGGCCCCACTGTGCGAAACGTCAGCGGGAAGCTGTCGACGAAGAGATTGAGGTTGCCGCCGGGCAGCGCCTTGGGAGAGGCGAACACGGGGTCGGTGTCGTTGGTCTCCCACGTCAGATCCGCGGGCAGGCTGGCCGCCCACACCCAGGATCCGTTCACCAGCAGAAAGAGAGCACCTGTCCATTTGATTTTATTGTTCATGTTTGACTTCCTGGTCATGCCCCTGCACTGGGGGCGTCTTCATTAAGGGTCCTGTCGATGTGCCCTGGCAAGGCACCATCGCTCACTGATAACGGGTAAATTTGCGCGGATCGAACGCCTCCCGGATGGCCTCCCCGATGAAGGAGACCATGATGAGCACCAGGCTCACCGCCGCCACCACCGAACTCACGATCCAGATGGCGTCGAGGTTGTTGATCCCCTGGGAGAGCAACTCCCCCCAGCTCGGGGTCGGCGGCGCCAGGCCAAAACCCAGGTAGTCCAGCGCCGTCAGGGTGGAGATGTTGCCCACCACGGCAAACGGGGCCAGGGTGACGATCATCATCAGGGTATTGGGCAGAATGTGGTTGAAGATGATGCGCCGGGTGCTCGCCCCCTGGGCCCGCGCCGCCATCACGTAGTCCCGCGCCCGCTCCTTGTAGGTGAGGGTGCGCATGTACCAGGTGATCCCCATCCAGCCGAACAGCACGTTGATACCGACGAACAGGCCGAAGTTCGGCTTGGCCAGGGAGACCAGGATCATGATGACGTAGAGGAAGGGCACCTGGGACCAGATCTCGATGAAACGCTGCATCAGGAGATCGAACCGACCGCCGAGGAACCCCATCATGCAGCCGATGCTGACCCCGATGACATAGCTCGCCACCAGCGCGATGAAGGCAAAGCCGATGGCGATGCGAAAGCCGTAGACCAGCCGTGCCAATACATCGCGACCGCTGGTGTCGGTGCCGAGGAAGTGGCGCTCCGCCAGGCTCGGGGCATAGGGCGGATAGGCTTCCTCCTTGAAGTCCTGCTCATAGGGGTTCCAGGGGACCAGGGGCAGCAACACCCAATCCCCCTTATCTTCCTTCGCAAATTGGCTCTTGAGCTGGCGGTAGTTGGTCTCGTACTCGTAGTCGAGCCCGAAGTGCTGGCCCGGGATCACGTCCCCATAGGTGGGGAAATAGAGCTCCCCCTGATAACTCACCGCCAGGGCCCGGCTGTTGACCAGCAGTTCTGCCAGCAGAGAGATGACCACCAGGAGCGAAAAGATGACAAAGGAGTAGTAGCCGCGCTTTATCGACTTGAAGCGCTTGAGTTTTTTCAGAGTTACCGGATTCAGGTTCATGCTCACTCTCCAAACCGCACGCGAGGATCGACCAGGGCAACGCAGATGTCGGAGACAATGTTGCCCACCAGCATCAGCATGGAGGTGATGGCCAGAATGCCCATGACGGTGGGGTAATCCCGCTCGACAATGGCCTCATAACCGAGCAGGCCGATGCCGTCGATGTTGAAGATGGTCTCGATGAGGAAGGAGCCCCCGAAGAAGACGGTGAGCACCGACCCTAAGTGACTCGCGATGGGGATCAGGCTGTTGCGCATGGCGTGATCGGTCACCGCCTTGCGAAACGGCAACCCCTTGGCCACGGCGGTGCGCACATAATCCGCCGACAGGTTCTCCATCAGGCTGTTCTTCATGGTCATGGTGAGGATGGCGAAATCCCCGATGGCGTAGGCGATGAGCGGCAGCAGCGCGTGGGCGAAGACGGTGCGGATCTGATCCCAGCTGCTCTCCATCCCGTCAAACTCGTCCCCCGGGAAGCCCCCCATGGGCAACCACTCCAGATGGAACGCAAAGACGGTGATGAGGAAGATCCCCACCACGTAGGCGGGCAGCGCATAGGCCATGTAGATGAGCATGGAGCTCAGGGAATCGAAGCGGCTGTTGTGCCTGAGCGCCTTGGCCACCCCGAGCGGGATGGAGACGGCATAACTCAGCAGAAAGGTGGCGAGCCCGAAGAAGGCGGTCACCGACAACCTCTCCTTGATGAGATCCCACACCGGCTCGTAATAACGGGTCGACTCCCCGAGATCCAGCACCGCCAGCTTCTGCAACCAGTCCCAGTAGGCGACCAGCATGGGCTTGTCGAGACCGTAGAACGCCTTGAGCTCTTCAATCTGTTCGTCGGAGAGTGCCTGCGCCCCCTTGCTGCCACTGGAGCGGCCGGACTCGTTTTGCGAGACCTGCGCCTGCAGCAGCATGCGCTCGACCGGGCCGCCCGGCACGAAGCGGGTGATGGTGAAGACGAGCAGGGTGATACCGAGAAACGTCGGGATGATCAAAAGCATCCGACGTAGGAAATACGACAGCATGGTGGAACCTCGTCCTTGTTGTTCTTTTATGGCCAGTCACATCCGGTGACGGGCCTATCCTTACCTGGCATTACTCACTGAATTGACTGGCATTGACAGACAATCCGGCTCGGTCACTGTAAAAGCTCTGCAACAAAAATCAAGTAGAACTCTGTCTGCGACCGGGAATGTCCCCCCGCAGCATATCCCGCGGATGATTTTTTCCAAAAAACCCAACTTCAATATAAAAAACTGCTACGCCTACCCGTCCAACTCGATTTTAATTATTAAAAAATTAATTACACAGGTGTTTTAATCCATATCAAGCAGAACAAAATCAACAAGTTAAGGATAAGTCGGGTTATTTTCTCATTTACCTATAAAAGAAGAGGGATAGCCGCCCCCACCCTCCGTTCCCCGGAAAACGCTCTCGCCATAAAAGCAGATGAAAATACTGCAAAAAATCGTTTTTTCGATATCGGTACCGGAGTGACAAGCGACTTATCGATAAGTTCAAAAATAATCAATAAAATTGTAAAAATCGAACTTAACAACATCTTTACATAAGTTGACGCGGCATTTACGGAATAAAACGCCAAAAATATTCCATCAAGTGCATATTCCCATCTAATTCCCCCTGCAGCCCCCATCCCCGCCGCTCCATTTGACGTCCATCACCAAACCTTGATAAGCCTTACGCACCGCTCCAACGAGGGCGGTAATGGAAGCAAACAATAAACAATCAGGAAGGATACTAGCGATGCTTAGGAAAAGCAGACTCTCTGCTGCCGTAGCGTTTGCCTTGGCGAGCGCGGCAGTTGTGGCCACCCCTGTCCTGGCCGAAGAGGGCCAGAACGTAGAAAAACTGCAAAAAATCAAGGTCACCGGCTCCCGGATCTCCCGGGTCGATGTGGAAGGCTCCACCCCGGTCGTCTCCGTGACCAAGGCGAAAATCGAGCAATCCGGTCAGCAGACCGTCGCCGATTACCTCAAGCAAGCCTCCTACAACTCCTTTGGCGGCGTCTCCCCTGCCTCCGGCAGCTCCTTCCAGTCCCAATCCACCGTCGGCCTGCGCGGCCTGGGTTCCGAGCGTACCCTGGTTCTGCTGAACGGCAAGCGGGTAGCGGGTTCCCCCACCATGGGCGGCACCTCCATCAACCTCAACACCATCCCCATGGCCGCCGTTGAGCGGGTCGAGGTCAACCTGGACGGCGGCTCCGCCATCTACGGTTCCGACGCCATTGGTGGCGTGATCAACGTGGTGCTCAAAGAGGGCTACGAAGGGCTGGACTTCCAGGGCCGCATTGGCTCCCCGAGCGAAGAGGGCGGCGACGAGAAGAGCGGCTCCATCGTGGCAGGGGTGGCCGGCGAGAAGGGCTCCCTGATGGCGGTCTACGAGCACGACAAGAAGGACGTCATCTACAGTCGCGATCGGGACTATCTTGCCAAGCAAGGCAACGACTCCCCCAGCCCCTACGGCCGCAACGTGGAGGGGATCACGGGTCTTGACGCCAACGGCGACCCCATCTGGAAATACGGCCCCCTGGCCGGCGCCACCAATGCCGACGGCTCATGCAAGGAGCCCTTCGTCGGCTTCGAGGGCGGCTGTAACTTCAACTACGGCCAGGTCGCGGCCACCACGGCCTCCCGCAGCCGTGACACCCTGTACGTAAACGGTCGCTACCACATCAACGACAACGTGGACTTCGTGCCGCAGATCATCGGCTCCCGGGTCGAGAGTTTCGGTCGCTTCGCCCCGGCCGCCGGCGCCTTCACCATTGACCCGGCCAACCCGAAGAACGCCCAGTTCTTCACCGACAACGGCCTGGATGCCGCCGCCACCCAGGGTCTGGGTGAGGCTGCCTACGCCTACTACCGCTTCAGCAACGTCGGTCCCCGTGACAACTATGTCACCGACACCACCGGCAGCATGAACCTCGGCTTCGAAGGCACCATCGCCACCGAAAGCGTCGGCGACATGCAGTGGAACGCCGGCTACATGTACTCCAAGACCGACAACAAGGAGAACGGCACCGGTTACGTGCTGAAGTCCGCCGCCCAGCAGGCGATCGCCGACGGCAAGTTCGTCGGTGGTGAGTTCGACCCCCAGAGCACGGCCTCCATGGCCGCCGACACCAGCCGCCGCGCCACCATGGACTTCTACCAGTGGTACGCCGGTGTCCAGTGGGACATGGGTGAACTGCCGGCCGGTCCGGTCAGCTGGTACGCCGGTGCCGAGTACAACGACTGGGTCTATGCCGACAAGTACGACGCCCAGTCCGAAGCAGGCAACATCATCGGCTCCGCAGGCAACTCCTCCGGTGGCGTGCGTGACGTGACTGCCGCCTACATCGAGTCCCTGGTGCCCATCACCGAGCAGATCGAGCTGAACGTGGCCGGTCGCTTCGACAAGTACAGCGACTTCGGCAGCGCCTTCTCCCCCAAGGCGAGCCTGCGTTACCAGCCGCTGGACAACCTGATGCTGCGCACCTCCTGGTCCCGTTCGTTCCGCGCCCCCAGCCTGAGCGATCTCTACTCGGCTGATTCCGAGTCCGCCGACTGGGCGAAGGATTACGTCTACTGCGAGGCCAACGGCATCTCCGCGGCAAACTGCCCGAACCGCCAGTACACCACCACCCGTACCTCCAACGAGGATCTGAAGGAAGAGACCGCGGACACCTGGAACTTCGGGGTGGCCTACAGCCCGGTGGATGACCTGAACCTCTCCCTGGACTACTACACCATCAAGATCGAGGACGTGATCCAGCTGAACTCCCTGCAGTCTCTCATCTATGACGAACTGAACAGCGGCAGCTCCAGCAGCATCACCCGCAACAGCCAGGGCAAGATCGGTAGCGCCATCGCTCCCATGGTCAACCTGGGGACCCTCGAGACCTCCGGCCTCGACCTGAAGGTGGATTACACCTACGACCTGAACTACGCCACCGTGCGTTATGACCTGGGCGGTACCTACATCCTGAAATACAAGGAAGGTCTGTACGCCGGTGGTCCCGTCATCGACAAGATCGGCCAGAACGGTCTGCCCCAGATGCGCTTCAGCTCCGGTGTGGGTATCAACGTTCCCCAATGGTGGAACATGGATACCTACCTGAGCGCGAACTACATCGACTCCCAGAGCCAGGACTACATCGCCGATACCGGTGAGGAAGTGGGCCACATCGCGTCCCAGACCACCTGGAACCTGAACGTCGGTGTGGAAGCGCCCTGGAACGGCAAGATCCAGGTCGGCGTGAAGAACATGTTCAACGTGGGCCCGTCCCTCGAGAGCGATGGCTTCACCTATGACGACGAGCTCTACAGCATCGACGGTCGCATCTACTACCTCGACTACAGCCAGAAGTTCTAATCCACCAGCAAACCACAAGCCGGCCCGTTCGGGCCGGCTTTGCCCAAGGTCCCAAGGAAGTTACGGAGATAGGGTAATCCTATGAAGACAAGGACAATTACAATGAAGAAAGCGCTCCTCGGCAGCCTGATTTCGGCTGCCTTGCTGACCAGCTTCAATCTGAGTGCCGCCACCGCCGGTCAGGCTGTGGACGCTCAAGCCGCCACCGACAATGCATCCAAAGTTTCCCAGCAGAAGATCGACAGCTACGCCGAGTCTGCCGAGTCTGCCCTGGCCCAGTACAAGGCCGCCCTGCGCCAGGTGGACAGCCTGCGCGCCTACAACGAGCAAGTGGGCAAGATGGTCGACTCCCAGAGCGCCGAACTCGCCTCCATGCAAAAGCAGATCGCCCAGATCGACCAGACCAGCACCGAAGTGGTGCCCCTGATGCTCAAGATGATCGACTCCCTCGAGCAGTTCGTCTCCCTGGACCTGCCGTTCCAGAAGGTGGAGCGTGAGGACCGCGTGGCGGCCCTGACCGATCTCATGAACCGGGCCGACGTCACCATCTCCGAGAAGTACCGCAAGATCCTCGAGGCCTACCAGATCGAGGAGGGCTTCAGCCGCACCATCGAAGCCTACAAGGCGAGCCTGGACAAGGATGGGGACGAGAAGACCTACGAGTTCCTGCGCGTCGGCCGCATCGCCCTGCTCTACCAATCCCCGGATGGCAACGAGACCGGCATGTGGAACAAGAAGACCCGCCAGTGGGAAGTACTGCCCCAGGAGTATCGCAGTGCGGTTGAACAAGGCCTTCGCATCGCGAAGAAGCAGGCGCCCCCCGCCCTCATCAAGCTGCCGGTTCAAACTGCGGAGAAAGCATCATGAAAGGAATCAAACTTGCCATCGCCTCGCTGATCGCGGGCGCTACCCTGGTCACCCTGCCGGTGACCGCCGCCGAGAAGCCGGTGGATCTCAACGCCCTGCTCAATCAGGTCAAGGCCGCCAGCACCAGCGAATCCCAGCTCAACAAGGAGCGGGAAGCCCGCTTCCTGGCTGACAAGAACGAACAGGGGGCCCTGCTCGCCAAGGCCAAGGCGGATCTCGCCGCCGAAGTCGCCAGGGGCGAAAAGCTCAAGGCCACCTTCGATGCCAACGACAAGCAGCTCACCGAGCTGACCGAGACCCTGCGCCAGCGCTCCGGCAACATGGGCGAGATGTTTGGCGTGCTGCGCCAGTTCGCCGGCGAGTTCAAGGGGATCTTCAACGCCTCTGCCCGCCGGGTCGAGCATCCGGAGCAGACCGCCCTGCTGACCCGCCTGGCCGAGAGCAAGGAGCTGCCCTCCAGCGATGACCTGACCGCCTTCTGGACCACCACCCTCAGCCGCATGGTCGACGGTGGCAAGGTGAGCCAGATCCCGGCCACCGTGGTCTATGGCGAAGGCAACCAGGCCGAGAAGACCGTCACCCAGATCGGTGAGTTCAACACCGTCTCCGAAGGCAAGTACCTCACCTTCGTGCCGGAGACCGGCAAGTTCGAGCAACTCTCCCGCCAGCCCGAGAACGCGGTGCTGGAACCGGTCGCCAAGTTTGAACATGGTGGCGGCAGCGTCGAACCCATCTTCATCGACCCGTCCCGTGGCGTGATCCTCTCCCTGCTGGTGCAGTCGCCGACCCTCAAGGAGCGCATCGATCAGGGTGGCTCCGTGGGCTACGTGATCCTGGCGCTGGGTGTCATCGGTACCCTGCTGGCCCTGTTCTGCGGTGCCCGTCTTTCCCTCATCGGCGGTGCCATGCGCAAGCAACTGAAATCCGAGCAGATCATCAAGGGCAACCCCATCGGCGAGATGCTGGGTGCCTACCAGGATCACCGGGGTGACAACATCGAGGATCTGGAATCCAAGCTCGACGAGATCATCCTGCGCAACGTGCCCAAGCTGGAGAAGGGCATCAGCCTCATCAAGCTGATCGCCTCCGTCGCCCCGCTGCTGGGCCTGCTGGGTACCGTGGTCGGGATGATTGCCACCTTCCAGGCCATCACCCTGTTCGGTACCGGCGATCCCAAGCTGATGGCGGGCGGTATCTCCGAGGCCCTGGTGACCACCATGCAGGGTCTGGTCGTGGCCGTGCCCATGCTGTTCCTCTACACCATCGTGCAGACCCAGAGCCGCCGTCTGATCCAGGTACTGGAAGAGCAGAGCGCCGGTTTCGTTGCCCGTTATCAGGAACGTCTGCACGCCGCCAAAGCCGCAGCCTAAGGAGTCACCCATGTGGTTCTGGTTGATTGAAGAAGTCGAGTCGGTCCGCCGGTTTCTGGGATTGGGGGGCGACGTGCTGGTCGCCCTGTTCTTCCTGACCCTGATGATGTGGGCCCTGCTGCTGGAGCGCTGGTTCTACTTCATGGCGGTCTATCCCCAGCAGGTGAAGCAGACCAAGACGGCCTGGCTGGCCCGCACCGATCACCTCTCCTGGTCTGCCAGGCAGATCCGCCGCGAGCTGGTCTCCCGGGTCGCCATGGCGGTGGACAAGGGGATGCCGGTCATCAAGGTGCTGATCGCCCTCTGCCCGCTGATGGGGCTGCTTGGGACCGTGGTCGGCATGGTGCAGGTGTTCGATACCCTGGCCATCACCGGCACCGGCTCCCCCAGGGCGATGGCCTCGGGGATCTCCAAGGCGACGGTTCCGACCATGGCGGGCATGATTGCCGCCCTTTCCGGCCTGTTTTTTGTCAACCAGCTCGATCACAAGGCCAAGCTGGCCGTGCAGAAGCTGGAAGATAACCTGAAACACGGCTGATGCAGGATGCACATCCCCGGCCGGGCCATGCCCGCCGGGGCACAGAACAAGCAAGGAGTTTTTTGCCATGAGAAAACGTCACAGCGACAGCGGTGCTGACGAGGCGGCCATCGATTTGACCCCCATGCTGGACATCGTGTTCATCATGCTGATCTTCTTCATCGTCACCACCTCGTTCGTCAAGGAGTCCGGCGTGGAGATCAACCGCCCGAGCGCCAGCACGGCCGAGACGGTGAAGAAGGGGAACATCATGGTCGCGGTCCGCGAGAACGGTCAGGTCTGGGTCGACAAACGGGTCGTCGAAGTGGGTGCCGTGCGCGCCAACATCGAGCGGCTGCGGGCGGAGAACCCGGAGAGCGCCGTGGTGATCCAGGCCGACAGCGAATCCCGTTCCGGTCTGGTGGTGCAGGTCATGGACCAGATCCGCATGGCCGGTGTCCAGAACATCTCCATCGCCGCCGACAAGAGCAGCTGATGCCGGAGCGAATGCCATGAGATACCTGATATCGTTAGCGGTCTCCTGCGTGGTGGTGTTCTTCCTGTTCCTGGGAATGAACAAGCTCATCACGCCGGATCACCGGGAGCTGACGGAGCGGGAGGACGTCACCATGACCGACTTCATCCGCCTCAAGCCTCAGGAGACCTTGCAAGAGAAGCAACGGGAACTGCCCAAGCCGCCGCCCCCGAACCGCCCGCCGCCCCCGCCCGAGATGGAGGTGGCGAGCACGGACAGGCCGAAGATGGACAGCTCCCCCATGGACATGCCCAAACTCGACATCCCGGTCAACATCGGTGGCGGCAACGCCCTGGGTGCCTACAGCACCGGCGGCGGTGGCGGCGGCATGGGCGGCAACAACGGCGCCATCCCGATGGCGACCTTCGAGCCCATGATGCCCCGCAAGGCGGCCCTGGCCGGTCTTGCGTCCGGCAAGGTGCTGGTGGAGTTCACCGTCACCGAGCGCGGTACCGTGAGCAACATCCGCATCGTCAAGGAAGAGCCCCGCAGCTATGACCTCGGCAAGGCGGCGCGCCAGACCATCGCCAAGTGGACCTTCAAGCCGGCCATGGTGGACGGCAAGCCGCAGGCCAGTCGCATGCAGCAAGAGATCGAGTTTGCGACCAACTAAGGAGGGTGGCGATGAAAAAGTTACATACCCTGATCCTCGCCCCGGTGGCCATGGCGGTGCTGCTCAGCACCGCCACCTGGGCCGCCGAACAACCCGCCCTGTCTGACCGCGCCTACCGCGCGGTCAACAAGGCCCAGGCGTTGATCACCGAGAAGAAATACGGCGAGGCCAATGCCAAGCTGCAGGAGGCGCTGTCCGGCGCCGGCGAGCGGGTCTACGACAAGGGGGTCATTTTGCAGACCCTGGGCTTCGTGGCGGCGCAGCAGGAGAAGTACGGTCAGGCGACCAAGTACTTCGCCGACGCCATCGCCACCGGCGGCCTGCCGCCCCCGGTGGCCCAGCAGGTGCGCTACAACCTGGCCCAGCTCTACATGGCGGAGGGGAACTTCAAGGGTTCCATCAACACCATGAAGGAGTGGTTCGCAAACCTCGGCAAGGACGAGAAGCCGACCCCGCACGCCTACATCACCCTGGCCAACGCCCATGTGCAGCTCAAGCAGTACCGGGAAGCCATTCCGGCAGTGGACAACGCGATCAAGCTCTCCGCAGGCAAGGCGCCGGAGTCCTGGTACCTGCTGAAGATGGCGGCCCACTACGAGCTGAAACAGTACAAGCCGGCCACCGAGGTGCTGACTGCCCTGGTGGACCGCTACCCGGAGAAGAAGAAGTACTGGACCCAGCTCTCGGCCATGCACATGCAGGCGGGCAACGATGCCAAGGCCCTGGCGGCACTGGAAGGGGCCTACAACCTCGGCATGCTGACCGAAGCCAACGAGTTGCAGCGGCTCGCCAACTACCTGGCCTTCGCCGGCATTCCCCACCGCGCCGCCCGCGTGATGGAGAAGGCCATGAAGGAGGGGCAGATCGAGAGCACCGCGGCCAACTACAAGACGCTGGCCAACTACTGGCATCAGGCCAAGGAGCTGGACCCGGCCATCGACACCCTGGCCAAGTCCTACAAGCTGGCCCCCAATGCCGAGCTGCAGCTCAAGATGGCGCGCATGATGATCCAGAGCAAGCGCTACCAGGATCTGGTGGCCTTCGCCGCCAAGCCTGCCGCCAACGCCAGCGGCGAGCAGCGGGCGGATCTGAAGTTCCTGACCGGGGTCGCCTATTTTGAGCAGCAAAAGCCCAAGGAGGCGCTCTCCGCCTTCACTCAGGCCGCCCAGAATGGCAACGTCAGTGGTCGTGCTTCCCCCTGGATCAGCTTCTTGAAAGAGCAGCAGGGCGGCGCCGTCACCCAATAAAGCTGCGCGGCCCGGCTGGCGGGGCGGGGATCTCCCCGACTCGGCATCCGGGCCGCGACACATCGACAAGGGGGTCACCCCGCAGATTGCCTTGGTGGCAATTGGCCGCTCTTCGGAGCGGTCTTTTTTATGGCACCGCCCCTGCCCTTTTCCCCCTCCTTCTCCTGATACAAGGCACAAAAAAATCCGGAGCCTGGGCCCCGGATTGGGTCGTTGCGTTGGGAGGGGGCAACCCCTTCAACAGGTCATCAGTAGCTGCACACCAGCTTCCAGCTGCCGTCGCCCACTCTGAGTTCGCTGCTGGTATAGCAGCCTGGACAACTCAGTAGCTGCATATCAGTTTCCAGCTGCCATCGCCCGTCTTGGGCTCGCTGCTGGTCCACCAGTTGGCCTGCCACACCGCCTTGCCGTTGGTCATGCGGTCGTTGCCATTGGCGTGATCCCCGCGCGGCCAGGTCGGATAGGCATTGTAGTCCGCCGGGTTGACGTTCTGGCTGGCACAGGTGGTGCCACCGCTGCCGCCGTCACCACCACCACTGCTGCCCAGCACCGCCTCGGCCAGGGCCGGGAAGTCGGACTTCAGGCCTATGGTCTGGCTGCCGGCAATCAGGCGCATGCCACTCGGCACGCCGGCGGCCGGCAGGTAGTAGGTCATGGCCACTTCCACGTCGGTGCCCGGCGTCCAGGCTTTCCAGGCCGGCAGCGTCAGAGCCACCTTGTGGAAGTCCTTCTCATTGGCGATGCCGTCCGAGTTCTGGTTGCCACCGCTCTCCACCACTTTCAGCCCCATGCCGCTCTGGTCGGTGATGGTGTCTGAGGTGGAGGTGGGGACCAGGAACTCGATGCGGGTGCCACCCGGAATGGTCTGGGTCGACTTGTTGGTGAGCTTGAGGGTCGGGTTGATCGGGTAGTTGGAGTCCCCTTCCTTGAAGCCGGAGAGGCTCACGCCGATGTCGAGCTGGGCGGCCGGAGCCGGCAGATCATTCTGCTTCAGGGCCGCCTTGTCGGCCTTGCTGAACTTCTCGTAGGCAAGGCTGGTGAGGGTGCTGCCCATTCCGTACTCGTTCTTGGCCGCGTCGAACGCATAGTCCCCCGCCATCTCCCAGAACATGACGCCCCCCAGGCCCCGCTTGACGATGTAGTCGAGCTTGTGACCCATGGACTCTTCATCTTCGGTGGAGAGGAACACCTTCTTCTGCTCGTTCCAGAGCCAAGGCGCATGAGCCTTGTCGTCGTAGTAACGCACATACTGGCCTTGCATCACGTGGGCCGGGTTGTTGGGATCCAGACCCCAGGCCTGGCCGTAGCTCGGCAAGGTGGTGATGCCGAGGCTGGCGGCGTGCTCCAGGTTCTTGGCATGCCACATGGGCACGGCGCCACCGCCAATCTCCTTGCCGTTCTTGTCAAGGTCATGCCAGATATTGTCGATGCCCACCGCCCCGTTGCCGCACGGAATGGTGCTGCCACCGGTGCCCGGCTGGCAATCGCTCTGGCTCGGCAGCGCCGCCTTGCCACCCAGACCGTGGGTGCCACCGGTGACCCCCTGCCAGCCACGGGTGTAATAGGGCACCCCTATGTTGATCTTGCCCGCCGCCAGGGCACCACGGAAGTAGTGGGCTGCCCAGGCGGAGTTGAGATAGCCGATGCCGCCAAACTGGGCCTGGGTGTAGACACCCCACTGGGACAACTCGGGATCCGCCTTGTTGTCGAACAGGGCGGCGTTGTGACCGACGAAGTGGTTCCAGGCACCGTGGAAGTCATAGGTCATCAGGTTGACGTAGTCGAGGTACTGGGTGACCTGGAAGTTCTCCATGCCGCGCAGCAGGTAGGCCGAGGCCGGCGAGGCGATGGTCAGCATGTACTTGCGACCGTCCTCGGTGCCGGCGCTGTCGAGCTTGTTGCGCAGGGTCTTCATCAGCACTTCATAGTTCGCAAAGAGCTTGCCGCGACACTGGTTGGAGAGCGGGAAATCGTTGGGGTTGCCCGCATCCTTCATGGAGGTGGGGTACTCGTAGTCGATATCCACCCCATCGAAGCCGTACTGGCGGATGAAGCCCACGGCCGAGTCGGCAAAGGCGTTGATGCCGGCGGTGTTGACCGAGCAGTCGCCCTTGGTGGTGGCGGCGTAGAAGCCGCGGGTATCGGCCCAGCCCCCCACCGAGATCAGGGTCTTCACGTCCGGATACTGCTTCTTGTACTTCGACAGCAGGTTGAAGTGGCCCTGATAGGCAAACTCCGGATCCATCTCGGCGCCCGGCACCCCGTTCCAGGTCAGCTTGGTGGCGGCGTCATCCACCTTGATGGTGTGACTCTGCTCGTCCACCGCCGCGAAGGCGTAGTTGATGTGGGTGATCTTGTCCCAGGGAATGTCGCTCACCAGGTAGGCGGGCAGGCCGTTTTTGCCGGTGCGCCAGGAGGTGAAATACCCGATGACGCGGCGGCCGTGGTCATCCCCCATGCACTCGCTGCCGTCGGCGCGGTAGATCTGGCGCACGTCGCAGGAGAGGTTGCCGCCGGTGGGGGGCAGGGCCGCCTCTTCCACCTGCACGTCCACCTGGGCCGACTCGCCAGAGAGGTTGGTCTTGTCGGTCGCCACCAGCTTGAGGCCGGTCAGCCCCTTGTTCTGGGGCGTCCAGCTCAGCTGCCAGGGGGCGCTGGTGTCCTCGCCCACCTTCTGGCCATTCACGAAGAGCTCGACCTTGGCGACGTCGTCGTTGGCGTCGGTGACATTGCCGCTCACGGTGAGGGCGCGGCCCAGGGTCACCCTGGCGCCGGCGGCCGGGCTTGCGATGCTCACCCTGGGCGCCTCTGGCGCCACCACGGCGGCGACCTTGAAGCTCGAATCCGCCTCGCTCAGCACCTTGCCGTCTTTATCCAGCGCCCGGGCCTTGAGGGCGTGATTGCCCGCACCGGCAGCAGACCAGCTGGCACTCCAGGGAGAAGCCGTGGCGGTGGCGACCAGGGTGCCGTCGATGAGATATTCCACCCGGGCGAGCGCCGTGACCGGGCCGCTCAACGTCACCGCCAGGGCCACACTGGCCCCCTCGCTGACGCTGGCACCCACGGCGGGGGAGCCGATGGCGACGACCAGGGACGGTGGCGGCACCTCGCCACCATACAGCTTCCAGGCATCGGCCCAGACCACACCCACCCCGGGGGCATAGTGATAGGGGGACGCGCCGCACCAACCGGAGTAAGGGAATTCCTTGCATTCATAGAGGGCGCCTGCGTTGCTGACGATGTCGCCAGCCTTGTAGGCGGTGCCGGCCTGATAGGCGGGGTAAGCGGCCTGCGCCCAGGCAGGGACGGCCGCAAGGGCGACCAGCATGGCAAGCCTGCTGGGCCTCAAGATCTGTTGCATATTGTTATCTTCCTTGTTTTGTCTTGGCTTCAATACCGGGAAAAGCGCAATCGCAACAGGGAACAAGGGAGCGACAACAGGCCATGGACGGGCCACAAACCCTCAAGTCACCCTGGGTAACCCCGCTGTCTGGCCCGGATGGGACAGATCGGAGGCTTTGCGTCCCGGCATCACTGCCGGTTTGCCCTTTGCCTGGGTTCCGTGAGGAACGGCTCGAGTATAGGAAGCAAGTGACCACTGCTCAATCTTTATTCTCGAAGGAAAATATGTGAATGCTGGCCGCCTCACACTTTTCGCTCCTACCTGATGACAAATAGATCATCAATATCAAACTGTTAGCCACGTCAAAAAATGGCAAATGGGCTCCTTTGTCTCCTCATAATGTGCGTTGGTTCACTGGTCAGAGCTGCCAGAAATGTGACAATGCGCGCCCTTGGCCACGATGCCAAGGCTATGGAAACACTGGCAAAAATAAAAAAAGGAATACCCATGAAAGGAACACCTACCCTGCTGTCGCTGGCCGTGGGGCTCGCGCTCGCGTCCCCGTCTCTCTACGCCGCCGGCTTCAGTTGCCCGGCCGACAGTGCCCTCACCCCCATCCCCGCCATCCAGGGCAGTGGCGATAAGAGCCCCCTCGTCCCGGACGATCAGTTCGAAAGCACCCAGAGCGTCTCGGTCAAGGCGGTGGTCTCGGGTCTGGGCGAAAGCCTCAACAAGGGCTTCTACCTGCTGGATGTGCAGGGGGACGGCAACCCCGAGACGTCGGACGGCATTTTCGTCTACCTCAACGACAAGAACTTCGCCAGCAAGTACCCGGATATCCAGCCGGGTGCCCTGGTCTGTCTGGAGGCCAAGGTCGAGGAGTATTACGGCCACACCCAGCTCAAGCCCCTGTTTGACGGCAGCACGCCGCGCCTGACGACCCTGGCCCAGGGCGCCGCCCCGGCCGCCACGGCGCTGCGGGTAATGGAGGGGGAAACCCTGGCCCGAGCCCTGGAACGTCACGAAGGGATGCGGGTGCGCCTTGACGCCGACAGCGCCCTCAAGATCAGCCACAACTTCAGCTACGACTATGCCGCCCGGCGCAACAACCTGGTGCTCGCTCACGGCGCCCCGCTGATGAAGCCGACCCAGCTCCATGTAGCGAGCAGCCCCGAGGCCGTGGCGCTGGCCGAGGCCAACGCCAGCAACCGGGTCTTCCTCGAGTCGGACGTCAAGGCGGGGGACGGCAAGCTCCCCTGGCTGCCCGCCTGGGAGCCGGAGCAGGGTTACCTGCGCATCGGCGATGCCCCGGTCAACCTGGAGGCCATGGTCGGCTACAGCTACAACGAGTACCGCCTGATCGTGCCCCGGGATCAGACCATCACCGCGGGGGATCTGCTGCGCACCGGCGACAACGACCGCCAGAGCGCCCCGGCCCGCCTGGATGGCACTGACCTTCGCATCGGCAGCTTCAACGTGCTCAACTACTTCACCAGCCACTCCAGCGTGGGGGGCGCCCTCAACGTGCTCTGCGCGGATCAGGCGGATGCGGACAGCGCCAAGGGCTGCAACCGCGGCGCCAAGAGCCTGGAGGAGTTCCAGTTGCAGCGCGCCAAGATCGTCAACGCCATCACCGAAATGGACGCCGACCTGCTCGGCCTGATGGAGATGGAGAACAACGGCTTTGACGAGCACGCCGCCCTCCACGATCTGGTGGAGAGCCTCAACGCCAGGCAGAAGGAGGCGAGCAAGCACTACGCCTTCGTCACCCTGCCCAAGGCCCTGCTCACGGAGGATCGCTTCTTTGGCGGCGACGCCATCATGGTGGCCATGATCTACCGCCCCGCCCTGCTCACCCCGAGCGGGGATGCCGACGTCATCCCCCTGCCCCAACAGCGCTACACCACGGGCGGCGTCACCAAGAGCGCCGGTCAGCGGGACTCCCTGGTCCAGCGCTTCACCGTGGCGGGCAGCGACGCCCCCCTGACCCTGGTGGTCAACCACCTCAAGTCCAAGGGGTCGGGCTGCTATGAGAACGGGGATGGCAAGACGGAGCCTGCGGATCTGCAGGGCAAGTGCACCGAGTTTCGGGTGAGCGCCGCCAAGGTGCTGGGGGAGGCGGTGAGCAAGATGCCGGGCCAGGTGCTGCTGGTGGGGGACTTCAACTCCTACGCCAAGGAGGATCCCATCCGGGTGCTGACCGACTATGCGCCGGCCGCGGGGGAGCGCCAGATCCGCTCCGCCTCCCACACCTACATCGGCGACAAGCCCTATGAGCAGATGGGCCAGACGGTGGCCAAGGGTTACGGCCTGGTGGATCTGAACGTCAAGTTCAACCAGGAGAAGGCCATCTCCTACAGCTACGAGGCCGAGCTCGGCACCCTGGACTACGCCCTCGCCAACTCGGCGCTGGCTGACAAGGTGGTGGCGGTGGCCGACTGGCACATCAACTCCTTCGAGAGCAACCTGTTCGAATATGGCAGCGCCTACACCGGCGACCTCATCAAGTCGGACAACCCCTTCAGCGCCTCGGACCACGACCCCGTCATCGTCGATCTCAAGCTCAAAGAAGCGAGCAAGGGGGGTGGCGGCGCCATGGGCGCCCTGCTGCTGGCCCTGTTGCCGCTCGCCTGGCGGCGCCGTCGCTAAGACGCGGCATCCTCGATGCCAGGTGCAAAGCCCGCGATGATCGCGGGCTTTTTTTGTGCCATGGCCATTTGAAAAACAAATGCAAAGGGCCACATCATGGGATGAATAAATACCTTGTTGCCCCACTCCGCCCCTTTCCCGGAGGGCTGGCACCCTGTCGATGGGGAAACCCGGTGCTGACACCAGGGGCCGGATAGCGTATCCCGCAGGCTGCCGAACGAGCCAACCGCCACGCGGCAGAGGATGGCATCGCGCAGCCCGCGCCATGGCCATGGCGGCATCGACGCCAATCCCCACCCTCACCCCCGTCAGCGGCGGCCAAGGCCGCTGATGCCCTTGCGGACAGGGTGAAGCGCCATCGCAGGCTGCCGAACGAGCCAACCGCCACGCGGCAGAGGATGGCACCACGCAGCCCGCACCGTGGCCATGGCGGCATCGGCGCCAATCCCCACCCTCGCCCCCGTCAGCGGCGGCCAGGGCCGCTGATGCCCTCGCGGACAGGGTGAAACACCATTTGCCAGACAAATGCAAAGGGCGAGATCATGGGAAATCCAAATGACAGGCAAACAAAAAGGCCACCGCGATGCGGTGGCCTTGGTGCTTTCTCGCGAAAGATGGTGGAGCTACGCGGGATCGAACCGCGGACCTCTTGCATGCCATGCAAGCGCTCTCCCAGCTGAGCTATAACCCCGATGTGTGTGAGTGACACTGAATCACTCTGAATTTGGTGGAGCTACGCGGGATCGAACCGCGGACCTCTTGCATGCCATGCAAGCGCTCTCCCAGCTGAGCTATAACCCCAAATTCGGTACTCAATGAATGGTTCTGGCGGCCATTCATCCTCAATAATGGTGGAGCTACGCGGGATCGAACCGCGGACCTCTTGCATGCCATGCAAGCGCTCTCCCAGCTGAGCTATAACCCCACAAAGGTCGGCCTGGGTGATACACACCGCACTGCCCTGGGTACTTCATGTCAATCGGGAACCTGGTGGAGCTACGCGGGATCGAACCGCGGACCTCTTGCATGCCATGCAAGCGCTCTCCCAGCTGAGCTATAACCCCTTGGATTCCAGATTGTTCGAGAAGAATTTGGTGGAGCTACGCGGGATCGAACCGCGGACCTCTTGCATGCCATGCAAGCGCTCTCCCAGCTGAGCTATAACCCCAACTCACCTCGGCGCTACCAAAGTTATCTCTGGCAACGGAGGCGCATGATAGGCATCACCCGCTTTGCTGTCAACCCAAAATTCTCGCCCACTGGAGCGTTTAGTCAAAATTCAGGCAGTTAGCTGTTTTTACCGCCAACCTCGTCGCTATGTCGCTGTTTTACGTCGCAAATCCGCTTGAGGCCAAAATACGAAGGGCCCCCGTCAGGGAGCCCTTTTCATGCCATGGCCAATGTTTATTCAGCGGCCATGCGCGCTTCGATATACGCCAGGGCGCGGTCGATACGAGCGAGGACCCGCTCCTTGCCCACCAGCGCCATCACGGCGTCGGCGATGCCAGGGGACTGGCCCGTACCGGCGTTCTGAATTACTCGGCGGCCATGCGCGCTTCGATGTACGCCAGGGCGCGATCGATGCGGGCGAGGACCCGCTCCTTGCCCACCAGCGCCATCACGGCATCGATGGCAGGAGACTGGCCCAGACCGGTGACGGCCACACGCAGCGGCATGCCGACTTTGCCCATGCCCTGACCCAGCTCGGCGGCGGTCGCTTCAATCAGCTCGTGCAGCGCCTCGGTGGTCCAGGTCTCCAGGGCCGCCAGCTTGGTCTTGGCCAGAGCCAGCGGCTCGGCAGCCACACCGCGCAGATGCTTCTTGGCTGCCGCTTCGTCGATGGCCTCGTACTCTTCGAACAGGTAGCGGCTCTGGGCCGCCACCTCCACCAGGGTGTTGCAGCGCTCGGCCAGCAGGGTGACCACGTCGGCCAGCGCCGGGCCATTGCTGGTGTCGATCTGCTGGTGTTCCATGTGCCAGGCCAGATGCTTGGCAACATAAGCCGGATCCAGGCTGCGCATGTAATGGTTGTTCAGCCACAAGAGCTTGTCGGTGTTGAAGGCGGAGGCGGACTTGGAGATGGCATCCAGGCTGAACAGCTTGATCATCTCGTCGAGGGTGAAGATCTCCTGATCCCCGTGGGACCAGCCCAGACGCACCAGGTAGTTCAGCAGCGCTTCCGGCAGGTAACCGTCGTCGCGGTACTGCATCACGGAGACGGCGCCGTGGCGCTTGGAGAGCTTGGCGCCGTCGTCACCCAGGATCATGGAGACGTGGGCAAACTCCGGTACCGGCGCGTTCAGTGCCTTGTAGATGTTGATCTGGCGCGGGGTGTTGTTGATGTGGTCTTCCCCACGCACCACATGGGTGATCTCCATGTCCCAGTCATCGACTACAACACAGAAGTTGTAGGTCGGCGCGCCATCGGTACGGCGAATGATCAGATCGTCCAGCTCGGTGTTGGCGAACTCGATGCGGCCACGGACGTGGTCATCGAACACCACGGAGCCTTCGGTCGGGTTGCGGAAGCGGATCACGTGGGGCGCATCGGCCGGGTGATCGTGGTCGCCATCCCGGCACTTGCCGTCATAGCGGGGCTTCTCGCCGTTGGCCATCTGGCCTTCGCGCAGCGCTTCCAGCCGCTCCTTGGAGCAGTAGCACTTGTAGGCGCGGCCGTCGGCCAGCATCTCGTCGATCAGTGCGTTGTAGCGATCGAAGCGCTTGGTCTGGTAGTAGGGGCCCTCATCCCAGTTCAGCTCCAGCCATTCCATGCCCTCAATGATGGCGTCGATGGCCTCCTGAGTGGAACGTTCCAGATCGGTATCCTCGATACGCAGCACAAACTCACCGCCCTGGTTCTTTGCAAACAACCAGGAATAGAGTGCGGTACGGGCACCGCCGACATGCAAAAAGCCGGTCGGGCTGGGAGCAAAACGGGTTTTGACTTTCATCTTTAAGCCTTGTGTAGAGGGCCTTGGGCCAATTCGTTAAAAAACCGTCGCATTTTAGCACCGACAATGACGGATGGGAAAACCATGGCGAGGCAGAGGGGAAAATAGGGTCTATTCACGCAAAAACCGCTGTTTTAGAGTGATGTCTCAGAATTTTCCCTTTTTTCCCGCTTAGCTAGGCGAGGTCGCTGGAGAGATCTCCCGCACAGCCGATACTTCAGTCACCCCGTCAACGAACCCTCAACGATACAAGGAACGCGCGATGCAGTTTCGTTCTATCCAGAATCGTATCCTGGTACTGGCCGGTGTCGCCATGACCACGGCCCTGGTCATCCTGATCCTGCTCAACCAGTATTCAGGCCGGCAGACCCAGCAGCTCACCATCGACTCCAGCCGCGCCGCCCTGCAACAGGAGGCGTGGCAGAAGGTGAGCGCCAACGCCCGTGCCGAGGCCGCCACCATCACCCAGCTGCTGCAAAAGGGGCTCTCCTACACCCAGCAGATGGCCAGCGTCTTCGCCCGCCAGCAGGAGGGCAAGCTGCCGCTGGATCGCCAGCAAGCCACCGATCTGCTCAAGGCCCAGCTTGCCCTGGAGCCCCAGCTCTATGGCGCCTTCGCGGGCTTCGAGCCCAACGGCTTCGACGGCCAGGACGAAAGCTTCGCCGGCCAGAGCGCGCTCGGCAGTGACGACAAGGGGCGCTTCGTTCCCTATTTCTATCGCGACAAGGAGAGCATAGGCACCGACCTGCTGCTCTCCATCGAGAAGAGCGATCCGGACGAGTTCGGCAACCCGGCCAACGACTACTACGCCTGCCCGAAACGGGAGGGGCGCCCCTGCCTCATCGACCCCTTCAAGGTGGACATCAACGGCCAGCAGGTGCTGGTGAGCACCATCACCACCCCCATCCTTGTGGATGGCCGGTTCAAGGGCATCGCCGCGCTGGATTTGGCGGTGGATTCCATCAGCCGCCAGGCCCAGTCCCTCAACAGCAACATCTATGACGGCAAGGGGGAGACCCTGATCGTCAGCGCCGCCGGCGTCATCACCGGTACCAGCGGCGACGCCAGCCTGCTCGGCAGCCGCGCCGACAAGGTGCTCGGCAACGGCTGGCAGCAGTACCTCAAACCGGACGTGCAGCGCCAGGAGCTCACCGACGCGTTTCGCATCTCGGTGCCCATCGCGGTGCCCGGCATGGCCCGCAACTGGGCCATCATCGTCACCCTGCCCTACAAGGTGGTGCTGGCAGGAGCGGACGAGCTGGCACGCCAGCTCACCGACATGAACCGCGCCGCCATGACCCAGCAGCTCATCGGTGCCCTGCTGGTGCTGGTGCTGGCCCTTGGCACCATGCTGGTCATTGCCCGCAGCATCACGGGCCCCATCCGCCAGATGGTGAGCCTGGTGGATGACATCGCCGACGGCGAGGGGGATCTCACCAAGCGTCTGGAGAGCCGCTCCCGGGACGAGCTGGGGGCCCTGGCCCGGGGCATCAATCGCTTCATCGACAAGCTGCAGGCCCTGCTCGGGGATGTGCAGAAGACCGCCAGCGAGGTCCATCGCCACGCTGGGGATACCGATCGCATCGCCGGCCAGACCGACAGCAACCTGCAGCATCATCAGGCCGAGATGGAGCAGATGCTGACCGCGGTACAGGAGATGTCCTACGTCAGCCAGGAGGTGGCCACCCACGCCAACAACACCGCCGACTCCGCCAAGCAGGCCCAGAGCGCGGCGGACGAGGGCAAGGTACGCTTCCAGCGGGTGATCCACTCCATGCACAAGGTGGCCGCCGAGGCGGGCAAGGGAGCCGAAGTGGTGGAAGGGCTGGCTCACGACAGCGAGCAGATCACCAGCATCCTCACCGTCATCCAGGGGATCGCCGATCAGACCAACCTGCTGGCGCTCAACGCCGCCATCGAGGCGGCCCGGGCCGGCGAGCAGGGGCGCGGTTTTGCGGTGGTGGCCGACGAGGTGCGCAAGCTGGCGGGCAACACCCAGCAGGCGGTGCAGAATACCCAGGAGCTGATCGACAAGATCCGCCACAGCTCCACCAACGCGGTCAACGCCATCCAGCAGAGCCAGCAGCTGACCCATCAGGCGGTGGGGGAAGCGGATCAGGCGGAGGCGGCCCTCGGCAGCATCTTCCAGGCCATCGCCACCATCAACGACATGACCTACCAGATCGCCTCCGCCGCCGAGGAGCAGAGCTCGGTTTCCGAGACTGTCTCCGGCAATCTGTCAAAAACCAGCGCACTGGCCAACGACATCGCCAGGGACGCCACCAGCACGGCCAACGCCAGTCAGGCCTTGCGTCAGGCGGCGGAACGTTTGCAGCAATTGTTGGGTCAGTTTCGTCTCAGCTGATAATTTTCATGCTCCGGACTCTCCCCCTCGGGGACGAGTCCGTTTACCATAGGCGGCATATTTGCCTGATGGCAGGCAATGTAGTGAGAGGTAAATGCCGTGCCCACCCCGGACCGTCGCCCACGTGGCCATAACAGACGAGCCCAGCAGCGTCGCCAAGACGAATCACAAGGAACCCTGCTCCAACGTATCAACGCGGCTACCCTGCCCCTGCGCCAGCGTCTCGGCCAGGGCATGAGTGGCCTGGGTCAGCGCAACAAGGAACCGAAGGCGGCCTCGTTCAAGCTGGCAAGCCCCCTGCCCCGCAAACACACCATAGGGTTGCTGGTGCTGATCCCGCTCTGGCTGCTAGTGCTGGCCTGGGAGCCCGCCCCCGCCGCCCCCACCACGGCGCCGTCAGGCTCTCTGGCGGTCCCCCTGGCCGTGCCGGCCCAGGCCCTGACCGTCGGCAACGCCGGTGAGCCCCAGGCCGCCAAGCCCGTCGAGGAAAAAGTGGATGGCACCTGGTTGCAGCACGACGTACAGGCCGGTGAAACCCTCTACTCCATCTTCCGCAAGTTCGAGTTGCCGGGGGCCGAGCTCAGCCGGCTCATCGCCATCGAAGGGCCGGACAGGCCGCTGACCCGGCTGCAGTCGGGCAAGTCGGTGTTCATCCTGGTGGACACCAGCCGCCGCATCCAGCGGGTCGAGGTCCGCTCTCTCGGTCAGGTCAGCTACCGCTACGACCGCCAGGGGGAAGGGTTCGCCCTCAAGGAATAAGGGGGCTCGACCACACCCCCTTATGCAGACGGGAGGCCATGGCCTCCCGTTTTTTTGATGTGAAGCATGAAACAAGCTGCTGACTTCACAATACTTTTAGCTCGCTCAAAAAATGAAAAGTGCCAAATTGACAAGGGATCGGGCTCCAGTACAATCGGTCAGGCTTTAGACAGGGATTGTGCTACATGCTACTGGGACAAAGAGACGTGGTCAGTCATGCTTCAACCCCTGACTTCCAGGCAAATGCTGCCCAACCAGGCTTAGTTTCATTTTGTTATAGATAGGACTTACCACATGTCTGACATTCGCACCGGCCAAGTAAAATGGTTCAACGAAACCAAGGGTTTTGGCTTCATCGAGCAATCCCAGGGACCGGACGTTTTCGTTCACTTCTCCTCCATCCAGAGCGCAGGTTTCAAGACCCTGGCTGAAGGTCAAAAAGTCCAGTTCACTGTGACCCAGGGCAAAAAAGGCCCTCAGGCCGAGAACGTCACCGTTATCTGAGCCAGCGCCAGTGAACCCGTAGGAGGAGCCATCGCCCCTCCTATTTTTTTGCCCGCGATCTTTCCTTCCCGACCGGCAGAGCTCTTGCCGGGCTTGCCATCCCCACCTGCAAGCCGTTTATGGCCGCCACCAGCCGCTATAAATCAAAATGATGAGTTTTGGTTAAATGCCCCGGTTTTAACTTATACCGAGCCACTGTCTGTCATTCAGGCCCTGCCAAGCCTGTTAGCCGACCGCAAAGGGTTGTACCCGATCTCCGGGAGGCTATTAGCAAGCAATACATCTTGGTCTTATGACTTGGGATGTGCGGGGAAGAGAGAAAGCAGGCAAACGCCGGATACGACAAATCATCGCGGCGCGATGTGATGGGCAATTCAAAGGGATTATGAGGACGTCGAAGAGAGATTGGAGCGGGAAACGAGACTCGAACTCGCGACCCCAGCCTTGGCAAGCGCGGATCATGCTCTACCAACAGGACGCGGCAGTGATGGTACTGAGAAACTGGATTCGTGTACTTGGGGGAGAGATTGAATTCGAAGGGTTCGAAGAGAGATTGGAGCGGGAAACGAGACTCGAACTCGCGACCCCGACCTTGGCAAGGTCGTGCTCTACCAACTGAGCTATTCCCGCAACGGAATATCACTTACACATATCTACTGGACACTGTTTGGAGCGGGAAACGAGACTCGAACTCGCGACCCCGACCTTGGCAAGGTCGTGCTCTACCAACTGAGCTATTCCCGCAACAGAATGTCATCTGCAAGTGATTGGAGCGGGAAACGAGACTCGAACTCGCGACCCCGACCTTGGCAAGGTCGTGCTCTACCAACTGAGCTATTCCCGCATCGGAATATCACTTACATATTTTTGGAGCCAGCAACGAGAATCGCGCTCGCTACTCCGACCTTGGCAAGCACTGAACATGCTCTACCAACGCGGTGACTCCGGCACTGCATATTGGAGCGGGAAACGAGACTCGAACTCGCGACCCCGACCTTGGCAAGGTCGTGCTCTACCAACTGAGCTATTCCCGCAACATGGATTGTCTTGAGGCTGTGCTGATGATTGGAGCGGGAAACGAGACTCGAACTCGCGACCCCGACCTTGGCAAGGTCGTGCTCTACCAACTGAGCTATTCCCGCATCGGAACGTCATCAGCAAACATTTTGGAGCGGGAAACGAGACTCGAACTCGCGACCCCGACCTTGGCAAGGTCGTGCTCTACCAACTGAGCTATTCCCGCAAAACCTGAAAACAGACCGTACAGCATTTGGTTGCTTGCGCTACTGTACGGGAGCCGAATTATAAGAGCAGACATTCCAATTGCAAGGGCTTTTTTGTCTGGTTGCAGCCGTTCGCTCAAAAGCTGGCCGAACTGCTGATTTTAGCAACCGAACGACGGCAAACCCTTGCCAGCCACTCAGATTTTGAAGACGTGGGCGCGGTAGAACTGCAGTTCGGCAATGGATTCGCGGATGTCGTCCAGCGCCTGGTGGGAGCCGCTCTTCTTGAACTGATCCAGCAGTTCAGGCTGCCAACGACGGACCAGCTCCTTGATGGTGCTGACGTCCACGTTGCGGTAATGAAAGAAGGCTTCCAGATCGCTCATGTGCTTGACCATGAAGCGGCGATCCTGGCCGATGCTGTTGCCGCACAGGGGGCTGGTGCGCTCCGGCACCCACTGGCGAATAAAGGCGAGGGTCTCGGCAACGGCCTTGGCCTCGTCGTATTCACTCGCCTTGACCCGGGCCACCAGCCCGCTCTTGGTGTGGGTGTTGACGTTCCAGTCATCCATCTTGCCCAGCTCTTCCTCGCTCTGGTGGATGGCGATGACCGGCCCTTCGGCCAGCACGTTCAGGTCCTTGTCGGTGACGATGGTGGCGATCTCCAGTACCACGTTCTCTTCGGGGTCCAGACCCGTCATCTCCATGTCGATCCATACCAGGTTCTGCGCGCTGACTGTCATGATTGCTCTCTCTATTGGGAGGAATGGCGGAATTTTGCCAATTTGCATGTATCATACTGGCTTTGAATCTGTTCATAAACTGGCAAACCCCGTGGCAAAGAAAGCAAAACTCAATCTGGGTCAACAAAGGCGCGTCCAGGCCAACCGCGAGCGGCGGCTGCAAAAAGAGCACACCACAGTGGTAGATGACACCCTGTTCGGCCCCGCCATCGAAGGGGTGGTGATCAGCCGTTTCGGCCAGCACGCGGATGTCGAAGCGAGCGATGGTGCCATCCACCGCAGCAACCTGCGGCGCAGCAGCATCAGCAGCCTGGTGTGCGGCGACAAGGTGGTGTGGCGCCCCGGCCTCAATGCCGCGACTGCCGGCGTCATCGAGGCGGTGCACCCGCGCCACTCGGTGCTGACCCGGCCGGACTTCTACGACGGGGTCAAACCCATCGCCGCCAACATCGACCAGATCATCATCGTCTCGGCGGTGATGCCCGAGTTCTCCACCAACATCGTCGACCGCTACCTGGTGGCGGCAGAAGATGTGGAGATAGCGCCCCTCATCGTGCTGAACAAGGTCGACATGCTCGATGACGCGGCCCGCGCCCGTATCGAGCACCAGCTCGAGACCTACCGCAAGCTCGGTTACGAGGTGCTGCTGGTGAGCTGCGAGAGCGGTGAGGGCATCGACGCCCTCAAGGCGGCGCTCACCGACAAGATCAGCATCTTCGTGGGCCAGTCCGGGGTGGGCAAGTCGTCCCTCACCAACGCCCTGATGCCGGGGCTGGACGTGCTCACCGGCGAGATCTCCGAGAACTCGGGGCTCGGCCAGCACACCACCACCACGGCACGGCTCTACCACTTCCCGAGCGGCGGCGATCTCATCGACTCCCCCGGGATCCGCGAGTTCGCCCTCTGGCACCTGGAAGCCGACCGCATCACCTGGTGCTTCGTCGAGTTTCGCGACTACCTGGGTGGCTGCAAGTTCCGCGACTGCACCCACAAGGATGATCCCGGCTGCGCCCTGCGCGCCGCGGTCGAAGCGGGCGCCATCAGCGCCGATCGCTTCCACAACTACCACCGCATCCTGGAAACCATGCAGGAAGCCCGCCACGGTCGCCAACAGGCGCGGCTGTGACCCGTTCAACTCATTCCCAGATGAAGATCATGAGCATCACTGACAACCTGAAAATTGCCGGTCAATACTGCCTGCCCAAACACGCCCTCTCCCGCCTGGTGGGCAAACTTGCCGCCGCCGAAGCGGGCAACCTCACCACCAGGGTGATCGAGGCCTTTATCAAGCAGTACCAGGTCGACATGAGCGAGGCGCTGCACGAGAGCCCGGCCCACTACAAGAGCTTCAACGAATTCTTCACCCGCGAGCTCAAACCCGGCATTCGCCCCGTGGTGGAAGACGCCATGACCCTGGCCCTGCCGGTGGATGGCACCGTCAGCCAGCTCGGGCCCATCAGCCAAGGTCGCATCATCCAGGCCAAGGGCCACGACTACAGCGCCCGCGAGCTGCTGGGGGGCTATGAGGATCTGGTGGCCCCGTTCAAGGATGGCGACTTCGCTACCATCTATCTGGCACCCAAGGATTACCACCGCATCCACATGCCGCTGGACGGCGTGCTGGAGAGCATGGTGTTCGTGCCGGGGGATCTCTTCTCCGTCAACCCCCTCACCGCCGAGAACGTGCCCAACCTGTTTGCCCGCAACGAGCGGGTGGTGGCCACCTTCCGAACCCCCCACGGCCCCATGGCCCTGGTGCTGGTCGGTGCCACTATCGTGGCCAGCATCGAAACCATCTGGGCCGGCAACATAGCGCCGACCAAAGAGAAGAAGGTGGTGCGCTGGGACTACACCGGCGATGAAGCCATCACCCTGCAAAAGGGGGCCGAGATGGGCCTGTTCAAGCTGGGCAGCACAGTCGTCTGCCTGTTTGGCCCGGGCATGCTGGCCGGTTTCGAGCCGCACCTGGCCAACGGGGTCACCACCCGCATGGGTCAGCCCTTTGCCACCCTGGCGGCGCAGGTATGAGCGATCAACCCACTTCCCAGAAGAACAACCCGCTGCACGGGCTGACCCTAGAGGCCATCGTCACCGCCCTGGTCGCGCACTATGGCTGGGAAGCGCTGGGGCAGCAGATCAATATCCGCTGCTTCACCGATAATCCCAGCATCAAGTCCAGCCTGAAGTTCTTGCGCAAGACCCCCTGGGCCAGAGAGAAGGTCGAAAGCCTCTATCTGTACGTCCAGCGCAAGCAGGCCAAAGAGAAGGAGTGACGCCATGGCGTTCAAGATTACCTACACCTACAAGAAGCAGGCCAGGGAGATTGGCTATGCCAACGACAAGTTCAACAGCATCTATGATGCCGTTGCCGCCGCCGAGGGGATCGATCTGACCCGCTTCCACGCCATGGAAGAGCAGTTGGCCCAGGTGTGCCGCCGCGACAAGAAGAGCGTGAAGGATTACCGGGAGAACTACTTCAAGGAACTGGGCTTCTCCAACATCGTCATTGAACGGGACGCCAAGGAGTAACCATGCGCACCCTGACCCTGATGGCGGCCACCCTGCTGCTGGCCGCCTGCAACACGACACCGAAGGAGCCCCTGGTCGGCGCGGATCGCGACGAACATGGCTGCATCGGCAGCGCGGGCTATCAATGGTCGGCGCTGGCAGGCCAGTGCGTGCGTCTGTTCGAGCAGGGCATTCGCCTCAACCCGACCGATGCCGGTCAGACCGTCAGCGCTTTCGTGCTGTTCAATGCCGATCAGAGTCAGGCCGAGCTGACCCTGCCAGAGGGCGAGCCGATCCGGCTGATCCGCCAGGGCGAAGAGGGCAACTGGTCCTGGCAGGGCGGCGGCTATCAGCTCTTCCCCTGGAAGGGGTATGTGCTCAAGTCCGGCGACCATGTGCTCTATCACGGCGATCTGACCCCCTGATCCTCGTCATCCCTCCCCTCACGCCCTGATGGGCGCAGAGCAGGCATAAAAAAACCCCGTTGCACGCAACGGGGTTTTTCATGATACCCGGCAGGATCAGTTGCCGAGGGTGGAGAACAGGCTCTGTTCCAGGCTGCCGCGGGAGACGCACACCGGGGTGATGGAGGGAGCCAGTACTCGCTCGCCGGAGGACTCGACGAAGTAGAGCTGGGTATTGCCCTTGACATTCACGGTGGCGACGCTGTTGTTGCCGCTCTGGGTGATGATCAGGTTGATCTGCAGGTTGGGGTTGCCCAGCGCCACCTTGGACCCCATGGTGCCGCAATCCAGCCACTCCAGACCATCGGCCGAGTTTTCCACGTTGGCGGTCATCAGACCGGCACCACGCTGGCTGTTCTCGATGTTCAGACCGTGATCGCCGAACCACTTCTCGGCACGGGCCCACACCAGATCCACCGGGATCGCCATCTCCTGGGTGTTGTTGGTTGCCTTGGCAACCGGCGGGGTATAGCGATACTGCTCGCCGCCGTTGTTGTCGCTCGCACAACCCACCATCAACAGGGCCAGGGCGCCCCCCATTATCTTCTTCATGCTGCTTCTCTCATCCATAAGGCCATAGGCCGACCGGCGGCTATTATGGCGATCGCGACACAGGCTGTCAGCAGGGATCCGCACAAATGGCGTACTCTTAACCCAGGCTTTACAAAACCCACCTGTTATCATAGATTTGCTCGAAGTCTCCCCCGTGAGTGCTCTCGTGACTTCTTCGCTCTCCCTGGCGCTGCTGCAGCAGATCATCGACCAGTTACCCATGAATATCTTCTGCCGGGACAAGCACGGACGGTACCTGTTTGCCAACAAGGCATTCGCCAGGGAAGCCGGCCTGCAAGACCCGAGCGAACTCATTGGCAAGAGCGATGCCGAGATGCCCTGGGGGGATGTATTCCGGGAGGAAGATGACCGCCTGCTGGCCGACGGCAAACCCCTGCTGCACCAGCAGCTCCATTGCCACAGCGGCGAAGGCGCCAGCTGGATGGAGATCAACAAGGTTCCCCTGTATGACGAGCACGGCGACCCCATCGCCCTGTTTGCCATGGTCAGCGCCATCGATCAGCGCAAGGAGCTGGAGCAAACCTTCCGCCAGCAGCAGTTGCTGCAACGCCGCCTGCTGGATGCCATTCCCGACCTCATCCGTCTCGAGGATCATCAGGGCGTGCTCATCGACTGCAACCAGGCCTTTCTCGACTTCATGGGGCTGGTGGCAAGCGAGGCTCTGGGTCGGCGCGTCCCGCCCCGGCTGCCCGTCGAACAAACCCTGGGTCAGGGGGAGTATTGCGTGGTGGATGCCCAGGGCAGAGGCCGCCATCTGGAGGTCACCCGGGTCGAGGTGCCGGATGACGAGGGCAACTCCCTCGGCATCCTTACCCTTAGCCGCGACATCACCGGGCTGCGCACCACCCAGGCCCAGTTGCAGCAAGAGCAGCACTACGACAGCCTGACCGGCCTGCTCAAGCTCTCCCACTTCCTGCAGACCAGCCGTCATCTGGGGGCCCGCAAGGCCAGCCTGCTGCTGGTGGATCTGCAACATTTTCGCGAGATCAACGATCGCTTCGGCATACGGGTCGCCGACCGCCTGCTGAGCCAGGTGGCCCGCCGCCTGCAACGACTGGCGCCGCCCCAGTCCCTGCTCTGTCGGGTCGCGGCGGATGACTTCGCCCTGCTGCTGCCCGAGCTCCCCCTCTCTCTGGATGCGTGGAGCCGCAACCTGCAGCAGGAGCTGATGACGCCCTATCAGGTCGAGGAGCACAGGATCCAGATCCCGGTGTTCCTCGGCATCGCCCATGGCAAGGCCAAGGATGCCGAGCGTCTGCTGAGCCACGCCGAGGCCGCCCTGGCCCAGGGCAAGCGCCAGCAGCAGCACTGTACCCTGTTCGACCCCGCACTCGATGCCAAGCTCAAACGCCGCCAGCTCATCGCCGCCCAGTTGCCACTCGCCATCAAGTCCGCCGAGCTGACCGCCGTCTACCAGCCCATCATCTGTACCCACAGCAACCGGCTGCACGGGGCAGAGCTGCTCTGCCGCTGGCCCCATCCCGAATTCGGCATGGTCTCCCCCGACGAGTTCATCCCGCTGGCGGAGGAGCTGGGGCTCATCGGCCAGCTCGGCCAGCTGATGCTGGAGCTCGGCTGTGCCCAGCTTGCCCGCTGGCAGGTGGCGGCCCCGGACCTGGTGCTCTCCATCAACCTCTCGCCCCTGCAGTTCCGCGATCCCGAGCTCTGCCCTCAGATCTTCGACTGCATCGCGCGCCACGGGCTCGCCCCCTGGCAACTGGAGCTGGAGATCACCGAAGGGGTGCTGATGGAGAATGCCGACGAGATTGAGAGCAACCTGGCCAGCCTCATCGAGGCGGGCTTCCAGCTCGCCATCGACGACTTCGGCACCGGCTACTGCTCCCTCGCCTACCTTCCCAGGCTGCAGGTGGCGACCCTCAAGCTCGACAAGAGCTTCACCCAGGGGCTGGCCACCAACCAGGCCACCACCGCCATCGTGCGTTCCGTCATCGGGTTGGGCCATGAGCTTGGCATCAAGATCACCGCCGAAGGGGTGGAGACACCGGAGCAGCAGGCCTGGCTGGTGCAGGTCGGTTGCGATCGGCTGCAAGGCTATCTGTTCAGCCGCCCCCTCCCACCGGCCGAGTTTGCCCGCAGCTACCAGCTGCCGGAGTAGTAAGCCAGCAACAACAAGGCCACCCGAGGGTGGCCTTGTTGTTTTTGCAAAGCGTACGTGATCTGGCGCACTTACTCCTGGAAGTAGGTGCCCCAGCCGTCGTAGTCCACCCCGTATTTCTCGAGGATGGGCAGCATCTTCTCGATGTCGGCGACGATGGTGTCGATGTCCAGCTTGCACTCCACCATGGCGTCGAAACAGAAGATGGTGGCGCCGTCGTCCAGCTCCATCTCCTCGGCGTCGGTCACTTCGAAACCGGCCTTGAACAGATCGACCGCCGCCTTCTCCAGCAGATCGAACTTCTGGCAGGCAAAGTGGTGCTCAATCTCGTAATCCAGATCCGGGTTGCTGCCATCGGCCAGCAGCTCGTTGACGATGGCGGCGGTCTCTTCGCGCCACTCTTGCATATTGGTATTCATATAAACCCCAGGCGGTGTTGGATGGATGTCACCCCTGCCAGCCGCGTCGGCCCGGACCATGGCCAGGGGATGAGTGCGGCAAAGCATACCCGCAGAGCGCGGCAGGCTCAATCGATGGGCCAAGATAACTGGCGCCTCTCCCGGCTTGGCGCCAGCGGGCAGCCCTCGGCACGTCAGGCAGCTCGCCCCCTTCATGATGTTCTGTTGGCCGTCGGCCCACCCTGCCCCGCAGGCGCCCCTCTTTTCATGGTTAAAACGGGGAAACCGGTCCAATCACGGGAAGATTGCTCGGATATCGAGCGAACGGTACATCAATCTGCGGCCTGTGGTTGACACCTCAGTCCAGAAAGGGTTTAATGCGCGCCGTTGCCCAGATAGCTCAGTCGGTAGAGCAGGGGATTGAAAATCCCCGTGTCGGCGGTTCGATTCCGTCTCTGGGCACCAACTATTCCTCCTTAGTTCAGTCGGTAGAACGGCGGACTGTTAATCCGTATGTCACTGGTTCAAGTCCAGTAGGAGGAGCCAAATTCGAAAGGCCCGCTCAGATGAGCGGGCCTTTTTGCATCTGTCATTTACTCACATGCCGGGGCTAGTAGTGGTTTTCGTCCCCATGCCATATGTGTCCGGCCGAGCAGGCCCGGGCGACTTCGTGGCAGGGGTCGTCCGCATGGCGGCGGAAGAAGTGCTGATCCTGTTGCAGCAGGAGCGAACTCATCGAGTGGCTCATGCCAGCCAGTGCCTCGCCAGCGGTCAATCCTGCAACCCGGTGATCTGTGGCCAAATGAGCCAGGACTTTTTCACGACTGTTCATGATCGCCTCCCTCTGTGGATCCGGTCGTAAATTGACCATAGCAGCCGTGCTCTGCATACCGCAAACCCGCGCCCGCAAAGGGCTACAGGCAGGTCCCGACCTTCTGTTCCGGCATGAAAAAACCCGCTCATGACAAGCGGGTCTGTTTCACTCAGCTAACCGCCATTGCAGGCCGCCAGCAACAGAGTGGCACCACAGGTGGCGCTGAACACCAGCAAACCCGCCTGCAGCCCCCCCTCCGGATCCCTCTGTGTGCGTCTCTTGCGAACACGTATCCATCTCGGCTTCATCGAGCCAACTCCATCCAGTTTCCTGCACCCGGGGTGCTGACCTATCCCTGCCCGTCCCGGCAGGCGGCTCATCTTTGTCCAGTTGCAGCCCGCCGTCAACCGCGGCGAAACCACACCTTGTACGGCACCGACCTCAGGCTCCATCTCTGTTAACAATCTGGAAAACCGGCGTGACCCGCCCCTGCGCCAGGGCTATGATGAGGCCGACGATTTTCCTACCCTCAGGGAGACCCCAGATGAGCAGCCCCTTGCACTATGTGCTGGATGGCATCCATTGCGAGCCACACTTTTTTACCGTGCCCCTCGACCACCAGCATCCCGATGAGGAGGCGACCCTCACCCTGTTTGGCCGCACCCTCTGCCGCAAGGACAAGCTGGATGATGACCTGCCCTGGCTGCTCTATTTGCAGGGGGGCCCGGGCTTTGGCGCTCCTCGCCCCACCGCCGATGGCGGCTGGATCAAGCGGGCCCTGCAGGAGTTTCGGGTGCTGCTGCTCGATCAGCGCGGCACCGGCCACTCCACCCCCATCAGTGCTGACGCCATGGCGGGGATAACCCCCGGTGAGCAGGCGGACTACCTCGGCCATTTTCGTGCCGACAGCATAGTGCGCGACGCCGAATGCATTCGCGAGGTGCTGAGCCCGGGGCGCCCCTGGAGCCTGCTCGGCCAGAGTTTCGGCGGCTTTTGCAGCCTTACCTATCTCTCGTTGTTCCCGCGGAGCCTGCACGAGGTCTACCTCACCGGCGGCGTGGCACCCATCGGGCGCAGCGCGGACGAGGTCTACCGCGCCACCTACCAGCGGGTGGCGGACAAGAACCGCGCCTTCTTCACCCGCTTCCCCCATGCCCAGGCCCTGGCCAACCGGCTGGCCAACCACCTGCACCACCACGACGTACGCCTGCCCAACGGCCAGCGCCTGACGGTGGAGCAGTTGCAGCAGCAGGGGCTGGATCTGGGGGCCAGCGGCGCCTTCGAGGCACTTTACTACCTGTTGGAAGACGCCTTCATCGGCGAACGCCTCAACCCCGCCTTCCTCTATCAGGTGCAGGCCATGCAGCCGTTCAACACCAACCCGGTGTTCGCCATCCTGCACGAGCTCATCTATTGCGAAGGGAGTGCCAGCAACTGGGCGGCCGAGCGGGTGAGAAGGGAGTTCCCTGCCCTGGCCTGGGCGCCCGGCAAAGATTTCGCCTTCACCGGCGAGATGATCTTCCCCTGGATGTTCGAGCAGTTCCGCGAGCTCATTCCCCTGAAGGAGGCCGCCCACCTGCTTGCCCAGAAAGCGGACTGGGGCCCCCTCTACGATCCGGCGCAGCTAGCCCGCAACACTGTGCCGGTGGCCTGCGCCGTCTATGCCGAGGACATGTACGTGGAGTTTGACTACAGCCGCGACACCCTGAAGGGGCTTGGCAACAGCCGCGCCTGGATCACCAACGAGTACGAACACAACGGCCTGCGGGTCGATGGCGAGCGGATCCTGGATCGGCTCATCCGCATGAACCGGGATCGCTGATCCCGCCGGGCGCACGCCCGCAGCAAGACAACAAGTTCGAGGGCGGCCCATGAGCCGCCCCGCCCATGGAAGCAACACAAAACAACAAGGACACCCATTGGATCATCCGGAAATCTCGGCCGGCTGGCTGAGTCGCCTCTTCTATCGCTGGACCGGCCCGCTGCTGCGCAAGGGGCTGACCCAGCCCCAGGTCAGTCTCGACGATCTTTATCCCCTGCTGCCGGAAGACAGGCGCGACGGCCGCGCCGACGCCTTCCTCGCGCTCACCGCCCGCCAGCCGGTGCGCCCCTGGCCCCTGACCGCCTTTATCTGGCGTCATTACAAGGGACAAATTGGCCTGCTCACCCTGCTGCAACTGCTCGGCATGCTCGCCACCCTGACCAGCCCCTGGCTGCTCAACCACAGCATGACCCAGCTCGGCACCGATGCCACCACCGGCCACAAGCTGCTGCTGGCCCTGGCCCTGTTCGCCTCCGTGCTCGCCGCCGGCATGCTGGCGGAGCACTCCCTGCAACTGGCCCTCAAGATGCACGTGCCCATCCGCCGTCTGCTGGCCGAATCCCTGCTCGCCAAGGTGATGAAGCAGGGTGGCAAGAGCTTCGACGACAGGGCCGGCGGCCGGGTTCAGAACCTCATCAACCGGGACGTGTGGGACATTACTTGGATTCTTGCGGACCCCGCCATGCCGGTCACCATGGCGCTGCAACTCATCGGCACCATCGCCCTGCTGGTGTGGCAGGTGGGCAGTGCCGGTCTGGTGGGCTTCGCGGTGCTGGCCCTGCTGCTGCTCATTTCCACCCGGGTAGTACGGCGCATGAACCAGCAGGAGCAGCAGCTCAAGCGCCAGCAGGACGAGCGCAACGGCATCCTGGCGGAATACATCAAGAAGCTGAGGCTGGTACGCCAGAACGGGCTTGGCCCCTTCTTTACCCGGGCGGCCAACACCAAGCGCCAGCAGGAATTGGGGGTGCTGGGCCGGGTGCTCAGGCTCGATGCCATCAACGAAGGGCTGATGCTGAGCACTCCCCTGCTGGTGACCCTGGCCACCTTCACCACCTACCTGGCGTCGGGCAACACCCTCACCCTGCCCCAGGTGTTCACCACCATCGCCCTGTTTACCGTGCTGCGCATCCCCATGATGCGACTGCCCTACCTCATCCGCACCCTGATCAACTTCAACACCGGCTTCAACCGGCTGTGCGAGTTCCTGAACAGCCCGGAGCAGCATCGGGAACTCGATGATCCCGCCCTGCCGGCGGGGGCCCTCCACCTGGAAGGCGTCAGTGCCCTGCACCAGCAAAAACCGGTGCTCGAGGGAGCCAACCTCGCCATCGCACCGGGGGAGCTCGTGGGGATCACCGGGGCCACCGGGGCGGGCAAGAGCTGCCTGCTGCATCTGGTTGCCGGCTTTGACAGCGAGTTTGCCGGCAGCATCCGTCGCCACGGCCGGGTTGCCCATCTGGGCCACAAGCCCTGGCTGATGAACGACACCATCCGCAACAACATCCTGTTCGGCCAGCCCTGGCACGCCGAGCGCTATCGTTGGGTGCTCGGCGCCTGCGCCCTCACGGCCGATCTCGCGCTGCTCAGCCACGGGGATCAAACCCTGGTGGGCGAGCTCGGCACCCGCCTCTCCGGCGGCCAGCAGCAGCGGGTCGCCCTGGCTCGCGCCCTCTACGCCCGGGCCGATATCCTGCTGCTGGACAACCCCTTGTCTGCGCTCGACCCCATGGTCGCGGCCCAGGTACTGGAGCAGGGGCTCGTCTTCAAGCCGGGGCCGACCCGGCTCCTGGTGAGCCACGATCCGGATGTGCTGGCCAGGTGCGATCGGGTGATCCGCATCGAGCAGGGGCGCCTGGTGGAGCTCGATGCCCACCAGTTGGCGGATCTTGTCCAGCATCCCCAGCCCGCCCCGCCGGTGCCCCCTCAGGAGGCGGAGCAGTTCAGCGAGGAGAAAGTGGTGGAGGGCAAGGTGGACTGGGGGCTGTTTGGCTTCATGTGGCAGCGCCTCGCCGCCCCCGGTGCCATCCTGCTCGTCCTGCTGCTCACCCTGGGCCAGGAAGGGCTGCGCATCGCCTCGGATCTCTGGCTCGGCGGCAAGGCCGAGGTGAGCGACGTCACGACCCTGCTCGGCATCTATGTGCTGCTGGGGGCGGGCTCCCTCGCCTGCATCATGGCGGTACGGGTCATCAACTACACCCTTGGCCTCAAGCTGGCCTGGACCCTGTTTGACGGCATGCTGGGGCGCATCAGCCGCGCCCCCATGGCCTTCTTCGACAAGGTGCCCCAGGGGCGCATCCTCAACCGCTTCGACCGGGATCTGGGGGAGGCGCAAGAGATGCTGCTCTCCATGCTGGTGGGACTGTTCGGCATGCTGGTGTCCGTGGCCTTGCAGGTGGTGGTGATCGGCATCAATATTCCCCTGCTGCTGCTCATCGCCCCCCTGGTGGGATGGGCGCTCTATGTGTTGCAGCGCCGCTACCGGGCGGTGCAACTCAAGCTGCGGCGCCAGTCCTCGGTGCTGCGCTCCCCGCTCTACATCAGCATCAGCGAGACCATCCGCGGCGCCCCCGCCCTGCGCCTGGCCGGGGCCGAGCGTTTCGCGCTGGACCAGGTGCTGCACCACTATGACAACAACCTGCGCAGCTGGTACACCACCACCTCCATCAACCGCTGGCTCGGCATGCACCAGACCCTGCTCTCCGCCGTCCTGGTGGGGGCCGTGGCGCTGATGGTGGCCTTTGGCAACAGCCCGCTGCTGGGGGCGGTTGCCATCACCTATGCCTTTACCGCTTCCGCCATGCTCAACTCCCTCATCCGTACCTTTGCCGAAGTGGAACAGGTGATGAACGCGGTAGAGCGGGTGCGCGAATACAGCGAAATAGAGAGCGAGCGCCAGGAGGGGGAGGCCCTCGCCACCCCTCACCCTGCGGTGCGCTTCGACAACCTGGGGCTGCGCTACCCCCAGACCAGCCAGTGGGCGCTGCACAAGGTCAACTTCGAACTGGCCCCCGGTGAAAAGGTGGGTGTGTGCGGGCGTACCGGGGCAGGCAAAAGCTCCCTGCTGGGGGTATTGCAGGCCATGTATCCCGCCTCCCAGGGGGAGATCTTTTACGGCAATCAGCCACTGTCACGACTTGCACCGGAGGCGGTGCGCGATCTCTACGACACCGTCTCCCAGATCCCGCTCACCTTCTTTGGCTCCTTGCGGGCCAATCTGGCGCCCCTGACCGAGCATGAGGACGCCATGCTTGAGCAGGCGCTGGCCCGGGTGGGCCTCGCCGAGCGCTGCGCCGGGCGGCTGAATGAGGATCTCGACAGGCTGCAACTCTCCGCTGGCGAGACCCAGTTGCTGGTTATCGCCCGCATCCTGCTGTCGCGTCGCCCGCTCATCGTGCTGGACGAGGCCACCTCGGATCTCGATCACGGCGGCATGCGCAAGATGGCGGAGCTGCTCTACCGCTACCGGCCGGAGGCCAGCTATCTGGTGATCGCCCACCACCTTGAGCCGCTCTTGTCGGTGGACAAGGTGGTGGTGATGGAGGCTGGCACCGTGGTGGAGCAGGGGTCGCCGGTGAGCCTGCTGGCCAACTCCCACTCCCGCTTCCACCAGCTGTTTGCCGGCCAGGTCAACCGTCAAGTGCCCCAGACGGCATGAGCGCCAAAAATAACAAGGGCTGCCCGCGGGCAGCCCTTGTTGCTTGAGGAGGGCCTCAACGCTCCATGATCTGGGTGATGTCGTCCTTGTTGATGTGCACTTCCCTCCCCTCTTCATCGTAATAGCGATACATGCCTGTGGTCTCGTCCAACCTGGGTTTGCTGTCGGTGGCAATCATCTTGCCATCCTTGGTGCTCATGATGTATTGGGAGCTGCACCCCGCCAATCCCAACAGACAAACCAGCATCATCACAGCTTTCATCACTCTCCCCTTCTTCACGCTCACCCTGGCGGTGATAGATGAAGCCTCGCTCAGGGTGGGTTTCAGACTGCAGCAGCTACAAAATTAGAGCAAAAAGTCAACCCCACCAGACAAGATTCACACAAAACCCCCACACAGATACCAGAAACAAAGTCATTACGTCCGGCATGCTGAATTATCAACACGCAGTCACATACCCGGTCATTTATTGTGCCTTCTGTTCAAAGAAAGGAATAATCCGAGATTGGTCATAGGAATTGTCTGATATATGTTGCAAAAAAATACACTTTTGATAAATTTCCGCGCGGAAAACAAATCTCATCCTGATTACCCATGACCCTCAGCCAGCTTCAAGAGCCGATATGGCATCGGAGGGCTTGCCACGACTGCATGCCCCAATTCAACCAACATGCTCTTGAGGTCAAAACGATGATTAAACCGGAAGCAGTATTCCGCAAGATGCCTTGGTAAATGCTTCGCTCCGAGCGTATGGCAACTGCCCCGCAGCGAGTTTTTCACATTTCCTATCATCGTGTTTACCCAGTTGAATGCCGGATGATCCAGCCAGTCCAGGTTGCCCCCGGTGACAACACCCAGGTGCTCACAATTGGCCTCCTTGACCGCTTTGAAACAGGCCAATCCATCGGATATCACCGCGCTACCACTGGCAATATGCCGTTTTGCCCAATCAGCAACGGACTTGGTTTTGAAACCATCGACCACCGTCATCCGCATCTTGATTGGATGTCCTTCCTTGTTCAGGGCCACTGCTGCCACAAACGGCGTCTTGCCTGCCGCGCCCCGACCCCGTTTACCACCACGGCGCTCGCCACCCCAGTAGACATCATCGAGCTGAATGATGCCGCTGATGGGCTGCTTGTCATCGGACTCTTTCATGGCTTGCAGCAGCTTGTGCTTGAGCATCCAGGCGGTGTCATATTTGACGCCCAACTGGCGCTTTAGCTCCATCGCTGACAAGCCTGTTTTGGTTTGTGACAACAGGTGCATTGCCAGAAACCACTTGGTCAGTGGGAGCTTGGTGTTTGCGAAAATCGTGTTTCCAGTCAATGACATCTGGTGACGGCAGTGATTGCATTGCCACACACGTGGCCGCCTTCTCAGGCGACAACAGGTCTTGTTGGCACATTCAGGGCAGACAAAGCCGTTAGGAAAACGCCAAGTGAACAGCGCGTTTTCGCACTGAGCCTCAGTGCCATAGTCCTTGAGAAACTCAAACAGGCTGTAGCCTTTCTGGAATTGGATTTTGCTTTTGGCCATGATCTCGCACCTCGATAACTGTACGTAAGATCAGTATAGTTCGTGGTAACTGACTGCTAATCATGGGTAATCAGGAATCTCATAGTCATTGCCAACACAATCAACTATTTGACGCTTTGACCATCGGGATGCGACGCACACTGTCGCCCAACCTGAAAAAATAACAAAAAATATACATCCCATGCCGATTTGCCCTTCGGATGCGGTAGCCATGTCTTTTTATCCCTGACCAGCATGGACGTTGTGACACGCATAATGAGTGAAGACACAATAATTGCCGTACACAGGGCAGCACACTGACCCCAAGTACCAATCATGCCACCCCTGCCCCTGCGGGTGGTTTGCTCCTCATGCTGACAGCGCTGGGCATACCCGGACCTTCCATATACCTGGGTGCCTTGCATATAAAAACGTCACACAGGCATGTTCTAATATACGGGGCTTGTTATTTTTCACGGATATATAAAGAAAGTCTAATTTACTCGATGACCGAGTAAACACCCTATTTATTACCCACCATCTTCAGCAATCTGAACAAACACATTGCAAGGCTTTACCTAAAATGAAATTTATAACAGCGCCATGGATATTAGCTGCGATTAGTTTAAATGTATTCGCTGCGCCGCAAATCAGCCCGCAGATGATGGAACAATTCAAGCGCCTGCCCGCTGATCAGCAACAGGCTCTGGCCAAGCAATACGGTATTTCTGTCGACCAGTTCCAGAATGCCAGCGCCATGACCCCTGTCACCCCGTCAACACCGGTAGCTGCGCCACGGGAGGTCGACTATAGTCAGGTATCCCAGCGCCCGCTGATCGCAGGGGTAGCCCAGCCAGGGGAACTCCAACCATTCGGTTACAATGTGTTCGCCGGTGAACCCATTCTGGATGCCCCCGTGACCGACATGCCCGTTGCAGATGACTATGTCATTGGCCCGGGGGATGAAATCCATGTACAGCTGTATGGCAAGGAAAACGCGGTCTATGACCTGAGCGTCGGTCGAGAAGGCTTCATCGACTTCCCCAGTCTCGGTCCTATCTCTGCCAGTGGATTGACCTTCCAGCAATTCAGAAGCGACCTTGAAACCCGGATCAAGGAGCAGATGATAGGCGTCAACTCCTTCATCAGCTTTGGTTCCATGCGCGCCATGCAGGTCTTTGTGATGGGGGATGCCTATCGCCCCGGTGCCTACAATGTCAGCGGCATGGCGACCGTCACCCAGGTCTTGCAGGCGGCAGGCGGCATCGACACCGTCGGCTCCCTGCGCAAGATCCAGGTCAAGCGGGCCGGACAGAAGGTCATCGATGTGGATCTGTACAAGATGCTGGTCTGGGGGGATACCAGCCAGGATATTCGCCTGCAGGCAGGGGATACCGTCTTCGTCCCGGCCAAAGGCAGTGAAGTGTCCATCAGCGGACTGGTCAAGCGCCCCGCCATCTACGAATTGAGAAACTCTGCCCCCCTGGCGGACGTGCTCGCCCTGGCCGGTGGCGTAAAGGCGTCCGCCTTGCAGGAAGTCTCGGTAGAACGTCATACAGACACCGGTCTGAAAGTCTTCAACCTGACGCTGGCCAATGGTCATGACCGTCAGTTCAGCATCCGGGACGGCGACAAGATTTCGGTCAAACCGAGCAGCACCGAGTACAGTCAGGCCATCGTCGTCAAAGGGGCCGTAGTACGTGATGGCGTCTACAGCTACACCCCGGGCACCCGCATCAGCAACCTGCTCAAGAGCGTTCAGCGGGATCTCATCTCCGCGACCGATCTGAGCTATGCCCTGGTCGTCCGGGAAGTGGACTCCCAGCGCAATATCAGCGTGATCCAGTTCAACCTGGGCAAGGCGCTGCAACAGCCGGGCAGCAAGGACGATGTGGTACTCCAGGCCAGGGACCAGGTGCTGGTGTTCCGCAACGATGCCACTGACCGGCTCAGAGAGACCGCCGCAACCTCGACGAGAGTGAAGGATCTCAAGACCAAGACGAGGGAGCTGGACAACGCCGCCATGATGCGGACCGATGTTTCCACCGGCGCCGATGTCAAGAGTGACGAGCTCAACAATGACTCTCAGATCAAGCTCTCCTCCCTGTCCGACAAGACCGCCACGGACGCAGTGGTCGCCGATTCACGGCAAGCCCTTCTGGCGCCTGTCATCGAGCGCCTGAAGGCACAGTCTACCCTGGGTCAGCCGGTGAAGATCATGGAAGTGCGTGGCGAAGTGAAATACCCGGGCCTCTACCCGCTGACCGACAACAGCCGCATGTCCGATGCCATCCTGGCCGCCGGCGGATTCAACGAGCAGGCCAACGTTGTCGAACTCTCCCGCGTCAATGAGCGGGGCGACAGCATCCTGGTACAGAACGAGCGATTCTCGCTGGATACCGCCAACAGCCCTTACGGTTCACCGCTGCTGCAATCCAAGGACAACATCAACGTCCTGCCCCATCCCCAATGGCGGCAAGAGGCGACCGTCCAGGTCTTCGGTGAAGTGAAATTCCCGGGCACTTACACCGTGCGCCGGGGAGAGAGCCTGCACGATCTGATCGAGCGCGTGGGTGGCATCACGACCTACGCCAACCCCAACGGAGCCATCTTCGCCCGCAAGGCCCTGCGCAAGCAGGAGGAAGAGCGGCTGGTGATGCTGCGCGATGAACTTCGCCAGGAGATCTCGACCATGACCTTGCGCAGACAGAGCACCATTGCCAACTACAGCAGCTCCCCTGCCGAAGCCATGTCGGTGGTCAACCAGCTGGAAAACAGCAAGGCCATCGGACGCATGACCATCGACATGCCAGCCCTGCTGGCCGGAGAGAAGCAGTCAGACGTCCTCCTTGAGGATGGCGACAAACTCTATATCCCGACCATGCAGAACGTGGTCTCCATCGCGGGCATGGTGCAGTTCCCCTCTTCCCATATCTACAAAGAGGAGACCAGCATCAACGAGTACATCAGCCTGGCCGGTGGTACCAAGAAACAAGCCGATACCGATCGCGTCTATGTCATCAAGGCCAACGGCAGCGTGATGCTGCCCAATGACAGCTGGTTTGGCGGACGCAAGAGCCTGGAGCCGGGGGACACCATCATAGTGCCGGTGGATTCCGACTATCTGGACAACCTGAGCATCATGTCTTCGGCGACCCAGATCATGTATCAGTTGGGCGTCGCCTGGTCCGCCATCAAATAACGCGCTGGACGCGTCCAGTCATATTCCATAGGACTCATCAAATCATCATGGAAGCACAAAAAGCGAACGTCATTCCCTTGCCGAGGGATCTTGCTCCGGCAAGCGATGAAATCGACCTGCGAGAGCTGGCTGTTGCCCTGTGGCAAGGCAAGTGGTGGCTCTTTGCCACCACATTGATCGCGACCTGTCTCGCCGTTGCCTTCGCACTGTGGAGTCCCAACATCTATCGTGCCGAAGCGCTCCTGACCCCCTCCCTTGAACAACAGGGGGGAGGACTCTCCGCGCTGGCCTCCCGCTTCGGCGGGCTGGCCAGTCTGGCCGGGGTCGATCTGGGCAACAAAGGAGGAGACAAGGCGTCCATCGCCATCGAGGTGGGCAAGTCGCGGCTGTTTCTCGGGGAGTTCATTCGCCGCCATCAACTGGCCGTCCCCCTGATCGCCGCCACCGGCATGGATAAAACCACGGGGGAGCTGCTCATCGACCCCGAGGTCTATGACACCCAGTCCCAACAGTGGGTCCGCGAGATGCCGCCCGGCAAGTCTCCCGAGCCCACTGACTGGGAGCTCATCAAGGCGTTCAGGAGCCTGGTCAATCTCAACAGCGACCCCAAGACAGGGCTGCTGACCGTCAGCGTCGACTTCTACTCCCCGCAACTGGCAAAACAGTGGGTGGACTGGTTGATCGACGATCTCAACAGCACCATGAAACAGCGGGATCAGGAGGAGTCAAAACGCAATATCGCCTATTTGACCGAACAACTCTCCAAGACTTCCGTTGCCGATATGCAGAAAGTCTTTTATCAATTGATAGAAGAGCAGACCAAAACCTTGATGCTCGCCGAAGTCAATCAGGAATATGTCTTTAAAGTGCTTGACCCTGCCGTTATCGCCGAAGAGAAAATAAAGCCGAAACGGGCACTCATCGTCGTATTGGGTGCCCTCTTGGGCGGCATGTTGGGGGTGATGATAATTTTGGTTCGATTTGCATTCCGTCATGATAAAAAATAATGGATGCAAGTTGATCAAAAACGATGGCTTGCCATCACAATAGAGTAGAACGATCGTCGACTATTCTGATTTTATAAGGGAAATATATGAAGAAGAGTGTTTTGATTATGACTGCACTGCTGGCCCTGTCCAGCCCGACCATGGCTGCTGAAGAAGTCGCTGCTGGCGCAGGCTCCAGCACTGGCGCCGCTGCCGGTGCCGGTGCTGCTGGCAGTGCTGCTGTCGGTGGCATCACCGCTGGTGCCCTGGCCGTTGGCGTAGCCGCTGCTGCTGCCATCGGTGTTGCCGTTGCCGTTGCCAGCAACAACAACGACGACAACCCCTCGACTGTCACCAGCACAGCTCGTTGATATAATGAAACCTGATTACCCATGACCCTCAGCCAGCTTCAAGAGCCGATATGGCATCGGAGGGCTTGCCACGACTGCATGCCCCAATTCAACCAACATGCTCTTGAGGTCAAAACGATGATTAAACCGGAAGCAGTATTCCGCAAGATGCCTTGGTAAATGCTTCGCTCCGAGCGTATGGCAACTGCCCCGCAGCGAGTTTTTCACATTTCCTATCATCGTGTTTACCCAGTTGAATGCCGGATGATCCAGCCAGTCCAGGTTGCCCCCGGTGACAACACCCAGGTGCTCACAATTGGCCTCCTTGACCGCTTTGAAACAGGCCAATCCATCGGATATCACCGCGCTACCACTGGCAATATGCCGTTTTGCCCAATCAGCAACGGACTTGGTTTTGAAACCATCGACCACCGTCATCCGCATCTTGATTGGATGTCCTTCCTTGTTCAGGGCCACTGCTGCCACAAACGGCGTCTTGCCTGCCGCGCCCCGACCCCGTTTACCACCACGGCGCTCGCCACCCCAGTAGACATCATCGAGCTGAATGATGCCGCTGATGGGCTGCTTGTCATCGGACTCTTTCATGGCTTGCAGCAGCTTGTGCTTGAGCATCCAGGCGGTGTCATATTTGACGCCCAACTGGCGCTTTAGCTCCATCGCTGACAAGCCTGTTTTGGTTTGTGACAACAGGTGCATTGCCAGAAACCACTTGGTCAGTGGGAGCTTGGTGTTTGCGAAAATCGTGTTTCCAGTCAATGACATCTGGTGACGGCAGTGATTGCATTGCCACACACGTGGCCGCCTTCTCAGGCGACAACAGGTCTTGTTGGCACATTCAGGGCAGACAAAGCCGTTAGGAAAACGCCAAGTGAACAGCGCGTTTTCGCACTGAGCCTCAGTGCCATAGTCCTTGAGAAACTCAAACAGGCTGTAGCCTTTCTGGAATTGGATTTTGCTTTTGGCCATGATCTCGCACCTCGATAACTGTACGTAAGATCAGTATAGTTCGTGGTAACTGACTGCTAATCATGGGTAATCAGGTAATGAAATAAAGACTGCCTCAGGGCAGTCTTTATTATTTCTCTATTTATTCAGTGATGCTTTCATGCTAATCAAGCGCATTCTTTTATTGCTATCAATGTTGTTGTTTGGCTGTGCAGACAGCAACGTTGATAGCTATCAACAGCTCAAATATATCTTCACTGCGGATGATGAGATAACCATTACCCCGGAAGCCATCGAAAAGCTGCCCTATGCCAGTGCATTGCTCACCATTGACGACAGACCCACTATATTGCTCGTGCTCGCCTTTGCCGAGGGGGATCGCCTCTCCTGGGTCAGCAGCGACAGAGGCTTGATAGTGACCGAGCATGGTCGAATTACCAAGACGCTCAAGCTGGATAATGATCTTCGCTATTTCGCCGCCACCATGGCGGATCCCTTGAGTCAGGCCGTCATTCCCGGCGATGCCCAATTCAGTTATCTGGCCGAATGGGCGCAACTTCGCCACAGCGGAAGAAACCTCCACACCACCTTCAAACAGCTGGCTGATGAAAATCTGGATATCAATGGCGCCGTGCTGACGACCTCCCTCTACGAAGAGACGGTCCAGTCGGTGAAGGATGACCTGACGTGGCAGAATTATTACTGGCTGGACAAAAAGACGGGCTTGGTCAGAAAAACCATTCAGCACATCGGCCCTGACAACAGCACCATCGAGATGGTCTTCACCAAGCCCTATGCACCATGAAAAAAATCATACTCTCGCTTCTGATTGGCTATGCCCCCTGGCTTCATGCCGACAGCATCACCCGGGTGATGGTCGGCCATGCCAGCAAGACCACCATTTCCCTCTCCGATAGCCAGCGTCTGGAACAACTGTTGAATGCGCCCGGCTTGCCCGGCGACGTCTACTGGCCTGCCGCCATCATCTCCTCCCCCGCCCAAGATGAGTCTGCACAGCAAGCCAAAGAACAGCTGCTCAGCGATCTGAAAGCCCTCCAGGTTCTCTGGATGAGAGCGCATCAGGGCGGCCTGGTTCAGGCCACCCAGCAACTGCTGCGCGAGCTGGATCAGCTCGATGTGGCCGGCCGGATTGACATCAAGCTGGATCCGGATCTCAGCAGAGTGGAGCCTGCAAACAACCCTCGTCTGTCTGGCGACTATTCTCTCTATCTCTCTCGCAGACCATCCAGCCTCTACCTGCTGGGATTGATCAACAGTCGCAGGTCCATGCCCCATGAACCCGCCAAGGGGCTGGCTGAATATTGGCAGGGCCACAGTCTGCTACCCGGCGCCAACCCTGGTGAGGTCTATCTCATCCAGCCGGATGGCCGCGTCCAGTTGTCCCCCGTCGCGGTGTGGAACGAATACCATATCGAGCCCATGCCGGGTGCAACCCTGTTTGCCGGTTTCGATCCGGCGCTGTTGCCTGCCCAGTTCAAGAACATCAATCTCCGTATTGCCGACATGATTGCTAATCGGATACCCGAGTAATGCTGACCAGAATCGCCACTCTCTCGCTGCTTGCCTCCCCCTTCGCGTTTGCCAACACGGACAGCTTCTCGCCTCTCCTCCCCACCCAGAGTGATTTTGGTGGCGTGGGCCTGCTCCAGATGCCGACGGCACGCATGGCTCCGGAAGGCGAGTTTTCATTCAACTACATGGATGACCAGGAATACCGGCGCTGGTCCATCTCCATGCAGCCATTCTCCTGGCTGGAAGCCACCCTGAGATACACCGACATTCGCACCCGGCTCTACAGCAATGACGAGAATTTCAGTGGCGACCAGACCTACAAGGACAAGGGGCTGGATGTCAAAGCCCGACTCTGGACCGAATCCACCTGGCGCCCACAGGTCTCTGTGGGACTGCGCGATGTGATGGGGACCGGGCTCTTTGACAGCGAATACATCGTCGCCAGCAAACGCTACAAGAACCTTGATTTCACCTTGGGAATGGCGTGGGGAAACATGGGTCAGAGCGGCAACATCAAGAACCCCTTCTGTGAAGTCCGTGAAGGCTGGTGTCAGCGTGATGACGGCTTCTCGGGCAGCGGCGGCAAGTTTGAGTTCGGCAGCCTGTTCCATGGCCCGGCGGCCCTCTATGGAGGGATAGAGTACCAGACCCCCTGGCAGCCCCTCAGGCTCAAGCTCGAATACGAGGGCAACGACTACAGTCACGAGTCGGCGGGGGCCATCGTTCAGAGCACCCCTGTCAATGTGGGCATCGTCTACCAGCCTTACGATGTGTTCGACATGCACCTCAGCTATCAGCGCGGCAATACCCTGATGTGGGGGCTGACATGGCATACCAACTTCAACGACCCTTCCCTGTCGCTGCCCAAGGTCATGGATCCCCCCGTTCCGGCCTATCAGGCCAGCCAGGTCGACTCCCTGGAGCAGGTCGACTGGTCGACGCTCTCTTCCCAGCTGGCCAGCAATGGGGGCTGGCATCAGGCCTCACTCTACAGTGACAAGGAGACCCTGACGCTGGAAGCAGAGCAGACCCGATACAGGGATCAGGCCCAGAGCGAGCAGAGAGCCACCCTGCTGGCCGTCAATGCCCTGCCTTCCACGGTGAAAGAACTGCGCATCATCGAGCAGAAGCAGGGGATGCCCCTGCAGGAGAGCCGAGTCGATCTCGACTCCGTGCGTCGTGCCAACAGCGATCTCCCCCTCGGCCAGACACAAGAGATCGAGGTCAGCCGCCAGCCACCGGCCCCCGTCGAAGGCACACTGCGCCATGGAGCCGAACCCCGCTCATGGGATTTCAAGATAGTGCCCAAGCTGAGCCAGTCCATCGGGGGAGCCGAGAGTTTCTACATGTACCAACTCGGGTTGAATGCCAACACCGACTGGCACATGACCGAGCACGACTGGGTGAGCAGCACCGTCTTCGTCAACCTCGTCAACAACTATGACAAGTTCAATTACACCGAGCCGCCGCCCGATGGAGAGGCCCTGCCCCGGGTCCGTACCTGGGTGCGGGAGTACGTGACGTCATCGAATGTGCTGCTCAACAACCTGCAGCTCACCCACATGGACAAGTTTGCCGATGGCTGGTACGGCCAGGCCTATGGCGGCTATCTGGAGATGATGTATGCCGGTGTCGGCGGGGAGGCCCTGTATCGCCCCTTCAACCGCAACTGGGCCATCGGCGCCGATCTCAACCTGGTCAGGCAGCGGGACTGGGAGAACACCCTCCAGCTCGCCGATTACCAGATCGCCACCGGCCATGTCACCACCTACTGGCAACCGGCGTTTCTGGACAAGGTGACCGCCCAGATCTCGGTGGGTCGCTACCTCGCGGGGGACTATGGCGCCACGTTCAACTTCGCCAAGACCTTTGATTCGGGGATCAGCGCCGGTTTCTTCGCCACCTTCACCAATGTGTCGGCAGAAGAGTACGGCGAAGGGAGCTTCACCAAGGGCCTCTACATCACCATCCCGTTCGACCTGATGATGTTCAAGTCCACCATCGACAGCGCCAACATCAGCTGGGTCCCCCTGACCCGGGACGGCGGCCAGATGCTGTCGAGGAAGTACGGCCTCTACGACCAGACCAGCGTGGCCTCCTTCTGATCCCGGTTCACCATGCCTTGCAGACAAAAAAGCACCTTCCATGAAGGTGCTTTTTTATTTCCGCTGCTCGGCTTTGCCGTCTCAGTTGCCCGGCTTGCGCTCGCCGGTGACGGTGGGGTTGGCCGGATCCATGCTCCACTCGAACCATCCGCCGTCGTAGACGCTGATCCGCTTCCAGTCCATCAACCAGGCGTAGAAGAACGCCTCGGAGGCGCGCCAGCCGGTGCCGCAGTAGAAAGCGGCCTGCTGGGTCGGCTCGATATTCCACTCATCCCACATGGCGAGGATCTCGCGGGCGGGCTTCATGGTGCCGTCCGGGTTGTGGAAGTCGCTCATGCTGTTGGCATCCACCCCGCCATGACCCCATCTGGCCCCGGGAATGTCCCCCTTGGGCTTGATGTAGCTGTAGCCCGAGGTATTGCCCACGAACTCGTCCCAGGTGCGCACGCTGACCAGGGCGCCGTCCGGCTGCTTGAGCAGGGCCTTGGCCTGGTCAAGGGTGGTGTAGTACTCGGGATGGGCGGGGATGGCCACGCCAAACTCCCTGGCCGGTTTGAAAGTATTGGCCAGCCCGGTCTCGGTGCGCAGATGCTGCACGAACCAGGCCTCCAGCCCGCCATCCAGCAGCCGCACATCCTCGACCCCCGCATACATCATCAGATGGGCCGCACGGGCCGCCGCCATGGTGTTGCGGCCATAGAGGATGACGGTGGTGTCATGACGGATGCCGTTCTCCAGCAGCAGCGCCTTGAGCGCCTCGTCAGAGACCTTGTTCCACAGCGGCTCCCCTTCCAGCCGGTTGGTGTCGATGTAGCCGGCTCCCGGAATGTGGCTCAGCAGATAGGCCTTGGGGGATCCCCAGTCCACCTCGAACACCTTCCACTCCCCCTTGGGGGCGGCGATGACCGGCTTGCCTGCCTGCAAGTCTGCCAGCCAGAGCGGATGGACCAGCTGCTGCCAGCGTGCCAGATGCTCCCGGGGCGCCTCTTTCCATCCCTGCAGCTCGAACAGCTGCTTGATGCCCTGCTGGCGCAGCAGACGGGCCACCTCGGCCACCTCGCGAGGGGTGCCATAGAGGGCGACGGGTTTGTCGGCCTTCAGCCCCTTGCTCGCGAGTGCCGCAGGCCACTCCTCGTCACTGTATTTCCACTCTGCGGAGAGCAGCTCGGCACCGGCCACATGGCCCCCCTGCTTCTCCCCGTCCATGGGCCAGCCCTGGTAGAAATAGCTCGGGCGGGTATCCAGGATCACCGCCTCCTTCCCCTTGGCATCCGCCAGGGAGAGCGGGGGCAGCTCGGCGGCCAGCGCGGGCCAGGCACACCAGATCAGCAAGGCGGTCAGGCAGCTTCGCCACAGTCCAGTCATTCGTTTCATGATGTCGTCTCGATGCATAGTGAAGAGAGTTAAAAAATGGAGCGGCCCAGGCGCTCGGCCAGCAGCTCCAGCGCCGCCATCCCGGCCAGGGAGTTGCCCGCCTTGTTGAGCTCGGGTGACCAGACGCAGATGGAAAGCTCTCCCGGGATCAGCGCCATGATGCCGCCCCCCACCCCGGATTTCCCCGGCATGCCGACCCGGTAGGCAAAGTCGCCCGCCTCGTCATAGAGGCCGCAGGTGGCGAGCAGGGCATTGACCTGCTTGGTGGTCCGGGCCGGCAGCAGGGGCGTACTCTCGCCAAGAGGGACACCCCGGTTGGCCAGATAGACGAAGGCTCGTGCCAGATCGACGCAGCTCATGCGGATGGCGCAGGCATTGAAGTAGCTCTGCAATACCTTGTCCACCTCGTTCTCGAAGTTGCCATAGGCCTTCATCAGATAGGCGATGGCGGCATTGCGGGCGGAGTGCTGGTACTCGGAGCGCGCCACCACCTGATCCGCCATGATGGCCGGGTTGCCGCACAGGCGGCGCACCAGCTCCAGAGTGCGTTGGCGAGGAGCGGTGAGCCGGGTTTCCAGCAGATCGCTCACCACCAGGGCACCGGCGTTGATGAAGGGGTTGCGGGGAATACCCTGCTCGAACTCCAGCTGGACGAGGGAGTTAAACGGCTGGCCGGAGGGCTCCTTGCCCACCCTGGCCCAGATCTCCTCCTCCTGATAGAGGGTCAAAGCCAGCGTGAGGCTCAGGGCCTTGGAGATACTCTGGATGGAGAAAGGCTCGAAAGCGTCACCTGCGGTGAACAATTCCCCTTCAACGGTACAGACCGCGATCCCCAGCCGGTCGGCAGGCACCTGGGCCAGGGCGGGAATGTAATCGGCCACCTTCCCCTGCCCGAGCAGCGGACGCACCTCTTCCAGGATGCCGGCCAGTAATTCGGATGACAACACCATTGGCTATTCCATGACGTGAAACGAGGCGGGGCCAGCCCACCGACAAAAATCCCGCCGGCGGCGGGATTTTCTATCTGCCCGGGAGGCAGTCAGATATCAGGCCGGCTCGCCGTACCAGAGATCGAACAGCTCGGTGACCACCACGGCCTCCAGCCCTTTGCCTTGCAGCCAGGTCTGAACGGCGGAACGGTCTTCGTCGGTGCACTTGCCGAGCTGCTGGGTGCAGACCATCCCTTCCCAGGCCAGGTGACCCGAGCCGGCGAAGGCCAGCTTGCGAGGTTCGATCACCTCGTCGATCAGCGCATCGACCACGGCATCAATGGTCTCTTCGGCGGTGCCGACCGGGAAGTTGAAACTGATGTCGAACCCCATTTCCTGGAATTCATCGACGCGCAGTTTCTTACGCAGACGGCGGCTACGGTTGGCCATGATAGCTCCTTAGTTGATACGTTGACTCAGTTGACTCGTTTGAAAATCAGATCCCAGACACCGTGGCCCAGACGATGGCCACGCTGCTCGAATTTGGTCAGGGGGCGCCAGTCGGGACGGGGCACCCAGTTGCCGGTGGCGGAGGTGTTCTCGTACCCCTCGGCGGCACTCATCACCTCCAGCATGTGCTCGGCGTAGTTCTCCCAGTCGGTGGCCATGTGGAAGACGCCACCGATGGCAAGCTTCTGGCGGATGTCCTGGGCAAAGGCAGGCTGCACGATGCGACGCTTGTGGTGGCGGCTCTTGTGCCAGGGGTCCGGGAAGAAGAGCTGCAGGCAGGAGAGAGACCCGTTCGGGATCATATGCTCCAGCACTTCCACCGCATCGTGGCAGATGACGCGCAGGTTGGTGACGCCCGCCTCCTGGGCGGTGCCAAGGCAGGCGCCTACACCCGGAGAGTGCACCTCGATGCCGATGAAGTTCTTCTCGGGGGCGTTCTTGGCCATCTCCACCAGGGAGGCGCCCATGCCGAACCCGATCTCCAGCACCACGGGTGCCTCGCGGCCAAACAGGGCCACCATGTCGAGCGGCTCTGGTGCGAAATCGATGCCCATGACCGGCCAGAGCTCTTCCAGGGCCTTCTCCTGCCCTTTGGTCAGGCGGCCTTCGCGACGGACGAAGCTGCGGATCTTGCGCATGAACTTGCCGTCTTCGTTAAACACATCTTGGGTCACAGACATAGTAAATTGCTCGTTATTGCATCGCTCTGGAACAGAGCCGACATAAATGGATCGCTCGTTATTGCATCAGTTCGCAAAAACAGGGGAGCGAATTATCCCAAGATAGGCACAAGGCGCAAGTGTTTCCCACAACAAATCCCCCGGGACTGCCCACATCCACCGGCAAGGTTGACAAATGCCACCCCCTTCACAGAATCTGCCGGACGTCGGGTTCATCCTGACGCGGAAAAATAAAACCATATACAACAAAGGATTGCAGTATGAAGAAAACCCTGTTGGCCCTCGTCCTGCCTGCCCTGCTGGCCGGTTGCAACCCCTCTGACAACGACTCCCAACCCCCTGCCCCCGCGGCTCAGGCCCATGAATTTCTGGTGCAACTGAGCTCTGGTGCAGAAGGGATAGGCGCTCGTCCCACGGGCACCGAGGCCGAAACCCGCGCCGCCGCCTGGATCCAGGATCACCTGGCCGGTTGGGGCTACGAGGTGCAGAACCAGCCGTTCACCTACACCCGGAGCGGCACAGACCGAACCTCCCAGAACATCGTCGCCGAGCTCAAGGGTCAGAGCGACAGGGTGATCCTCATCGGTGCCCACTATGACAGCACCGGCGAGAAGAAAGGATCCGAAGGCGCCACCGACAACGGGGCCGGCGTCGCCGCCCTGCTGGCGGTTGCCGAGGCACTCAAGGAAGAGACCCTGCCCTACACGGTGCGTTTCGCCTTCTTCGGCGCAGAGGAGAACGGCCTCAACGGCTCCAAAGCCTATGCCGCCAGTCTCGACACCGACGCCGTCGCCAAGCTGCTGGCCATGGTGAACTACGACACCATCGCCGGGGGTGACATCGTCTATGTCCACTCGGCCCACTCCGACGTGGCCGAGTACAACTGCGCCGACCCGAGCCGCTACAGCTTCGATCCCAAGGTGCGCGATCGCCTGCTGGCCATCTCCCAGCAGACCGCCACCCCGTTCGCCATCCACCCCAGCTACAGCGGCTACCCGGAAGGGGAGACCGGCAGCTGGTCCGATCATGCCCCCTTTGCCTGCCTGGGGGTGCCCATCGCCTACGTGGAGGCCACCAACTTCACCATCAACGGGGAAGATGGCTATGACGGCTACTCCCAGAGCACCAATCCGGCGCTGTGGGACTGCTACGACGACGCCACCAAGAGCGCCTGCGACCGGGACAGCGAGACCCAGTGGGGCAAGATCTGGCACACGGAGCATGATCGCCTCGACAAGATGGCCGAGCTCTTCCCGGGCCGGATCGAACAGCAGCTCGGGGCCAATACCGACTTGATGATCCGCTTCCTCAAGGCGCCGGGGCTCTGAGCCCCATCCCGCCCGATGCCCCCCTGACAGGGGTTTTTGCGCCCCTGACCGGGGTCGGGACGATAAAATTCGGGCAGGTGCCAAACCTGCCCTTTTTTATGGATTTTTGTGACAGCCATTGCCTCATTTCTGAAATCTGATACAAACGGATAACCTGGCGGTTGAATGGAGCGACCGCCACCTAGTCAGAGAGAACCCTATGCAGCCGTTTTTTGCCCAGCGCTTCGAGAAGGTCGAGCCTTCCTTTATCCGCGAAATCCTCAAAGTTGCCGCCAATCCGGAGATCATCTCCTTCGCCGGCGGCCTGCCCAACCCCCATCTGTTCCCGGTCAAGGCCATCGAGCAAGCGTGCCAGGACGTGCTGCGCGAGCAGGGAGCCGCCGCGCTGCAATATGCCACCACCGAGGGCTTTGCCCCGCTGCGCCAGTTCATCGCCGACCGCTACCTGAGCCGCCACGGCATGACCGTCAATCCTGACAACATCCTCATCACCAGCGGCTCCCAGCAGGCGCTGGATCTGCTGGGCAAGGTGCTGGTGAACGAGGGGCAGGATCTCATCATCGAAGAGCCGGGCTACCTTGGCGCCATCCAGGCGTTCTCCGTCTATCAACCGAATTTCAAGCCCATCACCCTGGCGGAAGAGGGGCTGGATCTGGCCGCGCTGGATGCGCTGCTGGAGCAGGGCTCCAGCGCCAGGCTGCTCTACGGCGTGCCCAACTTCCAGAACCCGAGCGGTGTTTCCTACAGCCGCGCCAACCGGGAAGCCCTGGCCGAGCGCCTGGTGCGCCACGATCTGCTGATGGTGGAAGACGACCCCTATGGCGAGCTGCGCTTCGAAGGGGAGCACCTGCCCCCCATCGCCAAGCTGGCCCCCCACAACACCGTACTGCTCGGGTCCTTCTCCAAGACGGTGGTACCCGCCTTCCGCCTGGGCTGGATGGTGGTGCCGGAATGGCTGCGCAAGAAGGTTACCATCGCCAAGCAGGCCACCGACCTGCACAGCAACGCCTTCAGCCAGCAGGTGCTGCACCGCTTCCTGACCGACAACTCCCTCGACGCTCACCTGGAGAAGATCAAGGAGGTCTATGGTCGCCAGCGTGCCGCCATGGAAGCCGCCCTCGCCCGCCACTGTCCGCCCGGCGTCAGCTACACCCGTCCCGAAGGGGGCATGTTCCTCTGGCTGACCCTGCCGCCCAGCGTCAGTGCCATGGCCCTGTTCGACGAGGCCATCAAGGAGAAGGTGGCCTTCGTGCCCGGCGCCCCCTTCTATGTGCGCCCCGAGATCCAGAATACCCTGCGCCTGAGCTTCTCCTGTGTGGATGAAGCGACCACGGAAGAGGGGGTTCAGCGTCTGTGCCGTGCCCTGGCCCGCATGCTCTGAGCCATCCGGCCATAAAAAAACCAGCGACCCGGTCGCTGGTTTTTTTTGCCTCGCGCTTACCCCTCAGCGCCCCTGCCCGGCCAGCTGGCTGACAAACTCCTTCATGGGCATGGGCCTGCCAAACAGGTAGCCCTGCAGGAAGGTCACCTCGCGGGCCTTCAGATAGTCGGCCTGCACCTGATTCTCCACCCCTTCCGCCACCAGTTGCAGACCGAGCCGGGTCGCCAGATCGATGACGTTCTCCACGATGTGGCTGGAGAGCGCGTCCGACCCAATCATGCCGACGAAGCTCTGATCGATCTTGAGGAAGTCTACCTGGAAGGTCTGCAGGTAGGTCAGGCTGGAGTGGCCGGTGCCGAAATCGTCGATGGCGATGAAGATCCCGAGGGCATGCAGCTCGGCAAAGAGCCGGTCCGTCGTCTCGTCCGCCACGATGAGCTCGCGCTCGGTCAGCTCCAGCACCAGCTTGATGGGATTCCCCTTGAAGGCGTTGATGAAATCCCGGCAATCCTCCACCAGGCTCAGATCCTTGCAGTGGCTGGCGCTGATGTTGAAGCCGAAGTGGAACCCTCGCGGCAGATGGTGCGCCTTGCCCGCAAACTGTTCGCGCACCTGCGCCATCAACAGCCGGGTCATGGGCACGATGAGGCCACTGTCCTCTGCCAGGGGAATGAAGCGATCCGGCGAGATCATCCCCTGACGGGGGTGTTGCCAGCGCATCAGCACCTCGCAACCGCTCCATTGGCCGTCCTCCCCGTTCACCACGGGTTGCAGATAGGGGATGAACTCCTGCTGGGACAGTGCCCGTTTCAGCTCCTGGGCCGGCGAAGTCGAACGTCCCATCAGCCAGAAGACCGCCACCCCGAGCAGCAGGCTCAGCAGAGGATAAATAATGACGCCCACCTTGGAGTAGTCCCAGATGTGGGCACGGTACTCATCCACCGACACCGTGGTCACTACCTTGAACGGGTACCTGGTCGAGACCTGTTCGAGATAGCCATTGCGATCCTTGGGGATCAGCTTGTCGGTGAGTTCGCTGTTTCGCAGCAGCATCTCGTTGCCGACCACCAGCCCCAGTGGGGAGTTGCGGCTCAGCATGTCCAGGATGTTGAGCAGGTAGTAGCCGTCGACCCCCACCAGCACGCTGAACTCGCCCACCTCTTCCCGGTAGGCGATGAGGGGGCGATTCGGGGTGACCGGGTTGCCCTTCATCAGGTCGAGCCTGCCCCCGACATAGTCATCCAGTTTGATGCCGCCATCGACCGGGCCATAGAGGGAAGAGCAGTAGATCCGATCCCCCCTGGCCAGGTTGACGCTGCGCACATCCGGCACCGTGGCCACCTGATCCCTGAGCCCCTGCACCACCTCGAGACAGGGCCTGCCCAGGCTGCCGGTGAGGGCCGACGCCGCCAACTGGGCATTGTCCAGAGTGCGGTCGAACATGACCCTGGCATGTTCCAGGCGCGCCACCGCATCCTGTTTCACGCCGGTGGCGGTCTGCCAGATGACGATGACGAGCCCAAGGAGCATGGGCAACAGGCCGGCCAGCAAGGCACAGAGCAGCCGGACATAGAATTGACGCACCTTCAAACGTCGAAATGGCATAACGGCCCTCATGAACATGGCGAAAAAGCGCTCGAGTTTACCCGCTGGCGCCCGTTTGGCAAGCCGGAATGAGCCCCTGATACCGCCGCGCCACGGCGCCTCCCGTGGTCGCAACGCCCGGCAACCCCGTGGACAAAGGGGGCGGCGTCTTGGGAGACAAAAATCATAATGCTCATAAAAACAGGAGCTTGTCCATCGGGCACCCAGGCTCTAGAGTAGACCCTAGAGCGTCAGGGAGGCAGGACATGAAGATACTGATCACGGGGGGCACGGGGTTTATCGGCCGCCGTCTGGTGGCACACCTCAAGGTGGCGCACGAAGTAGTCGTGCTGACCCGCCAGGGCAGCCGGGCCTACGAGCTGCTCGGCCACGATGTCACCCTGCTGGACAGTCTGGACAGGCTGGATCACCTCAATGACGTGGACATCGTCATCAACCTGGCCGGCGAACCCATCGCAGCCGGACGCTGGAGCGAGTCCCGCAAGCAGTTGCTCTGCAACAGCCGCTGGCTGCTGACCGAACAGCTGGTGGATCTCGTCAAACTCTCCAGCACGCCCCCCAGATTGCTGCTCAATGCCTCCGCCATCGGCTGGTATGGCCGCCAGGATGACGCCCCTCTGGATGAAACATGCCAGAGCCCTCACGACGAATTCACCCACCGTCTCTGTCAGCAGTGGGAGCAGCTTGCCCAGCAGGCCCGCTCGGCCCAGACCCGGGTCTGCATCCTGCGCATCGGCCTGGTACTCGGCTTGGAGGGGGGCGCCTTGCCCAGGATGCTGCCCCCTTACCGCCTGGGCCTCGGCGGCCCCATGGGCAGCGGCCCCCAGATGATGAGCTGGATCCACGTGCAGGATCTGGTGCGAGCCATGCTGTTTCTCATCGAGCACGGCGAGTGTGACGGCATCTTCAACGGCACGGCCCCGCAACCGGTCAGCAATCGCCGGTTCAGCGAGACCCTGGCCGCCACGCTCCATCGCCCGCACCTCTTCTTCGTACCGGCCCCCCTCCTGCGACTCCTGATGGGAGAGGCGGCGGATCTGCTGCTCACCGGACAGCACGTGCTGCCCGCCCGCTTGCAGCAGGCCGGTTTTCACTTCAGCTTCCCGGCCCTGCCCGGCGCTCTGGACAATTTGCTGCACTCACCCCGTTGACCCAATGACACATCCCGACCAAGGTCGGGATATGTCGAGCCATCAGAGCAGCCCCTGCCCCAGTCCCCTGAGCCGGTCGCTCAGGGTACCCGCCAGCAGTTGGCGGCGCATGCCCTGTCCGGCCAGGGTCACCAGCACGGCCCCAAGCAGGGGGAGTGCAGCCCAGATGGCCCAGTGGAACTGCCACTGCGCCCCCTCCCACCACCACTGCAGGCCGAAGGAGCAGAGCTCCACCACCATGGCAGCGCAGAGCCCTGCCAGGGCACCGCTCGCCACCAGCTCCCAGCGCAGCATCTTCTCGAGCAGGGCGCTCCCCGCCCCCAAGGTGCGCATCAGCAGCAGCTCCCGGCGCCGATGGGCCATGCCGGCCTGGGTCTGGGTCAGCAGCACCAGCAGGGCGGCCACCGTCACCAGCCCGAGCATCAACCCCAGGGCGCGGCTCACCTGATCGGAGACCAGGGTGAGGCGGCCTATCAGATCCTCCACATCGATGAGGCTCACCGTGGGGTGGCGGCGGATGAGTTCCACCTCTGCCCCTCGCCCCTCAGGCGGCAGACGATAGCTGCCGAGCCAGGTCTGGGAGAAGGGGGCCAGCACGTCCGGCGAGAAGATCATGTAGAAGTTCGGCCTCATGTTGTCCCACTTGATGGACCTCAGGCTGGTCACCTTGGCCTCGAACGCCCGCCCCTCTATGGTGAAGCCGAGCACGTCTCCGAGCGCGATGCCGAGCCGTCCCGCCAGCGCCTCGTCGACGGAGACCTCCCCCTTGCCGGCCAGCCATTGACCGGCAGTGACCTTGTTGTCGGCGGGCAGGGCCGATGTGGTGGTGAAGTTGAGCTCCCTGTCCACCCCCTCCCGCGCCGCATCCTCCCCCACCGCCTCACCGGCGATACGGGTCAGGCGCCCGCGCACCATGGGGTAGAAGTCCGAGGTGATGGCCCCGGCCTGGTGCAGATCGGCCAGGATCCCTTCCCGCTCGCTGTCCGCCACATTGACCAGGAAGCGGTTCGGGGCGTCGGCAGGCAACCGGGTGGAAAAATCCTCCAGCAGATCGACCCGCGCCGCCCACAACAGCCCGAACAGCATCAGGGCCAGGGCGAAGCCCGCCAGCTGGAACAGACCACTGCCCCGCTCCCGGGAGAGGTGATTGATGGCCAGGCGCAGGGCATGGGGCCCCTTGAGCCGACTGCCAAGACGCAGCAGCGCGGAGGCGAGCAGGGCCAGCAGCGCCATCAACACCCCCATGCCGCCGATGAGCCCGCAGGCCAGCCTGATGTCGGCGGTAAAGCCCCACACCAGGGCAAACAGCCCGATGAGCCCCACGGGCACCGTCAGCCAGGGGGGGATCCCCGCCTCCAGTTCCCGGCGCAGCACCCGCAGCGGCGGTACATTGAGCAACCTCAGGAAGGGAACGAACGCCAGCATCAGGGTGATGAAGAAGGCGACCGCGAGGCCAAGGGCAAAGGGTCGCCAGGAGGGGGGCGGCAGATCCGCAGGCAGCAGATCCCCCAGCAGGTTCAGGGTCAGCCACTGCATGGCGCTGCCCGCCACCAGCCCCATCAGGGCCCCCACCAGGGTCAGGGAGAACAGCAGGGTGCCCATCAGTTGCCACAGGGTGCGCCGCGAGGCCCCCAGGGTCTTGAGCAGGGCCACCATGTTGGTCTGGCGCTCGGCGAAATGACGCACCGCTATCCCCATGGCCAGGGCGCCGAGCAGCACGCCGGCAAGGGATGCCAGACGGAAGAAGCGCTCGGCATTGCCCAGGGATTTCCCCACCTGGGTACCCTGATCGTCGGGTTTGACGAGCTTCTGCCCGGCGCTCAGCCTGGGGTTGAGCCAGGCCTCATAGCGGGCGATGGCGTCACGGGGCCCCTTGACGAGATAGCGCCACTGCTGGCGACTGCCCGGCAGCAGGGCCCCGGTCGCCTCGATATCGGCGCTGTGGATCAAGGCCCTTGGCGCCATCTGGAAGGGGCTGAACCCCTGATCCGGTTCCTGGCCCAGCTCCCCTGCCACCGTCAGCCGGGTGTTGCCGACCTCGAGTGCCTCCCCCACCTTGGCGCCGAGCAGTTGCATCACCCTGGCGGAGAGCCAGATCTCGCCGGGCGCCGGGGCGCGCTGGGGAGTGAGCTCAAGCTTGCCGTAGAAGGGAAAATCCCCGGGCACGGCGCGGATGGAGGCCAGTTGCAGGGTATCGCCGTGAAACAGCATGCTGTTGAAGCTGACCGTGGTCTGCACGGCCAACCCCTCCTGATGCGCCTGCGCCAGCCACTCTGCCGGTGCCGGCGTCGCGGAGCGCAGCACCCTGTCCCCTCCGATGAAATCCCGCCCGGAGGCCTTGAGCCCCGCATCCAGCCGATCCGCCACCAGAGCCACGCTGAGCACGCAGGCGACGCTCAGCGCCAGCGCCAGCACAAACCAGCGCAGCTCCCCGCTGAACCCTTCCCGGCGCAGCAGCTTCAATCCCAGTCGCCACTGACTCATGACGCCTCCCTCACCGTCCATGCTGCTGCCAACGATCCCCTGGTGCAGCTCTGTCTCCAATGACTCATGACAGCTCTCCCACCCTGGCCGCCATGACAGCCTGAGCCTCCAGCCGCCCGGCTGACATCACCAGCTGTCGCTGGCAGCGCTGAGCCAGCTCATGGTCATGGGTCACCACCACCAGGGTGGTGTTGTGCTCGCGGTTGAGACGAAACAGCAGTTCGATCACCGTCTCCCCTGTCTTGCTGTCGAGGTTGCCGGTGGGCTCGTCCGCCAGCAGCAGGCTGGGGCGGGTCATGAAGGCACGGGCAATGGCGACCCGCTGCTGCTCGCCGCCAGAGAGGCGCGGCGGCAGGTGGTGCAACCGCTCTCCCAGACCGACCTGTGCCAACAGCTCCCGGGCACGGGGCTCGCTGTCGGTCTCCCCCCGCAGCTCGGCCGGCAACATGACGTTTTCCAGGGCGCTCAGGGTGGGCAGCAGCAGGAACGACTGGAACACGAACCCCACCTGCTCGGCCCGCAGCCTGGCGCGTCCCTCCTCGTCCAGCCGGGTGAGGGAGTGGCCGAGGATCTCTATCTCGCCGCGGCTCGGCAGATCGAGACCGGCCAGCAAACCGAGCAGGGTGGACTTGCCGGAACCGGACGCACCGACCAGCGCCAGCGTCTCGCCGGTATTGACTTGCAGATCGATCCCTTCAAGGATGGTGAGGCTTTCCTGACCGAGGCGAACGGTTTTACCGAGCCCCCTGACGGCGATAATGGGCGTTGAACTCATCTTGGGTATCCTGTTTGCCTGAACCTGTAATGACAATAGAACGTGGGAGTTGACTGCATGATGCGTCTCTTGTTTGCCGTGAGTTGCCTGTGCTGCTGGGCAGCGTCCGTCCAGGCCCAGACCCTGCTGGTACTGGGCGACAGCCTGAGTGCCGGCTACCAGATGCAGGCCGAACAGAGCTGGCCTGCCCTGCTCAATGAAAAGTGGCAGCAGCAGGGGGGAGAACACACCCTCATCAATGCCAGCATCAGCGGTGAAACGACCCAGGGCGGCCTGGCCCGCCTGCCCACTCTGCTCGAAACCCACAAACCGGACTGGGTGTTGATCGAACTCGGCGCCAACGACGGGCTGCGGGGCTTTGCTCCCGCCATCACCCGGGCCAACCTGACCAAGATGATCGAGCTCGCCCGGGCGCACCAGGCGAAGACGGTGCTGACCCAGATCCTGCTGCCCCGCAACTATGGGGCGCGCTATCTGCAACAGTTCGAGCAGATCTTCCCGGACCTTGCGAAGGCCAACGACCTGCCGCTGATGCCCTTCTTTCTGGATGATATTGTGCTGCGCCCTGAACTCATGATGAACGATGGACTGCACCCGACGGCCGCCGCCCAGCCCCGGATCCGCGACAAGGTCGCCCGCTTTGTCGAGCCTCTGCTGACTCAGTAGCCCGGTGGCCAGGCCCCTGGCCTTCCCCTTGCCCAGCAAAAAGCCCCCGCATGGCGGGGGCTTTTTCATGGTTCGGCGTGCCGGGTTCAACGGCCCAGGATCTGCCGCATCCGCTGCTGGGCCACGTCCACCAGCAAGTCGGGCTGGAATTTGGAGATGAAGCGATCACACCCCACCTTCTTGACCATGGCCTCGTTGAAGTTACCGCTCAGAGAAGTATTCAGGGTGATGAAGAGATCGGACATGCGCGGATCGCTGCGCACCTCGTGAGTCAGGCGATAACCATCCATCTCCGGCATCTCGGCGTCCGTGATCATCAGCATGATCTCGTCGGTCACCTTCTTGCCCGCATCGCACCACCCCTTGAGCAGCTTGAGGGCCTGCAAGCCGTCCTGGCACTCGATGACCTCGAGCCCGAGCTGGGCGAGGGTCTCGCGCACCTGGTTGCGGGCCGTGCTGGAGTCATCGACGATGAGCACCCGACGTCCCTGCATCTGGGGCAGGATCTCCTCGTCCAGCACCTCGGACGAGATGCGCACGTCATAGGTGATGATCTCCGCCAGCACCTTCTCCACGTCGATGATCTCGACGATCTGGTCGACGCCCCCTTCCGGGATGCGGGTGATGGCGGTGAGGTAGTTGGCACGACCCGCCGAACGGGGCGGCGGCAGTATGTCCTTCCAGGTCATGTTGACGATGTGGGCCACCTGCCCCACCAGGAACCCCTGAATGGTGCGGTTGTACTCGGTGATGATGAGGTTGGACTCCTGATCGATGGCCATGGGACGCATCCCGATGGCACCGCGCAGGTTGATGACGGGGATGGAGACGCCGCGAATGTTGGCGACGCCGCTGATGTTGTGGTGGGACCCTGGCATCTTGTTCAGATGGGGCAGCTTGACCACTTCCCGCACCTTGAAGACGTTGATCGCAAACAGTTGCTGGGCACCCAAACGGAACATCAGCAGTTCCAGGCGATTCTCCCCTACAAGCTGGGTACGTTGATCCACTGAATCCAATATGCTCGCCATATAACGCCCTTACGTCCATTTCCCGAAATTGCCCCGCACCGGAGCTGCGACATGCCAACCAGCCCCGCTTTCCCTGTCGGGACAACGCAAGCCTATATAGAAATAATGAAAAGCGTCGAGGAAAGATAGGATCTTGACCACGGGGCGTGATCATCGCCCCATCACTGCCTCATGGCAAGCACAGCCACGCACCGGCCCCGACAACAAGGGTATCGACCACACAGGGCCATTGCTGAACCCCGGCGTGCCGCTCTTGTCATCCAGCGCGGTCCGCCAGCAATAAAAAGACCGGCCACATGGGCCGGTCCTGAGATGTGCAGTGCGTCCGGGACGACTTAGAAGTTGTACTGCAGGGCCACGGCGACGATGTCGTCGGTGGACTTGTTCAGGCTGTTCTTGCCGGTGGAACCCACTTCGTCCAGCAGGTTGATCTTGTAGTCCACGTAGGCATTGAAGTTGTCGGTGAAGTTGTACCAGGCCCCCACGGAGACGTATTCGGTCGCGGTGTCATCGATGCCGTGAGCGCTGTCCTTCACGTCGGTACGCAGGTAGGCCAGGGAGGGCTTGAACTTCGGCGTGATGTTGTACTGCACGACCGCTTCGTAGCCATCCATCTTCTCGGCGTAACCGCGCAGGGAGCCGGTGTCCACGAAGAGGTGATCTTCACCGTGGGAGTAGGTGGCAGCCATGTAGAGGTTGCCGACGGCGTACTTGGCGCCCACCCCGAACAGCTTGGCGTCGCTGTCGCCGCCGAAGCTCACGTTCTCGGCCTGCTCGTCGGTCTTGCCTGCCTGGTTGTAGGCGGCACCCAGGCTCAGGCCCATGTTGAAGTCATAGTTGGCAGAGAGAGCATACCCCTCGGAAGAACCTTTCGGGCTCCAGGTGCTGTTCGGGCCGACGCGCTCGCTGCGGCTCGCGTTCTGCGGGTCGTTGTTGCCGGTGAACTGGGCACCCAGGGTCAGCCCCTGCCAGTTGTACATGTACTGGGCCAGGCCGTTGGTACGACCGGTACCGAACACCTCGGTGTCCTTGCCCAGACCATCACCACCCCACTCCGGCAGCACGTCGGTGTAGTTGTTCACCGCCTTGGTGAACAGACCGTCCTGGCGACCGTAGCTGAAGGCACCGAAGCGATCGTGCTTGATGCCCGCATAGGCGTAACGCAGCTCGTCGTTGTCAGAACCGGAGACCGGCAGGTTGTACTCGGCGAAGCCGAACGCGGTCAGATCCTCGTCAACCTTGGTTTCACCTGCGATGTGCAGACGCAGGTAGCTGGCATCGCCTTCGGTGGCGTTGTCATCGGTGCCGTAGTACATGCCGTTGACGCGGCCGCCGATGTCCAGTTTGGTACCATTCTGATCGTAAACGTTGGCGGCCTGTGCACCACCGGCCAGCAGCAGGCTGGAGATGGCCATCGTCAATGCTGTCTTTTTCATTGTTCTTTCCTCAGGTGTAAGCACTCTCTGTCAGACCAGAGTTCGGTCGTGATGATCGGTTGATGTGCCGATGGCCTAAGGTAGATCCGGAAACCTTGATGGGAACTGAAGCGGCGAACGATTAATTATAAAAGCGTCAATTCGAGCTGACGCCGCGACACATAGTGTCACGCGAAATAATTTTTGCGGAACTTATGACCAAGAAAATCAATATAGCAATACAAGTGATCTATGAAACGGGATAAATGCAGTTCAATCCTTCAACAAGGCGAGAAGCAGGGAAGCCCTGCCGGGCGACACGGGCTCCCCGCACACCTTCCCCGCCCCGTCAGACCGGCTGCCAGCCGCGCATGACCCTCAGCAGATCCTTCCAGCTCACTATGCCCACCAGGGCGCCGTTCTCCAGCACAGGCAGGCAGGAGATCTGGTGCTCCAGCATGAGGCCGGCGGCCTCTTTCAGGGAGCGTTCGGGGGAGACGGTGATGGGTTCACGGCTCATGATCTGGTGGGCGCGCCGGTTGAGGGTCTCGGTGTCCCGGTTCATCTCGGCATCCGTGTCCAGATAGGGGCTGATGGCACGCAGCAGATCCCGGTCCGAGATGACCCCCACCAGCTCCTCTTCTTCCACCACCAGAAGGTGGCGGAAATGGGCCTGCTCGAAGATCTCCTTGATGACACTCAGCCTGTCATCCATGGAAACGGTCGCGACCCGGGTCGTCATGATCTCTTTAATCAACATGGTCAGCCTCCTGCCCCCCAGATGTCTCTGTTATGACACGTTTTTCCGGCGGCAGCCATCCCCCCCGCCCTCAAGTGCAAATTTGTGTCATTTCACGTAAGATCCGCGCCAGTTTCTCTCCTTCAATCGAGCCAAGCAGACCCATCCATGATAGTTGCCAGTCAAATCGAACTGATCCGCGGCGGCCGCACGCTGCTGGACAACACGTCCGCCACCATACACCCCGGCCACAAGGTGGGCCTGGTGGGCAAGAACGGCTGTGGCAAGTCCACCTTCTTTGCGCTGGTGCGGGGCGAGCTGGCCATCGACAACGGCAGCTTCAGTCTGCCCGCCGGCTGGCAGATTGCCGGCGTGGCCCAGGAGACCCCGGCGCTGGATTGCTCCGCCCTGGAGTACGTGATCGACGGCGACAAGGAGTTCCGCGCCCTGGAGGCCGAGCTCGCCCGGGCCGAGGCGGATGACAACGGTCTGCTGGTGGCCGAGCTGCACGGCAAGCTCGATACCATAGGTGCCTACAGCATTCGCGCCCGCGCCGCCGAGCTGCTGCACGGTCTGGGTTTTGGCGGCGATCAGCTCGACTCGCCGGTCAGAAGCTTCTCCGGCGGCTGGCGCATGCGCCTGAACCTGGCCCAGGCGCTGCTCTGCCGCTCCGATCTGCTGCTGCTGGATGAACCGACCAACCACCTGGATCTGGACGCCGTCATCTGGCTGGAGAAGTGGCTCAAGGGCTATCAGGGCACGCTGGTACTCATTTCTCACGACCGCGACTTCCTCGACTCCGTGGTGAATCGCATCATCCATATCGAGAACGGCAAGCTCAACGAATACAGCGGCGGCTACTCCGACTTCGAGCTGCAACGGGCCGAGCACCTGGCCCAGCAGCAGTCCATGTACGAGAAGCAGCAGCGGGAGATGGCCCACATGCAATCCTATGTGGACCGCTTCCGCTACAAGGCCTCCAAGGCCCGTCAGGCCCAGAGCCGCTTGAAGGCCATGGAGCGGATGGAGAAGATCCTGCCCGCTCACGCCGACTCCGAGTTCAGCTTCGAGTTTCGCGAGCCCTCCGCTCTGCCGACCCCGCTCATCGCCATGGAGAACCTCAGCGCCGGTTACGGCGACAAGGTGATCCTGGAGAAGATCAAGCTCAACCTGGTGCCGGGGTCGCGCATCGGCCTGCTCGGTCGCAACGGCGCGGGCAAGTCCACCTTTATCAAGATGCTCTCCGGTAGCAACCCGCCGCTGTCGGGCAAGCTGGAGGTGAGCGCCGGGGTGAGCATCGGCTACTTCGCCCAGCATCAGCTCGAGACCCTGCGCCTCGATGACAGCCCCCTCGATCACCTGGTGCGCCTCGCGCCGGACAAGACCGAGCAGGAGCTTCGCAACTACCTCGGCAGCTTCGGTTTTCACGGCGACAAGGTGCTCGACAAGGTGGCCCCCTTCTCCGGCGGTGAGAAAGCGCGTCTGGTGCTGGCCCTCATCACCTGGCAAAAGCCCAACCTGCTGCTCCTGGATGAACCGACCAACCACCTGGATCTGGAGATGCGCCACGCCCTGACCATGGCCCTGCAAGGGTTCGAGGGCGCCATGGTGGTGGTCTCTCACGACCGTCACCTGCTGCGCACCACCACGGATGATTTCTATCTGGTCCACGGCGGCCGGGTCGAGCCCTTCGATGGGGATCTCGACGACTACCACAAGTGGCTCGGCGAGCAGGAGAAAGAGGCCAATGCCAAGCCGGCAGATGGCACCGTCTCCGCCAACTCGGCGGTGGCGCGCAAGGATCAGAAGCGCCTTGAGGCCCAGTTCCGGCAAGCAACCCGGCCGCTGCGCCAGAAGCTCGAGAAGCTCGAGGCCAGCATGGAGAAGCTGCAGGCCAAGCTGGCCGCGGTGGAAGAGCAGCTGGCCGATCCCGCCATCTATGAAGAGAGTGCCAAGGGCAAGCTCTCCGAGCTGCTCAAGTCCCAGGGCCCCCTCAAGGAAGAGCTGGAGCACGTCGAGCTGGAGTGGATGAGCCTCTCCGAGGAGCTGGAAACCATGGAGCAGGCCTTCTTTGCGTGATGAAGCCTTGATGGCCAGCGAGCGGGTCAGCCCCGACGCCCTGCCCACCCCTTCCGAGTTCTGGACATGGAGCACAGGCGCCTATGGCCAGCGCAGCCAGGACTGGCTCCACGTGCAAAGCATGGGGGGCAACGTCAACCTGGCGCTCCTGCTGTACCACCTCGACCTGCTCCGGATCCCGGTCGACCTCACGGACTTGCAACCGGCCCTGGTACAGACCGAGGCGGTGCTGCTCCCCTGGCGCACCCTGCGCCAGCAGGCCAAGTCACGGGTGGGAACCGAGGAGTACCAGACCATGCTGGCCCACGAACTGGAGCTGGAGCGGCTGCAACAGGGGGTCTTGCTGCAGACCCTGCGCACCCTCGCCCTGTTTCGCGGCGACAGCCGCAACCTGTTTCACTATCTATCGTTACTGGGTGCCCAGCAGGGCCCCCTCAGAGATCTCATATGCTGAGCTACCGCCACGCCTTTCACGCCGGCAACCACGCCGATGTGCTCAAACACGCCGTCCAGGCCCTGATCATCGAGTCCCTCAAGAAGAAGGAGAAACCCTTCATCGTGCTGGACACCCATGCCGGTGGCGGTCTCTACGACCTGCGCGGCGACTGGTCCCAGAAGAAAGCGGAATACGCCGACGGGATCAAACGCCTGTGGGATGAGCGGGCCCAGTGGTCTGCCATGGCCTCCTATCTGGGTGTCATCGAGGAGATGAACAGCGATGGTCAGCTGCACTACTACCCGGGTTCCCCCGAGCTGTCCCGCCGCCTCATCCGCGATCAGGACAAGCTGGCGCTGATGGAGCTGCACAACAACGAGGTGGAGGATCTTCGCGCCAACATGGGGTACGACCCCCGCGTCGCCGTCCACCATCGCGACGGCTTCGAGGGGCTGGTCGCCCTGCTGCCCCCCACCCCGCGCCGCGGCCTGGTGCTCATCGACCCGCCTTATGAGCTCAAGGAAGATTACTTCGCCGTGGTCGATACCCTTAAAAAAGCGCAAAAGCGCTGGGCCACCGGCATCTACGCCCTCTGGTATCCCATCCTCGGGCAAGAGTCGGACAAGTCCCGCGACATGCTCAAAGCGATCAAGCGCGAGAACTTCGGAAACGTCCTGGTGGCCGAGCTGGAAGTGGCCGGCCAGACTGCCGATTGGGGCATGAACGGCTCCGGTATGCTCATCGTCAGCCCCCCCTGGATGCTGGACGAGCAGATCGAGGCCTTCTTGAAACCCCTGTGCGCCAAGCTGGCCCAGGGCCCCGGCGCCCAGTACAGGGTGGAGTGGCTGAGCAAGGCCGAGGCCTGATCCTCGGAACCACAGAAAATGGGGAAGGGCCTGCCACAGCAGGCCCTTTTTCATTGGGACAGATGACCCGGCCCGCTCACGCTGGCCAGCCGCTCGGGCAGGCGGCTCGCCAGCCAGTCGATGGCGAGCCGGGTCTTGAGGGGCAGATGCGGACCACGGGGCCAGAGGGCGTTGGTGGGATAGCGCCGACCCGGCAATCGGGCCAGCAGCTCGCGCAGCTCGCCCCGCTCAAGGTGAGGCCGCGCCAGCCAGGTCGGCAGCCAGGCGAGACCAAAGCCCGCGATGGCCGCCTGGGTGATGGCGTTGAGATCGTCCATCTGCAACCGCCCTCTGGGCTGGACCTCGCGCCATGCCTCGGCCTCCTGCCACCACCACGACAGCACCCGCCCCTGGCGCAGATAGGCGATGCACTCGTGATCCGGTAACTCGGCCAGGGTCACAGGTTCCCCCCGCTCGGCCAGATAGGCGGGCGAGGCGCAAAGCGTCATGCCGTGCTCCCCGAGCCTGCGCGCCGCCAGATCCAGGCTGTCCGGCGGCTCTGCGTTGCGGATCACCAGATCCACCCCCTCCTCCACCAGATCCACCTTGCGATCGCTGAACGACAGCTCCAGGGCCAGCCCGGGATGCGCCTTCGCCAGCGCCAGCAAAATGGGGGCCACGCACTGCTGGCCGAACAGCACCGGCATGGAGACCTTCAATCTGCCGTTGAGGGTGAGCTTGTTGCTGGCCAGCGCCGCTTCCCCAAGACGCACCTCCTCCAGCGCCCGCAGGCAGTGGCGATAGAAGAGCGCCCCCTCCTCGGTCAGGCTCTGACTGCGGGTGGTGCGATGAAACAATTGCACGCCGAGACGCAGCTCCAGCCGCGCCACCCCCTTGCCCACCGCCGAGCGGGTGAGGTGAAGCCGCTCCGCCGCCTGGGCGAAGCTGCCCGCCTCCACCACGGTGGCGAAGAGATCGATGCCGTTGAGCGTGTTTGCCATCTATTGCATACCTTTTGGAACCAATATGGCGAAATACTATCAGCACTGCGGAAAAAAATGACTGGTAAGCTCCCTTCATTCTTCACACGTTTCAGATGGAGTTCCCCTCATGAGCCAGATCCTGCTGCTGCAATCCAGCCTCAACGGCCCCGCATCCCGCACCAACCAGTTGATGGAGCGCTTCCTGCAAACACGCCGGGAGCAGGGCCATCAGGACCAGGTGGTGGTGCGCGACCTGACCGCCCTCGACTTGCCTGCCCTCGACAGCCCGTTGTTTCACGCCCTGCGGGGGGCGGAACCGGCCAATGAGGCCATCCGGCAGGCGGTGGCGCTGTCGGATCGGCTGATTGCCGAACTCAAGGCCGCCGACCTGCTGCTGATCGGCGCCCCCATGTACAACCTCAACGTGCCGACCCCCCTCAAGAACTGGTTCGATCTGGTGGCGCGGGCCAGGGTGACTTTCCGTTACACCGACACCTACCCCATGGGGCTGGTGGAGGGGGTCAACGCCCTGGTGTTCAGCAGCCGCGGCGGCGTGCATCAGGGACAGGCGACGGATGCGGTCACCCCCTACCTCCAATCCGTGCTCGGCCTGATGGGCATCGCGGAGGTGGAATTTGTCTACGCAGAGGGGATGGATCTGCACCCCCACGGGGCGGAACAGGGAATGCGCGAAGCCCATGCTCGGATCGCTGGCCTCGGCAGGTAGGGCCATCACCCGATCTTGCCCCTTCCAACCGGCCACCTGCTGCGCGGGACATTCCAAGTAAAAAAGCCCCGCAAGGGGCTTTTCTATGACTGCGGCAGTAGCGGAAGAGACTAGGCTTGCCTCGCATCGGGGCCTGCGGGCATGTCCCGCCAGAGCGCCAGAATGAGCAGCGCCAGCAGGGCAAAGGGAGGCGCCAGGCAGAGCAGCACGCACAGGAAGGTAACAAGCCCCGGGTGGCGGCTCTTGCGCCGGGCCAGTCGCCAGGCCACCAGGCCGACGACGATCATCAGCAGCAGCATGAAGAGAACAAACAGGTTGGAGTTGATGGTCATGAAAGCTCCTTTTTCATGGCAAAAGGCACACTCTAGCGCCGTTGCGGTCCCAGGCAACTCCCAATCTGGTGGTGCCTCCCCCGGTCGATAGGCATTTTCTATTTCGCCAATAGATGAGAATGGTTTTCATTTGATGGAATTCTGGGTGATACTGCCTTCATCGCCAGAGGAGACACCACCATGAAAAAGACCATCAGCTTCGCCATCCTGCACTTTTGTGTCGCCTTCACCGTGGCTTACCTGCTGACCGGCGAACTGCTCACCGCCAGCCTGATCGCCCTCATCGAGCCCGCCGTGAACACGGTCGCCTTCTACTTCCACGACCTTGGCTGGCACAAGCTCAAGCCCCACCACAGCCTGCAGGCCAAGACCAGCAGCTTCGCCCTGGTCCACTTCTCGGTGGCCTTCGGTGTCGCCTACCTGCTGAGTGGCGAGCTGCTCACCGGCGGCGTGATGGCACTGATCGAACCTGCCATCAACACCGTCGTCTTCTTCTTCCACGAGCGGCTGTGGCGCAGCCGCCAGACCTTGGCGCTGGCCGGTGTCTGATTGCCATGCAGGACCGCCCGGCACCCAAAAACACGGGGTGCTCCTGCCTACTTCGGGTGTAAAGTGTGCTCTGATCACGGGGCATCATGCCCCCTGTTGGAGCCCTGTCGATGAACAAGATCTTGCTTGGAACCCTGCTGTTTTCCCCTCTGCTGGCCACGGCGGCCACCCCGTCCTTCGAGTGCGCCAAGGCGAAAGGCGCCGCCGAAACCCTTATCTGCAAGGATGCCGGACTGGCTGCGCTGGATAACGAGCTGTCAGCCCTCTATCCCAAGGCGATTGCCGGGTTCTCCCCCGAGCAGCAGAAGAGCGAGCGCGCCATCCAGCGCGGCTGGATCAAGGGGCGCAACGACTGCTGGAAGGCGGGCGACCTGCGCCAGTGCGTGGAAGAGAGCTACCAGTTGCGGATCACCGAGTTGCAGATAAAAGGCGGCCAACTGAAGGTGCCGACGCCGGTCGATTATCAGTGCGGCAAGAGCGTCACCCTCTCCACCTACTTCTACAACGAGGCCAAGCGGCCCGCCGCCATGATCAATTTGAGCGAGGGGAACGACCAGCAGCAGGTGCTCGCCTATGAGACCCCCAGCGCCAGCGGCGCCCGGTACGAGGGACAAAACCTCACCTTCTGGACCAAGGGGAGCGACGCCATGCTGGAGCGCTACGGTCAGCCCACCCTCAACTGCAGCGAGATCCCGGGCAACTGATCCCCCGCCCGGCCAAGGGCCGGGCAACCACTCCCGTACAGGCAGCAAGAGGGTCACCGACAGGTGGCCACTCGCCCCCTTTTAACTATCCCCTGCCCTCTCTCGCCAATCCAGCCCGGACGCCAGGCTTTCGGGCTTGCCTCCATTTGTTGATCTTGCCCGGCAATCCGCCATTTCCTCCTTTCCCTTCGCTCGCGGGCCATTAATATAGCCAATTGGCAACACACGCCTCGTCGGAGTCTCCCATGAGCCATGCCAACCACGCCCCTTTGGTCAATCGCAGCAAGCTGGAAGCTGAAATCCAGTGCGGTAGCCATGCCGGTGTTTGCCATGACCAAGTTCACACTGCTTTTCTATACAGTCGTAATGATTGCGCAAAAAAAAGAGGTCAAGCGAATACAATCAGCTTCAGAGGTTGGCAGGTAACTAATTTATTTAAAATGTTATTTGTAAACCCCTGAATCAAAGTGAAGCGGAGTTAGATAGACGGCGGTATTAATGTGTTAATACCACCATCCATCTAATCACTGTTAGGCTCAAAATAGTTTCGGAGTTCAATTTTGTTTAATTTGCTGATATCAGGAAATCCAGAAAGCTGGGATTCGAGCCCATATAAGCTTGAGCGAGGACGCTCAGTTGTCGAATACACAGCCGATGAAATTCGTGAACGCTACAGAAATTTTGATGATAAATCTATTCGTGAATTAAAAAGCTTTCCTTGTCTATTCGTCGTAGAAAATGAAGAGCGAGAGTCACGCATTGGATACATAACTGATATTCGTGTACGTCAGAACTCGGTTGTAATTCATTTCGAATTTGATCCTATTCTGCCAGCGCTGAAAATTGGTGCGATCGAAGACATGAGGATTGATATTGATCTAGGTCGCTTTGAGTTATCGAGAACTCACTGGGCGGTAAAAGATGAACCGATCTTTGAAATTCTGCTAAGAAAAGGCCACATTTCACGGCAACAACTGGATGCCTCTCAAGCTATTAAGTCACCTCCTCCACCGGTAGTGCCGCCGCCAGCATCGGGCGGTCAAAGTGCATTCAATACATCGCAAGTGTTTATTGTTCATGGGCACGATGATTTGGCAAAGCTTGAAATGGCAGACTTTATCGAGAGCTTGGGTCTAGAGCCAATAATTTTACATATGCAAGCCAGCTCTGGCCGCACAATAATTGAAAAAATAGAGCACTATTCAAACGTTGGTTTTGGAATTGTTCTTTATACACCTTGTGATGTTGGCTCAAAGGTTGGAGCTTTGAATGGAAATTACCGAGCAAGGCAGAATGTGGTATTCGAGCATGGTTACTTAATTGGAAAATTGGGGCGACCTAGAGTTACAGCAATCGTGAAAGATACTGTTGAAACTCCGAATGATATAAGCGGAGTGATTTACGTTGCTCTTGACCCGCTAGGTCGCTGGAAGGAAGAGCTTAAAAAAGAGATGCGCAGTGTTGGCTATCAAGTATAAGCCTACCTGATTACCCATGATTAGCAGTCAGTTACCACGAACTATACTGATCTTACGTACAGTTATCGAGGTGCGAGATCATGGCCAAAAGCAAAATCCAATTCCAGAAAGGCTACAGCCTGTTTGAGTTTCTCAAGGACTATGGCACTGAGGCTCAGTGCGAAAACGCGCTGTTCACTTGGCGTTTTCCTAACGGCTTTGTCTGCCCTGAATGTGCCAACAAGACCTGTTGTCGCCTGAGAAGGCGGCCACGTGTGTGGCAATGCAATCACTGCCGTCACCAGATGTCATTGACTGGAAACACGATTTTCGCAAACACCAAGCTCCCACTGACCAAGTGGTTTCTGGCAATGCACCTGTTGTCACAAACCAAAACAGGCTTGTCAGCGATGGAGCTAAAGCGCCAGTTGGGCGTCAAATATGACACCGCCTGGATGCTCAAGCACAAGCTGCTGCAAGCCATGAAAGAGTCCGATGACAAGCAGCCCATCAGCGGCATCATTCAGCTCGATGATGTCTACTGGGGTGGCGAGCGCCGTGGTGGTAAACGGGGTCGGGGCGCGGCAGGCAAGACGCCGTTTGTGGCAGCAGTGGCCCTGAACAAGGAAGGACATCCAATCAAGATGCGGATGACGGTGGTCGATGGTTTCAAAACCAAGTCCGTTGCTGATTGGGCAAAACGGCATATTGCCAGTGGTAGCGCGGTGATATCCGATGGATTGGCCTGTTTCAAAGCGGTCAAGGAGGCCAATTGTGAGCACCTGGGTGTTGTCACCGGGGGCAACCTGGACTGGCTGGATCATCCGGCATTCAACTGGGTAAACACGATGATAGGAAATGTGAAAAACTCGCTGCGGGGCAGTTGCCATACGCTCGGAGCGAAGCATTTACCAAGGCATCTTGCGGAATACTGCTTCCGGTTTAATCATCGTTTTGACCTCAAGAGCATGTTGGTTGAATTGGGGCATGCAGTCGTGGCAAGCCCTCCGATGCCATATCGGCTCTTGAAGCTGGCTGAGGGTCATGGGTAATCAGGTAAGCCTAACAATCGCAGGCACAGGGACAAAATTTCCGCTGCGCTACAATTTTTCCCGTGCTGCGGGCGTTACATGGCTTATCAAGAATCGAGCTAAATTCAAGTTAAGGAAGTAGAGGTACATTGTGTCAAAAACTCAGTTGTTTTTAGGATTAAGACGTGAAAATGGGCAAATAGGCTACCTTTCTGAAAGCTTGGCAATTCCAGAGTTTTTTGAACTTATCAGACCAAAATCTGAATCAAGATATGACCTGATTGATTTTTCACCAGTAATAGAAGCCTTATATGCTAAGCATGATGCAATTGCCGAGCAATTGATCAGAGAACAATACAACTCCGTTTTTAACTATTGGCAAGAATCAAAGACTTACTCCAAAACTGAGATAAAATTACCAAAATTTGAAAGTCTATCTCAATTATCAAACAAGCTAATCATATCTTTGCAGTTTAGAATCGATGAAACTAAAAAAAGTTACTCGCATAGAAGAAATGCCAAGCCAGAAGATAATATAAGAACAATAAAAGCCATCGAAAACAACTGCAATATATATATTGATGTTTTGCTATGCTTTATTCACGCTAAAGCATCGCTAGAAATAGAGTCATTTAAGAAGGATGTTGTCTTAGGAAAATATTGCTCTTATTTAGAAGATATCATTTCTGATCTATATAATAGAGTGGTTGAGTTTTCAACTCGGCGAGATAAGTTTGAGTTGGACAATTCATCACTACTCTACCATATTGCATTCAATGAAAATGCTGAGATAAGTCACTATACTAAGTTTTTACCAAATTTCGATACATCACTGGACTTAAGGCTGCAGCTTATAAATGCTAGCAGGTCAGAGCATACATTTAATTATCAAGACGAACCTGTAAATAGAATTGAAATTGAATATCGAACACCTAGCAGGCAAGAGTTAGAGGCTGCCAAAATTCTCCGAGATCTACTTTATAAAATTAATTCAATTTCAAAACTGATTTCAAAACTACGAGAAGGTAATGTTGACTGGAATCCATCAGAGGAAGGCGTTGAAGAACTCAAACAATTACTTTCAGATTAGTCTCCATGCAACAAGTGGCTCCATGCGACCGCCAACGGCGGCGCATGAGCCAAGCGTTAACAGTAATCTGGTCCCCCACCGTCTCGATAAAAGACTTGCCTGACAAGGTGGGTGTACCCTCCCTGTCAAAATTCTGCCACCGCAGCGCGGTCCAATGGATCCACTGCCCTCTAAATAACTGATCCCAATAGTGCTACACCTTCGCTGTGCCATAGCCATTCCCCGGGAAAGGAGACACGGTATCCATGAAGTGTTTCACTCGGGCCAGCAGGTTTGCCATCCCTCTGCATTGATGATTGCGCGTGATGGTTTCATGTAACTTGTGCCATAGCCGTTCTATGTGATTAACCCAAGGGCTGTAAACTGGCTGGAACACCAGGCAGAACTTGGGATTCTTCTTCAACCATCGCTCGGTCTGTTTGCTTTTGTGAATGATGTAGTTATCGAGGATCAACGTGATGGTTTTGGCTCGTCGGTAGTGGTGGCGCAGCTTTTCCAGCATGGCAATAAACAGCGATGAGTTTTTCTTGATCCCGCTGACGTAAAGTACCCTTCCGTTGCCTGCGTGGAGAACGCCTGCCAGATAATGCTTGGCATTCTGCCCCGGTGTGACAACCCGCTTTTGCTGCGCTCTGAACATCCAGTCGGCTCCTAATTTGGGATTGAGGTCTATATCGACTTCATCCTCATAAAACACCGGATTATCGGCATCACAGCGGGCCAGCGCGGCGTCGATATTCGCCATTTTTTCCTGATAGGCTGGGTCTTTTATCCGCAAGGTCGGCACGGGCCTGCGCCAGACAATGCCCATACGAGGTAACCATCGGCGGAGCGTGGAGGCTGCCACATTGAGCCCTGTTAACCGATTGATTTTTATAGCCAATAGTTCAGTACACCAACGGCTGCGCTGATAACCAAAATCTTGCGGAGAAAACTGCATGAGCAGCACCAGTAGGGTGACAATCTTGGCGATAGGTAAGACTGGGGCACGGCCAGCCGGTAAGGCTTCTAGCGCATCTATGCCTTCATCTCGATACCACCGAAGCCAACGACCGATGGTCGAGCGCGCAGCGCCGGTAAGGTGATGAACATCGGTGATCGTGCGTCCTTCATGTAACAGCAAGATGGCCATCAAGCGACGAGCATGTCCTTTATCACGGGTGGCATGGATGATTTTGTGAATGCGGCGCCGTTGTGGTCGTGGCAGAGGTGGTAGGATAGGCATCAACTCAGTCCTTTGGGTGTGGCTTGTTTTGTTTAGCGACTAATCAGATCGCACAAACTGGACTGAGTTCCCTTCCTCCGGTGATCTACTATTCGGAACAGCTATTTAGGGGATTCTCTCCCGCCAGCCACTGACCTATAGTGAGCCCCTACTCGAACAACCTTTGCGAGCAGCACCATGTATATCGGCGAATTTGCCCGGCTGGCTGGCACCACCCCAAAGGCAGTCCGCCTCTACGAGCAGCTCGGGCTGCTGCCCGAGCCCAGGCGGCGCGGCAAGTATCGCGTCTACCGGGCCGAGGATCTGGAGTGGGTCGGCTTTATCCGCGAGGCCCAGCGGCTTGGCTGCAAGCTCGGGGAGCTGGTTCCCCTGCTCGCGGGCGTCACCAGCCTCGATCACTTCCCCTGGCAGAAGGTGGAGCAGCTTATCGCGGACAAGCTGGCGCAGATCGAGGCGGAGGTCGCCCGGCTGCAACGCCAGCATCAGGGCTTGAGCCAGTGCGCCACGCTGCTAGCGCAGCACCCCTGCCGCTATGGCGCCCCGGCGCGGCAATCCCCCGACGGGCGGGATCATCCCGCCGCCGCGGATCGGGGGCAAAAGGTGGCTTGACTCTGTCCCATGGGACAAGGGGTGTAATGGGGGCTCACTTCAAGGAGCCATACCATGACCCCCAACCTGCTTGTTCTCAACGGCAACCCCAAACCCGACAGCCTCTGCCACGCCCTCGCCCGGGAGTATGCCCGCAGTGCCGAGCAAGGGGGCGCGCGCGTCACCCTGCATCACGTGGGGGAGCTCGCCTTCGCGCCGGATCTTCACCATGGCTATGACGAGGTGCAGCCCCTCGAGCCCGATCTGCAGGCGGTGCAACAGAGCCTGACGCAAGCCCACCATCTGGTGATCGTCGCCCCCGTCTGGTGGGGCCACCTGCCAGCCCGGCTCAAGGGGCTGCTGGATCGCACCCTGCTGCCGGGTTTCGCCTTTCGCTACCAGCCGGGGAAGGCGCACCCGGAGCAGTTGCTCGCCGGCAAGACGGCGCGCCTGCTGCTCACCATGGACAGCCCCCCCTGGTATTACCGCTGGTGGCAGGGAGCCCCCCTGGAGCGCACCCTGGACAAGCCGGTGCTGGGGCTGTGCGGTATCCGGCTGACCCACCGCCAGCATCTGGGGCCCGTCCACACCTCGGATGAGGGGGCCCGCCAGCGCTGGCTCAGCCAGGCCGGGGCCGCCGCCCGCCAGGATGTGCAGCGGCTGGGCAGGCGCCCCGCCTAATCCCCGCCATGGGCATGTTTTGCCCATTAAAAAGCCCCGCAGTTGCGGGGCTTTTGTCGTCGAGGCGGGGGTTATTTTGCCGCGATGGCGTCTGCCATGGGGCTCTGGAACTCCTGCTCGGCTTCTGCGAAGCGATCCTGCATGGCCTTGGAGGGGGCCTTGTCCAGCAGGCTGAACAGCACGATGGCCAGGGTGGCAAACAGGAAGCCCGGGATGATTTCGTACAGACCCAGCCAGCCGAACTGCTTCCAGATGATGACGGTCAGGGCACCGGTCAGCATGCCCGCCAGGGCGCCGTTGCGGGTCATGCGGGGCCAGAGCACGGAGAGCAGCACCACGGGGCCGAAGGCGGCACCGAAACCGGCCCAGGCGTAGCTCACCAGCCCCAGCACCCGGTTTTCCGGGTTGGTGGCGACGGCGATGGCCACCAGGGCGATCAGCAGCACCATGGCGCGGCCGACCCACACCAGCTCTTTCTGGGAGGCGTTCTTGCGCAGGAAGGGCTTGTAGAGATCCTCGGTGATGGCGCTCGAGCAGACCAGCAGCTGGCAACTGAGGGTACTCATGACCGCCGCCAGGATGGCGGAGAGCAGCACGCCGGCAATCCAGGGGTTGAACAGGATCTTGGAGAGCTCGATGAAGACGCGCTCCGGGTTGGCGGTCACGCCACCCGCCTGCTCGGTGAAGGTGGAGAAGTAGGCCAGGCCGAAGAAACCGATGGCCACGGCGCCACCAAGGCACAGCACCATCCAGGTCATGCTGATGCGACGGGCGCTGGCCATGGAGTGGTGGGAGTCCGCCGCCATGAAGCGCGCCAGGATGTGGGGCTGGCCGAAGTAGCCCAGGCCCCAGGCCATCAGAGAGATGATGGCGATGAAGTCCAGGTTCTTGAACATGTCGAGGTTGCTGGCGTTCTGCGCCGCCACCTGCACCATGGCGGTGTCGATACCGCCCACGGCGATGATGACGAACACCGGGGTCAGGATGAGGGCGAAGATCATCAGGGTCGCCTGCACGGTGTCGGTCCAGCTTACCGCGAGGAAGCCGCCGAAGAAGGTGTAGGTGATGGTGGCCGCGGCACCGATCCAGAGGGCGGTGTCATAGCTCATGCCGAAGGTGCTCTCGAACAGGCGGGCACCGGCCACCACGCCGGAGGCGCAGTAGATGGTGAAGAACAGCAGGATCACCAGGGCGGAGAGGATGCGCAGCACCCGGCTCTTGTCTTCGAAGCGGTAGGTGAAATAGTCCGGCAGGGTCAGGGCGTTGCGGTTCTTCTCGGTGTGAACCCGAAGCCGACCGGCCACCCAGCGCCAGTTGAAGTAGGCGCCGATGATGAGGCCGATGGCGATCCAGCTCTCGGAGATGCCGCCGATGAAGACGGCGCCAGGCAGGCCCATCAGGAGCCAGCCACTCATGTCGGAGGCACCGGCGGAGAGGGCGGTCACCCAGCTCCCCATCCGGCGGCCGCCGAGAATGTAGTCGTCAAAGTTACGGGTGGCGCGATAGGCGATGAAGCCGATCAACACCATCCCGAGGATGTACACCAGAAAGGTGATGAGCATGGGGGTGCTAGCTGTCATTCAAAACTCCGTTATGTGACGTCTGTGCCCGTTCTTGCGACGGACTCTTCCTTAAAAAAACCGGCCTAGAGTAATCAGCAGATCGCCGGACCACAACCACTTTTAACAAATAAAAAACACATGAAAAACGTTTAACACCTAACCAAGCAACCACTCAATTGCAATAAGGCCGGATTTTATCCCGACCTGCCAAGGGTTTACCCTGATGATTCCCTCCCCCGCGCCATAAAAAAGCCCCGACAGTGGCCGGGGCTCGGAATACCGACGGGCGGGATCAGCGGTTGATGGCGATAGGCATGCCGCTGCGCTGCTCCAGGGCCTGCTTGACCAGCTGGGAGTCGCTGTCCGCGTGGGCGATGAAGCGGGTCACGGCGGTGGACATGGGCAGCGGGGCCGGCAGGCTGGAGTTGAACTCCTCCTGGTTGCGGGAGAGAGGCTGGTGCACTTCCAGGTAGCGGCGGCCATCCGGCTCGACAGAGGCCTTGATGGGCTGGTTCACGAACTGGACGCGGGTACCGACCGGGACCTGCTTGAACAGGTACTCGATGTCGTCGTTGCGCAGACGCACGCAGCCGTGGCTCACCCGCAGGCCGATGCCGAACTGGGCGTTGGTACCGTGGATGGCGTACATCTTGCCGATGTAGAGCGCGAACAGCCCCATGGGGTTGTCCGGACCGGCCGGCCAGACCGCAGGCAGGGTCTCGCCACGGGCGGCGTACTCGGCGTGCATCTTCGCGGTCGGGGTCCAGGTCGGGCCCGCCTTCTTGCGCTGCACGCTGGTCACCCAGTCTTCCGGGGTGTCGGTGCCGAGCTGGCCGATGCCAATCGGCAGCACTTCCACCACCTTCTTGCCTTTGGGGTAGTAGTAGAGGCGCATCTCGGCGACGTTCAGCACGATGCCTTCACGGGGGGCATCCGGCAGGATCAGCTGATGCGGCACGACCAGCTTCTCGCCCGCCTGCAGCAGCAGGGGGTCTGCCTTGGGGTTGGCTTCCAGCATGTTGGTCAAGCCAAGCTGGAATCTGGCCGCCGCCGCTTCCAGGGGTTGGCCCGCCTCTTCCGGGGACACCACGTAGTCCAGGTTCTCCCCCACCAGGCGGCTGTTGGCTGCGGGCAGGGCATATTCGATGGCGAGGGCGGGCATGGCGGCCAGGATCAGGGAGCAGCACAGTGCGGCCGCCGTGTTGTGGAGGAGCTTCATAACTTTCCTGTGATAAAGGGGGTGGTTCAGCACTCTGGCCAGCGCGGAGGCGACGGGCGCGCCCGGGGCGAAGAGAAGGCCGCCATTTTTCTCCTCTGCCATGCAAATTTCAACCGCCACGTGCTGACGGGTCGGCGATTAAATACGGTACCGCGCTGCGCCGCGGCACCTTGTCATAAGCGGGATCAGCCGTTTTTCCAACTGTGCATGTCATAACCGGTTGGCGACTGATGCAAACGCAGATGGAATTGCTCAATTATCGCAAATATGTGGTCGAAAATATCAGCCTGTATCCCTTCATACTCGGCCCAGGCGGTGGTCGCCGTGAAGCAGTAGATCTCCAGCGGCAGGCCGTCCGTGGTCGGTGCCAACTGGCGCACCATCAGGGTCATGTCCTTGCGAATGCCCGCATGAGCCCGCAGGTAAGCGTCCAGATAGGCGCGCAGGGTGCCGAGGTTGGTGAGGTGGCGACCATTGATGGGGCAGCTGATGGCATCGCTGAGCTGCTGGTTGTAGCTGCTGAGCTCCTGCTCCTTGCGGCTGAGGTAGGGTGCCAGCAACCTGGCCTGCTTGAGCTGCAACTGCTCCTGCGAGGTGAGGAAGCGCACGCTGGTCATGTCGATGTTGACGCTGCGCTTGATGCGGCGCCCGCCGGATTCAGTCATCCCCTGCCAGTTCTTGAAGGAGTCGGAGATGAGGGCATAGGTGGGGATGGTGGTGATGGTCTTGTCCCAGTTCGACACCTTGACCGTGGTGAGGCCGATGTCGGTCACCTCGCCGTCCGCCCCGTACTTGTCCATCTGCAACCAGTCACCGACGCTCAGCATGCGGTTGGCGGAGAGCTGGATACCCGCCACCAGGCCGAGGATGGGGTCCTTGAACACCAGCATCAGGACCGCGGTCATGGCCCCCAGGCCGCTGAACAGGAAGAGGGGCGACTTGCCAAGCAGCAGGGCGATCATCAGGATGCCCACCAGGATGCTGGCCACCAGTTTCACTCCCTGGAAGATGCCGCGCAGGGGCAGATCCCGCCCAAGCCGGGTATGACGGCTCAGGGAGAGCAGGCAGTCGAGCAGGGCGAACAGGGCCAGCAGCAGGAACAGCAGGATCCAGAGCTGGGCCAGCAACTCGATAAGCGCCAGGCTCTCGGACGCTTTGGGCAGCCAGATCTCCGCCTGACCGAGCAGTACGGCCCCCTGGAACACGAAGGCGAGCCGGTAGAAGAGGCGTTGCTGCAACTGGGGCGGCAGCCACATCTGCTTGGTCTTGCCGAGCAGCCCCACCAGGCGCACCAGCAGGATGCGGTGCAGCACCAAGTGCAGCACCATGGCGGTCAGCACGATGAACCCCAGGGCGATCACCAGGGCCATCATGGGGGTCACATCGACCCCCAGGCCTGACAACCAGTTGAAAAACATCTCTTTCATCGTTACCTCCGCAATATCACACAGCGGTCAGGGTACGCATCTGCTCCCCCATGTCAAATGACAGGCCGATCACTATTGCCGAAACGACAACGCCCGGCAGGGGCCGGGCGTTGTCATCACCAGAGGGTGCCTTAGCCGACCAGACTCAGGGCATCACGGGCGATCACCAGCTCTTCGTTGGTGGGCATCACCAGGGCCAGACGACTGCCTTCGACGGTGATGGGGCCTTCACCGCCCAGTACGGCTGCGTTGTTGGCCTCCTTGTCGATCTTGAAGCCGAGCAGGGCCAGTCGGGCCAGCACCATCTCGCGCACCATGGCGGCGTTCTCGCCGATGCCGCCGGTGAACACCAGGGCGTCAAGGCGACCATCCATGGCGGCAGCATAGGCACCGACGTACTTGGCAACGCGATAGGTGAAGACGTCCAGTGCACGCTTGGCACCTGCGTCGGTGGCGTAGTTGCCGGTGACGTAGCGGCAGTCGCTGCTCTCCTCGGTCATGCCCAGCAGGCCGGATTCGCGGGTCAGCACCTGGTTGATCTTGTCCACGCTGTAACCCAGGTTGTCGTGCATGAAGAAGACGATGGCAGGGTCGATGTCACCGGAGCGGGTGCCCATCGCCAGCCCTTCCAGCGGGGTCAGCCCCATGGAGGTGTCGACGGACTCGCCGTTCTTGATGGCGCAGACGGAGGCACCGTTGCCCAAATGGCAGTTGATGATGTTGAGCTCATGGAGCGGTTTGCCCAGCGCCTTGGCGGTCTCTTCGGCGATGAAGCGGTGGGAGGTACCGTGGGCGCCGTAACGACGGATGCCGTTCTCGCGATAGAGCTTGTAGGGCAGCGCGTAGAGGTAGGCTTCCTCTGGCAGGGTCTGGTGGAAGGCGGTGTCGAACACGGCCACGTTCTTGTCGGCCAGGGCCGGGAACACCTTGAGGGCGGCACGGATGCCGATGAGGTGCGCCGGGTTGTGCAGGGGGGCAAACGGAATGGCGGCCTCGATGCCGGCAATCACGCCGTCATCGATGCGCACGGAACGGGAGAACTGCTCGCCGCCGTGCACGATGCGATGGCCGATGGCGACCAGCTGATCGGCCAGGGCGGGATCCTGGGGCAGGATGTGGCCCACGATGTGGTCGAGGGCTTCCTGGTGCGCGGCACCGGCGCCCAGCATGGCGTCGCCCTTGACCCCGTGGAGTTTCCATTTGATACGTGCGTCATCCAGATTGAAGCATTCGGCCAGGCCGGACAGCATGTCCTCGCCCGTTTCAGCGTCCATTACGGCAAATTTCAGGGAAGAGCTACCGCAGTTAAGGATCAATACCAACTTGCTCATGTTCTACATCTTCCTGTGCTTCGGCTTTACGCCGACAGTGTCGTGTCATCCAGCGATGGATGGGATTCCCCTGCCGGGGGCTTATGGTCGCAGGAGGGTGCGTCCAATTTTTCAAATCGTTGGGCGCAGACCGTTCGTCTGGCGCGCGCGTCGAATCAGCGATTCGCAACGGGCCTCTGTTGGCCCAATCACTCGGGACTCCAGGCCCCGAATGCCACTCAGGCGCCGGTCAGCAGCGACTGGTGAACCTTGACGACCAGCTTCTTGACCGGACCTGGGGTCGTCAGGGTACAGAGGGGGCGATGCAGTTCTCCCGGCCAGAAGATGGCGAAGTCGCCGGGCTGCAACGCCAGATAACTGGTCTGCTCGTCATCGACGAACCAGAGATCGGGGTGAGGATGATCGGCACCTTCCCGGCTGTAGGCGTGAGGGCCCACGCCGATCCACTCCTCGCCGCGCAGCAGCAGCTGGATGTCCAGATACTGCTCATGAAACTCGCCCCGGCGATCCGCCACCGGCTCTGTCAGATCCTCGCTCACCAGGCAGAACAGCATGAGGTCGTCGACCTCCTGCTTGCCGAGGGGGGCGTGCAGCCAGCGTTCGACGCTTTGCACCACCTCGGCCACGATACGGTTCAGGGGGGCGGGCAAGGGGGTGCGTTGCAAGGTATCCAGACTGCCGGTGATCATGAGGTTCGCATCCTTAGGTATATCTGTGGTCTATCTTTGTGCACCAATGAAAAAGGACCATTGAAGGTCCTTTTATCGTCTCGTCTGCCATCCGTGCAGACGGGGGCGCTGTCGCTTCCAAGCCGATGGCGCCGAGTCACTGTTGCATACTCGTCCGCCCCTGCCAAGAGATACTCGCCCATTCACCCGATGATCGTACCAGTTGAAACAATATTATTCACTACCCAATCTCCCCCGACTTTGACCAGACGCAAAAACGGGAGCATCTGCTCCCGTTTTTTTCCATCACCCGCTCAAAAGCGGTGCCATTCAAACCTTGCCGGCGTTTTCCACCGGCTTGGCGTACATGGCGCGCCAGATGGCCTTGTGCTCTTGTGGCACCTCGGACTGGCGAGTCAGGAAGGCGCTCTGCTCTATGGTGCTGGCCTTGCCGGGCACATCCGCCGCGAGGTAGTTGCCCGGGAAGAGGCGATAGCTGCTCCAGATCGCCTTGTCGATGAGCGCCGCCAGCTCGTCCGGATCGCTGAAGCCCTCGGTGATGGGGGCGCCGAAGGAGACGTGTACCCGCCCCTTCTGGCCGACGATGCCCGCGACGATACTCTCGATGTCCTCGAACTCGCCCTTCTCGTAGCTGCCGTTGACCGACTTCTCGTAGAGCTCGCGCGCCTTGGCCTTGTCGGTGGGATCCAGCTCGTAGCTGATGCTCACCGGCACGATGTTGAGGCTGCGCATGTAGTCGACGAACTCGATCTTCTGTTTCTTGCCGTCCACGTAGAACATCTTGAGGATGGCCGGATCCGTCTTGTCATCCCCGTCCTTGGCGCGCCCCTCCTTCTGGGCGATCCAGATGGAGTGCCCCTCATGCACCGACTGGCCGATGTAGGCCGACAGCTCGCCGAGGGCCTTCATCATCTCCCGCGGCCCCTTGGCGGAGCGCTTGACGATGAAGCTCTTGTTGAGCTTCATCAGCTCGGTGGCGCAGGGCTTGCGCAGCAGGTTGTCGCCGATGGCGATGCGCACGGTATCGAAACCATGGGTGTGCAGCCCCCAGTTGACGAACGCCGGATCCATGGCGATGTCCCTGTGGTTGGAGACGAACAGGTAGCCCTGCTCCTTCTTGAGGTGTTCGAGCCCGGAGAAGCTCACTCCCTGGGTGGAGGTGGCGATCATCCGGGTCATGTAGCGGGTCACCCCCATCTGTACCTGATGGATGGTGCTGACCTTGGCCCACTTGTGGCGCAGGAACTGGCGGATCAGCGGGCGAATGGCCCAGCCCAGCCAGCTCATCAGGGAACCGAAGCGGTATTTGGCGATGGCGCCGATAAACTCGTCATCCTGGATCAGCCGCTCGATGGCAGCCGGCACTTCTTCATCGCGATAGGGGCGAATGTCCGCGAATCTATCTACTTCTGTCACAATGTCTGCCTTGCATGTATGGAGTCGCGGCCTGCGTCTGCCGGCCGGGAAAATTCAGGGCGCAATTTTACACGCTTTTATCCCCAGGGGTATGAGAGGTGTACAGATAGTGCGATCTTGCAGTGAAAAAGCGATGGCGGTCACCCGCCAGCCCCCCTTTCGACAACGGCTCTGCTAGCCAGCGGGATTGATGAGCGCGGTGAGGACGTGGTCCTCCCAGCGGCCGTTGATCATCAGATAGTCCCGAGCGTACCCCTCCTGCTCGAACCCCAGCCGTTCGAGGAGCGCGCCGCTTCGCAGGTTCGCGGGCATGTAGCTGGCCATGATGCGATGCAGGCCCCGCTCCCGGAACAGGTGATCGATGCCGGCGGCCACCACCTCCTGCATCAGGCCCTGCCCCTCGTGCTCCTTGTCGATGGCATAGCCCAGGTGGCACGCCTTGAACATGCCCATCACAATGTTCGTGAAATTGCAGGTGGCGAGCACCCGCTCCCCCCTGGGATCGAGCGCCACCAATTGCACGGCACTGCCCTCGAAATAGTGGCCGTAACCGTCGCGCAAGCGGGTCTGCCAGTGAGCGAGGGTGTAGAAGCTCTCCTCCCGCCTGGGCTCCCAGGGGGAGAGGTGGGCGCGATTGCGCAGATAGAAATCCACCATCAGGCAGGCCCGCTCCGGGGTCAGCACGGTCAGCCGGGTACGGGGGGTGACAATGTGGGGCAGCGTCGTCATCTCGCCCTCAGGAGATTGGAAGCGGACAGAAGGGTCATCAGAGATCCCTCAGCCTCAGCCACTCGTCCCGCAGCAGGCCGTAGTGCACGTGATCCACCACCCTGCCCGCCAGCCGCTCCGCCCGCCGGGTCATCCCCTCCTGGGTCATTCCCAGCCGCTCGCACACGGCTCGGCTCGCCTCGTTCTCGAGGGCGGCGCTGACCTCCACCTTCTCCACCCCCATCTCCTCGAAGGCGTGATGGATCAGGGCCTGGCAGGCCCGGGTGATGATGCCGTGTCCCTGCCAGCGCTCCGCCAGCCAGTAGCCGATGGTCACCTTGCCGAGATCCTGATCGATCTGGTTGTAACCGATGACGCCGACCACCTCCCCCTGATACTCGATGGCCGTGGTCAGCCCCTCCCCCCGGGCAAACTTCTCGATGGCGTGGCGAATGAAGGTGGCGCTGTCGGCGGGCTGCTGAATGTGGGGCACCCAGGGCAGCCACTGGGAGAGGTAATCGCGGTTGCGCTGGCAGAGGCGAAACAGCTCGCTGGCCATGTCGGGTTGCAGGAATAGGAGCGCCAGCTCGTCATCCAGTTGCCATGAAAACATCGCCACTCCTCCCCGGTTTCGCTCCGGCCATCTGCCGTCATGGGAGCCAATGTAGTCAATCAATCCCTTGTTTGCCAAGGACTTTTCAACTGGCTTCCCCGCTGGCAACCCCCATATGGCGATCCCCATGCGGGCACCTTGATCCCAAGGTCATCAATCACCCCTCGCAGCGGTTCAACATGCTGCCATTACCAGTATTTGTGGATGATTGACGCTGTAAAAGTGAATCGTGCTACCTGTTTTCGCTGCCCTGTGACAAATGACAGGCCGTTATTTTCCCCCTTCCCACTAGTGTAAGAGCGCCGGGCAACGGACCCGGCGTGTAATCTTCATCGACTAAGGAAAGACGAGATGAACAAAGTCTATTTGGCCGTCATGCTGGCCTGCTGGGGAAGCGCCGCCATGGCGGCAGAACAGGTGGAAGTGAACCAGGTCTCCGACCTGACCGGTGCGGTGAGCGGCGCCGCCAAGATTGGCGCCCTTGGCGCCGGGGATGGCGAGTTTCGCAAGGTGCGGGCGGTGACGCTGCCCAATGGCCAGCAGCGGATACGCTATGAGCAGACCTGGCAGGGGATTCCGGTGTGGGGCCAGGTTCTGGTGGCCGATCAGGCGCTGGGGGGCCAGGTCAATCAGGTGTCCGGCACCATGCTGCGCAAGATCGATGCCGACCTGACGGGCCCGGCCGTTGCCCTCTCCGCCAGCGACGCCGCACGCCAGGCTCGCAGCGGTGCCAAGGGGAGCAACGAACAGGTCAAGCTGTTCGTGATGCAGGATGAGACCGGCCAGGCCAGACTGGTCTATCTGGTCTCCTGGCTCGCCGCCAGCAAGGAACCGAGCCGCCCCTTCGTGATGATCGACGCCCAGACCGGCAGCGAGCTCAAACGCTGGGAGGGGATCAACCACAAGGACGCCACCGGCCCGGGGGGCAACGTCAAGACCGGCAAGTATTTCTACGGCGCCGACTTTGGCCCCCTGCAGGTGGATGACAACTGCCGCATGACGGGGACCAACGTGGACACCCTCAACATGAATCACGGCACCACGGGGGGCGCCATCCACCAGTTCACCTGCCCGGAGAACACGGTCAAGGAGATCAACGGTGCTTACTCTCCTCTCAACGATGCCCACTACTTCGGCAACGTGGTGTTCGACATGTACCGCAACTGGTACAACACGGCACCGCTGAGCTTCAAGCTCAAGATGCGGGTGCACTACAGCCGCAACTACGAGAACGCCTTCTGGGACGGCAGCCAGATGACCTTCGGCGACGGGGCCACCACCTTCTATCCACTGGTGAGCCTGGATGTGGCGGCCCACGAGGTGAGCCATGGCTTCACCGAGCAGAACTCAGGGCTGGTCTACTCCGGTCAGTCCGGCGGCATCAACGAGGCCTTCTCCGACATGGCGGGGGAAGCGGCCGAATACTACATGAAGGGCAGCAACGACTGGCTGGTGGGGGCCCAGATCTTCAAGGGCAACGGCTCCTTGCGCTACTTCGAGGACCCGGCCCGGGACGGCAAGTCCATCGGCCATGCCAGCGATTACTATGACGGCATCGACGTGCACCACAGTTCCGGGGTCTACAACCGCGCCTTCTACCTGCTGGCCAACACCAGCGGCTGGCAAACCCGCAAGGCGTTCGAGGTGTTCGTGCTGGCCAACCGCCTCTACTGGGGCCCCAACACCACCTTCGATCAGGGGGCGTGCGGGGTGACCAGGGCCGCCACGGATCTCGGTTACAGCGTGAGCGACGTGGCAGCCGCCTTCACCGCCGTCGGGGTCAATGCCACCTGCGGCGGCACCACGCCCCAACCGGGCAGCGTGCTGCAAAACGGGGTACCGGTGAGCAATCTCACCGCCGCCAAGGGGGGCAAGCTGAACTTCACCGTCGAGGTGCCCGCCGGCAGAAGCCAGCTGGTGGTGACCAGCAGCGGCGGCAGCGGGGATGCGGATCTCTACGTGAAGTTCGGCAGCGCGCCGACCGCCAGCAGCTATGACTGCCGCCCCTACAAGAGCGGCAATGCCGAAACCTGTACCCTGAACGCCCCCAAGGCGGGGACCTGGCACGTGCAGTTGAGCGGGTTCAGCGCCTTCTCCGGCGTCACCCTCAAGGCCAGCTACTGAGTCTGAGCGGGCATCAAGGGGAATAAGCAAAGAGCGCCGGCCTGGTCCGGCGCTTTTTTATGTCCGCTTGCCCGACCAGCGCCGGGCAAGGGTACGGGCCGCCTCCAGCACCCGCTCCTTGGCGGGATTGGGGCGCTTGCCGCTGCGCCAGGCCATCATCACGTCCCAGTGATCCGGTGGCAGATCCACCACGTCCAGCTTCACCAGGCGACCGAACTCCAGATCCCGGGTGATGGCGAGCGCCGGCATCAGGGTGATGAAGCCGTGCTCCAGCGCCAGCTCCCGTGCCGCACTCGCTGGCTGGATGGCGTGCAGCGGGCTCGCCACCTGGCGCAGCAGACGCAACTGCAGGATCAGCTCGTCGCAGCCCGTCCCCCACTGCTGGGGCGCCAGCCGCTCGTTGGCAATGTCCTGCAGGGTCAGCCCCTGCCGCCCGGCCAGCGGGTGGGTGGCGCAGGCCACGGCGATGATCGGGGAACGGTAAAGCAGTTCGAGCTGGATGCCCGCGATGGCAGGGCACTTGAGAATGAAGCCCACGTCGGTCTCGCCGGTCAGCAACTCCTGCATGATGATGCCAGAGTGATCCGTGTTGCAGCGGATCTCGAAGGTCTCGTCCACCAGGGCCAGCAGCAGGGGGCCGAACACCGCCGTGGTCAGAGAGGGGAGGCAGGAAAGCCGGATCCGCGGCAATGCAGGCGCCCCCTGCATCGCCAGCCGCCCCCCTTCCAGTGCGCTCAGAGCCGCGGTCGCGGCAGGCAGAAACTGCTCGCAGGCCGGGGTCGGGGTGGCCCCCCGACGATGGCGACGGAACAGGGACTGGCCCAGCTCCTGCTCCAGCACGGCAATGCGCTGGCTCACCATGGGTTGTGACCAGCCGCGAATGGCGGCCACCTTGCTGAAGCTGCCACGGTTGGCCACATCCAGCAGCAGTTGCAAATCGTCGAGGGTCATAGCCATAACCAAATCCAATATGAAATATAGCCAGTTGTCGGCTACCACTATATCTGGAGCCCCACCAGAATAGCAGCATCAATCGTCATGAACCGGCTGAACGCCACCGCGCCAGGGAGTTGTCATCCCCCTTGGCTCTGTTTGGTGACGGCGCCGTTCGGGCAAGAAAGACAACAATATCAGCGAAGCAAACAGAGGTATCAGGGTCATGGTGGATCGGGCGAGGCGGTTGGGGCGGTGGTTCTTGGCATTGGATTCCCTGCTGGTGATCCTGGGCTTCTTCGTGGTGATGCCCATGATCAGCCTGCGCTTCGTCGACCAACTGGGCTGGGCCGCCGGTGTGGTCGGACTGGCACTGGGGCTGCGTCAGCTTACCCAGCAAGGGCTGGGGGTCTTTGGCGGCTCCCTCGCCGACAAGTTCGGGGCGCGCCCCCTCATCGTCTGCGGCATGCTGCTGCGGGCGCTGGGGTTTGCCAGCCTGGCCTATGCCCAGAGCGGATTGGAGCTGATCCTCTCCTGCATCATCTCGGGGCTGGGTGGCTGCCTGTTCGATCCCCCCCGCGCCGCCCTGGTGATCAAGTTCACCCGGCCACGGGAGCGGGGTCGCTACATCTCCCTGCTGATGATGCTGGAGAGCGCCGGCGCCGTGGTGGGAGCCCTGCTCGGCAGTTGGCTGCTCAACTTCGATTTTGAATATGTCTGCCTGCTGGGTGCCGGCCTGTTCGTCTGCGCCGCCCTGTGCAACCTGCTGATCCTGCCCCCCTACAAGCTTTCGGTGCGTCCGACGCCGATCCGGGACGGCCTCGGCCAGGTGCTGGCGGACAAGGCCTTCTGCCGACTGGTGCTGATCTTAAGCGGCTACTACGCGCTCTGGGTGCAGGTCATGCTGATCTTCCCCATTCTCGTCAAACAGATGGCAGGCAGCACCACGGCGGTGGGCTGGATGTACACCCTGGAGACGGCCATCTCCCTGGCCCTGCTCTACCCCCTTGCCCGGTTCGGCGAGCGCCACTTCAAGCTGGAGAACCGCCTGATGGCGGGGGTGCTGCTGATGACCACGGGGATCGGGCTGGTGGCCTTTGCCACCACCTTGCCCGCCGTCTTCCTGCTGCTCGCCTGCTTCTATCTCGGCATCGTCATCGCCGAGCCGGCGCGGGAAACCCTGATGACCAAGCTGGCACAACCGGGGGCGCGGGGCAGCTACATGGGCTTCAGCCGACTGGGGTTGGCGCTCGGGGGCATGACGGGTTACGTGGGGGGCGGTGCCCTGCACGACTACGCCATGGCCCAGGGGCAACCCTGGTTGCCCTGGCTGGTGCTCGGCACCGTCGGTGTCACCACCTTGCTGCTGCTGGCCAACTGCTTCCAGCGCGGCTCCCGTCTGGCAGGGGTCAACGCCTGATCCTCTGGCAATCATCCCGTCTACCCCGGGCGCCCTTCTCTTGAAGGGCGCCCTTTTTTATCTTCTTCTTGCATTGCCCTCCCCCTCGTCTGCGCCCATCCACCCAAAAATCCCCCATAAAAAAAGCGGCAGATTGCTCTGCCGCTTTTGCCCAGCCCGCTTGGCTGTTACTTGTTGATATCCAACATGTTGTTTTGCAACATGAAATCGATCACCTGGTTGGCAGTCGTCCCTGAACCGCCCGTCAGGGTGTCGAAGGTGTGGTTCATCAGCACTATCTCCTGAGTCACCGGCGCCGCACTGCTCTCCTTGACTTGCAGATGCACCCCTTCGCTGTCCTGGAACACCGAGAGCAGGCTCTTCAGGGAGCTCTCGCTCTTGCTGCCATCGCTGTCTAGCAAGTCGCTCAGATCCAGCTTGTCCCCTTCCGACTTGCTGAAATCGACGATGTAGTCCTTGGCCACCTTGCCAGCCTCGGTATCCCCCTTCAGCCAGGTGAAGGTATCAGCACCTGCATCCCCCATGAGGATGTCGTTTCCGCCCCCCCCGATCAGGATGTCGTTGCCCAGCCCGCCGCTCAATATGTCGTTGCCGGTACCGCCATAGAGGGTGTCGTTGCCACTGCCACCATAGAGGCGATCGTTGCCGCTCTCCCCATAGAGGGTGTCGTTGCCGCTACCACCGAACAGGGTGTCGTTGCCGGCACCGCCGTACAGGAAGTCATCCCCCCCCTGACCGAACAGGATGTCATTGCCATCACCGCCGAGGAGGGTGTCACCCTTGTCATTGGCCGACGACTGATCGAACTCGCTGGCATGATCCGTGATGTAGGCGTGCACCTGGGCATCGGTCACCGACCCAGCCCCCAGCTTGCCGCTCACATACTGCTTGATGGCCGCATACCCTTCCCCGCTGATGCCGGTGAAGCGTACCGCGTCGCCAAACAGGATGTCGTCGCCCGCACCGCCATCGATCCGGTCACTGCCCGGCTTGTTGTTGATGGAGGTTCCCAGAATGGCATTGGCCAGATCGGAGGCTGATACGTTGAACTGCACCACCTGATCGCTATCGAACTGCTTCAGGGTATCGATGGAGACCTTGCTACCGATGCCGATGGCCTGCAGCACTACATTGTTTGCCTCCAGCAGCGGCAGCACGCTCAATGCGTTGTTTCTGGCTGTGTCATTGGTATACCCAGAAATGTAAGCATCTGAGATTTCGAAGCTTCCGTCTCCCTGGGGTTTAAGGGTTCCAATGATGCTATATTCCCATTTCTTTCCATTCTGTGACCACTGTCTGACATCGCCGTTGGCATCCACTATCACCCTCTGATCGCCCCCGATATTGGCGTAGAAGGCCTTGCCCGGTACGTAGTTGTTGACGTTGACAAAGGTATCCAGCCTTTGCACAGTCTTGGTGTTCACCACCGGATTGGTATTTTCGTTGTAGAAGAAGGAGTTGGGTGCCCCATCGGTGATGAAATAGGCCAGATTCTTCGCATTGGTGTTGTTCTTGGCTATGTCACTGTTGAACCAGTTCGAGGTCGCCTTGAGCGGGTCCTCATAGTTGGTATATCCCTCATAGCCATTCATCTGACTAATAACATCCTCCAACAACCCCGAAGCATTGGGATCTTTCAGATCCACGCTGACGGAACGCTTGACCTGGGTATCAAAATCGACCAGGAAGACGTTGACCTTGCCCGCAGCCTCCTTGCCCGCGCTCGCCTGAAGATCTTCGAACACCTGAATCAGCTGATTTCTAATCGTCGCCATATCGTCACCAATACTGCTCGATGTGTCGACCATAAAGGCAAGGTTATAGTTCTGGCCTGGCAGCACCACGCTACCGTCCAGATCCCCCACCACGATATTGTGTTCACTGCCATAGGTCCGGTTCTGATCGCCAGGTTCACCTTCGGTGGACTGGAAGTAGCTCAGACGGATGCTGTCACTGTCGGTCGCGGTACTGGTTTGATCGGTACCCACCTCCTTGGCGATGGCCTCGACCTTGAGATCCACCAGACCGGCGCTGCTGCCCGGCACTCGCAGCGTCAGTCCGCTCAACTTCACATCCAGCGCGCTCGCACTCCACAGACCGCTGTTGACGGTGAGGGTAAGCTTGCCATCAACCCCGACGGTGCCCAGCAACTGGCTGCCCTTGTAGAGCTCGGAGCCTTTGGGCATCCCGCTTAGTACCAGGCTGTCGAGCACTTCGCTGCCATCCCGATCGCTCAGGGAGGCGCTCACCTCCAGCGGGTAGTCGACCACCACCGGCTGCACCAGGGTCAGCACGCCCGTATCCTGATTGATCTGGTAGACACCGTCGGCGAACTGGACATACTCCACGTCGTGCAGCGCCTTGGTGATGCCGACCCCCTTCTCCGTGACGGAGAAGTTGAACCAGCGATCATTGATCGAGTATCCGCTGCCCTTCGTGATGGCGTAGTCGGCACGGTTGCCGGACAGTACAGCGATATCTTTATCACCAGCACCGCCATAGAGAGTATCGCCACCCAACCCAGCGACCAGAATGTCGTTTCCAACGCCGCCGTCGAGGGTATCGCCCGACACTGAGTTGCCACCGACCAGCACGTCATTGCCGTTGCCACCGACGAAGTGGTCTCCGCCCCCCTTCTGGCTCACGATGTAGTCGTTGCCATCACCACCCACCACGGTTTCCTTACTAGAAGTGCTATCGGTCAGAGTGTTGGTGATCCCGAGGGCCCCCTTGTCGAAGTTGCCGGACTGGAACTGGCCCGTGGTGATCCCCGCGCTCGGGAAACTCTGGCTGTAAGACGGCATGCCATTCCCCATCAGGGTGACGTTGACCGTGGGCTTGTCGGCCACCGCCGCCACGTCGATCACAAGCTTGCTGCCGTTGCTGAGGTTGGCACCGTCGCTTATCTGATAGCCGATGCTGGCATAGTCGCCCTTCATGTTGCCGACCACGGCGCCGTTGCCGTTGGCGGCATGGGTGCTCGATTCGTTCAGACCGGGCACGAAGCGCAGATGGCCTGCGTTCACCTCGGCATAGGAGATGAGGGCTCCGGTTTGCACCGCAACCCACTGCCCAGCCGCATTGAGGTATTCGAGGGTACCGTTCAGCGGCAGGGTGTTGATCTGCACCCCGAGATCGGTCGCGTCCTGATCGTCGCTGGCACCGAACTGGGCCCAGGTCAGGACCTGGGGCTGATCTTCGGCACCGGCGCTGTGGCCGCCAGCCGCCGTCGGCGCCCGATCGTTGTCCACTATGGTACCGGTCCCGCTCTGACCACCGATGGTCACCGAGAGGGTCTCGTTCGTCTCGACCAGACGATCGTTCACCGTCGGGATGGTCACCGTGAAGTCTGTCACGCCCGCCGGTACCGTGATCTTGCCGGTGGTGCTGTTGTAGGTCACGCCGTTGCTGAACTGGGCATTGCCCCAATCCTGGTTGGAGGCGGGGTTGTTGCCCGATCCGCGAATGGCGAAATCGTATTCGGTCGCTTCCTGGGTCGCATCGGACAAGGTGACCTTGTGCAACAGGTTGCCCCCTTCAGTCACGCTCTCGCTGGAGACACCCTGAACCAGCGGCGTGAAGAGAGGCTTGGTGGCGAAGGAGCCAATGCTGGCGTCACCGTCACCATCCACCACCCGGATCTGGAAGTCGATGTCACCATCACCCAGGGGTTTGGACATGCGCTGGTACTGGAAGAACTCCCACTTGCCGGTGGCTGGCGTGAACTCCAGCTTGAAGACGAGGTTGCCGCCCGCATCCTTCCCGAGCAGGGTATTGGCCCCGCTGGCGGTGATGGCGATGGCTGAGCCGGAAGCCGTCCGCAGACCATTCTCGAAGGTCGCCGGGTCCAGTACCAACCCGATGGAGCCCTTGCCGTCCGCCCCCCACTGCGGGGTCACGGTGCCGGAACCATAGGCGATGGCCTGCGCCGTGTTGGCACCGAGGAACTCGATGCTCTGTACAGTGAAGTCGCTGTTGTCGGAGGTATTGGTGTTGCCGTTGTTGGTCGCCTTGATCACCATGGTATCGAAGCCACCCTGCTGCACCTGGAAGTTCTGGTTGAACTCCCCACCCGATGCGTTGGAGTTGAATACCAGAGTGCTGATCAGCACACCACCGCGATAGAACTCCACGACCCCGCTCTCCAGCTCGCCGCCAAACATCTTGCTGAACTTGATGTTGGCGCCGTAGGCAACCTTGCCCGCATCCAGCCTGACGATCAGCTGCTCGGAGGCGGACGATCCGTCGGCAAAGTGACGGAAGTCAATCTCGTTGGCAAGGTTGTGATAAGGCGCAGCACCGCTGGCCACCCCCAGCCCCGAGCTGGAGCCGTTGACCTCCGCCGTTACCAGTGAGGAATCGGTTGCCGACTTGAAGCCCAGGGCGCTGATGGTAAAGCCCGCCATGTTCAGTGTGCTCTGGTTGCCACTGTACTTGGTCAGGTCGAAGAGCCCGGTCAGCACATTCGGAATATCGGTCTTCACCACGGAAACGGCATCGCTGTTGCCAGCAATGGGGGAGTCGTCCTCGACGCTGACATCCAGCTTGCCCTTGGTGACACCGCTGCCATCGGAGACTTCCACGTCCAGCTGGAACGACAACTTGTCTTCCGAGGTCGTATCCCCGTGGTCGAGGGGGCCCTTTAGGGTCACGTCATAGGTCCACTCTCCCTTGCCGCTGGCATTGGGTGCCGTCAGCTTGACTTCGACCACCGCCTTGTAATCGGCGCCGCCAATCGCCCCCGTATAGCCGACCAGCGTCTTGCTGCCCGCATCCCAGCTCCATTGGACCTTGGCCCCACCGGACGTCAGCCCGGCCGGTCCGTTCAGGCTGATGGTAAGCGTATCATGGCTGTCAACATCACCGACCGTGATCTTGCCGCTGGCGGCCACTCTGTCGGTGGTATCGCTGCTGCCTGCCGTATCGGTAATGCCGCCCGCAAGCCCTTCTTCGGAGACCACGGCCCCCTTGTCGATACTCAGGGTAGGTGCATCGTCGGTGCCGTTGATGGTGATGGTCACCGTGGTGGTGGTCTTGCCGTCCGCGTTGGTCACCGTGAGGGTGTCGGTCAGCGTCTCGCCCACCTTCAGCCCCTGGATCGCCGCCTGGCCGTTGTCGGCGCTGTACGTCCACTTGCCATCCGCGCCCAGCACCAGCTCGCCATACTTGCCCGTCAGCGTGCCCGCGATGAACTTGTCTTCACCGGCGTCGCCGCCGGTGCCGGCCGCCAGCGTGCCGCTGGCTTGCAGCAGGTTGCCCGGCTGCACATTGCGGTCTTCGGTCACGCTGCCCACATCCGGCGTCAGCGTCGGCACGTCGTCGGTGCCGTTGATGGTGATGGTCACCGTGGTGGTGGTCTTGCCGTCCGCGTTGGTCACCGTGAGGGTGTCGGTCAGCGTCTCGCCCACCTTCAGCCCCTGGATCGCCGCCTGGCCGTTGTCGGCGCTGTACGTCCACTTGCCATCCGCGCCCAGCACCAGCTCGCCATACTTGCCCGTCAGCGTGCCCGCGATGAACTTGTCTTCACCGGCGTCGCCGCCGGTGCCGGCCGCCAGCGTGCCGCTGGCTTGCAGCAGGTTGCCCGGCTGCACATTGCGGTCTTCGGTCACGCTGCCCACATCCGGCGTCAGCGTCGGCACGTCGTCGGTGCCGTTGATGGTGATGGTCACAATGTGCGGCGTGCCATCCATACTCTGCACGGTGAAGGTCTCGACCTTGGTCTCACCTTCGCCCAGGTACTGCACCTTGCTGTTGTCGACGTTGTAAGTCCAGACACCGCCTTCGGTGATGGTCAGGCTGCCCAGTGCACCCGCACTCGGGGTGCCGTTGCCGGCCACAAACTTGGCCTCATCGGCGCCGTCCACGTCGGTCACGCTCAGGGTACCAGTCTCGGTCAGGATCGGGTTGGTTTCGTCTTCCACCACGCCGCCGGTGTCGGTGCCGGTAATGACAGCTGCATCGTTGACAGGCGTAACAGTCCCCGTCACCCCACCTGTGGCGCTGTTCAGGCCATCGGTGATGGTGTATTCAAACGCGATGCTGCCATTGAAATCCGGGGCCGGCGTAAAGATCAGCTGGCCATTGCTCAGGGTGACGGAGCCATTGCTGATCGCTACCGAGCCACCTTCGGCAATGGTCTGGCCGTTGATGGCGGTAATGGTGAGGCGATCACCATCCACATCCGTGTCGTTGCCAAGCACATTGATGGTGACGGTGCCATCCTCCGCTACGGTGAACTGGTCGTCCCCCGGCAGAGGCGCGGCATTCACCACGCTATTGTCGGTCCCCTTGGGCGAGGTGTTTCCCGCAGGGTCGGTCAGGGTGGCATCCACAGTGATGGGGCCGTTGACTGGCAGATCCGTAGTGGGGATGGTCAGGGAGACCTGGGTACGGCCGATGTCGTCAGTCGTCAGAATTCTGCTGGAGTCAGGCACGCCATCACCGTTCCAGTCCACATCGAGACGATCGCCAGCCTTGGCATCGCCCGGCAGCCGGATGATGACATCCATCCCATTTTCGCGCTCGTTGGCGGAGATGACATTGTCCGCGCCGTCCTGGATTTCGACTTGTGGCGCCGAGGGCGCGGTACTGTCCACGCTGCCGTCATCGGTCGCGGTACCGGTGTTGCCGGCCGGATCGGTCACGGAAGCCGTCACCTGATAGCCCCCTTCGGCCAGCGGTGTGGTGACATCCACGCTGAAGCTGCCATCCGGTTGCACCGTCGCGGTCAGGGTCTGCTGATTGCCGTTGGCATCGGTCACCACCAGGGTCACCGTGCTGCCAGCGGGGGCATCCGTGGTGCCGGTCAGGGTCGGCGTCCGATCGTTGGTGTTGTCGGGGGCAGAGACGGTGATGACGGGAGCGGTGAGGTCGACCAGCTCATCTTCGCTGCTTTGCGCATCCACCAGCGGCGCCGCGCCAGCCGGGTTCGCGCTGTCAAAGCCTGCGCTGGAGATGGTTGCATCACCGGTACGATCGATGGTGACGAAACCGCCATTGCCGCTGGCACCAGCCACGCCCCCCGCATTGCCTGCGGCCGGGGCTCCGCCCGCCGCCGACGCTTCGAATGCCTTGGTGGGGTCGGTTCCGTCCAGAATCGCTTGCTGCAAGGCGGCGATGTCATCGGGTGTACCCGCGTTCGCCAGCACGGCGTCACCCTGTTCGGGGCGCTCGCCGGAACCCAGGGTGAACGTGGTCTCCCCTCCCTGGAAGCTGGCCCCTTCGGGCGCAAGCAATACCGCATCCTTGGGCAGTACATCGCCTTCTGCAACGAGTCTCTGGCTCCCGTCGGCGGCGACCAGATACATTTTGCCTTGCAAGTGGGTAACGACGACATCCTGATCCAATACGATGCGCTGATTGCTCATGGTTTCTCCTGAAATATCGAAGGGCATATTGCTCCAGCCTCCAATGTGCCCGTTTATCAGGCCATAAACCAGTGAGAAAAATCGAATGAACAGACCGAAATGAAACCGAGTTTCGGGGTGAAAACGAAGGGACGCCGAAGATGAATAAAATTAATTAAATCAATAGCATCAATTGTGACAAAACGAAGACGGGAGCCTCATCGGCTCCCGTCTCGTGAAGTGTCAGACACCGGCCCAGAGCAGGATGGCCAGCAGCTGGGGCGAGATGATCCGCAGGAACATCACCAGGGGGTAGACGGTCGCGTAAGAGAGTGCGCTGGCACCACTGGTGGGGTGCATGCCGTTGGCAAATGCCAGAGCGGGAGGATCCGTCATCGAGCCGGCCAGCAGACCGCACAGCGTGAGGTAGTTGAGCTTGCCATAATGGCGTGCCAGCACACCCACCAGCAGCAGCGGGATGAGGGTGATTGCCACACCGTACATCATCCATGCGGGACCGTCGCCGTTGATCAGGGTGTCGATGAAGCCGGCCCCGGACTTGAACCCCACCACCGCCAGGAAGAGCACGATGCCTATTTCCCGCAGCGCCAGGTTGGCGCTCGGCGGCATGAACCAGTAGAGCTTGCCGATGCTGCCGATACGAGACAGGATGAGCGCCACCACCAGCGGTCCCCCTGCCAGCCCCAGCTTGAGCGCCGCCGGGAATCCCGGCAGGTAGAAGGGAATGGATCCGAGCAATACCCCCAACCCGATACCGATGAAGACGGGCAGCATCTGCACCTGTTGCAGTTTCTGCTGCACGTTGCCCACCACGCTGGTGACCGCCTCGATGGCATCGAGCCGCCCCACCAGGTTCAGGATGTCACCGAACTGCAGACTGGTCTGACTGGTCGGCACCAGCTCGATGCCGGCCCGATTCAGGCGCGAGATGACCACATCGTATTTCTGCTTGATGTCGAGATCGCGGATCCGCTTGCCGAGCACCTGCTCATTGGTGACCACCACCCGCTCGACCCGCAGATCGGTCCCGCGGGTGGAGAGGGAGGTGTCTACCTCCTCTCCAAGCACCAGCAGCACCTTGTGCAGGGCATGGCGCTCCCCCACCAGGTGCAGCAGGTCGCCAAGTTCGATGCGCGAGTCGGGCTTTGGCACCATCAGCTCGTCGCCACGCTTGAGGCGGGAACAGATGACGTCCGCCTCGTCCAGACTCGGGATCTCGCGGAGCATCAGGCCATGCATATTGGGATTGCGCACGGCAATGTTGATGGTTTGCAGACTCTCCTTGGTTTTGCCAGCCTGCTGCTCGAAAGCAACCGCTTCCTCCTCAATCTTGATGTGGAAGAACATCCTGATGAGCCACATGGTGAGCAGGATGCCGCAGATCCCGAACGGGTAGGCCACCGCATAGCCCATCCCCATCAGGCCGGTGGATCCAGGATCCGCCCCCAGCTCGGCCAGGATCTGCTGGCCAGCCCCCAGGGACGGGGTATTGGTCACGGCCCCGGAAAAGACCCCGAGGATCACCGGCAGCGGTACATCGAACAGCTGGTGCAACGCTGCCGCCACCAGGCAGCCGAGCAGAACCAGCAGGGCCGCGAAGCCATTGAGCTTGAGGCCCGAACTGCGCAAGGAGGAGAAAAAGCCGGGACCAACCTGGATGCCTATGGTGTAGACGAACAGGATCAGGCCGAATTCCTGAATAAAATGAAGTGTTTGCTCATCCAGCTTCAAGCCGGACAATCCGGCGAAGTGGCCCACTATGATGCCGCCGAACAGCACCCCGCCGATACCCAAACCCACGCCATAGACCCGCCAGTTTCCCAGCCAGAGCCCCAGCACTGCCACCAGCGACAGCATGCTGATGGAAAGCGCGATCTCACTCATCGTTTGCATCCTTTCCAAACTGAACTGGCACTAGCTTGTCAGCAAACGAAGGGGGCAACTGTGGGGTGCCGCACGAATTCAGGCTTTCATGAGCACAAAAATACCAATTAAGGGTTAGCCATCAGATGTAGCCATAAATGGCCATGAAGTGGCACAGACTTCCCCCCAGCACAAACAGGTGCCAGATGGCGTGGTTGTAGGGAATGCGCTTGGCCACATAGAAGATCACTCCCAGGCTGTAGATGAGACCACCCAGCCCCAGCAGCAGGAGCCCGGTACCATCCAGATGCAGATAGAGCTGGTAGATGACCACCAGCGACAGCCAGCCCAGCATCAAATAGGTAAATAGCGACACCTTCTTGAAGCGATTGATGAAGATCAGCTTGAACACGACCCCCGCCAGGGCCAGCCCCCAGATCACCACCATCAGTCCTTGCGCCAGCGGCGTATCGAGCGCCACCAGCAGGAAGGGGGTATAAGTGCCGGCGATCAGCAGATAGATGGCGCAGTGATCGAACAGCTTGCTCCAGCGTCTGGCCGTCACCGAGCTCACGCTGTGGTAGAGCGTCGAGGCGAGATAGAGCAATACCAGGCTGGCACCGTAGACGCCGTAGCTCAGCAGTACCCTAGGCCCCTGATCCCACCCCTTGTGCAGCAGCAAGACCAGTCCCAGTCCGCCCAGCAGCAGCCCCAGCCCATGGCTGAGGCGATTCGCCCACTCTTCCCATGGGGAGTACCCCGTCACATCCATCATTACCTCCAACCCATTACCGGCCCACTCTAGCGGTCGACGTTTCAGGCTACAAGCGTTAGCTGAAAATAAAGGGCGAGGAGAGGGAGGGCCAGAGATGGCTGTGCCCCCCGCCCCTTTGGTGTATGCTCTGCCGCCGACGCCGCCCATGCGGATGGCCGCGTCTGCCCGACAATCTGGTCTGGAGAACCCGATGAAGCTCACTGAACTGTTTACACAACCGGATCCTGATTTCGGCAAGGCCATGACGGCCCTGCTGGAGCATTTCCATCATTCCGACGACAGTCAGGCCCCCTATCAGCGGGGCAGCTTCACCCACCAGCTCGATCAGTCGTGCATGCCCGCCATCGGCATCTCTCCCCGGGACTATCTGGCACGGCTCGCCACCCTGGTACCCGGGGCATCGCACCTCACCTCTCCCCGCTACATGGGACACATGACGGCACCGCTGCCGGCCTTCACCGCCGAGCTCTCCCGGCTCTTGGTGATGCTCAACCAGAACCCGATGAAGATGGAGTCCTCCCGTTTGCTGAGCTTTCTGGAGCGGGAAGTGCTGGCCAAGCTGCACCGCCTGGTCTACCGCCAGGACGACGCCTTCTATGCAGCACAGATGCATGCCAAGGATGCAGCCCTCGGCGTCATGACCAGTGGCGGTACCATCGCCAACGTCACCGCCCTCTGGCTGGCCCGCAACCGAGCCTGTGGCGACAACCTGTTCGCCCTCGCCGAGCAGGGCTATCGCGGCGCCGTCATTCTGGGCTCGCGGCTGATGCACTACTCCTTCGACAAGGGGATGGATCTGCTGGGACTCGGGGGTCGCAGCGTCTGGCGTCTCGACACCGACGAACACAACCGGCTCAGTCTGGCGGCGCTGGAACAGGCCCTTCAACAATGCAGGGAGCAGAAGCTCAAGGTGCTGGCGCTGGTCGGCGTGGCCGGCAGCACGGATTTTGGCTCCGTCGACCCGCTGCCGGAACTGGCCGCCATCGCCCGGCACGAGCAAATCCACTTCCACGTGGACGCGGCCTGGGGTGGTCCGACCCTCTTCTCGCCCCGCTATCAGGGATTGCTTACGGGGATAGAGCACGCCGATACCGTCACCCTTGACGGTCACAAGCAGTTGCTGGTCCCGCTCGGTACCGGCATGCTGCTCTGCCGCCAACCGGACCTGATGATGACGGTGAAGCGCGAGGCTCCCTACGCCATCCGCGCCACCTCCTTCGATCAGGGGCGCTTCACTCTGGAGGGGACCCGTCCCGCCAACGCGCTCTATCTGGATGCCGCCTTCCAGATGCTGGGACAGCAGGGTTATGCCCAACTCATCGACGCCAACTACGACAGGGCGCGGCGAATGGCCGCGCTCATCGACGCCAGTCCCGCCTTCGAGCTGATGTCGGCACCTGTCATGAACCTGCTCTCCTACCGATGCATTCCGCCCCACCTGCAAGGTCAGGTGCCCGATGTGGCGGCCAACGAACAGATCAATCTCTTCAACGTCGCCCTGCAAAAAGCCCAGCGCGCCGAAGGGCACAGCTTCGTCTCACGCACCCAGCGCGCAGTCTCCCGCTATGGCGAGCAACCACTCACGCTGCTGCGCGCCGTCCTGCTCAACCCCCTCATCGAGGAAGCAGACATACGCGCATTGCTGGACGATCAGGTGCGCCTTGGCAACCAGATTGCCAGCCAGCTGTTCGAGTAACCCGCCGCCCCGGGAAGGAACTGCCTGCAGAATGGACGGTCTTATTCATTTGCCGTTGTCTGACAGGCAGGTACACTGAGTGAAATTTTGAGACTAGAGCCCAGCATGAAGCAGTTTATCGAGTTCATCCCCCTGATCGTCTTCTTCGCGGTCTACAAGTTTTACGACATCTACACCGCCACTGGCGCCCTGGTGGTCGTCACCGGCCTGCAACTCCTGTACAACTGGCTTCGCTATCGCCGGGTCGAGAAGATGCAGTTGTTCACCTTCGTGCTGGTCGGTTTCTTCGGCGGCCTCACCATCTTCTTCCACGACGATGCCTTTATCAAGTGGAAGGTGACCGTCATCAACATGCTCTTTGCCCTCGCCCTGCTCATCGGCCGCTATGGCTTTGGCAAGAACCTCATCAAGCAGATGCTGGGAAAGGAGCTCCAAGCCCCCGACCGGGTCTGGGACAACGTCAATCTCGGCTGGGTCGGCTTCTTCACCCTGTGCGGTCTGCTCAACCTCTACGTGGCCTTCAACCTCTCCCAGGAGATGTGGGTCAACTTCAAGGTGTTCGGCCTGCTGGGCATGACCCTGGTCTTCACCCTGCTCAGCGGCGTCTATCTCTATCGCCACATGCCGGCCGAGCAGAACGCAGAACAGAAAAAATAACCGCAACCAGAAAGGGATTGTTCCATGTGGTATCTGATCTACTCCGAAGATGTCGCGGGCAGCCTGCCCCAGCGCAAGCTGGCACGCCCTGCCCACCTGGCCCGCCTGCAAGCCTTGCAGGATGAGGGCCGACTGCTGACGGCCGGCCCGAACCCGGCCATCGATGCCGAGGATCCGGCCGATGCGGGCTTCACCGGCAGCACCGTCATCGCCGACTTTGCCAGCCAGGCCGACGCCCAGGCCTGGGCCGATGCGGACCCCTATGTTGCGGCAGGGGTCTACGCCAGGGTGACCATCAAACCGTTCAAGAAAGTCTTCTGAGCCCATCGAGGCTGACAAGAAAAAGGCCGGACACTGTCCGGCCTTTTTGCATCTTCTGACTCATGCCCTGGCCACAAACCAGGGATTGAGGATATCAGGCTTGTTGTAGCAAAGCGGCGAACCATCGAGCCGGGTGACGCTGCCCCCCGCCCCTTCCAGTACCGCCTGAGCAGCCCCCGTATCCCACTCGCAGGTCGGCGCGAGCCGCGGGTAAAGCTCGGCCTCCCCCTCGGCAATGATGCAAAACTTGAGAGAGCTGCCCATGGAAACCAACTCGATCTCGCCCCGCTCCAGTTCGCCAAAACGGGCCAGATACTCGAGGGTTTCCTGCGACAGGTGATTGCGACTGCCCACCACGCGCCACACTTGCCCTGCGTCATGAGGACGGGTCTGGATGGTCTCGTGCCTGCCATCGGCCACACGCCAGGCGCCAATCCCCTTGCCCCCATACCAGAGCTTGTCCAGTACCGGGGCATAGACCAGCCCCCAGCGCGGGGTCCCCTGTTCAATCAGGGCGATATTCACCGTGAACTCGCCGTTGCGGGAGACAAACTCCTTGGTGCCATCCAAAGGATCCACCAGCCAGTAGCGGGACCAGCCGAGTCGCGCAGCCATCACCTCGGGGGAGGACTCTTCCGACAACACCGGGATATCGGGAGTGAGACGCGCCAGCGCCTGAACGATCACCTCGTGGGCCCCCTTGTCCGCAGCCGTCAGCGGGCTCTCGTCCTGCTTGTACTCCACCGCAAAGGGCTGGCTGTAGATGGACATGATGGCCTCACCGGCGGCGCGGGCGATGGGCTCCAGTTCGGAAATGGCGGGTAGATACATGGAAAAGAGTTCTCGCTCAAAGGGTTGGTCAGTGTAACCGAGTGAGTATCTTCGGCTTATAGCCGTTTGCACTGACTTATACAGTGTCAAAACTGACAGACAAAAAGTGGCGCAACACAGCTAATGATAAATGTGGCACTAACGCCACATAAGGACATGACGATATGAACAAGAAGACCCTGATCGCCGCACTGCTGCTGGGCTGCCTCCCCCTGTTGAGCCAACCTCTGCTGGCCGCCGACAAGGCGGCGACCAAGCCTGTGGCCACCACCCAAGTCAAGAAAAGCGGCAAGATCAATCTCAATACCGCCAGTGCCAGCGAGCTCACCGCCCTGAAAGGCATTGGCGAGAAGAAGGCACAGGCCATCATCGACCACAGGGAGAAGCAGGGCAAGTTCACCTCCGTCGATCAACTGGCGGACGTCAGTGGCATCGGACCTGCCACGCTGGAAGCAAACCGGGACATGATTATCGTCAAGTAGCCGGTTTGAATCCCTATCATCCCGAGGGCAGCCTGTGGCTGCCCTATTTTTCTTCGGGTATCATGAGCCCACTTTGTATCTTCGGACTCACTCCATGAAAAAGACACCGCTCGTTGTTCGCAAGGCCGTTCTCCCCGTTGCCGGTCTGGGTACCCGCATGCTGCCCGCCACCAAGGCCATCCCCAAGGAGATGCTGCCCGTGGTCGACAAGCCGCTGATCCAGTATGTGGTGCGCGAAGCCATCGCCGCCGGCATCAAGGAGATCATCCTGGTGACCCATTCAAGCAAGAACTCCATCGAGAACCACTTCGACAAAAGCTTCGAGCTGGAGGCGACCCTGGAGAAGCGGGTCAAGCGCCAACTGCTGGAAGAGGTTCAGCACATCTGTCCCAAAGACGTCACCATCATGCACGTGCGTCAAGGGGAAGCAAAAGGCCTGGGCCATGCAGTACTGTGTGCCCGCCCCCTCATCGGGGATCAACCCTTCGCCGTTCTGCTGCCGGATGTGCTCATCGACGAGGTGGCCAGCGATCTGAAGCAGGACAACCTGGCGGAGATGGTGCATCTGTTCGAAGAGGAGCAGATCAGCCAGATCATGGTGGAAGCCGTCCCCGAGAGCGAAGTGGACAAATACGGCATCGCCGACATCAAGGGGGAAGCCCTGAGCGAAGGCATGTCCCTGCCGATGCAGGCCATCGTCGAGAAGCCGCCCCGGGATGAAGCCCCGTCCAACCTGGCCGTGGTCGGTCGCTATGTGCTCTCGGCCAATATCTGGCCCTTGCTGGAAAAAACCCCGGCCGGCGCCGGCGACGAGATCCAGCTGACCGATGCCATCGCCATGCTGATGGAAAAGGAGCAGGTCAATGCCTACTTCATGAAGGGACGCAGCCACGATTGCGGCAGCAAGCTCGGTTATATGAAGGCCAATGTGGAATACGCCGTGCGCCATCGGGAACTCAGCAAAGAATTCACCAGCTGGCTGAAGCAGTTTGCCAAAGAGCTGTAATCTCTGAATATTTACAAGATAAGCAGAATAAAAAACTGGGCATCATTCGATGCCCTTTTTCATTTTATAAACAAATATTCAACCATTGATAGATAAAATATCGCTAAATCATAATATTGTAATTTAAAATCGCTTGTTCTATAAGGATTAAGGCTTGTTCCTAGCCCTTGCATAAAATTTCTAAAAAAATATAAGACACAGGTGGAAGTTCCAATGAATAACCCGTCCAAAGGGACCTTTTTAGGTCACCCTAAAGGGCTTTTTTTGCTCTTTAGTACCGAACTGTGGGAGAGATTCTCCTATTACGGCATGCGTGCCGTGCTCGTCCTCTATCTGACCGACCTGACCGCCAACGGTGGCATGGGCTGGACCCAGGCCGACGCCCTCAAGCTGTACGGCATCTATACCGGTCTGGTCTACATCACCCCCGTCATCGGCGGCTGGCTCGCCGATACCTTCCTGGGCCAGCGCCGTGCCATCCTGTTCGGTGCCGTGCTGATGGCCGCCGGCCAGTTTACCCTGGCACTGCCTCACGCCATGTTCCCTGACATGGTCAACACCGTCTTCTATGCCGGCCTTGGCTTGCTGATCGTGGGCAACGGCCTGTTCAAACCGAACATCTCCACCATGGTGGGTGACCTGTATAAAGAAGGGGATCACCGTCGTGACGGCGCCTTCACCATCTTCTACATGGGCATCAACCTGGGCTCCCTGCTGGCCGGCGTGATCTGCGGCGCCGCCGCCACCGCCTATGGCTGGCAAGCCGCCTTCGTCAGCGCCGGTATCGGCATGCTGCTCTCCCTGGTTGTGCAGGCCACCATGGCCCAGCGTTTCCTTGGCGACATCGGCCGTGTGCCCGCCGCCCAGCGTGCCGCCCTGCAACGCTCCAAGGAGCAAAAAGCGCCCCTGACCAAACAGGAAGTGGATCGCATCAAGGTGATCCTGGTACTGGGCCTGTTCACCATCATCTTCTGGGCCGGCTTCGAGCAGGCCGGTGGTCTGATGAACCTGTATGCCCAGGAGTATACCGACCGCATGATCGGCAGCTTCGAAGTGCCGACAGCCTGGTTCCAGTCCCTGAACCCCTTCTTCATCATCACCCTGGCCCCTGTCGTGGCCGCCATCTGGATCAAGCTCGGCAAGAAAGAGCCGAACTCCCCGGTGAAATTCGCCATGGGCCTGCTGTTCCTGGCCGTCGGCTTCCTGTTCATGATCGGTGCCGTGCTGGAGCAAGGTGGTGATCAGGCTGTCAAGACCTCCATGTTCTGGCTGGTCGGTGCCTACCTGTTCCATACCCTGGGCGAGCTCTGCCTCTCTCCCATCGGTCTCTCCATGGTGACCAAGCTGGCTCCGCTGCGCCTGGCCTCCCTGATGATGGGTGCCTGGTTCGGTTTCGTGGCCCTGGCCAACTATGCCGCCGGCTTCATCGGCTCCTTCGTCGGCGAGTCCGGTGCCATGGCCATCTTCGGTGGCATCGCACTGGCCGCCGTGATCAGCGCCCTCATCCTGCTGACCATGGCCAACCGCCTGGTCTACTGGATGCACGGTGCCGAAGGCCCGGCCAAAGAGCCCGAAGAACAAGAGCAGAAACTGCAGTCTGCGACCGTTTGACCGGTCAGGACAGCAGAGACCAAACAGGGCGCCCATGGGCGCCCTGTTTACATGTGTTCACTTCACGGCGTCAGTAGTGACGAACCTGCATCGTCAGGGCGCTGCCGCTGTCACTGCGAAACTGCAGATCAAAGGGCTCGTGCCAGCTTCGCCTGTGCAACGTGTAGCGACTGCTGCGCATCAAGCCGAGCGGCAACCCCCCTGCACGCATCAACCAGTGAGGTGAGGTGAGCCCGGCATTTGCAAAAAGCAGCCCGTCCTCCTGATCGAACAGCAGGGCCGCCATGGCAAAGGAGTGACGCAGGCCCGACTCTAGCAGTTGCAGATTGAGGTAATCCAGCAATCGGTGTGGCTGGGTCAACAGCAGGCTCTCTTGTTGCTGGTATTGGCGATAGGGGCCGTTCATCAGGGATCGCACCAAGGCACCACAGAAGGCCGCATCCACACCGAGGATGGGCAATTCCATCACCAGTACCAGCAGCTTGTCGTCCAGTTTGAAGGTATCCGGGATGAAGAGATTGCCCATGCCAGCAAAGGTGACCTGCCAGGGCCCCCACTCCTGCATGCCAGGGGGGGACAACCAGGCGAGCAGCCGGCTGCTCGCCAGATCGTGGCCACGGAAGAAGTCGATGTGCTCCATCAGTTCCAGCTGCTGGCTCTGATGCCCGAGGTTTGTCAGGCATTGCTCGATGCTGCGGCGGATCTGCTCATAGTCATTCACCGGTTTGATGAAGAAGTCCTTGGCCCCCGCCCGCAGCGCACGCTCGATCGCAGCCATCTGATCCTGACCGGAGATGACGATGACGGGCACCTGTGGATAGCGGGCGGTGAGGCAGGCAATCACCTCATGGCCATCCATGTTCGGCATGTTCAGATCACACAACACCACATCGGGGTGATAGAGCGCTGCGGCAGAGAGCCCCTCAATCCCGTCTTCTGCCTGAAAGACGCAGGCCCCGTCGTGCTCGAGATAAGATACCAGTGAGTGGCGAAAAACCGCTTCGTCTTCTACCACCAAGATCCGTAGTCCGGCTTTTGACATCTTGACAAAGCTCTTATTAGTCAAATGGTTATTTGAGCATTAAGACTAGATCATGGGCGCTGGATACCGCCACACAATATTGTCGAGCAGCGAGCCGGGCTGGCCTTGGTATCTGCCAAGCGTTTGAAATGGTCCGACTATTTTGATCGCCCCCTTGCGCAGAGATGGTCGGCAACCGTCGCCCGGCAGCCGTTATCTCGCAGGTCGGCCCCATGAATTGTATGAGGCACCGCCATGAGGGATAATGCCCTCCACTCCAGATCGTGAAGCAGACCATGACGCCAGCCGAATACAGCGCCCTCGCCCATCCCAGACTCTCCCATCCGGCCCGCAGCCTCTATACCCTGCAACTGCGCCGCTTGGTGCTGGAAAATCGGCTGGCCCGACTCAACTATCCCGAGCTTGGCCGGGCACTGGCTGTCGTCGATCCGGGCAATCCCGGTGGTTTCAGCTATCAGGTCAACGCTCGCCAGCTGACCGAACTGCTCGACGAGCTGATGGAGGCCGAACTGCTTCAGGTCGAGGCCCAGGCTGACAGTGAGCACTACCACCAGTGCCCTTTCCAGTTGCCGTTGCTGAGCCAGCGGGTGCGCAGCCCTCTGCCGGCACGCCCGTTCCAGATGCACCTGCAGTGGCGTCCGGACGAAGAACTGCCTGCTCTCGCACGCCTGTGCGGGGTGATCGATGCCAGCTACAGCGAAGAGGATCTCGGGGAGTTCATCGCCTACTGGCTCGGCCGCCCCGAGGTGTTCGACTCCCAGCACCAGTGGATGTTGAAATTTATTCGGGCCCTCAAGAGTCGGCGCTACGCCCGCCGCCCGGCGACCGTGGTCACCGGGTACCAGCAGGTCGCGCCAGCCCCGGTAGAGGCTGGCCCGAGCCGCCGGGCGCAAGAGATGATCGATGAGGCCAAACGGCTGGCACAAGCTCAGGAGCCGGAGAATGATTGATACCAGGCGGCCACGAAGTGCACTATTGACCCCCTGCCCATCCAGCCACAGCCCTAGCAGAAGGAGAATTCCATGACAGATCCGCACGACCCGATGCGCCAGGCACTGGAAGAGATCGAGGCCAAACGCCAGAAAATCGCCAAGGCGAGACAGGAGCAACGGGCTCATGATCCCGAGCTCAAGCGTCACGTCAGCAGCCTGCAGCAACGTATTCTCCGACTGCGGGCCGCAACCGGCGGCAGCCAGTACGACTACGAGACCCTGCGCAAGGAGTACGACGCCAAGGCCAATGCCGAAGTGCGCGAGTTGCAGAAGGCCGCCCGCCAGGAGCGGATCCAGAAGCTGATCGCCCAGGCCGACCTCAATCCGGACTGGATCTTCGACAAGATGGATTCCGGTGACCCGGCCCTGCAATACCCCATCGAGACAGCCCGCTACTTCATCAGCGGTTTCGAGCACTGGGAGAAGAGCGGCGGGGGCTGCATGCTGATCTACGGCGATTACGGCACCGGCAAATCCACCCTGGCGGGTGCCGTGGCCCACGAGTTGATCGCGCGCCACCAGAAGTCGGTGATCTTCCAGCAGTGGGCCTCCATCGTGGACAGGCTCTTCTTCAACGTCATCCAGGATCAGGAGGAGCGCAACCAGTACCGCCGCGCCCTGGAAGAGGTGGACCTGCTGATCATCGACGAGGTGGCAGCCAACCGCGCCAAGATGGCGGAGAGTCAGTCCAGCTTCCTCGGCCACCTGCTGCGCCGTCGTCGCAACCTGTCCAAAAGCGTCATCATCATCACCAACCACAGCCCCCAGAGCCTGCATCAGGCCATCGGTGATTTCAGCTATGAGGCGATCAAGGCGTTCAATCCGGTGGACATCCACCTGAGCGGACCCAGCCGCCGTCCCAGCATCGGCCATTACAACGGTTGATCCCGTCGGGCCGGCGTCCCTGATGTCCGGCCCTTCATATCCCCTGCACCTCACAAATAAAAACCACTCTCATTTACAGAGAGCCATCCAGGCTCTAGGCTTGCTCTTTTGTTCGAGAGGGCCTGTCATGCCAACCACACTCATCTTCGGTGCCAGTCGCGGACTGGGCCGCGCCTTCACCGACCACGCACTGCAACTGGGCCACAGGGTCGTTGCCCTGGTGCGCCATGCCGACATGGCCAGCGAGCTGCATACCCTGGGAGTCGAGGTCGTCATCGGGGATGCCCTGGACCCCCAGGCCGTGGCCCAGGCTTGCCGCTTGGCGGACAGGGATGCCCGGGTAGTCTCCACCCTCGGCAGCTTTCGCCAGAGTGCACCGGTGGATTATCAGGGCAACCGCCATGTGATCGACGAGATGGAGCGCGCCGGGCTCAGCCGCCTGCTGCTGGTCACCTCCCTCGGTTGTGGCGACAGCTGGCAATACCTGCCCGAGCGGGCTCGCGCCGCCTTCGGACACGAGGTACGCCTCAAGAGCCTGGCGGAAAGCTGGCTGCAGACCAGCACCCTTGAGTGGACCATTTTACGCCCCGCAGGGTTGCAGGATGGGGAGCCCACGGGTCAGGCCATCCTGAGCCAGGGGCAAGAGAGGCATGGCCTGGTCAGGCGCCAGGATGTGGCGATACGGGGTTTGCAACTGCTCACCGACCAGGAGGCGTGCGGCCAGATCTTTGCCATCGGCGATCCGGGTCTGAATCAGCCATGATCCCTGTGAATGGCAACACGGTCAGCCCAGTGGCTGACCGTGCTGTTGCAAGGCGCCTAGTCGGTGGAAGACGCAGTCGCCCCATCATCCGGCCCCGTTGCAGGGCACGGTTGACGCCAGCGGAGCAACCAGCACGCCAGAGCGCCATACAACAGTGCAAGCCCCCACAACTGCCACCAGTAGCGGGAGACCTGGGCAAAGTCGGCCCCCATCTGATTGAGGCGCAGGAATCCCTCGATGGCCGGCGTGCTCGGGGCCCACTGGGCCAGCCAGTTGAGGGGAGCCGGGATGAGCTCAAGGGGCCAGATAAAGCCGGCCAGGAAGACCAGCGGCAAAGAGGAGACAAGCACTACCTGGGTCGGCAGATCACGGCGGGTGAACAGGGCGCCGAGCAGGATCCCGAGCCAGGTGGTGGCCAGCAGGAACGGCAGGGTAAAGAGCCAGAGTTCGCCGGGTACAGCGGTGCGGGCAATACCGTAGTGATCGAAGCAGAAGCCGAAGAAGTAGGTCACCGGAAGGACGAAAAGAGCCCCCACCACCAGGGTGCGGGCCAGCAACAAGGCCGGCACGGGGGCATGTTGCCAGTAGCCTGACTCGCCACGGCGGCTGCGCTGGTTCTGGGTCGCTCCCAGGATGCCGGTCCCCATCAGCAACACCTGATGCAGGATCAGCACGAATACCGCAGGCACCACGTAGTTCACATAGCCCATGGTGGGGTTGAATACCGGCAGCACATTGAGGGCCACCGCGTTCCAGCCCATGGCGGCCTGGGGCAGCGCCTCGCCCTGGCTCAGCAGCCTGGCCACCTTCACCTGGGCGGCGAGCGTGCCCCCCGCCTGGGCCAGCCCTTCGGCAATGGTGCCATAGACCAGGAAGTAGGAGGCATCCCCGGCATAACCCAGGGTCACGCTCCTGCCCAGCATCAGATCCCGATAGAAGTGGCGGGGAATGTGCAAGATGCCGCTCGCCTTGCCGGTCAGCATCATCTGGCGGGCCTCGTCGAGCGAACCGGCACGGGCCACCAGTTTGACCTGCGCCGTGGCATCGGCCATGAACTCCAGCTGGCGGGAGAGCTGGCTGCCATCCTCGTTGACCACCACCACGGGCTCTTCCCTGGGCAATTGGTGCAGGTAGGGCTGGGGGTAGAGGAAGGAGTAGAAGAAGACGCCGCCAAACAGGGTCAGCATGATGGCGCGATCCGCCAAGAGGGTGCGCAGCTCAAGGCGCACCAGATCCCAGAATCCCATCATGGCCTGGACTCCTCATGGGGTAGCGCGCCCGACGGCGTCCGGTAGCGGTGTACCACCAGCAGCAGGGGCAGCAGAAACAGCAGCAGGGCCCCGAGCTGGGGCAGGGCCGCCGTCAACGGTTGACCGTAGTTGGTTTGCCCGATCTGCAGCTCCACATAGTGGGAGATGGGCAGCAGGCTGCGCCAGAACTGGGCCACATCCCCCATGGCGCTGACCGGAAAGGTGACCCCCATAAAGGCGAAACCGGGAGCCGTGTAAGCCCCCGCCAGCGACAGAGCGCGCGCCGGATCCCGGATGATGGCGTAGAAGAAGGCCCCCATGGTGACGCAAGCGGCCGACGCCAGTCCCAGCCCCGCCGTCAGCACCAGCCAACTGCCTTGCATGGGGTACCCAAGCCCCTTGAACAGCAGCAGACTCCACGCCAGACCCCACCCCCAGCCGATGAGCACATGGGGTAGCAGGGTACGCCAGAGGCCGAACCAGACCCCTCTGGTGGTCCAGTCCAACCCGAGGCGATCGGTGCGGGCCAGGGCGTTCAGGCCATAGAGCACCACCAGGATCTGCCACACCGCAGGTAGCAGGGCGCTCAGCAGAAACTGGGCGTAGCTGGAATTGATGTTGTAGAGCGCGGTAACCTGGCTCGCAATGGGTACGGATTGTCCCAGGGCACCGGGCAGCGTCTTGCCGTCGGCCATGGCCGAGAGCACGCCCACCTGGCCATTGAGAGTTCCCACCACCTGGGCCAGTGCGGAGTTGACCAGCTTGGCAATCAGGATGAACTGGCCATTGTTGAACACGGTCACCCTGGGTTGGGTCCCCTCGCGGGCATCCCGCTCCAGGTGATGGGGGATCACCACCAGGGCATAGATGTCCCCCCCTCGCAGTGCCCTGGCCCCTGCGTCGATGGAATCAAACTGCTGGGCGACCTTGAGCCCGGCGGAGCCATCGAGAGAGAACGCCAGTTGTCGGGAGAGGGTGCTGCGATCCAGATCCACCAGACCGACCTTGAGATCCCGCGCCAGGCCGGCTGAAAAGATCCAGCACAGGATCCCTATCAGCAGCAAGGGGACCCAGCTCGCCAGCGCCCGGCCGAACGGGTCCTGCCAGAGCAACTGCCATTCGCGTCCCATCAGAGCTCGACCAGCACGCTCATGCCGACCCGCAGCCCGTCAACCGGCTGCAAGGGGCGCGCTTCCACCTGGAAGCTTTTCATGTCGAACCCCTGGCGGGTGTCGGTGGCACGCCAGGTGGCGAAATCCCCCATCACGGCCACATGGGTCACCTTGAAGCGCACCAGCTGATCCCCCAGGCCGGGAATACGGGCATCAAACTCGGTACCGACCGGGAACCTTGGCAAGAGGTCCTCACGGACATGGAACTGGGCCCAGGCATCCTTCATGTCGAGCAAGGTCACCACGGGGAAGCCCTGGGGAGCCAGCTCGCCGCTACGCAACAGCACCTGGGCAACTTCCCCCTCGTGTGGGCTGGCGATGCGGGTATCGGCCAGATAGGCTTCCACTTCCGCCACGCCGCCAGCCGCCATCTTGGCCTGCTCGCGGGCCGCTATCTTGGTCTCTTCCCGCGCCCCTTCCAGTGCCATCTGGTATTGCTGCCAGGCCATGCCCTCGCTGTACTTCGCCGCCTGCCAGGCCGTCCAGGCCTCGTCACGCTTTTGCAGCGACATCACGCCATCCCGATGCAGGCTGGCAATGCGCTCGTAGGTTTTGCCATGAAGCAGGGCAGCCGCCTTGGCCTGTTGCCACTGATCCTTGGCGGCCGCGATCTGCTGCACTCGCGCCCCCTTCTCGGCCTCTTCGGCCATGGCACCCGCCGCGGCCTGCCCGGCCTTGGCCTGACTCAGCTTGGCCTCGATCTCCGGGCTCGCCAGAGTGAACGCCAGTTGGCCCCTGGCCAGTTGATCCCCCTTCTTCACCAGCACCTCGTCGATGCGGCCCGCCACCTTGGAAGAGACCGAATACTGCTGCGCCTCTATCTGCCCCTGCAGACGCACCGGCTCCGGCTGATAGGCCAGCCAGAAGCGCCAGCCAAGCCAGAGCACAAGCAATACCAGCGCCAGTGGCAGCAGCCAGGGCTTGCCCTGGCTCATCTTCTTCTTGATGGGGGGATGACTCATGAATTCACCTCGGCAAACGGGCGACCCTTGACGGTCGAAACGGACATGAATAACGGAGTGGAAGAGAGCGCGATCATGAGTTCACCTCGATCGCCTGGCCATGCTGATACTGGTTGAAACTGTTCATCTGACCGGAGAGTGCCAACAGGCGGGCCAGAGAGATCACGTATTGATAGGCGGCGGCGGCGCGCTGGGTCTTGACCCCGGCAAGCTGAGTCTGGGCATCGACCACATCGAGGGAAGTGGAGAGCCCCTGACCGAATGCCTTGTCACGCAACCGCACGTTCTCCTCGGCCAGCGCCTGGGTCGAGGAGAGAGAGTGATACTCTTCCAGTCCTTGGGCAGCCTCGCGCCAGGTCTTCTCGACCAGCAGCTCCAGATCCTGGCGGGTCTTGGCTTGCAGCAGGTTGACCTGGAGTTCGGCGCTCTTGGCTGCCTGGACCGTCTCGGAGCGGCCATCACGACTCACCAGCGGCATGCTGACCCCGACCCCGACCAGCCAGTCCGGTGTGGTCTTGGAGACGATGGAATCATCTTCATAGAGGTTGTAGTTGCCGAACAGGAAGAGCTCGGGGGCGTACTTGCCCTTCTCCAGCTTGATCATCCCCTGGGCCTGCTCCTTCTTGGCCGTCAACAGCTTGAGACCGGGATGCACCGACAGGGTCTCCTCCACGAAGGGAGACAAGGCTGGCATCCCTTCGTTGATGAAGAGGGCGGTATTGGGCTCAGCCTGCTTGAGCTTGAGCATGTGGCCGAGCGCCAGCTGGGCGATCTCCAGGCTGCGCCTGGCCTTCTGGGTATCGATGCGTGCCCTGTCATAGGCAGACTGGGCCGACAGGCGCTCCACCTTGGCGATCTGCCCCTGGGCTTCGAGCTTCTTGGCATGATCCAGATGGTGTGCCAGTCCCTGCTCGATCTCCTGCTTGGTCTGCACCACCTGCGCCGCCAGCACCACCCCGAAGTAGGTCTGGGAGAGGCTCTCGAAGGTCGACTGCTGTTTGAGCACCAGCAACTGCTCAGCCTCGCTCACCTGGGCCTGACGAATATCCTGGGCCGCATCGATGCGCCCGCCGGTAAAGAGCGGCCATAGCATCTTGACCGAACTGGTCACCACGTTCTGCTTGGTGAGGGGGGTGACAAAATCGCTCGGGCTGAGGTTGAGCGCCTGCATCACGGGCCCCAGCACCTTGCCGAATTCCGGATGACTGGCGATGGGGTTGAGATCCAGCATGTCCAGCTCCATCGGCTGATCGAGATGGGTATAGCTGGCCCCCACATCCACCTTGGGCAGGTACATGGCCTTGGCCGCCTCCCGCAGTTGCTGGGCTCTCTCCACCCCGGCCTGCTCTGCCGCCAAGCCGTCATCCTGCTGGATGACCCGGCTCCAGGCCTCGGTAAAGCTGACCGTCTGCGCCTGGGCCGACCCCAGCACGACACCCAGCAGGCATGGGCAGAGCGATTTGATGAACTTTGCCGTCATACATCCCCGATCCGTTTGTAATGAAATTGTGTAGAGCCTTTGCTCAATTCAGGCCCGCTATCATAGCCTAAACCGGCTTGAGAGGGAGACTCACAAATCACCATCCCCCTCACTCGCGCCCCCCTGACCATGGTCACAGACAATATGTCCGATTTTCAAGCACTCCTGAATTTGCAAGCCTTGGCGCGACGTTTTTTTCAGAAAAAAATGGCTGACGCTCAAATACTAACCTTTTCTCCTGACTAAAAAATGCGTAATATACGCCGCCCTAAGCCGATGGTAACCGTGGAATGCAGATAGGTCCCCACACGCTTGAAACTCCCCTGATCGTGGCCCCCATGGCCGGTGTAACAGACCGACCATTTCGTGAACTTTGTTTACGTTTGGGAGCCGGTATGGCCGTTTCCGAGATGCTGCTGGCCAACCCGGATGTCTGGGATACCCAGAAAACCCGGATGAGAATGGATCACTCTGCTGAAGGCGGCTTGCGATCGGTCCAGATTGCCGGTGCCGACCCCGAGATGATGGCGTTTGCTGCCCGCTACAACGTGGAGCAGGGCGCTCAGATCGTCGACATCAACATGGGATGTCCGGCAAAAAAAGTGAATAAGAAGCTGGCAGGTTCCGCCCTGCTGCGTCAGCCAGACCTGGTCAGATCCATCTGCCGGGCCGTGGTGGATGCGGTGGAAGTACCTGTCACCTTGAAGATCCGCACAGGATGGGATCCGGATAACCGCAATGGCGAGGAGATCGCCCGAATCGCCGAAGATTGCGGTATCGCGGCCCTTGCCGTGCATGGTCGTACCCGTGCCTGCCTCTACAAGGGCGAAGCGGAGTACGACACTATCAGGGCGATTAAGCAGGCCGTATCGATTCCTGTTGTCGCCAATGGCGACATCGATAGCCCGGAGAAAGCCCGGTATGTCCTCGACTATACCGGTGTCGACGCCGTGATGATCGGCCGTGCTGCGCAAGGACGACCCTGGATTTTCCGGGAAATCCGCCATTTTCTTGAAACGGGCACCAAGCTGCCGCCTCCCGACAGGGAAGAGGTTCGCACCCTGATGAACGAGCATGTCACCAATCTGCACCAGTTTTACGGTGCCTATCTGGGAGCGCGCATTGCCCGTAAACACGTGGGCTGGTATCTGGATGAAGAAGAGGCGGGCCGAGAATTCCGTAAGCACTTCAATGCCCTGGATTGTGCAGACGCACAACTCGAGGCACTCGAAGCGTATTTCGATGGATTAGGTTAACGCATAACTAAAGAGCCGACCGAATATGTTCGAACAAACCCTGACTTCTGATGCATTGGTAACAACTACTCACAATCACGCTGCCGAGCCGACCCAACGCCCCCTGCGTGACTCTGTGCAACAGGCCCTGCGTAACTACCTGGCCCAGTTGAACGGTCAGGAAGTGATTGATCTGTACGATATGGTTCTCTCCGAAGTCGAAGCTCCCATGCTGGACGTGATCATGCAGTACACCCGTGGCAACCAGACTCGCGCCGCCGTGATGATGGGCATCAACCGCGGTACCCTGCGCAAGAAACTCAAGCGTTACGGCATGAACTGATCCCGGTCATTCTGCTGCAGTGCAGACGAAGGCGTATCCCAGCGATGGGATACGCCTTTTTCTATGCCCGGAGTTTACCTGCTCACTCCACCGCCAGCTTGATACCAAGCCCCACGAACAGCCCCCCCATCACACGATTCAGCCAGGTGGCCACCCGGGCGGGCAATCGTACATTGCGGCTTGCAAACGCGGTGGAAAACGCCAGCAGATGGCACCAGATCATGCCGTTGAGATTGAAGATGCAGCCCAGCACGATGAATGCCATCGCCTTTTGCGGTGAAGCGGGATCGATGAACTGGGGCACAAAAGCGAGAAAGAAGAGCGCCACCTTGGGATTGAGGACATTGGTGAGCAACCCCTGCCGAAAGATGCGCCCATAAGAGAGCGCAGGCAGCGCCACAGCCCCATCCACAGACGTTAAAGTGCCACTCCTCTGCCAGAGCATGGACACGCCGAGGTAGACCAGATAGAGCGCCCCCATCAGCTTGATGACAGCAAACAGCTCGGCGGAGGCACTCAACAGGGCAGACAGTCCCAGCGCCGCCGCCAACACATGCACCATGGTACCTGTCCCGATACCCAATGCCGCCATAGAGCCTGCACGCCATCCCTGGGAGCCGCTGCGCAGCATGATGAGCAGGGAGTCAGGCCCAGGCATCATGTTCAACAACAGGCCAGAAACGACAAACAGCGCCAGATCGTGGATCCCCAACATACACAGCTCCTTGTACATGAAAGAAACAGTCTATGGATCCTGAAGTACTTGTCACTCCCGTTTCCGGCGATAGTGATTATCAAGGAAGGGAATAGCGTTTGAGCCGGAGATATTTGACGCTCAACCAGGTGAAAAAGAGAGATTGAGCCGTTTGAAAGGCAGTGATACTGGCTGAATAGCAATGTTTATCGATGCAATTGACTGGATTTTGAGCATTATCCAGACTTATTATCTAAAAAATAAATTTCAGGCAATAAAAAACCCCGCTCGAGTGAGCGGGGTTTCTTGTATTGGGTGCCTGGCAGTGTCCTACTCTCGCATGGCGAATGCCACACTACCATCGGCGCTACAGCGTTTCACTTCTGAGTTCGGCATGGGGTCAGGTGGTTCCACTGCGCTATTGCCGCCAGGCAAAATCTTAATCCAGAAAGCTGACGTGAGTAGTGATGTTGCACTTGGCTTGTCACTATCACTGAATTAGGTAAGTAGTCTCGCACTTGCTACAAGGCCAGAAACACTTCTTGGGTGTTGTATGGTTAAGCCTCACGGGTAATTAGTATGGGTTAGCTCAACGTATCGCTACGCTTACACACCCCACCTATCAACGTTGTGGTCTCCAACGGCCCTTTAGGACCCTCAAGGGGTCAGGGATGACTCATCTCAGGGCTCGCTTCCCGCTTAGATGCTTTCAGCGGTTATCGATTCCGAACTTAGCTACCGGGCAGTGCCACTGGCGTGACAACCCGAACACCAGAGGTTCGTTCACTCCGGTCCTCTCGTACTAGGAGCAACTCCCTTCAATCATCCAACGCCCACGGCAGATAGGGACCGAACTGTCTCACGACGTTCTGAACCCAGCTCGCGTACCACTTTAAATGGCGAACAGCCATACCCTTGGGACCGACTTCAGCCCCAGGATGTGATGAGCCGACATCGAGGTGCCAAACACCGCCGTCGATATGAACTCTTGGGCGGTATCAGCCTGTTATCCCCGGAGTACCTTTTATCCGTTGAGCGATGGCCCTTCCATTCAGAACCACCGGATCACTATGACCTACTTTCGTACCTGCTCGACCTGTCCGTCTCGCAGTTAAGCTGGCTTATGCCATTGCACTAACCTCCTGATGTCCGACCAGGATTAGCCAACCTTCGTGCTCCTCCGTTACTCTTTGGGAGGAGACCGCCCCAGTCAAACTACCCACCAGGCACTGTCCGCGAGCCCGATTCAGGGCCCTGCGTTAGAACATCAAACATACAAGGGTGGTATTTCAAGGACGGCTCCAGCGCAACTGGCGTCACGCCTTCAAAGCCTCCCACCTATCCTACACATGTAGGTTCAATGTTCAGTGCCAAGCTGTAGTAAAGGTTCACGGGGTCTTTCCGTCTAGCCGCGGGTACACCGCATCTTCACGGCGAATTCGATTTCACTGAGTCTCGGGTGGAGACAGCATGGCCATGGTTACACCATTCGTGCAGGTCGGAACTTACCCGACAAGGAATTTCGCTACCTTAGGACCGTTATAGTTACGGCCGCCGTTTACCGGGGCTTCGATCAAGAGCTTCGCTTGCGCTAACCCCATCAATTAACCTTCCGGCACCGGGCAGGTGTCACACCCTATACGTCCACTTTCGTGTTTGCAGAGTGCTGTGTTTTTGATAAACAGTCCCAGCCATCTGGTCACTGCGACTCCCGACAGCTCCATCCGCAAGGGACTTCACCATCAAGAGCGAACCTTCTCCCGAAGTTACGGTTCTATTTTGCCTAGTTCCTTCACCCGAGTTCTCTCAAGCGCCTTGGTATTCTCTACCCGACCACCTGTGTCGGTTTGGGGTACGATGACTTGTAATCTGAAGCTTAGAGGCTTTTCCTGGAAGCAGGGCATCAATGGCTTCCGCACCGTAGTGCGTTCGTCTCGTGTCTCAGTGTTGTGTCTCCGGATTTGCCTGGAAACACCACCTACGCACTTTCACCAGGACAACCGTCGCCTGGCCCACCTAGCCTTCTCCGTCCCCCCATCGCAATTACAAGTCGTGCAGGAATATTAACCTGCTTCCCATCGACTACGCCTTTCGGCCTCGCCTTAGGGGTCGACTCACCCTGCCCCGATTAACGTTGGACAGGAACCCTTGGTCTTCCGGCGAGGAGGCTTTTCACCCCCTTTATCGTTACTTACGTCAGCATTCGCACTTCTGATATCTCCAGC